>NZ_SWCO01000009.1 GCF_005117025.1 Alteromonas portus | reverse complement strand
ACTCCATTCCGAACTCAGAAGTGAAACGTATTAGCGCCGATGGTAGTGTGGGGCTTCCCCATGTGAGAGTAGGACACTGCCAGGTCCCATTAAGAAAAACCCGCCTAACGGCGGGTTTTTTGCTTTATATAGAAGCTACAGCATTTTATATGCGAGCTCACAGAATTTAGTAAGGTTGAGAGTTCTCAGCTTTACGCAGTAAGCGCTACTGCAAACCAGTTTTTCCTGGCAGCCATAGCGATACGGTACCACCTAATTCCATTCCGAACTTAGAAGTGAAACGTATTAGCGCCGATGGTAGTGTGGGGTTTCCCCATGTGAGAGTAGGACACTGCCAGGTCCCAATAAGAAGAACCCGCCTAACGGCGGGTTTTTCGCTTTCTGGCAGAAAGAAAAATAATGGGGTCAGAGTACTTTATTTCGCTAACCATCAGAGCGCACTCATACATGATATGTATTCTCATACGCCCTTGAATCAAAAAAATGTACACTGACCCCAATATTAAGATTTCAACGATCTCTGTAGTATTCTTTCCCAGCTTTTTAGTGTGAGGACTCATTTCGCAGTGTGACTAACACACTAGACTTGAACAATAATAAAAGGGGGCAGAGTACATTATTTTCCTTATTAAAATGGAAAAATGTACTCTGACCCCATTTCGTTAGAAATGGTAGGCGTAGGATAGGTTTAGGAAGTCTAGCCCTGGGTTGTCGTTATTAAACCCGCCGTTAGAAAAGTGCATGTAGCGCAGAGCCACATGCTGCTTTTCATCTATTTCTACAAATACACCCAATCTGTCTTCAAATTGATAGTTAGAGCCAATATCCTTGCCAGCGACTTTTTGATCGCCAATGTAGCTTGCGCCAATGCCTGCTTCCAGATACACAGGGTATTTGTCATAAAGTGTCGATATTTGTTTCATAAAGACAGGGGTCAAAGACGCTCCATAGCTTGTGCTGTGCGTATCATTCTCACCGTATTCCCATACGACTGCACTGACTTCCCAGTACAGCTTTATATCGCCAAACCAATCTGTAGCTAGTGTTTGTTCTAGTGGTCTGTACGCAAAGCGCATACCGTCGATATCATCAAACCCGTGCATGTAATCTACACTTACCGTTTGTTTTGCCTGAACGCTATTAGCGGTGAAAATAATGAAAAAAGAAAATAAAAGTAGTGATGCCCGTTTCATAATTACTCCTTGATTTGATAATCAACAAGCAAAAATTTATCCAACCAATAATTTGACCATATTTCAGATAGATAGAATAATTTAAGAAAGGTTTTTTTGAGTTCAAAAAGTGCAGATTACTGACACTATTGAAGTTTTTACAGAGGTACACCTATTACGTTTTAACTAGCTGGCTTACCACCTATATGGGGTACGTAACCTTTTAGGTACTATTAGTATTACTGGAGTTTGATACTCTCTATGTACGTACAACCGTCAAACCGATAGACATTATTTCCAAACCTCTTCAACTTTCAATCCTTGTTCTTTTAAAAGCTTTTGAGATAGCTTTTCGAAAGGGACTATTCCATATTTGGCTCTTATGCTGTCAATTAATTCGGGGTTTGAAGCTATGAATGTATTTAGTTCACTAATAATGTCTTGGTGATAAAGCGTAGACAAAGAAAAAGGAATTTCATTATGTGGAAGCGTTAAATCTAAAGTAAAGGCATCTTTTTCATAGGGTAGTTGTGCGAAATGTTGACTAACAAAGTACTCTAAATCTAACCCGTTAACGCGCTCTTGATACAACAAGGCTAACCCTTGGTGAATATCTGTAACCCACGTAATTTTTGTACTCTGATTGTCTATCCTTTCTTGCCAGTTAACCGGTGTAAAACCTAAAGGCATGGCAAGATGGTTGATCTTTTCAATACCTTTTCCAACGTTTTGTTGTTTTACAATTGTACCTGTAACGGCATTTGTTAATGGGGATGAAAAATACTTATCACTCGACGTGGTAATACTGTTGTACCAGCCCCGATTATCAGGGTATACAAAATCTACATTGCCTTTAACTAGCTCAAGTTGAAGCCGCCTTATCGGTAAACTTAAGTAGACAAACTCGTGACCTGAAACTTCAGAAAAAGCCTCTAAAATTGACCAAGCAACCCCTTTATCTACTGGCGAAGAGAAGTCGTAGTGGGGGAAATACGATAGATTTTGTGCGCCAACTATGTATTTACCTGCATAGACATTTAAACAAAATAGGCTGCTTGCAAAAAGCGCAATCCATCGCATCATTCTATACTCCAAAATGATTGCTGTATTCTTTAAAATACAGGGGAAATATTGGTGACTACTTTATAAGGAAAGGCGTTTTTAATCAAAAAAATAGCAGTGCCGTATCCCTAATTTATTGCCTTGCTCATGTAAAAGATCTAGTGAAAATCTCTAGAATTCAGCATGAGCTTCTCGAGCCAAGGCGTCCGGTCAATAAGCTTACCTGCAATAATATGAATAACTCCTTCTTTGGAGCGTTCGATAATACCATTTACCTGTAGTAGTTTAGCCTTTAAGAATGTTTGTTGCTGAGCACGAGCGGTGGCTTGCCATACCACAACGTTCATATTGCCTATATCATCTTCTAAAGTTAGAAAGGTAACGCCTGCGGCTGTACCCGGGGCCTGTCGCCCTGTCACTGCGCCGAGTACTTTTACAACAGATTTATTGGTCTTATCTTTTAGGGAATTGGACCAGCTTATGTCTTTAAGCTTATGTTGCTTTTTGAGTAAAGAAATAGGGTGGTTATTTACCGATAAGCCGGTTGAAGCATAGTCTTCTAGTAAATTTTCTGCCTCAGAAGGTGTAGCGCCGAGCGCTGTGGTATGTTTATCTGCATAAAATTCGTCGGTATCGAAAAGTGGTAGACGGGTTTGGGTATCCATAATTCGCCAGCGGGTTTCATACCGGTTGCCTGAAATAGTGCGAAGAGCATCGGCGCTAGCCAGTGCCTCTAGTTCATTACTTTTAAGCGAAAGCTGCTGCAACTGCTCGACATTGGTGTAGCCCTTATCTGAGCGGTTTTCCACAATAAGCTGAGACGAAGCTTCACTTAAGCCTTTAATAAGCGTAAGACCAAGCTGAATATATTTTTCTTGGCCTTGTACCATTAGAGAATGCTCAACCTCAGACTGGTTAACGCAGGGGGCCTCTACCCTTATGTTATGACGCTTAGCATCCTGAACTAACTGAGACGGCGAATAAAATCCCATAGGCCAACTATTCAACAGCGCTACGTAAAACTCAACGGGAAAGTAAAACTTCAACCAGCAAGACACATAAGCTAATACGGCAAAAGATGCTGAGTGAGATTCAGGAAAGCCATAACCTGCAAAGCCTTTTATTTGCTCAAATAAGTTGTGGGCAAACGTACTGTCATAGCCTTTATCTGTCATACCCTTAATGAGTTTGTCTCTGAATTCAAAAATTCTACCGTCCTTTTTCCAGCTTGCCATGGCGCGCCGCAGTTGGTCGGCTTCTCCGCCACTAAAGCCTGCTGCAACCATGGCAAGCTGGATCACTTGTTCTTGAAAGATAGGCACGCCCATAGTGCGTGATAGCACCTTTTCCACATCTTTAGATGGGTAGCTAATGGTTTCGTTGCCGTGGCGACGTATCAGATAAGGGTGAACCATGTCGCCTTGAATGGGGCCAGGCCGTACAATGGCTATTTGTACGACCAAATCGTAATAGCGACGAGGTTTAAGCCTTGGCAGCATAGACATCTGTGCCCGTGATTCTATTTGAAAAACGCCTACCGTATCGGCCCGACAAATCATATCGAAAACCTGTTTGTCATCCCCGAGCTTGGTGATAAATGGGATGCTGGTTTCAATAGAATACTGCTTGTTGATAAGAGAAAATGCACGACGAATAGCGCTTAACATCCCAAGGGCCAGTACATCCACTTTTAATAGACCTAAGGTTTCAATGTCGTCCTTATCCCACTGAATAATAGTGCGGTCTTCCATTGCGGCATTTTCAACAGGTACAAGGTCGTAGAGCGGTCCTGCGCTAATAACAAAACCACCTACATGTTGCGACAAATGTCGGGGCGTGCCCAGTAAAGCTTCGGTAAGGGCAATTAACTGCTGTACCCTAGGCTCTTCAGGATTTAGTCCAAGCCCTGCCAGCTGAGACTTCCACGGAATAACGCTGTCCCGTCGATTAATCTGCTTTACCACAAAATCAAGCTGTGACTCGCTAAAGCCCAGTGCCTTGCCCACATCTTTAAACGCTGACTTAAAGCGATAGCAAATAACCGTAGCTGCGATAGCGGTTCTTTCTCTGCCGTATTTTTTATAGATGTATTGGATGATCTCTTCACGACGCTGATGCTCAAAATCCACATCAATATCGGGTGGTTCGTTACGTTCTTTAGAAATAAAGCGTTCGAACAGCACACTTATTTGCCTGGGGTCTACCGCAGTTATTTCCAAGCCATAGCACACTACCGAGTTGGCCGCAGAGCCGCGCCCTTGATACAAAATGCGTTGTCGCTTGGCAAACTGAACAATGTCGTAGATGGTTAAAAAGAAATACTCATACTCTTGTTCGGCAATAAGCGTCAGTTCTTTTTCTATGATTTGGCGAATATCAGGGGTGATACCTTCAGGGAAACGCACTTTTATACCGGCCTCTACACGTTCCCGTAAATACGAAGTGGGCGTATATCCTTCAGGTACAAGCTCCGCTGGATAGTGGTAGCGCAGCTCTTCTAAGGAAAACGTGAATACATGGGCAAGGGCATTGGTATTGGCTACCCATTTCTCAGGGTAAAGTTTCTTAATTTTTTGTATGGTGCGAAGGCTACGCTCTGCATTACTCAACGCATCCCGACCTATTTTATCTACACTGGTATGCACGTTAGTAGCATGCAATACATGTTGAAGCGGCAGTCTGTCGGCGTGATGCATGAGCACCCCCGTACAGGCAATAACTGGGAAAGGGTAGGCAGACTGCAGATGATTGTAATGCGCAAACCTGTGGTGATCCCGTCCGTCTAATAGGCGCTGAGCGCCAATATAAGCATCAATGCTCGGGTGTTTTTGCAGCCATTCAGCCCAATGCTTGTCTTGCGGCACTTTTCCACTTGGTAGCCAAATGAATTTGCAATGGCGAATGGTACGCAAGTCCCACTCAGCCAGTTGATATTCACCTTTCTCAGAACGACGTCTCGCGTTAGTAATGATTCGGCATAGTTCGCTATAGGCCGCTTTGTTCGGGCACAACAGCACAAAAGATAAAGTGTCATCAAATACAAAGTAACTACCCACAATAAGCGTAATCGGTAGACCCTGATGCTTAATTTCATCGAAAGCCCGTACCACACCTGCTACTGAACACTCATCGGTAATGGCAAGTGCGTCGTAACCAAGGAAAGAAGCCGTGGTAACAAGCTCTGCGGGGGAAGAGGCGCCGCAAAGAAAGCTATAATTGCTTTGGCAAAAGAGCTCACTGTATTTCATGATATTGCCTTTACCTTTTTCTTTAACCGCATACCGCTAGCAAAAAAGGCCCTGTACCCACCAGCGGCTCTCTTCGTCTTTAAACACTAAAAGCCTTACGCATTGCTCAGTTTGGGCGATGAAATAATCACGCTTTGTTGGGCTGTCATGCCACCACTCACTGTGTAATCGCACGGGGCCAAAGCAAATTTGGGTAGCCTGAATAAGCGGTTTAGGTACATCAAAAGTGAAGGTAGGAGTAATGTCACTGCTATAAGCATAATTACCGGTGCCGTCACCAGCGCTCGACTCTGTCACCGTCATATATTCAAACTGATGGCTGTCGGCAGCGAGAGGTTGAAAGGTACTGTTATCGCCTAGCTTCGCGTTTAAGCGCCCAATTAATTGCTTTTGTGCAATATCATTAAACCTGTCGCTAAAAAAGTCGCCATTCTGTGTATCCATTTCTTCAAATTGCTGACAGGTAAGCGCAATGGCTGTGGCTGGTTCAGGTAGCTCTAGATTCTCAGTTTTAAGATTAAACAAGGGCAGCCAACTTTGTACTGAAGACTGAGGAAGTGCCGAGCGTATATTGATATCCATTATAGGTGCTTCTCTGAAATGAATACGCACGTTGATGCTGGATGTATATAAGTTTCTTGCCCGTAAATAGTGAGACAAATGCTCAAACTGCTGGGTGACAAAAGGGGTTAGATGCTGCGTGTTTTCAATATCAAAAGGTAATAAAGTAAAGTTATCGAAGTGCTCCAAAGGCCTAAATAATGTAACCCGTGGAAAGGTTTCTCCCCTTAACGCAGTAAGATACATAATGGTGTTATTGTCAAAGCGCTGCCCCAGCTCTTGTACCGGCATGGCAAGCAACTGTTGTACGCAGGAAACGCCCACCCTTGCCAACGAGTCAATGACTTTGGGTGATAGAGCCGTAATAGAAAGCGGGCACGAACTTAGCGCTTTTTTTATGTCATCGGGTGTATGTAAGTAGGTGTTAAATTTATGAAGCGCTAATACTTTTGCGGCCTCAATTGTCCATGCGCTAGCAAAATGATAGCGAATATCTGCTTCAGCAAGTGCTTGGGTTAAAGTTTTCCACAGTGGCGTATGACCGCCATAGTAATGAGTTAGGTTATCTAGCCTTACTGCTAGACCGTTTACACTATCTGATTGAATGTGGTTGTCTAATACGATGTCAGAAGCCAGTGGATAAAGCCGATGGGCTAACTGCGTCAGCATATGCTTTTCAGCTTCTTCACTGAAAGGCAGAATATGTACGTAAGGGCATAGCGCCGCCGCTTGAGCTAGCCCATGCCCAATTTCAATGCCTTCTTTTTTCGCAATATCATTACACTGCGTAATTTTGTTTGTTTTACTGCAGTACACCGCAACGGGGGTATTCGACGCTAACGATGAATACTGGTTGTTGGTTTCGTGCTTCGGCAATTGGCTATGTGCACGTTTATTTCTAGCCGCTTTGATGTGGCTGTCTAAAGTTAGTTGATAGCAGTAAATATAGGCCCACAGCATCATTAGCTCACAGAGTGTAATGCCTGATCGGAAAGCGTGTTGTGTGACATGGCCCATTTAATAGCCTGATTGTCGGGTGTCCACCGGTGGGAAATAACAATGTTATCTTTAGGCCACCCATGACGCTGCTTGCGTATGTTCACCGCCAAAACATGGGGGTTACCTTTTAGCGCGATATCCAAAGTAATGGGTAATGCACTGTCGCTTTGATTCGACAGGTTGGCTTGTGAATCGCTCCCCAAGTCGGCTTTTTGGGAGCTTAACTGTAAGGCCTGCTGTTGCGGTGGAGTATACAGCAAGCACAGCGCATCGTTATGCGTTGCTGCTACCTGTAGGCGTCGCGCTTCTTTTTGATTTACAGCATTACTCCACAGCACTACGCAGTGGCAAGCCGTACTTTTTAAACATTGCTCAGCAGCCCACAATGACTCTTGTTCAGAACGTGTTTTTACTACCAGCACTTGTTGCGCTTTAAGCCCTAGATTTTCTAACCATGGCGATTGTAGTAGCCCGGGAGGGTTAATAAACACCACCAGTTTGTGCGTACGATGCTGGCAAATAACTCGTTTAAAGAGTGAAAGCTCACCCACCCCGGTTAACGAGGAGATACGGACAAGGCCTGTAGATGCAACGCCACCGTTAAGCGCTTTATCCAGACGCGGAAAGCCCAGCGAAAACTTGGCTTCACTTTGCTTCTGATCTCTGGCCCGCCAAATGTGCGGGTGGTTGTTAAGCACGGATAACGATTTGTTCATGGCACTCAAAATAAACTGTATTTTTATACAGTATTATAGTGCAGCAATAACCCTTTTCAAGACAAAAGGTTTTTGGCTTGTTGTTTTAAGCGCTAACTTACTGATTAGTTTGGAAAGGTAAAAAGATTAAACTTTTAAAAGAGTGGGAACATGGCCAGGGGCGCTGAGCTTACTGCATAGCAAAGCGGGCGACCCTGTCATAAAGTTAGCGCTGCATCAGCGCTAACGAGTGGCGTAGAGTAGAAAGTTACTCTTCAGATGATGGGTCTTTTTGAGCTTTTGCTGTAGTACCGCTTACTGTTGCTGTAACGGTTTGGCAAAAAGCAATAAATCCGTCTGCGGTATTTTTTGCCCACACCATGCGAACGTTGCTAGGTAGAGCCTTTACCACTTCACGAATTTCCTCAAGCGTCACTTCTTCATTAAGCAACACTTTATTCAGCGATTCCTCAAATGACATTCCTTTTTCACAACAGGTCATAACAATAGTCGAAAAGTTGCGCATAAGTGGGAGTAGCGCATTGTATTGAGTTTGGTCGATAAGACGGCTTTTATAGGCACTTTCAATACGTGCAGTAAGGTTTTTTTCCAGCGCATCTGTAACAAGAACAAGGTTACGGTAAGCATATGTAACCTTATTGCTGGTTTGCTTATTTGAGTGGCGCAACAGCGCCAGCTCTTTCTGTAAGTTCTGCGCTCGCAGCACGAAGTAAATTAAAAACAGGATAAGTAATCCAATAACACCAAATGCAACGATCATGTTTATTGTGCCTTTTGTTCTTCTATAAAGGTGTTGATATTTTGCTCCAAGATAAACAGTGGAACTGAGCCGTTTTCTAACACGGCACGGTGGAATTTGCGCACGTCAAAACGCTCTCCTAACGCTTCTTCTGCTTTCTTGCGAAGGCCTTTAATTTTGATCTCCCCTATCTTGTAAGACAAGGCTTGCGCTGGCCAAGAAATATAGCGGTCTATTTCAGTATTGACGTTGTGTTCTGAAAGCGCGGTGTTTTCCATCATGTAATCCACCGCTTGTTGACGGCTCCAGCCCATGGTGTGCATACCGGTATCAACAACCAAACGACACGCACGCCACATTTCGTAGCTTAAGCGACCGAAGTTGTCGTACGGCGTTTCATAAATACCTGCTTCAATACCTAAAAACTCAGAGTACAGTCCCCAGCCTTCACCAAACGCTGAAATATAGGTGTTACGGCGTACCATGGGCAAATCTTCAAGCTCTGCGGCCAATGAAATTTGTAGGTGGTGGCCAGGTACTGCTTCGTGCAAGGTCAGTGCAGGCAATGCATACAAAGGGCGCTTATCAAGGGCATACGTGTTTACCCAGTAATATCCTGGCTGGTCATCGCGGCTAGGGTGAATGTAACGGCCCGTTGTGTATTTGGGCGCGATAGCGTCTGGTACAGGCGCTACGCCATAAGGTGTTCTTGGCAGATACTCAAAAAGCGAAGGAAGCTTTGCGTCCATTTTCTTTGCAATAAACGACGCTTCTTTTAGTAAATCTTCAGCGCTGGTGGCATAGAATTGCGGGTCTTCGCGTAAAAACGCAATGAAGTCATTAATGTCGCCATCAAAGCTAAGCTCATCCACAATTTGCTGCATTTGCGCGCGAATGCGTTTTACTTCAGACAAACCTAAATCATGGATTTCCTGAGGCGTCATATCTGTGGTGGTGTAATGCTTTGCTCTATTGGCGTAATACGCCACGCCATCAGGCCAGTTATTTGCGGCAATATCTTCACGGGCATTAGGAATGTATTCGTCTACCATGAAGTCGTAAAACATTTGATATGCAGGCAGTACGCTGCTGTTTATTGCTGCTTTGCCTTGCTCTGCTAGCGCTGCCTTTTGCTCGGCAGTAAAGTACTCAGGAAAGCGGGTAAATGGAGAATAAAAACCACTGTCCACTGCATTTTCAACAATGTATGACGCCACAGAATCTTCAAACCCTTTAAGCACGACTTTAGGCTGTGTGTAGCCTTCTTTTAGCGCTTGTTTCATATACGCAATTTGTTGGTCAAAATAAGATTTCAGCGCGTTTAGGCGGCTAATATAGGCTTGATAATCTTCTACGCGTTTAAAGGTTGATAAATTTGGGAGTGAAGCCATCGCACCATGAAAGCCATATTCTGAGTTAATAGGCACCAAGTGCGCGCGATACGTATATTCATCCACATAGTTAGCTAAACGATATTGCTGCATCAGCAAGGCAATATAAGCGTCACTAGAGATATTTTCTTTTTTATATTGGCTTAAGGCTTTTTGAAAAGCGCGCCATTGTTCATTTTGAGCTTTAAGTGCTTCGGGCGAAATATCGGGTAGCACATGAGCGAGGGAGCTATCGCCTTCGCGAGACGCTAAAAGTGGGGAAACCGAAAGCTCGTACTGCCAAATGTCATCAAGTAGCTGATACAAGCTTTCATCGTCAAGGCTCTTTGCAGATGCACTAATGCTGCAAATAAATAGTAATGCTGCTAACAGATAGCGATACATAAGGGTCTCCGGTAACCTTTACCGGATAGATGCCGGCGGCTACTCTTTCGTTGGTGTATATATTGGACTAGGGAAAGCAGTTACTTTATCAGATTTATTTTCTAATTTAGTAATTTTGGCTGTTCCTTTTTTATTTACGGCGTCAATGCGTAAAACGTTGTGCATAGGAATATAAGTTTTTGTTACTTCTGAAAATTCAGCTTTTAACCTTTCATGGCTAGGATCTACAACAACGCTCGTGTGGGTATCCCACACAAAGTCGCCTATCTCGATAAAGCCAAACAAAGCGCCCTGAGTAAGGGCTCTAACGTAAAGTTCGTAACGTTCTCCATTGCTGATGAACTGAACGCGGTAAAGAATATCGTCTTTCGACATGGATGCTGCTCTTCACTAAAAAACATAAGAATCTCCGGAAACTGAGCCGGAATGTGGCTAACAATTTTACCTTGCTACTAAAATGCGAGCAACGGTAGGAAACCCATGGTAAACGTAAGCAGTTTAATGGTATTCCCCCTATTAACTGCGTTACCATGATGCACACTTAGTTATATGGTGAAATTAGAATGATAAAAAAACTCCTTATAGGTAGTGCGATGACGGCAATGACCTTTGCTGCCACTGCGCATAACCACGCATCGACAGACAATGCTTTTAATCCTGATACACAGCGAATTAAATCACACCTGTTTTTCTTAGCCGACGACTTACTTGAAGGTCGTGATACGGGCTCTCGCGGCCATGAAATTGCGGCGCTTTACATTGCTACCGAATTTGCCAAATATGGCTTAAAGCCAGCAGGTACAGACGGTTACATTCAAAATGTATCGTTTCGTAAAGCCAACTTAGTACAAGAGTCGCCGCAGTTTTCCTTTACGCAAAATGGTGAAACCGTCGAGTTTGACTATCCGAAAGAGTATTTAGCTAGCCCGAGTTTGCTTAGCACTGAAGCTAATGTAAAAGGTGAAATGGTATTCGTAGGTTACGGTATTGTGGCTGATGAGCTATCTCACAACGATTACAAAGACCTCGACGTAGAAGGTAAAATTGTTGTGGCGCTAGCGGGTAAGCCAAGCGACTTTCCATCAGAAGAGGGCGCTCACTTTGCGTCTGGCTATCAAAAGCAAAAGTACGCGGTAGATCATGGCGCAATTGGCATGATCACTATTACTACGCCTAAAAATGAAAAGGTACGACCTTATCAAAGCCGTTTGAACTACATTCATACACCGCGTATGGCCTGGTTAGATGACAGCGGTGAGCCAGCTAATAGCTTTTCTCAGCTTAAAGGCGGCGCTTACATGAGTGAGGGTGCTGCGCGTAAGTTATTTGAAGGCGCAGAAAAAAGCCTTGATGATGTTTATGCACATCTTGAAGCAGACAAAGTACCGCAAGGTTTTGCGTTAAACGGTGTGGTAGATATCAGCAAGAAGAGCGTACACGACACCATTACAAGCCCGAATGTTGTGGGTGTACTTGAAGGCTCAGACCCTGAGCTTAAAAACGAGTATGTGGTTTTCTCTGCTCACTCAGATCACATTGGTTTTGCTAAAACAGTGAAGAAAGACAACATCAACAATGGCGCCATGGACAATGCGTCTGGTACGTCAGTGATGTTAGAAACTGCACGCCTGTTTAGCGAAATGAAAGAAAAGCCAAAGCGTTCAATTCTGTTTGTGTCGGTAACCGGTGAAGAAAAAGGCCTTTTAGGTGCTGACTATTTTGCTCGTAACCCAACCGTACCGGTTACTTCAATGGTGGCGAACGTAAACCTAGATATGCCGATTTTGACCTACGAGTTTGCAGACGTTATTGCGTTTGGCGCGAACCACAGTGATTTGCAAGAATCAGTGGAAAAAGCTGCTGCTAACGCTGATATCGAGCTAAGCCCAGACCCATGGCCAGAGCAGGCGCTGTTTACTCGCTCAGATCATTACGCGTTTGTAAAACAAGGTGTACCTTCAGTGTTTATGGTGCCGGGTCTTAAATCTAAAGATCCTAACGTAGACGGCAGCAAGGTGTTTGGCCAGTTCTTATCTACGCACTACCATAAGCCTAGCGACGATATTAATCAGCCATTTAACTGGAATGCAGCGGAGACGTTCACCAAAGTTAACGCGCAAATTGGTTGGACACTAGCAAACCAAAAGAATAAGCCTAAGTGGAACGAGGGCGACTTCTTCGGTAACACGTTTAGTAAGTAAAATACTATGCTTGAGCTAGCAGGTCACTGCTAGCTCATACGCTTGTTATAGCTTTCTTTTAAGAACGGTAGAGCTAACGTTAGGGGTATAGTCGAAATAGACCATGTCGCAAGTTACGCTAGGGTATTTCCCTTTCCAATCAGAACCCACTGAAATCGCATCAATATTGTATTCATCTACCACTCGTTGTTTATTTTTATCCACCTGAGGGATAACTTCATCCACATATCGGTTTGACTCAAGGATGGAAATTCGTTCTTCAAACGGGATAAGCGGTGGGCGTCCTTTTGACTTTTCAATGAGTTCGTCAGTAGATACACCCACAATTAAGTAGTCACAAAGCGCTTTTGTCTTTTTCAGTATATTGAGGTGCCCTTGATGAAAAATATCAAAGCAGCCCGATGTATACATTCTTTGATATTTCTTGTTTGCACCTGAAGTGTTTGTAGAAGAAATCAATGCAAAGTCAGCGCGTAATGTCGACCTTAGTTCAGCAAAGTAATCATCGTCCAATTCAAGCTTTTCGCTTAAGACAGGTGGCTTAGGCCAGTGCTTATCTTCAAATGACTTCTTGCAAAAGCTCACCGAGTGTTCGTAGCGAGGAATAACATGGAAGTGAACTGCTGGATCAACCATCATCAACATCAAATAGTTTATTTTGCAGAAATTGAATCGTTTTTTAAGCACCTTTTCTATATCAGCTACAACGTGCTTTTGCTCTCTGGCAGCGTCTTCTGAAATGTCAGAATAATGAAAAACCTCTTCTTTACAAATAAGAACCAATGAACCAAGGGTCACCTGTCCGGGTCTTAGCAAAACATGCCAGTAATCATATGTTTTTATAAGATTATCGGGATAACCGAATTTAGATAATGTAGTGTTAGGCATAGTTTTCGTCTTATAAGTGATATTTCTACACACTGTAATACAAATGAAGTATTACGCACAGTCACTTATTTTTTGGTACCAACAATAAATAACTATAAGAAAATTTATGAAGATAGCTTTTGATACCGTCAATGTGTATTACTTACCTCAATTTATTCCCATTTGTGAAGAATTAGCAAAACGGGGTCATGAAGTACAACTTGTCTGCTATAGCAGTAAGAATAATGTTCAAAAATTTGAGCAAGTTTTGTTATCGCTAGACTATGAGTTTTGTTGGGTAGACGACGATAAAGCTGCAAGAGACTTTTATTTGAAAGAGGCCCCAGATTGGATTTTCTTCGGCAATGGTTTTTCTTATTTGGATGATATTCACAAAGTCAGTAAAACCGCTCAACTCGGTCATGGTATTGGGCCTAAACCTAGCTACTATCACAAATCAGCTACACCTATGACAGTTAGGTTTATAGAGGGTAAACTGCGTTTAGCTAAGATTAGAGAGCTATATCCGAATGACGAGTTTGTTCAGGTTGGCTTTTCAAAGCTCGATCCCTTATTCAACAATACAGAAACAGGTTTAAAGTACACTGAACTAGGTTTAGATGAGAATAAGCCTACCTTATTGTTTGCTCCCACTTTTAACCCAAGTTCACTTGAATGTTTTCCTGATAATTGGCCAAGCCACTTTCCTGATTTCAATATCCTTATCAAGCCACATACCTTTACCTACTCCCGTGAAGCTTACAAAAATCAGCGGAAAAAGTTGAAAAAGTGGGAAGAGTTTAGCAACACCTATGTAGCAACCGAAACAGACATATCTTTACTTCCCTTTATGAAAGAAGCGGATATTTTAGTTAGTGAAGCATCGAGTACACTCTTTGAGTTTGTCGCGTTATCTAAACCTGTGATCGTATGTAATTTCTTTAAGTTGAAGTGGTCATATCGGGGTATTTTCAAGTACCGTTTCAAGAAGCGCTTTGGTAAAGATAACGTGATCTATCAAAATATCGGGCTTCATATAAACAGCTACAAAGAACTTCGAGACGCGATAGAAAAGCAATTGAAAAATAAAGATTTGTATAAAAAAGAACGAGAGGAATATACGGAAGACCACGTAGGGCCTACAGATGGTAAAAGCTCGCTACGCATAGTCGATTATATTGAGAACAACTAATCACTAGTGGGTGTGGGGAAAAGCACCAGCAATTTGTAAGAAAACAAAGACTGATGCTTAATTTAGATTTAGGGCATCACACAAACATTTGTTTAAATGCAGCCCATTGCTCATTGAATTGTTCTGTTGGCTTTCGGGTAAAACCACTGCGGATAAAACCATTGATACGACCGTCGGTGTAGCTGATCATCATATTTGCGATAATCGCTTCATCGGCGGAAAGGGTTTTACCTTCACGCAGTTTGCGTTCTCTTAGTACTTGCTTAAGTTGCGTTTCTAAACGCTCGAAAAGCTTGGCTATGCGCGCGCGCAGTCGGTCTTGCTCACCCATTAACGCATCGCCGTTTAAAATACGAGTAATACCAGGGTTCTTTTCTGCAAAACCTAAAATAAGGTGAAGAATAAGCTGACAGCGCGTGAGTGAGTCTTTCTCTTCGTTAACGATTTTATTGATACGTGTAAAAAGCGTTTCTTCAATAAACTCGATAAGCCCTTCAAACATTCGCGCTTTACTTGGAAAGTGGCGATATAGTGCCGCTTCAGACACCCCGACTTTTTCCGCTAACTTAGCAGTAGTGATACGTTGACCTGGGCTGGTTTCTAACATTCCAGCAAGTGCTTGCAGAATTTGAGCTCTGCGATTTGTTTTTTTGACAGCAGGCATGACGAAAGTGTTTCCTCCGCTACCGAGTTATAGCAACCCGGGCTCCATGTTAAGTTGGCTTACGCCAAAGCGTTTGTATTTATCGTTTTTATTATCGACACTTAAAAAGTATCTGTTAATTTTTATTGTTGAAAGCGAAACGTTCTGCAATGAGTGCGAGCAACTGCTCGGCTAACTCACTTTTGCTGGTGGCGGGCAGTCGTTTATCACCGTCTTGCCATATCACATGCAGTGCGTTTTTATCGCTATTAAACCCCAGACCTTCCGCTGTGATGTCGTTTGCGGCAATCATATCAAGCTTCTTTTTAGCAAGCTTACTGCGGGCATAATCTTCTACATTTTGGCTTTCAGCCGCAAAGCCTACGCAAAATGGTCGATCTTGTCTGTTGGATACAGTTGCTAGAATATCAGGGTTTTTAACAAAAGTAAGTGTTAACTCATCACCAGTTTTCTTTATTTTATTATCGGCCACTGAGCACGCCTTATAGTCAGCAACCGCTGCAGTGCTGATAAAAATATCTGTTGAAGGCACAAGCTCTTCACAAGCCTTAAGCATTTCATCCGCGGTGGTGACATCAATACGGTTACAAAGAGGAGGCGTAGAAAGCGTTACAGGCCCTGCAACTAACGTTACGTTCGCACCCGCTTGTGCAGCAGCTTGTGCAATCGCAAACCCCATCTTTCCAGAACTGTGATTCGAAATATAGCGCACGGGATCTAAGGGTTCTCTGGTTGGACCCGCAGTAATGGTAAGGTTTTTACCCGCTAAATTGTTTAACGCAAAAGTAAGCGAGGAAGACTTCGCTTCATTTTCATTTAACACATTTGCAAGATCAATAGGTTCAACCATACGGCCTGAACCTACATCTCCACACGCTTGCTCACCGCTTGCCGGGCCAACAAAAGTAACACCGTGTTCTTTTAATATAGCGATATTGCGCTGCGTTGCTATTGCTTTCCACATTTGCTGGTTCATTGCTGGCGCAATAAAAAGCTTAGCCGTTGTTGCTAAATAGAGCGTAGTTAGTAAATCGTCTGCCATGCCGTGAGCAAGTTTAGCGAGCGTGTTCGCTGTGGCAGGGGCGATAAGTAAGATATCTGCCCATTTTGCTAATTCAATATGCCCCATTGCGGCTTCAGCGGCGGGGTCTAAAAGGTGCTGATGCACTGGGTGCCCAGACACCGCTTGAAGTGACAAAGTACTTACAAACTCGGCGGCAGAATCGGTAACGACAACACGAACATTGGCACCTAGTGCGGTGAGCTTACGCACTAAATCAGGGGCTTTATATGCGGCAATACCGCCTGTAACGCCCAGCAAAATGTTTTTATTAGCAATAGACATAAAAGAACACTAAATCTCAATATTGATAGTAGCCTACCATGAGGACAAAAAATCGGATAGCTGAACAAAAGTCGATCTTACTACAATCATGTTGTTCGACGCTTATCTGTTCAAGAGCAAAAGAAACCCGTCTTTAATACAGTCGTTAATTTTCTTTGATTCAACTATAACCACTGTTTCATTGATTTAACGGATCAAACGCATGTCGATAAAGATATGGCCGATGAGCGAAAGGCCAAGGGAAAAATTATTGCAGCATGGTGCAGAAAGCTTAAGCGATGCTGAGCTTATTGCGGTGCTGTTGGGCAAAGGCGTGAAAGGTAAAAGCGCCGTGTCTGTTGCACACGAATTACTAAAGGAACTCGGGTGTTTGCGAGGTGTGGTAACGGCAACAAAAGAAAGGTATTCAAACGTGTCTGGTATCGGCCCATGTAAGTACGCGCAGTTTCAAGCGGGGTTTGAAATCTTTAAGCGCAACTTAGAAATAAAACTTACGCGCCAAGATGTATTCAATAATGTGGATGACACAAAGCGTTATTTACAGGCTAAATTAAGAGACTGTGAAAGAGAAATATTTGCACTTTTGATGCTTGATAGTCAGCACCAGCTTATTGCTTTTCGCACTATGTTCAATGGAACGATCAACAGCGCTGCAGTGTACCCAAGAGAATTAATCAAACAAGTAATGATCGATAATGCGGCGGCGATCATTTTAGTTCATAATCACCCCTCAGGCGTTGCCGAACCTAGCCACGCTGACATTCGCTTAACAGCGGAGATCAAAAGTGCCATGGCATCGATCGATGTTCCCGTGCTAGATCATTTTGTGGTTGGAGATAAAGAAACTATTTCATTTGCGCAGCGAGGCTTGCTACCATAAGAAATCTAAGTCATTCGTCGATTATAATCTAGTCAAATGGTTGAAAATGATTTAGCATAGGATTTAGTGGGTAATTTTATTAAAGGACTGTTATGAAGAAGTCAATCATTGCATTATTTGCAGCTGCTACTATGGTGGCTGGTGTTAACGCACAAGAAGGTGAAGGTGGTGCTGGAGCTGGTGGTGCGGGCGCAGTAAGCGGTGGCCTAATTGCTACTGGTGTTGTTGCTGCTGGTATTATCGCTGGTGTTGCAAACAACAACTCTGCAGATGCGCCAGGAAATGGTGGCACTACTCCAACTGACCCTACTTGCGAAGGTGACGACCCATTAGTAGACGACGTTTGTGTTGGTACAACTAACACTGTTACCGTTACTACTTCTGGTACAGGCACTGTAACTAAAACAATTACTGTACCTGTTACATTTACTTACGCGCCGACCGTACAGTAAATTTTAGAGTATTCGAAAAAGCCGCTTTTTTTAGCGGCTTTTTTTATTTTTACAGCAAAATTTAATTGTTTTTAGTTTTTGTCGGCGTACCTTAATGAAACTACACATTCTATCAGCCATTATTGGCTTTCTTTGCCTGTCTCTATCGGGGTGTTCTACAACAACCCTTGCCTATTACAATACACTAAAACTTGCTTTAAAAGACCGCACAGTGACTTACACCGTCGATGAGATTGCGGCGAGTAAAGCAGATCTGATGCAAATTAAAGCAGGGGAGCGCGATGCAGCGTCTCTCGCATTAGCTTATATTGATGGCGATAAATATAAGTGGGTGTCAGGTGATAAAGTTATTTTCACCATGCATCACGGGATTATTGTGAAAACGGAAGGTTTAGATAACGACCTCTTTTATACAAGCAATTTGCAGCATAATCCGTTAGCTACCAATGATGTTTTACCTTTCAACTGGAAGCGTAAAGTTGATATAGCATCAATTGGTTATGGGGTTCCCGTAGATTCTTCATGGAGAATCGTGGGTGAAGAAACCCGTAACTATCTTGGCTTTTCCGTGCCCGTTATCAAAGTTATTGAAACTGTAAACGTTTCAGAATACACACCCTTTATCGACATAGGGCTGTCGTGGGAAAATACCTATTTCTTGCATAAGAACACGAAAGAATTATTAGCCTCGAAGCAAAAATTCAGCCCTGAGGGAGACGCCTACGACATGGTGTATTTAAGCCGTATAGTGCGTCAGATGAGCAAACAAGGAGCAACGCAATAATGAAGTTTATTTATGCACTTTTTATTGCATTAGGTCTTATCACATCAACAAATTTACATGCAAATGAAGGTCTTGTAAGTGTGATGGTGAATAAGCAAACTTATCAGTTTGACCGCCCAATCAGATTATCAAGTGTATTGTCTATTGTAGCCGACAGTGCTGATTGGTATTGGCCTACGGCGGCAGCGTTTGATTTAAACAACCCTAAAGCTGAAAGGGAAAAAGAGATAGCGCTATCGCAAATAAGACAGCTGTTGGTCAGTTTTGATAAAGATTCAGACACGCACAAAGCGCTGCAAAATTTGTTTGAGCAAGTATCTTCTTGGACGGTATCTACGCGTATCGATATGCCTATTTCTTATAACCGCTCTCGGTTGTTTTTCGAAGACAACCCTATGTTTCAGCCGGGTAAATATTGGGTCCGTTTGAATGGACGTCCTAACGTGGTGCATTTCTCGGGCGCGGTGATAAAACCAGGTGCTTATCAACATCAAAGCGATACTTCAATTTATACGGCGGTTCATACGGTTAAAAAGGCGGTAGACGCCGACAGAAGCGTTGTCTATGTCATTGACCCAATGGGGAATATTGAAGAGAAGGGTATTGCTTACTGGAATTTAGATTTCGCTCAAATTATGCCGGGTAGCCAAGTTTATGTGCCTATCTCTTCAGAGCTTTTCAGCAACAAACTTAAGCAATTAAATGAGCGCGTTGCCGCGTTAGCAGTACACAGGGTTTTACCTCAATGAGTGCGCAATTAATACCTAAGAAAAAAACACTCGCGCTGGTAATTGGCAGCGCATTATCGTCTACCACCTTCGCAGATACTCAACTTCGCGTTACGCCCTCGCAGATGGTGCAAGGTGGAAATGGTCTTATCCAAACACCAACCGCGCGTATGCGAGACGAAGGCGGAATGGCCATCAACTATACTGATAATGGCGAATATCGTTTTTGGTCAGTCAATATTCAGCTTTATGATTGGATGGAAGCGACCGCTCGCTATACCGATGTACGTACGCGCTTATATAGCCAAGTTGAGTCGTTCAGCGGCGACCAAACTTTAAAAGATAAAGGGCTAGACGTTAAATTCAGGCTTTGGAAAGAAAGTTATTACCTGCCTGACATTAGCGTGGGCTTTCGAGATTTTGGTGGTACAGGCTTTTTCGAAAGTGAATACGTTAACGCCAGTAAATCGGTTGGCCCATTCGATTTCCATTTAGGCTTAGGCTGGGGGTATTTGGGTACGGCCGATGACATCAGCAATCCGTTCTGCGAGGTTAGAGATAGCTTCTGTGAACGTCCCGGCGGATTCTCGGGTCGCGGTGGTAAGGTCGATTATGACCAGTTTTTTAAAGGCACAACGGCGTTCTTTGGTGGCGTAGAGTATCAAACGCCATGGGAACCGTTAACGCTAAAACTTGAGTTTGAAGGCAATGATTATTCTCGTGACAGAGCTGGACAGCTAGAGCAAGATTCTCGCTGGAATGTGGGCGCGGTTTATCGCTACAAAGATTTTGATTTCTCGCTGAATTACCAACGAGGGAACACCATTGGGTTTGGTGTAACATATAGATTCAATATGAACACCGCGTCTCAGATTAAATTCGATGATGCGCCGCGAAACTTAATGGGAAGAAATGCCCCGTCCAATGTTAAGGACGTGAATAAATCACGTCTTTATAATGACCTTTATAGCTCAGGTGGTTTTGTCTTATCCGATGCTGAAATTAAAGATGACAGTGCGACTTTCTATGGAACGCAGGTTAAATACCGCGACCAAGATGAAGCTATCGAGCGCGTAGGACGCGTAGCGGCTTATGAGCTTCCAGATAGTGTTAAAACTTATCATATGGTAGATAATCGCGGCGGCCTTCCGTTGGTGGATACCCAAATAGATGCTGAAGCCTTTATCTCAGCCGCGCGGTATGAATCAGTTGATGCCGACATAACCGAAACTTACGTAAGAACGTCACCTTCTGAAGAAGTAATGGAAGCCTACGACCCTGAAAACACATCAGGCGTCTTCTATAGTGCCGATTTCTTCTTCACTCAGTCATTTGGTAACCCGGAAGATTTTTATCTTTATCAAACGGGATTAATGCTAAATGGCGGTTATGCGTTAAACGAAAACTTCGCGGCTATGAGCAGTATACGGGTGACGCTTCTTGATAACTTCGACAAGTTCAACTATCTCGTTGATGGTGAAGACGTGTCGTTACCTCGTGTACGTACTCGGGTTCGTGAATATGTGTCTGAAAACGATGTATGGTTAGATACCGCATACCTACACTACAAAGACAACATAGCTGAAGACCTTTATGCCCAAGCCTACGCGGGGTATCTTGAAACCATGTTCGCAGGTGTAGGTGGCGAAATTCTTTATCGTCCAGTCGACAGTAACGTCGCTTACGGTATAGATATCAACTACGTTAAGCAGCGTGACCCTTACAGTCAAACCGGCTTAGAGGATTACGATGCAATAACCGGTCATGCAAGTGTCTACTGGCAGCCCGAATTCTTAGATGACACGCAGATTACCGTTAGTGCCGGTCAATTCTTAGCGAAAGATAAAGGCGTTAACATTGATTACGCCAAGCGCTTTGATAGCGGTATTATAGTGGGAGCATATGCCGCTTTTACTGATGTTTCATCAGAAGAATATGGAGAGGGAAGTTTTACCAAAGGTTTTTATATTTCCATTCCTACAGATTTGTTCTTGCTAGAGCCGTCTAAAGGTCGTGGGTTGTTCCCTTGGGTACCTATCTCTCGGGATGGTGGTCAGTTATTAAGGCGTCCATCAAGGCTAATCGATTTAACGGAAGTTAGGTCACCTTTTTATGATTAAATAGATAAAACGCCACACTAAAGTGGCGTTTTTTTCGCTCGCAGAGACAAAAATTTAAATCTGAAATTAAAGTGTAGTTTGTGCATTTATTCGTAGCTTAACAGCAAAGAGAAAAGTACAATACAGCCCATCAAAAATGAGTGCCGGTGGTATTTTGTGCAAAAATAGTACGTAAAAGTAACCTTTTTGTACTTTCTTATTGAAATGATCCTGCCTTTGCTGTATAAAATGCGCCCTCTAATTTATAGTAATACGTCATTTGACCCAACCACTGTTTGAGCGCTTGGGATTAACTGACGCGACAGTTATCGTTGTTCTGGAGACAAATACAATGTCAAGAGTATGCCAAGTAACAGGTAAGCGTCCAACGGTTGGTAATAACCGTTCACACGCACGAAATGCGACTCGTCGTCGCTTTTTACCAAACCTTCAAACACACCGTTTTTGGGTTGAGAGCGAAAGCCGTTTTGTAAAACTACGTTTGTCTGCTAAAGGCATGCGTATCATCGATAAAAAAGGTATTGATTCAGTACTAACTGACATCCGTGCCCGTGGTGAGAAAATCTAAGGAAGCCGACAATGCGTGATAAAATTAAACTAGTTTCTTCAGCAGGTACAGGTTTCTTCTACACTACTGATAAAAACAAGCGTAACATGCCTGGCAAAATGGAGATCAAAAAGTATGATCCCGTTGTGCGTAAGCACGTTATGTTTAAAGAGGCCAAAATCAAGTAATTAGCTTGCTTTTGTCTCCACGAAAACCCAGCCTTTGCTGGGTTTTTTGCTTTTGGAACTGTGAATATAGCTCACTTGTCCTATAGATCGCGCTTGATCGTGACAGGCATAACATGATCCCTACGTGTTAATACACGAAAAAATGCCTTTTCTATTTCAGATCTAACTCCAAATTCTGAGCGATCTGCGGTTTCAATAAGATAAGCATTTGGCAGAATAAAGTCTCAACAACACAAAGTGTTAAGTACACAGTACCTTTCAAAAACCCAAGCAAGCTAACTGCACATTGAATTAGCTTATAAGAGAGTGAGGTATTACTATAATGCACTATATGTGGCCTACCAGTTGACGGGAACAACGCGTGGCAAGAATTTCTCAGCGAGCAATGAACAACGTGGTTATCATTGCAATGCTTATTATGATTGCACTGTTTAACTTAGACAGTTTGCTACCCAAGAAAAATACGATACAAACACGCAGTTTGTTACCTGAAGAAGCTTACGTGCTGAAGATAGAGCATGATAACAACAGCTTAGAACGCATAGGGCAACAGTGGCGTCAGAAAGGTCCTGATACAAGTTTAACAGTGACACCAGATGAGCAGTTTTCTCACTGGCAACGCGCTAAGCTGAACCCAGTCACTGAAGTGCCTGAATCGATCATCAGTACTCAGCCATATGTTGTTGTAGTATGGCTTGCCGGCAACAGTAACGGCAATGTTTATGCAATTTACCCCAACACATCACCGGTAGTGATCAAATTCGAAAATAACTGGTACACATTAACCAATACCGACCTTGATAAATTGTTACCCTGGACATTGTAAATGCCTGAATTACCAGAAGTTGAAGTAAGCCGTTTAGGCGTATCACCCCATTTAATCGGTAACACCATTACACAAGTGGTGGTACGAGAGCGAAGAATGCGCTGGCCCATTCCTGAGGAAGTCTCAAAGGTAGAGGGCCAGAAGGTAATCGCGGTTAAACGCCGGGCAAAATACCTATTAATTGAAACAGCCACAGGCACGCTGATTTTGCATCTAGGTATGTCTGGTAAACTACGGGTTATTGACGCAGTCACACCCGTTGTTAAACACGACCATGTGGACATTGTTTTAAATACCGGTAAGTGTTTACGCTTAAATGACCCCAGACGCTTTGGGGCTGTTTTATTTCAAGCGCCCAATACGCAGCAAGCTATGTTCAACAACCTAGGTCCAGAGCCCCTTACAGACGACTTTGATGATAAGCGTTTGTTCAGCCTGTCGCGCAACCGCAAAGGCCCGGTAAAAAACTTCATCATGGATAACGCGATTGTGGTTGGCGTGGGCAATATTTATGCGAACGAGGCTTTGTTTCTTGCTGGTATCGATCCGCGAAGAGCGGCAGGTAATATCAGTGCAGCGCGCTATAAGGCACTTACTGCAACAATAAAGCAAGTACTAGCTAAGGCCATCGAGCAGGGCGGTACCACGCTAAAAGACTTTGCACAAACCGATGGTAAGCCGGGTTATTTTGCACAGCACTTAAATGTTTATGGTAGAAAAGGTGAGCCTTGTGAAGTGTGCGGTAACGCCATTGAAAGCAAGGTGATAGGGCAGCGTAATACCTTTTTCTGTACTCGCTGCCAACGCTAACTATATTTAGAATAAATCGAGCTAGATTTAAATCCTACACTGTAAGCTGGTTGTAGTGTAAAAAGCTGGTTTACTTAGCTCTTTTTACCTAATCTGTCTTTTAAGGCTTGTTCTACTACGGGGTGGCAAAAACCACTTACTGCCCCGCGATGTAGCGCAACTTCTTTCACTAGGGTCGAGGAAATAAACGAGTTTTCCTCTGCTGGGGTTAAAAATACACTTTCAAGCTTTGGATTTAAGCGACGATTCATATTGGCAAGCTGAAATTCGTATTCGAAATCAGATACCGCGCGCAAGCCTCGGATCAAAATTGTCGCGTTTTGTTCATCAGCAAAGTCCGCTAGCAAGCCTGTAAACCCAACCACTTCGACATTAGGCAGGTCAGCTGTTACTTTCTTTATCATCTCTACCCGTTCTTCTAAGGTGAATAACGGCTTCTTGCTTGGGTTAGAAGCGATAGCCACAATAACGTGAGAAAATAACTGAGATGCGCGTTCAATAAGATCAGCATGACCGTTCGTAATTGGGTCAAAAGTACCGGGGTAGAGTGCTCTAGTATGCATAAAATTGAATCTTTTCGTTGTATAGGGTTTATGAGTTAAGCGCGGCTACTTTACCACATTAATGACCGAGACTAAGTGTTGTTGCAAGCCAGCCTATTATTCTTGAAGTTTAACGCTTCACTAACTCTTCATAGCCATCTAAGCAAGCAGCCCAGTCGCCTTCTGCCCAATGGAATACCGGGTTTTTAGCTTGCTCTTTATGTAATGAACGCAAGAGGCGGTCTAGATTGCTTTGCTTCCAGCTATTGCCCTGGCGCTTTGAACAGCGATCAAAGTCAATTAGCCAAATTTGCTTATTGCTATCTATCATAATATTTCGAATATTAGCGTCGTGATGATAAACCTGACAATTGTGCATTCGCGCTAGCGCCCGCCCTACGTCACGCCATTCGCTCTTTGTTAACGGTTGCTGACACAAAACATGGTGAAGATCTTGGCTGTTAGGTATACTTAGCGTAATTAAATCACCACGGTAGATTAGCCCTCTGCGATGAATACGAGCTGCAACAGGTACTGGCACCAGAAGGCCTTCACCTCGCATGTATTCCAGCAACCTAAATTCTTCAAAAGGCCTAGAGCGCTCTACGCCATTGAAAAAATACTGGTCGCTCAATATTTTCCCCACCAACCCGCCACGCTTGAAGTGACGTAAAACCCAGTGTTGATTTTCATGCTCAATAAAAATGGTTGTACCACGTCCTTTGGCTTGACCTGTTATTTTGTTTTGTAGTTGCCAAAACTCAGGGCTGAACATTTCAGTATTGGGCTGACTAACCAAGGTGTTATCGAAAATAAAGTGGTGCCCCGCACCTATGTCTCGTCGGATTGTCGCCATGTTGCCCACAACTTATGGTAAATTTCATATTCTAACGATTTATTTTGGTTTTTCAGCAACGAGAGAGCTTCTGTGGGAAAAAAGATTTGTTTAATGCGCTTATCGGCCATTGGAGACGTGTGTCATGCCGTCGCTATGGTTACTCGAATTCAATCGCAGTGGCGCGATGCTGAAATCACGTGGATTATCGGTAAAGTGGAATATCAGCTAGTAAAGCTGATGCCAAATGTACGGTTCATTATTTTCGATAAATCGAAAGGTAAGGCAGCAGTAGAGTCGCTAAAAGCGGAAGTCGCTGGTGAAACCTTTGACGCTTTATTGATGATGCAGGTGGCGTTACGTGCAAACTTGGCTTCGCGAGTAATTAAAGCCAAACAGCGCATAGGTTTTGACTGGGCGCGCAGTAAAGAGCTGCACTGGTTGTTTGCAAATCGACGAGTTGCTGCCACAAAACACGCCCACGTACTTAAAGGTTTTATGGACTTTGCCGATGCATTGGGCGTACCAGAGTCAAAACCAGTGTCGTGGAGTATCCCCGTTGCCCCTGAAGATGAGCAGTGGGGGGAAGAACAGGCAAAAATATTGGGTAAATATATAGTTATCTCACCAGCAGCAAGTAAAGCTGAAAGGAATTGGTTGCCACAGCGATACGCGAGTATTGCTGACTATATCCAAGAGGCCGGTGTCGCCGTGATATTATGTGGCGGTCCAGGAGATTTAGACCGCAAAACCGCTGATGCAATTAAAGCGAGCGTAAAACAACCGCTTCAAGATTTTACTGGGCAAACAACATTGCATCAGCTACTCATGTTGCTAAAGCATGCCCATTTAGTCATTGCACCCGACACCGGACCTGCCCACATGGCAACCACCATGGGCACACCAGTTGTTGGGCTATATGCACATTCTAATCCACGCAGGACAGGGCCGTATAACGACCTCGATAACGTGGTATCTGTGTATGATGAATGTGTAGAGGAGCAAAAGGGGAAACCTTGGGACGCGTTGCCATGGGGGACGCGAGCCAAAGGAAGCCAACTAATGGAAAAAATTACTGTAGACATGGTAAAGCAAAAAGTTGCGCCGTTTCTCGCTTAATTTTTTTATCGTAAGGTAAAACAAACAACTTTTATCTACACTTAGCCTTGTGCAGTGTACTTCTGTAAAACAGGGAGTCGTTACTTAATGAAAAAGCCCGCTTTGCGATGGCTGTCTGATATTTTCGCTTTTACTACATCTAAAGTCGTGCTGCTAGCAGTGCTAATGATGTGTGTTGCTAAAGTGAATGCGTCAGAACTTAACGTCATGGTGAATGAAAGTGTGATGGTGGCAGAGCTAAATCGCTCTGAGCTTCGCCAGATATTCACGGGGCAGCGTCAGTACTGGGACAATGGCAATAAAATAACAGTCTTTGTACTGCAAGACAGCGACGAATTACATCGTCAGTTTTGTCGCGATATTCTCCAAATGTTTCCTTATCAATTATCTCGGCTTTGGGACCAAATCACTTATTCCGGCCAAGGCATTACCCCTATCAGAGTGACCTCTTATCAAGCGTTAGTTGATGCGCTGGAAAATACAGAAGGTGCAATTGGTTACGTTGAAAGAACAGATATCGTTAAGCTAAGACGCGTAGAGGTAGACTTAGAATGAAAAAATACATTGCTTTTGCGCTTGGTCTTGTCAGTTCCTGTGTTGCTAATGCGCAGACAGACTTCACATGGCACGGCTATATTTCACAAGGTATAACCCAGTCGAAAGACAGTAGCTTTATCACTGACGACAACAATGTAACTGGTGAACTCACCGAGATTGGCCTAAATGGTTATTATCAACTTGCAGAGAACATTTCCATTGCTGGGCAAATTAATTATTTAGAGGGGGGGAACCGCTTCGAGCAGGGGGCTCGTCTCGACTATTTGTTTGTCGACTGGAAACTGCCTGACTTACCTGGCGGTTGGCGTGGAAAAGTTCATGCAGGGCGCTTCAAGAACACCCATTGGCTTTATTCATCTACCAGAGATGTACCTCAAACACGGTATACCTCTGTATTACCTCAATCGGTATATTTTGACGGCTTTCGTGATGTTGCATTGGGCAGCAACGGAATTTTGACCAGCTTTTCTCATTATGGAAAGGCGTATACTTGGGAACTCAATTGGAGTTACGGGCGCTCAAACATTAACGAGTCTCAGCGTGATTTTCTTTTGGGAAGTGATGCAAAAGGTAAAATAAAACAAGACTTTGTGCATCAAGCAAGCGTGTTTGTACAGCCCTCATCAATGACATGGAAAATAGGAGCGAGCTGGCTTAATTCCGATTTCAGCTATACGCCATCGCATGATGACAATCTATTGTCAGGTGGGGCAAAAATAGAACGTTTTATGTTGTCTGCGCAATATTTTGCTGAAAATTGGGAAGTATCTGCTGAACTGCTTCGTGAAAAGCAAGACAGCAGGGGGCTGTTCGCGCCAGATTTTAACGAAAATCGCACGGGAGAAGGCGGTTTCGTTCAATTTAGGTATCTTTTTAATCATAGAATCAGTGGATTGATGGGCTACGATACATACATTAATGATACCTCCGACAGTGATGGTAAAATCCTCGAGGCAAGTACCGGAGGGCTTATCCCTGCTTATTTTGGATATCAAGATACTTATACGGTTGGTTTACGTTGGGACATCGCGCCAAAATGGAGATTGCAGGGAGAATACCACTGGGTTGAAGGCGCAACAAGGGTCGTCAGCTTATTGAACCGTGATGTGGCCTCCCATGCTGATAAACATTGGGAAATGTGGTCAATACAGTTGATGTATTGGTTTTAAGGGTAACCAATGAAGGTTCAGGTATCGTTTACCACTAAAACCATCGCTATATTACTGGCAATGGTTTTAACCGTTACTATTGTTATCTCCACAGTGCTTATTCAAGAGTCTGAAGCGCAGGTTGTGTTGCAGCAGCGGGAAAGTCAAATCAGCAATCAACGTCGCGTGCAGTTGTTTGAAGATATTCTCCACAGCCGCATGATCACCCTTATAGATATTATCAGTCGGAAAGATGGCGCCTATTCTAATAGTCTGGACGAACTGAACCAGACATTAGGTGAGCTAAGCGAATATCTAACGCTAAATTTTCAGGTGGAAACACTCTATTTGTTCGATGAAAACGGCGTTGTAGGGCAGCCAACCTATCCCGTTAACAGCACTATCGAACGGCTTGTAGATACTACTCGTGCAACGTTTGAAAGCCGTTCATTGTTAGCGTGTGAAAATGTATGTACTCACTATATTTCAATCCCAATATTGACGCCAAGCGATAAAGTTCCGGTTATCATTGTATCTACTTCTATGCGGGAACTACTGTACTTGTTTAGTCGGGCAACCGACATGCATAAGGTGGCGATTGTTCAGTTGAATGAGTCTACGGCTGGAAAGCTAACACTAAAGGTTGCCAGCCAAGTGACCGCGGCTAATCGCCAGTACTTAAACTCACTTATTGATGCCTTGCCGGCAAACTGGCGCGTTGATGACTTAGTGATTAAAGGGGTGAACGTAAAGTTAGACAGCCAGCAGCTTTTAGCGAGTCTTCTGCCTTTTGACCATGCCTCAGGCGATCATCCTTATTTGCTTATTGTGCAAGACGTATCGGCTATGATGCGACAAAACGAGCAATATCGATACGTTGTTATCTCAAGCGCCATCGGTTTGTTTTTACTCTTCTCATCGCTACTTTATCTATTTTTAAACCAATATCGCACAAGGCTATTAGACATAAGCGAGCGTCTGCCGATGTTGGCTGAACATAAGTTTAGCGAATTCTATGCGGTCGCAGCTAAGCGTCGAAAACTGCCTGTATTTAAGCTAACTGACGAACTCGATGTGGTTGAGGAAGCGGCGAACGATTTAGCGCGCCAGTTAGAAAGCTTTGATGGTCAAATGGCAATAAACACCGCTAAGCTCGAAAAAATGGCCATGTTCGACGTGCTCACAGGGTTACCTAACCGCAACATGTTGACGTTTCAAATAGAGAAGCAGTTAGCCAGCTCTCTGCGGGATGAAAGGCTAGTTGCCCTGATGTTCATGGACTTAGATGATTTTAAGAAAGTTAACGATAGTCATGGCCATGACGTAGGCGACAAGTTGCTTAAAGCCGCTGCAATGCGAATTTCCCGACCTATTCGAGAATCTGATATAGCATCGCGTTTCGGGGGTGATGAGTTTGTAATTTTATTGTCTAATATAGAAAGCAAAAAGCACGTCGATACGGTAGCGCAAAAAATTATCGACGAGTTTAAAGAGCCTATCATTGTTGATGGCGTTACCTTTTATGTATCAATTAGTATCGGTATTGCCATAACCAATCATTCTCGCGCCACGCCAGTTGAGTTATTGCGCCATGCGGATATTGCAATGTACGAGGCAAAAGCGAAGAAAGGCGCTGAGTTCAGGGTGTATGACGCCACCATGAACCTTAAAGTGATGCAAAAAGTTGAGCTAGAATCTGAAGCTCGTGAAGCGCTTAGAGGCAATCAGTTCAGCCTAGCATTGCAACCGCAAATTGACATGCATAGCGGCAAACTCATGGGCTTTGAAGCGCTACTGCGCTGGTATCACCCTAAAAAAGGGCATATTTCACCAGGTGATTTTATCCCACTTCTTGAAAACACGTCGTTTATGCTCGAGCTAGATTATTGGGTTATTACGCGCTCCACCCATTTAGTGCGAGAACTCAAAAATAGCGGCTATCCAGACATCAAAGTGGCAATTAACTTATCGGCGGGGCAATTCCTAGACCCAAGCTTACCTGAGTTTTTACAGCACCAAATTATCAAAAATGATATAGCGCCTGATCAGGTTTGCTTAGAGCTTACGGAAACCGTTTTGGTATCAGATATCAAACGCGCAACGGAAATAATGCAAACCATACGCGATATGGGCTGTATGTTAGCCATTGACGACTTTGGTACCGGTTATTCGTCACTTAGCTATTTAAAATCGCTACCAGCCGATTACATTAAGGTTGATCGTTCTTTTGTTGCCAACATTGCCAACAGTGCAGACGACAGAAACATAGTCCACTCCACCATATCTATGGTACGTAACATGGGAATGCAGGTGGTGGCCGAGGGGATTGAAACCAACGAGCAGTACGAATTACTTTGCCATTTCGATTGTCATCAAGGGCAAGGTTATCTTATTAGCCGTCCTATCCCTGAAGTAAACCTTTGGGACACATTAAGCGATAAAGTTGAAAACGGCTTCTGGAAAGACTTTGCGTAGCACATAAAGATTTTGCGCGTCATTTGGAAGGTTTTTCCAGTGAGTGTGTTGAATAATTTACAAACTTAGTCGACAAACCCATTAAATACAGCGCAAGGGTGTGTACCCTTACCCGCGCTTTCATTACACTAGCGGTTTTTATACACCTACACTCGGAGAATGGCATGTCTGCGGCATTTATTTCTCATTTGCAATCGCAAATTGAAGCCACAAAAGAAGATGGTTTGTACAAAAAAGAGCGTGTGATCACGTCGCAACAACAAGCTGATATTGGCGTTGCTGGTGGTGAGCACGTTATAAACTTTTGTGCCAATAACTACCTTGGTCTTGCAAACAATGAAAGCTTGATTGAAGCGGCGAAAGAAGGCCTAGACAGTCATGGCTTTGGTGTAGCATCTGTACGATTCATTTGTGGTACACAAGACATTCACAAGCAGCTAGAGGCCTCTATCAGTGACTTTTTAGGTACAGAAGATACCATTCTTTACCCATCTTGCTTCGACGCCAACGGCGGTTTGTTTGAAACCCTGCTTGGCCCGGAAGACGCCATTATTTCTGATGCATTAAACCACGCCAGTATCATTGACGGCGTGCGCCTTTGTAAAGCTAAGCGCTATCGCTATGCCAATAACGACATGGCAGCACTGGAAGAGCAGTTAAAACAAGCTGATGCCGATGGCGCGCGCTTTAAAATTATCGCGACTGACGGTGTATTCTCAATGGACGGTGTTATTGCTGACCTCGCCTCAATATGTGACCTGGCCGATAAATACGATGCCATGGTTATGGTTGACGACTGCCATGCTACGGGCTTCTTAGGTGAAAACGGTAAGGGCAGCCACGAATACTGTGGTGTAATGGGCCGCGTTGATATTATTACCGGTACATTAGGTAAAGCCCTTGGCGGCGCGTCTGGCGGTTATACGTCGGGCAAAAAAGAAGTTGTAGAATGGCTACGTCAGCGCTCACGTCCTTACCTCTTCTCAAACTCTGTTGCGCCACCTATCGTTTCAGCATCGTTAAAAGTGTTTGAAATGATGAAAGAAGGCGATGAGTTACGCGCTAACTTGTGGCGAAACGCCAATCACTTCCGCAAACGTATGGAAGACGCTGGCTTTACCCTTGCCGGTAAAGATCACGCTATTATCCCTGTAATGCTTGGCGATGCCCGCTTAGCCAGCGAAATGGCCGATAAGTTACTAGAAAAAGGCATTTACGTTATTGGCTTTTCTTACCCGGTGGTGCCAAAAGGCCAAGCCCGTATTCGTACGCAAATGTCAGCAGGGCATAGCCTTGAACACGTTGATAAAGCCATTGATGCATTTATCGAAGTAGGCCGTGAAATGGGAGTGATTTCATGAAATCGCTAGTTAAAGCGAAAGCGGAAAAAGGCATTTGGCTGCAAGACACGCCAAAACCAGAAGTTGGGCACAACGACCTGCTAATTAAAATTCGCAAAACGGCGATTTGCGGTACCGACATGCACATATACAACTGGGATGAGTGGTCGCAAAACACTATTCCGGTTCCTATGGTTGTAGGCCATGAATACGTGGGCGAAGTAGTAGGTATGGGCCAAGAAGTAAAAGGCTTCAACGTTGGTGACCGTGTATCCGGTGAAGGTCATATTACCTGTGGTCATTGCCGTAACTGTCGTGCTGGACGTGTGCATTTATGCCGCAACACCGAAGGTGTGGGCGTAAACCGCCCTGGTGCGTTTGCTGAATATCTGGTTATTCCCGCCTTCAACGCATTTAAAATTCCAGACAATATCAGCGACGACCTTGCGTCTATCTTCGACCCGTTTGGCAATGCCGTTCACACAGCGCTAAGTTTCGACCTGGTTGGTGAAGATATTTTGATAACAGGCGCCGGTCCAATCGGCATTATGGCTGCTGCAGTGGCTAAGCATGTAGGTGCGCGACACGTTGTTGTTACCGACATTAACCCTTACCGTCTTGAACTGGCTAAAAAAATGGGTGCAACCCGCGCTGTTGACGTAAGCAAAGAAGATTTGAAAGATGTCATGAACGAGCTGGGCATGACAGAGGGCTTTGATGTGGGTCTAGAAATGTCTGGCGTGCCTGTAGCCTTTAGGGACATGCTGAACAAAATGAACCATGGCGGCAAAATAGCCATGCTGGGTATTCCACCGCAAGACGTGGCCATCGACTGGAACCAAGTTATTTTCAAAGGCTTGGTGATAAAGGGTATCTACGGCCGTGAAATGTTCGAGACCTGGTACAAAATGGCCAGTTTGCTGCAAAGTGGTTTAGACCTTTCGCCTATTATCACTCATACCTTTTCCGTTGATGACTTTCAGAAAGGGTTTGATACCATGGGGTCAGGACACTCAGGTAAAGTTATTTTGGACTGGCAATAATGACAACATTCTCACACATTAGCGTAAACGACGTGGCTAACTTTCAAGGCGACGTCACCATTGTGGATATTCGCGATCCTCAATCCTTTGCTAATGGCCACATGCCCAATGCGGCACCGCTTAACAACGACAACTTTGGGGCGTTTATCGACCAAACACCTAAAGATGTGCCCGTGGTTGTTGTGTGTTACCACGGCGTAAGCAGTCAGCAAGCTGCACAAGTGATAGCGCAGCAAGGCTTTGAAACCGTTTACAGTATGGACGGGGGCTTTGAAGCATGGCGACAGGCGAACCCGGTAGTAACCGAATAGCAATTTTATAAAGGTGCACAATGTGCACCTTTGTTTTATGTTTTGCAGGGACTTAACTATTTCAGTATAAAGAAGTAGTAAAAAGCACTGCGGTATCACGCCCTTACACACGTAAACTGCATTCACACTCTACTGCTTTTGGGGTAATAATTAGCTTATGGGTCATCCTTTAATCGCGTTTAATCAGCAAAGTCCAGCGCATCTTCTCGCAAACTATCTAACCAGTCAGAATATAAGCGCCAACGTAGTACAGCACGACAAAGAGTTTGTGATTGTGTTAGAGAGCCACGAGCATATTGATCGTGCAAAACTTATCGCAGAAGACTTTTTAGCAAATCCAACAAACCCCAAATATCAGCAAGCGGCATGGGATAATGGTAAAAATGTGCAGCTTGCGCCATCCGGCCACGGCTTTTCGTTGAGTAAAATAATTGGCGATGCCGTTAAAGCCCCATTTACGTCGGTGGTGTTTGCGTTGTGTGTCGCGGTCTATTTACTCTCAATATTCGGATTGTTCGCCCCCATAGCACAGCACCTACTGATGCAGCCGTTTTCTGTTTTGTTGCAGAATCACGAATGGTGGCGTCTTCTTGGCCCTGCGTTTATTCATTTTTCAGTGCTTCATATCGTATTCAACTTACTGTGGTGGGGTATGCTGGGAGCCAAAATTGAACGTACGTTGGGCATAAGCATGCTGCTTATTGTTTTTTTAATATCCGCTACGATTTCAAATGCTGCACAAGCGCTATTTAGCGACCCTGTACAAGGTAATTTATTCTTGTTTGGTGGGCTTTCTGGTGTGGTCTATGCCGTGATGGGCTTTGTATGGTGGCTTGGGTGGTTGCGCCCTAGCTGGGGCTTATCACTGCCAAACTCTATTGTTGGTTTTATGCTGGTGTGGCTAGTACTTGGCTATGCCGACATTCTGTGGGTGAGTATGGCAAACGCAGCGCACACAGCAGGGCTTATTTCAGGCTGCTTACTTGCCGCCACACTTAGTTTAGGCTCTGGTAAGCGTTAGCAGTTAGCTAGCGCAGGCCTTAGCTTAAAAAGGTACTAAAGCGTCTAGGACTGCGGCGTATAGGTATGGAGTTGTAACTCGCGCTTACCTAAAGGGCTAGCGTATTGCACGCTAATAAAGAACGGTAAAATCGCTATAGAAACAAAAAAGCGAGCTGGTTAAAAGCTCGCTTTTCTGTTGACTTAAACAGCTTTTATTCTGCTTAAGCGCCTTGGTATAAATACTTAGTGAAGATCACGTTTTTAATGACTTCACCACCTGTTTCTTGCTGCATGTGCTCTTGAAGTGCTTTTAAAATAGCGCGACGAATATCTTCACGGCCGGTGAGCGACTTTACTTTCTCTGCAGGCTGCTGCCCGAATATCTCAATGGCGGTAGAGCGTAGCAGCGGCATGTGGTGTTCAGCAATTTCCAACTGGTTCACATCGTGAATCATTAATTCAACCGACACGCGAACATAACCCAGCTTCTGTGCGCTGTCGCTAATATAGTTGGTAACAATCTCTGGTTCTAGGCCCAAATAAGCATAGTTGGCTTTATCTTGTGCCAATGCTGAGCTACAACCAAAAACAAAAAAGCTAACCGCTAATATACGTAAAATTAGTGACTTAAACATAGTGAAGCCTGAAACACCAAAATAATAAATTCACTTGGTAGTGTAGCAAATCTCTGATCAAACACACTACTGCAAAAGTTTAACCAAGTGAAAATATTTGGACATGACGTGTTATCATACCAACAGATTCATTATTCGGGCTTTTCGTGTGAGTTTTAATGCCACTTTTCCAGTGGGTTTGGCGGTTGACTGGCAAGCACCTTCTGGCATCACAATTCCAAATGCGCAGCTAAAAAACTGGCTGTTAGATACCGGGTCATTAACCGAGCGGGTGCAATCATTATGCGACCATTTCTCGTTAGAGCTTATTGGTCAACACACGCAAATACCTCACGATAACGAATTGTCGCTGCTACGCAGTAACGGTAACACCAGCTATCAAGCCCGTGAAATTCTATTATGTGGCGATCACCAACCATGGGTATTCGCGCGCTCTATTATCCCTCAAGCGTTTGTAGACAGTGAGCTTTCTGATTTAGGTCGCGAGCCATTGGGAAAGCGCTTATTTAACGACACGCGGTTCACCCGTTCAGAATTCCAATTGTGTACTGCCCAAGCTTCTCAGTTTGGTATTAACAGTAACCAAGTCTTGTGGGGAAGACGTTCGTTGTTTACGTTAGACAACTACAGCATGATAGTGGCAGAAGTATTTCTTCCCGATTCTCCGGCATACGGCTATATAGCGACAAGTGAAAAGGAAAGCGAACAGCACTTATGAAGCATAATTGGAATGCGTACGCGCGACTTATGCGCTTAGATAAACCTGTAGGTATTTATCTTCTACTGTGGCCAACATTGTGGGCGCTGCTCATGGCGGCTAAAGGTTTACCGCCTTTAGGCATTACGCTTATTTTTGTGGCTGGCGTAGTCGTAATGCGTTCAGCGGGTTGTGTAATCAACGATTATGCAGACAGGAAGGTGGACGGACGCGTAAAGCGCACAACGCAGCGTCCGCTGGCAACGGGAGAAGTTAAACCTAAACAAGCGCTGCAGTTATTTGGCGCGCTTATCGCCATCGCGTTTATATTGGTGCTGTTTCTTAACTGGCAAACTATCGCGTTATCAGTTGTGGCACTTATGCTTGCAGCAAGTTACCCCTTCATGAAGCGCTATACTCATTTGCCGCAGGTGGTATTAGGCGCAGCATTCGGCTGGGCCATACCTATGGCTTTTATGGCCATACTAGAAACTGTACCAACGTACGCTTGGTGGTTGTTTATTGCTAACTTACTATGGACCGTAGCGTACGACACTATGTACGCCATGGTAGACCGCGACGACGATTTGCAAATAGGCGTTAAATCTACCGCTATACTGTTCGGTAAAAACGACGTATTAATTGTGATGTTGTTGCTGGCCTGCGCGCTAACTATTTTGTGGTGCATAGGCTTAACCATCAATGCGACATGGCCTTACTACACAGCCGTGCTGTTTTCTGCTTTGCTATGCGTGCGCCAATATCAACTTATTAAACGCCGTCAGCGTGAAGGCTGCTTCACCGCTTTTATTGAAAACCACTACATTGGTTTAGCCATTACGCTTGGTACGGCGCTGCATTTTTGTTTGGTAAGGTAAAACTTACCAATAGCAGACTTCAAACTGTACCAATGTCCCCTTATAACTGAATTATAGCCAGTCTAAAGTATTTACTCGCTTTTATAGGCACGCGCTTTACTCACTAAATGTATTTAAAACTCGTGCACAAACTATGCTACTAAGTGTTATGCTTTAGGTGTCGAATGGAATCTATACGCATATATAAATTGAAGTGGTTCAAGAGGTGGGCGAGTAAGGAAAGTTTTTCCAAAAGCACCCGCTCTAACATTAGTGGTAAAGAGATGAAGTCTTTAAAACTCTTAGCTAAAGAGCTACTAAACTACAGCGAGGAAAAGCTTAAGAAAGCCATTGATTCAGGTAGTATTGATGAGGTGAGATAACATGAAAGAAAGCATTTTAGATGTAGTACATAGTACTGCAAAAGATTTGAGCGAAGCCGGAGTAATGGATAAGCAGACTATGCATAAGTTTGATGCATTATGTTTACCCAAACTCAAGCAATATGACGCACAGCGGATAAAAGCAATCCGTGAAAAAGCAAGAGTAAGCCAAGCTGTTTTTGCTGCCTATTTAAATATCACACCATCTACAATCAAGCAGTGGGAGCAGGGGAACAAAAAACCTCGAGGTACTTCTTTAAAGCTTCTGAGCCTTGTTGAGCGCAAAGGTTTAGAGATCTTGATGTAACGTTTCTTTTGTTCTGCGCTTTTGCAAAGACAGAAGAGCATTTTTTAATTTATCGGTTTCAATAAAAAAACGCCATAAAGGCGCTTTTTGAGGTTTCTATAAGCTGTGAATAGCTATTTTTCTGCTAGCTTTTCTTCAAGTTCTGCAATGCGGCTTTCCATTGCGTCTAGCTTTTCGCGAGTACGAATAAGTACTTGGCTTTGAATATCGAACTCTTCGCGAGTGACTAAATCTAGTTTAGACAGCTGCGACTGCAATACCGCCTTTACTCGACCTTCGGCTTCTTCAGCCATGTTTTTAACGCCGGGTGGTACGGCATCAGCAATTTGTTTCGCTAAATCTTCGAGTTTCTTCGGATCCAACATGGAATTCCCTTATAATGCGCAGCTCAAAATGTGAAAGCTATTCTATCGGTATCGACACGACATGCAATGAAAACTGTGTCGCGCCCAAAATGTACGTTGTTTTAGGTATTAAATGAAACTAAATGAAGCTCAAGAATCTGCCGTAACCTATGTGTCTGGCCCGTGTTTGGTGCTGGCAGGGGCGGGCAGTGGTAAAACCCGTGTAATTACCAACAAGATTGCTCATTTAGTTAGAAACTGTGATATGCCGGCACGCTATATTGCAGCGGTTACTTTTACCAACAAAGCAGCACGTGAAATGAAAGAACGTGTAGCGCAAACCTTGGGCAAGCCAGAGGCGCGCGGGCTAAAAGTATCGACCTTCCACACCATGGGCTTAACCATTATTAAGGCGCATGTGAAAGATCTTGGCTTAAAGCCAGGTTTCTCGTTATTCGACGATAAAGACTCCTTTGCCCTGCTTAATGACCTAACGTCCGACACCCTAGATGGCGATAAAGATCAGCTTCAGCTATTGCAAAGCTGCATTTCGAACTGGAAAAACGACCTTATCTTGCCTGATGCGTTATTAAAATCAGCTACCAGCACAGGCGAACGAGAGTTTGCAGAAGCCTACAAGCGCTATCAAGACAATTTAAAAGCTTACAATGCGTTAGACTTCGACGACCTAATTCTATTGCCCACATTACTTTTAAAAAGTAGCGAAGCAATTAGAGCCAAATGGCAGAGCAAAATTCGCTACCTGCTGGTGGATGAATACCAAGATACCAACACCAGTCAGTACGAGTTAGTAAAGCTATTAGTTGGTGAGCGGGCGCGCTTTACTGTGGTTGGCGACGATGACCAGTCTATCTATTCATGGCGTGGCGCTAAGCCGCAAAACCTGCACCTGTTACAGCAAGACTTTCCGCGCTTAAACGTTATCAAACTGCAGCAAAATTACCGCTCGTCAGGCCGTATTTTGCATTGCGCGAATATTCTTATTCAGAACAATCCACACTTGTTCGATAAGACCCTCTTCTCTGAGTTGCAGTACGGCGAGCCGCTTAAAGTAATAGAGGCGAAGAACGAAGAACATGAAGGTGAACGGGTGGTGGCTGAATTGCTGGCGCACAAGTTCATGAACCGCACGCAGTTTAAAGACTACGCTATTTTGTATCGCGGAAATCATCAAAGTCGTATTTTCGAAAAGCTGTTAATGAGTAACCGCATTCCGTACAAAATAAGCGGCGGCATGTCTTTCTTTGGTCGCGCCGAAGTGAAAGACATCATGGCCTATTTACGACTTTTAGTGAATCAGGACGACGATAACGCTCTGCTGCGTATTATCAATACGCCAGGGCGTGGTATAGGCCGCGCTACGCTAGAAAAATTGGGTAACTTCGCCAATAGCTTGGGCGTGTCTATGTTTGAAGCGGCAACCCATCCTAACTTAAACAGCGTGCTGCCCGACAAAGCCTTTCACTCTGTTTCCACCTTTGCCCGCTGGGTAGTTGAGCTGTCGGACAATGCAGAGCGTGGCAACACCGCTGATGCGGTGCGCACCATGATCCGCACCATGGGCTACGAAGAGTGGCTATATGAAACCAGCGCCAGCCCTAAAGCTGCTGAAATGGCCATGGCAAACGTAAGTACCCTATTCGGTTGGGTGAACGATATGCTGGAAGGCAACGACCTAGACCAACCCATGACCTTAACTGAAGTGGTGAACCGCTTAATTCTGCGCGACATGATGGAGCGCGGCGAAGACGATGGGGAAGGGGACCAAGTTCAGTTAATGACTCTGCACGCCTCAAAAGGTCTAGAGTTTCCCATTGTGTTCTTAGTGGGTATGGAAGAAGGCTTATTACCGCACCAAAGCAGCATTGACGAAGACAACGTGGAAGAAGAGCGTCGACTTGCTTACGTAGGTATTACCCGTGCCCAGCGCGAGCTGATATTCAGCCTTGCCAAAGAGCGCCGACAGTTTGGTGAAGTCATAAATCCAGAGCCAAGCCGTTTTTTATTCGAGCTGCCGGCTGACGACGTACAGTGGGAAAATCAAAAACCGAAAGCCACTAAAGAAGAGCGCCAGCAAAAAGCACAGGTAGGCATTGCTAATTTAAGAGGCATCTTAGGGAAGAAGTAGTGGCACAGCCGTTATAGCTAAGTCGCTATTACGGCAACTGACAGCCCCGTTTCTATTAAATGCACAGACACTAGGCTGCCAAAAGTAAGAGTACACTCACCACAAGCACACCGGTAAAAACAATAGGAAGTTATATAGTTAATGGGTATTAGGTGTACAGTAATTTATAGGTGAAAAGGACTTGTAAGTGAAAGAGAGTTAGTACTTACTTTCAGCTGGCGAGCGATGTCATATCTAGCACTTTTGCGTGCTTTAAAATTTTACCCTGTCCATACGAACATTCAATTTCACTAAGGGCATCAAGTTGGGCTTGAGAGTCTACACCCTCTGCAATTACCTGAAACTTCAAATGCTCAGATATAAGCATTACTGATTGAATTAGCTTTAAATTGCGCTGAGAGCGAGGAAGTGACTTCACAAACCTGTGATCAATCTTTATAAAGTCGAAGGGATAAGCAAATAAATAACTAAGAGACGCTAAGCCGCTACCAAAGTTATCAAGCACAAGGGTTACCCCTGCCCGTTTAAGCTTTTTAATTGCCGGTAAAATAAACTGCGAACGGCGGTTTAGGTCATTTTCATCAAACTCAAACACTAGCTGGCTAGGCGTAATGCCAGATGACGCAATCACATCAATCATTTGATTAACCATAGAGGCCTGTAATAAATGATTGATCGACACATTAACCGCTATCTTATTGATAGGCTCATCAGTATTTTTGTAATAATTAAGCAGCTCGCACGCTTTGGTTAGCTGAAATAAATCAAGATCGAGCGTAAGGCCGCTGTGCTCAGCCACTTGCCTGAACTGCTCGCGAGCTATTTTTCCAAAGGCAGGGTGTGACCAACGAATATACATTTCTTTGTACAGCGTACTGTTGTCACTTAATTCAATAACAGGCTGCAAGAAATAATCAAATTCTTCTTCACGCAGCGCCCGTCGGAACTCGTTTTCAAGTTCAAGCTCTTCAATAAGCCTGTCGCGCATGCTCTTATCGAACATTACAAAACGACCGCGGCCAAGGGTTTTAGCCTGATACATAGCAGCATCAGCATCGCGTAATACTTCATCGGCGCTGCGATAATAGTTTTCTAAATGGGCTATTCCCACACTGGCGCCTGAATACATTTCACGGCCATCAAGTAAAAACGGCTCTGAAATTGATGAAATAATGCGGCTAGCTACTTCTTCTACATCGGCTTCATCTTCAAAGTTATCCAGCAGCACAACAAACTCGTCACCCCCCAACCGGGCTAACAAGTCGTGACCGCGAATACACAATGCAATGCGTCTAGCTACTTCAATTAAAAACTCGTCGCCAGCATGGTGGCCTAGCGTGTCGTTAATAACTTTAAAGCGATCTAAATCAATAAATAACACCGCAAACAAGTTCTCACTGTAGCGCTGTTTACTGGCTATAGCCAGCTCTAGACGGCTGGTGAACATGGCACGGTTAGGCAAATCTGTGAGCGAGTCGTGGTGGGCATCGTGAATAAGCTTAAGCTCAATCTCTTTACGCTCTTCAATTTGCTGTTTCAAAAACTTGTTTGCGCGGTTAAGTTCTGCGGTACGTTCTTTAACACGCTCTTCAAGTTGAACGTTATATCGCTGCATCGACTCTGTGTTGCGCTTGCGTTCAATTGCCACCGCTATATGGTGCGAAACGAAGCGAAGAAGCTCTTGGTCGCGGGCATTATATTTTGCCAGCTTGCCGTAGGTTTGAACCGCAATAACCCCCGCTATTTCGCCTTCAACAACAAGCGGTGAGCCAAGCCAAGAGTTAGCGCTATTTAGCATGGTCTGAGCAACAGAAACATCAAGGTCTCCTGACTCAGCCAGTTCTAACACCTTCGGCGGGTTTATCAGCTCTGCCTGGCCCGTTCGTAGAACATATTCGGTAAGCCCTAAACCGAGCGGCCTAGAACTAATCTCTTTATCTTTGGTGTCGCTGAAGTAAGGAAACTCCAGCATTTCTTTTTCTTTATCAAGAATCGCTATGTAGCAGTTCGGCGCACTAATAAGCCGGGCAAGAATATCGTGAAGACTGGCGTAAAAGGCATCCATATCGCCTTCAAGATTGGCCGCTAATTCAGAAATTTCAAACAGCGCCTGCTGTAGCGACTCTACTTTTTGGCGCTCTAGAATTTCTTCTTGAAGGTCGTCGTTAATTTTTCGAAGCTGGCGGGTACGTTCGCGAATAGTGCGTTCAGTAAGTTCTCGGTTTTTTACTCTATCTACAGTAGTAACAATATGCTGGGAAACAAAAAGCAGAACTTCTAAATCTTCTTGAGTGTAGTGCACGCCTTCATCGTATGTTTGCACTACCATTGCCCCAATCACTTGGCTACCGCGTTTTAAAGGAACGCCCAGTAGCTCATAAGGTTGAGAGCCTACTAACTTAATGTCGTGCTCAGAGGCAAAGGATTCTTCTTCGTCGCGTTTGTAAAAAAGGTAATTACCGGTTTTGAGAATGAAGCCGGTCATGCCGTCCATTAAAGATTCGGCCGGAAGCTGAGGAACGGTTTGTTCGTCGAATTCATCAATGAAATAGGCGAAATCGACAACGTTGCTTTCAGGTTCGTAAAAGGCGACAAAGAAATTGTCGGCGTTCATGAAATCGGCAATGATTTCGTGAATAGCAGAATAAAGGCGGTTTAAGTGACTTACAGAGCTGGCAAGTTCGGAAATATCAAAGAGCGCCTTCTGAACACGTTCAGCGCGCTTGTATTTGTCAGTGAGTTGTTGAAGCTGCGGTATAAGTTCGCGCAGTTCTTCTTCCGTCAACTCATGTTGCGTCAAATCTTGTGACATTCCGCTCGCCAATAAAAAAAGTAACGTTCCCCAACAGGTTAAATTACCCGATTAGTCGGTAAAACGCTACTTTTTCCATCAAGTTGGTGCTATTTATCAGGTATTAGATACCTTCAATCATGTACTCAATAGCAGCTTTAATTTCGTCGTCAGAACAGTTGCCACATGTACCGCGAGGAGGCATCGCATTAATGCCGTTTAGTGCATTCTGCCATACGCCGTCAAGGCCGCGCTCGTCTAGGCGAGGTTGCCAATCTGCAGCAACGTGAACTTTAGGAGCGCCCAGAACACCTGCAGAGTGGCAAGCTACACATGCAGAGTTGTAAACGTCTTCGCCAGACTTTGCGCCGCCAGCTGCGCCAGCGCTACCTTCTGCGGCTGCACCTGCAACGTGTACCTGACCTACCGGCTTAATGCGATCGGCAATTTCATCGTTACTCATTTCTTGTGCTTGTGCTGCAAATACAGTTAGCGCAGTAGCAGCAACAGTTAACCAAGTTTTTAATTTCACATCTGTCTCCAGGCAATGATGAATTTGTTTAAAATATAACTGGCCAGATTATAACGGTTAATTGGGGTTGAACAACTATTTGAAGCCAATTACCTATAAAAAGTAAGGATTTTTAACGGTTATGCCAAGCCATCTAAAGAGATTTTAATAAATGAGTTGAAGCGAACTCACGGCGTCAGTATTATTACGCCCCGTTTACAGCATACGTGTAATCGCGTATTCCTTGTTGTAGACGTTCGGTGATTATCTCACTGGTTCTACAAACCGCCCTTAGCTCAGCTGGATAGAGCGCGGCCCTCCGGAGGCCGAGGTCAGAGGTTCGAATCCTCTAGGGCGGGCCATTACCTTTTCCAAGATAGCGTTAACTCTTCTTGAACCATAGAGGCGGCTCTTGCTTGTTTTGCTATGTTGCCAAGCAGTTTTTTCGTGTATTCGACTTTGTTAATAAAACGCCAAATATAGCTAGTAGTAACGTAACCCTTTAAGTCTGGCCACTTAATAAAAAGCGTTAGTTAACTAATTAAAAATGGCGAGTTATGGGTTTAATGGTCAAATATGGTGTTTTATGTGTCAAATGATGTGTCTTTCTATTCTGCCCATTGAGAAAGACTTGATGAGTCCGTGGGTCTTTGCTTATTGAAGCATGTACGGCTTCTTAGACAGAGGATTTTCTAGAAAACTCGCTATTTTGCGTAAGCAGGTGAGTGTACGCTCGGCAATAATTTCACCAACATGCATGTCAAAAATCGTATTTGCTTGCTTGAAGGAGGCGTGTAATGCTGGCTCTACCTTTTCACTCAAATATGCCATGATAGCGAGGGTTTGTGCTTCAGGTATCCCTTGTTTTTTAGCGTGCTCAGGCCAGTGTCTGGCCAAAATTTCGTTCCACTTGTAATGTGTATTCTTACTGTGGACTTTCATTGCCATCTTTATTTTCTTCGCTTGAATATTTCCTTGTCCGAAGTATGGGTAAGCACTTAACACATCATAAATGGGTGTTAGTCGATAACCATCCTGATCTAATGCGATGCTAAAGTTTTTCCCATGTCCATCAATTGCAGCAAGTAGCCAAAATACAATTTGGACACGCAGAAATTCGAGTCTATCTTCGTATGCGTTTTTAGAACCAGATAGCAGGTTCATTATCTGCTGAGAGCCTGGGCCGCCCTTTTCCTCATACTTTGAACCGCTCACTTTCCCTAGCGCTTGACATATATCTTCTTGAGGAAGTCGGAAAATAGTACCTTCATCAATTCTGCGATCAAATCGTTCAACCACAAGTACTTTCTGATCTTCAAACTGTGCAATCTCACAATTTGCCACATTCAAACCGAGGTTTTTCATGAATGTTTGGCAGAACCATTCATTGTCTACACTCGAAGATAAGTTTATTCCTAAATTCTCGTGGTGAAGAATAGGAGGCTTTATTATGTGTGTAGTTGGCGTTGAAGCCTGTGGTTGACACCATTTATTTTCCCAAAGGGTTAGGGCTGTCTTTTCTTGTGCACCAGCAAGAGAAATTCTGAAATCATTTTCTGAGTTCATACCCAACATTTTATTAAGGCGAGTATTTCTAATGGTTTGTGCTACATCAGCGTCAGACAAAGGAGTAAGTGATAGCGAGGGAGCTTCTTGAGTGGTGGGCTCTGTTGTGAATGTGAGTGCTCCAACACAATCTTTGCCAATTTTAGCCAACAAGTCGAAAGGTTTGGCACTATCTGCACCTAAACGGTCTTTTATGTGTTCTCTTATAGCGCCTGTATCCGGTAGTAAGTTTTCAAAATAAGCATGTACGGCATCGCCCGTTATCTCTGCGTTTTGCATCGGCAGACTGAGAGAAATTGCACGGCCACCCTCAACTTCAAGCCATTCTGTGGTGTATTTAAAGCTCAAACGTCCTTTTTTTGAATAAAGCTCACCTACTGGAAACCCGTTCATTGAACAATAAAGTGTGCGGGTGTGTGATTTTCGTCCCATTAAAATCTCAGTGACTTTTTCGTAATTGCAGTTGCTGGTGCTGATACGTCAACGCTAGGTAATTTGCCAACACTAAACTCAAGGTTAAGTGCAGCACACAGTTTGATAAGCATCTCTACCGAGATTTTTTCAGGCTTGGTTTCACAATTTGAAACATCCTTTTGATACACGCCAATACGCTCTGCTAACTCGGCTTGAGTCCAACCTTTAAGTTTCCGACAGTCTCTAATTACAGCGCTTAAATCTTTCGGCGTGTTAACTTTCATAACGGTTTTTGTGCAAAATAATGAATAAACAAAGTTTATATCAAATATGGTATAAAACAAGTTTATACTTGAATTGGTATATTCTAGTTTTATACTAAATATGGTATATATGTGTTTTATACCATAGCTAACATATGATATTTAATCCTGCAGCGTGTGATTTAAGTTAAGCTTGAGTGCTGTGTGTTTATAGCACCTATACGCGCCTGCAAAAGAACAAAGCAGAAAGTCTGTTAAATAATCAGTTTCACTCCTTTTTAAAGCTTATCAAAGTCATTCCAACGCATAGCAAAGTCGTTATACTGTTTTTCACTACTTTCATTTTTCAAGCGGTTCAACAGGTCTTTCATGTCGCCTCAGACTCTACGTAACCCTAGTTTTGCTCAGTCACTGGTTTGTTTTAGCGTTATTGTTGCGCTAATAGCGGGTGGGTTGTTTGGCCTAGGTATTAGTCTACACGCACTTATATTTATGTGTTTACTGTGGGTGGGTATTAACGCGTTTAGTTTGGGGCACACATACCTACAAATCCGCGAATTAATGACCAGCGCATTAACCCGGGCCATGCCGGCAATTTATATCTTTATCCTTATAGGTATGGTTATCGCCAGCTTTATGCAAAGCGGCACTATCTCAACGTTAATTTATTACGGTTTAAGCTGGTTAAACCCTAGTATATTTCTAGCGGTGGGGTTAATTTTGTGTGCGGTCATGTCGGTAGCTACGGGCACATCGTGGGGAACCGTAGGTACTATGGGCGTAGTGCTAATGGGTATTGGCGCAGCCATGAACATACCACTGCCCATTGTGGCGGCCATGGTGGTATGCGGGGCAACCTTTGGCGATAAAATGTCACCGGTTTCTGATACCACTAATCTTGCGGCCATGAGTGCGGGCACCAACCTTTATCGGCATATGTACGCCATGTTGCTGACTACGCTGCCTAGCTTTCTTCTCAGCTTCGTTATTTTCTTGGTAATAGGGTTCAGCTACGCAAACCAAAATATAGATGTTGAACAGATAGTTGAAATTAAAGCAGCGCTTGCCAGCCACTATAACCTTGCACCCTATATAACACTGTTACCTCTAGTATTGCTTACAGTACTAAGCATTAAAAAAGTGCCGGCTGAAGTGACCATGTCGTGCAGTATTTTGCTGGCCGTCATCATCGCCATTTTCTATCAAGATACTAATACCATTATCGTGCTTAACGCACTGTGGGAAAACACCCCGCAAAATACGGGCATCGAGAATTTAGATGCGCTTTTAGGTAGGGGCGGTATCAGCAGTATGAGCTGGACGCTACTTCTTGCCCTAATGGCAATTGCATTAGGCGGCATATTACACGGCGCGGGCTTTTTAGCGGCGCTACTGGCGGGCATCATCGCGCGGGTAAAACGTACGGCAAGTCTAATTGCAGTGACCATAGCATCAGGTTTTTTAGGTAACCTAGCTATGGGCGAGGCCTACATCTCTATTATTCTAAACTGCCAACTGTTTAAACCAAAATATGAACAGCAGAACCTCGATACCGCCGTGTTGTCACGGTCGGTAGAAGAGGGGTCAACTATGACTACAGGCCTTATTCCGTGGACAACCGCCGGTGCGTTCTACTCTGCCACCCTAGGCGTAGACGTGCTCGACTATGCACCCTATGCCTTTTTCAACTATTTAAATGGTGTGGTTGCCGTTATCATGGCCGCATTGGGAGTAGGCTTATTGAAAGGGAAAACCGCAAAACGATAAGTCAGCTATTTTCACGTATGTAAGTGGCTGCCACGTTTACCACCCTTTAAGGGATAATTACGACTTTATCCCCGCTAGAGGATAAAGCCGCAAGGGTAGTTGTGTTTTAAGCCGCTTTTGGCTTCAACCAATGCTGCGCCAGCATGCCGACAATCATGGCACCTACAAACAACAGCACATCAGTTTGAAGCGAAGCAATCGCCACTACGGCAGGCCCTGGGCAAAAGCCGCTTATCCCCCAGCCAACGCCAAAAGCCGCAGAGCCCAGAATTAGCTTTGCATCAATGGTTTTGCTAGTAGGAATATCAAACTTATTCGCAAACAAGGGTTTGCTGCGCTTGCGCACCCAATACATGCCAGGTGCAGCCACTAAAATAGCGCCGCCCATTACAAAGGCTAGCGTGGCATCCCAATTTGCACTGAAATCTAAAAAGTTCAGCACGCGGGCAGGGTTGCTCATACCCGATACAATAAGGCCAAAGCCAAATAAAAGCCCACAAATAAGCGAGGCGATAATTGCTCTCATAAGAATATGCTCCTCGGTAATTTACAGGTGTCTGATGATATTCGTGGTCACAATGGCAGTTGCCATAAAGGTAACGGTTGCCACAATAGAGCGGGGCGATAACCGAGATAGGCCAGCAACGCCATGGCCCGACGTACACCCAGAACCAAGGCGCGTACCAAAGCCCACTAATAAGCCCGCAATTACCAACCACGCAGAGCTCATTTGAGTTTGAACCTGTAAATTGCCTACAAACACCATGTACAGAACGGCAGACAAAACAATGCCGGCAATAAAGGCTAAGCGCCAGTAACGCTCAGCGCCATGCTGAGTCATTGCGCCAGCGGCAATACCTGAAATACCTGCAATGCGACCAAGCGTATACAATAAAAGTACCACTGACGAGCCTATAAGCAGCCCACCTGCCAAACCGGCTAGCGGCTCAAATGGTGTTGTTGTCCAGTTCACTAATTCTTTCTCCTGAAACTTGCGAGGGTGCAAATTCTGCGGGTTAATATAAATTAAATCTAATATTTATAATGGTAAGTTAAAGTCACACAAATGTCTGTTAGTTCAGTCTTATAAATATGCTAAATCGTCGCTACCCACTTGCTTAACTTAACCTACCAATAACGCAATAGGCTATACGTAAAACCATGCTCCAACGCCACATCAAAACATGTATTCCTCAATTCTGATAAACTGTTTAACAAGATTGCCCGTTTAAAGCTTCAACGCATAAGGCATCGATAAAAAACAAAACAAAGGATCGTGTATGAGTAGTAATACCCGAGATGCGGCCTCACCCAAGGCCACCATTAAACAGGAAAGCGCATTTAGCGTTATTGATAAGCCAACCTTCTTTGGCTCTCTTATTCTTCTTCTTGCCGTCACCCTTCCTCTTATCATTTGGCCTGACCAGGGCGCACAATGGGTGGCAGCCGCCAAAGACTTCGTTACCAGTAAACTCGGCGTGTTGTATCTTTTACTTGGCGTAGGTGCTGGTGGCTTCATGGTTTACATCATGTTTAGCGACATTGGCCAAATAAAACTGGGCGAGCCTGAAGAAAAGCCTGAGTTCTCGCCCGTATCATGGGCGGCCATGCTGTTTTGCGCGGGTATTGGGGCGTCTATCTTGTATTGGTCAATGATCGAGTGGGTGTACTACTACCAAGCGCCGCCGTTTCACATAGAAGGCGAAACCCCCGAAGCTGCCAAATGGGCCGCAGCTTACGGCATTTTCCACTGGGGCCCACTTGCTTGGGCTATTTACCTTATTCCTGCGGTACCCATTGCTTACTTCTACTACGTGCGTAACCACAGCGTACTTAAAATATCCGAAGCCCTAATGCCGGTAATAGGCGAGAAAATGGCCCACGGCTGGCTAGGTAAAATTATCGATGTAAGCTTTATTTTCGGCATGTTAGGCGGCGGGGCAACAACGCTTGGCTTGGCGGCACCTATGATAAACGAAGGGGTGCACGAACTCTTTGGTGTGCCTAAATCACTCACTACCCAAGTGATTGTATTAATCACCTGCACCGCAATATTTGGCTACAGCGCCTATGTTGGCCTTAAAAAAGGCATTAAGCTACTGTCAGACATTAACTTTTGGCTGGCAGTTGGGTTGTTGCTGTTCATCTTTATTGTGGGCCCAACGTTGTTTATGGCGAACACAGGTTTAGATGCTCTGGGCCGAGTACTTAGCAACATTATAAAAATGGCCACATGGCTAGAACCCTTCGCAGAATTTAACGGTTTTGAAAACACCCACTTCCCGCAAGACTGGACCATATTCTACTGGGCATGGTGGCTGGTATTTGCACCAAGCGTAGGCTTATTTATAGCGCGTATTTCAAGAGGGCGCACCATTCGAACCATGGTGGCGGGCTCTATGTTCTTCGGCACCATGGGCTGCTTTTTATTCTTCATGGTAATGGGAAATTACGGCCTGTATTTACAGCTTTCAGGCGAACTAGACGTAGTCACCATACTTAACCAAGAAAGCCCAACAGCGGCTATTTTTGCCATGCTGCATACGCTGCCAATGGATTACGTGGTTATCTTTGTGTTCACTCTACTGGCGCTAATATTCACCGCCACTACCTTCGACTCTATTTCTTACATTCTGGCAGCGGTAGTACAAAAAGAAGTAGACGAAGAGCCACTACGCTGGAACCGCTTATTCTGGGCCTTCGCGCTTTCTTTCATGCCTATTGTGCTTATGTTTGTGGGTGGGTTAGAAACGCTACAAACCGCATCAATAATAGGGGGCGTGCCGCTATTAGCCGTAGCCTTAATGCTGTGTATTGCCATAGTACGGGCTGCTAATTACGACATGCGCTATCAGCCCGACTATTCAGTAAAAGAAATCAACATTGGCGAGTTCCCAGACGACGACCCTTGGAGCGAAGAGGGCACGTGGGATATTGATGAAGAAAGCGAGGAAGACGTGCCTATAGCGGCCAAACCTAAACCTCGTGAACCAAAAGATCACATTGAAGGCGATCCGCACAGCAGGCCGTCGCGGCTGTAGTTTTTAGTGGTTCAGTTATAAAGAGTGATTAAGCTGTACAGTAAAGCGCTGCCGATTGGTGGCGCTTTTTTCATTTTAAAGCCACACATTTCACTTTCACATAAAGTGCGCTGTGTTAACGTAACCAAGATTGAAAACACCCAAATAGCATTAACCATTCAAACAAGTAGCAGTATGTCAGTAAAGAATTATCAAAAATTCTATCAGCCCTTAAACGCAGTTCATTCGGCTGACTTTAATCGCTGTATTTACTGTGGCTGCGAGGCGGCCCGCCAAGACTTTATTCCGCCTATAAAATTCATTCACGACTGGCAAAGCGGACATCTACAGGCCGATTTCATTTCCGTACCTTCATGCAACGAATGCTTCGACCTGCTAAAAAACGAAAACAACGCCACGCTAGAACCTAGAGTTACCGTGTTAAAAAAGCTATTAGCAGAAAAGTACAAAAAGGCCATTAGGGTATATAACCACTGGAGCATGGAAGAAATAGAAGAAATGGATGCCGCATTTCAAATAAGCCTAAAAGGCGGCATGCGATTGGGTAAAGAAACCCTTTCACGCCTTCAATTTGCTGGGTTCGATTATGAAGTGAATGGGAGTATTACGCGGGTGACAAAACCACAGCGCGAAGCGTTTAAAGTATTCGATGAAGAATTTAGCAGCTTTAGAGAAGCACTAGCCTTTGCCAGCGCTACCTACAAAATAAAGAAAAGTCGGCTAAGCCAGCTTTATTTCGACAACGATGAAAGCTTTGATAAGGCGATTGAGGTTTTTCATGGGTTGGTTGAAGATCATCAATCAAAAGCTGATTGATGGCATTGCGCTTCGGTATCAGAGGTTTGAACCCTATCTGGCCCAATCATCATTCCTGACCGTTTTTTAAGAAGTACAATTCAGAAAACCCCATTTTTGCAAATTCGGCATCTCTGAAGTTTCTTACGGTTTTTTTGTCTTTACTGATAGCGGCAAGCTGCTGTTCAGTTTGCAGGAACTGGGAAAGATCTATTCCCTCAGCATCGGCCACAGCTTCATGCATATTTTGATGGAGGCTGTAAGAAAAATTTATCTCTTTTGCCACACCTTTAAATTTATAACGTACTTTATGGGCCATGTTCTACTCAGGTTGGTCGATGTAATTCAAAAACTGTTTAGCCGCTATTATAAACTCAATTAGTGCCAATGGTTACCGTATTAAGAAAAGCGGGTGGAAAAACACAGCGCGAGGTGTTCAGAATGTTCGATGGAGAGTTAAATAGCTTTAGAGAAACGCTGGCCTTTGCTAACGCTACGTACAAAATAAATAAAAGGCGGCTGAGCCAGCTCTGTTTCGATAATGGCGAAAGCTTTGATAGGCTAGTTGAGGTTTTTTATGGGGTGGTTGAGGGTCATCAATCAAAAGCTGATTGATGACTATGCACTCCGGAGGCAAAAGTTAGAGGTTCGAATCCTCTCGGGTGCGCCATTTTAAAAGGCTGTAGCCCGACTCTTTTCTTTTAAAAACTCCCTTTTTGAAATATGTAGCATCGCTTATGAAGTTTAGTTTAGCTCGGTTATGCTTGGAATTTTGGTGCTGCTGTCTTGCGCAAACTGACTTAACGCGCTTAGAACCTCTCGCGCTGCAGCTGTGCCTGATGGCCCCTGACGAGGGTTTAATTTTCCGATAACAGTAACAACACCAAAATCTTATGGATTAGTTGGATGCCAAGCGCTTACAACACTATCCGGTAAGCTCGCTTCGAATGGGTATTGACTAGAATAATCGCTAAACCGATTCAATCTAACAAAGACATCAGTACATTTTGCTTTACCACTGGTAAACAGCTTAATCGAAGTCGCTCTATCAACTGATACAGGACCTGTATACCGCCCCATTTCGTAAGTTCCATATTTGCCCTGCTCATATGTCCCTACCATTAGCTTCTGGTTTTCTACGATAAAGGAAAGCTTTAGTTGATGGTTTTCAACTTGGTAAAGGAGCTCGTCGGTGGTGACGTTGAAGTGTTGGAGAAGCTCTTTGAATCGATAGTAAATTTTATGAGTAATTTTTAGAGTGCATTACGTTTTGGCTGTTTGTCTTTTTGTATGAAAGAGCATACACTGGTTATGAAAATAATAACTTTATATTCAATAGCATCGTGATGTAATAATAGGGAGAAATTACTTAGTTATCTAGTCTAGAGATGGTTTAAAAACTAAGGTTTTTTGATTTGTGATGATTTTTTAAAGTTTATTAGAGAGAAATATGGATTTTTTAAAAAAAGGATTTTTGATTTCTACGCCAGTAGGACTTTACTACTTTATTGTTTACTGTTTAACAGAAGGTATACCGTTTCCTCTCGATTTAAGCGATCTTCCAGCCTTGCTAACAGCACTTGGATTATTGTGCTTATTGATATCTGCCTTGATAATATCATATGCCACACTTTCTAGCTATGTTCTGCTTGATCCTCTGAATATAGGATATAGCAAGATTGTTTCTGCATCATCCTTTAAAAACATTCAGGGTAATAAAGCGTTACTAATTAATTACTCGGTTTTTTACGCTCTAAATCCCGTAGTGCTATTGTTCTTAGTACTTAGTAAATCTGAATTCACCTCTTTTATAATGATATTCAATAGCTTTTTCATTCCCTTGGCTTTCTCTTATTACTCATTGTCACCGAAGCGGCAGCTGTTCAAGGGAGAGTGGAAAATCGATAATTTTACGTTCATTAAATTTGCAAAGATATCTATTACATTTTTCTATATAAATTTATTTTCGCTAATCTCAGGTTTTTTAGCTATAAAGTATATTCTATTTTCCTTTGATCTTGAGAGTGATGCTGCAGCCATTATATCTTTTTCTATCGTGTACTTTCTTAGTTTCTTTATATTTATCCCACCAGTTGAAAAAGATATTAGTGAAAGAATAAATGAGTTGGGAACGAAAAAGGTTCTTTACAAAGAACTGTTAAGATATCCAGTGTCATATATATATTTGATTCTATTTTTAGTTTCACTTATTCCTAATGTTTCATATAAAACAGCTAGTTCAGCATTTAATATTTTAAATGTAGGTGGCGGCGTGGAGCGCAATTATTACTATTCAATAAATTCAAAAATTACGGTTCCTCCAGAATTATTGAAAGAATGCGTTGATGATAAGAATTACTGTGTCACTAAAAAGGTCGTAGTAATATTAAGCTTTGGCGGAGTTTTATATGTTAAAGATCGTGAGGAGGGTTTAGTTTATTCACTCCCCTCTTCTCATTTGTATATGATAAAAAGTATGAGGTGATTACAGAAACTCTTTTTAAGATTAAATTATTTAGATTTTTGTATAGGTAAATTCGAAATGGTTGAGTAAAAACTAAAGGGTTTTGTATTTTATATGAGTCAGAGAAATGAGCCAAAAAAAGATTTGCTCCACTTTTCGAAGCAGTATGACGAATCTCACGCTAGCAAGGCATACTCTGCAAGAGGTGAATTCATATCAAAGTTCCCAATAGCATCGCTCAATAGAATGAAGTTAGATAGCTATGTCGCTGGAAAGGGAACATATAGCTTTTGTAACGCAGTAGAGTCTAGAACTGATGGCTGGGCCAGAATAAAAGGCGCAACTTCCTTCAAATTTGGTGTCTATTATGGTGTTACAAAAAGTGATAATACTAAGAAGTACCGGTTTGCGAGGAAGTTCGGAAGCGAATACAAACAAGCTTTTCATAACGTCAGAAAAAGCTTGTTGAAATTACTTGATGATGCCAAAAGTAAGAGTTTCCAGCAAATAGATGAAAATCCTATTTCTCAAATGTTCAAAGCTAAAATAATTAGTCTTTATTATCCTGAACTCTACATAAATATTTGTAGTGAAGAACATCTTAGAGAATTAGCTCACCTTAAAGGCTTCCCCGATGGCCTGTGCACAAGCCACTACCAAAACTTACTTATCGAGGATAGGAACGAGAATACCGAAAGTAGCTCGTGGAGTAATCCCAAGTATATGAAGTATTTGTACAAGAAGTATATTAGAAAGACTTTGTATTCTGACGAGAAGATGGCTTTTAGAAAGCCTAACAAAAAATCTGAAAAGGAAGTGGATTTTGCGGAAATTCAAAAGGTACGGGATGAACTAGGTAAAAGAAGTGAAGATTATGTTTTAGAGTGGGAAAGAAATAGGCTTATAGGTATTGACTGTAGTGATCTAGCAAACCGAATTATAAATAGAACCAAGAATCCCAAATATGGCTATGATTTCTTGTCGTATGAATCTGATGGTAAGGATAGGCTGATAGAGGTTAAATCTATCGCAAAGCTGAAAGCTAATGGAGAAGAGACTTTTCGCTTCTTTCTATCCGAAAATGAAAAGTCAATTTCAGAACAATTCTTGGATAGCTACTATTTTTACATGGTGAAATTCGATAACAAGCTTAACCCTATAGACCTTTATATAAAGAAGGCTAGTAAGTTATACGAAAATGCCGAGATAGAACCTTGTGCGTATAAGGTTAGATTTTCAATTGAATAGAACTACTAATTATTAGATAAGGTTCACTGCCGCAGCTTTATGCTCAGGTGCCAAATGTGCGTACCTGAGTGTCATGTCCAATGAGCCATGCCCTAGCAATTCACGAGTAGTATTCAAATCTGCATCTGCCATTACAAGCTTACTGGCAAAGTGGTGACGTAAGTCGTGAAAACGAAAATCAGTAATCTTTGCCGCATTCAATAGCGCTACCCAAGCCTTTTTGAATTCGGTAAGCGGTTGTCCATTTTCACCTTCAAACACCCAACGCACAGTTTCACAGTCTAGTTTCCAGTTAAGCAAAGCTGATTTAGCTTTTGGATTAAGCGGGATATGTCGCGCTTTACCGCTTTTGGCATTAGCTGCTCTAACCGTTACGAAATCCCGTTCGAAATTTACGTCAGCCCAAGTCAGATTCAATAGCTCACCTTTACGTATGCCTGTATTCATAGCCACGATAACTAAAGGCTCAATATGGTCGGCGTAGGTGCGGTTGCTCAAATCTGGTAGAAGAGGGTAACAACGTTCTGAACGGTGCTTGTTACAATTTTCTCTATCCTTCTTGATACGATAATCTCTGGCAGACATTGCCCGTTTAAGCGCTTCTTCTTCCTCAAAACTGAGATAGCGAATACGGGTATTAATGTAAAGGCTGGGATTCGTGCCGTACGTGCATAGTCAAAAGGTATACGTGATTTTTTATCTGTAATTTTGTTGTAGCAAACGGCGAAAAGTATCACTAACGCAAAGGGGAAAAGAGATATCGCCATTACGAAAAGTATTTCCATGTACAGTCCTTGTTTTAAAGCACTTTAAAATTTTAAGTTGAAATGATGAGTCCGCGAACCTGTGCATTTATTTAGATTATTCAAAACTTAACCTAGTAACTCCCAAGTCACATTCATCGGCTTTTCACTCTCATGACTAATATATTTCACCTCGCCATAGAACATAAAAGGTGAAGCTGTTTTCCCTCTCAATTTGCTCTCTCGAACGAAAAGGTAAACGCGGCTACCTAATTTCTGGTGTTCAACTATTTCTCTTCCACGCTTGTTACTTGGTGAAGTACTATTTTGCGACTGCCAATGAAAATGTTTATCGTCAATAAAATAATCATGGTACTGATGTTCGCTGCCTTTCCCTTGTTTGTTTAGGGTAACCAGCAAAATTTGAACATTCTTTTCTTTGAGTACGACATGCCCCGATTGCCAATTACCAGGATTGAACTCTTCGTTGAAAAGCGGAGGGATCTCTTCGCGCATTAGTTCTTGCCCTACAAAAAGCTCAAGCGGGTCGACTTTTCCTTTTAGGCGCGCGAAGGTCACCATTTCTTCACTTGCTATGAGATCATCGTAATCTGGATTAGCTGCTCTCAGAGTATAAGAGCCATCAGGATTTTTGAGTACTTTCCTTAGCAAATATTGATTGTCGCCAGTTTCATCCTGCCTTTCGATGGCTACTGTTGTATTGCTAATACTACCAGCATTATTTGGTGTGATTTGCTCTAAAAGCAGGTAGTCACCATCATAAATAGGGTTCTTACCGCCGTTCATAGAATTACCAGATGCACGAGCGATGAAATGTCGAGAGTTGTCTATATTTCCATAGCCATATGGTGCATTTACAAGTTCGGATGCCTCCGCATTGCCCGTTTTGAAATGCCCGCAAGCTATTTTGATGTCAGGGAAAAAGGGAAGCTGCACTTTCTCGGGAAATTGAACAATGTTGTTGGAAGAAGGGGACGCTATAGCTAACTTCTGATATCTGTATTTGGCAAGGCGCTGGTTATTAACCTCAACGGTCATTGCTAAAAACAAATCATGTTGAATTGCTGTGATACTTTGCTTGAAATGAAATTGCTGATTACTAATGCTAAACCACGAAACCTTCGATTCAGGTTCTTCAGTACACCAAAATTTGATTGGGTTGCTACGCCAATGCACTCGCCACTCAGATTTACTTAACGAGGCTAATTGTTGTTTACTTTCCGGTAAATCTGAAATCCATTCTGGGTTATCCAAAAACCACTGTCGTGCCCATTCTGCTAAATCATCAACACTTACCTGCGATTGAAAAGCTTTATGCTCAATCATCGTGGAAAGTAACACCAGTTTGTAGCACTTCGAAGTACGAGTAACAGCTAGGTCTTTAAACCACTGTAGGTGCTCTTCAAGCACTTCCAGTTCGTCAGCTTTGAGGTCGCCCTTGCTATCAACAAACTCCCACCATGATCCCCTATTTCGTCTAAGCTTTTCTAAGCTCGCGCCTGACTGATAGAACTCTGTATAAGTAGGCCTTCTACCTAAGGTTTCTTTTAACTTATCGTATTGGATGTCAAGCTCGTCTTCAGAGAGGCTTGTTAGGAAATCGATAAACTCTAAGTCAAAGTTTACGTAACAACCGGCTGGAAGTAGTTTATTGGCATTTTTGGCAAGGTCGATTATTTTTCTGCGGTTTTGCGGTCCATCTATAATGCTAGCTAATAACATTTCGGGGCGGTTTAAAAAGCTATGATGATTACCCACAAAATCTAAAATAATTAGCCTGTCCTTACCTTCGCTTTTACGAAGGCCTCGGCCCATTTGCTGTAGAAAAAGTATCTTCGATTCAGTAGGCCTAAGCATTAATACGGTATCTATCTTCGGTAAATCGACGCCTTCATTGAATAGGTCTACCGAAAATAATATTTTAATTTCGCCGTTGTTAAGTTTTTCTAAGGCTTCGCTGCGCGTAAGTGATGAGTCCGAATGAACACTGGCTGCTGCGACACCTTGTTGATTAAAGTAATCTGCCATGTAATCTGCGTGTTTGCGCGATACGCAAAAAGCCAGTGATACATCTTGCGACTTAGTTTTCCACTCAGTGAGAACATGTTTCGCACGGCCTTTGGTCGCTAATTTATTAGATAGCTTTTCAGGGTCGAATTTACCATTGCGCCAAGGCAGGTGCTCGTAGTCTACTTCTTTGTCGAAAATGCCGAAATAAGAAAAAGGACACAACGCATCAGCTTTGACTCCATCGAACAGGTCTTGCTGGTAAATAAGATTGTTGTCGCATAGTTTGAGAATATCGCTACCGTCAGTCCTGTTCGGTGTTGCGGTTAAACCTAGCAAAAATGACGGCGTGAAATGTTGCAGTAAACGTTGGTAACCACCCGCTGCGGCATGATGAAACTCATCTACAACAATATAATCGAAAGCATCAGCATGAAATTTAGCTAGATGAGACGACTGTCCTATTGTTTGAATGGAGGCAAACAGAAAGTCATATTCTTCATCCTTTTTCCTTCCGCTGTATCGACCTACCTTTTTATTTGGGTGTATCTTAAGAAAGCTAGCCTCTGCTTGAAGTAAGATCTCTTCTCGATGTGCTACAAAAAGTACTTTTTTAGCATTTATCTGCGCAGCATCAAAAGCCGCTAGGTAGGTTTTACCCATACCTGTTGCTAGTACTACTAAACCTTTTTGAACGCCTTCTTTTCGGGCCTGACTAAGCGCTGTTAAAGCGTTTGCTTGGTGTTCTCTTGGCTCCGGAATTTCATGCTCTTTTTCATCTGGCAATGATGCAGCAGATTGAATTGGTGTAACAACTCTTGCTGTGTTGTACCTAATTTCGTAATCAGCTATTAGGTCATAAGTTAATGGCTTAACTTGGGGTAATGTGAAGAGGTAGTGATACTGCTCTCGGATTTCTTCAATTCTGGCTATGGCTTCTTTGTCGTTATGATTTGGGTAATCAATTCGATAGTTCCACTCTATACCGTCGGTAAGTGCCGTTTTACTGATGTTACTAGAGCCAACGAACGCTCTAGCTGAGGTTAGTACTTCGCCACTATTTTTAACAAATATATATGACTTCAAATGAAAGCTGGTGGCTTGCTTACTTTCAAAGATTTGGATGTCAGCGCCCCGTTCTTTAAGCAGCATTAAACGCTTTAAGGCTTGTGGCTCAGTTATGTTCATATAGTCAGAAGTCAGCAATGATAACTTCACATTGCGCTCTTCCGAATTCATCGCATCTTCAATGTCTTGAATGATAAGGTTTAGGCCCGACATACGAATAAACGAAACTGCTATTTCTATACTTGTAGCGTTTTTTAGGGCGTCGCGAATCTCATGTAGAAGGTATTGCTTGTTTCTACCGGTAACCAGATAGTTTGTAGCAGTCATTATCCCTTCACCACTTCAACAGTAACCCACTTCACATCATCTCGCTTCAACCCATCCTGACTAGGAACTGGATTTAAATTGCGTGTAGTTAGGCCGGTGCTCTGTGCTAACGTCGCTAATTCCTCATAGCTAACTGGGTGCATGGGCCGTTTTTCGTCATTGGGGCCGAACCGAAGGCTGATATACATGGTTCCATTTTCTGAAAGCAATTCTGCTAACCTTTTTAACGCGGGTGGCCTTTCATCTTTAGGCAAGTGCATCCATACCGCTGAAAGCAGTATTATGTCGTATGTTTTTGGTGCTTGGGGTAGGGCAGTCAGAGCGGGTAAGCTGGCGTTACACCATGTAACACTGTTATGGGAATTGGCTTGTGCTAAATTTCTTAGCTCATCAGCAGGCTCTGCTGCTGTTACTTTCCACCCTTGTTCGGCTAACCAGTTGGCGTCGCGGCCACTGCCAGCGCCTACGTCTAGCGCATTACCTTTATTGGCGTTTTGTAAGAATGCTTTCCAATCGCTATGTACATTCTCAGCTTCTACTGAATTGTACAAATCGAAATAGTGCTGCGCTTTTTCGCTGTAATGCGTAATGGTGTTTTTTGTACTGCTGGTCAAAACGTCGATGCCTCCCTGATCTGAAGTACAGATTATCGCATTAGGCTTTGCGCAGCCAGCGTTACAGCATTTCTCCAATGATTGCTTCGTAAATAATAACAGTTATCATTTAAATTAACTTTAAGCTGTTTTATACTTCTGCCCGAAAAACCAACCCTTCAAAACCAATAACAGAGAAAACCATGAAATTAAGCAGTTTATTTGCACTAACGCCTATCGCGTTTGCATTGTCGGTAAATGCGCAAACTACGCAAAGCGATACGGTAGAAGTTAAAGAAGCAGACGTTGAAAAAATTCGTATTGTTGGCGTTCGTCAAAACCGTGTTAGCCGCGGTGCAACGGGCTTAACCATGGAAATTAGCGAAACGCCGCAGTCTATTAGTATTCTTTCTGAAGACCTAATGCAGTCGTTTGGTGCGTTTAATATTAATGACGCGCTAAAGCTTGCGCCGGGTATTAATGTAGAAGAGTGGGAAACTAACCGTACTAACTATACGGCCCGTGGTTTTGAAATTAAAAACACCCAAATAGACGGTGTGGGCTTGCCGAACGACTGGGGCATTGTTACCGGTTCTGTTGAAGCTTACGGTTATGAAGAAATTGAAGTTATTCGTGGTGCCAACGGTCTTTTAACCGGTGTGGGTAATGCGTCGGGTACCATTAACTATGTGCGCAAGCGCCCAACTAATGAAGAGGGCGGTGAAATTGGTGCAAGCATTGGCTCGTACAACTTTAAGCGTGTTCAGGGCGACTATTCAATGCTGCTTACTGAAGACGGCAGCTGGGCAGCACGCGTAGTAGCAAGCGTTGAAGATAAAGAATCGCACCTGGATGGATTAGAGAACGATCGCAGCTTCGTATACGGTGTTATCGACGGTCAGTTAACCGATAACGCTACCGTAACCTTTGGGTTGTCTTACCAAGATGCTAATACCGACGGCAACACCTGGGGCGGCCTAGTATTTAACTACACCGATGGCACCCAAGCCGAGTGGGACATTAGCGATACCACGGCCCAAGAGTGGACGAAATGGGATACCGAAACTACCAATGCGTTTGTAGAGCTAGACTATGTATTCGACAACGATTGGCAGCTTCTGCTTAGCTATAACTACCGCGACTTTGAAGATCAAAGCAAACTGTTTTACGCCTACGGCGCAATTGATAAAGACACAGGCTTAGGCCTTGTTGGCTGGCCGGGACGTTACGACTCTGAGCGCGATTCTCATCTTGTAGAAGGCCGTGTATTTGGTGATTTCGAGCTGTTTGGCCGCAATCATGAAGTGAACTTTGGTGTAAGTCACGCTACCAGCGACGATGTGTCTTATGCTCATTCATTTGACTATGCTACTACGCCTGCATTTGGCCCAACGCCTGCGTTCCCTTATGCGTTAGATGCTATTGCCGAGCCTGAATGGCTAGCGGCTGCTGAGTATTCAAATATTGAACAAACCCTAACGCGTTACTTCGGTTCTGCGCGTTTCAGCGTTACCGATGAAATGCATGTTATTGCTGGTTTCAACGCTATTGATTTTGAGCGTACAGGGCAAAACGCAGGCGCGGTTATCGATAACTCAGAAAGCGAAGCCAGCCCTTACGTTGGCGCTACTTACGCGGTAACAGAAGACGTGAACGCATATGTAAGTTATTCAGATGTGTACCAGCCGCAAGAACAGTACGACATTAACGGCCAGTACCTAGACCCAACAAAAGGTCAAAACTTTGAAGCGGGCGTGAAAGCCCAGTGGTTCGACGACCGTTTATTAACAACGTTCGCCTACTTTACTGCAGAGCAAGACAACCTAGCCGCTTACGCTGGCACTAACCCAGAAACCCTGCAGTATTACTACGAAGGCGTATCGGTAGAGTCTGATGGTTTTGAAATTGAGGTGGCCGGCCAAGTAACCGATGCTCTGCGTGTTAACGCGTCTTATACCGCTATCGACGTAGAAGACGAGCAAGGTAACGATGCAAACCTATGGGCACCGCGCGACGTAGTAACCTTCCAGTTAGCGTACACAGTACCGCAAGCACCAGAGGTAGAAGTAGGCTTTGGTGGCCGTTGGCAGTCTGAAATAAGCAATGTTGATTACAACGTTGAACAAGGTGCGTATTTCTTGGGTAATGTGTATGCGTCGCAAGCCTTTTCTGAAAACCTAACCGTTCGCATGAACATTAATAACATCTTCGATAAGAAGTACATTAACAGCCTACATACTGTGGGCTACTACGGCGCAGGCATTAACGCGCAGCTAAGTGCTTCATATAGCTTTTAATTAAAGCGCTATATCTCAACAAGGGCAGTTAATCTTTAATGGTTAGCTGCCGTTTGTTGTGGTTTGTTACCGCGTCGCTTTAAACTTAATATCATGCTCACAGTGTAAATGCATATCTAGCGAAATACTGTGGGCATTTTTGTTTTTGGCGTTTTAATTGCCTTGCATGATCTACTAACAACGCTATGCGCTTGTTTAACGCACAAAAGTGCGGCCATTAAAAACCTTAAGAATCGTTAATCCTTTTAGGCCTAGCGCCGTCTTCCGTTGAAAGCAGCGATAAACCACCGTTGAGCAAAATCGAAAAGGGGTATTATCCTAAAGGCTAATATAAATTACGCCCTATGAGTGATAATTATCTCATTCATGGTTCTTTTTTAGTTATTCCATTCTAATTATTTAATGTTTATTAGTGTTGCTGTCATGCACATGTATTGATAGTCATTTATAAGTATTACCCACGCCAATAATAAAAATATTAAAAACCATATATAAAACAACAAGTCTTGAAGGAGAAACACAGTGGAGCAAGGTAACGTCCCCAAGGGGAAAAAACTTAATCGAATAACCTCTGCCATTATTGCTAGTTCATTACCGTTTTTTGCGGCGATGTCAGCGCCTACTTTTGCACAAGAAGCAGAAGAAAAAGCAGAAGATTTTGAAAATATCATTGTAACCGGTACGCGAATGAGCAACCGCTCTGCAGCCGATTCACCTGTTCCGGTAGACGTAATTACCGGTGATGAATTCCGTCAAAACTCGTCTAGCGACGTGCAAGACATGCTGCGTACTAACGTACCGTCGTTCGATGTAAACACACAGCCAATTAGTGATGCGGCTACCATTGTGCGCCCAGCTAACATGCGCGGTCTATCACCTGATAACGTGTTGGTGTTGGTAAACGGTAAGCGTCGTCACCGCGGCTCTATCATTTCTTTCCTAGGTGGTGGTATTTCTGATGGCGCGCAGGGTGTGGATATTTCAGCAATTCCTTCGTTAGCGCTAAAACAAGTAGAAGTACTTCGTGACGGTGCATCGTCGCAATATGGTTCAGACGCTATCGCAGGGGTACTTAACTTCTTACTTCGCGATGATGATGAAGGTTTTGAGTTCCGCGCAAACTATGGTTCTACCTATGAAGGCGATGGCGACAACTACACTATTTCAGCTAACGCTGGTTTCTCGTTAGGTGCAGACGGCTTTGTGAACATCACAGGTGAAATTCGTGATGTTGAAGGTACCGTACGCTCAGTTGTGCGCGACGATGTTCAAGGTATGGTTGATGCGGGTTACTTAAGCCAGTCAGACTTTTCTACTATCAATACCTATACCAATGAAGTGCCACAGTATTGGGGCCAGCCAGACGTAGAAGACGACTATAAAGTTTTTATTAACTCAGCGTACGAGCTAAACGACAAAGCCGAGCTTTACCTATTTGGTAACTACGGTAAACGTACGGTTACGGGTGGCTTCTTCTACCGTAACCCTGTAACGGAAGGTAGCCAGCGCGGCGGTGTATACGCAGGTCCATTGGTTGACCCACTAACAGGTTTAGCCGACCCAGACGGCGTACACTCTGTGCTTGTAGGCGACCTTGATGGTGTTGGCGTAGGTGGAAGCTGTATTGACGGTATTCCAATTGGCGGTGAAGGCAATGTATTCCCAGATCCTACATTCCTAGCGCAAGTACAGGCTGACGATAACTGTTTCTCGTTCATTGAAACTATTCCAACGGGCTTTGTACCTCGCTTTGGCGGCGACAACGAAGACATGGCATTTACCGTAGGTGTACGTGGTGACTTAGAAATTGGTAACGGCTTGGGTTACGACTTCAGTGCGCAGCGTGGCTCTAACCGTACAGACTTCTTTATTCGAAACACTATCAACGCCTCGTTAGGCCCAGATACGCCACGTGACTTTGTACCTGGTGGTCAGGAGCAAACGGAAACCCTAGTTAACCTTAACTTTGTGTACGGTGTAGATGTAGGCTTAGCGTCTGACTTAAACGTAGCGTTTGGTGCAGAATACCGTAAAGAAGAGTTTGACTTATTTGCCGGTGATGAAGCGTCTTATGCCCTTGGCCCACTAGCTAGCCAAGGGTTCTCGTCTAGCTCTAACGGTTTTGGTGGTTTTCCTCGCGACACCAGCGCGTCGCAAGACAGTACTGCGGTTTATATTGACCTAGAAGCTGACGTAACCGAGCAACTAACCTTGCAAGCCGCGGTACGCCGCGAAGACTTCAGTGAGTTTGGCGATACTACCGACTTTAAATTAGCGGGTATTTTCCACGTAACTGACGACTTCCGTTTACGTGGTGCGTATTCAACTGGTTTCCACGCGCCAACAGCGGGGCAGGCAAGCATTACTAACGTTACCACGCAAAACGTGAACGGCGTGCTGATTGACCAAGGTACATTGCCATTGTCGTCAGCGGCGGGTCAGCTAGCAGCTGACTTCATTGAAAGCCAAGGCAACGGTCGCCCAGACTTAGGGCCAGAGGAAGCGGTTAACTTCTCGTTTGGTGCGTCAATTGATGTGGCAGACATGAGCTGGACCATCGATTTCTACAACATTGAAATGGAAAACCGTGTTGCACTAGGTGCCAACGTTAACTTCCTAGACGCGCTTAATTTTGCAGGTGGCGGTACAGACTACGCAACCGTATCTGAAGCGCTTACCGAGCTTGATGCGTCGGGCATTATCGACCGTTCAGACTTTATCGGTCTGGATGACTTGTCACAGTTCCGTTTCTTCTCTAACAGCTTCGACACCACTACACGCGGTATCGATATTGTAGGTAACTACAGCTTCGATTTATGGGAAGGTAATTCACGTATTACGCTAGCGGCAAACTACAACGAAACTGAAGTGGACGATGTTGGTACACTTAACCCAATTGGTGAAGGCCGTGTAGCTGCAATTGAAGACTTACTGCCAAACCTTCGCGGTAATATTTCTTGGACACATACGCAAGGCGCACTTCGCACTCTAGTTCGCGCAAATTACTACGGTGGTTGGGACGACACGGGTAACGGTGTAGATGGTATTGATGCGGCTATTTTGATAGACGTAGAAGCCAAATACTCTTATAGCGAAAATCTCGATCTTGTTGTTGGTGTGAACAACCTGTTCGACGAATACCCAGAAGAAAACCCAAGCGCAGGAAGCCTAGGTCAGCTTTACTCTGAGTCTAGCCCGTTTGGCTTTAACGGTGGTATGTGGTACGTGCAGGCACGCTATACCTATTAAGCTAACTCGTTAGTTTATAAACAAAATTGAATACCGCTTCTTGTAACAAGAAGCGGTATTTTTTTGACTGAAATTTGTTCAGGTGCTAATTTCAATAGCGTGAAAATAAAACAACGAGGATGTTGACTGTGATAAACGCACGTAAATACGGATTTCACGCTATAACGTTTTGGGCGCTTTTGCTGGCACTTGCGGCGAGCTTTCAGGTAACAGCCAAAAACGACAAAGAAAATGTAGAGCAAGTTGAAATACTCGGTCAAAAAACCACGCCTCAACTAAAGAAAGCCTTCGATGATCAGCGCTTCGAATTTTTAGAACTGTATAACAGCATTAATGACGTCGCTAAGTTCGATGTTGTCTGCAGATATCAAAAACCTATTGGTAGCAATATCGCCCGCAAAAGCTGTGAACCTCGCTATGTAAAAGATTTTCGGGCTATGAAAGTGCAATCATCTTCCACGAGCCCGGGTATCGACTTTAACCGTTTACCTAGCGACGATCATGTTCGCTTCCTCACAAGCAACACCCGACCAGAAGCCTTTGAGCATGTAGCTGCGCTCATTGCCACACATCCAGAATTGTTCGATAGCTTTGAAAAACTAGATGCGCTACATCAGCGCATTAAACAGCATGAAGAGAATAACTAGCACCGTCCACAGGTGTTCTAAAACTCATAAAAAATGCGGCTTAATGAAGCCGCATTTTTCGTATTTATTTTACTACTGATATTTTTTAAGCTCTAATCGAGACACCATGCCTTTGTGCACTTCGTCAGGGCCATCTGCTAAACGAAGGGCTCTTGCACCAGCGGCAAAGCGGGCTAGAGGGAAGTCGCTACACATACCTGCACCACCGTGAATTTGTAATGCCATATCTACTACGCTTTGTAGCATGTTTGGCACTACCACTTTAATAGCTGATATTTCGGTCATGGCGTGCTTAACGCCTAGATTATCAATCTTCCAGGCCGCGTGAAGGGTAAGCAAACGCGCTTGCTCTATTGCCATGCGAGCATCAGCCACACGCTCTAGGTTACCACCTAGGCGAATGATAGGCTTACCAAAAGCAACCCGCTCGTGGCCGCGTTTAAGCGCAAGCTCTAGTGCTTTTTCTGCCATGCCGATAGCGCGCATGCAGTGGTGAATACGGCCAGGGCCTAAACGACCTTGTGCTATCGCAAACCCTTTACCTAAACCCATTACAAGGTGTTCTTTACTTACGCGTACATTATTGAAGTGCATTTCGCCATGGCCGTATGGGGCATCGTAATCGCCGTAAGCATCTAGCATGCGTTTTATAGTAATTCCAGGTGTGTCTAGCGGCACTATCACCATGCTGTGGCGGCTGTGCTTGTCATTTTCTGGGTTCGATAAACCCATGAATATAGTGAAGGCAGCGTTAGGGTGGCCTAGGCCTGTCGACCACCACTTCTTACCGTTAATAACTACATCGTCGCCATCTTCGATAATGGTTGCGGCCATGTTGGTAGCATCAGACGATGCAACATCAGGTTCGGTCATGCCAAACACAGAACGGATCTCGCCAGCCAGTAAGGGTTTTAGCCATTTTTCTTTTTGTGCATCGCTGCCAAAGTGATACAGCACTTCCATGTTGCCAGTGTCAGGTGCATTACAGTTAAAAATCTCTGGTGCAAACAGGTATTTGCCCATGCGCTCTGCCATTGGCGCATATTCAAGCGTAGTAAGACCCTGGCCTAATTCAGCATCGGGCAGAAATAAATTCGCTAAGCCTGCTTCACGTGCTTTGGCTTTAAGCGCTTCAGTGCCAGGGTGCAGCTTCCAGCTTTTCCAGTCGCCATGGTTATTCTCTTTATGATGAAAGTCGTAAACTTCATTCTCGATTGGCGCAATATGCTCGGCAATAAAGTTATCCAGCTTTTCTAACAAGGCTTTTGTTTTGTCGTTATGTGAAAAATCCATAGGGTACCTTTATCTTTATATCGTTGGCTTTAATTTGTCATGCTTAGCAACAGCGCCTTCGAGCTTGGCGTCACGTATTTGGGTTGTTTATACAACGCACGCAAACCACGTTCATTGGCAAGCATTGAAGGTATGCAAAAGCTATTCGTTAGGGTCATACTAGAGAAACTTGCTTGGTGAATGAAATGAAATATAATCCTTAATTGGTGTGAATTTCATTCATGGTGTTGCTGGTGTTAGAAAACAGGCAATTTGAAAAGCTAGATTTAAACCTACTTAAGGTGTTCGAGGCACTGTGGCAGCACAGAAACATGACCCGAGTGGCCGAGGCACTTCATATTACGCCGTCTGCAGTTAGCCATGCCATGCGAAGATTTCGTGATATTTTAGGCGACCCGCTTTTTGTAAAAGAAAAACAAAGCATGCTGCCTACCGCTGCTTGCGAAAGACTAGCGCCCGCTATTCTAAAAGCCTTGGGTGAAATTCGAAAAGCACTGGGCGAGTTTGCCGATTTCGACCCGCTACACAGCCATCAGCGCTTTGTTATTGCCATGCAAGAGTCGTTAGAGTTAGGGGTTTTACCTGTACTGTTATCTACTTTAGAAAAGCAAGCGCCCAACATAGAAATAGTAAGTACTCGCTTGCGCCGTGATTCCATGCTGGCAGAGCTATCAAATAGAAACCTTCACCTAGTGATTGATATTGGGCGTGCGGTTGGTGCGCCTATTTCACACTCGCTGTTGCGGCGTGACACCTACAAAGTACTGATGAACAAGCAAAACCCTTTGGCACAAAATTTAGATAAGAAAAAGTATGTGGCAGCGCGCCATATTACCGTGTCTAACCGAGCTAAAGGCGCGTCGGTGGAAGAAATTGCTTTGCAACAGCTAGGCATAAGTCGGCCTTCTTTGTGGCGCTGTCAAAACTATCGCGCCGCGGCTGATGTAGTGGCCAGTACTGAAGCATTACTTACTTTGCCGGGGTCGGTAGCTGATGCGGTAACTCACGATAATCTAATTACCGCTAAACTGCCTTATCAAATACCTGCACTGGAAACACACCTTTACTGGCATAGCCAGCAAGAAGGCGAGCCGGGTTTGATGTGGCTAAGGGATTTAATGCTACACTTGTTCGCTGAATCTGGTCATACCAGATAGGTTCTGATAGGATTTATTTCAACTGCGCTGTTGGAATACAGGTATTCGCAGAGTGTTTATGCGGTGCCAGGCCATTTATTGCAGTAACCAAGGTGTTGCTTGTAAAGGTGTGCAGACGTAAAGGCTTAGGCCTGTTAATAAATAATGTTAGCAAGCGTTGCCAGGTCGGGTGAAAAGGAAGCGGTAATGAAAATTCACACATTAGCAGGCTACATACAGCATATTTATCTTGTTGAAGACAGCAACGGCATACTATTGCTAGATGGCTGTAGTCGAGCCGATGTAGACCAAGTTTGCCGATTTATAACACAAACGTTAGGGCGCCCGTTACAAGACCTAAAGTTGATTGTTGTTACTCACATGCACCCCGATCATGCCGGTGGTGCTATTAAATTGCGCCAGCGTACAGGCGCACAGGTGGCTTCTCATCCTAAAGCGATTAATTGGTATGCGGGCTTTGCTGGGCGTACCGCCCATGGTATCGATTTGTTATTAACCTGGTGGGTGGCAAACCGCATTGGTAAGCCAAGAATGCCTATTTGGTACAACCCAATTCTAGCGCCAGATATTACCTTTACCGACAATCAGCTGCTGCCGGGCTTTTCTGATTGGCAGGTAATGTACACGCCAGGTCATACCGATCATGACTTAACGCTAAAGCACATTCCCACGCAGCAGGCTTACATCGCTGATGTATTGGTACAAGTGAAAGGCGAACTAGTACCGCCATATCCTTTATGTCACCCAAACCAATATCGTGAAAGCTTAAAAAAGCTGGCGCAGTCAAACATTAATACGTTCTTTTGCGCGCACGTGCCGCCTACTAAAAAGTCAGATATCGATTTTGAGCATGTTATCGCGAATGCTCCACGTAAACCCAAGAACCACTGGCATTCCAGTAAAAACCGCATAAAGAAAAAGCTTTTTAATCGAACTCGCGAGCATTAATAGTTATTCCTGCATTCCCGCGCTTTGCTAGAAGCTTCGCCAGCGCCTTCTGAGTGGGCAATTATCTATGCCCACTGGTATTAAATGGCACTGCCCTTGCTTTTCGTCTTATTTAACCTCATTACTCTTATAACGGTCACTCTTAAATAAAATGAGAGCAGCTCCTTGCGGCACGTTGTTTTTGCGAATATAAGTTCGAAGGTAGAGGTTTAAGGCTATAGGAGCTGCAAAGGCAGAATACAAAACAATAATGCAGAAAAATATCGCTACACTTTTTGACAAAACTCGGGCTATGGCGTCGCTAACTGGCGACAAACTTAGCAGTGCGTTTAACAAAGAAACGCACCGGTTCACTATTACTGGGCTAAGTCGAAGTGGTAAATCTATGCTGTTCACCAGTTTAATCACTATGCTGAAAAGCCGAAGTGAAGAGGGTTATGCCTGCTTACCCTTGCTGCGATATTTACCGCCCTCCCAAGTGCTTGATATGCGTATAGAGCCCATAGAAGGCTATAAACCCTTTCCGCACCTGCAGAATATTGCTGATCTTGAAAACGGGCGATGGCCTAAAGCTACCGAAGAGGCATTCGGATTTAAGCTAGTGGTGCGTTTAAAAGAAACCGCGTCATTAAAGCGCCACGTGCTACCTCATAGCGATGTGGTGTTTGAGTTTATCGATTACCCCGGCGAATGGGTTACCGATATCCCTATGTTAAGTAAAACCTATGCCCATTGGTCAGACTCTGCGTGGGCACAGCTTAGCAGTGGGCCGCAGCAGTGTTTTGCCAGTCAGTGGAAAGCCTTTGTTAATCAGTTCGACTTCGAACAAGAGCCTACAGAAAAGCGTATTCAGCTATTGGTTAATGCTTATCGCGATTATTTGGTTGAAGCTAAAGCCAACGGCATATCCTTGCTGCAGCCGGGCAGTTTTTTATTGGAGTCGAGCGATTTTAACTGGCAGGCCTTCGGCTTTACGCCGCTGCCCTCCAGCATTACCAGCGACGTGTCGCACCCGTGGTTTAAAATATTTGATAAGCATTTTTCGAAGTTTCAAAGCGGGTGGTTAACACCGCTAAAGCAGTCCATCTTCAAAGAAACCGATAAGCAAATTATTCTAGTGGATTTGTTTGAAGGGCTTAACCACAGCAGGCAGCACTTATATCAGTTAAAGGAAACTCTGAGCCACTTGGCTGATACCTTTGTGTACGGGCAAAGTTCGTGGTTTTCCCGCAATGTATTGAAAAAAGAACAGATAGGCAAAGTGGCATTTGTGGCTACTAAGTCTGACTTGGTGCCGGTAAGTCAGCGCGATAATTTACTTAACCTGCTTACCCAAATCACCGAAGGGGCAAGAGCCAGGTTCGATGGTAAACCTATTCAGTTTGAACATTTTTTGGTGTCTAGCATGCAGGTCACTGACGATGGCAGTAATCCAGACGCTATTCGTTACAAAGACACCGATGGCCGTTATGTAGAATCTACGTTTGAGCCCATTCCCAGCACGCTGAAAGATATGGAAGAGGGTAGCCACTTCCCCGTACCTAATGTCAGTGTGCCCAGCGATTTTAAGGCACGAATTTTAGCCGGTAAGGGCGTAGACAGATTGCTTCAGTTTTTACTGGGCAAAGGAGAGCAATAATGAGCGATAAACCTTATACATTTGATGAAAGCCCAGAGCCGTCTAGCGCGCCCGATGCCATCAGTTCGTCTAATATGAGCAGCTCATCTAATATAAGAAGCGAAGCGCTTTATGGCGCTCATAGCGACCATAAAGGTAATGCAGGTACGCAATCTCAAACAGCGTCTCAAGGTGATCAAAAAACGAATTCGGTAAACAAACCGCAGTATAAAACCAAGGTTAAAACGCAAACCTTAGATATTGCCCAGCCTGAAACCAAGCTTCCACAGCAAGTAGCTGAAGATGTATGGGAAGTAGATGCGAAAAAGGGTGGCTTATCGTTAGGTGCTGCGACATTAGGTTTTGGCGTTATTTCGCTAATTGGCTTTTTTGTATTTGAAGCCTATACCACGCTTGCTGCCAATGTTTCTGAACACCCTATTGGAACAAGCGTTTTAGGGGCACTATTGGTGGGTTTTGTAAGCTGCTTTAGCTTTTTAAGCTTCAAAGAATGGCGCGGCTACAAACAGGTCAATACTGCGATGGAAGATGCCAGTGTTATCCGAGATTTGCTGGCTAATAGTGGTACAAAGCCTTCAGCGGACAGAGGAAGCTCATCAGCCGGTATGCCATCCTCGCCACAGAAAATAGACAGTGTGTTGAACCAGCACGGCAAGCGTTTTTCCCGTGGTTCTTACGCGGCCCATTGCTTCGACCGCTATAAGCAGCAGCTTCAAGATGACATGACTGGCCCAGAACGATTAGGCCTGTACGAAGATACGGTGCTAAAACCTGTTCAGGAAAAAGCGCACAAAGTGTTGAATAAAGAGTCGGTGACTGCCGGAAGCCTAGCATTTATAAGCCCTAATAATCTTATTCAAACTTTTGCTGTGGTATGGATTAGCTTTCGCACCATTCGTCGCATGGCACGTGTATACGGGTTAAGGCCAAGCACTGCGGGAAACTGGAAGTTATTAAAAGTACTGGCGCAAAACATAGCGGCACAGGGCGTGTTCGACTTGGCTACCGATGAAGTAGCTAATCAGATTGGCGGCAGCTTGTCGGCTAAGTTTATGGAGAATTCGGCTGAAGCCATTGCCGCCGGTGCGCTAAACGCTCGTTTAGGGCGAGCGTTGATCAAGCTTCTTAAATAGCGCTTTTAGCTACGCTGCCCACTACACTGATTTTGTTTACACTGTCTTTGGTTGCGCTGCTTTTGTCTGCCCTTGTTTAAAGAAACTTAGCACTAACAAGGCAGCGTTATAGCGCAACATAAGCTTAATTCTTTTAGGCTACTCGTGACGTGCTGTTACAGTGCCTTTTTAGTGGGCATGACTACGTTAGCAAAGATTAACCCCGCCACTAGCGACATGAATATAAGAAACACTTCTTGACCTAAATGATCGGCTTTTACAAAGTCTTGGCCGGTCATAAACGAATTCAGACCAATATAGGTTTTAGACCCCGGCACCAGCACAATAAGTCCGTGCATAGCCACAATAGTTGCCGGCTGGTTGGCTATGCGCGTAAATGCATTGGCAAAAATACCTAAGGCAAATGCACCCACAAACGCACCAAGACCAGGGCTCATGTAATCAGAGCTCCATGCGGTAGCGCTATAAGCAATAAACGCAGCTGCCAGTGCCCACGGAATGTGTTTAACTCGGGTTCTGAAAATGGCAACTAGTGCAATACATAGTAAAAATACCGCAAGCCAGGTAGCCCAATAAGGCAGGGATTCAGCAGGGGTATACACGTTTTCACCAAACACACTAAAACCTACCGAAACACCTAAGAATGCACCGAAATACAGTTTAAATAACTGCATTATGGCGTCCATTGTACGGGCCGTACCCGACACCATATTGCGAGATGAAAGCTCTGCAAGGCCCATAGTCAGCGCAAGCCCCGGCACAAATACAATGACCGACGAAAGCACAACTAGCGGAATATTGATACCTGGGTCAACGTACTGACCAATGGCGCAGGCAAGAATGCCTCCCACGAACGCGGTGACCGGCTCTAGCATTAAGTTTACGCGTTTAGATTGCAGTGCCCACAGGGTCCATAAGTAAGCCACAATGCCGAGCGCGGCCGACCAGCCAATTTCGCTCCAGCTTGCACCCATAAGCATAGCAAATGCGCCGGTGGCCATAGCAAAAGCAACACCGGTAACCCATTTACCATAAGGGCTACCCATGGCATCTATTTCATTTAAGCGCTTATCTGCTTCGCTCAATGTTAATTTGCCCGACAACAGTTCGCTGGCAAGCTCATCAGTTAGCGACAACGCATTCATATCTAGTTCGCCCGGAAGTAACCGCGCAGCATGATTGTATTCATCTTCGTGGCGGTCGCTCCAGATTACAAAAGTGAGTGACGTAGGGGTAGAAATAAATGATGCGTGCACACCTAAATACTTGGCGACTTCACCTAGATAAGCCTCAAGACGGAACGCAGGGGTACCGTACTTGTGTAGCATTTTACCTAGCTTCACTATAAATCTTCGAATTTGAATAAATTCAACGGTATCCAACGCACTGCCCTTAAGTTTTAATAACTTTAATATGAAATAAATAAGACAAAAAAGCCAGACACATAAGAAAAGTGTCTGGCTAAAATTTGGGCGGATTCTACGGAGGGTTTTACATGAAAGCAAAACAAATTTTTTATTTGTTTTGCCTTAAAAAAACTAATCCACTTGAGCGTAGTAAACAGGTTTTAGCCTTTCGGTGGCGGACCCATTTTGCCGTGCCCTTCGCCCCCTGGTGGAGGCCCTTTTGGTTTAACAGAGCAGTTGTACGTGTCGCCCTCTACAGAACAGCCTTGGGCGCCACTAAAGCAGCCAAGTATCTTATTCTTGCCTGGGTCTGCTGCATGGTAATGGTAGCCATCGATTTCATCAGAATGCCCGCCACAGCTATCTAACCCTTCAGGTTGGCTGCCGTCACTATTTAGCTGACCGAATACGGTGAAACCATCGAACGCAACACCAAGCAGCTTACCATTTGGTGATGAACTATCCTCATGCGCGGCGCAGTCTGTCATAGCATGGTAGTGATATCCTACAAACGGGTTAACGTGTCCGCCACAGTCGTCAAAGGGCGCTAGCGTGTGTGCGCCTAAAATGGCATCTACTGGGGCGGGTGCATCCATTTTCACCCCATTAAACGCTAAGCCCATTCCGCCATGCGCATCGAACTTTGCAGCTTTATCTAATTTTTGGGGGAAGGCGGGAATAACATACTGTTGCGTAGGTATGTCGTCTTCGAAATACTCAGGGGCGCACTCAACGCAATAATTTTGGTATTCTGGGTCTACATCAGGGCGAGCAGCTGCAAGGCACGCATCTTTGCTATCGGTAACTTTTACTTCGCCGGTCTCTGGGTTGTACAGCTGCCATTTGTCGTCGCTGTAAAATGTGGCTAGATTTGCAATAAATTCGCCATCTGCATCGTATACCTTGTTGTTGTCTAGCCAAATACCGCTGTCTTCAGCAGTGTCTTCAATATTTCTTGGGCACCAAGGGCCTAAATCGTGCCCAATTTCACGTTTACCCGGCACCGTAATTAAATAACACTGCGTTTCAGTTTTATCTGTTAACGTGCAGGGCACCAGTTCTTCGGCAACTTTAATGTCTTCACTAAAAAATGTACCTATACGTGAGCCAGTATTGGCGTCTTGGTCGTGCGAGTGCCCTTCAGGCCCGTGATCACCACATGCGCTTAATATCAGCAAGCCTGCGGTTAATAATGTAACGTTTCGTAGCATAGACCTTCCCTTATTTTATATACGATAGTAATAATAGGTTAGGCCTGCCGAAAAGATCGCTTTCTTTACAAAGATTTTGAATAGTGCGCTTAGTTTTCGTTAAGTGAATCTAGTTAAATTAAAAAGCCATCCAGTCTTTCCAAACCGGGTCTAATCCCCTCGATTTTATTGCGCCGACGACTTCCGGTACGGAACGACTGTCATCAATATCAAACTGGTTTAACGCCTGAGAGGGTTCACTATAGCCGCCAGGCTGAGTTTGCGATGCAGCACTCATTGATGTGATACCCAGCGGCATTACGCCATCTCTAAATACCGCCGACTCTCGGGTAGACAGGGATAGTTCTGCTTGCGGGTTAAAGATGCGATGAGCACATATCAGCTGCAGCAGGTCTCGTTCGTTAGGTAGTTTGTTATTGGTAAGCGCGTTGCCACCAGTGCTATTACCTTCGCAGCTTCTAAGGCGCGGAAAAGCAATAGATACACGGCTTTGCCAATAGTGTTGTTGTATCAACTTGCCGTGAAGAGCGGTCATAGCGCTATCAACTCTCCAATCACCTAAACCAAGTAACGCACCTATGCCTATTTTATCGATCCCCGCTTTCCCAATACGGTCGCTGGCTTCTAATCGCCATAAGAAATCCTGCTTTTTACCTCTAGTGTGGTAGCTGGCGTAGTGCTGGGGCGAATAGGTTTCTTGATATACCAGTACGGCATCTAACCCCAGTTGTTTTAACGTTTGGTATTGTTCCCATTTTAGCGGCTGCACTTCCATCATAAGGTAGCTTACCCTGTTGCGAATGGCGCTGAGGGTTTGCTCAAAATAGTCCATGCCCACCTTAGTTTCATGTTCGCCCGTAACCAGCAGCACTTGGGAAAAGCCCAAATCTTTAATGGCTTCAATTTCGGTGAGCACTTCGCTTATAGATAAAGTTTTGCGCTTTATCTTATTGCTCATGGTAAAGCCGCAATAGGTACACTCGTTGGCACACAGGTTCGACAAATATAAAGGCACAAAAAGCTGCATGGTATTGCCAAAGCGATGACGGGTTAGTGATTTTGCTCGGTTAGCCATGGCTTCTAAGTAGCTTGCTCCAGCTGGAGAGATCAGCGCCATAAAGTCATCGAGTGAAAGGGACTCTTTAACTAATGCTCGCTCTACGTCACTTGCCGTTTTGCTGTTTATCGATAAAGCAAAATGCGACAAATCTTGCTGCATTAATGCCTGTGCTACCTTCATAGTGTTGGCTCCAAAAAGGCAGTAAGTGGGCTTGAGGCCTGCGCCAAATCAGATGTTGCACCAAGCCCTGCTTCAAACGCTTTTCGACCAGTAACTACAGCGCTTGCAAAGGCCTCTGCCATAGCAACAGGGTTTTGAGCGGTGGCGATAGCCGTATTAACTAATACCGCGTCTACGCCCATTTCCATGGCCGCCATGGCTTCACTGGGCTTGCCAATACCCGCATCGACGATGACCGGAATAGATGATTGCTCAACAATAATTTGTAAAAAGGGCTTAGTTTGTAAACCCTGATTACTGCCTATGGGCGCGCCTAACGGCATAACAGCTACGCAGCCTACTTCTTCTAAGCGTTTACATAAAACCGGGTCTGCTCCGCAGTAGGGCAGAACGTGAAATCCTTTCTTTACCAGTGCTTCAGCGGCCAGCAAGGTTTCTATGGGGTCGGGCAGCAAATAGCGCTGGTCGGGGTGAATTTCCAGTTTCACCCAAGGGCTTCCCAAGGCTTCGTAAGCAAGTTCTGCAGCGAATACCGCTTCTTTGGCGTTCTTCGCTCCTGACGTATTTGGTAAAAGGGTAACGCCCAATGCTTTGAGTGCTGATAGGGTTTCATCTTGCGCGCTATGACTGGCTACCCGCTTCATTGCTAGCGTAACAATGCTACTTTGCGCTGCCTTAACCGCGTTTTTCATAATGCTTGGGTTACTAAATTTACCCGTGCCAGTTAATAAACGGGAAGGAAAGGTGTGGTTTGCGAGCGTTAGCATTTTATCCTCCTGCCACTAAGGTGAAGATATCAACGGTATCGTTGTCACTTAAGTAAGTTGTTGGCCATTCATTCTTGCTGATAATGGCGGCATTTTTGGCAACGGCGGTGCCGTCGTCTTTCAATTGTTTAAGGGCGATTAACTCGCTAAGCGATATGGGCGATATCACGCTCATAGGTTGGTTATTCACGTTGATGTTTATTTGGGTCATTGGCATACCTCACAAGATGAAGAAGGAGGAAGTTTGAAGCTTTGTAGTGTAGCTAGGCCCGCGTGTGCGTTCACGTAGTGACCCCATTTAATGTCTGCGTCGAATCCTTTGGCCATAAAGAGCAAAGCTTGGGTGGCTTGATGGCAGGCTGCCATTCCAACTACAGGGCCAAGAATGCCTTTACTTAAGCAGTCTTCGCGCACGGCAATGCTATTCACTAAACATTCATAACAACCGCAGGTCGCTGAGTTTTGAGGCAAGTTCAGCGCTTGCCAGGTAAGCCCGCTGGCCGCCGCTATAAAAAGCGGAATAGATGCACGAAACGTTGCTACATTAACTTGCCGTCTTACAAAGATGTTGTCGGTGCAATCCAGAACGCAGGTAGCAGAAGAAATTAAGGTTGGTAAGTTGTCACTATCGGCAAATAAGCATCTGAATCGTATGTTTAAGTGAGAATTAACTTTACGAAGCTCGTTATGCAGCGACTTAGCTTTAAGCTCGCCAAGGTGCATTTCGTTGTAGCTTATCTGGCGCTGTAAATTGCTGATATCAACCGTATCACCATCCACTAGAGTAATATTGCCAACACCTGCGCCAGCTAAATAGCGGGCGGTCAAGCTTCCTAAGCCACCAAGGCCCACAACCACAGCGTGTGCATTTGCTAAATTAAGCTGGCCGTCGTGATCGATACAGTCGAGCAATAGCTGCCTGCTGTAGCGGCGTATATCTTGATGTTCAAGCTGTGAATTAACCGGGCTGTTAGCTGAGTCGCTGACTGAATGACTAGGCAAAACCTGCCTCCCGAGCCAGCGCTTGGTAGGCCTTTAGCGGTTGTTCTGCTTGTGTGATCGCGCTCACCACGGCAATTCCATTCACCCCTGTTTCAGCTACCTCGCTTATTCGCGTTAGGTTAATACCGCCAATAGCAACGGTGGGTATGCCTTCACAAAGCTTCACATACTTTGTTAAGCGAGCTACACCTTGGGGTTTCGAAGGCATGTCTTTAGTATTGGTAGGGAAGATATGGCCAAGGGCAATGTAAGACGGGTTTAAGGCGCGCACACGCTGAATTTCAGCGAAGCCGTGGGTTGAAATGCCCAGCCTTAGCCCCGCACGTCGAATAGCGTTTAAATCAGCGGTGTCGATATCCTCTTGGCCTAAATGTACACCATAAGCGCCAAGTTCTATGGCTAACTGCCAGTAGTCGTTAATGAATAATTGGCAATCGGTGTGTGCCACCAGCGCTATTGCCTCTTTAATCTGCTGGCGAATGTCATCTTCAGAGCCTTGTTTTACCCTAAGCTGCATAATTTTCACACCTGTTGACCAAAGGCGAGCTATCCATTGCACACTATCTACAACGGGATAAATACCTAAGTTGGTGCGGGTGAGTGCCGGGAATCGCTCGTTATCATATGAAGCGGTTTCATCCTGTCGAAAAGTTACTAACGGAAAACTAGCGGCCCGTGAGGGAAAACCGGTGGTTTTAGCGAAGTAGGCAGGCAGACAAGAAGTTTCGTATTGATTCGAAATAGGCGTGATGGGGTGATGGCTATCAGATTCGCCAAGTGTGTTACGTCTTACTTCACTAACGTAGGCGTTTGCCAAGGTTAACGCATCTTCAATGCAGTAGTCGTGAACGATGAATGCTGCAATCGCGCTTGCAAGCATGCACCCCGTGCCGCGAAGATTACCTTTGCTGTTTTTTGGCTGTCTAAAGTAAAGCGTGTGTGAAGCGCAAACGAAGGTGTCGCATACGGAGTCTTGCCATTGTGCATGACCGCCCTTTACGTAAACGCTTTTTGCGCCTTTCCCTTTAAGTCGATTTATTGCCGTTTGCAGACTTTTTTCATCATTAACGGGAAGGTGAGAGAGTTTTGCGAGTTCATCAATGTTTGGCGTTACTAAATCTACTGTGCTTAACAGTTCGTCGGTCACGCTTTCGCTTAATTCACTCAGCACACCGCCTGATGAAGAACACAGTACTGGGTCCCATATTACAAAAGGCCGAGGCGCTATTAACGATTGAATGCGAGCGCAAAGTAAAAGCGCCTGTTCATCGTTTGCTATAGCGCCTATTTTAATAGCTTGTGCAGGCGTATCTTCATGAAGTACCTGCCACTGTTGATTCAGTGCCGACGCGCTCATACTGTCTTTGCTAAGCATAAGCAGGTTCGATTGCACAGTAAGCTGTGTAGTGAGCACGCAGGCATGAACATGCAAATCGGCAAGCGTTATGGCGTCGCGGGTTAGCCCCGCGCCGCCACTGGAATCAACGCCGCCTATACACCATACCACCGGCAGCCTTACGCTAGATGGCTCGAAAACAGGTGTGGTGAGGTGGCTATTTGTCATGGCAGCTCTACCTTGCTATCAGCCGTATGATAAAGCTGAGCGCCAGACTGATTGAATGCCTGGGCCATGTCTTTCATGCCTTTTTCTTTCTCAAACGCTTGCTGCTCTGCATGCTTAGCCACATCGCGCACTTCTTGAGAAATTTTCATGCTGCAGAATTTCGGGCCACACATAGAGCAGAAATGCGCGACTTTGCCAGATGCCTGCGGCAAGGTTTCATCGTGATAAGCTCGGGCAGTGTGTGGGTCGAGTGCTAAGTTAAACTGGTCTTCCCATCTGAATTCAAAGCGCGCCTTTGACATGGCATTGTCGCGAATTTGTGCACCTGGGTGGCCTTTTGCCAAGTCGGCAGCGTGGGCGGCAATTTTGTAGGTGATAAGCCCCTGTTTAACGTCTTCTTTATTAGGTAGGCCCAAATGCTCTTTAGGTGTTACATAGCAAAGCATTGCGCAGCCATACCAACCAATCATGGCGGCACCTATACCTGATGTGAAGTGATCGTAGCCTGGTGCAATGTCTGTGGTGAGCGGGCCAAGGGTATAAAACGGCGCTTCGTGGCAGTGCTTAAGCTGCTCCTCCATGTTCGCTTTAATCATGTGCATTGGCACATGACCTGGGCCTTCAATCATTACCTGAACATCGTATTCCCAAGCAATTTTTGTTAGCTCACCAAGGGTGCGTAACTCAGAGAACTGCGCATCGTCATTAGCGTCTGCTACGCTGCCAGGGCGCAGGCCATCACCTAGCGACAACGCTACATCGTACTTAGCGCAAATTTCGCAGATATCGTGGAAGTGTTCATACAAAAAGCTTTGCTGATGGTGGCTTAGGCACCACTTTGCCATGATTGAACCGCCGCGCGATACAATGCCAGTAACCCGCTTTGCGGTAAGGTGCACGTACTCTAGCAGCACGCCAGCGTGAATGGTGAAGTAGTCTACCCCTTGCTCGGCTTGCTCAATTAGGGTGTCTTTAAACATCTCCCAGGTTAAGTCTTCGGCCACACCATTTACTTTTTCTAGCGCTTGATAAATGGGCACGGTACCAAGAGGAACCGGGCTATTGCGCAGCAGCCATTCGCGGGTCTCGTGAATGTTTCTGCCGGTAGACAGGTCCATAATGGTATCGGCCCCCCAACGTGTTGACCACACAAGCTTTTCTACCTCTTCCTCAATAGACGAGGTTACTGCTGAATTACCAATATTGGCGTTAATCTTTACTAGAAAGTTACGCCCTATAATCATTGGCTCTAACTCGGGGTGGTTGATGTTACATGGAATAATGGCGCGGCCAGCGGCCACTTCCTGGCGTACAAATTCTGGCGTGATGGTATCGGGCAAATTCGCGCCAAAGTGCTCGCCTTTGTGCTGTTGCGTCAGTTCGGCGTCTTTAATGGCTTGGCGGCCCATGTTTTCGCGAATGGCAATATATTCCATTTCTGGAGTAATAATGCCCTGTCTTGCGTAGTGAAGCTGGGTTACGTTTTTACCTGCTTTTGCTTTCAGTGGTTTGCGGCTGCGAATAAAGCGGAAATCTTCGGTAAAAATGTCGTTTTCACGCTCTTTCGCAAAGCTTGATGAAACGCCCTCTAACTCAAAAGTATCGCTGCGCTCTTCAATCCACTTTTGGCGAAGTGGGCTCAAACCTTTGTGTACATCTATGTTCTCTAGCGGGTCGCCATAAGGGCCTGAGGTGTCGTACACAGGAATGGGCGGGTTAGGCTCTAAGATAGGGTTTTCTTCGGTGCCACCCACTAAACTGTCGTGCTGATGAATAAGGCGCATGGCCACGCGGATATCGTCACGGCTACCACACTCATAGTGGCGTGTTGAGTTTGGATAAGCTTCGCCAGCGAGTTCATTAATGAATTGCTGGGCTTGTTGTCGCTGTTCGCGTCTGTTCGACATAGCATTTTACCTTGTAGATTTAGGTTCTAAAAATGCTTGTCAGGAGTGAAGGAGAATACAGTGTGCGAGTGTAGGAGGGGATTAGCCCATTACTTTAGCGAGGTTATTTATAAAAGCTTTGGTGATTACAGGCTTTTACAGCGTTGATATTCACCCTTCGATAAACTTGAACAGTTTACCTTAAGTGATGAGTAGCGCCGTAGGGCGTATCATCAACAGCAATATAAGTTCGCTTAACAACGCCAAAAAAACGCTCAGCATTGCACACATTGTATTTTCTTGTTCCCTTCGCAGGTACTAGCCTGATCAGGTTCTACGGATCCCACTTTCGCGGTCTCAGCTTACTGGGTTAACAGTGAAGCACTCCGACAAGTTGTTTACGTCAATTCGGGTTGTTGAAATAACCCGAATTGAAAATTCCTTTTTACTATATCTCCAAATTTACTGGCAATACAAGTACTACCAGAAAGCTAAATGAATATTCATTTAGCTGGCTAGCTGTTGACCTTCTTTGTAAAGCTGAAGTGCGGTAGCAGTGTCATGCTTGCGTTCGCTAATGGCAGATAGCAGCAATAAGTCTTCTTTGCGCGACTGCATTTTAGTGGCTTTAAGCAGGGCTTTTTCCGCCAACACATCATCGCCCGAGTTAAATGCAACTTGGCCTAATGTAGAATATAGTGAAACGTTCTCTTCGTCCTGCTTTATCCAGCTTTCGAGTAAACGTAACGAAGGCGATGCATCAGGAATATTAAGCTGTGTAAAAAGCGGGAACAGGGCGCTATTTGGGCCGCGTTTTTGCCATTCAACTAATAGCTTCTGCGCGTCGGCATGCATGCCTTGATCAAGCAACTGTTGAATGTAAGCAGCGCGGTAAGCGTCCTCGTGGCGCAGCTTACGGGGCAGCGTTTCCCAATACGATTTAAGCTCAACGGCGCCTTGCTTACTGGCAATTTCTGCAAACTTACCTTTAGCAATACGCTTACTCCATGTGGTGTAATCCGCTTTTGGCAAGGCTTTACGCCAGCTTGATAAGCTCTCTTCAAGCACTTGCCACTTACCTAACTTGGCAAGAATTTGCGCTTTTAACTGAACAACCTGGTTGTTTTCACGTTCTTGTTCATCAAGTTCGTTCAGCTTTTCTAACGCTGCATCGTACTTTTCTTCGGCCATATCAACACGGGCATGCATAACCGTTGCGGCAACTTTAGCTTTTGGAAAGTCAGTAGCCTGAACCAAGAAATAACGAGCTTTCGCTAAATCGCCGTTGGCAAATGCAATTTGCGCTGACGCTAAGTAGTTTACACCTTCGAAATCACCGTTGGTGGTTTTGCCTAATGCTTTTTGTGCCGAGTCAAAATCTCCTGCGGCCATAGCGTGCAGGCCATCGTAAAACGCGCGCTTGCGTTTGCGTTCGCCTAAGGTGCCAAACCACTTATGAGAACCTGTGATCAAACTTAGCGCCCATATCACAAGGCGAGATAGTACATACCAGGCTACAACGGCACCAATAACCAAAATACAAAAGCTGATCACGGTCATCTCAATGGCTGTGCTGCCTAGAGAAATAAGCACATAACCTTTATCGCCAAGTATCATTGGGCCAACAATAAGCGCAACAACGAATGCGGCTAATACCGCAAGGGCAATAGCTAACCATTTCATAGTGCACTTGCTCCTTGTCCGAACACCTGCTTAACGCGACTATCCAATAAACGTTCTAACGGTTTTTGCGACGCTAGTTCTGTTGGAATTGGGCGCGAAACATCGGTAGCAATCAGGTTTTGAAGTGCATCAACAAACCCGGTTACTTGGCTCTTTTCCGTGTCGAACTTTTCGATAAGTAAGGTTTGTGCATATTGAAGCGACTGGCTGTAAAGACCGGCATCGCCCTGAAGCGCGGCCGTTTGTGCATGCATAAGCTGTAAACGAAGTTGCTCTTTCGCCAAGTACTGCGCTTCTAGTGAAAGCACTGGCTCAACTGGGCCTTCAATGGTCTTAACCGTAAGAAAGTCGTTCACCAACGAACGCCATACTTTCGCTAGGTTTTCCTGCCAGTCATCGGCTGATTCTGACAGCGTGGTGTCTTCTGCATTAGCGTCTTCTGGCTTTTCAAATGTATCTAATGGCAGCTTGTCAATTTGTGCAATCATGCCGGTAAGGGCAAGCGCCACTGAACTCTGCGATACAGGATTTAGCTGTTGCAGGGTTTGAATATCTTCAGCCAGACTAGCGCGAACTGGCAGCACCGACGGGTCAGCCAACGATTTTAAACGTTTATCTGCATTAACTAGCAGCAAAATTGCTGTGCGCACATCGCTTTCTAACCAAAGCTTTCTGCCCGCCATGCGAACCAAGTAATCAGCTTCAGCAATTAGCCAGTCTGCCGGGCGGCGCCCTTCCATATTGTTAAGCTGTTGAAGCGTAGACTCTGCTTGAAGACTAAGCTTTTCATTTTGTGCTTTAAGATCAGTAACCGTACTTTGTAATGCTTGGTTCGTTCGCGACACCTCTTCTAACGACGCTAAGATGTCACTACGTTCTTGTTCGATACGGTTTAGTTTTGTGGCGTTGCTTTGTTGTGTGTTGGCGGAGTCTGCGCTAGCTGATTGCTGTTGCATATAATACCAGTAACCCGCGCCAGCCAAACCTAACACGGCCAAGAATAAGATGATTACAACGAACCACAATAGGCCATTGCCCGATGATTTCTTTTGCTTAGCGCCAGATTCAGTCGACTCGCTCTGCGTGGCAGAAGACTCAATTACTTCTTTTTCAGCTTCCACTTTTACGAGTTCCTCTTTTTGTGGGCTATTTTCATTATTGTTGGCCATTCAATACTCCCAGTTATCCTTTACCCAGGCGATGATTGCCTGATCTGTGGCTCGCTGACAAACCGCTACCTCTTTAACACCTTTGCTGTTAAGGGTTTGGGCGACTCGGTCACTTACTGTTAACCACTTAAAGGCTAATAGTGCGTTACCAAATTGTTCTATCAATTGCAGTGCCATTGCTTCGCTTGTAGCGATAATGCCGCTAACATCGCCCATTTTCCACCGTTTTGTGTAAACTGGGCGTGTAAGTTGCTCCCTTTTATAAACGCAAAAGCTATTTACTAAAATACCTTTTTCGTCTAATCCTTTTGCTATGGCGTCTCGCCCACCTTCACCTTTAATAATAACGACATGCTGACAGTTTGCCTCATTGAGTTGATGCATTGCCAGTATACCTTCGGACGTATGGTCCTTTGGAGTGATGACGTGCGCTGTCGGAAGTTCTTCAAGACTGGCCTGTAATTTACGCGCAGTGGCATCGCCAACGGCAATAATCAAAGGTAAGGGGCTTGCTAATTCGCGCAGCCCCGAAATAACAGGTTCAACAGCGTATACGCTTGTAACAATAATTGCGTTTACCGCATTGGAAGCTAAATATTCTGCTGCTGCTTTTCGTTCAGATGAAATGTCAATAATGTCAGAGGTGGCAACGCCTACTGCATCAATACCTGCCTTCTCAAAAGCTAAAGCACTCGTTTTCAATTTAGGCAGTGGGCGCGTAATCAGAAACATTGTATTTAACTCTCATCCTTTCAGGTTAGGCGTGCACCATTATGCGCATTTTAAGACTAATAAAAATGCGCACTATGATGAAATATAACTTAGTTATAAAGTGCTTTAAGTATTTCTCCTGCACCTTGCTGTAAAAGCGCTTCAGCTACTTCAATACCAATATCAGTCGCTTTCTCACGTGACGCTGTTGCCGACGCAAATAACAGTTCAGAACCATCAGGCTTTCCAACCATGCCGGTTAGCGTAAGTACGTCGCCATTAAGGGTAGCAAAACTACCAATAGGTACTTGGCAACCGCCTTCCAATCTTTCGTTCATGGCACGTTCCGCGGTAACACGGGTGTTTGTGTCGGTATGATTCAGCGCCTGTAGCAAACCAATTAGCTCTTCATCGTCATTGCGGCATTCAATACCTACCGCACCTTGACCAACAGCAGGTAGCGAGATATCAGCTGGTAGCGCCATGCGAATACGAGATTCCATCTCAAGGCGAATTAGGCCAGCAGACGCAAGAATAATCGCGTCGTACTCACCCGCATCAAGCTTAGCTAAACGGGTGTTTACGTTACCGCGCAGGTCTTTAATAATTAGATCAGGACGATATTTGCGAATTTGGCACTGTCTACGAAGGCTAGAGGTGCCGACTACCGCGCCTTGTGGAAGGGCGTCTAAACTATCGTGTTTGTTTGATACGAATGCGTCGAAAGGGTTTTCGCGCTCACAGATAGCGTGCAGCCCAAATCCTTCAGGAAATTCTACCGGTACGTCTTTCATAGAGTGCACAGCGATGTCAGCACGACCCTCTAGCATGGCAATTTCAAGCTCTTTGATAAAAAGCCCTTTTCCACCTATTTTCGCCAACGGTGTATCTAAAATTTTATCGCCCTGTGTACTCATAGGTACAAGCTCAACAGTCATCGACGGATAATGCTCCAACAATTTTGCCTTCACATACTCAGCTTGCCAAAGCGCTAATGCACTTTTTCTAGTAGCAATTCGAACGGTGCGGGTAGTGTTGAGTTGACTCATAGCTATTCCAAACTCTGTAAAAAAGAAACTTAAACGATGTAACACAACGTCATACGAGATAACCCGTAGTATACGCATTTTCTGTATTAATGTTTGAAATTAGGCGCAGTTTTCTTACTTGGTGATTAGGGAAATATACGTCTATGCTGTAAGTGGGCAAAATGTCTGCTTATGAATTCGGGGAGTAGAGTTGTTAGTATGGACAACACACCAATTGGACAGTTACTAAGAAACGCACAGCAAGACGACGCTGAGATAAAAAGACGTAAACTCACGTTGTATTTTATTTCCTACGTTGGTGGCACAATTATCGCGTTTATGGCATGGCTCAACTGGGGTACTAATAACCCATTGTTGGTGGGAGTATTAACTACATCTGCAAGCGTTATTTACCTTAACGTAGCGCTATCACTTATTTTCCCAAAAAGTGATATATTTTATTACTTCGCCGGCCTCATTGTTCTATTTACTATTAATGCCTTGGTTTATACCGGAGGGCTGAATAACACTGGCTTGTACTTCATCTTTCCATTACTTTTTATTCAAATAATTGTGGTGCGATTTAAGCCCGCAATGCTCTATGTTGCGGTCACCATAGGGCTGTCTATTTATATGCTCTATAACCAAGACGTCATTGTGGCTAAATATCCTGCTGAGCATGTTTCACGTTTTCTGATTGCCACATTCTGTTTCATTTGCGTTGCCTTTATTGGCGAAAATTTTTGGCACAAAAGCCGAAAAGAAATGCTGCGTGAAAACTTAGAGCGCATGAGGCAGGCGAATACAGATCCGCTAACTAAATTGCCAAATAGACGCTTTTTAGAAACCGTCTTTTTTGAACGGGCTATGAAAGACCCAGGTGCCTTTTTCCCCCTAACCGCAGTGGTTGTCGATATAGACCACTTCAAGAAAATTAACGACACCTTTGGCCATGATATCGGTGATGAGGTACTTATTCACTTTACTAGCGTTATCAAAAGCGCTGTCAGAGCGTCTGATATTGTTGCGCGCACCGGAGGAGAGGAGTTCCTTGTACTCTTTCCGCTTGCATCGTTAAGCCAAGGCGTAAAACTTGCCGAAAAAATGAGAAAAGTAGTTGAAGAGAGCCCATTTATAGAAGGGGATATCAATCACAATATAACCGCCAGCTTTGGCGTGGCTACCGCGCTTACCGAAGACAAACTTCACGCTAGCTTAAAACAAGCCGATGATAATCTTTATAAGGCAAAAAATGGGGGCAGAAACCGCGTTGCTGAATAGCGAGATGTTTGAAACGATCTGTTTGGCATCTTAATGCCAAGTACGAACGCAACCCGTGAATATAACGGTAATAACCACAAAGGTGCTCGACATAGTGTGGTAATTAGATAGTGTGATAATTAGCTTTGTTACAGCTAGCTATCACACCGGATAATGCATCGTAAATCTTAGTTTAAAACCTTTTGAAGCCAAGCACTGATATCATTTAGTTCTTGCATGCAGACGTTATGTTGCATGGTGTAGGTTTGCCATGTGGCTTTAAAACCATTTTCGTTGAGCGTTTTAAAAGCAGCGTTACCCATAAATACCGGTACTACCTCGTCTTGCTCACCGTGGGCCATCATAATTGGGGTTTCACGGTTGGTGTCTGTTGCCTCACTTGCAAGTAACGATGGCTCACACATATAAGTTGAAAGAGCGATAACCCCAGCAAACTTACGGGTAGTTCTAGGCGCTAAGTGAAGTGCAATAACGCCACCTTGAGAAAAACCTGCAAGCACTATACGTTCACTAGGTATACCGCTTTCAATTTGCGCTTCAATAAGTGCTTCTACTTGTTCAGCCGACTCTTTTACGCCTTGTAAATCGGCGCGACTTTCAAAATCGAGTGATTTAATGTCGTACCAGGCGCGCATTCGCATTCCACCGTTTATTGTAACGGGGCGCTCTGGCGCATGGGGAAAGAGAAACTTAACCGCCATTGATTCGGGAAGTTTAAGTTCAGGCACGATAGGCGCAAAACCGTGGCCAGAATCGCCTAAACCGTGTAGCCAGATAACGCAGGCATCAGGCGTAGTGGATGGGTTAATCTCTACGCACGGCAGAAGTTGCTGAGTCATTCTTTATTTCCTAGTTTTGTTGTTGCTTTATTACCAATGGTTATCCTTTCTCACGGGCAATCTCTGTCTTTTCCAAGAAATATGGGGTCAGAGTACATTTTCTGCCACCACCATTTTTAGAAAATTATTATTGTTATTAATTTTTGCTAGCACCAGTCTGCAATGGTAACGGCCATATCATTAATGGATAAACCTCATAATCGCAGTTACGGCGCAATGGCTTCATATGCTATCATTGCCACTTGAAATAACCACATTTTGATAGAATTTTAATATCCTATGGCTTCACTACTCGGCAATTTATTTATACTTGCTGCTCCTTCAGGGGCAGGAAAATCAAGCCTTATCAAGGCGCTTATGGAAAAGTATGAAGGCAATACAGCCACGCCTATGCAGGTGTCTGTGTCTCACACCACGCGTCAACCGCGTCCGGGTGAAGTAGACGGTGTACACTACCATTTTGTAAGCCGAGAGCAGTTTGAAGCACTTATCGAACAGGGCGTATTTTTTGAATACGCGGAAGTGTTTGGCAATTATTACGGCACATCAAGAGTCACCATTGAACAGACACTTCACCGTGGTATTGACGTATTTTTAGATATCGATTGGCAAGGCGCGCGCCAAGTCAAAAAGCTTATGCCAGACACATGCGGTATTTTTATTCTTCCACCGTCGCTAGATGTACTTGAACAGCGGCTTAATAATCGTGGTCAAGACAGTGAAGAAGTCATTGCAGGACGTATGGCACAAGCCGTAGCTGAAATGTCTCATTTCAATGAGTTTGATAGCGTGATAATTAACGATGACTTTGCAACGGCGTTGAACGACCTAGAAGCCATTGTAACAGCACAGCGCCTTCGCACAGTAAAACAGCAAATGCGTCATCAAGCGCTATTGGACGAATTGCTAGGTAGCGCGTAAGCTTACCTAAATAATAGGTGTTTTATATTTAAGAACGTGCGATCACTACCAATGGTGCACGATCTGACTGCTTCAATTTCAAACAAAATACTAGGATCGCGCTACATATCTGTGTATACTACGCGGCCGTTTTTGTATAACTTGCTCAACCTAATTTTCGGAGAAATACATGGCTCGCGTAACTGTAGAAGATGCCGTAGATAAAATTGGTAACCGCTTTGACCTAGTGCTTGTTGCTGCACGCCGCGCACGTCAAATTGCCACTGAAGGCAAAGATCCTATGGTTGACGTTCAAAACGACAAGCCAACAGTTACTGCACTTCGTGAAATTGAAGAAGGTTTTGTAACTGCTGCAACGCTTGAACAGGCAGAGCTTCAAGCTCAAGAACAGCAAGAACACGCTGAATTTGCGTCAGTAGCCAATATCCTATCTGACCAATAAGACCTATTTTTAACGGTTTTATCGATATTTTAGCGCCAGTGCTTTGAAAAAAGCACTGGCGCTTTTCTTTTGGTGTATTGGCTTATTGCACAATTAAACGTATTCTTAGGGTTGTAACGTTAGATAAAGGTCACGCTCCACTGTGTATTTGTTTGAAGGTTTAAAGCAGAAAGTTTTAGAGTATTTGCCAGCCGATCGCGTACAGCTGGTTCAGGAATCTTTTGTGCTGGCGCAAGAAGCGCACGATGGACAAATGCGCTCAAGTGGTGACCCATACATCACTCACCCTGTTGCCGTAGCCGGTATTTTGGCCGACATGCACCTTGACCATGAAACGATCATGGCTGCACTTCTTCACGACGTTATTGAAGATACTCATTACAGCAAAGAAGACTTAGCCGAAGCGTTTGGTGAAACCGTAGCCGAACTGGTTGAAGGTGTTAGTAAGCTAGACAAACTGGCCTTTAGCACTAAACAAGAAGCGCAGGCAGAAAACTTCCGCAAAATGATGATGGCCATGGTGCAAGATATCAGGGTTATTCTGATAAAACTTGCTGACCGCACTCACAATATGCGCACGCTTGGTTCATTGAGGCCTGACAAACGCCGCCGTATTGCGCTAGAAACGCTAGAGATTTACGCGCCAATCGCTCACCGTCTGGGTATTCATGATATTAAAAATGAGCTTGAAGATTTAGGTTTTCAAGCCATGTACCCCATGCGTCATCGCGCATTAAAATCTGCCGTGCGTCAGGCGCGGGGAAATCGTAAAGAAATTATTGAAAACATTCGCGAAGAGCTTAATACGCGCCTTGATGCCTATGAGATAGAGTCTGATGTATTAGGCCGCGAAAAGCACCTGTATTCCATTTACCGCAAAATGAAAAACAAAGAACTTATGTTCAATGAGGTAATGGATATTTACGCGTTTCGTATTGTTGTTAAATCAGTGGACAACTGCTATCGCGCGCTCGGCGCAATGCACGGCCTGTACAAGCCTATTGAAAACCGCTTTAAAGACTATATCGCTATTCCCCGTACCAACGGCTATCAGTCGTTGCACACGTCATTAATTGGCCCTCATGGTATTCCTGTTGAAATTCAAATTCGTACCCAGGAAATGGACCAAATGGCAGATAAAGGGGTAGCGGCTCACTGGCTTTATAAAGAGCCCGGTGACAATGGCACTACTGCGCAATTGCGTGCGCGCAAGTGGATGCAAAGCCTGTTGGAACTGCAACAGTCGGCCAGCTCATCGTTTGAATTTATCGAATCGGTTAAGACTGACCTTTTCCCTGATGAAATTTACGTGTTTACGCCAGACGGCCGTATTATCGAATTGCCTATGGGCGCAACCGCTGTCGACTTTGCTTATGCGGTACACTCTGATGTAGGTAATACCTGCGTAGGTGTGCGCGTTGAGCGCAGAAACTTCAGCTTAAGTAAGCCCCTTGAAAACGGCCAAACCGTGGAGATTATTACCTCGCCTAAAGCGAAGCCTAATGCGAACTGGCTAAACTTTGTGGTGAGCGCTCGTGCGCGAACGCGTATTCGTCAGTATCTGCGTAAACAGCATTCTCAAGAAGCGGTGAACATGGGGAACCGTCTGCTTCGTCATGCGTTAGGCAGCGTTAAACTAGACGATATTCCAAACGAAGATATTGAACGTGTGGTAGCCGAGACCAAGCACGCTAATTTTGACGATTTGCTAGTAGATATCGGCCTTGGTAACGAGCTAAGCGCAATTGTAGCGCGCCGTTTATTGGGTGAGAGCACAACAGACTTATCAGACAAGAAAGGTAATGTGGCTATTCGCGGCACAGAAGGCCTGCTTGTTCACTATTCTCGTTGTTGCCATCCTATTCCAGATGATGAAATTGTAGCGGTATTGAGCCCTGGTCGCGGTATGACTATTCACCAAATTGGGTGTAACAATATTCGCAAGCTTACGCGAGAAGAACCTCAGCGCGTGCTGCCCATGCAGTGGGACGACAATCCGCAAGGTGAATTTAAAGCGTCACTGCGTATAGAATTGTTTAACCATCAGGGCACACTGGCAACATTAACGAACACCATTTCAGGGTGCGATTCCAATATCATTGGTCTGCAAACTGAAGAGAAAGAGAGTAATATCTACTTTATTGACCTTGAACTTACCACGCATAACCGTGTGCACTTGGCCCGCGTAATGAAGAAAATACGCACCATGCCGGAAGTTCAAAAAGTGTCTCGTCATAGTCAATCACGACACTAATTACTACATTATTTAGGAACTACTATGTCTAAGTCTATTATTCAGACCGATAAGGCACCTGCTGCTATTGGTACTTATAGCCAAGCGGTTAAAGCTGGCACTACCGTTTATCTTTCAGGGCAAATTCCTCTTGTTGCTGAAACTATGGAAATGGTTTCTGACGACTTTGAAGCGCAAGCAGTACAAGTCTTTGAGAACATTAAAGCGGTGTGTGACGCTGCTGGCGGCACCACAAACGACTTAGTGAAGGTGAATATCTTTCTTATCGACCTAGGTCACTTTGCAACGGTTAATGAAATTATGAGCCGTTACTTCACCAAGCCTTACCCAGCACGCGCAGCCGTTCAGGTGTCTGCATTGCCTAAAGGTGCACAAATTGAAATTGATGGTGTAATGGAACTGCCGGAGTAAGCCATGTCACCTGAGCGTTACCAGCGCATAAGACAAGTGCTGGAAAGAAGGCAAACCGACCTTACGGTTTGCCTTGAAAATGTACACAAGCCGCATAACGTATCGGCTGTAGTGAGAACCTGTGATGCAGTGGGTATTCATCGCGTTCACACCGTGTGGGAAAAGAAATACCAGTTTCGTCGCGGCACCGCTATGGGCAGCCAACAATGGGTGCGCCAAACCAATCACGATAATATCAACGACGCGATGGCTGAATTAAAAGGCCAAGGTATGCAGGTGCTGGTAACCCACTTATCTGATACCGCTGTCGATTTTCGTGATATTGACTACACCAAGCCTACGGCTATTTTGTTTGGTCAAGAGAAATACGGTGCCTCTGATGAAGCGAAAGCCGTTGCCGATCACGACATTGTCATTCCTATGATGGGCATGGTGCAGTCGCTGAACGTATCGGTAGCCGCAGCTCTGGTTCTTTATGAAGCCCAGCGCCAACGCACTATTGCGGGTATGTATAACACTCAGCAGTTACCAGAAGAAGAGTGCCAAGCATTGGCCTTTCAAAATGGTTACCCGCGATTGTATAAACTCTGCCAACGCAAAGGTTTGCCTTTGCCTGCTATTAACGCCATTGGTGAAGTGGATGCCGACGATAGCTGGTGGAAAGAAATGCAGATCACTAAAGCAGAAGCGAACGCGCTAGAAGCCGACTAAGAACTAATGTACGAGTTTTGCTTTTACTGTCACTTTTGTATAGGCCAGCGTAAAAAACTGGCCTAAAGCGTACTCGCCAACCCCTCAACAATCCTTTACACTTCTTTTCCTATAACACGTTGAATAACACCAGCTTGTGCCAATTCAAAGGTTAAATAGTTAATGTTCCAAAAGAAGGATATCGCTTAATGCAAGCACTGGCCACTACACCCATTACTGCGCTTAAAGGCGTAGGCGCAAAGGTGGCAGAAAAGCTTAACAAAATAGGCTTGTTTACCCTTCAAGATATTCTGTTTCATCTTCCTCATCGCTACGAAGACCGAACCCGTATTTACAGCGTGGCTGAGTGTCGCCCGTTTACCCATGTAAGCGTGCAGGGCGAGGTTATGAGCGCCGACATTCAGTACGGCAAAAAACGCATGTTGGTGGTAAAGCTAAGTGATGGAACGGGTACTATAACCTTACGCTTTTTCCACTTTGGTGCCGTGCAGCGGTCTATTATGACGCCAGGAAACACGGTGCGCTGTTTTGGAGAAGTGCGTACTGGCAAGTGGGGCATTGAAATGATGCACCCCGAATTTAAATTAGTGGATGAAGACGCGCCACCATCAGAAGAATCACTAACGCCAGTTTATCCCACTACAGACGGTGTTAAGCAGTTAACCCTTCGTAATTTAACCGACCAGGCCTTAAAACTTCTAGATAAAGGCGCGCTGGCCGACTTACTGCCCGACGGCATTTACGATGACCAAATTAGCCTTAACGAGGCGCTTCATTTGGTGCATCGGCCACCACCGGATGTAGACGTACACGAAATGGAAGAGGGGCTGCACCCTGCTCAGTATCGGTTAATTTTGGAAGAGTTATTGTCACACCACCTAAGTGTGTTGAAAGTACGCAAGCTATCTGACGCCCAGCCCGGTATTCCTATTGCGGTGAACCAGCCGCTTATCGATAAAATGCTCGCTCAACTGCCATTCTCACCAACGGGTGCGCAGGCTCGGGTAGTGGAAGATATTCAAAAAGATATGCAACACGCGCGACCTATGATGCGCCTTGTACAAGGCGATGTAGGGTCGGGCAAAACCTTAGTTGCGGCACTGGCCGCGCTATCAGCCATTGGTGCAGGGCATCAGGTAGCGTTAATGGCACCTACTGAGCTGTTGGCAGAACAGCATGCCAATAACTTTCGTGGCTGGTTAGAACCACTAGGTATTGAGGTAGGCTGGCTTGCTGGAAAGCTGAAAGGTAAAGCCCGCAATGAAGTATTAGCGCGCTTAGAAGCTGGCGATATTCAAATGTTGGTGGGTACTCACGCCATCTTCCAGGAAAGCGTAAACTACCAGCAGCTAGCACTGGTTATTGTGGATGAACAACACCGCTTTGGTGTACATCAGCGTTTGGCCCTACGCGATAAAGGCGAACAACAAGGTCGCTACCCTCATCAGCTAATTATGACGGCAACGCCTATTCCAAGAACGCTAGCCATGACAGCCTATGCTGATTTAGACACCTCGATAATTGATGAACTGCCACCGGGCAGAACGCCAGTACAAACCGTTGTGCTACCAGATACGCGCCGCGCGGATGTAATTGAGCGCGTACGTCAGGCTTGTAAAGAAAACGGCCGCCAAGCCTACTGGGTATGTACGCTTATTGATGAGTCGGAAGTGTTGGAGTGCCAGGCTGCAGAAGACGCTGCGGTTACCCTTCGGACTGCGCTGCCAGACTTACACGTTGGCTTGGTACACGGGCGTTTAAAACCTGCTGAAAAAGCGCAGGTTATGGCTGACTTCAAAGATGGTAAATTGGATCTATTAGTAGCGACTACCGTTATTGAGGTAGGCGTAGATGTGCCAAATGCCAGTATCATGATCATAGAAAACCCTGAACGACTGGGTTTAGCACAGCTTCACCAGCTTAGGGGCCGAGTAGGGCGTGGTGCGGTAGAAAGTCAGTGTGTACTTATGTACCAGAGCCCGCTATCGAAAACGGCGACTCAGCGCCTAGGCGTATTGCGTGAGTCTAACGACGGGTTTTATATTGCCCAGCGCGATTTGGAAATTCGCGGCCCTGGTGAATTTATGGGGACGAAACAAACGGGAATGGCCGAGCTTAAAATAGCAGACCTAGTACGCGACGCCGCTCTTATCCCTAAGGTTCAGGAAATTGCCTATACCCTTTGGGACAAATATCCCTCTCACGCTCAAGCCATCATTAATAGGTGGATAGGGCATAAGGAGCAGTACGGCCATGCTTAATCGTGTGCCTTTAATCATTTGTGATGACGCCAATAGCGATGACGCTGCATTAATTAGTGCAATCAGCGAAAAGTGGGGTTTTCCTGTTGTTAGCAGCAGTGAAAAGCCTAGAGAAGGCTTGTATTTGCAGGTACAAAACGGCGTGCTAGGGCTTGCCGACGCAGGTGAGAAAAAAGTAAACCCGGTAGAGGTTGATTTTGCTTCGCCAGCGAGTTTGTATCGCAAGCAGCACGGCGGTGGGCGCAAAGAGCCCATTGTTAAAGCTATTGGTCTTAAAGGCAATGAAGCATGGCACGTAGTGGATGCAACGCCTGGGCTAGGTCGTGATGCCTTTGTGTTGGTAAGCGTTGGCTGCAAGGTCACTATGATTGAGCGCTCGCCCGTGGTTGCCGCCTTACTTGAAGATGGTATTCGCAGATTAGCGCTTAGTTTTCCGGAACTTGCAGCTAAAATGTCGCTTCAACATGGAAATAGTGCTGAGGTAATGCAATACTTCACTGGTGAGAATGTGAACGCTATTTACTTAGACCCCATGTTCCCACACAAAAAGAAGTCAGCCTTGGTGAAAAAGGAAATGCGGCTGTTTCAGCAACTGCTTGGTCATGACCCAGACGCAGATGCGCTGTTACCGCCAGCACTAGAGCTAGCCTCGCACCGGGTAGTGGTGAAACGCCCAAACAGTGCAGACGTGCTGGCAGGAATAAAAGCATCAATGGCTATTGAAAGCAAAAAGCACAGATTTGATGTGTATTTGTGTCAAAAAAATCTAGGAGAGTAGCATGATACAAGTTGGGGGCACTTTGCCTGAAGTAGATTTTAGCCTTTTAGTAAATGGCGAGATAACCAACCCAGGAACTAACGAGTTGTTTTCAGATAAGCGCGTTGTATTGTTTGCAGTACCCGGTGCATTCACACCGACCTGTTCTCAAGCGCACTTGCCAGGTTATGTAGCGCTTGCTGATAAGCTTAAAGCCAAAGGTATTGATAGCATTATTTGTTTAAGTGTTAATGATGCATTTGTAATGGACGCGTGGGGCAAAGCGAATAATGCCGAAGAAATCACTATGCTGGCCGATGGTAATGGTTTCTTTACCAAGCAAATTGGCCTAGACATGAGCACGGGCAATTTCGGCGGTTTACGTTCACTTCGTTATTCTATGCTAGTAGAAGATGGCGAAGTTAAAAAGCTAAACGTTGAAGACCCTGGTCGTTTTGACGTAAGCGATGCGCAAACCATGTTAGATAGCCTTTAATTTCACGAAAGGCGCTGTAAATACTGAAAGCCCGCAACAGAGGTTGCGGGCTTTTTTCGTTTAGTTTTTTGTGAGTATTCATTAATACCGGTTCGCATAGATAGTTATCTGCTCAGCGAAAGTTAAAATGTTGGTAATCGCAGATTGGTATACTTTACATATGCGTATACTTGGTCGTTAATTTCATTAAAATGTAACCAAACTATGATCTGGCAGATGGCTATTTGCGTTGAATATCAAAGTGTTCAGCGAGGATTAATGAACTAACACACATTATTTCGTGTCGGAAAACATAAGAAATTAAAGGCAAAGACACTGCGGTACTTGGCATCTAGCCTCGTTTAGTTACCTTTACTTGCTTAATGATAATAAGTATCATTTGCGCGAAAAGACAAACGTTTTAGGAAAAAATATGACAATAACACTGAAAAAAATAAGTGCTTTAGTAATGGCTTCGGCCGTTACTTTCTCAATGTTCTCTACTCAGGCGCTTGCTAACGGTGCAATTGGTGACCACGTAAACAACTTACATGCGCATATTGGAGAATACACCGAAGAGGTACATTGGTTAGAAAGTAAGTTTGGCAGTGTTGTTGATGCGTATGAAGCAAAAGATAAATCGCTTAAAACCGACGCGCTGATTGAGTATTGGGAAGAAGTAGACTTCCACTCAGCGATCGAAACCCAGTACGTGCCTATTTATGCTTCTATTTGGCAAGGTATTTATGGTGTAAAGGTAGCTATTGATGAAGGTAAGCCAGTTTCGGATGTGCGCGTAGAGCAAGAGAAGCTAAATCATGCCTTGTGGCAGGCGCTAGGCGCAGTTAAACTTGCGTCTCAATATCAGAAGAAAGGTCTGGTAGGCAAAGTTCAAACCACTGAAAAAGAACCAACTACAGGCCCTGAAGTTATCGATGATATAAAAACACGTCTTGATCGTGTTGTTGCCAAGTACGCAGAACAGCTGCACGAAGTGGCAACAACATTAGTTCACGACACCTACCTTCAACGTTTTGAAGGTGTAGAAGGTGACTTGATTGCGAAAGACGCAGCCTTGGTTGAAGACCTAGAAAAAGACTTTAACGTAACGCTTCCTCAAGCCATTTCGAAAGATACTGGCGTAGATGCTGTGCGTAAAGTGGTAGAGTCTATGCAGGCTAAACTTGACCGCGCTCGCGCACTTTTAGCTGAAGTAGAACAAAGTCGCAAAGACGTATTTTAAGGAAGGGGTATGCAACGTAGAACATTCTTACAAGGCTTAGCTGCAGCCGGTGCATTGACTGGCTTGCCGTTTAGTTTTGCTCACGCTATGACCCAAACTGGCAGTGTTTCGGTTGAGTCACTGCCTAAATTAGAAGGTGATCTCACACTTTATTTAGGGCGTGGCGAAGGCGGTCTGTACGAGAATGTTCTAAAAGCCATTGAAAAGCGCAACCCCAAACTGAACCTGAAGGTTCGACGCGGCGGTTCGGCAGCACTGGCAAACACCATTGTTGCTGAAACAAAAGCGGGCGTTAAACGCGCTGATTTGTTTTGGGCCGTAGATACGGGCTCTATTGGTGTGGTTACTGATGCAGGTGCTGCAAAGCCGTTGCCTGACGATTTGCGCTCGCAGCTTCGCGAAGATTTTCAGTACCCTAGCTGGTCTCCGGTAACAGGTCGCGTGCGTACACTGCCTTACAATACCGAGCGCGTTAAGCCCGAACAAATTCCAGAAAGCGTTATGGCGTTAGCTGATAGCGATTTGAAAATTGGCTGGGCGCCGGCTTATTCGTCGTTCCAGTCTTTTGTTACCGCTATGCGTATTTTGGAAGGCGATAAAGCGACCAAAGCGTGGCTTAAAGGCATTAATAAGCACTCGAAAAAGTACGCTGGCGAACTCGGTGTAGTGATGGGCGTTGAACGTGGCGAAGTAGATATTGGCTTTGCAAATCACTACTACACTCTTCGCCTTAAATCGGGTAAACCAAACGCGAATGTGGCCCTTGCTTACAGCAAAGGCGATGCGGGCTGTTTAGTGAACGCATCAGGTATTGTTGCGTTGAGCGACGGTGATTTGCCGGTTAACTTTATTCGATATCTGCTGTCGCACGAAGTACAGTCTTATCTTGCTCGCGAAGCATATGAAATACCTTTGGTTCAAGGAGTTGAACCACCACAAGGCTTAGCGGATTTAAGTACGCTTTCGCCACCAGAAATGGACCTTCGTAAACTGGCTGATTTACGCCCAACACTTAACCTGATGAGGGAAGTTGGCGTACTGTGACAAACTGGCCAAAGTCGTATCCACTGGCACTACTTATTGCGCTGATGGCTTTATTGCCCGTCGGCGTTTTGTTTTCTTTAGCTCAAGATAGTGCACAGCTTTTCGATACCCATAACCTCCGCGTTTTAGGCAACACAATTTCCCTTGTTGTACTGACTATCTTTGGCTCGGTGCTTATAGGTGTACCGCTTGCCTTTTTAACCGCCTATGTGCAAATGCCGTTTAAGCGGTTCTGGCTTATTTTGCTTGCTGCGCCACTGGCATTACCCAGCTACATTGGTGCGTTCGCCATGTATTTTTCATTTGGTACAGGCGGAGAAATAGAGAACGTTTTAGGTATTAGCACGCCGCCAATTAGCGGTTTGTGGGGCTCGGCTCTGGTTATGAGCCTATACACTTACCCCTTTGTAATGATGACAACCCGTTCAAGCCTGTTAAGTTTAGATGCAAGCTTGGTTAACGCGGCGCGTACGTTAGGTCTGTCTTTAGGCGCTAGCTTATGGCGTGTGGTGCTACCGCGCGTAGTAAATAGCGTTGCTGCGGGGGCACTCCTTGCTGCACTTTACGCGTTATCTGATTTTGGTACGCCTGCAATAATGGGCTTCGATACCTTTACCCGCGTTATCTTTGTTGAATATAACGCTTTTGGTTTAAGCCAGGCGGCCATGCTAAGCCTGCAGCTTATGGTAATTGTTGGTCTTATTCTGTTTATAGAAAGCCGTATAGGTGGCGCACAAGAGCGCCCAGGAAAGCATTTATCATTATTTCCTGCACGCTGGCAGCGCAACCTAATGTTGCTTGCGACTTTGCCCGTTGTATTCATGGCTATTGTACTTCCCCTTGCTATCTTCACGCTGTGGTTAGTACGGGAAGGAACTGGCGGTTTTGAATTAAGCTACGCGTGGAATTCAGCCCATGCCTCTTTTATCGCTGCTATTGTAGCCGTGCTGCTTGCCATTCCGGTTGCTCACGCGGCTATTGCCGGCAAAGCTGGGCGATTTATGGAGCGCATTACCTATTTCGGCTTTGGTGTACCAGGCATAGTTATGGGAACGGCACTGGTTTACGTAGGTCTTAAATATTTGCCTGCGCTGTATCAAACCTTAAGTTTATTGGTTATGGCCTATGTACTGCGTTTTATTCCTCTTGCAGTAGGCAGCGTAAGAAGTACCGCTGAGAATATAGATTCAGGGTTAGTGAAAGCTGCCCGTGTACTTGGTGCTAGCCCAAGAGAAGCCTTTATACGGGTTACGCTGCCCTTAACCCTTCGTGGTATGATTGCAGGGGCTGCATTAGTGTTTTTGGAAGCCATGCGTGAACTGCCCGCAACATTAATGTTGGGGCCTACAGGTTTTGAAACCTTAGCCACTTACATGTGGCGTGTGTACGAAGCGGGTTATTTTGGCCGCGCTGCCGTACCAGGGCTTCTGCTAGTTTTATTGTCTGGCGTGGGGCTTGTTCTCATGCTGTCGGGCGAGAGAAAAGCCCAGTTTACTGTTACCGAGGATGATCGTTCGTAATGCTTAGTGTAAGTAATTTGTCAGTGAATTATGGGTCTACCCGCGTTGTCGACAAGTTAAATCTTGAGCTGGGGCAAGACGAAATTCTCATGTTGGTAGGGCCAACCGGTTGCGGTAAAACCACCATTTTGCAAGCATTGGCAGGGCTTATCCCTATTTCAGAAGGCGCAATGAGCCTAGGTAATTGGGAAAGTACAGCAAATAAACACGTGCCGCCTGAAAAGCGTAACGTTGGCATGGTATTCCAAGACTTTGCGCTATTTCCCCATCTTACCGTTCAGCAAAACGTATGCTTTCGGTTAAAAGACACTAAGCTTGCCGATCATTGGCTGAAACTTTTAGGTTTAGATAACTTCCGCGATGCTAAACCTGCACGTCTTTCTGGCGGTCAGAAGCAGCGCGTTGCGCTAGCGCGAACGCTAGCTCACGAGCCTTCTTTCGTTTTGCTAGACGAACCCCTTTCAAACTTAGATGCAGCGTTAAAAGACAGCTTGCGCTGGGAAATTCGCGATGCGCTTAAAAAGGCAGGTGTTCCAGCAATTTGGGTAACTCACGATCAGGAAGAAGCATTAAGCGTTGGCGATAGAGTGGGTATATTAAATAAAGGTGTGCTTGAGCAATTAGACACCCCTGAAGCCTGTTACTCGTCGCCAGCAAGCCGTTTTGTTGCGCGTTTTATGGGCGAAGCGAGCTTCTTAAGTGCCACATTCGATAGCAGCGCAGCAAACACAGACAACACAGTGGTTACTGGAATTGGAAATGTACCAGGCACGCCGCTTCAAGGTGCCAATGGTAATGTAGATTTGTTGGTACGCCCTGACGATTTAAGTTTAGATGCAGCCCACAGTGAAACAAACTGTACGGTGGAGTGGGTGCGTTATGAGGGTGAAAGCCGCCTTTATGCCGTTATGCTAGATAGCGGAGATGAACTAAAAGTGCGTGTAAGTCATGAAAACGCCATTAAGCCACATACTCGTGCGTTTGTTCAGTTAATTACTACGCACCCCTTGGCCGTGTTTCCCAGAAAAAACTAAAGCGTAAATCGTTTCATAACTGACTGAAAATATAAAATAAAAAGGGCAGCCAATCGGCTGCCCTTTTACTTACTAGGACGTTATTTTTTTACCTGCGCGCTATAAGACTACGCGTTCTCGTTTACCACAATTACTTTGCGGTGCGGGAATGGAATCTCGATATTCGCTTCATCTAGCGCTTTCTTCACCTGTTCTGGCACTGAGAACAGAATGTCGAAGTAGTGCTCACCATGACAAAATGGACGCACAATAAAGTCTACTGAGCTATCGTTAAGGGTAGATACCTCAACAAATGGCGCTGGATCTTTAAGTACGTGCGGGTGGTCTGCCAACACTTTATCGATAACAGCACGAGCGGCATCAATGTTTTCGTTGTAGGCAATACCAAAGGTCATATCTACACCGCGAATTTCATGGTGAGAGTGGTTAACAATTTGCTCACCCCAAATTTGGCTATTTGGAATGATGATTTGCTTATTATCGAAGGTTTGCAAAATAGTGGTGAACAAGTCTATTTCAGTTACTTTACCGAACTTGCCCGCGGCATCGACAAAGTCATTAACTTTATAGGGGCGGAAGATAAGCAGCATTACACCCGCAGCCAGGTTAGAAAGTGTGCCTTGAAGTGCTAAACCAATAGCAAGACCGGCTGCACCTAACAGCGCAATAATAGACGCGGTTTGAACGCCAAAGCGATTAAGTACTGCTATGCCAACAAAAGCAAGAATGGTATAGCGCGCTACGCTACCAAAGAATTTAAAAAGGGTGTCATCTAGTTGAGGGTGGCTATTAGCAATAGCGACAATAGCGTTATACACCTTGCTCGCTACCCACAGGCCAATTATTAAAATTGCCAAAGCAAGTAATATGTTCGTGGCCCACGCCAAGGCAGCTGGCAGATATTGGTTAATATCAAGTGACGCTAGGAACTCTTCCATGGATACAATCCTCTGTAATTTGTGAAGTAGTTGCGATGTTTTGTTCGTTTGTTTGTTCGTTCAAATTGAGTTGCACCTCAATTCTGGGGCGTATTTATAGAGGAATTAAAATTTGTTTAGTATTGTTAAAAAGTATTAAAACTCATAATTTTAAACTAAAGAACTAGATTAAATTTGTAGTAATACCGGGCTTTGCATTGTGCGGTATGGCTTATTACGTATAATCCCGAGGTTCTTAACCTGCGCTTAAATGAGCGTGAGTTTTTTGGCTTGATGTAAGGTGAATACAAAGTGATTAAGCGCGACGTTTTAGTAATTGGTGCAGGTGCAGCAGGGCTGTTCTGCGCGGCACAGGCAGGCGCGCGCGGGCGCAGCGTAGAAGTGCTCGATCATGCCAAAAAAGTAGGCCGCAAGATTCTTATGTCAGGCGGTGGCCGCTGTAACTTCACCAATATGTACGCAGAACCCGCCAATTTCTTATCGCAAAACCCTCACTTTTGTAAGTCGGCACTAAGTCGCTATACCCAATGGGATTTTATTGGCTTGGTTGCCGAGCATGGTATTGCCTATCACGAAAAAACTTTGGGCCAATTGTTTTGTGATGACAGCGCCAAAGATATCGTCGATTTATTGCTTAACGAATGTAAAAAAGCAGCCGTTACCATTACTACTCGCTGTGAAATTACAAGCGTAGAAAAGATTGAAGGTGGGTACTTACTAACCACTTCGAACGGCGAATATAGCTGTGAGTCTTTAGTAATTGCAACCGGTGGTTTAAGTATGCCAAAGCTGGGGGCGACGCCATTCGGTTACAAAATTGCAGAGCAATTCGGCCTGAACGTGTTACCCACACGCGCCGCACTCGTGCCCTTTACCTTACACGATAAAGACAAAGACATACTGGCAGAGCTTAGCGGTATCGCAGTTGATGTATATGCCAGCTGCAACGACACTACGTTTAAAGAGGCAATGTTGTTTACCCACCGTGGGTTAAGCGGCCCTGCTATGCTGCAAATTTCAAGTTATTGGGAGGCGGGTGACAGCTTAAGCATTAACACGCTACCCAATGACGACGCCACGGCGCTTTTGCAAACAGCGCGCACTGAAACCCCCGATGCCTTACTTGCTACGTGTTTAAATAAAGTATTCCCTAAGCGCATGGTGCAAAGCTTTATTGAATATCATAACTGGCGCAATGTTCCGGTAAAACAGCTTACCCACGGCGAATGCGATGCTATTGCTGACACGCTAGAAAATTGGCAAATAAAGCCAAACGGCACTGAAGGCTATCGAACAGCGGAAGTCACCATTGGCGGCGTAGACACCAACGAACTTTCGTCAAAAACCATGATGGCCAAGAACGTCGAAGGCCTTTACTTCATAGGTGAAGTGGTTGACGTTACCGGCTGGCTCGGCGGCTTTAACTTTCAGTGGGCTTGGAGCAGCGGTTGGGCAGCAGGGCAGGTGGTTTAAAACGACATACCAATTGCTAATCCAGCAACAACCGCACTTTTGTGGTTTCGGTGATAGTCGTAATGAAGCTGTGGCGAGATGGTAAAGCCTGATATTTCGAACTCATATAAAAAGCCTAACCGGGCTACTTCCATTTTATGGCTGCCGTGAAATTCAACGCCAGGGCCAATTTGTGCGATAAAATTGTTGGTAATGTGAAGGTCGGCGACGAGTAAATAAGTGTAAGCGTCTAGATCTTCAAAGGCATATTCAGCAACAAATCCCACACCTAAGAAATCGCTTAGCCGGTACTCATAATCGATGCCCAAAGTGAATGCGTTGCCACACTCTTTTGTGTAAGTGGTACCTACTAGTGCCGATAAATGATGAGGTGACGTTTCCCAATGATGAGCATTTCCTTTTGCCGCCCCCTTAGCTGTAACAAGGGGAGCAAACGCCATGGCTGTGACCATTCCCAAGGCTATTTTTACTCGCATAGTAATGCTCGCTTACGTTTGTCTGTGACTTCCTGAAAGTTAAACTTCCAGCACTTGATAAAGCGTAGGTGGTATATGGCGTTCTCACCAATGAACTTTAGTTGAAGCTATTTTTGACGTGCGTTATGGCCAAGGTAACGCGACACTAAGCTAGCTTTGATGACGGTATCTAAAATGATCAAATATCGTTAAGGTATAAAGGCTTAATAAAAGGGGTGTGCGAATGCAAAACAAGAATGAAAAAGATGTATTTATTGACGCTTGTAGAACTCAACTTGTGAGCCTTTATAACGCGAGCAAGGAAGGCAAAAAGGTAGAGGCAGAAAAGTATCGGGTTCAAGGATTTATGCACGCCGGCGAATTAATGGGCTTGATCAGCAAAGAAGAAGGTAGGGCCCTAATTGCTGATTTGCATATAGAAGTGTTCGGGGAAACCATAAACGAAAGAGCTGAGAGAAAGCGCAAACTTGATGCATTAAAAGAAACAGACTTAGATGCTTACTTCGCAATACCTGCCATTGAACGACGTTAAATAAAAGTATACCTATCAACCTAATTTGTGAAGTAGGCGTTTTCACTTCAAAATTTCTTAAAGGTAAATCTCTCGGAGGACTGTAAAAGAACGTTCTATATTCTTCTAATGTTAATTTTTTGTGCACAAGGGGTATTTTTTTTAGCGAACTAAAATTTATAAACTAAGCTTAATATGTGTTGGTTTTTCATACCTTAATATAACCAAGCATACTTATCTTAGTGTAATAGCCGTACAAGGATATTTTTGCTACACGGATTTGGCTGCGGTACCAGTAGGAAGCAAATCTATGACATGGTGTGTGTCACGTAATTTTATTCGCTTATTTATCGGCCTTTTTTTATGTGCAGCAAGTGCCCACTCGCTTGCTAAATGTTACTTAGAAGATAGCGCAGATCCTCACTCTTCTACTATGATGCTGCAATCAGGCGATCAGCGTCTCAGGTTGAGATGCAATATAGATGCGCAACACATCCTTTATTTCCCGCGAAACTATATAAACTATAACCAGCTCTACGACAGTGAAATGCGCAAAGTTCAACGGTTACCTAGCGCGTTTGAAGCGTATGCGATCGACAGTTCAAATGACCGACTATACCTTGATATTAATGCACAGGTGGAACGTAGCGTGACGTTAAAAGTAACGCCGCTCAGTGACTTTCAAAAATATGTATCGGTTCACACGCTTACTATGAGCTTATTTATTGGTTTCTGTTTAGCGCTAACCTTATATGTAGGCATGCTGGGAACCAGCATGCAAAACTACGGTTTTTATTCTTACAGTTTTTACGTTTTCAGCGCGGGTGTGTTCTTTCTACTGCAAGAAGGGCTTTTAAACATAGTCTTTCCGCAAGTTGCACTACTTGCAAACTTTCAACTGCATTTATTATTTGCAGGGATAACTGTCTTTGCAGGGGTGAAATTTTTAGACCAGCTACTTGATTTCAAAGCGCTACTAAAAGGGTGGCAGCGCCAATTTATGCTTGGAATGGCCTGCGCAGCACTCGCGTTTTCAGTTGTTCAGCTTATCCTTCCAGTTTCAGATGCTATGAAAATAAACAGTATGCTGAGCTTGATCACTCTTATAACCATGACGTGCACCTTATCTGCATGTGTCTATGCCGCGTATCGCAAGGTACATTGCGCAAATTTGGTCATGCTTGGCATAGCCGTTATGGTTTTTACAATGCTTTTTCGTTTGGTTTTCGTAGACGTATCGGCATTCATGTACCGATATGCGCTTATAGTGGGTATTACTATCGAGGCCTTTATTTTCGCCATCGCCACATCGAGAAAAGTGAAAAAACTGGATGATGACAGGCTAAGTGCATTTAAACGGGCATCGACTGACTCGCTATGTAAAGTATTGAATCGCAGTGGCTGGGAGGGGGTAGCGCAATCGCTGTTGAATAACTTCAACAAAGAGGGCGGCTATCTGACATTACTTTTCATTGATATTGATAAATTTAAAGAGATTAATGATCAGTATGGACATCACGCGGGAGACAAGGTTTTGCAAGTTATTGCTAAAATTTTAATGAGCCGATGTAGAGAACAAGATGCCGTTGGTCGCTTAGGTGGGGATGAGTTTGTGGTATTAAGTCACTGTTACAGTGAAGGTCAGGCCGAGCGGTTGGCTGCCCGTATTGAGGAGAGCTTGGCAGAGCGAGATATAAGAACGGAGAATGTTGTTATAAACGCAACAGCAAGTGTAGGTGCTTACATCACAAAAGAGCGCTGTAAAGACTTATCGAGCTTATTAACTAAAGCCGACGAGTTGATGTACAGCGTGAAAGAGAAACATAAATCTGCCCAATGCACTGCTAACCCTTAATAGGCTGTTATTTTAATTGCGCCTTGGCAACCTGTTTTACGGCTTTGGTCAGATCGGCTAGGGCGGCCGATTCTAGCGTAGTCCAGTGCCAAAAAAGAGGGACGCCTAGTTCTTTGTCGGGGAATAGCGCAATGAGCTCACCTTCTTTCACTTCTTGTGCAACCTGTAGCGTGGGAAGCAGCGCCCACACCACACCGTCTAACGCCATTTTCACAAAGCCGTGCGACGACGGGTACCAATGACATGTGGCAAACGTAGGGGCCATATGCAGGCACTCTCTTTGATAGTCAGTAAGTAACGTAACATCGTACTCATCGTACAAAAGACCTGGTGTTTTCATGACATTTTCAGGCGATACGTCTTTGTGAAGATATCGCTCGATAAAGCGTGGTGACGCGTAAAGCTGATAGCGCATGGTGCCTAATCTTACAGACTGGCCACCCGTAACGGGTGTGCCCGTTTGACTGATACATGCCATAACACGGCCTTGCTGAAGAATGTCTCTGGTTTGTGTTTGGTCTGCATTGACGATGTGCACGGGGTTAGCCCGTTTATCGCTAAACGCCGCCATAACTCGCGAAAACCAAGTGGCAAGCACATCGTTGTTTACCGCCACGCTGATAGGAGCAGCTGAAGCTTCTAAACCACTTTTAATGTTAAGGGCTTCTTCTAGTACGCTCACTTTCTGTATATGTGCCAGCAGCTCTTTTCCCAGTGGCGTTGCCCGAAGTGGCTTTGTTCGCACCATAACTGGCCCGCCCACGCTTTGTTCAAGGCGTTTAATTTTTTGCGAAACCGCAGATTGGGTGAGGTTTAAGGCCTGCGCACCTTTTTCGAAACCGCCATAGCGTAATACTTCATGAAAGCATCTAAGCGCGTCGTAATCTAACATTTTTGAAGCCTGTGAAATGAACGTTAAAATTATTAATTTTGCTTATTCAATACAAGTATCATTAATTTAATTAAGTAACGCAAGGTGTATAAAATAGCGCCAGTTCAAATGTTTGCTTGGGTACTCATACCCGATGTTAAGTGGCAAGGGCAGCTATAAAGACCAAGCAAAAAGCACACACGCTATTTATTTAATTATTTATTCTAAGAGGCATTTATCATGTTGGCGGCAGCAACTAGTGGTTTCGTGATGGGCGGTACCCTTATCATCGCGGTAGGCGCGCAAAACAGCTTTCTGATCGAGCAGTCGATGAAACGACAATGGACCTCTCTATTTGTTTTGCTGTTTATTTTAAGCGATGCCATTTCTATTAGCTTAGGCGCTATGGGATTCGGCTTGTTGTTGCAAGAGTATCCAATGCTGGTAACCGTTACCAAGTGGGCTGGCGTAGCCTTTTTGTTGTGGATAGCGTTTAACAAAATAAAGTCTTCTTTAGCTAACGACGCGCTTGTTCTGGAGATGGCAAAAAAGCAACTGTCTTTCAAAAAGGCTTTGCTTATTGCGCTAGCGGTAACCTGGTTAAACCCTCATTTTTATCTAGATACTTTGTTACTTATGGGGAACTTGGCGAGCCAGTGGCAGGAAAATAAATGGTGGTTCGTTGGTGGTGCGATTGGCGCATCTGTCGTGTGGTTCATAGGTTTAAGTACCCTGACAGCGCGTTTTGCACATCATATGCAGCGCCCTAAGTTTTGGCGCTGGTTCAACCGTTTAAACGCTGCGGTACTAGGAATGGTGAGTATTCAGTTGGCAAGCCTTTAGTGAGAAAACGCTGAATCGCAACATGCTAAGACGCATTGAATATCATCTTAAAACCTTGCAGGTATACTTTACCGATAAGCCAAAACAAGTAATTTTAAGGATGTACAAGTGAGCTGGATTTATTTAATCGTTGCGGGCTTACTAGAGATTGGTTGGCCCGTGGGACTTAAACTGTCGCAAGAAGCGGAAACTCGCGTCATAGGAATTCTACTTGCAATAGGGTTTATGGCTGCCAGCGGTTTTTGCCTGTGGATGGCACAAAAACAAATACCTATCGGTACAGCGTATGCCGTATGGACGGGTATAGGTGCAGCGGGCACATTTTTAGTTGGCGTAATGTTTTATGGCGACCCGTCGTCGTTAGCCCGATACTTTGGCGTTGCGCTTATAGTGGCAGGCGTAGTGGTTCTTAAATTAGCTCACTAGTAACAGGGAAAGGCTTTGATTTAGAGGGCGCTAAATTTTATTACGGCTGTACACCTTAACGAAGTCAAAGCATTAAAAAGCCCGCTAGTTAATCACTAGCGGGCTTTCGCTTTTAATCTATTTGTTGGCGAACTTATTGATAACCAAGCTGGTTTCTTAGCTCTGCCATGAAAATTTCAATTCGTTCAGCATTTTTGCCCAAGTCACTTTTACCTACTCGCGACTTACTGCGAATATCGACAAGCGTATCATCGCTTTTTGCGGTTAATCGAATGACCACGTCGTCTTTGAAGCCAAACCAAGTTGTTGTTTCGGTTGCTTCTAGCGTATTGGGCAATGCGCCTTCACTTGCTCGCTCCCAACCTAGTGCCGCGATAGCTTTTTCAGCAGCCATGTACACTTCATTTATAGGTTGAGGAAGTAGCTGAGTTTTAATTTCTGGGTAGGCCTCAAGCTGCTGCTTGGTAACATCACCACCTTCATAAGCAATGGTATTTGGCGCGCCTTCTCTAAGTGGCGCAATAGCAACGAACTCAGGTGGATTAGTTACGTCTGTGGTTATGTCGTGAATGGGAGGAACGGCGCTCGCTTTACTCATCATGCTAACGGGCATGCCAACGGCTACTAACGCGAGAACAGCACATATAAATGTACTACCCCAACTCACGTTCTTCCGATTAATCAATACTTGTAGAATAATCAGTATCAACGCCGCGCCGCCTACGTACACGCCGAAACGAAGTGAGGTAAATGCGGTGCCTAAACTAACACCTGCGTACTGATATAGCGGTCCAGGTAACACCACCATTAAAAAACCAACAATACTGGTAAGGGCAATGAGTGCTTTCAAGGGAACTCCAAAGTTATTCTTTTAATTTGTCCAATCTACTTTAACAGTGAACGCAAAGATTTGGTTTACTTTTGGCAAAGAAAATTCGACTAGGCCCTGCGCAACATATTTGTACAAGGATAATACCAGTCCGCATAGATAAGTGCCCACTCAGAACCAGCGATAACACGCCGCGATTACGAACATTTTAACTCTCGCTGAGTGGGTAATTATCTATGCGGGCTGGTATATTATCTTCTTCTACCGACGTTAATTTATAGGTACTAGGTTTGTATACACAAGCAGACGCCAGCCACACATACGCACTGCAAGTTGAACTTCTTGTTGATATTTTGTCGACGCAAAAAGCACGGTTTATCAATGGTATTTCTGAGTATGAGCTTATTGAAATGCTAAAAAAGGCGCCGTACTCTTTTTTCGATGAAGATGCACTGCGAGACTCGCTAATGCTATTTAAAACGCACTTTGTCCTGTTTCACGCCCTGTATCAATTGAAGCGCTATTGGATTAAGCAGAACGACGGGGAATTAGAGATTCATGCGCTGTGCATAAAGTTCACACCTTTTAGTGAGCGAGGTTTAACGCAAGGTAGCAACAATAAAAATGTGACGGCACTTAATAACTCAGAGCCGCTGGCTGAGTATTACCTAGATTGGGCAAATTTTGAAAAAACGGATCGTGAAGCCGTCGATACGTTGTTAAACGCATTTTGGCAGCGTATGTCTAGCGGCGGAAGTAGCAGTCATGATCTAGACGATATAGAAAAAGCTCACACTATACTTGGCCTTTCACTTGATGAGCCGGTCACCCTTGCTCAGCTAAAACGCGTTTACAAACGTACTCTGCAATCTGCACACCCTGATAAAGGCGGAACGCAGAAAGAAGCCCAGTCGGTCATTCATGCTTACCAAGTGCTTAGCCGTTACTATTCGTTTAAATAGAACATGCTTTACCTTATACCTTCGTATTATTCGCATAATGTATATAGGGTGCGGTAACTGACCGACAACATCGGTAACTTCAGCTTCATTAGCTTTTATTATTATCGCCAAATGCGCACAATATGACCTATAAGAGCGTAGATTCGTATCAATGATCGCTTAACTATGCCACGTCTTTTCCGATTATCTCCCCATGTCAGGATATAGGGATTGAGATAACTCGGCGCATCGGAAGCAAAACTTACGTTTAATTTGTCGATATAGAGCAAGGTAGTGTTCTGTATGAAAGTTATTGGGAAATAGAAATTTTATGAGTCGCATTTTTTATGTTACTGCAGCATTAATAACTCTTTTGGGTGTTATTGGGTGTTCGAATGAAGGTGAGCAAGCACAGCAGGGTGCTCAGCAAGGTATGCCTGCACCTTCAGTATCGGTGGTTACACTGAAACAACAACCTGTAGTGCATGAAATGGTGTTGCCAGGGCGCGTAAGTCCGTCGCGCCAATCTCAGGTGCGCCCTCAGGTAGATGGTGTGATTACCGAACGTTTGTTTGAAGAAGGCGCCCATGTCGAAAAAGGGCAGCAGCTATATCAAATCGATGAAGCGCGCTATATGGCACAGCTAAACAGTGCCAAAGCTGATCTAAAGAGTGTTCAAGCAAATTTGAAAACGCTGGAAGCTAAAGCGCGACGTTACGATGACCTTGTTGCACAAAATGCGGTGAGCAAACAGGAATACGACGATGTTATTGCACAAAAGGAGCAAGCTCAGGCTGCGATAAGCGTTGCTGAGGCGGCGGTTGATGTTGCTAAGGTTAATATGGGCTACACCAAAGTGTACGCGCCAATTAGCGGTCGAATTAGCCGTTCATATGTTACTGAAGGTACCCTTGTAACAACAAACCAAGCGCAGCAGTTAGCAACTATTACTCAATTAGATCCTGTTTATATCGATATGCAGGAGTCTGGCGCATCAATTCTTACGTTGCGACAGTCAATGAAAACCCAAGGCTCGCTAGACGTTGAACTCACCGTGGATGAAGTAACTGGACAACGCTATGACCAAACGGGAAGCGTTAAATTTTCAGAAGTTACGGTAGCAGAATCTACTGGCTCGGTAACCTTGCGTGCCGAAATGCCAAACCCCGATGGCGTGTTGCTCCCAGGTTTGTTTGTAAAAGGCCATGTTATAACCGGGCGTGAGAACGCGCTGCTAGTACCCCAACGTGCCACAACACGTCAACCAGACGGTTCTTTATCAGTGTATGTGGTCAATCAGAATAACGAAGTAGAAGGTAGAACCTTGGAAATAGGTGAAATTTACCGCGACAGCTACGTTGTACAAAGCGGTGTTAGCGAAGGCGAAAAAGTGATTGTAACGGGTTATCAGAAGGTGAAACCGGGTGCCAAAGTGAATCCGTCAGAGTGGCAACCTTCATCACGTGGCTCACGATAGCAAACAAGGGATTTAAGTAATATGGCTCGTTTTTTTATAGACAGGCCCGTGTTTGCATGGGTGCTGGCAATTATCACAATGATGGCGGGTGTGTTGGCTATTACCTCACTCCCCATTGAACAATATCCCAAGGTGGCGCCACCTTCGGTCACTATCTCTGCAACGTATCCAGGTGCCTCTGCAGAAACCGTTGAAAACTCGGTAACACAGGTTATCGAGCAAAGCTTGACAGGAATCGACAATCTTCGTTATTTCTCGGCAAGTAGTTCAAACAGCAGTATGTCAATTACGCTGACTTTTGAGCCCGGCGCTGACCCCGATATTGCACAGGTACAAACTCAAAATAAGGTACAGGGTGCACTGCCGCTGCTGCCTACGCAAGTGCAGCAACAAGGGGTAACTGTGACTAAGGCAAACAGCGCGTTTGCATTGGCGGTAGGCTTTTACTCTGAAGACGACTCAATGACGCAGTACGATTTAAGTGATCTGCTCGTCTCTCAGTTTCGCGACCCCATTTCTAGGGTTAATGGCGTAGGTAACGTACGGGTGTTCGGTGCGCAGCGTTCAATGCGTATTTGGCTAGACCCCGATAAACTGTACAGCTACAACTTAACGCCTACCGACGTACAGGGTGCAGTACAGGTTCAAAACACCGACGTGTCAGCGGGTCAGTTAGGCGGTTTGCCTGCTATCGAAAACCAACAAATTAACGCTACTATTCAGGCGCAAAGTCGACTTCAAACTGTAGAAGACTTTGAAAATATTGTACTGCGTGTGAATACCGACGGCTCGCAAATTCGCGTACGCGATGTTGCAAGGGTAGAGCTTGGCGCACAGAGCTACGACGTTATTGTTCGTTACGACCGCAGGCCAGCATCGGGAATGGCAATAAGTCTTGCTTCTGGTGCAAACGCGTTAGACACCATCAAGGCAGTAAAAGCTCGGGTGGAAGAACTTCGCGCAAATTTGCCTGATACAGTAAAAGTAGTATATCCCGTTGATAGTTCGCCCTTTATTGAGCTTTCTATTGAGTCGGTAGTTCATACGCTTATTGAAGCGGTAGTATTGGTATTCTTAGTGATGCTGCTGTTTCTTCAAAACTGGCGCGCAACGCTTATTCCCACCATTGCCGTACCTGTTGTACTACTTGGGACTTTCTCGGTGCTATTGGCCTTTGGTTTCAGTATCAACGTATTGACCATGTTTGCCATGGTACTGGCTATCGGTCTTCTTGTTGATGACGCTATCGTTGTTGTAGAAAACGTTGAGCGTATTATGGAAGAAGAAGGCTTACCGCCTGCTGAAGCGACGAAAAAGTCCATGTCACAGATCACTGGTGCCCTTGTAGGCATTGCAGCGGTGCTTTCAACTGTATTTATTCCTATGGCGTTTTTCAGCGGTTCCGCGGGCGCTATTTATCGTCAGTTTTCGGTAACTATTGTTTCAGCGATGGCGTTCTCTGTGCTGGTTGCTATCGTGCTCTCGCCTTCTTTGTGCGCCACGTTATTAAAGCAGCACTCAGAGGATCACGATAAAAATAAAGGTTTCTTTGGGTGGTTTAACCGCACGTTTAACAAAGGTCGTGACCGTTATCAGAAAACCACCAACCACATGGCGAAGCGTTTTAAGCGTTACTTTGTTGTATACGGCTTACTGGTGGGCGGAATGGTGTTTATCTTCAGCCAGCTTCCGGGCGCCTTTCTTCCCGATGAAGATCAAGGTCGAATGATGGTACTAGTAAGTACGCCACCAGGCGCAACAGCTGGACGTACCCTTGAATCCATTAAACAAGTTGAAGACTACATTCTTGAGCAAGAACAAGAAGCAGTAAACGGTATGTTCGCTGTTGTGGGCTTCAGTTTTGCGGGGCAAGCGCAAAATGCCGGTATGGCATTTTTGAACTTCAACGATTGGAGTGTGCGCGATGAAAGTAACTCGGCCTTTGCAGTAATGGGCAGAGCATTTGGCGCATTTAGCCAAATTCAAGATGCGTCAGCCTTTCCCATAGTACCGCCTCCCATTATGGAGTTAGGTAACGCCACAGGCTTTGATATGCAGCTGGTAGACCGCGGCGGTAATGGCCACGAGGCGCTAATGAATGCGCGTAATCAGCTGCTAGGTATGGCTGCACAGAACCCTAAATTGTCAGGTGTTCGCCCTAACGGTTTAAGCGATGTTCCTCAGTTTAAAATCAATATTGATAGCGAAAAAGCGTCGGCACTTGGTTTGAACTTAAGTGAAATCAACAGCGCATTGCAAATCGCATGGGGCTCAAGCTATGTGAACGACTTTATCGATAAAGGGCGCATTAAGCGGGTGTACATGCAGGCAGACCTGCCTCATCGTATGACGCCTGAAGATTTAGATAAATGGTTTGTGCGCAACAGCGATGGAGAGATGGTAGCTTTCAGCACCTTCTCAACAACAGAATGGGTGTATGGTTCGCCCAAACTAGAGCGTTTTAATGGCCTGTCGTCGGTCAACATTCAGGGTAGTGCAGCAGAGGGCGTATCGTCAGGTGAAGCAATGGCCGAAATGCAAAAGCTGGTAGAACAGTTGCCCCCTGGCTTTGCCATTGAGTGGTCAGGTTTATCTTACGAAGAGCAAGAGGCCGGCTCTCAGGCGCCTATGCTGTACGCCATTTCTATACTGGTTGTGTTCCTGTGCTTAGCTGCATTATACGAAAGCTGGTCGGTACCCTTTGCAGTAATGCTTGTTGTGCCATTAGGTATTTTAGGCTCGGTAACAGCAGCCTTTATATTTAACCTGCCAAATGATGTGTATTTGCAGGTCGCATTTCTAACAACAGTGGGTTTGGCGGCGAAAAATGCGATTCTTATTGTTGAGTTTGCCAAAGAGCAGTATGAAAACGGCGAAGACCTAATGACTGCGGTTTCTAATGCTGCTTCTCAGCGATTCCGCCCTATCTTGATGACGTCTATGGCGTTTATTCTGGGTGTAACGCCATTAGCGTTAGCCAGTGGTGCCGGTGCAGCAAGTCAAAATGCTATTGGTATTGCGGTAATGGGCGGCATGTTTGCTGCGACTTTCTTAGCAATATTCTTCGTACCTATGTTCTACGTTATGGTAGAAAAACTATTTCATAAGGAAGACAAGCAATAAGCAAGTACGCTAGAGTGGGTAAAAACTTTTCAATTTTTTGAATAGGGATATTGTAATGACCACCGTTGTTTTTTCTCACGGTAAAGAAAGCGGACCATGGGGCAGTAAAATAACCACGCTTTCTAATGTAGCAAACGATATGGGCTTTGGTGTTGAGAGCATTGACTATCAAGATCTCGATTGTCCCGAAGCTCGCTTAGAGCGATTAAAAGAAACCATAGCTGAAAAGTGCAACGATGTTGTGTTGGTAGGTTCTAGTATGGGCGGTTATGTATCACTGGCCGCCGCTAGTCAAATCTCAGCCAGAGGCGTGTTTTTAATGGCGCCTGCGCTTTACTTACCCAACTATAAAGTTCAACGTTTCCCCTATGATGGTTACGTTAGCTTAGTGCATGGCTGGAACGATGACATCGTGCCTATTGAAAACAGCCTTAAGTACGCACGCCATCAAAAAGCACAATTGTTACTGCTAAACGATGGGCATCGCCTTGCGAACAGTAAGTCTGTTATTTCACCATTTTTCAGAAATTGGTTGGAAAAATTCCGCTATTAGGCCATTAAATGCCAGCGCAACGACTGCTGGGTTTCAGCCTTTTTAAGTTATGCCATCGCGCTTCGTTAAAAATCTATGTTAGGCAATCTTTAAAAAAGTAATGTCTAAACATTAAAAGCTAAAAACACTGTTATAAGCCTACTTATTGATAACCGCATGGGCGCGCTATCGATTATGTAGGCTTTTTTGTATCTGCATTTTAGTCTGTAAGGCTAAGACTAATCGCTTATAGTCACGCGTGGGTTAATGCATGAAATTGCCAGTATTTATGGCATGATGGGGCATTGCTTAAAACAGGGCAGAAGGAAATGACATTTAACTTACCTCATGCGCCGCAATGGTCGTCGCTGATAAAGTCGGGTTGTCGTGTCTTTGTTGGAGGAAATGCGGCAGTACCACACGCACTGGTGCAGCACCTTATTGATAATAGCGAAGGGTTTAGCGATATTGAATTGGTTCATATGCTGGCCTTGGGCGATACCCGATGGGTGAAAGAAGAATATAAGAACCTCTTTAAGGCCAACACGTTTTTCATTGGTGGCGAAGCCATGCGAAAAGCGGTTGACGAGGGCCGTGCAGATTATACACCCGTCTTCCTCTCTGAAATTTCAAGCTTGTTTAGCGATGGTACGCTAGCGCTAGATGCTGCGCTGGTTAACGTAAGTCCTCCTGATGAGTTTGGCTATTGTTCGCTTGGCCCTGCGGTAGATATTGCCATGTCTGCCATTAGGCAAAGTAAGAAAGTCATTGCTCAAATTAACCCTCAGGTGCCAAGAACTGCCGGACATTCCTATATTCATATCAGTGAAATTACGGCCTGCATAGAAGCGGAAGAGCCGCTTGTTGAAGTTACGCCGCCGCCCATTGATTCGGTGGCAGAGCGAATTGGTCAGTATGTATCTATGCTGGTGGACGATGGCGCTACGTTGCAGTTCGGTATTGGAAAAATACCCAGTGCTACCCTCAAATACCTGTGCAATCACAAAGATTTAGGTATTCATAGCGAAATGCTTACTGACAGCATTATTGAGCTGTTAGAGTCTGGCGCTATTACGAATAAAAAGAAAACTTTCCACCCTGGTAAAATTGTTACCAGCTTTGCCATTGGTACACGCAAGCTATACGATTTAATCGATAGCAATCCTCACATTGAGTTTTACCCAAGCAGCTATGTAAACAAACCTACTAATATCGCCAAAAACGATAATATGGTTGCCATAAACAGTGCGCTTGAAGTGGATTTAACTGGGCAGGTGGTAGCAGACTCTTTGGGCTATGACTTTTACAGTGGTATAGGCGGGCAAGTTGATTTCGTAACGGGGGCGTCTATCAGCAAAGGCGGTAAAGCTATTATTGCACTGCCTTCTACTGCAAAAAATGAAACTATCTCCCGCATTACACCGCGTATAAGCGAAGGCGCAGGGGTAGTGACGTCGCGGGGTAATGTACAGTATGTGGTAACCGAATATGGCATAGCGTCGCTTAAAGGAAAAAGTATTCGCGAGCGCGCTCTAGAGCTTATTCGCGTGGCCCACCCTAAGTTTCGTGCCGCACTCTTAGAAGAAGTAAGGCAGCATTACTGGGTGCCCCATTATCAGGAAAAATACCCCACTGACATTCCTGAGTTAGGGGCTATTCAGCTGAAGAAACTCAATATCCAAGGTGAGACATTTTACATGCGCCCGCTGAATCCAGCGGATGAAAGACGACTGCAGGAATTCTTCTATTCCCACACCAAAGAAACACTAAGACTTCGTTACAACTACGACCCGAAGCAAATGTCTCGTGAGAAATCGTGTAACTTGGTGTCGGTAGATCAAAGCTCTGATGCGGCGCTGTGTATTGTGAGGCAAGAAGGCTCACGCATTACCATTCACGCAGTAGGGCGGTTTTACTTCAATCCAAATGACAACACTTGTGAAGCTGCATTTGTCACGCGAGAAACTCAACAAGGTAAGGGGATGGCAAGTCGCTTGTTAAACGAGCTTATCAACGTTGCAAAAGTACGGGGTATTGCCAAGATGATGGCCTATGTGCGTGGCGACAATAGCCCGATGATTGCGATTTTCGAACAAGCCCAATTTAAACGAAAATTTACTGGCGACCCCAGTGACATAGAGTTAGTTCTAGACGTGGCATCACTTCCATGACAATAAAAATTTTTCGCGGCAAGCACGGTACTAAGCATGATTTAGGCAAAGACCACCCCGAATCGCCCGACCGTTTGTTCGCTATAGATGACCAACTGCTTTCTTCCGGACTAGATATGGTGTGTGAGCATGCCGACGCCGCGCCTATCGCCGAGGCCTACCTCAAGCTAGCGCACGACCCATATTATGTAAAAAGTGTGTTTGAGCATGCGGCCCAATTAATATTCAGTGATCACGAAAAAACGCTTTATTCTGAAGGTAAAGATAATGTGGCGTGGTTAGACGAAGATACTGGCTTAATGCGACATAGCTTAAATGCAGCACTGGAGTCCGCTGGTTCGGGATGTAACGCCGTGGATTGGGTTATGGAAGGTAGCGACAGGCAAGCGTTCTGCGCGACAAGGCCGCCTGGTCATCATGCTACCTACGACAGTGCAATGGGCTTCTGTATTTTTAATAACATTGTTATAGCTGCCCGCTACGCGCTGCAAAACTATGAATTAAAACGGGTTGCCATTATCGATTTTGATGTACACCACGGAAATGGGACCGAGCAAATTGTTGCTGGTGATCAACGCATTATGTTGTGCAGCAGTTTTCAGCATCCTTTCTATCCCCATAGCGGTTCGCCAGTGTTGGCAAGTAACGTGCTATCTGTTCCTCTGGATGCAGGGGCTACAGGAGAAGTATTTCGAGAAAAAATACAGCACTGGTTTGCTGCACTACGCAACTTTCAACCTGAGCTTATTTTTATTTCTGCGGGCTTCGACGCCCATGCAGAAGACCCTATGGCTCACCTCCGTTTAGTAGAAGATGATTATTTTTGGATAAGCCAACAACTTCGCGCTGTTGCCGACGCATGCTGCAATGGTCGTATAGTCAGTATGTTAGAAGGCGGCTACGACTTAAGTGCATTGGGTCGAAGTGTAGTGGCGCATATAAAGGGGATGAGCCACCCTATTGAAGACCCTCAATAGGGCTCCGCGCTAAGTCACTTAAATTAACGCTGTATGCATCTAATTTAAGAGTGGGTAACGCACAACCTCACGGCTCTGTCACCTTTAATTTAGGCTAGCCATCTTGTAAGCATGTAAAGGCCCGCACCTAACATGGCAAGGTTTTCAGTAAGTGAAATAAAACCAAGGGGTAAATCTGAATTACCACCAACACAGGCACATTTAAGTTCGCGCTTATCGATATATACGGCCTTAATAACGGAAACTGCACCTATAGCACCGATAAAAATGGAAACGGGCGAAACCAACAGTGCAGGAAGCCCCGCAAGCATGCCTAGCCCAGCAAAGGCTTCTGCAAAAGGGTACACATAGGCGTACCTAACCTGCTTCATTGCCAATAAATCATAGGTAACAAACTGATTTGAAAAGGCCACGATGTCTTGTAGCTTTTGTAGGGCGAGGATCACCATGGTGACACCAATGAAATTCATTGCAAAAGGTTCAATACCCGTTGGTAGCCCGCCTTTGAACATAAGCGCAAACACCATGAGGGCGGCTAGAGAAAAAATTACGATGATAGGTGTGTAGCGTGACCCAAACTCGCTTTCTTGCTTTAAATTAAAGTAATCCCTCAGGTCGTCATAGCCACCAATGCGTTTATTATCGATAAACGTTTGCGGCGTAGTCTCAACATTATGCTTTTCTTTAAAGGCATCGGTTTCACTGCGGTTTGATAAATGATGATCGTCGACCTTATAGCCTTTTCTTTCTAGCAAGTCTTTTGACTTGAGTCCAAAAGGGCAAATATGCTCTGGGGTAACCATGCGATAAAGTATTGCGCGCTTGGGCATTGTGTGACTCCTTGTAAAGCTTTCACTAAAGAGCACAGAGTACGCAAAATATACGCGTTTTAAGCTCTATTTTTAGTGATATTGCGATATGCAAAGAGCGTTACATAATTTGTACCAATGATTCAGCAAAAGCACCCTGAAGCATCGGCATTAATTACAGCGCCGTTATAGCGGGATTGTGTGGTGTAGCCTACTACCTGCTCCACAAGGTTCTTTCCAGTAAAACAACCATAGCCAGTTGCATAAGGGCCTAAATAGCGAAGCTGATCCTGTTTATCTAAAACGATAAGTGCTGGCACGGCTTCAAGCATAGCGGCAATTTCAGGCACATCTTCCACATTTAGTTTAACGTGGTGAAAGTCGTCGCCGAGTTTCGCAAGCAGTTGAGTTTGGTGTGGTGTAGTTAGCGTATCGCAATAGCAGCGAGACTGCGTTCCCACATGAATGACTGACCCTGGGTTGATGTTCTGACTTTTCAATACATCAACAAGGGATGAATCAAAATTTGGTGCTGTGCTTCGGTGTAGCAACTCACCATTAGGGTCAAAGTCTGTGAGTTGACGCTGGCCGTATACTAGTAAGGCGGTAAGTAAACCTACCGCCCATAGTATAAGTATTAACCAGCTCGTCTTTTTTTGCATAAGGCGTATCGCCTTTCACTGTGCTTTATTGTCTGCACTAAAGTTTAAAGCGTTCAATGGCGCTGCGCATACGCTGAGAAATTTGTGCTAATACCTCAACTTCACCAGCAAGCGATTCAGCGGTAGCCAGTTCTTCGGAAGTAAATTCACTCAAGCGTGCAGTACTTTGTGCAATAGAGGCTGACGCCGTTTCTTGTTCCACCGCAGAGGTCGCAATTTCGGTCATGCTCTCGCTGGCTTCGCGAATTTGCTGCATGATTTCTGTCATCGCTGAAGTAGCACTATCGCTTGAAATTACCGCTTCATCGACCAATTGGATACAGGTTTGCATTTGTTCAACTGAGCTGGCCGTTTGCGCAACTAGCTGTTCAGTAATGCTGGTAATCTGATCTGCACTTTCTTTTGAACGGATGGCAAGCGTGCGTACTTCATCGGCAACCACGGCGAAGCCACGGCCGTGTTCCCCTGCACGTGCCGATTCAATAGCAGCATTTAATGCAAGTAAATTAGTTTGCTCAGCCACTGCGGTGATAGAGCGCATGGCGTCAGATATATGTGAGCACTGCTCGTTTAATGCTGAGTTAGTTTGCGCCGCCGCATTGAGCGTATTACGCAATGAGTCTATTGTACGACTGGTATTTGAAATAGAGTCGCGGGTAGACTGGGAAGAACTTTGCGCTGCTGATGCCTTGTCGCTAGCAAGAGTAGTCTGCTCGGTTGAAAGCTGCATGGTTTGTGCGATTTCTTCTGACGATGCCGATACCATAGCAAGCTCTTGGTCAGTGTTCCGACTGATTTCAAACATGTTATTTGCCGCCAATTCCATATTTGAAGCCCCTTTAACCACTTCATCAGTCAAATTAGAAGCAAGCTCAATGAGCGATTTCACTTGGTCAATAAGTTCAGCAAAAGGCCTTACTACCTGATTTCCGCGATTTAGCTCAACGGACAAATCGAGTTTGCCATCTGTTCGCTGCATGGTTTCGATCGCTAGGCGCAATTCGGCGGCGCCGGCACCTTCTTGATGGGCCTGCTTGGCCATGTAAATCAATACACCGCCCTCAGTTAATGCAAATGCTGCGTGCATAAGTAGAATAGTGAAGGCTACATGACCCTCTTCAAAAATTATTAATGGTGCCCCACCTGCTTGTAGAAAGAAGAACGAAATATGATGAACGGCAACAACCGCAGTGCCTGTGGCAACCACTTTCCAATCTCTGAAATAAGAAAGAAATGCAAGAAGTACGAATATTTCAAAGTGTACTTCAATTAACCCAAATGACTGATGTATATGTAGTGCAGTAAGCAGCTGTACGCCAATGGCCATGGCATGACGGCTTATTACCGAGTAAGGGTTTTGAAAACTAAGTACCAGTGGCAATGCTGCAATGGGAATACCAAAAATAAATGCAGGAAGAAGCTCACCTGTATACAGACCAATAGCAACCGCAATGAGTAGTTGGATAACAATTACAACGCGAAAAATTTTATGACCTTCAAGGAGCCAAGGGTACTGCATGCCAATCTCCGACAAGTGTTTGGATTTAAGTGTAGGTTAAAATTTAGGGGTGTGCTAATTTCTCATTATTCTACGTAAGTTACCGTTTTCTCACCATTTAACTTTGGTATAGAAGTTCCTATTATTAAAAAAGTTTAATCCATTAAAACTTATGTAAATCAAAGGAATAACACATGCCCGCCATTGCTTTCCTATCGACGAACAATCTTGAAGATTTTTTTGTGTATGACGAGCTTTTGATCCCTTATTTAAATGAGCGTGGCTGGTCTGTAGAGACCATATCCTGGCATAACCAATTAGAGAGTTGGGATAGGTTTGACTACGTGATAGTGCGCAGTACATGGGATTATCAGCAGCACCCAAAAGCCTTCATGGCTTGCTTAGAACAGATTGATGCGTCGGGTACTACTTTGCTCAACCCACTGCCGCTTATGCAGTGGAATTTAGTAAAGCATTATCTTAAAGATTTACAGCGAAACGGTGTGCCTATTGTTACTACGTTGTGGGGTAGTGCATTTGATAACAGTGTTATTGATGAGGCCTTTTCACGCTTCAATTGCGACACTGTCGTGATTAAACCCACGCTTAGCGCAAACGCTGATGATACTTTCAAACTTTCGGTGGCTGATTGGCATAATCAACGGCGGGCACTTTGTGATACGTTTAATCAACGTGACTTCATGGTGCAGCCTTTTTTAACCAGTGTCGTTGAAGAAGGTGAATACTCGCTGTTTTATTTTGGTGGTAAGTACAGTCACGCTATCAAAAAGGTACCCCAAAAGGGTGACTTTCGCGTTCAGGAAGAGCACGGCGGCAGCTTACACCCCGTTAACGTTGATAAAGAACAATTAAATATCGCCCAAAAAGCATTATACGCTATGCCATATGAAGCACTTTATGCGCGAGTTGATTTAATAAGGCAAAACGATAGTTGGGCGATAATGGAACTTGAGCTTATTGAGCCTTCACTGTATTTCAATCTAGATGCCCAGTCTCCCATCCGCTTTGTAGAAGCTTTAGAGAGCTTTCACGAAGACGCACAATAAGGGTGTCATCTAACCATAGCTGATTTAAAAAAGGCTTGCGACCTAGTGTCGGCAAGCCTGTTGAATGTTGAGTATCCTTCTGAGTTTACTTAAAGCTTAGTGTCTATAGCTGTTGCCCTTTGAAACGCTTCGCTCAACACGGGATACTTGTCTTTGTGACTTCTCCCGGCTGGAGTGTTTCACCGACCTGTTGCTACTAGCTCGCTCAATACGTTTGGGCTGACTGCTCTCGCGTGCAATCGTTCGTTGCTGCGGACTTGTTCTTTCAACACGCTGGCGATTGACGCTTTGCTTCATTGAACGTTGCGTTGTTTCGCCTCTATTCGCGTAGCGCTTCGACTCTGAAGCGGGTGTAACGCGAGTGGGTTTGTCTCGCTTTAACGCTTTTAATGTGTTGTCTCGGTTTGGCTTCTCACTTCTGGCCACCGCTTGGTTGCGTTTCAGGGCGTGCTCTATTGACTGTTTACGATTTGTAGAATCTTGCTTCTGAAAGCGGTTTTCTCTAAGTGGTGTTACCCGTTTAGGCTCGATAGTCCGTTTTACCGGTTTGTTATCGATAGACCTCGTTAAAGGTTTATCGTTATGACGCGCTGGCGTATTTACCGTTCTAACTTGCTTATTAGATAAATGTTTGGCCCGCGTAACACTTGCATGCTCATAGCGTGAAGGGGCACTGTGAACAACGCGTTCAGAATAACGCGCTCGGCGATGCACAGTATTGTGCTCCCAGCGGCGATAATCGCGGCTTATCACCCGTTTTCGTGGGCTACCGTGGTAGTACCGACGAACGGGCTCACGGTGAATGACCACGTGACGATTGTGCCAATGTACGCTACCGAAAAAGAAGAAAGTCGAAAGGCGTACACTGGGAGACCAATAAACGTTGCCATAGTGATGATAGCTTACGTGGTGACGCCAGCGTACAGGGGAAGTCACATGCCACCAGTTGCCATATACCACATGGGGGTCGTAATACGGCACATATACGACTTCTCTCTGGCGAGGCTCGATGTAAATGATGTCTCGACTGTTTTCACGCTCTGTTTCAACTTCAATATAGTCGTTGGTTACCAGGTTGCCCGTGTTATGCGCATGCTGCCTTAGTACTTGCACACGCTCTAGTACACGGCTTTGGTCAACAAGTACGTTGTCGCCAAGCTGCTGTAGCCACTCAAGGTCATTGGCCATGGTGTTAAGTAGATCGGTGAAAGGAGCAAGCGCTTTTACGCTAGGGTCCCAGCTTACGCCCTCTAATACACTTTCGACCTGCTGCGGTGCTAAATGCTTATTACTTTGACGCCAACGATCGGCCGCAACCACATCTAACGGATAAGTAGAAGCAATCAAAATGTGTGTAAGAAGGGTATCGGGATAAAGTGCAATGGGCGCAAGTACACTGTCTAAGTCTGCGTCAGAGTATTGCTGAGCTGAAGACGAAACTTGACTAAAGCTGTTGTTCGATTGAGCAAGTACAGGCAGCGCAGAGGCACTGGCTAACGCAATAATTACAGATAAGGTTATGTTTTTCATACATTCTCCTTACATTGCTGTGCTGCCAAGCAGCTGCTTTTCGCGCGCAATGTGGTAAGTCTGTATACATTATGGTCAAGTCAAGATTAACCTAAGCTGAATAGAAAATGCCCACGTTTAATGTGGGCATTTTTTGTAAAAGGGTAGACGTTAGAGCATACGCGGCTGTGCCGCAGTGTCTAACTATTTGAAAACGTGCGGGTCGAAAGCGTGGCCTAGCTTTTCCGTCTTCGTTTTAAGGTAGTGTTTATTGTCTTTTGTTATGCCGTGATCAATAGGCTTTCTCGCTACCACATCTATGCCTAGCGCCTTTAACGCCGCCAGTTTTTTAGGGTTGTTTGTCATAAGCTCAACGTGTTTAACATCAAGGGTATCTAACATTAGCTTACAGATGTCATAGCTTCTTAAATCCGCGTCAAAGCCAAGGTGTTCGTTAGCTTCAACCGTGTCCATGCCGCTATCTTGCAGGTTGTAGGCGCGAATTTTATTTAAAAGACCAATGCCTCGGCCTTCTTGACGTAAGTAAAGCAGTACACCGTGTCCATTATCTACTATGTTCTGCATGGCTTTTTCTAACTGAAAACCACAGTCGCATCGGGTACTGAATAAAGAATCGCCGGTTAAGCATTCTGAATGAATACGAATAGGCACTACATCATCAGCTTTCCATTCTCCATAAGAAAGGGCAACGTGCTCTTGGCCGCTGGCTTCTACAAAGCCGTGTATTTTAAAATCACCCATTCGAGTGGGTAATTTTGCAGTACTGACATATTCGTATTTAGGCTGTTTGCTACTCATGTTACTTCTACACTTTGGACAGTAGGCAATAAGTGGGGATGACTTCTATTTTTGCAAGTCTACCATTTTATTATACGCGAGTTGACGCTAGTGCTATCACTTTTTTCGTAACACGCACATTAGGGATGGTTATTATAGGGGCTGAAATTCTCGCAAAGGAGCGGGCTTGGCAACACCGTAACCCTGAGCGAAATCTACGCCCATTTTGCCTAGCTGGGCCATGGTACCTTCATTTTCAACAAATTCGCCGACGGTTTGCATACCCATGGCTTTTGCTACATCGTTTATTGAAGCAACCATTGCCGTGTCTACACTATCGTTGAGCATGTCTTTAATAAACATGCCGTCAATTTTTACCTGACTTACCGGTAAACTTTTAAGGTAGCTGTACGAAGAGAAGCCGCTGCCAAAATCGTCAAGCGCAAAAGAACATCCAAGGCGATTAAACGTTCGCATAAACGCAAGGGTGTCTTCCATTTTGATAATGGCTACCGATTCAATCACCTCGAAGCAAATTTTGGTGTATGGAATGTTAAAGGTTTCAAACGCATTGAGAATAAACAACGTAAAATCCCTATCTGCTAGCGAGTGGCAGTTCAGGTTAATGCTGCATCGTTTTAATTCGGCAAGGTGCTCAGGGTTTTCAGACAGCCATTTGAAGGTATTCGTTACTACCCATTTATCTACGCTCACGTTCATTTCAAAACGCTCAGCAGTAGGTAAGAAATTGGCCGGCTCCACAAGCTTTCCGTCTTTCTCTCGCAGCCTTAGTAACACTTCGTAGTAATGTCCATCGGCGGTTTTACTCAGAGGCCTCAGCGATTGATAGAAAAGCTCGAAGCGTCCTTCTTCTAGTGCATTATTTATTGAAGATACCCAATCAAGCTCGCGCTGATAGCGCTGCATACTTTCATCATTCTTGTTGTATCGATGAACCTGGTTTCTCCCTTGCTCTTTGGCAAAATAACATGCCGCATCTGCCATACTTAAATACTGACCTGAGCTAACGTCGGCGTCGTCACAAACAACCATCCCAATACTCACGCCTAAGTTAAATATGCGATTGTCCCACATGAAACGGTAAGCCTGAACGGCATTGAGGATTTTGACGGCGTTTAAATACACCGTGTCGGTATCGATATCTGAATATATGACGCCAAACTCATCGCCGCCAAGCCGAGCGAGTTGCGCTTCTGGCAGCAATGTATTTTCAATTAAACGAGCAATATCTTTTATAAGTACATCGCCAGCTTTGTGGCCGCAGGTATCGTTAACCACTTTAAATCTATCGAGATCTAAAAACAGCAAACATATAGGCGTGTCGTTCGCTTCGAGTACTTTTTCTTTAAATACCAATTCAAACTGACGGCGGTTATAAACACCCGTGAGTGAATCATGAGTCGCTAAATACTGAAGGCTTAAATCTGATTGCTTTTTTTCGGTAATATCTATAATCGAGCCGTACAAAAAGCTGCCTTCATCGTTTTCCCGAATTTGACACGATAGAGAAAACCAAAATTCGCTACCGTCGCGGCGCTTGCCTCGTATTTCTTTGCCGGTAACGTGGCCTTGCTGCGATATTTCGCCAAGTAAAATTTGCCTATCTTCAACACTGGCGTAGAAGACCTTGGTACTTGCGGCTTCGCTAATCATTTCTTCTTCATTGTCGTAGCCGAAAACTTTACACATGGCGGGATTCACCGATATCAGCTTTCCATCCCATGTGGATGTGTAGTGTCCCTCTGCGGAATGCCTAAACAAATCATAAAAGTGATTCAAGCTTGAAATTGTCTCTGCCTGATTTGAAAGCTGGCGCTGATTTAAGACTTCTTCTTTAGTAATGACGGCAAAACCAAAACATAGAAAACCGAGAGTGAGAAAGAAAAGCATACCTATAGCAACGTCGACGGTGTAAACCAAATCACTGAATAAGTTTTGCGTCACTAGCGCGTAAAAAGCGAAAAAAGAAAGCCAGGCAAGAATATAGGTAATGCTTACTGCACGGCTGCCTTTATCCTTAAAAACCAACGCCAGCAATACGTGATATAGCCCCATTCCTGCTGTTAATATCAGAAGCGTAATAGTCGTAGTATAGGCATTAACAGTAAAACAATAGAGGATGGTTACAAACGGAATAAGGTAATTTAAAGCACGCAAAATAAACGGAATACGCCCGAATAAATGGTGCGTGACTTTTGCAATACACAGTAGCAGCATGCCAAAACATACCGCATAAAAATGTTCACTTGCGTTGGTCAGGCTTGGCCAAATCGCTATCCCTCCTGCGGTTATAAACAATAATGCGATAAGAACGAACGACGACATCGTAAGCCAAAAACGCGTGGGTATACGCTGATAGAGATAGGAAAATAGGAAATAGAAAGCAATTAACGCCATGATACCCGTAACCGCGCCTAGCATTGTGAGCATGTTGGTGTCGTGCTGCGTGAGTAAGTCTTTCTCCCACAGTGTGATAGGGAAGTATTTAAGCCCTTCGTCTTTTACAGCGATCAATAAGCGAGCGTTTTGGTAGGGTTGAAGGGTAAAAGCAAGTCGAATATTGGGAAGGGGCTGCCTTAACGAATAATCACCTTTACCTGCCTGGTAGCGATAGGACTTAACGATCCGCTCACTGCTATCAAGAAGAAATATTTGTAAATCGTCAACGTTCAACCGGTCAATATTAAGCACCATTGGTATAGGGCTATAACCTGTGTGAACAAGTTCGGTGGAATACCATACTCGTTCATTTAATTGCGAGGCATGCGTTGTTTGGGCGGCCAGGTTGCCGTTTAAAATATCAAAATAGGTGGCACTACTTGGCGCGACAGTTAAGCGCGCATAGTGATTAATAATTTCCCGCTCAAAGGATTCGTTAACGGTAAGCTGACTACTCGCCGAAACGTTTACGCTTAGCAATACCCAACTGATGAGTAGAGCTGATACGTACTTTATTAGCCGGGCTGTTACCACTCGTTAATTCCTTGAGCCACATAGTAAAAGAGGGATTGATTTTAAAGGCAAAACATTTTCGCCTAGTTCTTCTGCCCTCAGAAGTTTTCCTTAGAATAATACTAGATGTATCGAAAAGCCAAACTCAACGTAAGGGGTAAGGGTAGCGCTACTTTTGAAAGAGATAGTGAAAAATAGCAGAAGTCGACTGCTGTGTACCTACAGGTTCTAGCCATATCGCTTCGCAAAGCCACTCAATACATAGCATGCATTGCATATCTGCGTCGCCTTTGTTTGCAGTGAGCAGTGCCTGAAACCGATCGGCGCCCCAATCTGTCTCTGAAAGTTTGAAATTAAACATGGCACAAAATCGATCTGCCCATTGTTGCGTTTTCAGTGGTGTGGTTGGCAACGTTAGGCGAATCTCTAAGCTTTGTTCGTTAACCACGGCGTGCTGTTGAATGTCTTCTTTGGTGAAATTCTGCATAGAAAGTATCAAATCGCTGGTTATTGTAAACCTGCATGCTTTATAAAGTGTATATAGTACAACACAATAACAATAGCGTTAATCTAAGCGTATTAAGGACGGGGTATGCTAACACTTCACCATTTAAATAATTCTCGCTCGCAGCGAATTTTGTGGCTGCTTGAAGAGCTAGGCGTTGAGTACAAAATAGAGTTCTATCAACGAGACAGCAAGACGAACCTAGCGCCGGATTCGTTGCGTGCTGTTCATCCGCTGGGACGTTCTCCGGTACTGACTACGCCACACGGTGCCATTGCGGAGTCTGGGGCTATTGTGGAATACCTTGTTCGCCACCACGCTACGGATGCATTTTCAGTGCCCCAAGATCCAGAGGCGCTTCAACAGTACTGGTTCTGGCTGCATTTTGCTGAAGGCTCGCTAATGCCGCCATTGGTGGCAAATTTGGTGCTGGAAAAAGCACGTCAGAAAGGTTCGAAGCCTTTCTTTATTAAGCCAATTACCAACAAACTGATAGACGGTATTTTAAATGCCTATTATGGCCCTAATTTAGCGCAGAGCTTACGCTATGTGGAATCTTACTTATCGAAAAATACCTGGTTTGCGGGCGATGCACCGAGTGGCGCAGATGTTCAAATGATATTTCCATTAGAGTCGCTGGTGGCCAGCGGGCGTGCGAAAGACTTTACAGCTATTCAGGGTTACGTTAAGCGGGTTCATGCTAGAGAAGCCTACAAAGCTGCGCTTGAGAAAGGCGGAGAATACGCTTACGCCTAGTGTGTCCGTCTGCAAGGCGTGCACCTTTACTTTGTACAAACCCTGCGGCCGACTGGGAAACAAAACCCTAGTTGGCCCTTAAGCTCTTAGTGCTCTCGATTTATATAATCATCAATAAGCTGAATAAAGGCATCGCCATAGCGTTCGAGTTTGGTTTGGCCCACTCCACTTACATCTAATAGAGTGTTGCGCGTAGTAGGGAGCTTACACGCCATATCCACCAAAGTGGCGTCACTAAATACCACATACGGCGGCACTTCATTTTCTTCGGCCAACACTTTGCGTAAGTGCTTAAGGCGGGTGAACAAGGTTCTGTCGTAGTTAGCAGGCGCTTGTTTGGCTTTTTTCTTAACGGGCTTAAATTCAAGTCGCGGAACGGCAAGCTGAACGGCGACCTCGCCCTTGAGTACTGGTCTTGCGGCCTCGGTTAAGCGCAACGCGGCATGAGCGGTAATATCAACGCGAATAAGCCCTTTATGAACAAGCTGGTTGATAATGTTGTGCCAGTAGCTGTCTGATTTATCCTTGCCTATGCCGTATGTGGAAAGCTGGTGGTGACCTGCCTCCTGAAGGCGCCTAAGCTGCTTGCCTCGCAACACATCAATGACGTACTGGCTAGAAGCTTGCTGTGAGAGCCTAAGTACACACGACAGTACTTTTTGCGCAATCACTAAACCGTCGATCATCTTAGGTGGGTCTAAGCAAATATCGCAGTTACCACAGGCGCTGTCGCTGAACTGCGAGAAGTAGTTCAATAGCACTTGTCTACGGCAGGTTTGTGCTTCTGAAAAAGCTTCCATAGCCGCGAATTTTTGTAACTCTATTTGATTACGCTCGGCTATTTCACCTTGCTCTATCCACTGTTTTACGCGGGCCGCGTCTTTTTCATCAAACAGCAATAGGGCTTCAGACTCCAAGCCGTCTCGCCCCGCTCGGCCGGTTTCCTGGTAATAGCTTTCTACACTGCGTGGAACATCGTGATGAACCACATAACGCACGTTCGATTTGTTGATACCCATGCCAAAGGCGACGGTGGCCACTACAATATCAATTTTGTCGTTAAGGAACTGGCGCTGTACCAGCTCTCGCTCGTCGTTATCCATACCTGCGTGATAGGCAGCACAGCGAAAGCCTTGTTTGAATAATTTAGCGTGCAGGTCGTCGACTTTCGCGCGGCTGTTGCAGTAAATAATGCCGCTACCATCCTGTTGCTTTACGTAAGCAACAACTTGGTCAAACGCTTTGTACTTGCTCATTACGCGGTAGCGAATATTGGGTCTGTCGAAGCTGCCTTTATAAACCAGTGGGTTATTAAGGTTTAGCTGCGTCAGTATGTCTGCTTGGGTGGCTGAATCTGCAGTAGCTGTTAATCCAATAACAGGAATAGAAGGGAAGCGAGACTTTATTTGCCCCAGAGCGCGATAATCCTGCCTGAAGTCGTGCCCCCAATGGGAAACGCAGTGCGCTTCATCAATAGCAAATAAGGCAATATCGGCGTGGGCCAAAGACTGCTGAAAATAATACTGCATTAAACGCTCTGGCGACACATACAGTAAGTCGAGTTTTCCAGCTTGCAGTGCGTCATTTATACGCGCTTGTTCGTCTGCTTCCAGCGTAGAATTAAGATAGGCAGCTTTTACGCCTAGCGCCTTAAGCTGCTCTACTTGGTCCTGCATTAAGGAAATGAGCGGTGACACAACAATAGCGGTGCCTTGGCGCACTAACGCAGGAATTTGATAGCACAGCGACTTGCCACCACCTGTTGGAAGCAAAACAAGTGCGTCTTTACCTTCACATACTTGGTGAATGACTTCGCCTTGACCGTCGCGAAAAGCATCGTAACCAAACACATCTTTTAAGACGGTTTCTGGTGTTTTTACACGTTGCGTTTCTGGCGCTAATTCTGATGGAGCTATTGCAGTTGTCATGGCGCTGGATTTTACGCGTTTTTGGCGATGTCTTCACGGGGCAATTTAAAAAACTAGACTAAAATCCAGCGAAAGCCCTAGCCAAATGGGCAAACGTTCTCATAAATCAATTTGATTCAACATCATTGGTTGGATGAATTTCCTTCAAACGTAGATTAAATAGTAATGTTGCTAGCAACCTCAATGTAAATGACAATTCATCAAGGAAAGCGAGTGGATAACAACACGACAAATAAACGAGAAGCTAAGGGAAGTGAAACGCTAAATCACCAAGTAATGATTAAACATGTCATTGCACTTTTTCGTGATACTATGCCTTTCAACCAGTTGCTGGGCTTAGAATTTGTTACTGAAGGAGAGGGGCTAGATACACAGATCTCCCTGCATCTTAATTGGCAACCATCGCTAACCGGCAATCCAATGCAAAAAATCCTACATGGCGGTGTAACAGCGACTATGCTAGACACCATCGGTGGTTTAGTTTCAATTATAGAAACCATTAAACAAACCGCACAAGAACACCTTGCGGACCTTCAAGTTAGGTTGCCCACCATGGGCACGGTCGATATGCGCATTGACTACTTAAGGCCGGGAAGAGGCGAACGCTTTGTTGCGACAGCCACGATTATTCGAAAGGGCAGTAAACTGGTGGTTTGTAGAATGGAATTGCACAACGAAAAAGGCGATCATATTGCCTTTGGCACAGGTACATATATGCTGGGATAGCGGCCTCTTAAAAAGGTCAGGCTCGTCCCATACTACCTTTTGCCATCTTGTGTAAGGGAAGTAAGCGGTATTAACGGGAGGTGTAGCATGGCAGAGCCATTACCAGATTTAATCGAAGAGATTGTTACCGATAGTATGGGTGATGATCCAGCGACCTTGTTGGCCACCCTAGCGGGCCAAGACGAGGTGTACATTGCGTCGTTGTTAGAATCGCTGCCCGTAGAAAAACGTTTGGCGGTGTGGGAAGGCATTCCTCGCGACCGCAAGCTCGACGTATTGGTAGAGATGCGTAGCGACCCCCGTGAAATTCTTATCGACAATACCCCGCACGACGAATGGGCGTCTATTTTTGCCGATATTGATGCAGAAGACTTACTGGAGCTACTCGATTCATTGCCAAAACGCCTAGTCGATATGGCCTATGAATCACTTGATTCCAAAGAGCGAAAGTACTTCAGAGAAGCCACACAGTTTCCCGATAACCAAATAGGGCACTGGGTTAACCACGAGCAGTTAGTGTTACCGTCGAACGCGAAAGTGCGCGAAGGGCTACGCTTATTAAGACGTGATATACCTCAGCACTGCGACAGCATTTTTTTGGTGAACCGCTCGGGTCAATTTTCAGCGCTGGTTAAAATTAGCCACCTCTTCAATGCGCAAGATCACGTGTCGCTATTCGATTTGTCAGAAGAGAGTGTGACGACTATTCAAGGGGCTGACGACACAATGAATGCGTCGCTTCTCGTTCAGCGCTCAGGACTGGCATCGTTGCCAGTAGTTGACGAAAACAACAAGCTTCTCGGCCGATTAGATGTGACCTCGGCAAGCGAGTTGGTAAACGAGTTTTACGAACGCCAAGTGATGGCCTCGGCTGGTATGGATGAGGACGAAGATTTGTTCTCGCCTGTGGCGAAAAGTGCGAAAAATCGCGCCCTTTGGCTTGGCATTAACTTGCTTACCGCTTTTTTAGCCTCGTGGTTTATTGGATTGTTCGAAGGCACGCTTCAACAGGTTGTTGCCCTTGCGGTACTGATGCCGGTAGTGGCAAGTATGGGAGGCATTGCGGGTAGTCAAACGCTAACCCTGATTGTACGCGGCTTGGCGTTGGGGCAGGTCACGCCTGCCAACTTACGGGCGCTGATGGTGAAAGAGCTTAAAGTTGGTGGTGTAAACGGCGTGATTTGGGCCTTGGTCATAGGCGTAGTTGCTTATTTCTGGTTTACCGATGCCATGTTAGGGTTGGTTATCTGTTTGGCCATACTGTTCAACATAGTAGCCGCCGCTCTTGCGGGGGTATTCGTGCCTGTAATATTGGACAAGCTGAAAATAGACCCTGCACTATCGGGTTCTGTAATTCTCACAACTGTCACTGACATTGTAGGCTTTGTTGCGTTCTTGGGGTTGGGCACACTCTTTCTTCTGTAAGACGGTTTCTTCTGACAGATGGTTTAGGCTGTAGGCGTCGCTCCGCCTAACCGTGTTTTACACATTCAAGGCCCCACTGAATAAATACATTTGGTGGGGCTTTTTTCGTTGGTTACGCCGCTTGTTACCCGCCCTTTGCCGCAATGGAAAGCGTTAAGGGTTGTGTATTCACTTAACCTGATAAACAATACGCGCCTTCTTCCCCTGAATCTCGTTGGAGTCAGTCTTGTCTAAGCAAGCCAGTGCCGCTCAAGTCGGCGTTATTTGTGCTATTGCCGCATACAGTATGTGGGGTGTTGCACCTGTTTATTTCAAACAGTTGATGGTATTGCCTGCGGCTGAAATCCTTATGCACAGGGTGATATGGTCAGTGGTGCTGTTAGTTGGGCTTATTGCCGCGCTAAAGCAGTGGCCCAAAGTGGGCGCCGCCCTTCGCAACAAGCGAGTTATGCAGATTTTATTCGTTGCTGGTTTGCTGCTCGGGGCGAACTGGCTCTTGTTTATTTGGGCAATTAATAACGACCATATTCTTGATGCAAGCCTTGGCTATTACATCAACCCTCTTATCAACGTGTTCTTAGGGCGACTGTTTTTGGGTGAAAGGTTACGTAATTTACAGCGTGTTGCTGTGGGTCTTGCGGTTATTGGCGTGGCTATTCTTATTTTCTCTTACGGCCACGTGCCGTGGATTGCCCTGGTGCTTGCGGGAAGTTTTAGCGTGTACGGCTTATTGCGCAAGCAAGTGGCAGTAGACTCGCTACCCGGCCTTTTCATTGAAACCTTAATGCTTTCGCCGTTAGCTATTATCTATTGGGTATTCTTTGGCTCTGAATACAGCAACTTATTTAATAACGATGCCACGCTAAATACCCTTATTTTGGCGGCTGGCATTGTAACTACCGCGCCACTACTTTGTTTTACCGCCGCAGCAAGGCGCATAATGTATTCAACGCTGGGCTTCTTTCAGTACATTGGCCCTACGCTTATGTTCATACTGGCGGTTTACCTGTACGGCGAACCGCTTGAAGAGTCGCGTTTGGTGACCTTCGGCTTTGTGTGGTTTGCGCTTATCTTGTTCAGTGCCGACTCGCTCGTAAATTACCGTAGTCAGCGTAAAGCGCAAAAGCTTGCGGTAGAGTAAGGGCTGTTGCGCACGAGGCGACGTGATACAAGCTGTGTACAAAGCGTTTGCCTAAAGCGCTAGTTTAAGAAAGCTGCGCGCTTTTTGTGATAGTAACGCGTAGCGGGCAAGTTTTGATTTAAGCGTTTAACTGCTAAGGCGCGGTTGATTGGGTGAGACGCTAAAGCAGTGACGCTTGCTCTTGCTGAGTAACACCTGGTGGTTCGCACTTCACTTGGTTACGGCCGCTATTTTTGGCAGCGTAAAGCTGCTTGTCGGCAAGGCTTAGTAGCTTATCTACGCGCTGAGTGTGGACGCCACTTACCCCAATACTACAAGTCACTTTTATATCGGTTTTAGGAAGTTGGATAACTTCATTTTCCACTACCTTCCGGAAATCTTCTAGGCGTTCGCAGGCCTCTTCAAGCGGTATTGAAGGCATATAAATGCAAAATTCTTCACCACCAAAGCGAGAAATAATTTCATCAGGGAAATAAAACTCAATAAGAGCCGCCATGGCTTTTAGAACAATGTCACCGGCGTCATGGCCGTGGGTATCGTTTATTGACTTGAAAAAGTCTAGGTCAATAAGGGCAAGAGCATGATCTTCAGACAGGTTCTGATGCTGCACCGTAACCATGTAGAAGAAGTGACGCCTGTTCGGTAAACCTGTTAAATAGTCGGTGTTGGCCACGCGGCGTATTTCTTCAACGCTTTCAATATATTCAACGTTTTGCATTACCCGGCATAAGAACTCTTCATGACAGTAAGGCACGCGCAAAAAGTCATTTGCGCCACTTTTTATGAAGTGCGCAGACATTAGCATGCCTTTGCCACCGGCTATACCCATTATGGCAAGCTGCTCTTTAGAAAATGCCTTTCTTAGGCTTGCGACAAAATGGGTACCTGTCATGTCAGGTAGGGTGTTATCGGTAATGACAAGACGCACATTTTTGTGTTCCGACAAACACTGCAAAGCGTCAGTAGCGGTTAAACATTCAAATGCAATGAAGTTATGGCGCTGAAGTAACGAAACCGTTTTAGAGCGTAAAACACGATTAGTGCTTACCACGACGACGCCTGTTGATTTGTTTTTTTCGAGGCGGCTGATAAGGCGGTTTAGGTAGTCGTAATTCTGCGAATTTTCTTTAGGAATATAGTCGACAACATCGCGCTCAAGGACTTTGTCGCGAATATCGTTGTCCAGATTTTCGGTTGTTGCGATGGTAGGAATAAACGAGCCGACAGCAAAGTCGATAGCCTCACCTTTCGGGGCATCAGGTAGCGCATAGGCAACAATGGCACACAAAAAGCTTTCAGGCATTTCTTGTGCGAAGCGTGCCTTACCTTCTGTAAGCGACGTTGCACCAACGGGTGTAAGTCCCGAGCGGCGTACTAATTTCGCTATAAGTTCAAGGTTGCCTTCACCATTTTCGATGATCAGCACATGTTGCTGCATACATTCCAACTTAGGTTTGGGCTACCTTGCCACTTAATAATGTTACGCTTTCTCCAGCTTTGCGTAAGCAAGTACAAGCCATTTACTGCCGAATTCATCGAAGTTTACTTGAACTCGACCATGCTCACCACTACCTTCGTAATTCAGAACAATACCTTCCCCGAATTTACGGTGTACAACTCGCTCACCTAAACTAAATCCTGTTTCTTCAAAACTGGCGTGCGAGGTCGCTTGGCTAAAACGGTTATGCACGGGGCGCGAGATAGTCGATTTAAGCCTGACTTCTTCTACACAATCGGCAGGCATTTCGCGAATAAATCGAGAAGCAGTATGATACTTATCTTGGCCATATAATCGACGACTTTCTGCGTAAGTGATATACAATTTTTGCATAGCGCGAGTCATACCAACATAGCAAAGTCTGCGCTCCTCTTCCATTCGACCTGGCTCGTCGTTAGTCATTTGGCTAGGGAACATGCCTTCTTCTACGCCAGCTAAGAATACCAATGGAAACTCAAGGCCTTTAGCGGTGTGAATAGTCATCATTTGCACTGCGTCCTGATCTTTATCCGCCTGAGTTTCACCTGCTTCAAGCGACGCATGGGCTAGAAAGGCTGCTAAAGGCGACATTTCTTCGGCTTCTTCAGGCACGATAAAGGTTTTACATGCACTAACTAGCTCTTCTAAGTTTTCTAGTCGTGCTTGGGCTTTTTCTCCGCGCTCCGCCTGGTACATAGCGTACAGACCAGACTGGCGAATAGCTTTATCGGCCTGTTGATCAAGAGGCTCGTCTAGCGTGGCTTGTTCTAGCTCAGTTATAAGCAAAACAAAGCTTTGCATAGCGTTTAGCGCGCGGCCTTTAAAGCCACCTTCATTAATGAGTAGCTGGCATGCCTGCCACATAGAACAGTTATGCATACGTGCAGCATCACGTACTTGCGAAAGGGTTTTCTCTCCAATGCCTCGGCTGGGGGTGTTTACCACACGCTCAAAAGCAGCATCGTCGTGGGGGTGGCTCACCATACGCATATAGCCAAGCGCATCCTTAATTTCTTGGCGTTCGAAGAATCGCAAACCACCGTATATGCGATAGGCCAACCCTTCGTGTAGCAAGGCTTCTTCCAGTACTCGAGACTGGGCATTGTTTCTGTAAAGAATGGCGGTATCGCTAAGGGCGTTGCCTTGATTAAGCCAATCTTTAATTTTAGAAACAATAAAGCGCGCTTCATCTAGCTCGTTGAAGCCTGCATAAACAGAAATAAGCTCGCCTTGTGCGTCTTCCGTCCAAAGCTCTTTCCCTAGACGACCCGTGTTGTTGTCGATAACCGTGTTCGCCGCTTTAAGAATATTTCCGGTAGAACGGTAGTTCTGCTCAAGGCGAATAGTAGTAGGCTCGTTAAAGTCTTTCAGGAAGTGCTGAATATTATCTACGTTTGCACCACGCCAGCCATAAATAGACTGGTCATCGTCGCCAACAATCATAATGTTGTTATTGCCGCCACTACACAGCATACGAAGCCATGCATATTGGATATTGTTGGTATCTTGGAATTCATCAACTAGAACGGCGCGGAAACGGCGTTGATAGTGCGCTAATACGTCCGGGTTTTTAGCCCACAATTCATGGGCGCGCAATAATAACTCAGCAAAATCTACCAAGCCTGAACGGTCACACGCGTCTTGATATGCGGCATAGACTTCACGCATGGTTTTTTGAATATGGTCGCCGTGGGTTTCAATATGCTGAGGACGTAAGCCTTCGTCTTTATTGCCGTTTATATACCATTGGATTTGGCGAGGAGCCCAATGCTTTTCGTCCAAGTTCATAGCTTTTAGAATGCGTCGAATCAGGCGGTACTGATCATCCGAATCAATTATCTGAAAATTCTCAGGCAAGTTGGCTTCTGCGTGGTGAGCGCGTAGTAAGCGATGCGCAAGCCCGTGGAAGGTACCAATCCACATGTTGTGCAGGCTGCGACCCATCAACGACTCTATACGGCCACGCATTTCTTTGGCTGCTTTATTGGTAAAGGTCACTGCCAAAATAGAAAAAGGGGCGATGTTTTCGACTTCCATCAACCACGCAATGCGATGCACTAATACGCGGGTTTTACCACTACCAGCGCCGGCCAATACCAAGGCGTTAGATAATGGGGCTGCTACTGCTTCACGCTGTTTGTCGTTTAGCTCGTCTAGCAGTCGAGATACATCCATAATGTGGTACCTGTTAGTTTATAAAGTTATACGTTCAGCAGCGCGCTATTATGCCATCTGCCTGTTAATTTATACAGTCCAGTTTTTGCGCCTTTTTTGGTGAGCAAAAGGGCAGTTGTTTAGGTTCAGTAGGTGAACACTAAACGAGACTTTTACTGAAAGTGTCTGGCACTTTTACCGTTCGTTTTCCTATGTGGCAGGGCTTAATGCGAGCTTACAGCGAGACAGCGAGCGCAAATGAACGATACAGTTATTAGCTATAACGAATTATTTCGATAAATTGATCGAATTATGCGCTTGGCTGGTATCACATCGGTATTGCATCACGCCAAACTCAGGTAAACTTTCTGCACAGCTATTAAGGCCAGCGTTATATTCTTCCGTGAAGAATGAACTACAAAAGATAAGTTCGGCCATTTAAGCAAGCTGCAAAAGTACACGGCCCTAATTTTTAAACGACACCAATTGGCACATCAACAGCACATAAACGGGACATGCTCATGACCGCACTTTCTACGCCCATCGATTTCTGGTCGACGCTAAAACAAGAAGCGCAAATTGTTGCTGACAACGAACCTTTGCTTTCTAGCTATGTGCATGCCAGTGTCCTTGCGCACCATAATTTCGAATCGTCGTTAAGCTTTATCTTGTCAAACAAAATGGCAGACGACGTCATGCCTGCACTCGCCATTCGCGAGGTGTTCGATGAAGCTTATCTGCTAGAGCCTGGAATCAGTGAGGCAGCCATTGCCGATATTATGGCAATTAATGCAAGAGATGCGGCGGTTAATGATTACCTTACTCCCTTACTTCACTTTAAAGGCTTCCATGCTGTGCAGGTGCACCGAATGGCGCACTACCTTTGGCTTCACGGTCGTCATCAGCTAGCCCTGTTTTTGCAAAGCCGTAATTCATCGAGCTTTGGTGTAGACATCCACCCAGCAGCGCGAATTGGTAAAGGCGTTATGTTCGACCACGCTACCGGTATTGTGGTGGGTGAGACTGCGGTAGTCGAAGACAACGTGTCTATTTTACAAAGCGTTACTCTTGGCGGTACAGGGAATGAGTCGGGAGATCGTCACCCCAAAATTCGCCAAGGCGTGTTAATTGGCGCAGGTGCCAAGATCCTAGGAAATATCGAAATCGGCGAGGGCTCGAAAGTCGGCGCAGGTAGCGTTGTACTCAATAGCGTACCAGCCCACGTTACCGTGGTGGGTGTTCCAGCCAAGGTAGTTGGGAGACCGGTTTGTCAAAGCCCCTGTGAATCCATGCGCCAAAACGTACTAGAAGACAACTAAATTATGGGGTCAGAGTACATTAATAATGGGGTCAGAGTACATTTCCCGTTTTATACTTAGTAAAAGTTTAAAGTACTCTGACCCCACATTTTGCCCCCACTTTTAAGCGATTAAAGTACTCTGACCCCATTATTCATAGGAAGTGGGTTAACTCATTGAGGTTGTCTAATGCGACGTGGGGAAGCACGCTTACAGGTTCGTTGGCTAGTGTCATGGGTCTGTTACAGGCAAACCAGGCGGCTTGATAGCCAGCGTTAACCGCGCCTTGTACATCCTTGATAATATTGTCACCTACGTGAAGAATGTGCTTCGGCGCAATTTGTAAACGTGCAGCCGCTTCATCGAACATATCGCGGGCTGGTTTCATGGGGCGTGTTGTACTGGCGTGAAGAATGGTTTCAAAGTAACCATCAATTCCTATTTTTTCTGCGTTTACATTACCATTAGTAATGCCGATAAGCGGTAATTGGCTACTTACTGCCTTAAGGGCTGCGTGTACATCGTCAGCTAATTCAAAGTCGCTTCTTGCGTCGTAAAAGCAATTAAAGCAAGCTTCTACTGCTTCACTAAGTTCACCATCGTGTTTCAACTCTGTTGTTAATTTTTCAGGTGTGGTGTTAGCAAGTGCTGCGGTAAGCACTACACGGCGAAGCTGCCCCATGTCAGACGCCAAACGCAAATCCTTTTTAATAGCTGCTCGCTTTAATGCCTGCCAATCTTGTGACGACAGTGCCGCAGCATTTTTATGATGCCTAGCAATATGCGCTTGTAGCGCCTGCTCAGCCCTTTGGATGATTGGTTCGTTATTATAAAGGGTGTCATCAAGGTCGAAAGTCATCGCCTCGACTTTGTTGATAGACCGGAAAAACTGCATGGTAAAACCTTAAGTGAGCGTTATTTTTTTCGCGCGCGCGGATGAGCCGCATCGTATACATTGGCGAGGTGCTGGAAGTCGAGATGGGTATAAACCTGTGTTGTCGACAAGTTAGCGTGCCCTAACAATTCTTGAACCGCACGTAAGTCGCCACTGGATTCTAATACGTGAGTAGCGAAAGAATGGCGCAGTTTGTGAGGGCTTACTTTTTGCGATAAAGACTGCTCTTGCGCCATTTTATCTAAGCGATTCGCGACTTGCCTGTTCGATATTCGGGTTTTGCGTTTACTTACAAAAACCGCACTTTCATACGGGGAAGCGTAAGCTGGCCGAACTTTTAACCAGGCATTAAGGGCTTTTTGCGCATGTCGACCCAGTGGCAGTATTCGCTGTTTACTGCCTTTACCCATGACCTTTACCGTACCGTCTTTTAAACAGTCGGCTAAATTAAGCCCGGTAAGCTCACTCAAACGCAGCCCGCACCCATAAAGCAGCTCAAACATGGCTACATCTCTTAACTGCATGCCTTCATCGTCGTCACTGCTTCGAGGTGAGGCATTAAGCAGCTGCTGCATCTCATCCACGCTAAGCTGCTTAGGTAATGGTTTTCCTTGTTTAGGGGCTTGAATGCCTTCTACGGGGTTGCTGAATAGCTGATGATGGTCGATAAGGTATTGGCAGAAGGTTCTTAATGCTGAAAGTCTCAGCGCAATGCTGCGTGGACTGTGACCAGACATTTTCGCATCAGCCATAACTCGCTTTATATCACTTGGTGTAAGTCCGGACCACTCGTAAAGCCCGAGTAGCTTTGCCACTTCAGTAAGCTGACGCTGGTAGTTTTTAATGGTGTGAAGAGATAACCCGCGCTCAACCTGTAAGTGAAGGAGAAACTTGTCTAGCCATTGTTGGCAGGATTCGCTGATTAAGGCGTCCGTAGACACAGCACCTAATATCCCATCATTTCAGGCAGGATGATATTTAGCACTTGCTGAAGCTGTTGAAGCAAGAGGGTATCCATATCAGGCGTAAAGTGGCTGGCGTCGCTGCTGCTAATGCCCAAAATACCTAATTCACGGTTGTCACCAAGTAGCATTAACGCGACCGATTCCGCAGGGTTTTCGCCGAAAAGAAGTTGGCGTTCGTGCTGCGATAAGCGACCAAAGAAAAAGTTGGTGTTTTTAAAACGCTTTTCTGTGAACAAACGTTGCTGTAGTTCAGGAATAGCGTGGGGGCCCTTAAAGCTTTTAATGACCGCTGATGACAATTGTAAACGTTCTTGCAGCACGTCTTCTAACGTAAACTGTACTTCAGCAACGCTTTCGCAACGCAGTAGCTGCACGTTTAAGTCGGTATAAACGCGATATATTTTTTCGTTTTGCTTAGCTATGGTAACCAGTTGGTTTAGCTTGAAATTTAGCTGCCTGACTTTTTGTCTTAGCTGATCACTTTGAATTTCGACAAGTGAAACACTGCCTTTGTGTTCATGAGGCAGCTTAATCTTTTCAAGCAGGTCGGGGTGCTCGGCGAAAAACTCAGGGTTTCGTAACAAAAACGCGCGCACATCAGCACTCGACAATTCCGTTGTGTCGTTAAATGGCTCAATTAATTGCGTGGCGTTAGACTGCCCTGATAATTCGCTCATAGATTTATATGTCCGTCATATACGTGTTCGGCAGGCCCTGTCATTTTTAACACGTTATCTGGGCCAGGCCAGCGTATACGTAAACTGCCTCCGGGTAGGTCCACCCGTACGTCTTTTCCTAATTTACCCTGAATTTGGCCAATTGCAACCGCTGCACACGCACCGCTACCGCAGGCTAGGGTTTCACCTGAACCACGCTCAAATACGCGAAGCTTAATGTGTGACTCGTTAATTATCTGCATAAAGCCAACGTTTACGCCTTCAGGAAAGCGTTCGTGTTTCTCAACAAGCGGCCCAATTTCGGCAACGTTTGCGGTATCAACGTCGTCTACTTCCATTACACAATGGGGGTTGCCCATCGACGCTGACCCAATAAATAAGGTGCGTTCGCCCACACGCAAAATATACGTGTTCTCTTGCTTGTTGGCTGTAAGCGGTATGTTCGCAGGTTCAAACTCAGGCTTGCCCATGTTCACAGTAACCTGACCATCTTTCTCAAGATACAGCACCATTTTTCCGGCTTTAGTGCTTACGACAATTTTGTTGCGATTAATGAGACCTTTTTGTTTAACAAAGCGCGCAAAACAACGTGCACCATTACCGCATTGCTCTACTTCTGAGCCATCAGCATTGAAAATACGATAATGGAAATCTTGCTCAGGATCGTAAGGCGGTTCCACCATCAACAGCTGGTCGAAGCCAATACCGAAATTTCGGTTAGCGAGTTGTTGAATTTTTTCTTTAGAGAAAAAGACGTTCTGAGTAACGTTATCAATAACCATGAAATCGTTACCCAAACCGTGCATTTTAGAAAATTGAACCTGCATTAAACGCGCATCTATCTTGTTAGTTTGTCTCTAGTTTACGGAAGTTTATACTCACCTTGCCAGAGATCTTTTTGTTTTTCTCTTTCACGAACCACAATTGCTTTATCACCGTCTACCATAATCTCGGCTGGACGACAGCGGCTATTGTAGTTTGACGCCATAACAAAACCATAGGCACCGGCGCTGCGAACTGCAAGTAAGTCGGTAGGTTCAATGGCTAATTCGCGATCTTTTCCGATGAAATCACCGGTTTCGCATACAGGCCCTACTACATCGTAAATACGTGGTGTTGCCGTGCTTTCTTCTTTTACAGGGATGATTTTTTGCCATGCTGAGTAAAGCGCAGGGCGCAGTAAATCGTTCATTGCAGCATCAACGATAGCGAAACTCTTTTCTTCACCCTCTTTTATGAATTCAACCTCGGTTACCAAAATACCGGCGTTGGCTGCAATTGCACGTCCTGGCTCAAGAATAAGCTTCAGGTTTTCACGGCCTACCATTTTTTCAGCCATGGCTTGTGCGTAGGCTTTAGGATGAGGTGGTTGCTCGTTATTATAAGTAACGCCAAGACCACCGCCCACATCTAGATGCTCAATGATAATATTGCGTTCGGCTAATTCATCAATTAGCAGAAGTAGACGCTCTAGCGCATCTACAAAGGGTCCAATTTCAGTTAGCTGAGAGCCGATATGGCAGTCCATACCAACCACGTTTAAGTGGGGCAGGGATGCAGCTAATTCATAGGTAGCAAGCGCTCGCTCACGTGCAATACCGAATTTGTTTGCCTTCAAACCTGTGGAGATATAAGGGTGCGTTTTTGCATCCACGTCCGGGTTTATGCGCAGTGAAATAGGAGCTTTCACGCCCATTTCGCCCGCAACTTGGTTAATGCGGTGAAGCTCTGGCTCTGACTCTACGTTAAAGCACATGATACCTTGTTCTAGTGCATAACGAATTTCATCGTGCTTTTTACCAACGCCTGAAAATACCACTTTGCTAGCGTCGCCTCCGGCTTCGATTACACGTGCCAATTCACCTGCAGAAACGATATCAAAACCTGAGCCCAACTTAGCCAAAACACTTAAAACCCCAATATTTGAGTTCGCTTTTACGGCGTAACAAACAAGGTGAGGGTGTTCACCAATGGCATCATTAAAAGCGTGCCAATGGCGCTCTAACGTAGCGCGAGAATAAATATATACCGGCGTTCCGTGCTGGGCCGCAATATCAGAAACAGCCACTTGTTCAGCATGCAGCTGACCTTGGCTGTAGGCGAAATAATCCACTAGTTCAGCTCTCCAGAAGTAGTAACGGGGGATGTATTGTTGGCGCTAGATGAAGCATCGGTTTCTGAACTATCAGAAGACGCTGGTTCAGCAGACGTGTTTTGCGCAGGCGCATCGGGGATATAGAGCGCCCCTTTATAACCACAGCCACATAATGCTGTGAGTGTTAGCAAGAAAACAACAGACTTTTTAAGCACGAAAAATCCCGCAAAGAATACGACAAATGCCGCTATCATCGCATTGCGGTGTTAAATTGCAAGAGCCAATAATCGTTCTTGTGTCTTATCGCCGTATTGAACGTTTTTCCAAAGGGCATCACACAGGCTCTGCGTATCAGAAAAGTCTTTATTTTTGAGCCAATCGATTAAAACATTGGGGTTATCTGGGAAGGCGATAGCTTCATTTTCAGGTGCTTCAAGCCACTCTTCGACAATGTCGGTGTCGAGTTGAAATAGCGTCTGACACAAATCTAATTGACTAAGAGTAAGCACATTGGATAACTGCTCAAATTGGCCATGCAAGGGCTTAATGAGCAGCTTTTTTCCTAATTGGAGGGCTTCGCTAGATAACTCAAAGCCTCCGTTAGCAATGACTCCACTGGCATGCTGCAGAGCTTTTTGAAAGTGCTTCTTTGACGTGGGGTGCCAATGGATATGGCCCACTTCTTTGGCTTCATCGATGTTAGGGTGAAAGCATTCAAATACCTGATCACTAAGCGGTTCAAGCATTTGTTGAATATCTTCAATATCCTCGAAAGGTAAATAAACCAACACGTGTCCATTACCCGAAGACCTAATTGGTTTTTCTGCAACGAAAGGTGGAATAATTGGCTGATTGAAATGATACCAGTGTACACCTAGCTGAAGATCGGTAGGCGCAAACATTTTCATTAGCAAGCTATCGAATATGGTATTGCCGCTTTTTGGTACGTTATAGGTAAACGCCGCTTGATGGCTAATAGAAATGGAAGGTAAACCTTGTTTCTTCGCAGCCCATGCCGTCACAGGTTCAAAGTCGTTAACCAGCAAATCGTAGTCACGGGTATCGAATGCTTTGATGTCTTTGTTTAGCTGTCGAATGTTGGCTTCTTTTACCGTAGACCATTTGTCCACGCGCCCGCTTTTTGTAATGAAACTCAACCCAGTGTACGTTCGATATTGCCCAAATACGTCCATATCGAAATATTTCTCAGGGGCACGACCGGTAAACACAAAGTCTACGCTTATGTCGTCTCGCTCGGCCAACGCAGCAGCCATGATTCGCGCTCGTGCAATATGCCCATTTCCGGTGCCTTGCACACCATACAATAATTTCATGCTACCCCAGAATTGAAATACTTAGTGTCGCTATTGTTACGCCAAGCAGAGACCCTGCGACCACATCAGAAGGATAATGAACGCCTAATAGTACGCGTGAAAGCCCAATAAGTGCAGCCCAACTATACGCAAGTAGTGCAAACGGCGGATAATAGTGCGCTACTATACAGGCCATTAACGTCGCAGCGGCAGTATGACCTGAGGGAAGTGAGAATTTATCTGAGGGCGTGACATGTGCTGTTAAATTCATTAGAAAATCGCAAGGGCGAGGGCGCTTGAACATTTTCTTAAGCAGCACATAAATGGGTAATTCCAGCGCATATGCCATCAGCGCTGTATAGAGGAAAAGCTCACCGTGCTCAGGCTCAAAAGCCCAAAGCAGCATGCCGATAACAAAATATAGGTAGCCGTCACCTGTTTTTGAAAGCCATACAATACTTCTACAGTCTCTTTTTTGCGTCAGCTTGTAGAGGCGATAAAATAAGTCAGTGTCGTATTTGGTCAAGGATTTCATCAACATCGCCTTGTCCCCTATCGGTTAATTAATGCACAGGCTAAAGATTGTCTGTGACCAGTGGGTGACGGAAAAAAGAAACTTTTTTGACATCTCACTTAGCTTTTTGCTTTTCGTAGCACCGTTATTGGGCAAACAGGGAAACTGGCTTTAAATTCGCAGTTTGTAGCAAATCATATCCAGTTAGAATTTTTTCAAGACACGTTAGTAAATCGTGTGTTCACACTAATGAAAGTGTAAGCAAAATACGTGCTCATGTTCGGTATGTCATGGTGATAGTTCTGCATTTTTTGCAAAAGGTGAAAATTTGATGAAACGCGCTAAATCAACCGTTTGCATCACCACAATTAATGCTATGCTAGGTTTAACGAGCATAGAGCTTCAACGCTTCTCAATTTTAGTAAGGCAATAGAATGGAATACAACACATCTGAATTATGCGACTTGTTTGCTGATAGCGTAGACGTAGTAGATCCAATTTTCGCAAGCTTTGGTGGCCGTTATTCTTTCGGTGGTGAAATCACCACAATTAAGTGCTTTGAAGACAGAGGTCTTATCGACCGTGTCCTTGCACAGCCTGGTGCAGGTAAGGTGCTGCTAATCGATGGCGGCGGTTCAAGTCGTCGTGCTTTGTTCGATGCATCCTCTGCGCAAGTCGCCATTGATAACGACTGGGAAGGCGTTGTGATTTACGGCAGTGTGCGTGAAGTTGATAGTCTTGCTGAATTGGATATTGGCGTTCTGGCTGTTGCTGCAATTCCTGTAAATGCAGAGTGCGAAAGTATTGGCGAGGTAGACGTACCCGTTAACTTTGGCGGCGTTACGTTTTTACCCGAAGACCACCTGTATGCGGATAGCACGGGTGTGATTCTTTCCCCTGAGCCACTAGATCTAGATTAAATCATTGGCAAGCAGACGCTAACTGCTTTGAAAACAAAGAAATAAAAAACGGAGGCTTTGAGCCTCCGTTTGTATTTCTATTTGCGCTTATAACTATTTAAGTGCGTTCAGCGCTTACATACCGAGTGTGACGCTACTTGTTCGCGTCATCAAACACTTGGTTTAGATACATGGCGATGCGAATACCTGCCATCTGTAAACGCTTTTTAGCAGTAGGCAGGTGATTGTATAAGTAGTCATAGCTCATGTTATTAGCGTCTTGCGGATAAATGGTATCGCGAATAGTAGTGCTTTCCTCAATCCACACCATAGGGTCAGTGGTTGCCCAGCTGCGAATGTCTTCTGAAGTAATAGTTTGTGTAAGCCATTCAGTCCACTCAGAATATGACAAGTCCCGCTGATCTAGCATTTGCGAATCCCATACGCGGTGCAAGTTAGAGTCTTGCCAGAAGAAGCGTACCTTTACATCGTTACCACCACGATCAGTGCCGTTGCCAGCGTGCAGTGGCTGGTGCAGGTCGCCAATAATATGCACGACAAATTGAAGTGCTAGACGCTTCTCTTCAATGCTGGCAGTGTCGCTTTTTAAGGTTTCAGTAAAGTGCTTTAACGCCGTAACTGCATCACCTTGCTTTGGTGCACCCACTTCTTCGTAGGTTTTTCCTTCAGGTACAGACACATAGTGCCAAGGGCTAGCTGTTTTTTGCCAAAATTCGCTAGGGTCAGAACGCATTTCATCAGCATGAGTCGAGGCCTCAGCCAACGAACCATGAGGCAACAGGTCCATAAGTGCAGCCTGCGATAGGGGGCTTAGGTACTGCTGTGCAATAGCGCCAGTTACTCTGTGGCCTGTTTGTCCCCAGCCGAAAGCGGGTGATGCAATACACAATGTAAATAGTGTGCTCAGCGCAACAGCGCAAATCCTGTTTGCAAACGCGAACATGGTTAATCCTCAGAATGTTTGGAAGACTGATAGCCCCATCTTGCGACAAGGGACTGCTCAATACCTAGGTGGTCTAGTATGCGCGCCACCACAAAATCAACCAAGTCATCGATAGTCTTTGGATTGTGATAAAAACCTGGCGCAGCGGGCATAATTGTAGCACCCATTTGTGAAAGCTTGAGCATATTTTCTAAGTGTATAGAAGAAAGCGGCATTTCACGGGGCACTAAAATAAGTTGTCCCCGCTCCTTTAACACGACATCGGCGGCGCGCTCAATAAGGTTGTCGCTTGCGCCAATACTAATGGCAGAAAGCGTACCTGTAGAGCATGGGCAAACCACCATTTTAGCGGGGGCGGCTGAGCCTGAAGCTACCGGTGAAAACCACTCTTCTTTTCCAAATACTTTAATTTGGTCAGGTTTTGCATTGCAGTGCTCAGTAAAAAACGCCGCGGCGTCTTCGGGGCGCCCCGGTATCTTAACGTTCTCTTCTGTGGCAAACACCACTTTGGCAGCGGAAGAGATCAATACATACACTTGGTAATCGGCGTTAACTAGCGATTTCAATAGTGTAAGTGCGTAAGGTGCACCTGATGCACCTGTGATAGCAAGCGTGACTTGCTTGTCGTGTTTCATGGTTTAGCCTCTGTAGATAACAAGCAAAGCGGGCTTGTCTATCGGGTATTACTATGTGAAATTTTGTTTTGTTATAGTTTGGACTTCGTGTTTAGTGCATCAAGTAAACGGCCATGAATGCCTTCAAAGCCGCCATTACTCATCACAAGAATATGATCGCCCGGTTGTGCTACGTTGCAAACGCCTTGAACGATCTTCTCTACATCTCTGAAGCAGTGCGTAGGCGCATTGCTATGGGCCACGGAGTCGGCTAACGACCAGTCCATACCTTCAGGTTCATACAAATAAACTTCATCGGCTTTTTGCCACGAATTTGCCAGCGAGTCTTTATGTACGCCCATTTTCATAGTGTTTGAGCGGGGCTCTAGCACAGCCAGTATACGTGCATTACCCACTTTCTTGCGCAGTCCATCAATTGTAGTCGCTATAGCGGTAGGGTGGTGTGCAAAGTCGTCGTATACGGTGATGTTGTTTACTTCACCTTTCACTTCCATGCGACGCTTAACATTCTTAAAAAAGGATAACGCTTCTATGGCATCAGGTAAGGTAACGCCTGCATGATGGGCGGCGGCTATAGCCATTAAGGCGTTGTCTACATTGTGTTGACCCAAAAGGGACCATGTTACGGTTCCCACGTTAACACCGTTATAGAGTACATTGAATTCACTGCCATCTTTCTTCAACAGTTCAGCGTGCCATTCTTTGCCTAGCGATTGGCGAGAAGACCAGCAACCTTTTTTCAGCATATCCTCAATAGCCGGGGTACTGTTTGGCGTAAGAATAAGCCCGTTTTCAGGCACCATGCGAACCAAATGGTGGAACTGGGTCTGAATAGCACCAAGATCAGCAAATATATCTGCATGGTCGAATTCAAGGTTGTTTATAACTAAGGTTTTTGGACGGTAGTGTACAAACTTAGAGCGTTTATCGAAGAATGCGCTGTCGTATTCGTCAGCTTCAATAACAAAAAAGGGGCTTTCACCCACGCGGGCCGATACACCAAAGTTCTCTGGAACGCCGCCAATCAAATAACCAGGGTTAAGCCCAGCGTGCTCTAAAATCCACGCTACCATGCTGCTGGTGGTGGTTTTACCGTGGGTACCTGAAAGTCCAATAACCCAACGATCTTTTAGTAAGTTATCTAGCAGCCATTGCGGGCCGCTGGTGTAAGGTAAATTGCGGTTTAGCACGTATTCCACGGCGTGATTGCCGCGCGACATAGCGTTACCGATAACTACCATATCTGGTGCTGGATCGAACTGGCTTTCGCAATAGCCTTCGGTCAGTTCGATGCCTAATGCCTCCAGTTGGGTACTCATAGGGGGATAAACGTTTTTATCAGACCCTGTTACTTTGTGGCCTAGGGATTTAGCAATGGCGGCGATGCCACCCATAAAACTTCCACAAATGCCTAAAATATGTACATGCATAGCGCATTCTCAATGAATTATCATGTTATTGGGGTACTGTATCAGAACCATAAGGCCGATAGATAATTCAATTTTTATCAAAGCAGTGCTGCTGTCAGCCTTTGTGCACCGTAAACATTCAGGTATTCAAAGTATACAAACTGGTATGGTGTGTGTATGACTTTTGGTAAGTGTGTTCCACTTAGCAAAGAACACGGTTACAATCTAACCACAGGCTTAAAACCTGTGTGTGCTTCAGATAAACGCCGGTAAGGAAAGCTGAGCGACTGCAAGTACAACACCCTACACATAAAAAAAGGCTTACATTCAATGAAACGTTTAAATTCCCAATTGCAACAAGACGGTGCACCGCTTGAGTTAATACTACTCATTCGTACACTGCTAGCGGGCTGTAAAGAAATTTCTTTCCGCGTGAGTCAAGGCGCACTTGCTGGCGTGCTCGGTTCAACTCTTTCAGAAAACGTACAGGGCGAAACACAGAAAAAGCTCGACGTTATCTCTAACCACATTTTAAAAGACACGCTAAGGGAATCTGGCTACGTTAAAGCCATCTCGTCTGAAGAAGAAGACGATGTAGTACCGTGCAACCCAGAAGGTAACTACTTAGTAAGCTTCGACCCGCTTGACGGGTCTTCAAACACTGAAATTAACAGCCTAATCGGTACTATTTTTTCAATTACTCATGCACCGCAGTGGATGAAGCCAGACGATCCCTCTGCTTTCTTGCAGCCTGGTACGCAGATGGTTGCTGCAGGTTATGTACTGTATGGCCCGTCTACAATGTTAGCGCTGACCACAGGTCGCGGTACGCACATTTATACCCTTGATAAAACCCATGGTGGTTTCCTGCTAACTCACCCGAATATTCAAGTGCCTGAGCAAACTTCTGAGTTTTCAATTAATGCTTCGAACCAGCGTCATTGGGAACCTGCTATGCAGGCGTATGTGGCTGATCTTTTAGCGGGTAAAGAGGGGCCACGTGGTAAAGACTTTAATATGCGATGGGTGGCGGCAATGGTAGGTGATATTCACCGTTTGCTTTGTCGCGGTGGCATCTTTATGTATCCATTCGATAACAGAGACCCGTCAAAGCCAGGTAAATTGCGTTTGCTTTACGAAGCCAACCCAATGGCGTTTTTGATGGAGCAAGCTGGTGGTAAAGCGGAAACGGGCACGGGCCGAATTCTAGAGGTGATGCCTGAAGAAATTCACCAACGTGTACCGTGCATTATCGGTTCTAAAGATGAAGTTGATATGTGCTTAAGCTACAACGACAACGCGGAATAGCAAAAAATGGCCCTGATGGGCCATTTTTTTATTAAAAAGCAGCAAAATTTCGTGAAAAAATAAAGAGATTAGTACGACAAGGGTCGTAAAGCGTTTTTATTTTGCTGCTGTCACCGTATACTTAACCCCAAATTTCTTATACATCATTGAAAGGACCAAAGAATGAGCTTAAGTGCTATTTCTGCTGGTAAAAATGTACCAGACGAAGTAAATGTGATCATCGAAATTCCAGCACACGCTGACCCGGTGAAGTACGAAGTAGACAAAGACACAGGTGCACTTTTTGTTGACCGTTTCATGGCAACTTGCATGCACTACCCAACTAACTACGGTTACGTTAACAACACCTTGTCTGAAGACGGCGACCCAGTTGACGTTCTAGTAATGACTCCGTTCCCACTACTTGCGGGTTCTGTTATTAAGTGTCGTCCAGTTGGCGTATTAAACATGACTGACGAGTCTGGTAAAGATGCAAAAGTACTAGCGGTACCAGTAGACAAGCTTTCTACTATCTATCGTGACGTTAAAGAAATTGCTGACGTACCTCCTCTTCTTCTTAAGCAAATCGAGCACTTCTTCGAGCACTATAAAGATCTTGAAGAAGGCAAGTGGGTTAAGATTGACGGTTGGGCAGACGCTGCAGCTGCAAAAGAAGAAATTACCGCAAGCATCGCGCGTTTCGAAGCAGAATAATTCACGCTGCTTTAAATTGATGATACAAAGGGCTGGTGTAATACCGGCCCTTTTTGTATGTGGCTAAAAAGTGAAGATTGAAAACGAAAAGCAAAAGCCGATACAAAAAAGCGAACAAAATACTCAACGATAGAGAGCAGTATGATCCACCATAAATTATCCATGCCTTCATTATTTGCTGTAATAATGATGGTTGTAACCTTCAACGCTCTGGCAGATGAGGCGCCTGTCAAAGCTCTTGTAGAGGTGTATTGGGAAGACCTTGTACCTGAAGGCTTTAACGAACTCGCACCACCCTCGGTTCAGCACAATGGTGAAATGAGTCAACTTCAGCCAGACGCACCAGTCGTCGATACCTTTGACGGTAAACGAGTGAAAATTCCGGGCTTTGTTGTGCCACTTGAAGGTACCGCAGAACTCACCACCGAGTTCTTACTTGTTCCGTATTTTGGAGCCTGTATTCACGTACCACCGCCGCCGTCCAATCAAATTGTTTACGTAAAATTTGAAGAAGGTGTACGCATTGATAATATTTACGATGCGATATGGGTGACTGGCGAACTATCGACCGACGGCTGGAAAGGCGATATCGCATCAGTAGGTTACCGCTTAAAAGGTGAAGCGGTTGAGGGGTTCTAGCGGTAGCCTTGAATGTACAACCACGCTAAAGAAGGTTACCTCTACTATCTCAAGTGTCACGACGAGCTAGATAGAGACAACGCATAGGTGATGCGTTAACGTTAGGAAGCATTAAACGTTTTAAAATAAGGGCATCAGGTGTTTACAGGGCTATCAGCGTTTCCCATTACCCCATTTAAACAAGAGACGATAGACTACAAAGCGTTTCAAGGGCTTGTTGATAATTTAGCCTCAGCTAACGTAGATTCAATTTGCGCCATTGGCTCTACCGGGCTTTATCCTTACCTAACGCGAGAAGAAAAGTACAACGTAGTAAAGCTCGCCGTTAACCACGCACAAGGCATTCCTGTTATGGCAGGCGTCGGGGCCCTTCGTACCTATGACGTGTTAAAAAACGTTGAAGCGGTGCAGCAAGCAGGGGTTAATGCTGTGTTGTTGGCACCGGTTTCTTATCAAGTACTTAACGAAGACGAAGTGTACGGCCTCTATGAGACAGTGAGTCACGAAGTATCTGTGCCTATCTGCGTTTATGAAAACCCTCGCGTGACTAATTTTACCTTCAGTGATGATTTATACCGTCGCATAGGAAAATTACCGAATATCGGAGCGATTAAAATACCCGGCTCGCCATTTGCCACATTTGCCAAAAATTCAATGGATAATAGCGCTAGCAAAGGTATCTCACCCACTTTAGCAAGCAATAGCGAAGGCGCTCGCCGATTATCATCATTGCGAGAGATAATGCCTGCAAACATTGCTATCGGCGTAAGTGGTGATAGTTTCGGCGCAGCAGGAATGAGTGAAGGTTGTGACCTTTGGCTCTCTGTTATAGGGGGAATATTCCCGCGAACCGTAACGCGTATTATCGACGCCGCTCACTCTGGTAATGTTGTTGATGCACAGGCTCAGTCACAAGCGTTAAGCGGAATATGGAGCATGTTTGCGCGCAATGGCGGCGGTTTGCGTGTGGTTGCAGCCGCGGCAGAAATTTTGGGCTATTGTGAAACGCCTAGCTTACCTGCACCCTTTTTACCTATCGCCAAAAAAGAGTACAGCGAGCTAGAGCACATCATCACGGAGTTATCGTTAAGCTAGCCCTGCGTATAAATCTGCTCAGCGCGGTTAAACAAAAGCCACGACGTTAAAATGTACTTGTCGTTACTTTTTGGAATTTGGCCGCGATGCGTGTGAGTAAAATAGGCTGGCGCAATCACCATTCTGCCTGCTTTGGGCTTAACCGCACGGTTTTGATAATAAAACTCGGTCTCGCCGCCTTCTTCCACATCGTTTAAGTAGTACATAAACAGCAGCACGCGGTGCAGCGCATCGTTATGTTGAAGCTGCGGATACACTTCAGAGTGCCAATATGGGTAGCCGCCGTTACCCGCGGTGTAGCGCTGTGCATTAACATCACCTACGCGAAAAAGGTAATTCACCAAATTTGCCAAGTTTGGCTTGCCCACTTCATCAAAATTTTCACCGGTTACTTTTACCGGTTCGCCGGTTTTTGGATGGCGTACGGTTAAGCCAATGGGCCCAACAAGCGCAAAATAGTATTTTTCAATATAGGCAACCAGCTGCTTTCCGGTGTGCTGCATCACTTGCTGAAATAAGTCTTTAAATTCAGGGCTTCGGCTTATCGACACATCCATACTACGCTTTTTATCTAAATCTACACCACCGCCAGTGCGGCCTTGACTTAAATTAGGGCTGCTTTCAAAGCGTTCCATGAGTTGCGTGCACAGCTCTGTTGGTAACACATCATCAATAACTTCAATTAAATCGCTCATGGATACCTCGTACTGCGCTTTATTACTTAGTTGGTAATTCTTTAAAGTGTGACTGTAGCTCTGACTTCACATCATCTGGAATTGGCGCAGAGCGCTGTGTTTTATAGTCGAAATGCACCATGGTGGTAACGCCAGTTGAGCATAGCTTATCGTCTTGCCATAACTCTTGAAACACGTCGAACGCACTGTTTCCCAATCGACTAATATACGTTTTAACTGTAACTGGCTTTCCATAGAAAATTTGAGCTAAAAAGTCGACCTTATAACTGGCCAAAATGAGTGGCCAGTTTTGTAAGTCTAGCTCAGGAGTAAACATTCTGAAAATAGGCTCTCTGGCTGCTTCAAACCACGCGACTAATGCTGTGTTACTGACATGCTGTAAAGCATCGGTTTCACAAAAACGTACGTCAAAAGAAGTGATAAGTGGTGCTGTGTTACTCATAATTATTTGTGGGCATTGTTATAAGTTTAATTCCTACTCTAGCATTATGAGCAGTGGTTTTCAGTAAGCCCTTGTGTAAGCGGTTGTGTTTAAGGCAAATCGTTGTGTTTCGATTAGCTTACAGGGGGTGTGCCGTTAGGTTCTTTTGCATTACAATCCGCTTCTAACTTTTTAAGCGAACATACTATGACTGCGATTGGGATTGACTACGGTACATCAAATTCTGAGGTTGTGTATTTTGATGGAACGGCCCATCAGCACATCAAACTTGACCCGCTAGATAAGAAGGGCAATAAAATCCGTTCTTCGGTGTTCATCTATTTTGAAGATGAACTGCCGCCGCCTCCTGACGCCATGGTTGAAGCGAAAGTGGCGCAGTTACAGCGCGTTATCAGTGAGCAAATAGATAAGGCGAAGGACGGCTATTACTCTGCGAAAGATCCAAAAGAACAGGCGATGTACAGCGACCGTATCGACTCGCTGCGCGGTGATTTGCACAACAAGCCTGCGCTACAGCGCAAAGCTATAGCGCAATTGATGCATGCCATGTCGCTAGACGAAATTCCTTTGCTGCGCTTAGTAGAGCACGGTAAGTTTGCGTTTGGTGAAGAAGGGTTTAGACGCTTTCTTAAAATGCCTGATAAAGGCCGACTTATCTACTCACCTAAAAACTTCCTAGGCGCATCGCTAGACGGCGACCAAAAACAAGCGTTCATTGGTATTATTGCTAAGCAACTGGCGTACTTTAAACAGTGCGCAGAGCAGCAGCTAGGCAAGGTTGTTAATAATGCGGTTATTGGCCGCCCTGTTAAATTTCACGGCACCCGCGGTGAAGAGGGGAATGCCCAAGCCATTCAAATTATGACTGAAGCGGCGACGAAAGCTGGGTTCTCAGGGGTTAATTTTCTAGATGAACCTATCGCAGCGGCGTACAAAATTGAGCAAACCCTACCAAGAGATACCACCACGTTAATTGTAGATATTGGTGGAGGCACCACGGATATCTGCTGTATTAAGCTTTCGCCGGAGCGTTCTAATCAGCTTGACCGTAAAGACGATGTTCTGTCGGTAACAGGCAGACGTTTAGGCGGCATGGATTGCGATAAAAGCCTGGTGCTTAAGGCTATTGCTCCTGAAATGGGAATGGGCCTTAAGATGATTAACGGGCTTCCTGTTCCTCCTACGTACTTCTCTGACATGTGTGCGGTTGATAACATTCCTGCTCTTACCCGCTTTTTCTCTGACGATTACGGGTTAGATATTTCGCAAACCATGTCAGTAATAAAAGAGCCTGCCCAGCTAGAACGCTTGCTTATTGTTCAAGAGAACAAGTTGTCTGCCCGCGTGGTGAACTCGGCCCGACTAGCCAAAGAGCTTCTGTCGAGCAAACAGAATATCACCTTGCCGCTGCACTATATCGAAGATGATTTTGACGTAGAGATTTCGCAAGACTCGCTCAAAAAGGCGTTAAAACCTTGGCTTGATAAAGTAAAAACACTAGTAGTGGAATGCTTAGAAAGCAGTAGTGAAAAGCCAGAAGTAGTGATGATCACAGGTGGTATGAGTTTATCGCCAATCGTCGTGGATGCGCTGTATGAAAACCTGCTTACTGGTTTACCACGCTTAGAAAATGATGCTTTTAATTCGGTATGTGAAGGGTTAGCTATTCAAGCGGCTAAGCACGCTTAACCTTTTCTATTCTTTTTCCGGTATGAATAACACTAAGCCTTAGCGTAGTAGCCTTTACTACGCTAAGGCTTTTTTGATCAGTGCTTAAGGATATTGTGTTCTTTTAGATAAATCGCGATGGCCTCAGGCGACTCGAAGGCTTTTAACAGCATTTCTTGTGCGCGTGCTTTCACATCATTGTCTTCTGATGATGACAGTAGGTGATACCATGTTTTCACTAAGGCTAATGGCGGCGTTTGGTTCATTAGTTGTCGCTCCAGCAATTCTTACTGCAAAAATACACAAAAATCATCGTAACGTATGATTTGCCAATACAAGATCTGACCAGCAAGGAAAAACGTGTAAATAAACGTCAACGCGCACTTCTTACAAGTTGCTGTGTAAATTACACAGCAACGAAATAGAAAATAAGTGCGCTTTACGCCAACGTATTTACCTCGTTACTGGCTCAAGCTTGTGTGAGCATGGGTTTCAGGAATCGACCTGTATGTGAAACTTCTTGTTGGGCCACATGCTCAGGTGTTCCTTCTGCAATAATCTGGCCACCTCCGGATCCGCCTTCCGGTCCAAGGTCGACAATCCAGTCTGCGGTTTTAATCACATCTAGGTTATGCTCAATAACCACAACGGTATTACCGTGATCGCGTAGTCTGTGAAGAACGGCTAATAGCTGTTTAATATCGTGGAAGTGCAATCCGGTGGTTGGCTCATCCAAAATATAAAGCGTCTGCCCAGTGTCTCTTTTTGACAACTCTTTTGCTAATTTCACGCGCTGTGCTTCACCACCCGATAACGTAGTGGCTGCTTGACCCAGTCGAATGTAAGACAAGCCCACGTCCATGAGGGTCTGCAATTTACGTGAAATTGCAGGTATAGCATCGAAGAACTGACGGGCATCCTCCACCGTCATTTCTAATACTTCGTGAATGTTCTTATCTTTGTACTTTATCTCTAGAGTTTCACGGTTATAGCGTTTGCCCTGACACACGTCACAAGGCACATACACGTCTGGTAAAAAGTGCATTTCCACTTTAATTACACCGTCGCCCTGACACGCCTCACAGCGACCGCCTTTCACGTTAAAACTAAAGCGACCAGGCTTGTAACCCCGTGAACGCGACTCTTGTGTGCCGGCGAACATTTCACGAATAGGTGTGAAAATGCCAGCGTAAGTCGCGGGGTTAGAACGCGGGGTTCTGCCGATAGGGCTTTGGTCAATGTCGACCACTTTATCTAGCTGGTCTAATCCTGTCATCGACTTATGCGGCGCCGGTTCAGAAGTAGTCGCCTTGTTTAGCTCGCGCTGCGCTATTTTGTAGAAAGTGTCATTAATCAGCGTTGATTTACCCGAGCCCGATACACCGGTTACACAGGTCATTACACCGGTAGGTATACGTAAATCAACAGACTTCAAGTTGTTACCGGTTGCGCCTAAAAGCTCTAGCCACTTGTCGTCTTTCACCGGTGTACGTGTTGCAGGGATATCTATTTTCTCTCTGCCAGATAAGTACTTTCCAGTAAGTGAGTGTTCACTATTTTTAATGTCTTCCAGTGAGCCTTCGGCAATAATCTCACCGCCATGCACACCTGCACCTGGGCCAATATCTACAATGTAATCGGCTTCGCGAATGGCATCCTCGTCGTGCTCTACAACTAGAACAGTGTTACCCAGGTCACGCAAATGCGTAAGCGTACCAAGTAAGCGCTCGTTATCCCGTTGGTGAAGTCCGATAGAGGGTTCATCCAGCACGTACATAACGCCCACTAGGCCTGCGCCAATTTGACTTGCCAGTCGAATACGCTGAGCTTCACCGCCTGACAGTGTATCGGCGCTGCGCGACATAGAAAGATAGTTAAGACCTACGTTTACCAAGAAGCGCAAGCGGTCCATGATTTCTTTCAAAATCTTTTCAGCTATCTGAGCGCGCTGGCCTTCAAGGTTGAGTGTCTCGAAAAAGCCATACGCGTCGGCAATTGACATGTGAGCAATGGCAGGCAGGTTGGTGTCTTGTATAAATACATTACGCGCTTCAACGCGCAGACGGGTGCCGTTACAGCTACTGCAGTGCTGCTGGCTTAAATATTTTGCTAATTCTTCACGCACCGAGTTCGACTCGGTCTCGCGATAGCGGCGCTCCATATTAGGGATAATGCCTTCAAATGGATGCTTGCGCTCCATTACGTCGCCACGCTCGTTTATGTACTTAAACGACAACGACTTGCCTTTAGACCCGTAAAGCACAATGTCTTGGTGCTTTTTATCGAGCTCTTCAAATGGTGCGGTAAGGCTAAATTTATAATGGTCTGCTACTGCCTGTAGCATTTGGAAGTAGTAATAGCTGCGCTTGTCCCATCCTCGAATAGCGCCGCCAGACAAACTTAATTCGGTATTGCCGACCACGCGTGCTGGGTCAAAAAACTGTCTTGTACCTAGTCCGTCACAAGTTGGGCATGCACCCGCTGGGTTATTAAATGAAAACAGACGAGGTTCAAGTTCACTGATGCTGTAACCACAGTGTGGACATGCGAAGTTAGCAGAAAATACAATTTCTTCTGCGTCTTTATCGTCCATATCAGCCACAACCGCGTTACCGCCAGCTAGGCTCAGCGCCGTCTCAAATGATTCAGCTAAACGCAGTGCCATGTCGTCGCGCACTTTAAAGCGGTCGACCACAACTTCGATGGTGTGCTTTTTGTGTAAATCGAGAGGCGGCGGATCAGATAGGTCACACACTTCACCGTCAATACGGGCACGGATGAAACCTTGAGCTGACAGGTTCTGCAGTGTCTTAACGTGCTCGCCTTTACGTTCTTTAACAATAGGCGCTAGCAGCATTAACTTACTGCCCTCGGGCATGGCTAACACTTTGTCTACCATTTGACTGACCGTTTGTGCATCTAGCGGCACATCGTGATCTGGACAGCGTGGCGTACCCACTCGCGCGAACATCAAACGCAGGTAGTCGTATATTTCAGTAATGGTACCCACCGTTGAACGGGGGTTGTGCGATGTTGATTTCTGTTCAATGGATATTGCTGGTGATAAACCCTCAATATGGTCAACATCAGGTTTTTCCATCATAGATAGAAACTGACGGGCATACGCAGACAAAGATTCAACGTAACGACGCTGACCTTCTGCATAAAGCGTGTCAAAAGCGAGAGACGATTTACCCGAGCCAGAGAGGCCGGTTATCACCACCAGCTTGTCTCGTGGCAGTGTTAAATCGATGTTTTTCAAGTTGTGGGTGCGAGCACCGCGAATTTCGATTTTATCCATTGAAGCCTAAATGAGAGAAAAAGAATCAGTATGCCATAGGTGTCAAGTAAAGTGATATGACATTCAAGTTATACTGTGAGTGGAGTAAGCAGATCACCTTAACGCTCAAGCTTACGATTAGTTCTCACTTAACGTCATTGCAAAGTGGTGATTTTATCCCCATTTTTAAACTCTTATTAAGGTAAATGGGCTAAATCAACCTCGCGAGTGGAAGAAAATGCCAATTGTATTAATCGAATTTAAGGTAAGTGGGCATAAATGCAATTTATGCTACACTTCGCGACCTTATTCTTAATGCAGCAGAAACAGGTGTTCTCTGCGCGCTTTTATGTTTTTTTGATTTTATTTATTGAGGGAAACAGACGCTTTGAACGCTTTGGAATTACGCGCCGCGCTTGCACTCGCCTCCGTTTACGTATTACGCATGATGGGGTTGTTCATGGTTATGCCCGTGTTGGCTGTAGCCGCAATGGACTACCCTGACTACTCTCCACTATTGGTAGGGCTTGCAGTGGGTGGATATGGCCTAACTCAGGCTGCGCTGCAAATTCCTATGGGCATGATGTCTGACAAATGGGGGCGTAAACCCGTTATTTTGCTAGGGCTTGCTGTTTTTGCATTAGGAAGCTTTGTAGCAGCAAACGCCGACAGCATGGTTATGATGATTGTTGGGCGTATTCTTCAAGGCGCTGGAGCTATTGCAGGTGCGATAATGGCCCTTGCTACCGATGTCAGCCGGGAAAGTCAGCGAGCCAAAGTGTTAGCTATTATAGGTATTGCCATTGGCTTTTCATTCTATTTAGCCGTTATTTTAGGGCCACTTATTGCGAACAGCTACGGGCTTGCCGGCGTGTTTGGTATTACTGGTATTCTGGCCATTCTTTGCATGCCGTTGGTTAAATGGGTAGTGCCAAACGGCGTGCAGCTGAGCAGTGGTGATACACTCCCGCAAAAAGACCAGCTAAAGCGTTTGGTCTTTTCTTCTCAGTTATGGCGTTTAAATATAAGTGTGATGATTCTACACATGATGATAACGCTGTTGTTTGTTCAACTGCCCGTAACGCTACTGAACTTTGATATGACGTTAGATAGCCATTGGACGGTTTACTTACCCGTTTTAGGCGCGTCAATTGTAGGTCTAATCATAATGATGGGAGCAGCAAGAGGCCGTACGCCTAAATCGCTCCTTGTAACTGGCGTTGTATTAATGGGCGGTGCGTTTTTGGCGCTGAGTTTAGAGGACCATAGCTGGTGGTGGGTTTGTGCTGCCGTGGTTCTTTTCTTTACTGGCTTTAACTATTTAGAAGCGAATTTTCCCGCGTTGGTGTCGAGTATTGCACCAGCGGGCCAAAAAGGAACGGCTATGGGTCTTTACGCTAGCTTTCAGTTCTTTGGCGCGTTTTTAGGTGGTGTAATTTCAGGCTTAGTTACCGATATTTGGTCGCAAGAACTCGCTTATGGCATCGGCGCTGCTAGTACTCTGCTTTGGCTGTTCATTATTCTTGGTGTTAAAGAAGTGAGTCGGGTAAAGCGCGTGATGATGAACGCAGAGTTTGATAGTTCAAATGCTTCTAGCATTGAGGCCGACCTATTGCTGGTGCCGGGTGTACTGGAAGTGACATTAAACAGTCAAAATAGCGCGGTATACTTAAAAGTTGATCGTGATTTCGACGCCGTAAAAGCGCGAGACGTATTGTCTGCATAGTTGCTTATCTCATTGCAACCATGAAAGGTTTGCACCACACCATTTTTGAAAAGGAAGCGAAAACCATGATTGACCTAAGCAGCTACAAAGCCATTATTTTTGATATGGATGGCACTTTGGTCGATTCAATGGGGGCGCATATTGATGCGTGGCAGCTTACGTGCGATGCGTTTGGTTATCCCTTTGACCGAGACTATCAATACAGTTTAGGTGGTGTTCCTACCTTTGAAACCGTACATCTTATGAATGCAAAGTATGGAAAAAGCCACGATCCAGCAGAGGTTGCTTCATATAAAAAACAGGCCTTTGAAGGGCTAGACCATGTGCCAAGGCTTATTCAAGATACCCTTAACGTGTTTAATCACTATAAAGGAAGCATGCCCATTGCAGTGGGGACGGGCTCAGATAGGCAGCATGCGCAAATGGTGTTAAATGAACACGGCCTGCTAGCCCAATTATCTGCGCTGGTTACAGCCGATGATGTCACTCAAGGTAAACCTCACCCTGAAACCTTTGTGCGTGCGGCAGAACTAATGGGGGTAGCACCACAGCATTGTGTGGTGTTTGAAGATACCGACATGGGTAGAAAAGCGGCGGTTGACGGCGGCATGGCGTGCTTTATGGTTAAAAATACGCGTCTAATCTACTGAATCTTCTCCTGATTGAAAGTTCGAGCCTAGGGCTTACGCTCACTCAATCGCGTCCAGTATCATAGTTTTTAATGCTTATACCGCCTCTAGTTCGCTTAGCGTATTTCCGCAGTTGGGTAATAGTGAAGACTTTATACGTTTGGTGGCATCATGAATGGCGGTTTTCATGGCATCGATAGCAATCTGACTGCTCTCTTTTTCACTGACACTGACATTTACATTTACGCTTTGCCCTCTGAAAGTGGCGGCGGGTGAATACTCATCGGCATTATCAGGTTTGTATAAAACATTAAGCACCACGGTGGCAACCATATTGCTTCCTAAGCTTTTTACAAACGCGCGGTTTAGTATTACTTTAACGCTTGTGGCTGCTTCAATATCTGGGCTGACATTCATCGCTTCTAAGCTTTGCTGTAACAGTGAATAGAGCGTGTCTTCTGTTACATTACTGCTTCCAACGAGCAAGTCTTTACTCGACCGCATATCGATTAATTCTGCCAAGTTAATTGGGCAAGCTTTCGCTTTAGACATGGTTAGCTGATAATCTTTTCTCTGCGACTCAGGAATTAACGATGAATCAAGCTCGGGTGGCGTAGACTCGCAGGCAATAAGCAAGGGTAGGGCACAGCAGGCAAAAATGAGTCGAGCTGGTGATGTAGCGTAAGACATGGAAAATGTTCTACTTTTCATTAAATTATTGTTTGTTTTATGCAGGTAAATTATGCAAGTAATATAGACTTGAGTATAAGAAAGTTTATAGCGCGAAGAAACATAACAACTGTTGCAAACTGTTACAGCTTGTTTAGCATAGTAGCGTGTGAAATTTGGCCAGTAATACGACCATCAGGCATTTATAACCTATAAATAAATTTCGCAATTACCATACAACACGGAAAGTTCTTAAATTATGACCTTTAAAAACGCAGTAATCAGTGTATTTGCAAGTGTTACATTAATAGGGTGCGCAATTAACGTTTCACCTTCAGCCTTTTTTTATCAAGACACTCAGCAGAAGCCCTTAGATACCACAAAGCTGCACGCTGCTATTCAAAAAGACAAAACCTCAGCGGGCATCACCCGTGTTGAAGTGAAAAATGAAACTGGATTAACGTTAAGAGGTGTCGCTGTTTCATATCCTGACCCTATTGTTAACATTGTTTTCTTCGCAGACAACCGTATGCCGGTAAGCGAAAATAATAGCGTAATTCACAGGTTGGGTAAGTTGCCCGTAAATATACTGTGGCTTGACTATCAGGGAGTAGGAGCCAGCGATAAAGCAAAGAATTTAAGTATTAACGCTATTAAGCAAGACGCGTTAACTCAATTTGACTATGTAGAAAGTGCGTTTGATGCTTCCATTCCGACTATTGTTCACGGTCGAGGAATAGGCAGTTATTTCGCAAGCTATGTTGCGGCCAATCGAAAAATAGACGCTTTGGTACTGGACGGGGCTTTCAACAACATTTCTGATTTAATTGCCAATATGGTGCCGGGTTTCTCTAATTCTTTCACCAACATGAAACTTCACGACGAAGTTCACAGTATGCAAATAGCACCAATTCTTCGCCATTATGAAGGCCCTTTGTGGCTTGTGGTCGGTGAGGAAGACAAGATAACGCCTTACCCTATTAGTCAGCAGTTACTAGAAGATGCATCAAGTAGCGAGAAATATATTTCGGTTATTCCAGGCGCTACTCATAACGCGACGCTAAAAAGCGACTATGCTATAGCGCAGTACAAGCAATTTTTAGCAAGATTCACTCAATAAGCCAACCTTACTCACTGTGGATAAGTAGTGGAAAACCTTGTTGGTAAGTCTGTTAATAGCAATATAGAGCAACAGATCACGATCTTGCGGGGACTTTCTGGTCGGATCACGAAATATCAGTTAAATCAAGCGCTGTAGAGCCATTATTGTTGATCGTGATAGTTTTTGATCGTAACGCTGTGCAGGATCAGGCAATTTTCTCTATTGGGGATAAAAGTCTTAAGCAAAACGATCAAGCGTGTATTTTTGTCAATAGTTTCGCGTTATGAAATTTTTAGAACACAGTTGCTCAACTATAAAGCGAATTACGATTAATCGCGCATCAATCCGGTCTAGTAATGACTAAATAAAATACCCGCCATAGGCGGGTATTTTTTGGTTTATTAATTTCTGAAAGAAAAGCGAACAGCTAAACCCTTACTACTGAATCTCGTTTAACTACTGTTGGCGTATACTTAAAGGTTAAGCCTTCTTCTGGTTTACTCCCAGACGCGTACTTTAACGCCAGCTCGGCAGCTTTCGCGGCCATCATTTCAACAGGATAACGCAAAGTAGTTAATTTAGGTCGACAGTATTTAGCTAGCAGCACATCATCGTAGCCCATTACAGAAACTTGTTCAGGAACAGAGATACCGTGGTCCTGCAACATGGTCATCGCGCCAGACGCCATAGCGTCGTTATAGGCCAATACAGCGGTGAACTTAGCGCCGGTGGCTAGCAAGTTTTGCATCGCCAATTCTCCACCTTCTTGATCAGGTGTGGCGTATTCAATCATGCTTTCAGGTAAGCTTAACTTTGCGCTATCGATAGCGTTTCTAATCCCTTCAAGGCGATGGTTAGGATCGTCAATGCGATATTGACTGCTTATCACCGCCACATGTTCATGGCCTTGATTAATGGCGTATTCAGCCATAAGCCGCCCACCGGTCACGTTATCGAGCCATACACAGCGGTTCGCTATTTCTGGAATGTAGCGGTTAATTAGAACAAAGCCCGGTACTTGTCTTGCAAAGCCAATTAGGGTTTCGTCATCAAGTGCTTTACTGTGCACAACCATGGCTTCAACACGATGTTCAAGCAGGGTTTCAATGGCGCGTAGTTCGGTCTCTTTTTCTATTGAGCCGGCACTAAGTAGAATTTGTACATTATTTTTTCGAGTTATCGACTCGACGCCATGAGCTAGCATGGCGAAAAAGGGGTCATGCAATTCGGCAATAACTACGCCCAACGAGGCGCTGCGTTTTGTAACAAGGGCCCGCGCATTCGCGTTGGGACGATATCCCATCTCTTCCATGATTTTTTTAACGCGTTGTCGGGTATCGTTGCCTACTTTCGGCCCATTATTAATAACTCTTGATACAGTCGCTAAAGAAACACCGGCGGCTTGGGCTATATCTTTTATTGTTGCCATTTTCTCTTAAACTTTGTTTTGTAATGCATTGAGGGCCATATGGCCTGATTGCCATAGCGTACATTATATTTACAAAAAAAGGTAAAAATCTCACGCTTTGTTGCTATGCAATTACTCTTATAAACGAGATAAGACGATGAAGTGGTATTACCAAATCTAGTTATAGTCTAAACCCCTGTCAAAAAGAGCGGAAAACGTATAACCTTTTACGCGTTATAAATGCTATCGCTATCCCGAAACTTTGCGAACGTACTCGATTGATAGCCTGAATCATATTATTTAGCACCTGAGAAGGTAAAAAAATTGTTATGAAAATAAATGTGTCTACATTTGGTGAAGTAGCCGGCAACGCGGTAAATGCTTTTACGTTAACTAATAACAACGCTATGACAGTTACGCTGCTTAACTACGGTGGAATTATTAAGGAAATTCACTTTCCAAATGCTAAAGGCGAGTTAATAAGCTGCGTGCAAACCTTCGATACGTTGCAAGGATACATCGACGATCCTAGTTATCGCGGCGCTATTGTAGGGCGCTTCGCGAACAGAATTGGGCACGGCACATTTACTTTAAACGATAAGCAGTACAGGCTAGATAAAAACGGTGGTGACCATAATCTACATGGCGGGCTTGCTGGCTTTCACAAAAAAGTATGGGAAGCGAAAACACAAGAATCGTCTGATAGCGCCAGCGTAACTTTTTCATTAGCCAGCTATGATGGTGAAGGTGGTTTTCCAGGTAACATCACTGTTGAGGCCTGTTATACGCTAAACCAAGATAACGAACTATCTTTAGTTATTACAGCAACCACAGATAAAGAAACGCCGCTTAGCTTTACACAGCACGCCTACTTCACGTTAAGCAATGAAGAGAAGGTTGGTAACACACTATTGCAGATTGATGCTAAAAAAGTCACTGATGCAGATAGTACCTTGTTGCCAACAGGTGATTTGCTCGATGTCGGCAATACCCCCTTTGATTTCACGACGCTCACTGCCATAAAGCAAAGAGCTGAGCAAACGGGTTCTCACCCATTGTTTGATAATGTGGGAGGCTTTGACCACAACTATGTGCTTCAAACTGTATCTGAGAACACTCCACAAGCCGTGGTAAAAGCCCTTGATACTGGCGTAACAATGGAGTTGTTTACCAGTCTTCCAGGCCTGCAGTTCTATACAGGCAGCCTAACAGAGGATGACCAGTTGGGGGCTTTGTGTTTAGAGCCTCAGCATTTCCCTGATGCACCTAATAAACCTTCATTTCCGAACTGTTTTGTCAAACCACACGAAAAGTACAAAGAAACTATCCGCTACAAATTCAGTGCAGAGTGATCGAACTTAACCGGTAAAAGGAAAATAATTGTTATTAAATTAACAATTATTTTTCTTTGTTAGTTAATTGATAAACAGTATCTATTGCTATATTATTACTAGGGTAAACGTTTAACCCTTGGTTTTAAACCAACGTGTTATGCTAGAGCGTAACCGGTCTATTCAGAGAGAGTGATTATGGGAACTCCGTTCGACCCAACTAATGATCCACATCGCCGTTTTAACCCTTTGTTGGGAGAGTGGGTGCTAGTATCACCACACCGTGCTAAGCGTCCTTGGCAGGGGGCTTCTGAAGAGCCGAACAATGAACAAAAACCTTCCTACGACCCGACTTGCTATCTTTGTCCAACGAATACACGGGTTAACGGAGAGGTTAATCCAGATTATAAAGGCACGTTCGTTTTCCAGAACGATTTCGCCGCGCTTAAACAAGACACTGCGCAGGCCAGTGAGAAGAAAGGGCTGTTCCAATTTGAAACCGAACAAGGCTGCAGTCGCGTTATTTGTTTCTCACCTGATCACAGCAAAACACTTCCTGAGCTGACTGATGATGAACGGTTAGATGTGGTCAATACGTGGAAAGCCCAAACCGCTGAACTAGGTGAAAGCTATCGTTGGGTACAGGTTTTTGAAAACAAAGGTTCAATGATGGGGTGTTCAAATCCGCACCCGCATGGTCAAGTATGGGCACAGCAGCACATACCTACAGACCCAGCAAGAAAAGTAGTGCAGCTGAAGCAGTACTTTGCTGAAAACGAAACACCTATGTTGTTGGACTACGCTGAGCAAGAAGTGATAAAGCAAGAGCGCGTAGTCTGCCAAAACGAAGATTGGGTTGTGGTAGTTCCGTATTGGGCAGCATGGCCATTTGAAACGCTGTTATTGCCGCGTTTTGACGTTCAATCTTTGCATAAGCTGTCAGATTCACAATCGCTTTCACTTGCCAAAATTATTGGTGAGATAACGGCAAAATACGACAATTTATTTGAGACATCTTTCCCATATTCAATGGGCTGGCACAGTGCACCATTTGATAATGTAGACCATCCTGAGTGGACACTGCATGCACATTTCTTCCCGCCACTATTGCGCTCAGCAAGCGTACGTAAGTTTATGGTTGGATATGAAATGATGGCAGAAGCACAACGAGATTTAACCCCTGAGCAGGCGGCTGACAGATTAAAAGCACTGTCTACGGTGCACTATAAGAAACGTGAGAATGCTAATGGATAACCAAGTACTTTCTTCTACATTTGAAGCGCATTACGGCAATGAGCCTACTCTGATTGCACACGCGCCCGGTCGAGTGAACATCATTGGTGAACACACCGATTATAATGAAGGGTTCGTTTTTCCTGCTGCAATCAATTTTGGGACCTGGGTTGCCGCTACAAAACGGGAAGATAACGATATTGTAGTTACTGCGATGGACTACGAGAACCAGCAGAACCAGTTTTCATTATCAGACATTAACTATGACGAGGAGCAAGGTTGGGCAAACTATGTTCGCGGCGTAGTGAAAGTGCTAAAAGAGGCAATGCCTGATTTTGGTGGTGCTAATTTACTGGTAACGGGTAATGTACCGCAAGGCGCGGGGTTAAGCAGTTCGGCATCATTTGAAGTGGCTATATTAAAAGCACTGAGCGCGTTATATGAGTTGCCATTAGACGGTGTACAGGCTGCGCTGTTGGGCCAAAAAGCTGAAAATACCTTCGTAGGCTGTTCTTGCGGAATCATGGATCAGTTAATTTCTGCCATGGGTAATGAAGGTATGGCAATGCTGCTAGATTGTCAATCGTTAGCCATTGAGCACTCACCACTTCCTGACTCACACCAAATCGTGATCATTAACTCGAATGTAAAACGCGGTTTGGTGGATAGTGAATACAACTTGCGTCGCCAGCAATGTGAACAAGGCGCGTCGTTACTGGGTGTTTCGTCGTTGCGCGAAGCAACCATGGAGATGCTAGAAACCGCTAAAGCGCATATGCCAGAAGTGGTTTATCGCCGTGCGAAACATATTATTACTGAGAACGCACGTACCTTAACTGCGAGCCAAGCGCTAAAATCAGGCGACATTGAAACGGTTAGTGAAGCCATGGCGCAGTCTCACATCTCTATGCGTGACGACTTCGAAATTACCGTACGCCCAATTGATTATTTGGTCGAGATCATAGGTGATGTGCTAGGTAAATCAGGTGGTGTTCGTATGACTGGCGGCGGGTTCGGCGGCTGCGTAGTAGCTCTTGCACCTACCGACAAAGTTGATGCTGTGAAACGCGTTGTGGCTGACAAATATTTCGACGAGACCGGATATCAAGCAGATATCTATGTATGTACTGCAACTCAAGGTGCATTCGCCTAGCAATACACAAACAGCATGTTTAAAAACAACTCTCTCCCTTTTTCAAACAATCCTATTCTTTAGAATTGTTGGTGTCCCTTGGGCCGCATCTATTTGATGCGGCTTTTTTACAAAAAGTGCAAATTTATAGTTAAAAAAAGTAAATGAAATGTGATACTAATACTGCGTGCACAAACATGATGGGTTAATTAGTGGGCTTTTAAACCACTCAGTGAATGATTATGTTTTGCAAAACGCGTCTTAATCACGTGACACTGGTGTGGCAAAAACCAATAGAATAATAAAAACAATTTTTCACCTGTGTACCCTGCATAATAATCGCCGCACCCAAAATAAGAACTTTGGGAAAAACTATGAAATTAGCATCAATAGATATCACGTTATTCGTGGTATACGTCTTTGCGCTTATTGGAATTGCGTGGTGGGTTTCGCGCGAAAAGAAGGGCCATCAAAAAGACACAAACGATTACTTTTTAGCAGGTTCAAGCCTGCCATGGTGGGCAATTGGCGCATCGCTTATCGCGGCGAACATCTCAGCTGAACAAATTATTGGTATGTCGGGCTCGGGTTATCAATTGGGGCTTGCCATAGCGTCGTATGAATGGATGGCCGCCATTACACTGCTTATTGTGGGCAAGTTCTTCTTACCTATCTTTCTAAAGCATAAAATCTACACCATGCCTCAATTTTTAGAACAGCGATACGACCATCGCGTCCGTAAGGTAATGGCTATCTTTTGGTTAGGCGTGTATGTTTTTGTTAACCTTACTGCAGTGTTGTGGTTGGGAGCCTTGGCTATTAATACTATTGCCGGTGTAGATATGTTTTACGGCATGATGTTCTTAGGCCTTTTCTCGTTAACCTATTCACTTTATGGCGGCCTGAAAGCAGTAGCATTAACCGATATTATTCAAGTGGTGCTGTTAGTCGTCGGCGGATTATTCCTGTCATATACCGCGTTAAACTTAATCAGCGACGGTAATGGGGCCATCCAAGGTTTTGTTGATTTAACTAACAAGCTCCCTGAAAAATTTGACATGATTTTGTCAAAAGACAACCCGCACTATATGGATTTGCCGGGCATTTCTGTATTGATTGGCGGTATGTGGATAATGAACCTGTCGTATTGGGGCTTTAATCAGTACATTATTCAGCGTACGTTGGCGGCAAAAAATGTTCAAGAAGCCCAGAAAGGGATCGCGTTTGCAGCATTTCTAAAGCTGCTTATGCCGCTTATTGTGGTGTTGCCTGGTATTGCAGCAGTACTAATAGTGCCTGACTTAGCTAAGCCGGACCAAGCATACCCAAGCCTAATGACGCTAATGCCGGTTGGCCTTAAAGGTATTATCTTCGCTGCGCTTGTGGCGGCGATTGTGTCATCACTTGCATCAATGACAAACAGCGTTTCTACTATCTTCACCATGGATCTTTATAAAGATAAGCGCCCTAACGAGTCGCAGCAACATTACGTTAAAGTAGGACGAATTGTAAGCTTGATAGCGCTTATCATAGCAATGGTGGTGGCTAAACCACTTTTAGGCAATTTCGATCAAGCATTCCAATACATTCAAGAGTTTACCGGTTTCTTTACGCCAGGTATCTGCGCATTGTTCGTATTGGGAATGTTCTGGAAGAAAACTACGGCAAACGGTGGTCTGCTTGCAGCGCTAGGCTCATTTTTATTAAGCTTAATATTCTGGCTGTTTTGGCCAGAACTGCCGTTTATCGACCGTGTGGGACTTGTTTTCCTGCTTTGCATTGCTTTGGCTGTAGTTGTTTCTCTGCTAGAGAAGAAGGGGATTAGTAAAAATGCGGTTGACCTTAATGAAGTCCAGTTCAAAACCACATCTGGTTTTAACGTTGCGTCAATTGCTGTGGTGATCCTTACCGCTGCGTTTTATATTGCGTGGTGGTAGTAAATAATAAAGGGCGTTTTTAATATCAACGCCCTTGTTTGTATTTGCAAAAAACAACGCGAAAGTTCAGAAGACGCTGGCAATAAATTTTGTTAAGTTCTAGAGCGTGTTGCAGTTAGTAACGTAAACATGTGGCGAAAAACTTCAATTTTTCCTCATAAAATACGGTATACTAATCGGCTAATATTCGATGAACTTTCGCGCTTGCTGATGTCGTACTAATAAGAGTTATACAGCAAGCCACTAAAAACGTTACAGGAGACATCAATGGCAACGAAAGGCGTTAATAAGGTTATTCTTGTTGGAAACCTTGGCAATGATCCTGAAGTTAGATACATGCCTAACGGAAACGCCGTTGCGAACTTAAGCCTAGCAACTAGCGAAAGCTGGAAAGACCAACAGGGTCAGGTTCAAGAGCGCACTGAGTGGCACCGCCTTACAATGTACCGTCGCTTAGCAGAAATTGCCGGAGAGTACCTGAAAAAGGGCTCGCAAATTTACGTTGAAGGTAAATTGCAAACGCGTAAGTGGCAAGATCAACAAGGCCAAGATAAATACACCACTGAAATTATCGTAGACCAAATGCAAATGCTTGGCGGTCGTGGTGGTGAAGGTGGCGGCGGTAACGGTGGTTACCAACGTCCTCAAAACAACCAAGGTGGTTACAATCAAGCTCCTGCGCAGGGCGGCTATAACCAAGCGCCACAGCAAGGCGGTGGTCAGCAGGGCGGCTACAACGCAAACCAAGGTGGTGGCTACAATCAAGCGCCTCAAGGTGGTAACCAAGGTCAGCCAAAGAACCCGCCAATGGCTGAGCCAGATTTTGACTTCGACGACGATATTCCGTTCTAATGGTCATAATATATAAAGTGTAACGTTTAAGAATACTCTTATGTTAGCAAGCCCCTTTTTAAAGGGGTTTTGTTTTTTCTAGAGTAAAAAATCTTGTAATGATTACTTGACCGCTCTTCATAATGTGATACATATTTAAATGTGTAACGTTTTGTGGGGTGATGATGTGCTAAGTAAAATAACAATGATCAAAATGCAGAATGGGTTAAGAGTGCCTGTTTTGTTAGAGAATGGTATTCCACATTTCTATTCCACTCTCCACATATCTAGAGAATTTCTTAATACTTCTCACAATACAAAAAAAAATGTCTTAGAGTGTATCCGTCTCTTTATACAGTGGTTAAAGAACCAAGATATTCAAATTGAGCAAAGGTTGGCTGAAGGCAACTTTCTAAACCAAGTGGAGCTAGAAAGGTTACTCGACTTCCTAAATTACGACAAACCAACAATTTCTAACCTTTGTTCAGGTGTTGCCATTCACCCAAGGTCTTACAAATTCGTATCGGTGAAAACTTACCGAAATAGAGCCGCAAGTATTAAGAATTATCTTAAATTTCTCTACCGTTTTTTATCTAGTTCAGAAGAGAGAAAACAAGCCGAAATAGACCTTGATGCATTCATTAAAACTAGACAACCGAGAGATAATTCATATAAAAAGATAAAAGAAGAGAAAGCGATATCAGATAAAATATTGTCGCTTCTTTTCAACGCTATAGAACCAAGCTCTAGTGACAATCCTTGGACTTCTGACTTAGGGATTAGAGTCAGAAATCAACTAATAGTATGTCTGTTATATGAAACAGGCATTAGAAGGGGGGAGTTGTTAGGTATACGAATAAGCGACATCAATTTTCAATCAAATCAACTAGCTGTAAAAAGAAGGCACGATGCTCTTGATGACTCTAGACTGTCTCAACCAAATACGAAAACTAGGGAAAGAAATATTCCTCTAAGCGACTCCTTAATTGATTTGATGCATGAATATGTATCCAAACATAGGGGAGTATCAAAACGAGCTAAAAGACATGAACTTCTTTTCGTTAGCCATAAAAGAAACAAAGGAGAGCCTTTATCGTTACAATCTTTGAATCTTGTATTTAGGACTCTTAACAGAAAAGTAGAAGATTTATCAGGTTTGCACCCCCATCTGTTTAGACACCACATGAACTACAAAATTTCAAAACTCATAGATGAAAAATTTTCTCACTTAGGAGCGGAAGACAAGGCTGCAACTGACGCTCAAATTCGCTCATACCATATGGGATGGAGTTCTACGGGTAACTCGCAAGAGCACTACAATAAACGATATGCAAGGGAAAAAGCGAATGAAGCACTACGAAATAGAGACATTAAATTAGCGTTAATGTCGAAAAAAGATGAAGGGGAAGATTAGTGTCGGTGCTCGCAAAAAGGCTCAGTGATTCAGAACTATTAGAGTTATTAAATAAGGAATATCGTAATGTGGACGGCTTTACATATGTACCAATACAGGACAATTGGCGGTTGTCGCATTATGAAGGAAAAGACCTATACTTGAGAAAAGTAGTAAACGCTTTCAGTGATGATTTGAAACCCTATTTTCGGTTAGCTCTCGCTGGATTTGCTAGAACTAGATCATCTCGAACAGTTTCAAACGTTGCCTCTTATATTTCAATGTGGGCAAAAGAAAGCCCCGATATCGATATCTTAGATAAATCTCAGTTTTATTCTCGCAAGCATGTGCTTGGGAAAGAACGAGAATATCAACTTTCCACCATAAGAAGTTTTTTAATATTTTGGTATCAAAGCGGAATATACGGGATTACTGAGGACTTCATAAAATCTATCAGAAAGATTAAATTTAAAGGTAATCAAAAAGGAGGAGCCGTTAAGAGCAATGACCCTGACCAGGGTCCTTTCACACCTATAGAATTAAAAGCTATCTTAGACCAAGCTCATAATGCACTTTCGGAAGACCGCATTGCTTTAAGACAATATTTGTATCTATTACTACTGGTTCAAAGAGGGTTTCGCACGATACAAATATCTGAATTACGGTTTAGTGATTTCTATACCGAAGGCAGAACTTTTGTGAATATGCCAAGAGGTAAACAGCGTGGTTGTGCATTTAGGGGGCAGTTTACTAAGTTTGAGATTAGTAATGATTTGATGTTGGCGGTAGAGAAATACCATGAGAGTGTAGTTAATGAAATAGGTCTTGCCCACATTGCTAAAGATCTTCCTCTTTTTCCAAATTACAGCGAATTTTCGAAAAATCCCCCAAAGTCTGAGATTGAGATAAGTGAAACTCATCATGCTAACTATGTTCAATTCAACAAGGACCTGAAATACATTCAAGCTCAATTAAATATCATCTCAGAAAGAACTGGCAGGACTTTAATCCTTACAGGGACAAGGTTTAGAAGAACGGTTGGAAGCGACATGGCAAGGGAGGGCTATGGAGTCGCTCCCATAGCTAGGGCATTAGATCACGAAGATAATCAAAATGCTGGTGTATATATTGAATCTACACCTGAAATTGCAGAAAGACTCGACAAAAAACTCTGCGAATATTTAGCTCCTTTGGCGCAAGCGTTTGCTGGTCATATCATCAAGGATGAGACTGAAGCCACAAGACGCAACGATTCGACAAGTCGCATTAGAACTGAGACTGGACAGGATTATCTAGGTAACTGCGGTTCGAAAGGCTTTTGTAACGCTTATGCTCCAGTCGCTTGTTATACATGCAACCGATTCGAGCCGTGGTTGGATGCACCTCATCATGAGGTTTTGGAAGACAAGTTAAGGGAAAGAGAAGAGATAATAGCAATAACGGGTGATTTAACTATTGCTAGTCAAATAGATAGGACGATCCTTGCTGTACAAAATGTGATTGATCGTTGTGCAGAGATAAAGGACGCTGCAACGGAGGAATACGATGAGTAGTATCGTTTTCTTCAAACCTAAAGCGGAATTAAATGCAGAACAGCAAGTTGAAAAGTTTATTCAGTTTGCGAAGAGTCTAACTTCATTTGACTTGGATAATGAACCTCTTGATTGGGCGGCAAATGATTGGGGCAAATGGAAAAATGTAACTTTCTTAAAAGCTGGTCTGAACTCAAAGATGGCATATCCAAAGAATGCCAAGGAAGAATACTGGATTGAATCTGCTATCCGTGACTTTGCTAAGGCGTATATTAGATACGAGCACACTATCAATGACAGAAAAGATGTAATTGAAATTGCTGCACTGAGGATGCTTGATAAGGCCTTTTTGAGTCTAAAAGTTGCCCCAAGCATAACGTTAATTAACGGCTATATTCTTGATCAAGCGGCTAGTGAGACGATAGGGAACTATTCACCAAGTAGAGCATATCGAGTCGGTAACGCCATTCAAAAACTGAGTCAGTTTCTAAATGACAACGGCATGTTAAAACATGCATTAACTTGGAAAAATCCCATTTCCAGAGACAAAGATTTCAGTACTGGTCATCGTGAGAACGCCAATAAAGCATCAAGCAAATTACCAAGCGAGGAATCTTTACAAGCCCTAGCAGAAATATTTTCATCAAATCCACAAGATCCCAGAGATATTGTAGTTACATCGATGGTGGTTATCGCAATGTCGGCTCCATCAAGAACAGGAGAGCTTCTGGAGCTTAGGCACAACTGCTTAGTTCGAAAGGAAAAGGTCTCTGGAGGTGACGAGCTATTTTTAAACATCTATGGTGAGAAAGGTTTCGGTCATCATGACAAACCAATACCTGCAACAATGGCAGATTTATGCGAAGAGGCAATAAATCGGGTAAGAAAGATTTCTGAGAAGCCAAGAGAATTAGCGAAGTTCTTGGAAGAAAATCCGAATCAATACCCTCCAGTTGATGGTTTGAAGTCACAAAGACAAGACCAGTATTTAACATTCTCGGATGCATTATTAGCTCTTGGTCTCTCAAGAGGCCGCAGTGCTAAAAGCACCCTAAATGCGTGGGTTAAAAGAACACTTCAATCTATTAATAACTATTCTCGTCAAAGCAATCGTCAAAGGTCTATTGATATTTTGGACGAATATCAAAGGAGTGTAAAAGAAAATCCAGACTCTAATTTTACTAGCCTCACTCTAAAAAAGCTCAACACGCTACTTCGTGAACATATCTTGCCTGATACATTTCCCTATATTTCTGCCAAGAGAATCACTAAGTATAGTGAAGCTCTTTTTTGCTTTTTTGTTAATCAACTCAACACTCAAGACACTATGAGTGTTCAAATGCATTCATTGGAAGTAATCAATAATAATTTTTTGACCTCCAACCTCGCTGCACCAACAAACAGTAGGAGCATTTTTAATCGCTGGAAATATTTCGGTGCGGAGTACAGAGTAACTTCTCATCAGTTCAGGCATTACTTGAACACAATGGCTCAAAAGGGAACTTTGGGAGAGCTTGAGATCGCAAGATGGTCAGGCAGGGCAGACATATCCCAGAACGCTGTTTACAACCATGTAACACCAACAGAATATGTTGAAAAAATGAGGAATGTCGGGATTGGTTCTAGTTCTGACTTGGTTGTACGTTCGTCTAAAAACGAACCTGTGACTCTGAAAGATTTAAACGAAATTGGAGAGAGAATTGCTCATGTAACTCTGTATGGTTTTTGTACTCATGATTACACTCAGGAGCCTTGCCAAAAGCATCGAGATTGTTTGTCTTGTACAGAGCATCTATGTGTGAAAGGTGATGAAGAAAAACTCAAGAGAGTAAAATTTTTGAGGGATAGGACTAAGGAGCAGTTAACGAAAGCTTTGGACGCTGCTAAAGAAGAATTTTTTGGCGCTGACAAGTGGGTAAAACATCATACAGAGAGGTTAGAGAGAGCGGAGCAGTTGGTGAGTTTGATGGAGAGTGAGGAGATAGAAGATGGAGCAATAATTAAGCTTTCGAATGATAACGAATTTACTCCCCTGAAGCGGGTTTTAAATGAAAAACCAGAGTTAAAATCTCTGGATAAATCCAACGATGACAACGCCAACTCTGAAGCACTTAACAAATTAAAATCGTTACTAGGGAGATAACTTTTGGCTAAACACCTCAAACACAAAGATGTTGAGAATATCTTAAACCTTTTAATCTCTTGGCAATACGAATTGACCTGGGACTTGCTTGTTAAAGAATGTGAGCAAAAGCTTGGGCTAGTAACAACAAGGCAAGCGCTGTCTAGAAAAACGATGATTCAAAACACCTTCAATGAAACCAAGGAAAGGTTGAAAACAAAGGGCGAAGTCACGGCAAGGCCAAATAGTATAAATATTGCTCATCAGAGAATAGAGCGACTAGCGAAAGAGAATGAGGTTCTTAAGAAGCAGAATCAGTTACTACTAGAGCAGTTCATAGTGTGGCAATACAACGCAACCGCTCATGGGTTGACCAAGCAACAACTGGAAAAACCAATCCCAAAATTAAAGGACTGAGAACAATCAGTTGATTTTCGAATTACAAAAGTTACTTATGATAATTGCTATTATCAAAAGTCTTGCTGCTATGGACTGATTTTGAGGTTCGTATATTGCGCCAACATATAAGGGATATCGAGGTAAAGGACGACACACGTAGCGTGTGGCAGCTTTACCTACAAATCCACATCCGCAATAGCGAATAGCAGACACTAGCTAGGTAGGCTCTTTGTCTATAAGTAGCTCTTATAGATTTGTTAAAAATAAAAAGCATCCGTTTATACAACTAAAATTTACTCTTTCTTACCCTTCGTATAATTATAAATAGAACCAAAAAGTCTAAAGTAGGGACTTTCTGCCCCCCCTTTCCCTCCGCCTTTATCATAATAAACAACTCAAAAATTACCCGTTGCACCATATACCAATACGAATAAATATACCCCAAAAGCTTTGCAGCGGAGAGCAAAATGGCACAGGAAATTGTCAGGTTAAGTGACTACCAGATGAGTCGAGATTTAAAAAACGCATGGGAACTAATTTCACTTGTCTCGTGTGCTTGTGACCAATACGACATGTCTCACGTAGCCGATAGATTTCTGGTCTTTCCAGAGTTTGAAAATAATAAAATAAAACATTCATTTTTTGAAAAAAACTGCATTCTCATGTCTTACTCATTCATGAAGGGTATTTATACAAATAACGCAATTGGGGAGGGTTTGGCTGTTGCTTTGCACTCGATGCTTATGGATCTTCAAAAGTACAGTGAACGCCCGTTTTGTATTGACACGTTTGAGTGCAAGTTACGATTCAACTTGAGGGGGAAGGGAAAGTTAGTTCCGCTCCAACAGCTATTAAAAGAAGCAATAGACTCTTGTAGAGATGAAGAGGTAATCAATGCTGTGGAGCGGTTCTGGCTTTACTTGAGGCGTAATGATGAAGAAATCTTCGATCTCCAAAAGCTGATTGTTTTGATAAGAACTTTAGATTTTGTTGAGCAGAGAGATTGTAGCCTTTTAGAACGCCAAATTGCTAAGAAAGCTCTTCAAAAAATCGAACTCATGGCAATAGAGCATATGGAATACGAAGACAATTATTTTTTGAATGAGAGGATAAAGGAACTATTATGAACGATTCTGTTGATGTTGATTTATATTTTGAGAAGAACTACGCCCTACTCTCTTTAAATCCGTTTAAAGATTTTCCAATATTAAGCGAAGTAAAGAGCAAGAAGAAATGCATAAAGAACATACAGGAAGCAGCAAATAACTTAATAGAAGCCCAAGAGTATGTAAACAACAATTACCCGCTCATGCTTATGCTCGGTAAATATACAAATAAATTTGATAAGGTTGTTGAGCCACCTTACTTATTCAAAATTTACTATTATATTCATGTAGTTAAGAAATATGATGAAAGGTACAACCAACCTCCACTCAAAGAGGCAGTTCAAGACTTTTTATTATCCTTCTTGCTAGATGCAGATTACGACCTTGATATTATGCAGACGGAATTAAGTCTAGGCTTCGACAACTCTGACCCCTTTCATATCTCAGTTTATTCGAGCTTAGTTTGTGCAAAATTCAAGGCAGAAGGAACTTTTCACGAAGTAATGTTCAACTCACTGTTGGAGAAAATCGAAAGCTCTGAATCTCAAGAAATAAACTTCTATACCTACGAAGAGATGGTCAGGATTCATAACCTTCTCCATATTGCCAATAGCGAGAAAAATCAACTCTCAGAACTCGCAGATTATCTTGCCCAGGAGATTATAAGAGTTACACGTTTTATTGACGTAATAACCACTAATAAAACAGGAACAAAAACTATTTATGTTGAGAAAGATCTTGAGAGATTCTAGATTCCTCGTTTGTAAGAGCAGCCCATATATAATCATACATAACGTTATCAAAGCCTTCTTTTGTGTGATTGTCTTTCAATAAAAGGCTAGACATCGAATTATAGGTTTTTCTGGACTTAGCAATAGCAACAGTAATCGCTTGTCTTAGATCGCCATTGAGTGCCTGTTCTTTGCTGTTCTTAAGCAATTGTTCTTTAACATTTGGGTCTTTAAGTACATGCATAGCTATATGCCTGAGATAATGTAGCTGCTCATCTTGATCACTAAAGATGTCACCGCATAGCTCGTTCATTCTCTTGAGAAGATCTGCCAGAAATTCTTTTTCTCTATCTGGTGGGCCACTTGGTCTTGAAGGGTCTATAGGCTTCAGCGTATCTGGCTCTTCAGGTTCTTTGGGGTCTCTAACCCTGTCGATTTTATAACCAGTAAGAACTAAACCAGTCAGATCAACTTGCTCAGGTGAGACTCCATCTAACCTTTTGGCAAATAGCTTTGCAAAATTAGCAAAATTCTCTAAGTCAGGATCACTTAGTTCAATAAGTTGGGCTATGTAGTTGTATGTTCTTACAAACTTGGAAAGGTTTGATTTGAACATCATCATGCCTTCACGCTCTTTCACATACTGTGAGCGCATGGCATCAGTCTCTTCTTGTTTCTGAGTGTCACCTGCTTTGAGAGCTTTATCGTATGCTGCTTCCCAATGCTTTATGGCTTCTTTAACTTGCTTAAGTTTTGAATTGAATACATCTGTTGGTCTTTGGGTAGCAGTATACAATTTTTTATGTAAGTGCTCGCCTTTCTGAACCTTGCGGAACAAAGCGATATTAGCCTGTTTGAATTTTTCTAGGTCTTCAGAATGGTAGATGTTTTCAGCATCAAGCTCAGATTTCATATCGTATACAACATGAATGTCTTGAATATCCTGCATTTCAGCGCCTTCATCATACATTTTAAAAGCAGCTAAAATGTTTTCAGGCTCGTTGGCAAAATCGATTACGTAAGTAGTATCCTTTCCTGGATATGTTCTATTTAGCCTTGAGAGCGTCTGTACGGCTTCCACACCGCTGATCTTCTTATCAAGGTACATCGCCACTAGCTTAGGCTGATTAAAGCCTGTCTGGAACTTGTTAGCGACCAACATGACTTTATAATCGGACTCTTCGAAAGCACTTCTAATGTCTTTACTACCGATATCAGGGTTCATGTTGTATTCGGTATACTCTTTGTCGTAATCAATGAGATACGTACCGTCATCATCACCTAATTCAGTACCTTTCACTTTTCCTGAAAATGCAACTAACGCTTTGATACCTTCAAGATTGTGCTTTTTGATATATGCATCAAACGCCATTTTGTATTTAACAGCCTGTGGACGACCAGAGGTAACTACCATTGCTTTTGCTTCACCGTTTAGCAGTTCCATAACCGTTGACTGAAAATGTTTGACTATGAATTCAATTTTCTGTGCTGGATTAGTTGGGTGAAGTGATTGCCATCTTCCTAAAGCTCTACGAGCCATTTTCTTGTCTACACGTTTGTCACTAAGGTCAATCATACTCCCTAGACGGTAGGCTGTTGTGTATGGCGTATAATTTTGGAGAACGTCAAGAATGAAGCCCTCTTCAATTGCTTGTCTCTGTGTGTATCGGTGAAAGGATTTTGGCTTATTGTCTTTAGAGATAGGCTCATCTTCTTTTTCAGGACGACCAAACAGCGTCATTGTTGAATGCTTTGGTGTAGCTGTGAATGCAAAATGACTTATGTTCTTTGGCTGAACTCTTGAACTCTGCATCTCTAATAGAAGCTCTTCAACTGTCATTTTTGCAAGATCTTCTTTGGACTTCAAAGACAATGCTGCTCTTAGTCCTTGGGCAGTATTACCCGTTTGAGAACTGTGCGCCTCATCAATAATTACTGCAAAGTTACGTTCAGCAAGACTCTTCTCTTTCACTATTGCTTCGATAGCAAACGGGAAGGTTTGAATGGTAACTATGATGATTGGTGTACCGTTAACAAGAGCTTCAGCCAGTTGCTTACTCTTTGGTTTGTTTGATTTAACTTTATCAATTGCCGCGATCATGCCGAATTGATGGTCAATTTGCTGAACAGCTTCTTGAATCTGAGAATCGAGAACCGTTCTGTCAGTAACAATAATCACTGAGTTGAAAATTGCTTTGCCGCTCTCTTCTCTTAGTTTTGTGAGATCATGTGCTGTCCAGGCTATGGTACTTGTTTTACCTGAACCTGCTGAATGTTCACAAAGGTACTGCATACCTGCACCATTTTCCTTAGCATCAGCAATCATCTTGTTTACAGCTTCAAGCTGGTGATATCTAGGAAAAATTTGAACTTCTTTAGGTTGAGGAATACCGAACTTATCGACTTTGGTGGATTTTTCGATATATACAAAGTTGTGGAAGATTCTTAACCAGTTGTCAAACTGGCAAACCTCTTCCCAGAAATAGGCTGTGGCGTAATCATCTGTTCTTGGTACGTTTCCAGCACGACCATTGTTCCCTTTATTAAATGGTAAGAAAAAAGTATTTTCTTCATTTAACCTCGTGGTCATTTGGATTTCGTCTTCGGTAAGGGCGAAATGAACTACTGCACCACGTTTAAAGGTCAGTAATGGTTCTGGCCTTCCGTTGAATGTAGGTAAGCGATCTTTTTTGTATTGCTCGATGGCATCTTCCATGCCTTGGGTGTTTACTGTCTTAACTTCAACGGTAGCTACAGGGATTCCGTTTATGAAAAAGACTAGATCGATTGACCACTTTCGGGTTGGATTGTATTGAACCTGACGGACTACTCTGAGGATATTATTTCTATACTTTTCAGATTCTTTAGGATTACGGTCATCTTCAGGAGCTTTTTGACTCATCAGAATTTTACCGCCAGCACCTGCCACGTTGAACCCTTCTCTGAGCACCTTCATAGTGCCATTGTTCTTGTGGGCAAGATCTTTTACTAAGCGGTCTAGAACTACTCTTTCTGTATCTTTACCGTTATTTCTTTTAAGCTTTTCCCAAGCTTCAGGGTTGGATTTCTTTACCCAAGAGATCACATCTTCGGTGTATAGAGCACGTTCCTTGTCATACTTACTAGGATGGCCTTCAACCCACCCTGATTCTTTTACAAGCTTCTCAGCGATATAGCTTTCAAAGTGAATTTCATTATGTGCTGCCATTATACTTCCTCCCTGACATCGATTTTCCCTGTTACTGCTGCGCTGATTAGGGCTGTGCGGTGTTCTTTGAGTAGTTTAATACTAGACCGAGTTTCTTTAATCAAAGAATCCAATTTTGATAGCTTATTCTTTAAAGTGCTTACTATTTCTTTCTGTTCATCGAACGGTGGAAAGCAGCCAAATATTTTGAGAATATTTGTGATAGACAACCTTTTTAACGCTGCGCCTCTGACAAAGTTATTAACTTGCTCTTGAACAGGATTTGATTTACACAGAAAATCGAGAAATTCAGGAACCAATCTCTTCTTATCAACCTTCATAATTATAAGAGACGAAGCTACTACAAAATCTTTTCCTTCAGGCACAACTACTGATTTTCCAATAGTTCCATCTTTGCTGAAGAGTACATCTCCGTCTTCTGGTTTACACCCTGTTTTTATTAGGTAATTATAGTTTTCTTCTGATGTCAGCAATGAGTTTTGAAAGTCAATTCTGTCATTCTTGATATCACGAATGGAAATAAAGTGATGTATTCCATTTTCAGTATCTGGAGATATATGAGCACCATCAGTAATTTTCATACAAAAACGTTTGATAAATGAACAATCCCAATGCTCAGGAATATCCCCAATCCAATCAACCCCACTAGGCTTCATCGTCACATTGTCATCTAAACCTTTGGTTACAGCATGAGATATCAGAGCTTGGCGTTTTTCTTGGAGAAGCTTGATGAAGGATTCTTTTTCGTGGACTAGTGAGTTGATCTTCCTTATTTCTGAATCCAAGAACTTAAGGATCGACTGTTGCTCTCCTATAGATGGATAGGTAAATGTAAAATTATTGAATACAGGCATTCTCAGTGAGTCTACTGTAGATTTTGCACCGCCATCTAAAGCCACTCGTGCAAACAAAGTTGATAGATAATAGTAAAAGTATCTACCTTCAACTTCCTTGAATTTGTTCATCATATATACACGTTGATGAAAGCTAAACTTGTCAGTCGTATAATGAAATACCTTGCCAACTCCGACTCCATCACCAGCGGTCAAGACTGCCTCGCATTCATGTGTATATGAATCTATTTTCTCCACCTTCTGAGCACGAACAAAAAAGTCGTATTCACCATCAGGGTTTGCGTCTTGTGTGTCTCTATTTCCAGTCTCTAGGTTACATAAATACTTAAGTCTTCTTGTTTTCCAGCCTCTAGGAATTTGACCTAACCATTCAATACCAGAATCCTTGTATTCAGGATAAGCTTTCATCATTCAGCCACCTCCTGAAGCAACGCTTGAATTCTTGCTTCACACGCTTTCAGGTCATTATCGATATCAGCTAATGGTCTTGGTGGTGTGTACTCGTAGAAGTAACGGTTAAAATTGATTTCATAACCGACAATACCTACCTCTCCATCCTTTGAATCACGTACTGAGTAGTCAATAAAAGCATCATGTACATGAGGTAAAACTTCTTCTTGAAAGTATTCTTCAACGTCTTTATCAAATGGAATGGATTCTGAATCGTTAAGCGAAGTATCTGGTACTACATTGCCTTTGTTGTCCAATACAGGATCTGCATCTTCATCACGTACCATAAAGTGAGCAGTAAACATGTTGCCATTGGCTTTGCTTGTTTTGCCAAAGCCTTCCTCACCATTTTTTTGCTTAACTAACTCATAGAAATATTCATAGTCATGTGTACCCATGAGCGTTGGAAGCAACTCTAGCCATGTAGTTTGTTGTGGCTCTTTGAGTTTTTTGAACGCTGCAACATCTTTAAGGGTTTGTATCTTTTCTTCCGTTATAACGATTTTTGCTCTTAAAGGACGTTTTATAGCTACTTTTCTATAGGCAAAGTCAGTGGTATTGAATACTTTAACGTTCTTAGATGATGAATTTTCAAACAAGTCATATTCTCTAACAATTTCTTCCATCTGTTCACGAGAGATGAACTTACGTTTACTACCCTCTGATTTTCTCATCTGAGTCCAAGTATCAGTAAGATTCAGTAACTGTACTTTACCTTTGCGTTCTTCAGCTTTTTTATTGGAAAGAATCCAGATATACGTACCGATACCAGTGTTGAAGAACATATCATTTGGTAGTGCTAGGATTGCTTCAACATAATCATTTTCAAGTAACCATCTTCTAATCTCAGATTCACCTGAGCCAGCATCACCAGTGAATAGAGGCGAACCAGATAATATAATACCTACACGACCACCACCGTTTTCAGGACGTTCCATTTTCGCCACGAGGTGCATAAGGAAAAGCATTGAACCGTCACCAACGCGAGGTAGGCCAGCACCAAATCTTCCTGCAAAACCAAGACTTTCATGTTCTTGTACAACAGCTTGTTTCACCTTGTCCCACTTGATGCCAAAAGGCGGATTAGCTACACCGTAATTAAACAGTTTCCCACTCAGCTTATCGTCACTTAGGGTATTACCTTGTTTAATATTGGTAATGTCAAAGTCTTGAATAAGCAAAGACGTTAATGCAATGGCATGGGTTTTAGGGTTAAGTTCCTGTCCGTATGGGACAAGTTTAGCCGTTGAGCCTCTTGATTTTATTTCATTAATTGCATCAAAGAGGAACCCACCCGTACCGCACGTTGGGTCGTAAATTGTTCTAATAACACCACTTTCAGTAAAGATTTCTTCATCAGCATTCAAAACTAGTAGTGTTGTTAAATGAACCGCATCCCTGGGAGACATGAACTCTCCTGCCTTCTGATTAACAGATGCAGCAAAATCACGAATAAGTTGCTCATAGGTATTAGACATAACACGATCAGATACAGTCTCTGGACTAAGATCTAAAGCAGCAAACTTGTTTGTGATGTAGTAAAGAAGTTTTGCGTTATCGAGTTCGTTGATAGTGTTGATGAAATTGTATTCATCGAAGATAGTTCTAACATTTGAAGAGAAGCAACTAATGTACTGCTCTAGGTTGGCTTTGGTGTTAGTGCTGCCAATTGTCTCAAGCGAGTACTGACTAGTATTATAAAATTGCTTACCTGACTCCAGCGGGAGGATTAGCTCAAGATCAACACCAGTGTCCTTATCTTCTTCATATGCTTGGAGAACGTCTTCTTTGGTCGGAGCTAGAACGCATTCTAGCCTTCTAAGAAGTAGGAAAGGGAGGATGATTCTGTCAAAGTCAGAGTGAGTGAAATCACCCCAAAGGGCATCAGCCACGTTCCAGATAAAGTTAGATAAATCTGATACTTCTGTTTTTTTAATGCTTTCCATGTTCTTTTCACTTATTTTGTGTCACTGGTAAGGTTGCTTACGTATAGCGAGTTTTTTATATAACCCGCTGATACCACTGAGCAACTTGCAGATATATTATGGGAATTTAATAAGATAAAGTGTAACCTGTAAGCAGATAAAATACATTCGAATCAGGGGCGTGTTACCCCTAAAATACGGTCAATGGATGTGCTTTTGCAGCAATTGGAACGCGATGTCAGAAAATAATAAGACAAAAGATATTGAGTATTGGCAATCAGAGAGAGTTGCATTTTGTGCATTGCAATCACTGCATGGCGTTGGGTTCAAAACTCTGCATAAACTGGTGCGGAATGTTGATAGCCTCAAAGCCTTTATCAAGAACTCCAGCGCTGATGAATTTGCAAAAACACTGCGAATAAAATTAGAACCTACGCTGCACGAGGTTGAACATTCTTGGAAGGCATTTCAACAACAGCTATGGGCTGACGGTATTAGTCTGTTAAAAAAACTGGCAAAAGACAAAGTTCAGGTAGTCTTTAGTCAAGAATCTTTATTCCCAGAGAAATTAAGAGCTATAGATAAGCCCCCTTTATGGTTATTTGTTCAAGGTTCACTAGAGAATTTAAACAAAGCGTCTGTAGCTTTGGTTGGAAGTAGACAATGTAGCCAAGATGGGTATTGGCTGAGTAAATATATTCACTCCATTCTACATAAAAAAAATTTGGTAACTGTCAGCGGATTAGCAGAAGGAATTGATCAAAGCGTCCACTACGAATCTCTTCGGTTTGGCATACCTACCGTTGCAGTTCTTGGTACGGGAATTGACTCCAATTTTCCAAAAGGGTCTGAGATTCTAAGGGCAGATATATTAGCTAATGGAGGTACGGTCGTAACTGAGTATCTAGTTGGACAATCATACAGTGCAAGTAACTTCGTGCAGCGCAACAGAATTCAAGCTGCACTTTCAGATTGTTTGATCCCCTTAGAGTGGAAGATAAAAAGCGGTACTGCCCATACTGTGAATTTTGCAAAGGACTATGGGAGGCTAATTGCGATGCTTTGTTTACCTGATTCTGATGAGAACAACCCAGAGAGGAAGTTTATAGAGTCTTATCAAAAAGGAATGGTCTTCCAAGTGCCACATCAAACTGCTGACGTTGAAGAGTACATCCTGTCGCTGGTTGATGAAAACAAGCCCCCAAAAACTTCATCAGAACCTGTAAATCCCAAAAAAGAACAGTTCAAGCTCGATTTATAAAGGAACTCAGTGAATGGCAAAGTTAAAAGGAATTATTCTCAGCGTAGTTGACACATTGCTGAATCAAGGTGACATCGATCAACAAGTGTTCACAGAAGTTGAAAAACTAATGGCGTATCTCAAATTGAGGGGAATAAAGCCTGTTTTGTTGGCGAATCAGCCGAGAGTACTAACTAGTAAAGATGGTTCGAAACGTGATCTCTACGATGCGCTAGAAGAAAAATTTGACGATTTAGAAATCATTACGCGAGTAAGAGACTCTGCTGTTCCTTCAAAACCGCAAAAAGCAGTCACAGAATACGTTCTCAAAAAAATGGGGTGGCAAAGTAATGAGGTTGTCTATCTAGGAAGCAGTGACGATGACATGCGAACTTCCATAAATGGTGGTTTATTGTTTCTAAGAGCCACTTGGTTCAATAACAACACTGACTACGGCTTTGAGTTTAGTGAACCAAAAGAGGTTGCCCGTTTTATAGACACGCTCTGTCTAAGAGACCATTTCTGGAGTCATGAAATTATTGACGGTGATTTTGAATATTACGCACTAGCTCCATTCAGTACGTATCGACCTGACTTAAAGAATTACTCTGAACATGCGAGAGAAGCCGCTAAGTTTGGGAGAGGACAAGTAGATTTTTGGTTGGGAGCGTTAGTTACAAGCCTATACTTTACGGGCATTCATCAACGTATTGATTACGTAACTGCTTATCCAGGACACAAACGAGGTTATGGCAATCAGCAAATGGATGATGATTTGAGAACTTTTGGGAAGTGCTTTCGTAAAGCTTACCTCCATGACCTGATAATTCGGCATACAACAGCAACAAAACTACAACATGCGCGAATAAGAAGAGAGGCTGTTGATCACCATACTCAGATTAATACTATCAAGCTAAACCGCTCTCCCCAAAAGAATCAGAATGGTGTTTACACGAATCCACCCGTAAAGCGCGGTAAAACAGTGCTGTTGGTTGATGACTTCTGTACTGGAGGGCTATCGCTTGATTCAGGCAGAAAGTTTATTGAGCAAACTGGAGCTAAAACGATACTCGTTACGTGGCTAAAGACTATAAACACAGACTATCAGACTATTGGGGATATGGGTGAATTCAACCCCTACGAGGAAAATCACTTTACTGATGTACCGACAGGGAAGAGTTACAACTATCATCATTACTTAGTTGACCACGATGCTTCTAACGAGCTAGGTGGTACTTTGGCACGATATGTTAATTGGGATTGGCCTCAATAAAATCAGGCTAAATGTACAGTAACTATTATCTCAGCCCAGCAATATACTGTTTAAGATAAATACTACTTAGAGGTTATATTGATGACTTGCAATGAGATAACTTGTATCGCTAAAGCAAATGCCAAACTACCAGATAACGCTTACTTTGCTTACTTATCTAAGGAAATCATAGAGTTTCACTTGGGCAAAGAGGCGCAAGTCGAGTTAACTGATGGTAGGCGATTTGATATCAAAGCCATCAGCAAGTATGACTTATCTCTCAATTTTGACCAAATCCATGATGCTGAAGTGAAAAAACACGAATGTTCTAGCGCATCTAACCTGTAACGTTTCGTGCCTAGATATCTAACTTTGAGCTTAAAATGTTACACAAAACGTAACGTCCAACTCGCTTTATAAATTCAAAATCTTGATTATATTGAAAAAGTTTGTGTTGAGTGATAATATATAAACTTGTTTGTGAGCACTACCGTTCTAGCTTACGTATAAATTAAAAGTGTAAATATAAATCACTTTTTATCAAAAGATTTGACTAAACCCAGTGTAAAAGCTGGGTTTTTTATTTCTTACACTTAAATTTTGATTGTTACACAATTACTAAGCTTGAACATGTTAAATAGGTTTGGCAATTCTTCATTGAATTGCATACGCTTGCTTTTATCCAGCAACCATAGATTCGAAAACTCATTCCATACTGCTAGCTCAGAGCAGAAAGCTACATTGGCAACATAAAGGCCATATAACGTCTTTAAAAAGAGTACTTCTTTTATAAATTTGCTTCGCTGATATTTTATAGGCTAAGGTTTACGTGCCTGTATAACAATTGAATTTCTATTTAAAACATAATGGAATGCTTCATACAAAACAAAAAGGATTTGTTATGAAAAGATACCTACTTTTGGTTTCCTTGCTAGTACCGTCATTTTTATCTTCGGCATCGAATTTACTCAAGCATGAGCAGGTCAAAAACGAACGTAGCTGCTTTAGCTGGATATTTTCAGACTATAGTTCTTGGCGCAATCAAATGAAAAATAAATACGAGAAAAGCACAAAGACCGAAGAGGCCGTAAATAAAAAACTTGCATGGTTTGATTCAATGTTTACGCAAGAAAAATATGACCTTTATAAGAGTAGTTTAGACTGCAGCACATTTGAATATGAAGTCGATTCTCACATGGTTAAAGGGTATGTTATCAAACCAAAGGGGGCTGATAAAAAACTCCCTGTACTTATCTATAATCGTGGTGGGAATGGTAATTTTGGCGGTGTAGTTTTTGGCTCGATGATGCATAACTTATTCCCTATAGCAAAAGAGGGCTTTGTTATCGTCGGAAGTCAATATAGGGGAACACATACCAAGTCTGATACGTTAGATGAGTTTGGTGGAAAAGATGTTAGAGATGTTACTGCCTTATTAGATTTGATACCCGCGATAAGTGGGGCTGACTCGAATAGGCTTGGTATGTATGGAGCCAGTCGAGGTGGTATGCAAACACACTTGGCGCTAAAGCATAGTAATAATATTAGAGCTATCGCTACCATTGCTGGCAATACGGATTTAGCTAAGGGTTTAATCTATCGTCCAGAAATGGAAAAAGTGTATGAAAAGCGAATTCCTAACTATCTTGAAAATAAGCAACAAGAACTAGATAAAAGGTCGGTACTAAAATGGGCTGATAAGTTGTCTCCAAATGTGCCAATTTTGCTTTTACACGGAACTGCCGACAAGCGGGTTTCCGTCAAACATTCCGAAGACTTCGCCTCTGAACTAGTCCGATACAATATTCCTCATAAACTGGTGTTGTATCCTAACGACAGTCATGGGCTTATCAAAAATAAAGAAGCGGCAAATAACGAAATCGTGAGCTGGTTTCACAAGCACCTATAAAGATAGTAAGCCATGTGGATGCAGCTTTTGGCCATTATTTCCAAATACCTGTGTCCCTTTGCTAGCAAACTAATCGAATACAGCAATGACAATGCGAGGCTTGTTAAGACAAGCCGAACATTAATTTTAAGGTTAAAAATATAACTGACATTGATAAATGAATTGCGCCCATTAAAGGAAATATAATGAACGGGAGGGTAATACGTTTTACCTTTTTGAATCATTGCTTTTTATTGATCCTAATTACCATTAAAAATAGCACATATCTTGCTCCTCACTCGTTAAAAGGTATTATTAATTTATTAACTTAATTAAAAAAATGCCTATCATTATGAAAACGTTATCCCTGCTTTTCGGCGGAGTTGCTCTGTTCTCAGCAACCGCCGTTATATCTACGTCGGTATCAGCTGCCCAAACGCTTTATAAGCCGTTCCCCGCAGATGTCATGCCGTCACTGAGTGAAAGTGGCGAGCATACTGTTGGAGTACGCACCATTGAAGTGGCTTATGCTGACAAAGTGAAAGATATTGCTGGAAATGATGTCGAACGTAAATTGACTCTAGAGGTTTGGTATCCCGCTTCAAGCGCAGCTAAGTCAGCAACCTATGTGAATGAAACGCGCAGCGGTCAAGTATTTGAAATAGAGGGTGATGCAAGCCGAGATGTTCCGATTGCTAAGTCAGACTCTGGTTACCCTGTAATTGTCATATCACACGGGTATACCGGCTACCGCACTCTTATGTTTTATCTAGGTGAACACCTTGCGTCTCACGGCTATGTAGTAGCGGCAATCGACCACACAGATTCTACGAATAAAGACGTTAATTTTGCTGAAAACCCGTACTCAGGTTTTCCAAGCACATTACTAAACCGCTCACGAGACCAAGTACTTACTTTAAACAGCATCAGCGATAACGAATTTTTCAAAGATAATGTCGACGCAAGTAAAGCAGGGGTAATTGGTTATTCAATGGGAGGGTACGGCGCAGTTAGTACAGTAGGTGGTTGCTATGCATTCAACGATCAAACAGCAGCAACCTTTACCGGTACACAAGACCCTAAAGTGGCAGCCCTTATTAAAGACGCGCTAAATACGTGCGCCGGTGGTGAAGAAAGTAGCAAAGATGTACTTCCTGCATGGAAAGCAGCGCTTGCGCTGGCGCCATGGGGTGGGCAACATCAGCTATTTGATGTTGAATCACTAAATAACATCAAGGTGCCGGTTCTTTATGTAGCGGGTGATAACGACGATATTTCTGGTTACAACGGCATTAAATGGTTATTCGAAAATACTGGGAGTGAAGGCTCTAAACTGCTTACCGTTAAAAATGCGCGTCATAATGTCGCACCTCACCCTGCCCCAAAAGAAGCCTATGGCAGCGAGTTTGATTTGGGAAGCTACATTGAACCTGCGTGGGAAGTACAAAAGCTTAATGCTATCAACGAGCACTTCGCGTTAGCGCTTATGAATTGCCATGTAAAAGGTTTAAAAGATGATTGTGAATACCTGAACGTGAGTGGCAGTAGCGCCCAAATCCCCGTAGGCGGTAAGAAGCCAGAGCCTTGGAAGGGCTTTGACGACCGTTGGGCGTTAGGCCTCGAAATGGACGGAAAATAAAAGCTTAGAAAAGGATGCATCAGCATCCTTTTTTATTTTGTTACATATTTATTTTCTATCGTAACCCATTGTGGCGTAATGTAAGACTGCTTCTACCAACTCTCGATAGTAAAAAGCGCTTTAAAGCGGTATCTCGGCTATCCCATAAACTCAACCATAAGGAAGTGAAAATGCGTAAATTTACTGTGTCAGCATTATGTGCCTGCTCTTTCATATTAATACCGTCCATGACTGTTACCCAAAGCCATGCAGCAGCACAGAAGGTTGCTACAGCAAGCGCCGATGATGTAGAAACGCTAAAAACCTACTTCAAAAAAGAAGACTTTAATTACATTGTAGAAACCCTCGATACCGTTGAAAGCAAATCGCCAGAACAGCACAACATGCTTATTTCTGCGCTTATGAACATAGATTTAGATGATGCGGAAGAGGCTGCAGAGCAATTTATTGCGGATTACAGTGATAATTATAAGGCTTATCACACTCACGCGAGCGTAATGGGCGCCCAAGCTTCAAGCAGTATATTCTCGGCCCTGGGCTATGCTAAAAAAGCTAAAAAGAGTCTAGAAACAGCCGTAGAAATTGCCCCGGAACAGGTCGCTGTCTACCAAGCCTTATTGCAATTTCATCTAATGGCCCCCTCTATTGCTGGTGGCGATTTGGATGAGGCCACGACACTTGCGCAAACAATCTCAAAACTAGATGTTACAGAAGGGCAGTTCGCTACAGCCAAGGTTTATTTAGAAAAAGATAAACAGGCAGAAGCAGAGGCAATCTTCGCCTCTTTGATTGAAGATGATAGTACCCATATTCGCGCTAGGGTTGAGCTAGGTAGCTTTTATTTAGGTGATGAGCAGTATGCTGCGTCTTACGATACATTGTTGCCATTATCAGATACAGATTTGGCTGTCGTTTCAAAAGCAGATACTGAGGCTTGGGATACGTATCAAGAGCGTAAATCCAATCTTATGTACGGAAAGTATCGCCTAGGGCAAGTTGCTGTTGAAAGTGGGGAATACACAGATTCAGGTATTAATGCGTTAAAGAGCTATTTGGAAGACTACCAAGTTACTACCATTGATACTAAAGGCTTACCAGGAGCTAATTGGGCCCGGTTGCGCTTAGCTGAACTTCTTCTTAACGCAGACAAAGTGAATGAAGCGCAAAACCTTGTTGAGACGATAAAAGAAGACAGCGATGAACGCTTTGCTAAAACACTTAAGGAAATTAAAAAGGCAATAAAAAAACGAGCTGCGGTGTAGCACCGCAAAGCTCGCTTTTTCGCATCTTTAAATCAAGTGTTTATGCGCTACAGCGCTTTAACGGTATAAATTAACGCTGTCTGAGGGAAAAGTACCGGCAGCTGCATACCGTACTTCATTAACACTTCACCAGAGAACACTTGCCCGTCTGTTTGTTGCAAAATAGACGGGGTGTATTCTTTTAGCTTTTCAGGCCATACGCGTTCGATGGTGTATTGCTTGTTAACATCAAGCCCCGCAAAGTAGAAACGGTTCGGCGTGGTGCGTACGGTTTCTGTAACGCTGTTATACGCAAAAATGCCTTCCTGCTTGTCTTTCGACACGTAACCAAATTTCACGTTCATACCGTCATCGTCCATGCGGAATAGGTCGCCGCCGTGGGTAATATGTCGATACTTTTTATAAAGTGAGATAGCATCGGAGAGCACTTTTTGTTCGTGATCTGTCAGTTCACGTGGGTCCATTTCTATGCCCATGTGACCAAACAAAGCTACTGCTGAACGAATCTCAATAGGTAGGTTACGACCTGTAATATGGCAGTCACGCGGACCTACGTGGGCGCCCATTACTTCTGATGGGAAGAAGTAAGAGCAGCCGCGCTGAATGTACAAACGGTCTAGTGCGTCGTTAGAGTCTGACGTCCAGAAGCGATCTGTATGTGGCAAAATACCCAAATCTACACGGCCGCCGCCTGAACAGCAGCTTTCAATCTCAATGCCTGGTTTGGCGGCTTTAACGCGGTCAATTAAACTATACAGCGCAGCCATTTGACCGTGCATAGCAGGTTTGCCCTGAAGATTTCCTGGATGGTTTACGTCGCGGTTCATGTCCCACTTGATGTAGCTTATTTTGGGATAGGCTTTCAGTACATCAGTAATCACTTTATACAGGTACTCAACCACTTCAGGGTTGGTTAAATCCAATACATATTGGTTTCTAAATGGCACATGAGGGTTGTTTTCAGTTTGAAGTGCCCATTCAGGATGCGCGCGATATAAGTCGCTATCTGGGTTAACCATTTCTGGCTCAAACCAAATGCCGAATTCCATGCCAAGACCAGTAACATGGTCAATTAATCCATTTAGTCCTTCTGGATAGATGGCTTCATCTACAAACCAGTCACCAAGTCCAGCTTTATCGTTTCTGCGCCCTTTGAACCAACCATCATCTAGAACGAAGCGCTCAATACCTAGTGGAGCTACCTTATCAGCCAAGGCTTTAAGCTCATCTTCGTTATGGTCAAAATAAATTCCTTCCCATGTGTTGTAGTGCACTGGGCGAGGCTTTGATTCAGCGGTATGGTTTAGCACATTACTGCGAATGAAATTGTGGAACTGTTGCGACAGTGAAGAAAAGCCATCACAGCCGTAGCCAGTATAAAGCACTGGCGACGTATAGCTTTCTCCTGCATTAAGTACCACTTCACCCGGGAAGAGTAATTCACCGAACTGAACATAGCTTCTACCGTCAGCCATTAGCTCTGCGCGAAGCTTATGGTTTGCTGAGGCACCAAGGTGGTAACCATAGCACTCACCGTTAAGCTCCCCCGTACCTTGAGGGAATGCAATCAGGCCAGGAAAGGTGTCGTGAGAGGTTTTGCCACGGCGATTTTCACGTACATAACTGCCAAAGAAGAGATCGTGATCTTTGGTCTGAAACTCTGCTGACCAGCGACCTTCGAATGTCTTAATTTTACTAACCGTTGTAGGAAGCGGAAGGCTTGCTGCATTTAAGTAAGTTAAGTTAAGTGGAGTATCACTGCTATTTTCAATGCGAGAAACATACTTAACCACACTGGTATCTGCATCGAGTTCGGCAGTTGTAATAAGGCGCATACCGCGGTACGTGTCTTCGGCAATAAAAGAGACAGATTGCGCGTTATGATTAACATCAACCAAGCTAAAGCCAGCCGACCATTGATCTGCATTGCCCGATACCTCTAGCCCTGGCTGACCTGTCCAACCTTCACCGTGAGTAGGTACTAGTGTAATCGGTGGCTCGATAACCGGCGCACATTTAGCTTCTTGACGTGTATTAAGAACACTTAGCATTTCTGGGGTGGTGCTGTCACTTAATGGCGCACCATAGTAAATAACCTTGGGCATACGACCTTGGCAGTCGAATATTAAAGTAGCCTTTTCGTTCGACAGGCGCACGAAGGGAGAAAGTGACGACATAAAAACCTCAGCGTTAAAAAAACGTAAATTTGGTGGCTTAGCTAATTTTTTACAAACATCTAAATGAAGCTTAGCTGCTTATTGTAGGAATATTTAATCACGTTCACTATGACGATTCCACATCTTTAGGGTAAACGTTTAACTTTCAATGTTAGTCTGCATTGCAGCGTAATTGAAGTCTGACCAATTTAAATGTACTGATATTAAAATAAAATGTTAAAAACAAAAAAGGATGCCAAATGACATCCTTCTTCTACGTGTTTCTAAAATGTTAAGCTTCTTTTTTATAAAGCTCTAAAGAAAACTCTGCTTTTTGGTTAAACACCACGCGGTTCACAATAAGTGCGAATGCGACACAGCCAATAAGGGTTGCGAACATAAGGTGTATATAATGAAGCCCAAATGGCGCATACATGGGTGAAGCTTCAAAGCTCATAAGTGCATAAATAGAAACACCGAATAGTACCGCGCCAATGGCGGCAAAAGCGTGTACGTTTCTAAACAGCAAACCCACGATAAATACCGAAAGAATAGGCATGCTTAATAGGCCATAAAGCTTTTGAACCAGGTTAATAATACTATCAGCTTGTTGGTATACAGGAATAAGCGCAAGCGATACCAAACACAATAGAACAGTCACGTATCCGCTTAGCTTAGGCACGTTAGGTGTTTTATTGACATAGCTTTCGTGAATGTCGCACACATAAAGTGCTGTGGCTGAATTCAAGTTACTGTTGAACGTGGTTAATACCGCAGCTGCCATGGCCGCAGCGAATACGCCAGAAAGCCAATCGGGCAATACAGTGGCAACAATCTTACCGTAGGCGCTATCGCCAATATCTCCGAATAGTTTGTATGAAACGATACCTGGAATAACAATAATTGCAGGCACAATGAGTAAGCGGATACCGGCAGCTGCGAACACACCTTTTTGTGCCTCTTTTAATGAAGGGGCAGCCATAGCGCGTTGCGTAATAACCTGGTTCGTTCCCCAGTAGAACATTTGAATAAAAATCATACCGGTAAGCAAGGTGTGCCACGGGATTGGAGACTCATCATCGCCAATTAGTGTAAGGCGCTCCTGCGGGATGCCGTCAAAGTTATAGTCGATGGCTTGAAGCGCTAGAATAACCACCAGTACTGCCATGGTTAAAAGAAGCACGCCTGAGTAGGTATCAGACACTGCTACTGCGCGAAGACCGCCGAAGATAGCGTACAGGGCACCAACGATAACGAAGATAACTGCAATGTACATGAGCGGTAGTTCAACGTTAAACATAGACTGCATAAACAACGAGCCCGAATAAATTACCGCTGGGCAGAAAATGAGTGCACTACCCGCGAAAAACAAAGCACTGATTACCGCTCGGATATGCTTGTCGTGATAGCGCTGCTCTAGAAGTTCTGTTGTGGTTGTACACTTGAATTTGTAATACACGGGCAGAAATACTTTTGCCAGTACGAAAAGGCCTACAACCGCTGCTAGTTCCCATAGGGCTAACAAGGCCATTTGGTTACCGTTCATACCTACTAGCTGATCGGTACTTAAGTTGGTGAGCGTGATACTACCCGCAACGAAATACCAAGCTAGACCTCCGCCTGCAAGAAAGTATTCGCGGTTTTGGTTTTGAGCATTTCTATTTTGTCCGCGGCAACTTAAATAGGTAAGAAAACCAATTAAAGCAGTCACAAAGACAAAAACAGACACCTGAATAGTGCTGGAAAACATGTTTTACTCCTAGAGGGCAGTTATGACTTGCTGGTTTCGAACTTAATGTTGTTTACAGCGCGATCAGGAAATTTAGTGTTATGAAGACGAATAACGCGGTTCACTTGCAAAATAGAACCAAGAATATTAAACAGCACGTTAAGTAGGCCTTTTTGGTTTAAATTCGCCAGTTCGTCCGCTGTTAAATTCTGCAAGCGCTGTTCGTTTACTGTCGCTAATCCGCCCACGCGCTGGCTGGTGTTGTCCTTGAACTCTATAATCAAGTCAACAGAATGAATAAGTCCCATCTCGCTTATTTGGTTCATCATTACAGCAGTCTGCTGCATGGCGGTTACGCGCTCTTCTAACAGTTTCTTCTTGTTATCCAAGTACGCAGTCGGACGCTTTGAAGATAAAAAAAGCGCTTCACCGTTTTGAGATGAAATAGCTGGCGAGTCGACATCAATCAATACTTCTTGCTGCTGACCTTCATTTCCCAAACGCACAATAAAAGGTAAGGTGCGAAGACTAAGCGGTGCATAATGACCAAGCCATGTACCTTGTGTTTCAAACACGTTTTCTTGGGGAGCCAGGCCGCACAGTGCTGAAATTGTCCAATACTTTGCTTCGGTTGATTTGCTGAAAAAAAGTGGGAAATCGCTAGATGCTTGAACCGCTTCCTTTATCTCAATGTTGAGAAGATGGAACTTCGAATAAGTGCTAGCAAGTTTGCTCTCATCAATAGTGAGCGTGCTGTGGGCATCAGCCGATAAAGTTTCAAATTTTGGCATATTATAGTTCTCGTTAACTCGCTAACCATTGCTCAATGTAGTCGCGGTGATTAGGTAAGCTGCTCAGTTTTTGCTGCGTGATAAGCTGATTTTGCTGAATGACCTTATCAGCTAGGTCACGTTCGTTGTAGAAATGAGATTGCAAAGAAAAGTCTGGAGAAAATCCCATTCCATATAGTACGTACTGATAACTGGCGGCAGGGAATAGCTCTATTGCCGCTGAAAAATCAGCAATTTGTGGGCCGCGGTACTTCCATATCTCCAAATCTTCTTTTAATGAGTCGGGAATAGTTGAAGGATCGCGATTGGCAACCCAGTAAGGTTCACTGCGTTGATTGAAAATATAATGTAGTTTTAAGAAGTCGATAATGCGCTGCCAGCGATAGTTCATTTGCTTGTTAAAGCGCTGGCTAACGATAGGCATAGCTGATTCTGGCAACGGCATTTGCTCTGCAATATAACGCGCTGAAATCTCAATAAGCATAAGGGCCGTTGCTTCTAATGGCTCTACGAAGCCTGCTGAAAGGCCTACAGCAATACAATTTCCTTTCCAAATGCGCTTCTTATAACCAGAGTTGAAGCGAATTGTGCGAGCTTTTAGGTCTCCGTGCTTATCACCCACGTACTGACGTAGCACTTCTTCAGCCCGTTCATCGGTGGTAAATTCGGTGGAGTAAACATGGCCTACACCTCTTCGAGACGATAAACCAATATCCCAAATCCAGCCTGCTTCTTGCGCTGTTGCTTGGGTGTAAGGCTTTATTTCGAAGTCTTCTTCGTGAGGTACATGAAGGGCAAGGGCTGAGTTATTAAATAGCACGCCGTCTGTAGAAACTACGCTTTCACCGAGGGTTTCGCCAAGCAATAGCGAGCGAAAACCTGAACAATCGACAAATAAATCAGCTTTCAAAACCATGCCGTTGTTAAGGGTAACGCTTTCAATGTGTTCGTTTGAGGTAGCAGCTACGTCTTCTACAGTAGCGACAATGTGTTTAACGCCTAGCTCTGTCTTACTGAAGTCTCGTAACATGTCAGCGAATGCACCCGCATCCAGATGATAAGCGTAGTTAGATTGTGCGCTGCTGTATTCCTGTTCGTTAAGCGTACGAGGCGCCATATTACGCTCACACACATGCTGCTGAAAGTTAGTGGCGTTGGCAAAATTTGCTATATCGCCTACATAGGGGGCCATCTCAACACGACCATAACCTAGCGGAACGGTAAACGGGTGGTAATAGAAGTCACCGTCGCCATTTACCCAATTAACAAACTTTCCGCCTTGCTTGAATGCAGCGCTACAGCGTCTAAATACTTCTTTTTCAGACAGGCCAATATCTTTCAGCGTGTTGCGCATTGTTGGCCACGTTCCTTCACCTACGCCGACAGTAGGAATGTCACTGGACTCGACCAAAGTGATGTCTAAGCCACATTCACCCATTGCTACCTTGTGTTTAGCTGCGACGATAGCGGCTGTAAGCCAGCCGGCAGTGCCGCCACCTACGATGACAATACGCTGTTTTTGAGATGTATTAGATGAATGGTTCATGAAACAACACTGCTTAAATGAAATTATGACTGCTTTCTACATTTATCCATAAACGTACTCGTTTTGCCAATAGGCTTATGGATAAATGGCAGGGTATTACCCCTGCCAGAACACTCACAAATCTTAGAATGAGCCTCGGATACCTACAGAGTAGCGAGCACCATTGTCTTCAATTGAGTAAATTTGGTCTGGGAAGCGACCTACTTGCGTAAGCTCTTCTTCCGTTACGTTAATACCTTCAACAAATACCGTAAGGTGCTCGTTGATGTCGTAACTTGCACTTACATCCCACTGACCGTAGGTTTCAGTAGTAATTGGCTCGCCTGTAGCGCCACCAACTTCAGTGTTATCTAGTGCAAATAGGAACGACTCACGGTTGTTAAACGCTACACGTGCCTGGAACGCATCGCGCTCGTAGAAAACGATAAGGTTCTGTGAATCACCAAGACCAGCTAGTGCAAATGTCTGCGTTGTATCACCAGACACTTCCGCATCACTGTTAACTACAGTCGCGTTAGCGGTTACACCAAAGCCGTTATCCCATACGTGGGTAATTGCTACTTCGTAACCATTAACTGTCGCTGTTTCGCCGTTTTGAGGGCGGGTAACAGTATAAACTTCACTTGCACCATTAAGCTCTTCTGTGTCAGCCACTACGTCGCGATCAGGGTCTTGTGGGTCAAGCGATACGCCCACCGCACAATCTTCAGCCGCACAGCGATAGTCATTTGGCAGACGGTTAGTCATGGTATAAGTTTCATCGCCAGAAAGTGTAACAATGAAGTCTTCTACTTCTTTGCTAAACACTGCAAACGAGAACACAGAATCGTCGCTGTAATACCACTCAAATGATAGATCCCAGTTTTCAGCGCTAAATGGCTTAAGGTCAGGGTTACCACCGCTTGCCTGTAGGTTTTGACGACGAGGCTCGTTGAAAGTGGTCGCTGGAGACATCTGAGACATAGTAGGACGTGTCAAAGAGTCGTAGCGAGAGAAGCGAACAATCATATCTTCTTGTACTTCTAGCTTAACGTTCAGGCTAGGTAGAAGGTTTGCGTATGAAGATGAACCTGTGATGTTTTCTGCTGGAGCGAAAACATTCGAGAACAAGGTTAAGTCAGTTGTAGGAACAACGTCAGCGATAAGTGCTTGTACGGCAGAAACTGAAACACTGGTTTCTTCGTAACGGGCACCGAAGTTCATGGTTAACGGCATATCACCGATGTCATAACCAAATTCGAAGTTAGCGTAAAGCGCGGTTACGTCTTCTTCGATGTTGTAATAGTTAGGCTGAAGCGTTGGTACTACTGGCGCACCTTGAGAAGCAAGGTAATCTAGGTATGCATCGCCATCGTATGTGTACCAAGTGTCAATCAGACCGCTGAAGAAGTTGTTCGCGGTGAACGGACGAATGTTCAGTTCATCGATTGGCGCTGCTGTGCCATAACCACAGAATGCACATTGTGACGCAAACTCTTGGAAAACGAACTTCTCACGCTCTGAACGCAAAATACCGAAGTCAACTTTACGGAAAACGTCAGAGTCAGCAAGGTAAGTGAAGTCAGCTTTGTATTCTGTTACTTCGTCTTCAGACGCAACAACGTTACCTAAGTCGTTATAGTGAAGGCGGTTAAGCGAAATATCAGGTAATTGACCATTGCCGAAACCGTCGTGAATTACAGTAGGTGTACCACCTGTGCTGTCAAACTCGTAGTTGTTGATAATACCCACAACGTTAAAGCGACCTTCGCCAGCAACGTCGTTTTCCGCTTCAGATGTTGAAACATCGAAGGTTGCTGAAAGGGCGTCAGTTACCTGCCAATCAACATTTAAACCGAACCCTTTGTTAGTTACATCACGCACACCACGGGTTGATGAAACGAAGTCAGATGCTGGGTTACCGCTACCTTGGTGTAAGTCAATTTCCTGAGTAAATTGAACAGCTGTACCAAACTCAGAAATAGTGGCAGAACCTACGCGGTCTGGTTCAAACCATGATGCAAGGTCAGTAACCTGTGAATCAACTTCAAACTTAGAGATAAAACCGTCTAGGGTAATGGTTACATCATCAGATGGCGCAAACTGCGCAACAAGCGATGCATTAGTACGGGTTCTGTCTTGCTGGTCTACAACTTGGTCCCAGTTACGTGGTAAATAAACATCAGTAGCAATAATCTCAGCCGTTTCGCCATCGCCACGGTTAGAAAGTGTTAGACCTGGACGCCAACCTGCTGTTTGAATACGGTTAATTTGAACCTGACGCTCTTGATGAGATACCGCAAGTAGCAAACCAAATTTATCGTCAGCAAATGTGTTGCTAACTAAGAAAGAGGCTTGTGGAGACGTTTCTTCTGAAAGGGTTTCATACACACCTTTCACGCTTCCTACTGCTTGGAAACCGTCATAGTCGAACGGACGAGCTGTTGATACGTTGATGGTAGAGCCGATGCCACCAGATTGAAGGTTGGCAACGCCACTTTTGTAGATATTTGCACCAGTAATTTGATCGGCAGCAAGTACGTCGAAATTAAATGCGCGGCCAGCGTCGTCAGTAGCAAGCTGGCGACCGTTTACAAGTACAGTGTTAAACTGTGGGCCGAAACCACGAACTGTAACTTTTTGGCCTTCACCACCGTTACGGTCGATGGAAACACCAGTGATACGCTGAAGTGATTCAGCAACGTTTAAATCTGGGAATTTTCCTAAATCTTCCGCTGCAATACCGTCTGAAACAGCAAGGTTTTCTTTCTTGTCAGACATTGCTCGTTTCAAACTGCTTACAATGCCTCGGACTTCAATAACTTCAACAGGTGCATCGTTTACATTCTGCGTATCAGCGTCTTGTGAAAATGCAACCGGTGCGTGTAGGGCAGAGGCGATAGCAACACCTAAAAGTGAGCGTTTCGCGATAGGGCCTAACTGTGATGTGTTAATTTTGTGTGTCACTGTGTTTTCTCCGTGAGTAGGCTACGTTTTAACGTACTTTGCACTTAAATTACGTTTTTAGTATGTGCGGATCAAGCTTATTAACATTACTTTTACACATTTAACGTTATATTTCTTCGCTTATTATTTGTAACTTTATGAAAAATATAACATTTATTATTTAAGGTAAAAGGTGAAACGTTTACCTTAGATCCAATACTAGCACAAAATGACAATGTAATTACAATGTTATAAAAAATTTTTTTGTATAAAAAAAGTGCGGTGTATAACCGCACTTTATTAACAATAAGAAATGTAAGAGAAAATTAGCTACAGCGGATACGGTCTACAGCAGCTTTCCAGCCGTCATAAGCTTGATCGCGTTCATGTTTGGATAAACGCGGAGTGAAAACGCTATCACTCTTCCAGCACTGGGTTAAATCATCGATACTATTGAATACGCCCGCCTGTAATCCTGCAAGAAACGCAGCACCTAGCGCAGTAGTTTCAGTAATTTCAGGGCGTTCTACTTCGGCCCCTAAGATGTCTGATAAGAAGCCCATTACCCAATCGTTACGCGACATACCACCATCTACCCGAATGGTAGTGGGGCGTGCTCCGTCGCTTTCCATTGCTTTTTGAAGGTCCTTGGTTTGATAGCAAACCGATTGAAGGCCCGCCGCGACAATTTCGCTGATCCCGGTATCTCGGGTTAGGCCTAAAATGGCGCCTCGAGCATCTGGGTCCCAATAAGGCGCACCCAAGCCTGTGAATGCAGGAACTAAAAATACGCCGTTATCTCGCCTTGCGCGCTGTGCTAATGCTTCTGTCTCAGCAGCATCATCAATTAATTTAAGTCCATCGCGCAGCCACTGAACGGTTGCGCCGGCCATGAATATACTACCTTCAAGCGCATATGTAGTTTTACCGTCTAGTCGATAACCGACTGTCGTAAGTAATCGATTTTTCGACTGAAGCGGTGCGTCGCCAGTATTAAGGATCATAAAACAACCGGTACCGTAAGTACTTTTAGCCATGCCTTTTTCAAAACAAGCTTGACCAACTAATGCAGCTTGTTGATCTCCAGCAACACCTTGTATAGGAATGGCGGTACCAATAATATCGTCTTTAATTACGCCGAAATCAGCGGCACAGTCCATTACCTCAGGCAGCATTGAGGATGGGATATTGAATTTTTCTAATAGTTTTTCATCCCACTGTTGATTGTGTATATCAAACAGCATGGTCCGAGATGCATTGGTTGCGTCTGTTCTATGAGATGTACCACCAGTTAGGCGCCATATAAGGAAGGTATCTACCGTACCGAAAAGTAGGTCACCGTTTTCGGCTTGTTGGCGCGCACCCTCTACATTATCTAAAATCCACGCAACTTTAGTGGCGGAGAAGTAGGGGTCAAGTAGCAGTCCTGTCGACTCAGTAATATAAGACACAAATGCCTCATCTTCGCTTAACTCACGGCAAAGTTGTGCGGTGCGTCTGTCTTGCCAGACAATCGCTGGGTATATCGGCTTACCTGTGCTTTTGCTCCAAACTAATGTCGTTTCCCGTTGGTTCGTTATACCAATAGAAGCAATATCAGACGGTGCTAAATTACATTTATTAAAAACTTCTTTCAAAGTAGTGACAACACTTTCCCAAATTTCCTCTGGATCATGTTCTACCCAGCCATCCTTAGGATATTTTTGCGAAAATTCCTGTTGAGCGATGGCTTCAATACTGCCTTTCGGAGAGAAAATAATGCTGCGAGAGCTTGTTGTGCCTTGGTCAATGGCAAGAATATGTTGTCCCATAAGGTCACTCCTGAAGATAATTTTCATAGAGTTTGCATCATTTACAGATGTTTAACAACGGCATATTTTCGAAAACGAACATTTGCGTTTCGTTTTATCGTGGGAACTTCGTCTTTAAGCACGTATAATTGCTTCAATTTTATTTTTGAGGATGAGTGATGAACCAAACGCAAAGACACGAAAAAATTGTTGGGCTTATAAAGCAGCAGGGTTTTATGTCTATTGATGATTTGGTTAGTGCTTGTGACGTTACGCCTCAAACAATTCGAAGAGACTTAAATCAGCTGGCTGAAAATGGCGTGGTCAGTCGCTACCACGGCGGCGCGGGTTTGAACCGAAGCTGGGAAAACACGCCTTACCAAGAACGTAAAACACAAAATAGTGAAGTAAAAGAGAAAATTGCAGAAGCCGTAGCGGCTATGATCCCCGATGGTGCGTCTTTGTTTATCAACATAGGTACCACCACTGAACTTATTGCTACAAAGTTGCTTAACCATAAAAATCTTCACGTTGTTACGAACAACATTCACGTAGCTACTATTTTGTCGGCTAAAGAAGACTTCTCAGTAATTATTGCTGCTGGCGAGGTGCGCTACCGCGACGGTGGAATAATCGGTGAAGCAACCTGTGATTTTATCAGTCAATTTCGCATGGACTATGGCATTATCGGTATCAGTGGTATTAGCTCAGATGGCGCGTTGCTTGATTTTGACTTTAGAGAAGTTAAAGTATCACAAGCTATTTTAGAACATACTCAACACGTTATTCTTGCGGCTGATTACAGTAAATTCGAACGCCGAGCTATGGTCGAACAAGGCCATATTTCACAAGTTGATTGCTTAGTTTGTGATAAAACTCCGCCGGCTAGCATAAGCAAAATTATTAAAGAAAATAATATCACTTTTGTAAAAGCGTGATCGTCAATGGCAGTGTCCATCTGCTGCTATGATCACAGCTTTGTCATAATTCTTAACTATTCTTATTCTGGGCTTAGCGCGTAACTTTGCTTATTTTTTCCCAAGTTATCTGACACCACCCTGCATTACGCTGCGTAGCTTATTTTTATAAGACATGGGTTACTCAGTATGAGTCATGCCATCAACTATCTCTTCTGTCTGTCCGTTTTCATTCTATAAAAATGGTAAGAGGTACGTTCATTTAACTTTCTTTAATGTTCGATAATGTTCGTTTTGTGTTGACATGTTTTCTTTTTGGTTGTCAAATAGACAACAATTAAGCGAAAGAAAATGTTAAGACCAGCAGAGGCAAACTATGAGTCACAACAGTGAAGCTGAAAAAACAGTAGACGTTCTAGTCGTTGGAGGCGGCGTTAATGGCGTTGGCGTTGCGCTAGACGCAGCAGGACGTGGCCTTTCAGTTGCATTGTGCGAGAAAGGTGACTTAGGTGGTGCAACGTCCTCTTCAAGTAGTAAGCTTATTCATGGTGGTCTTAGATATTTGGAACATTACGAGTTCCGTTTAGTTAAAGAAGCATTGGCTGAACGAGAAGTACTGCTTAAAAAGGCGCCCCACATTATGTGGCCGCTGCGTTTTCGCTTGCCACATCAAAAGCACTTACGCCCCGCTTGGATGATTCGCATCGGGCTATTTCTATACGACTCTTTAGCGAAACGTAACATGCTGCCACGTTCGCGTAAGCTTTCTACAACCAGCGAAAGCCCACTAGTTAGCGATATTACCACTTGTTTTGAATATTCTGACGGGTGGGTAGACGATGCACGCTTAGTGGTGTTGAACGCGCTGGCTGCACAAGATCAAGGCGCACAAATTTTTACCCGTACAGAATGCGTTAAAGCTGAAAAGCAAGACAATCTGTGGAGTGTTGAACTAAAAACAGCACAAGGGAAAACGTTTACAGTTAAAGCTAAGTCTATTGTAAATGCTGCAGGCCCTTGGGCGGTATCGTTTTTAGATCGCTTAGTGAACGTTAGCAATCCGAATGCCATGCGTATGGTAAAAGGTAGTCACTTCATCGTACCTAAACTATACGACACGGAAGAGGCCTATATTCTTCAGAACAAAGACGGACGCATAGTGTTTGTGATTCCTTACGAAGGAGATTTTTCCTTAGTAGGAACAACGGATGAGGATTTCAAAGGTAATCCGTCAGACGCTGCAATTTCAGATGAGGAAACCGAATATCTGATAGACGTGGTAAACACGTACTTTAAGTCTAAAATTACCCGAAGTGACATAGTACATTCTTATAGTGGTGTAAGGCCGTTATTAGAGGAAAAAAATGCGTCCGCACAAGAGCTCACGCGCGATTATAAAGTAGAACTGAAAGGTGAAACGGGTAAGCCAGTGTTGCTCAACATTTTCGGTGGAAAAATCACTACCTACAGAAAACTTGCTGAGCACGCGGTGGATAAGCTTGTTTCTTGTTTCCCTAAAGCGAAAAAGGCGTGGACAAAAGAAGTGCCTCTGCCTGGTGGTGCATTTGAAAGTCAAAGCGCCTTGGTCAAGCAACTGACTAATGAATTTCCATGGCTAAAAAATAACATCGCCGAGCGTTATGCACGTCAATATGGAGTATTAAGCTATAAATTCCTCAAAGGGAAAGCTTCAGCTGACGATATGGGCGTAGACTTCGGCGCGGGCATGTACAGCGCGGAAGTAGACTATCTAATTGAGTGTGAATGGGCGTGTACACTAGAAGATGTTATCTGGCGCAGAACAAAGCATGGCCTGCGTTTAAGTGAAGAACAACAAGTAGCGCTGTCCCAATATATCGATCAGAAAGTGAATTTGTCTGCCAATGAAAAGCAAACTGCCGATCCGGTATTAGCTAGCGCCTAGTATCGTGACTTTGGGCCTGTTATTAAAAATAGTAACTATGAAGCCATGTTAGTAACAGGTCTAAAAAAATTTAGCGCATTGGCAAATTCTAGCGGCCTGTAGAATCGCAAATTCGAATTAAGTGAAGTGACAATGAACAGGGATGTTTGTAGCAACAGTAAACCAAAAGAAGTGGTTTTTATTCGCCATGGGAAGCCACTTTCTGCTCACAACGAGAAAGTGAATGCGGCAGAGTATGCTAACTGGGTGCGTAATTACAATAAGTCTCCCTTAGATCCCGCCAGTCAACCAAAACAAATAACGCATCTTAACAATAGCTATATTGCCGTGAGTCCGCTTTTAAGAGCAAAGCTAACCGCGGCTCACTATGGCGTAACTTCAATAGATAAAGAGCTACCATATCTAAAGGAAATGGATATTCCCTATTATAAGCTGCCTTTCACTTTACGTAGTTGGCACTGGGTTTTGTTAAGTAGAGCCCTTTGGTTTATGGGAACTAAAGGCCGCTTCGAAAGCTTCAAATGTGCAAAGCAAAGGGTGGAAAAACTTGCCACGCATATTGATGATATAAGCAGTAATCACCCTCGAGTTGTATTATTCGGACATGGTATGACGAACTACTTCACGCGAAAAGCATTGATAAAAAAAGGCTGGCAGCTAAAAGAGAAAGATAGCGATTTCTGGGGAGTAACAATTTTGCAAAAGGTAGTTTATAAAAGTTAGGCTAACACAACCATACCATTACGGGTTATAAGCTCCTACGTTTTAGTTGGGTTTAACCTGTTCTTTTAAGACACTTTAATTTTCCTTTCAAATGCCGATAACGTAGTAATGTTGCAGGGCACCTGTTGGTTGTTATATCAACTTAATGTAATGTGTGCAGCGAAGAAAGCCGGCCCTAAATAGAGATTTATTACTCCGGTTTAGGCTGAGGAAGCACGAATGAATAACAACAAAAAAGATTCAGATACTACTAAAAACCTTATAAAAGCATCGATTGCATTGGTTTTTGCCATTTCATTGGGCCTGGCAATAAACTTTTTTCACATCGGTGAAGAAGATACAACGGTAAAGGCGCTAACAGACCAGTTCAATACGTTTAAACGTCACGTTGTTTCTTCTCATTGGCAATGGCGAGTCCGTCAACCTACCACAATGATCATGCTTATACACTATGACGACTCAGGCAGCGAAATAAACCGAACGCCAGTACGTATGAATCACAATGGGTGGCCAACAGCGGATTTGTCTGATGTGGGATGTGAGAAAATTTGGCAATCAGTTGTTGCATCTCCGCTTCGCGTAGATGGCTTTAAAATTCACGCGAGGTATTACGCAGAGTTAGATGTCGATGAAGACAACTATTGGTGCCGCTACAGCTTAAGTAAAGGTACTTACTTCGACTATTACCCAGCAAGTGGTTCAGTTACGCCTTTAAAAGACTAATAAGGTCTTCATATCCATACATATTAATATAAATATTCCCCTATGTAGGTATTTGTTCTATTTAGATAATTAGTCTACTTTTGAGTTAGCGCCATGTCACAATCTGGCACCTTAAGGTATTGTTGATAATAAGATAATACTCGACACTAACGAATTAAGTAGACATATGCTATCTGGCTTATTCTCATCTCAGAAGAACGTTGCATCGCCCACAGTTGGTGTTTCTGTGAGTGCGAAAGAACTGCATATTACCGCTATTAGTCATGGCGACAGTGGCTATGTTTTAAGTTCTGTAACCTCTGTTCCTTTTGACAATCGCCAACCTTTCGAAAAGCAAGTTTGCAACGCATTGCGTGATTTTGAAAAAGAAGGGTGTCGGGTGTCTGTTGTGCTTTCGCAAGATATGTATCACATGGTGCAGGTAGAAAAGCCTGATTTACCAGATGAGGATATCACTACCGCATTGCCTTGGACGCTAGGTGAACTTGTACCTTTTAACTCAGACAATATTGTCTTGGACTATGTTGATTACCCGGTACAAACAAGAACTGGCGGAAAGAAAATTGATGTATTTGCCGCGGAAAAGTCGCCACTTTCTGCTTTAGTGCAAAGTATGGAAAAAGCGAAAAACGTTAAGCTTACCCATATTCATGCCAAAGAAGTCTTGGCAACAGAAATGGTGCCAGACGATGATTACGCGCGATTACTGATTATTCAAGAGCCCAATAGCGAACCGTTTCTAATGATTGTACGTTCTCGTGCAATTTGGTTATCACGACGTTTACGAGGCTTCGTGAACAAAGCCAATGCGCAACAAGATTTAGCACAGTTAAGCGATATGCTTGGTCTAGAAATCCAACGTTCAATGGATTTCTATGAATCACAGTTAAAACAACCGCCGCTTAAAGAGATCTTATTTAGAACACAGTTCGATTGCGAACCTGTCATAGAACGTTTAAAGCCCTTCCAGCCTGCGGCAATGAATGTACTTGTTCCGCAGCTTGATTTAGCTGACGTTGTCGACTCCACTTGTCACTTTGCTTTGGCAAGTGCGCTTGTTGCCGCGAGGGATGTACAGTGAAACGTTCCATAAATCTTTACCATCCGTCTCTTAAGCCGAAAAAAGAGCGCTTACCTTTATCAAAAGTGTTGTGGGTGAACGGCTTAGCGTTTGGCGTAATGCTTATTGCTGTTGTTGCTTTAAACGTGCTTTTAACCTCGAAGCAAGAAAAAATACAGCAGCAAACGGCGTTAACTACTCAAATTAATAACGAAATTAAAGCGCTTAATAACGCGCTAGAGAAAAAACGAGATACCAAAACGCTGCAACAGCAGCTTGAGCAAGTGAATGCCAAGATTCAAAACAGAAAGCAGTTGCTTGCCTATTTAGAAAGTGGAGAGCTGTCTTTTGACGCAACCAAGTATGGCGAAGTGATGGACGATTTAGCTGATTATCACAACCAAAATCTTTGGCTTACTAGCATCAATATAGACACCCAGAAAATTCGCCTGTCGGGGCAAACGATAGCACCGTCGTCGATACCTGTTTGGCTTAAAAAATTGCAGCAGTCACCTTTCTTCCAAGGCAAGTCATTCTCGTCAGTGAAGTTTGACGAAGTGGACGGGGATGAAAGCGTGAAGCAATTTTTACTATCAACCGATTTTGAAGGGGAAGCTGATGAATCAGTATCAACAGCTCTCTGATAAGTTCTCTGCATTAGAAAAGAGAGAAAAGCAGCTTATCTTGTGGGTGAGCTTTGGTCTTATTGTTTACTTGTTTTTCTGGTTCGGCATATCGCCCGCGCTAGATGGCATGTCTGGTGCAGATAAAACCCTTACTCGAAAAGAAAGTGAATACAAAGCACTGGTTATTCAACGCGACGCGATTCAACAAGCACTAACCGTTGACTACACTCAGCGTATGCAACAGGAACTGGATAGCGCAAGAAAAGCGTTGTTGGATGTCGACAATGCACTGCTTTCGTTGAATGAAGGTTTCGTGGCTGCAGACAGAATGCCTGAGCTGCTAATGACGCTTTTAAATGAAGAAAATAACGTACGTTTAGTTAACTTCAATGTAGAGCCTACTCAAATCATTCGATTTGGTGACGGTGAATCGCAGAGTGCATCGTTTTACCGCCACAATATGCGCTTAATTATCGAAGGAAGTTATTTCGATTTGCGCAGTTATCTAGCGCGTCTTCAAGCCGCACCTGAAAAAGTCATAGTAACTGACTTTGCTTATAACGTTGACGAGTATCCCAATGCATCACTTACGTTAGGGTTAGCGACAGTAAGTAATAATGCAACTTTCATTTCGCTTTAAGGAGAATGGGTAACGTTATGAAGTTCGTTGTTCTAAGTTTGGTGGTGATGGGGAGCGCTTTAACGCCTGCAGTTGCTGCAGTCGACCCAACCAAACCTGCTCTGGTCAAAGGAATAAGTGCAAGCGAGAGTAATCTTGTTGATGGCGAGTTGGCGTTGCAGTCAATTTTCAAACGAAGCTCTGGGTACAGCGCAATTATCTCTGGCAAATCTTATCGAGAGGGTGACACGCTCAACGAGTTCACTGTGTCTAAAATTCACCCTAAACACGTGATTATAACTGACGGTCGTCAGCAGAAAATACTAAGAATGTATGCATATGAAATTAAAAAATAGCCTTATTTCTAACGCACTGGTCCTAGCTGCGGCGTTTGTTATCGCGGGTTGTCAAACCTATGGTGTTGGCGAGGAAGTTAAGCCACATATTCGCGACGAACTCAACCGTTCGCAGAATGTGCCAGTTAGCAAGCCCACACCTCCGCCACAGTTAAACCAAGAGCTGCTGTCAGAAGTAGCGCGTTATCAATCGCTACCGGCTCCTACCTCTCAGAAAATGTTCGCAGTATCTGCCAACAATGTAGATGTTCGCCCTTTCTTTGATGCGCTAGTGGAAGATACGCCTTATAGCGTGGCCGTACACCCAGCTGTGTCAGGGCAAATCAGCTTAACGCTTAAAGACGTAGCGCTTGATGACGTGCTTACGATTATTTCTAGAATGTATCCGCTGGATGTATTTTTAGAAGGTAAGGTCATCCAGGTTATGCCGTCTCAATTAAAGACAGAATCTATCCCAGTAAACTTCCTTATGATCAAGCGTTTTGGCGTATCGAACGTAAGCGTTATAGCGGGTGGCGTTAGCGAGCAAGATCAAAATAACGGCGGTAACAACGGCGGTATTAACGGTAACAATAATATCAGTGGTAACGCTCTGGGCGGTCAGGGTGGTTTTGGTGGCCAAGGTGGTCTTGGCGGTAACAATATACAGCAGCTAAACGGTTCAAACATTCAAACCACCAGTGAAAATGACTTTTGGAGTGACTTGAAAGAAGCGTTAAAAGTACTGGTGTCACCCACTGAAGGCCGTCAGGTTGTGGTTTCACCGCAGGCCGGGTTAGTGACGGTTCGAGCGCTGCCAAGCGAAATTGCCGTGGTCAAAGATTTCTTGAATCAGAGCCAAGAAAGCCTGCAACGCCAGGTAGTGCTTGAGGCACGTATAATTGAGGTCACACTTAACGATGGCTATCAACAGGGCGTTAGATGGGATCGAATAGCAAGCGGCTTAACAGGTAGTCTAAATTTTGGATTTAGTGGCGGCGCACTTGCTTCTAATTTTGCCGCAAACACCGCAGCCGGTATAGACCCCGCTATTAATGCAGTAAATGCAATTGGCAATACTATCTCTACCGATATCGGGGGGGTATCAACGTTGCGCATATCCCGAGGCGACTTTGATGGTGTTATTAATATGCTGCAAACCCAGGGTGACGTACAAATGCTTAGTAACCCTCGTGTAACGGTTACTAACAACCAGAAAGCGGTGATTAAAGTAGGGCAAGACGAATACTTCGTTACAGACGTTTCTACTAGTGAAGATCAAAGTACAACAAGTACTGAAAATGAAAATGACATCGAACTCACGCCCTTCTTCTCTGGTATTGCTTTGGATGTAACACCACAAATAGACAGAAGTGGTTCTGTGATACTGCATGTTCACCCGTCTGTAACCGAAACGGCGGAGCAGACAAAGGTTATCCAAGTAGGTGATCAACAAATATTGTTACCGCTTGCGCAAAGTAATATTCGCGAATCAGACACCGTGATACGCGCCCGCGACGGTGAAATTGTGGTGATTGGCGGTTTAATGGAAACAGTTACCAGCGAGCAAGAGTCTAAAACTCCGTTGTTAGGGGATATACCGATTATCGGTAATGCGTTTAAGAACAAAGCGAAAACCCAGAGCAAGCGCGAACTAGTCATCCTTATTCGCCCTTCTGTGGTACAGCCTGATACGTGGGAAAAACAACGCCTTCGCACTCAGTCTCTACTTGACCAATGGTATAGAAACTAGTTATGTACCAAGGCTTTTATCACTTCACAGAAATGCCGTTTTCGCTTACGCCGAATACGGATTTCTTTTGTGCGCTAGCGCCACATAACGAAGCGTTGAAAGTGATATTGTCTGCGCTAAGTATGTCTGAAGGGTTTATAAAAGTGACAGGCGAGGTGGGTACAGGCAAAACCCTTTTGTGCCGCAAACTGATAAACCACCTTTCAGATAAGTTTGTCGCCTGTTATCTGCCAAACCCATACCTGACGCCCGACGAGTTGCGTATAGCATTTGCCAATGAGTTAGGTATCGATACTGGTAAAGAAACTGTGCCGCAGCAGGGGTTGCACAGTGCTATCGAAAATAAGCTTTTAACGCTGAAAAAGGAAGGGCGCCAAGCGGTACTGATCATCGATGAAGCGCAGTCGCTAAGCTGGGATGCGCTTGAAATGCTGCGCTTGTTTAGCAACTTAGAAACAGAAAAAAGTAAATTACTTCAAATCGTCTTGTTCGGTCAGCCCGAACTAGACAATAACTTATCGAATCCAAAAGTTAGACAAATCCGCCAGCGCATTAGTTTTTCCTACACACTGCGTAACATGACCTCTGCAGAAGTGGACTATTACATAGGGCACAGACTAACCACTGCCGGGGGCAGCGAGCAGTTAATCTCAAAAGGTTTACGTGCATTTATTGCATTGGTAACCCGTGGAACTCCGCGGTTAGTCAACATCGTTTGCCACAAAATTTTGCTTCGTGCTTACGGTCAGGGCAAGGAATCAGCAAATTGGCAACATACAGTAAATGCGGTGTTTGATACCGATGACTGTAAGCGTCGATTGGTACCCAGACAAAGTATCGTTATTTTATCTATCGCGGTGCTTGCTGTAGCGAGCGTGCTTCATTTTTACGGAACGCCAGGTTTATGAGCATTTTAAATGACGCGCTAAAATCGCTTGATGAAAGAAATCAAAGTGAAGACTTCGGGTTGCCGCCTACGGTTCAAGTAGCAAGTCGCCCACTGTGGCCTAAAATGCTGATTGGTTTAATCGCACTAGGGCTTATTGGATGGTTTTTGTTTAGTGCACTTGTAGATAGCTATGACAGCAGTGAATTGGTGGTAGCCGATAGTGCAAAAGGTACTGTACAAAATGATACACCAAGCACCAAAACGAACTTATCAAAAGAGCCTACTTCATTAACTCAATCAGCCAATGAAAGCGCCGAAGTGCAGAGTGAAAATAGCGACTCGGTTCTGCTTGAGGGGATGCAGTCTACACCATTATCAGAGCAAGATATGGCCAATCAAGAAGTGCCCTCTGATGTGGCCGAATTAGTCTTTAATAGCGTTGATGAAACGGTAGCTGATGATGAGGCTGAATATCGTCAACAAACACAAGAGAAGAACACGTTAAATTCACGTCAAAATACAGAATCACAAGTTGTTGAAAGCGCAGTTTCAAACTCAGCCTCTAAGGTCACAACGCTTCAAGCGCAAACTATTGAAAGTGAGCGGGCTCGCTCTATAGAAGAGGCTTCGCCGGTTTCAATGCCGAGTAAGAAACAGCAGCAAACTACCAGTAAAACAAGTGACGGAATAAAAGAGGCGTCATCGGGTAGCATAATTTCACGTAAGCCCGCGGTGGAAGTCGCGGCTAAATCGCCTCAGCAGCAAAGTAATGCTCATCTGGAAGCTGGACTGAAAGCCTACAATTTTGGCATGTTCGAAGACGCACAAAAGAACTTCACTCTTGCGTTGTCTACTTACCCACAAAACATCGAGGCTCGCAAACAACTCGCGGGGCTTTACTTTGGGCAGAACAACAATTTACAGGCACTACAAGTGCTATCCGAAGGGGTCGTGCTGTCCCCAGAGTCTTTAGTGTGGCGTGAACTAATGGCAAAAATTTTAGTGCAAGAAAACCGTTTTGAAGAAGCGTTGAACTTAATGCCAGAGAGTCTAGATGCAAAAGCGCTAGCTGAAAAACGTATCGACTATCTCATATTAAAGGGAACTTCAGCACAAACCATTAATAAACCAGCGCAAGCTATCTCGGCATTCAGCGCCATGACATCACTGCAACCGAATAATGCAAAATGGTGGCTGGCACTGGGGGTTAATTACGATGCATTGGAAGACAAACGCTTGGCTATTTCTTCATATTCCAGAGCGCTTGCGATAGGGGGCCTTTCTTCTACGTCATCGCAATATGCCAGTTCCCGCCTAAATGATTTACAGGAGCAACCTTAATGCGTCCTCGATTAAAGATGCGCCTCGGCGATTTATTAGTTCACGAAAATATTATCACCAGCGAACAGCTTGATAACGCGCTATCGGCACAGCGTTCATCTGGGCGAAAACTAGGTGATACGCTGATTGATCTGGGTTTTATCGGCGAGCCTCAATTGCTTCGCTTCCTTGCACAGCAGTTGAATATTCCGTTTTTAGATATTACACAGCGCCGAATAGATCCTGAACAAGCACAGCTTATTCCTGAAACCTATGCAAGGCGCTATCGCGCATTGGTGCTCGAAGCTGACGATGATGAAGTGTTGCTAGGAATGAGCGACCCAACAGACTTAGGTGGGCTAGACCAGCTAGGGCCGCTAGTGGCCCCCCGTAACATTGAACTGGCGATTGTGCAGGAAAACCAAATTCTTGAAGCTTTTGATACCGTGTATCGACGTACGCAAGACATTGCGTCGTTTGCGGAAAAGCTAGGCGAAGAATACGCAGATGAAGCAGACTTTGAGCTCTCTGCACTCGACGATACAACCTCTGATGCAACAGTGGTGAAGTTACTTCACTCTATATTTGAAGATGCTGTTCAGGTTCGAGCTTCTGATATACATATCGAGCCGGATGAAAATATCCTGCGAATCAGGCAGCGTGTAGACGGTGTATTGCAAGAAAACACGCTAAACCAGGTGAAAATTGCCTCGGCACTGGTGCTCAGACTAAAGCTTATGTCAGGTTTGGACATATCAGAAAAGCGTATTCCCCAAGATGGGCGTTTTAATATAAAAGTGAAAGGGCACACGCTTGATGTTCGTGTGTCTACTATGCCTGTTGCTAACGGTGAAGCGGTGGTTATGCGTTTATTAGACCAATCAGCAGGTCTTTTGACGTTAGACCAAACGGGTATGCCTGATGCAATGGCTGAAAAATTTCGCGCCGCCATAAACCGGCCCCACGGTATGATATTGGTAACTGGGCCTACGGGGTCAGGTAAAACCACCACGCTTTATGGCGCGCTAAGCGAACTTAATAAACCCGATTTAAAAATCATTACCGCTGAAGACCCTATCGAATATCGACTACCGCGTATTAACCAGGTGCAAGTGAATGCCAAAATAGGCCTCGATTTCGCTGCAATTTTGCGTACTACGTTACGTCAAGACCCAGACATTATCATGGTGGGGGAGATGCGCGACCAAGAAACCGTAGAGATAGGGCTTAGAGGCGCACTAACCGGTCACTTGGTATTAAGTACACTTCACACAAACGACTCGGTCACCAGTGCCATCCGTCTTATCGATATGGGCGCAGCGCCCTACCTCGTTGCCACCTCACTACGTGGCGTTTTGGCTCAGCGTCTTGTTCGTCGGGTTTGTGAAAACTGCAAAGAAGAGCGACCACCGAGTGCGCAAGAGCAGGCATGGGTAGGTTTCTTAAAACCAGAGTTAGCAAATGCAGCGTTTTATAAAGGGAGAGGTTGCAATAGCTGTAACCATACTGGTTACAAAGGGCGTATTGGTGTTTTTGAGTTCTTGGAAATGAACGAAGACATGATGGAAGCGCTACGAGATGACAATACGCAGGGGTTTGTCGACGCGACAAAAGCGAATAAAGACTTTGTTCCTCTTTCCCACATGGCTTTGGATTATGCTGCCGAAGGGAAAACTTCATTAGATGAAGTATTCAAGGTGGCGGAGTTTGTTCCTGAGGTGGTGAATCACTAATGCCTCAGTTTACTTATGCAGGTAAATCGACTCAAGGCGGCCCTCAAAAAGGGGTTATTGAGGCAGCGTCAGCACAAGCCGCTGCGCAGGCACTACTGTCTAAAAACATCATACCGATTTCCATACAAGAGACTAAAAAGGCAAGTGGTGAGAAAGCTAATGATGGCTTTGCCATAGGGAGTCTCTTTGAGCCTAAAGTGGGACTGGATGAAATGATCATCTTTTCTCGCCAAATGTACTCGTTGTTAAAAGCCGGTATTCCTATTATTCGTGCAATAAGAGGGTTAAGCGAAAATGCTTCACACAAGCGCTTTCAAGAAATTTTAAAAGATATCGCTGACCAGCTTGAGCAGGGTAGAAGCCTGTCTTCCGCCATGACCAAGTACGAAAAAATCTTTACCCGCCTGACTATTTCAGTCGTTGTTGTGGGAGAGAATACCGGTAAATTAGACGATGTTTTCTTACAACTGGCGCTTTATTTTGAGCGTGAACAAGAAACGCGAAAGCGCATTAAATCGGCATTGCGATATCCCACGTTTGTACTAATAGCGCTCGCTATTGCGATGTTTATTTTAAACCTTTTCGTTGTGCCCGTTTTTACTCAAATGTTTGAGCGTTTCGACACAGAACTACCCATCATGACTCGCGTGCTAATAGGCACGTCAAACTTCTTTGTTAACTATTGGTGGTTAATCTTAATCGTATTAATTGGAATAATTTTTTTGGCTAAACAATACGTTAATTCGACTAATGGACGACTTAAATGGGACAAATTTAAACTAAAGTTGCCTGTCGTGGGGAGTATTATTGAGCGATCATTACTTTCAAGATATAGCCGAAGTTTTTCTATGATCTTGCGCGCAGGTGTGCCGTTAACCGCAGGGTTATCGTTAACCGCAGATGCCGTAGATAACGCTCACATGCAGATGCGCATTAAAGAAATGCGTCAGGGCATAGAAAAGGGCGAAAGTTTGCTGAGAGTTTCGAAAAATAGCGAACTGTTTTCTACACTTGTATTGCAGATGATTGCTGTAGGAGAGGAAACAGGTCGACTTGAACCGCTTTTAGAAGAAAGCGCCGATTATTACGAACGTGAAGTGGACTTCGACCTAAAAAGCTTAACAGCCAAAATTGAGCCTATTTTGATAGGTTTTGTTGCGGTGATGGTATTGATACTGGCGCTTGGCATATTTACGCCAATGTGGAACATGATGTCGGCGGTAAAAGGCGGGTAAGTGTTCCACCTGTTCAGGTGGGGTAAAACGTGGCTAGCACTAAAGCAGGGTTGTTTAACTTTATTGTGATTGGGCTGGTGCTCGCTGTTATGGCTGCATCTTACGTGTATCACGCTACGCCAATCATAGAAGAAGCAGAAAAAGTTAACAAAGAAAACGCAGTGGCTCAGTTCCAACGGGTTGTTATGTTGGCTAGAGCGCAATGGATAAAGACCAAGCAGTCGAAGGTTTTGATTTACGAAACTGACTTTGATGCCAGCGGTAGCGTAAAGCAGCAAAAAGAAGTCGCAGCAGAAGTATTTGTAAATGCAAAAGGTTGGCCTGAAGGACTTGAAGCGAACCAAGGCAATGCCTGTGAATACCTGTTCACGTTAGCGACATTGAGAGAATTTGATATGTCGTCTGACGTATCGGTAAGCGATAAATACGTAAATGGATATTTGCAATGTGCATTTTCTATCCAAAACAAGGTTTGGTTTGACTATAACGCGGGTAGCGGTGTGGTAAGAGAAAGAAAAAGTTAACTAAGCGTCGGAGTTATGCGCTTACTTTGTAATCTAGGAGAAGGTATGAACACGAGACAGCAAGGCTTTACGCTTATAGAGCTTATCATTGTTGTAATTATTTTGGGCTTGCTTGCGGCTACTGCGCTGCCGCGTTTTATCGATGTTACTGACGAAGCTCGCGAAGCCAGCGTTGAAGGTGTTGCTGGTGGTTTTGCTGCCGCTGTTGGACTTGTAAGAGCGCAGTGGGAAGTGGAAGGCCGCCCAAGTGGCAACAATGGCAACGGCAACGGCACAGTAATTACCTACGATCAAACTCAAGTGGGTGTAGACGGCACTATCGGCTACCCTACCGGCAGTTCTACTGGCAATACACTTATTTCTACGGTTAACAATACCGAGTGCAAAAACACATTTGACCTAATTCTACAGTCGGCACCTACCAACACCACATCGACGAACGATACGGTTGTTGCTGACTTCAGATACGCGGTACGTTCAGATGACTCTGGTGCAAACACGCTTTGTGTTTACTACTTAGTTGAGTCTATGGGCTTACCTAATAGTTCGGCACCTGCAGACGGCACGCCTGACGGTACCAGTTTCGACGGTTTCACTTATAACCCAGCCACTGGCCAGGTTACTGTTTTTTAATTAATACTCAGGAAGTTTGATTATGCAAAAAGTATCAACACAAAAGGGTTTTACCCTAATCGAGTTAATCATTGTAATTGTATTGCTGGGTATTCTAGCGGTAACCGCAGCACCTAAGTTTTTGAACCTTCAAGATGATGCAAGAGACTCTGTATTACAGGGTATCGCCGGATCTTTAGAGTCAGCTTCATCTGTTGTTTATGGCAAAGCGTTAATTAATGACGTAGCTGGAAGCAATGATGCATCGCAAAATGTAGATGTTGGTTCGTCAACCGTTTCTTTGGTATATGGTTACCCGGCGGGCCAAACAGCCGCAAACATCACAGCGTTGCTTGATCTCCCTGATGAATATGCAGTATCTGCTGTTAGTACAGGTTTCGCTTTAATCTACTACACTGGATTTGGAACATACTCAGATACAGCACCAACAGCTACAGGCTCTGCATGTACTGTAGAGTATACAAACTCGACAGCCGAAGGTGAGCGTCCGACAATTGAAGTCAACACTTGCGTCCAGTAATGTGAAGAAAAACGGTTTTACACTAGTAGAACTTATTATAACCATATTGGTTATTGGGGTGCTGGCGGTAACCGCCGCACCTCGCTTTCTTGGTAACGACACCGAAGAAGCCATTGCGCTTCGCGACAGAGCACTTCAGCTTGTGCGCAATATGCAGTTTCGTGCCATGCAAAACGTTCAAGACACCAGTTGTGTGAAAATAACGAATACAGTTATTGCTCCACCCGCTGGGCACGACTGCGCAAACCCTCTTTCCACTGCTTCTGATGCCGATCAGGTTGTCAACGCATCTAACACTGACTTTACTTTTCAAACTGCAGATGAAAATGGCGATAGCTTTTCTCAAATTCAGTTTGATGGGTTCGGCAGACCAAGCAACATTGCCTGCTCAACTAACTGCAAAATTCAAATAAGTACCTTTGCCATGTGTTTGCAAAGCGAAGGGGCAATTTATGCGTGCTAGCGCAGTGTTGCCTAACTTCAGAAAACGCAGTGAAGGCTTTACTTTATTAGAGCTAGTAATTGGTATTGTTGTATTCACTATAAGCTTAACAATAGTGCTGTCGCTTATTGTGCCTCAAGCTGAACAAACGGCAGAGCCATTTCGCCAAGTAAAAGCTGCTAAGTTAGGTCAGTCGTTAATGAACGATATTCTAAGCCGCTCTTATGATGAAAACAGCGACAGAAGCCCGCCATTTGAAACCTGTAATACTAAAGGAAATTGCTCAACAACCCTTGGTCCTGAAGAGGCGAGTGAAGACGACTATGACGATGTTGACGACTACAACGGCTACGTAGTCAGTAATGTGGGCGGTAACTATAACAATTTTGGTTTTGCGGTAACGGTAGATTACGACAGTGACTTAGATGACAGTACGCCAACTGATGGGCAAACTTTCAAGCGTATTGATATAGCAGTTACCGCTCCAGACGGCCAAGTCTACAATTTCAGCGCTTATCGAGGGAGCTATTAATGTTTCCACGCAAAGCACAGCGTCAGCGCGGTTTTACGCTTATAGAGCTTATTTTAGTGATCACCATCTTAGGCGTAATTAGTGTATCTGTAGCGCAAGTTATTTCACTCAGTGCCCAAATTTACATAACAGGCGCAGAGCGCACTCGGCTTGTTTCAGACGCGCGCTTTATTATTTTGCGACTGGAAAAAGAGCTGCGCAATGTGGTACCCAACTCTGTGTCATTCGATGCAAGTTTAGGGTGCCTTTCATATTACCCCATCAAAGAAAGCGGCACCTACGTGGGTGATGCATTCAATAATCCAATGCATGTTGTGGTGTTCAATAGCCAATTGAGTGTGAATGATACCCTTGTTATCTACCCGACAAATCCGCAGAGCGTGAATGATAACGGGCGAACAATAGACGCTATCGCTGATGCCGCTTCCGAGCCGACTAGCGATAATCAATATGACATCACACTCAGTGCCCCTAATACACAATCTTCTCCGGGAAAACGTTTCTTTGTTCCTGAAACGCAAGTGACAATTTGTAGAACGTCTACAGCCCAAGGTGAACGCTTAATAAGAACACAGGGCGCTACGTCAGGCGTTCTTGGAACTAATGTGACATCGTGGAGCGCGAATGTGGTCACCGCGGGTTTACGCCAAAATGGCTTAATTGAGCTACAAATGACGTTAGAAAGCAGTGATGACGAACAAATATCGGTTGTACATGAGGTGCATTTTCCTAATGTGCCATAGTAAAACACACCAATTAAACGTTAATCGCAGCGGCCAGCGTACAGTAGGATTGCATGGTTCTCTTGTTCGTCAAAAAGGCTCTACAACGATTGTGGCGATCATCATAAGTATTGTTCTTTTAGGGCTCGGTATAGCTTTATCAAACCAAATTTCATCTAACATCCGGCAGCAATCCATTGAATATTACGGTGCTCGTGCCTATTTAGCCGCCCAAAGCGGAATGGAAGTCGCTATTTCTAGACTCATTAATGGAAATAACCCCGCGTGTGCTGTAATTACTCAACCAGTAACTATAGATGCCGCTAATGTGCAGAATTGTGTAATTACGCTATCTTGTGAGGTGGAGACCGAAGTTGAAGAGCCTGAAGTTGCCGCTGGTGAAATTAGGGTTTATGCATTGGGGGCCGAAGCGCAGTGCAGCGCAGGTCAACTTGCAACCTCCAAACGTGTTCTTGTTGAAGTAAGGCAGGAAGAATAATGACTTTCCGTAAATCTCTTGTTCGTCTCTTTTTAGCTTTTCTGCTGTTTATACCAGCGCTGCCCGTACTAGCCGTGCCTCAAATCGAAGGCAGGTTCATCGAACTTCAAAATACCTACAATAAAGCAGAGTGGACAACCATAAGCTTTTCGCAGGTTTACGACGAGCCTCCAGCCGTGTTTATGCTTTCAACCAATCAGGGGGGTAACCCTGCAATCGTTAAAATTCGCAACGTGACCAGAACGGGTTTCGAAGCACTACCACTTGAGCCTTCCGGTGAAGATGGCCCTCACATCACCATGGGCGGCCATTACCTAGCTATTGCTTATGGTGTTCACGAATTTCCTGACGGCGACATTGTTGAAGTAGGAAAAATGGAGTTAGATGCTACTACTATACAAGCATCAGTAAACTCTCCTTGGTACGAACCTAATGGTCCTTTGAGAGTTGGCGAAGAAGATGCACGATACGCACAAGTGCCACTGCAAACAGATTTTGGCGAAAAGCCGGTATTTTTTCATTCGCTTCAAACGGTAAATAATCAAGTTGATGTAAGAGGGGAGGCCCCTCCTGACACATATCTTCTTCCCTATTTGACGGTGGCCGCAAAATACGACGCTATTGGTAGCAATGCTCAACCACCTATTCCTCAGCTAAGCCAAGCTTACTTTGTTGCACTAGAGGCGTCGGAAACGCTTTATGAACCTGTTACGCGTACAGAGACACTGGCGTATATGGCAACCACTGAAGGCGATGGCCGCGTGTTCTTTGACGACAACGGGGTGCAAGTTGATTGGGAAGCGTTCTTTGCCGATAACCAAATAGTGGGGTGGAGTGACAGGTGTACGTATAATTTTTATAGAAATAATTATGCCCAAACGCCCCTTGTTGCTGCCAGTAAAATTAGTCGCAATGGTGGCGACGGGGGCTGGTTGAGAAGCTGTGGCGTAAATAGCACGCGCTTAGGTCTTCGCGTGGATGAGGACAGAAGCCTTGATAATGAGCGAAATCATGACCCAGAAGATGCCAGTATCATTGCGATGACTTCGGAGTTTGTTTTTAGTGGTGAATTCCCTAGCTGTGAGGTTGCCTTCCCCGGAGCTCTGGCTACCTTCGGAGGCAGTGAAATTTATTTGGGAGCAAATAGCCGAGTATTTGATGATAACGGAGGTGTATTAACTACATTGGGTGTTGATAGTGATGCGGACTCCGCTGCAACTTTTCCAAAGTGTGGAGAAAATGCCGTTGCATGTTTTCCCTCAAACACTGATGCGCTAAGCGAATCTCAAGCTCGGGCTATACCTTCCATTACTATTGACGACAGTGGTCCAGAGATTGCTCCTGGGGATTTAGCCGGGGATTATTACTTCAGTCGAACTACCGTCAACATGGGGTTGGGCATTTATAATGTTATTGCGCCAACGCGAATTTATATCGATGATCCGGGGGATAACCCTTTAGGCGTTTCAACGATTTTTTCGATGGTAAACGCAAGCATAAATGTGGCTGACGGCGCTTATCTTGCTATCTATGTTAACGGTGATGTAGTTATTGATGGTTCTAACCCACATGCGGTAGTGCTTGCAACGGGCAGTATAACGTTTGTGAATGTTTCAGGCGAAACTATCGTGGGCTCGTTTACCGCCGGCGCCGGTATAGAATCCCGAGCAGCGCTAAGTGTTCAAGAAACGACGGTTCCAAACAATATACCGGGCATATGCGGTCGAGAGGTTATCGAAGTATTAAACCACTATCGATTTGAGTTAGCGGATAACAGTGGCAGTAGTTGTGCAGCGAAAGAGGTAACATTAAAGGCATGTGCAGATGTCAACTGCGACTTGCTGTATTCGCAAAGTGCGACAGTTGGCTTATTGCCAAGCTCTAATAACTACACTTGGTCTCCCAGCGATAGCGTTACATTCATTGGACAAACATCTCTTACAATAGATAGCCTAAACGGAAGCGATCCCACCCTTGCTACTTCAGGCGAGACACCATCATCACAGCTTCGTTGCTTCATCGGGGGTTCTGAAGTTAACCTCAACAGCTGTAAAATAAATTTTGAAGCTGATGGTCTTACCTTTAAAAACCTCACAGATAATAATGAAACATTGCTCACTCAACTGTCAGGTAAGCCATCGGATGTGGGTTTTAATGGTAAGCAGTATGCTATTGAGGCATGTGGAGATACGGACTTACTTAGAAACAAGCTCGTAGACGTTGAGTTGAATTACAACTGTGGAAGCGCGTCTACCTGTTCAAATAAACTGGTCTTTGAAAATAATGGCAATGAATATGAACTAGGAACAAGTTCAGATACATTCCAACTGCAATTTGACGATAATTCGCAGGCTATTTTTTCTATTCAGTACCCTGACGCTGGCGAACTATCGCTTAGTGCTGAAATTGCTGACCGAAGTCCTATTTCTGGGTCATCTAATACTTTCATAGTTAGGCCGTTTGGTTTTGCGCTGGATATACTAGACGATGCAGGCAATACAACGAACCCCAATGGATATGCTAACAGCGCTAACGATTCACTACTTAAGTTAACAGGTGAAGATTTTATTCTTGGAATAAAAAGTGTGCAGTGGGTTGATGGTGAAGACGCTAATGATGATGGTATTCCCGATAATTATGCGCAACTGCTAAACAACCGCACGGCAGAGCATTTTTCTGGAAGCGTTTCGCTTTCGCCTACCACTTCACTACCAGCAGGTGGATCAACCGGGACTCTAGCAGGGGCTGAAAGCGGTGTGATCTTTGATAATGAGAGCGAATTAAATGTAGCGTTGAATTACAGTGAAGTTGGAATAATAAGTATCGCCGCTACAAGCAATTACCTTGCTAGTTCTACAGTAACGGGGTTAGCGGCTAATGTAGGCCGATTCGCGCCTTCAAACTTTACCTTATCTGGTGAAGTGACCCCAGCGTGCAGTGTAAATGATAATTTTACTTACTTTGGCCAGCCAATTCCTAGCGTTACCTATACCCTTGCTGCCACAAATCATTTGGGCTCAGTTACTCAGAACTACTTTGCCGGGTTTGATAAGTTGAACGTTATGGGGCTTGAGGTTGCTTACGGCGCGCCGCTAACACGGCTCGACAGGCTAATTAATGATGATACAGGGACGTGGCCGCAAAGCGGGGCTACTGGCGTATTGAGTATCGTTGACAACGACGTGACATTTACGCGTTTGGGGAGTTCAACAACAGATACAGACGGACCTTTTGAGGATACGTCGCTAGTGCTAACGTTTGCGTCTTCTCTTGTTGATGGTGCAACGGTGAATGGTATTTCTTGTACAAGTGATTGCGTTGTGACCATTGATAGTGATTTGACGTTCGCTTATGGTCGGGCAACCTTGATAAACAATTACGGCGGAGCTGATGAAGCCCTATTGTTACCACTTCGCACCCAATACTGGGACGGTCAGGCGTGGAGAATAAACGCTTACGATAGCTGTACTGACTTTGCACACGCTAACATCATTGATGCATCAGGTGAGTTAATTTCTTCAGAAAACGGAACGCTAAGCGAAGGTGCATATGTTACCAGCGAAGGCATGCGCTTATCGTCACCAAATGGTGCTGGTAACTACCCAGTCACTTACACTCCCGACGCGTGGTTGCTTTGGGATTGGGATGGGGATGGTGAAACTGACAACCCCCCTAGCGCAACGCTAACCTATGGTGTTTACAGAGGAAACGACAATATCATTTACAAGCGAGAGCAAATTAATAATTAATGAAGCTATTCAATGGGAATGTTCATGACGCAGCAGCAAAAGTGCATGGAGAAGGCCATCCTGCAAATACAGTGAATATTTAGCTAATTGTTTTTGAACCTTCCCATTTTCACAAGGTCAGTACTGGGTCTAACGTAGGAATCAAATGATTAGCGCGTATGTATTATGCCTTTATGGGGCAGACGCTAATTTTGCTTGTTAATAAAGTAGTTATTTTGGCTCTAAGTGATACCATCACTTGCCCAAAATTGCCCCCATTGTTAAAGTGTGCGAATAAATATCGACTTCACGTTAAAGCGTCGCCATCTCACCTTTGCAAATACGCGTTAACACAGAAACAGGAATACACACTTCATGTTTAAAAAGCTTCGAGGCATGTTCTCTAACGATCTGTCCATCGACCTCGGAACAGCTAACACGCTGATTTATGTAAAAGACCAAGGTATTGTTCTAAACGAGCCCTCAGTAGTAGCTATTCGTCAAGAGCGCGCAGCAGGACCTAAAAGTGTTGCAGCAGTGGGTGCAGAAGCTAAGCGAATGCTTGGTCGTACGCCGGGTAACATTCGTGCCATCCGTCCCATGAAAGATGGTGTAATCGCCGACTTCTACGTAACTGAAAAAATGCTTCAGCACTTTATTAAGCAAGTGCATGACAATAACTTCTTGCGCCCTAGTCCTCGCGTACTGGTATGTGTGCCGTGTGGTTCAACCCAGGTAGAGCGCCGTGCAATCAAAGAGTCAGCGCTTGGCGCGGGTGCACGAGAAGTATTTCTTATTGATGAACCTATGGCTGCGGCAATCGGTGCAGGTTTGCCAGTATCTGAAGCGCAAGGTTCTATGGTGGTAGATATCGGTGGTGGTACTACTGAAGTTGCTATCATCTCACTAAACGGCGTGGTTTACTCATCTTCTGTCCGTATTGGTGGTGATAAATTCGATGAAGCTATCATTAACTATATTCGCCGTAACTTCGGTTCACTGATAGGTGAAGCGACTGCTGAGCGTATCAAGCATGAAATTGGTGCAGCATATCCGGGCGAAGAAGTTCGCGAAATTGAAGTGCGCGGCCGTAACCTTGCTGAAGGTGTACCTCGCGGATTTACGCTAAACTCAAATGAAATTCTTGAAGCACTTCAAGAGCCGCTAACGGGTATCGTTTCTGCTGTAATGGTGGCACTAGAACAGTCTCCGCCAGAACTGGCTTCTGATATCTCGGAGCGCGGTATGGTGCTAACCGGTGGTGGTGCACTTCTAAAAGACCTAGATAGGCTACTTATGGAAGAAACAGGAATACCAGTAGTTATTGCTGATGATCCGTTAACCTGTGTAGCACGCGGCGGTGGTAAGGCTTTCGACATGATTGACCTTCACGGTGGCGACCTGTTTAGCTACGAATAAACAGGAAAGGCAACCGTAAGGTTGCCTTATTTGTATCATGGATACTATTTTTACTCGCGGTCCTTCTTTAAATATCAGACTTACGCTGGCCCTTGTGCTGTCGGTCACTCTGATATTTGTAGATCACAAGATGGACGGCTTTAAATCGACGCGAGTGTACCTCAACTCTTTAATGAGCCCACTGCAGTATATTGCAAACCTCCCTGGATTGATGCTTAGTGAGAGTGCCCAGCGCCTTACCTCTCAAGAACAGTTGCTGGCGGAAAATCAAAAGCTGAATAATCAACTGTTACTCATGAGTGAAAAACTCCAACAGTACGAAGTTATTGCCAAAGAAAATGCTCAGCTTCGCGAACTGCTGCAAGCCCCCGTGCGTCTAGCGTCTAAAAAAATGGTTGCTGAGCTAATGGCAGTAGATAAAAACCCATATAGCCAGCAGGTTGTAATTAATAAGGGTGCCATAGACGGCGTTTATCTATCTCAGCCAGTCATTGATGATAAAGGCGTTGTTGGCCAAGTTATGGAAGTCGGCTCAACCAACAGTCGAGTGCTGCTTATTGCTGATGTAACACACGCCATTCCGGTTCGTTCGTTGCGTAATGATATTCGATTTATTGCCACCGGTAGCGGGGCATTAAATGAGTTATATCTAGAACACGTGCCGCACAGCGTAGATATTCAAGAAGGCGATACGCTTATTTCATCAGGACTAGGCAAGGTTTTTCCAGAGGGCTATCCCGTAGCCACCGTCAAGCAGGTAGTGAGAGACGAAAGCCGTCCTTTTGCGCGTGTCATTGCTACGCCGTTAGCGAATTTAGACAGACTTCGCCATTTACTGCTGTTATGGAACGCCGAAGGGGTAGCAGATGAGTCTGAGTCAGACACCGATGAAAAGGTAAGTAAGCCAACTGACAACGGGGAAGGATCTTCAGATGCGTAAACGTAACCTCGTTATTTGGATAAGCCTTTTAGTCGCCCTTGTATTGCAAATTGTTCCACTGCCTACTCAAGTGGATGTGTATCGCCCCGACTGGGTGCTGGTTGTATTAGCGTACTGGAGCATGGCATTGCCTCACAGAGTGAATGTGGGTGTAGCCTTCTTAACGGGCGTAGCCATGGATGTATTGGTAGGCACTACGTTAGGTATCCACAGCTTCGGACTGAGCATTTGTGTTTATATTTTAGCTGCCAATTATCAAAGACTAAGAAATTACTCCGTTTGGCAACAGGCCATTATCATTGGTCTGCTATCGGCGCTATATCACTTGCTCACATTTTGGGTGCAGCATCTACTCACTGATATTTATTTCCAAGTCGATTATTTGTGGCCCGTTATAACATCTATGGTGCTCTGGCCGTGGGTGTTTTGGCTACTAAGGCGCACGCGTAGACAGTTTTCAATTGCGTAATCTGAACACGTTCTCGATGAAACCAAAGGTAAGCCAATGACAAAATCGGTAGTGTTAGCGTCAGCCTCTCCCCGACGCACCGCTTTGCTCAAGCAGATGAACATCGCCCATACCATACAACCTGCCGACATTGATGAGTCGCCACAGGAGAATGAAACGCCGATGGAACTTGTCGCAAGGCTAGCCACTGAAAAAGCGCAAGCGGTAAAAGCAAAGCTGGTCGCTCAGCAAGCTATGTCCGAAGACAAGGTCATTCTAGCCAGCGACACCCTAATATCTTTTAACGGACAAAGTGTTGGCAAGCCTGAAGATAAGGCTGATTCTACGCGTATTCTTACCATGCTTTCAGGTAAAACCCATGACGTACTTACCGCTATCTGTGTGCTTGATGAGGCTCAACATAAAACCCAAGTGATTACCACATCTGTGACTTTTGCAGCATTGACGGATGAGCAAATTGACGCATACTGGGAGACAGGAGAACCTGCCGACAAAGCAGGGAGTTACGCTATTCAAGGTATTGGCGGTGAGTTTGTGGTTTCTATTAACGGCAGTGCAAGCGCTGTAATAGGCCTTCCGCTGTACGAAACCCGCCAATTACTTAATGCATTTGGAGTTGTGTCGTGAGTGCTGAGCTGCTTATTAACGTTACCCCGTCAGAGTCTCGGGTAGCGCTTATTGAAAACGGAATACTGCAAGAAATTCACGTAGAGCGTCACACCAAACGGGGTTTGGTGGGTAATATCTATCGCGGTAAGGTCAGTCGTGTATTACCGGGCATGCAGGCAGCATTTGTGGATATCGGTTTAGAAAAGGCCGCCTTCTTACATGCCTCTGACATTGTCATTCACAATGAAATTGCTGAAGAAGTTTCGGCCAGCCATATTCAAAAGCAAGACATTCGCGAGTTGGTACGAGACGGTCAAGATATAGTAGTTCAGGTAGTAAAAGATCCCATCGGTACCAAAGGCGCACGCCTTACCACAGACATTACCATTCCCAGTCGTTATCTAGTATTTATGCCATCGGTAACCCACGTGGGCGTATCTCAACGCATTGAAGAAGAAGCAGAAAGAGATCGTTTAAAGTCACTGGTTCAAGACTTTTGCGATGAAAACGGCGGCTTTATTCTGCGCACGGCGGCCGAAGGTGTGGGCAAAAACGAATTGCAGTCAGACGCCGCGTTTTTACGAAGGCTGTGGGATAAAATCCAGTCGCGAATGAAAAAGCGTAAGTCGAACGTGCTTTACGAAGATTTACCGCTAGCGCGACGAGTACTACGCGACTTTGTTGGCACAGAGCTCGACAGAATTCGTATTGACTCAAAACTATCATTCAACGAACTTCATCAGTTCACCAAAGAGTACGTGCCTGAAATGAACGGCAAGCTCGAATACTACCCGGGTGATAGACCTATCTTTGATTTATACGATGTTGAGAATGAGGCGCAGCGAGCGTTGGAACGCCGTGTCGACTTGAAGTCTGGCGGTTACTTGATCATCGATCAGACCGAAGCGATGACAACAATCGATATTAATACGGGCGCTTTTGTTGGCCACCGTAACTTAGAAGAAACAATTTTTAACACTAATATTGAGGCGACACAGGCGATTGCCCGTCAGTTAAGACTGCGTAATTTGGGAGGGATGATCCTGATCGACTTCATCGATATGATTGAACCAGACCACAAACGACGTGTCTTACACTCATTAGAAGTGGCGACAAACAAGGACAGAGCTAAGATAAATATTCACGGCTTTACTGCGCTAGGGCTTATTGAAATGACCCGTAAGCGCACCCGTGAAAGCATTGAGCATATACTGTGTGGAGAATGCCCGGTATGCAAAGGGCGAGGCACGGTAAAGACCATTGAAACCATTTGCTTTGAAATTATGCGTGAAATTGTAAGGGTGAATCGGGCCTACGACGCAGATAAGTTTGTGGTTTATGCTTCACCAAAAGTGGCGGAAGCGCTAATGGGGGAAGAGTCTCATATGCTGGCCGAACTGGAAGTATTTGTGTCTAAACAAATCAAAGTTCAAACAGAAACATTGTACAATCAGGATAAGTACGACGTCGTCATGATGTAATGCATTAACGTATACAAAGGCAAAATGTGACAAATTTTTCGTCGGTAGCCGCTTATCTGCTTAAGAAGTTTTGGCTGCTACTCGCCGTATTGCTTGTACTTTTCGCGCTTATATTAAGCGCTGCACGCTATGCTCTGCCGCATATTGAGCACAACAAACACCTGTTGGAAAATTATATTAATGAGCAGTATGGCGTAAATCTATCCATTAAAAGTGTGCATGCTGTTTGGCAGCGCAACGGCCCCAGTATTGTGCTCAATTCGGTGTCGCTGGCTAAAAATGACGCCTCTCCTGTTGCTTTAGATATCAGGCAAATCTACGTTGAGCTAGACTTTTGGGAATCGCTAAGACATCAACTTATTTCATCTACACGTTTCGAACTGCGTGGTCTTAAGCTCGATATTGACGCCGATCGTCTTTCTGGTGGTGACAAAAACAATTTTCCGGTGGTGAAAGCCCTTGAGCGCCTTTTTCTTGAACAGCTACAAAGCTTCTCGCTAGAAGATGGTGTGGTATCTGTTACCCATCTTAATGAGACCAATTCATTTGATATAGAAAGCTTGTCGTGGAACAACCATGAAGAGCGACACCAAGGTTTAGGGCAGCTTAGGGTTGCAGATTTAGCGGCAAACTCCGCATCGTTCATTATCGACATAACGGGCACGCGAGAAAAATTCGACGGCGTATTTTATGCCAAAGCTGAAGAGCTCGATATCTCTCCATGGGTAAGCGGTCTTATTAAAACGAAGCGTCCGCTAGCGCAAAGCCGTGCAAACTTTGAAGTATGGACTAACTTTTCTCAAAGTGAAGTGACTAGTGTACAAGCCGAACTAAGTGAGAGCCTTCTAGAGTGGGGCAGCGGCCGCGAGAAAACGGTGACGGGGATCAGCGGTGGTAGCCTTCAGGTGTTGCCTAATGATAAAAGCAAGCAAGGTGGCTGGAATGTGCGGGTTGATCAATTGGTGCTCAATTCGAGCAACGAAACCCTTACTACAGACCTTATTGGCAGTATAAATGCTAACGGCGATGTGCTGGTAAATACTATGAAGCCGGTACAAATTAACCCCTTCTTACTGCTGTTACCTCTTTTCATGGATGATACCAGTGAAGAAGAAATACGCGGCCTTAACCCAATAGGCGAACTCGCCACGTTACAGATTCAATGGCACAACGGCCAGCCTTCTTTAGCAGCTAAAGTGATAGATCTCCAGTGGGATAAAACAGACAAAATCCCAGGCCTTTCGTCCCTTGATGCCGACCTTTTTTGGTATAAAAATAATGGCGCTGTTTACTTAGAAAGTAAAAATAGCGTGCTAAGCGCTAATGGCGTGATCAAAAAAGACATTAATATAAACCAGCTTAAATCCCAGTTTTATATCTACCCAGAGCAGCATGATAGCGAAGATAAACAGTGGGTCGTAAAAGGCAGCGATATGCTGTTTGATAGCGATGCCGTTACTCTTCACCCGCAGTTTAAACTGAACACGTCGACTGGGTTTATGTCGCTTTATGTGGATGTTAGCCCATTAGCGCTAAATGAGGTGAGCAGTTTATTTCCCTCTTCTTTAATGGGAGCTAATACCGACAAATACCTTACCCGTGCGTTTACAGGAGAAGGTGAAATCTCAAACGCACGTGTGCTGTGGCATGGTCGTACGAGTGACTTCCCGTTTGAAGATAACACGGGCGTTTTTCAGGCTTATGTAGATATTAAGCAAGGGGATTTTCTTTTCGCCCCAGACTGGCCTGCACTTAATAACTTAGATCTGTCTTTGTATTTTGTGAACAAAGCATTAGTGATGGAAAGTCCTAGCGCGACCCTTGCTGGTATGAAAATCAGTGATATGTCAGCAGTCATTCCAAGCTTTAGTCCAGGGGCTCGCCTGCTTATTTATGCTACTGGCTCCGGCACAGGGGATGCACTAACCGCGTTAATGATGGATTCATCCCTTAAAAAATCATTAGGTAAAGTACTTAATGACGAAGTACAAATTAGCGGGCCACTATCTGCCGATATAAAGCTTGATATTCCGTTTAAAGGCAAAGATGTGGTGGCATCGGGAACAGCGTATTTATCGGATAACGCGGTCTTAATTGCGACCACCAATATGCTATTTGATAAGGCATCAGGAGACGTGTCTTTCGTTAATGGCGATATAGATGCAAGTGGACTTCAGGCGCATTTTCTTAAACAGCCGGTGAACTTGTCGCTATCTGGTAGGCAGGGCGACACGTATGACCTTCATGTAGAGTTAGATGGGCGATGGCATGTACACCCGTTGGCTAACTATGTGAATACGGATCTTACCGAATACATAGACGGTGAAAGTGACTGGAGCACTAACGTCGATTTGTCGCTTTCAAACAGTGGCTTTAGTTATTCTGCCAACTTAACTGCAGATATGACGGCAACACAAAGCTTACTTCCTGCTCCCTTCGATACGCCGGCAGGCGCCAGTTTACCGCTGCGTATTACCAGTAAAGGCGATGGCAAAGCATCAAACGTTGAAGCTTCACTAGGTGATGATATTCGTTTTGACGGTGTATTACCGCACAAAGAAATGCAGTTTTCACGTGCACATTTGGCGCTTGGAGAAAGCGATATAGCCAATATTGGTACAGGCTTTAGTATCAGTGCGAACTTAGCTCAAGCCGATGTACAAGAATGGTTTACCACTATAAATATGTTGCTTTCTGGCAAAGGCGAAAACACCAGTACCGAGATTGAGAAAACCAGCGCTAAACCCAGAACCCAATCCAATGAAAATGAGAGTAAAAGAGCGAATTTGTTCGGCACGCCATCACGCATATTTGCCAAAGCCGACATGCTTAATTTCGCAGGCCACAGTATTAAAAATGCAGAACTCAACGCAACGGAGCGCAACAAAGACTGGATTTTAGACTTAACCTCGCCTCAGGCAAGGGCGACAATTCGTATAAATAGTGATTTAGAAGAGCAGGGCATTGAAATAAATGCCGACTACTTATCATTAGAGAAACCTGTTGAGACAGAGGTGGCGATAACGGACGGCTCGAACAGCAACGTCGAGTTAGCTACCAATAGTGCTGTGTCTGGTAAGGAAAGTGGGTCGCCATACAATATTGACCCCAATACGCTACCGCCCATTTATTTTTATTGTCAATCCTGTGGCGTGCACGGTATTGATCTAGGTGAAATTACCTTAGACATCGCCAAGGAAGATAACGGCTTAGCCGTTCGACAACTTTTGGTGAAATCTGATGAAACCAACGTTACCGCAACGGGTTATTGGAAGCACAAGGGAGGCAAGATCCAAAGCGCGTTAAACGGGACATTAACGTCGCCAGATGTGGGGCAAATGCTAAAAGAGTATGGTGTTGAATCGGGTATAAAAGATTCCAGTGCAAACGTTGTGTTTGATATCACTTGGCCGAACGCGCCAATGGATTTCGGGTTTGAACAGCTAAACGGTGATGTAGAGTGGTCGCTGTCAGACGGGTATCTAACTGAACTGAGTGATAAAGGCTCACGCATTTTTACCCTATTTAGCTTAAACTCGTTAGTACGAAAGCTAAGTCTGGATTTTAGAGACGTTTTTGCTAAGGGTTTTTTCTATGATGACATGGGTGGCACGTTAAGCATTATTAATGGCAAAGCGTATACCGACGATACTGAAATTGACGGTGGTGCGGGTGAAATAGAAATTACGGGTTTCACTGACCTCAACACCGGAGCGCTAAACTATAATGTGTCGTTCGCGCCAAATGTAACCGGAAACTTACCGTTTTTAGTGTACTTCCTGGCTACGCCGCCTACTGCATTAGCCGCACTTGCCATTGACCAAGTGTTAACCTCTGCGAAAGTTATTTCTAATGTGAACTATCGCGTTACGGGCACCATAAAAGAACCTAAGTTCGACGAAGTCGAACGCAACAGCAAAGACATCAGTTTACCTGCGCAAAATACGCCTGTACCAGATAACTCACAAGACAGGCCCTTGACGGAAGATGACGTGCGCAGGCTTAAAATGGAGGTGATCGATGGTTAATTTAGTAGCGCTACAAATGACATCTGCGCCAAGCGTAGAAGAAAATCTCGACACCGTTGCAAATGAGATGGCATCGGCAGATATTGCAAAAGACAGCTTAGTCGTGCTTCCAGAGTGTTTTGCCTATTTCGGCGGTAAAGACAAAGGTCAACTTGCCGTGGCTGAAATAAAAGGTGAAGGCATTATTCAGCGCCGTTTGTCAGCGCTTTCTGCACAATACCAGTGCTATTTGGTTTCGGGTACGTTTCCAGTCAAAACTGACAATCCAGAGAAGTTTTCGGCAGCCTGCATGCTGTTTGGCCCAAATGGCGATGTGCTAGCTGACTACCGCAAAATTCACATGTTTGACGTATCGGTCAACGACAACACAGGCAGTTATCGTGAATCAGCAACAACGGAAGCAGGCAACAAGGTAGTTACTGTTGAAACGCCAATAGGCAACATTGGTCTTTCGGTGTGCTATGATGTACGTTTTCCAGGGTTATTTACTGCAATGGGCGATATCGATATTTTGGTGTTGCCCGCGGCCTTTACCCAGCGCACCGGAGAAGCCCATTGGCATGCGTTATTGCAAGCCAGAGCCATCGAGAAGCAGTGCTTCGTGGTAGCGGCAAATCAAAGTGGTGTGCATGCAAATGGCCGCGAAACATACGGTCACAGTATTGTACTGTCGCCTTGGGGCGAGACCCTTGCCGAACGTAAAACCGATGTAGGGTTTGTATCGGTAAAAGTAGATATTGCAGAAAGAGAAACCATCAAACAGAATATGCCGGTTGCCGAACATAACCGATTCAGGAGTCACTTTGTCTAAATCTGTTGAGCGTCATTTATTATCTGACTCAGGGCTAGATATCACTAAGCTAGAGCGTGCTTTAGCGACTATTCATCGTCACGATACCGACTACGCCGATTTATATTTTCAGTCAAGCCAGCACGAAAGTTGGGTGTTGGAAGACGGCATTATTAAAGAAGGCAGCTATAACATAGAGCGCGGCGTAGGCGTGCGTGCTATTAGCGGCGAGAAAACGGGGTTCGCTTATTCCGACGAAATAAGTGAAGAAGCGTTGACCAAAGCGTGCAAAGCAGCGCGCGGTATAGCGCCAAGTGGCGGCACACAGCAGGTTGCTTCATTAGGTCACAAACCAGTGCAAGCGCGATACAGCGAAAATAACCCTATTCTTGCGATGCAAGACGCTGAAAAAATTTCGCTTCTAAAAGCAGTAGATGCCTATATACGCAAGCAAGAGCCGTCTGCCAATCAGGTGGTGGTGAGCTTAAGTGGTGTGTATGAAGAAATTTTAGTTGCGGGCAGTGACGGTACGTTAGCTACTGATATTCGCCCGCTAGTGCGCTTGAACTGCTCGGTATTGCTAGAACAAGGCGATAGACGTGAACGTGGTTCAGCGGGAGCTGGTGGTCGTTATGCCTACTCGTTCTTTAAACAAGACGAAAACGGCAAACCGTATTACGAAACCTTGGCAGAAGATGCCCTTCACATGGCACGCGTTAACATGCAGGCTGTGGCGTCACCGGCGGGCGCTATGCCTGTAGTTTTAGGTAACGGTTGGCCAGGTGTATTACTTCACGAAGCGGTAGGGCACGGTCTTGAAGGTGACTTTAACCGTAAGGGTGCATCAACATTTAGTGGCCGTATTGGTCAGCGCGTTGCAGCAAAAGGCGTGACGGTTGTTGACGATGGCACATTAAACGACCGTCGTGGCTCGTTGTCAGTCGACGATGAAGGCACACCAACAGCGCATAACGTGCTTATTGAAGATGGAATTTTGAAAGGCTATATGCAGGATAAACACAACGCCAAACTTATGGGCGTTGCACCTACCGGAAACGGTCGTCGTGAATCCTATGCGCACTTACCTATGCCCCGCATGACGAATACTTACATGTTGGAAGGCCAACACGATCCGCAGGAAATTATCGCGTCTATCGACAAAGGTATTTACGCGCCGAACTTTGCTGGTGGGCAGGTAGACATCACGTCTGGCAAGTTTGTATTCTCTAGTGCAGAAGCCTACTTAATTGAAAACGGTAAAATTACTGCACCAGTTAAAGGGGCTACCTTAATTGGTAACGGTCCAGAGGTTATGCAAAAAATCTCAATGATCGGCAACGACACAGCCCTGGATAAAGGCGTTGGTGTATGTGGTAAAGACGGTCAAAGCGTGCCGGTGGGTGTAGGTCAACCTACGCTTAAAATTGACGAGTTGACGGTGGGTGGTACAGCTTAATAACTGCACCACGCTAGTGGCTTACACAAGCGTAAGCCACTACATTTTTTCGGTCCAGATAAAAGGAATTATCGGTGATTATCCGCCTATTAAAATGGCTTAGTTTCGCAGCACTGCTACTAGTATTCTCTGTTGTTGGATATGTTCTCTTTATCCAACTTTCTTTTGATAGCACAAAACCTATTGTAAATTATGGCAGTGTAGACACAGAGCTTTTCACAGATGAGTCACAAACGCGCCCCCTGCTTGTTTATTTTGGCGGCAGCGAAGGTGGCAACAGCATGACAAAGCCATCTAATGTATCTGAACGAAACCTGTATTTAGACGCGGGCTACGCTGTTCTCGCGGTAGGGTATTTCAAGATGCCAGGTTTACCTGAAGAACTTGATCGTATATCGCTAGATGCAATTTACGAGAAAGTAATAGAGGCCCAGCAATTGCCGTTTATTGACTCTCAGTGTGTTGCCGTAATGGGAGGCTCTAAGGGGGCTGAGTTGGCTTTGCTGCTTGCATCATTATATCCTGACATCGACGGTGCTGTTGCGTTCGCAGGGAGCCATGTTTCTTTTGCAAGCCCCTCTTTTAGGACAGGAGCGTCTACCGCTTCGTTTCAGCACAATGGTCGTGACATCCCCTTTGTTCAGATACCAAATGGCGCTATTCCTAAAATGCTTACCGGAAATTTTCGCGAGGCACATAACATTGCTCTTGAGCAAGGCGCGCAGGAAGCAGCAAATGCAGCGATTCGCGTTGAGAATATAAAGGGGGCAGTGTTGCTAGTATCTGGTGAAAACGATCATGTTTGGCCGTCTACAGAAATGTCGGACAGAGTTATAAAGCGGCTTGAGGAAAACAAATTTGCTTACCCGTACGAACATATTGTGGCACCTGGCGGTAATCATTTTACGCCTCAAAGCGACTACCACGATCGTGCAATAGCCTTCTTAAATAGACATTTTAAGACTACTTGCCAAAGTGAAACCAACGAGAAAAAAGCGTAGAAGCATCTTAACGTTGCTTTGAATTAGGTATTGTTTAGACTTCCTGCTTGTACTTCGCAAGATAAGCCACAACAGCTGGCTTCCACCTCTTGGAAGCCATGTGTATTCATTGCAGAGAACGCGCCTTTTTAATCATCTAGCATGGCGTCTTTTAAGCATTGAAACAGCTCTCTGAAAGCTTTAGGCGGCGCATTCTTTTCACGCTCTTTCTTAATTTGGCGGTGAAATTGACGCAGCTTTTGGCTGTCAAGTTCAGGGTGCGCTTCAATCAGCTTTTGAATAGCGGGGTCACCCTGTTCGATTGCGGCTTCATGGGCTTTTTCTAGTTTTGTATGCGAACAGGTATGAGTCGTGGCTAACTTTCAAATCCTTTTTCATTAAGCCACTCAATAGCATCCTCCTCGTTAGTGAAGATACCTAGCTCAAGGCCTGCATTGTCGTAAATTCTCTGAAATTGCGTCCTTACAATAGGCTGCACCGTGGTATCGCCGATAACTAGCGCGCCAAGCGCCATTCCATGCTTAGCACGCCATTCTATTGAACGCTGCAGTTCTGTCTCACCTGCTTTAGTAAGAAGAGCCGAACCATGCAAAAAACCTAAAAATGCCCAGCGATCCCCACCAAAGCTATTAATCACATCCATCATATCCCGCGCATAGCGTTCAATGGCTGAAGCATCAGCAATACCTTCAGCCGACACACCAACAATGTTACCAAGCACTGCAATTTGATACTGACCGTACTTGCTTTTCAGTGTTGCGTTAGGGTTAGAAAATATTTTCACACTATCTCCCCTTTGGCTGGTGAAGGATACTCTGCTGTAGATATTAGTGTAATTGTAGACCGTTAGTCCTCATGAATAACGTCTTTCAAATACTGAAACAGCTCTCTGAATGCTTTAGGTGGCGCATTCTTTTCACGCTCTTTCTTAATTTGGCGGTGAAATTGACGCAGCTTTTGGCGGTCAAGTTCAGGGTGCGCTTCAATCAGTTTTTGAATAGCGGGGTCGCCCTGTTCAATTACGGCTTCACGAGCTTTCTCTAGTGCGTGGAAGGCAGCATTGCTCGCCTGATGCTGATGGGTAATTTTAGCCAACGCTTCTTCAAGAGGCGCGGTGTCTCGCTGTCGCAATACCTTGCCGATAAACTGAAGTTGGCGGCGGTAACCGTCTTTTTTCTTATTCACTTTGCGGGCAATAGCCACCGCATCAGCTAGCTCTTCATCCATAGGGATCGTGGCTATGTGAGCATCGGTTAAGTTAACCAAGGTTTCACCTAGCTTGTGAAGTTCTTTAGCTTGACGCTTTAGCTCAGTTTTACTGATTAATTCTTCCTCTTCGAACTCATCTGCTTGCGCATCTTCGAAGTAAGGATCTTCAGGAGAATTGTATTTCTGATCACTCATTTCAAACTCATTAGTGTTACACTTTAGCTAAATTGTAACTATCACAGTCGAATTAAGACAGCGAAACTTACTATGCAAATTGAGCAGCAGTTAGCCGACATTCAAAATGTCGTAGATGATGTACTGAAATTAGCCCTTTCTAAAGGCGCAACACAAGCCGAAGCCAGCATGTCTAAAGTGCAGGGCATCGCCGTTTCTTCACGTATGCAAGAAGTTGAAAACGTTGAATTTACCAACGACGGCGGCTTAGGTATAAGCGTATACGTAGGCAAGCGAAAAGGCAGTGCTTCTACTGCTGATCTGAGCAAAGCAGCGCTAACACTCGCGGTAGAAAAAGCCGTCGATATTGCACGCTATACCAGTGAAGATCCTTGTACAGGTTTGGCCGATGCCGACCTTATCGCCACAGAATTTCCTGATTTAGACCTGTATCACCCTGAAGAGTTAGATACTGAAAAGGCCATTAAAACTGCTATTGAAGCCGAAACGGCGGCAATGAATTACGACTCGCGCATTACTAATTCAGATGGCGCGTCGTACAACGCAAATTTAGGTATGCGCGTGTACGGCAATACTCATGGTATTAATGCTGGTTATCCTAGCAGCCGTTATTCATTAAGCTGTATGGTTATTGGCGCACAAGATGACGACATGCAGCGCGATTACGCTTACACGGTAAGTCGTAAAGCTTCTTTGCTGCAATCAGCCAGTGCTGTTGGTATTGAAGCCGCGAAAGCTACCGTAGACCGTTTAGGCGCCCGTAAAATTAACACGGCCAACGTGCCTGTGCTTTTACACCGCGACATCGCATCTAGCTTGTTTGGCCATTATGTAGGGGCCATTAGCGGTGGTAGCCTTTACCGTCGCTCTAGTTTCTTGCTAGATAGCTTGGGTAAACAAGTTTTTCCTGAATGGCTTAACATTGAAGAACGTCCGTTCATTAAAGGCGGCTTAGCAAGCTCAAGCTTCGATAACGAAGGCGTGGCATGCTCTGACATGACCATTGTAGATGCGGGTAAATTGGCTACATATCTTTATACCACTTACTCGTCGCGCAAACTAAACACCCGCTCGAATGGCCACGCTGGTGGTATTCATAACTGGCTTGTAGGCGATACTGGCCATAGCGACGCCGAGTTGCTTAAAGAAATGGGCACAGGTTTGTTTGTAACCGAACTGATGGGGCAGGGCGTTAACGGTGTTACAGGTGACTACTCACGCGGCGCAGCGGGATACTGGGTTGAGAATGGCATTATCCAATATCCAGTTCACGAGGTAACGATTGCAGGTAACCTTAAAGATATGTTTAAAGGCATTGTGGCAATTGGCGCTGAAAAAGATGTGCGTGGTAGTGTACAGACCGGCTCTGTACTTATTGACCAAATGAAAATAGCGGGCAGTTAGCCCTCGCTTTCTCGAAACGCTGAAGGAGACAGCCCGGTGGACTTCTTAAAGCGTTTCGAGAACGTAAAGACATTTGCGTAACCCACATAACTGGCGATATAAGATACGGGCCACTGTGTGCTTAGTAATAAGCTTTTGGCTCGTGTCATACGCAAATGGATAACGTGCTGCTTGGGGCTTCGTCCAAACACTTGCAAACACAGCCGGTGAAGGTGAGGGGCAGAATAATGCGCTTTCTCACTTAAACTTTTCATATCCCAATCAAACTGAAGCTGTTTTTCAACCGCAGAAAAAAGGCCGTGTAGCCTGTTTACTTGGCGTCGCTCTTTCTCATCGTGACAAGGCTCGTTACTCAAAGGGGCATCAATAATACGATACAGATATCTAGACACGAGCTGCATTGCCGCCCCTCGACTATCCACATCGCGCTCTAAATAAAGCAGCTCCATAGCGTGATGTAAGCCCTCTAGCTTGGCATTATCTAACACCACAGCCTCACTTTTACTGAATGATTTCCAGCGCTCGGAATCTGCCAGGTTTACCCAAATAATGTCCCATTGGTCACTGACTATTGTGACTTCGAAACTTTGCCCGGCAGGTAAAATAATAAGTTGCCCTTCATTTAACTGCATCTCGCCTGACGGGACGCGAAACTTTCCTTGTCCGTGAATGCTGTAAAACAAGGTATGGTTAGGGGGCGAAACGCGACCTACGATATAGTTGCCTGATAAGTTAGAGCATCCTGCTAGTTCAATCTCTAGGTCACTGATTTCTGGCGCGTTACTGCTATCAATAAAGCGTTCAAAGCACTTGGGGCCTATGTCTACAATGTCTCTGAAGCTTAGTTGCATAATTGTAAAATGATAATTTTGGATAAATTCATGAAAGATTAGAGCATAAAGGATTTAATGAAAGTTAGCTATATTGCGCTTAACCAAAAAGTAAAGGATATGACATGCTTAATGTTGCGCAAGTAGTGGCTCAAAACGATTGGCAAAACCCAGTTGTATTTCAGAGGAATCGTATCAATGCCCACAGTCCACATCACGGATATAAAACGCTAAAAGACGCATTGCAGAATACCAACGCGCAAAAGCGTAGTTTAAACGGCGAGTGGGATTTCCGTTTATTTGAAGCACCAGCAAACGTACCTGAAAGCCTGCTTTCTAAAACATTAAGTGATGACGAGTCTGCTAATTGGCAACCCATTACCGTACCTTCTAACTGGCAGCTGCAAGGTCACGACAAACCGATTTACTGTAACGTGAAATATCCCTTCGCGGTGAACCCTCCTGTGGTTCCTAGCGAAAATCCAACGGGTTGCTATCGCACTACGTTTAACGTTACCAAGGATGAGTTAAAACAGCGCAATCATATCGTCTTTGAAGGGGTAAATAGCGCGTTTCACTTGTGGTGCAACGGTGAGTACGTAGGTTATTCCCAAGACAGTCGACTACCGGCCGAATTCGATTTGTCTGGCTACTTGGTAGAAGGCGAGAATCGCCTAGCCGCTATGGTGATCCGATGGTCAGACGGCAGCTACTTAGAAGATCAGGACATGTGGTGGTTAAGCGGTATCTTTCGCGACGTGAATTTAGTCACTAAACCTCAACATCACATTCAGGACGTGTTCGTTACGCCAAGCCTTGACGCATGCTACCGCGACGCGACGGTTTCAGTTCGTACAGCTATCAATGCGCCGTCTACATTTAAAGTAGGTATCCAGCTTTTTGATGGCGATAACGCTGTCACCGAGCAAGCCATTACCGGCACTAACAATAAGCGTATTGATGAAAAGGGCGGTTGGGATGATGTGGTTTTTCAAATGCTTAATGTGAAAGAGCCCAAACACTGGACTGCTGAAACCCCTAAGTTGTACCGCATTGTGGTGTCGCTTATTGATGATCATGGCAACGCCGTCGATGTTGAGGCCTACAATGTTGGTTTTAGAAACGTTGAAATGAAAAACGGCCAGCTATTGGTTAATGGTAAAGCCGTGCTTATTCGCGGGGTAAACCGACATGAGCATCATCAGTTAAAAGGTCATGCGATCAACGAAGATGACATGCTTGAAGACATTAAGCTATTAAAGCAAAACAACTTCAATGCTGTACGTACTGCACATTACCCCAACCACCCTCGCTGGTATGAGCTTTGTGACGAATATGGGCTTTATGTGGTAGATGAAGCGAATATCGAAACCCATGGTATGTTCCCAATGGGAAGACTTTCTCGCGACCCACTTTGGGCCGGTGCTTACATGGCGCGCTTCACCCAAATGGTCGAGCGAGACAAAAACCACCCTTGTATTATCATCTGGTCGTTAGGTAACGAGTGTGGTCATGGGCCTACCCACGACGCCATGTATGGCTGGGCGAAGTCATTTGACTCATCACGACCTGTGCAATATGAAGGTGGTGGTGCTGATACTACGGCCACCGACATTATTGCGCCCATGTACGCAAGAGTTGATACCGACGTTAAGGACGATGCTGTACCTAAATGGGCCATTAAAAAGTGGTTGTCGATGCCGGGTGAAAACCGCCCCGTTATTTTATGCGAGTACGCCCATGCTATGGGTAACAGTTTGGGCAGCTTTGATGAATATTGGAAAGCATTTAAAGAGTATCCGCGTCTTCAAGGCGGCTTTATCTGGGACTGGGTTGACCAAGGGTTAACTAAGTACACTGACAGTGGTGAAGCTTACTGGGCTTACGGTGGCGACTTTGGTGATATCGATAACGATCGTCAGTTCTGTATTAATGGATTGCTGTTCCCAGACAGAACGCCACACCCTCACTTGTTTGAAGCAAAATATTGTCAGCAGCATTTAAGCTTTTCGCTGGTTGAAAAAGACAACAAGTTTGAGCTTACAGTAAGTAGTGATTACCTGTTTAGACGCACAGACAATGAGTTGTTGCGTTGGCAAGTACTAGAAAACGGAAAACCAATTGCTGAAGCAACGGGCGAATGCGAAATCGATATAGCGCCGCAACAAACACAAACGCTAAGTCTTACGCCAAATATTACCTTTAAAGCTGGCGCTGATTACCACTTAAATATTGACGTGGTGCTGGCGAATGATTGCCCGTGGGCTAATGCGGGGCATGTTATGGACACCGCTCAGTTAGCGCTGGTCAATAAGCGTGGAATAGTGTCGTTTTCTTTTACTGATAACGACATAGCTAACAGCACTAGTGAGTTATCAATTGAAGCTCAAGACGGAATGCTGCTGGTACGTGCGTTAAACAACGTATTTAGCTTTAATAGTGAAAGCGGGCTATTAACCTCGTGGCTTCAAGACGCAGAGGAGGCACTTAGCGCGCCGTTAGAAGATAATTTCTTCAGAGCGCCGCTAGATAACGACATTGGGGTAAGCGAAGTTGATAATCCCGATCCTAATGCGTGGGAGTCTCGCTGGCGTCGTGCTGGAATTGGCAAATGGACACGCACTTGTACAGGCGTAAACGTTGAGCAGGGCGCGCAAGACGTGCGCATAACATCGTTATTTAAATATCACCATGCCGATAAGCTGGTGGCGGCAACTAAGTGGATCTATGCCGTTAACGCGCAGGCCGAGCTCTCGGTGGAGGTAGAGGTGCTATTAGATGATGGTTTACCGCCTATGCCGCGTATTGGTATGCAAATAGCAGTGCCTCTATTGCAGGAGAATATGCCAGTAACCTGGCAAGGGCTGGGACCATTTGAGAACTATCCAGATAGAAAAGCGGCGGCGCGCTATGGTCACTACACGTTACCTATTGGCGATACGCAAACGCGCTACATATTTCCTACAGACAATGGTTTGCGAAGTGACTGTAAAACGTTGGCTCTTGGCAGCGTAACTGCAAGCGGGCAGTTCCACTTCAGTGTAAGTGAATATGGGCAAGCGCAGTTAGATGAGGCAAAACACACCTGTGATTTAATACCTCAAGATTGTGTATTTGTGTATATAGATCATGCCCATATGGGCGTGGGCGGCGATGATTCGTGGAGCCCAAGCACACACAAAGCGTTCTTATTGGAAGAAAAGTACTACCGCTATTCGGTTTGTTTTAAGGCGATAGCCAAATAACATCAAGTTCGAAGGAAAGTGTTCAATCATCACGTATTTACTTTGATATACCGCGGTATAACTTTGTTATGCCGCGGATAGTAAGCATGTACTTATTTTTACATCTTGCTTTGAAGCGCCTTTGCAAATCAGCAAATACGTAAGCTCTAGATACAAATAAAAATACAAAAAAGCCGCTTTATAAAGCGGCTTTTGTTTAATTCAACGTTTGTTCAGGTAGCGGCTTAGCCGTCAACCTGACCGCAGAAACGGTAACCTTCACCGTGAATGGTTACAATCAATTCTTCGTCTGTTGGATCTGACTCGAAGTGCTTACGAATACGACGGATAGTTACGTCAACCGTACGGTCGTTCGGACGAAGTTCACGCCCCGTCATTTCCATAATCAGCTGTTCACGGGTAAGGATTTTACCTGGGTTGCTTAGGAAAAGGTGAAGTGCACGGAATTCACTGCGTGGTAGACGGAACTCTTTACCGTTAGGCGAAATCAATGAACGGCTATCACCGTCAAGCGTCCAGCCGTTGAAGCTTACACGGCTTGGCAAATCGTCATCTTCTGAAGAGTTTGTAGTACGAGATAGTAAGTTGCGCGCGCGGATAGTCAATTCACGAGGGTTGAACGGCTTAGTAAGATAATCGTCTGCACCAATCTCAAGACCTAGGATACGGTCAACATCGTTATCACGACCCGTTAGGAATATAAGACCAACGTTTTTACGGTCACGAACTTCACGTGCCAAAATAAGGCCGTTTTTACCCGGTAGGTTAATGTCCATGATAACCAAATTGATAGCGTGATTCTCGAAGAAATCATGCATTTGATCACCGTTCTCGGCCTCAAACACATTATACCCTTCCGCTTCAAATAAACTCTTAAGCGTGGTACGGGTTACCACCTCATCTTCAACAATTAACACATTTGGCGTCTGCATGGTGTTCTACACTCTTTCTAAAATACGATTTAAGCAACTAACTGGTTAAATTTTAATATTCATGTACTTGATTGCAAGCAACTTGTGAATATTCTTACTGTTAAGGTATTGGGGTTAGCCAATAAAAATCAAGAAAAGTTCATACTTTATACAACTATTCTGATGTTTTCGCATTAACAACGGGGAAGATAATTACAAATTCTACGCCATTGCCTTCCTCACTGGTAATCGATATTGAACCATTGAGGGCTTGCGTTACTAAGTTGTATACCAAATGCATTCCTAATCCAGAACCGCCTTGCCCACGTTTTGTGGTAACGAAGGGGTCGAATATCCGTTTGCGAATTTCCGGCGAAATACCTTTTCCGTTATCGGTATAAACAAGCTTGAGTTTATTGCTACTCACTATTTCGGCACGAATATCAATTGTGCCTTCATCCATGGATTCAAACCCATGAATAACCGAATTCATGATCAAATTAATCAAGATTTGATTTATTGGTCCAGCCTTCGTTTCAACGCTAAGGGTAGGGTCGCAATCTACGTTGATGTTGTGCTTTAATTTTTTGAGTCGAGGCTGTAATGACAATAGTATCTCATTAACTAGCTGTACAACGCAAAAACTTCGACTAGATTCTGAGGTTTGATCGACAGCTACCTGCTTAAAACTGCTTATAAGCTCGGCCGCTCTGTTCAGGTTACGGTAAATAATGTTGAGGTTTTCGTTGCTTTCATCTAAGAAGCGCTTCATTGCACTGGCTTTCAGTGTTTTATTTTCAAAGTCTTTTTGAATAACAGCCAATCGGTCTAACATCATTGTCGATGCAGTCACGCCCAAACCTATAGGGGTGTTTACCTCATGAGCAACGCCCGCAACCATATCACCAAGTGAAGCCATCTTTTCATTCTGAACAATTTGTCGCTGAAACTGATGCAGCTTTTCTAGCGTTTGAATTAGCTCTTGGTTTGCGTCCTTAAGGGCGGTAGTGCGGTGACTTACCATATCCTCAAGGCTGGCATTCAGCTTTCTATGTTGTTCTTCAGCCTGCCGTTGCTTTTGCATATACTCTTGCATGCGAAGCAACATTACATTGACGGCGTCAGCTAAAATATCAAGCTCTTTAATGCTAGAGCCATTGGCGCGGGCTGAATAATCACGTTGTCGCGATGTGCGCTGTAAAAAACTAGCTATGCCCTCTACCGGGCCAGTCACAACGCGCTGCATTCTTACAGCGGAATAAAAGCTTATAAGTAGTAGCGCTAAGGCTACTGCTAAATTAAGCCAAATTGACTTTCCTACCAATTGGTTAAAGTTTTCTGAAGAAACCCTTAAATACACCCAACCTAACTGAATGTTGGTTTCTGTATCGAATACTTTGGCACTGAGTTCAAGGTAATGCCCGTTATCTGCTAATAGCGGATTCAGAACCATAGAAGATAACTGACTTTCTTTGCCACCTAACAATAGTTGCCCTTCCTTGTTATACGAGGCAAAAATCTCAGGCTCTGCCGTTGCACTTTTCGCTTTGTAAACATGGGCATTAAGTACATGCTCAGCGGCAATAAGGTTACTCAATGCCACTTCAATACGTTCAGGCGTTTCATCGTAAAGGTAGGTGGCGGAACTTCTGGCAACCAGTTTGGCGAGCATCAGAGCGTTGGACTCAAGCTCATGGCGATAGGTTTTTATTTGCGTATAGACAGCAAGGGTTGATAAGACAGCAAGTGAAAAGGTAGCAATAGACATTACCACCCAGAGAAAGAGGCTTTTAATAGAAAGCTTAACTGCCTTATCCGTCATACCCGCCTAATGTTTCGTCCATTTACCTCGTCCGTTTTTTAATAGTGGCGCAAAAATGTGCAAAAAGAAAGATGCTTATAAACAATAATTAATGTAAATCGCACCTGTTATAAAAATTCGTCCTTAAGCGTATATGTCGCTGTAAAACAGAACAAAAAATGCAGCCTAATTAACCGCTGATAAATACAACTGCTGATAGCTTTTCGCAGCTGCTTCCCAGGTAAAGCGAGTTCGCATTCCCCGAAGCTGCATTGTTCTGAACTTGCCCGTATCCTCGTAAAAAGCCAACAGTGCTCGCCTAATACACGACAATAACGCGTGTGGTGTAGGCTCATCAAACACAAACCCAGTGCCATCGTTGTCGTTGCTGTAGTCAATGACCGTGTCTTTGAGCCCTCCTACAGAGCGGACGATTGGTATGGTACCGTAGGCCAAACTGTACATTTGATTGAGTCCACATGGCTCAAATTGAGAAGGCATAAGAAAGAAATCAGCACCGGCTTCTACTAAATGGGCATGCTCAGAACTAAAGCCATTTATGAATGCAAACTGATTAGGATGTTGTTGGGCAAATTCACCAAGATCCATACACACTTTAGGATCGCCTGTACCTACAATAACTATTTGAATATTGTGTTTAATAAGGTCATCTAAGATTGGCAGTATATAGCCGAAACCTTTTTGTTCGGTAAGACGGCATACCATTCCAATAAGTGGAATATTGCCATTCTCAGGCAGCCCTGACTTCTCTTGTAACACCCGCTTACAGGTGGTTTTGGGATGTAGGTTGTCAGCACTGTAATTCTCAGGCAGAAATGTATCTGTCTCGGGGTTCCATTGTGTGTAGTCGCAGCCGTTCAAAATACCGCTTAAGTCGGCTTGACGGTTTACAAGACGCTCGTGCAGGCCATGACTACCTAAGTCGGTGAGTAATTCACCTGCATAGTTTGGACTTACAGTGGTTACTTTCGTCGCGAACTCAATACCGCTTTGAAGCATATTGATGTAACCGCCGTGTACTTGCGCCAAAATGTTAGGGTGATGACGAAGAAACGGGATAGCTTCTAGCTTGTGTACGCCCTGAAACGCAGCATTGTGAATGGTGAATATGGTTTTTGTGCTGTCAAAGTAGCCAGATTTATCGTGGGTAAGTAAAAACGGCAGCATAGCCGTATGCCAGTCATGACAGTGAATAATATCAGGCTTTTTATCAATAGCTTTTAGCGTTTGAAGGACGGCGCCACTGAAAAAACTGAAGCGTTCACCATTGTCTTCATAGGCTTCAAAAGCATTAGCGTATAATCCCTCACGCATGAAGAAATCGGGCGCATCTACAAAATAAACTGGAATGCCATGCCATTGCATGTAGCGAATATCAAAGTGATACACTTGGCTTTCAGTAAACAACGTTTGTTGCTCAGTTACCGTAGGCAGATTCAATTGCTCTGCAAGTACTTGGTAATAAGGCATAACAATGGTGATACTTTCGCCCATGCTATCTAGGGCAAGCGGGAGTGCTTTGCCAACGTCTGCAAGGCCGCCGGTTTTTACCAACTCTTCAACTTCTGAAATAGCAAATACAATATTCACAGATGATCTCCAAGAGCGTACGTGCAGTGCACTCGTAATACGTAGATATAGTGTACGGTAAACGCCAAGTGCCATTGTGATGTATTCACAATGGCATAAGCAACAGGTAGAAGGCTAAGTTAGCACAAGCTAATGGCTTTTTTAATTATAAAGCAGCCTGATAAACAGAAAATTGTGATGTTTGTGCCGTGGTATAAACCGTTTGGAAGTGCTCAGCGAGCAAACCAGGGTAGGGCAAGAATCGGTTTGCTACCATTTGCATAGTGCCGCCACGACTTAAGCTAGCCTTTGCATCAGAAATAAAGCGCTTAGTGATGGTGTAGTCTGTTTTAATGCCTGTATGAAACGGTGGGTTAGTAACAATATGCTGTACTTTTTGAGTAAAACCGTGCAAACCATCGGCAGCGTAAAGTGTTGCTGATAATCCATTTTCTGCAAGGGTAATTGCGCTACAGTAAACGGCAAGTGCACTCACATCGGTAAGGTGTAGCTTCAAATGTGGATATTTGAGCATGATGTAACTAGCTATCACACCTGCACCACATGCGAAATCCAAAATTTCACCGCTCAGTGATGTTGAAAGTTTTTCCAGTAAAAGCTCGGTGCCTGCGTCTAGCTCTTTGTAGCTGAACACACCAGGTATAGAGGCTACCTGCCATGCGGTACCTTCAACGTGATAAGTATTCATATCAAGCCAAGCATCGGGTTCAAAGGCAAGGTGAGGCTCTTCGACAATTACGGTAATAAGGCTGCAGTGGCGGGCCGAATCAACTTTTTGCGTCGGGCCGTATTGCTGCATTAACTTAGCGGCACTTTTAATACCGCCTTTGTTTTCGCCGACAACGTGAATACGACCATTTTGGCCAACCATACTCGCGGCCATTCGCAGTAACATTTGAAAATGGGTTTTTGCTTTAGGTAAAAAAATCATCACGTCGCTGTGGGATTTTTCTAACGCTAAGAAAGGCGCAAAAATATGGGTATGATTGCCAACCTTCTGCGTTACCTCAAAACCTGTCCGTGTAATATCTCGACTATCGAAGGATACCGAAGGTATTACGCGCACGCACTCTGAAAAAATATCGAAATACTGGTGAATTACCGTAACGTCTTGCGACTTAATTCCATCCAGAAAATACGCGTCAGAAGGATTGATAAATGCCCACTGACCTTCGTCGAAAAGCGCGATATTTCGTTCTAACAGTTGGCTTTGAGGAGATAGAATCATTACTTAGTACGCTCGAATATTAAATCCCAAACGCCATGACCTAGCTTTTGGCCACGGGTTTCAAACTTAGTGATTGGACGGTAGTCCGGACGAGGCACATAGTTACCGTCAGTTGCAGTGTTGGTGTAACCGTCGGCGTTGGTCATGACCTCTAGCATGTGTTCAGCGTATTGTTCCCAGTCTGTTGCCATATGAAAGCAGCCGCCAATGGCTAATTTGGTGCGAACCAACTCAACAAACTCAGGCTGAACGATACGACGCTTATGGTGGCGCTTTTTATGCCACGGGTCAGGGAAAAATAGCTGTAGACGAGACAACGAACCATCTGGGATCATATTCTTAAGCACTTCTACCGCGTCATGTTCCATTACGCGCAAGTTCTCTACGCCTTGTTCGCTAGCATCAGACAAGCATGCGCCAACGCCAGGGCGGTGTACTTCAATCCCTATAAAATCTTTTTCAGGAGCATTCGCGGCCATTTCAACCAATGATTTGCCCATACCAAAGCCAATTTCCACTACAACAGGCGCACTTCGGCCAAAAATCTCTGACAGCGATAATGGTGTGTCAGCGTAGTCAATGCCCTTAGTTGGCCAGTGATCCTCCAACGCCTTTTCTTGTGCTTTGGTAAGTCTACCTTCGCGTTTTACGAAGCTTTTTACCTTGCTTACATATACTCCAGCGGCTTCTGCTTCCGCCTGACTTTTGAATTGCCTCATTTGCAATGCCTTTCTTACCCAATTTTCTGGTGGCGCATTATCCACTTACCCACGGCTTATGCAACGCTATCGTGGTAAAAATGCTGTAATTTTATACGCTAATTTGTTTTGCAATAATAGACGCCACAGCGTCAGTTTGCTCAAGTACTAGCATATGCCCAGCATCACTTACGGTATGGAACCCTGCTTTAGGCAACACGCTTTTAAGTTGCTGAATTGCTTCTGCAGGGGCAATTGCATCCTGCTGTGCAGTGATAAACGTCACTGGAGCATTGATCTTTGCGAGTGCTTTAACGGTACTTTCTCGTGGCGTGGTGGCTAGCGTGTGATTAAGCAATGTTGTTTTGCCTAAATCTTGTGCCATTGATTTTACAACGCCAGCCATATCTTCATCGTTCAAACGTGAAGGGTGAATAAACCGTGAAAGGTATGCATCGTTATCGGGCTTAAAGTGTCCTTGCTTAAGCATAGTGGTTAACTGCTTACGCTTGGCAATTTCTTCTTTTGATAAGCCTTCTGGGTTGTAGCCGATTAACGTAACCGAGGCTATATTGGCGGGATTGCGTTGTGCCACTAACGCCGCTATAAATCCGCCCATGGAGTAACCCACAAGGTGCACTTTTTCGTCATCTAGAATGCGATCTTCACTTAGTGCCAGCATTTCTTCGAGCGATGCAGCCCATTGAAGTGGCACATAGCGACGTTGCGCAATATGCAAGGTGCGCCAAAGCGGCAAAAACACGCGTTCGTCGCAAAGCGTACCGGGGAAAAATAAAACAGGGTGCTGCACAGACACGTGTGCTCCTTAACAATAAACTGGCTGGTTACATGCTACCATAGCGCGCCTTTTAATGAATGGTCTGCTATGCAGAAAGCGGCCACGCTTTAATGACAAACGAATATTTAGTAAATGCCCATACAGACAATTATGACAGAACAACAATATACCGGTGGCTTTTCTGAGCGAGTGCTCGCATGGTTTGATAAACACGGGCGAAAGCATTTGCCTTGGCAGCAAAACGTAACGCCTTATAAAGTATGGGTTTCGGAAATTATGCTGCAGCAAACCCAAGTTACTACGGTTATTCCTTACTTTGAACGTTTTATGGCGTCATTCCCCACCGTACATGAGTTGGCGAAAGCATCTCAAGACGACGTGCTTCATCATTGGACGGGGCTAGGCTACTACGCAAGAGCCAGAAACCTCCATAAAGCTGCGAATATGTTGGTAGACAAATACAATGGCGAGTTTCCCTATACTCTAGAAGAAGTCATGGATTTGCCCGGTATAGGGCGGTCAACGTCAGGGGCAATACTGTCGCTGTCTCGCAATATGCGCTTTCCTATTTTAGACGGCAATGTGAAGCGTGTTTTGGCCCGGTACTATGCAATAGGCGGGTGGCCGGGACAGAAAAAAGTTGAAAACCAACTTTGGGAAGTGGCTGAGAAAAACACGCCTACCAATCCAGAAGGCGGACGATGTGCCAACTATACCCAGGTGATGATGGATTTGGGCGCGATGATCTGTACGCGAAGCAAGCCAAAGTGTGACGAGTGCCCGCTTCAAGCCGACTGTATTGCCTACGCTCAAGGTGCGCAAACCGACTACCCGGGTAAAAAACCGAAAAAAACGCTACCGGAAAAATCCACCTATATGTTGGTGGCACAGTTTAACAGCCAAGTGTATTTAGAGCAGCGTCCCTCAACAGGCCTTTGGGGCGGTTTGTATGGTTTTATCGAGGTGTCTTCAATAGAAGAGGGTATTGAACAGCTTAATAAGCGGGGGATCAGTGTTGACGAGACCCGAGAGCTTGAAGGTTTCCGCCATACCTTTAGTCATTTTCATTTAGATATCACCCCGGTAGTGGCCGTGGTAAACTCTGCTCCAACAAAGCGCGTAGCCGAAACGGTATATCGCTGGTTTTCGTTGAACGAGCCTATTGAAGTTGGTTTAGCGGCACCTACAACCAAGATTATTCAGCAGTTAATGCGTTAGGCGTTCTAAGCCCAACACATTATTTATTGCTAAGTAGATAGCGAACGAAAGGAAATAACATGGCAAGAACGGTATTTTGTCGCAAGCTTCAAAAAGAAGCAGACGGCTTAGATTTCCAACTTTATCCGGGTGAACTGGGTAAGCGTATTTTCGACAACATTTCTAAAGAAGCATGGGCTGAATGGCAAAAGAAACAAACCATGCTGATTAACGAACATAAGCTAAATATGATGGAGCCGAATGCCCGTAAGTTTTTAGAAGAAAAAATGTCGGCCTACTTGTTTGACGACGTAGAACCTACGATTGAAGGCTATGTTCCGCCTGAAAAATAAGCAAAAAAGCGTTTTTTGAGCAAACAATGCGCAAACAGTAATAAAAGCGCAAAAAAAGCGAGAAAAACGGTTGACTTGTGAAGGCGAAAACCGTTTAATACGCACCCACAGCAGGACAGGCAGTAAGCGCCTAGAACGCTAACAAGTTTCAGCCTCGATAGCTCAGTTGGTAGAGCAGCGGATTGAAAATCCGCGTGTCCCTGGTTCGATCCCGGGTCGAGGCACCATTATTCAGAGAGCCCTGCATGAAAATGCGGGGCTTTTTTGATTCCGGCGGTTGAAGAACCAGGTACACGCTGACGTGCCCCTGCGGCTGCACCGCGCGTTACAATCCCGGGTCGAGGCACCATTATTCAGAGAGCCCTGCATGAGAATGCAGGGCTTTTTTGATTCCGGCGGTTTAAGAACCAGGTACACGCTGACGTGCCCCTGCGGCGGCGCCGCGCGTTGCGTCAAAATCATATTTGCGAATACTCGTATGGCAGCTTTAGCGCTTCGCATCGTATAATGAGAACAATATGCGCAAAGAGTTTAAGAGCAGGGTATGAATCGTCGTAAGAAAATTTTCACTAAACTTAAGAAAAAAGATAAAAAAGCTAAGGCTAAACTTCATAAAAGTAATAAGCCAGCTTACATCTCTAAAGCTGAACGAGAAAAGTTAGCAGAACAAGCTACCAATGAAATTGTAGATACCGCCGACAACACAAAGCTTCAAGACTAAGAAGTAATTCTGACAAAGTTTTTCCCCTCATAATCAAGCATTCCAAAAATGCCCACCTTTTAATTGGTAAGTCCAATTCCAAGGTTCTTTTCTATACTTTTGTATAAATTTACTTGTTATTAAAATGTTATTTGGTAATACTGTTTCGTAATCATAAGGTTTTAAAATTGTTTTAATTCTGAATTGGTAAGTGTAATTGGTATGTCACTTATGTTTCAGGGTTACTGTAATCGAAAGGCAGAACATGAAGCAGCTTAACTTGACCGAAGTGGGAAACCTTCCTTCATCCGTCAAAAAACCTACGTATTCTCTATCTCAGGTAAAAGCAGGTATTGTGCATTTTGGTGCAGGAAACTTTCATCGCGCGCATCAAGCGGTTTATTGTGAAAGTCTATTGAACGAAGGAAATATGGAGTGGGGTATTACCGGTGTTTCCCTGCGTTCTGCAACCATGCGCGATAATCTCGCTCCCCAAGACTGGTTGTATACCTTATCTGAAATAGATGAAACCACCTCTTATCAAGTTATCGGTGCGCTTCGCGATGTACTTGTGGCTCCAGAGGCACCTTCAAAAGTCATTAACGCTTTATCTAGTAACCAAACCGATTTAGTAACAGCCACAATTACTGAAAAAGGCTATTACTTAAAAAACGGTGAAGTTGATAAATCCCATCCTGATATCACTGCCGATCTCGCGTCTTTATCTGCGCCTAAAACCATTTATGGTTTTATTGCTGCAGGGTGTATTGCTCGTGCAAAGCAGCATGGCCAGCCCTTTACTGTGTTGTGTTGCGACAATATGCAAGGGGGCGGTGAGATTTTAAAACAAGGTGTAGAGCTAATATTGCACCACCATAGTAAAGAGGCTTTAGAGTGGGTTAAGCAGAACGTCGCATTTTCAGCTTCTATGGTAGATAGGGTGACGCCAGCAACGAATGATGCATTAATACAGAGCGTTGCGGAAGAACTGGGTGTTAAAGATGCCGCTCCAGTCTCTACCGAGCCTTTTACACAATGGGTTATTGAAGATAACTTTGCCGGAAAGAAACCGCCCTTTGACAAAGCAGGCGCACTATTTGTTAAAGACATTCACCCGTATGAAAAGGTTAAATTGCGATTCCTCAATTCGAGCCATTCTATGCTCGCGCTTATGGGCTACCTTGCTGGTGACGATTATGTGCATGAAGCTATATCTCGTAAAGATATGGCTGTATTCGCCAACGCCGCTCTTACAAAAGATGTATTGCCTGTCACACATGTCCCCGCTGATATAGACGGCTTAGATTATATTGCACAGGTATTTAAGCGTTTTCAGAACAAGCGTTTGCCATATCGGGTACTTCAAGTAGCAAGCGACAGTTCTCAAAAAATCCAGCAACGTTGGTTCCCCGCCATCGAAGATGCAATAAAAAGCGATAAAAGCGCACCTTATATGGCGTTTGCACTCGCTTCATGGGTTTGCTTTGTTGAGCGAGCGGTGCAAGGGAAAGTAATTAGCGACCCCCAATCCGATAATTTAACCAAGTGGGTTGAAGCACTATCCACATCAGATAATCCCAATGCTTCAGACCTACAAAACATCAAGGCTTTGATCTGTATAGCTGACGCGCCTAAATTTTCTTTTTTCCAAAATAGTGATTTCTTGCGTGAGGTAAGCACGAATGTAAACGCGATTAGCGTACATGGTATCGAGAAAGCCCTCAGTCAATTTTTGTCTTTAAATGGTAGTAAATAAAATATGCGTGAATCTTGGAGATGGTTTGGTCCTAATGACCCGGTAACAATCAGTGAAATCAGACAAACTGGCGCCACGGATATAGTAAGTGCATTACACAGTGTTCCTACAGGTGAAGTTTGGCAACTTGAAGATATAAAGGCGTACAAAGCACTTATCGAGACCTGTGAGCCCAATGAAAGCCCACTTAAATGGACGGTAGTTGAAAGTATTCCTGTGCATGAAGACATTAAGCTTGCGAGACCCGGGCACGAAAAATATATCGAAAACTGGATAGTGAGCATGGAGAATTTAGCCAAGTGTGGCATCAAGACCATTTGCTATAACTTCATGCCGGTGATTGATTGGACACGTACCGATTTAAATTATCGCCTGCCAAGTGGGGCTTATGCATTGCGCTTTGACCAACCCAAGTTTGCTGCGTTTGATTTGTTCATTTTGCAGCGGGAAAACGCAGAAAAAGAGTACAGCAAAGAAGAGTTAGCTGAAGCAAAGCGGGTGTTTGAAGAGATGACCGAAGCAGAGCGTTCAACTCTTACCAATAACATTATTGCGGGTTTACCAGGTCGCATGACAGATAGCTACGGCATTGAAGATTTTCGCGCCATGCTCGCAAACTATAAAGATATTGACGCCAACCAACTGCGCAAGAACCTGTTTTCCTTTTTAGAAAAGGTGCTTCCCAGAGCCGAAGCGGCTGGCATCAAGCTCGCTATTCACCCTGACGACCCGCCGCGTGACATGCTAGGTCTACCTCGTATTGTGTGCACGGCAGATGATTTAAATATTCTATTTGATGCCCAACCCAGTCCCTCTAACGGAATGACGTTGTGCGTTGGTACTTATAGTAGTCGCCCTGACAATAACCTTCCTGAAATGGCTCAGCAATTCGGTGAACGCATACATTTCTCCCACTTAAGGGGTGTAACACGAGACCCTAAAGAACAGCGTAGCTTTTACGAAGCAAGCCACCTAGATAGTGACGTAGATATGGTGGCGGTCATTGACGCTCTGCTTAAAGAAGAGCGGCGTCGTGCTGAAAGTGGTATGTCACAAGATATTTTCATACGCCCTGATCACGGTCATCAAATGATGGACGACATTGGGAAAACAGTGAACCCAGGTTATTCGGGGATCGGCCGCCTAAAAGGCTTGGCTGAAATTCGCGGTGTAATACGTGCGCTTGCTGCGCGGGCATAACTTTTTGCACCTGTAATTAGCGTTATTTGGCGGTACAAGCGGTATGACAGCATTATCAAAAATAATAAAAAACCTTTTGCCGGGGATATTTCTGTTCGGTTTTACCGTTGGCACGGGAAGTGTCACCGCCATGGCAAAAGCGGGCGCCGATTACGGTATGTCGCTTTTGTGGGCTATCTTGATTTCATGTGTAATTACCTATTTCCTTATACAGCTTTTTGGAAAATTCACATTACAAACTGGACTGACGGCGCTTCAAGCCTTTAAGCAGCATATCCACCCTGCAGTAAGCTTATTTTTCATCGTTGCATTAACCACCCAAGTCTGCGGCAGCGTAATGGGGGTAATGGGAATTATTGCGGATGTGTGCTTTGAATGGTCTAAACAATTTATAGAGGGTGGGATAGCGCCCATATACTTTGCGCTATTTTTTAGCACATTCGTATATCTCGTTTTTCTGGTTGGTAAGACTGATGTTTTCCAACAAGTTCTGGCCGTACTTGTGGCCATTATGGCCCTGTGTTTTCTTGTTAACTTTATAATGCTGATGCCGCCCCTATCAGATATTGCGTTAGGGCTAGTGCCTAATATTCCAGATACAGGCCCAGACAAAAGTAGCTTTTTAGTTGTGGCTTCAATGGTAGGTACAACTGTATTTTCCGGCCTTTTTATCTTACGTTCAATTCTGGTTTTAGAAGCTAAATGGACGGTAGAAGACATGAAAACACAAAAAAAAGACGCGCTGTTTTCTGCCTTTCTCATGTTTGTAGTCAGTATGTCTATCATGGCTGCTGGCACTGGCGCGCTTTACGCTCAGGGCATTCAATTAACCCACGTCACTCAAATGGTTACTTTGCTAGAGCCGCTTGCAGGCCAGGTAGCAGTCACCATCTTCACCCTTGGTTTGATTGCAGCAGGCATATCTTCACAGTTTCCCAATGTGGCCTTGTTGCCTTGGCTATTAGACGATTACAACAAACGTAAGACCGACCTTAAGCGCACGCATTACCGAATAATAGCTTTAATTATTTCCTTGCTAGGCCTAGTGGTTCCAATTTTCGAGGCCAAGCCTATTTCGGTAATGATAGCGTCTCAAGCGTTTGGAGCGCTGATATTGCCAGCCACTGTGGCGAGTATTTTCTATGTGGGTAACAAACGTAAAGTCATGAAGACACACGTTTTCGGTTTTATCACCAACGCTACATTGGTATTGATATTCGCGTTTGCGCTGGTAATGAGTTACATGAGCATAAATGGAATAATCGCCACGGTCCAAAGTGTGTAGTCGGTGCAGTTCGTTTAACGAACATCAAGGTGCAATTTTTTCAATTTAAACAACGGTAAAGCTTTTATGAATTCGATAATCAAATTTACATCAAACCGTGTTTGGCGCACTTATCAGGGGGGCAAGCTACTCGACACTATCGAGGGTAAAGCTGAACCCAAAGATTCAAGTTTCCCGGAAGACTGGATTGGCTCTACGGTGGAAGCTCGAAATGTAGGAAGAGAGCATATTTCTGAAGGCTTAGCTATGGTGCCTAACGAAAATAATGAACTGGTGGCGTTCAAAGATGTACTGGCTACCAAACAAGCTCATTTTCTCGGTGAAGAAAACGGTGAGCCCCGCTCACTTGACGATATTCCTTTAGTTAAATATTTAGACAGCTCAACCCGTCTTCACTTTCAAGCGCATCCTACTCGCGAGTTTTCGCAACAACGTTTAGGTATGCCGCGAGGCAAAACCGAAGCGTACGTGATATTACAAACCCGAGAAGGTATTGGGACACCCTATATTTATGCGGGCTTTCAGCGCTCTCCTTCAAGAGAGCAACTCAAAGAGTGGATAGAAACGCAGAACATAGACGCTATTGAAAGCTGCTTCGATAAAATTCCGGTTAAACCAGGTGATGTTTTTCTTATTCCCGGCGGGCGCCCCCATGCGCTTGGTGAAGGTATTTTAATGCTGGAAATTATGGAACCTTCAGATTTGGCGGTACGCTTTGAGTTCGAACGCTGTGGATACGTTATCCCCGAACAAGCGCGTTTTATGGGGCGCGACATTGAAACTGCGCTAGACGTGTTTAATTTTGACCCGGTTGCAAAGGATGAGGTAGACACTGAATTTCGTTGCCACCCCAGCGTAATTAACGATGATGGGAAGGGAAATAACCTATCTCTTTTGATTGGGCCAGAAAATACCCCATGTTTTACCGTGAAGCGGGCCACAGTGAGTAGCCAGGTTTCAAGAGAAGGAACCACTTTCTTTTTAGGTGTAGTTACCGAAGGCTGTGGTGAGATACGAGTAGGTGATGAAGTCACACAGCTAAAACAGTGGGACCGTTTTTTCTGCCCAGCTGGGGTGAATAATTTCGAATACGTATGTCATAGCGACACGCCTTTATCTATTTTGGAGTGCTACCCGGGGAATACTCAGTAGCGCGCTGTTGTAACTCGCGCCATTTTGAACTGTAAAGAACTAATGAAATAAGATAGCCAGCTTGCAATGAAGCTGGCTATTTTTTATATAGTCTAGTCGTGCGTTACATCAAGTGCATAAAACGTGGCTTGAACATAATCATCTCCATCACCCGTATTATTTTGATTGTAAACACCTGCTTTGAAGTACATGTAGTCGTCGGCAACATCATAGCCGCTGTTGCTCATATCCACTTCCTCAGTTAGCGTAGGCTTACCCTCGCGCAGTATTTTAACCGTAAGGGTATTACCCGTTACGTCTATCTCGTAACTGAACACTTCATTAAGTGCAATGCCGTCGCTAGGCTCACTTGCTGAGCTAGAACGCGAGCCAATCATTTCATACCATTGCTCAGCATTGCCATTGCCTGGCTCGTGTGCAAAGTAGATAGAACCTTTGTCGTGCCCAGGTAGTTTTCTGTAGTAAAGGCGCACAGGTTCATCTGTATCAGCATGTATCTGCCCTATAATTACACGGCCTACTTGCCCGCTATCACCTGTAGTAGTTACGTGATTAACAGCAACAGTAGCCTTCATGTTCCCGTCAACACCGCCCGCGGCATTTTGCGCAGAAGAGGGGGCAGAGCTAAATACCCAATTGTTTTTATTAACGCCTTGCGTATCGATAGATGTGTCACCGGCCCGAAGCATCTCTCGCAGCTCAGAGCGTGTATAGCTAGTGTTGGTTGATGTTTTATACCCATCTATTTCGCTTCTAAACGTCATGCCCCCATCGTTAGCCGTATAAAAGAAGCGATCATCTTCAAACCCATCGTTAAGTTCGTCTTCTTTAATTGAATCTGCCTTTCCATTACCGTCATCGTCAGTCTGAATACTTAAATACCAACGAGACAAATCGAAATTAGATGACGGTGGCGCACTTGGATCTAACGAAGGATTTGAAATAGGAGGCGTAACAGAGCCACCCTCATAGACCTCAACTTCGGTTATGTTTGTCCATGTAGAGCTTGCTGTATTTGAAAATGTTTTAATGCGAATTTGTTGAGCTGCAATATCATCAATATCGAACACTTCGATATTTGACGTAGAGCCGCTACTCACATCATCAAAGACTTTCGTCCAAGAGCCGCTGGTTCCCGGTCGCGCATATATTTCAAATGTGTATGCTTGTGTATCGCCTCGTCCCCACGCTATGCCCACTTCTGAAATTGTTGTGGTTTGGTTAAGCTGAACCGTTAGATTTACTGGTGAGCCGCTACCTGCCCAGCGCGACGAAAAGTTGATATTACCGTCGATGACATTGGTTGCAGGGTAACTGCCATGGCCACTCCCATCGTCAAAAGCGGTATTAATTGTCACAGAATTTCCACTACTACCCGTAGATGGCGAATCTGCGTCTGTTCGAGTTAGCTCCCATTGTTGGTTAACATTGTTATTGCTAGAAGACCATAGATACAACGGCTGTTGTCGTGCTGCGCCGTTCCCGCCGTCAATCGAATAGCCAGAGGCGTTGCGCTTCTGGAAGCGATAAATTTCTGTACCGCTGATCACCTTTATTTTTTCCCAATGCTGATCGTAATTCGATGCATCACAAGGTTCTAAAGTTATAGCTTGGCCGTTGGAGCCACCGCTTCCACCGTCCCAGCAAAGGTTTGTATCTTGCTTTTTGTACGAGTAATAGCCATCGCCATGACTAATTTGCACCCATTGCTGGTTAACATTGTTGAGATTCGTGTTCCATAAGTAGGGCTGTTGGCCAACAACCGCACCACCGTTTCCATCTATAGAGAACGCAGTGTTATTTTTTTCCATCACAAAGGTTGCTGCGTGTGCATTAGTAGCGGCAATAGCTAGCAATGCACACGGTAGGGTAAAGGCAACTTTCATTATTAAATCCTTACTTAATTATTAAAAGGTATAACCAATTTAATACCAATTTGTATAAAATTGGTTAACATAATGTAAGTGCATAATTTAATAAGATCAAAACAACAATGATATTAATTTTCATTACTATGTATAAGGTAATGAAAATATAGGCTATTTTTGTTTTGATGTATTTTTCTTCAAACCAACTGGTATTACCAATTTGAATTTATCTAAAGCTATTTATGAAAAGGCTTATGATTAAAACGGCCCCTGCAATTGCTGAAACACCGCTCCACCCGAATAGAGAATAAAGCGTCACGCCAGTAGATGAACCTATAGCGCCGCCAATGTAATAGCCCAGCATATATATGCTGTTCACACGACTTTGTGCTTGTGCGTCTATGGAAAACACTCTGACTTGATTGGCAACTTGAGCGCTAAACACGCCAAAATCGATAAGTAAGATACTGGCAACCAGCCCCCAAAGCATGTTCTGGGTGAAAACTGAGAGGGCAAACCCTGAGACGATAATTAGAATTGAATAGGAAACGCTTTTTGCTGCCCCTAATTGGTTTACCCATTTACCCGCTAATTTGGCGCCTGCAACACCAGCTAAAGCGACTATGCCGAACATACCGGCTTGTTGAGCATTAAAATAAAAGGGAGCTTCGCTGACGTGTAGCGCTAATGTAGCCCATAGTGCGTTAAAAGCGGCAAACCAAATCATGCCAGTATAGGTAGCCTTTCGAAGTGTCTTATATTTCTTAAAAAGTTGCAGCAAGCTTTTTAACAGCGCCGTATACGACATAGAAAGGTTAGGCTTCTGATTGGGCAAAATGAGGTAAAGCATTAGGCCCACTAAGCCAGCTAAAAGGGCAGACATTATAAAAACCGCGCGCCATCCGAAGTGAGTCGCTATAGTGCCGCTAATGGTACGAGAGAGCAAAATTCCTACAGTCAGCCCCGTCATAACAGTAGCAATAGCAGGGCCTTTTTTATCACCACGCATCATCGACCCCACTAGAGGAATGATCTGCTGAGTAATATTGGCACTTAAGCCAATTAACACGCACGCTACACCAAGCATCATGATATGACTGGAAACTGACGCGATGCTCGCTCCGACAAAGAGTAATACCGAGAGAAGAGCAATGATTTTGCGCCTTACTACGACATCGCCTAAAGGTGATATGAAAATAATTGCTATGGCATACCCTATTTGCGCAAGGGCAGGAATGGCGCCCAGCGCACTTTCTTTAACCCCTAGGCTTTCGCCTATTAAAGGCAGTATAGGTTGGGTGTAATAAAGGTTAGCTGCAGTAGCGGCAACGGCGCACGCTAAAAGAAAAAGCTGCTTTTTGGTTAGCTCTGAAAATGTGGGCTGCAAGACAATCTCCCGTATCTTATCGATAGAAAAATTGTACGCGCCCTTAATTTATACTAGAAATGATATTAATGTGACTGATTTATCTTCAAAATGCATAAATTTATTTATAACCGAAATGACTCTTCGTTCTCTTTGAACCAAGTTAACCAAGCGTTGGTGGTAGCCGATGCTTCAGTAGACCAGTGCATACATAGCTCTACGTGCATGCCTGGATTTAACGGAATAAACGTGCAGCCGTTTGTCTGTAAGTTTTGTATGCAGCTAGGAGCAAGTGCAATACAGTTGCTACTGGCCACTTCTATTAGTAAAGCCTGCATAGAGTGGGGCTCACTGACCACATCTACACTTAAGTTTCTTTCGTAAAACAAGGCCATAATATTGTCGAACTGTTTGGTCGCATGTGCTCGGGAAAATAATATTAGTGGGTACTTCCCTACAATGTCGGGTGAAACTTCGTTTAACGTGTGTAGTTCGTGTTTATCTGAAACAACGGCTTGAACTGGATCATAAGCCACGCGCTTTTCTTCAAGCAGGGGTTTGTAAGCATCAGGAATAGGACGGGAAAAGCCAATATCAATGGCGTTTTCGCTAAGGGCCTGAAGCTGTTCGGCAACTGTCATTTCACTAATTTCAACTTTTACATTTTCGTGCTGCTTTGAAAATCGCCGCAACAAATCGGGAAGAAAGTGAGCGCATGCAGAGCCAAGATACCCAATTCTCAGTAAACCTTTGCGCCCGCTTTGTATTAGCTTCGCTTCTTCTTTTGCGTCACGACAATGTTTAACAATGGCTTGCGCATGTAGCAGGAAGTTTTCTCCCACTTCAGTTAGCTCAACAGTGCGGGTATTGCGCAATAACAAGGTTACGTTTAAGTCTTCTTCCAACGCATTGATATGGCGGCTTATTGCACTTTGTACGGTATGTAGGCGGGTGGCAGCGGTTGAAAAGCTCTTACACTGCGCGACTTCAATAAAGGTTTTAAGGTGCTTGAAGTTCATGATTTATGCCATTTCGAGATTAGCGAGGTTGAATAATATCATTTAAAAGATTGCTAGCAAGACGTTAGCATTGCAGGCCTGTTTAACTAGCAAAGGAGCACTTTATGAAGGCCTCTAATAATCTTTCGAGCACCGGTGAATTAGCATTGCTTTTATGCGCTACCCTTACAATTATGGTTGGGGCAGCTGTTGCACCTGGGCTGATTGCCATCGCAAAAGGACTACAATTTACTCAATATCCATCGTTACTCATCACACTGCCTGCACTTGGAGCTATAATTTTTGCCCCGCTATTTGGGCGCTGGATAGACAAACACGGGGCAAGAAAAACACTGCTATTTAGCTTATGGAGTTACTGCGTGCTAGGTCTATCTATTGTGTTGCTCAGCAGTGAATTTCTCATTGCTGCAAATCGCATAATATTGGGCGGGTTTGCTGCCGGTATTATGGCTGCAGGAACGGCGCTGATATCTCAATGGTACAAGGGGGAAGCGCGCTTAAAAATGATTGCCAAACAAGGAATGGCTATCGAGCTCGGCGGCGTAATCTTTCTTTTTATTGGAGGGGTACTAGCGCAGGCTCATTGGAAGGCGGCGTTTTTACTGTATGGCATTGCAGCAGTATGCGCGCTACTAGTTGTTTTTTCCGTACCGGGTAATCAAAGAATATTAACGCCTGGAAATTTCACTAGTGATCATAAAGCGAAAGACGTTGTGTCTAGCTTTTCTGGTATCAAATCCATCCTTAGCTTTGCTGTATGCGCGATGGCGCTATTTTTCAGTATGGTCGTCTCTTTACCTCAACACCTTGAAGCGCTTGGCTACTCGGAAGCGCATATCGGTTACATATTATCGTATATATCACTGATTGCTGTGGTTGCAGCTTCGTTATTGCCTAGGTTTGTTAAAGCGATAAAAGAGAAAAGAACACTTTCGCTTTCATTTCTTTGCTTTGGCGCAGCGTTGTTTGTTTTCGGTAGTTTTAGTGAAATACAGGCAATAATGCTAGCAGCGACGTTCGCGGGTACAGGCTTTGGCCTATCAATACCACTACTCAATCATGCAACTGTAGAAATAAGTCACGAGGAAAATAGAGGTAAAAATCTCTCTTTCTTTGCGATGGCAGCCTTCGCTGGACAATTTTTCACGTCGATTATCGACTTTCTTCCTGTAAATCTAAACCTGGTGTTTTTTGTTTTCTCAGCAGTGGCAGTGTGCATATCTATTGGCGCTTTTTCATCAACACTATTTTTAACACTTCCTAGCAAGTTAGATACAAATAGCGACTAAAACCTGCTCACATCATCAAAGACTTTCGTCCAAGAGCCGCTAGTTCCTGGGCGTGCGTATATTTCAAATGTGTATGCCTGCGTATTGCCTCGATCCCAAGCTATGCCAACTTCTGATACCGTAGTGGTTTCGTTAATCTGAACCGTTAAATTTAATGACGAGCCACTACCAACTCACCGTGATGAAAAGTCGGTATTACCGCCAATAACATTGGTCGCAGGATAACTACCATGACCGCAACCATCGTCAAACGCGGTATAAATCGAAACAGGGTTTCCAGCATTGCTCGTAAATGGTGAATCTGCCTCTGTTCGAGTGAGTTCCCATTGTTGGTTAACATTGCTATTGCTAGAAGACCAAAGATATAGTGGTTGCTGTCCAACAACCGCTCCACCGTTTCCATCTATAGAAAACGCAGTGTTATTTTTTTCCCATTACAAAGGTTTCCGCGTAAGGGCATACGAAAGGGTACTTAACTTAGCGAGTGGTGCACTTGTTGATTTTTAATCTAAGTAATTTCATGCACTTAATCGTTGAGGTTTGATTTAATGCGTTTTGCATGGGCTACGACTAGGCTTTAGTTGTGGATTTTCACAATTTAAATTAAGAGGGAGTTTTAATTATAATGCCAAAGTATATTCATAATTTTCTATCATCGAATAAAAGCCATCGAGCACGTTCGAAGCCGCCAAAAGTAGTCAAATTAGGTACTTATGTATCACTCTTCGTTGTTTCATTTATTGCATTTCCTGGTTCCACTTTAGCAAAAACGGTTTGTAGTACTGAAGTGGTAGAAGAAAAAGGCACCCCTACTCTTAGTTCTGGGCTGATTGATGCAATGTATGAAGCAATTAGCACTAACACTTTTGACCTTGACGAACCTTATACTTTGATAAGTAAGAAACATTTCTGTATAGGTGTAGGAGAGTCTAATAAAGGAGCCGAAAGTTCTTTTGAAACTCTTAACAGTGTCCCAAATCCTGATCCAGCACCGGAAGAAGATGATAAGCAAACAGTCAAGCAGACTAGAGCTGATGGAACCAGGGAGTGGTCTTATACTTATGTGAATGGAGTTTGGGTATTGACTGGATACAAATACACACCTTTGCCTGATGCTGATAGTCTGGATCCATAATTGACCAGCGTCATATAAATAGATCCACAAGATAGATGAATTTGAGCATGATAATGCCCCCTGGTGGGGCTTATTGATGAAATCGAAACTGAATAGATAGTTTCCACTATTTAAGCTGCATGTAGCAGAACTTAAAGGCCAATAAACGCCCCCAGTAATTGATAGTGACGGATACACAAGCGCTACGACATCTGTACCAAACTTACAAACTCTTGAAGCGAAGACACATGTAATTGTGCTTTTAGTGGCTTTTTAACGCCCGTTCGAAGTATCTGAACCGTTTTCGTGCCTAAACTATTATCTGCACTAATTTCAGACTCCTCACAGTCTCCAATAACCCATACTTCATTCGTAGCTGGCTTATATTTTTTAAGCATATAGTCCAAAGGCTTACGCCAAAAAGCCAGACGCATTTCTTGACTTAAAAAGGGAGTTAATTCGTTACGCTTATCTGACTCGATTACATTGAATAGAAATAACAATATGTCTTCACCTACACTATTATTCGGTGCTAAGCACCTTTCGAAATCAAAAATTAATAATTGCATGTATGGCTAAATTACTAGGGAGTGGCGTGCGTCATAGGCACACTTGAATGTTTTAATTTCAGAAAGAGCACCCTGCATAGTCGCGCACTTGTCGCATAGTGGAACGAAGCCAAATACTCTGAAAACAAGCCTGATAAGTACTAGTTTGCGCTTTTTAGACGCAGTTAAAGTCAAAGAGCGCTTTTTTTAATAAAAAACTTATGCATGTTCTTGCCTACTTTTCAAAATGGGTACTACGCTTATCTCATGTGTGCAAAGCCAGTTAGTCATAACGTTGTTACCCAGCTTAGCTAACAACGTTATGTTGCCTTTGCGCTAGGCTTTTTGTCTATTGGCGCTCATTGAGTGTGCCCAGCGCTTTGTAATTCGTGAACCAAGTAACGTGCTTAATTATGAAAAAGTACTGTTGAAGTTAAGTCGCAGTGTTTTTTCAAGGAGAGTGTTTTTGTCATCTAATAACTTACCTTCAATGCAGCAAGGGGCTTTAAAGAGCATATATGTACTTTGTGTAGTAGGCATAGCTGCTTCTTGGGCTTTGTTCTTTTTTGTGTCCGCGCTCACAGCGCTTGCGGTACTAACAGGCGTAGTTGTCTTTAGTGCTTTCGTTTATAGCAAAAGTGCGGATGAAGTTGACGAGATCTATCCAATTAACGAATCCCTAGGGCAAAGCGAACAAGCGGGTAATACTGATATTAAAAAAGCGAGCGACGAGCTTGCTCTGTCTTTAAGCACATGCGACAGCAATTTATCGTCCATCAAGTCTACCCAAGATGACGCTGTTGAAACCTTATCCAATGCCTTTAGCAGCTTAAAAGCCCTTGTTGCACAGCAAATACAATGTATTGATGCATTACTGAGCGTTGATAGTACGCAAACACAATCTTACTCAGAACGCATGCGCACTTTCGCACAAGAAACTGACGGAACCTTAACGCAGTTCATCGATTCAACGGAGCAAATGTCTTCATCAACAAAGCATCTAATGGAACAAGTGCAAACCATTCAGCAGGCTATGCCTACAGTTATAGATGCACTTAGCGGTATTGATGATATCGCCGCGCAAACTAACTTATTGGCTCTAAATGCTGCGATAGAAGCGGCAAGGGCAGGCGAAGCAGGTCGAGGTTTTGCGGTTGTGGCTGATGAAGTACGCGCGTTATCTACTCGCTCAACCCAGTTTAGTGACGTCATTAAGACCCAGGTTGAGAACATTCGTAGTTTGGTAGATAAGCTCACCGACACAGCAGAATTTGTAGCTTCGCAAGATATATCCCAAGTTGTTAATGCTAAATCACACATTAGTGACCAACTGGCCGAAATCATTAGAAAGGCAGAAGCGGATCTTGTAACAACAAAACAAATTGAAGATATAGGCTCACAGCTTGATGAGTCGATAAACGCGGCCATTAGAGGAATGCAATTTGGTGATATCAATGGTCAGCATATCCAGTATACCAAAGACATGATCACGTTCATTTTAGAGCAGTTGGCGACACTGAATGCTAATAATATCGAGAGTTTCGTCAGTGCATTAAACGAGTATCAAAAAGGGATCGCTGCGAAAGGTAAAAATGATCATAACCCAGTATCAGCAACGTCTATGGACGCGGGAGAAGTTGAATTGTTCTAAGCTAAAAAGGAACAGGAAGCACCGTCAGTAATGACATACTTTGGAGAAGTGAGCATATGAGCAAACACATTTTAGTTGTCGACGATTCGGTGTCGATTCGTCAAATGGTAGAAATGACCCTTAAGGGAGCAGGCTACACCGTGACCACAGCCCAAGATGGTCAAGAAGCGCTCGATAAATGTAAGAGCCAGCAGTTTAACTTTGTCCTAACAGATCAAAACATGCCTCGCATGGATGGGTTAACCCTAATTAAAAACTTGCGCAGCTTAGGAGCATATAGCAGGACCCCAGTTGTAATGCTTACCACAGAAGCAGGCGACGATATGAAAGCGAAAGGTAAAGCAGCAGGCGCAACTGGCTGGATGGTAAAACCTTTCGATCCAAACAAACTTCTTGATGTTACTAAGCGCGTCTTAGGTTAAATCCAACTTCTCATACTTTAAGTCTGGAAGGATTCAGAATGAGCATCGATATTGAACAGTTCCATAGCGTATTTTTCGACGAGAGCGACGAGCACCTCGACGATATGGAACAGCTATTGATGAGCTTAGACGTCGAGTCTCCCGATCCTGAAGAGCTAAATAGCATTTTTCGCGCCGCCCATTCGATTAAAGGTGGTAGCGGCATTTTCGGCTTTGATGCGTTAATGAATTTAACGCACGTGATGGAGAACTTGTTAGATAAAGCTCGTAACAATGAACTCAATGTAACGGCTGACATTGTTAACGTGCTTTTAGAGACCCTCGACGTTTTAAAAGACACCTTAAACGCTTACCGTGATGAAACTGAAATTCCACAAGAAAGCATCGATGAGCGCATAAATATACTTAACGGTGTGATTAACGGGCAACCCACAGACGCTGACTCAATTGGTAATAATGAGGCACCTGAAGTAAGCGCGAGCGCACAAAGCGAAAGTGAACAGGACGATAGTTTTGGTTTCTTTGACAACGAAATTACTCAGGCTAATGACAATTCTGACGATGGCTTTGGCTTTTTTGATGATGAGCCTGTTTCCGGTCAACTTGATGAGAATAAGCAAGACAACGACGACGGTTTTGGTTTTTTTGATGACGTACCTGAAACAGCCGACCAAAATTGCGGTGAAAAGCCTTTGTTATCACAGCAAAACGACGGCGGCTTTGGGTTCTTCGATGAGGAAGAAACATCCAACAATAGCACTGCCTCTCACGCAGTAAAATCTGAGGCAGCAAACGCCGAAAGCACTAAAAAAGAGGAAAGCCAAGGTTTTGGTTTTTTTGAAGACGTACCCTCAGCTAGCAACATTAATACTGCACTAAATAAGTCCAGCGATAGCAATGCCGAAAATGTAAGCGGACGACCAAATTCAACAACTGCAACTAACGATGGTCAGGCCACAAAAAATGGCGCTGTGCCTACGCCTGCCAAACAAGCAGCAAAGCCTTCTGCAAAGAAAAGCACTGCCCGTGAATCGGCCTCGATACGTGTAGATACCACTAAAATCGATGCAATGGTTAACTTGGTGGGCGAATTGGTTATCACCCAATCCATGCTGTCTATGATTGGGCAAGACGTTGAAGGTCAAGTGGGTGAGCGGCTACAGCTTGCTATTGATGAGCTGCAGCGAAACACCCGGGAAATTCAAGAATCAGTGATGTCCATGCGCATGCTCCCGCTAACCGCAACCTTTAATCGTTTTCCGCGCTTAGTAAGAGATTTGGCTGGTAAGTTAGGTAAGCAGGTAGAACTGGTGCTACAGGGCGGCAGCACAGAAATTGATAAAAGTTTAATTGAAAAGATTGTCGACCCACTTACGCACTTAGTGCGCAATAGCATTGATCACGGTATCGAAATGCCTGAACGACGGGCAGCTTCCGGGAAACCGGAAAAGGGCACGGTTATTCTAAGTGCCGAACAAAAAGGCGGCAGCATCATTATTAGCATTATTGATGATGGCGGCGGTCTTCATCGCGACAAAATTCTTGCTAAAGCGCGAAGTAATGGGCTTGCCGTATCTGATGATATGCCTGACTCAGAAGTATGGCAGCTTATATTTCAACCTGGATTTTCAACTGCTGAAGCCATTACCGATGTATCAGGAAGAGGGGTAGGTATGGATGTAGTGCGCCGCAATATAGAGTCTATCGGCGGACGTATCGATATTGAATCGAGCGCTGGCGAAGGCTCAGCTTTCTTCATTCACTTACCGCTTACGCTAGCTATTGTCGATGGCATGTGTGTGTCGGTGGGTAAGCAAATTTTTGTGATCCCACTTTTAAATATTATTGAATCCTTCCAGCCCACAAAGCAACAGCTGAAAACCTTGGGCAACGACACTGTACTTTATATTCGAGACCAATACTGGCCTTTGGTCCCTCTTTACGACTTTATGGAAGTAGAAGGGGCTGCACTTTCTCCCACTGAAGGCATTGTGGTGTTACTTGAAAGCAGTAAAAAGCGCTTTGGTATTTTGGTTGATGCGCTAGTGGGCCAGCAGCAGGTAGTCATTAAAAGTCTAGAGGAGCATTACCGCAAAGTGGCTGGAATAGCGGGGGCAACCATTATGGGTGACGGTAAAGTCGCACTAATTATCGATGCAGACTCCATTGCTACAACCTATACCTCCAGCCAAATAGAGGAGTTACTTTCATGAGTGAAACTGCCTTGCATCAAGCGGTTACTGGCGGACAAGACAAAGAATACTTGAGTTTTGTGCTTGGCGATGAGCATTACGCCTTAGACATAACAACAGTGAAGGAAATAAGAGGGTACGAACAAGTTACCAAAATTGCGAATGCACCCGCCTTCATAAAAGGCGTGATTAATTTACGTGGTGACATCGTTCCCATCGTGGACTTGCGTATTAAGTTTAACGTAGGCGAGGCCACGTATAACGACTTCACAATAGTGATAATGCTGAACATTCAAGAGCGCATTGTTGGCATCGTGGTAGATGGTGTATCCGATGTTATTCGCTTGTCTGAAGAGCAAGTACTTCCGCCACCAGAGTTTGGCGTAGCTTTTGACAGCAGGTATCTACACGGCTTAGCCGATGTGGATGAAAACATGGTCATTCTGGTGAACATAGAAAGTTTAATTACCAGCGAAGAGCTGGGTTTAGTCGCACCTGAAAGCGTAAAAGACGACGCGTAGTTACAAGGTCCTTCACTAAACGGAAACACCTGACATTGGGAAATATTAGTTATGGGCGTATTTAATTTTCTTAACAGCGAAGAGTTAAAAATAGCGAAGCACGACGCGCTATTGAAGTCGAATATTCTAAAGGCCAGTGCCTCAAACTTGTTGGTTATCGACAAGTCGGGGGTTATTCACTTTCACACTCCCGCATTCCTGCGTATGGCAAAAGCCTACCCAAAGGACTTTTCTGTCAACGATGGTGAATCAACACTATCTGGCAAGCACATAGATGACATTACTATTGGTTCAAACATATCAGAAAACCCGTCGTATTTGATCACGCATGCTAGAGGGGATGACAAGCTGGATGTGGCACTTGCTGAACATAGTTTTTGTGTAAGTTCAGCTGTAACTACAATGGACGAGAACGGTACTCAGCTTTTTGTTACGCAGTGGCAGGACAACACTGAAAACAGACGTAATAAAGGTATGGTCGATGCCATTATGCGAAGCCAAGCGGTGATATCGTTTACCACAGACGGCGAAATCTTGTCTGCTAACGATAATTTTCTATCGGCCATGGGTTATGGCGAAAGTGAGGTGGTGGGAAAGCACCATCGTATTTTTGTTGACAGTGATTACGCACAAAGCGACGAGTATAGACTGTTTTGGCAGAAGCTAAAAAGCGGAGAGGTACACAGTGGTGAGTTTTGCAGAATTAACAAGCAAGGCGAAGAAGTGTGGATCCAAGCAACCTATAATCCCGTGTTTGATGAAGAGGGTGAGGTAGATTACATCATCAAGTTTGCCTCTGATATTACGGCGCAAAAACAAAAAAATGCGGATTACGAAGGGCAAATCACTGCCATTAATAAATCACAGGCTGTAATTGAGTTTGATCTTGAGGGGCATATTCTAAATGCCAATGAAAATTTCCTAGCCGCAATGGGCTATAGCCTGTCTGAAATTAAAGGGCAGCATCACAGTATGTTTGTTGACCCAAGCTATAAGTTAAGCGCTGAATATGCCGCTTTTTGGCAAAGCTTAAAAGCCGGAGAGCACAGCGAGGGGGAATACAAACGCGTTGCAAAAGGCGGCAAAGAAATATGGATACGCGCATCTTACAATCCCATCTTTGATAGTACCGGTAAGCCATTTAAAGTGGTTAAGTTTGCTACCGATGTAACCCAAGACAAATTAAAAAATGCGTATTTTGAAGGGCAAATTAACGCTATCAGTAAATCGCAGGCGGTCATTGAATTTGATGTAGATGGCAACATCATTACTGCTAACGATAACTTCCTTAACACTATGGGTTACCGCCTAGACGAAATTAAAGGTAAACATCACCAGTTATTTGTAGATGAAGAAACCCGGCAGTCAGAGTCGTACCAGCGTTTTTGGTCTGAACTTAAAGCAGGCAAGTTCTTTTCAGGAGAATTTAAGCGCATTAGTAAGACGGGTAAAAGTGTGTGGATCCAAGCCTCTTATAACCCTATAGAAGACATGAATGGCAACCCGTTTAGGGTGGTAAAATACGCGACCAACATCACTGAAGACAAGTTGAAAAACGCTTATTTTGAAGGCCAGCTAAACGCCATTAGTAAGTCTCAGGCGGTTATTGAATTTGATCTGGAAGGCGTTATTTTAAACGCGAACAGCAACTTCTTAGCGGCGATGGGGTACACCCTTGATGAAGTAAAAGGAAAGCACCACAGTATTTTTGTAGATCCTGCTTTTAAAAACAGTCCAGAATACGCAGCATTTTGGGAGCAGCTGCGCCAAGGCGTTTATGCAAGCGGTGAATATAAGCGTTTCGATAAATCGGGAAAACCAGTTTATATCCAAGCCTCTTACAACCCTATTTTAGACCAAAACGGCAAGCCGTTTAGAGTAGTGAAATACGCCACAGATGTAACGGGAAGAACGTTAGCCGTTGAAAGCATTAAGTCTATTATGGCTAGCCTTACAGACGGTGATTTACTGAAAACAATAGAGGAGCCATTAGAAGGCGACTTTAAGGTACTTGGTGAATCTATTAATCACTTTATTGGTGAACTGCGCGACACCATAGTGAAAATTCACACTGCTGTTGAAACCATCGATACTGCTTCAAACGAGATAGCTACGGGTAATGCCGACCTATCTAGTCGTACCGAGCAGCAGGCTTCTAGTCTAGAAGAAACAGCCTCTGCTATGGAAGAGTTAACGGGTACGGTGAAGTTGAACGCAGAGAACGCCGACCAAGCCAAAGGATTAGCAAGCCAAGCGTCGGAAGTGGCGTCTGAGGGCGGCAAGGTTATTGAACAAGTGGTACATACCATGGGTGAAATTAACGACTCTGCCCAGCGCATCTCAGACATCATCGGCGTAATTGATGGCATTGCATTTCAAACCAACATACTTGCGCTAAATGCAGCGGTTGAAGCAGCAAGAGCGGGCGAGCAAGGTCGTGGGTTTGCCGTCGTTGCTTCTGAAGTAAGAACGTTGGCACAGCGTTCTGCCGAAGCGGCAAAAGACATTAAGGCGCTAATCTCTGCGTCGGTTGATAAAATTGGCGATGGCAATGTATTGGTGAATAAGTCTGGCGAAACCATGGCTAATATTGTCACTGCAATTAAACGTGTTAACGACATTATGTCTGAAATTGCTGCGGCATCATCTGAGCAAGCCACCGGTATACAGGAAGTGAGTAATGCGGTAGTTCAAATGGACGAAATGACCCAGCAAAATGCTGCATTAGTAGAGCAGGCAGCAGCGGCTGCCGACAGCATGAGACAGCAGTCAGGCGAACTTGCACAGCGGGTATCAGTTTTCAAAGTAGGCAGTAATCGAAAGCTCGAACAGGCCTCTACCGCACGCTCGTTAAATGGCAGTAATGCATTACCTAAAGAGCGTGAAGTGCCTAAACAGCGGATAAAAGCACTGAATCCAGCCGCGCCGGATGCGTCGGACTGGGAGGCCTTTTAGTGTATGTCAGCAATGCAAAGCACGGAAGCGCAAAGGGAATTTTCATATAGCCGAAGAGATTTTGAACGGGTTAAAAGCCTGCTATTCAAACAAGCGGGCATTAACTTAGCCGACTCTAAAGATGCAATGGTCTACAGCCGCCTCGCAAGGCGGCTGCGTGCGCTAGAGATACACAGCTTTAAAGAATACTTGGCATACGTAGGAAGCTGTAAAGATGAAATGGAACATTTCATTAATGCGCTCACTACCAACCTCACAGCATTTTTCCGAGAGCCCCATCACTTTGAAGCGTTAGCTAATTACCTTCGAAGTCGCCCTCAAACGAAGCGAATTTGGTGTGCGGCAAGCAGCACAGGTGAAGAGCCTTACAGTATTGCGATGACTGTTGCGTCGGCATTTGGCACTTTTACTCCCAACGTGCAGATACTCGCTACAGATATCGACAGTAAAGTACTGCAGAAGGCCCGCCAAGGCGTTTATGCCCAAAACAGTATTAGTCAGCTTTCTTACGATCATAAAACCCAGTTCTTCTACAAAGGTAAAGGTTCGCAAACTGGAAGAGTAAGGGTGGTGGATGAGCTAAGAAAAATGGTGCAGTTCGAACCACTGAATCTAATGTCACCAAACTGGTGTTTAGATGCACCAATAGATGTGATTTTTTGCCGAAACGTCATGATCTACTTCGACCGGCCCACTCAGCATAAAATTTTAGCAAGAATGGTGAAATTGATGAGTGCTGACGGTATGTATGTCGCGGGGCATTCAGAAAACTTCACCATGTATCCTGAACTGGTCTCTCCCATGGGAAAAACAATTTACCGGCCCGTTGTTTAAAGGAACTTGCAGTATGAGTCAGGATGAAAACCCCATACGATATTTTGATAACCGGCTCCAGAAAGAAGCGGTTAAGATTCTGCCAGGGCAGTACTATGCGACGGCCTCAGACAAAGCACTGGTGACCATTCTTGGCTCTTGCGTAGCAGCGTGTATCTTCGACAAAGAAAAGAAAATTGGCGGTATGAATCACTTTATGTTGCCCGATCTTAATTTTACTACCAATCTCGACGCTTGCTTAGCCACAAAATATGGCGTGCACGCTATGAACATGCTTATAGATCAACTTGTTCAATTAGGAGCTCGTCGTAATAAATTGGTAGCCAAAGCGTTCGGTGGGGGAAAGGTGTTACCCGGATTTGTGCAGCAAGACATCGGGCGAGTAAATGCCGAGTTCGTTCTAGACTATTTAGATAATGCCAATATCCCACTCATAAGCAGTGATTTGATGTCTACCTATGCACGCAAAATTTATTATTTTCCCGCCGACGGCAATGTTTATATGAAGCGAATTCGAGAGTTCAACAATGCCACGCTATACGAGCGTGAGTCTGCGCATCGCGTACTACTCTCTGAGCAAGCTAAAACCGGTGTCATTTCATTTTCGGAACAGTCACATGCCTATAAAAGTCCTCGTCGTTGATGACTCTGCGTTAATTCGTCAAATCCTTTCAGAGATAGTGATGCAAGCCCCAGAGTTATTATTGGTTGGCGCTGCTCCAGACGCATACGTAGCCAAGCGAATGGTTCAAGAATTTAGGCCAGATGTCATTACCTTAGATATTGAAATGCCAAAGGTAGACGGGCTACGTTTTTTAGAAGTTATGATGAAGGCAATGCCAACCCCAGTGGTAATGATTTCTACGCTTACTGAGCGAGGGGCCGATGCAACTCTGCGCGCATTGGAGCTAGGGGCCGTGGACTTTATAGCAAAGCCAAAGCTAGGTGTTGCCCAAGGTATGGCTGAATACGCAGCAATAATTATTGAAAAGATTAAAGCTGCAGCTCACTCCAAGTTAGGCCATCCAACTGAAACTCGCGGCACTAAGCATGCTTCCATGCGCTACACCGGCACCGAAAAACTCATCGGTATAGGGGCGTCTACTGGCGGAACCGAAGCGATAAAGGATGTCATTATGCATTTTCCTCGCAATGCGCCCGCTACGGTCATTTCCCAGCATATGCCACCGGGCTTCACTACCACCTATGCCAAACGGCTGGATAGCCTTTGCGAAATAACGGTAAGGGAGGCAAAAGGTGGAGAGCGTTTATTGCCTGGGTTCGCGTATCTTGCCCCAGGCAATAAACATCTTAAAGTAGAAAGAAGTGGCGCAGACTACCGCTTAACCCTTGATGATGGCCCTAAAGTGTCAGGGCACAAGCCTTCGGTTGATGTGATGTTCGACTCGCTCGCTGAGCATGCTGGTGGAAATGCTGTTGGGGTACTGCTCACTGGTATGGGGCGAGACGGCGCAAAGGGGTTGAAAAACATGCATACCAAAGGCTCTATCACCTTCTGCCAAGATGAAAAAACCTCCGTGGTGTATGGTATGCCAAAGGTTGCTGTAGAAATGAAAGCCGCTAGCTTTATTAAGCCTTTGGAAGAAATTTCTGACGCAATACTTGATACACTCGAGGCCTTAGGTGCAGGAAGCCGGCTTTGAGTGGTTTCTGTTTCTTTATCGTTTAAAGCGAACCCACCGTTTTTTTCACCGACTCACCGCTTTCCTTATACCTTCGCGATATTCACCTCTGACGCTCACTCTTTATATTGGGGTGTCGCAAATGTCATTAAAGTAATAAGTTAACAAAAATATTCAAAAGTATAATTGTTGGGAGCGAAAATTAGACCATAATTTGATCGTGTTTTGTACAGCTGTTTACATGGCAGTTACAATTGAGGTGGAAACGTGGTCGCCATTGCATCAAATTATTTAGATAACTTTTTCTCTAGCAAGAGTAACGCGTTCATCGTCGCGTTTTTGATGATGCTAGCGAGTTGGAGTTTATCTTTTACATCCGTTGCGCATTTAGGCCTTGCTCTTAGCTCAGTATGTGTCGTTTTTTTGTTATTTGTTTTACTTAAAGTAACGAACAATCCTAAGGCTGATGTCGATAACAAACCGAATCAAACTGCTGTTAACCAACCTTCTGTAAAAAACGTCTCGGTAAATAGCGAGTCATTGGAAGTTGCAGTGTCTGAAGCAAGCAACATTCTCACTGTTACATCTTCGAATATTTCCGATATTTTCTCCACGCAAAGCGATGCAGTAGCCACGTTGAGCGAATCGTTTATTTCACTTCAAACGTTGCTTGGGCAGCAAGAAACCAGTATCAACAATCTGCTTAAAGACGATGATAACAGCGACTGTGCTTATGCCGATAAAATGCGCACATTTGCTTCTGATACTGATTCCACACTAACGCATTTTATAGCGTCAACTACTCAAATGACCGACTCTACAAGAGCGTTAGAAACCCAAGTACAAACCATACAGCAGGCAATGCCCACCGTCATTGAAGCGTTAAGCGGAATTGATGATATTTCCTCGCAAACCAATTTATTAGCACTTAACGCTGCCATTGAAGCTGCACGTGCTGGTGAGGCCGGTCGCGGATTTGCCGTTGTTGCTGATGAAGTCCGTGCGCTATCAACCCGCTCTACCCAGTTCAGCGATGTAATAAAAACCCAAATAGAAAACATTAAATCGCTTATCGACAAACTAACGGAAACCGCCGAAGTCGTTGCGTCTCAAGACATTTCTCACGTAGTTAACGCAAAAGAAACGATTAGTGAACAGCTTAGAGGCATTATCAAAAAAGCAGAATCAGATATACAAGGCGCGAGCGAACTCGAGGCCATCAGACAGCAGTTGGCAGACTCAACTGCAGCGGCCATTAGGGGGTTGCAGTTTGGCGATATAAACGGGCAAAACCTTACTTACACTCGTGAAATCATCGAGTTCGTTATAGAACAGCTGACGACGCTGAGCCCTGAAAGCGCAAGCAGAGTGCGAGAAAACCTAGAAAACTACCAACACTCGTTGACAGAAAAAGGCCAAGCGGATCACAACCCAGTTTCTGCCACTTCCATGGATGCAGGCGACGTCGAACTTTTTTAGCAGCAAGAAAAACATCCAGAAAGCAACGTAAGAACAATTTTGACAATTCAAAGGTGATTGAATTATGAGCAAAAGCATACTGATTGTGGACGACTCTGTGTCTATTCGCCAGATGGTTGAAATGACCCTGAAGTCAGCAAATTACAATGTAACTACGGCCCAAGATGGACAAGATGCGTTAGACAAATGCCAAGGGGCGCGTTTCGATTTCGTACTTACCGATCAAAATATGCCTCGTATGGACGGCCTCACGCTGATTAAGTCTTTAAGAGGTCTGGCTAACTTTCGTTCAACGCCAATTGTCATGCTGACGACGGAAGCTGGTGACGACATGAAGGCGAAAGGGAAAGCGGCTGGCGCTACAGGATGGATGGTGAAGCCCTTCGATCCGAATAAGCTGCTAGATGTGATGAAGCGAGTTTTAGGTTAGTTAAGCGTTGGTTTGAATAGGGCGAATGGGAGTCAATCATGACCATTGATGTAAACCAGTTTCACGGTGTGTTTTTTGATGAGAGTGATGAACACCTTCAAGACATGGAGCAGTTGCTCATGACCTTGGACGTGGATGCTCCCGACCCCGAAGAGTTGAACAGTATCTTTAGAGCGGCGCATTCCATAAAAGGTGGCAGCGGTATCTTTGGCTTCGACGCTTTAATGAATCTTACCCATGTCATGGAGAACCTGCTCGACAAAGCGCGTAACCAAGAAATCCAAGTTACTGCAGATATTGTTGATATTTTTCTACAAACCCTTGATGTACTCAAAGACACCTTATCAGCTTATAAAGAGCAAACAGAACTCCCTCAAGAACAAATTGATGCCAGTATTAAAGTACTCGAAGACACGCTTGCAAGTGCATCAGGGCAGCCGGTGCAAGATGCTCAGGAGCCTCCTGAACAAAACGCTGAAGATGAAGCGAATGAGATTGAGGGGTTCGGATTCTTTGATGAAGATGAGTCTGAGGCCCAAGCGCAATGTGAAAATGGCGCAGACGATATAGAAGGTTTTGGGCTATTTGACGATGAAGCGACATCTAGTGAAGCACACGCTGACGTAGAAACAAACCGTGACACCAGCAAGGTTGATGAAGGTTTCGGTTTCTTCGAACCAGAAAACCTTCCCGTAAAAACAGAGGTCACCCAGTCTGTCCCACCAAAACAGCCCATTGTGAAGCCGGTAAAAACTAAGCCAAAGGCAGCAGCAAAAGAAGCCGCATCAATTCGCGTAGACACTACCAAAATTGATGCAATGGTTAACTTAGTCGGTGAACTCGTTATCACGCAATCCATGCTTTCTAACGTAGGCCAGGAGGTTGAAGGGCAAGTAGGTGAACGCTTGCAGCTTGCAATAGATGAGCTTCAGCGCAATACCCGTGAAATTCAAGAATCGGTGATGTCTATGCGTATGTTGCCGGTGAATATGACGTTTAATCGTTTCCCTCGCGTTGTGCGCGACCTATCGTCAAAACTGGGTAAAAAAGTCGACTTAGTTATTCAAGGTGGCAACACTGAAATCGATAAGAGCCTTATCGAAAAACTGGTCGACCCGCTCACTCACTTAGTCAGAAACAGTATCGACCACGGTATCGAAAGCCCTGAAAAGCGCCTCGAGGCAGGTAAATCGGAAAACGGTACGGTTATTTTAAGTGCAGAGCAGAAAGGCAGCAGCATTATCATCGGCATTATTGATGATGGGGCAGGCTTGAACAAAGCCCGCATTTTAGAGAAAGCCACCCAAAACGGACTGGCAGTTACGCCCGACATGCCAGACAGTGAAATTTGGCAGCTTATATTCCAAGCGGGTTTTTCTACCGCAGCTGAGGTTACCGATGTATCGGGCCGTGGCGTAGGTATGGATGTAGTTCGCAGAAACATAGAATCGATTGGCGGACGCATTGAAATAGAATCATCGCAGGGTGAGGGCTCAGCGTTTTATATCCACTTACCTCTTACGCTTGCCATTGTAGATGGCATGTGTGTTTCGGTAGGCGACCAAATTTTTGTCATTCCGCTACTTAATGTTATCGAATCCTTTCAGCCCACCGCTTCTCAAGTAAAAACACTCGGCAATGACAAAGTGCTATGGATTAGAGATCAGTATTGGCCATTAGTGTCGCTGACCCACCTTATGCAGGTTGACGACGGCATTACTGAACCAACCAAAGGCATAGTCGTGCTTCTGGAAAGCAGCAAGAAACGCTATGGCGTGCTGGTGGACTCTTTAGTGGGGCAGCAGCAGGTCGTGATCAAAAGCTTAGAGCAACATTACAAAAAGGTCGCAGGAATTGCCGGCGCCACCATTATGGGGGATGGCAAGGTAGCCATGATTTTAGATGCCGACTCGGTAGCGGCAAATTGTACCACTATTCCGAATGAAGAGGTTTCACTATGAGCGAAGCAGCCCTGCAGCAAGCCGTAAGTGCGTCGAAAGAGAATGAGTTTTTAAGTTTCGTGTTGGGCGAGGAACACTACGCCCTAGATATCACGACGGTGAAAGAAATTCGCGGCTATGAGCAAGTCACCAAGATAGCTAACGCACCAAGCTTTATTAAAGGTGTAATTAATCTGCGTGGCGACATTGTGCCTATTGTGGATTTGCGCATTAAGTTCAACGTGGGTGAAGCCACCTACAACGACTTTACTATCGTCATCATGCTAAACGTTCACGACCGTATCGTTGGCATTGTCGTTGACGGGGTTTCTGACGTAATTCGCCTATCCGAAGAAGACATGCTGCCGCCACCTGAATTCGGTGTGGCGTTTGATAGTAAATACCTTCACGGGTTAGCAGATGTAGAAGAGCACATGGTTATTCTAGTGAATATTGAGAGCTTAATTACTAGTAATGAACTGGGTTTAGTTGAAACGAAAACACAAGCGGTTGAGGGCTGAAGAAATGGGAATTATGACGTGGTTAGAAGACTTCACGAAGGCAACGGATGTAAACCAAGCATTGAGAAACAAGCAGGCGCTTGATGCTACAACCTGCTGCATCATGATGGCCGACGCGGATAGAAACATCATCTATGCTAATCAGTCTGTGAAAACTCTGCTCAAAGAGAACGAAAAGAAATTACAGGCTGTCCTTCCCAGTTTTTCTGCTGATAATTTGGAAGGTCAGAATATCGACCAATTTCATCGAAATCCTTCACATCAGCGCAATATCCTTGCTGAATTAAAATCGACAATGACTTCTACAATTAGTATTGGCGATTTGAACTTCAAACTCACGCTTACGCCCTTTTTCGACCAAGACAACAAAAATATAGGCACTATGGTTGAGTGGGTCGACCAGTCTGAGTTGCTCATCAAAAGTACTATGTTAAATGTATTAAACGATGCGCAAGCTGTTATAGAGTTCAATGCTGATGGTGTTATCCAAAATGCTAACGATAACTTTCTGAATGCGCTTGGTTATAGTCTTAACGAAATTGTGGGTAATCATCACAAGATGTTCTGCGATAACCAGTACATTCGCTCTGAAGAGTACGCGCAGTTTTGGCGTGACCTTAGAGAAGGCAAGCCTCAAAACGGCGAGTTTTGTCGCTTTGACAAAATGGGTAAGGAAATTTGGATCCAAGCTACTTACAACCCAGTCTTCGATGGTGAAGGTAAGGTTATTCGCGTGGTGAAATTCGCCACTGACATTACTGCATCAAAATTACGTAATGCATATTTTGAAGGGCAAATTGAAGCAATAAACAAAGCACAGGCGGTTATTGAATTTGACCTAGAAGGAAAAATTCTTAATGCCAACGAAAACTTCATCAATACGGTTGGTTACAGCCTCGATGAAATTGTTGGCAAGCATCACAGTATGTTTGTAGATGATGAGTACAAGCGCAGTGTTGAATATAGTCAGTTCTGGGAACAGTTACGCCAGGGCGTGCAGTTCACTGACGAGTTTAAGCGTGTAGGCAAAGGCGGAAAAGAGGTGTGGATCCAGGCATCTTATAACCCCATCTTGGATCAAAACGGCAGACCCCATCGCGTAGTGAAGTATGCCATTGATATCACCGGTAGAAAGCAGGCTATAAGCGATATCAAAACCGCCATGAATGAATTGGTGCAGGGTAATTTAGATTGCCGTATTGAGCATGAGTTTGACGGTGAGTTTAGGGAGCTTGGCACATCAATCAACCGCTTTATAGATGATATGCGCCGTATTATAGGGTCTATCAGCGATGTGATGACCCGTTTATCTGGTGGTGACTTAACTGCTGAACTTGATGAGCAATTTGAAGGCGAATTCCAAGTATTGGGCGATGCTATAAATCAGTTCGTTGGCGAAATGTCTGGCACTATTGGTTCCATCTACCAAGCAGTAGAAACCATTAATACTGCTTCATCTGAAATAGCCACAGGAAACTCTGATCTTTCAAGTCGCACTGAACAGCAGGCGTCAAGCCTAGAAGAAACGGCGTCGAGTATGGAAGAGCTTACCGGTACAGTAAAACTCAACGCTGAAAACGCGGAACAAGCTAACAGTTTAGCATCGCAAAGCTGCGATATCGCTTCGCGCGGCGGAGAGTTAATTCGTCAGGTCGTCGACACTATGTCGTCAATTAACGAGTCGGCTCAAGAGATCTCAGACATCATTGGTGTTATTGACGGCATTGCATTTCAAACCAACATTCTTGCGCTAAACGCCGCTGTTGAAGCAGCAAGAGCGGGGGAGCAGGGACGCGGCTTTGCCGTTGTTGCGTCAGAAGTACGAAGCTTGGCCCAGCGCTCTGCTGAAGCGGCAAAAGAGATCAAAGAGCTTATTTCAGACTCGGTGAACAAAATTGATGGGGGCAATAAACTCGTCAATCAGTCTGGCGAAACAATGGAAGAGGTGGTGACCTCTATCAAGCGGGTAAACGACATAATGTCGGAAATTGCGGCGGCGAGTTCTGAACAGGCTTCAGGCATCGAAGAGGTGAGTAAAGCGGTAGTACAAATGGATGAAATGACGCAGCAAAACGCAGCGCTGGTAGAAGAAGCGGCGGCGGCTGCAGAAAGCTTACAGCAGCAGGCGGGCAATTTATCCGAGCGTGTATCGACGTTTAACATTGGTGGTAAAGCGGATATCGCACAGGCGGTTCCAAAAAAAGTACCGCAAGAAGATAGAGACAAAAAATTGGCTTCAGTGGCCATGCTAAAAACGAATAAGAAGTTAGCTCCAAAAGTGCCACATAACGATGAGTGGGAGTCTTTCTAGTTAACTAAAGGCGAATTCTTAGAAAGGGAATTCGCCTTTTTTATTACTTGACGTTTTATTCAGCGCTCCAACACGTAGCGCTACAGAAAATAGGTGATGCTATGGGTGTTTTTAATATATTTCACAATGAAGAATTGGTGGCTGCGCAAAGTCTTTCACGCTTTCAAGAGCAAGCATTAAGTGAAAGTACCGCATGCTTAATGTTGGTCGATGCAGAAGGCACAATCACGTTTGCTAATAAAGCATTCAAACAGCTTGCGGCAGAATATGAAGCGCAGTTTTCACGCTCGCTTCCAAACATCAACCTTCAAAATTTTACCGGCACCTCGATTGCAGGCTTCTTCGCAAATAGCAGTGAATTAAGTCAGCGGTATAACACCTGTAATAGTAGCGATACCTTTCTACTGCCTGTAGGAGACTTACTTTTTACATTGAACTTGACCACGATAAAAAGCGTGGAAGGTGAAAAGCTTGGCACAATGGTGGAGTGGATAAACGATCAAGAGTTACAGCATAAATCGAGCTTACTCGATGGGTTAGACCGTTGCCAAGCTATTATTTCATTTACTCCGGAAGGCATAGTCGAGAATGCTAACGACAACTTTCTTAAAGTAACGGGTTATTCAAAAGAGGATATTGTAGGAAAGCATCACCGCCTATTCGTATTGCCGGATTATGGCGTGTCTAACGAATACAACCAGTTTTGGGAAGGGCTGAGAAATGGCGAACGCAGTAGCGGTGAGTATTGCCGCGTAGCAAAAAACGGTGACAAAATTTGGATCCAAGCTTCTTACAACCCTATCTATGACAAATTAGGTAATATTGTACGCGTTGTTAAATTTGCTACCGACATCACAGCGCAAAAGCGTAAGAACGCAGATTATGAAGGTCAGATTAACGCCATCGATAAATCGTTAGCGGTTATTGAGTTTAATCTAGACGGTATTATCCAACACGCCAACGAAAACTTTTGCGCTACAACAGGCTATGACTTGAGTGAAATTCAAGGTCAGCATCACAGTATGTTTGTTGAACCCAATTATAAAATGAGCCCCGAGTATTCGGCTTTCTGGCGTGACTTAAAGAAAGGTGAGTTTAAGTCAGGCGAATTCAAACGGGTAAAAAAAGATGGCAGTGAGCTTTGGATCCAAGCGTCCTATAACCCTATCTTCGACGAGTTTGGCAAGCCAACAAAAGTGGTGAAATATGCATCTGACGTCACTGAACAAAAGCTGCAGAATGCTTTTAACACCGGGCAGATAGACGCAATAAGTAAATCGCAAGCAGTTATTGAGTTTGACCCGAACGGCAACATTGTGACCGCAAACGATAATTTTTTGGCCACGGTTGGGTATGCACTAGACGAGATCCAGGGTAAACATCACCGTATATTTGTTACCAAACAAGAGCGTGAATCTGAAGAGTATCGGGCCTTTTGGAAAAAGTTAGCTGAAGGGCAATTTTACTCAGGGGAATTTCATCGTATTGCTAAAGATGGGTCTGACGTATGGATCCAGGCAACCTATAACCCCATTTTAGATATGAGTGGTAATGTTGTAAAAGTGGTGAAATACGCCAGCAACATTACCGAACAAAAGGTGAAAAATGCCTATTTTGAAGGGCAGTTAGCCGCCATTGGAAAGTCTCAGGCGGTCATTGAATTTAACATGGACGGTATCATTCAAGATGCCAATGAAAACTTCTTAAATACGGTGGGCTATACCCTAGAAGAAATTAAAGGTAAGCACCACAGTATGTTTGTAGACCCAACTCACCGCGCAAGCCCAGAATATGCTGCCTTTTGGGATGCATTACGTAGCGGCACCTACTCTTCTGGTGAGTACCGCAGAGTTGGCAAAAACGGCAAAGAGATTTTCATCCAAGCTACCTACAACCCAATCTTAGACCATAACGGTAAGCCCTTCCGCGTCGTCAAATTTGCTACCGATATAACCGGCCGAACTCAAGCTGTAGATGAAATTAAACACGTAATGACTAAGCTTACAGAGGGCGATCTCACCGTTAATATCGACCATGCATTAGACGGAGATTTTGCTGTCTTGGGTGAAGCAATCAACCAATTCATTAATGAAATGCGAGGTACTATCACCAGCATTAATGAAGCGGTAGAAACCATCAATGTTGCTTCGGGGGAGATTGCGACTGGAAATGCAGACTTATCGAGCCGCACAGAGCAACAAGCGTCAAGTCTTGAAGAAACAGCGTCGAGCATGGAAGAGCTAACTGGAACCGTTAAGCTTAACGCCGAGAATGCCGAGCAAGCCAATGGGCTTGCAGCGCAGGCAAGTCAAATTGCCTCTCAGGGCGGAGAGGTTATCAGTGAAGTGGTGGACACGATGACGCAGATAAATGACTCTGCTCAGGAAATCTCAGACATTATCGGTGTTATCGACGGGATTGCTTTCCAAACCAACATTCTGGCGTTGAACGCCGCAGTAGAGGCTGCGCGAGCAGGGGAGCAGGGGCGTGGTTTTGCCGTTGTTGCTTCTGAAGTCCGTAACTTAGCGCAGCGTTCTGCAGAAGCCGCAAAAGACATCAAAGAGTTAATTTCAGACTCGGTGAGTAAAATTGCAAGCGGTAACCAGCTGGTAGTGAAATCCGGTGAGACTATGGCTGAAGTGGTGACCTCTATTAAACGAGTGAACGACATTATGTCAGAAATTGCCGCGGCGTCAGCCGAGCAAGCCGCTGGTATTGAAGAGGTGAGTAAAGCCGTAATTCAAATGGATGAAATGACTCAGCAGAATGCCGCTTTGGTAGAAGAGGCTGCGGCAGCAGCAGATAGTCTTAAGCAGCAGTCTTTGCAGTTAAACGAGCGGGTTTCTGTTTTTGAAGTAGGCAAAGGGCTAAACAATGACCAGCAGCATATAGCGGCACTTACTCACGGTGATTTTCGTCAACCTCAGCGCCTACCTACAGCACATGTGCAGCGAGCGTCTCAGGCTAAGGCACTCACGCCAGCTATGCCTGACGAAGCAGAGTGGGAATCATTCTGATGACTACGGTTGTTTCTAGGCAAGATAGCACGAGGGAGTTCGCCTTTGAAAAGGCGGACTTCAAAAACGTGCAGCAAATGCTATTTAAAAAAGCAGGAATAAACTTATCTGACGCAAAAGAAGCGATGGTATACAGCAGGCTAGCGCGGCGAATTAGGGCAAGAAATCTGCGCAGTTTTAATGAATACCTTGCTTTAGTAAACACGTCCGAGTCGGAGTTAGAGCAGTTTATCAATGCGCTAACCACAAACTTAACCTCTTTTTTTCGCGAGCCGCATCACTTTACTGCCCTGGCTGATTATCTTAGCCAGCATAACGTTACCACTATTTGGTGCGCAGCTAGTTCTACCGGCGAAGAGCCCTACTCAATTGCAATGGTAGTGGCAGAAGCGTACGGAAGTTTTAAAACGCCGGTAAAAATTATTGCGTCCGACATAGACAGCAAAGTTCTGGCTAAAGCCAGGGCCGGTGTTTACCCCTTAGCGTCTATTGCGAAAATACCCCAACATCGACAAAGGCAGTTCTTTCACAAAGGAAAAGGGGCTAATGAAGGCAAAGTTAAAGTGGTGGACGAATTACGTAACATGGTGCAGTTCAAGAAGCTGAATCTCACCGATGCGAAGTGGGACGTGAAAGGGCCGCTCGACGTCATATTTTGCCGAAATGTGATGATTTATTTTGATAAGCCAACGCAGCTAAAAGTACTACAAAAAATGGTCGGCATGCTGAAGCCAACGGGATTATATATGGCCGGACATTCTGAAAATTTCAATATGTATACTAATCTTGTGAGACCGGTGGGGAAAACCATTTATCGCCCCGTCGATTAGGAGAGACAGTGGCGTCGACCAATTTTGAACTGCCTATAAGCTACTACGACAAGCGCTTTTCTATAGAAGCGGTAAAGCTGTTACCCGGCCAGTATTTTGTAACTACACAAGACAAAATGCTAGTCACGGTACTCGGTTCTTGCGTGGCTGCGTGTTTGTTCGACGCCCATACGGGGATTGGCGGTATGAACCACTTTATGCTGCCTACTGTGAATAAGTCGGCAGGCGAATTCGAGCAAGCGCAGGGAATGGCAGCAAAATATGGTGTGCACGCTATGGAAATTCTTATAAACGAGCTTGTTAAAGTGGGCGCGAAAAAAGAACGACTTAAAGCAAAGGTTTTTGGAGGAGGGAAGGTAGTGCCCTCTTTTGTTCAAAATGACGTGGGTAAATTTAATGCTGAGTTTGTAACCCAGTTTCTAGAAACTGAGGGCATACCAATTTTAGCGAGCGATTTGTGTGATGTGTACGCTCGCAAAGTGTACTTTTTTCCAAGTAACGGCAACGTATTAATGAAGCGTATTCACGAACTCAACAACGCAACAATTATTGAGCGAGAAAGCCAGCACCGCTGGGAGCTATCGAAGCAAGCGCCAAGCGGCAGTGTAGATTTATTTGAGGACTAGTCATGACAATAAAAGTGTTGGTAGTTGATGATTCAGCGCTTATTCGCCAAATACTCAGTGAAATCATTAAAAGTGAGCCAGACATGACGCTGGTGGGTGCGGCGCCAGATGCGTTTGTAGCCAAAAAGTTAGTGCTTGAGAAGTCTCCCGATGTCATAACACTAGACATTGAGATGCCGAAAGTGGATGGCTTACGCTTTCTTGAAGTGCTTATGAATGCCAGGCCCACCCCTGTGGTCATGATTTCTACGTTGACAGAAAAAGGGGCGGACGCCACCTTAAGGTCTTTAGAGTTAGGGGCAATTGATTTTGTTGCCAAGCCCAAAATTGGTGTAGCACAGGGCATGGCGGAATATCACGAGTTAATCGTTGACAAAATTCGAACGGCCGCTCGTTCAAGAGTAAAGAAAGCGTCGCCTGCTAAGGCAGCCTCTGTAAATAAAATAAGTTACTCGGGCACAGAAAAACTCATTGCCATAGGCGCCTCGACTGGCGGTACTGAAGCCATAAAAGAGGTGCTGCGAACCTTCCCTGCTAACGCTCCTGCCACGGTGATCACTCAGCACATGCCTGCTGGATTTACGTCTACTTATGCACGGCGGTTAGACTCTGTCTGTCAAATGCAGGTTAAAGAAGCTAAAGGCGGAGAGCGTTTGCTTCCTGGACAGGCGTATCTTGCACCAGGCGATAAGCACATGGAAATTGAAAGAAGTGGAGCTGATTACCGAATAAGACTTACCGACGGGCCTAGGGTATCGGGTCATAAGCCCTCTGTGGATGTACTGTTTAATTCGCTATGCAAAAGCGCGGGTAACAACGCAATAGGCGTATTGTTAACAGGAATGGGGAGTGACGGCGCCATCGGTCTTCAAGAGTTATTTAACGCCGGGTGCGAGACATTCTGTCAAGATGAAGCAAGTTGCATAGTATTTGGTATGCCTAAGGTCGCCATTGAAAAAGGGGTGGCTAAGCAAGTATTGAGTTTAGATGATATGGGCAAAGCGGTAATGCAAACTGTAGAGAAGCTTTCGGCAGGTAGTCGCTTGTAAGAATAGTGAGTAAATACTTACAGAATGCAAATTTTGTCCTAAAAACTGTAAAGTGATTGTTATAACTTTTCTTGTTACAGAAAAGTTTAGGTGTTTTAATAGCATGGCTTAACGAGTAGGTAGCGTTGCTTCAGAATGCTGTTGCTGAAGCCGATACTATGGATAGGCTTACTTGGAAGTGCGTAAAAATATAAAAATCAATACGTAAGTGGAATGGTAAGGTGAAGCGTTGTCGCCATAATAATATAAAAGACAACGGTTTATGTGTGATAGTGGTGGCAAAGTAGTCAAAGTTTTATTACTACGTATAGTTTGCTGTACCTAATAACAAAAAAAGGCCTGCTATATTCCTTACAGATTTGAGAGCAAATATATGCTCATTCTTACGGTATGACACTAACCTGGGATAATAACGAGTAGTTGGGGACTCTTATGAAACAGCAAACGCTAATAGCGCTATCGGCTCTAATGTTTTCTTCATCAGTTTTGGCTAATGGTGGTTTTGAACCGAACAAGAAAGCATGCGTAAACGTCGGAAAAGAAATCACTCGCGTAAGCACTGAAATGGACGTAGCAAAGTCAGGTATTCAAAAATCATGGCTTAAACGTCAATTAAGTGCATTAGAAACTAAACGCAATTCATGTAGCACGAAAGGCTTCAAAGCTAACCATTCAGAGTTAGCAAAGCTTTAATCGCTAAATGTTTAGAAGCCAAAAAGTCTTACCACGGTAAGACTTTTTTGTTTTTAACAGCATGGAAAGAAGAGGCTAGTCACTGAGTCACTAAAGGTATTAGTTTATGAAGCGAACTAATACTGTGATCAGGAGCAAGACCTAACGGGTACATCATTTTGCCCGAACGCTCTACAAAGGTAGTCTGCATACCTGCCGCTTTCGCGCCACTGACATCCCAACCATGAGCTGCCACCATCATAGCGTTCTCGTTCTTAACGTTAGCCTGTTGACAGGCCCAGTGATAAACCGCAGCGTGAGGCTTGTAAGTTCGAACGCTTTCTACACTTAGTACATGAGAAAAATACGGGCGGATGTTGGCATATTCAAGCTGAGCATCTAAGCCTGCTTTTGAAGAGTTAGAAAGCGCGACCAAAGTAAATCCTGCGCTTTGCAGCGCTTTTAATGCGGGAATTACATCGTCGTGGGCGGGCAATCGGGTGATGTGCTGTTTGATGGTATCTTTGGCGGTGGCTTCATCAACCGTTATTCCTTTACTGTGAGCCACCATAGTAAGTACTGCGGCGCCAATATCAATGAAATCGTGAAATTGCCCAGACACAATATCTACCAAACTGTGATGTAACAAATTAGCAAACCATAAATCTACCAGTGTCTCATCGCCGTTTAACACCGACGCTAGACCCGTTTTAATAGCCTGCATGTCTAAAAGTGTTTCGTTAATATCGAAGAAAATAACCTTTGGTGTCACACTAAACCTTCCTGTAGTTGTGGCAGTAAACAGTATGTTTATATTTACCTTGTTCGTTGCTTATACCACTGTAAAACAGAATTGGTTTTGCTAAAGCCCTTTACGACCAATGTCGATGAAATAACGCTGGCGGGAGAATGTAGAAAAAATAGCTAAGCGCGGCGTGATAAGTAACAGGCCGCGCGTTGTCTATTGCTTAATGACTAATTGCTGCCTGAGCGGTTACCCATATCAATCGACACGGCGATGTCATCGAGTATGTCGTTTAGCCCAGTAATTTTTTCGGTGGCAATAAATACGCTCATTTGAGACTCAACGACCAAATAGTCATCATTGGTGTCGCTCTCAAAGGTGCTTTCTAGCGCGCTTTGTACTCGGTCAAAGAACTGTCGCGCGCTTCGTTCTTCAATATTGTGAAGGCATAAAATGAATTGATCGGTTCCAAAGCGGCCCAGAATATCGTTGCCTCGGATAACGTTTTGAAATGTTTGCGCAATTTGCCGCAATACAAAATCGCCTTTCGTAGAGCCCATTTTACGCGTTATCTCTCGTAGGTTGCTAATGTCAAATATTGCAATAGCAATGGCGCGCCCTTTTTTAGGCGCATCTAGTTTATTAATGCGTGCGATGGCTGAATCGGCGTTAAGTAAAAGTGTTACCGGGTCGATAGCTTTGCGTGCAACGTGCTTTTTACGTAAAACGTATCCAGTAATAATAACAAACAGTAAAAAAACTAGGATAGCGGTATATAAGGTATTTCTTCTTTGTTCTTCGGCTTTTTCAATGGCTGACTCAAGATCATAAATACGTGTATAAAGATTAGCTGCACCAACAATTAAAGCGGTATCTTGCGCCACTTCCCGTCGCTTCGTGACCTCTTTAGAGTAGATGTTGTGCGCTTCCTTAGTTAGAGCAATATCTTTTAACGCTAGGTACATGGAAACGTTAAAACTTAAGTAATCTAGGTTTGTCTCGAAGACTTTTGGAATGACGATTTTGTCTAATGCGCCAATGTCAGCTAAATATTGCTTTACACAGGTGAGCTCTTTGTTATGTAAACATAGTTCGGCTTTGTGCCAAGCAACCAGTTTATGACCGAGGGAGCTAGAGATATTTGCAGTCGCCTCTTCCAGATCAGGAAGGGTATAGGCTAGATTATTATAATCACGCGTTTTTCTATGGTAGATAGACAGTGCATATTGATACAAAAAATTACTGAGCGGCGTGTTGATTTCGCTATTCAGTGCACCTAGCTCTAAAATACTTTGATAGGCTTTGTCGATTTGACCGCTGCTTAGCAGCGATACAATGGCACTAATAATAATACTTACCTTATTGCTACCTTTGTAAACAAGTAGGCCCATTTTATGTGCTTTCAAATACTGCTCGGCGGCCAGCGCGTGCTGCTCTAGGTTACCATAGAGAAGACCGATAGCGTTGTGGATATGCGCCAACTCGCCCGGGCTACCGTTGTCGGAATAGCGTTTAAGCACGCCAAACATTTTACCTAGCTTAATCTCGGGAGATGAAGATTCTGAACAATAGTTAATCAGCCCTAGCGAAGAGCTGGTAAAAATATCGCTATGACGCTCTGGTGAAGATAAATCTTGGGCCTGTTGGTAGTATTTACAGCGCGCCGGGTTTTCTCTTGCATCATAAGTGAAGCCAATTTGATAAATAGCCGATGCAAACGCGTACGAGCTTTCATCTATATTGCTTTGCATTATGGCTTTAAGCAGCATCTTTTCTGCTTCTTCATACTTGCCGCGACAAATTAAAAACTGCCCTTTGGCTACGGTCAAAGCAAAACGTTGTTGGGGTGTGAGGCTTTCTAATGTGAGCGTTTGTTCTAGTTCTGGCAGCAACGATTGACTTGGGCAATCGTACGAGGGCGAGCGAACTTTTTCGATAACGGCATCAATATTACTATTCGCCAATGCAGAAGCAGCGAATAGCACACAAAAAAGAGATAAGACTGTTAAATATAACCTTCGAACCATAAGGGATAACGTTTTCGTTTTTTCGTTATAATATCGATTTGAGTTACGAACTACTACACGACGCCCTTAAAACTTACCGTTTTTTTGTATCCTTTCTTGTATTTTGTTTGTGAACGTAACATTTACCTTAAAAGTAATATGAAATATTCCTTTAATGCACAGGTGAGCCAAAGCTAACTAATATAGCAACGCCAACCAGCGCTACGGCAGACCATGCAATCGTCGCTTTAGTTGCCCGTTCACCAAGTACCCATGCAACGCCTAGCGACATTAACGCGCTTGTAGCAATAAGAGTTTGGACCACAGCTGCTTTCGCATAGGCGAATGCAAACATTTGTAAGTAAATTGCGGCGGTAGTGCCAAGTAATGTGGCTAATACAAAGGCGGGCCATATCCGTTTCCCGTTGTCGCTTTGGTAGTTAATAACGGGCATATAGCGTGTTTTTGTTAAGGCTATCAACGGCACTACAAACACCATACCACCCACTAGGCGCAAAAATGCTGCGCTGGCAGCGTCGACGTCACCAGTACTTAAAATGTCGCGGCTCACTACCGCACCAACAGCCTGACATAAAGCCGCCCCCACACCATACAAATAACCGCTGGTAGCAAACACATGAGTAGAACTGCGTTTGCGCGCCTTTATGACCATATCCACCGAAAAAAGCACTACAGCCACGCCAACCCACTGCTGCCAGGTAATCCATTCGCCAATAAAGGCCATAGCAAAAAGTGCGGTAAATAAAGGTGCAAGGGTTTCGGCTACCAGTACCGCTTGGCTATCGCCAATGCTTTGCAAAGCTTTAAAAAAACAGGTGTCGCCAATGCCTATGCCAATTAGGCCGCTAAGCAATAGCCACAACACTGCGCTGGTGGTAAGTCCGGTTGGCTGAACGAAAAGTAGCACAACGGCCAAAATGGCAATTGAAATTAAGCCTTTCCAAAAGTTCATAGTCAGCGGCGAAAACGCGTTACCCGTACCACGAAATAAGCGCGCAGCAATTGCCCAACAAAGCGCTGTACCTAGCGCAGCAAAAACACCCATAAATTACCTGCCAAAAATTCGATCGAACTAGAAAGGGCAAAAAGTAGCCGAGTAAAAAGAGCGGCTATGCTAATGCAAGGTATCAGTGGGGTAAACTTAAATCATTACAATGACTTTTAACCCAGAGTATAAAAGCCTTAAGCAAACGTAACAGAAGGCTTAACACATTCATGGCATTATATGAGAGGTAAAATTAATGAGTAAGATCTGCGCTGTACTCAATTAAGTGGGCGTTAACCAAATTTTTAAATAACAGTGAAGTAAAAGGACGAGGAAAGCGTGAGTGTAGAGCAGATGAATTTAACCGGTATTAAAGGTGTAATATTCGATTTAGACGGCACCCTGGTAGAGTCTAGCCTTAACTTCACGCAAATGCGCGCCGACATAGGCTGCCCACAAAACGAAGATATTCTTACCTTTATAGACGCTATTGCGTGCGCAGAAACCAAAGCCAACGCCCACAACACTATTTTGCAGCATGAACTAAATGATGCAGAAAACGCTAAATGGTTACCCATTGGCAAAGCCATGGTAGAAAAGGTGCAGGCACACAATTTACCCATGGCAATAGTTACCCGCAACTGCCGACAAGCCACGGCGATAAAGGTGGCCAATAACAGCATACCTATTGATTACGTGCTTACCCGCGAAGACGCCCCGGCCAAACCCGACCCAACCGCATTATTGATGGTGGCGAACACATGGCAGCTTCAACCTGAAGACTGCCTGTATGTAGGCGACTTTATTTACGACCAGCAAGCCGCCGAGAATGCTGGGATGAAGTGGTTGTTGGTTTAGATGTTAATTATTCACATCAGGTTTTTTGGGTTTTATTGGACCAACTGGCAAAATAGAATAGAGCTCTTCATCCGATAGTGGTAATCCAGTACCTGCATATACTTTAGTATAATCTTCTTCTGTAAGCTCTTGAATGTTTGTTTTTTGTTCGATATTCATGTCTCTTCCTCTTTATATTTTTGATTTTCCTGCTCCAGTGAGCACTTAGAAATTACCGTTATACAAGGATGTAAGATATGGCTACTGAGACAGCTCATCGATATCTACAGAAAACTTATTCTTGTGTCCTAATTCTCCTAGTTTGCTTATTGATTGTTCCAAAAGTGAGCCAAGGCATTGGCTTGAATCTAGAAGGGCGAACTTCATTCGATGGAATTCCGTCAGGTGTTATTCGCGACATAGAGGTCTCCAACAGGGCAGTATATATAGCAGCAGAAAACGGCGTTTTCGAAGTGATAGGAAAGGAGTCTGAGCGCTTACAATTCAACACATCTACTAAAACGACAGGGATTATCTCTGATATCCATTTGGTTGGCACTGAACTTTGGGTCGTTGAGTATGGCGTAGGCGTTTTCAGAGTTAATTTGAGAACAAAAGAAGCCGAGCAATTTTTTGCAGACAAAGATTGGTCGAATTCTGTTTGGGCCATGACCATGACCTCAAAAAACCTCTATTTTTCCATTATAGATAATGTCATACAAACAGACAGAGTTTCAGGTAATTCAACAAAATTGAATTCCCGGCTATCAACTTTGACGTTAAACGGTGTTTACTCACTTTTCGCCGAGAAAGACCAAGTGCATATAGCGTCAAATAAAGGCTATGTTGCAATATCAGAAACCCATTCGACTATTGATGAGTATGTGCTAAGAGACAAGCTTCCCATGTTGTCTAGCGCGACCTTCATAAAGGTAATCGACAATGAATTATACATCGGAGGACCAGAGGGGCTTTATATTCTTGGAAGTAAGGAGCGTTACATTCCTACAGAGGGAGTAAGTGGTACTTACATCAATGATGTAATTAAAACGGAAGAAGATAAAATCTGGGTTTCTGATGGACGATTATTGATTCTTGAAGAAGATGAGTTATTAGCACCTCCATTCATGAGTCCCATTCTAACATCTGAGGCGATTCGCTCAGTAACCAAAATAGCTGTTGGCCCTCATGATTCTTTACTTATTGCCTCCTCACAACTGGGATTAATTACTCTGCCTAGAACGAAGTCATCGACAAACCTAGTGTCATTTAAAGGGAGTGTTTTAAGGGATAATATTCAAAGATCTGTGATTGGTGAAACTGAAACCTTAGTTCGAATTGAAAATGGTCTATATGCGATAAATGAAAGCAATGGAGAGTTGAGTGAAACAATCATAGGCAAAGATCTGCATTGTACGTCATGGCAAGAAGATCTTTTTGCACGTCTTGTAGAACTGGAGCCATCAGACTTATGTAACAGGGATTTCATACACTCGGTCGAAGTTCACAAAGGCGCTTTCTATTTTTACTTTGACGATGGTACAAGTGCCAATTACTACTTCATACAAGATGAGGCCATAAAGGATATATTTAAGGCTCCCCGGAAAATTGTCTACAGTGCACTACTGAGCGGAGGAGAGCTTGCCGCATTTGATGTGTTTGATGATGTACACTTTCAATTGTCAAAGTTCAATTGGAGGACAGTCAAGGCGGAAGAGGGGAACTGGTTCGGGCTACAATGTTTGGTTGAGCTTGAAAACGCCTATCTACTATGTACATCTGGAGCAGGTCTAAAACAAATTAATAAAAAAAGTGGCTTAGTCAACAGCACAACTATTCAGGGCCTAGATAAGCTAAGGTTCATTCGCGGGGCAATTGTTACAGAGAGTGGAAATCTCTGGGTCGCTTCAAATATGGGACTTTTTATAAAACCTCGAACCAGAGAATTAGCCTTCAATGTTGGAAGAAAGTACGGGCTTTTCGATACGGACTTTGAGTATAAAAGCTTCGATATACTTCGTGAAAAAGTACTAGTAAAAGGAGACAAGTACAGTTATCTACTTGACGAAAACACATTAATTTCGAGCCTTGAAATACTATCTGACAAAGCAGAACCACCTATTCTGACGTACGTTAAGTGGCTTGATGAAAAAGGACAGCACATTCATTACTTTCCTGAAACCCTAGACTTTTATTTTGACAATAGTTTTGAAGAAGTGACGTTCAACTTTGTTATTAGCGATTTGTATGATGAGAATGCAGGTGTTGAGTTTAAATTAGACGATGATGCTTGGGTTTCCCACAATAGAACAGCGATGAATTTAACATTAGGAGACATAGATGTTGGTTCTCATACTCTTAAAGTAGCCTCCAAGCATAATGAAGATGCTTCAAAAATAGTAACAATACAATTCGAGATAGCCCCGCCGTTTTGGACGTCTTACTTGGCCATCACTTTATATTTGGCGATTTTAATCGTGCTCTTTTTCTTATGGAAAGTAGGTATTGTCAGTAAGCTTTATGAAAAATTTCAATCCACCACCCTATACGCTTATCTAACGCGGTACGAAATAACAGATGGTCACTCTAAATTTGAAAAAATGCTGCGTAGTAAAGAACGTTTCATTAACGAAATCACCTCCGAGCTTCGAACGCCTATTCAAGTCATTAATGGCTCGTTAGAAAAAATATCTGATGCGGATATAGGGGCGAGGAAAGAGTTAATCTGTGTCCAAGACAATATGAAAAGGGTAGAGCAGTTAATTAACCAAATGAGCCAAAATGTTCCTACTGCTTTTAAAGCGGAGGATTATTACAAATCCTATTCGCCCGAAAATATCCGTTTTATTGTGTTGTCTTTAGAGCCTTTGGCTAAACAAAAAAGACAAAATCTAGAAGTTCGTATAAAGGTTAAAAAAGAAGTCTCTCTCATTAGTGGTAGCCTTGAAAAAATAGTAGCTAACCTAGTGCAAAACGCTATCAAATTTACCCCTGAACTTGGCACGATAAAAGTTAGCGCAATACAGGATAGCAAGGCGCTAAAGATTATTGTAAATGATGATGGTGAGGGGATAGAAGAGAACTTGCAAAGCAAAGTGTTTGAAAGGTTTGCTAGGGGGAACACAAAATTAGATGGAAACGGTGTGGGATTGGCTACGGTTAAAACCCTGGTAGAGTTAAACCAAGGAGAGATTGCGCTTCAAAGCCAAAAAGGTATCGGAACAAAAGTATCCGTAACGCTGCCGGTTGATGATATTGCTTTTGTGAATTCCCACGCTGAAGATCTTTTGCCAGCGGATGCTAAAACAAATAAGAAATCGCTATTAATTGTTGATGACAGCAGAGAATTCCGTTCTTACCTTTTTGACCTTTTCTCAGAGAAATATCGCTGTCTAGTCGCGCGAAATGGTGTCCAAGCATTAGATGTAATGCAACATTACTTGGTGGACTTGGTAATAACGGATCAAATGATGCACGAAATGGATGGACTTGGTTTAACTAGGGCTATTCGCCAAAACCCTAGCTACGCAAACATTCCGATATTAATGCTCACTGCTGAAACAGGAGCTGAACTGGAGAAAGCAGCGCTAGAGGAAAAGGTAGATTACTTCTTAGCAAAGCCAGCCTCAAATGAAGAAATAATACTGCGTGTTGAACACTTATTGTCGGTCAGAGAAGCAAAAGAAAAAGAAGAAGATGAAAGTGCGCTTCCCGTTTTCAAATTCGGGTGCTTAATAATTCCAGAATTTGATAACGAGAAGGATATGGCATTTTATCTAAACTTCATCGCTGTTCTTGAAAAGAACTATCAAGATGAAGCATTCAACAGAGACCAGGCTGCTTCACAACTTTTAATAAGCCCAAGAAGCCTGAATAGAAGAATGTCTGAATTGTTTGAATACAATTTCAGCGAATTTCTCTCACGCTTCAGAATTGAAAAGTCCATCCCACTACTGCTTGAGGGGAACAGTATTTTAGATACATGCTTAGATGTTGGCTTTGGAACAGCCGCCTACTTTTCTACCTCTTTTAAAAAGGTCATGCATCTACCACCTAAAAAGTACATAGAGCAATATAGTAAAACGGTCGCTTAGTTTTACTAAGACAGAGTAAAAAAGCTGCTAAACATACCTTCGCCTTTCCGCCAAAAAGCCAATCAGCAGAAACGAAGCCACGTAGCCTGCACCTTGGTACTGCCAAGGCAAGTAGGCTAGGGTGTGTTTTAAAAAAGGTGCACCATACAAAGTTAGTGCGCCATAGCCGAAAGCACACAGCACTACAAACAAACTAACGCGAATAATGAAATGGTATGGTGCAAGAATGCGTTTTAAATGGCCGTTAATCAGGTCGCCGTACACCACTAGAATAGTGGCCATAAGCATAATGCTCATTTCGGTGTAATAGGGGGCTAATGCGCGAGAAAGGGCACTAAAAAGTTCACTCATAAAATTACTACTATTATGATGTTGTTACTGTGTGCCCATTATAACCACGGCAAGTATAAAAGCGTTAACTAAGGCTGAATTGAAATAGGTGGGTAAGACCACGTTAAAAAGCAAGCCGATAGATATCTTCAATCTCTTCAATACTCAATTGTTTGGGGTTGTTGCGAAGAAGGCGAGTTACTTTACTCGCTTCTTCTGCTAATTCACCTACACAAGACGGTGGAATATTGAAGTGGGTGAGTGAAGCGGGAATGCCTACATCGCGACACAGTTTTTCTATAGCAACTAATAATAGTTTAATTGCTTCCTCTTTTGAGTGGTGGCGCTCACATAACTTCAAAAGCTTAGCCACACAATAAAGTTTGTCTTGGCAGAACGGCGCATTTACTTTCAATACATGAGGTAGCATTACCGCGTTACTCATGCCATGTGACAAATGAAACCGTCCCCCTAATGGATAAGCTAAGGCATGTACTGCCCCCACGCCTGCATTACCAAACGCAAGACCCGCCATTAAACTGCCGGTGGCCATATCTTCACGTGCTGATAAGTTCTCACCATTATTATAAGCGTGAAGTAATGAATTAAAGATAAGCTTCAGTGCTTTCTCTGCCAGAGCATCGGTAATCGGACTAGCATTTACACTTGTATAAGCTTCAAGCGCGTGAACGAATGCGTCTATACCGCTTGCTGCTGTAATGGACTGTGGGCACGTTTTTGTCATCTCAGGTGCAACAATAGCAACATCGGGTAACAGGCAGTGACTAACAATTCCTTTTTTCATCTGTGCTTTCGGATCTGACAAGATAGCAATGTTGGTAACTTCTGAACCTGTACCAGCGGTAGTAGGGATAACAATAAGCGGCAAAAGGCGTTTCGAAAGCGTATTTTCTCCGAAGAGTTCACTGAGGGGGCCAGTATGGTCGTATGTAGCTGCAAGTACTTTTGCACTATCAATAGCGCTACCTCCACCAAGAGCAATTATTCCGTCTGCTTGCTTCTCTCGAAGTATCGCTAACTTATCTTCTATGATATTTACTTCAGGCTCTGGTGGAATGTCATCAATAATAAGTATGGGTGAACAGGGTAATAGTGTGAGTAGTTGATCAAGAAGACCAGATGAAGAGACGCCTTTGTCAGTAACGATGGCACATTCCTTTATGGATAATCTCGACATTTCATCAGTGAGGGCTTTTATAGCGCCAAGACCCGTTATGAGTTTTCCAGCGGTTTTAAATTCAGAAACCTTCATGCCAACCCCTCAATAATCCACGTACACGTTCAAATACTGTTCTATTAATTTATAGTACACAGCGTGACTTACCAATTAACTAACCTTATAGATCGTGAAAAGCGCGGTGAATTAGTGGTTTTTATGAACGTATTGCACATTGTTTATGCAAACGATCGAAAAATAAGGTTTTTTTCAAAATACTTGTTGACGTGAGCGCTCATTTCCCTAAAATGCGCATCCGCTTCGGGGGAAAAGCAAAACAGCAAGCCTCCTGAAGTAAGTCTCTACTACCTTT
>NZ_SWCO01000008.1 GCF_005117025.1 Alteromonas portus | reverse complement strand
TCCATTCCGAACTCAGAAGTGAAACGTATTAGCGCCGATGGTAGTGTGGGGCTTCCCCATGTGAGAGTAGGACACTGCCAGGTCCCATTAAAAAGAACCCGCCTAACAGCGGGTTTTTTGCTTTCTGAACCAGAAAAAATAATGGGGTCAGAGTACATTAATCCCCATCACCCCAGCAAACACCAAAATGGGGTCAGAGTACTTTATTACGCTAACTACCAGAGCGAAGTCATACATTTTTTGTCCAGTACTGTTAAATCAAAAAAATGTACTCTGACCCCAATATTAAGATTCCAACGATCTCTATAGCTCTCTTTATCAGCTTTTAAGCGTGACGTTTGATATCACAGAAACTACAACACATCGATTCAAAATAAAGGGGTCAGAGTACTTTATTACGCTAACTACCAGAGCGTAGTCATACAACTTTTGTCCAGCACTGTTAAATCAAAAAATGTACTCTGACCCCAATATTAAGATTTCAACGATCTCTGTAGTATTCTTTCTCAGCTTTTTAGCGTGACGTTTGATTTCACAGACACTACAACACATCGATTCAAAATAAAGGGGTCAGAGTACTTTATTACGCTAACTAGCAGAGCGTAGTCAGACATTTTTGTCCAGCACTGTTAAATCAAAAAATGTACTCTGACCCCAATATTAAGATTTCAAACATCTCCGTAGTTCTCTTTCTCGTCTTTTTTAGCATAACGTTTGATCTCACAAACGGTACAACAGATCGATTCAAAATAAAGGGGTCAGAGTACTTTATTTCGCTAACTAGCAGAGCGTAGTCATACATTCATTATCTAGCACCGTTAAATCCAAAAATGTACTCTGACCCCATTATTCGATGAACTTGTCAGTGTGGGAAAGTAATCTGCACCCCAGTTTTGTAAGTTTAGGTTGCCTAGAAATAAAGAATAGTTGGAGTGCCGTTATTTTATTTATGCAAAAAAGCATATATAAATAAAATAAAAAATAGGTGGGTATGTTTTGAAGCAAACGTTAACTATCGTTGTTTTATTACTGTTTTTGATTGATGAAGTAACGGCGAATTCCGAACCGCTTTTAACATCGGAGAAAGTCATAACGCTAGGTGTGGTAGAGTTTCCGCCCCTAGTGATTAAACATGTAAAAGATGATAGCTGTTATGGCGAAGCTATTGATGTTACATCTAAGATACTCAGGGAACTGGATTACATTGTAAACGTTGAGTGTATTCCTCCTGCTCGTCTTTTCGCGCGTGTGAAAACAGGGCATGTCGACCTTACTATTAATGTTAGAGGAACGTTGGCGTTAGACGACAATGTAACTTTTGTGTCTAAGCCTTTTATCAATCTTTCTATAATTCTTGCACAGAACCCTCGTTTTACCAGTGATAAAGTTGTATCAGCTATTCGTGGTTATGATTACTTTGGAGAAAGAAAACGTTTAAAGGAAGAGGGTTTTACTTTTTTTGATGCGGCAGATAGTACCGATGCTATTCGTATGTTTCTGATGCAACGAACTTCACACTTACTAAGTTATAAGCAGCCTTACCTTTATTATCTAAACAGCTTCAGTAATGCTTCGATTAGCTCGGATCTGTCAGAGCGCTTAACAATCCCTTCTTATTTAGCAGTTTCAAAAACGAGTAAATATCGAGTGGTGTTGCTTGAAGATTTACACACTGTAACTGAAGCACTTAAGGGTAAAACAATTTTTAATTCTTACAGAAAAAAGGGTGACTAAAGAGAACATTGACGTTAAGCAGCCGGCAATTGAAAAAGAACACTGCTAGTCATGCTTTCTATCGTAATGTTAAACAGTAAAAACTTACCGTTTCACTACCTATAAGTTACCTCTGTTTTTTATTCTATACTATCTGATAACACGCGACCTTATTCGTAACATAGCTATTGATAATAGTTTTATAGATAGCCAAGACTACAATAATTATCAATATAATCAGCAGTATAGAAATAAATTGTAAAAAAATTAATTTTTGTGAAATATCCTTTAAGCTGGCAGGGTCTTTTAAGATACACGTGCTTACTGTACGTCAAACATGACTAATATTATTGAGGGTACATCAATGAAACAAATTAAAAAATCATCAGTAGCGACAGCGTTAGGTGCAGTTGTAATTGGCTCTTTGGCGTCAACGGTTGCAGTAGCAGACGTAAATCCATTTGGTATGCAAGCATTAGAGTCTGGTTACAGCCAATTCGCCGCGGAAGGCAAGTGTGGCGAAGGAAAATGTGGCGGCGACAAAGCAGAGAAAGAAGGCAAATGTGGCGAAGGTAAGTGCGGCGGCGACAAGAAAGCTGAAAAAGAAGGCAAGTGTGGCGAAGGTAAGTGCGGCGGCGACAAGAAAGCTGATAAAGAAGGCAAGTGCGGCGAAGGTAAGTGCGGCGGCGACAAGAAAGCTGACAAAGAAGGCAAGTGTGGCGAAGGTAAGTGCGGCGGCGACAAGAAAGCTGGTAAAGAAGGCAAGTGCGGCGAAGGTAAATGCGGTAGCATGTAACTGCCATTCAAAAAACATCGTGTAGCTTGAAAAAGAATGATGAAGGCTACACGAGTTACGCTTAGCAAAAAATGGCTGTCGAATGATGGCCTTTTTTGTCTAGTAACGTGCGTTGATATTGTGCAATCCCATGCGGTAAAGGGGAAGATATGAAAAACATCTGTGGCGCGGGTCTTGGATTTCGTCGGGAAATGCTTAAAGCGCTTTTGCCTACATTGCCATCTGAGGTCGATTTTTGGGAAGTAGCCCCAGAAAATTGGATCCCACTTGGTGGGAAATACCAAGAACAATTTCAGCAAGCGTCTTCGCAAGCTCCCTTTACAACGCATGGTTTATCTTTGTCTATCGGAAGTAGCGACAAACTAGATGTTGAGTTTGTAAAAACCGTTAAGCGATTTTTGGATGCAAACAACATTGCATTGTATAGCGAGCACTTAAGCTTTTGTTCTGGCAACGGTCATATGTACGATCTGATGCCAATTCCTTTTACTGAAGACGCAATTAAGCACGTAGTATCTCGAATTGTTCAAGTTCAAGATATCATTGAACGGCCGCTAGTCTTAGAGAATGTTTCTTATTACATTGCGCCAGGCCAAGAGATGGATGAGCTTGAATTTACCAAGAGCATACTACAAGAGTCAGGTTGCAAAATGCTTCTGGACGTAAACAATGTTTACGTCAACAGTATTAATCATAAATACGATGCGAAAGCGTTTATTAACGGCTTACCCTCAGACAAAATTGTGTATGGCCATATTGCTGGTCATTATGATGAAGCAGAGGATTTGAAAGTTGATACTCACGGGGCTGATGTGATTGAGCCAGTTTGGGCGCTGTTGGAGCATGCTTACCTTACTCACGGCGTATTTCCGACTTTGCTAGAGCGTGATTTTAATATTCCACCTTTAAGCGAATTATTGGCGGAGGTGAAGAAAATTAAGCAAATTCAAGCAAAATGCGAAGCTGGTGTAGTGTCAAACGTTAAAGGAAGTGTCGCGTGACTCAGTCATTTCAAAACACTCAAAAAACGTTTGTTGATGCGATCAAAGACCCACAGACATTTTGTGATGCCGACGCTGATCACATTCGCCGGATGAAAATCTATCAATCCCTGTTTTTTAATAACATCGACAATTTTGTGAGTACGGGTTTTCCAGTTCTGAAGTCCATCGTAGTAAAACAGTATGGTGAAAAAGGATGGGAGAGTATTGTGCGTCAGTTTTTTATTGAGCACGAATGCCGCTCTCCTTATTTTGCTGAAATAAGTAAAGAGTTCGTTGAGTACCTTTCAACACAGCCAAACTTCGATATTACGCTTCCTGACTTTGCTGCGGAGCTTGCTCACTATGAGTGGCTTGAGCTTGACGTCAGTATTAGAAAAAACGAAGACAGCGTTGAATTCTATCAACAAGAAGACAATATTACCGCTATCAGGGTGTCACCGTATGCCTCGTTGGCAGCATATCAGTTTGAAGTCCATTTAATTGGTGAGGATTATATCCCAGAGCAACCTGCCCAAGAACAGCAGTTTTATATAGTTTATAGAGACCGAGAGTTTGACGTTCAATTTACTCATGTTAATCCAGTGACGGCTATTTTAATTAACACATTGGAACAAAATGAAAAGGGAATGGAAGTTGAACAATTAGCGGAGTCGTTGTGCCAACAACTTCCCCAAATACCTTCAAACGTGCTCGTAAATGGTATGAACCAGACCCTAACAGACATGTTGCAAAAAGGAATATTGCTTCCCTTATCCTAGCTAACTATTACTATTTACCTGCGTTATATTAAACTTTCGCCGAGATCTGGTCTGAAAGTGAGCGATCGGTCATATTAGCGCTGTCAATCAGGCTTGCTTTCGATTAACATTTAGCACCATTTTTTTGTTCACAAAATTGTTTAGGTAGTGCAAATGGCTGACAATTCAGATTTCAAAGAAGTCTATAACAAGTGGTACTTTCTAGCATCGCTAGTAACTCTAATCGCGTTCCCGTTGATGCATATCATCGCCGGCTGGTTCACCTTCTGGTTATAACGCAGACATTCAAGGCATAATTGTGACTGCAGAATATATTAAATCAGTAGTGAAAACCGTACCTGACTATCCAAAGCCAGGTATTTTATTTAGAGATGTGACCAGCGTTTTAGAAGATCACAAAGCATTTAGTAGCTGTATCTCGTTACTTGTAGAAAAGTATCAGGGTATGGGATTTACCAAGATCGCAGGTACTGAAGCGCGCGGGTTCCTGTTTGGTGCGCCATTGGCCATCGAAATGGGTATTGGCTTCGTACCAGTGAGAAAACCCAACAAACTTCCTCGTGAAGTAGTTAGCGAAAGCTACGAGCTTGAATACGGCACGGATACATTGGAAATCCATAAAGATGCCATTGAGCCCGGTGATAAAGTGCTTCTTATTGACGATTTACTTGCAACAGGTGGAACGATAGCCGCTTCTGCGAAACTAATCCGTTCATTAGGCGGTGAAGTAAACCATGCAGGTTTTGTTATTAATTTACCGGACCTAGGTGGCGAAACGAAATTGAGTACGCTCGATATAGAAAGCTACTCTATTTGTGAGTTTGAAGGCGAATAATCGCTATAAAGCATAATTAGCAAAAGGCGAAATACGTAATAATGAGTTATCAGGTACTAGCAAGGAAGTGGCGACCAGGCAAGTTCAGTGAACTTGTGGGTCAGGAACATGTTGTCTCTGCCATTTCAAATGCCTTGGATAACGACCGTCTACACCACGCTTATCTGTTTACGGGTACGCGAGGGGTAGGTAAAACCACCATTGCACGTATTTTTTCGAAAAGCCTTAACTGCGAAGAAGGACAAGGGGCTAACCCTTGTGGTCAATGTAACACCTGTAAAGAGATAGAGCAGGGCAACTACGTTGATTTGTTAGAGATTGACGCTGCATCAAGAACCAAAGTTGAGGATACTCGCGAGCTTCTTGATAACGTGCAATACAAACCGACTCGCGGACGTTACAAAGTGTACCTTATCGATGAGGTACACATGCTTTCAAAACACAGCTTTAATGCGCTGTTAAAAACGCTGGAAGAGCCACCTCCACACGTTAAGTTTTTGCTTGCGACCACCGATCCTCAAAAGCTTCCGATAACCATCTTATCCCGTTGCTTGCAGTTTAACTTGAAAGCCATGTCTCGGGAGCAGATTGTTGGACAGCTGCAGCATATTTTAGAGCATGAACAGCTGCCTTTTGAGCCACAAGCGCTAGCGCTTTTGGCAAGAGCCGCCCAAGGCAGTATGCGTGACGCGCTGAGTTTAACTGACCAAGCGATTGCGCAAGGTGGAAATCAAGTGCTGGCATCGGTGGTAACCGATATGCTGGGGCTGATGGACAAGAACCAGTTGCTTAAAGTGGTTCATGCTGTGGTAAGTAAAAGTCCTGTTGATGTATTGCAGTTGGTCAATGACATCGCAGAGCAAGCCCCCGATTATGACAACGTACACAGCGAATTGGCTAGCCTGCTGCACCAAATAGCGTTAACGCAATGGGTGCCTGAAGCATGTAAGCTAGAAACCACATCCGCTAAAGCGATATTTCAATTAGCGAAAACTATTCCAGCTGAGCAAGTGCAGTTGCTTTATCAGATTGCACTGCAAGGAAGAAAAGACTTACCTTTTGCTGCTGATGGAAAAAGTGCGTTTGAAATGACATTGATGCGTATGATGTCGTTTGCTCCAAACAACCCCATCGACGACACCGCAAGTGAGATTGAAAACGGGAGGAGTGAGCATAGTTTACCTGTCGAACATGCTTCTTCCAGTGGTGGCCCGGGAAACGTCGGTAAGCAGGAGGAAGCGCCGTTAAGCGAAACTTCTGCAACCAAGGTGCAGGAGGCGACGCCTTCACATCTATCGGTTGAATCTACCTCTGAACCGTCGTTAGAAAGTGCGGCATCTACCCCTGATGCACTTGCTCCATCAATAATCGAAAAAGAGCAGCAAGAACAGCCTCAATCGACGTCTCCATTTGAATCACAGCAAAAGCAGGAACAAGCAACTGTTGATGAAAACGCGTTGAGTGAAAATGACACTCGATCGGCGCTACCTCAAGTAGAGTCGGGTACAACGACGACTCAAAGAACAGCACTTGAGCGTGATGCTGCACATGGTAGTGAATTAGAAAACCAAGTACCGACTTCGTCTATTGAAGAATTACCCGTAGAAAACACTGCGATAAAAGCAGAAAGCGTTACCGCAGAGATCGAACCAACGCCTGATGAAGTCAGCGCGTCCCATAACGAAGCCGCGCAACATTTCGATGAACCTCCGTTAGATGCGTACATGGACGATATGCCACTTTCGTCAGAAGATGATGGCTCTTTAGGTTTTGACGGTTTTCAAAGCGCTGAAGGTTTTCATAACGCTGAGGGCTCTCATAACGCTGAGGGCTCCTATGACGCTGAAGGCTCTGATAAAAACAGCGAGTCGTTGTTACGCGAGAACGAACCGTCCTCATTAACCGCCGAAGAGCAGCTTACTTCTACGGCTGATATGTTGGCACTTCGTCAGAAGTTAAAGCAAAGAAAAGCACAAGACGCAGAAGCAAAAAGTACCAGCGCAGCAAATACTAAGATCGAAAGTGCAAGTGATATTCAAGCGCGCTTTACCAGAAGTAAAGCCGAGGCTTTGAGTACAGCACAAGCTGCAAATGGAATTAGCGAGAGTGACGATAATGGTGCTGATAACGAAATTAAGACTGGCGATTTAAACCCTGTTAGTAATGGGGACAGCCTTGAGCCTGTAAATAGTGGCGCTGAGACTGTAGGCTATAACCCTGAGCCTATCGACAGCAATTCAGAGTATAAAGACAATGCCACTGCATGCGATGGAGAGCCTCAACAAAGTGCAAATTCAGGCTCATCTTTAGATAGCTCTCAGGCTTACTCTTCTGACGCTATGCGAACTAGCGAATCAGAAAACAATCATGATAGCGCAAACGCCACAAGCGATTTCACTTTAGATGAATTTGAAGAGGATATGCCTTTTTCAAATGATGAAGCAGAGGCGCAACCTAACTCGCTAATACCTGTTGAAGATATGCCCCCTTGGGCTACTGACTACGATAATCAACCACCTCAACACGTTGAAGATGCTGATTATGTTGAAGCGTTCTCTGATAGCAGCTCCAATCATGACAGTGCCCCAGAGCAGATGGAAAGTGCGGGAGAACGGTCGTTCGCAAGGGATGCTCTAAACTTTGATACGCCGCTGAGCAGTACCTATGACGGGCAGTTAAAAGCGTACTTAAATGACGGAAGTAAATTAACTCACGCTAGCCAAATTGACGAATGGAGCAACCTAGTTGAGCAAATTCCAGTTGCTGGCTTACTTAAGCAATTGGTGCTGCACGCATCATTTTCTCGAGATGGTAATCAAGTGTCCCTTGAAATTGACCACAGTCAGACGCATTTATTAAATGACAGTGCTAAAAAGCAATTGGTTGATGCAATCCATCATGGGTTGGGTGAAAACGTTGAAGTAAATATCACGTTAGGTGAACCAAAATCTACACCTTTTGCGTTACAACAAGAAATTCAGGCCATGCGCCATGCGCATGCACATTCGGTGATTAAAACCGACGATACAATTCAAGCATTGCTATCGACTTTCGATGCGTCAGTGCTAACCGATTCGGTTAAAGCGCGATAGCAGAATTATTAACACCAAAACGAAGCGAGACAAAAATTATGTTTAAAGGTGGAATGGGCAATATCATGAAGCAGGCGCAGCAAATGCAAGAGCGCATGCAAAAAGTACAAGACGACCTAGCTAAATTAGAAGTAACCGGTGAAGCGGGTGCAGGCATGGTCAAAGTAACCATGACGTGCAACCATAACGTACGCCGCGTGGACATCGATGAGTCATTGATGGACGACGATAAAGATATGGTTGAAGATTTAGTTGCTGCCGCATTTAACGACGCAGTACGTCGTGTTCAAGAAACTAGCAAAGAGAAAATGGGTGATGTGACAGGCGGAATGCCGCTACCTCCTGGCTTCAAAATGCCGTTTTAAAAAACACTAAGCCCCCAGCGCCCGTCACTATACATCAGCTTAAGTTTACAAAGCTAGCGGGGCCGCAAAGGGGCTAAAACTCCAAAAAGCTCTGGTTTTGCACCAGAGCTTTTTTGTGTCTATCGTTCCGTCATAAGTCTCAAATGAGTGGCACACTCGACGAGTTATTTCATCACACTTAATAGCTTAAATTAGATTATGGCTATATTCTTAAAGCCACTTCATGTCTAACGCTAAAAAAACTCACGTTTGCTTAGATTTACACTAATATAAATAAACATGCATGAAGGGTTTAGGTTCGCCAGAACCTAAGCTATATTTTATCTGTAATGTTTTTTTAGTTTACCTTAAAGGCTCTCGTGAAGCTTAGTACTGCAAGTTTTCATAGGCGCCATATAAAATGAAGTGGTTGGGATAATAATAATGCACGATGAAGCAGGCGAACTTTCATCATTAGTCAATCAATGTGATAAAGAACCGATCCACCTTCTAGGTCGGATACAAAACCATGGTTTCATGATTATCGTCGATAAGGCGGGAGTCGTTACTCATTTCTCAGAAAACCTAGACCGTTTTGCTGATGTACCGAGCAGTCAACTGCTCGGTTACACATTGTGGGAATTAGTCGATCGTGAACTTGTACACGCCATACGAGGGGCGCAGAGCCAAGCAATGATTCTTGGCAAAGCAACTTACCTTCATTCTGTTTCAATCCCCCACACTGAAGACAAATTCGATCTTTGTATTCACCAAAGCGCAGAGCACTTAATCATTGAATTCGAAAAGCTTGATAACTCGGGCAAGTATGAGGGGGTTATCACAGCGCTAATGGCTCAGATGTCGATGTTTTCTGAGCTTGAAGATCTTTATCAAGGTTTGGTTGAAAGCGTAAGAACGGCGACGGGTCATGACAGGGTGATGCTTTACCAGTTTTTATCCGACGGTTCAGGCGAAGTTATTGCAGAGTCAATGTCAAACGATATGACCCCTTTCCTGGGATTGCGTTACCCCGCGTCAGATATTCCGCGTCAAGCAAGACAGCTTTACAAGAAAAACCTTATTAGAACCATTTCTGATGTTAATGGTGAAACCCACCGTATTATAGGTACAAGCAACAGCGATGACGTTGCAGTAGATCTTTCGCTATCTCGTTTAAGGGCGGTTTCTGAAGTTCATATTCAATACCTTAAGAATATGCAAGTTGGCGCTTCAATGTCGATATCGCTCATAGTAGAAGGAGAATTATGGGGGCTAATTGCATGTCACCACAATACAGAAAAAGCAATTCCTGCCCGTTTAGTATCACAGTTGGAACTTTTCGCAGAAATGTTTTCACTGGAGTTATCGCGAAGACTGGTAAATGAACGTATAAGGGTAAGCGAGAAAGCAAATGCTACTTTTACCCGAGTACTCAGCAATCTTTCCCTAGGCAAGTCGTTAAATAATGCCATTGTAGAACAACTCTCTTTGCTTAAAACGCTGATAGATATTGACGGTATAGGTTGTATCTTCAGCAGTGAATACACCAAATCGGGCGCAGCATTTAGCGCACGAAAAATTAAGCGGCTCACAGCCATACTCGCCGAACTACCTGATGAAGAAATCCATCAGTTTGACAACTTAGCGGATATTGACGGAGAGTTAGCTGACGAAAATGTAGCAGGTGTTTTGGCATTGAAGATCTCTAGCCAGCCGATGGACTATATTTTTCTTTTCAGAAACTCGGTGGTTCAACAAGTTTCTTGGGCGGGTAACCCTGCAAAACGCGTTGAGTTCAAAGAAGGAAAAGAAATGCTTACGCCACGTGCGAGTTTTGATAAGTGGGTAGAGACTAATGAATCTACCTCGACGCCGTGGACAACGCTAGATATCGAACGCGCCAAATCTATTAGGCTTGGTGTAATGGAATTAACTATACGTCATTTGCACGAGAAAGAATTGTTGCAACGTGAAGCGAAAAAAAGACTTGAGCTTCTTATTGGTGAGTTAAACCACCGCGTTCGCAATATTTTAAATTTAGTCAGCGCGATCATTGGACAGACATCGCAGAACAAAAAAGATATTGATGAATTTGTGGTTTCGTTATCGTCTAGAATATCGGCTCTCGCTCTGGGACACGACCAGCTAACCCATGCCTCATACAACAGTGTAAAATTCAAAGAGCTACTTAATAACGAGCTCAAAGCCTACATGATTAAAGAGTCGTCTTTTAAGATAGAAGGCCCTGATATACGTATCTTACCTTATGCAGTGACACCCATTGTTTTGGTATTTCATGAGATGATTACCAATGCAGCAAAATACGGTGCTTTAAGCGCGACCAGTAACGATGGCCGAGTAGCTATAACCTGGGAATTAGATGAGAGAGGCTGCACAATCAAATGGGAGGAGCATGGTGGGCCACCGTTACATGGTTTAGGCGAAGAAGGGTTTGGAATGACAGTTATAAAATCCGTTATTCCCCACGAGCTTAAAGGAAAAGCATCATTGAGCGCAAAGGTCAGCGGGCTCAACGCAGAGTTTCTAATTCCTAGTAAATTTATAGAGATGGGTGCACACGAATTAGAAAAGCGAGAAGGATCTAATGACAAAACTCCTCAAACTGCGCTTTCAAAAAAAGCTGAAAAAATTCTCACAAGCGCCTTTATTGTTGAAGACAACTTACTCATTTCCCTCGACCTTAAGAAGCACCTCAAAAAATTAGGAATAGATAAGATTGATATCTTTGGAGATATTAGCTCTGCAAGAGCGGCATTGGCCAAAGTTAAACCTTCAATGATGTTCCTAGATGTTCATTTGGGTAATGAAAATACTTTTCAGCTTGGCATTGAAATACAAAAGCTATCCATTCCATTTCTTTTCATCACGGGTTACGGAGCCGCGATAGAGCTACCAGATGAACTATCTGGTGTGGACATATTAACTAAACCGGTCGACACAACTTTACTAAAGCGCTCTATCGAAGCTTTTGGGTTCAAGGTGTGAAATCGTGAATGACAATACTAGCCCTGTGATACTTATTGTGGAAGACAATTTAGTCGAAGCAATCCACGTCAAAAATGCGCTTGTAGAAGCCAGTATGCAGGTGCTAGGCATAGCAAAAACGGAAAGTGAGCTGTATTCATTAGTTTCAAAACAGGTTCCCGATCTTATTTTGATGGACATTGATTTAGGCGGAGCTGATTCTGGTATCGAAATCGCTAAAAATATAACAGCAAAGTTTCATCTGCCCGTGGTCTTTAGCACTTCTTATTGCGACGATACTACTATTTCTAATGCGCTGGAAATCTCTCCTTATGGGTATCTTGTTAAGCCCTATGGTGTGCTTTCGCTCACTACAACTATTCAAGTCGCACTTGAAAGAAAAAAAATAGAGAAAGCACTGGCCTCGTCTAACAGGCGTTTCGCAATGGCCTCGCATATCGCAAAACTGGGGATATTAGAAGTTGATATCTCTACTCAGTCAGTCGTCATAGAAAGTGTAGAAAACCTTTTCGACTTTCCTCGCAAAATGACGATATCTAAATTTCTTTCGTTATTTCCACAAGAAAAGGAGGCTGAGTTAATAGAGGCAATGAATACAAAGTCGAATTACCTTACAACGTTGCAGTTAAAAATTGATGGTCAACCAACTAAATGGTTTCAGGTTGTCCTTTCCGATGTAGGGTGGAGCGACGATTATGTTCAAATAGGCGCGATACAAGACATATCAGTACTTCAGAGTACGCAATCGAATTTAAGCGTCGCAGATAAGATTGTAAGTGAGATTAAAGAAGGTGTTTTAGTATGTGATGCCGCTGGGCTTATAATAAAAGCTAATAAATCTTTGTGCGATATGTTAGGTACTAATGCTGAAAGCCTAATATCTACTCATATTAATAATGTTTTTCCTAAAGCGAGAAAACACGACCCTCGGCCTGATTATCTTATTGATGGCTTAAGAACTGAGCTTACGATTGTGAGCGAAGAACGCAGATTTCACCTTACTATGTCAGTCACGTCATTTGATGTTGATGATGGCGATACAAATTTTGTTGCCATTCTTACCGATGTAACAGAGCTCAAATCGTCTGAAAGCCAACTTAAATACTTGGCCTTTACTGATGCGCTTACAGGCGCAGGAAATCGAAACTTTCTAAACAATATTGTTGATAGCTTTAGTGAATCATGTGAACCATGCTCAATTATTTTTATCGATATCGATGAATTTAAGCTCATAAACGATACGCACGGACATGAGGTAGGCGACGAAATACTCAGAGCATGTGCTAGCCGATTCAAAGCAACCTTGCGAGATAATGATAGTGTTATTCGATTTGGGGGGGACGAGTTTGTTATTGTGACGAGTATTACTTGTCATAAGCTTCTAAGTAAAATGACGTCGCGATTAAACTCTTCATTGAAAAAAATGTTCAAAACAACATCTGGCGACTTTCATATAACTGCAAGTATCGGCGTTGCATCGTCTACTGAAAGCATGTCGTCCACTGAGTTACTTAAAAATGCTGATATTGCTATGTTTTCAGCAAAACAGAGCGGTAAAAACAGTATTGTTACATTCAGTGAAAGTCTTTCGAAAAACATAGAGTACAGGCTTTTCATTCAACAGGGCCTTAAAACCGCTATTCAAAGCAAGCAAATTACAGCGTACTTTCAGCCTATAATAGGGGCAAAAGGTGAAATTTTAGCAGTAGAGGCGTTAGCTCGCTGGTACATTCCAAGTCATGGGCCAATTAGCCCCGACAAATTTATTCCCATAGCAGAGCGCACAAAGCACATTCATGACATTGGTTTGTTAATGCTGGATGAAGTGTGTTTTGCGCTGAAAGCGCTTAAAAGTTGGGGATTTTCAGACGTAAAGTTTAATTTAAATATGTCTGCAGTGCAGTTACAAAACGATGGGGTTGTTGAATTGCTCGCAGAACGCTTTGCTTTTCACCATATTAATCCAAAGCGAATAGTTATTGAAATCACTGAATCTACGCTTCAAAGTGCGAAGGCGAGAGAAGTGCTTACCAAAATTAAAGCACTTGGGGTAACTGTCTCCATCGATGATTTTGGTACCGGTTTTTCTTGCATATCAGAATTGGCCGATGAAACCTATGACGCTATTAAAATTGACCGTTCGCTGCTGCCTGACTTCCCACTGCGAACTAAACAAGAAAAGCGCAGAGCACTAATTATCGAAAATGTTGTTTCGATGTGCGTTAAATTAGGAATGCCGTGTACGTTAGAAGGTTTGGAAAGTAGCGAGCAAGTGTCCTTTGCCAAGAAAATTGGTGCTAAAGCCATGCAAGGCTATTATTTTACTCGGCCTTTGAATCTAGTTGGTTTAATGGAGTACCTTCAAACTGAGCACGCCTCAACATGTCCTGAAATCAGAGAACACGCTGAAGATGAATAAATGAGTTCGGCACCGGTTTTGCTCCACTCCAACAACATTCTAATTATCTTCAACTTTTTATCCTATTAGCTACCTCTCATTGTATATTTTACGTCGACATGAGGTGACATATCGCACTAAAATGACCCTCCGCTTAAAAGTGGTCCTTAATCTACCTTAATTCGTTATATTATTGATTTATTACCCTTGGGCTTTCCAACGTTTTTTTAATAAAAAGCCTGGGTCAATCGTAAAACCAATTATCTTAAATAGAGGTTTTCTAGTGCTAAGGAAAGGCTTAGTTATCACCACGGTTCTTTTGCTTCCTATCGCTGCCGTGCTGTTTTTTATGAGTGTTCACGAACTGTTTAAAATGAAAACGGTAACGGTAGATCCAAAACTCAAAGAAATTTCTGGAATAGAGTTCGACAAATACAAAAGGCTGTGGGCTATCAATGATAGCGGTGATGGCCCAATTCTATATATGCTGAATAAAGACGGCAGCATAGTGAGAGAAGTGACTGTTTCAAATGCTAAAAATGTTGATTGGGAAGACATGACACAAAACAGTTTTGGTCACTTTTTCTTAGGAGACTTTGGCAATAATGACAATAACCGCCGTTGGTTAACCATTTATAAAATTGAAAACCCTATCGATATTGAGAGCGATAGCACAGAAGCAGAAATCATAAAGTTTACTTATCCTGAAATGGGAAAGGGTAAAGTAAAACCTAAGGATAAGAACTATGATTTGGAAGCGTTTGTGGAATATAAGCGCAACCTTTACTTGTTCACTAAAAATAGAACAAAGCCATTTGATGGCATTACAAAATTATACAAAGTGGGCGATCACGCGGCGAATTTCGATGCGCAGTTAATCGGTGAGTTTAAAACCTGTACCACCCTTGAAAAGTTATGCTGGATCACGTCAGCAGCTATCAGTCCAGATAGAACAAAGCTGGTATTGCTAGACTCAACGAGCCTTTGGTTGTTTGAGAATTTTGAAGGCGATAATTTTTTTAGTGGCGATGTATCGCGTATAGACCTTGGCGTTGTGACGCAAAAAGAAGCAGTAACGTTTTACGACGATAATACACTTGTGTTCACTGACGAAGAGTACAAGGGGCTGTTTGGCGGTAATGTATATGAAGTTAAACTCGACCAAGTTAAGCGGAACGTGATTAAATATCGCGAAAGCCCAAAACAACCCGAACAAACACCTAAGCAGTAAATAATATGAAGTTTAGTCCGTTACTTTCAGAATTAATTCAGGCATTAACCTGTTTACCTGGCGTTGGGAATAAAAGTGCTCAGCGAATGGCATTTCACCTACTAGAGCGAAATCGAACAGGCGCTATTGATTTAAGCAACGTGTTACATAACGCAATGGAACACATTCATCATTGTAAACGCTGCAGAACATTTACTGAAGATGAGCTATGCGATATTTGCCGTCACCCAGAACGAGAAGCAAGCGGGTTGTTGTGTATTGTGGAAAGCCCCCAAGATGTATTAGCAATAGAGCAAACGCTCAGTTACAAAGGCCAGTATTTTGTACTAATGGGGCATTTATCTCCCATTGATGGCGTTGGGCCAGAAGAGATTGGCTTAACCGAACTTGAAACGCGCCTTGCTGCTGGTGGAATTAATGAGGTAATACTTGCGACAAACCCGACAGTAGAAGGGGAAGCTACGGCGCATTACATTGCCCAGCTTTGCGCAAGCCATAACGTTGATGCTTCGCGAATTGCTCACGGCGTGCCGGTAGGCGGAGAGCTTGAATATATTGACGGTAATACTTTAACGCACGCATTCTCAGGTCGCCGCAAATTGTAACTACGCACAGAGCGTTTTAACGGTAAAACGCTCGTATCACCCACAACTCGCCTTCGTACCAAACCCACTTCTTTCTAACTGCTTACTACGTACTCTGAGTATTTATGTTTGTAAAAAAAATTGGCTAAAAGAAAATAAATTTTCGTTCTAAACGTTGAAAAGTAGGGTGAGTGACCTTACCTGTCTATCATCAAACGTGATCCATTCAACGAGGAGATATTGGATTATGGCTGAAGCAGCCCACAAAGAAACCCACGGTTTTCAAACAGAAGTAAAACAGCTTCTTCAACTGATGATTCACTCTTTGTATTCAAACAAAGAAATTTTTCTACGCGAGCTAGTGTCAAACGCAGCTGACGCTGCAGATAAACTGCGCTTTCGCGCCCTAGAAAATGATAGTCTTTACGAAAATGATGGTGAATTAAACGTAAAGCTGAGCGTCGATAAAGAAGCAAACACCGTAACCATTACCGATAATGGTATTGGTATGACTCGCGACGAAGTTATCGCGAACTTAGGTACCATTGCAAAGTCTGGCACCAAAGATTTCTTTAGCAAACTCTCTGGCGATAGCGCTAAAGACTCACAGCTTATTGGTCAATTTGGTGTTGGCTTCTACTCTGCGTTTATTGTTGCTGACAAAGTTACTGTTCGCACTCGCGCTGCTGGCGCAGATGCATCTGCTGGTGTTGAGTGGATTTCAGATGGTGAAGGCGAGTTCACAATCGCTGAAATTAGCAAACCTACTCGCGGCACTGAAATCACGCTGCATCTTCGCGAAGATGAAAAAGAATTTGCTGATACATGGCGTCTTCGTTCTATCGTAAGCAAATATTCAGACCACATCAGTATTCCTGTGCAAATGTGGAAAGATGAGGTGCCTGAAAGTGAAGGCCCAGATGGCGAAAAAATCGAAGCTCAGCCTGGTGAGTGGGAAGTCGTTAACAAAGCTACCGCGCTGTGGACTCGTGAAAAGTCTGATATTACTGATGAAGAGTACAACGAATTCTATAAGCACATCTCTCACGACTTTGCTGATCCGCTTGCGTGGGCACACAACAAAGTAGAAGGTAAAACAGAGTATACAAGCCTGCTTTATATTCCTTCTAAAGCGCCTTTCGACATGTGGAACCGCGACCAGAATCACGGGCTTAAGCTTTACGTTCAACGCGTCTTTATCATGGATGACGCAGAGCAGTTTATGCCGACCTACCTGCGTTTTGTGAAAGGTTTGCTAGATAGCAACGACCTTCCGCTAAACGTGTCTCGAGAGATTCTTCAAGACAACAAGATTACCCAAGCACTACGTCAAGGTTGTACCAAGCGCGTTTTACAAATGCTTGAGAAAATGGCGAAGAATGACAGTGAAAAATATCAGTCGTTCTGGAACGAGTTTGGTAATGTATTAAAAGAAGGCCCAGCGGAAGACTTCAGCAACCGTGAGAAAATTGCTGGTCTATTGCGCTTTGCATCTACCCATGGAGAATCTGACGCACAAACGGTTTCATTAGCTGATTATATTGAGCGAATGAAAGAAGGGCAGGATAAGATTTATTACGTGACTGCAGACAGTCTGCAAGCGGCGAAATCTAGCCCGCACCTTGAGATTTTCCGCAAGAAGGGCATCGAAGTTCTGCTAATGGGCGAACGCATTGACGAATGGTTAATGTCTCACCTAACTGAGTTTAACGAGAAGCAGTTTGTCTCTATCGCGAAAGGAAACTTAGATTTAGGCGACTTAGAAGACGAAGAGACTAAGAAAGCTCAAGAAGAAGCAGAGAAAGAAGTTGAAGGCGTACTGGAGCGAGCGAAAGCAGCGCTTGGTGACAAGGTTGTAGACGTTAAGTTCACCCACCGTTTAACCGACTCACCTGCGGTTATTGTTGCTGATGATAACGGCATGACCACGCAAATGATGAAGTTGATGCAGGCTGCTGGCCAGACGGTACCAGATGTTAAGTATCACTTTGAACTTAACCCTGAGCATAGCTTAGTTAAATTGCTTGCCGACACCCAAGATGAAGAGCTGTTCAACCAGTGGGTTGGTGTGTTGTTTGACCAAGCTGCACTGTCAGAGCAAGGCAGTTTGAAAGATCCGTCTACGTTTGTTCAGAACTTAAACACACTACTGATGAAGTTGGCTAAGTAGACAACAACCGAAACGGAAATAAAAAACCGATATCTTTGTAAGATATCGGTTTTTTTTTGCAAGGCCCTAGAACTGTTAAATTTGATTTTTCTTTTTAGCCAACCGTCTACTTGAAACGGCAGCAACGGCAATTAGAAGTAAGCCAGCGCTGGCAGGTGCTGGAACTTCCACATTAGAGCAGGCTGGGTCGTTTGGATTGACTTGGCAGAAGTCTAGTGTTTCTTGAAGTTTCGCAAGAGCAAAATCTTCAACAAACTGTTCAACGACAGTTTGATCATTGGTGTTCAAGAAACCAAGATTAAAGAACTGGCCACCGTTATTTGTTGCTAGATTGACAAGACTAGTATACCCAGTGTTTGGCACAACAGCATTAAACAAGGAGTTATTACCTTTAAGTAATGTATCTAAAGTTGCTGCACTGTACTCAGAATCACCATTTGATGCTTCATCAGTATAGACAATCATGTTCTTAACAGCATCTGCACGGTAAGTTAGATTGCCACTTTCAGAACTTAGCGAGTTGAGTGCATAAGCTGTCGCATCGTAGGCGGGTTCAATTCCACCAGATGCTACTAGGTTTGCCGCAGCAGCTGCAAAGCCGGATGCGTTGGTAAAGTCAGTTATAAGTCTGATTAAATCGCCGCTACTACCATATCCAACTAGTGCATAATTAGCATCTACACCACCGGCAGAAAGAATAGAGGCAAATAAGCCTATATTGTTCCGCAGGTTTGCTTGCACTCCACCCATTGAACCAGACTCATCGACGATCATAACGATATCTGTTTTTATAACCGCTGCATTTGCAATATTAGAACAGAATACAATGCTTGAAAGGGTTAAAATTGCAATACTACTCCATTTGCGTATTTTCAACCAAGCTATAGTATTTTCTTTCATCTATTTATTCCTTTGAAAAGATGTTGAAAAGCCTTGCGCTTGTTGTTTAGCATTAAATGTGCCTAATTTTTAACCTAAAATAATCAGTGATTTAATATAGGCTTAAGGTCTAGAGCCGATGCTATGTAAAAATACTCGACGATTATCTTTTTGTTCAAAGTATAGTCCTTAGTAAAAGAACCTATGTATATAAATCGCCCAAGGCGCTCGTGGTAATGATGAATTGAGTGCCATTATAGAAAGAAGAACAAGTGAGTACCCTGATACCACTTTCGCCTAAAAAGGTGTCTAGCTATGCTTATTTTCAAGTGAGTATGTGGCTCTACCGAAAATTGTGCTGCAAAATTGTCTATAAACTAAACATATATTCGCCATTAGTCTTAAGATTAACTTTACGGTACTCCTTACACTTGTCACTACAGTGTTGAATGTGTAAAGTGCCCGAAGTAAAAAGTTCAAAAATCATAAGCGGAGAACGCACTCATGCGAATCATTCTTCTCGGCGCTCCTGGCGCGGGTAAGGGCACACAAGCTCAATTCTTAATGGGCAAATATGGCATTCCACAAATTTCAACAGGCGATATGCTTCGTGCAGCTATTAAAGCAGGTACAGAGCTAGGTCTTGAAGCAAAGCGTGTAATGGACGAAGGTAAACTTGTGTCTGATGAGATCATCATTGGCCTTGTAAAAGAGCGTATTGCACAAGATGACTGTAAAGATGGTTTCTTGTTGGACGGCTTTCCTCGTACCATTCCACAAGCTGATGCAATGAAAGAAGCAGGTGTTACTGTTGATCATTGCATTGAGTTTGATGTTCCTGATGACGTAATTGTTGAGCGTATGGGCGGTCGTCGCGTACACCCTGCATCGGGCCGCGTTTATCACGTTGTTTACAATCCGCCTAAGGTGGAAGGCAAAGACAATGAAACCGGTGATGAACTAATTGTTCGTGACGACGACAAAGAAGAAACTGTACGCAAGCGTCTTGCGATTTACCACGAGCAAACTAAGCCGCTTGTAAACTACTACAGTGCTGAAGCTGACGCTGGAAACTGTGAATACCACAAGCTTGACGGTACACGTCCAGTTGAAGAAGTAAGTGCTGAACTAGCAGAACGTTTAGGTTAATCGCCGACAACGTTTATAAAAGGTCGCTTAGGCGGCCTTTTTTGTTGCTTGTAAGTTGATAGCGGATAACGTTTAATAGCAGTCAGTAGATGTGTAATTAAGCGCTGTTTAAAACTACGCGATAAAACTATAACATGTGGAGTACACCATGGTTTTGCCAATCACGGCGTTTTACGCCAGTCTATTGGGTATTTGTTACCTGTATTTGTCGTTTCTAGTGATCGGCGCCAGACGTCGCCATCAGGTGGGTATCGGCGATGGTGGTCATGAAGATCTTATTCGTTTATCCAGAGCCCACGGCAACTTCAGCGAATATGTACCAATTACACTTATCATGATAGCGTGCTTTGAAGCCAATACAGGTCAAGTGTGGGCAGTTCATGCTTTAGGAAGCGCGTTGTTATTTGGCCGTGTGCTACATGCCTACGGCTTGGGCCGACATTCTGGCGTTAGCTGGCAGCGTTTCGCAGGTATGATCCTGACTTTTCTAGCTATGCTTTGCGCAGCAATAGGTAATTTGGTGCTCATTCATTTCGGATTGTAAGCGTCGCAATAGTAGTGAATACATATAGAAAAATGCCAGCTTAGCTGGCATTTTTTTTACCTCATTTTCATTCAGGTTGAGCTAATTCAGATATTGAGGACAGGTTCGCTTTGTGTACTGCGAAGGTATAGTCCCAGCAATAGAGGAATAACGGCAACGAAGCGACTTGACGGAACTTTTGCAACCTAAGAGTTTTGTCCTGTGTGGCCGTTTAACAAATTCGGTTGGAGTCTGAATGCTCAAGATTCTTATAGTTTTGGTGTTTCTAGTTTTTTACACCTACTTGCTGAAGCGTAGGTTTAAAGTGAAGATGATGGAGGCATGGCGCGCCGAAAAGGTGGGGTCTGAAGTTATGGTTTATGTGATGATTGTATTGCCTGTGATTCTTGCATGGCTCACCACGGTGCTCTTTGAATATCTTTTTTTCTAAACACACGTTAATACATGAATGAAAAAAAAGCGCTCAAGGCATGCCATTGTGAAGCAATGCCGTTGAGCGCTTTATCGTCTTATAGGCTTTTAGAAGCGGTAAGTTAACTTCGAGTAAACGAAGCGACCACGCGGGTTATGTACGCTACCTACATAGCCGTAAAGGTCGCTATCACCATCGCCAATGGCAAATGGTGGTTCTTCATCAAGTAAGTTGTTTGAACCAATTACTAAGCGAAGGTTATCGCTATAGTTGTAACCAAACTGCAAGTCTACCAACATTTGAGAATCAACCGTTCTCGAGGTATTTTCTTCGAAGTCTAATACTCCGTCGAAGTCAATGTCTGGGGTGTCTTCAAACTCACCAATAAAGCTAATATTCAAGTTCGCATCGAACGCGCCTTTAGACCAAGTAGTACCGAACAACCAACGATGTTCTGGATAGCCGTATTCGCCGGTGTATTCTAGACCGTCTTTTTCAAACTTATCCATATAAGACCAGTCTAGGTTAAAGCGCACGTTACCGTATTCTTGAAGCTCCATGCTGTAATTAGCACTAAAATCTACTCCCGAGGCTTCTTGAGATGATACGTTTTGGTATGTGTTGAAAATTTTCTGGATAACACCTAGTGACTCACCCTGCTGAGGGTCTAAACGAACACAGATTGTGCTGTCTTGGTTATTACACTCGGCATTGTAAACCAGACCAAACTGCTGTTCGTCAATTTTGTTGTCTTGGGTGATACTCCATACATCAATGCTTAATCCTAACTCTTGTATAGGCGCGTAAATTACACCTACGTTCCAAGATTCAGATTCTTCTGCGTCTAGATTGGGGTTACCCGCAAACTCGATGTTATAGTCCAGTGACTCACAATCTTGGCCAGTTGCGTCACAGCGGTATTGGTCGACAAAAAATACGCTCTTTTGTGACGGACCAAGACCAACTTGTGCGAGAGACGGTGCCCTAAAGCCTTGCGCCCAAGAGCCGCGTACGGTTACTTCGTCGCTCGGCGCCCAACGCAATGCAATTTTAGGGTTGGTTGTGCTACCAAAGTCGCTGTAGTGGTCATAGCGGCCTGCTAATTGAAGTTCAAGCTGTTCAGCTAGAGGAATGGAAAGCTCTAAGTACGCGGCATACTGGTCGCGTTCTGCTGAAGCTGATACTGACTCGGTACCAAAGATTAAACCGCGTTGGAACTGAACGTCAGGCACGTCAGACACTTGTTCTTCACGATACTCCACCCCGGCAGCCATCATGACAACGTCGTCGCCAAATTCAAAGGCTTCACCCGTAATGTGTGCATCAACGCTGGTCATGCGAGATTCACCACGACGCACAAGACTCGTGGTAATGTCATCAATGACACTTTGCGGGTTAGTAACGCCACCAAACGGATTGTAGTTGCCAAGATCGATTTGCTCTTGTAGCCAGTCAACGCGTACCCAGCCTTGAGACTGATCGCCGCTTTGCTCTGAACGGCTGCGACCTTTTTGTACCGATGCTTCCCAATCATAGTCATTGAATGTACCGCGAAGGCCTGCTACCAAACGAAGGGTGTCAGACTCGATATCCCAACGGCGAGCGCCAGCGTCAACAGGACGGTAACGACCAATTTCAATGTCCTGTCCAAAAGGGTTATCTGGGTGAGTGCCAGGCACAGTTAAACCTGCGTCTTCATCAAGAGGAGTGGCTGCACCGCCTGCTTCAGACGTATTGTGCTGCATTGCAACTTCCATAAATGCTGTAGTGTCTTCGCCAATTTTGTAATCAAACTGGCCGATAAAGCCTACACGTTCAGAAGCCGGTATGGTTAAACCAAATGGGCCATAATCAAACAGGCAGCTGCCAGATGCTGTTGCACTGTCTTCTGGGCAGTCTGGGTCGATTGTTTTGACGCCATCTACGTAAAAGTAGCCGGGGTAACCACGCGATGAACGAAAGTCCATACCTCCGTAAGGAGATTGGTTAGCCGTACCGAAACGACCCATTTCGTCAGCGCCAAGCGTGCTGTTGTTAAAGTAGTCGATGATTACGGTAGCACTACTTTTGTCGCTTTGAGAGCCCCATAGAATACTGGCGGTGGTCTCATCATAGCTTGGGCCTGTTGTGCCTCCATAACCTGCATTAATCTCCAGCCCTTCATAGTCTTTTTTAAGTACTACGTTTACTACACCTGCAACAGCGTCTGAGCCGTAAATCGCAGAAGCACCGTCTTTTAATATGTCGATACGTTCGATGGCAGATACTGGGATAGAGTTAATATCTACGAATGAGTTAGTAATACTTTCAGCAAAGGCACTGATTGCTACTCGACGACCGTTGATAAGAACTAGCGTTGCGTCTGGCCCCATACCCCTGAGAGATACCGCTGCCGCACCGTTGGCGGTAGAATCTTGGCTGTTGTTACGTGTTGAGAAGGTACCCGCACCTGTGGCCGGCATACGCTCAAGTAGTTGTTGAAGATTTTCATAGCCCATGCCTTCAATCATAGTTGCATCAATTGATTGAATTGGCGAGGGGCCTTCCATATCTGTACGCTTAATGCGAGAACCCGTGACGGCAATTCGTTCGAGGTTGGCTGATTCTTCGTCAGCTTGCTGTGCATACGCAGGAGATAGAGAAGTTAATCCTGAAAGTGCTAATCCCACTGCAATTGCACTTATTTTACGACCTTGTTTCATTATTATTTCCTTATTGTCCATCTTACTTGTTGTGTGTTTCTGCAACATAAGTATGCTGCGAAATTATGAATAGCATTCCTTAGACTAAAGTTGCAATAGTGTAAGGTGCGAAAGATGTGACACTTAGTTACAAAGTGTGTAAATCGTGTATTACTAATACCAACTTAAAATGAGGGATAGCGAATGTGCGATAAGCTTAAAAGCCTTGGCGCAGTGCTTTTTTGACAAAGATAATGAGAAAATGAAATAAATTATGTGCGTCCTTATATGAGAAAGAAGCACTGAAAAAGGTCGTAGGTTAGATATAAAAAATGGGGCCTACTTTTTCAACGAGTAAGTTTTTATGGTTACCTTAGCTAATCTTGTCAGCAATTAAGTGTTTGAAAATCAATCATAGGTAAAGGCACTTATAGTGCTAATGTAAAGGGTATTTACCTTTAGAAATTAATAAAGAGAAGTGAAAAATCTATCTTTACGCGGCAAATACATATTTTCCGTATCTAACGAAAACGCAACAGAATTGGCTTTACCTTGAATCTCTTCAACTGGGATAAATCCATAATAACGAGAGTCGACGCTATTATTCCTATTGTCTCCCATGGCCAGTACGTGATCTCTGGGCACGGTGACCAAATTGAAGTTTTTGGCTGGGCTAGGTATTGGGTTAAGTGCAATGGTTCGCGTTTGTCCTAAAATTGCCTCGGAATAAAGATTGTGATCTTTTGCGCTTATCGTTGCTTTTTCACCATTGATAAAAAGAACGTTGTTTTCTAATTTGACCTCGTCGCCTTCAACGGCAACCACACGTTTAATAAGTCTGGTATTAGCCGCACTACTGTCAATAATGACAATGTCACCACGATTAATGTTACCGGTCTTAGCAACAACAACATCTGTGAACGGTAGTTCTAGCGTGTAGGCTGATTTATCAACCACTACGCGGTCACCTACTTGAATTGTGGGCTCCATAGAGCCCGTTGGAACATAATACCAATCAGCAACGCTGCTTCGAAACGAGAAAAGTAAAACCACAAATAAAATGAAAGGCAGGTTGTTCTTAACGCTTTGTTTTAGGTTTAACACGGCTTTGGTTCTCACTTTTCGTTAGTTGCTCGTTCGGTCAAAGTTATATCAAGACAAGAGGTTTATAATATTTGTAGATTGTAAATTACCCAACTTGTTCAAATTAGGCTTGTGGAAAATGTAACGAACTATGTCGGTAGTTAATTGCGGTTGCTTTAGTTATAAGGTGTAGAATGTTGAGCTGAAATTAAAAAAATATATACTAATCATATGTTTATATTTTTATCTGTAAAAGATCAAAGTCGTCACTTTGGGCATACAAAAAATGTCCGAAAAAGGAATATCATGGCACTGGTGGTGCACTTGTGGTACTTGTTATGTTTTTGATTGGCAAAGAATAAAACAATGCTTAAAACATTCAAACGAACAAGAATGTACACTGCAATCGCTGTAATAGCGCTAAGTTCAGTATCGATAGGGTGTACGCATAACACCAATAACCCTCAAAATGCACAAACAGCTACCAATATAACTAGTGAAGCAAACTCTAATGCGGGTACAGCTACCGCTTCCTCGAATACGTCATTGTTCAACGTAGACTTCGAGCGCTTTACTCTGGATAACGGGCTTACTGTTGTGCTGCACGTTGACAGATCTGACCCTGTTGCTGCTGTCGCCTTAACTGCCCACGTAGGCTCAGCCAGAGAAAAGGAAGGGCGAACAGGTTTTGCACACTTATTCGAACACTTACTTTTTCTCGAATCAGAGAATTTAGGAAAAGGCGGTCTTGATAAGCTCAGCGCCAAAATTGGTGGCTCTGGTGCAAATGGCTCGACAAGTCGTGATAGTACCAATTACTACCAAACGGTGCCTATTGATGCCTTAGAAAAAATGATCTGGGCTGAAGCCGATAAGTTGGGTTTCTTCATTAATACCGTGACAGATCCTGTGCTCGCTAAAGAAAAGCAGGTGGTGAAGAACGAAAAGCGCCAGAGTGTGGATAATCGTCCTTATGGTCACAATCAATATGTGATTGATAAAAACCTTTATCCTGAAGGGCACCCGTATAGTTGGCAAGTGATTGGGTCGCTAGAAGATCTGCAAAACGCAACGCTTGCCGACGTGAAAGAATTTTTCAAAAAATGGTATGTACCTAATAACGTGGTGCTTACCATCGCGGGTGATATTGACGTCAATCAAACCAAAGCGTGGGTAAAAAAGTATTTTGATGAAATTCCAGCGGGAGAGCAAATCAATAAATTACCGCCTCAATCTGCGAAGCTCAATGAGACTATAAAGCGATTCCATATAGATAATTTTGCACAAGCACCACTTTTATCGATGGTGTGGCCAACCGTACCCGAATATCACAATGACTATTATCCTCTTCAAGTACTTTCTCAGTACTTAAGCCAAGGCAAAAATGCTCCGCTGAACAAGGTGCTTGTTGACGAGAAGAAGCTTACCAGTGACGTTTATCTTTACGGTTATGACGCAGAGATTGCTGGGCAGCTACAGCTGCAGGTTATGGCGTTTAATGGGGTGAACTTAAACACTGTTGCCGCAGGCGTTAATGAAGCGTTCGCCCGCTTTGAAAAAAATGGAATTTCTCAAAAGGATTTAGCGCGTATAAAAGCAGGTCAAGAGACTGAGTTTTATAAAGGACTTTCAAGCGTCTTAGGTAAAGGGTTTCAATTGGCGCAATACGAAATTTTTGCGGGCGGGGCTGAATTTATCAGCCAAGATGTTCAGAAAATTCTGGGCGTTTCACAACAAGACGTAATGCGTGTTTATAACACTTATATCAAGGATAAACCGTTTGTGGCTACCAGCTTTGTACCCAAGGGACAGAAAGAGTTGGTGTTGAGCGGCTCTACTGAAGCTAACGTAGTTGAAGAGCAAATAGTGGCGGGGGCAGAAGAGAGCTTTGATGCGTCTATTGCGGCGGAATTCGAACGCACTCCGTCATCTTTCGATCGTACGCGAGAGCCTGCTTATGGTGAATCGATAGAAATTACACCACCAGAAGTTTGGCAAAATACACTGTCGTCAGGTATTGAAATAGCGGGTATTGCTAATGACGAAGTACCTTTGGTTGCGTTTGAGCTAAAGCTAGAAGGCGGTATGCTTTTGGACGCAGCAGGTAAGACGGGAACTGCCAATTTGCTTGCCGCAACCTTGCTTAAAGGTACGGCAGGAAAAACACCTGAACAGCTAGAGCAGGAAATTGAGCTTTTAGGTGCATCTCTGGAGGCTAATGCTTCTGAAACAGACATTACTATTAGCGGAACGGTTTTGTCTAAACACTACAGTGACTTAATAAAGCTCGTGACTGAAGTAATTCTTTCCCCTCGTTTTGATGAACAGGAATTTGAATTAGCTAAAGACGACACAATTAACCAGATTGAACAAATAAAAGCTAACCCCAATGCCATTGCATCGGTTGAGTTTAAAACACTGCTTTATTCAGACGCGCATCCATTTGCTAAAACTGTGCTTGGCGATAAGAAAAGTGTGAATGATATAACGCTTGATGACCTAAAGGGGTATTACGAGAAATACTTCACACCGTCATTGGCAAAGTTACACGTTGTGGGAGACATCAAACAGCACGACGTTGAAAAAAGCCTATCGTCACTTAATATGCGATGGTTACCGAAAGACGTAAGCGTTGTTAAGGTATCAGAGCCCAAGCTACCAGAAAACGCCCAGCTATTTTTCTATGACGTTCCTGGGGCTAAACAGTCAGTGCTTTACTTCGGCCACTCGGCCCCCAAAGTTACGCACGAAGATGCCTATAAAGTTAGTGTGATGAATTATCGATTAGGCGGAGGCGGTTTCGCTTCACAACTCATGCAGGAACTGCGAGAAAACAAAGGCTACACCTATGGCATTCGCTCCTCGTTTTCTAGCGATCAATACACGGGTGAGTTCAGCATTCGAAGCGCTGTAAGGTCGAACGTTACCTTGGAAGCAACGCAAGCTATTATGGATATACTAGCAGCGTTTGGCACGAACTATTCAGATGAAGATTTAGACGTTACGAAAGGGTTTACACTTAAATCTGGCGCAAGGGCCTTTGAAACGCTAGGTGCTAAATTGAATATGGTTAGCGAAATCAGTGACTTTGGCCTGCCCAGCGATTACGTTATACAACGAGAAGCTGAAGTAAAAGCGTTAACCCTTGATGAGATAAAGCGCCTTTACGGTAATTATGTACATCCTAACAAGATGATTTATTTGATAGTAGGGGACAAAGATACCCAGTTCGAGCGTTTAGAAGCGCTTGGATTAGGGAAACCTACATTGTTGAACCCTTAGTTCAGCCTCATAACAGTATTTGACGTTTTAAAAAATTTAAAACGGCAGTTAATAAAACAAAGGCCCGCGAGAACATCGTTCACGCGGGTTTTTTTATTAAAACGAATGCTATATCTGAAATGGGCAAGATTATTGTGACCGATAATGTGCTAAATCAACGTAACCGAATAGGGTGGTCTGTTGGTGCCTGTTTAACAGTTGTGTCGTAGACCAAATACTATGTAATTGAGTCAAACGTCCTAGTTAAGCAAAGAGTTGCAGGAGGCATGAGTGACGGAAAAAGTGAAGAAATCCGGGCGACGCGAGCAAGATGTAGCCCTGAGCCATACAGAAGAAAAAGATGTACGAGATAATCAGAGTTTAAACTCTGTTTCTCTGTATGCCATTGTTCATAGGGAAGGTCTGGAAGAACTACAGCGTCCAATGATGTCATTGTGGTGGTCTGGGGTTGCTGCTGGTATTGGTATTTCGCTGTCTATTCTGGCCGAAGGAATTCTGCATCACCTCTTCATAAACTCTCCCAATCAGTTTGTTATCGAAAACCTAGGCTATACAGTTGGTTTCGTGCTGGTGATTGTTGGTCGACTTCAATTGTTCACCGAAAACACGCTTTCGGTCATTCTTCCCTTGTTAAGCAAGCCTTCGTTCAATATGGGCCTTTGCATTGCGCGACTGTGGTTTATTGTTTTCGCCGCAAATATGTTCGGCACCTTTTTGGCAGCTTTTTTCAGCTTCACTCTGCAAGCTGTACCACCAGAGCTTGTTGATGGGATGACTGCCATATCCGAGCATTACGCTAAATTATCACCGTCTGACGTCTTCTCATTCGGCATTACGTCTGGTTTTATCATTGCCGCTATTGTGTGGATGAAGCCTTCGGTTAAGCATTCTCAAATATTGATGATTGTTATCTTTACCTACTTAATTGCTATAGGAAATTTCACCCACGTGATAGCCGGTTCAACCGAACTTTTCTTGTTAACACTGCAAAATAAAATAACCGTTCTTGAAACAATCTCACTAATTGGCGCAACATTACTAGGAAATATTGTGGGCGGAACAGGGCTGTTCGCACTGCTGGCTTATGGGCAAGTGGTAAGGGAAATAGAGAAATAGAGAAGCGTTATACAAAAATGCCCTTCGCGTAGAAAACGAGAAGGGCATTTTGAATAATAAACGAGTTTTACAGCGGATTACTTGTGGCGCTCACGCAACACATCAAGTGCATCGTTTAGCGACATATCGCTCGCCTGAAGCAGTACCGTTAAGTGGTACAACAAGTCAGCGGCTTCGTTTTTAAGCTCTTCTTTGTCGTGTACAGTCGCAGCCAATGCGGTTTCTACACCTTCTTCGCCCACCTTCTGCGCTATGCGCTTAATGCCTTTGTTGTAGAGGCTAGCGGTATAGCTGCTTTTTGGGTCTGCATTTTTACGGGCCGCCAACACACGCTCTAAATCTGCAAGAAACGTAAAGGCTGGAGTGTTGCCGTCGAACCAACAGCTTTCAACACCAGTGTGGCATGTCGGGCCGTTAGGGTTGGCAAGTACCAACAGTGAATCTTGATCGCAGTCACAAGCAACGCTCACTAAATCTAGCGTGTTACCAGATGTTTCACCCTTGGTCCAAAGACGCTGTTTCGAACGGCTGAAAAAAGTCACTTTGCCCGTTTCAAGGGTTTTCGCCAATGCGTCTTGGTCCATGTAGCCCTGCATTAATACCTTGCCAGATAGTGCATCTTGCACAATGGCGGGCAGCAGGTTGTCCATTTTATCCCAAGCCAGTTTATTGCTATTTTCATTAGTAATGATCACGGGTTTACTCCTTCTGCTTGCGCCGTTAAACCGTGACGCTTACGCATGGCAACGCCATTGCTGGTTAACTCTGCTTTTAGTTCATCAATGTTAATGATGCCTTTGTGAAATACTGATGCTGCAAGCGCGCCATCTACGTCAGCCTGTTGAAATACATCCGTAAAGTGGGCAATTTCACCTGCGCCACCCGATGCAATTAGCGGCACTTCACACACATCACGCACGGCTTTCAGCTGCTTCACATCGTAGCCTTTGCGCACGCCGTCTTGGTTCATGCAGTTCAGTACAATTTCACCCGCACCGCGCGACTGAACTTCTTTGATCCAGTCAATGGTTTGCCATTGGCTTTTTTGCGTACGCGCTTCATCGCCGGTGAATTTATACACTTCGTATTGGTCGGTTGCTTCGTTATAGAAACTGTCGATACCAATCACTACGCACTGTTGACCGTATACGTCGTGTAACTGGTTGATGAGATCTGGGTTATTAAGGGCAGGGGAGTTAATCGAAATCTTATCCGCCCCCATTTCCAAAATGCGCCCAGCGTCTTCAATGCTTTTAATGCCGCCAGCTACACAAAACGGGATATCAATAACCTGTGCAATACGGCTTACCCAGCTTTTATCTACCACGCGGGCATCAGAACTTGCGGTAATATCGTAAAATACTAATTCGTCGGCACCCGCTTTCGCATATTGTTCAGCAAGAGGCACGATGTCACCAATAATTTCGTGATTTCTAAACTGAACGCCTTTGACGACCTTGCCGTCGCGTACATCCAAACAGGGAATTATGCGCTTTGCCAGCATGCAATAGCCTCCTTCACCGTGAATTTACCTTCAAGCAATGCGCGGCCTAAAATAACGCCACCAACGTTTGTAGGCTTCAAAGCTTCAATATCAGCAATACTGCCAATGCCGCCAGACGCTTGCCAGCTAACATGTGGGAAACGGGCTGCCATTTCTTGATACAGCTCGGTATTCGCGCCTTGCAACGTGCCGTCGCGGCTAATGTCGGTACACAGTACATGCTTTGCGCCCACTGTAGCGAAGTCTTCCAGTAAGCCTTCAAGGGCTACGCCCGAATTCTCTTGCCAACCGTGGGTAGCAATAAGCTTTTCACCGCTGTCGCTAATATTGATATCAAGGGCCAATACAATGTGCTCTGGGCCGTATTTTTTCACCCAAGACTTTACAAGCTCGGGTTGTTTTACCGCCAAAGAACCAATCACTACGCGGCTCACGCCCGTTTCTAGTAACTGCGCCACTTCCTCTTCGCTTCGAATACCGCCGCCGGCTTGAAACTTCATGCGCTTGGTATCGACCATGGACTTGATTAATGAAAGCTGACGTTTACTGGTGTCTTTAGCACCCGTTAGGTCAACAATGTGCAGCCAGGTTGCACCTTGGTCGGCATAGTCGTGAACCACGTCTACTGGGTCCAGTTCGTATTGGGTTTTCTGCTCGTAGTCGCCTTGATAAAGGCGTACTACGCGTCCGTCAATAAGATCAATCGCTGGAATAATCATTATAGGTTCACAAAGTTAGTCAGTAATTGTGCTCCGGCCTCGCCAGAACGCTCTGGGTGAAATTGCACCCCGTAAAAGTTGTCTTTATTTATAGCCGCTGAAAACGAATTGCCATAAGTGCAGCTTGCAAGCGTGTGCTCGTATTCTGGTACTGCAAAGCTATGCACAAAGTAAAAGTAGGTCTCTTGTGGGATGCCCTTAAATAAACTTTCTTCTTTATGACCGCTGTTGTGAGAAACGGTGTTCCAACCCATATGAGGTAAGCGCACGCCTTTTGATTCCATGCGAGCCACATGTCCTGGCATTAGGTTCAAACAGTCGATGTTGCCAGTTCCTTGAAAACCACCTTCAGCGCTGGTTTCAACCATAAGCTGCATGCCTAAACATACGCCTAGTACAGGTTGGGTAAGCGACTGCAGGGTTTCCACTAACGCTTTTTGCTTAATGCTTGCCATAGCCGCTGCTGCTGTACCTACGCCGGGTAAAAACACTTTGTCAGCGCTTTTAATCACGTTTACATCGTCAGATACGTCCACTTCAACGCCCAAGCGTTCAAGGGCAAAGCGTACCGACGAAATATTCGCGCAGCCGGTATTCACTATGACTATTTTTTGTCGTTGGCTAGTGTTTACCACTGACATTACAGCGCTCCTTTACTGCTTGGTAGTGCATCACCCTGGCGAGTAATGGCTTGGCGAAGGGCACGACCAAATACTTTAAACAGGCTTTCTACCTGGTGATGAGCATTACCTTCGCTGGTGGAAAGGTGCAGCGATAGTCCCATGCTTTGCGCAAGCGAATAGAAAAAGTGCGGCACCATTTCTGTTGCCATTTCGCCTACCTGGTCGCGGCTAAATTCAGCGTCAAACTTAAGGTGTGGGCGGTTAGAAATATCCATAATACATTCCGCACGACATTCATCCATTGGCAACGCGAAACCAAAACGACCAATACCGCGTTTGTCGCCCAGAGCCTTTTTAAGGGCTTCACCAAGGGCAAGGGCGGTGTCTTCTACACTGTGGTGATCGTCAATGTGCAAATCGCCATTGGTAGTCAGGTTTAGCTCGAAGCCACCGTGTGTAGCTATTTGGTCAAGCATGTGGTCAAAAAAGCCCATGCCGGTTTGAATGGTTGATTTAGCCTGCGAATCAAGATCTACACGCACGCGAATATCAGTTTCAGAGGTGGTACGTACCACTTCTGCAATACGTGAAGACGCAAGCAAGCTCTTCTGAATATCGTTCCAGTTTAAGCTCTCGCGATTGTACTGAAAGCTGCGAATACCCATGTTTTCAGCAAGCTGTACATCGGTAATTCGGTCACCAATAACAAACGAGCGGGTGAAATCCACTTTACCTTGCTGTAGGTATTCTTGTACTAAGCCAAGCTTTGGTTTGCGGCATGTGCAGTTATCAGCATCGAAGTGCGGGCAAATAAGCACGTCGTCAAACACTACGCCTTGGCTTTCAAAAATGGCCATCATGGCATTGTGTGGCTTGTCGAAGTCTTCTTGCGGGAAACTGTCTGTACCCAAGCCGTCTTGGTTACTCACCATTACTAACTTAAAGCCTGCCGCTTTAAGCTTAAGTAGCACAGGAATAACGTTTGGCTCGAATACAAGCTTCTCTAAACTATCTAATTGCTTATCTATTGGCGGCTCTTCTACAAGTGTACCGTCGCGGTCAATAAATAAAATGGCTTGCTGACTCATGCCGCGTCCTCATTATTTTTAAATTCGTTAATTAGCTGCATTAAACGCTGGTTTTGCTCTTCAGTGCCGATGCTTACGCGTAAACAGTTTTGTAAGTTAAGCTGTTTTGATTGGTCACGAATGAGCATGCCTTGACTTACCAAGTATTGCATTAGGGCTTGCGCTTTTGCGTAGCGGAATAAGATAAAGTTTGCTCGCCTATCACCCACTAATTCAAAGCCTTCAATAGATGCCAGCGCTTCGGCTAGGGCCTCTTTTTCCCGGTTAATGGTAGCCACCTGAAGCTCAAGTAACGTTAGCGACTCAGCCGATAATGCTTGTGCAGCAATCTGCGCTACTGGCTCTGGAATGGGATAGGGCGCTATCACTTTAAGCAGAGCTTGAATCACCGGTGCCTGAGCAAGTGTAAAACCACAGCGAAGCCCAGCCAGTGCAAACGCTTTAGACAGCGTACGAAGTACTACTAAGTTCGGGTAATTGTTAATCTCATTCGCCCACGTATTGTCAGCATCGAACTCAATGTACGCTTCGTCAACAACAACGAGTGCTTTATCGGCAAAGTGATTAAGCACAGTTTTAATGTCTTTACGAGCGACCGGCGTACCGGTTGGATTATTTGGCGCACAGATAAAAATCACGTTAACGTCATCTTCAGCGCAAACGGCATTTACATTCAAGCTGAAATCGTCGTTTAACGGCACTTTCTTAATGCCCACATCACAGGTTTCAGCACTGATAGCATACATACCGTAGGTGGGCGGGCATATTAGAATGCTGTCTTTACCCGGCGTGCAGAAGGTGCGAATAAGTAACTCGATGCCTTCATCTGCGCCGCGGGTAACAATAAGCTGTGATTTATCTAGCCCAGCATAGTTTGCGTAACCACTGACTACCGCTTCAGGCTGACACGATGGGTAACGGTTAAAGTTACTGCTATCAACGCTGTATTCGTTAGCATAAGGTGACTCGTTAGCATTCAGCCAATCTTGACCACCGGAAAACAAACGACGTGCCGACTCGTAGGGTTTTAGCGGCACTAAGTTGTCGTTAATTAGGTTATCGATAAGCGCCGACATTAGGCGTCTCCTTGCTTAAGTGCCTGCATACGAAGTGCAACAGCTTGTTCGTGTGCATCTAAGCCCTCGGCAGCGGCCAGTGCCATAATCGCAGGGCCTAAATTGCGCATGCCGTCTTCACTCAACTCTTGAATCGTGTAGCGGCGCATAAAGTCTAAAAGACCAAGGCTGGAATAATTTTTAGCATAGCCATAAGTTGGCAGTACGTGGTTAGTACCTGACGCGTAATCACCGGCAGACTCTGGTGACCACGGGCCTAAGAATATAGAGCCTGCATACTTAATTTTTGGCAAATAATCACGGGCGTTCTCTATTTGTACAATTAAGTGCTCAGCTGCGTAGGCGTTACTTGCTTCAATGGCTTGTTCAATTGTATCGGCCAAAATATAGCGCGCATTTTCCATAGCAGGGCGGGCAATTTCAGCGCGAGATAGGGTTGCTAATTGACGTTCAACCGCGGCTTTTGCTTCTTCAATAAGCGCAGCGCTGTTAGACACCAAAATAGCCTGCGAGTCTGGACCGTGCTCGGCTTGGGAAAGCAGGTCGGCCGCTACAAACTCAGGGTTTGCAAACTCATCAGCAAGTACCAATACTTCTGATGGACCAGCCGGCATATCAATAGCTGCGCCATCAGCACGTTGGCTTACTTGCTGTTTAGCTTCAGTCACAAAGCTGTTTCCTGGGCCGAAAATTTTATCAACCTGTGGAATGGTGTTTGTACCCAACGCCATAGCAGCAACAGCTTGAGCACCACCACATAAAAAGATTTTGTCGATACCGCACTTTCTGGCCGCATAGGCAATTTCAGGTGCAATCAACTGCTCTTTATTTGGCGGTGTGCAGAGCAGTTTATTTTCACAACCTGCTACCAATGCAGGCACGCCCAGCATCAACACGGTAGAAGGAAGTGGTGCGCTGCCACCTGGAATATAAAGGCCTACTGCGTCAAGTGCCGTAAAGCGAAGCTCGCATTTAACACCTGGTGTAGTGGTTAATGCAATGTCACTTGGCACCTGCGCTTCGTGAAACGTTTTTATATTGTTAAACGCTGTGTCGATGGCGTTTGCTACCTCAGGTGTAACCTTGGCGGCAAGAGCATCAATGTTGTCTTGTGAAAGTACAAGGCTAGCAAGGTCCGGGCAGTCAAATTTACGCGTGTAATCCAGTACTGCCGCGTCACCTTCTGCTTCAACGCGGGCAATAATCTCGCCCACGGTTTGTTTTAACTGTTGGCTATTGGCCATAGCCGGGCGAGCTAACGCCTGTTTTTTCTCATTTGCCGAAAGAGATGACCAAGTAATCATAATTGCCTGCCTTTTAGCCCATCATTTTTTCGATTGGCATTACAAGAATAGAGCTACAACCAAGGGCTTTAAGTTTCTCCATGGTTTCCCAGAATAAGGTTTCTGTAGAAACAACGTGAATAGCCACTTGCTCTTCATTTCCAGCAAGCGGTAGTACCGTTGGATTTTCAGCACCTGGTAGTAAGCTTTTCACCTGCTCTAAATATGCTTTTGGTGCATGTAGCATGATGTACTTGCTTTCTTTTGCTAGTAACACGCCATCAACACGTGGCATAAGGCGATTAACCAGTGTTTCTTTCTCTTCGCTAAGCTCGCCATCAGCGCGCTTAATAAGTACTGCTTTACTGCGGAAAATAACGTCTTTTTCAACAAGGCCGTTAGCTTCAAGGGTTGCACCGGTAGATACAAGGTCACAGATAGCGTCAGCTACACCTGCACGTGGAGCAACTTCTACAGAGCCTTGAAGCATGACTGCTTTTGCGTTAATGCCTTGGTCTTTGAAATAGCGCTCAAGAAGGTAAGGGTACGTCGTTGCTACTTTTTTGCCTTCTAACGATTGGATGCCGTTGTAGTCCATCTCGTTCGGTACTGCAATTGACAGACGGCAACCACCGTAGTCTAAACGACGTAATACTTCATACTCGAAAGGCTTGCCTGCCGCTTTGCGTTCAAGCATTTTCTCTTCAAGCTCGTTTTCGCCGATAAAGCCAAGGTCAACCACGCCATCCATGACAAGACCTGGAATGTCGTCGTCACGTACGCGCAGCAAATCAATAGGCTGGTTCGTTGAATGCGCAATCAGCAGACGATCACGAATGTTTAACTTTATGCCTATCGCCTTAAGTAGGGCAATGCTGTCATCGCTCAGACGACCTGATTTTTGTACGGCAATTCGAAGTCTTTTGCTGTTACTCATTGAAACGTTCCTTACACGTTGTGTCTTAACTTTTGATTGCGCCTAAAACGAAAAACCCCCGGAAGTTTCCTTCCGAGGGTCGAGAATTTTCTATCTGCGCCACTGGAAGGAAATATAGACCTTCCAGCACGAACCTGAAAGGTTATGCTTTGTGGTGATGGTGATGTTTCGCCGCGCAGTTAATCATTTTGATGAATTTAATTCCTAATTTCGAACGGCCCAAACATTAGCGGTTTGACTTAAGATTTGCAAGGCAAAAGTGAACTTCTTTCGCACATTAACTCTAAATTAATGTGTATATAATAAAACTATTCGTTATGAATTAGTTTTGAACCGTAATTTTTAGCATTACGCTGCCGATAAATTGTAGTGACAAAAGTAAACATCTGGTGAGCACATGAGCAACGATTTACTGTTTCCAATTTTGCCTCGCAACACCAAAGTGCCGGTTGAGCCGGATGAGCGCGTGAAGAAAGTGCAGAAGGCGAAAAAGTCTGAGCACCTTAACGAAGAAGAGCGAGACAACTTTCAAGACGTTAAGCGTACTGAGGTGGTTGACGCGTCAGTCGAGAACTCAAAGGATAAAGAACGAAACAGTAACGGCAGCGGGCTTAAGCATATTGATATTGATGTCTAGGATATTCTGCTGGCATTACGTTTGAAGTGCGCTTAGTTCTTCAAATAGTGCTTCTATTTGGCCCGTGACTTTATGCTTGGGTAAATAGAAGGGTAGTGGCATGCGCTTAGAGTGGGACTCTTTCACCTTCACTGTAGCACTTATATAGCTTTCTAACACTGGCAACCCTTGTTGTTTGAGCGATTGTACTAGTTCTGTCGGCAGCTTTGCTTGACCATTAAATTGATTAACTACAACACCCAATAAACACAGTTCAGGGTTGTGGTCTTCTTTTAGTTCTGTGGCATTGTTGAGTAAGTGCTCGATAGCTTGTGCCGAAAAGTCATCGCAATCAAACGGTACACAAAAGCCATCAGCAGCAATAAGTGCCGCTTTTGAATAGAAATTAAAATTAGGTGGCGTATCAATATAAATGTTGTCGAATTCGCCCTTTAGCTCTTTTAATGCGTCCCTGAGTTTAAAAATTTTGTAGCGAGATTCGAGCTCTCGCTCTACGTCAGCTAAGGCTGGCGAGGACGGCATGACGAAGAGGTTTTCAAAAGGCGTGGGGTGAACGAACTCCTTAGGTTTCTTCGCTGTTCTAAATATTCCCACCACTTGTTTGAACATATCGGCCACGGTAAGGCTTTCCTCGTTAGCGTCAAACCCTGTGTAGTAAGTGCTGTTTCCCTGAGCGTCTAAGTCTACTAGTAAGGTTTTATGGCCCAGTTTAGCGCTTTGAGCAGCTAGGTTGGTACTTACAGTCGATTTGCCCACGCCACCTTTTTGATTGAAAACCACGGTAATCATAAAAAATCCCTTCGCCAATTGTGTTTAAAATATGCCCAATTAAAAGCGCTTATGCAAAACATTGTTTAAGGTTTAATGCCTGCCACACTCGGCGAACGCACTGTAAAACAGTGCCAGCGAAAATAAAAAGGCCTCTTGCATTCAAGAGGCCTTCGGTTAGTTGGAGCACTAATCGATAATTCAATTAGGCATAGTTAGCGCAGGATCAGTTTAGTTCTTTGTCTACCCAGAACTTAGTGCCTTTTACCGTGGCTTGTAGCGTAAGGCCACTTTCAGTCATTGTGTAAACTGTAACGTTGCCCAAGTAGCCTTCGCCTTCTGCTGATGCGCCTTTATTACCTGCTTTTGCTGCGACGTCTGCATTACCGCCTACTGTCCAGCCGTTTTCGATAAAGTAGTTCATCGCTTTTTGAGTGTGGAAAACCATAACAATGCGATAGTCTTTGGCGCCTAAACCAAGGCCAACGCCGCCTTCAGCCATATTCATATATGTTTTTGCACCGGTAACATTATTGTTCACAACACCGTAACCGGTGCCCGCTGCCACAAAGAAAACATTTATGTTGGCGTTGGTGAATACGGCGTATCCCGCTGCGTCTCTTATCTGAGAGCGAGTATCTGGCTTCTCGGTGTATAGGCGAGCCAGCGCATTTTCTTGCATGTCTAAGATCGCTTGTTGCTTTTCAGCAACAGTACCATCACCCATAGAGGCGCAAGCAGTTAATGCCAAAACAGCAGCCAAAAATACAGACTTAATCGCTAACTTACTAATCTTCATGCAATTCTCCTTAGCATGTAGGTATTTTATTACTTGCGTTAAAAGACAGTTTCTATCGCTAGTAATTCAATAAAATACCGTTTTTATTTACGTTACATGACTTGTACGCAAAAACTGTGCTAGGTGATGCATTCAAACTTAAATTAGAAAAAGCTAAATGAGTTATTAGCCTCTTACCGATAAAGATTTACCATTCAATTTCAAGTTCTAGCGCACCGGGATGGTCCGTTTGACCGACCATTTCTTCATACGGCGTACTTTGGCGAAGCCAAACATGCTCAAAGGCTTGAGTATCAAAATGCTCTCTGATTTCATTTAAACAGTGAAACGTTTTGGGTTGCGATTTTTTATCTCGAACTAAAGTGCGTGAAGCGCCCATGCCTGTAGCTGCAAGGTAGTTACCACCTTCTAATGATTCAATATATAAGTTCATAGTGTAGCCCTCGTTAGGTCGCAGCTAACTGTGGCTGCGTTATATAGTTAATTAGTCGAAAACGGCTACAGTGATCATTAAGTTTGTGTCATGAAAGTTTAGACGCACGTTAATTAGAACGTGCATATTTAGGAACTGAATAAAGTTTGCATCCACAAATCATAATGACTAACTTCACCACCATTTATTTGTACACACCACTATCCCTGCTTGATGCAGACTATCGCGTACTTGCTCTTTATCTTCCGAATTAAGAAATGTGCCCAGTTCAAACTGCTGCAAAGGGGTCTGTAAAATTAATCGTGAAATACTTTTAAGGCTTAAATCTTTTTGATAAAACAGGGACGTATCTAATCTAGGAAAGCACAGAGTTGCTCCGTTTGAGCAAGATACATGGATATTATCGACAGAAACTAGAATGGTTTCCCACCGGTAAGTGGCTTTAGACACCATGTACATAATTACTGCTAACAGCCCAACCTCTAACCCTGCAAACGGCAAGATGACCCACGCGCCCACTATTGTCCAAGCGATAGCAATTGAACTAATAAAAAAAGCAAAAGCTGCAATAAGATATTTAGTTTGCTGCCATGTTGCAGAGCGGTTTGGTGAAAGATGCAGTTGCACCTGCTGCTCAAATGTAGATACTTCAACCATGTTGTTCAACGTGCTGTAAGTGATATTTGTGTAAGTAAAAGCTTATACGTTGCGCGTTAACAATAGTTCGAAAAATGTACTGTTGCGAATGAATAACATATTAATCGGAAGTGTTTTCTGACATTTGTCGTATTTTGTCTTAGGGACGTGAGTGATTTCTTTATTAAAGCGCCATACTGGCAAATTATTTCTTGTGTTACTTCTTTTGGCATGGTGCGCCATTTTGCTAGCGCAACCCGCACTTGGCAATCTCATTAAAGAGTTCGGTTTATTTAGCGGGCTAGGTATCATAGGTGCGATATTTGCGAACGCGACAGGTGCAGGCGGTGGTGTGGTTTTTGTTCCGTTTTTTAACTACCTGTCATTTTCTGCGCAAAGCGTTGTGGCAACCAGCTTTGCTATTCAATGTTGCGGCATGACCGCTGGCGCATTAACCTGGGCAGCGTATTATCAACGCCAGCACAAACAAGATGGCTACTGGAAAGCGCTGCCGAGCGCGCTACTGCTAACGGTTCCATCGTCAATTTGCGGTATAGGGTTTGCGCAGTATTCTTCGCAAAGTAAGTTGCTGTTAGCGCATTTATGGGGCGGTGCTCATAACCTTCATATTGCATTCGGTAGTTTTTCTATTCTATTGGCGATTGCAATATTTGCCTCTATTCCGTTAATGAAGCGCACCCATTTTAAAAAAGACTTACACACCAAAGATCTTTTGCTTTTACCTTTCATTGGTTTTGTGGGCGGCATTATTACCGCATGGCTCTCGGTAGGGGTGGGTGAGCTAGTGGCGGTTTACCTTATTATTCGTGGTTTCAATGTCACCATGTCTATCGCTGTAGCCGTAATATTATCGGCTTTTACCGTATGGTCTGCCTTGCCATATCACATATTTGTTAGCGAGTCCGTAGTATGGCAGGTTGTTTTATTTGCTGGGGCTGGTGCAATAATCGGTGGAGTAATTGCAAAATATGTAGTTTTGGCATTTTCTGTTCAACGTTTAAAACTTTTTTTCGGCCTTTGGGTACTAATTTTAGGTGTTACCAGTTTACCTATTCTTTAACCCATGAAATCGCGACTGTTGACAGCCCAGCTTAAAGCAACGTAAAGCCTAAAAGTAATGTGACGCACAATAAAATGAACACAATTTAGATTCTTCTAAACGCTCATTTCGATAAGGAAAGATAATATGGATATCAATCCTGTCCCTCAAAAACGATACAAGGTGCTTCAGCCTGAATGGTCTTCTCATGCCGTTATTTATCAGGTCAATACCCGACAATTTTCGCAAGAAGGTGACTTTGAAGGAGTGAGAAAAGGGTTAGCTCACATTAAGTCACTCGGCGCGGATATTGTTTGGCTAATGCCTGTACATCCTATTGGGGAAAAAAACAGGAAAGGGGAGCTAGGTAGCCCCTATGCGGTAAAAGATTATCTGGCCATAAACCCAGAATTTGGTAGCGAAGAAGATTTCAAAGCGCTGGTGGAAGAAGCGCACCGTCTTTCGCTTAAAGTCATCATAGACTGGGTGCCAAATCACAGTGCGTGGGATAACCCTTTGGTTGAGCAGCACCCCGAGTGGTACGCCAAAGACTACAAGGGCGACTTTCGCCCGTCTCCCTGGTGGGACTGGAGCGATATTATTGAGTTCGATTACGAACAAGTCGGTCTTCGCAAATACATGATTAACGCGCTCTGCTATTGGGTTGAAAAATTCGATATTGATGGATTTCGCTGTGATGTAGCGGGGTATGTCCCCAACGATTTTTGGCAGCAAGCAGTGCAAACGCTAAGCGCAATCAGACCAGTTTTCATGTTGGCTGAATGGGAGAATCGAGATCTTCACGAAAATGCGTTCAATATGACTTACGCATGGAGCTGGAACGAGACGCTACACGAACTCGCACACGGACAGTGTTCTCTGGATAGGTTGCGCAAATATTATTCGTGGAACGAACGCAGCTGGCCTCACTCGGCTTACAGAATGACCTTCGTGAGTAATCATGACAAAAATGCCTGGGATGGCACCCAGCGCGAACAATTTGGAGATGCGCTTGAAGCCTGCATTGCTTTATCGGTAATAGGTGAGGGCATGCCGCTCATTCATAATGGGCAAGAAGCTGGGGAAACCAAGCGTTTAGCGTTTTTTGAGCGCGATCCTATACATTGGCGAGAACATGAAATAGGCAGCTTATATCGCCAGCTAATTGCTCTTAAAAAGTCTAAAGCCGTGCTAGGAAATGGAGAGTACGGCGCAAGAATGATTCAGGTGCCAAACTCTAAGATGGACAAGGTTTTTAGCTTCGTACGTCATAACGAGCGTGAAAAAGTGTTTGTTGTGATTAATTTTTCAAATGAGCATCTAGAAGTAACCTTTGAAGAGCCACTATTTCAAGGCGAATATACACAATGGCAGCACGAGGAGAAGCGAAATTTTAAAGCTGGTTCTGTCTGTAAGCTTGAACCTTGGCAGTTTGAAATTTGGGTAGCTTGAAGCGTTGATCGTTTGGCGTAGTGTTTAACTACAAAAGGTATATGAGATTTTTCATTTTTTACTGAGTAAAGATTAAGGACGAACTATGACTACGTATGATCCAACTGAAAAAAGCGAAGACCGCTCTTTAAATAATCACGCTGCGCTGAAAACATCCATTGCCAATGGTGATGTAAAAGAGGTTAAAGCGCGACTTGAAGGGCACACTTTAAATAAGCTAGAAAAAGGCTATTTAATTGATCTCGCGCGCTTAAGTGGTAACAGTGAAATCGAGGAAGTGATTAAGTCCACACCCGAAAGTTAGATGCTTATTTAATTCATTTAATATAGGTGTGTCCCTTCCTAAAAAAGAGAGGAGACACACCGTAGCTCGTATTTCCGTGATTAGCGTTATTTAAATCGATTCGGCAGGTGAGAGCTCTGCTTAAGACTTTCAACTTCATCTTCAACAGGCTTTTCTAGCTTCGATACCGCATAGGCCACGCCAAAGCCCAAACAACTTCCCACCAAAACATCTGATAAGTGATGCGCGTCGCGCTTAGTCCTCGACTTTCCTATAACAGCTGTAGCAGCTAAGCCTGCCGCTGACGCTAATAGTAAAGGTCCAGAACTACGAGGTATTGAACCAGCCACTGCCGCTACTGCTGATGCGTGCCCTGATGGCATAGAGTTAAATTTGTCTTTCAATGCGGGGCCTTTTATTTCAGGGCCGCTCTCTGCTCTTGGACGCTTTCGTCCAATCAAACGTTTAAGCGCTGCGTTAAGTAATCCCGCCACTGAAGCTGATAACGTCGACTTTAAAAGAAAGCGCTGAACCTTTGGTGCATGCGTCATCTTAGATAGCGCGTAAGCAGAGCCCGTAATGGCGACGACAGATGGAGGCGTTGTCGCGTCGTTCAAAGTGCTAGATGTTACAAAGTTCTCTTTATTTTGCGCTGTGTTAGCACTGGGCTTGTTCATTTTCCGCAGTGCTCGATACGCAAGTAGGCCTTTAATTCCTGTGGAAGCTAACATAAAAATCCCTCTTCGATAAAGTGATGGACTATTAAAGAAAATTCTTGCCGTGTACAACATTGAAGGCACGTGTGCAAAACATGCTGTAAACGTAGAAAAAGAGCCGCCGGTGCGGCTCTAGTATCACTTAGTCATTACTCTTCAGAGCTATTGCTTGTGTTACTTTCAGACGAATTTTCATAACGCTTAAATTCCGTACGTGTAATTAATTCATCGTCATTTGCGTCAATTTTAGCGAAGTCACGAGTTACGCCACTTCGTGAGGCTTCAGCTTTAGTAAGCTTCCCGTCGCTGTTAGCGTCCATCATCTCAAATTTACTGCGTGCAATGACCGCTTCATCTGCAATAACCGTTTTATCGTGAACGACAGTATCTTTCGCCACTTTTTCAACGGTTGTTTTCTTTAAATTTCCATTAGCTTCCAACTCAGTTTCAGCTCTTAGTTCGTGGGTTAGTCTTTTATCTTTCGTCGCTGCGACCACTTCATCTACATCGGTGTCAACTTTAACTTTTGTTTCCATGGCTCCTTTTTTGCCCATGCTCACTTTCATAGACTTTACCGTAGCGAGCACTTCATCATCGAAATGTTGAGGATGCTTCATTACGTGAGTATTAAACTCTTTGATTGAAAGCTGCATGTCTGAATTAGTATCAATTTTGGAGAAGTGCGCATAAATCTCATCGTCATCAGCTTCTTCTTTCGAGATGTAGCCATTGTCATCGTTGTCTAAATCAACGAAGGTAGTGTCGATTTTTTTCATGTCACCAGCGAATGCACCGGTAGAAAGCGCGGCGCTGATTAGTGTAGCAATAGTTAACTTTTTCATATCTTACTCCTTGGTTTTTCGGCCTCCATACTGCTTAAAAACGGAGGAGAGAATTCACTATGGACTATTCACAGCATGTGCCATTCTAGTAAGTGCATGAAAAATAAATGGTTTAGGTTTTTGTGGGGCTAGTGAGCGTTACGCTGAATTGTGAGAACTATAGAATTTCATGCAAAAGTTACCCAATGATTTTAACAAAAGTGATACAAGATGATTTAGGTTCGCTAAGACCGTAAGCATCAATCGACCTGCAGCTATTCAAGCAGCGAGTTTTGTTTAATATAAAGTCACCAAGTTTCGAATTAGTGCTCGATGTTTGTTACGGTAAACGTTCGAATTTTGTAATTGTTTCTAAACTTTGTTCCCACGCAGCTTTGCTTACGCCGAAGATATGTGCAGTAGGTTTAATGAGTAGTTTTGTATCCAAACACCCAGCGGGTACGGCTAGAATGTTACCGAATTGAGTATTCGGGAGGGCTGAACCACAAATTTTACAGAAACTTTTGCAGTGACAGGTGTTTTCAAGAGTAAAGGTAGTCACAGCGTCAACACCCGATACCCAAGTTAATATAGCCGAACTTGAAAACAGGTTGGCAGCGAAAGCCGAACCTGTATCCTTTTGACAATGTTTGCAGTGGCATAGATAAAAACTGTCAAAATCACCCTCAATTTCAAAAGTTACTGAACCGCACAAACAAGACCCTTTGTAATTTTTCATCAAAACTCCCTTTTTGTGAAATAACACTGTTTAAAGCACCAAGATTGCTATTGTTTAGCAAGCCAGTCGTAAAAATGCGCCACGCCCGCTTCTAAAAACGGTTCTATGGGGCCTTGTTCTTCTTCGCCTGATAAATAAAGTGCCCGTCGACCTTTTTCTAACAATAGGCAGGCTTCTTCATCTTCTACCGCTGTTTCCATATAGGCCGCTTTTTCTGCTGCAAAGTAGTCTGGCATATCCTTATAAAGCGCTTTTGGATAATAAAATTCTACGTGGTTTATACACGCGCTCGCACCCTTGGGGTAAATCGTGCTGACAACGATAATGTCCGGGTACCACTCAATCATAATATTAGGGTACAAAAAGCACCATATTGCGCCAAAGCGAGGAAGTGTTTGCCCGAATCGTGCCAATAATGCGTCTTGGAACTCTCTGTAACGCGGCGTTGTGCGCTTGGTAAGCTGGTCGCCTAGCCCTACTTTTTGAATTGAAAAATCATCGCCAAAGGACCACTCTAAATCATCGGGTTTAACAAACTGGCGAAGCCCAGGATGCATGGAGTACACGTGATAGTTCTCTAGATAGATCTCGATAAATGTCTTCCAGTTAAATTGATATTCCGACGTTTCAGAACCGGCGTAAAAGTAATCGGTAAAGTCGAGATAGTCCTCAAGCCCAAGGGCAGATAAGTCCATATCAGGAGAGCGCCCTCTAAATAGAAGGCCGTTCCATACTGATAGCGATTCCTTTTTCAACTGACCGTTAGGTGCACCCTTAAAGTGGGGCGTCCCTTTAAGCTGGCCTGTGTTGTCATAGCCCCAACAGTGGAGTTTACAAACAATGCTGCGTGCCCGACCTTGCCCTTCAAGAAGTTGAGCTTGTCGATGTAAGCAAACATTGGATATAAGTTCATGGTTCTCACCCTGATTAAATAACACATAACGGTCGTTAAAGTGCGGCAGCACCTGATAACTAAACTTCTCTGGCACCATGAGAGAATGGCCCGCATAAGCAAGCCCTCGAGAGAATGCCTGTTCGATTTCCTGCTGGCTTTCATTAGCATCAAAATAACTTTTTATAGAAGGGTGGATAACGGTTTTCATAGTTTAAAATAGGTATTAAAAACGCATTGCGTTAAGTCGAAATTATATAGGCGCTATGTATCACTGAATTGATTAAAAAAATAGCAATATTTTTGTTCAAAGCACTATTTTTTTTAAAATAACGGAGTAGAATCCGCGCACCTTAATTTCGATGTGACTCTCATGGACATTGGCTTCCATCACCTTGAAGAAAAGCGTCTATTAACGCTTTCTTTTTACATTGCCGGTGCATTTGTCGTTATTGCGCTTGGTTTTGCCATTTTAACCAGCTCTGGCGCTATTTTATTTGATGCTGCTTACTCGTTAATTGCTTTTGTTATGTCAATGCTAACGCTTAAAGTAGCTAATTTGGTTCAACGTCCTGATGATGACCGGTTCCACTTTGGTTACACGGCAATTGAGCCTACGCTAAACATGTTTAAGTCGCTTATTATCATTGCCACTTGTGTGTATGCCGTCGCGAGCTCTGTTCAGAGTTTACTAGCAGGTGGTCACGCAGCTGACTATGGTATTGGTATGGTCTATGGTGTTGTGGCAACGGTTGGCTGTTTTAGTATCTCTTTTTACATGCGTGTAAAAGGTAAGCATCTACTGTCCGATTTAGTAAAAGTGGATTCTCATACTTGGATGATAGACGGTGTGCTAAGTGCATCCATCTTGTTTGCTTTTATTTTGGCCTATGCGCTGGAGTTGACGGAATATAGAACGCTGTCGCCGTACGTTGACCCAGTTTTATTGATTATTCTTGGCTCGGCGATGTTGCCGGTTCCGTTTAAGATCCTGCGTGAAAGCCTTAATGAGGTAATCAATAAAGCGCCGCCTGAAGCTATCTCGGCGGTAATCGAGAAAAAATTCAAAAAAACCTTGGCGGACGTTCCATACGAGCACGTGGAAGTGCGAATTAGTAAACGGGGTAGGGATGTTTATCTGCTAGTCCACATTATAGTGGATGACGCATTCTCTATTGCAACGATCAGTGACTTAGATGAAATTCGACTGAAATGCGAAGCAGAGATGCGCGAGTGGGACCCTGCAATTATCATGGATATTTTGTTCATAAAAGATCCTGAACTAGCAGAGTAATAATATGGGTGAATATGACATTTCTCGTATTCACCCCTTGCGTGGCTGGCAAAATTCTCAAAATTTTCCGATAATCAAATCTTTAAACAAATTGAAGATGTGATGGAAACGCGACTTCCGCTATATAAAAAGCTGCTGGTGATGTACCGCATAGAACCGGGTTGCCTTGGGCCGCAAGGTGCTGATTACGTCGAGGAATTCTGTGTATTTGCCAAGAAAAAGCTAAAAGACAACCATGGTCATTGTTTGCGATGGACCATTAAGCCCCGCTACGACAAGACACTGCCTGAGCTTGAATTTCAGATAAAAAATGCCGTACTTTCCCGCGACAATGCGGCTAAATATATGGACAGTTTTGGCATCGATATCGACACTTTTGAAGAAGAGTTAGAAGAATCACTCGCCGATTTGGTTGACGCGTTTTTTGAGCGTTAACTTTTATATTGAGCAGCTATGGTATATGTCGCCGTCAAAAACGCTGAACAGCGAAAAATTTTTCTAAGACCAGAGCCCGAAACCACGCGCAAAAAAAAGAAAAGTACAAAAAAGAAAAGCACAAAAAGGCCCCGCCATTTCTGGAGAGGCACGTTTATTCATTCTGTTAACGCGAATCAGTAAACTAGCTTGTTAGACTAGTTTAAAGATTTCAGCTTCTGGTAACCTTCAGCTTCTAGCTCATCGTTTACGCACTCTAATACGAATACGTCTTCCGACTTGCCTTTTGTGCCTTCTTCTGCAGCGATTTCCTTACAAAACTGGGTTAATTCCGCTACCAGCTCTGCAGGTGCTTCTTCCGATGCAGCTGCAATTACAGACAACGCCATTGCGCTTAAACCTACCAAGCCTAAACCTATAAAGCGTAAACCTTTCATAATTACCTCGTTAAATAGTTGTGTAAATATTTACGAGCGGGATATTGCGCCTAAGTTTTACTATTAAAAAGCTAATTTTTTTGTTCTAGAAGACAAATTCTTTTCATCAAAAATTTAACAATTTTTTTGACTCTTAAAGTGTCAGGAAGCGAATAGTTAAGGTGGGAAGTTTTTTTTGATATCTGGGTAGTTCAGGATTTAAGAGAGTGGGCTTGGCTCACGCTAAAGTGTAAACCTTTGATGGGCATTTTAAAGGCTTTTTGGCATAATGCGCGGCCTAAAGTAGAAAAGTAACGACAGCGCTGAAACCATGCCCACAATAAATAACGTATTCTCTTCAGATGGCCTCCTTGCGGGTGCTATCAAGGGGTTTGTACCTCGCGAAGCTCAAACTGAAATGGCAAAGGCGGTTAAGCGTGCTATTGATACCACGGGTAGTTTGATCGTTGAAGCGGGAACGGGAACGGGAAAAACTTTCGCTTATCTCGCCCCTGCATTGTTGAGCGACGGAAAGGCCATTGTTTCTACAGGAACTAAAAACTTACAAGAGCAGTTATTTCACCGCGACTTACCACTGGTAAAAAAGGCCCTGGGCAGCAAGCGAAAAACTGCACTGTTAAAAGGCCGTTCAAATTACCTTTGTCTTCATCGAGTAGCACAGCACAGTGGTAATTCTACGCTGGTTGAAAAAGAGGTATTGGGTCAGCTTTCAGAAGTGAAACGTTGGTCTAGTACTACGAAAACAGGTGATATGGGGGAGCTTAAAACCCTTCCTGAAGATGCCCGCGTTTTACCGCTTGTTACCTCTACAGTGGATAACTGCTTGGGCCGCGATTGCCCAGATTATGAAGACTGTTACTTGGTTAAAGCACGCAGAAAGGCGCTAGATGCTGATATTATTGTGGTAAACCACCACCTTTTCTTTGCAGATATGGCACTGAAAGACACAGGGTTTGGCGAACTTATCCCAGAAGCTGACGCGATTATTTTTGATGAGGCTCATCAAATTCCTGATATTGCGAGTGATTATTTTGGTGAGTCACTTTCAACAAGGCAAATTCACGACATTGCGAAAGATATCACGCTGTTGTTCAGAACAGTGCTAAAAGATGCAGGGCAGCTAGACAAAGCAGCTGACAAATGCAGAATGATTGCCTCTGATTTACGGTTATTGTTCCCGGATACGGCTGAACGCGGCAACTGGGCCGAGGCGCTAGACCGTGATGACGTGCGTATGCAGGTGGGCAAGCTGGCCGAAGCGCTAGGTGTACTGCACGAAGTGTGTAAGTTACATATTGGCCGCGATAAAGATTTAGACAACATGTACGAACGTGTTGTGGCTGCAAGAGAGCAATTAGATGCGTTAAGCGACAATAAGCAAGAAAATGTAAGTTTGTGGTATGAAACTACTCAGCGCCACCTCATTATGCATTTAACGCCTTTATCGATTGCCGCTAAATTCAGACGTTTCGTATCATCGCCGCCGCGCGGGTGGATTTTCACCTCGGCAACCTTAATGGTAAATGGCGGTTTTGATCACTTTCAGCGCCGCATGGGCTTAGAAGACGCAGAAACCTTAGGATTGGATAGCCCGTTTAACTACCCTGAACAGGCCATGCTTTGCGTGCCCCGCTATTTACCTGAACCGAATAGCTACGCTATGCGCGAAACCTTGCTAGAAACAGCCAAACGGTTAATTAAAGCGAGCCGCGGCAGATGTTTTTTGCTGTTTACTAGTCACGCTATGCTTAGAGAGATTGCGCAGAAGCTAGAAGACGAGATAGACAACCCGCTACTGGTGCAAGGGACTACCACCAAGCAAGCATTGCTGGATGCGTACCTTGCAGATGAAAAAGCGGTACTAATGGGCACAGGCGCGTTTTGGGAAGGAGTAGACGTACGCGGCAACGACTTGGTTTGCGTGATGATTGATAAGCTGCCCTTTGCGTCACCTGATGATCCGTTGCTTCAAGCCCGTATGGAAGATGTAAAAAAACGTGGAGCAAACCCGTTTGGTGTTATTCAAATTCCTCAAGCTGTCATTACGTTAAAGCAGGGCGCAGGACGACTCATTAGAGACCCATCAGATAAAGGCGTATTGGTAATATGTGACAATCGATTAGTGACAAAACCTTACGCCAAAACCTTCGTCGGTAGCTTACCGGATATGAAGCGAACAAGAAGCTTGGACGAAGTAGAAAAATTTTTAGCCGGCATTGATGAAGCCTAAGTTAAAGCACTGAAAAAGCGGTAAGCGTATTTTACGCCACTAGCCCCATTTTCAGCTTATATGAAATAAGAGATAAACATGAACATTTTAGCTATAGACACGGCAACCGAAGCTTGTTCGGTTGCGCTTCAATTCAAAGACACTGTGATCACGCGTTTTGAGATATGCCCTCAGCAGCATAGTCAGCGTCTTCTACCCATGGTTGATGAAGTGTTAAAGGAAGCTGAGATTTCGCTGGGCGACCTAGATTTATTGGCTTTTGGTCGAGGCCCAGGCAGCTTTACTGGAGTTCGCATAGCGACGGGAATGATTCAAGGACTAGCGTTAGGAACAGGCTTAAACGTAGCGGGCGTAAGCACGCTTGAAGCTATGGCGTTTGAAGTGGCGTCTAAAACTCAGCACAAAGAAGCATTGATTGCCGTCGCGTCTGATGCGCGTATGGGTGAAGTGTATTTCGCGGTTTACTCACAGTCTCACAGTGGTCTTGTGCTTAGTATTGAAGAGCAAGTTTGTCCGCCTGAAGTGGCTATTGAACAGCTAAACGCGCTTAAGGAAGAGAATAGCGCCGCTGTGATTGCAGCTGGCACCGGCTGGTCTGCCTACGAGGAACTTGACCAGTGGAAGTCTAAGGTATGTAGTGAGGTAACGTCTGATGTCACGCTTCCTAACGCCCAATATATGCTCAAACTTGCAATCGATGCACATAGTAAAGGCGAAGTATTTGACGCTGTGAATGTAGAACCTGTATATCTGCGCGATAAAGTTACGTGGAAAAAATTACCAGGCAGAGAGTAGCGACACGCCGCCAAATATTGGGCGCCCATTATTAACAATAAGATAAATCGAGCAACGGGGAAAAGAGGGGCGAGTCTTAAGGTTAATGCTCGCTTCCCAATGGTATGATTCTTGCCTCAGTTAACTTTGTATGATTATCAATAATAATTTCGCCGTACCGTCTTCCGAACCTTCGCAAGGCCGTGTCGCTAAAATTAACAAAGACCCCGAACAGCAAAGTAAAGGGCAAAGTGAGTCGTCTGCCAAGGCGATCGTCGTTGCGCCCGACGAAAATGGAACGGATAATGCCAAAGCGTACCAAAAATTTATCCGTGAAGACGGCAACACCTATTCTCAAAATGCCATAGCCTCATACACAAGCTTTGAAAAGCAGCAGCAACGCGATTCCATTCAATCGATGTTTGGCGTAGATATCTACGCCTAAATTAAAAAAGTAAAGTGTTACTCCGTGCAGTAAAAAATCTAACAAATTGTTAAATTTCGCACAGCGTTTTGAACAAACGCCTTTCCGATATACTCTAAACGTTGTTTGATAACCTTTATCTATTACATTTATTCGTTACATTAATTGAACAACAGTGGTTGTCTTTCCGTAATAATGCTAGTGTTTAAATGCTAGGACGCAATTTTTCTTTTTAACTTAAATAGATACGTCAAAGTATATAAGAGTTAATAAATGTGTTGCTGCACGTGTAGTTCATGCAGATCTACTTAAAAGTTTAAAGTAGCAACATCTTTTCTAGGGTTTAGAGGAGCGCATTGATGTTTCGTTATTTAGTTTTACTAACAGTTATGTTGTCTGCAGGCTGTACTATCGTTCCAGAGAGTATTGAAGTTCCTGAGGGTACTCAATTAATTACTTATTCTAAGGCGGTTACGTCGGGGGCGAATGCACAAGGTCAAAAAGCTCGCTGGGGCGGTATGATCGTGGGCGTTGAAAACAAGCCTAATAAAACGCTCATCGAGCTCGCTCACTTCCCTTTGAACCACTACGGCAAACCTTCCACAAATGGTGAAACTGCGGGGCGTTTCAAAGTACAGATTGACGGCTTTGTCGATCCTATTGTGTTTGAAGAAGGGCGCTCGGCCACATTTTTGGGCACTATAACTTCGCCAACTTCGGGTATGGTGGGCGAGCAACCCTATATCTACCCTACGATTATCGCTGACGATTACCACATGTGGAGAAAGCAAGAGGTTTACGATGTAAATACGTATTTCTTCAATTACCACACGGGATGGTACTCACCGTTTCATCGCTTCAATGGGCCTTGGATGTATCCCCATTTCAATAGAACTCGAGTTATTCGTTACCAAAATGCACCGAGCAAAGCTAAAATGCCGTCGCGCAATTCAGGTGACAGTAGCACAAGAACCAAGTCGACGGGACAACCACTGCGGGTAGATAAGCAGTAATAGGGTTAATTTTTAAAGCGGCATAACATTGCCGCTTTATATTTTTAAGTAGAGCGATAACGTAAGGGAGGCGGCAAATGTTTGCCAGCATGGAAACTTATGATTGAAACAGAGTTCGATATTGGCGCATTACACTTAGCAGCCTTAGACAATCAAGGTGGTAACAAAGTTATCATTGGTTTACATGGGTATCTAGATAACGCTGAAAGTCTACGGCTGTTAGCGCCTTACCTTCAATCCCATCGTTTTGTTGCTATTGATCTTGCAGGGCATGGCCGCTCCTCGCATCGTGCGCAGGGCACACATTACAATCAAGCCGATTACCTACAAGACTTGTATGCGCTGATAGAATCTCAAAAATGGGATGAAGTTATTTTATTAGGGCACTCCCTTGGCGGAATATTAGCAACCTTGTTTGCTTCTCTATTTCCTGAGAAAGTCACTGCTGTGATAAGTATCGATGCATGTGGACCGCTTACCGAAAGCGAGGAAACCACTGCAAAGCAAATGCGAGAGTCTATTATTAGTCGACATGCCAAATCGCGTAATAAATTACAGATTGTTGATTTAGAAGAAGCCGTAAAAGCAAGATGCAAAATTTCAGATATTCCAGAAGAACACGCACGTTCAATATTGTCTAGAAACTTAACCCAAGATGCTGGCGGACATTGCTTCTGGTCAAGTGACCCTAAGCTTCGCACAAAATCATCACTAAGACTGACAGAAAAGCAGGCAGAATCTCTTATGCGTGCTATTGTATGTCCTGTACTTTTTATTGGTGCATCCAATAGCTTTAAAAATCTCGAAAGCGTTTTTCCCGAAAGAAAAGGGTGGTTCTTAAATGCACAATATGAACAATTAGTAGGCGGTCATCATATTCACATGGAAAATACTGATGATGTAGGGCTAATAATTCGCAATTTTGTTGAGCAATTGTAAATTGTAGCGTTTATTTTTTTTTACACTTCCTATACTATTCGCAAGTTATCAGACCAGTTATATGGGCGCGCCTTCTTAATGCGCTCATCAAATAGTATAAGAATAAAGTAGAGGAGGTTTTGGTGGAAAAAACCTGGCTTAAGCATTACGACCCTCGCGTTTCCGCAGAAATCGATGCCGATCGTTACGCATCTGTAGTAGACATTTTCGAGCAGTCGGTTAAGAAGTTTAAAAATAAAGAAGCCTTCATTAATATGGGGCACTCAATTTCGTTTGAAGAGCTAGATACCTTGTCAGCGCAATTTGCTGCTTACTTACAGTCTAGCGGCCTGAAACGCGGTGATGCTGTTGCAATCATGATGCCCAACCTCCTTCAGTATCCTGTTGCCATGTTTGGGATATTGCGTGCAGGTATGGTTGTGGTTAACGTTAATCCTCTTTATACCGCACGTGAATTGAAGCATCAGCTAAACGATGCCAATGCGAAAGCCATTGTTATAGTCGAAAACTTTGCCTGCACTTTAGAAGAGGTGATTGCAGATACTAATTTGCAAGAAGTCTTTTTGACGGCTTTAGGCGATATGCTTCCCGCGCCCAAGCGCTGGATAGTGAATGCGGTGGTGAAGTACGTTAAAAAGATGGTACCTTCGTTTAATCTACCTGAGACGACGTCGTTTATGTCGGCGGTTAAACAAGGGCAGTCTCTTGAATATACGCGCCCAGACATCGACAGCGGCGACTTAGCATTCCTTCAGTATACGGGTGGCACAACGGGTGTTTCTAAAGGTGCTATGCTTACTCACCGCAATATGGTTGCTAACCTAGAGCAGGTGTCAGGTATTCTAGAAACCGTCATTGAAGAAGGTGAAGACTTTGTCGTAACAGCGCTTCCGCTTTACCATATCTTTGCGCTTCTGGCGAATTGCCTAATGTTCGTTAAATACGGCTGTCGTAACTTACTTATTACGAACCCACGCGATATGCCTGCTTTTGTAAACGAGCTTAGCAAATATCCGTTTACCATTTTGCCAGGCGTTAATACTTTATTTAACGGCCTATTGAACACTCCTGGATTCAGCGAGCTTGATTTTAGCAAGTTTAAGTTCGGCTTAGGCGGCGGGATGGCTGTTCAGCGTCCTGTTGCAGAAAAGTGGGAAAAGGTTACCGGTACTGTGCTTCTTGAAGGCTATGGCTTAACAGAGTGCTCGCCTGTAGTTGCGGTTAACCCACCTCAGATTGAAGCTTATAAAGGCGCAATTGGTATGCCGGTTCCGTCAACAGATATCAAACTTCTTGATGATGACGGTAACCCTGTCGAAAAGGGCGAGCCGGGTGAAATGTGGGTAAAAGGGCCACAGGTGATGAAAGGCTATTTAAACCGACCTGAAGCAACAGAAGAAATTCTAAAAGACGGTTGGTTAGCCACAGGTGACATTGCAACGGTAGATGATGAAGGTTACTTCTATATTGTTGACCGTAAAAAGGATATGATCCTGGTATCAGGCTTTAACGTGTTCCCCAACGAAATCGAAGAAGTAGCTGCGATGCATGACAACATTGTTGAAGCAGCGGCCGTTGGTGTTCCTCATGAGGTCAGTGGTGAAGTGGTGAAATTGTTCGTAGTACGAAACAAGGACTCACTTACTGAGAAAGACGTTATCGCGCATTGCCGTAATCACTTAACAGGTTACAAAGTGCCTAAGCAAGTTGTTTTCAAAGACGACTTACCAAAAACCAATGTAGGTAAAATACTGCGTCGGGAGCTTCGAGACTAATTCCTTTGAAATAGTTTTGTGAAAGCCGGCGTAAGCCGGCTTTTTTATTACTGTGCAAAAATATGCAATATCAATTAATTACAACATCTGAACAACTCGAAAAAGTGTGCACTGCCGCACAGCGTCAAGAGGCGGTAGCCTTAGACACCGAATTTGTACGAACGAAAACCCTTACTCCTCATTTAGGCCTTATCCAGCTGTATGATGGTCACCAACTGGTACTTATCGATCCGCTAGCCATTGACAACATGAGCCCGTTTATCGATCTCATGGAGAATACCGAAGTCGTAAAAGTACTGCACTCGTGTTCTGAAGACATCGAGGCATTCCTAACTGCTTTTGATACGGTGCCAACGCCTGTGTTTGACACCCAGCTTGCGGGAAGTATTTTGGACATGGGGCCATCTCTTGGCTACGCAAAGCTTGTAGAGTTACTGTGTGACATAAGTTTAGACAAAGGAGAGTCGCGTACCGACTGGCTAGCCAGGCCACTTCGCGAAGCCCAGCTTAGCTACGCAGCGAATGATGTGCTGTATTTACTGCCTTGCTATCAACAGTTAGCCAGTAAAGTACAAGAGGCGGGTAAAGTACACTGGATTTACCAGGAAATCGCTTTGCTAGTTGATAAAAAGCGCGCCCAAATGCCTGAAGATTTTGCTTATTTGAGTATTAAAAACAACTGGCGATTAAACAGCGAGCAGCTCACTGTATTACAAGCATTAGCGGCGTGGCGTTTAAATACTGCACGTAAAAAAGACTTGGCTTTAAATTTTGTGTTTAAAGAAGGACATCTATTTGAAGCAGCGCAGCGGCTTATTGATAGCAAGTCTGGCCTTTCTCGCATTAACGGCGTGAATCATCAGTCGGTACGCCGATACGGCGATACCATCATTACGCTAATTGAAGAAACAAGAGCTAGATACGCGCAAACGCCAGAAAAGCTTAGACTACCGGTAGTGCTGCGGTTAATCGATATTGCAAAGTACAAGAAAACGTTGGCTGAGCTTAAAGTCATCAGCGATCAAATAGCGAAAGACAATGCCGTTAATAGTGACGTTATTGCTTCTAAAAAACAGCTGAATCAGCTGTTAAAATGGTATTGGTTTTCGGTTGATGAGACCCGCGTTCAGGGCTTAATGCCAGATGTGCTGTCGACGTGGAGAGAGCCATTGTTTCGCCCTCACGTAACCCGTTTACTTGGCGACGCTCCCGCCCAATAGTGCTTTAAAAGTAATATGGGTGAGCAGAATTGGCGAGAGGTGTATGTTCTGTGGCCAATTTAATCTACATAGTGAACCCAAAAGAAACTAAATAAACGAATTAAGAAAGAGTAAAAATTCTATGCTATGCGCAGTTTATAAAACGCGAAAAAAAGACGGTATGTATTTATACGTACCAAAAAAAGACCATTTTGAAGACGTGCCGGAACCGCTAATGGCAAAGTTTGGTCGCCCTGAATTTGTTACCATTATTGCTTTAGAAAAACGAGAGAAACTTGGCATGGTTGATAAGCAAAAGCTTATCGACGAACTTAATGATAAAGGCTTTTATCTTCAAATGCCGCCAAAAGAAGATAACTTGCTAGAGCAGCACCGCGAATCGCTAGGGCTTTCAAAAACGCCCGATAAGAAGTTCTAAAATTCCATGTTATTAAAGACCCTTAACCGCTTAGTCAACCGAATTACCGTTAATGCTAAGCGTCGTAGCCATAGCCCGTTTCCTCAACCGCGCAATATTGCACTAGTTTTAGTGAGTGTAACCTTAAGCTTCTCACTTACAGTTCATGCCGAAAATCAACTAAGTAATGACAGTAGGTTGAGTGAAGAGGGCTTTAAAAGCTACGTTGCGAATTTGAAAAAAGAAGCGGACGCAAAAGGTATAGACAAAACTAAGTTAGACTTGGCGTTTTCTGACATCACTTTCAGGCCCACGGTCGTCAAGTCAGATAAAAGCCAGCCAGAGAAAAAAATAACGTTAGATGATTATCTAGCAACGCGAGTACCTGACTGGAAAGTAAAACAGGCGGTTGAGCAGTACAACGAGCACAAACTACTGCTTGAAGAAATTGCTCAAAAATACGGGGTTCAGGCACGCTTTATTGTGGCGCTATGGGGTAATGAGTCTAACTTTGGTAAAATACAGGGCAATTTCAGTGTGTTGTCTGCACTGGCATCTTTGGCATACGAAGGGCGACGGGAAAAGCTGTTTAAGGACAATTTTTTTGCGGCACTTCAGATACTAGATGAAGGGCATATCTCTGTCGAGGCGCTTAAAGGCTCTTGGGCCGGTGCCATGGGACAAACACAGTTTATGCCCATATCCTTTTTAAATTACGCAGTGGACTACGACGGCGACGGCAGAAAGGATATTTGGGGAACCAAGGCAGACGTGTTTGCGTCAATCGCCAACTACCTTTCATCTGAAGGGTGGGATAGTGAAGGGACGTGGGGCCGGCAGGTAATATTAACCAAACCGGTAGCTTTTTCAGGGCTCGCAAAATCTAATATGAAGCCCTTGTCTTTCTGGCAGGAGAACGGCGTTAAACGCTACAACGGAAGTGAGCTTCCCAACGCAGAGATTAATGCATCGCTCATTATGCCCGATGGTGAGCAAGGCCGAATTTACTTGGTGTATAACAATTTTCACACGCTGATGAAATGGAACCGCTCATCATATTTTGGTGTGTCGGTTGGGTATTTATCAGAACGAATAAAGCGAGGTTACTAATGGTTTATCGTCACATTGATTTTCAAGGCAATGAAATATCGCTACCCGTTAGTAAAGTGGTTTGTATAGGTAGAAATTACCTAGACCACATAGAAGAAATGAATTCTACCGTGTCTGAAGCGCCATTGTTGTTTATGAAGCCAAAGGCGGCCTTGTGTCATATGGATGAGCCTATTGTCATTCCTACCGACAAAGGCGAGTGCCACAACGAACTGGAAGTGTCAGTGTTGCTCAAGTCACCGCTTAAAAATGCCAGTGAAGATGAGGTCAAAGACGCGATATGGGGTATTGGACTTGGTCTCGATTTAACCCTTCGCGAAGTTCAAGCGGCGCTTAAAAAGCAAGGGCAGCCATGGGAAAGGGCCAAGTCTTTTGACAACAGTGCTCCGCTGTCAGGCTTTGTACCCTTTAATGAAACAATTAATCTGGACGACCTGCGTTTTACTTTAACCATAAACGAAGAGATTAGACAGCAAGGGCATACTGAACTTATGTTGCACAAAATCATACCGCTCATCGCCCACATGTCGTCTATATTTACGTTAGACAGTGGTGATGTGATCCTTACAGGTACGCCCAAAGGGGTAGGTAAGCTTAGCCCGGCAGATAAAGTTGAGGCGTCGTTAGACGGCTTCATAACGGTAAGTTCAAAGGTAGTAGCTGAATGACAGTAGCATTTTGGGAAACCAAATCTTTAGAAGAAATGTCCCAGCAGGAATGGGAATCGTTATGCGATGGGTGTGGTAAATGTTGTCTGCAAAAATTTATCGATGATGATGCGGTAGAAGAATATGAAGTGACCGATCATATCAACGAAAATGAGAAGATTCACTACACTAATATTGTGTGTACGTATTTGAACACAAAAAAATGTGAATGTACCCAATATGAAAGACGCACCGAGTTGGTGCCTGATTGCGTGAAGCTCACTAAAGAAAACTTAAAAGATATTTTCTTTATGCCGAATAGCTGCACCTATCGTCGGTTATACGAGGGGAGGGGAATACCCTCATGGCACCCATTACTCAACAAAGGTAAGAAAAACGTTATGCACGCAAAGGGTATGTCGGTACGCAACAAAACTGTGTTCGAAACTGACGTAGATCTAAACCACTTTGAAGACTATATAGCCATCTGGCCTCTGGAAGATATAGATTAACCTTTCATTTTGCCCGCACTATCTTGCTCTTAAATGACTGCTCAAGCAGTCATTTTTTAACTGTATTAGACTTAAAGCCATGAGAATTGGCAACAAACCTAGTTTATACTCCCACTTTTACACGTAATTAGTTGCGAACTAATAAGGTTTATCGATGAAGGCGTTTGTCCTAAACAGCGTTTGGTTGTCGTTTGTTATAACAAATACACTATCTAATGTTAGTGCACAGGAATTTAGTTTTGAGCACAGCGGTTCGATTAGGCTACGTTACGAAACCTTGAACAACCCTATTTTCCCTACTACTGAAGAAGCACGTTCAAAAACGAATGAACGCCTTTCAACGCGAATTAGATTAAAAGGTGCAGTTGAATATGGTCGTTGGCAAGCAGTTGGAGAGTTGGAAGATGCAAGAGCCTTCATGGACGACAACGATCCCACATTAACGTCTTCACAAGTCAATGCCTTAGAGCCTATCCAGTTCTACCTTTCTTACAAAAGCGCACTGCCTTATATCGACAGTGTATCTATTGGTCGCGTAACGCTAGACCATGGAAGTCGACGATTAATGGGGCGCACACGGTACCGAAATGCTACCAACACGTTTGAAGGGATGCTTGTTGATACAAATTGGCTTGAATGGAGCGTCCGAGCCTTCTATTTGCTCCCTGTAACCCGTTTTCCAAATGATACAGGGGCAATTGATGACAACGAACGTGAGTTTGATAAAAGCTTCAGCAATCGAAAGATTTTCGGTATTTACGCAGAGTCTAAAGACAATGCTTGGAAGGTTCATAGCTATTGGCTAAAAGAGTCTGACTCTGCAGAACTTAGTACGAAAAATCGAGATCTCTATACACTCTCAATAGATCATACCGCGATGTTGCTCAACGACTGGCAGTTTAACATAGAAGCGATTGGGCAAGTTGGTGAGGCTAGACAATCCGCGCTGGCTTCTGATGTGATAGACAGAGATGTCAGAGCATGGATGGTTCATAGTCACATAGGTAAACAAATAAACGATAGTACGTTCTTAAGGGCGGAAGTTGACGCTGCAAGCGGTGATGACGACGCCAGCGATGATACCATACGCGCGTTCGACTCCTTGTATGGATTGCGGCGTTTTGACTTTGGACCTACAGATGTATATCAAACTTTTCCTAGAAGTAACATCTTTGCGCCAGGCCTTCGAAGCGTAACGAAACTTGACGAGTTACACGACATAATGATCGGCTATAAAGGGTTATGGCTGCAAAAAGTTGCTGATGGCGCAAATGACTTCTTGGGGCATCAGGTTGAGCTTCGCTGGCGCTACAACGCGCACGAGGCATTACAGCTAGAGTTTGGAGGCGCTTATCTAGCTAAAGGCGACGCGCTAGATAGTGGTGCATATCCTGATGATTCTATATACGGTTATACGGCGTTGACCTACACGTTTTAAAAAAGCAAGTTGCCGCTTAAAAGCGGCAATATTTTAGGCAGCTTAGCTGTCGTTGATAACCGCATAAAGAAGTGCATCTCTTCCAAATACACGCTTTCTACACAGCCCTTCTTTTATTCCACCAATACGTTCAGCAACACGGATACTTGCCTTATTATTTGGCTCAATAAAGCATTCTAAACGATGCAAATTCATCTGAGAGAACGCAAGCTTTTTCAACGCTTCACAAATTGCTGTTGCTAAGCCTTTACCGCATGCATCTGGTCTTAACCAATAGCCAAGATTTGCCGTCAAATGGGTATGGTGGATATGATTGATAATCCCCATACCCAAACATTTTTCGTCATGTATTAACAAATAGGTTAGGCCGTAGCCTGTTTCGCGTGCCTTCTCCATACCAGTTATACACTGTTTAGATAAAGCTGGAGTAACAGGGCACACGGCAGAGCCAAACCAAGGTTTGACATGATGAATCGACTGTTGGCCTGCATCGCACAGCGCATAGCAGTGTTTCTCTGCGATGCGCTGAATGCTAATTGGGCCTTGCTCAGTATGTATAGGAGGAAGGCGAGAGGGCAGAATGGATAAGTCGATCAAAAGGGTTTCTTATCCAGCAAACGGCATGCAAATACAATGGCAAATACAGCAAAATAAGCAGCAAATATAATTTGCATCCACTCAGCCATTCCCATAGATAAAAACTGCCACGAGTCTTCTAAGCAGTCACCTTCAGCGGCAAACACTGCAGGCAACCACTCGTGAAGTTGAAGCCATGACGGAAAGTTAGGCACTATTTCACAGCTAGCAAAAAATGGATTCGCAGCGTTAAGAATACCCACGTGTTCTTTGGCAATCAAAAAGCCCCAGCCTGCAGCTACAGCCCAACCGGCAAAGCCAAGCATGCGTGTAAAACCGTTGTTTTTTATTACGACAATAAGTGCCGACAATACAATGCCGTACATAGCTGTACGCTGGTAAATACACATTATGCAGGGTTTTAGGCCCATGCCGTATTGAAAGTAGAGGGCAGCAATTTCTAATGCCAAGGACGTGGCGAAAAGCACAAGCCATGAAGACTTGTGCTCTGCCCACTGGCTAATGCTGTGAATAATTCCGCGCATAGATTAGTGACCTACCGCTTGAGCGCCTGCTTCAGCAGCGGTGTGGTGCTCAATAAGATGCATGTCGTAAAGCCACTGAGTAGCATCGGCAAGCCCAATATAGGTTGCGACCAAACCTACGATAGTAAGTACAATTGTGTACGGTAGCGCCATCATTACCATGCGGCCGTAAGACAAGCGAAGTAATGGTGCGATAGCGGAGGTAAGCAAGAATAAGAAAGCTGCTTGACCGTTTGGCGTTGCAACACTTGGTAAGTTTGTACCTGTGTTAATTGCTACTGCAAGCATATCGTACTGGTCGCGAGTGATCTGGCCAGCTTGCAGAGCAGCTGTTACCTCAGTGATGTACACCGAGCCCACGAATACGTTATCACTCACCATCGACAGCACACCGTTGGCAAGATAGAACATGACCATTTGAGTTTCGCCTTCAAACGACAACACCCAATGTATAACTGGCTGGAATAGGCCCTGGTCGATAATAACAGCGACTACACCGAAGAAAACGCAAAGTAGTGCAGCAAAAGGTAGTGCTTCCTCGAATGCTTTACCTAGTGCATGTTCTTCGATAACACCGCTCATTGAAGTGGCAAGCACTATAACGGATAAGCCGATTAAACCCACGGATGCCATGTGTGTAGCCAGGCCTACTATTAGCCAAACACCAATTAGCGCTTGAACTACAAGTTTTGCTGTTTCACGCTTACTGCGGCCTTTATCCATGTGCTCGTTGTAATCGACCAAAATCTGTCTAACTGCAGTTGGCAGTTTGGCACCGTAAGAGAACATGCCGGTCTTTTCCAACACAACGGTGGTTAATAGTCCAAACACAAATACAGGTATCGTAACAGGTGCCATACGGATAAAGAACTCCACGAAATCCCAGCCTGCTTTGTCAGCAATAATCAGGTTTTGTGGTTCGCCTACCATTGTCATAACGCCACCTAACGCTGTACCTACAGCTGAGTGCATCATTAGGTTGCGTAGAAACGCTCTGAAATCTTCTAAGTCATGGCTTCCTAGCTCGTCGTCACTGGTGTGATCATGATCGGAGTGGAACTCTTTGCCTGACGCTACTTTGTGATAAATGGAGTAGAAGCCCAAGCCTACACTGATGATTACCGCCACAACCGTGAGCGCGTCGAGGAATGCAGATAAAAACGCAGACGCAAAAATAAACGAAAGCGAAAGAATTAACTTGTTGCGTACCTTGATAACCAGTTTGGTGAACAAGTACATAAGTAAATCTTTCATGAAGTAGATGCCCGCCACCATAAATACAAGAAGTAGCAGCACCTCTAAATTCACTTCAATCTCATGCATCATATGACCGGGAGTGGTCATACCGATAAACATGGCTTCGATGAGAAGGAGACCACCTGGTTGAAGCGGGTAGCATTTAAGCGCCATCGCTAGCGTAAAAATAAACTGAATGACAAGCGTCCAGCCAGCTATATATGGGTCCACCATAAAGATGAAGGGATTAACAATGAGAAAGGCAATAATGGTTTTTTTATACCAGTCGGGCGCGTGTCCCAGGAAATTCTTATAGATCGCCGCGATCATTGAGGTTTGCATGAGTTCCTGTTCCTTTTACAACAAAGCACGCATTTTGCGCATCTTTATACTGTGTAGTTCCGGTTATTGCATACATAAACTGCTGGCGTTATGCGATTTATTTCGCTTTACCACTGTTTTGCTGCTGTCATTATAGTCGGAAAATAAGCGTACATGATATTAACGCCTTGAGAAAGCAATTCACAGACCCCACCATGTGAAAGTCACTGAATATTTATCACTTTTTTGGTGATAAATATCATCGAATTCGAAAATGCATAATATTTCGAGCATAAAATGTACAAGTACTGCATTATAGTGTTTGAAATGCCACGCTAATTTTAACAAGTTGTTAAAAGCTTTAGTGGACGAAGCATAATTCATTGTGATAATAAAACAGCATCTGGTACAATCAGTTGCAAAATAACAAGAACGTGCAGGCGATTAGTTATGATTTATAAGGCACAGAGTCCAGCCGGATTCGCCGAAGAGTATATTGTTGAATCTATTTGGAGTGGAAGGTTTCCACCTGGCACCATTTTGCCTGCAGAAAGAGAGCTTTCTGAGTTAATTGGTGTAACGCGAACCACGCTACGAGAAGTGCTACAGCGTTTGGCACGGGATGGCTGGTTAACTATTCAACACGGTAAGCCAACTAAGGTGAATAACTTCTGGGAAACGTGCGGTCTGAATATCCTTGAGACGCTTGCCCGCTTGGACCAAGAAGGTATTCCTGAACTTGTCGATAATTTGCTTGCAGCCCGCACTAACCTTAGTGCCGTTTTCATTAGAGGCGCCATTCGTAACAATCCTCAAGAGTCTGCAGATATTATCGCTCGATATAAAAATGTAGAGCAAGAAGGCCTAGCGTTTGCGCAATTCGATTATCAAATGACCCACGATTTAGCGCTTGCTTCGAACAACAATGTGTTTGTGTTGATGATGAATGGCTTCCGTGGCCTTTACTCGCGTATTGGTGGTTATTTCTTCTCTCACCAACAGGCTCGAGACATTGCTATGAAGTATTACGCTGACCTGCTCGAAGTAGCAGAAAAAGGCGAATACGATAGGGTGCCTGTTGTAGTGAGAAATTATGGTATAGAAAGTGGCAAGGTGTGGCAGGCCATTCGCGATGAGATGCCTAAAGACTTGGTCGACTGATTTTAAAAGTCTTTCTCAACCTGATAAAAAAGCCACCTTACAGCCAACTAATTATCAAAACAGACAGCGCCGCATATTTCTTTGAAATACGCGGCGTTTTTATATGCGCAGCCTATATTATCTACCTCTTTTCAAACTCAGGTTTGCATATTTTGTAACATTTAATACCTGCCTTACTGCCAATTACAAGCCGATAACGCTAGAACCTGTGTTGCGTTTATATATACTCAATAATAAATAAAGCTAAATGCTTCGTCGCATGACGTTGAAAACGATGTTCAATAGAACAGAGGCTTTCAAAAGCATGCGAAATACGAAGCGCTCCAATAGTGTCATAAAGGAAAAACAATGAAATATCTATGGATAGCACTTGCTGCAGGTGGGCTGATGTCAGGCTGTGGTGTCGAGAATAAATCGGACAGCGTAAAACAAGAAGTAGATAAAACGATACCATCAGTTATGTTAAATACGAATGTAAATGCGCCAGTGGCGAAAAAAGTCCCTCACGAAATGTCAGCTCATGGCGTTACCAGAAACGATAATTATTATTGGATGCGCGACGATTCACGCACCGATAAAGAGATACTGGCGCATTTAGAGCAGGAAAACAGCTATGTAGAAACAGTACTTGCGCCGCTTAAAGAAACGCGTGAGGCGCTTTATGAAGAGTTGGTTTCTCGCATCGAGAAGGACGACTCTACAGTACCAGTGTTTGATAACGGCTACTGGTACTACACCCGCTATTCAGGAGAGAACGAATATCCTGTTTATCTAAGAAAATCTTCGCTTGATGCTGAACCGCAAGTGTTACTTGATGCAAACCTTATGTCTGAAGGGCACGACTATTTCAGCATTGGAAGTTACGCGGTGAGCAGTAATAATAGGCTGATGGCGTATTCTGAAGACACGCTTAGTCGTCGCATTTATACCGTTTATGTAAAAAACCTGGAAAGCGGAGAAAAACTAAGTGACGTACTTGAAGGTACGTCAGGCAGCGCGATATGGGCAAATGACAATGAACATTTGTTTTATGTGAAAAAAGACCCGCAAACCCTTTTGGGTTATCAAGTGTATCGCCATAAGTTGGGTACGTCCCAGGAAGATGACGTACTAGTTTACGAAGAAAGCGACCCAACGTTTTATACTTACATAAGTAAAAGCAAAGACGACAGCGTCATTTATATTTATCACTCTAACACAGATAAAACTGGCGTGACCTTGATTGATGCAGATAACCCTACGTCTGATTCAGAAATATTCTTACCCATTAAGGACGGGCAAGAATACAGCCTAGCAAAAGCAAGTGACGGTTATTACGTTCTTACCAACATTGATGCAAAAAACTTCAAAGTGATGAAGGCGCCACTGAACGCTACTGCTGACGTGTCAAAGTGGCAAGAGATAGTTCCTCATCGTCCTGACGTCTTCCTTCAAAGCATTGAAGTGATGAAAAATCACTTAGTAGTAAAAGAGAAAGAAAACGGCATGCTGCGCATGGTTGTGCATAACCTTACTTCAAATGAAGAAAAGATTATTCCCACGCAAGATCCCATTTACGGTGCCTACTTCAATGCAAACCCTGAAATGGATACCAATACGCTTAGGATTTATTACAGCTCGTTGACTACGCCAGGCTCTATCATTGACATCAACCTTGATACGCTAGAAAGTGAAGTGATGAAGCAAACCCGTGTTTCTGACACTTTTGACTCGTCCGCTTATGCATCAGAGCGCGTGATGATTGAAGCGCGAGATGGCACGCAAGTTCCGGTTTCATTGGTTTATCGCAAGGATAAGATTAACAAAGACGGCACGAATCCCCTCTATCAATATGCATATGGTTCGTACGGTGCAACTATTGACCCTACATTTAGGAGCAGCTGGCTTTCACTCATAGACAGAGGTTTTGTAGTCGCCATTGCACACATTCGCGGGGGACAAATGTTAGGACGCGAATGGTATGAAGACGGTAAGATGCATCAAAAAATGAACACCTTCACCGATTTTGTTGACGTGACGAAAGGTTTGGTAGCTCAGCAGTATGCTGATAAAGAGCGCGTATTTGCTATGGGCGGCAGCGCGGGTGGTCTACTAATGGGCGCGGTTGTCAATATGGCTCCAGAGCTTTATCAGGGCGTAAGCGCTCATGTACCGTTTGTTGATGTAGTAACAACCATGAGTGACGCTTCTATTCCTTTGACAACGGGTGAATATACAGAATGGGGTAACCCAGCGAATAAAGCAGAGTTTGAATATATGCTTTCTTACTCGCCTTATGATCAAGTAGAAGCTAAAGATTATCCGCATATGCTAGTGACGACGGGGCTACATGACTCTCAGGTTCAATATTTCGAGCCTATGAAATGGGTAGCGAAGCTGAGAGAGAATAAAACGGATGATAACTTACTTCTTTTTAAGACCGACATGGAAGCAGGACACGGAGGCGCGTCAGGGCGTTTTAAGCGTTTCGAGTCAACAGCTTTGGAATACGCCTTTGTTTTGCATCTAGCAGGTGTTCCACTCTAATTCTACGCTGATTTTTAAATCTAGGTTTTTAGGCCCGAATAAGTCACTACTTTTCGGGCTTTTTAATTTTTTTGTGTTTTTAGTATGCAGATTCTAATTGTTGAACGTAGAGTGTGTACATGGTGTTGAAATACACTCTCATTTAGCATTCATAGGAGCTGAACATGACTACTACTGACACAATTAAAGGCAAAATTAACGAAGCCGAAGAAATGGCGCGTAAAATTTGGTTAGCAGGCCTAGGCGCTTATGGTAAGAGCGTTGAAGAAGCGCAGGGGCGTTACGAGAAGTTAAGCGAAGAAGCGAGCAAAATGTTCGACGAGCTAGTAACTAAAGGTGAAACGCTTGAAGACGATGCTAAGAGCAAGTTTAAATCGACCACTAACGATGTAGAAAACCGTGTGGCTGATGTTCGTAAAAAGCTTGGTCTTGATTCTGAGCCTGCTGACCAGCGTATCGAAGAGCTATCAGCAAAAATCGATGCCTTGACTGAAGCTGTTGCTAAACTCGCAGCGAGCAAGTAAAGCAATCAGTATTTTGGACACCGATTCGGTGTCCAAAACGCAGCTTTCATTTAATCCTTTTAACTGAATAGACTAGATAGAAAGCTACAGTTGAGTGACAGCAGAAAGCGAATGTGCAAACTTAGTGTGGTGTAAATCATATCGCTTTCCACTGTCATGCTTACTAAATCTCCATATTGGAGGCGTTATGAGCAACAAAAATATTCCCAACCCGGAAGCTATGCCTGTTGTCCAAAGAGAATCGACAACGTTAAACGGTACCACCGCTTCACCTCTAAAATCGTCCCCCTTGTTTGGATGGCTTTTTGCTGGTTCCGACCTATTGTCTGCAAAGCTAGATCAAGCGGCAGGTGTGGTCAGCCAAAAAATCGATAATACTCAAGAAACCATCAATGCTATGCAAACTAAAGGCTTGGAAGTGGAGAGTGAACTTAGACGTACGCTTAATCCATTCGCCCTAGTTGATACTGCTCAAAAACTGGTTGCATCAACGCCACTATTTTCGGTGTTGTCTGGTGGTCAAAAGCGCCAACAGAAAGAACAGCAGCTTGACATGCTGAGCGCGAAAGTTGATTTGCTCGTCGAGCAGGTAGCTTTACTAGCTGCGAAAGAAGCGGCTAAAAAAGTAGAAGTGGCAAGCACTGCGAGCAAGGCTGCTACACCTAAGAGAGCAGCATCGAAAACGGCAACAGCAACAGCCAAGCCGAGTGCGGAAAAATCGACGACTACTTCGACAACGGCAACTAGCACTCGCAAATCGAGTGCGTCAAAGTCGACGGCTACATCGGCGAGTACATCTAAAAAAGCCTCTACCGGAACGTCTGGCAAGCGCACTGCGGCCAAACCTGCAACTACGAAAGCGCCTGCTAGGAAAACATCTGCGAGCGTAAAATCTTCCTCGACTGAAAGTACCGCAAGTCCTAGTGACACGTCGAAAAGCGAAGATTAAAAGCACATAGTAGAAGTAGGGCTTTTTTTAATTTTCGCTCATTAACGGTCTTGGCTTAATCTGGCCGCTGTACCATCAAAAATGGTCAACTGTCAGATTAAGTCTGATCTACTAATATAAGTAGTTTGGTTAAAAATATTACTTGAAAATCACTTTCCGGGATAGTTCTGTTTGATTATTGTTCAATAAACACTTGCAGGTGGTGTTTATATAACCTATTGTTTAGTTGAACATTAAATGAAGGAATATGGCATGAGAATACTATTAGTGGCATCAGTAATCTTTTTAACGGCATGCGATTCAACAGAAATTGCACACAAGCAACCAGAAGCGAACAGCGGCGGGGTTGCGCTTTATGATGCGCAAGGCTTTTTCGTTAGGCAGTACCAAGATGCACAGGATTGTCATGCTGCTGCGATACGTCATAATATGAGAGCCGTTAACAATAATACGGAAAATAATAATACCTACAGACGGGCGGGTATTATGAATGAACCTCGACTCACTTCATCGTGTCGCGAGGTGTGATAGCGCTCTGGTCATAAACGAGTTTCATCAAAAACGCCCTTTAATGGGCGTTTTTTTGTGCTTCAAACCTATCGCTTATTAATTGTTCTTCGTCCACAAACTCTGGTGCTTTTTAAAGCCGAAAAAGTCGTAGGGCTCCCAGAAGCTCGGCACTAAATCGTCAAGGGCATCTGGCGTAAAGTTGTTTGACAGCTGGCTCATGATCTCGCCCAATCTGTCTTGACCCACCCGCATTAACTTTTTTCTGTTAGCTGGGAAGTACAAGTTTCTCCCTTTGGGGATAATCTCCTGAACACCGCTAGTAATATACTTTTGGTTTCTTGTTACTACTTTGCACAAGGGCTCTGCGGGGTTGGCGGGGTTAAGCCCAACTACGACAGCGCATTCGTACTGATCCTTCTCTTGCCCCTTTTCATTTATTGGAATATACGTAATACCGAAACCCTGAGGAAAATAGCCCACAAGCTCTATAAATTCTTGTGCTAATTGTTTATTCAGGCCACCTTTTTTAGCCAGTTGCTCTATTAACATATAGCCTTTAGGTAAGCTCATGCGGGAGTAATCCGACTTGGTTGATAGAACAATAGACACATATATTTGTGGGATCTTTACGATTTCTCCTAGGCCGGTTTTCGATAAGAACGCGTCTTTAACCAAATTCAGTAAAAATTCGTTTGCGTCTTTGTGAGTTTGATTAAAACGTTCTCTTTCTTCCTTGATGTTTCCGACGTAAACGGGATGTCCTAACCCTTGCGATAAGTACCTTAGCGTAAAATGGTAGTTTAGCTTCAGTAAGTCTTTTCGCTGAGACTCCTCTAAAAGTCTAAACTCATCTAAATCGCCATTCTCGCCTTTCAAAATGGTTTGTGCGGCAGGGCTTTGCAAGCCAATGTCTTGAAGCAAGGCCGCCGTTATCAGGGGGCGCCCTAACTCAACTTTCCATTTTTCACGCCAGTAACGGTTTCCGCGAAAGCGAGATGCGGCTTCGCGATATTTTGATAAGTATTTGTGGGCGATAGCATCATGCTCTAACAACCTATCGACTAAACGCAACGTTAATACCGCCTTGTAAAGGGGTTTGAAGCGCATGTGTACCTTAGCAAAGTTGCCTTCAGGCCCTCGTGTCAGCAGCATGAGTGTACCCAGTAGTTTTGCACTAAGCTGCTGGGTTTCTTGCCAGTTTTCGCCTTCGCACAGCTCAATAATTTTTGTACTTACAGCATCAAGCCGCTCTAACCTTGCCAAGCGCTCTTCTTCAAGTTTTTCTGAGCTATTTTTTACTTGTTTGGAAAGCTGCTCAGCGAGCACCTCTTTATTTTTGTTACCTTCTATTCGCTTAAGCTGTGCTTTTAAGTCTTCAATATGCTGCTCAAGAGAAGGGGTAAGGGAAAAATAATGACTGGCATCCTCGAAGACCGAGCCATAGCCCGTGTCTTTAGGATAAATCATATTAATGAGTTGCTTTACTTGCTGCGTGTAAATACTGTCTGGGTTTTGGCTTTGTGCGCTCACCGTCTTCCTTTCAAATGATGCTGCGAATTACCTTTATTTGACGATAGGTAATACAGGTCAGGTCAAGCGGTGCATTAGGTTATTTAACCTCATGTCCAAGCTCTACTGCCTCACGTTTTTTCAATTGGCCTAGATGATACCGTAAATTTTCACTAATTTTGGTATTTCTTTTAATAACATGCAGTTGCGGCCACGACGCCCGCTCTCCACTGACAATTAACTGGCTAATGCTTTCACGGGTTGGGTTAGACAACACCTGTGATAAATTTCTAAGTTGGCGCTTAGGTAAAATATTAATATTGCCTACATACTGCTGATCAATAATAGAACGAACTTTGTGAATTGCTAGCTTGGCCCCCTTATTCCCTGTTAATCGCTCAATGATATCAATAGCGAAAATACTATTGGTTTTTGCTAGTTGCCCGAGGTGACGTGCTGACATATCCCACAGAGAATTGGGGTCTATTCGGTTTGACGAAATAAAGGGCACTGCCAGCGGGTTTGTCTGACTAACGATACTGTGATTGACGCCGTATAGTCTCGCTAAACGTTCAAAGGGAAGGTCGGCCATTAATGAACCGTCGGCAAAGCGACGGTTAGGAATGTAAGGTACGATGTCGCCAGACGGTGTTTTCGCTCTTAGTTGTACAGGGCTAAAAATGATAGGAACTGCACAGGATGCACGGACCGCTTGCGTAATTATTGCATTGGGCGACGTCTTGGCATTTAACAGCCGCGAATGCTGATGTAGGTCGGCGGGAGAGACTGTAACTGTTATGTGTCGACCTGTTTTTTTAAAAGCCTCTTCGAAAGTAGTGAGGTCGAACAGTTCAATCAACGCATTTTCAAGTACCGAGCTATCAAATAACCCTTGTTTCCCCAGTCCTGCAAAGCTTCGCCAATGCTTGAAGGTCTCGTAAATAAAGTCAGCACTAAGTGCTTCTTGCAACTGATCGTGCGTACGCGTGCCTAACAAAGCTGCGATGATTGACCCTGCACTTGAGCCAGAGACTACGGTAGGTAACAGGTTCTTTTCGTTTAATGATTTAACCACGCCAGCGTGGAAAAAGCCTAAGCCTGCGCCGCCTGAAAGCATGAGGCAGCTTCGACCAAATGCGTGTGCAGTTTCTTCAAAAAACGATAGTTTTTCGTAGAAGTCAACGTTGTGTTCATCGGCGTGATAAATATGCTCTAATGCCAAGATCACTTCGTCAATAAACTGTTCGATAAGATACTTAGTGCCTATCTTACATTGTGTCAGTAGTACGGGGTTGGCAATGTTTCCTAGATTGCCGTGCAGCCCCTCGTGTAGGATTGACATTAATGCATGTAAATCGCCTTTGCTTCTAGCAAGCTGTAAACGCTGTACACGCTTTCGGATAAGTTTGTAGTCGTAGTCATCGCTCTCGTGTTTTCCTTTCCACTCTTCTGCACCAGAGAGGGCGTCGTGCGCTAAGCATGCGGCTTCATATTCATCGTAAGTGCCTGCATGCTCGATGTCATGTTCAAGCTTTTTTAACCGCAAATCGAATACTGCCATGGCGACTACCTTTGTTGATTAACGAGAGCTATTGCTCTTAGCCATATATACCGTGAACAAGCCTAAATGAACCCATCAAAAATTGAATTTAAAGGGTTACTCCCTTTTAAGTCTTAAATAAACACACGCTGTGAACATGCCTGTAAATATGCCAAATCTTTGTAATCCATATACTCGTTTGAGTTTATGGGGTTAATTTAGAATTCACTACCTAATCATTTGAGCACGATTCACCTTGCGACTATGGTTAATGCATTACGCAAGTTGATTGCTATTTATTATTTAGACTTTCCTTGTGTTGTTATCAATCAACAATTAGCAGTAATTTCATTTTTTACATTGACCATTTCATAAGCACTCAGTAGCCTGAGAGAGAGAATAATAAATTGGACCACATGTTCGTAGTATGGAATGGAACTTTGAAACGCTAAGTCTGCTATCAATTCCTCTAATCAGCGCTATTGTTGGATGGCTAACCAACTATCTGGCGGTAAAAATGATGTTTTACCCCATTGAATTCGTTGGTATTAAGCCTTTCTTAGGGTGGCAAGGGCTTATTCCTGCAAAGCGCCGCCAAATGGCCGAGATTGAGGTTGAGTTGGTGCTTGGCAAACTGCTTAGTGTTGAAGAATTAGCACAGCGGTTAGATGCGGACGAACTCACCAAAGCAATAGAACGCCGTTTAAGTCAGGTTATTCGTAAAGTCGTTAACGATGTAATGGCGGAATCTGCGCCCCAACTTTGGGCTGCGTTACCTGTACAGGGCAAAAATTTAGTTTACCAACGTATTGAAAACGACATTCCTAATGTGGTTCATAAAATGGTGGACGACTTTCAGCACAATGTCTCAGAAATTTTAGACATTAAAGAGCTGGTGGTAGAGCAGCTGGTGAATGCGCCCGAACTCGTTAACGAAATTTTCTTAACGGCGGGCAGCAAAGAGTTTCCATTCATCGTGCGTTCTGGATTTTACTTTGGCTTTTTGTTTGGTTTGCCAACTATGCTTCTTTGGTACTTCTATCAAGCATGGTGGATTTTACCCTTAGGTGGACTGCTTGTGGGGTATGCCACTAACTGGATTGCTATCAAGATCATATTTGAGCCCAAACGCCCGCGAAAATTGGGGCCTATTACCATTCAAGGTATGTTTCTTAAGCGCCAAAAGGAAGTGTCTGAAGTCTACTCTAATATAATCGAAGAGAAGCTTATAACGCCTAAAAACATCACCCATGTGATCTTACATGGTTCAGGTTCCGCTCAGCTTTTAGAGCTTATTGAACTTCATGTTAACGATGCCATTGAGCGTTATGTTGCCATCGCTCAACCTTATTTTGCGTTGGGTGTGGGTTCAGAAAACTACCATAAAATGAAGGCGCTAGCGGTGCGTCAGATATTTGATAATTCTGATAAATATCTGCTCTATGCGTTTGATTACGCTAACAACGCTTTGCAGATTGGGCACGATTTGAGTGAGCGTATGCAGGCATTAAGTGTTGAAGAATTTGAAGGCGTTTTGCGCCCCGCATATCAACAGGATGAGTGGAAACTTATCGTAACGGGGGCTATTTTAGGTATGGTAGCTGGTATAGCTCAACTCTATCTGGTGTTTATGTAACGTGTTTAACGAGTAAAAAAATTAATGCACTGGGTTGGCAAAGGATTGGACTAATTTATGAAAACCGCGCAGAAAATACTACTTACCGCGCTAACCTTATTTAACGAGCACGGCGAAAACACCGTTACCAGTGTTGATATAGCCATTGAGTTGGATATTAGTCCAGGAAATCTTTACTACCACTTCAAAGGCAAAGACAGCTTAGTTAGTGCCTTGATGAAAATGCATGAGCAGCAGATGCAGAAAATACTAAGTCGAGAAAAGCTCGATACGCTTCATCCTGAAGAAATTATGTATTATCTATATTTGCTTATAGACAGCATTCATGTGTTTCGCTTTTTCTACCGAAGTCCAGCTGACTTAGCGGAAAAATACCCCAGTATTGTGCGCCCTCGGCAGCACATTTTGTCAAGCTTGAATAAACAATTAGCGTTTCTCTTTGAATCATTATCAAATCGAAACATTTTCATTGCTTCTAAAGCCGATAGAGCACTCATGGTAGACTTGATATCTCTAATTATTACCCAGTCATGCCAGTTTGATGAATTAAACAGTCATATGGATAGCACAATGCAGCGTTACCATGCTTTATCGCTAATGATGGTAAGCGTAATGCCTAGGTTGGCGCTATCTGGCGACCAAAAGCAACAGCTAGAACAAATGCTACACTCTCATGACTTTATGAGAGATGCCTCAACCCCGTCACCCCTCGACTTCGAGTAAAGGAATAGTAATGGCAAAAACGCTCAGTTTCTTAGATAAGTCATTTTGGATAACAGAGTCAGACGAGAATCCAAAACATGTAGCTTGTTTGCAGCTACTTGCCATACCTAAAGGGGCAAAAAGTACAGAATATGTTCCTCAATTGTTCCAAGAAATAAGAAGCTTTGCCCGCGCCACCTCTCCATTTAACTGCGCGATCAAGACAGTATTAGGGTACCCGGTGGGGTTTGCGCCAGTAAAGAAACTCAACATGGACTATCACGTTCAAATTCATCGCGTTGCTGATATTACGAATCGAGAAGCATTAGACGCATTTGTAGCAAGGTTACATGCTTCACGGTTAGATCCTGATAAGCCTCTTTGGCAATACCATTTCATTTTCGACGATAACAGCGAAACCTTTGCCATTTATGCCCGCGTTCATCACATGTATGGCGACGGAGCTACCTTGGTTCGCTGGTTTCAGGCGGGCTATGTTTCTAACTCTCACGAAACAAAGTTTACGCCAGTGTGGGCAGTAAAGCGGCTTCGCCATAAGCGTAGAGACTCGGTGAGTTTTTATAAGCGCTTAGTTGGGGTGGGCTACGCGCTTAAAACCGCGCTCGATTTGCTTATTATCTTTATTCGCATATTTATGAAGGTGCTACGCGTAAATCCGAATTATATGCCTGTTCCTTTTACCGGCACAAAAACGGTGCTAACCGGACAAGTGAAAGCGGGCAGAGCGGTAGCTACTATGGATTTAGACTTTAAGCGGGTGAAAGCCCTTGCTAGGCGCACGCGCTCTACCGCAAACGAAGTATTGTTATGCGCTTTCGATATTGGTGTACATAAACTGCTGCAAGATCACGGACAGGTATTCAAAAAAGCCTTGTTCACCAATATGCCGATTAATTTGCGTAAACCCGGCGAGAAAACAACAGGTAATAAAATAGCTATTGTTCCGGTGGAGTTAGCTCATGGTGAGAACGACCCCTACCTTAGGTTACGTCAAATTGTAGTGAATCACCGTATTGTTAAAAATGCAGCGCAGCATGCGCGCCCCGCAGCGTTTAGCGGCTATACCATTGCTATTCAATCGCTTGCGTTGGTCTTCGAGTGGTTAAGGCTGTCCAGTGTAGTTAAACCCATTGCCAATATTTTAATTTCAAACGTACCTGGACCAAAAGATACGCGATATTTGAAAGATGCAGAGCTTTTGGCCTGTTACCCCATCTCTACTATGACGCCAGGGGGCGGGGTGAATATTACGCTTATGACATACGCAGGCACTGCAAATGTAGGCCTAGTGTGCTGCAACAAAAATATTGAATCGTTGCAGCCATTAGCGCGCTACGTTAAAGAAGCATTCGATATGTTAGAGGCAAGCGTGGACGACCCTAGGTTGAACATCGATGATATTGGGGAACAGATAGATACTGTTCCTGTTTCTATTGTTTCAGATCACTAGCGTGCTTGTTTAAGGCGCTAGGTGTAGTCATTTATCAAGGTAGAAACGCAGTACATCGTCTTCTACACGTACGTTTCGACCGGCCTTTGAAAATAAAACTTCGCGCCAATGGTCGTTACGCATTCTATGACTTAAGTCTTCTTGCTTAATTTGCGTTTTAATCGCGTTGTTAATATGAGGAATGTGGTAGTCCAAAACCGCTTGTTTCGAACCAGATAAATAAACTTTTAGGTAGTCGGCGGCCATGTCGGATGCACCAGCACTAAACAGTGATAGGGCTGACTTTAAAGAGCCGCCAAGTAGAGAATTAACACTTTTAGGAAAAAAGCGAGACACTAGAAATTGTGTGTCTTTAATCAGCGCGTAATCATCGTTAACTAGAGTAACGCTGTCAGTGGTGATGTCGGTCAAATAAAGTGTACTCATATTTTTGTCGTAATAAGGTGAAGCCGATACGGTAAATACAACATGAGCGCGATAAATAGTGGTGGTGGCCACCACAATATTAAGTGCAGCAAGGCACTGTAGTCCAATACGGTTGCTTGCACTATCGAGTGCTATATTTCCTTCGAGCACGGTCACTGTTCCGGCTCCCATAGGGATATCAAAAGCGAATGGGTAGGGAAAGCTGTCTTTTACAAGTGTTTGTAGTTCTGACTTTGTGAAATCATCGTGCGTGAGTTTACCCCATTTCACAAGCCATTGTGCTAGGTAGACTTTGCATTTGTCTTTAAACGAAAGGTTATTGGTCAACGTTCATTCTTAGCCTAATTTTATTAGGCGATGGCTTGTAGTTAGCTATTATTGGATAGGGACAATACCGATTCAGCACTTAAGTTATCAGGATTATTAGATTTTTTAAATCTTACAATTTAAGTCTTTTCTTGGCGAAGTGTTGTTTGGTAATCTGGTCGTACCACAACGTTTTTTTAACATTTAAATGTCTTGCCCTCAAGGAGTTGGCGAAATGAGCGAAGTACAGAGCAAATACGATTACATTATTGTAGGCGGCGGTTCTGCGGGCGCGGTGCTTGCCACCCGCTTATCAGAAAATCCCGCGTTAGATATTTTGCTATTAGAAGCTGGCTCGAAGGATACCAATCCACTTATTCATATCCCGTTTGGGTTATCTTTACTTAGTAGATTTGAGGGGATAGGCTGGGGATATCACACAGCGCCCCAAAAAGAGATGTACGACAGAGAACTATTCTGGCCTCGCGGTAAAACCTTGGGCGGCAGTAGTTCAGTTAATGCAATGTGCTATATCCGCGGGCAAAAAGAAGACTACGACCGCTGGGCCAACGAAGAAGGGGCTGAAGGCTGGTCGTTCGATGATGTACTGCCTTATTTCAAACGCTCTGAGAATTTCGAAGAAGGTGCTGATGAATTCCACGGTACTGGCGGCCCGTTAAATGTTAGCAAGCTAAGGCATACCTGTGTGCTGTCAGACGCATTCGTAAACTCAGCGTCGTTCGCGGGCTATCAACAGCTTGATGACTTTAACCGAGACGATAGAGAGGGGCTAGGCTATTACCATGTTACCCAGGCTAACGGACAGCGCTGTTCTACAGCAAAAGGGTATTTAACGCAGGCCAAGCATCGCAACAACTTAACTGTACTTACAAGAGTCGCTGCCGAAAAGGTGCTATTAAAAGAAGGGCGTGCTATCGGCGTTCAGGTACGCGAAAAAGGTGTAGTAAATCGCTACTTTGCTAAAAGTGAAGTTATTCTTTGTGGCGGCGCGATTAATTCACCACAACTGCTGATGCTTTCGGGTATTGGACCCAGAGCAGAGCTAGAAGAAAAGGGGATCTTTGTACAACAAGACCTGCCGGGTGTGGGCCAAAACTTACAAGACCATCTTGATGCCATTGTACAGTATACCTGCAAAGCCAGAGAGGGTTATGCCGTGGCATTGGGGGCATTACCTTCCTATGTAAAAGCCACCGCAGACTATGCGTTTAAGCGCAAAGGCATTTTTTCATCAAATATTGCTGAAGCCGGTGGTTTTGTTAGTTCAAGTCTAGCGACGCACGGACCTGATATTCAGTTCCACTTTTTACCTGCAATATTGAGCGACCATGGAAGACAGTTAGCCTTTGGTCACGGCTATGGTCTGCATGTATGCTGCCTATACCCGAAAAGCCGGGGCACTATTTCGCTGCAAAGTAACCATCCTGCTGATCAGGCACTTATCGACCCGAACTATTTGTCTGCCAAAGAAGATCAGCAGGTCATGATTGAAGGCGTGCGTATTGCCCGTAAACTGCTATCGGCACCAGATTTCGACAAGTTCCAGGGCAGTGAGCTATACCCTGGGGAAGAAGCACAAACAGATGAAGAAATATTAGAATTTTTACGTGAGCGCGCTGAAACCATCTATCACCCGATTGGTACTTGTAAAATGGGTAGTGATGACGATGAGATGGCCGTGGTCGACACTCAATTGCGGGTAAGAGGTATAGCTGGTCTTAGAGTGGTAGACGCCTCGGTGATGCCCAGCCTAATTGGCGGCAATACCAATGCGCCTACCGTGATGATCGCTGAACGTGCTGCGGAGTTTATAAAAGCGGCCCATGAACGGCAGCCGGTATCTTTGGCTAAAGCAGAATCGGCGTAATTAGGCAAAAGGGATAAAAGCGAGGAACTGCCTCGCTCCGGGCTTTTTAGTCGCTTACTGTAGGTTCAGTCGCGCAAGGGGATTCAAATCGCTTCGCGGGTATTTATCCGCTTTTGTCGATGTCGACAACTTAGAGGCTGTAAAAGCATTTCAGTGTGCCAAAACAAGCTTAATAACCGCACTGCTTATGGCTGTTTTTGCATAAATAAATCCGCTGCACAATCACACATCTCATCGATATGACTGCTGTCAGCGTATATACCATCAATGAGCAATCGTGCAATACCGTGTAACGTGCCCCAAGTAACCTGTGCGAGTCTCAGTGCATCCTGATTATTTGGGAGAAGCCCTTTATCTTGCCAATAGCGTGTCATCGTCACCTGAAACTGAAAACAGGGAAATGCAACATCTTTCAAATCGTTTGTCGCCGCTTGGTTTTGCCAAATAGTGCGACCAAACATCAGTTCGTACATCTCTGGGTTGTCGGCAGCGTAGCCAATGTATTCGTGTACAAATTCGCGGAAACGTGCCTTCGGTGTCTTGTCTTCTTGTTCAAAAATGCGCTTTGCTGCGGTATGCCAATCGCTAAAGCCTTTGGCTGCAATGGCGCTTAAAAGCGCACTCTTGTCTTTAAAATGGTGATAGGGCGCAGTACGTGACACTCCGGCATCTTCTGCCAGCTTTCTGAGAGATAAACTATCAATGCCGTATTCAGACAGACGCGCCGTTGCCGCCTCTATCAGCGCACTGCGCAGGTCGCCGTGATGGTAGCTTTGTACTGCATTAGCCATAAACCCGATGTTTCCATTTTCAAAATTGAGACAAATAGATAACGTTTTATCTTGACACTGTCAACATAGCCTTTTATCTTGACGCTGTCTAGTTTGCAAATTTGTTAACAGGAACAGCCCAAGGAGACAGCGCAAACCATGAAGTACTCTACATTAGAAGTAAAACAAGAGGGCCTTATTGCCCACGTAGTACTTAACCGACCCGATGCAATGAATAGCATGATCCCAGAGTTCTGGACCGAATTGCCAGCGGCTATTCGTGAAATAGACGATGAAGGTAACGCCCGCGTCATTGTTATTTCATCAACGGGTAAGCATTTCTCTGCCGGTATGGATTTATCGGTGTTCCTGAATATGAAAGAAGACTTTAAGGGCGACCCGTCGCGCAGAGCAGAGCGTATGCGCCGTATGGTGATGTTGCTTCAAGATAGCTTTACTGCCATAGAGCAGGCACGTATGCCGGTTATTGGTGCAGTGCAGGGCGGGGCAATTGGTGGTGCAGTAGATTTGCTTAGTGCATGCGACATGCGCTATTGCACCCAAGACGCCTTTTTCACCATAAAAGAAACACAGTTAGGTATGACGGCGGACGTAGGCACACTGCAACGCCTACCAAAACTTATCCCTATTGGCATTGTTAAAGAGTTGGCTTATACAGGTCGCAATTTTGGTGCAGCAGAAGCGCAGCAGCTTGGCTTTGTAAATCAGGTCTTTGACGACCAAGAATCAATGCTAGACGCAGTGATGAAAATAGCGCAGCAGATTGCAATGAATTCGCCGTTAGCAGTTTCAGGCACTAAGACTATGATTAACTACGCAGTAGAACACACGGTGGCAGAGAGCTTGACCTATATGGCCACATGGCAAGCGGGCATGTTCCAAATGGAAGATGTGTTTAAAGCCATGGAAGCGCAGAAAACCAAAACGCTGCCGGAATATCCGCCATTACACCCAGCCATTAAGAAAATGAATTCGTAAGTGAATGTAATTCGTTGAATTACATAGCGCCTTCAGAGAAAGAGCGCATTAGATAAGAATATTTAAACAGGCTTTTTAACGGCTTTTACCAAGCCAAAACGACTTTCAGGAATGTATCATGAATCAGACCGTTACCGATCATCCCGTTTACCCTCATTTATTTCGTCCGTTAGATTTAGGATTTACCACCCTTAAAAACCGCGTGCTTATGGGCTCTATGCACACGGGCTTAGAAGAATTACCTGATGGCCACAAACGCATGGCGGCATTTTATGGTGAACGTGCCAGAGGTGGTGTAGGGCTTATCGTTACAGGTGGTATTGGGCCAAATGAAGAGGGTGCTACTCACCCATCAACGTTTCGATTAGATACAGACGAAGCAGTTAAAAACCACAAAGAAGTGACTGACGCGGTGCATATTGCTGGCGGTAAAATTTGCATGCAAATACTGCATACAGGCCGCTATGCGTATAGCCCTAAGCTTGTGGCACCTTCTGCGGTACAAGCGCCTATTAATCCGTTTAAGCCCAAGGCACTTGAAGCTGACGAGATTGAAAAGCAAATTAAAGATTTCATCACTGCCGCAACTCAAGCTCAGCGCGCGGGTTACGATGGCGTTGAAATCATGGGGTCTGAGGGCTATTTCCTCAATCAGTTTATTGCAAAACGCACAAATCACCGCGATGATGAATGGGGCGGTGAATACGAAAATCGAATCCGTTTGCCTATTGAGGTTGTGCGCCGCGTGCGCGAGGCGGTAGGTAAGAATTTCATCATTATTTATCGCTTATCTATGCTAGACCTTGTTGAAGGTGGCTCTACTTACGAAGAAGTCGTACAGCTTGGAAAAGAGATTGAAAAAGCGGGTGCAACTATCATTAACACCGGTATTGGTTGGCACGAAGCGCGTATCCCAACCATTGCCACTAAAGTACCGCGAGCGGCATTTACGTGGGTGACCGCTAAATTCCGAGAAGCGCTTTCAATTCCTGTTATTACATCGAACCGTATCAACACGCCTGAAGTGGCTGAAGAAGTGTTGTCTCGCGGCGATGCTGACATGGTGTCTATGGCACGTCCGTTCTTGGCCGACCCTGATTTTGTGCGTAAAGCCCAGCAAAATAAAGCCGACGAAATTAATACCTGTATTGGCTGTAACCAAGCCTGCCTTGACCATGTATTTAACGGCAAAATGACCAGTTGCTTGGTGAACCCACGTGCCTGTCACGAGCTTGAAATAAACGTAAAACCAGCAGAAACCAAAAAGCGTGTTGCAGTGGTAGGCGCAGGCCCAGCTGGATTAGCAGCGGCAGTGACTTCAGCCAAACGCGGACATGACGTTGTGATTTACGATGCGTCTAGTGAAATTGGTGGGCAATTTAATATTGCCAAACAAATTCCGGGCAAAGAAGAGTTTTACGAAACGCTACGTTATTTTAAGCGTCAAATTGAGCTTCACAAAAATATAACCCTTAAGCTGAATACTTATGTTGATGCGGCTGCGCTAAACGATGAGGGTTTTGATGAAGTGATGATTGCTACGGGAATCAAGCCGCGTACGCCAGCGATTGAAGGCATTGAGCACGAAAAAGTGCTGACCTATATCGAAGTATTGAAAGAAAAGAAACCCGTTGGCAATAAGGTAGCCATTATCGGCGCTGGTGGAATTGGTTTTGACACCGCTGAGTACTTGTCTCATGGCAAAGAAACGCCAAGCCAAGATATTCCTGCATTTATGAAAGAGTGGGGTATTGATATGACTTTCTCGGCCCGGGCGGGTATTGAAGGCGTTAAGCCGCAGCCAGAACCATCGCCAAGGGAAATCTTCTTACTACAGCGCAAGACAACCAAAGTTGGCGCGGGTTTAGGCAAAACAACGGGGTGGGCACACCGAGTGGGTCTACTAGCCAAAGGCGTAACCATGATCCCAGGTGTAAGCTACGATAAAATTGATGACGAAGGGCTACATATTACGGTTGATGGCAATAGCCAAGTATTGCCGGTAGACAACATCATCATCTGTGCAGGCCAAGAGCCGATGCGAGACATTGTTGAAGGTTTAAACATGCCTTACCACTTGATTGGTGGTGCAGACGAAGCACTAGAACTAGATGCTAAACGGGCTATCGACCAGGGTACGCGCGTATGCGCTGCGGTTTAATTGCCTAGCGCAAGCGTGCGGTTAGAAATATAAGCGCCTCATCAATAGGTGCTTCAGCTTCATTATAAACCCCTCTTTTTCGGAGGGGTTTATTTTATCTAGCAGCCGAAGGCTGCGATTTTTCATGAAAATAACGAAACCAGGCCTGTTTCAGTCTGTGATGGTAGCCTAGACCTGTTATTATTGTTTTCTTTTTTTGAGATAAACATGTCATACAGCAACACCCAAGACTTAGTTCAAGCAGTTACTAATTCCCCAGATACTATCGAATTTAACGACGTTATTGCGCTTATCGATAGCGCATTTACTTTCACGCCCACTGCTTTCACCAATGGTGATGTGTCAAACGAAGCAAACCAGAACAACGGCTCTTGCAAACTGCTCGCACTCGGTCAGCATTTAAACCTAACCCAAGCTCAAACGCTGGCCCTATTTGGACGTTTTTATCGAGAAGATGTACTCAATAACCCTAACGGCGACGACCATGCCAATATCCGCAACTTTATGAAAACGGGTCATGAAGGGGTTGCGTTTGAGGCATTTCCTTTGGTAGTAATTCACGCTTAGTAGTGGTTCAAACTAAGATAGCTCGGCCATTAGTTTCCCCAACGGACAAACTAAGAGAGTAGTCTACTGCCTAATTTTTGATTGAAAAAAGCGAGTTGAGTCTTCATCGCCGAGTTTCCGTGACAATGACAAGCCTAGTTTAATAAGAGAACTATCTGGGGTGGTTATAATGGCATTCTTTAAAATGCTAACCCCAGTTTCGGTTTCACCAATACTATCTAGTGCAAGTGCATAGACATACCAATTTTGTGGTTTATCCGGTGCAAGTGCTGTGGCCTTCTTAAAATAAGTGAGCGCAGTTGGTTTATCTTGATTTCGAATATAAAACATCCCGAGAGCGTAATTAAATAAATCGCTCTTGGGCATGTTTTCTGCCCCGTTGAGTAAGATCTGCTTTTCTAGCTGTGTTTTGTGCTGAGCACGATAAAATTCTGCAAGATTTATATAGCTGGCTTCAAAGTATGGGTCTACAATGATACCTTGTTTTAATAATTCTTCTGCCTGACCAACATTCCCTAACTTGTATTCAACTAAACTTTGATTAAGGCTACCTTCACCACGCCATTGATTTATCTTGTTCGACAAAGTCAGTTCTGACAGCGCGCTGCTAAAGCTTTTACTTTTTAAACCCGAACCAATGAGGTTGTTTGCCGCGGCAATGCGAATAGCTCGATATTCGTCATCTAGTAATTTGACGTAGGTTTTCATTCGTTCATGAAGTGGAAGAGCGCGGCCGGCTTGCGCTGCCGCTAATCTAATTAGCGGTTCCTTACTTTGGATGAAGTGTCGTAAGTCTTTATTATTAAGCGGCTGATTAGTTGAAGGGAGCATGGTTAACGCCGTTGCTCGCTTTATTACAGGCAACGACGCTGAGTGAGCTATGCGTAATATAGCTTGATTGCTAAAAGTATTGCCATGCATAAGTGACACATAATCTTCTTCAATACTACTTAGCGTAGAATCTCTCCCGTACCATTGTATTAGTTGCTTCGATACCCATGCATTATCTTTGTCATGGCAATTTATACACGCGTTTGGGGCATCCGTTTTAGCTGATATGTGCGGGGTTGGAATACTAAAACTGTGGTCTCGTCTTGCATCAACCCCCATGTATGTGCGGCTAGGCATATGGCAGTTTATACACTGATTAGCCTCTTCACTTTGTGTATGTTTACTGTGGATTTCACCTTGAAACGTGTCTACCGAGTGGCATTGTAAGCATAAGCCGTTACCTTCTATTTTTAGCTTCATAGAGTGAGGACTGTGACAGTCAATGCAGTTAACGCCTGCATCATACATCCGGCTTTGCAAAAACGAACCGTAAACATACACCTCTTCTCGGATCTGGCCGTCTGCAAAGTAAAGAGGGGAAATCAGCAGCGAAGGGGAAAACTGGTCTAAGAAAGGCTGCTGTGGCTCGATACCATCAGTAAGTGCACTGCGAAGTGAATGACATGCGAAACAGGTATCCATGAACGAATTGTTCCGGGAAGCAGGAACAAATTCGCCATCTTTTTTTTCATGCCAAGACGCAATACTACTCCCTTCTTTTAACAGCCATTTTCCTAGCGATTTTTGCTCATTTTGCGATAGGGAGTGAGGTTTTATAGTGAATTTTTTACGAGATTCATCTACAGGCCCACTTAAGTGGCTAAGTTCAGTGTCGTTTTCCTCAAAATCGCTGTTGTTATTGACTGTGTGTGACAACACATCGCCGTGGCAAGATTTACATGAGACGTTAATTTCATCAAACTGGCTATTAAATGAGAGAGTGTCGGTATCAAAATTACGCTTTAAGCCGCTCGAATGACAGTCAGCACACATACCGTTCCAGTTTTGTAATGGTTGTTTCCAATGTAATCTGTCGTTGATGGCCATATCTTCTGATGGATAATTGGGGTACCAGCGTTGACCGCCTTCTTTCTTGTCACGTGTATCCCATGCGAAGGGAAAAACCTGAAATTGCCCGGTCTGCGTTTCTACTAAATATTGTTGCAGCGGATAGTGCCCAAAGACATAGGTGATGGGGAAGGTTGTTGTAACACCGCCTTCTGTTAATTTTGCGAAGAATTTGCTACCGTTTTTGAAAAAGTGCGCAGTTTGTGTGAAGTGTTTTATAGTTGAATTGTCAAAGTCAGCAAAAACTGATGAATTAGTAGCATGATCCATTGCTTTTGCGTGGTCGGACACTTGCCACTGCTTAACTTGCTCTTTGTGGCAGTTCACGCAATTTGCTGCTTCTGGTGCTTGCGCAAAAACAGAGGCATTTGTTGCCATCGTCAATAAAACTAAGAGAGAGAACAACCGCGACACTACTTCATCCATGACCTTCGATTACCGACTATACTTTATCACAATATTGATTTTTATATTGTACGCTTTCATTGACTAAATTGTTATTAATCACGCTCTGTCAAAATCAATTCACTAGACTGGGGCATTATCGCAAAGTCAAACTGACCTAGAACGTTCATTCCCAATAATCCATCAGAATCGGGTAATGCATCTTCGGGCAGCACGATGGCAGAAACATCGTTGAATTCGTAGCCAGCAAAGTAAAAGCGCGGTATTTGCACCAGCGGTGCTTCTATCGTGCCAGATGCAGTTCTAACGTTGAAGTTACCGATAAACGTGAGGTTTCGCATACGACCCAAGCGAGCGAATAATCGTGACGATATTGCTGTGGTACTGGCACCCGTATCTAGAATCATGGTGGCTTTTTGATTGAGCGCTTTTGCTTCAAGGCGATATTGATCGCCAATGCGCTGCAAAGCTACTCGAGTTTGATAACGCGCTGCCTCAGCTTCTGGTGGCGCTAATTCGCTTTCACTTGGCGTGTTATCTGTGTCAGCAACATCGCGCATTTCATAGGCTTTATTGCGGATGATATTGGCGTCTCTATCGTTTAATGGTAGGGCGGCGAGCACATCCTCCATCAGGGTTAATTTTTGCTGAAACGCATAGGCTTCAGCCAAGTTAAGAGTGTAGTGTTTCGCATCTGGTATGCGCTGATATAAAGGTTCGTTCAACCTTGCAACCAGTTCCCATTGTTCGTCTTGACTTAACTGCGCCTGTGCTTGTTGATACAAGGTAGCAATTTTTGTTTCGATAAATGCTAGAGTTTCAGTTGAAAGAGGCAGTTCAGCTAAATCGTAGTAGTGCACTATCGCTGTTGGCAGGGGCTTGGTTAACTCAATTAGTTCAGCTTCTAGCAACAGTAGCGATTCGTTTAGTGAATCATTTTTTAAAAGGTTTGTAAGCTCTGTGGTAAGTAACGCATATTGCCCGTTGTTGAGTAGGGCAGTCAGTGTTTCTATTTTTTCTTGGCTTATAAGAGGTGAAATTGAGCGCTGATCTCCAGGTTCACCTGATGGCTTGCTAACCCCTTTCATACTTGAAGAGTAAGCAGGAGGGCGTTCATTGTTGAAGGGCTTAGCCATACCTTGTATCTGACTTTCACCTCCCAACTGTGCTTCTAGCTGCTTGTCACTATCTAAGCGGTGTTCATAGCTAGCTTCTAGTTCATAAGCCTTATCATTATGCTGCTTTAAACTTAACCACAGATAGATATTTATGCCTAGCGACACAAAAAGAAAAAACGAAAGCACTACCGCGAGCCAGGTTTTCATTAGTCCACACACGCCTCGCCGTATATGTCAACGAATTGCTTAGGCATCCGCTTAGGCGCGCCAGTATCGAGGCTCACGCACACGAATGTGGTCATAGCATCGAATACGGTTTTGTTTCGCTTTGGGCAGATAAATTGAAACTGGCGTTTCAAGGTCAGTTTGCCGTCGCAATGCGCTATCCAAGTCGCGCATTCTAACGTATCTCCAAGATGTGTTGGCAGATGGTAGTTTAGCTCGTGACGTTTGATGACCATGCCACGGTTGAGCGCTTGATAATCGGCAAACTGTAAGCCAAGGGCGTTTGAATGAGCCCACGCTAGGCTTTCTAGCTGCGACAGGTACGCCACATTGTTCACGTGCTGATAGTGATCGATGTGTGATTCATCAATATGCCATTGCTGAACATAGGGGTTGTCTAACATCCAATTTAGCGTGGTGGAGTTCAAACCTCTTCCTCAATCATAAATCTTGTTACTATCCTAGCTGCTTCATTAGCATTGGCTTAGCGCCGGTGCTCTCGAAGACCTATTATTGCATTTCTGTTTCGGCAACTTATACCTTTGGCAACGGATTATCTTCGGGTAAGGTTAAATCGTCACTTAACAGCGTTTGCATTATCGCTTTTTCTCTCACTAACACGGGTTGTATAAAGCTTTGTACATCCCCTAGTGCTTTAAAAGCATTGAAGCCGCGTTCTAAGAACTCATGCAAGGCAAGTAAGCCGGCTAGTTTAGCTGGGCGGCGGGACAGCGAAATCAACATACCTATACCACGAATCTTTATTACATCAGAGAGTTGATCGCCCAAGTGCGAAATTATGTCGATTTGATGCTCCCTATCTTCCATCCTGCCCACATTGCGATAAGCAAGGGCATAGTTGTCACGGTTGATAGGTTCTCCGGGAAAATGGCCTTGTAAGTACTGTGCCATAGCCATATCTAAATCAAACGACAATGCATTTAAAGACAATGCATCGTCCATAGCGTTCATGGCTTTGTCGGGCAATACTTTTGCGAGCTTCGGAATAACCCGTACTAAGTCAGCGTCCCGTTGGCTGAAATCTTTTGGCCCGTACAATTCATCTACAAAAAAAGCCATGGCTTTTTGATAGCGCTTTTGCTGTGCTAAATCGTCGTGCGTTACCAGCAAGCGCTCACATTGCCAATGTTGCAGTTGATGAATAATAGGCATTACACCCAACTGATTGGCTAAGTCACGAAGGGCATTTACCCGATGAATATGTTTAATTATCTGTTGCGCCAAATGACAAACTCCCTGTTGAACGAGTGTGGCTTTTTTGCTGTTGTAAACCTAGATTGACCTAAGCAAGCGTGCCTTTCAAGTGAGATGACTAAGTTTTACTGGTATACTCCACCGCCATCGATTTAGCTCTGCTGTATAGAATTTATTAGACGTTATGAACATCGCCGGTAGACACGCTCTGTTTGACGAGATTGAAAATAAGAGCCCTAGTACAAAAAATACGGGAATAAAAAATACCGAGACAAGTAGTACCCAAGTAAAGGGCACCCAAGCAAAAGGTATCCAAGTAAAGGGCACCCAAGCAAAAGATACCCAATCAAAAAGTACCGGAATTGAACACCTTGCAGGTAAAAATGTGATCATGCATCAAGAAACCTCTGTGAGCACATCTAACTCAGAAATAGACCCCGATGTTCCCGCATTAATTGCACTATTTAATTCTACCTTCGAAGACTTTAATACGCGCTTGGTTTTAGGTGATGACGAACCTATTTATATTCCAGCAGGTATCACAACGTCTTACCATCAAATCGTTTTTGCCCATGGGTTCTTTTCAAGTGCCTTACATGAAATTGCGCACTGGTGTATTGCAGGTGAAAAGCGTCGACTATTAGAAGATTACGGATACTGGTATTGTCCAGATGGGCGCGATGCAGCGCAGCAAGCTGATTTTGAAAAAGTGGAAATTAAGCCCCAAGCCATTGAGTGGGCGTTTACAGAAGCGGCAGGAAGAAAGTTTCAGGTAAGTACGGATAATCTGAACGGTGCTGAGCCTGACAGAGAAGGCTTTACTCAAAACGTCGCCACTCAACTTCAACGCTATAAATCTGAGGGCTTCCCGCCTAGGGCTGAGAGATTTATCACTGCGCTGTCATCTGTGTTTGGCAACGATAAGTTATCTGATACGCCCATCAACGTCGTAAATAGCGCGTCAACAGACTCGCGCCAAAATGCGGCTAGTAGTGGGTTAGGTGATGGGATAGGAGTAAATGCCGAATGAATCAAATTGATCTTAGCCATTCAACGTTTGATAACAAACCCAAATTCAAACTGGGTGTTGTGGTAAATCCCTTTGCCGGCATTGGCGGCGCGCTTGCACTGAAAGGTAGCGATGGAGCTGAAATTCGTGAAAAAGCCCTCGCTATGGGTGCAGAGAAAAAAGCCAATGAAAAAATGGCCAAAGCGCTCAGTATTCTAGAAGCCTTATCTGGGCAATTTACTGTGGTAACGGCGTCTGGTGATATGGGCGAATCTGTCTGTGAATCTTTAGGTATTTCTTATGAAGTAATCTACACGCCTGATACTGCACAAACTGAGGGAGAAGACTCAGAACGTGCAGCCAAAGCAATGGTGGATGCAAACGTCGACTTGCTGCTTTTTGCAGGCGGCGACGGCACAGCCCGTAATATCTGTAGTGTAGTAGGCACAATGGTGCCCGTGCTAGGTGTGCCAGCAGGTTGCAAAATTCACTCTGGTGTTTATTGTGTGTCGCCGTCAGCGGCAGGACAGGTAGTAAGTCAAATGATAGCAGGCGAACTTGTGAGTGAAATGGACGCCGAAGTACGTGATATTGACGAAAACGCATTTCGCGAGGGCAAAGTTATTGCCAAACACTATGGTGAAATGCGCGTACCTGCAGAGCTTACTTACGTTCAAGCAGTAAAAATGGGCGGCAAAGAAGACGAGGCTTTGGTGCTTGATGATATTGCGGCATATGTGAGCGAGATCATGGACGATGAGCCTGAAACGTACTTTGTTATGGGCTCTGGCTCTACGGTAGGCGCGGTCATGGAGTTTCTAGGCTTAGACAACACCTTGTTAGGCGTTGATGTGGTGAAGCAAGGTGAGTTAATTGCCAGTGATGTGACTGCTAGTGAACTAATTGCTCTGACGCAAGACAAGCCCACCAAAGTTATTTTGACGGTTATCGGTGGGCAAGGCCACATATTAGGACGCGGAAATCAGCAGCTAAGCCCAGCTTTTATCCGTCAAATTGGCAAACAGAATATGCTTGTCGTTGCCACTAAACAAAAACTACAGGCGTTAAACGGCAAACCGCTTCGTTTAGATTCAAGCGATGCTGTGCTCGATACTGAATTAGCGGGCGCCTTTACGGTTATTACCGGCTATAAAGACAAAGTACTTTGCCAAGCTGTTTAAAGGCATTGCGCAATACACCGAAGCAAATCCATTGCCTTTAGAACAACGAGGTTTATCTCGAACTGAATATTTAGAGATAAAGAACTGAAATTAACAACAGGAAGGAGTAAGACGTGTTACCACCTGCTGCAGCACCAGAAAGTGTCGTTAACGCTATCGCAGATATTGAGGCATCGCTTGATGATGTGGTAAATCATGGTAGTGATGATGAATTGTTCATTGCCAGTTACTTACAGGGGCATTTCGCGGTGGAGGCACGCCAACTCGAAATGCAAGAAGACGCTACCGTTGCGTTGCTTAATGAAAAAATGCTCGAAAGCCTTGATAATGCTTTTGCTAACAAAGAATTAGAAAGTGATGACGCTCAGCAAGTAAAAGCACTTTGGGCACGGTTAGTCGCAATATAATTGCGGCTTACTTCTTCACTTTTCTCTGGGACCTGTGTGCCATCCATACCGGGTTGAATGGCCTCGTTCTTGAACGCACTAGACCGTTAAGCATCCGCCTTGGTTAGATGGTACAAAGGCTATTTCAAAAATGTTCAGTAAAGGCCAGTCGGCCTTAGCATTAATCATCTGTTCGTCGTTTTTCTTCGCTTTTACAATCCGTTACAGTTTTTTGCATCACAGCCCTTTATTAACAGCTAGATTGGTTTATGTTTAGTACAGGTGTAAAGCCGCTTTGTGGTGCCTGGCACATTCTGGTGTTCAGCGCAGATAATATGCGGATTGGTATAACAAGATTAAGGATGACGACATGACTGTATTTAAGCATCTCACCCAGCGCTTAAAAGTGAGCGTAGGTGTGCTGGCAGTAAGTAGTTCGCTGATGGGTTCAGCATTTGCTAAAAACGATATTAATATCGACTATGAAAAGTTTACTACCGATAACGGGCTAACCGTAATTGTTCACGAAGACCGAAAAGCGCCAGTAGTTGCTGTAGCGGTGTGGTATAAAGTGGGCTCTAAGGATGAACCCAACGGCAAATCTGGGTTTGCCCATTTATTTGAACACCTCATGTTCAACGGCACAGAGAACTATGACGATGAATGGTTCGGACCGCTTCAAGAAGCAGGTGCTACAGGCTTAAACGGCACCACAAACTTTGACCGCACAAACTATTTCCAAACCGTTCCTACACCTGCACTTGACCGTATTTTATGGATGGAATCTGACCGGATGGGGCACCTGTTAGGTGCGGTAACACAAGAGAAATTAGACGAACAGCGTGGCGTTGTACAAAATGAAAAGCGCCAACGCGAAGACCAACCTTACGGAAGCGTATTCACCCACATCTTTGAGGGTTTATTTCCCATAGGGCATCCCTATCATCATACGGTAATAGGCTCTATGGAAGACCTTAGCTCAGCGTCGCTTGACGACGTTAAGGGTTGGTTTAATCAATATTATGGTCCCAACAACGCAATATTGGTGCTTAGCGGCGATATAAATGCAGAAGAAGCTAAACCTTTGGTTAATAAGTATTTCGCTGACATTGAACCAGGTCCAGCACTGTCTAAATGGGAAGCATGGGTACCGAAGCGTAGCGCAAACACCCGAGAAGTGATCCAAGACAAGGTGCCTCAGTCGCGTATTTACCGCCTTTGGGTTTCACCTGAAAACACGTCATCTACCGCAACCGACTTATTTATCGCCGCCAGTGTCATGGGTGATGGTAAAAACTCACGTCTTTACAAAGAGCTGGTTTACGATCAACAAATTGCTACCAATGCCTCGGTATTCAATTACGAGCTTCAAATGGCGTCTATTTTTGGTGTGACGGTTGACGTAAAAGACGGCGTTGACGTAGCAAAAGTAGAAAAAGAGATTGATAAAGTCATAAGCGAATTCTTGCGCAAAGGCCCTAGCAAAGATGAAGTTAAATTGGTGTCGACTAAACGACGAGCTTCAATCATTCGCGGGCTAGAAGAGGTAGGTGGTTTTGGCGGTAAAGCCGATACACTTGCCAGTGGTGAGTTTATTGCTGGCGACCCTAACTATTTCAAAACTGAATTAGACGAGCTAGGAGAAGCTACCCCTAAAGGCGTTAAAGCGGCAGCGAATAAATGGTTAAAAGAAGGATGGCATCAAATCACGGTTGTTCCATTTATCGAGCATGCAGCATCTACCGATGGCGTCGACCGCAGTTCAGGTTTGCCATCAATTGATGCCGAGACTCAACTAAGCTTTCCAGAAGTTACAGAAACTACGCTGTCCAACGGTATAAATGTGGTGTTTGCACAACGTTCTACGGTTCCATTGGTGAATGTAGCAGTGCAATTTGATGCAGGGTACGCTGCTGATGCGGGTGGTAAGTTAGGGCTTGCGAGTTTCACCACGCAGATGCTTGACGAAGGCGCGGGAAAATACGATGCCTTGGAACTCGCGGCAGAGCTTGAGCAGTTAGGTACGAATTTAAGCGCCGGCTCTAATCTAGACACCACCACAGTTAGCATGTCGATGCTAACCGAAAACATGGAGTCTTCTTTGGCAATTATGGGGGATATCTTAAAATCCCCCACTTTTAAAGAAGAAGAGATAGAGCGTCAACGCGCGCTTATATTGAGCAATATTGCACAGCAAAAAACACGTCCTGTGAGTATAGCGCTCACGTTGCTTCCGCCTCTTATTTATGGTGATGATCACGCCTATGGTATTCCATTTACCGGTACAGGCGTTGCTCAAGACGTCCAAGAAATTACGCGAAGCGACCTAGTTAGCTTCAAAGATACGTGGCTACGCCCTGACAACGCGACAATTTTTGTAGTGGGCGACACTACATTAGATGCCATAAAACCTATGCTCGAAAAAGAGTTTGGTAAATGGAAGGTGAAAGGCAGCAAAGGAACGAAGCAAATTGCTGAAGCGTCAATGCCTGAGCAAGGCCAAGCGATTATTATCGACCGCCCTGGTGCACAACAGTCGCTTATTCTGGCAGCACATTTAGCGCCTCCAACAGGGGCTGACAATAATATTGCAATTAATGCCATGAATTTAACCTTAGGTGGTGCTTTTACTGCTCGCGTTAATATGAATCTGCGTGAAGATAAAAGCTGGTCTTATGGCGCGTACACCTTCCTGCAAGATGCTAGAGGTCAGCGCCCGTTTATGGTTTATGCGCCAGTGCAAACCGATAAAACAGGTCCATCTCTGCTTGAGCTTAAGAAAGAGCTTAATGCTTACTTAGGTGAAAAGCCGCCCATGGCGAATGAATTGGAAATAGCGCGATTGGATGTAGTCCGCTCGTTGCCTGGCCAGTTCGAAACCGCCAATGCGGTTCTGTCGAGTCTTTTATCGAGCAAGCGATTCAATAGGCAATATAATTACCCAGAGTCTTTAGTCGAAAAGTACAATGACTTGTCTTTGGACGATTTGAGTAACGCTGCGAAAGAAGTTCTGCACCCAGAGAAATTAACCTGGGTAATCATCGGCGATGCCGAGAAGATTAAAGCAGAAGTTGAAGCTGCGAAGCTTGGACCGGTCAGTGTGCAAAGCATGAATTCACTGTAACAGGTTGGGGTTTAAGTTAACCAGTACTAGGGCCGGACGTTTTCGGCCCTAGTTATTTAGTGCTATTCAGTAAACTCATCAAAGGCCCTTAGTGCGTCTGCAGCGTGCATAGTGAAGGTCCGCTTCCCATATAGACAGACATTTCGCATACCTCATCAATCTCATCACGCGTAGCACCTAGGTGAACTAGTGCCTTAGCGTGAAGCCAATACAGCCATCACATGGTGTTGTGATACCGATAGCAAGGCCAATACGTTCTTTTGTTAGTTTATACTGATGACAAATGCGTCTTTTGTACAATGGATTGCGGTTGCTACATGCACTAAAGTTAAACAAATTTAAATTAGTAGTTTGACTCTTATCTTGAAGATCTCTTCCTTCATGGGCACCGCAAAATCCTTACGTTCAACTTTGTGGGTACTTGCTTTAGCCTTTCTAAATTTGGCTTGTATATCTATTGCATTAGCGTCAGAGTCAAACAAACTGATGAATGAGTACTCAGTCGAACTTTTAGCCGCCGAAGACGGTTTCGTTTCCTCAGAAATTTATTCAATTATTCAAGATAACCAGGGCTTTCTTTGGTTTGGTACTGGTGAAAACGGCGTAATGCGATACGACGGGCGCAACGTTAAGCTATTTGAGTCTAGCAGCGAAAGCGAACAAAGCCTTTCTCACAACGATGCCGGCAACCTAATGTTAGACGCTCAGGGCAATATCTGGGTTGGAACCTGGGGCGGTGGCCTAAACAAGTACGATCCAAAAACGGGTCGATACGAACGTTATTTAAATGATCCTGACAACCCAGATTCTATATCGTCAAACCGAATTCAGTCGCTTTTTCACGATAAAAATGGAGACATATGGCTAGGTTCTTACGATCAGGGGCTCAATCGCTTTTTGGGTGACGGTAAATTTCAGCGAGTTCAGAAAATATCGGGTAATCAAAATAGCCTTTCTCATAATCGTATTTGGGACATTATCGATAACGATGCCAATAGTTTATGGGTGGCTACTAGTTATGGATTGAATTTACTTAATAAAAGCACGCTTTCGGCCAAACATTTTTTGCCCGACCCAACTAACAAAACCGCGACAGGTGCTAACGAGATACGCAGCCTATTGCGCAGTTCCTCTAGTCAGCTTTTCGTTGCAACTCAAAACGGACCATTTTTGTTCTTCCCCAGTTCTGGCGTGTTTTTACCTCAAACCACACGAGAAGGGAAAACGCTAAGTCAGGTAAACTCAATGATTGAGGACCATGAAGGTCAGATATGGTTTGTAACGACAGAAGGGCTTTACCGACATACTGGAGACGGCAACTATGTTGAAAAAGTGGACTTTGGTTATGACAACGGCCTTCGCATAATCTTCGAAGATCATACCAAAACAAAATGGGTTACCAGTGAGGTTCACGGAATCTTTAAGTTTTCGCCGCGCCACAAAATAAAACAAATTAACAGTGAGTTGCTGGCAGCCCCTAGTGGTATTGCCCTTGATAATACCGACGACAGTGGTGATGTGTTAATTGTTACCGCTAACGCCGATATTTTTAAATGGAAAATTGATGATGAATTTCTTCAGAAGGAGTTCGATTCGGTATTTCAAGTACACGAAGAATATCAGTCGCGAGGTGTTATTGAACGGCCAATTATAGTTCCAGACGAAGATGGTTTGCTATGGGTAGCGCAGGACAATTTCGTCGCCAAAATCGATCGCAACAGTAAAGAAGTAAACCGCATTGAATATCCAAAGACAGACAGTCTTTATCGTCAATTTAGAGAATTCAGAGCCCTTGAGGTAGATAACGAAGGCAATGTGTGGATAGGCACCTACAAGCACGGCATTTATATTTACAATAAAAACTCCCGTGAATTTAGGCATATCACCACTAAAGACGGCCTCACTCACCCAGAAATTCATACTATTTTCAAAGACACTCAGGGAAATATGTGGGTAGGTACGGGGGAAGGAGTTAATCTGTGGTTAACTGAAAGTAAGGCCTTTATCCACTTTGGTGACAGTGAAAGCCAGTTCGGAAGCTTAGTAGATAGCATCGTAGAAGACATTCACGAAACGAGTACTGGACAAATATGGGTTGCAACACAAAATGGCCTTTATCAGTATCTGCAAGAGTCAAATACGTTTAAACATTTTAGCGATCAAAATGGTCTACCAACATTGTTGATCCGTGCTATCGCAGATGGGGATGCTGGTCAGCTATGGTTGACCACGAACAAAGGCATTTTTCTTTATAACCCTAGTACACAAAGCGTTATTAGCTACAACAGTTCTTCAGGTTTAGCAGGTAAAAATTTTTACTCAGATAGCTTGATTAAAGCAGGTAGCAATTCTTTTTTTACCAGCAGTCAGCGGGGAATAGAGTACTTTAATTATACCCAGGGGCAGGCCGACTTTGTCGACTCGAAAATAGTACTCACAGGTTTTAATAAAATGGGTGAATCGGTGGAGCTTGAAAAGCCGCTGTCCTACGTTTCTGACATAGATCTTTCCTATGAAGATTATTTCTTCTCTTTAGACTTTGCTCTTCTAGACTTTTCTGACCCTAAGCGAGCCAACTTTGCATACAAGCTTGAGGGGTACGATGAACAGTGGATTGATATTGGAAATCATACCACGGTGTCATTCACTAACTTAAATGGTGGCGATTATAAGTTTCTTGTAAAAGCCATGAAGCAAGACGGTAATTGGGGCAGTGAAGTCCTTTCGATAAATTTACATGTTGGTACAGCACCGTGGAAAACATGGTGGGCTTACACAATGTACGGCGCCTTTTTATTGGTTGTCATTGTGTTAGTCATTTACCTTAGAACCCGTTTGCAACAAACCGAAATTACTAGGCAAAAACGCTTTGTACAAACCTTAGAGCAGCAGGTTTCAGAGAAAACAGCATCGCTAAAAGCACAAGCTAACGATTTGAAACAAGCATTAGAACAAGCTGAAGAAGCAACGAAGCTGAAGTCTGAGTTTCTCGCCAATATGAGTCATGAAATTAGAACGCCAATGAATGGTGTTATAGGCATGCTGGGTCTGTTGAAAAAAAGTGAGCTAACTGCAGAGCAGAGTCAGCGTGTAAACATCGCCAGCTCGAGTGCCAATTCATTGTTGGTACTCATCAACGATATTCTCGACTTTTCGAAGATTGAAGCCGATAAGCTAGAGCTTGAATCAATTGACTTTGACATCAGAGAATTAGTAGAAAATATAGCGTTGTCGGTCGCACATTCAGCCCAAGAAAAAGGTGTAGAGGTCATTGTTGATGTTTCTAAAGTCGACGTGACAAAGATAAATTCAGATCCGAGCCGAATTCAGCAAATTCTCACAAACCTGTTGAGTAATGCAGTTAAATTTACTGAGCAGGGTGAGATATTCATTATTGCAGAGGTGCTTTCAAGCGATAGCGAAGATGAAGCCATTCTCAACCTCACAATTCAAGATTCTGGTATTGGTATTCCAGCATCGAAACTTCCCCACTTATTTGATGCGTTTACCCAGGTTGATGCATCGACTACACGGCGTTACGGAGGCACCGGGCTTGGATTGAGTATTACCAAAAAGCTGTGCCAGTTATTAGGCGGAGACATAACCGTTACGACGAAACTTGGAGAAGGTAGCTGTTTTAATGTGACCTGTAAGGTTACGCACGCAAATGTTAGCCAAGCAGTACAACCCAAAGACGTTAAAGAAAATATGTGCTGCTTAGTCATTGATGACAATCCCTCGGCGCGACGCGTCATGCAAAATCAGCTTACGCTTTGGGGTATTAAAGCAATTGTTGCTTCATCGTTAGAGGAAGCGACAGCATTACTTTGCGTTGGTGAACCTGAGCTCGTTACACCCGCTATAGATGTAACCTTTTTGAAGAAAACAGCACAAGAACAGGGGCCAGAGAATCAGTGTAACACTCTTGTAGGTACCGATCGTTTGAAGCATTCACGGGTAGTTCTGATGACTCAACTTAGTGATGTAAGCAGCTATACAGAGTTTGCAGGACTAGTGGTTGATGAATGTATACCTAAGCCCATCACAACATCAGACTTAATTCGGATAGTAGAGAAAGCGGCAAAGGCACCCGACGAGCAAATCTGTCTGTATACTCAAAAGGAAGAGGCCGAGACAGATGGTGTTACAGCGCAAAGGGACAGCGGTGAGTTAGTTTCGGTCGAAACTAAAAAGTGCACGCCTATTGAAAATGCTAAGCGAATTTTGTTGGTTGAAGACAATACGATTAATCAAATTGTTGCCACCAACTTATTGGAAAGCGAAGGGTATGAGGTTGATGTAGCCAATAATGGGGTGGAAGCACTAGAGCTATTAAAATCTAGAAAGCTTAGCGACCATTACAGCGCGATAGTGATGGACTGCCAAATGCCTGAAATGGACGGATTTGAAGCGACAAGGCTTATTCGCTATGGTGCAGCTGGCGATACTTACAAAAATACGCCTATCATCGCAATGACAGCAAACGCTATGCAGGGTGATAAAAGTAAGTGTATGGAAGCAGGAATGGACGATTTTCTTACTAAGCCCATCGATCACCAAAGAGTAACTTCAACATTACAGTATTGGCTTAACAAAGTTAGTTAGACCCTCGCCAACAGGGAAATAAACGCGTTAATATGCAACAAGTTTTTAACAAGTTGTGAGAGCGTTAATGCTAAACCGAGCATCCAAACCCTTCGTCAAACTCGTCGAAAGATACCTTCCTGACCCCTATATTTTCGTTTTATTACTTACCTTAATTACGTTTGCGTTTGCAGTGGTCATTCAAAATCAGTCTCCACTTACAACTATTCAACAGTGGGGAGGCGGATTTTGGGGGCTGCTCACATTTTCTATGCAAATGCTCTTGGTGCTGGTCACAGGATTTATGTTGGCGTGCACGCCGTTGGTAAAGACACTGCTTGAAAGGCTAGCCAGCGTAGCGAAAAGTCCAGGAAGCGCCATTGTACTGGTTACCTTGGTGTCGCTGATTGCAAGCTGGATCAACTGGGGCTTTGGCCTTGTTGTAGGTGCGTTGTTTGCTAAGGCCTTGGCAAGAAAAGTGACGGTGGATTATCGGTTATTAGTAGCAAGCGCATATTCAGGCTTTATTGTGTGGCATGGCGGTTTAGCAGGCTCTGTGCCCTTAACAATTGCAACGCCGGGTCATTTTTCAGAAGCACAAATTGGCGTAGTGAGTACAAGCGAGACTATATTCAGCGGGTTTAACTTGCTGTTATTGGCAATCATGTTCGTGATTATTCCTCTTGTTAATCGGTTAATGTTACCGCCCGAATCTGAAAGCATTATTGTAGATAGCGCAAAGCTACAAGACGATGCTTTGCCTTCACCAACAAACGAGCGGCCCGCCGACAAGCTTGAAAATAGTAAAGTACTTGGGGTGCTTGTAGGCTTTGCCGGGCTTGCGTATCTCACTAACTACTTTGTTTCAGGGGGCGGGCTTAATCTCAATATCGTGAATACGCTATTTCTTTTTCTCGCTATTATCCTTCACGGTACACCGCGCAATGTATTACATAGCCTGCAGCAAGCAGTACAGGGCGGAAGTGGTATTGTTATACAGTTCCCATTTTACGCGGGGATCATGGCGGTAATGGTGCAATCGGGATTGGCCCAGACCATGTCAGAATGGCTAATTAGCTTTGCATCTGCAGAATCGTTGCCCGCATGGAGTTTTATAAGCGCAGGCATTGTTAACATTTTTGTGCCTTCGGGAGGAGGGCAGTGGGCAGTGCAAGCTCCGGTAATCTTACCTGCTGCTGCAGAATTGGGCGCTGAAGTTAGTAGAGTGGCTATGGCAGTGGCGTGGGGCGATGCGTGGACTAATTTAATTCAGCCGTTCTGGGCACTGCCCGTGCTTGCCATAGCTGGCCTCAAAGCTAAAGACATTATGGGCTTTTGCTTAGTTCAGCTTATCGTATCCGGCGTGATTATCTCCATGGTATTGCGGTTTGTTTAAAACAGTATTTGAAAAATGTAATTACAGGTAACAAACGGGCATTTTAGTGAACAGTATCACTAATGTGCTTAATTCGCTCATCAAGTAAATTCGGCACTTGATGAGCGACAAGGCGCTAAGGAAATGCAGTTTCTATTGATACAATATCAATGCCGCGTACTTGCATAGAATCCAGCGCCAGAAGGTGGCCAATGGCGTCACGTGTGCAAGTGCAAGGTTCAATGACTTTAGGGGAATATTTGGCAGCCGCTGGTGATAATGCTGTGTGGGTTACGCAGTTGTGCGTCATCATACCTGCCAGAAGAATTTCATCCACGTCTAATGACTGTAAGGTTTCTTCTAAATTGGTGTTCTCAAAACAATCGGCGTGTTGCTTTGTGATGATGGGCGCATTCGGGGCAGCGGCTATCACCTCTTTATGAATTTCAGCGCCATGAGATCCTTCATAGAAAAACAGTCCTTCTCCAGCCGCAACAGGTACGAGGTGCTGTATATGGATAATAGGAACATTTTTTTCCTGTGCAATAGCCATCGCTTTAAGTGTTTCTCTCATCGCAAGCTCTGGTTTGTGTAAAGGGTATTTCCCTTCAGGAAAGTAATCGTTTTGAATATCTATAACAATAAGTGCTTGTTTAACCACGGTCTTATCCTCTTTTTCCAAGAATTAGTCTCTAGCACGATTTAAGTTGTGCTTACTGGATGTTGACTATTTTGCAGATCTTCACGTGTAATAGAGAGTGACGATAATGACAAAAAGCGCGCCAAATGCGACAGCGTTTGCAGAACGATAATGAAACGATGAAAGAAATAAAAATAGCAGTAATAAACTATCCAACCGCAAGCCAATCCGCGCTTTACGGCATAGTTGAAATGTTAGAATTGGCGAATACGGTATGTGTACAGCTGAACGCTGACATGGCTTTTAGCGCAAGTATTTATAAAGCGGAGCAGTTGAATTCAAATAAGCCGGTTGATGTCGTCATCTTGCCGCCGAGCATGAATGAAACATTTTTTGAACATGATTTCACAGCACTTATAAACTATTTAAAAGCCATGCAGTCACAAGGTGCATTGCTCGCATCTGCTTGCGTTGGAGCATTTATTCTTGGCAAAGGGGGCTTTTTAGATAATAAAGTGTGTACTACACACTGGCGAATTGCCGACCACTTCATGACAACCTTTCCCACTGCAAAACTAGATGCTAAGGCTATCGTGGTAAACGGGGAGGGCGTAATAACGGCTGGCGGGAGAATGGCGTGGATTGATCTTGTGTTTGAAATCATATCGACCTTAAGTTCACCAGCCATTGCTTTAAGCCTTTCCAAAGAGATGGTGGTAGATACTGGATATAGAGAGCAAGGCTTCTATCACCAATTTGCCCCCACTAAAGACCATGGCGATGCACTAGTTGTTAAAGCGCAAAATTACTTGGCTGTTCATTATAGTCAGCCAATTTCTCTTAGCGATTTAGCCAGCCACACTTTTGTTAGCCAGAGAACCTTACAACGACGATTTACGCAAGCATTGGGCATGACTGTCATCGACTATTTGCAAAAACTGAGGTTGCATCATGCTTGTCAGCAAATTGAGGTATCAACACGTAGCATTGCTGATATTGCTTTTAGCGTGGGTTATCAAAACGTCAATGCGTTTAGAAAGATATTTAGAAAAGAGTATGGACTTAGTCCGATAGAATATCGCAAGCGTTTTGCAATAAATTAACCATATCGATATTTATATTTTAATTGTTATGTTATAACATTTGCTGAATTGGAGATTTAAAATAAAACTTAGCGAGTCGTTATGTCTATTCAAACTCAGCTTCCCGTTACTGTACTTTCGGGCTTTTTAGGTGCCGGAAAAACCACGGTTTTAAACCATATTTTGAATAATCGCGATGGATTAAGAGTGGCGGTTATTGTTAATGACATGAGTGAAATCAACATTGATGCTGCTACGGTGAAAAATGAAGTTAGCTTTAATCGAGCCGAAGAAAAGCTAGTTGAAATGAGCAACGGCTGTATTTGCTGCACGTTGCGAGAAGACCTGCTTGAAGAGATAGAGCGTTTGGCGCACGAAGGGAAATATGATTACCTGGTTATAGAATCTACAGGTATTTCAGAGCCGTTACCTGTAGCAGAAACATTCACATTTGCCGATGAAAACGGTAAAAGCTTATCGGAAATATCACGCCTCGATACCATGGTTACCGTTGTAGATGCCTTGAATTTTCTTAAGGACTATGACGAAGCCAAGTTTCTGAACGAAGTAGGAGAAAGCTTGGGTGAAGAAGACGAGCGAAGCGTTGCAGATTTATTGGTAGAGCAAGTGGAATTTGCGGATATTTTGCTAATAAGTAAAACCGACCTTATCTCTGAACAAGAGTTGGCGCGCCTTAAAAGTATTCTGCAAACCCTTAATACCGAGGCTATTCAAGTGCCCATTGAGCATGGAAAAGTGCCCCTCGATAAAGTGCTAAACACAGGGCGATTTAGCTTTGAGCGTGCTCAGCAATCGCCCGGTTGGCTGAAAGAAATGCGTGGCGAGCACGTACCAGAGACTGAAGAGTTTGGCATAAGCAGCTTTTCGTATGAAGCGAGACGTCCGTTTGATCCGCAGAAGTTTTATGATTTTATCCATAGTAAAGACATTGCAGGTAAGTTAATTCGTTCAAAAGGCTTTTTCTGGTTGGCAACTCGCCCTCAATTAGCTGGTAGCTGGAGCCAAGCTGGCGGTATGGCGAGATACGGGGCTGCTGGGCTGTTTTGGAAAGCCGTACCCAAAGAGCAGTGGCCTGAAGACACTGAATACCTTAAAGCGATTGAAGAACAATGGATGGAGCCTTTCGGTGATATGCGTCAAGAGCTGGTGTTTATTGGGCAAGGGCTCAATAAAAACGACATTATCGAGCGGCTAGACAGTTGCTTGTTAACTGACGAGCAGCTTATTCAAGGCCATCATGTTTGGGCTGAAATGCCTGATCCATTTCCTGCGTGGGAGCACTAGTATGCAGGCGCTACAAGACTACAATACCGTATTCGAACGTAGCAGTTCTTGGCGCTCATGCGCCGATGCTATGGTGTTAGGCGATATCTTTGAAAAAGGGATCAGTGTAGCTATATGGACAAGGCCCGAAGCGCCACTCATCTCGCAATATTATGACGACATTTTTAAATCATTAGGAATGGGGATTCGCGGTGTTTTCTCTTTAACATCACTGAAAGAAGAAATCGCAAAGCTTTTACCTAATGGAAAAAGTAGTGCCGGGAAGCAGGCTGCCATTGACGATATTTATTTGCTGTCTGACATGCTCACCACGTTATTTGACTGTGACAGCGTGGGCGTAAGGTTAGTGCCCCTTTCATCAGCAATGTGCCCAAGCTTTCATGTGGACAATATACCTGTTCGATTGGTGAATACCTATTTGGGCGAAGGTACAGAGTGGCTGCCGAAAGAAAGTGTGGTATCTAGCCCGATGATTGGCCTTAATGACGCGAATACGCAAGGGCTTACGAAAAATCGGTTGGGGCAGCACTATCAAGAAAACAGCGTTAGGCAAATGAGCGCATTCGATGTGGGTTTACTTAAAGGAAAAGCGTGGCAGGGTCATGAAGAATTTGCTGCGGTCCACCGTTCTTGCAAAGTAATGCCTGAAACTCAACGCGTACTGCTTACTCTTGACCCCATGTAAGATGCTATGAGCATGGTGTAACGTTAAGAGCCATATGAAGTTTATTACCGCTCACTTTGGCGCTATCACTTTTTCTTTGAGTTTTCCCTTGTGATAGCGCTTTTTTCTTTCTCTGTACTTGTTTCGGAGTTTTTTTGGTACTGGCTTTTTCAATATTAGCTTTCTCGGTACGTAGCCCAGCTACTCTTCTTAAATGTTCGCCTTTAAGCTGTGAAGTTTAGAGCTATTTGACTAACAAATATACAGGCGCTACGACGTAGCTAGAGAAGACATAAAGCTAGCGGCTTCAACATATACCTTTAAACATTATAGTCTTTCATATTCAACGTATTTTGAATACTAGGAATGCGTTCTTCTGCATGGTGATTTACATACAACAGGGTACTCGTACCTGCCTTAGCCAATATGTCTATAAGTTTAAGCGCTTTTTGGCGGTTAAAGTCGTCTAAGCCATTGCAAGGTTCATCCAAAATAAGCACGGCGGGGTGCTTAACCATAGAACGTGCAATAAGTACTAATCGCTGGTCACCAAAAGACAGTGACTGAAATGGCGTGTTCTTTTTCTGTTTCAAACCCAGTACTTCAAGCCACTGCTCTGCCACCATGCGCTCCGCTAGCGTGGGGCGGGTGTACAGACCAATACTGTCGTGAAAGCCTGAAATAATAACGTGCTCTACACTTGCATTCACTTTGTACTGCATGTGGAGCGCGTTAGACATAATTCCAATGTGCTTTTTAATGTCCCATATGCTCTCGCCTGTACCACGTTTTATGCCAAACATTGTTAAGTCGTTGGTATAACAATGGGAATTATCACCAGTAAACATTTGAAGCAAACAGGTTTTGCCTGAACCGTTAGGGCCAGTGATCTGCCAGTGCTCATTTTTATAAAGCGTAAAGTTAAGCTTTTCAAATATGGTTCGCTCATCGAAACGTACGAACCCATCTTTAAGCTGAATTAAGGTATGAGGCAGTAAATCTAACTCACTGTTCTGCTTTTTGTGCTTGGAGTCACCGCCGTGTTTGTCATTAGCATTAAGCGCATGAGGTACATCGATATCATCAGACTCTAGCGCAAACCACGTACTTAATTCAGAGCGTAAGTCGGTGTAACTGAGTTTGCCCTCAGATTTCCAAGTAATGGCCAAATCATCCATTACAATTAACTGGGCTTGAATGTTATTGGGAATATCTGCGAGTTTATTAGCGGTAAGCACCAGTGAGGCCTGTTGCTGAGAAACAATGAAGCGACTAAAGGCGCTGATAGCTTCCACATCTAAGCCTTCGAAAGGTTCATCAAGCAAAATAATAGAGGCATTACTTAACCATGCCAGCATGATAATAATCTTGCGGGTTTCACCTGTTGAAAGTGAAAGAAACCCATTATCTAGCAAATGCTCAATTCTAAGCGCAGAGGCTAGCTCGTTGTAATACCGATGACTTTGATAATCTTTATTGATGCCCGCGAATAGTTCTCGAACTGAAGTTGGCTGGGCTATTACGTCTAAAATATCCGCACTGTCTTTTTGTTTTTCTTCTTCAATTAACGCTTGCTGTTTAAAAACCGATACTTCTGCAACAACCGAATTACATTCACGACTACCGCTTACGACCTTTCCGTTACCAGCAAGGGCGGAAATCAAAAGCGACTTCCCGCTACTATTTTTACCAGCAATTAGAAAGTGTGAAGGTGCGTTTTCAGTACAGAGTGATATTGAAAATGCCGGGGTAATGTATTGATTAGAAAGCTTTGTTTGAAATTCGGAAAGATACAGCATTAAAGATCGCGAATAAATATGAGGTAGAACCATTGTGATGTTTTCTGGTTATGTGTCAATGGTGAATAAGACTTTCTGAAGAAAGAGTCAGCTGGTAAGTTAGTCTTATAAAGTAAATGCAGCATTGGATACTTGGTAAGGGAATAAATTAGTGAGCAAGGTAGTCATTATAACTGGGGCGAGCCGCGGTATCGGTGCCGCAACCGCTAAACTGTTGGGGTGTAGCGAGTATAAGGTTTGCGTTAATTACCTAACAGATAAAAACGCAGCTGATAGTGTGTGCGGCTCTATAAACGAAAATGGTGGCGTTGCATTTGCCCATAAAGCCGATGTTTCCGATGAAGCGCAAGTGCTAGACATGTTCGAGTACGTAAGGAATCAATGGGGTGAGGTAACCCATTTGGTTAACAATGTGGGTGTTTTATTCACCAAAACTGAGTTAATTAACGTCAGTGCAGAGCGCTTCACCAAAGTACTTAACACCAATGTGCTTAGCGCATTCTTGTGTTCAAAAGCTTTTGTTAAACAAAACGTTGCAGGAGGTGCAATCGTCAATGTTTCGTCCATAGCCTCTCGTACTGGCGCTCCTTTTGAATACGTTGACTATGCAACGTCGAAAGGGGCAATGGATTCATTTACTAAAGGACTTTCATTAGAACTTGCTGCGAAGCACATTCGTGTGAACAGCGTTCGGCCTGGTTTTATTCAAACCGATATTCACGCGGATGGCGGTGAACCTGGCAGAGTAGAGCGGTTAAGCTCACAAATTCCTATGCAGAGGGGCGGTACAGCAGATGAAGTCGCACAGGCGATAGCCTGGCTTCTATCACCTCAGTCTTCATATGTTACTGGGTCCTTTATTGATTTAGCGGGTGGGAAGTAACGCGCATGGTAGCACTCAGAGATTTTAAAATGGGCGATGTGGATAGACTGGTAGATATTTTAAATCAACCGTCGGTTACTCAATTTCTTTCGACAAAAATTCCTAACCCTTATACCAAAGAAGATGCCATGTGGTGGGTTCAAGAGGGTAGTACCCAAGGCTTTATAAGAGCTGTTGAGTATGAGGGCGAGTTAGTAGGGTGTATTGGTGTTAACCCAGGTAACTTTGAATATGAGAGGTCTGGAGAAGTTGGGTATTGGCTTTGCTCATCATATTGGCGAAAAGGCATTATGCGCGAGGCGCTGCGCCAGATTATTGCGCTTACTTTCTCAAACACAAATATAGAGCGCATTTTTGCCTGCGTATTTTCATCCAATTTTGCTTCGCAAAAGCTGCTGCTAAATGCAGGGTTCAAGCAGGAAGCAATATTGCAACGCGCCATTTTCAAAGATGGACAGTTTTACGATAGCCATATTTTTACCACTTTGAGATAGCTAGAAGGAAATTCCCCGATAAAGTGTTTATCTGAGTCCGAGAAAACAACCTTCGAAAGGTGCAACCTATAAAAAGGAACTTTTGTGAAAAAAACGATCATATCAATTTTACTAATTGTTCTGGTATTCATTTGCGCGGGGCTAGTAATTCCAGAAAAACTTGTAATTCCTGTAGAGGGGGCATCCTCTAACGACTGGAATCACAACACGTTTTGGTATGAGCCATGGGGCAGCTCTGGTGTGCACAAAGGTGTAGACATCTTCGGTGTAAAAGGCACGCCTGTTCAATCCGCTACCTCTGGCTACGTTATCTACACAGGTGAATTGGGAAAAGGAGGGAACGTTGTCGCGGTTCTTGGCCCCAAGTGGCGTGTGCATTATTACGCTCACATGCAAGAAGTTACAGTTGAGAAAGGGACTTGGTTATCGCAAAAAGATAAAGTGGGAACCCTTGGCGATACTGGCAATGCCAAAGGTAAGCAGCCACACCTTCACTACTCGATAGTTTCTCTTATTCCTTTGCCATGGAAAGCAACATCTGAAACTCAAGGTTGGAAAAAAATGTTTTTTCTTAATCCTCACGAGAAGTTACTTTAGGCGCAGATGCAAGGATGAAGGCTTTTTTAGGTAAATACATACTTCATATTGATGGTTTTGCAGGAACGAGTGTTGGGCTATTGCTTCTGTTTTTCCAAGATATAGCGAGCGACTTCTACCAACTGCCGAAAGGGCTAATTCTATTCTTAGCGGGTGCTAATGTATGCTATGGCATATACGCATTGAGGCTTGCCCTTATACGCAATAGATCACTTAACCAAGTAGCAGCTTTAGCTATTGCCAATTTTCTTTGGGCAATTGTATGTGTAGGAGTTATCCTCACTTACTTCGAACAAGCGAGTATATTCGCACTGCTATTTATTTGTGTAGAGTGCATATTTGTAGCGATGCTTGGTTTGTGTGAATGGCGCTATAGATTTTTATTAATTTCTAGTATCCAGTATTCGCGTGGATAACAAACACGGTGTGTAACCGCACTAATTCTATTTATCACCTTACTTGAACATAAAATTTACGGCTGTTTTTATTCCTCTACAGAGCAGCAACGAGCATCGAATACAACGCGCTTGGAATTTTTCGAAGAGAAAGGCAGCGATGTTATGTGTTAGCTAACATTCAGATCTACGCGTTCGTTATATTAGTATAGCTAGAGTAAAAGCCATTAAACGTGGTAGTAGGCGAGCCAAGCTGAGTTACGCCTTCTTTAAGCGGTCATATCGAAGAAGTTGCGGTTAACTCGGAATGGTGTCGCTACTTTGCATGAGCGACAGGCATACGTTATTTTACCATACTAATTGTTATCAATTTTAAACTTAAGAGAGATTATGAGTATTACTAACTTGCTTGGCGACAAGCAAAGATTCGATGTAAAACCTGACGATACGACTATGAAGGCTGTGGTGACCATGGCGAACGGTGGTTACGAGCAGTTAAATTACACCGATGTCCCCATGCCAAAACCACTTGCTGGCGAGGTGCTGGTTCAGGTTTTAGCAGCAGGTGTCAATAATACAGAAATTAATACTCGGTTAGGTTGGTATTCTTCTAAAGTCACTCAAGGCACCGACGCGTTGGACGAAAATGACGATGAGAAATCGAGCGCAGCAGAAGAGTTAGACGGTGGATGGAATGAACAAACCCCTTTTCCGTTTATCCAAGGAACTGACTGTTGTGGGCGAATCGTTGCGGTGGGGGAAGGCGTGGACCCTACACGTATAGGAGAGCGAATTTTGATACGTTCTTGTATCCGCAAAGACTCTTGGGACTCATTAGAGAATATTTGGATGGCGTCAGACTTCGATGGCGCTTTCGCACAGTACGTAAAAATAACGGCGAGCGAAGCCTTCGCTGTCGAGTGCGACTGGTCGGATGCCGAACTCGGAACAATACCTTGTGCCTATGGCACTGCTGAAAATATGGTTCATCGAGCCGGCGTTTCTAAAGGGGAGCATGTTTTGGTGACTGGGGCTTCTGGTGGCGTAGGTTCCGCTGTTGTGCAGTTAGCTAAACGCCGTAGTGCGACAGTTACCGCGGTTGTTGGTAAAGATAAAATGGACGTACTTAAGGATATAGGTGCAGACCGCGTTATCGAACGCAACAGCGATCTAATTGAAGTGTTAGGAGAAAAGTCGGTTGATGTAGTTATCGATAACGTTGCAGGTGAAGGATTCACTCAAATGTCCGTAGTTATGAAACGTGGTGGTCGCTATGCTTCTTCCGGCGCTATAGCAGGGCCAATAGTTACGCTTGATATGCGCAACTTTTACTTAAAAGATCTTACCTTTATTGGTTGTACTGCATGGGACGAGCCGGTTTTCCCGAATCTTATTTCTTATATCGAACGCGGTGAAATAAAACCTATGTTAGCTAGAACTTACCCGCTAAAAGATATCGTAACTGCTCAAAAAGATTTCTCTGAGAAAAAGCACGTGGGTAAAATTGTGTTGTTGCCACCTGAGCAAACGCCACCACAGCAAGATTTTATCGATAGCTTAAAGCAATAAAGACTCTGTTTCTGTTGTAAGTTGAATTTGTTGAATGATAACAAAACGCCCGCTACACGCGGGCGTTTTAACGATTATTAGGCTTACTGATAAGCACCGCTAGCGTAGTGAAGTTCGTAGCTGTGGCTGTAAATTTCGATGATGTTACCGAACGGGTCTTCCATATAAATCATACGATATGGCTTTTCACCCGGGTAATAGTAGCGAGGCTTTTCCATACGGCGCTTACCGCCGGCATCCACAATTTTCTGCGCCAGTTCTTCAACATTTGGATCTTGAACTGCGAAGTGAAACACACCCGTTTCCCAATATTTGAAGTTATTGTCAGGGTTTTTCTGTTGTTCAAATTGGAACAGCTCAATACCTATCTTATCGCTGGTCGACATATGAGCAATTTTATAGCTGCCCCATCCCTTGCCGAATACGTCGGTCGACATTTTGCCAATTGCGCTGTTATCTTCTTGCACACTAGTCGGCCCCATTATGGTGTACCAACCCAGTACTTCACTATAAAACTCTACCGCTTTTTCTAAATCTGGTACCGAAATACCAATGTGAGAAAAGGCACGTGGATAAGCCGTTTGTGAGGCTTGCTCTTCTTTCGTCATTGTTTCCTGCGCAGCATTTGCAGTATATGTCGGTAGAGTGATTACCGATAAACTCGCCATCATTAATAGCCACTTCTTCATCATAACTTCCTTAACTGTTGTATTACTGTAAACCGGGCAAGCGCCCTTGATTGACCGATATACTAATTTCTAAAGTTATTAACTTGAAATTATGGATTATTATTATTTTGATAAAATTAAATTATCAATGTGGCTTTTAATTGGATAATTGCGCTGGGTGAACAGCAAGAAGGATGTGCGCGTATAGTCTCAAATTCCAGCTCGAACAAATACACGTCTAAAAGCTGTCATTTTACTTTGTGTTCGTTGTTAAGCCTTTTATTGCCCCTGTACCTGCAAGGTTCATCAAGCGACGAAATCTTGGGCATTCTAAGTGGCTTGGTGCTGTGCAGGCTGCCGCATGTTGCAGACCATCACGCATGGCTGTGAGCTTTTTAATTGTTCCGTCTAGTTCATTAGCTTTTCTCAGTAAAAGCTCACGATCAATTTCAGGCTTTGGCTCGTTCCCCAAAATGCCCGCAATCTCTTCTAAAGAAAAACCTGCAGCCCGACCTAATGCAATTAACTCAAGGCGCTCTAGTACATTCGGACTAAACACGCGACGTATACCTTGCCTGCCAATAGAAGTGATAAGACCTTTCTCTTCATAAAACCGCAGCGTAGATGCTGAAACTCCGGACTTTTTTGCAACTTGAGATATTTCCATACACTTTTCCAAAGGTTCGCTTGACTTAAAGTTAACTTGAAGTTGTAGGCTATCACCTCTAATTAATTGTAACTAGCTGTTGAGTGTGAATATGCAGAATATTGTTTTTATCGTGCTAATTGGTATTGGGGCTACCCTAGTGATGGATTTATGGGCGCTGCTAAGGCAACAACTGTTTGGTATTGCTCCAACAAATTGGGGCATGGTAGGGCGTTGGATAGGGCACATGAGAAAAGGGCAGTTCTCGCATATTTCTATTGTAAATGCTGATGCTGTGAGTGGTGAGAAGATCATTGGGTGGACAGCGCATTACGTAATTGGTATTGGCTATGCGGTGTTACTTTTTCTTATATTTGGAGAGGCTTGGTTGTTCGAGCCGACACTAGGTCCAGCATTGGTGCTCGGTATCGCTACGGTCGTTGCACCGTTCTTTATATTGCAGCCCGGAATGGGCGTAGGAATTGCTGCGTCGAAAACGCCTAATCCTAGCGCTGTCCGTCTACACAGCTTTTTAAACCATGCAGCATTTGGCTTAGGGTTGTACCTTTCGGCATTGGTTCTTAGTTCCGTCCTGTCCTTATAGTCATGGAGTTGGTCGAGCGGTAAATACAAATAAAAGCTGCAGAATGCCAGACAGAATCTGTTTAGGGAAGGCATTAGCTAGTAAAATAAACGGCGACTGGGGTTATTCAGTTGGCGATTATTACAGTTGATGCCTTACCTTTTCTGACGCCAAGAAATGTAGCAAAGTGTTGATTATCTTCACTGTATAGCCTAACAAAGCCTCCTTGCATACTGGAGGATATGTCTGAATCAAACATTAAGTCATCTACTAGACTATTTAATATTTCAGCGTCATCTGACGCCACCTCTATTGCACAAAGGTCATTATTGCAAACGGCCTCATGATACAGTGCAGCGTCTTGCTCATTTAGTTTGTCGATAAGTGAATCTTGCAGATCGCTTTCTATTGAAAGGGTCTCACTAGTCTTTGGAGCAAACTTTATCGTCTCAACAAGGCCCCTTAATTCTGTAATAGTTAAAGAGCCTAAGCGCTTAGTATCTAATGTGGCAATGTCGTTATTGACCTGCAAAATGTGACTTGTATCGTCAATGGGTTCTTCTGGTTCAATCAAAGCGTGAACATTGGTTTCATCACTAGTTAGCTTTTCATTTTTTAGCTCAGCGACAGTATCAATTTTCGTCACCATAAGTTCTTCCGCTGAAGTTAGTGCCTGAAACGAAGTTGAACCTGACTTATCCGCGAGGGGCACTGCTGTATTGTTCAGGTTAGTTGCGTGGTCTTTCTTCTGAATACCTGGCTCACTGGTTAACGAGCCGATAAAGTAACCCACAGTAGTGAACAATACTGCGGTCAAAACAAAAGAGAGTTTTTTCAATATAAATATCCTTATTTCAATAACTGAAAGATGATGTGCTTGTTGTGGGGAAGATTACCTCTGTCAAAAGCGCTATTCCGTATGCTCCTAACCAACAGTTCCTGTAAAGCGTGTCACTGTACTTTAAGATTAAAATACGAACCAAGAACAACATATCACAATGAATAACGAGATTACTTACCACAATTGCTTATAAGAAAGTTTAAATTACCAATACAGCCACAATTATCTATTTGTTCTTAATAATTAACCGGAAAAAGAAAACAGGATGAAAATTTCACTGGAAGAAATAAACAAATCTAACTATGAGCAGGTTTGTGACTTGGATGTAGCGGAAAATCAGCAAGGGTTTGTTGCGTGCAATATGTGGTCGTTGGTTGAGTCATTTTACAATGATAACCATACCTGCAAAGCCATTTATTGCAACGACCAGCCTGTAGGGTTCTTCATGTGGGTTCAGGAAACGCCAACTAAGGTGTCCATTTGGCGCTTTATGATTGATGAGAGCCATCAAAATAAAGGAATTGGCAGAGTTGCTTTATCTCAAGCTATCACGCTTATAAAGCAAACTTCCGAGCTCAAATTTATTGAGATATGCTATAACCCTAAGAATCCTGTCGCCAAAGCCTTCTATTCAAGCTTTGGTTTCGAAGAGGTGGGGTTAGATGAAGATGGCGAAGACATGCTTGCTGTTATTGCCGTTTAGCCACGATTTAAATTTAAAGCAGCGAAATGCGAGGGAGCTCAAGATATGGACGTCATAGATATTAAGACTTTTATTCCAAGCAAAAACTACGACATTTCTAAAGCATTTTATTCTGAGATTGGATTTAATGCAGAATACGTAAACGAAGACCTAACACTGTTTGAAAATTGTGATTGTCTCTTCTTTCTTCAGCGCTTTTATAATCCTGAATTGGCGAATAACTTTATGCTACAAATATGTGTAGCAGACATTCAGGACGCTTTTGATTTGTGCTCACGCTCGTTACATAAAACGAAAATTTCACCAATTGAGCAACAACATTGGGGAAGTGTTTTCTATCTATGGGGCCCGTCGGGCGAACTACTTCACATTACCGAATTAGGTAGCTAGCTTTTGCGAAAATGAGGGGCGGAATGACCAATGATGCATACGAATTACACCATTAAAGAAAGCCCTCCGTCGGTTGAAGACTTTGCCAGTTTAAGAAAATTGATTGGATGGAGTAACCCGTGTCTATCGGTTGTTCAAAAAAGTATTGATGCCTCGTTGTTTTGGGCAACAATTTACTTCGATAACAATCTTGTAGGTTGTGGTCGAGTGATTGGCGATGGCGCAATGTATTTTTATATTCAAGACGTCATTATTCATCCAGAACATCAGAATAAAGGTTTGGGATCGAAAATAATGAACACGTTGATTAGACATTTAGAGTCTTGCTGCGCACCTGGCGCAACGATTGGTTTGTTGGCTGCGCACGGTAAAGAGAGTTTTTATCTTAAATTCGGTTTTGAACCTCGTGATGGTGAAAGTTTAGGTTTAGGCATGTGCAGGTTTATTTAGCTAATTGGTCATTAACGCGGCATGAGAGTCTCAGGAGTCCTCAAGTTTTTTAGTCACTTGGCATTATGATAATTGCCTATTAATTATCGGCAGCTTTCTGTCCTAAGGCGGCAAGTCCCCTCCGCTTTTTATGAATTGGATGGCGATGGATATTAAATTCCTTCAGCACTGAAAAACTATATCCCCCTGAAATTAGCCGCCTTATCTAACACGCTTAAAAGTAGCGTTCTCAATGCTACTTGTAGTCTCTCTTTGGTGTGAATTTTGCAGAAGCCTGTTTAAAGACACTGAAAATGTCGGTTTGCGTAGTAGCTGATCACTGTTTTTCGATGAGTTTTTGCTTCTTTCCGATAGAAATTTGACGTTTTTCACTGGACACGTGTAATGAAAAGTATGACAAAACCTGTCTCTCACGCTTTGCTGACAGAAAATGGTCGCTTAGTCGCGAAAGCCTTGGCATATACCGCGCTTCTATTGGGCTTACTCTCTGGTTGCTCTTCATCTGACGAACCTAAGAGTCAATTTGCGCAAACCGATGCCAGCGACGTATCGGCATTGGGGAATGTGGAATACCATACCTATATGTTGGCAAACGAACTTTTTGCGGATGTGGGTCCAGCACGTCAGTCTCGCTATGCGGTAGTTGGCTTTGTACCTGCCGATACTATGAAATACAGTGCTGATCATCAACATCCGTTAATGTTGTTGGGCCATCAGCTTGAACAGGGAATGATCACTGAGGCCACGAAAAGAGGCTTTTCTACTCAAGAATTTAAGCTTTCGAACGATATAATTGTGAGTGACGAGAGCGACAGAGTATTAACCCGCGATATCGACCAGCTTTCCAATATTGAGCGCGTCGATTTTTATATTACCGGCACCATGGTGTATCAAGAGTCTGGTGCGGTGGTTAACGCTCGAATTATCAACGCTAGAAATAAAAACATTGTCGCTGCAGCAACACGTTTTTTCCCTGCCGAACTGTTTTGGCGCGAAGAACAAGTAACCACCAGAAACGGCAAGTTATACAGAACTGAAGGTACGAGGTAACCCCATGAAAAGACGAAATCAATACGCGGCGCTTTCGCTTTGTGCTTCACTGCTAAGCGTTAGCGGGTGTTCTATGATGATGGGGGAAGAAGAGGTAGCCGAACAAGCGCCTCAGCGCCCGGCCATGAATGTGATTGATATTACTGCCGCCGACCGCGCTCCTTCAAAGCCAATTGAAAATACCAGTGATACCCAGTCTCAGGGTATGGACGCGTACGGCGCTATCGGTCAACCTCCTTTGTATTCGAGCGTACAGGGCGCGTATAAAGGTCGACCTCTAACCAAGCATATTGGCGACTATGTGAAGAACATGGCGCAAGACTTAATTGCCAATATGGAATATGTGAATAACAAGACACCTATTGGTGTAACCCATTTCGCACTACTAGATACTGACTTGCAGAAAACAGATTTGCTTGGCCGTCAGATGGCCGAATCTTTTGTTCACGAACTGCATAAATTCCGCGTGCCGGTTATCGACTTCAAAGCCACCGAGTATATTCGCATTACTGACGATGGTGATTTTGTATTAAGCCGAGACTATTTAGAATTGAGCAGCAGCCTTCCTATTGAATACGTGTTAACCGGAACGATGACCAAGCACCAAGGTGGCGTGTTAGTTAACGCCCGTATTTTAGGCATGGAGTCGCGCGCAGTGGTGGCAACTGCGCAAATGTTGGTGCCGTTCTACGTAGTAGATGCACTTATTCCAAGTGACGGTAGCCAGCAAAACGGTATGCGCGATGGCGTTAAGCTAAGTCGCGGCTAGGAGTTTCAGCATGGTGTTTACAAAGAAGCTTGTGCCTAGCAGTTGGTTAGCGGTTGGCGTAATGCTAAGTGTATGTATGACAGGGTGCACTAGCACGGAATCTATTGGCTCGTTTTGGTTAGGTGAAGACGGTGAAATTACGCATCACGCCGAGCCAGTACCTGTACCGAGCCGTTCAGGGTTAGAGTACACACCAGATTCTCGCGATAGACAATATCAACAGCACGTGGAAGTCGAACCCGGCTATAAAGACCCACTACACCATGGCTATTCACCTTCACAAACGCATAAGCGCTTAAATGATTACGCCTCGCAACTTGCGATGGAATTAATGGACAATGCAACCCGCCTCACGCAGCAAGATATGGTGGGTGTGGCGAGTTTTGTGAGGCTTAATCAGTCGTTGAGCGACAGCACCGTGTTAGGCAATCAGCTTTCAGAATATTTAATAGCCGAGCTGCAAGACTTTGGGTTAGCGGTTGTCGACTTTAAGCTTGCAGGTGGCATTACCGTAACGCCTGTTGGCGATTTCGTACTTACTAGAGATGGTACTGCACTCGCTAAACAGGTTGAAATGGACCATGTTGTAACCGGCACCATCATTGAAGATGACAGAGGCGTCCGCGTAAACGCCCGTATCGTGTCGCTGGAAAATAAACAAGTGGTAGCAAGCGCCAACGTATACATTCCTGCGTTTATCGTGATGGATTTAAATAAAATGGCTAGCGTAAACTAGCCATTTACTTCGATTGTGCTCTGGTTTCGAAAGCGAACTCCTTTCATGTTCGCTTTAAATCCTCTAAACATCTGATCTTTTGTGTCTTGCACAGTAGAATTTTCACAAAGGCCCTCTGGTTTATTAACCCTGACTTCTAATTGCTTCGCGAGTCATAAAGCGGCTTGTGTTTACAGCATTAAGCAGTTCATTGCTTAAAGGTAGCGGCTCCTTACATAAACTGCTCACCAAGACCTCTGCCATTAAAGGCGCTGTGGTTAACCCTCGTGACCCTAAGCAAGTAAGGGTGGAAACTACGCTGCTTGGCAACACTGGCGCGCTAGTCAACGGTTTGCCCACGCCTAGCATAGTGTAGTGCTCTTTTAATGAGTCAAAATTATGTAGTGCACCGACAACAGGCTGGTGGTCGGGTGAACCTAAACGGGTAGCCGCTCTGGCTTTACCGTCATGTTGTAATGCTTGCACGATGTCGGTGTTTGCTAGCGCCTGTTCATGTGTAGCAAGGTTCATTTCAGTTTCATCGCTTCTCACATCGGTACTTAAGTCGTTTTTAACGTAGGTTGAACCTAACGCATGCCGACCTTCGAATACAGGTGTCATATAGCCTTTGTGACACAACACAGTGTTAAGCTGTTCAATTGGCATTTGGGTGGGAATAGCTTCAACCTGTCCGCGAACAGGGCGAAGGGACAGACTGTCAAAATCGCTAGCGTGTACCGCACCTGCGCCAAGGGCAAGGATAAGGTGATCGGCAGTAATAACTTCTTCACTCTCAGCGCTATCTAAGTTAAAACGAATCTGCACCTGCTGCTTTGTTGTCTCAATTGCCTCATGAGATACATAGGTATGATTGGGTTTCAGCGTGAGTCTGCCACTTTGAAGTGCTTCTTCAATCATGGCAGTAACTAGCTGCGGAGGAGAAAGCCAACCGCCGAGGCCAATGTATAAGCCAGAGTAGGGAAGAGTTAGGTTAGCGATATCGCTCACTTCTTTGCTGTCTACGGACTTAATTAAAGCTTCAGGCCATACGTCGGCTGCTGCTAGTTTATTTTGACGCTCTGCTACCTTGTCGTTAAAGCTCAGTTGAATAACGCCACAGAAATCATGGGCAACGTCGGATAGGCCACAGGTTTTTGCATGTTCAATAGTGTGGTCGTAGGCTTGTCTAGCATACAAAAAACTGTGCGCCTGAATGCGGCTGGCAATACTTGCTTCGCTATGAAGCTGCGGGTAAAAACCGCCTTGCGGGTTGCCAGACGCGCCGCTTGCAAGGGTGTCACCATCAAAATACAAAGTAGTGCTAATGCCGCGTTTTACTAAAGCCAGACATGCCGTAGCTGCTGCAAGGCCGGAGCCTACTACTGCGACTTCACTTGTTTTATCTAAACTGCCGTTAACGTACCTGTAATAGGGGCCAGCAGGCAGACGAAGTTTATGCTGCACATTATCATGGTCTTGGTCAAAAACGCCGGTCAACATGTCGCGCTTACGGCCAAAACCGTTGCGTTTTTTAATGGTAAAACCCACACCAGCTAGCCCACGTTTTACGATGCCTGCGGCGGTAAAGGTTCCAAAGGTTGTACCTGTTTTTGACAAGCGAGCCATTTGGCTAAACAGTGCATCAGTCCACATATCAGGGTTTTTGCTTGGTGCAAAACCATCTAAAAACCAGGCATCGATGAGGCCATTTACAGGGGAATGCCATTGAGGCAAAAGCTCGTGCACATCACCAATCCATAAGTCGAGTGTGGTTGAATGGTTATCAAAATGAAGGCGATGACAACCTTCAAGGCCCATGGGGTAAAGTGAAGCGAGTGCTTGCGCTTCGTCTTTGAGGGCAGGAAAAGCTTCTAGTGCACGCTGCATATCCTGTTGAGGTAGTGGAAACTTTTCCGTGGTAATAAAATACAGGCGCTTTAACGGATGATCAGGGTTTGCTGCTTTAAATTCGTTAAAGGCGCGCATGGCAACCAAAAAGTTCAGCCCAGTTCCAAAACCTGTTTCGGCAATGACAAAAGTTGGATTGCACCACTGTTGCCAGCGCTCAGCAAGGTCATTGCCTGCAACAAAAACGTGTTGGGTTTCATCAATTCCACTGTCGTTAGAAAAATAAACGTCGTCAAAATGGTCGGCGACAGGCGTACCGCTCTCATTAAAATGAACCTGTGCATGCTTAGATTTCACTGTTTATTTTTCTCCGTTTATGTCGTTGTTGTGTTGGCACTTTGAATTGGAGGCAGTTTTCACTACTTCAACAGCTTGCCCATCCAGTGCTTGTTTTGAAACGCCAGAGCTAGCCTGGCTTTTAGAGGGACAGGACACTTCTGCAGGTGTTGAAAAGTGCGAAGTTACTTTACTGGTCACGAGCTGTGCCCCAAGCATACCGCCAATAGTAACCCAAGAACCGTTAACGTTAATTAATCCGCGATGATCCATCGTAGGCGCTTCAGCTTCTGTTTTCGAGATAACCCAAGTGCCTTCGGCAATATCAAAGGTCCATATGGCGTCATCTGCAGTTGAAGGCTCGCCGTTATAGCCAATGCCATTATAATTGTACGGATTAGTCGAGCCGCCAACAAAATAGATTTTATTGGTGGCCTTATCGCCCGCTGCCGCCATGCGATAGCGCGCAGTACCCGTTGGATGGTCAAGTGTACGCCAATCAATTTTAAAAGGGTTTTGCTTATCAATTACGCCTTTAAAGCAGGCAGTTTCTGCAGCAAAGCTACGGCGTTTATCACTGTGAGGTGTTACTGAAACGCCGTCACAAATTACAACAGTGTTATTAACGATGCCGCCAGCTTGCCCGAATACCGGATTGCCAAGAAAAGGGCTCGCCTGTTGCCATTGGCCGGTTTGCGTATCGTAAACCTGCACAAGGTTTACGTTGCCATCGTTGTGCCAGCCTGAAACTAAGTAAACGTAGCGGTCTTGGTAAACAAGTGCACTTGCATCATCAACAGGCACAGGCATAGGCGCCAAAAGCGTATATTTCCCAGTTACAGGAGCGTATTTATAAACATCTGGGGTACTAATTTCATTGTGATCTTTATCAACCGTGTAACCGCCAAAAATATAAACGCTGTCATTAACGCCCACTGCTACGGAAGCCAAACGGCCTTTTAGTGCAAGACTTGATGGAACTGGGGGAAGGGCTTGCCATTGCGAAGGTTTATCATTGTTGTTAACCACAAGCTGCCAAGCCCGGTTGTGCACATCGTTATGGGTTTTGCCGTTGCCCAGCCCCATAAAACTGAACACATATAGCTTCTTATCAATCGTGACGGTAGCAACAGCGTTATTTGCTACCGGTTCGGGCAAAGGGGGAAGGTCACTTGGCGTAACTGCTACGTTAGCCATTACATAAGAAGCTGACATGAGAAAAGTCAGGAAAAACACTTTAGGAGTAATAATTTGGGCTATGTTTCTTAGTTTTTTCAATAGCACGGCAATCTTCAGTCTTTTTGTTTAAATCACAAATGTTAGGGTACGTATTCTACCTTTCACGCCATTGTTTTTCTGCAAAAGTTTACAATTACGCTATTTGAAGGTTTTGTGAAGGTCTAAATAAACGCTGGTCATTACCCAGTATATTCGTGCTACATTGGAATGATTAACTAAACAAAGACGGTAATAACGAATGATAAGGGCAGTGGGAAAGCTGTCTGCTTAAAACAAGAAGGCCAATGCCAACCAGATTCTTAAGTGAGCAGGGGCTCTAATAGTTTGATGTTGCTGTAAGAAGCTTTCACGGTAATTAAAGATTTCTACATCAAGGGCTTTCAGGTCACAGGTCAAGAACTTACGCTGAACGCCATATGTTCAGCTTGTTTTAGCAAAGCAATTGGCAGAGCAGACCACTTTACCATTCAAAATCGTTACCATAAGCCGCAACAACGCAAAGGGTAAACTATGAGAAGAGCAGTTATCACCGGTCTTGGTATCGTATCAAGCATCGGCGTAAATAAAGAAGACGTACTTGCTTCACTTAAAGCGGGTAAGTCTGGAATTACATTTTCAGAACAGTTCGCCGAAATGGGCCTTCGCAGCCAAGTTTGGGGCGACATCGACATCGATTTGAAAGACCATATTGACCGTAAAGCTATGCGCTTTATGGGCGATGCGGCAGGCTACGCATATGTAGCGATGCAACAAGCCATTGCAGACTCTGGTTTAGAAGAAAGCGACATTTCAAACGAGCGCACGGGTATTATCGCAGGCTCAGGTGGCGCGTCTTCTGAAAACCAAGTGCTTTCTGCAGATATTCTTCGCGAAAAGGGCGTTAAACGTGTTGGTCCATACATGGTTCCTCGCTGTATGGCGTCTACGGTATCAGCTTGTTTAGCCACACCGTTTAAAATTCGCGGCGTGAATTATTCAATTGCCTCGGCGTGTGCAACCAGCGCCCACTGTATTGGTAATGCGCTAGAGCTTATTCAACTAGGTAAGCAAGACGTAGTATTCGCAGGTGGCGGTGAAGAGCTACATTGGTCACTATCAAGCCAGTTTGACGCTATGGGCGCACTAAGCTCTAAATATAACGACAATCCAGCCGTGGCATCACGTACTTATGACGCAGCACGCGACGGCTTTGTAAGTTCTGGCGGCGGCGGTATGGTTGTTGTTGAAGAACTTGAGCACGCCCTTGCTCGCGGCGCAAAAATCTACGGCGAAGTTGTAGGTTACGGCGCTACATCAGACGGTTTCGACATGGTTGCACCGTCGGGTGAAGGCGCAATTCGCTGTATGAAGATGGCAATGCAAAATATCGATGCGCCTATCGATTACTTGAATACTCACGGCACATCAACGCCAGTAGGTGACGTGAAAGAACTTGCGGCGATTCAAGAAGTGTTTGGTCAAGCGGGCGTACCTATTAGTGCAACCAAGTCACTGACAGGTCACGCACTAGGTGCAGCGGGTGTAAACGAAGCTATTTACAGCTTGTTGATGATGGAAAATAACTTTATCGCGCCATCAATTAACATCGACACGCTAGACGACGCGGCACAAGGGCTAGACATTGTTACCCAGACACGTGAAGCAACGTTAAACACTATTATGTCTAACAGCTTTGGCTTCGGCGGCACTAACGCAACGTTAGTAATGCAGCGTTACAACGGTTAATCAAAACCGCTTGAACCAGTAAGCTTTTTTAGCTTCAGTTAAGAAGTTTCAATAAAGACAAAAGGGCGTAAACCTGAGCACCGTGGGTGTTTGTGTTTATGCCCTTTTTTGTTGCCATTTTTCTATGAAAAGTGCCTAGGTATTATAGAGAAGACAATACCAATTACTTTTTAATTCTCTATTTAAGCTAACGCATCGGTCAGCTTGAATATTAATAGGTACATTTATATAGTGAGCAATAAATCAATTCAAAAAAGATAGGAAATCATGAATGTAGCAGGGAAGTTTTTGTTTGGCTTATTCTTATCATTTTGTTTTTCAAGTTCGATATTAGCGCAACAGCTTACTTTAGAAGAGCATGTGTTAAATTCAAAAGTACTTAACGAAGAACAGAAAATAAGTGTTTACCTTCCTGAGAAGTATGGAGAAGATCCCACTCACAGATACCCAGTAATATATGCTTTGGACGGCAAGTATTATAAACAAATGGTAAGTGCGGTAATTGCACGCTTTTATGATGACTGGCTAATTCCTGAGACTATTGTGGTTACTATAGATAATGAAAACCGCATCAGAGATTATACACCTACTCCACACGCAACAGCTGATGTACTTAGCGGTAAAGCAGATGTTTTCCTAGACTATATCGAAAAAGAGCTTATCCCTTTTGTAGACAGTAATTATCAGACTTCTGAATTTAGAATTTTCGAAGGTCACTCTCTTGGAGGATTACTTTCGTTATATGCCGTTCAAGCTCGGCCTGAACTCTTTACAGCGCATTATGCTTTCAGCCCATCCCTTCACTGGGGAGATAATAAAACAGTAGAAAAAATTATTACTTACCTTTCATCTCGTAAATCCTTAAAGCAATTCATATATATGAATTTAGGTAATGAAATAGTGAAAAGTGAGTATGAACCAAATAACACAATGGGCGCTTCTTTTTTAAGGTTACAAACCTTTTTCAAAGAACACAGTGTTCCAGGATTAAGAGTGAAAAGTGAAATTTTAAAAAACCTTCCCCATGCTGCAACGAATATATCCGGTTTGGTTAATGCAACTAACGAACTCTACAGGTACTGGGTTTTACCATTTGATGCAATTGAAGGAGGGCCTGAAGCCATTTCTGAACACTACGAAAAGCTATCTTCCGACCTTTACCAAGAAATTAAACCTCGTAAGGGGTCAATTAACTTCGCCGCAGACTACATGACCAATGGTGTTCACTCTCCAGAGAAAGGTATGAAGTTATTAAAATACAATGCATCATTATATCCAGACTCTGCGTGGGTTATTTTTAATTTAGCCAAAGGCTACGAGCAACGTGAGCAGGTGGACCTTGCAAAAAAATACGGACAAGAAGCTTTGAATTTGATAAATCAAGATGACGAAGAGTTAAAATCTTCAATTGCTAGTTTTCTAGATGCTCTATGATCCTAGATGACCCAACCGTTTGGTATATGTGATGGAAGATACTTCAATTACGGTTATCTCATGTCGTTACCATTGCTAAACACCATGTTTGTCTGTAGTTGCCAGAAAAGACTATTCTTCGGCTGCGTACATTTACCCGTCACTCAAGCTGCCTGTGATAATTTTGGCTTTTGTCTTCTCTAAATTAAAAAATGCTGATGTTTAACCAAGTCTGGTGTAATATTGCACCAGATAAGATTTATTGGAGTAAATGTCATGCCTCGTCAAAGTATCACTCTGACTGAAAAAAATGATGCGTGGCTCAAAAGTCATATTGAAGATACGCGAGAATATGCAAACAAAAGTGAACTCGTGAATGATTTAATTCGCCGGGCCAGACGCGCTGAGGAAATAAATCAAAAGCTCGTCAGTGCAGAGAGAAGCGGATTCATTGAACAATCGCCTGAAGATATGCTGAAAGAATTTAAGGCTGAATTAAAAAGATAAATGGAAAGCTACAAGTTATCGCTGAATGCCAAAGAGGATCTCAGGCGTATCTATACATATGGATTTGTAGAATTTGGCGAACTCCAAGCAGATAAGTATTTCGAAGGTTTTTTTCAGACATTTGAAAAAATTGCAAGTAATCCATCCGCATACCAATCAGTTGACCATATTCGACAGGGGTATAGACGCTGCGCTTATGGCTCAGACAGTATTTACTATCGATACAATGGTATTGAAGTTGAGATAATGGCAATTCTGGGTGGGCAAGACATCGTTGAATGGCTCTAAATCAAGCCAACAAACAAAACTCGGTGTCCGCTCCTTGTCTTAAGCAGACCTTAAAGACGGAAACGAAGTTGCACCGCTCAACACATTACGCCACGTACAAATCCATATCTGACTAAGTAAAACCCTAAACTCACCCTAATATTAATAGAGGGCTACTGTGTTATTACTAAGTTTTCGGAAAATAACTACAAGGCATTCCACAGCGGAATTCTAGTATTAGTTAAAGTTTTTCAGCTAACTTTTGAATTGCTCCAACAACTATTTCTGGCTGCCTTTTGTGAATAGAATGCTGACGTTCCCCTGAAAAAATGATTGTGCTATTGGTAGAGCGAGTGGCAATGTCTTCCTGCAAAGTCGCCCATACCAAATCTCTGGTTTTTGTATTATCGATTTCAGAAGACGCTTTATTTCGCGCAACAACCACCAAAGGCAAATTGCCAAAGTTAGGCGTTAATTCATTTAATTCACTAAGGCTTCTTGGAAAGTATTCGGCTTCATCTAAGCTGGTATATTGATGTTTGGTTGTACTTTTTTTAGCTTTTTCTTCTGGATTAGTGTTGGAAAGGTACAATCTGGGAATACCGACAGGGGCTGCCCACATTCCAAATTTGAAAAGGTATTTTTGAAGATAATTCGTTTGAGGCATTTTATTTATCTGATCTTCATGGGCAGAGTCTACCAACACCAAAGCGGCTATATATTCAGGATAGGTAAGGGCATAGCGCTGCATGTTAACCCCACCAAATGAATGGCCTACAAGGATAATTGGTCCAGAAATATCTTTGTCTTTCAGAACCGAGTGAAGTTCAGCGACAATGACTTTACTGTCTCTATCGTGCGGGCTTTCCTCACTCCACCCAAGTCCAGCTCTGTCATAGGTAATAACCCGAGAAAACTGTGAGACTTCCTCTACTACTTTGTTCCAGACTGATGAGTCATCACCCATACCAGCATCAAAAATTACGGTAACTTTTCCTGTTCCAATGTCCTCGACATACAGGCTATAGCCACCGACATCTATCATTTCTCCACACTTATCAAAAGAGGTGGAATCGACATAGGTTGAATATGACTGAAATACAAAACCGACCAATAAAAGCAAAACTATGCTGACAGATAAAATTTTCAATGCGAATTTTCCTTTTCTTTGCGTTTCCATGACTTTAATAATATTTCACAAGTTCTTCAGCAATTTAGCTAGTTATTTCGGTTAAATAAACTGATAACGACTAAACAAGGTATCTGGCTCGGGAATAGTGATTTTCCCGTAATGCCGTTTTACCAAACCTTCTTGTTGAAGTTCACCTAATAACTGGTTCACCGTTTGCCTACTGCTATTTATCATTTGCGCTAAAGACTCTTGCGAAAGCGTAAGTGTAATCGCGTTGTGTTTGGGCAAATGCTGACCGTAACTGGTGGTAAGCATTAAAAGCCGTTTTACGAGCTGGTGCTTAAGGCTAAGCCCTGCGCTTGAGTCAATAAACTGAAAAGCGCTGCGCACTCGCGTGCATAAAAGGCGAGTAAAATGCGGGTAGAGTTCAGGATATTGCTCAAGCAGTGCTTTAAACGCGTTCTTTTGAATAATCGCCACCGTGCAATTTGTCTCGCAGAAGTTGTCGTGAGTACGAGGGAGGTCGTCAAACATCGATATCTCACCAAACCAGGTGCCGGGGCCCAGTAGCGCAAATAGCATTTCTCGACCATCCACGCCCACAGTGACAACTCTTAAACGGCCTTCGCATACGCCATAAAAACCGACACCGTCTTCACCTTTGGCATGCAGTTGCTGCCCGGCTTTTAAGTGTTTTAGACGCATCTTGTCGAACATAACTTCCTGCAAATAGGGTGGAAGCGCGCTAAACCAAGTAGAGCTGGCGAGAACAGGTTTAAATTTTTCCATTTAACAAATTTCTTACAATGTCGTATATCCGACAGTGTATAGCAATTACTGCGCGTAATGTAGGCGGTAAGAGAAAGTAAGTGGAAGTTTCATTGAAACGTTCAAGGTATCGAGCCTTCCACCTAGGGCACCCGCCTCAAATGAAATTAATTTGTACGTTAAAAGAGTAAAGCTATGACAGATTCAGTAAAGTCGAAAGTTAGCAGTGAAGAATGGCAAACCCGTGTTGATCTAGCCGCATGTTATCGTGCAGTCGCTATGTATGGTTGGGACGACCTTATTTTTACTCACATTTCTGCTCGTGTTCCTGGGCCTGACCACCATTTCTTGATTAATCCCTACGGTTTAATGTTTGATGAAGTTACTGCATCAAGCTTGGTTAAAGTTGATCTTCACGGTAACAAAGTAATGGAAAGTGAATACGACATTAACCCAGCAGGTTTTACTATTCATAGCGCTGTTCATGAGGCTAGAGACGATGCCAAATGTGTGTTGCATTTGCACACAGCAGAAGGTGTGGCGGTATCCATTTTAGAAGAAGGGTTGCAGCCATACTCGCAGCAATCGCTTTTTCCGCTGGCGTCGCTTTCCTATCATGCCTACGAAGGCGTGGCGTTGAATCCAGAAGAAAAAGTGCGATTGGTTCGCGACCTTGGCGATACCCAATTTATGATTTTGCGCAATCACGGGCTTTTAACCTGTGCAGACAATATTCCCGATGCCTTTTTGTTTATGTTTATCATGCAGCGCGCCTGTGAAATTCAGTTAAAAGCGCAGGCCACAGGCAAGCCGCTTATTCCAATTCATTCGGCAATTCTAGATGGCATTCGTACTCAAGCCGATCAAGTCACTCGGCAGGCTGGTGGTTCGTTAGCATGGCCGGGTATTAAACGACGCGTTGAACGCCGTTTCCCTGGTTACGACAAGTAACTATTTAAAGTTAACGTTATCCAATACCACGTTCGCAAAGGATGAAGTGGACAAAAAACGTGAGCTAAAGCGGTTTGCTCTAAGCGTTCCCGTTTTAAAGGATTGTATGAACTTCGGCCGTCTCTTTAATGTTGCGGCCAAACGTGCATCAAAATAACGTAAATTAAACGAATCACCGATAAGATAAATCAAGGGCGCTGGGTTACTAAAAGCCTAAGTTAAGGTACACTTAGCGCCATGAAAATACTTCTTGAAGATACCATTCCGTTTGGCACCGATTACCTTAATAGCGTAGGTGAGATTGAAACCTATGCGTGGCAATCTCTTGTGCCTGAAATGCTGCGCGATGTAGATATTCTTGCGCTACGTTCTACCACCAAGGTTACCCCTGAACTGCTAACCAAGGCTAGCAAGCTCAAGTTTGTTACTACGGCAACGGCGGGGACCAATCATCTAGATAAAACGCATTTAGATAGCGTGGGAATTATGCATAGCAGTGCAGCAGGCTGTAATGCCGTAGCGGTTGCCGAGTACGTGTTGAGTGTTTTGCTGCACGCGCAAAAAGCCCAAAAGCTCGATTTATATAATGCGACAGTGGGAATAGTAGGTGCTGGTAATGTGGGAACTGCATTATCAAGAATTTTAATGGCAATTGGCGTTAAACACTGTCTGTATGACCCACCGCTACAGCAAGCGCTAGCAAAATCTGGTAAGAAGGAGCATAACGGTCAGTCATTTGTAGACTTAGCGCAAATAGCAAAGTGCGATGTTATCTCGCTTCACGTGCCTTTTATTAAAGGCGGCGAATATCCTACATATCAGATGATAGACGAAGCGTTTCTGGAAGGATTAACGTCAAACCAGCTGCTTATAAATGCATGCCGGGGTGAGGTTATTGATGAAGTGGCACTACTTAGTGTACTTCGAGGTGAAAAACCGCCAACGGTGGTACTCGACGTATTCGACAATGAGCCCGCCATAAATACAGCATTATTTGACTATGTTTGGTTCGTTACACCACATATTGCGGGGCACTCTGTAGAAGGCAAAGTGCGCGGTACGCAAATGATTTACGAGCAAATTTGTGACGTAGTGGGCAAAGCCCCAGACAAAGTGCTTAGCGACTTTTTAGAGAAAACCAATCCGATCAAAGTTGCGTTAAATTCGCCTGAGGCGGTGCGGTTGTCCGTTGAGGATCTCATTGCCGTATTCCACAATGTGTATGATGTAGCTATTGACGATGAGATAACGCGAAACGCGTTTGCGTCAGGCCATAATGAAACGCCAGAGACACACATAGCAAATACGTTCTCTACATTGCGCAAGCAATACAGAGTGCGTCGCGAGTGCAGCGCCTATGCGTTACACTTGCCAAAAAACACCAGTAAGCAAATCCAAGACACATTCACCAAACTGGGCTTTCACGTAAGTCTGGTTTAGTTATTTTAATATTAGGAGCATAAAGCATTATGTCGCAAGCGTTTGACGTAGCGGTACTTGGCGCCACAGGTCTAGTGGGCCAAACCATGATTGAACTATTAGAAGAGCGAGACTTTCCGGTAAACCGTTTGTATCCGCTTGCCAGTAAACGTTCAGCAGGTAGTACCGTATCGTTTAAAGGCGAAGACATTGAAGTATTAGATGCTGATGATTTCGACTGGTCATTAGTGCAATTTGGCTTTTTCTCAGCCGGTGGCAGCATTTCCGCAAAATTTGCGCCGTTAGCTGCAGAGGAAGGCTGCATTGTTATCGACAATACTTCAGAGTTTCGTTACGAGCCAGATATCCCACTTGTGGTGCCAGAAGTTAACGCCCATGCACTGGCAGAGTTTCGCAATAGAAATATTATTGCGAACCCAAATTGCTCAACCATTCAAATGTTGGTTGCACTTAAACCTATTCAAGACGCGGTTGGTATTGACCGTATTAACGTGTGCACATATCAGTCAGTTTCTGGTGCAGGTAAAGAAGCCATGGAAGAGCTGGCTAAACAAACCGCAGGTTTGCTAAACGCACGTGAAGTAAAGCCAGAATCGTTTAGTCGCCAAATTGCCTTTAACGTTATCCCTCAAATCGACGTATTCCAAGACAACGATTACACCAAAGAAGAAATGAAAATGCTGTGGGAAACCCAAAAAATCATGGGCGATCAAAGTATTTTGGTAAACGCGACGGCTGTGCGCGTGCCGGTTTTCTACGGTCATGCTGAAGCCATTCACTTAGAAACACGTTCGCCAATAGATGCGCAGCATGTTAAAGAGCTTCTTGCCGATGCGCCAGGCGTAACAGTTTACGACGGTAATGAGCAATTCCCAACGCAAGTAAGCAGCGCTAGTGGCAACGACATTGTGCATGTGGGGCGTATCAGGAATGATATTACTCATCCTTGTGGTTTAAATTTGTGGGTGGTGTCAGACAACATTCGCAAGGGTGCAGCGACAAACAGCATTCAAATTGCTGAGACACTCATTCGCGACTACTTGTAAGTGTTTTACAGAGCATCGACCTCTGTTTAATCGGATAAGCACAGGAAAAGGTAAACATTTTTCTGTGCTTGCCGATACGCAATGAAAGGGCAATATCTGCTGCAATTGAAAAAGCATTTAATGCAATGAAGCGGCGGTATTCAATGAAATAGAAAGACAGTGCTTGATACTACTTTCGACGGCTTTTAGTGAAAATTTGAGCATTAGAGTGCTCCAATACTACTGTCTAACTAGATCACCCTTAATAACTGGTTTATAGTTTGTAAAGTTAGGAATAGAACAACGTTAAAAACAATACTCAGTCAGACACTTAGGCGAAGGGTAAGAACTCTAAAAAGCGCAAATAAATCTTACTGCTAAGTTCATAAAGACTGTAAAACGCTAGCTTGATTATTAATGGTTTCAAGGTGGCTTAAGAATAAAAATAAAAGCCAATATTTTCTTCCGTACTGATTGGCTAGAAAATCCGCCCATACGTCTCGGGTGGTAAAGACGCTTGAGGGCATATAGGACTGCTATGAAATTGCATTTGACGGGCTTACTTTTACTAACACTTTGTTTGTCTGGCCCTATCATCACTGTTGATGCACAAGAACGCGCTACCTTCTTAAAAGGTCCCAAAGACGCAACTGACCAGTATTCAGGCCTAGAATATGGCCCTATCGACGCCAACGATACCCTATGGCGTATTGCTGAGCGCTATCGCCAAAATAATAACCTGAGCGTATATCAGGTTATGACCGCCATTTACGAGCTCAATCCAAACGCCTTTGAAAACGGCAATTTAAATTTATTAGTTGATGGTGCGGTATTAAAGCTACCATCAGAACGCTATATTGCCAGAATTGATAAGCAAAAAGCCCAGATGCGCGCTGAGCAGGATGATAGGGCATTTGCTGAAATGCTTAATAAGCCCGGCAGTAGCGTAAGAAATATCAAGCCTGCATCGCCTTTAGTCAATCAACAAGATTTAACGCAAACCCAAACTGATATTGAGCAGAAAATCACTCGCTTAGATCAGGAGCAAACCCGACAATTTGACGAACTGCGTATGCAGTTTGCAGCCTCACTGGAAAATGTTGAAGCGATTCTTAACGAAAACAGACGTTTGTACGAGCGTGTTGAGGCCGTTAATGGCGAGCTAGAAACCTTGCGTGGACAAGTGGAAGGTGATGTTAAAAGCCAACTAGATATGCAAGTGGCGCTTCAGCAAGAATTGCTCGACATGATCAAGGCCGAGCAAGCGCAGCGCGAAGCAGAAAAGCAGTCTTCGTTTTTAAGCGCACTTATCAGCCCTTTGAGTCTAATTATAGGCTCTGCAATTCTGTCACTATTGTTAGTAGGTGGCCTTATCATGTGGTTGCTCAAACGCAACAGTAAGCCTGACGAAGCGCCTGTAGCTGGACCTACGATTACAGCCGATAACGATGAAGTGCCGGTACCTGATTCTGACATTGGCGATCTTTCAAGTGCATTGGCCCCTGACTTTGATGATAAAGCAGAGTTGTCAGATGATGACTTGTTTAATGATGACGACCTACTTGATGACGTACTTACCTCAGATTTAGAAGAAAGCCTAGATGACGAACTAGAAACCTTCGCCGACCTTGAAGACGACATGTTGGTGCCAGACGATGGCAGTGATGACTTGTTTGAAGCTGGCGATGATGAGCTTGATCAAAGTGAACTAGATAGTCTGTTTGATGACGATGACCTGTCAGATAAAGTATTAAACGAAAACGACGCAGACGACCTTGAAGGCTTTGACCTGTCAGGGGATGACGACATCTTTGATGAAGATACAGATGAAGATAGTGTTCAAGACGCTGCGGATACTGATGCGGCGGCATCTTCGGATGACGATGATTTTGACATAGATGACTTGCTCGATGATGTTCAAAGCCAAGATACATTAGAGCCTAAAAGTGACGAACTAGATGAGTCGGGCGATGTAGATCCTGACGATATTCTTGCTGAGGTAAACGGAACTGCGGAATCTGACAATGTCGATGAAGACGATATTGATGCGTTGCTAGCCAGCTCGGTAGACAGTTTATCTGAAGGTGACGAAGAGACAGAAAGTGTTTCATCTTTGCCAACGGTAGAGGATGAAGACGATAAGCCTGAGATCAGCATTGATGATTTACTTGAAGAGCACGGCGTTGATGCAGGCCTTACTGATGAGCTAGACAGCAATGACGACCTTATCAATGAGGATATGCTGAGCAAGCTTGACGACGAGATAAATCAGCAAAATAGAGAAATTGATAAAATCACCGACGATTTGCTAAATGAGATTGAGCAAATTGAAATGATGGGTGGTTTAGGTGAAGAAGATGACGATGACCTTGAAGAAGAGATAACAACCTCTTCGCCGTCGCCTTCTCCTCAGTCTATTCAAAGTCTTGATGCCCTTACTGATGATTTAGATGAGATCATCACCGACGAGATAGAAACGGATGCAGACTTTAGTGATCCTCTTTCTGACGAGCTTATCGCAGAGCTACAGGCGGAAGACGGCCTTGGTGAAGAGCCTTCAGCGGCTCAAGCGCATATAGAGGGTGAAGACGATTCAGCTGATGAAAGCGCGTCTGGCGAGTTGCCTCCTCAAACCGACGATGAAGGTGATTTCGACGACCCGTTTACCGACGAACTACTCGCAGAACTCGAAGCAGAGTTGGAAGATGAGCCTGATGTTAGTCCAGAACCTCACGATGAAGACGTAGACCTCGAAGCGCTTGAAAACGATGAGGAAGCTGAAAGCGAAGATGATTTTAGCGACCCGCTAACCGACGAGTTGCTTGCTGAACTTGAAGCTGAAGAATCTAAAAGTAGTGAAGATGTAGATTTGCTCACAGACGAGCTGCTTTCTGAGCTTGAGTCTGAAATAGAACCTGAAGATGAGGCAGACGCAGAGTTCGAACAGGAAGCCGAGGCTGAGTCAGAACCAGAAACGAAAGCTGAAGTTGAGCCGGGGGCTGAACCAGAGTTTGGTACCGAAGTTGAGTCACAACAAGACACTGAGATTGAACCTGAATTAGAAGCGGAACTTGAGTCTGAGCCAGAGCCAGAATCAGAGCTAGAATTTGAAGCGGAGTCTGAGCTTGAATCTGAATTAGAACAGGATTTCGATTCGGAATCAGAACAAGACCTCGAGTCAGAGGATAAAGTTGAACCTGAGCCTGTAGCCGACTCGGAGAGTAAAGCAGAACTAGAGTCAGAACTAGGTACTGAAGTCGAACCCGAGCAAGAATCTGAGATTGAGCCTGAACTAGAAGCTGAACTTGAATCTGAGCCAGAGCCAGAATCAGAGCTAGAATTTGAAGCGGAGTCTGAGCTTGAATCTGAATTAGAACAGGATTTCGATTCGGAATTAGAACAAGACCTCGAGTCAGAAGAAAAAGTTGAACCTGAGCCTGAAGCCGACGCTGAAAATGAAGCAGAACTAGAGGCGGAAACCGAGGTAGAATTAGAGCCACAGCCAGAGTTAGGCACTGAAGTTGAACCCGAGCAAGAATCTGAGATTGAGCTTGAATTAGAAGCGGAACTTGAGTCTGAGCCAGAGCCGGAATCAGAGCTGGAGTTTGAACCTGCAGCTGACTTGGAAGATGAAGTAGAGCTAGAACCTGAAGCCGAGGCAGAACTAGAGCCAGAAACAGACGTAGAGCCAGATCTCGAAGCTGTCGATGAAGACGCTGAAGAAAAGGCAGGGCAAACGTCAGACGACCCACTGGATGACGCTATTGAAGCGTTTGAAAGACAAATGATGGATGATATTCCTTCATTCAGTCAGATGGATACGGAAGAGCCTTCAGCGCAGGAAAAGCCATCAGCGCCAACAGAACCAGCGGAAGATGCTTCAGTAGAAGAAAGTGATGAATACGACGACAGCCTGTTAAACGCTGCGTATGACGAAGTAGAAAGCTTTGAATTAGAGCAAGAAATTGATGGTGTAGTAGATGGTGAAGATGAAGGTGACGAAATATCTTCAAAATCTAGTGCTGCTGAAGAATCGAGTTCACTTGAAAAACCTGATTCAAACCAAGGTGATTCAGATAAGGATGACAAAGAAGACTTTAACGAACTTGACGATGTTCCAGGCCTTGACGACTGGCTGTCTGCTTCCGATGACCAAGATAACGTAGACGACAACGAGATTCTGGACGACCTTGACAGTGCGGAGTTCGACGAGCTCCTTCAAAGTCTTGAATCAGACTCAATTGCCGATACGAGCGAAATAGAAAGTGAAAACGGTCAGGATCCAGAAGCATCTTCAGCAGAGAGTGAAGAAACTTTTGAACTTGAGCAAGAAGATGATGAAGCCACATTCGAGTTAGAAGGGAGTGACGACAACCTTGGATTCAACGAAAGCGATGACACGTTTGAACTAGACGAAGAAGATGAAACCTTTGAGCTAGACGAAGATGGCGCTTTTGAGTCTGAGCAAGAAGACGACGATGATACTTTCGCCCTTGAAGAAGATGATTCGGAACTTGCATTAGACGACCTTCAAATTCCCGATGATGTGGAATTGGATATTGCCACACCAACTGAAATAGAAGAGGACGAACAAAGTGCAAAAGCCGCTGAGACTGAAAAGGCTCAAGAGGACGACCTTAAACTCGATAATCCAGATTTAGATCTCGCCGCCTTACTTAGTGATGTCGACAGTGAAAGCGACGCCCAAACACCACCAGAGGACTTCCTTGATGTAGAGGCGCTGATGGACGATGGCGATGATGCAGACGCTATTGACCCAGATAGCCAAGCGCTAGATCTCGATGTAAGTTTATCTGACTTTACGGGCGTGTCGGATGAAGATACGGTGATTGATATAGACAAAGACGCAGGGCAGAACGCTAACCTGGACTTAGCTCGCGCTTATATTGAAATGGATGATGCAGACGCTGCAAAAGAGTTACTTGAAGAAGTAATGAAAGAAGGTAGCGAGGAACAAAAGCAGGAAGCCGCATCGATTTTAGCGAATATTGCTTAAGTAGTTTGCTCTTATGCGCATAACCGCGCTCTCGTTTGAGATTTTGAACGGCCAGTATATTTACAAGATATACAGGCCGTTTTTTCTTTAGGCGATGTACATTCATTTTCTAAAACGCAAAAGAGTTTTGGGTATTAGCAGCATTGCATGTTGCAAGCGACATGACTACACTTAGCGCCTTTTCAGAAACGGGGTAGAACAGATATGGGGCGAATTGCCTTAGGGATTGAATACGACGGTGCTGCTGTATACGGTTGGCAACGCCAGCGCGAAGTACCAAGTGTTCAAGAGCATCTTGAAAAGGCACTATCAACAGTAGCCAATGAACCCATTGAAGTGCAATGTGCCGGACGCACCGATGCTGGTGTGCACGCGACTGGGCAAGTGGTCCACTTCAGTTGTGATGCGCCACGTTCAGAGCGCGCGTGGACGCTTGGGGTTAATGCAAACCTGCCTAATTCTGTTGCCGTAACCTGGGCGAAGAACGTTAGCGATGACTTTCATGCGCGTTTTTCTGCTACCCATCGTCGCTATCGCTACGTCATTCACAATGCGAAAATGCGGCCCGCTATTCTCCATTCAGGTGTTACTCATATTCACCGCGAATTAGACGAGAAAAAAATGCATGTTGCCGCACAAGCATTGCTAGGCGAGCAAGATTTTACCTCGTTTCGCGCAGCGCTGTGCCAAAGTAAAACACCATTTCGCAACGTTACTAACGTAAGCGTATATCGCCAAGGGCGATACGTTATTATCGATATTCGCGCCAATGCTTTCTTGCATCATATGGTTCGCAATATCACGGGCGCGCTTGTTGAGATTGGGGCTGGGGAGCAAGATGTAAATTGGATAGCTCACCTCTTGAGCCTGAAAGATAGAAGTAAATCTGCAGCCACAGCGAAGCCAAATGGATTGTACTTGGTCGATGTCACATACCCAGACGAGCACGGTTTGCCTAAACCGCCGTTAGGACCGCTTTTCCTTCCTGAAGTATAAGCTTATCGTTACTCGCCCAACGTAACTCACGCCTGAGTTAGCTGCTAATTTGATGGTAGTTAACTTAGGTAAAATCTAATGCCCCCCTCTTAAATCACCACTAGGCAACTTCTAAGACCAGTTTTGTTTTTTCCATTTCGTTGTATTGTGGTCTAATAGCGCGCTATATTAGGTAGCTGTTCTATTGTGTTACGTAATTTTTTCTTTGTAATACAGTATGAAACTTAAAAATTTAATGCGTTGCTGACCACAAGTATGAATAAACATTAATCGTCATGGTCGGCAAACAAAAAACAAAGGATTCAATTTCCATGAGCTGGATTCAAAAAATTCTTCCTCGCACGCAAACATCAACCAAAGGTAACGTACCAGAAGGTATCTGGACAAAGTGTGGTTCATGCCAAGCAGTGCTGTATAAGAGCGAACTGGAAAAACTTCAGGAAGTTTGCCCTAAGTGTGACCATCACATGCGTATTACGGCACGCCGCCGTATCGACGCGTTCTTAGATGAAGGTGATCGCGTTGAGTTAGGTGCAGAACACGAGCCGCAAGACGTACTTAAATTTAAAGACTCTAAACGTTATAAAGATCGCATTGTCGCCGCACAAAAGGCGACAAACGAAAAAGACGCACTAGTGGTAATGCAGGGAAAGCTAAAAGGTATGCCGGTAGTGGTTGCGTGTTTTGAGTTTGCGTTTATGGGCGGCTCAATGGCATCGGTTGTAGGCGCTCGCTTCGTTGCTGCTGTTAATGCATGTTTAGAAAACGATATGCCGCTTATTTGCTTTAGTGCAAGTGGTGGTGCACGTATGCAAGAAGCATTGATGTCGCTAATGCAAATGGCTAAAACATCTGCTGCTCTGGCTAAAATGAGCAAGAAAGGCCTGCCTTATATCAGCGTGCTTACCGACCCTACAATGGGCGGTGTATCTGCAAGCTTGGCAATGCTTGGTGACGTAAACGTAGCTGAGCCAAAAGCGCTTATCGGCTTCGCGGGTCCTCGCGTAATCGAACAAACAGTAAGAGAAAAGCTGCCTGAAGGTTTCCAGCGCAGTGAATTCCTTGTTGAGAAAGGTGCAATTGATATGATTGTTGACCGCAGAGATATGCGTGATAGATTACACAGCCTGTTGGTTAAGTTGCATTATAAGAATTAGTGAATAACGAAAACAATTTAAATACTGGCTCAGCGCCACACGCACAAGACGCCTCAGCGTCTTCGCCTTCGAAAAAAAGCCTGAGCCAGTGGTTATCCTACCTAGAATCTATTCATCCTAGCGCCATCGATATGGGGCTAGACAGAGTGAAAGAAGTGGCCAATGCCATGGCACTTTCACTTAGCCAGTCTTTGGTTATAACTGTTGCAGGCACAAACGGTAAAGGCACAACGTGTCGCTTACTCGAGCAGGCCATGCTATCGCAAGGTAAAAGTGTTGCGGTATACAGTTCACCCCATTTAACCGACTATAGAGAACGCGTGCGCTACAACGGCGAATTGCCGCCTGCCGATGAATTTGTAAATGCATTTGAGTTTGTTGAAAACGCGCGAAAGAACACGGGTGGTGAACCCATTACCTTAACTTACTTTGAGTTTGGTACTCTGGCTGCCATGAAAATGATGCAGTCGTGGGCTGTTGATGTGGTCATTTTTGAAGTAGGTCTGGGTGGGCGATTGGATGCCACAAACATTATTGACCCCAACCTTGCTGTTATTACAACTATCGACCTTGACCATCAAGATTGGCTTGGCAATACCCGCGAAAAAATCGCTCGAGAAAAAGCGGGGATCATGCGCAAAAACGGTAATGCAGTGGTCGGTGAGCTGTTTCCTCCATCATCGCTTTACGATGTGGCTAACGAACTACAAGCTAACGTACGTTGGGCTACACAAGATTTCGAAACAGTAGTAGCAAATGATTACAGTGAATGGAGCTGGAAAGGGAAGAGCAATAGTTATACGTCGCTACCTTATCCTAAAATACCACTTCAAAATGCAAGTACAGCACTGGCTGCGTTGGAGCTGCTAGATTTGCTGCCCGAAGAAAGCGTGGTAAGAGATATTATTGAGAACACCACTATGCCCGGGCGCCAGCAGACTATTAGTGAATCGCCCCTGGTAGTTGTTGACGTTGCCCATAATCCACAGGCTACAACAGCTATGCAAGATTGGCTGAATCGATATGATGTAAGCCAAATTCGTATTGTGGTGGGCATGCTAAAAGATAAGTCTATTGCAGAGACCTTAGCGCCATTGGCGGGACTTAATGCCAAGTGGTACGTAGCGTCAACAAGTGGTCCTCGGGGCTGCAAGGCAGAAGTACTTGAAAATGCACTTGTTAATGCCGGCACAACCATAGAGAATATAGATACGTTTCAGGACGTGACCTCGGCATATCAGCGCGCGCTTGCAGATTATCAAACTGGCGAACTTATTCTCGTTTTTGGTTCTTTCGTTACCGTAGCAGACGTGCTTGCTGAGAAAAACTAACACGCGCATTGTAGAGTAAAACCGTGTATTCAAGCAGGAGAGCACAGTGACATCGGCATTAAAGAATAGACTGGTGGGGACAATTATTGTTGTCGCCCTAGCGGTTATCTTTTTACCAGACTTTCTTGACGGCAAAAAGCAAACAAACAGAGAACCTTTTGCCTCTGTACCTGCTAACCCGCCTAAAAAGCCCATCGTAGAGCCAGAATCGTTCCCATCAGAGCGCGTAGCGAAAGCTGCGGTGCCAGCGATTGAAATTCAAGATGAAACGGCATTAGATGATGATCTGGGTCCTTCAGGCGCTGGCGAAAATAGTACTTCAGACGAAGCCACTGTTGCAAAAGCGCCAGCGGTGAAAACCTTTGAAGAAGAAGACAAGCTAGCAAGTCAAACGGTTGTTGATACGAAAAGTACTACAGCTGACGACGATGCAGGTTGGGTTATTCAGCTGGGTAGCTTCCGCCACGAGAAAAACGTAAAAGCGCTGTTAGCTAAACTAGAAAAGGCTGGATATCGCGCGTTCAGTCGCAAAATTCAAACCAGCTCCGGCCCACTTAATAAAGTATTTGTTGGCCCGGATTTAGACAAGAAGAAACTGGAATCGGCACTACCGCATTTAAAAGAGCTGACGAGCCTTAAAGGCAAGGTCACCACATTCAAAGTAGAGTAACCCATGGCGTTCACCGGGCTTGTCGGATTAAGCATAAATGGAGTGACAGGGATTGGGTATTACAGACTAGTAATATTTTTATCTTCTGTTAGAATGCGCGCCATCTCGCCAAAGGCTCGTTGCTTTTCTATTATGAGCAACATCAACGCAATAAAGAGACGATGAACTGGGTAGACTTTTCCATACTGGGTATCATTGCGGTATCTACCTTAATAAGCCTGATCAGAGGGTTTGTTAAAGAAGCCATCTCGCTAGTGGTGTGGTTTGCTGCACTCTTTATTTCAAGTAATTTCTACGCTGACCTCGCTGTTTATTTCACAGCCATTGACGATCCCTACTTAAAAAACGGTGCTGCAATAGCCGCATTGTTTGTTACCACGCTCATTTTGGGCGGCATGATCAATTACGTTATTAGCCAGCTGGTTCAGGCAACAGGTTTGTCTGGCACAGATAGGGCCCTAGGTATAGTATTTGGTGCACTGCGTGGCGTGCTTATAGTTAGCGCATTGCTCTTTTTTATGGACACCTTCACTGGCGCAGCCTCCTCAGATTGGTGGCTATCATCGGTGCTCATTCCCGAGTTTGGTGTCATCATAGAGTGGTTTTTCAGCTATGTGAAAGACTCCTCCAGTTTCTTAAATCCCGCTTGAAATAGGTAACGCACATGTGTGGTATAGTCGGAATAGTTGGTAAAACGCCCGTAGCTCAGTCACTGTACGACGGTCTAACGGTTATTCAACACCGAGGACAGGATGCCGCAGGCATTATGACTATCGACCAAAATATGTTTAATTTGCGCAAGGCAAATGGTTTGGTTCGAGACGTGTTTCATACCCGCCATATGAAAAGGTTGTCTGGCAACATGGGCATTGGTCACGTTCGCTATCCAACAGCGGGTACATCAAGCTCTGCAGAAGCGCAGCCGTTTTATGTAAACTCGCCGTTCGGTATTGCCTTTGCTCATAACGGTAATTTGACTAACGCGCATGAGTTACAAGAAGAAGTATTCCGCATTGCACGCCGCCATATCAACACCACCTCAGATTCAGAATTATTGCTTAACATTCTTGCTCATGAATTACAGCAAGTGGCGGGTTTAAGCGTAAGTGCTGAACACATTTTTGAAGTGGTAACGAAAGTTCACAAAAAGATCCGAGGTGCTTACGCAGTCGTTGCAGCCATTATCGGTCAAGGTATTGTTGCGTTTCGCGACCCGCACGGTATTCGCCCTCTTGCCCTAGGCAAGCGTATGAGTGAGTTAGGTGAGGAATGGATGGTGGCATCTGAAAGCGTGGCGCTTGATGCTGTTGGCTTCCAGTTTGTGCGCGATGTAATGCCAGGTGAAGCGGTATTCATTACCGAAGAAGGGCAGTTGCACACCAGACAGTGTGCCGAAAACCCAGTAACCTCTCCGTGTATCTTTGAGTTTGTTTACTTTGCTCGCCCAGACAGCTTTATTGACGGTATCTCAGTTTATGCATCACGCGTAAACATGGGTCGTAAGCTAGGTGAAAAAATTAAGCGCGAATGGGCGGACCTGGATATCGACGTGGTTATTCCTATTCCAGAAACGTCCATGGATGTGGCGCTTCAAATCGCGAACACACTGGATTTGCCATATCGCCAAGGCTTCGTTAAAAACCGCTACATTGGCCGTACTTTCATTATGCCTGGCCAAACTATGCGTAAAAAATCAGTACGTCGTAAGCTAAACGCAATCTCATCTGAGTTTAAAGGTAAGAGTGTACTACTTGTCGATGACTCTATCGTGCGCGGGACTACATCAGGTCAAATCATTGAAATGGCGCGAGAGTCAGGTGCGAAGAAAGTGTACTTTGCGTCAGCTGCGCCAGAAATTCGTTTCCCTAATGTGTATGGTATCGATATGCCATCGGCAAACGAACTAATTGCTTATGGTCGTGAAATCGATCAAATTGCAGAGCTCATCCAAGCAGATGGCCTTATCTTCCAAGACATTTCTGACTTGGTGGATGCAGTTCGTGAAGAGAACGAATCTATCCAGCGTTTCGAAACGTCAGTGTTTGATGGTAACTATATTACCGCGGATATCGACCAAGAGTACCTTGAGAGAATTGATATGTCGCGCGGTGAAGCGTCAAGAAAAGCGCCTGTGGTGCAAGCTGAACTTAGCAACCTTGATGTACATAATATCGATTCCGCAGATTAGTGCTAAACGATCTTTAACATAGTAAAAAGCCGCTTAAATCAGCGGCTTTTTTAATGGTTAGCTTTTTACAAGCCGTTAGTGAACAAATACCGGCCCGCCAGTAAGTCCCCATACCAATACCGAACCTGTCATTAGAATAACGAGCAATACTAATCCGCATGTCACTACCGAGCTTGAGTAAATGAACCCTTTATCTTCTGGCATATGCATCAATATTGGCACGCCAGAATAAAGTAAATATACCGAATAGCTAATACCCACTAATAGCGCCGTCATTACTACCCAAAGCTCGGGGTAAAGACCTGCAAAGCCCACCATAAATAATGGTGTAGCCGTATAGGCCGCAAGTTCCAGCGACTGAGTATATGTTGGCGTTGCATCAAACGCTTTTGCCAATTCATGAATAAGTACTGCCAAGGCGACTACACCCGCTATTAGGCCAAAGTACATACCAATGCCCATCATAATAGCGGTATTCTCGCTAAGACGTATTATGTCACCGGCACCAATACTCCAACCTGTATGAGCACTGGAGTAGTAAGCCACAACTGAAGGAATAAGTGCTATAAAAGCGATATGGGTAAGCGCGTAAAAATAGGTTTCGTGTTTAGTATCAATGGTTTGCCACTCTTCTTTAGGATGAGTGTAGATACCAATTAAATGATTTAAAATCATAAAGTCCTGCCTTGTTCACCAACGTTATTATTTTTAAGAATATTGTTGTAGGGCAGGGAGAACACACGGACTAGCCGTAAAACCAAAGATACACAACCACAGCGCAAAGCGCTAAACACTGCCGTTAACAATATGTTTACAAGGCGAGTGTGCAGCAGAATTACTAAGCCGTCAATATAAATTGATTAATTTATAGACGGATGCAAAGCGTTAACTTAACTGTGGTGCACCTGAGTGGAAACGCAATTCGTCATCGTCGCTTTCAATCAGCGACTTTTCAACGTTTCCGAAGTGGGCAACGCGCTCTGAAATATCGGTTTTGGCGATCTGCCCAGCAAGGGTGAGGTAGTCTTCAAAATGTCTGGCTTCTGAACGCAGCAATGATACATAGAACTTGCCTAAATCTTCAGAAACATACGGCGCAAGTTTGGCAAAGCGTTCGCAGGAACGTGCTTCAATGTAGGCACCACAAATAAGCTTATCGACAAGCTTTTCAGGTTCATAAGTACGTACGTGACGCAGCAAACCATTGGCGTAACGACTGGATGTTACCGACTTATATTCAAAGCCCAACTCGTGCATAATTTCTAGCACTTGGTAAAAATGATGTAGCTCCTCTTTAATCAGCATCACCATTTTATCCAGCATGTCTTTCTTAAAGGGGTCTAGCCCTTCGGTGTTAAATACGTTTTTGGAAAGGTGCTTAGTATTAAGCGATTGCCAATCGCCTTCGTGGCGGTAAGTGAAGTCTTCATAAGGTTTCAACCAGCCCAGCAATACCTTACTGGTTTCCTCATCAGCCACATAGCGGCGAAGAAGGTACATAGCAGACTGAGCTGCTTTTAGCTCGCAAATTAGGTGGTCGGTAAGGATAACGCGAAGATTTTCTTCTTTCTGTGCTTCTTCTATCCACGACTGTGGCGTCTCGCAATGTAAAAAGGCATTGACTGGTGAAAGTAGAGACGTGACTTCAGAAGTAGATATTACAGACATGTTGAAACTCAATTTTAAGTGCTACGGTTTTTCAGTTACATTTGAATTTGGCTGCTGCCAACGCTAGTCTCGGCAGTTTTGCTTTATAAGGGTACAAAATACAGCGTATCTGAATTGAGCTGCAATTTTACTTGAAACCTACAAGCCCTTACAACTTAAAATCGAGGCCAATAAATTACAAAATGAATTATCTTGCCCACCTTTTTTTAGCCCGTCCAACTGCCGACTCTCAATTCGGTAACCTACTCGGTGATTTCAGGCGAGGTGTTGACATTAAAGAGTTTGGACAAGCGGTACAGCTAGGTCTTAAAAACCACTATGAAGTGGATAAGTTCACTGATAGTCATTCCAGTGTTTTGGCAGCAAAAGCGTTATTTCATAAAAGTCGTCGGCGCTTTGCGCCTGTAGCGCTGGATATCTATTTCGATCACCTGCTCATTAAACACTGGACGTCGTTTACAACACAGGGTTTTGATGAATTCAGGGAGCGGAGTTTTGCATTGTTAGAACAGCGGTTGCCTATTATGCCAAGAACAATGCAGCATAGCGTTGGGCATATGATAACTCATGACTGGTTTGAAGATTATGCTAAGGAAGAGGGCATTGCCAAAGCGATTTCTGTTGTCGCAAAGCGAATTCGATTCGCCAACACATTTCATAAAGCTGTAGATGATATAAGTGCGAACAAAGCCGAGATTGAAGCGATATTTCTGGATTTTTTTCCTGATCTCATCATGCATATCGAAAGCAACGGACCTGAGAACATTTGAAATGCTTAACGGTGTTGCAGAAATGTATCGAAGAAATTGGTAGTTTTGTCGCTCATTGCTAAGCTGTCGTGTGAAGAGCGATATAGTAAAGCGTGCAATACAAAGACAACACAAAAACGATAACATTAACGACAGTCAAAGATAATAATGATGAATATTCAATCCTTAGTTAGAAATACATCGCCCGTATTATTACGTCTGGGTAACAATAAAAACAGAGCGCAATCGCACTCGACCCTAACATGGTTAACGGCAGCCTTAATTGCTTTTGTAAGCCTAACTTCCAGTGCTTCAGCGCAAGAAGAAAGCGCATCTGCACATGCTCGTTCAATAAAAATTGATAGCAATGTAGTGACAGAGCACGAAACTAAAATTCTAGGCAAGCGCGTAAAGTACAGTGCCACCACGGGTACTCAACCGGTTTGGAACAGTAAAGACGAAGCGGTAGCCACTTTGTTTTACACTTACTATCAGCGCACTGACCTAAAAGATAGCACTGAGCGCCCGCTTATTATTTCGTTTAACGGTGGCCCAGGCTCTGCGTCAGTGTGGATGCATGTAGCTTACACCGGCCCTCGTATTCTTAATATTGACGATGAGGGCTATCCAGTACAGCCCTATGGTGTTCAAACCAACCCTTACTCCATTTTAGATGTGGCTGACATTGTGTTTGTTAACCCAGTAAACACTGGGTACAGCCGTGTGCTGCCTAAAGCCGATGGCAGCATGCCGTCGCAAGATGAACAGCAGAAAATGTTCTTTGGTGTAAATGCCGATATTAGCTATTTGGCAGACTGGGTGAATACTTTTGTAACGCGCAATAATCGCTGGCGCTCACCTAAGTATCTTATCGGTGAAAGTTATGGCACTACGCGTGTTTCAGGGCTTGCATTAGAACTTCAAAATCGCCAATGGATGTACCTAAACGGCGTGGTACTTGTGTCGCCAACTGACATTGGTATTGAGCGCAACGGTCCAGTAAAAGCTGCAAATCGACTGCCTTACTTTGCTGCGGCGGCGTGGTATCACAACAAGCTTGAAGCTGAGTTGCAAAACAAAGATCTCACCGAGCTATTGCCTGAAGTCGAAGACTTCACCATTAACACACTTATTCCGGCTTTGGCTAAAGGGGGCTTTATTGGTGGGACTGAAAAGCGCGATGTGCTAAAGCAAATGGCGCGCTATTCTGGGTTAAGTGAAGCGTCTATTGCACAGAATAACCTAGACGTAAGCACTGCATTTTTCTGGAAAGACTTACTGCGCGACGAAGGGAAGACGCTAGGTCGTTTAGACAGCCGCTATTTGGGTATAGATGCTAAGCAAAGCGGCGACCGACCTGACTATTGGGCTGAGCTAACATCATGGCTTCATTCGTTCACGCCTGCCATTAATTACTATCTACGTGAAGAGTTAAAATACAAAACTGATATCAAATACAACATGTTTGGAAATGTGCACCCCTGGGATAGAAGTAACAACAAAACCGGAGAGAACTTGCGATTGGCAATGGCGCAAAACCCATACCTGAACGTAATGATTCAAGCTGGCTATTACGATGGTGCGACTAATTACTTTGATGCTAAATACACCATGTGGCAGCTTGATCAAAGTGGCACTTTGAAAGACCGCTTAAGCTTTAAAGGGTATCGCAGCGGACACATGATGTATTTGCGTCGCGACGATTTAAAACAGTCAAATCAAGACTTACGCGAATTTATTGAAGCAAGCACACCAAGTAAAGGTGCGCCTGCCATGTATCACCGAACGCAGAACTAAAAAACAAGGACAAGGATGTCAGTTTTCTTTACATTTAATTTACTCTTTAAGCTTTTTTCTTTGTAACATTTTGTTATTTATGAAAAAAGCTTATTTGGCTCATACTTTGCTTTGTGGCCAGCGCTAAATAATAAAAATCTTATCAACAACTACAAGGACGTTTACATGAAAAAAATATCGTGTTTTTCATATTCCTTTTTGGCAAGCACAGCGCTAGCATTTTCTATATCAAGCACGGCTGTTAATGCATCAGTTTTACTTTCAGGTTGGGATGGCTCGACTGACAGTGGTTTTGGCTTTTTAGCGATGGAAAGCAATGATGATAGCTCATCTGGGCCTATTGTTTTCGACTCATACGAAGCTTTGGCGTTCAATAATGGTCTAAATTTTTTCGGAACGACCTACGATAGATTCTTCATTAACAATAATGGAAACGTAACCTTCAATAGTCCAGTAGGTACGTTTACACCAAACGCCTTTCCCAACAGCAACCAACCTATGATCGCGCCATTTTGGGGTGATGTAGATACACGTTGCTCAGAGTGTGGCGATGTATTTATCGGATCACCAAATGAAGACACGCTAGTAGTTACATGGAATGAAGTTGGCTATTACAGCCAAAATAGTAACCCTACTAATACGTTTCAATTAGTATTGATTGATAGAGAAGACACTGGTGCAGGTAATTTCGATGTTGAGTTTAGATATGAAGATATCGGTTGGACTTCAGGTGAAGCATCGTACGGTGTTCCTGCGCAAGCGGGTTATGACGCAGGCGATGGCGAAAACTTTTTCACGGTACCAGGCTCTCAAACCGCCGCTATTGCTGATATAGACGAAAGTAACAGCAATACGGGCACGCCTGGTATTTGGAAATTTGCTATTCGCGATGGCGTACTGCCGGGTAAGAACCCAGAAAATCCTATTTTGCCAATAGTTGATCCCGAAACGCCAACTGACTATGAGTTTGAGTTCTCTATCGATGAACCAGACGAACTTGTTTTTATCGACCCAGATGTAGCAGTTGGTTATGACTATATTGTGAATAGTGGCCCTAATATCGCTTCAGTCCTTTTACCTGAAGGTTATGACGACAACATGTTTGACCTATTTCTTTGGGATGATGTCCTTTTGGATTGGCTAGATACAGGTACAGATATTACTGGAGGTGTAGAGTATGATTTTACTTCACCTGTAGACCGCTTCAGAATAATGGGAATTGATGTTTCAAATATGCTTGACCCTACGCCAGATGCATTTGTAACTGGGTTAACATTCGATAGTTCGGGTGTAATTAATATGAACCAAAATGCGGTTACTGTATTCGTACCTGATCCAACACCGGTTCCTGCACCAAGCACGTTGCTCCTCATGTTAAGTGCATTATTTGGCACTCTTCTTTTGAGAAAGCGTAAATAGTATAAATAAGGGGAGCTAAAGCTCCCCATATTAGTTAAGAGGTAGACGTGAAATATTTACTGATAATTAGTGCGATATTCGCACCGTTTTCTTCATGGGCTGTTACAACAAGCGATTTTGGGAGTTGGAGTTTGCTGTGTAACGAATCTTCAGCATGTACCCTTAGTCAGCTTGTCGCCAAAGATAAAAAAGCCACTAAAGTGTTATTGGGCGTTAACGTTGACTATTCTCATTCGAAAGATTTCCCTGTTTTGATATTGAAACTGCCTAAAAATACACTTACAAAAAATGGAGTCGGAGTAAAAATCGATAACTTTGCGCCCTTACAACTTCCTTTTTCCGGGTGTGACGAAAATACTTGCCAAAGTATAATTAAAATAGATAGCGAGCTTTTAGAGCAAATGAATAATGGTAAAACCATGCTAGTAGCATTTCAGAAGTCTGAAAGCCAACAGGTTACCTTGCCGATATCATTAGCGGGCTTTGATGAAGCATACGTGCAGCTTAACTCAAAAACTAAACCCTAAAGATAACCTATCTTAGCTAGGCTGTATTTCAAAATACGCCAGCCTCTTTAAGCTGCGCTAAATATTCTGCGCAGCGCGCTTTCAGCATGTCTCTTAATAGCCTAACCGCTGGTGTAATCGACTGGCGGCTTGGGCAGATTAGCCATAATTGTGTTGGTTTTGGTTGGTATTCTGGTAATAACGTAATAAGGCGGCCATTTAAAATATCGTTGCAGGTATCTAAACTCGACTTTACGGCTACTCCTTTACCCGCAACGGCCCATCGCCTAACTATTTCACCGTCGTTTGCTGTTCTATTACCCTGCATCTTTATCTTCAAAGGTTTTCCATCATGTACGAATTCCCATTCGTTATAAACTTTGTCGTAAAGTTGATAAAACAGCCCGTTGTGGGCCTGTAAATCGTCAAAGTTTTTGGGATCACCATGAGTGCTGATATAAGAAGGAGAGGCAACGAGCAAGCGTGGTACGTCACATATTTTAAATCCGTAAATGCTTGCATCGTCTGGCGAGCCGTATCGCAAAGCTAAGTCGATAGGGTCACGGTAAAAATCGACATTACTGTCGTTCAAATTAAGTTTCACGCTTATTTTTTTATGTTCATCCATAAACTCATCGAGCCATGGAGTAATGACATTACGGCCTAAATCGGACGATAAGCCAAGCCGTAGTTCGCCCTCAATAACGCCTGTATCGCCTTTTAAGTTCTGCTTTGCATTAGCAAGCATTGACATGGCTTCTTGGCAGGTTGGCAAAAACCTTTCGCCCGCTGACGACAATCGTAAGGAGCGGGTGGTTCGCACAAACAGCTCGGTGCCAAGTGCTTGCTCTACGCGTTTTAACGCTGCACTTGCGGTAGCTGTACGCATATTTAAATGGGTCGCAGCAGCGGTTATATTTCTAAACTCGGCTACTTTTATTACAACGTTCAAGTCATCTAGCAACATGATTTTCAAAAACCATTTGATAATGTTTCTTGTATTGTGCTGTTTATACAAAAATTATCAAGGGTATGATGCAAACATGATTTAGAGGAGAAACGAATGATGAAAGCTATTGGCTATATCCACTCGCTTGATATTAATGAGCCTAATGCGTTGATGGACTTAGAAATTGATAAGCCAAGCGCGTCGGGTCGAGACTTGCTTATAAAAATAAGCGCTATTGCGGTTAACCCTGTTGATTATAAAATTCGTCAACGCATTAATCCTAATGGCGGTGAGCCCAAAATTCTGGGGTGGGATGCAGTGGGCGAGGTGGTTGAAATTGGGGCAGACGTTACCGAGTTTGCAGTAGGTGACAGAGTTTACTACGCTGGCGACCTCACTAAAGCAGGGTCCAACGCAGAATTTCAATTGGTAGATGAGCGTATTGTCGGTAAAGCACCTAAGTCTTTATCAGACAGTGATGCTGCTGCACTTCCGCTAACAACCATTACCGCTTACGAATTGTTGTTTGATCACCTTGAACTGAAACAACAAGATGAGAAAAGCGGTGAAGTTGTACTTGTTGTCGGTGCAGCAGGTGGCGTGGGTTCTATTATGCTGCAATTGCTTAAAGTACTAACGGGAGCAACTGTTATTGCCACTGCATCGCGCGAAAGCTCAAAAAAGTGGGTGCAAGAATTGGGAGCGGACTACGTGGTCGACCACAGTAAACCAATGGCAGAGCAAATAAGGGCGTTAGATATCGGTGAGGTTACTCACGTTGCTAGTTTAAATAATACCCACCAATATATTGATACCTATGTCGACGTAATGAAACCCAAGGGCAAGCTGGCGCTAATAGACGATCCGGAAAGCTTGGATGTGGCGAAGCTTAAGCAAAAGAGCCTGTCGCTCCATTGGGAATTCATGTTTACCCGTTCAATGTTTGAAACCGACGATATTGCAGAACAAAGTCGCCTACTTACCCACGTAGCAGCCCTCATCGACGAAGGTAAGATTAAGACTACGGTTGGTAAGCATTTAGGTAAAATTAATGCTGAAAATTTAATAGAAGCACATAGAACTCTGGAAGAAGGCCGTGCAATTGGCAAATTAGTATTAGAAGGGTTTTAGCATAATGCTCGCTATTGGAATCCACTTAAATCACTGAGAGTTCAAACTGAGAAGTGCTAGCTTTTATTAGCTGATTTCAAAATTGAAGCAAGTAAGGGCGAAGCGATCTAGCTTCAGCCCTTGCCCATGTTTCGCCTTAATTTTTTTGAAGTGCCTCTAGGATGTCATTTGGTTCCGAACGGCTTCTATAATCGACGTCAACATATCGCCAAATAACTTCTCCCCCTTTATTTAAGACAAATGTAGCGGGGATCGGGAGGATGTTACTATTTCCATTATTAATCGCTTCCAAGTCAAGTTGACGGTCGTTACGCATGTGCTCAAGTAGAAACTCTGGCACTTCCCAAGCAACACCATAGCTTGCCGCAACTTTAGCTCCTTGATCTGACAACACAGTAAAAGGTAACTGTTTAATCTGCTCCGCGCTTAAACTGCTGTCAGGACTCTCTGGGCTAATGGCGACAAGTTGTGCGCCTAACGCTTTAATTTCATCATTAATTTTTTGCAGTGCGTTTAGCTGTAAATTGCAATAGGGGCACCAGCTGCCTCGATAAAACGTGAGTACCACAGCGCCTTCATTTAGCGCTTCGGATAGCTTAAATGATCCTCCTGTTGCAGAGGGGAGCGTGAAATCTGGTGCTGCGCCACCTAAATCAAGCGCTTTTTCGCCTTGCTGGAATGTGCGAGCTTTTTCAATTTCTCTGTCTACACCTTCCATGAATGCAGGGTTGTTCTTGCGTCCTGCGTCTACTTTTGCTTGAGTCTGCGCTTTAAGAGATGACATAGAGTACCTGACCTTAATGTGTTTTTTAGTCACTGTGAAATAGTGCTAATGAATTAACTAACTGTTTGATAGTTGACAGGTAATACTCTTATTTGTTCCTTGTTTCTAGGCTTACTCAGCACCTTTGCGATAAATGTACAGGCAGGCTCGGCTGGTAACATTAGTACTGATACGTTTTTATAAAGTAGCGAGTTATTTGTAGTGAATGTAATAAGGCTGTCTTTATGACAGCCTCTACATACAATAGACTAGAGCTTAACTATTGTTCTGCCCGATAGTTCGCCTTTTAATATGGCATCTATTTTTTGGCTAACGTCATCTAGCGACACTTCTTCAGTTAAATCGTCAAGACATTCTAGTTTCCATTCGCCGGCTAATTTATCCCAAAGTCTCAACCTAGGCGGCATAGGGCATTGCACTGAGTCGATACCTAGCAAAGACACACCGCGTAAGATAAAAGGAAATACACTTACGTTGAGGTCGGCAGAAGCAGTTAACCCACAACATGTTACCGCACCACCATATTGGGTCGCTTTAATAGCCTGCGATAAGTATTCGCCGCCTACGGTATCAACAGCGCCCGCGTATTGTTCTTTTAACATAGGGCGGGCTTTACTTTCTAACAGCTCATCGCGGGTTATAACTTTACTTGCACCGAGTTTTTTGAAGAATGGGTCATGTTCTTTTTTACCGGTGCATGCCACTACAGAAAAGCCAGCTTTCGCCAGCAGTGCAACAGCCACAGAGCCCACGCCACCTGTGGCACCTGTTACCAAAATATCCCCTTTATCAGGCGTTACGCCATGTTCAACTAACCCTAGTACCGATAGCCCTGCCGTAAAGCCTGCTGTGCCAATAACCATAGACTCTCTTAACGTAAGGCCATCTGGCTTAGCTACCGCCCAGTCACTGGGAATTCGGATATACTCGCCGAAGCCGCCGGGGGTATTCATACCAAGGTCATAACCTGTAATGATAACCTCATCCCCTTCTTTGAAGCTGTTGTTATCACATGACACTACTGTGCCTGCTGCATCGATGCCTGGCGTATGAGGAAAGTGTCTGCTAACACCGGGGTTGCCCGTTGCCGACAATGCGTCTTTATAGTTGATTGATGAAAATTCTACCTTGACGAGCAGTGTGCCGTCTGGCAAGTCGTCGAGTGAACGCTCAGTGATACCACGGGTAAAAGTTTTATCTTCCTGTTTTTCTACAAGCAAAGCCTTAAACGTTGTCATACCTGTCTCCGTTGATCGAAAATATTCGCTACCTATTGTGAAGGTATATAAACTTTGCGCAAGTATGCACTTTTTAGTAGGGTAGTACCCAAAAAGATACTATTGAAGAGTAAACAAGCATTCAGCTTAGTTTTGCTTTTGGCCAAACGGATTAACACCGTAGGTGCGTAATTTACGTAATAAATATGAGTGAGAATATGTCGGTAAATTTAAAAAGCGTTAAGGAAGTAACTGGAAAAGTAACGCCTGACAATAAAAGTAGCGCCGCCTTAAATAGCCCAAACCAAAGTTGTAATGAAGCTACTAGAGAAAACGAGAGCGACCAAAGCCAATATATTTGTGGTGTAGCAGTGTCCCTGGAGATCATAGGCGGTAAGTGGAAAGGGGTTATTTTATGGCATCTTTGTCACAAAACACTGCGCTTCAGTCAGTTGCGCAGGCGTTTACAAGGCGTTACTCAAAAAATGCTTACTCAGCAACTGAGAGAATTAGAACGCGACGGGTTAGTTAACCGGAAAGTGTACGCTGAAGTTCCACCTCGAGTTGAATACTCTCTTACTGATTTGGGCCGCACACTAGAGCCCACCTTACGCCAATTATGTGATTGGGGAAGGGCCTATAACGATGACTATAGATAAGTGAATTAAAGTTACATTGGGCTATAGGATAGCGTTACTGTGGCTTTTTTAGCGTTAAAACAAAGAGACGATTTCATTTATAAAAACGAGTACTGAATAGAACAGCAACAGTACTCGCTTTACAAGAAACATACTAAGTAGTTACGGAGTGATTGAGAGAGTTTTGGCGTAACACCCAAGCCCCGAAACCGTACGTTTATTCGTACGCGAAAACTAAAGTGCTACACGTAAAATCGCAGAGCCCTGAGCTTAAATAGCTACAGAAAGCCTGTATTAAGCGAGTAGCGTTTCGATAGACAACACGCTTTCTTCACCATTACTTAATGTCTTAATCGTTGCATCCATCCTACCGAAATCTACGCGTAGTGAAGCCGCATCGTTATCCTTTGTCCACGTAAGAATCAATAAGTCATTTTTGTAACTAACGTCAAATTCTCCGTTGAATGCATCGCTTTCGTTTCTAAGTTTTATTAGCTGCATCAAGCCTTTAACCACTGGCTTTTCAACGGCTTCTTTTACCATGGCAGTAGACAAGTATGGGCGGTTAATGTCGCGGCCAACATTGGTTTTAGCAAGAAGCGCCATATCATTTTCTGCAGCAAGTAACCCACCGTAATATACCTGAGGCACCCCCGGGCTGAAAAATTGAATGGCACGGGCGACCAAATAGGCAAAGTCATCTTTACCTAGTGCATCATAGTACGTGCAATTAACCTGATATAAGTCTACGTTATTTGCTGCAGCGCCTGTGGCTTTCTTCGATTCACCGTTAGAGTTTACGTGTATTTGTTCAACGAGTGCGTTAATCGCGTTTGCATCAAGTAGACCTGGCTTGTCACCACTTGCGCCCACATCAACAATACCTATACCATCGTGGGTATCAAGTACGGTAAAGCAATTACGTGGCGAAATAGAAAGCCAGTGTGCTAGTGCCTCTGCGTTTTTGGTGAACAAGGTGTGCAGTACAAGTGGTGGTAAAGCAAAGTCGTAAACACTATCGCAACGCGCTGCAATATCAATTTGAGTTTGATAGTGGCTGTGTATTTCTACCAAACACTGCATGCCCATACCACGTGCGCGGTTCGATAATTCTTCAATAAATTCGAAGGTTTCTTCAAGCATAAAGCAGTTCGAACCTGCGCGTTTAATTGCGTAGCCTGCCGCATCTAAGCGAATAAGATCAACATTACTTTCCGTAAACGACGTAAGAATGGAAGAAAGGTATTCTTGGCCTAACTGTGACTCAACATCAATATCAATTTGATTGGACGTAAAGGTAGTCCAAAACGGCACGGTTTCAGTGGTGTCAGTCTCAGTACCTACTTCGTAATTACTGAAAAATGGCGTTGGGCGAGGGCGGAATACGCGCGCGATTTGTTCGTCGATTTGGGTTTGATCACTACCCTTAAAAATATCTTCTTTGGTCAAAAAGAGTGGCCAGTAAGCAGAGTCGCGCCCGTTCTTTAGTACGTCTTTAAATGCTTCGCTTTGCCCTGACATATGGTTAACAATAAGGTCGGCCATAATATCTACCGATTCGCCGAGCTTTTTGATGTTGTTCCAATCGCCTAAACGTTCATCGACCGATGTATGATCTATAGGGTCGAAGCCTGCATCTTCACCATCGTATGGATAGTAAAAAGGTAAGACGTGAACACCAGTGAACAGCCCATTCAACGGGCCTTCAAGTAAGCTTGCCAGACTCTCGATGTTGCCATCGCCCAGTCGATCTGCATAGGTGATTAATTGAACGCCATTGCGTATAGACATGATAATTCTCCAAAATTCAGCATGCGTTGGCTCGTACTGCGTTTTTGTTTCGCGAGCACACATTACTTCGAACTAAGCATTACCAGTCTGTCAGGCACAAACTTGAACATGTAATGGGTTTAGCTTAATTCTTAATCTTCCTCTGTTGACTGACCAAACCTGGTTGAGGCACACAGAGAAAAGTAGCTTAATCGATTAAGTTAAAATAGCAGTAGAAAAGATATTTGTAAATGAGAAGTTTAAAAAATGGAACGCTTAAAATTGCTATGCGGCGTTTCTTGTCACGCATATGTTAGGGTAGGGTAGCGAGTTTAAGGGCTGCTTAATAGTAGGTAATAGCGAACACGATAACCTCAAGCACCAATACTGACCGTCACTCTTGTGCACCGGTATTTGGTGACTCGCTATTATTTAACTCGTCGAACTCTCGCTTCGCTTCTTTCCACTTTGCAAGTTTGTCGTAATATACGTCCCATATGCATGGGCAACATGAACCTCCGCCACAACAATCGTCCCTTAATGGTTTCTCTGGTTCCTCGGGTAGTGACTTCATAGCACTTATCCTCGATTTCATTCCTTAAAAATATCCTAATCTCAAATAGTATCTTTAAGGTTTAACAACATTCTTTCGCCCGAACGCAATCTTTTAAGCAAAAGTGATAATACTATGTCTATATATGTTACTCCTTATGATATGCCTTTGCAGCTTGAAAGGTTACAAAGACGTTTGACCTATTTTCGTTAACAAGCAAAAGCTGACATTAACGCTATATTTTTTAAGATGTTACAGCTTCATGCCACCAGATGCCTCAATCCTTTGACCGTTAACCCAATAACAATCGTCACTTAATAGCGCAGCCATAACGCCACCTATATCCTCGGGTTTGCCAACGCGCCCCAAAGCCGTTTGAGAGGCTATAGCGTTATTGACTTCGCAATTATCACGAATATAGCCGCCGCCAAAATCCGTTTCAACGGCACCCGGTGCAAGAGTATTCACTCTAATATTGCGATTTCCTAACTCTGCTGCCAAATAGCGAGTCATTACTTCAACAGCACCTTTAGCCATTCCATATGCACTATTTCCTGGAAAGCAAAATCTTGCCAAGCCAGAGGAGATATTCAGTATTGCGCCGCCATCCTCAATAATAGGTAACAGTGTTTGGGTTAAAAAATAAGGGCCTTTCACATGCATATCAAATAGCGTGTCGAACTGTTTAATGCTGGTTGCTGTAAAAGAAGCATTTAGGCCAATGCCGGCGTTGTTTACTAGGTAGGTAATAGCCTGCTTTCCAAATTGGCTATTTAGTACTTCTTTAAGGGTTACCAGAAATTCGGGAAAAGAATAATGCGATACAGCAGTGTTAAGGGGCAGGGCACAGGCCTTTCTTCCATAGCTTTGAATTTCTTTAACTACCTCAACTGCCGCTGCTTTATTAGTGTTATACGTGATAACGACGTCTACTCCTTTTTCCGCCAGCGCTAGTGCGCCAGCGCGCCCAAGACCTCGACTTCCACCGGTTATTAATGCAATCGCCATTGTTATCTCTCTTTTTAGGTTAATTCGTAGACGATTATATTGACTAAAATTGGTATGAAAAACCTGCCTAAAGCGATAACATTGTTCATATTTAATGAACAATAGGTGAGTGATGGACAGGTTCGATATGCTTACCCGGTTTGTAGAAACTGCAAGGTTGGGAAGCTTCAGTGCGGCGGCTGCACTTCTCGGCTTGCCTAAATCGAGCATTTCCCAAGCGGTAACAAAGCTCGAAAAGCAGTTGGGCACACGCCTTTTTAACCGAAGCACGCGAAGTGTTTCTCTCACCTCTGATGGAGAAATATTTCTGCCGCAAAGTATAGCCTTACTGAGTGAGTGGGATGCTTTACAATCACAATTTATATCGTCACCAGACAATGTGAGTGGCGAGCTTCGTATCGACATGCCCAGTCGATTTGCAACCAACATTCTGCTTCCAGTGTTAGGAGAGTTTATCTCTGCTTACCCGAACATTACGTTGCGAGTAAGCAGCGTCGACCGCAAAGTTGACCTTGTTAAAGAAGGGTTTGATTGTGTCATAAGGGTTGGTGCATTAACGGATAGCAATTTGATTGCCCGTCGCCTTTTAACTTATCCAATTTATAACTGTGTAAGTCCTGGTTATGCAACGAAGTGGGGCATACCGCAGTCGCTGGCAGATTTAGCTGATCATAAGCTTATTGATTATTCTCACTCGCTAAGCCATAAAGCACCGGAGTTTGAATATATGAAAGATGGAAAGCGCCATGCCCTCGAAATGCAAAGCTTACTAAGTGTTAACAGCACTCAAGCCTATTTCGCTGCTTGTGCAAGTGGATTAGGTATCGCACAAATTCCAAGCGTGGGAGTTGAGTCTGACCTGAAAGAAGGAAAGTTAATTCGAGTGCTTCCTGAATTCGAGGCCCAGGCGATGCCAGTTAACCTCCTTTACCCCTCTAGAAGACAAATGCCCCTTCGGTTAAAAGTATTTTCTGAATGGTTAGTTGATAAACTACGCGAAAATAAAAAGCCCTGTTGAGATACAGGGCTTTAGATGGTGTCGCATGCCAATTAGTTAAATACTCGCTCGTAGAGTACTAATCCGCTGAAAGTGCTTCCGATGGCTTATTACCATTAAGTGATTCTGGTGATGTCACAACTGGCTTAGGTTTTACTGCACCAGCTTTGGCTAGTATATCGCTGTTGCCTGTCACCAAATCTTCTAAAGTCCCTTTTTCTGCATCGACCAAACCTACTTCACGCAACATAGAATCTACCAGTGGCGCGTTAGCTCTGTAGCTTAGCGCTGCCTGTGTTACTTGCTCTGCCAAACCACTGCCAGCAGTGGCAATGGTGTGATCACCTTTTGCGCCGCTACCTTGGCCGTATCCTTGAAGAATTTTAATTCCATCAATGTTCTCAAGGGGCTTAACGGCATGTGCAACCAGATCAGGCAATACTTTAAGCATAGCCAGGGCTTTTTGCAGTTCAATTTGCTCGGTCTTAAGGGTGTTTTCAGCCTCGTAAAGGGCTTGTTTACCTTGTGCTTCTACGGCAAGCACTTTCTCATCTGCTTCAGCTTGAAGCATTTTGGCATCGGCTGCGGCTTTAGCTTCCGTAAGAATAGCGGCGGCAGAGTTTTCAGCCGCTTCTTTCTTAGCCTGTGCTTCAACGGTTATGCCCACTGCTTCACGTTCTGCTTCTTTACGTGCATCAATAACTTCAATTTGTTTCTTACGCTCTGCTTCAGCAACCATTTTTGCTGTAGTTACCGCTTCCACTTTTTCTACTTTAGCTTTTTCCGCTTCAGCAGCTTTGGCGCGCGCAGCAGACTCTTCTTCAGACTTTGTTGCTACGGCAATTTGCTTAATTTGCTCCGATACCTCAACTTCTTGCTGCTGGCGAATACGCGCTTGTTCAAGCGCCTGACGCTTGGCAATTTCTTGAGTTTCAATTTCGCGAGACTTTTCAATTTCAGCCGCTTCAATAGCACGGTTTTTAGCAATTTCTGCTTCACGCTCTTCTCGTTCTTTCATTTCACGCTGCTTGGCAATCTCTGCTTTTTGTTCTTGGCGTTTAAAAGCAAGAACTTGCTCTTGGGCTAATCGTGCTTCTTCTTCATCTCTTTTCACTTCAAGCGACTGTTTTTCGGCGGCTAAATTGCGCTGTTCAATGAAGATACGGTTTTCTTGTTGAATATCATTAGTTTCTTTGCGTTTTTCTTCAATAATTTTGGTAAGGCGAGCGCGGCCCTCGGCATCAAACGCATTATTCTCATTGAAAAACTGTAAGTCGGTTTGATCAAACCCAGTTAAGCTCACCGACTCTAACTCTAAGCCGTTCTTTTCAAGGTCGTTAGCCACACTTTGCTGAACCTTTTGTACAAAGTCAGCGCGCTGTTCGTGCATTTCAGTCATGCTCATTTCAGCAGCTACGGCGCGCAGTACATCAACAAACTTTGACTCCATTAACTTCTTAACTTCTTCAGCGCGGGTGGTGCGCGTGCCTAGTGTCTGTGCTGCCATTGAGATGCCGTTAGCATTTGGCGCTACACGTAAATAGAAGTCGGCTTTAACATCTACACGCATACGGTCTTTGGTGATAAGCGCGTCTTTTTGAATTTTTTCCACTTCTATACGAAGCGTGTTCATGTTCACTGGAATTATTTCGTGAACGACGGGAAGTACAATAGCACCACCGTCTTTTATCACTTTTTCACCGCCTAGACCGGTTCTTACGAACGCAGTTTCTTTGGTCGCACGGGTATAAAGTTTGGCAAATATAAGGCCTATAACAATGAGCCCTACAACGATAGCACCGGCAATAAAGAGTATTGACGGCAAGTTAGATGGTTGAATTGTATCCATACTTTTATCTCTTTTAGGTTATAGATAGCGGGTAGCTAACCAGCTGTGTTGTTTTTTCTGAACTAAAATGACGCGCTCTCCCTGTGCGAACAATTCTTCTTCTTCGAACGGCTCTACTAACACAAAATGAGGCTGAGAATAATGGTCGGTAAATTTCGCTTCAGCAGGGTTGCCTCGGCTCGCTTTACCTATGGTAATTTCTGCTACTGAGCCAATAAAATCTTCGCTATTTACCGCGCTTGACTCAACGCTTGGCAATACGCTGGCAATAATTTTTACGGTTTTAGCTGTAACTATTAACCCAATAAAAAGGGCTAAAGCAACAGACATAAGCGCGGGTAAAGTAACGCCAAATACACTTGCTGTAAGTCCATTTAAAATCAGCCCAATAAGTCCGAATAAGGTCAGTAATGTAACGAGAAATATAAGGAAAGGGACTTTATTAATATTTAGCCAATTTGCTAGAGATGTACTTAAAAAACCTTCGCCATCTAATTCCGCAAAGTCGTCGCCAAGTCCTAACAGGCTTGCGCCAAAGATGGTACTAATAAGCTCTAGAATAAAAACAAAGAATACGGCTATAAGCGCAATGCTAAACCAAAAATTTGCAGGGGAAAGAAGAACATCTGTCATTTACACCGTCCATGATGACTAACTTGCTTTTATTCTTTATACCACAGAACAAAAATTAAGCCAGCGCGTAACACATGTACTTTGGGCTAGTTTGTAACAAATAATGATGTATCGCGCTTTAACGCTAACTGAAGTTATGCTTTTGCAGCATCACTTCATTTTCAGTAACCTTCAACACACTGCCTTGGTCATACCAATCTCCTAGAACAATACGCGAGGCAGGTTTACCATTAGCTTCAAGGCTGTGGATGTTTGGTCTGTGAGTATGACCATGGATCATGCGCTGCACGCCCCATTTCTCCATCACTTTCACCACTTCTTCAGGGGTAACATCCATGATGTCTGGTTTGAGGTTTTGTTGTTTGGCTTTGCTTTCCGCGCGGCCATTATCGGCAACACGCTGTCTATACCATAAAGGTAGGGCAAGCATTAAGCGAGGCCACCACCAACCACGAGATTTCTTACGAAATTTTTGATAAGCGACGTCGCGTGTACATAGCTCGTCACCGTGAGTAAGCAGGGTAGGTGTGCCATATAGGTCCACGACCTCTTGTTCGTTTAACAATGTCATACCGGCTTTCGATAGCCACTTTTCACGAATGGCGAAATCGCGATTACCGTGAATAAAGTAAATAGGGCAGTGCTGACTCACTTCTTTAAAGGCTGATGCTATGGCAGTGTTAAATGGGGTAACGTTATCGTCGCCAATCCAAACTTCAAATAAGTCACCAAGTACGTAAAGTGCGTCAGCATTAATTGCGTCTTCTTTTAAAAATCGCAATAAGCACTCTGTAATATCTGGGCGGTCGGCACTTAGGTGTAAATCGGCAATGAAGTAGGTGAACGACATAAATCTTCTTAAGTGTGGTTTAAAAAGCCGCGTTAATAACGCGGCCTTTACTTAACTAAAGGCTTTAGGCTCGCTTTGAACAAGGTGTCGAGCGCGCCATTACTTAGTTAGATTATTTAACAGTTATCTAGGCAGTTAATTACGCGACAATTGCTTTTTCGATGATCACTGGCTCAACAGGTACATCTTGGTGATAGCCGTGGTTACCGGTTTTAACCGCTTTGATCTTCTCTACAACGTCCATGCCTTCAACCACTTTACCGAAAGCACAGTAACCCCAACCGTTTACAGACTTACTAGTGTGGTTAAGGAAGTCGTTGTTGTTCACGTTAATGAAAAACTGTGCGGTAGCAGAATGCGGGTCTTGAGTACGAGCCATCGCGATGGTACCTACTTCATTTGCAACACCGTTATCGGCTTCGTTTTCGATAGGATCTTTAGTATCTTTTTGGTCCATATCTGGCGTAAAACCACCACCTTGGATCATAAAGTTGTTGATTACACGGTGAAAGATAGTGTTGTCAAAAAAGCCGTCTTCTACGTAAGAAAGGAAGTTAGCTACTGTTTTAGGTGCTTTATCTTCAAAAAGCTCTAGAGTGATGTCACCGAAATTTGTTTTTAACGTAACCATTGTGGTGTGTCCTGTGTTTTAGCATACATATAAAGTGGGGGGCATTTTAGCGCAAAACGAGTCGTCAGCGCAAAACGGGTAGTCAGCGCAAAGAGACGGTTACCGCAAATCACGGCAATATCGCTGCAAAAGGCTTGTACCATTTAAATCGTGACAGTGCTAAACTTTCCGCCCCAAAATTATGACAAATAGGAAATATAGACATGCTACATCTTTACAATACCCGAACCCGTGAAAAAGCGAAGTTTGTTCCGCTTCAAGAAGGGAAAGTGGGTTTGTATGTGTGTGGTATTACCGTTTATGACCTAAGTCATATGGGTCACGCCCGCACCTACTTAAGTTTCGATGTTTTAGTACGCTACTTACGCCATCTAGGTTTAGATGTGAAGTATGTTCGTAACATCACGGATATCGACGATAAAATTATTGCTCGCGCCAATGAAAATGGAGAAAGCTTTGAAGCGCTAACAGCGCGTACTATCGCTATGATGCACGAAGACTTTGCGGCCATTAATTTGCTTGAGCCAGACGTGGAGCCGACAGTAAGTGGCCACATGGATGAGATTATTGAAATTATCCAACGTCTTATGGACAAAGGTTACGCCTATCAAGCTGAAAGCGGCGATGTACTATTCGACGTTAGCAAGTACGAAGATTACGGCAAGTTAAGTAAACAAGACCTGGATCAACTTAAAGCCGGTGCCCGTGTTGAAGTGGCGGCAGGTAAAGACGACCCGCTAGATTTCGTACTGTGGAAAACTACCAAGCCGGGAGAGCCAGCGTGGCAGTCGCCGTGGGGCGAAGGGCGTCCGGGCTGGCACATTGAGTGTTCTGCAATGAACCATAAGCACCTTGGTGCGCACTTTGATATTCACGGTGGTGGTTCAGATTTAACCTTCCCGCACCACGAGAACGAAGTAGCTCAGTCGTGCTGTGCGTATGACACACCTTACGTAAACGTGTGGATGCACGCAGGTATGGTTCAGGTTAATGACGAAAAAATGTCTAAATCGTTGGGTAACTTCTTTACCTTGCGCGATGTGCTTAAAGAGCATGATTCAGAAACCTTGCGTTTCTTCTTGATGTCGGCGCATTATCGTAGTCAGTTAAGCTACTCGCAAGATAACATCACACAAGCGAAAGCAGCGCTAGAGCGTCTATATACTGCAATGCGTGGTGTAACAATAGATGAGAGCACAGACCTTGGCTACGGTGGCTACTTAGCGCGTTTTGAAGCGGCTATGAATGATGATCTTAACGTACCTGAAGCCTTTTCGGTGTTGTTCGACGTGGCACGTGAGCTTAACCGCCAAAAAGATAACGCTGAAGAAGCAGGCAAACTGGCAGCGGTTCTTAAAGGGCTAGGTGCTATTTTAGGTATGCTTCAGAGCGACCCTGATACTTTCCTTAAAGGTGGCGAGGGCAACGATGACGAAGCCGCTGAAATTGAAGCTTTAATTAAACAGCGCAACGACGCTCGTGCAGCTAAAGACTGGGCGGCCGCAGATGCGGCACGCGATGCGTTAAACGCTAAGGGCGTAGTGCTGGAAGATGGCCCAAGCGGTACGACGTGGCGTAAAGCGTAAGCCTGGTTTATTACCGTTTGAAATTGAAAAAGCCCACTGATGTGGGCTTTTTTGTATCGACTAAAAACGCTTTTCTATTCCAACTTCGAAGCGGCGCTGTGCCCCGAACCAACAGTTGTTGGTATCAAAACATGAACCTACATATTCTTTGTCGGTTAGATTGCTTATACTGCCAGTAAACCTAAGGTCATACTCTGGCATATCATAAGTGATGACTGCATCTATAAGTGTATAAGACGGTACTTCATCGGTATTGTATTTGTCGGCCTGTGTTTCTCCAACGTAGCGCACGCCAGCGCCAATCATTAGACCATCTAAGTTGTCTTCAAACAGGTAATTCGCCCACAGTGAAGCACTTTCCTCGGCGACCCATACTGGCGTATTGCCTACTTCTGCTGGGTCTAGCTCATTTTCTGTCACTTCCATATCTAAGAAGGTCGCGTTAGCCTGAAGTGAAAGAGCATTGGTGATATTTGTATTTAACTCTAGTTCAACACCTTTTGATTCAACTTCACCAGTTTGGGTACGCTGAAGAAAATCTGGTGTATTCACCACTACATTTTGTTTAGTAAGAACAAAATAAGCTCCGGTAAATGTAGTTGCGCCATCGCTTGATTGGAACTTAGTGCCTACTTCAATTTGATCGGCAGTGGTCGGCTCGAAGGCTTCACCCGTTACCGAGTCTATTCCCGTTACAGGTTCAAAAGATTCTGAGTAGTTTGCGTATACGCGCCAACCCGAATCAAAGGTATACATAGTGGCAACACGGCCTGAAAATTCGCTTTGGTCAATTTCGGTAGTGCTGCCGTATTCAAAACCGTCGTAAACGTTTGCAGCGACATCGGTGCTTTCAAAGTTATCGTAGCGACCGTTTAGCAGCACAGTAATGTTGTTGAACTGCATTTCGTTTTGAACATAAAAACCGAGTTGTTCAACATCGATATCGTGATCTTCTTGGTAGAAATCGAGCGGGAGCGCGCTAACATCAAAAAGATCGTTATCAATATTCACAAGGTTTAAAGGCGGTGTATTCGTGCCTAACGTATCGCGGTAGGCTACTGTAGAATCAGAATCTTGATAGTCGACACCGAACAGAAGGTTGTGAACTACATCGCCCGTAACTATCTGCCCTGCAATTTGTGTGTCTACCGTTATCCCATCGGTTTCTTCATCAGTTAAATAAGCAGAACGGTATAAATTGTTTTCGGCATCCAATACGGAATGGTAGCTATTGCGTTGAAGCGCTTCTGAATCTGTATATCTGAACTTTTGCAGTATCGACCAACTATCTGTTATTTGGTGGTTCAGTTTGTATCCAAGCATAAGCACTTCGCGTGAAAAGCTATTCCAGTTTTCATCGCCCGCATAGGTACTGGCGTCTAATTTTCCAAACTGGTCGCTATAAAGAGTGCCTTGGCCAGGTAGAGGAGTAGACGGGATCATCTCTGGATCATCTTGATAGTAGCCAGATAGTGTAAGTTCTGTTTCGCTACTAATATCTACGGTAACAGATGGGGCTATGGTATAGCGCTCGGTTTCTGTTGTGTCTTGAAACCCGTCACGCTTTCTTCCCAACATAACCAGCCTGTACCTTGCATTGTCGGTAAGTGCGCCCGCTGTGTCCAAACCTAGTTCAAACAAGCTGTCAGACCCCAATGCTGCTCTAACAAGGGTTTCATCTTCATCTTTAGGGTATTTAGCCACTTGGTTGACCATGCCGCCAGGCGGAACCAAACCATACAACGATGAGGCCGGACCCTTTAAGATCTCTAATGATTCAGTAGCAAACGCATCAACCTGAGGGTAAAGGTTCCAGCTATTGTTAGTAAGCAGCGGTAACCCATCGTAAAAGGTTTGGTAAGTCGTAAAACCTCGAATAGTAAACTGGTCGAAGATAGTAATAGTAGGGCGGCTTTCAGTGGTAACACCAGAGACGTAACGCAGGGCTTTGTTTACTGAATCAGCTTGGCGAAGTTGCAGTAAATCTTGGTCAATAACGCTAATGCTTACGGGCGATTCAATAGGACGAAGCGACGATTTCGTAGCAGTGCTTCTGTAAGACTGCATGGGGTTCACTTCGATATGCTCTAATTTCTCGTCTTCTTCCTCTTGCTGAGCGAATACACTAGTTGATGCTAATACAGCGAGTGCAAGTGCTGAAAGCGAAAAGGCAGTGTTTTTTGAAGCATTGCGTACCGCTGATGATGGCTTAATAAACGCCATAGATTCCTTCCTCGAGTGATAGATATTTGCAGTATAGACTTTAGTCTATCATTAGAGGGGTAATGATAATAGTTGTTATTAATTATTGCGTTTGTTTTCTGGAAGCTGGCATTTTTAAGGGTTTATGTCCGGTTTGTCAGTGGGGATTGCACTCTCTTTCTCGGTTAAATGCGATTTCCAGCGCTGCTGGGCAACATGGGCTTTCACCAATTCCAAGCATTCGTTTACAACGTTAAGTACTTCTTTATCTAGCGCGTCAGCAGTAGGAGTGTAGTCGTGCATGCCAACAGAAATAAAGTGGTCGATGCGCTCTGCATCTAAATCACTTAAAAGGTTTACAAGTGATGTGGTAACTATGTCAGTAACCGATTCTTCCAATGTATTTTCAATGGTTTTACCAATAACAGGTAGATAGTGAAGGGAAGAGACTTGCGCATTGCTTCGTACCGCTTTGCCTACGCTTTTTCGTACGTGCTCTCGAATTACCTCACCGTGCTCTTCGCTTTGAATAGACTGGCCTAAATGGTTAATAACGCCAGCCATCCATTGAGTTATCACAGGGCGACGGGGAGCCAGTACTTGTGCATTGATATCGTCTAACAAGGGCGAGCCCGCTGAAATGTCTTTTTGCGCGTCGCTAAGCACTTTGACAACAATTCGGTCACTTAACTCTTCAACGAAGACATCGTAGTAAAAGGCAAAAAAACGAAAGACGGCAGTTTGATTTAAGTCGATTATTTCGAATTTGTGGAGGCGGTGCAGAATAGAGAATATTCGCAAGAAACGAAATAAACGAGTTGGCCCGGTTGGAATGAGGCCGATAATGTCGTACCAGTGCAAGAAAGGAAAGAAATACCAGCGTAAATGTTCTTTACGTACAATCGCAACAATCCAGCGAAAGCAAAACTCAGTGAAAAATATGGCAATAAAAACTAAATCGACCAACAAAAAATTGTTGTGTATAGGGTCGTACGCACTAAGGAATGCAGGGAAATAGGTACCCAAAACACCATAAACAAAGTCTGTGGCATAAAGGGCATCGAAAATGAGCCATGCTAGGTTAACAAACAGTATACCTAACATGACTAAGTCTAAAATTAACCAAGGCGTTTCATGACTGTTTCGCAAATTTTCCCGGTTAATTCTTAGCATTTCCTTATCCTGTATGTTGACTTAAAGCGTGATGTAAATGCAGTTGGACATGAACAATATAGAACGCTAAGTGTTAAAGGTTAACTTGATGCATTCAACCTTGTTACGTCTACATAAAGCTTTAGCTTCTGGCCAGGTTGAAGATAGCGCTTGGTATTAAGCGAATTCCACTTACCGATATCACTAACTTTAACGTTAAATTTGCTAGCAATAAGCGACAATGAGTCCCCGTTTCTAACGGTATAAGTAAGTTTCTTCCTAACGCCGTCTTGTGCTTTCCCTTCTTGCCAAATCACTAATGTCTTGCCAGAGCGAAGCGTATCACCTGGCGCCATGCCGTTCCATTTCGCTAATTGTTTCGTGCTTACATTATACTTACGAGCAATATCCCATAGCGTATCACCTGTTTTAACGGTGTGACGTACTTTTTGCTTAGACGCTCCGCTATTTTGCAAGCTTGCTAGGCGCTGCTCTTGAGATAGTGTGTAGTTGTTTAGCTCTTGTAATGCCACTGGTACCATAATCGCCTGTCCTACACGGATCATTGACGAGTCTAGCTCATTTACCTTTTTAAGCACCTTAACTGTGGTGTGATACTGCTTTGCAATCTTACCTAAGCTATCGCCGGGTTTTACTGAATGGCGTACCCAGTTTAACCGCTCTTTTTGATCAATTTTTGCAAGCGCTTGAGAAAAGGCAGCCGCTTTATCAAGCGGAAGTACTAATCTATGAGGTCCCTCAGGCGACGTGGCCCAGCGGTTGAAGCCAGGGTTTAGCCCATGCAATTCCTTTAAAGACATACCGGCAAGTTCGGCCGCAAACGCTAAATCGACCTGAGAGCCAATATCAACCACTTCAATAACGGCAACGTTTTCCACTTCTGGCCATGAGTACGCATATTCATCTTTGTTTTTAAGAATATCAGCAAGAGCTAATAACTTAGGTACGTAAGCACGGGTTTCTTTGGGTAAATTCAGGTTCCAGAAATCAGTAGGTTTTCCTGCACGTTTGTTTGCTTTAATCGCTCGCTGCACACGACCTTCACCGCTGTTATAGGCAGCAAGTGCATGAAGCCAATTTCCGTCGAACATTTCATTTAAATAGGTAAGGTAGTCAAGTGCACCTTGAGTAGACGCAACAACGTCGCGACGTCCGTCGTACCACCAATTTTGCTGCATACCGAATCGTTTTCCGGTGCCAGGAATAAACTGCCACATTCCGGCTGCTCGCCCGTGAGAATAGGCAAAAGGATCGAATGCGCTTTCTACCACAGGAAGAAGAATTAACTCCATCGGCATATCGCGCTTTTCAATTTCCTCTGCAATATAGTAGAGGAAAGGCTTTGCGCGCTTTACCACGCGAGCCATATATTCAGGGTGTTTCAAATACCATTTTCGTTGGGCGCTAATACGCTTGTCATCAGGGATGGGAAGGGAGAAGTTTGCGCTAGCACGTTCCCAAACGTCTGTAACTACAGCTTGCGTATGTATGTCAGGTGTATCGGTAAGCTCGGCACCTTCTTCTAGCGTATCGTCATTCGGGTGAACGACTTCAACAACGCCATCTCTTGCTAATTCACAATCTGAAATGGCTTCTTCGTTGCTATAAATTTCACTGCACGCTTCTAAAGAGGCGTTTTCATTATTCTGTAACTGTGCATTGTCGCTACTGTCTTCGGTTAACTGACAACCCGTTAAACCTATCGCCAATAACAACGGCGATAGAGGAAAAAACTTCAACTGCATATATGAAGAAACCTCTTGGAGCACTGCAAACCGGCAATATTACGATAATCGGCTTACTTTTGCATCAAAACTCATCTTTCCAGCGGCGAACTGCAGCAAACACTGCAACATCGTCAGCCAGGTTATTTTCGCAATAGGCTTCGGCAGCAGTTTTCACAGAAAGTTCATGGGCGCGTAAAAATGGATTAATGTTTTTTTGCTCTTTGAGGTTACTCGGTAACGTAGGCAGACTTTGTGCGCGTTTTTCATCCACCCACTGCGCGTAGTCGCATAACGCTTTGTTGTTAGGCTCTACAGCCAAAGCAAATTGAACGTTGGCTTTGGTATATTCGTGGGTACAGTACACCTTAGTGGTGTCTGGAAGTCGCTTCAACTTATTTAATGAATGGTGCATTTGCTCTGGAGAGCCTTCAAACAATCGACCACAGCCAGCAGAAAACAGCGTATCGCCGCAAAATAGGACGCCATGCCCAAAGAAAGCAATATGGTCAAGAGTATGCCCTGGCACTTCCATAACTTGCAGTGACATTTTAAACACAGGAAGTGTAACGGTATCGCCTTGAGCCACCGATTTGGTAATGCCTCGTATATGGTTACCTCTGGGGCCTATAACAGGTAAATTGGGTACTGCCGACACTAACTTCGCAATGCCACCAGTGTGATCTCTATGATGATGGGTAATAAGCACTGCGCTAAGCGTTAAGCTTTTCGCTTTTAGGAAAGCCAATACAGGTTCAGCATCACCCGGGTCAACGACTATGGCGCTGTTACCGTTGTGAATGCACCAAATGTAATTGTCGGTAAAAGCGGGAATAGGATGAATTGTTACATCTGAAGGAAGTGTCTCTGCCGTCATAAGAGTACCTGCTTGTGTAGGTAGAATTATGCGTTACTATAGGGACTTGTGAACAGCAGAGCAACCTAAGAGCGCGCAGTGTTAATGAGATCGGCGTTTAAAGCCAAACCGCCTCGCTATCCTACAAACTGGGATGATTTTCCCGCTGGCGAGCATATTAGACATGCTGTGAATACTGTGTGTAACGATTATGCTGAGCGCATATTTGGGTATCACTTTGCCAAATTAGGTTCGCTAAGTGCCGGGATAAATCTCGATGGCAGCCCAATTAGACATCATATCAACTATGTTCCGTTTAATGACCAAGTTGGCGACATGCTAAATGACGACAATGTGAGTGGTGGCTTTTCCAACCGTAATTCAGAGTCAGGTACTTCATTAACCGAAGGCACAAGCGAACTAAACACAAGCAGAGAAAACACGGTAGTGGGGCAGTCGCACTGCTTACCCTTTGCCGAAAACAGCATTGATGGCTTTCTGTTAGCTAACGAATTAGATTTTGCGCAAGACCCTCACGAGATATTACGCGAAGTTGACCGCGTTATTACGCAAAACGGTTACGTTATCATCAGTGGTTTTAACCCGTTAAGCCTAGCTGGAATTGCCAAATTTCTACCGGTTAAACGTGGAAACATTTTGCACGATGCTCGCTTTTTTACGTCATATCGCATTAAAGATTGGCTTCAGTTGCTTGGATTTGAAATTGTTGAACAACGTCAAGTAATGTTCTCAACGCTCTTTTTTCAACAAAAGTGGAAAGGGGCGGTTAAGCTTCAGGATTATTTATCCTCTTATTTGCCTTGGTGCAGTGCGGTATATGTAATACTCGCGAAAAAGCGGGTGATCCCCATGACGGCAATAAAACCTAAACGCAATTTAAAGCCGCGTTTTTCCGCGGTAGGGGCAAGCGTAAGGACTTCTACGGTAAATCGTACGCTGCGTTAGTGGTGTTAATGTACATGCCATTCGCACTTAAAGCGGGCCATGTTTATAACTAAAAGGCCGTAATAAGCGTTAACCTTTTTAGATATTTGCTTGGTTGCTGTACCAGAACCCCAAGCTTTAGCGTTCATAAGCCAATTTGAAGGGGAGATGGAGATAGCTTGGCACGCTATCTCCATATTAAAGGTTTAATCGTTACTTGCGTTATACAAATGCACATCTCGCTGTGGATAAGGGATGCTAATACCTTCTTCATCAAAGGCTTTTTTAACTTTTTCCTGCATATCCCAGTAGTAAGGCCACAAGTCATCTGTACCGACCCACGGTCTAAACATCAGGTCGACTGAATTATCACCTAAGCCAGCTACGCAGATCCTAGGTGCAGGTTCGGTCAATGAGCGTTCGTCTTCTTCAAACAGACGTTGCAAAATTTTCTTTGCTTTGTCGATATCGTCATCGTAGCCAATACCAAATGTCATGTCGCAGCGGCGTTTATCATATACGCTAACGTTAGTTAGTGTGGCATTGGACAGATTCCCGTTGGGAATAACAACACGCCTATTGTCAAAGGTGTTAATTACAGTATAAAGAATTTGTATTTCTGCAACAGATCCTAAATGGCCTTCTGCTTCAATGGTGTCACCCACTTTAAAGGGTTTGAAAATCAGTATTAGTACACCGCCAGCAAAATTAGCCAGACTGCCTTGTAAAGCTAAACCTATAGCCAAACCTGCCGCCCCAACTACTGCAATAAATGAGGTGGTTTCAATACCTATCATAGAGGCAACAGAAATCAACAACATGACTTTTAAAACGGCACTAATAAGCCCGCATAAAAATTTGTTTAGCGTGGGGTCCTTTTTTCCTATTCGGTGATCCAATAGGTTTACAAAACGATTCACCAACCAAAGACCCACCACCAAAGTAAGAATAGCCAAGAGCAATTTGGGGGTATAAGTCATCACCAGTGATATGGCTTTTTCGGTTAATTCCGATAAATCGATATTAGTCCCGAATAAATCTTCCATAAATACCTCTTTCAATGATTAAACACCCTGACTACGTTAAAGAAAGAATGATAGATCGCCGTGAATTAACTCGAGTGGAATAGTTTTTTTGTTGATTTGAAGTCGGTAGCCTCTTTGACAAGAGGACAAGAGGACAAGAGGACAAGAGGACAAGAGGACAAGAGGACAAGAGGGCAAGAGGGCAATAGAAAATAGCGGATTAAGTTGCAGAACATGTGAGTAATGGTGGAGCTAGATGATGGGGGAGATTACTGAGTTTCTACGGCTGTGTGCTTGTACTTGGAGTATCTAGATAACTTTGGGTATTAAAAATTGAAGAGTTTCAATAACCGCTCAATAAAAAAGGTGACATCCCGTCGCTTAATCGCGCTGAATGTCACCTTATTTTTGTGGGGCGCTTTAAAGCTTACTTAACGCGCATACCCGGCTTCGCACCTTCGTGCGGCTCAAGAATGTATAGCTCGTCGCCACCAGGGCCCGCGGCTAATACCATGCCTTCACTCATGCCAAAACGCATTTTACGAGGGGCGAGGTTCGCCACCATTACTGTATGTTTACCGATTAGGGCTTCAGGCGAGTAGGCCGACTTAATACCCGCAAAAACTTGCTTAGTTTCGCCGCCTAAATCTAGCTCTAAACGTAAAAGCTTGTCAGCTTTTTCTACGTGTTCAGCTTTAGCGATACGTGCAATACGTAAATCTACCTTGGCGAACTCATCAAACGAGATAGTGTCGCTGATAGGATCTTTAGCTAGCGGGCTGTCTGGGTCGATAGCTGGTGCTGCTGGCGCTAGGCTTTCTTTTGAATCTTCAACCATGGCGTCGATTTTCTCCATTTCTACACGCTGCATCATCGGCTTAAATTTGTTGATGGCGTGGCCTTTCAATAGGGTTTGCAGTGAATTCCAGTCGAACTTGTCGTTTAGGAATTCTTCTGCTTTTTCTGCAAGTACAGGTAGTACAGGCTTCAAGTAAATAACCAACAGACGGAACATGTTGATACCTAGCGAGCACACATCGTGTGTGAACTGCTGCTTAGTCTCGTCTTTAATGGTTACCCAAGGTGCGTTGTTGTCGATGAACTGGTTTGCTTTGTCAGCAAGGGCCATAATCTCGCGCACGGCTTGGTGGTACTTACGCTTCTCAAATAGTGCAGCAATGCTTTCAGATGCGTTTTGGAACTCAGCAATCAGTTCTGGTTCAATCACGTTGTCAGACAGTTTTCCGTCAAAACGCTTAGTGATAAAGCTTGCACAGCGGCTTGCAATGTTAACCACTTTACCTACCAAGTCTGAATTCACTTTTTGTGCGAAGTCAGTAAAGTTTAGGTCGATGTCAGTAACACCGTCGCCTAACTTAGACGCAAAGTAGTAACGCAGATACTCTGGGTTCAGGTGATCAAGGTAAGTACGGCCTTTTATAAAAGTACCGCGCGACTTTGACATTTTCGCGCCGTTCACCGTTACAAAACCGTGAATGTTTACGCCAGTAGGCTTACGGTATCCCGCGCCTTCTAGCATGGCAGGCCAGAATAGGCAGTGGAAGTAGGTAATATCTTTACCGATAAAGTGATAAAGCTCAGCCTCTGAGTCTGCTTTCCAGAAGTCATCAAACTCTAGATTGTTTTGGTCGCAGAAGTTTTTGAAACTAGCCATGTAGCCAACAGGCGCATCCACCCACACGTAGAAGAACTTGTTCGGCGCACCTGGAATTTCAAAGCCGAAGTAAGGCGCGTCACGGCTGATGTCCCACTGTTGAAGACCTTCAGTAAACCATTCTTGCAGCTTGTTAGCCATTTCTTCCTGCAGGGCACCTGAGCGGATCCACTCTTTTAACATGCCTTCAAATTTTGGCAGGTCAAAGAAGAAGTGCTCAGACTCACGTAGCACTGGTGTAGCACCCGATACAACGCTGCGCGGGTTCTTTACTTCTGTTGGGCTATACGTTGCGCCACATACGTCACAGCTGTCGCCGTTTTGATCTTCTGCGCCACAGCTAGGGCAGGTACCCTTAACGAAACGGTCTGGCAAGAACATTTCTTTTTCAGGGTCGAACAGCTGATTAATGGTGCGTTTGCTGATGTAGCCCGCATTATCTAAACGGGTGTAAATTTCTTCACACAGCGCCTTGTTTTCTGGTGAATGGGTTACATAGTAGTTGTCGTAATCTACGTGAAAATCAACAAGGTCTTGGTGATGTTCAGCACGCGTTCTTGCCACCATTTCTTCAGGTGTAATGCCAAGCTCTTGGGCTTTAAGCATAACCGGCGTACCGTGTGCATCGTCGGCGCAAACACTGTAACATTCGTTTCCGCGAAGGCGCTGAAAACGAGTCCAGATGTCGGTTTGAATGTGTTCTAGCAAATGGCCTAAATGAATAGAGCCATTTGCGTATGGCAACGCACTGGTTACCAGAATTCGGCGTTTTTCTGACATAATGACGTTATTGATTCTTTGCGTTTCAAAATGGCTGCAAATACTAGCGGAAAACCGCGTTTTTTGCATTACGTAATTCACACAATTCTACTACTAGTAAGGCATTTTATGTTCTTTTCTCGCAAAGCAGAGCCGGTAACTCAAAAAGTTGCTGTAATTTTGGCCAAGTATTTTTCTTTAGATGTTGAAGATACCTTGCCATGGTGTGCTTTTAGCCAGCCAGAAAATGAAGATGCCGGTGTGACAGTTACTTTGCCGTTTTGTATTGCTACACAGCTAGACGCGCTTAAACAAGAAGTGCTTAACCAGCTAAAAGGGAATCTTGGCGATGACCAGCTTACGTTTAAACAAAACGTAGCGAGTGGAGAAACTGAAGTAGCACCGGTCACCAACATTAAAAACATCATAGCAGTGGCCTCTGGCAAGGGCGGTGTAGGTAAGTCGACAACCAGTATCAATTTAGCGTTTGCGCTTATGCAAGAAGGCGCGAAAGTTGGGATTTTAGATGCCGATATTTATGGTCCGTCTATTCCCATTATGTTGGGCAACCCCGATGCACACCCTGAAAGCGAAGATAATAAGCACATGCAGCCGCTAACTGCACATGGGCTGGTGGCAAACTCAATTGGCTATTTAGTGCCTCAGGAAGACGCGGCCGTGTGGCGTGGGCCAATGGCAAGCAGGGCGTTAAAGCAGTTGCTAGATGAAACCCTATGGCCCGTGCTGGACTACTTAATTGTAGATATGCCACCGGGTACAGGCGATATCCAACTGACGATGGCGCAACAAGTACCGCTGACTGCTTCAGTGGTAGTTACAACGCCGCAGGACTTAGCACTAGCCGACGCTCAAAAAGGTATAAGCATGTTTGAGAAAGTGAACGTGCCAGTATTAGGGCTTATTGAAAACATGAGTTATTACCAATGCAGAGCCTGTGGTACCAAAGACTATGTGTTTTCAAAAGACGGGGGCGAGGCGCTGGCCGAACGTCATGGAGTGCCGCTTTTGGGACAGCTACCGCTTGATATTCATATTCGCGAGCATGGCGATGCCGGCACGCCTTTGTTAATTACTTCGCCCGAAAGTGACTTAAGTGAAAGCTATCGCGAGGCAGCTAGAGCACTGTCTATGCAATTGGCCCTTACTGTTGCGCCTCGAAAAGGGGCAGTTAAACACATTAAAGGCAACCCGATTGGCATTGTTGGTAGAGAATAAAAGGATAAAGCAAGGTTAAGTGCTAACACGTGGTGCGCAATATTTGAGAAAGTTTACTTTGAAGCCAAGTTATAGGCCTAGCAAAGCAAAAATTGAGGTAAGTTCTGGCGCTTAAATTCAAATTCGTCATAAACTTAATAAAAATTGCGCAAAAGCAGATAAAACAAGCCTTTGAGCAGTTGAATGCATGCGGTGACATACGCATAATAGCGGCCTAACGAAATGAGGAATACACCATGCGCTTGTGCGACCGCGATATCTACCAACATCTGCAAGATGGAAAAATTAAAATCGACCCTACACCCAGCTATGATCAAATAAGTGGTGTAACGGTAGATATCCGCCTAGGTAATAAATTTCGCGTGTTTGAAGATCACCAAGCGCCGTTTATCGATTTAAGTGGGCCGAAAGCACAGGTTCAAGAAGCGCTTGACCATGTTATGAGCGATGAAATTGAGCTAGAAGAAGGTAAAGCGTTCTTCTTGCACCCGGGCGAGTTGGCACTAGCTATAACCTACGAATCAGTAACGCTGCCAGACAATATCGTTGGTTGGCTAGACGGGCGCTCTTCACTGGCGCGTTTGGGCTTAATGGTTCACGTGACCGCGCATAGAATCGACCCAGGTTGGTCGGGCAATATCGTTCTAGAGTTTTACAACAGTGGTAAGTTACCGCTGGCGCTTCGCCCTAAAATGAAAATAGGTGCACTTAGCTTTGAAGTGTTGTCAGCGCCAGCTGAAAAGCCGTACAACGCAAGAGTGGACGCAAAATACAAAGGCCAAGCAGGTGCAGTTGCAAGTCGAATCTCGTCAGACGACGAGAGTAAGTAAGAAAAATAGCCTTAAAAACAAGATTTTTTGGCAAAAGCTTAGTGCGTTTCTCGCTAATTACTGATAGAAAATATAAGAGCAATAACCAGGGTTACTGCCCTGGCACTTATAATAAAGCTATTAGTAACGGGAAGCGCAATGCATACAAATCCTGAACCTTCTTCAGATATTCAACAACGAAAGCCAACACGCAAAAACAGCATTATTCTTTTCGCGCTTATCGCCGCTGTTTTGGGTGGCATGGGGTTGTGGGCTGTAGATCAGCCTAGCGAAATAATCTTTACTGCTGCGATCACACTATTTGTAGCGATACTTTGGGTAACTGAAGCACTTCCCATTCCCGCTACCTCACTTTTACCTTTCGCGCTGTTTCCGCTATTCGGTGTGCTTTCACACAGTGAAGCTGCGTCAGCGTTAGGAAGTCATGTCATTATTTTATTAATGGCTGCCTTTATGCTGTCAAAAGGGTTGGAGCGCGCTAATTTACACAAGCGATTTGCTATTTACATGCTGCGTGTAACAGGCAGCGGCAGCCCGCTTAAACTGGTGTTGGGCTTCATGCTGACAACTGCAGTACTTAGTATGTGGATTAGTAACACGGCTACAGTTTTAATGATGTTGCCAATGGCTATCGCCATTATTAATGCTGTAGATAACCCGCGATTTGGCGTGGCCCTTATTTTGGGTATTGCGTATTCGGCAAGTTTAGGTGGGGTAGGCACGCCAATTGGCACGCCACCGAATATTATATTCATGAGCGTATATGAAGAAACACTAGGTGTTGAATACAGCTTTATCGACTGGATGAAAACCGGCGTACCCATTGTGATCCTTGGTGTGCCGATTATGGCTTTATGGTTAGCACGCGGTATAAAAGAAGTGGGAAACATCGATTTACCCATACCAAGCACGTGGACGAAAGCCGAAAAGCGTGTACTTGCCATTTTTGGAACGGTTGCAATGGCGTGGATATTCAGACCTTTTTGGACTGCATGGATAGGGGTAACTACTATCAGTGATAGCACTATAGCCGTTGCGGGTGTTGCCGCCATGTTTTTCACCAATAGCGGCAATGATAACGGTGAAGTAGACGCAAAAGGCAACCGCGACAAGCTACTAGACTGGAAAACCGCTAACGATATCCCATGGGGAATGTTGCTTTTGTTTGCGGGCGGTATTTGTATTGCAAAAGCATTTATGTCTTCAGGCTTAAGTGTGTTGATGGGCTCGTGGTTAACAGGGCTTGCAACCTTACCCGTTTTACTACTTGTACTGGGCATTTGCTTATTCGTAACTTTTCTTACAGAAATTACTTCTAATACCGCAACGTCTACACTTCTTATGCCGATATTGGCTGCAGCTGGGCTAGCGGTAGGCGTTGACCCTAAATTACTTATGATACCGGCGGCCATTAGCGCAAGTTGTGCTTTTATGTTGCCTGTAGCAACTGCGCCTAACGCCATTGCGTACTCAACAGAAAAGTTCGATATTAAAACCATGGCAAGAGAAGGAGTAATGTTGAACCTGCTGGTGGCGCTAGTCGTGACTGCGGTGTGCTACGTTACCTTGGCCTGATATCAAAAAAGCGGCAATCAGGTGTTTTAATGTAGAAATTTGCAAAGATGGTTAGCAATTGAGCGCTTAAACAGGCTTATTGCTAATTCTCGTTGCATTGTGAACAAATTTGAGTAGACTTACTCGCTCTTTCGGTCGGTGTGTAGCGCAGCCTGGTAGCGCACTGTCATGGGGTGTCAGGGGTCGGAGGTTCAAATCCTCTCACACCGACCAACTTCTCTCTTCGAAGCGACACCCACGCACTTAATCTTCTATAAATCCAAAAATTGGGCACCTACCCAACGTTCTCGGTATTGCTTGCGCTTTTTCATATAGACCAAAAGCAAGTGCATGTATTCGTGGCCATTGTTTTCACTAATAAGCGCCCAAAAACTATTAATGTTTTGAGCTAAAGGTTAGCGTAACACTAACTCTCAACGGGTATACAAACGGTTACCGTGGTTCCTTCACCAGGCGACGATATTAAATCAATCTCTCCGTTAAATTTCTGTCGAACCAGGTTGTATAAGATATTCAGGCCAAGTCCTGTACCGCCTTTGTCACGAGCAGTTGTATAAAAAGGCTCGAACACCTTCTTGTGAAATTCGGCAGGAATGCCTTTTCCGTTGTCTTTAACGCTTACCACAACACCTTCGTCACTCTTGCTACAACTTACTGTGACTTGATTCACCTCGTTTTTTATTGATGAGTCGAAAGCATGGCGCTGGGCATTCGATATTAAATTAGTCAGTAATTGGGCAATAACACCAGGGCAGGTTGTAATAACCAAATCTGGGGTAACATCGATACTAAGCTCGATTTGCTCTTTGCGAAGCATAGGTTTTAATGGGTTGCAAACCCGAGGGATATATTCATCCAGTGCGATTTCTTCAATTTCTAGAGATGTTTGGTCGGCAGAGGTTCGCTTAAAATCTTGAACCAAGTTCGCAGCTCGCATTAGACTTGTTTCGGCTAAATTTAATCCTTCAGAGCAAATTGACTCAAAATCTTTAAAGCCTTGTTCAGTTAATTCGTCATTTTCGAAGTCTCGATAAATGTCTTTTAGCTCTTCTTTGCAATTACTTACAGAGGTAAGTGCAATCCCCAAAGGCGTATTAACTTCGTGGGCAATGCCTGCTACCAGATTACCTAACGCGGCCATTTTTTCTGACTCGACAAGTTTTTCTTGGGCAGCCTCAAGCTCTGCAGTACGGTCTTTAACTTTTTGTTCAAGGGTTTGGTTGGCTTCAATTAATTTTTGTTCGTAATCTGCGCGTTCGTTGGCACTGACTGCGCGGCCGTAAAGGTCGGCAAGTGACGCAGCGAAAACAATTTCATCGTCAAGCCATTTTCTAGCCTCGCCTTGGTGTTCACAACAGATTATCCCTATCATTTTGCCACGGTGGCGAATAGGGACGTCTAACATAGAACTGATGCCAAGTGGCGTTAAATACACTTCTGAAAATTCGAAGGTTGCAACGTCTGTTATCGCGTCGTGTGCTGCGATAGTTCTGCCCGAGTCAAGTGCTTCAAAGTAGTGGGGAAAGTCTCTTCGGGTTAACACTAAACTTTCATTGTCAAGGTCGTTGCCTTTGTCGATAAGTAATGTGCACTGCACCAGCGTCTGGCCTTCATCATATAACCAAATACCCGCTCGTGTAATTTCCAAGCCTTCACATACCGAATTGATAATTAGCCTTGAAGCAACGTCTAATTCGCCTTTGTCGATGTCAGGGCTTTGACTAACGCGTAGTAAAATTAACTCTAGGTTTTCTTTCATTCATCTTCGTCCGGTTCTGTGGCACGGATCTCTAGTATTCTATCGAAGTGCTCTAGCATTATATGGGTGATTAGCGGGTCGAACTGTTTACCTGCGTTTTCTTCAAGGTAAGCTTTTACCTCATCAACGCTCCATGCAGGTTTGTAGCAACGTTTAGATAGAAGGGCGTCAACCACGTCAACAATAGCCATAATGCGGCCTTCAACAGGGATGTTATCTCCAGCCAGTCCTTCAGGATAGCCTTTTCCATCCCACCTTTCATGGTGTGTTTTGGCGATGATTGCACCCATCTTGGCAACGATGCGATCAGAGCCGGCAAGCAGTTCATAACCTTTCTGAGCGTGAGTTTTCATAATTTCCCACTCATCAGGGTCAAGCTTTCCAGGCTTGTGCAAAATAGTTTCAGGTATGCTGATTTTCCCCACGTCGTGAAGGGCCGCAGAGTAGCGAATGGTATCTATGAACTCTCGGCTCATGTGTAGCTTTTCAGCAAGAAACTCTGTCATTAAAATCACCCGTCTAACGTGTCCACCAGTTTCTTTGCTGCGCATCTCGATGGCATCGCTTAGCACCATGATCAGCTCTTTTTGCGTTTTTTGTATATCTTCTTTTTGAGTAAGGTTTTGAAAAATAACCGCAACGTTTGACGCGAACATCTCTAATGTTTGTCGCTGCATATCATTTAGAGGCTGCTCGAGCTTTACATAAAGGATATTGTGGCTGTCGTCTCCTGTGGGGTAATAGCCAATGAACACCTTGTCGCTTTGAAAGTGCGATTTATTTGCTAATACCTGTTTAACCTCTTCTTCAATTGCCTCTGGTATGCGAGTTGAAATACCAGGCTCACACAGGCCAATTAGGTCTCCGCTTGCCCCTAATACGGTCATACTCGTATCGCCATACAAATCGGTATGCTGGGTAGACAGGTATAACACTGAGTTGTTTAAATTTAGAAGGGTAAGGGTTTGTTTGAGAACAGCAGTGCCAAATTGCGCCAATGACTGACTAGCTAATACAGACGAGGACGATTTTAAAACCTCTTCCATGCCACGCTTGCCTTGCTCTATGGTTTGTATATCCCGGTATGATCGTATAGCCGTGTATACGCATGATTTAAGCTTTAGCGATGAAAGCTCTGTTTTAGCTTTGTAGTCATTGATGTCATACCGTCTAATAACGTCTTCCTCAGGAGCTTGCCCTGGTTGACCTGTTCGCAATATGAGTCTGGTAATATGATTTGCTAGGTCGTTGCGAATGGCATCTACTAGCTTTAAGCCTGCGTCGTCTGTTTCCATCACCACATCTACAAACGCAAGGGCAATATCAGGATTCGCTTTTAATAAGGCTAACCCTTCTTCACCGCTGTAGGCAGATAAAAATTCTACGCCACGCTTTTCAAAACTAAATTTACGCAGTGTTAATTTGGTGACCTCATGAACGCCTTCTTCATCATCGATGATGGCAATTTTCCATGGGGCTAGACGAGGGGGACTTTGTTCAGTTTTTGACTTTTTGAATAACGACATACACAGTGCTGTGAACGATTAGATACATTAAACGTAAGCCACAAAATTCAATCTCGCAAATTTGCGAGTTAAGTTTTGTTCTAAAGTTGAATGCCGTTGATTTAGTAAGAAAAGTCGAATGCTGTATGCGTAAGAAAGAGGGGGGTATACGTTAAAAATTTATCATGTTCGATAATCAAATAACCCAGTTGGCACCTAAAATAGATACCAACCAGGTAAGAGTGTTAAACAATAATAAATGCGTTTAACTGTCTTCTATAGGCGTGTTTTCAGTAATTGGCACAGTGTTAACGTCAGTATCTAAGCTTTCTACAGCGTTGCGCACACCTGCGGCGTAGTCTGGATGAACCTTTTCTAACACAGCGTACCAGCGTTCTTTTACGCTATCAGAGCATGGGCCCATCGCAGCAGCGTAGTTTTTGTATAACCGTTCTTTTTGATCGTCAGAGAACATTTCGTACAGCTTGCGCGGCTGCACGTAATCGACATCTACATCATCTTGATGATATCTGTCGGCATCTCCATCAATACGAAGCGGCGGCTCTTTCACTGAAAAATCTGCGACTGGGCCTTCGTATTGATTAGGTTCGTAATAGGCATCTGGATTACCAAAATCGTTGGTAAAGAAGCGCATCGAACCGTCTTTATGATAGTGATTCACTTTACTGTTTTTGGGTGCATTAGCAGGCAGAGCCTCGTAATGCGTGCCCAAACGATAACGATGTGCATCAGCATATGAGAAGATACGTGCTTGAAGCATTTTATCAGGGCTGAAACCAATACCAGGAACAACATTAGACGGGCTGAACGCTGCGTTTTCAATCATTTGAAAGTAGTTCTCTGGATTTCTATTCATTTCCAGTTCGCCTACTTCAATGAGGGGGTAGTCATCGTGCGGCCATACTTTAGTTAGGTCAAATGGGTTATAGCTTTGTTGACCTGCCTCTTCTTCTGGCATGGCCTGAATGTACATTGTCCACTTCGGAAACTTTCCTTCCTCAATAGCGTTGTAAAGCTCTTCTTGATACTTTTCTCTTGTGCTGCCAATGATGTTCTCAGACGTTTCATTGGTATAGTTCTTAATGCCTTGTTGCGTTTTGAAGTGAAATTTAACCCAGTGACGCTTGCCTTCTTTATTCCACATACTGAACGTGTGACTGCCATAGCCGTTCATGTGCATGGGCGATACCGGAATACCTCGGTCCGACATTAGAATGGTAACTTGATGTACACTTTCTGGCTGAGCAGCCCAAAAGTCAAACATGGCTTCTGGAGAGCGCAGGTTCGTCTTTGGATGGCGTTTTTGCGTGCGAATGAAATCTGGAAATTTAAAGCCGTCGCGAATGAAGAAGATAGGGGTGTTATTACCTACCATATCCCAGTTGCCTTGCTGAGTGTAAAATTTTAAGCTAAAGCCTCGCACGTCACGCTCTGTATCTGCTGCACCAGATTCACCAGCTACTGTAGACCAGCGACTTAGGACTTCTGTCTGTTTACCTACTTCTGAGAATAAGTCTGCACATGTATAGTCGGTAATGTCATGTGTGACAGTAAACGTGCCTTGCGCCCCCCAGCCTTTTGCGTGTACCACGCGCTCTGGAATTCGTTCACGGTTTTGATGCGCCAACTTTTCGATAAGTTGGTAATCTTGTAAGAGGGCGGGGCCACGTTCTCCGGCCGTTTTAGTAGTTTCGTTACTTACTACAGGGGCGCCTGCAGATGTGGTTAATTGAGGTTTTTTAGACATACAAATACTCCTTTCATTTGCTTCTTTTGAAAGCCAAACGTCCATTAACATCATGTGTGCTTGACTCATGACATGCTTTTGCTACGCATGGCTAAATGAAAGGGTTTACAACTTTCTATATATATCTATAAAAACAATGAATCTTAATAAGCATACCTACCTATTGAAGACACATCTTCTGGTGTTTACTCTAAATTAACAAATTTAATAACCGCGTTTAAGGAAGTGTATGAATTTTGCGGAGTTTGCAGCATCAAGAAAAAGTACTCGAGGGTTTACTAAACAGCCGGTAACTAAGGAAACAGTAGACGCCATTATTAACGCAGCGAAGTGGGCGCCGTCGTCATACAATACGCAAACGTGGAAAATACATGCAGTGACTGGTGATGTGTTAGATAAAATTCGCGAGGGTAACACGAAGAATACATTAGAAGGAAAACCCCACGTCAGAGATTTCCCATATAAAGAAGATTACCAAGGCATTCATCGCCAGCGCCAAATTGATGTAGCTATACAGCTTTTTGACGTGATGGGAATTGCTCGCGAAGACAAAGAAAAGCGCATGGATTGGATGATGCGAGGCTTTAGGCAGTTTGATGCACCGGTTTCATTGGTGCTGACTTACGACAAGTCTTTAGAGCCAGCAGGGATCACACAATTTGGGTTAGGTTCGCTGGCGTATGGCATCGTGTTAGCTGCCTGGGATTTAGGGCTTGGTTGCGTTATCAATGGTCAAGGCATAATGCAGTCTGACGTAGTTCATAAATACGCCAATATTCCAGATGATGAAGCCATTATGATTTGTATCGCGTTGGGCTATCCAGATCCAGACTTTCCAGCAAATGAAGTTCGTTCAACACGCGCCGACAACGAAGAATTTGTAACGTACCACGGCTTTTAGTGTATTGACCCTATGCGTCGTGCTCTCGATAGCGCAACGGTTGTACTTCTTTACAAGAATTACTAGTCTGTCCCGTAAACTGCGCTAATAAGGAGCATGCGAAGTGAAATTCTTAGTTTTTCTAGGTACCGTACGAGACAGTACGCCTCCAAGACCAGCAAGACTTGGGCTTCGAGTCGCCAAAGCCATATTGAATTGGGGCAAAGACAATATGGCTGATCACGAGTTTGAACTGATAGATCCTTTAGATTATTCAACTGGTGAAGTATTCAAGCCTCATTTTTCCTATGCCCAAGGGAAAGCGCCCGAAGCGTTATCAACGCTGGCTGAAAAAATAAAATCTGCCGACGGGTATGTAATGGTAAGCCCCGAGTACAACCACTCAATGAGCCCTGCGTTGGCAAATTTACTTAACCATTTTGGCAGCTCTTTATATTCATTCAAACCCAGCGTAATTGCCACTTATTCCGCGGGACAGTGGGGCGGTATGCGTGCGGCCGTTGGAATGCGCACCTTTCTGTCTGAGCTTGGATGTCTGCCTGTTTCTGCAATGATCCATGTGCCTCATGCACAAGATGCATTTGATGAGGAAGGTTTTGCTAACAATCAGAAAGAAGAAAGCTGGAGAGCTTATTTTGGACGGGCGCTTAGTCAGATGCAGTGGTGGTCTGAAGCGGCAGTAAATCACCGTCAAAATAAAGACCCTTTCGAATTGTCAAAAGTGTTTAAATCATCGCCTACGCAAAGAAATATATCGTAATGAGGCGGTGCAAATCGTTTGTTGCTTCTCTTATTGGCAACTTGTAGATGGCATATACCTAGTAAAACTCATTCGCTTCAGTGCAAGAAATCGAGCAAGAAAGCCGTGTTAAACTAAGTAAGGCGCTTATAAAAAAGACAGCATAACCCAGTGGGTATGCTGTCTTTAATATCAATAATTATCTTTCGTCTGATGGTGCATAGCGCTCTAACCAATGAGCGTAAGGCGCGGGCATTACCCAAGACGGTTTTTCAACACCTAGCTTCTTCGCTGCAAAGTAGGTCCAATGTGGGTTGGTAAGGTGCATTCTACCTACCATCACAACGTCAAGTTGCTGTTTCTCAACGGTGTCGTTAGCAAGTTCTGGCGTGTCTACACCCCAAGCTGTCGCAACGGGTATACCAGCTTCATCGCGTACGCGTTTAGCGATAGGTGCTAAGAATGCCGGTCCCCAAGGAATATTGGCATTGGGTGTGTTAAAACCAACGCTAACACTTACAAAATCAGCTCCAATTTCTTTAAACTGTTTTATAAGCTCGATAGATTCGCTTAGTGTTTGCTCGTCATCACCATCGTATTCGATAACGCCAAAGCGCACAGTCAGCGGAAGGTTTTCTGGCCATACTTCGCGCACTGCGCTTAGTGTCTCAAGTAAGAAGCGTCCGCGACCTTGAGCATCACCGCCGTATTCGTCGGTTCGCTTATTAGCATGTTTCGAGAAAAAGCTTTGGGCTAAATAACCGTGTGCGAAATGCAGTTCAAGCCATTCATACCCAGCTTCAAGCGCACGTTCTGCGCCCTTAACGAAGTCAGCCTTAACGCGCTCAATGTCGGCTTTAGTCATTTCGGTAGGTGTTACTGGCAGGTGCGCGCCAAATGCTTCTGCAGAAGGGCCAATGGGCTGCCAACCATTTTCTTCGCTTGGCTGAATGTGGTCGTCGCCTTCCCAAGGGCGGTTAGCACTGGCTTTTCGCCCAGCGTGAGCAATTTGAATTCCGGCAACCGCGCCTTGGCTTTTAATACGTTCTGCGATGTTCTTCAGGCCACTGACGTGTTCGTCTTTCCAAATGCCTAAGCAGTTAGGAGTAATGCGCCCCTCTGGAGAGACCGCTGTTGCCTCGACAATAACAAGTCCAGCGCCACCACGGGCGAACGACTGATAGTTTGCTTCATGCCACTGGTTAGTAAAGCCGTCTTCTGCCGAATATTGGCACATAGGCGGTACAGCAATACGATTGCGAAGCGTCACATCTTTTAACGAAAACTGTTCAAATAGTGCAGTCATACTTCTCTCAAATTAAGATAAAAAATAAAAAGAGCCCAGTCGATGCTGGGCACTTAAATGTTGAAAAAGCATATGCGAGGTGCGTCATATGCAACCAGGCTTATGCTGCTAGAGTTAAAATTTCGCGCGCTTTTTCCAGGTCGATATCACCATGCTCACCAAGGGCTGTTAAACCGTTGCGCTCTAAGTTGGCGATAAGACCATCAATTGCAGACTTTTCTATGTTGTAGTCAGACAAGCGGGTTTTAACCTGCATAGTTTCAAAAAAGTCTTGTACAGCTTTAATGGTTAAGTCGATGGCTTTTTCTTTGTCATCTTCTTTAATGCCGAACACGCGCTCGCCTAGCTGTAGTATTTTTTCCTGCTTCTTGTCGCGCTGTACAAACATCAACGATGGCAATACGATAGCTAGAGTTACAGCGTGGTCTAAACCATGGAGTGCTGTTAGCTCGTGGCCTATCATGTGTGTGCCCCAGTCTTGCGGTACACCTTTGCCTATTAAACCGTTAAGCGCCATTGTTGCTGACCACATTACATTTGCACGTACGTCGTAATCTTCAGGTGTTGCTAGGGCTTTAGGGCCTTCCTGAACTAAGGTTTGTAAAATACCTTCTGCAAAGCGGTCTTGAAGCGGTGCGTTTACCGGGTAAGTTAAGTACTGCTCAATTACGTGAACAAATGCATCAACTACACCATTGGAAACCTGACGAGGCGGCAGTGAATACGTGAACTCAGGATCAAGCACAGCAAACACTGGCTGTACTGTTTCCGATGAAAACGCGCGTTTCTGTGACGTTTCTTTTCTGTTTACTACCGAGTTGCCGTTACTTTCAGAGCCTGTTGCAGGTAACGTAAGCACTGCGCCAATAGGTAATGGGTTTTCAAACGCAGCCCCTTTAACTAATATGTCCCACGGATCGCCTTCAAAGTTTACTGCCGCTGCAACGAATTTCGCGCCGTCAATAACACTTCCGCCGCCTACTGCAAGAATGAAGTTAACGTCGTTTTCTCGGGCCACATTTACCGCTTTCATCAAAGTCTCGAATTCTGGGTTGGGTTCAACGCCTTCAAATTCAATAACGTCAGCGCCTTCGAGCGCGGCATTTACTTTATCGTAAATACCATTTTTCTTAATTGATCCGCCGCCATATAGGAAGAGAACTTTTGCTTGTTTTGGCAAACGTGAAGACACTTCACTTAGTTGACCTTTGCCGAACAAAATTTCGGTTTGATTTTTAAATGTAAAATTAAGCATAGTGTTGCCTGTCCTTAATTAGTTTGTGAATTTAACTGTTGTAAAAGCTTTTCAGCTAGCAGTTCGTCAGAAAATGGGTTTTGGCCTGTAATAAGTTCACGGTCTACTACTACATGTGGCGCCCACATTTCTTTGTATTCCATTTTTCCGCCCGCTTGCGCCATGGCATCAGCTGGGTAGTACAAAAGCGTTGCATTATCTAAAGTGCTTTCAAAATACTCTTCCTCTGGCGTCGAGAAGATTGTCATTTTATAGCCTTCATAAATCCAACTGTCAGATGTGGCCTGCTTATTGGTTTTCAATGCCAGTTCAAATCTCTGTGGGTTAGATTGACCAGAAAGTAAGGCGATTGGGCCATGGCAGATAGCGGCAGTAGGTTTTCCTTCACTGTGAAAGTGAGACAAAATCTCACCCACTTGAGGGTTGTTTGCAAGGTCGATAAGCGGTGCATGACCGCCAGGAATAAATACACCTTCAAACTCATCAAGCCCTTGTGCAATCACTTCGCTTAGTGACAGCGTGTCATTAATGCCTTCTATCGACGCTACAAACGTTTGAATATCGCGCATCTGCGATTCGCCGCCATCAAAGTACTGCGGAATTACGGACTTTTTATCGACTGATGGCGCATTGCCTTTTGGTGTTGCTAGTACTAGCTTGTAGCCCGCGTCTACCAGCGCTTTGGCCGGCACGCCAAACTCGTTAAGGTAGTAACCTGTGGGTTCTGTTTTACCTTCTGCAAGCTGCATGACATTTTCGCTGGAAAGGAGTACCAGTATTTCACCTTTACTTACTTTGGACGTTTGAACGTCATCGGCATACGCCGATTGTAACAACCCTGTGATGATCGCAAGTGATAGAATTGATGATGATGTTTTCATGTGCATTTCCTGTCGCATTTGAAAGTGCGTGCATCTTAGAGCGCTTGGTATGAAAGCAGAAGTCAGATAAATTATGACGAGTCATCAAAAATCTGATGGGTAGAGGGGTTATGTCTTACTTAACACAGTTAAAAACGTTCGTAGAAGTCTATCGGAGCGGCAACATTACTCGTGCTGCAGCACGCCTTCATATGTCACAGCCTGCGGTAACTTCACATATTCAGGCTATGGAGCATATTGTCGGAAAAGAGCTGTTCGTGCGAAAAGCAAGGGGCGTAGAGCCAACGGCAATTGCTGATGATTTAGCGCTACAAGTGGCCAGCCATATAGATACCTTGGAACAAAAAGTAGCATCTATACGAAGTCGGGCGTCAACCGACCATGGCACCTTACATTTAGCTGGGCCAGCAGAATATTTGAGTTTTGTGGCAGGCCCTGCACTGGCCAATTTACTTCAAGCAGACAAAGTGAACTTGGTTATTCATACGGGTAATAAAAACAACACTTATCAACTGTTAGAAGATGATGTTGCTGAACTCGCAATTACCGCCTCTGAGCCAACTGATGCTATGTATGAATATCAGATGTTAGACAAAGAGCGTTTAATTTTAGTGATGAACCGGGTTCAAGGTAAATTAATTGGCGATAAAGAGATTACGGCGTCATTGTTGAATCAGCACAAAGTAGTGAGCTATGACGAGCAACTTCCGCTTATTCGCCGTTATTTTTCAGAAGTGTTTAATGCACCATGCGAGTCGCCTGTAGCTGCAATATGCCCAGACATTCGCGCAATAAGCAGTATCATAAAGGCTGGAATAGGCTATTCCGTGTTGCCAGATTACCTTTGTAAAGAAGCCATTGCTAAAGGTGAGCTTATTCCGCTTGGAAAGAGCGGGCCTGAAAACGAAATCTATCTTGTTTGGAAGAAGGGGGCACTGCGACATCCTAGAGTCGACTTTGCAAAAGACGTCATAATGGCATTCGCTAACATTAATTATCTAGCGAGCTATCCAGACTAATGAGAGCGCTGAGTACGACACGTCTAAAAATTGTGTCGTACTCAATGAAGGAAGTGTTGGTGAGGGGGGAAATTAAAACGTGCCCACTACCTTTACTTGACTATCAACTTTGCTTTCATCGATAAAGCCAATAGTATTTGGATTTGTCGCCACAAGCTTTAACATTTCGTCTTCAGTCTCAATCATTTCAGGCGGTGTGCCGCGTCCGGTAAAAACGAGCTTCGACCAAAATGCAGAGTACTGCGATTCTGACTTCCCTAAAACACTGTTGTTAAAAGCGTCTCTAGCAGCATTGCCTTGCTCAAACGTAAGTGGGATCGCTCGGCTACCATCTGGGAATGCTTTCACTTTTCCGAGGTAAATCTTTTTGACCGTGTCGAGATCTATCCCCGAGTTGTTGCTAGCATTTACAATCACGGCAGTACCCGCGTAAAGTGGTGCCGAAAAAATTAAGAACAGAGCTGCAATTATCTTCATTGATATTACCTTCAATCGTCACTCTGCGTACTGAGTCGTTTAATTATCAAACTGCAGTGCAGAGCCATTGTTACTATAGGGCAAATCACCCTTCGTGAAGTATAACCAAGATTAGCAATTTGTCGCACTTCAACAAAAGATGAATTTTAAAGTGGAGGACACGTTTAGAGATGGCAAAACCCAATGCAAAAGGTCCAGTGAGAACCGTGCAGATTTTCTGCGCTAAATGTAAATTCCAGCTTCTTAAGTATCGAAAAGGGGGGAAGGGCGCGTTGGTAAAATGCTTCAAAGAGCGAATTGTTGAAGACTTCACAGTTGATGAAGGTATTTGCCCATCGTGTAGCGTTCAGTTTGCCAGAAATGCAATGATTCGAGGGGCTCCAGCGCTAAAGATAGTGGGCGGTAAAGTGCAAATGAAATAAACAGCCTTCAGCAGTGTGTTGAGCTTATACAAACATTGAAGCATAGATAGTTGATAATTTTGACGTCTTGTTTCGAAAATCTATATCGCCTGCAAATGTAGTTGCGTCGCTAACGGTGTTACACGTCTTTTCTCGCAGAGATCTCCTCTTATCTATAGGTTAGAAACGGTTCTTTTAACCTTCAATCAGTAATTCACAGTGTGGCATAACGAACAGAAGGCCTACCTTGCGCGCAACAGGGTTATCACTACATTAAGCAGCACCTAATAATTGCCCTTTTTTTGTGCATTTAAGGTGTAACATGCACTAGGTTACAGCATGAAAATGTTTCAAAACTGAAACAACTTAGTTATGTGACAAATCAACTTTCCCTGTACCGAAGTTCAGTAGAGTTAAACAATAAGTAAACTTATTTTAAAGCTGTAAGTTGTTGTTATATAAAGTACATGACGTTTTTATTATTATTTTCTTTAAATGCTTGCTGCGAATACGTATGTATAAGAATTTATACCTTCCTTATACAAAAAAGCGGAAAGCAAAATGATTAATGAGGGTAACACACAAAAGTATAAGCTGAAGCATTCAGCTAAGGTAGTTAACGCGTTGTTGGCAGGGGCATTGTCACTTGGCGTTGTTTCGATTAACGCTTCGGCAGATACGCTTTGGCAAGAAGATTTTGAAGCCGCTGAGCTTCAAAACAAAGGCGCAACTGGCTCGAATCCTGACGGGGCCATTCTAAACCTTGAAGGCGTTGAGCGTTGGTCAATTGATGTTTCAGCAGGTCAATTATCTGCAACTGATGATTGGTTTCGGGTAGAAAACGGCGCCATGCAAGCTCGTGACGTCGACGGCGAAGTGGTGTGGTTGAGTGAATCAATTGATATCAATGGCGCGGGCGATGTCACTATCAATGCAGTACTTTCGCAAAGCGGTGGTTTTGAATCGACAGATTATATCGACGTATTTTACTCATTAGATGGCGGAGCTTTTGAGCTAATAACCCTCACTGAAGGGGCATCTAATACTGTAAACGATGACTTCGGAAGTGCCACTGTAAATGAAACAATTGGAAGTGGAAGTTCGTTAGTATTAAAAGTAGCTATGGCGAATAATGCTGGCGCAGAATATCTAAATTTAGACAGTATCTCAGTAAGCGGAGATGGCGGAGACAGCCCCGACAACGGTGGTGAACCTTCAAACGAACTGCTTTTCTTAAGCGGAACGTGCTTCAATTGCCCTGACCTAGAAGCGATTAATCTAGCAAGCAATTTTGTTGCAACAGACTATTACGCCGCATTAGATGCAGGTATAGCTAACGGCGATAGTGCACAAACACTGAAAGAAACAACGCACAACATCATTGAAAATGGTCATCGCACACTTTCATATTCTGAAGTATGGACAGCGCTTACCTATACTGATGAAGATCCTGCCAATACTGACAATGTTATCCTGATTTACAAAGGCTTATCGCAAGATAAGTTTACTAACGGAAGCGGTAGCCAAAGCACTAACCCAGACAACTGGAACCGTGAACACGTTTGGGCCAGCAGTCATGGATTCTCAAGCTCTAGCCTAACGGCTTATACTGATATCCTTCACTTACGTCCTTCAGACATTTCGATAAACAGCTCGCGTGGCAACTTAGATTTTGATTTTAGCGATGGCGAACTTGCTGAAGCGCCTGCGAACCGCGTTGATAGCGATTCTTTCGAGCCGCGGGACGCAGTTAAAGGCGACATTGCTCGCTCTATGCTTTATATGGATGTACGTTACGACGGCAATACTGCAGGTGATACGGAAGATGATTTGGTTTTGTTAAACCGCTTAACGTCTACCGATGAAGCCGCTTTCGGTAAGCTTTGCGTGCTGCTCCAGTGGCATGAAAACGATCCGGTGGATGAATTTGAAAGTCGTCGTAACGAAAGGGTTTATGAACTACAAGGTAATCGTAACCCATTCATTGATAAGCCTGAACTCGCTTCACTTATTTATAACGAAAGCTGCGACGGTACAGGTGGTGACACAGGTGGCGATACCGGTGGTGACACAGGCGGTGACACAGACGGTGATACAGCCCCATTTTCTAATAGCGTTTTCATTTCAGAATACATTGAGGGCGGTGGCTATAATAAAGCAATAGAGCTTTTCAATAGCTCGACTCAGCCTGTGAGCTTGTCTGGTTATGAGCTAGTTTTACTTTCGAACGGCGCTACTGCCGACGCCGACCGAAAAGTACTGGCGCTTGAGGGCGAAATTCCTGCAGGTGGCGTAGCAACATTTGCTCATGCCCAAGCTGATGCTTTACTTACCGGCGGTTCAACTCTTAGCAGTTTCGTAATGAACTTCAATGGCGACGATTACGTTGAGCTTGTTTACAACGGGCAAGTAGTAGATGCCCTGGGTACTTATGGGGTTGATACTGACTGGGGTAAAGATGTTACCTTGGTGCGTAAAAGCTCGGTAACAAGCGGTAACCCAAACCGCAACCCTGCGTTTACTCTTGACGAATGGGATAGCTTTGCAAAAGATACGCTAAGTAATTTTGGTTCTCACAATGGTTCAGTAAGTGAACCAACGGACCCAACGGACCCAACAGATCCAACCGACCCGACAGAGCCTACTGACCCAACCGATCCAATTGCTGAAGTAGTACTTATCAGCGCGATTCAAGGTGACGGCGAGGAATCAGCAATGACTGGCGCTGACGTCATTGTAGAGGCTGTGGTAACCAAAGTTGTGCCTGCCATGAGCGGTTTCTTTGTTCAGGAAGAAGCGAGTGATTCAGACGGTAACACAGCAACTTCTGAAGGTGTGTTTGTTTACGCAGGCTCATTTAACCTTCCGGAAGCAGGGGATGCGGTGCGTTTGCAAGGTACAGTAGGCGAGCGCTTCGGTGTAACCCAGTTAACCCTGTCTGCAGAACCTGAGGTTACGGGTGTAGGTAGTAATGTGCTTTACACACCTGTTGCTATGCCGTTTAGCCCTGATACTGATTTAGAAGCACTAGAGGGCATGCATATTAGTTTTGAGCAAACCCTTAAAGTCTCTGATATTTATAACCTTGGGCGCTATGGGCAGTTTAACGTGTCGTCACAACGCTTAATGATCCCTACTAATCAATTTGTAGCAGGTTCAGAAGAAGCGTTGGCATTAGCCGAAATTAATGCACGAAATACCTTGTTAGTAGACGATGGTGCGACGTCACAGAATTTGGATGATATTCCGTTCCCTGTAGGAGGTCTATCGCATAGCAATCCACTGCGCTTGGGTGATAGCGTTGAAGCGCTTGAAGGCGTTTTACATTATGCCTTTAGTGCATACAACCTTATTCCTGTAGGCGATATCCAAACGGTCCGCACTAACCCTCGTATTGCTGGCCCACAGCTAAATGCCATCGGTGATGTAAAAGTAGCTAGCTTTAATGTGCTCAATTACTTCAATGGCCCAGAGTTCCCGACCTCTCGGGGCGCAAGTTCACTTGATGAATTTGAGCGTCAGAAAGCGAAAACTATTGCAGCTATCGTAGCGATGAACGCTGATGTACTTGGCCTTGTTGAAATTGAAAATGATGGTTACGGCAGTGATTCTGCGATTGCGACATTAGTTGATAGCGTTAATGCAGAACTAGGTAGTGATGAGTACAGCTACGTTGCGTTAGAGTCTCTATTAGGCAGTGACGAAATAGCAGTAGGCATCATCTATAAACCTGCTGTGGTTTCACTACAAGGGAACCCTGTAACGTCATCCGATGCACCATTTGACTATGGTAACCGCCAGCCTTTACTACAAAGCTTCAGTGTAAACAGTAACGGCGGCGACTTTACCTTAGCAATAAACCACTTTAAGTCGAAAAGTTGTGGTGACGCAACAGGCAACAACGCAGACTCAGGAGACGGTCAAGGGTGTTGGAATGAACTGCGTACCCAAGCAGCACAAGGCTTAATTTCTCTTGTTGAGCAAAATAGTGATGTCTTGTCTGACCGCGTTATCGTAATGGGCGATTTAAATGCTTATGCGAAAGAAGAGCCTATCCTTGCGCTTGAAGAGGCTGGTTACAGTAACTTAGTTAACTTCTTCGATGGCGATAGCGCTTATTCGTATAGCTTCGGCGGCGAAGTAGGTTACTTAGATCATGCCTTATCAAGCCCTTCATTAACTGAATATGTGGTAGATGCAACGGTATGGCACATTAACGCTGACGAACCTCGGGTGTTCGACTATAACGTTGAGTATAAGACTGAAACCCAGCTTTCTAGTTACTACGGCGCCGATGCGTATCGCTCGTCAGATCACGACCCGGTAGTGGTAGTGCTTAACTTCCCAGAAGAAGTAACAGTTGGAGATTTTGATGGTGATAACGATGTCGATTACAACGATATCATGGCTTTCTATCAACTGTTCTTACAAGGGCAAGCGACGGGTGAAAACTTCGATTTTAACGGCGATGGCCAAATTAACTTCTTCGACATTCAGGCATTAATGGCGATGTGTACACGCGCTAACTGTGCAATTTAATTTTAGGAAAATAACAATGAAAAAATTCTTTTTACTATTAATGGCTGCCGCTACTTTCAATGCAAATGCAGCTCTAATTTCGATTACAACTGACAAAGATACTTATAATGTTGGCGAAACAATTACAGCAACAGTGAGAGCCTCAGAATTGTCAGAAAGTGGCGCTCAGACATATTTTTTTGGGTATGATATCGCTGTTTTATTTGATTCGTTGTTTGTAAGTTTTGACCCAACTACTGTAATGGATTTAGGTGCTATTGGGGTGCCACTTTTTGGGCCTCTCAACGATAGTTCAGCTGATTCAGCGTCACTAAGTAGTGCTACTTTTGGCCCTGTAGAGTTTTTTCAAGCTGGCAAAAATGAGGTGGACATTTTCTCGTTTGTTTTAGTTGCGCTAAGTAGTGGAAAAGTCGAACTTTCATTTTCTAAAGCTGAATTATCAAATAGTCTTGGGTCTAATTTATCCCTCGATACTCCTCAAGGCACAAGCTTTGAAATCGCTCAAGTATCTGCACCAGGTACCTTTGCGCTATCTCTTTTGGCCTTAGGTGGTATGTTTTTCGCTCGTAAGCGTGCGAAGTCGTAAACCTTAAATGCTAAAGTTTAAGCCCAGCCAAGTGCTGGGCTTTTTTATTTCTTTTGCTATTTACATGCGGCTGTAAATGAACCACACTGAATAAAAACACAATAAGTGCGCACCATGTTAGAAACCATTTCTTTTTCTCAACGCCAACGATTGGCCTATATCGACTTCTGCCTTTTGTTTAAAGGGGCCATACATCGCCAAGATTTAATCAATCGTTTTGAAGTGGGTTTATCGGCCGGCTCTCGTGACTTTACGCTGTATAAAGAACTCGCGCCTGATAACTTAATTTACGATCCAAGGGAAAAACGTTATTTCCAAACTGAAAGCTTCGTTCCGGTTTTTGAGCACGATGCAAAACGTACCTTGGTAAAGCTCGCCAACGATATATCGGACGGTTTCGATGCCATTGGCGATGTACATTTCCCGGTAGAAAGTGCCTCTTCCCTGAACGTACCTGATATTTTTGTGGTAGCTAAAGTAGTACAAGCCATAGTAAACAAAAAGGCAATGAGCGTTATTTATACGTCGCTGTCGAGTGGCAGCGGTGCCCGTGAGCTTGTGCCACACAGCATTGTTGATAACGGTCAGCGCTGGCATGTGCGCGCATTCGATAGAAAATCACACAGCTTTCGCGATTTTGTACTGACCAGAATTAGTAAGGTAACGGTCAAAGCGGAACCTGAAGCCCATGAGTGTATTGAGCATGACGAAGAGTGGGGAAGACTTATTTCCCTTGAAATCGTGCCCCACCCGAAAAATATTAAGTTTTCTACCGCGATAGAACTCGACTATGCGATGGAGGAGGGAGTACTTAAATTGGAAGTACGTGCAGCTATGGCCGGGTATTTACTTAGGCGTTGGAACGTTGACTGTACAAAACATGCGAGCCTGCGGACTGGTGAATATCAGCTTTGGCTTCGAAATCAACAAAATTTGGCAGACACTGACAACCTTGCTATAGCCCCAGGTTATATCGGAGAGCAAGAGGCTTACACCGTGTAGCAACCCTTTAAGTGGGTTGCGTTTACCGGTAAAGGGAAGCCGGCCCGCGGTATTGTCGGGCACCTCACCCAATATATTTCTTGATTGTAATTAACAAGGTGTCTTTATCCAATGGCTTAGCTAGAAAGTCGTTCATGCCTGCGGCCAAGCACTCTTCCTTGTCCTCGGCGAATGCATTAGCGGTTAGTGCTATGATGGGTGTGTTTGCTTGCATCGTTTTTCTTAAAATTGTGGAAGCTTCAATGCCTCCCATAATAGGCATATTGCAGTCCATAAGAATGAGGTCGAAGTTATGTCGTTTGCAAACTTCAACGGCATCGCTACCGTTTTTTACATGTAGATATTTATAGCCTTCTGTTTGCAATATCGCTTTAACAATCTCGGCGTTTATTTCATTGTCTTCAGCAAGCAATATTCGTTTTTTGTTATTGAGCGCTTGAATCTCTAGACGACTTACCGGCTTAGTTTCAATCAGTTTACTTAAGTCACTTTCTAGTTCACGTCGGTTAATGGGTTTAGCGTGCGTTTTCCAAATACTCGCTAGGATCTCGTGTTCATCTTCTAGCCTTTCTAACTCAGCGGATATTAAGATAACTTTTGGAAACTTAGTCGGTTTTAATGCTCTTAACTTATGGAGTAAATCGACGCCGCTCATCTCTGGCATAGAAAGATCAAGAATTATGACGTCGAAACTGAACGGGCTATCATCTAGAAACGCTTTAGCACTGTCATAACTACAAGGCTTAAGCGACATAGAAGCGACTACATGTTCAAAGTACTCGCGACTTGTTTGTAAGTCGTCAATAATTGCACAGCGCAAGTTGGTGTTAGGCACAATATCGATGTCTGGTAGCTGGGCTTCCTTAGATGGCATGGTGAAGGAGAATGTACTGCCTTGACCAACGAATGAAATAACGTTGATATCGCCACCCATTAAATTAGCTAACTGCTTCGCAATGCTTAAACCAAGGCCCGTGCCTCCAAACTCTCGCGTTGTGGATTGATCGGCTTGTTCAAACTTTTGGAATATATTTTCTAACTTAGACGCTGGGATCCCTATACCCGTATCGATAACATCGAAAATAAGCCTACTACCACTTTTATGTTGAGTATGAGTAACTTTCAGCGTAACAGAGCCTTCAGTGGTAAATTTGATGGCGTTACTTAATAAATTGTGCAGAATTTGAGAAATTCGCGTAATGTCGCCCTCTATCACATGAGGAAGATCCGAATCTTTCAAATAATGGAATTCGAGCCCCTTGCGTTGGCAATAAACACGCTGTAGCGATACCACATCGTCTAATACTTGCAACAAGTCGACCGGAGCCTTTTCTATTTTTATTTTGCCCGCTTCGATTTTTGATATGTCTAAAATGTCGTTAATTAAAACGAGGAGTTGTCGACCCGCAGTTTTCGCTTTTTTTAAGTACAAGTTACTTTTTTCTGGGTTATCAATGGCCAGCTCTATCATGCCAAACAACCCGTTCATCGGTGTACGTAACTCATGACTCATACTAGAAAGAAACTCTGATTTTGCCTTGCTCGCTTTTAATGCCTCTTCCGCTGCGTTTTGAGCTAATTGTTTTGACTGCTTCAAAGAATTTATAGAACGCCTAACCTGACGTTCCATAGGAAAGAAGATAAATACGACTTCAATGCTTAACAGAGCAAGCGTGGCTAGCCAAAGGTACATTTCAATAGTAAGAACAGTATCTACACGTGATGTCGCTTCCTGTTCAAATTGGCCCACGACCTCGTCTAACTGCTTCAAAAGTAAAGTTAGCTCTTTAATTGATAGAAGAGGAGGCGCATTACAAACGCCACCTTCACCCCGAGTTTTGGCTTCGCTTATAAAGCTTCTAACTTTTGAATCGAGTTGTCCTGTTTCAAAGTAAGCGTTGAAAGTCTTCGTTGAAAGCTGCTCCAACGATACAAGATAGTTATGGTTGTTTTCGAACGTGGAAAGATCTTGTTGTAAATAGCGCAGTTCTTGACTGTCTTCACATAATTTAGGTGACGTAGCAAGCATCGCTATGCGCTGCGATAGCATACGTTGTTGACCCGCAATATTGATGATTTTTGCATCTTGCTTTTGGTTTTTTATCAGTCCAGAGAGGATAAAAAAAGAAAGGGTGATCAGCGACGCTGTCAAAGCTAAAGCCGTGATGTAACGAAAACGTATGGACATAATAAAATGAAGTACACAATGGTAACTAAAAGATAATAGATGCCAAGTGGTTACGCAATGTGAGCAGGCAAATAGTTTCAAGTTCTCCAGGTTAAACCTGTTCACGATTTCTAATAATCCACTTTACTACGAATTTCCCGAAAGCGATTAATGCGTCACATTTCAAAATTTTTGTCGTTAAGCGTCTTTAATAAGTAGCGCAACAAATAATTCATAAACTGACTGAATGGTTGAGCTTTTTTGACTGGCTATTCAATAACGTCAATAAATGCAGTACTTCCGTAAGTTTTCTTTGTAAATTGTTTTGTTTTTTCTAGCCTTAGTGTCAATAAAGCTTCATTTCAGTGTCAATTGATTGTCACTAGAGTGTCACAAATGTCCGCCAGACTTTCTGCCCGCAAAGACCGTTTATTGAGGTAGCGCTTCTGCTTGCCTCTATTCAAAAACTTAAAATAAGTATAAGCAAGGAACCATAATGAAAAGCGAAACTCTTCGTGGAATTAAGTATTCAGCGATAGCACTGGCTGTAACACTAGGGATGACTGCCTGTTCACTAGAAGGTGATGACGGCGAAGATGGCGTACAAGGGCCGGTCGGCGAACAGGGTCCAATAGGTGAACAAGGCCCAGTGGGTGAACAAGGTCCCCAGGGTGATACAGCGGGCACACTAACACGTATTGCAACGGTTCCGCTTGGTGCAGAAGTTACCGGTATATTCTTAACGGATGAAGGTGACTTGTTTTTTAACGTCCAGCACCCTTCAGGCACTAACGCTGCAACGACAAGCGTTAACGATATGCCTATAAATACAGGTACCGTAGGCGTACTTGCAGGCGCAAACTTTAATAACTTGCCTGTTACATTACCAAATTCTCCAGTACCTAGCTCTGACGAAGAAAAAGAGCTGGTTATTTCTGCTATCGGTCAGTATCAAGTGCTAGGTCAAACCGGTGATACCTTTGGTTCTGACTTGCCGGAAGGCTTAGGTCATATTTACACACTTGATGGCGAAGAACTTGTTTTAGAAAACGATATGCCTGACTTTAACGGCTTTATTTCAACTGCCGAAGGCGAAGGGTACCTGTTCTCAAACTGGGAAGAACTACCTGGCGGTATGAGCCGCATGAAAGTAGAAAAAGATGAATTCGGTATGTGGGAAGTTACAGAAGCCATGATGCTGGATTTCTCACCAGTATGGGGCACGGCAGCAAACTGTTTCGGCTCGATGTCTCCTTGGGGTACACCGCTTACCTCTGAAGAGTGGGTAGTTGATTCGGAGGTGGATACCACAACGTCACCTAACTGGAACAACCCAGAAGCAGTATCTACAGATGCACGCTTAGGTCGCATGTGGCAAATGACAGCACCTGATGCACCAAACCCTTACAACTACGGCTACATTGCAGAAGTAACAGAGCCATTGGCTGATGAGCCGGTGATTGTTAAGCACTTCACGATGGGCCGTTATGAGCATGAAAATTCAACGGTAATGCCTGATGGAAAAACCGTTTATCTTTCTCAAGATGACACCGGCGGCGTACTATTTAAGTTTGTTGCTGACACGGCAGAAGACCTATCAGCAGGCACGCTTTACGGCGCTAAACTCACTCAAGATGTAGGGCAGAATGACCCAGCAACTACAGGGTTTGCCGTTGAGTGGGTAGAGCTAGCCAGTGGCGATAATATGACTATTCGCGCCTGGATTGATGAATATAACGGTATTGGTACCGACGATTACGTAGACGGGCAAAGCTCTTACATCACCATGGCAGACGTTCAGGCGTGGGCGGATGGTGATGCGACTTACCCAACGGTAGAAGAAGGCGGTTCAAGCGTAACGGCTGGTGAGCCAATGGATGACCGTGTTGCATTCCTAGAAAGTCGTGCGGCAGCGCGTCTCAAAGGTGCAACGGCAGAATGGAGAAAACTAGAAGGTATCTCTATTAACCAAAAACGTGCGCAAGAAGCCGTAGAAGGCGTTGATACCATCGAAGGTGAAGTCGTAGAAAATGCATACCTTTACATTGGCATTGCAGATATCGACAACACAATGATTGATGATGAAGGCGATATGCAGCTTTCTGCCCGCGTTAAAGATTGTGGTGGTGTTTATCGCGCCAAGCTGGAAGAAGGCTACAACATTTCTCGCATCGAACCTGTAGTGATGGGTGGTACGTACCGTTCAAGCTTAACAGGCGCAGAGCGTTGTGATGTAGAGCAGCTTTCTCAGCCAGATAACGTTGTGGTAATGAACGACGGCCGTATTCTTATCGGTGAAGACGGTTTCCAAGAAAACAACACGCTGTGGATGTATGAGCCAGCTGACAAGTAAGTTTTCTGTTTAATTTAATATTTGCCGGGTGTTTGTACACCCGGCTTTTGCCGTTGTGATGATTATGAAAATATCAAAAATAACCTCAAGTGCGGGCATTCTGCTTTCACTACTTATCAGTGCAGGGTGCACTGAAAACACGGATGCTGATTTAAGCAATCAATCAAATTCTAATGTAAGTGCAAGTAGCTATTCTACTAACGCGCAAGCGCCTTCATCGGCTCAGGCAAACGGCGACGGTGCGCATAGATATCCATATCAGGAAGGGGACGATATCCCTGCACTTGCGTATATTGAGCACAAAGAAGTGTATAACCCTGAATCGGTAATCCCGCCCCAGTGCTACACCAAAACAGAGGGCGTAAATAACCCTTGTTACGCATGTCACCAGAGCTATGATTCGATAGAAAAGCGCCCTAACCAAATGGGTGATGGTACATTGCAGGGTAACTATGAATTTTCCGATGTGGGGCTAACAAACAGCTGGAAGAATCTGTTTATTGACCGTACGTCGCTTATAGCGGGTATTGACGATGCCACAATTAAAAAATACGTAGAACAAGACAACTACACCGCTTCGCTTAAAAAAGACGCCATGCCAGAGTACATGCGCATTGAAAACTTGAGCGCCGCTGACAAAGCCTTTGATAACGACGGTTTTGCTAAAGATGGCAGCGGGTGGGTATCATACAACTACAAACCCTTCCCAAGCACTTTCTGGCCGACCAACGGGTCGACGGGCGATGCCATGATCCGACTTCCGGAAAACTTTCAAACGCTAAATGGCGACTACAACAAAGCTATATACACATTAAACCTAAGCCTAGTTGAAATGGCACTTAAAGAGCTAGACACATTAACTATGGCGCCGGTTAATGAGGTAGCACTGAATATTGACATTAATCAAGACGGCAAGCTGTCAGAATCCGTAACTGAAGTTGCTCGTTCGTCGCATTACGTTGGCGATGCAAGTGTAGTTCCTCTAGCGCATATGCTGTACCCAGAGGGCACAGAGTTTTTGCATACCGTACGCTACATTGGCGTAGACGAAAACGGGAATATTTACAATGCGCCGCGTATGAAAGAAGTACGCTACATGAAAAAACATATGTTCAGAAGCAGAGAGAGTTTAGCCTCTGCCTACTATGCTGAAGCAAAAGACAAGCATTTTGAAAAGCTACCGCAAACCCGATATTTAGGTGAGAAAGGAATAGACAACGGCTTTGGATGGACGATAAACGGCTTCATTGAAAATGAACAGGGCGAGCTTCGCGCACAGCATGACCAAGAGCTTGCCTTTTGTAACGGTTGTCATAAAACAGTTGGGTCAACCTTCGACCAAACATTCTCATTTGCCCGTAAAGTACCTGGAAAAGCGGGATGGGGTTATATTGACCTGCGTGAAATTGAAGATGTGCCAAATATCAATGAAGAAAAAGGCGAATTCCTCACTTACATGGAACGCGTAGGCGGTGGCGACGAGTTTCGTCAAAACGGCGAAATGCTGGCTAAATGGTTCGACGAGAAAGGTATGGTTAAAGCGGAAGAAGTGCAGCGTGCCAAGTCAGTGTACGAAATCATTACGCCTTCGCCAGAGCGCGCATATGCGTTAAACAAAGCCTACTTAACCATAGTAAAAGAGCAAAGTTATTTGTTTGGCCGCGACGCAACGCTAACTAAGGCGACCAATGTGTTGAGTACTATTGATGCCGAGCAGCCACCACTAAAGCCTGAACATCGCTTCAAGTGGGATATGCGTCTGAACTGGCAACAAGAAAAGCCAAGCGCTAATGCAGAAGCGCGATAGGGCTTGTTCATTAAGACGATAACGCTCGCGGCTATATGTTGGCCGCGGGCAAAATTTCAAACTGAATTGGCTTGTAGCGGAAATTATTTGACTCGCCCGCTGAGCATGGGGTTAAGCCCACAATCTCCAGGTCTATGAACTACGCGGTGCTGCTCAACCGCACTTGATTCTTATCTGGCGAATGGAAAGAGGTGAATTCAATCCCTGCAGTAGGTTGGTGAGGTGTCGAAGTATTCACACCGTCGTTTGATTCATCTTCTTTTTCGGGTAACTGAACAATTTTCAAACCCTTTTCTTCAAAGTTTGAATTGATAAACCCTTTTTCTGCATAGGCCGCTAGTACATTAAGGCAGGGATAGAAGCCCCACTTTGAGTGAAAGCGCTGTGCATTGCGAACAAAGTCTAATAAATGATTGACGGGACATTGATAATTGGGGCGATGTGGCGCAAAAGTGCGTGTAGGCAATTGCTCTAGTGAATAGCCTAGCGCCCGGCAATTGGTAAAAAAGTCTTCGTCGTTTAGTCCGAAACCCGCGTAGCCTTCATCGAAGCCGCCGGTTTTCTGAAAGTCTGTCTTACGAATAAAAAACACTGTAGAACAAATACTATCGTCACTAAACTTTCCATGATTATTTCCCTGATTTCTTGAAGGTATTTCATTGTTATCATCGTCAGGTAATGTCTCATCATTACTCGCGAGATAACCAATTTGCTTTTCGGTTTTTGAAATGGCTGAATAAGGCTTATTGCAGTGTTCACTGGGTAAAAAGACCACCGAAGTGAACAGAACAGTGTTGTCCTTTAAAGCCAAAAGCCCATCTCTACAAAGCGTAGGAGAGATAACGGCATCAACGTTTAGGTAAACAAGATTCTCATGTTTAGCCGATAGCATCCCTTTATTTCGAGCTTTAGCAATAGGCAGCTCTTCCTGCGTAACAAACTTGTGCACAATGTCGAATTTATCGCTCTGAATGAGAGACAAGTCGGAAGGCGGTGCCATCCATACAATGACAAGTTCATCTGGCGTTGGTGAGCAACGCTCTAGCTGCGAAATTAAATTGCAAAGCTTCTCGGTTCTACTTTTTACAATAGTTACTGCACTTATTGGCGAACGCATACTCAACCTCCTTTGCTGACCTATTTGATGCCTTTGGCTTAACCGTGCACTTTGCACACTATACTTTCGTATAAAGCAAAGAGTGTTCCTGGTTTTTAAGGTGCTGATTTATATGTTTTTTTATGGGTTTTTGGCGTGGGTTTGATACAGGTTTGGCCTAAATGCGCGCAAGAGATGCAAAGGAAGAGAAAATTTTACAAACGGTAAGACTAAGAGCATTCATAAGTGAAGTGAACTTTAAAACCTATTGTCTTCATTATTTTTGAAGGGTTATGCTTTCATTATCTTTAACACTAGCGAGTTTGGGATCAGAAAGTGGCGTCAGGTATTCAATGGGCTGATTTCTAACGCACATCAGTGTTTCTTCGAACAGCTGACAGGTGCCTTTATATACTTTATCTTTGCCAACCATGTAGCGACATGACTCACCTTTACTCAATGATTGGCAGGCAATTAGCGGTGCTTTGTGTACGTGCCCGCTATGCGCAAAGCTGAGCGATGTAAAACATAGCGATAAGCTAACTACTGCTAAGCGTGTTAGATCTATTTTCATGAATACCCCTTTTTATATAAGTGCTCAGCTTAGCTAGTTACTTCCGACAGTAATACTTCCCTGAGCCCCTTTGAAGCACCCAATAAACATATTTTCTGCAGCACTTGCTGCATGGTAGTGATAGCCACGGGTTTCATCGCTATGACCTCGGCATTCATCGAGGTCAAAATCTTCTTCGCCTTCACTATTTAGCATGGCGTAAATACCATATCCATCCAACGCGTAACCTAATATATTCGCGTGACCGTCTAGTGAGGATATTACGTCACTGCAGCCTAGCGCCGCGTGATAGTGGTATCCTTCTGCTGGGTTAACGTGCCCGCCACAGTCATCGAAAGCGGCTATGGTATTTGCACTTAAAATAGCGTTTACGGGGGCAGGGCCAGCAATCACTACGCCATTGAGCGATACCCCCAAATCTGCTGATAACGAATTTGGATTTGCAAGCGCAACGGGTTCAACAGGAATAAGTAGTGTTTGAGTAACCCCACCGTCATAATAGTCAATGGAACATTCGACGCAGTGATTTTGATATTCTGGGTCGACATCTGGACGGGCGGCAGCTTCACATGCAATCTGCGAATCCGTAACAAATACTTCTCCGGTTGCTTCATCATAGAGTTGCCAGTCACTGCCATACAAATCAGGAAGGCTTAGAATAAAGCTTCCGTCGACTTGATAAAGTTCTCCGCTTCCATCAAACCATACGCCACCTTGCGTAGCATCGTCGGTAATGTTGCGAGGGCAAAATGGCCCAATGTCGGCATTTGCCGGTGCTCCATTAATTACCACTTTAAAGCACTCGGTTTGCGTACCGTCAGTAAGCGTACATGCGGTAGTGGTTATGCTTTCAGCAAGGCCTGCAGCAAGGAATAAGTCTGGGTCTAGACTTGTCTGTATTGCCTCATTGTCGACAGTTTCGCTGGAAGATGTATCGTCAGACAGTGATGTAGCGTTGTCTTCTGAATCTCCGCCTGAACATGCACTTATTCCAATAGCGCAAATAATGTAAAAACATAAGTGAACAGAAAAGCGCGGGTTATCTGACTGCATAAAATAGGCTCTTAGACAAAGATTAGGTTAAGAGCTTTTATAATAAGAGGGAAATGTGCAGAAAATTTGCAGGTTCACCACATAAAAAGAGAAGTTTAAGCTAACACAGTTTGTAGCCTATACCGTATACAGCCTGAAGCGGTGAGATATGGTCATTTTGCATTAGCTTGTGGCGTAAGTTTTTCATATGACTATCAATGGTTCGATTGCTCACTATGCGGCCGTCAACATATCCTTTGTCCATAAGCTGTTCTCTTGAGAACACATGACCTGGCTTTTCAATAAAGGCTTTAAGCAACCTGAATTCAACAGGTGTTAACTCAATCGTTTGGTTTTTTCGCTCGCAGACATAGCTGTCTAAATCGAGGACGATGTCTTTATATGCTAATTTTCTTTGAGTTGTTTCTGAAACTATATTTTGTGATTGCGCTCTTCTTAAAATGGCCTGCACCCGCGCTACCACCTCACGAGGTGAAAATGGTTTACAAATATAGTCATCGGCACCCGCGCCTAGACCAATCAGTCGGTCTATCTCATCGACTCGGGCGGTTAACATCAAAATCGGGATGGTAGAAAATTGCCTTATTTGCTTACACAGTGTTAGACCATCTACTACCGGAAGCATACGGTCTAATATGACCGCGCTGTAAACGTGCGATTCAATAGTAGAAATAACATGTTCACCACTATGGAGGACCTCTGTAGTGAACCCTTCTAAAGTGAAAAAATCCACTAATATTTGGGCAATTTTTTCTTCGTCTTCAACAATTAATACAGGGCAGTGAGTAGACATTAACTTCCATCTCCCGTTAAAGGTAGGTTGATCGTTATTTTAATCCCACCGAGCTCTGATCGCGAGGCATCTATCGTACCTTTGTGAGCGTGGATGATAGATTGACATATTGATAAGCCAAGCCCTGCGCCTTCAGCCCGTCTTTTTCGTGACGAGTCTTCGCGATAGAGAGGATCGAAAACATGTTTTTCGTTACCGGTCGATACGCCTGGTGCGCTGTCTTCTATATCTATTGCTACCTTTTTCCCATCGTCAACTAATGTGATCCTAAGTTGTCCCGGTGCATCAGTATATTCAATACTATTGCTAAAGATATTTGAGAATACTTGGTGCAAACGCTGTGCATCAGCATTTATCCTCACATTGCTAGGAATATATGTACTAACGGAAATAGGTTTTGCCTCAAAAGCGAGATTAAACTGCGCTAAAACGTCTTTTATCAACTCGTCGATATTCATAATACTGAAATCGTAGTGCATGCCCCCAACATCGGAGAGGGATAACTGATATAAGTCATTTACTAAACGCGTTAAACGCGCCACTTCATCTTGAAAAGAAGCGAGTTGCGCGTGGTCGAATTTTCTAACACCAGCCTCGACTAACTCCATTTCACCCGCAAGGATTGATAGCGGGGTACGCAATTCATGGGAAATATCTGCTAGCCATTGCTTCTGCGTTGCCTCGTGCTTTTGAAGGGCAATGGCAAGGGCGTTAATGTCTTTCATTAGCACCCCAAACTCGTCGTTAGGAAGCTGATTGAACTTCATGCTGTACTTTCGTTTTGTAAGTTGTTCAACAGCCTTCAAGATTTCCTTAAACGGCGATAGCATCTTGGGCACAATGATAATGGCAATTATCAACGAAACAAAAAGGGCTACTGCGCCGATAGCAATAAACGACGCGCGTTGTTGTCGCATAAATTCCTGCGCCATTGCAGAACTAGGTGAGGGCGGCAGGTAACTTTCTAACACACCTATGTTTCCGCTTGCGTCTTTTATGGGGACCGTAACTTGAATATCCTCGTCGCGATTAAAGGTATCGGGCAGACTGCCTGCGATTACATTACCTTGCAAATCAAGAAGTGTAGTAGGGGGCCCTATGTGTTGTTCTTCATTATTGGGTGGGCGATATAAGTGTCGCTCTGGGGGGCGCTGGCTTGTGGCTCGAAGCCTTGGACCTCGAGGTGGCGGTCGATTGTCTTGAATAGAAAATGTATAGGGTGAAATACCCTGCCAGCTTTTATCATTAATTGCGTATTCTAACGCGAGCATGTCTGCTAGCTGAGTCAGCCGTTCTTTTTCCTGCGCGATAATAAACTTGTTAAAGCCTTGTTCAAAGCTCCAACGCGCAGTAGCAAGCGCAAGCATCAAAGACATGCAAGAGAAAGCGAGTAAAGTAATAGTAAGTTTATGAGATAGCTTCATATTTTCGAGTATAGCGATGTATAACACTACACTACAATATTCTAAAGGATGGGAGACCCGCAAATCATCGGATAATACTGACATTTTGCACTGTTTCTGCACATTCTCACTTTATTATGCAAGTTCTAGGGTACGCAGTGCGTTGCGGTAATAGCATAAGCGACTGCCATACATGTTCCACCCAGTTTTCTAATCTATTGAGAAGGAGTAGAAGTGATATGAATAAGACGGCAATTTTAATTGGTCTACTGAGCTTAAGTACAGCGGGATGCTTCGCTAAAGGCGATAGAGAGCACCCAAGACAGCCACCACCAGAGGCAATAGAAGCGTGTGATGGAAAAGCCGAAGGTGACACAGTGTCTTTTGAAACTCCAAGAGGCGAAACCGTGGAAGGTACTTGCACACTAAAAGATGATACCCTTGTTGCTATGCCAGAGCATCCGCCACAAAGATAATTCTGAACTGTTTAAAAAAACACGGTGAAATTTGACGAATTTAGCGTCTTATTTTGCCGTGCATTTACCGCGTAATAGCTTTGCCCCCGTCACATATTTTGATATGCTTGCTCAGTAGGTTAAACAATACAATTCAATAGTTTAAATATTCCTGCAATTGTTATTTAACACGTTTTTTTTCGAGTAAAACTTTCTTCAAAATGAAGAACCACTCAACTTGAGTGTAGGTAAAATCTTCAGCCTTACTTGTAACGTATTAATTTCTGTATCTCGTATTTTTTCTTTGGTGGGCAAAGGCTGTGGAATCACAATCGTCTGTAATAATTCGAAACTATGACAAACAATCATTGAAAGTGGTTGATGTTATATCCGGTATCTCGCCGAATGCGATGCGCAGAGTGTTTGGTGGCTGGATATTTTTTGCGGCTGTTGTTGGTGTGATCGTAAGTGTAGCACCCGATCTCAGCGCGCAGTTTATCGGTTTAACGCTATTTGTCCTCGTTGCTTTTACGCTCATTATGTTCGGACAAAGCAGAATAACTGAAGGCTGGCCAGCTATTATATGCGACGAAGACTATATCGGTGTGGTGCGTGATCCAGTCAAACGGGAATATATTTGTGTAAATTCTGCCTTGGTCAAAGAAGCGAAACCAACGCTAATAAAGCCTAATAAAAAAGCTATTGAAATCGTTCTAGATGTTGACCAACTTTCAGCTAAAGACCAAGAAATGCTTAGCCAAGCAGTGTGGCCTAGAGAAGATAGTCTGATAGGATTGGCGCATTTCAAAAAGCGTGAAGAGGCTTGCGAGAGCCTGATGTGGTGCGTAAAACATCGCGGCTCTCGCTAAAAAAGTCACCAATTATCATTTACCATCATGATTAGTTAGCGCCAGTTCGGTGTAAAGAGGGTAGTGGTCAGAACCAACACCCTCTAGTTTCTCTATATTTACTAATGCAAAATGTTCAGAATGAAATACATGGTCTAATGGCCATTTCACAAGCGGATATTTCGCATGGAACGTATTGAAAAAGCCTCGTCCTTCTCGTGGATCTAACAATCCGCTTATTTTCTTAAATTTCCTGGTAGTGGGAGACCAGGCTACATCATTTAAATCACCCGCTACAACAATAGGCCCTTCTGTTTTCGCAATTTCTTCCCCAACCAAGGTTAGCTCAACATCTCTAGGCTTTGCGTAAGTATTTTCTGTTGGGCTTGGAGGTTTTGGGTGAAGAAAATACAGTGTGATATCTCGTTCATTAAGTTTAATTTTCACTCGCATAGATGGAACATCATCTTCAATTAAAAATCGCAAAGAGACCTCTTCGAAAGGAATTTTACTGTAGAGATGCATGCCATAGAGGTTTTCCAACGGGCAAAATTTGCGATAAGGATAATCTGACTCTATTTCGCTAATACCTTTTTGCCATTTTTCATTTGATTCCAGTGTTACGAGGAAATCGGGCTGCTTATTGCGTACGTGTGATATGAGCTTACGAAAGTCGTTATTTGGCATATATACGTTACTTGATAAGACGCTTAGTTTTTGGCACGAACTTTCCGTATCAACCCGTTTAACTTCTCGCTTGTATAAAGGAGTATAGGGAATAATCCAAACTATTTGATAGATAAGGCTTACCGTTAAACCAGCAATAATAACCATTGTGAGGATATTAAACTGTGCGTAATAGGTGGCGTTGAAAGCATGCCCTGCAAGCAATAGTGAAATGATCGCTGCTATCTGTAAGCGTGGAAATTCCCACACTCTTACTAACCAATGAGAAGAAGGCAGCAATGGGGCCCAACTTAGTGCGATAAATAAGACTGAAACGGCAGTAAGTGCAGTGTCCATGTCTGTTTGGTCCTTGAATTTTATAACTAAAACAGAGTTTTGCCTCAAGCGGTAACAAATCGAAGAATGATGTAACGGCCGGCAAAGTGAAAAGATTCGTTATAGTTACGGCAGCATTTTAAATTAAGTTTAACTTGCGCCAAGTATTCCCAAGTGGCGGTCAAGAACAAAAAAGAATCTATGTCTTAAAACAACAATTGGTCATTTGTATTGAAATGAGGCAACTTTTAGTTTCGTGAAAATTAAGTAAAAAATTCTCGGATAAACGCAAAGATTTCAAAACAACAAACGTTAATGCATGAAGTGATTATGGTATTTTTCATTTAAATCAATAGTATACGTTATTGGCAGGGTTTTGGCATCGTTCACAGTGAGTTTCGACAAAGGAGAAATGTTATGAAACGTTCACTTATTTCTATGATTGTTGCTACAACTTTGACTACCGCTGCCTATGCGGGTGACATGGACACTGACAACAAGTGGGAGAAAGGTGCCAAAGATGCATGGATTGACGGTAAAGCAGAAGCAACGCTATTGTTCAATGGCAACCTCGATTCATTCGACATTAACACTGACGTCAAAGACGGTAATGTTGTTCTTACAGGTAAAGTAGAAAACTCTGTAGACAAAAAACTAGCAGAAGAGCTAATTGCTAATATCGACGGTGTAATGTCGGTTGATAACAAGTTGACTGTTGTATCTGACAAAGATATGCATGACGGTATGTCAGATGACATGGAAGACGCCGCTGACGAAGGCACAAGCGAACTTACCGACGCTAAGATTGCTACAGTTATTAAAACGCGCCTTTTAATGGACACCGATATTTCAGGCTTTGATATTGACGTCGACGTAGAAAACGGTGTCGTAACGCTAACAGGTGAAGTTGATTCTGACGCTGAGCATGATCTTGCCGTAGAAATTGCAAAGAATGCGTCAGATGTGAAAGACGTTGAAAGTAACCTTCGTGTAGTTACTGAAACTGCAATGAACTAACGGTTCTTTCCACCATATTTAAAAAAAGGGGCGAACGCCCCTTTTTCAAATGTACTCGAAATTAATAACTGTCGAAATTAATGTTTCCATTCTTCGCTTAGAAGTACCACTTCGTCATTTTCAGATTTAATCTCTTTTCGAGATTCGGTGCCATCATCAAAGACAAAGTAGAACTCATAGATAGTGACATCAGTTCCAAATTGCTTACTTTCGATAATACGCTTTATATTCTCGTACTTTTCTTGGCCCTGAATAAGCGTGTGTACCGCTGAAGGCAAATCTTCCATATTTAAATCACGCTGAATTTCAACAATTTTCCATAAATCGCCGTCCTGCAACATATCGAATTCAATCTCGTTGCCGTTTGCATCTTTACCCTCAACATCAAGGTACACGTGATCGTGCTTATATTCTTTTTCGACTTCGAGTGCGACAAAGTCAGGTGCTACCTGTTGTAGCGCAGCAAGTGCAGACGCCGGAATTTGCGCAATGGCCATAGCTTCTTTCTTATTAAGCGTCGCGCCAATTTTTACTTCATTCGTTTTCTCAGGTGGTCTTTCTGATATTAGATGAGCTTTGAACGCCTCTGAAGGTTCGCTGCTTTCACCTACTTTAAGTTCTGAAAATGCAACTTGGACGTAGTCTCCATTTTTCTTGTCTTCTTCCCAATTTCCCGTGCCCATACAGGCTGCATACCAAAAACCGTCATCATCTTTTGTACTACACTGGTTGTAAGCTCCGGCTTTAAAGTAATTCCAGTCTAGTGTGTAGCCATATGGGTGATCATACTGGTCTAACTCACCATACGCATTTACCCCATTAGCTAAGTTGATAGCGTAGTTTACAGTCTCATGTCCCTCTGCAGTGAAGCTCAAATACATGACATCGCCATGAACATTTACTTCATAACTAAAACTTTCATTTAGTCGAATACCTTCGCTACCGGGATCATTTGGGTTTTTCCACAAATTACCCCAAACCGGATAGGCAATGTCTGTACGGTTTTTATCATCTTTTGGCAAGTTGCGCTCGTACGTCCAAAACACTGAACCTGTCTCGTGTTGCGGCCATTTCTTATAATAAATCTTTAGGGGTTCATTACCCCAACCAAACCCTTTCACTTTCTTTTCCCACTTGCTGGCGTGTATTTGACCAACAACTACTGAAAAAGCAGGCGCTTTATCTGGGTATTTAGCTCGTGTTGCCACATGCTGTACCTTTAGCGTTGCGTTCATTTTTCCGCCAACCTGTGCAAAACGGTCAGAAATTGGGTTACTGGCAACAGTAAAGTTGTTTTTGGGGGAGTGGGTCTTTATGCGCGTTTTTGAACCGCGGAGCATGTGTCGAAGTTCACTTCGAGTATTAGATGAATTTTGTGTAGTTAATGCCTTATTGGGCGCAGCAAAAACCATATTACCTTCATCATCTATGTAGAAAAAATCTTCATGTTGGAAAGTCTGAATGTCTTTTACCGATATCTCATCGACTTTTCCATTTCCATCTTCGTCTATTGGCAGCGTGATTTTCCATTCGCTTAAATCAAACTTTTCAGCAGGGAGCAATTCTGCACTAGCAGTGCCAGAAGCAAAAATAAATGGCAGAGTCGCAATAACAGGCTTTGTCCATCCACTAGTAAAAACTTTAAGTGAAGAAAAGGTGGTAGGCGTTGTTTTTATTTTAAACATTTAAACCTCTTGGTAGACAGTCGCGTGCTTACCCAATTAATACCTAAGTGCAATAATTTGGTAAGTCCAGTTTATCTTGTTCGTTATTTTTTGTAATGCCAATTTATCATTCATGTAAACCAATTGCAAAATATCCTCAGGGCTTTGGTTAATGGGGAGGTTGAGGCCGTGGTTTAATAGTGAAATAGCTGGGGATGTCTAAATAATGTTCGTTTTTCTACTAATGTCTAACAAGATTAGGCGCTGATTAGTCAATAAATAAACTTTTTGGTAATACCAGATATGCGCTGTGCATTATATTATTTCACCCGAGTTGAGATGAGATTTAGCACGTATAAATTAGGTAGTGAATCTCACTTTTAAACTAATAAGGAAGAAAGGGAAAATTTTCTCTAAAAGTGTGTAGAAAATTCTTTTTATACACTTTGCAGTAGCGTTTATGTTTCGTATCTTTCTGATATGTATAGAAAAAATATGTGGTATGGAAGCTGCTTTTACAAATGGTAAAAGTAGATTATTTCATCAAGTCGCTTAGCAATGCGGTCAGTCGCAGGGCTACATCAATGAATCCCAAGTGGATAATTGGCGAACGCATGAGCAATTACACTATTAGCATTATGAGCATCTTGATTTTGCTCAAGGAGTGAGACATGAACGTTTTAAAATGGGTATATTCAGGAATTGTTGTAACACTTGTCATCGCATTGGTGGGCATGTTTGGACAGGGAAAGCTTTCTGTCAGCCGAGCAACCGCCGATGATGCTGAACGCCCTGTTCATATGGATATTCAAAAAGTTGAAAGAAACCTTTCATTAGTAGAATTCGATTTATCGAAGAAGGCGCACCTTTTAAGAAAAACACGTTTAGAATACTATATCGCACAGGCTAAGCAAGCTGATGTGAGAGGCTGGAAATTTAAGCGTGATGAGTTTGTTGAGCGTGCTGAAAATATTTTAAGTCATCACCTTACTCAATATGCACATGAGGCGCAACAAAACGCCCAAACGTATACTGCTCAAGCTATTTAAGTTAAATAACTAAAAGAAGGCCCCTTGCGTTAGGGGCCTTTTTTGTTATCACTTATCACGCCCGAAATAAAATACAGGCAAAAAAAAGCGAAGCATTTGCTTCGCATTTTTCATTATTATGGTTATTCAACGTCTACGATTTTTAACGTATTGGTTGCGCCCACTTTTTCCATTTCATCGCCGTAGGTCAAGATGATACTGTCACCACTTTTCACTAAACCTTTTTCTTTAAGCGATGCAATTACATCATATTTCAATTTACCTGGTTCGCTATTTGACGAGTCGAAGTAAACCGGCTTCACACCACGGCATAATGCCATGGTATTAAGTGTAGATTCGTGACGAGACATAGCAATAATTGGCAAAGATGTTGTAATGCGAGACATCAACGTTGGGGTAGTTCCGCTTTCTGTCAAACCTACAATAGCTTTAATACTTGGCAAGTGGTTAGCAGCGTACACAGCAGATAGTGCAATTGACTCGCTTGTTGACGAGAACTTCTGATCCATACGGTGCTTAGAAATCTTAATGCTTGGGTGGGTTTCTGCACCTTCACAAACGCGAGCCATAGCTGCAACTGTCTCGATGGGGAAGTTACCCGCAGCAGTTTCAGCCGAAAGCATAACCGCATCAGTGCCATCAAGTACGGCGTTTGCAACATCCATTACTTCTGCACGCGTTGGCATAGGGCTGTCAATCATCGACTCCATCATTTGAGTCGCAGTAATAACAACCTTGTTTAGTTGGCGAGAGCGGGCAATTAATTTCTTCTGAACGCCAACGAGCTCTGCGTCTCCAATTTCTACACCCAAATCACCGCGAGCTACCATTACAGCATCTGATGCAGAGATAATATCATCCATAGCTTCGTCAGAAGCGACGGTTTCAGCTCGTTCGACTTTCGCACAAATCTTTGCATAGCAGCCTGCTGCTTCTGCAAGTTCTCGTGCGTAGTTTAAATCTGCACCGCTTCTTGGGAATGACACCGCTAGGTAATCAACACCGATTTTTGCTGCAGTTTTGATATCTTCTTTATCTTTATCGGTAAGGGCATCAGCAGAAAGACCACCGCCTTGGCGATTAATACCTTTATTGTTTGAAAGCTTTCCACCAACGGTAACTTCAGTGAGCACTTTGCGTCCTTCAACGCCTGTTACGCGAAGTTGAATACGTCCGTCGTCCAGAAGAAGAATATCGCCTGCTGATACATCGTCAGGAAGCGCTTTGTAGTCAATACCTACTTGATTGATATCACCTTCGTCACGGCCTAGCTCTGCATCTAATATAAACTTAGCACCGACTTCTAGACGAACAGCACCCTCGGCAAAACGCGCAACACGGATTTTTGGTCCTTGAAGGTCGCCTAAAATGGCTACGTATTTACCTAGGTTCTTCGCTGCTTGGCGAACCCGTTTTGCACGTTCAATATGATCTTCAGCTTGTCCGTGTGAAAAGTTCATACGCACTGTGTTTGCGCCTGCGGCAATAAGTGCCTGAATCTTTTCGAGTGAGTCTGTGGCAGGTCCTAGGGTGGCAAGAATTTTCGTTCTTCTAGTCATGTGATTCCGTCGCTGTTTCTAAGTTAGAAAAGACAAAGAGTGATAGGCTACGCGTTTCTTCGGTATGCCTGTAATCGCTTTACGTAATTTTATTACAGAATAATAGTTGAATTTGACAAAAATGTGAACGAAATAAACAAAAACGCCCAACTGGCTCGACCAGTTGGGCGTTTTTGAAAACTTTTAAGCTTGAAGTAACTAAGCTTTTAAATGTTTAAAAACGAGCATTGAACGGATTCTTAATCCCCGCGCTTTTCATAACGAGAACCACGTAAGGTGTCTTTAACTCGTTTAAGGTTTTCTCTGAATTTATTGCCTCGGCGCAATGTAAACCCTGTTGCCAATACGTCAATAAGGGTCAGTTGAGCAATACGAGAAGCCATCGGCATATACATGTCAGTATCTTCAGGTACTTCCAAGGACAATACGTAGCTGCACTCTTGGGCAAGTGGGCTTTCAGCTGATGTTATTCCCACAACAGTCGCATCGTTCATCCTAGCAATCTGAGCTATTTCAACAAGGCTTTTGGTACGGCCCGTGTGGCTAATAAGTACAACCACGTCCCCAGCAGAGCAATTCATACAGCTCATGCGCTGCATAAGAATATCTTCAAAGTAGACTACGGGTACATTGAATCGGAAGAACTTGTTCAGCGCGTCGTGAGCAACAGAAGCAGAAGCGCCTAACCCAAAGAAAGAAATCTTTTGAGCTTGGGTGAGTAAATCCACCACGCGATTAACAACATGCACGTTGACTGACTGACGAGCCACTTCAAGTGATGCCATGGTCGATTCAAAAATCTTGTTTGTATACTCATCTGGGCTGTCGTTTTCGTCAACATGACGGTTAACATAAGGCGTGCCGTTGGCTAAACTTTGAGCCAAATGAAGTTTAAAGTCTGGAAAGCCTTTGGTGTCTAGTCTTCGACAGAAACGGTTTACAGTAGGCTCACTAACATCCGACATCTTAGCTAGGGTTGCTATACTCGAATGAATGGCTGTTTGAGGGTTTGCTAAAATAACTTCAGCTACCTTTTTCTCAGATTTACTGAATGCCGCTTGATTTTGTGTGATTTTTTCTAAAATGTTCATACAGATATAGCAATTAGTTAGCACAATTTATTGTAAGGTACATTCATAATAGTACCCAATGTGACGTCTGTGACAAGAAAAATGTAATTTTTTGACAAATTTTGTTGTTTGTAACGGGGTAAAAGAGGGTAAACTGAGGGAAATAGTAAAGATTCAGATCCTATAGTTGGTTCAAGTTGTAATTTTACTACATTTGGTGTTAACTATACGGTAAAAATAGTCGTTAGTGTTGTAAATAACGGTACGATACACTACGGACATATACATTTTAAAAGGTCGACGAATATGGTATTGGATAATTCCTACGAACCCTGTGATTTTGTACTTTTCGGTACTTTGGGTGATCTTTCACGACGCAAGTTGCTGCCTTCTCTCTATCAATTAGAAAAAGCTAACTTGATGCACCCTGAAACCACGATTGTTGGTGTGGCGCGTCAGGAAATGGAGCTAGAAGCGTATATTGAAGAAGTTCACGCTAACCTTATTAAATTCGGTGAAAAGAACTTATGTGAAGCCACTTGGGAAAAAATGAAAGCGCGTCTGCATTATGCATGCGTTGACATGAAAGACGTTGAAAGCTATTGCGTACTTGACGATCACGTCGACCCGACCCGCACAATGGTGTGTTACTTAGCAACTCCTCCTGCGATTTACGGCGATATTTGCCGTGGACTTCACAGCTGCAAAATTATTGATTCTAGCGTTCGCGTGGTGCTTGAAAAGCCAATCGGTCACGACTTAGCGTCTTCAAAAGTCATCAACGAACAAGTTGCGGAATACTTCGACGAGAAACAGATTTACCGCATAGACCACTACTTAGGCAAAGAAACCGTTCTTAACCTAGTCTCGCTTCGTTTTGCTAACTCTATTTTTGCCACTAACTGGGACCACAACTGTATTGACCATGTTCAAATTTCAGTAGCGGAATCAGTCGGTATTGAAGGGCGCTGGGGTTATTTCGACGATGCAGGTCAAATGCGTGACATGGTGCAAAACCACCTGTTGCAAATTTTAAGCTTGGTTGCAATGGAGCCGCCAACAACGCTAGATGCGGATAGCATTCGTGACGAAAAGCTGAAAGTACTCAAGGCGCTTCGTCCAATCAACTCGTTCAACATTAACGACAGCACGGTTCGCGGGCAGTATACCTCTGGTTTTGTGAAGGGCGAGGAAGTGCCGGGATACCTTGAAGAAGAAGGTGCCAATACACAGAGTAAAACTGAAACCTTTATTGCCATTAAAGCTGAAATTGATAACTGGCGTTGGGCAGGAGTGCCTTTCTACCTGCGTACAGGTAAGCGCATGCCGACTAAGGTGAGTGAAGTTGTTATTTACTTTAAGCGTCAGCCGCATAACTTATTCGGCGACAGCTTTAAGAACCTTCCACCTAATAAGCTGGTTATTCGTCTTCAACCTGATGAAGGTGTAGAAATCACGGTAATGAATAAAGTCCCTGGTCTTACTAGTTCAGGTTCAATGGATCTTCAAAAGTCCAAGCTAAACTTAAGCTTCTCGGAAGCCTTTGCTGACGAGCGCATTCCTGACGCATACGAAAAGTTACTGCTTGAAGTAATGCTGGGTAATCAGGCGCTATTCGTACGTCGCGATGAAATTGAACAAGCGTGGACGTGGGTAGACTCAATTCTTGAAGCGTGGAAGCAATCGAGTGAGCCGCCAGAGCCGTATCAAGCAGGTACATGGGGCCCGGTGGATTCTATAGGCCTTCTTGCGCGTGAAAATCGCAGCTGGTATGAAAGCAAAACTGTGAAGAAGAAATAATATGGCGTTAACAACTCTATCATTTGAAACACCTGACGCACTGACGGATGCATTTGCGCAAGACTTAGTCAGTATCTTGAAAACAGGTATTAAAACTCGCGGTCGTGCTTCGCTAGTGGTGAGTGGGGGGCGTACTCCACTTGCGCTTTTCAAACAGCTAAGCGAGACCGATTTAGAGTGGGATAAGGTTGATATTACCCTTGCCGACGAACGCTGGGTTGAAGAAGGCCACGAAGCCAGCAACACCAGCTTAGTAAAAAAGAACCTAATTCAAAATAAAGCCGCAGCAGCACGTTTTATCGAATTGAAAAGCGATGTTGACGATGCAAATGAAGGCGTAAATGCAGCTGAGTCAAATCTGGCTAGCATGTCACAGCCTTTCGATGCATTAATTCTTGGCATGGGGGAAGACGGACACACTGCGTCGCTTTTCCCTTGTTCAGAGCAAGTACTTGACGGCTTAGATATGAGCAGCGGCAGAACCTGCATCGCTGTTCAACCTACAACAGCACCTCACCAACGTATTTCATTAACGCTACCTGCGTTACTCAATAGTAGAAATATCTTTTTACACTTAACTGGTGAAAAGAAAAAGCAAGTGCTTTTAGACGCTATTGAAAATGCTACCGAAGCGCAAAAGCCCATCACTGCCGTTGTGAATAGAGCACCGGTCACCCTGATGTGGGCGCCATAGGAGACAAAAGTGAATCCAAAAATTGCTGAAGTTACGCAACGAATTATCGAGCGTAGTAAAGAGACGCGTAAAGCGTATTTAGAAAAGATTGAAGCCGCACGTCGTCAAGGACCACACCGTGGTGTGTTGTCGTGTGGTAACTTGGCTCACGGCTTTGCAGCATGTGGTACAAGTGAAAAGGCTGATCTTCGTTCCATGACCAAAGCCAACGTGGCTATTGTGTCAGCATACAATGACATGCTTTCTGCTCACCAGCCTTATGAAACTTACCCTGCGCTTATTCGCGAAGCGGTAAAAGACGTGGGCAGTGTTGCGCAGTTTGCTGGCGGTGTACCTGCAATGTGCGATGGTGTTACTCAAGGGCAGTCTGGTATGGACTTAAGCCTAATGAGCCGTGACAACATCGCTCAAGGTGCGGCTATCGCGCTCTCACACAACATGTTTGATAGTGCGCTGATGCTGGGTATTTGCGACAAAATAGTACCCGGGCTTCTAATGGGGGCACTAACATTTGGTCACTTGCCAACTGTTTTTGTTCCAGCCGGTCCTATGCCATCAGGCTTGCCAAATAAAGAAAAAGCCCGCGTTCGTCAGGAATTTGCTGAAGGTAAAGTAGGCCGTGACGCACTACTAGAAGCTGAATCCCAGTCTTACCATTCAGCTGGTACTTGTACCTTCTACGGCACAGCTAACTCAAATCAGCTTGTGGTTGAAATGATGGGCTTGCATTTACCAGGCTCTTCTTTTGTCAATCCAGGCACGCCACTGCGTGATGCACTAACGAAAGCGGCTGCGGTTCAAGCAACTCGTCTAACTGATCTCGGTGACAATTACACGCCAATTGGCCACATTGTAGATGCTAAGGCCATTGTAAACGGCCTTGTTGGCTTACTAGCAACGGGTGGTTCTACTAACCACACTATGCACCTTATCGCGGTTGCTCGTGCTGCTGGCTACATCGTTAATTGGGATGACTTCTCAGACATTTCAAATGCTGTGCCTCTACTGACACGCATATATCCTAACGGTTCAGCAGACATCAATCACTTTGTTGCCGCTGGCGGTATGTCTTTACTTATTAAACAACTGCTAGATGCGGGTCTACTTCACAACGACGTGAAAACGATTGTAGGTGAAGGCTTAGATTTATACACCAAAGAGCCAGTGCTAAAAGACGGTGAGCTAGAATGGCGTGATGGCCCTTCAGAATCACTAGACAAAGAGGTACTTGCAACCGTAGAAGCACCGTTTAAGCCAGATGGCGGCTTAAGTGTACTAGACGGCAACTTGGGTCGTGGTGTTATCAAAACCTCAGCGCTTCGTACGCCTCACTGCAACATCAAAGCGCCAGCGGTTGTGTTTGAAGATCAGTTTGAACTGGATGACGCGTTTAAATCTGGCAAGTTAGATAAAGACTGCATCGTGGTTGTGCGTTTCCAAGGTCCATCGGCCATTGGTATGCCAGAGCTTCACCGCTTAACCCCGCCGCTAGGTGTACTGCAAGACCGTGGATTTAAAGTAGCTCTTGTTACTGACGGTCGTATGTCAGGTGCATCTGGTAAGGTGCCTGCTGCTATCCACGTAACACCAGAAGCGTATAAAGGTGGTTTGCTTGCTAAAGTGCAAGAAGGCGACATCATTGAGCTTAATACCGAAACCGGTGCGCTTACCCTGCATGTTGATGAAGAAACGCTTGCCACTCGTGAAGCTGCGCCAGCTAACTTGGCGAAGCATCATGTTGGTATGGGACGTGAAATGTTCGCGGGAATGCGTGCAATCCTTACTGGCGCAGAAGAAGGGGCGTGTTCACTGTTTTACACGCAGGAGCAAGCATAATGAGCCAGAAGTTTGTGGCTGACGTTGGCGGTACCAATATTCGTGTTGCGAGAGTAACCGAGTCGGGCGTCACTGATATTAAAAAGTACATGTGCAACGACTTTGCTAGCATTGATTTAGCCATTTCACAGTATTTTGCAGACACGCCAGAGCATACGTTTACCCAAGGTTGTATCGCGATTGCATGCCCTGTACTAGGTGATCAAGTCGTAATGACTAACCACAGCTGGGCGTTTTCTCAAAATGCTCTGCGCTCTCAGCTGAAGCTAGATGCGCTGTTTGTGATCAACGATTTCACCGCAGTAGCTCATTCTTTGCCTGTGTTAGGTAAAGAGCAAGTTATTCAGATTGGGGAAGGTACAGCCAAAGAAAATGGCAACATTGCAGTATTTGGCCCGGGCACCGGTCTTGGCGTTGAGCATATCACTATGACCTCATCAGGTTGGCAAACATTAGACGGAGAGGGTGGTCATGTAGATTTCGCTCCTGTCGATGAAACCGATGTTGTGGTATGGCGTCATCTGCAAACTACGCTAGGTCGCGCTTCTGCTGAAGAAGTGATGTCGGGACGTGGTTTACAGAATATTTATACCGCGTTGGCAAACAATGCATCTGCCCCTGTTGCATTTACCGAGCCTGCGCAGATTACCGAAGCAGCATTAAATGGAACATGTGAGTTGGCTAAAGCAACGCTGACTCAGTTTTGCCGAATTATGGGAAGTTTTGCGGGTAACTTAGCGCTGAACATGGCAACGACTGGCGGCATCTTTATTGGTGGCGGTATTGCGAACCGTTTCCCTGAGTTTATACAAAACAGCGACTTTAGAGCGCGTTTTGAAGCAAAAGGGCAAATGAAGCATTACGTAAAAGACATTCCCACCTATTTAATTGCAGAACCTGATCACGGTTTGTTAGGTGCGGCTGCATATCTGAATCAAAATACAGCGAGCTAAATTATGACATCGAAATGGAAAACCTCTCCAGAGGAAATTTTTGCGGCCGGTCCAGTTGTACCTGTTTTGGTTATCAACGACGTAGAAAAAGCTGTTCCTCTGGCAAAAGCGCTAATGGAAGGTGGTATTAAAGTACTAGAAGTTACTTTGCGTACGCCTGCAGCAATCGACGTAATTAAGCGAATTGCACAAGAAGTACCTGACTCTCTTATTGGAGCGGGAACGGTTACTAATGCGCAACAGCTAAAAGCAGTTGTTGAAGCGGGTGCTAAGTTCGCAATTAGCCCAGGCATGACCGCTGACCTACTTAAAGCGGGTATGGATGCAGAAATACCACTAATCCCTGGAATTTCTTCAACGTCTGATCTAATGAAGGGCAAGGATGCGGGTTATACCCACATGAAATTCTTCCCTGCAGAGGCGTCAGGTGGTGTTAAGGCTATTAAGTCTATTAGTGGTCCATTCCCTGATGTAACCTTCTGTCCAACAGGTGGAATTGGCCCAAATAACTACAACGATTACTTAGCGCTTAAAAATGTGAAGTGCGTGGGTGGTTCGTGGTTAGCGCCAGATGATGCAATTGAGTCAGGAGACTGGGCACGCATCACGCAGTTGGCTAAAGAAGCTGTAGCGGGTGCTAAGCAGTAAGATACGACAACCTTATTTCTTTTAAGGGAATAAGTTGCCATTTTAAAGCTGTAGAGAATGAAAAAAGAGACGCTTATAGCGTCTCTTTTTTATTTGTAAAAGAGCTTTGTTTTTACGAAGATAGAGTCTGTGGTTTCGTGGTGGGCATAGCAATGTTACGCGTCATTTAATAACCCTTTATGAACCTTTCCCACATGTTTTTTGATTTGACTCACATATCACACCAGTTGTGTGCAGACTTCTCTCAACGTCCGTATTTAATAGATTAGAAACAAAGCGCGCCAATAGTTTTTCATCCATTAATGAAGACATTTCTAAGTGATTCAAGTTTGGAAAAGAGTGTTGTGTGATACCTGAGCTATTAACAAGTTCCCAATCTCGCTCTAGAGCGACTCTGTCGGCGGGTGAAGTGTAAACATAGGTCGTAAGAGGGGATTGTTTTAATTTCCCTATGATGTCTATGTCACTTTCCTCAGCTTTTGCATTGCTGTATACAATAGCTACAGCGTCTTCAATGTTCTGCTTAGATATAAATGATGAATACACTTTATCTCTGTGCAAAATATTCCATAGCGCCAATGTAGAGTGATGGAAGTCTGTCATTGGCGCAATCAAGTGTAGTCGCGCCCCTTCAATCTTGGATGCAATGTGAAACGCGGCGACGCTTCCCATAGAAATGCCGATTAAATCTACTTTAGTTGGCTTTTGCTCTTCGATTGCTGAAACTATTGGAGTGACGGCGTTCAGACCAAAAGCAAAATGTTCAGCGCTATCTGCGCTTTCAACGACTATCACATCGGCGCCCGTCATTAACGTAAGCCATTGTTGATGCATAGCCACAATAGCTTTCGCGGTGCCGTACCCTGGAAAAATAAATATCAAATGACGTCCATCACTTGTGCTACCTCTTCCACTATCTTTAAAAGTCCATACCTTAGTTTTATTGTTGATGGTGAGAGAAAATTCCATTTGGCTTACTGCGATATCTGGCGAACGTTGAACTCTAATGCATTCACTACTAGTTGAACAAAGACGTGATGTTTTAAATGTCTCAGACAAATTTCCACTTACTGAGGGGGTATGTTGAGTGGCTATTTGATAAGCAATAAGGCGGGCACAGCCCGATAAAGACATCGCCATAAAAAAGAGAAACAACAATCTAACTAACTTTAATTTTTTACCCTTGAGCTTCATTCCATTGAAAAGCATATAACTACACCAGCGTTTAATATTGATTTAGGTTGGATTGGTCGCAGTAGTGGCGCTTTATTAGCTCCACTACTAAAATATTAACAACTGATACTCACCGTGGGATGATAGTTTGTTTTAGCGTATGACTAGCGCCTGGAGTCAAGGTTTTGCCTTGTGTTAGCGATGTTTCTACGCATAGCATATGTTTATAACCAAACAGGTCCATGTCTGAAATAGACGCCGCACCTTGCCAAGGATTCCACACAACAAGTGAATCATTACCGTGCGAGACAACCTCGGTGTATACACTGCCGTCAACTTCAATTTCGGCCGTTTTGATTGGCTCTAGATGGATTCGGTCTGTTTCACCGGTAATGGTGTAAGGCGACGGCGTTTCTTTTAACGCCCAAGCATCAAGTTTGTCTTTATATTGGCCTTTAATACCCTTTAAACATGTCTGCTGAATGTGTTCGACGTGAAAATAAGTGTGTAACGCACAATTAAAACTAAAGGGAGCAACGCCGGTGTTTTCAGTTATCAAAGACACTTCCATCGTTTTACCAACGGTTACAACCATAGTCACAGAACAATCATTTTCGAACCCTTCGGCGCGACTAAAACTAGGTGATAACGTAATAGTAGTGCCGCTGTCAGAGTCTTTTGAACCAATAAGTTTCCAGACTTGGGTTCTTAAAAATCCGTGAGCGGGCAGGGCGCCTTTTTCGCGACCGTGGTCATCACTAAACCATGGCCAACAAACAGGAATTCCTCCGCGAATTGGACGCTCGCCATTTAAGTATGCGTGTGGACTCACCCATAGTCGCTCTTTGTTATCACTTTTAGGAACAAAAGATAAAATATGGCCGCCAAATAAACTAATTCGCGCAGTGGCTAATGCATTATCCACGTCCAAAAAAGTAAGGCCGTTTGATTCACTAACGGTAACTGAATTAACAGGTGACATAAGTCCTCCTTGGACCGAATACAAAAATCACAAAATGAGCGACAGGAAGATGATTGTCGCTGGGAAACCGTCTTTATATATCGCGCGATAAAAATAAAAAAGGGTGCAAACACAAGGTTGCACCCTTAGATTAACTCAACTTTAGAACAAATAGTTTAACTATTTGTTCTTTATTTCATGAATTACTTAGAAATATGCGCTACTAGGTCAAGAACCTTGTTTGAGTAGCCCCATTCGTTGTCGTACCAAGAAACAAGCTTAACGAATGTGTCTGTAAGCGCGATACCTGCAGTCGCGTCGAATACCGATGTACGCGCGTCGCCAAGGAAATCGTTAGAAACAACCGCATCTTCGGTGTAACCCATGATACCTTTAAGTTCGCCTTCTGACGCTTCTTTCATTGCTGCGCAGATTTCATCGTAGCTAGCTGGCTTCGCAAGGTTTACAGTAAGGTCTACTACTGAAACGTTTGGCGTAGGTACACGGAAAGCCATACCCGTTAGCTTACCGTTAAGCTCAGGGATAACTTTGCCTACTGCTTTTGCAGCACCAGTTGATGATGGAATGATGTTTTGACCCGCACCACGACCACCACGCCAATCTTTCATTGAAGGACCGTCTACGGTTTTTTGCGTTGCTGTAGTAGCGTGAACAGTAGTCATCAGACCGTCTACGATACCAAACTTGTCGTTTAGAACTTTCGCCAGTGGAGCAAGACAGTTAGTAGTACACGACGCGTTAGAAACGATAGTTTCACCTGCGTAGCTTTCTTGGTTCACGCCCATTACGAACATTGGCGTGTCGTCTTTAGAAGGCGCAGACATAACCACTTTCTTCGCGCCTGCTTCAATGTGCTTTGCCGCCGTTTCTTTAGTTAGGAATAGACCGGTAGATTCAACAACTACGTCAACATCTACTTCATCCCACTTAAGCGCAGCTGGATCTCTTTCTGAAGTAATACGGATAGTTTTGCCGTTTACAACTAGACTATTGTTATCTACTGTAACTTCACCGTCGAATAAACCGTGCGTCGAGTCGTATTTCAAAAGATAAGCAATGTAATCTGTGTCTAGCAAGTCGTTAATTGCAACAACTTCAATGTCGTTGCGCTCTGCTGCTGCACGCATTACTAGGCGACCAATACGGCCAAAACCATTGATACCGATGCGAATTGTCATAACGTACCCCGATTGTTCAAATAAAATGAAAATAAATTACGTAAAGTATGGATCAAAATGCCATAATTAGCAAAATAAAAAGCCAAAGTGTTGCAAAATTACGAATTAGTGCTATTGCAATCGTATTCACATATCGCTAAGCCCTTGTTTCTAGAATAATGTTAAAAATTTGTTTGTAGACGCACCTAGCACCTCTGGCAGTGCGTCTTTCACCGAATAACAGGAATGACACACCATGACACAACAACTTCTGCAACAACTGGTTGAAATGCGGGGAATAGAAACCCAATACGTCGACGCATGGGGAAAACCAGCAACCATCGCAGAATCGAGTAAAGCAAAACTGCTAAACACGCTTGGTTATGACACCAGCAGTGATGAAAAAATTCAGTCACAAATTACACAAGATATTAAATCGGTATGGTTGTCGCCGTTAAATCCTGTTCAGGTGGTTCGAAATACTCAAGACATTATTTTGGCGGTGCGTTTGCCTATTGAGTTAGTAAACGATGACCACACGCTTACCGTAACCTGTGAAAATGGTGACGTACTCACCCATCAATTTACGCCAGTAGATCAAGAAATGACGACAATGGCGCATATCGATGATGTAGAATTTCATGAGTACGTTGTAACTCTACCTTTGGATTTACCACTTGGGTACCATGATGTTGCTCTAAGTGCTGATGACGATGAGTTTGCACACTCGCGCTTAATAGTGGCACCAGAAGCGTGTTACACGCCGAGCGAGATCAAAGAAGGCAAAAAAATATGGGGCCTAAGCGTTCAGCTTTATTGTGTACGCAGTGAAAAGAACTGGGGTATAGGTGACTTTACAGACCTGGCGCTTCTAATTGAAAAAGCCGCTGGCGTTGGCGCAGATTTTATTGGGCTTAATCCAATTCATGCGCTTTATCCAGCAAATCCTAATGCGTGCTCGCCTTATGGCCCAAGCTCACGTCGCTGGCTTAATTATTTGTATATCGATGTAACTGCCATCGACGGCTACGACGATGCATCAGTGCAAACGGTAGTCAGCAGTGATGAATTTAAAGCAACGCTTGAGCATGCGCGTAGTGTAGAACACGTAGACTACGAGGCGGTAGCGCATGTGAAATTGGCTGCGCTTAAAGCAGTATTTGACGTCTATGATGTTAAATACCTTCGCAAAAATACCAAACAAAACAAAGCGTTCAAAGCTTTCGTAGAAGCGGGCGGAGAAAGCTTAGATATGCTGGCGGTGTACGATGCCCTGCAGTCACATCTTAAAGCTGATGGTAAGGAAAGCTGGGGTTGGCCAGTATTTCCACAGGAATTCAAAGACTACCACAATCCAGCGGTGGCTAAGTTTAAAAGCGCCAATCAGCATGAAGTTAAGTTTTACCTGTTCCTTCAATGGATTGCTGCCCAGCAACTTGAAGCAGCAAGTAATAAAGCAACCGATGCAGGCATGACTATTGGTCTTTATCGCGACCTTGCGGTAGGTGTGAGCGAAGGCAGTGCAGAAATTTGGGGTAATAAAGACCTGTACTGCACGGGGGCAAGTGTGGGTGCACCACCAGATATCTTGGGCCCGCTTGGTCAGAATTGGGGTTTACCGCCAATGGATCCTCGCAAGCTTTACGAACAAGCCTATCAGCCAATTATTGACTTGTTTGCGTCTAACATGGCGTCTTCAGGTTCGTTGCGTATCGACCACGTTATGGCGTTACTCCGTTTGTGGTGGGTAGTGAAGGGCGACCACGCGAAAGACGGTGGTTATATTTATTATCCAGTCGACGATTTGTTAGGTATTTTAGCGCTAGAAAGTCATCGCAATGAAAGTTTGGTTATTGGTGAAGACCTAGGCACCGTACCCGAAGAAATTCGCGGCAAGCTCGCTGATAATGGCGTGTATTCCTACCGTGTATTTTTCTTCGAGCAAGCAGAAGACGGCGGTTTCTTCTCGCCTAGCCATTATCCCGTTCAGTCGATGTCTACGTTGACTACTCACGATATGCCGACATTGATTGGTTACTGGCATTGTCTAGACTTAGAATTAGGCAAAGAGATAGGGTTATATCCAACAGAAGAAATTCTTCAAACGCTGTATGCAGATCGTCATGAAAATAAACAGTCAATCCTGGATACTTTGCATGGGCATGGTTCAATTGGCGACAATGTGGGCCGCGATGTCAATCATACGGGTATGAATCGCGAACTCAATAACGGTATGCAGGTACACATGGCAGGAGGCTCGAGCGCTCTGTTAAGCCTGCAGCTAGAGGACTGGCTAGAGATGGATAAGCCGGTAAATATTCCTGGCACATTTAACGAATACCCTAACTGGCGAAGAAAACTCACCGAGAATATCGAGTCGATGTTTGATAGACATGATATAAATGAGTTAGCGTCTAAACTTACTCACGCCAGAAAGCGAGCAAGCCAAGGTTAATTGCCATTATCAAAGAAGTGATGATGGGCAGTTGCCTAGGTAACTTTAACGAGTAAGATAAGTACCAAGACGGTACTTGATAGAGCTTAAATGTGCACAACCCATTTAAGCTCTCAATTCAACCCGCTGCTATGCGGGTTTTTACTAGGAGTAGCGAATGCAATTAGCGCAGCAGTTCGAACAGGTATTATGTTCTCAGCCGTTTTCCCATTTAGGTGTAGTTACCAATAAACAAAAATCGATACTTCGCGTTTGGTGCCCTAATGCCACTGAAATAACGATTAAATGGGAGAACACAGCGCTAGCCAATGTAACTGTTACCTCCAAAAATGGTCTTTTTGAAACCCCGTTGCCTCGAGAATACCAAGGCGAGGTTTATCGTGTCGCTGTTAAAGGCTCGAATAACAAAGAGGGATACATCGACCCTTACCAATTCTCTGAGCAGGCTTATCATGCGGTACATTATATCGATAGCAAACCTGCAAACTTGTACGAGCAGGCGGGCGCGCAACTTTTAACACTTACTTCATCGCAAGGCGATGCGATAAAAGGCGTCAGGTTCTGCGTTTTCGCACCTAATGCAAGTGCGGTGTCGCTTATTGGGGATTTCAATCAGTGGGATGGTCGCTTGCACCCCATGGAAAAGACCTCTATGGGATACTGGGTATTGTTTGTTCCAGAACTTGTAGAGGGAGAGCGCTACAAGTATCACATCAAGGATGCACACGGTCATGACTTACCGCATAAAGCCGATCCGCTTGGCTTTAGTGCAGAGCAATATCCTTCTCACGCCTCAAAAATTTACAATCACAACGCCTATGAGTGGAGTGATGATGCGTGGATGGAAAAGCGCAAGAAGAACAAATACAACAGTCCAATGAGCATTTATGAAGTGCATCTTGGCTCTTGGAAGCGGCCTGGCATTGAAACAGATGCGCGCTATCTTACTTATAAAGCGTTGGCAGATGACTTAATAAGCTATGTAAGCAACATGGGCTACACGCACGTTGAACTGCTGCCTATTTCCGAGTTTCCGTTCGACGGTTCATGGGGCTATCAGCCCGTGGGGATGTTTGCACCAACCAGCAGATTTGGAAACCCAGATGACTTCAAATATTTTGTCGATAAAGCCCACCAAGCAGGTATAGGCGTCATTATCGATTGGGTACCTGCGCATTTTCCGGAAGACGGTCATGGCCTGGCGCGATTTGATGGTTCATGTGTTTATGAGTATGAAGACCCGAGAAAAGGTTGGCACCCAGACTGGAATTCTTGTATTTACGACTTCGGCAAAGACACGGTTCGTCAGTTTTTAGTCGCGAATGCGTTGTTCTGGTTAGATAAATTCCATATCGATGGACTGCGGGTAGATGCGGTGGCATCTATGCTTTATCTCGACTATTCACGCAATGATGGAGAGTGGATCCCGAATGTGGATGGTGGCAACGAAAACTACGAAGCCATCAGCTTACTGAAATGGATGAATGAAGAAGTGTACAAGCACTTCCCAGACGCAATGACGATTGCCGAGGAATCGACGTCGTTTCCCAAGGTGTCTCGTCCAGTATTTGATGGTGGCTTGGGGTTTGGCTTTAAGTGGAACATGGGGTGGATGCACGACTCACTGCACTACATTGCTAAAGACCCAGCGTATCGCAACTACCACCATGGCGAAATCACTTTCAGCATGGTCTACGCGTTCGACGAAAATTTCGTATTGCCTATCTCGCACGATGAAGTGGTGCACGGCAAAGGTAGTATGCTGCATAAAATGCCTGGCGATGAATGGCAGCAAGCCGCTAACCTGCGTTGTTACGCGGGCTTTATGTATGGTCACCCTGGCAAGAAGCTTAACTTTATGGGAAATGAGCTTGCGCAGGCCCGCGAATGGAATCATGACAGCAGTTTAGACTGGCACTTGCTCGATTACGAAAAACACAAAGGCATTCAAGCACTGTATAAAGCGCTCAATCACTTATATACGTCTACGCCAGCGCTTTATGAGCAAGACCATGAACCAGCAGGCTTTGCCTGGCTGGACCATAACAATGCCGACCAAAGCGTAGTTTCATTTGTAAGAACCTCAAAAAATGCAAAGCAAAAACTCTACGTGGTGTCTAATTTTACGCCCGTACCGCGTGAAAAATTTAGAATAGGCGTAGATGATGCATGCACGTTAACGCTAGCGTTGAACACAGATGATAGTACATATTGGGGGAGTAATTACGATGTTATTTCAAGTGTAAATACGCAACCTACACCTTGGAATGAGCGTACTTACTCTGCAGAAATCACGTTACCACCGCTAGCCACAGTATTTTATGTTGCCAATATGGATTAATCCGACTGGGGCAGAACGCCTTAGCGAATAGATAAATTGAGAACGTAGTGAACGAAATTCGAGACACCGCATTAATAGTTGAAAGTGGAATGGGCGAGCCCCATCCACTTGGTGCAACAGTTACACACAATGGATGTAATTTTGCTGTGTACGCGCCCGATGCAAAGGCAGTTGTGTTGTGCTTTTTCAACAGCGACACAGAAGAAGCCATAAGCGAGCATCCTTTGCCTGAGAAAACCGGTGATGTTTGGCACGGTCACTTTAGCGGCGTGAGCGCAGGGCAATATTATGGCTATCGCGTGGAACGCGGTAAGGGTGGGTTACATGAGGTACCCACCGACAAATTACTTATCGATCCTTATGCCAAGAAAATTAGCCGCGCGATCAAATGGGATGCAAGGCGATATAAACACGACTCTCAATTTATGATCCCCAAGTGCATCGTACTTGATCAGAATGATTATGCGCCCAGTCATGTAAGCGCGCCTGTTATTCCGAAACACAAGCGTGTTATATACGAAGCACATGTAAAAGGTCTCACAAAGCTCCATCCTGATGTACCCAAAGAACACCGAGGGAAATTTATCGGTGCTGCACATCCCAGCGTTATCAAGCATCTAAAAGCACTAGGCATAACCACGGTGCAATTTATGCCATTGTGTTCATTCATGCCTGAACCATTTATTACAGAAAAAGGCTTAACCAACTACTGGGGGTATAACCCGGTCAACTTCTTTGCGCCAGAACCTCGCTACGGCGTGTCAGACGCGCTGGCCGAATTGAAGTCTATGGTAGATGCTTATCATACTGCCGGACTTGAGGTCATTGTTGATGTGGTGTTTAACCATACAGCAGAGGCAGGCAATGGCGGTCCTATTCTTTCTTATAAGGGGTTTTGCCCTTATCAAGCGTACTTATTAGAACAAACGAAAAACGGAGAATTGGTTTATTCCAACCACTCTGGCTGTGGTAACACGGTTAATACTTCGCAGCCATTTATGATGGGGCTTATTTTAGATGCCATGCGCCACTGGGTATCCGTAATTGGCGTTGACGGCTTCCGTTTCGATTTAGCAGTATGCCTGGGAAGAGAGCCACAAGAATACAACAAAAAATCTGGACTATTAAGAGCCATTAGTAGCGACCCTATTTTAAAAGAAAAAGTCCTGCTTGCCGAACCTTGGGACATAGGGCCTGGCGGTTATCAAGTGGGCAACTTTCCGTCTCCATGGTTAGAGGTGAACGACAAGTATCGCGATACGGTACGCGCCTTCTGGCGTGGCGACGATGGCGTTACCGCCGACTTTGCTACCCGCTTAATGGGCTCACGAGATATATTTCACAAAGGCCATCGACATATCAGTACCTCGGTAAATAACGTGACATATCACGATGGGTTCACGCTGCACGATATGGTGACCTACGCCGAGCGCCATAATCTTGATAACTTAGAAGAAAACCGAGATGGCCATGGACACAACCTATCTGCCAATTATGGTATTGAAGGGGAAACAAACGACGAACAAATTCTCGCTATGCGTGAGCGTCAAAAGCGCAACCTTTTTGCCACGTTGATCTTTTCGCAAGGTACGCCGCATATACTCGGAGGCGATGAATTAAGCCGCACTCAAAACGGAAACAATAATGCTTACTGTCAGGATAACCCTATCAGCTGGATGAACTGGGAACTCAACAAGCGTAAGCAAGATTTTCTTAGCTTCTGCCAGTATGTGATCCGCTTGCGTCAGTCGTCGTCACTGTTAAGTGAATTAAAGCTGCATGATGATACTTTTACGCTCTCGCGAAATGTAAAAGAAATAAACTGGTATAAGCCTGATGGTTCTGACAAAGCGTCTGAAGATTGGAATGCGCATCATAACAAAGCATTTGGGGTAGAAATAAAGGGTTGTGTGATGGGCGATCAGAAGCCCGAGCATTGGTTTTTGTGTGTTAACGCAAGTGAAAGCGACGTAAGGTTTCATTTACCTTCTGTTATTCCTAGAGGGGGTTGGACCATGCACCTTGATACGCGCTACAGCTCTCTTGAAGAACAGCCTTCAATTTGTATTCAGAAAGTGTTTTTACAGGCCAGTAAATCGCTAACGCTATTCAGCTTTTCTCAATTTTCTGGATAGGTTAGTGAATTGCCTGTAGCTAACGGTAATTGAGGTAATGATCTCAATGCAATCACCGAAGGCGGCGAGGGATAAAGTGCGCGTAAGCGTTAAAGTAAGTAAAAAAACAGAGTCTTTACCTTTGTGTGAATTTCATACAGCATGTTCAAGCGCGGGCGTTGTTAATGTGCTTTACGTGACAATATCTTGGTCAATTTAGCTTACAAAACCCATTAATATTTACCGCTGGTGACAATTACACCAGTGCGCACTAAATTGTTAGCTTAGACTGTTCTTTATTCTTTCAGGTGGTATCATGCGCAGCCATCTGAAATGTGAGGGTGTTCCTATGCAAAAGAAAGGTGGTAATTCGCACGAAGACAAGTCGTGTGATATTGGTTTTATCGGTTTAGGGGTGATGGGTAGTATGCTTACCATGAACCTAGTTGACCATGGCTATCGTGTAGCGTGTTTCGATTTAGACCAAAATAAAGTTGAGTCTATTCTAGCCAAAGACGCAAGCGAAAGAGCTGAAAATACTGAGCCTCGTGTTGAAGGCTGCAGTTCTTACACCGAGCTTTTAAGCAAGTTAAAAGCCCCGCATCTTATTATTATCTCTGTGCCTGCTGGCGATCCCGTTGACCACGTTTGTAATCATCTTATTGACGCTGGAATTCACGCTGACGATATTGTGGTTGATACTGGTAACAGTTTGTGGACGGACTCTGTAGCACGTGAAGACCAGTACAAAGGCAAATTCATCTTCTTCTCTACCGCCGTGTCAGGTGGTGAAGTAGGCGCGCGTTTCGGGCCATCTCTTATGCCTTCAGGTAACCCTTATGCATGGACACGCATTGAGCCTGTTCTTAAAGCGATTGCTGCAAAGGTTGACCCAGAAACAGGTAAACCTTTAGAAAGTCATACCCCAGGTCAGCCAGTGTTAGAAGGCGAACCATGCGCGACCTATATTGGTCCGGTTGGAGCAGGGCACTATGTAAAAATGGTGCACAATGGTATCGAATACGCCGACATGCAGCTTATCTGCGAAACTTACCATGTTATGCGCGAAGCGCTGCATATGGCGCCTGCTGAAATAGCAGAGGTGTTTCGTCGCTGGAACGAAGGCAAGCTAAACAGCTACCTGATGGAAATCAGCGCTGAGGTCCTTGAACAAATGGACCCAGAAACACAGCAGCCATTGGTTGACGTCATCCTGGACAGAGCGGGTCAAAAGGGAACAGGCCTTTGGACTGCAGTAAGCGCATTACAAGTAGGTAGTCCGGCACAGACCATCACTTCTGCAGTATTTGCGCGCAGTATTTCTAGTTTGAAAGACGAGCGTGTAGCTGCAAGCAAGGTTCTTGCTGGCCCTGATGCGCCATCGTTCAGCGATGATGAGAAAATGTCGATCATTAACAAGCTAGAGCAAGCGCTTTATTGCTCTAAAATCTGTGCGTACGCACAGGGCTTCCAGTTAATGGCTATGGCAGGCAAAGAACACGGCTGGACACTGGAGTTTGGTGAAATAGCGAAAATATGGCGTGCAGGCTGTATTATTCGCGCCGTATTTCTTCAGTCTATTTCTCAGGCTTACGAGAATAACGAAGACTTGGCTAACTTGCTATTGGACCCGTTCTTTGCGGAACAAATTACGCAGTACCAAGCTGACTGGCGTGAGTCAATTGCCCAGGCGACACTGGCTGGCGTGCCTTGCCCTGCAATGATGTCGGCTCTTAGCTATTATGATTCGTATCGCACAGCCGTGCTACCTGCTAATTTGCTGCAAGGGCAGCGCGATTACTTTGGTGCACATACTTATCAGCGTGTAGATAAGCCAGCAGGTAAAAAGTATCACATCGAGTGGAGTGATCCTGCACGTCCACAAATAGCTATCAAAAAATAGTCTGAACTAAATAGTGTGACAGGCGCTCAAAATTGAGCGTAAACTATGAAAAGGTGTATTTGTTTTCAAATACACCTTTTTTGTTTTAAGAGGTAAGTTATGTCGACAGATAAAAAAGCAAGCGTATCAATAACTGAAAAAGACTGGAAAACTGAGCTTAGTGACGAGGAATATTATGTATGCCGCGAAGCGGGTACTGAGCGACCTTTCACTGGGGTGTTGCTAGACGAAACGAGAAACGGTTTGTACGTTTGCAAGTGCTGCGAAGCACCACTTTTTCCCTCTGATACTAAATTTGATGCTGGCTGTGGGTGGCCTTCATTTTATAAGCAGCTTGATGACGGTAACGTAGATTACAGAGAAGACTTAAGTCACGGTATGCGCAGGGTCGAGATTTTTTGTAAGCAGTGTGGATCGCACTTAGGGCACGTATTTCCTGATGGCCCTGCACCAACGGGGCAGCGCTATTGCGTAAACTCGCTATCTATGACCTTTAAAGGCGAAGACGATATTAAAATCAAAGGTTAAAAAGCAACGGAAAAGAGCGTTACGCAGATGGTACGTATAGTTAAGGTAAACATCTGATTAAATTTTAACCTTGTGTGTAAAGCTACGGAGCCCAATTAAAAAAAACCGCCCATAAACGGCGGTTTTTTTAATTATTTCCCAATGAAATTGTGTAATTGAGTTTCAAAAAATCAGAGTTTGTCTAGCTTTAATGAACTTGCATCAAAGGTCGCGCTATTTAAATTACTGACTATTTCATCAACAATATTATCTAGAATGTCTACTGGAAGGGCATGTTGCTGACCTAACTGTATGCGCTGAGTGTCGTTAAGTCTTTCATCGAAAGCCTCAGCAACACCATACCAAACGTAGGCGAATCGATAGTTATCCATATCCATTCCCATAGACGCAAGAGAGTAGAAGATACTGACATCGATATTGTCACTATCCGTGTATAAACTCAGCGCTCGATACAAGGTTTCAATAGTGCGCTTCTGATCGGTTTTTATTTGAACAGAGGCCAATGCAACCAGAAGCTTTGGATCGCTTACACGGTTGCTGGACGCATAGCGTTCGAAGCGATGAAAAGCGTCTTTATCGTTATACCGTGTCCAGTGATAGTAAGAGAGATAGGGGTCAAGTGAGTCTTTCGTCTCGCGGCTTAGACGTTTAATTTCACGCTGAGCGGTAATAACGCCTTTTAGTCTCGTTGCTTCTTTACCTTTGCGTTTTATATGTTCTATATGCTGCACTTCTTCAACGCAGGTTAGATACTCTTCGAAGTTTAGAAGAAGAGGGTATTTGTACGCGTCGTCTTTTGAATCTTGATTGTAGTAACGTAAGCGAATAATCTCAGCTCGCTCGCCGCGACAACGGGCATCCAAACTCAAATCTAAGCAAATCTCGCTGTGAGATTCACAAATTTCACTGATAGTAGGTTCAAAAAGATCGCCACAACCGGTGAGTGTTGCCGCTGCTGCCAGCCACACAGTCGTCACATAACCTTTTGTTGGAAACTTACTAAATAAATTCGTTGTTGTACGAGTTTTCATAGAGGTTTTGAAACTTATCAACAATTTGGTCTTCCTTGCTTGTTTATTTAAGATACTGCTCGTCACCGTCAGGCGAAAACTCACCTAGTGTACCCTAAAAATAATAAAAAGCTGACGCGTAATTAGGAATAGTTGAGAGCGTTAGGGCCAATCAATAAATTGGCCGCGCATACAACAATGACAACACCGTTAATTTAATATCGATGAAGGCAGAAGCATGAATCAACAGTTTGAGCAGGAATTACAAAGCAGCTGGCAAGAGCGTCAGGAATACGCAGAAATGATGTTGCCCCTTATTGGTAAGTTATACCGAAATAAGGCAGTTGAAATTTCAGTTTATGGACGCTCGCTACTGAACGCCAGTGCTATTGATGTTATTAAAGCGCACCGCAAAGTGCGTCTGCACGAAGGTATTAAACTACGCCTACGCGAAAGCTACCCAATTTTAGAAGCCCTGAGCAACATGAAGCTTGCTCCGGCACAAATTGATATTGGTAAATTAGCTTTTGATTTTCACTACGGTTCTGCGGTCGACAACAACGACCTTACGGCCTACCTTAACGAAAAACTAAACGACGTTGCCGACAAAGAGGACGATCAGAAACCTCAGGACGTTGTACTATATGGTTTTGGCCGTATAGGTCGTTTACTTGCTCGCTTGCTAATTGAGCGTCAGGGTAAAAACAACAAGCTTCGCTTACGTGCCATTGTGGTTCGCGGCGGACGCGATGGCGACCTAGAAAAGCGCGCAAGCTTACTGCGCCGCGATTCAGTGCATGGGCCGTTCAACGGCAGCATCACAGTTGATCACGAACGTAATGCGCTAAAAGCAAACGGTTCATACATTCAAGTCATTTATGCCAACAGCCCAGATGAAGTGGATTACACTCAATATGGTATCGATAACGCTATCATCGTAGACAACACGGGGATTTGGCGTGACCGCGATGGCCTTGGCCTACACCTTAAAGCTAAGGGTGCAGCGAAAGCTATTCTTACTGCCCCGGGTAAAGGTGATATTAAGAACATTGTACACGGTGTAAACGACGAAGAAGTCACACCAGAAGACACAATTGTATCTGCTGCAAGCTGTACGACTAACGCAATAACGCCGGTACTTAAAGCGCTAGACGAAGAGTATGGCATTGAAAACGGTCACGTTGAAACCGTTCACTCTTACACCAACGACCAAAACCTTATCGATAACTACCACAAAGGTGATCGTCGTGGACGCAGTGCGCCGCTTAATATGGTTATTACCGAAACGGGCGCAGCGAAAGCTGTTGCCAAAGCCTATCCGAAACTGGCAGGCAAACTTACCGGTAATGCTATCCGCGTACCTACGCCTAACGTATCGCTAGCGATTTTGAACCTAAACCTTAAAACACCGGTGGATCGCATCGCCGTTAATGAGTTCTTGCGCGATACCGCGCTGTTCTCAAAACTTCAGCACCAAATTGACTACACGGCAAGTAAAGAGATTGTATCGACAGACCTAGTGGGCTCTCGCGCAGCGTCTGTGGTTGACTCTCAGGCAACTATTGCCGCAGATAACCGCCTGACACTATACGTGTGGTATGACAACGAGTTTGGTTACAGCTGTCAGGTACTGCGTGTAGTTCGTGACATGGCAGGACTAAGCTTCCCTACGTTGCCGCTGTAAGCAACACGCATTACAAGAAGCTGTACAAAAAACCGACCTAAGTGGTCGGTTTTTTGATGGTGTAAACATTTTGTATACTTTCGATAGTACAAAACCCGCTGAGTGCGTGGAATTTGTGTTTACGTCTATGCTAAATTACCGCTCAAATAATGAGGAAAACGACAGTCTATGCATATTTCCAGTCAATTCGACAGCGGTAACATTGAAGTTGTTAGCGCACAATCACCAGACGATATCCGTCTAACCATTCCCAACGACAACCAATCTGAATTTGCTCAGTGGTTCCATTTTCGTTTAGTGGGCGAAACCTTTGTTACGCACACAATGACGATTGGTAACTTGGCAAAATCAGCGTATCCAGAGGGTTGGAAGGGATATAACGTTTTAGCGTCTTACGACCGTCAAACCTGGTTTAGAATTCCTAGCGAATTTGACGGCGATAACCTTACGTTCTCACTAACGTTAGAACAACCTAGCGTTTACTTTGCGTATTTCATTCCGTACAGCTACGAACGTCATCTCGATCTTGTGCACGACGCGCAAATGTCGTTACTGTGCGAGCACAAATTCCTAGGCCTTACTTTGGATGGCCGTGATATGTCTATGCTGGTTATCGGTGAAGAAACACCAGAAAAGAAAAAAGTCTGGATCACCGCACGCCAACACCCTGGTGAAACCATGGCCGAGTGGTGTGCAGAAGGTATTATTTACCGTTTGCTCGACGAGCAAGATGGTTTGGCTCGACAGTTGCTTGATAACGCTGTGTTTTACATTGTGCCAAATATGAACCCAGACGGAAGCGCGCGCGGTCACCTGCGTACCAACGCTGTAGGAACCAATCTTAATCGCGAGTGGGCAACACCATCGAAAGAAAAAAGCCCAGAAGTACTTTACGTACTTAACGCAATGAGCGAAATTGGTGTAGATATGTATCTTGATTTGCACGGTGATGAGGCATTGCCGTACAACTTTGTTGCAGGAAGTGAAGGTAACCCTAGCTACAATGACACTATCAAAATGCTTGAGAACACCTTTAAAGATGCGTTGTTAAATGCAACGCCTGAGTTTCAAGACGAGTTTGGCTACGATAAAGATGAGCCGGGTAAGGCTAATTTAACTGTGGCTTCAAACGCGGTGGGCGAGAAGTTCAAATGTATGGCGTACACGGTAGAAATGCCATTTAAAGACAACGCTGATGTACCAGACGACATATACGGTTGGTCGGTACAGCGCAGCCGTCAATTAGGTGAAGATTTGCTTATTGGTGTGAATGCAGTTGTCAAAAAGCTAAAAGCATCAGAGCAATAATATAAAAATAAGGAAGCAAAAGCTTCCGCAAAAAAGGCCTCGACAAAAAGAGGCCTTTTAATTATTAAAATAAAACAACAATTAAACATAATAAAAAAGGGGAATAACGTTGGAAGGGTTATATGGTTTTCTAACTATGCTCGATGGTTTCTTAGGGGGCGCGTTCTGGTTTCCTTATGTACTGTTAGGCGTAGGTCTTTTCTTTACTGTTTATCTTAAGTTTCCGCAAATTCGTTTCTTTAAACACGCCTGGCAGGTTGTTACCGGTAAGTTTGATAAAGAAAGCGATCCAGGTGACACCACGCACTTTCGTGCACTTACAACCGCACTGTCTGGTACCGTAGGTACAGGTAACATCTCTGGTGTTGCTTTCGCTATTTTTCTTGGTGGCCCCGCAGCACTATTTTGGATGTGGGTAACAGCCTTTCTAGGTATGACAACCAAATTTGTAGAAGTTACTCTGTCACATAAATACCGTGTTAAGACAGAAGACGGCACCATGGCTGGTGGCCCTATGTATTATATGGACCGCCGCTTGAACATGAAGTGGCTTGCCGTAGCCTTTGCTATTGCCACCGTGGTAAGTTCATTTGGTACTGGCAACCTTCCGCAAAGTAACGGTATTGCGCAAAGTATTGAAGCCACTTTTGGTTTCGAGCCTTGGATGGTGGGTAGTGTACTGGGTATTCTTCTAGCTTTGGTCATTCTTGGTGGTATTCAACGCATTGCCGCGTTTACAGCGCGTGTCGTTCCCGTTATGGCAGTTATCTACCTTATCGGTGCGCTTGCCGTTATCTTTGCTAATTTAGACAACATTGGCCCATCGTTTTCTGCTGTTATCGGTGATGCTTTTACAGGTTCAGCCGCTGCTGGTGGTTTCTTGGGGGCTTCGTTAGCTTATGCGTTTAACCGTGGCGTTAACCGCGGCCTGTTTTCAAACGAAGCGGGTCAAGGTTCTGCACCTATCGCTCACGCAGCAGCAAAAACGAAAGAGCCTGCGTCAGAAGGTATGGTGTCACTGCTTGAGCCTTTCATCGACACTATTCTAATCTGTACCGTTACTGGTTTAGTTATTTTGTCGTCTGGCGTGTGGAAAGAAAAACATGAAAACGTCTTCGACCGTTCAGACATGTACTTTGTCGCTGGTCAATACGACGATTCAAACCAAGACGATGTAAACAAGCTATACGGTTACTTGAATGAAATTGAAGGTAACAATGTACAGCCGTACACTGGCTCTATTACCGTTGTTAACGGCACGGCTGTGAGCGATGGTTTTACTCTGCTTAACGCTAGGTCTGTAGCAGAAGATGTGAAGTATGCGGTAGGCAGTGAAGACTTGTTCACCGGTACGCTTAAAATTGTCGACGGAAAGCCTGTTAAAGAGAACCTTGAAGTAAGCGGTAAGTCGCTGGTCCACTCGGCAGCGCTCACTACTATTGCCTTTACTCGTGGCTTCTTTGGCGACTTCGGCCAATATATCGTGTCAATTGGCCTTATGCTGTTTGCGTTCTCAACTGCCATTGCATGGTCTTACTATGGTGACCGCGCTATGACCTATTTGTTTGGTCCTCGTTCGGTAATGCCGTATCGCGTTATCTACGTCGCCGGCTTTGTTTGGGCTGCATTTTCTGACACCACATTGGTTTGGGCGCTTTCAGCCGTGGCTATTGTAGTAATGACCTTGCCAAACCTGTTCGGCATTATGCTGCTATGTAGAGAGATGAAGGAAACGGTTAACGACTACTGGTCTCGACATAAAAAATAAGGTGAGTATTGCCTTTTCTTGAGTTTTATTGAGAGAAAAGGCAAGTTGGTCATCAGATAGAAATGCGTAGCGGTGAACTTTGTACAAAAGTTAACACCCTGCGCATTTTTGTTTTATGGCGATAAGGTTAATCCACAGAATCGACTTCATTGTTGTGATGAACTTAAGTATGATACCCGTCCGCGTATAAATGCTCACTCGTTCAATGGCGTGTTGTGCATTTCCATTTCGCACCCAATAAATAGGAGCAACATATGGCATTAGTTGACTGTCCTTCATGTAATAAGAAAACGTCTGATAAAGCGAAGACGTGTCCTCACTGTGACTTTAAAATCGGTGATGCGACCTCTGAAGATATAGAGCGCAAACAAAGCTTACAAAGATTTAAAAAGTTAGCCAGTATCCAGAACCAATCCCTTCTTGCTATGCTTATCTTCGTTGCGAGTTTCGGCTTCATGTATTGGGGCGGAACACGCCCAGGTGATTTGCAACACAATTTAGCTATTTTGGGCGCTGTGGTTGGCTTTGTATGGTACTTAGTAAACCGAGCGCGAATTGTTTATATAAAGCGTTTTTCCTAAATGAATATAGAAGCACTATTAGCCAGTATGACGCCGGAGATATACGAGCGTCTGCGTCAGGCTGTTGAAACAGGTAAGTGGCCTGACGGTACGCCTTTAAACGAAGATCAAAAAGCAAGCAGCATGCAGGCGGTAATGCTGTATCAAGCGAAAATAGAAAAGTCCTCTGAGCATATGACAGTAGGCGAGAGCGGCGAAATTGTACATAAAAGCAAAGCCGATTTTAAACGCTCGTTACGCGATGAGCAGGATGATAAAAATACAATAGCGCGGTTTAAACAGGATGATATTTAGTCGTATATTTGCGCCTTCACACCAAAGCCCAAAGCCTGAGAAACGGATGCAGGCAATCGAGAGTCTCTCTCCCGACAAGGCACAGGAAAAAACAATTCTTCACGAACTGGCATTTAATGACGAAGATGCAAATGTCAGTTTAGCAGCGCTAGAGAAGCTTAATAGCTTTGTGCTGTGGCTTAAAATGTCTCAAATTGCCAAGCAGTCTCGCGTTAAAAAAGCGGCGGAGAAAAAGGTAAATGCCGCTTTGTTAGGCGAGGGTGATGTCACACTTTCTCGCCAAGAGATATTCTCTTTTTTAACTGAAACAGCTAACGCTGATTTAGTTGTGCAGTTAGTACCGCAAATGTTGAAGAAAGAGCCTACGCTCTTACAAGATGATGCGCTAGCTAACGCGCTAATCGAAAAAGTAGCGAAGCCATCTTTCACCCAGTTTGTCTTTTTAGAAGGCGCAAGTTCTCAACTGCAGACTCAACTAGTCAACGCACACTCAGACGTATCAGATTTGCAAAAGCTTGCTAAGAAAGTGTCAGATGATGCGCTTGTTATGCAAATTAATGCGCGGATCGATGCTATCAAAGAGGCTGCAAAGCGCCCAGTGGAGCTTAAAAAGCAGCTCACTTTGGGACTTTCAAAATATCAGGCTTTGCTGGACAAGTCAGATGTAGAAACCATTGATGAAAAGCGCAGAGAGCTAGAGGCCGAATTAACCGGGCTGTTTGCTCAAATTGACTTACTCACTTCAGAAGAACAAGCTGAATATGAAGAAAAGCGCGCCCGTTTAGGTGAGCAGCTTGAACGATACTTAAGCCGTATTCGCCCGGCATGGGAAGAAAAGCAACAAGCGTCGCAACGTGCCAATACCAAAGCCTTGTGCGAGCAGCAGTTGACACACGCCAAAGAGCAGGTTTCCTGGCTGTACAACAACCGGCTTTGTGAAGCTACGCTTGCTGATGTTGCAACGGTAAATGAAAGCGTACGCGGTGTTGAAGCAACGCTCGAACAGTTAGCCCGTTTAGATGATGAATCTGCAACTGATAAACGAATTACACAGATTAAGCGCTCTGTCGACGAACTAAACGAGCAGCTAGATCGCTTCTCTATGCAGCAGCAATACGGTCAAAAGCTACTTATAAAACTTCAGTCGCTCGAAGACATTGCTGCTAAGATCGTTTCGGCAAGCGATAGTGAGTCGGACAAAGATACCCGTGATATGAGCGTTGAAGACGCTGGCCTGTCCACTGAGGCTGTCGGTGAAGTAACCGGTGACGACGAGGCACCTAGCGTTAGCGCAATAGCTCTTAAAGCTGAATTTGAGGAAGCTCGTCAAGCGTACAAAGCGCTTAGCCGCGAAATCGACGCCATTCCAAAGGCTTTATCTAAACGTTTTAATGCAGCAACAAACAGTGTAAATGCCAAGGAGCGTGCACAAAAATCCAAAGAAAATGAGCAAATAAAATACGTTAGAAAACACATTAGTGTCATTGATAACTTAATTGCTCAGGGTAAGTTTCGCGTTGCTATTTCTAAATTTGCAAAGCTTCAGGAAAGTTATGCTGCACTTCCTGGTTCAGCCAAAAAGTATGTAGAGAAGCGCTTTGAGAAGACAGCTGGCGATGTTTCGCGCCTAGAAGGTTGGCAGGACTATCTTGCTGCACCGCGCAAACCTGCACTTCTAGAAGAAGCAAAGGCGCTAGCTAGCGCTGACGCCGAAAACATTAAGCAAAGAAGTGAGGCTATTAAATATCTGCGTAAGCAGTGGTTATCACTGACGCCGTCATCATCAAATAACGAAGAGAGCAGCGAAGATACGTTGTTACAACAGCAATTCGATGATGCCCTTGAAAAAGCGTTCGAGCCTTGTAGAGCACATTACGCAAAGTTAGACGCACAACGGGCTGCAGCACGTGAACAGCGTGAGTCAATTATCGCTACGGTCAAGGCAGTAGATGTAAACATGCCCGAAGCTGAATTAGTGAAGGTATTCGATAGAGTATCGAAACAATGGCACGGTGCGGGTCAGGTTGAACGTGAAGCGTATGAGCAGCTGAAGCAAGAATGGAAGGCGGTATCATCGCCCATTCAGGCAAAAGTGAATAAGTGGCAAAGTGATAACCAAGTGCAAAAGCGCGCGTTAGTTGCTCAGGCCAAGCAGCTTGCAGTTGAAGAAGATGTAACTATCGCCGCTGACAAAGCTCAGCAATTGCAAAGCCAATGGAAACAAGTTGGTCATGCGGGCAAACGTGAAGAAAGTAAGTTGTGGGCAGAATTTAAAGCTGCAAACGATACCGTGTTTGAACGTTTGAAAGCCGAGCGAAAAGTGCAAAATAATGCGTTTAATGCGTTAGTAGATTCGATACTCAAGCAAGTGGAAGCGGTTGATATTAACAGCGATGATGCAACGTTCAGTCAATCAATAAGTGACGTTCGTGCTCAGTTAACCGACTTGCCTAAAGCGCAGCGTACGAAAGTAGACAAAAAGATAGATTCACTTGAAAGTAAGCGAGCAGCACACGCTAAAAATGCACAATCCCAAGCGCAACTGGCACGGGCTCGAGCTCTGATTGCTTTACTACAGCTAAGTGTAGGTGAGGGCAGTGGTGACGAGCAGTCTCTGGCGGAAACGTTAGGGAAGCGTTGGGCGAGCGTATTGGGCCAGTCTACTGGAAATGGAACAACTCAGCACGATAGGCAATGGTTAACGGTAGCATTAGAAGTCGCTACAGGTATGCCAAGCCCAGATGCCGATGCATCTATACGCTCTAGCGTACAGCTGCAAATGATGACAGCTAAGTTGGAACAAGGTGAGGCGGCAACGGCTCCAGATATCCTTGCGGACTGGTTATCATACGACTCCATACGTGAAGCAGATAACCATTTACTTCAACGGGTTGTTGCGGTCATTGATGCTCACCCAGAAATTGTGGTTTAAACGGATAGACTCAATGGAAAACAGTGTTGAGTTTCAATTTGAAACAGAAATGTCTGCCTATCGCTTTTTAAATACCGTAAAGCATATCGAAGCTGAAGGGTTAAGGGTGAAGTTTGGGCGTACCGACCATCATGTAAGCGTGAAGTATCGTTATAGCCTCGGTGAGTTTGATTCGACGCTATCTACACTTGACGACCTTGCGCGGGAGTTAGGTGGTGAGGAAGTCTCTTAAGTAAACGGCCAGGTAAAACAACGTCGAGAGTAAACACAAAAAGGGCCAGACATTTGTCTGGCCCTTTTTTTGATAAAAAACTAATTAGCAGTCTTTATCTTCGGCGTTTGCGCCTTCTTTCACATCTTCACAAGCGTCTTCAACGGCATTACCTGCATCGGTAACAATCTCGTCTAGCTCTTCGCCTGCGTCTTCCGCTTCACCGTCACCGCATGCTGCTAGTGATAGTGCAAATGCTGATGCTACTAGTACCTTTGATAAGTTTTTAAATGAAAACATATCCTTACTCCTTTTTCCTATTAAAATACTTTTAACTCTTAGGCCCTTGGTGCTCTACCACGTAACGCATTTGCGATAAGTGAAATTACGAGCAACGCGATAAACACAAAGAAAAGAAACTGTGCGATACCTGTTGCTGCACCTGCGATGCCTCCAAAACCAAAAACTGCTGCAATAATGGCGATGATAAAAAATGTGATTGCCCAACCTAACATAACTTAATCCTCGTATTGCTTCCGTTACTTTCACTGTTACTAATGCTATCTCTGTGCCTGTTTTTTAAGTTGTTGAAATATATTGATATAATTTTAATTTTCTATATTTTTTGGGGCATGTATGTAGGTAATTAACGTCACGATTACACGAATGAATGCATTTTTTACAGAATGAAAAAGGCTAACAATTCACCACTTGGCTCAAAGTAATTAACGACTTTTGACCAAAAATAAAAAAGAGGCAAAGCGAAAGGGAAAAAACGCCTTGCCTAAGAAAAGGAGAGAGTTTTGCCCATCTATTCTGTGAGAATTGAGGGGCTAGAATTTATTTAGTTACCATTTGGGTTGTAAGGTAGCGACGATTGGTGAGCAACAATCCGCAGGTCGCCATCACTATCTTTGACATAAGCAAAGGTGTATTCTACTTTGGTTTCACCACCTTTCGTGTCGGTAAAGAAGTAGTTACCCATAGCTACAGCCATTCGACAGCTGTTGTTGATAATACCCACGTTATCGAATTTCACATTGGTATAAGGCTTTATTGCAAAACCTTTGTCCTCTTCGTATGCGTCATTTCCCCCAACAAAGTATGAAAGCGCTGCATCAAAGCTTGAGCGGAACTGGTCGTTAGCTGCAAGTGTAGGTTTAAACAATACACTGCTTAAGTCGTAACCGTACATGGCTTGTATAAAGTCTGCGGCCTCACCAGAGTAATCCCCCTTGTTACTAAATACTGCACCAATTCGTACGATGCCATCGCCCCACATTTTTTGTGCCGTAACCACTTCTCGCTCAGTAATACATTCATCTGAATACAGTAATGCGTTATCCAGTGCGTTAGCTTTTAACACTGGCGCATTTGCACTTCGTGAATGATCCATCTGCGGCTTTGCAACTGCACTGCAGCCTGTTACTACCATAATCGAAGCTGCTACAAGTGTTGTTTTTGTCATTAACGAGCTTAGCTTTTTCATCTCGTGACTCCTCAGTCATTTGCAAAATAAATATGTGTTACTACCTAATTAAATTGCTTGGAGCAGAGCCTGTGTCACGTTGTGAATAGCGGTCTACAAATCTGCTCTGCACTTCATGGGTTTAATGATAGCTGGCTTGAATGACGGAGACTTTTGTACAACATTAACAGAAGATTAACGGCTCATTAAAAATGAAGATGTCCAAAAATGTGTCAGTTTTGGGCGTTTTGATGTCATATCTGTCATGCTGGTAAGTGTGTATTATGATCGCATTACTTCATCAATATTACGTGACTTATGCGCAAACTTATTTGTTTACTTGCATACGAAGGAATGGAATTACTCGATTTTGCTGGTCCTCAGTCTGCTTTTTATGAGGCACTTCAGGGAATGGATGATAGCTATGAATTAAAGATAGTGGGCTTTGATCGCAGTATTGTTCAGTGTGAAGCGGGGCTTCAATTTATACCGTCTACCTCTATGGACGATGTTTGTGCGTGCCACACATTGATTATTCCAGGAGGAAAGGGGGCACGAAGTCTGTCAATCACACCATCTCAGTTAGAAAGCTTAAATCGACTTATGTCGAACTCGGAACGTGTTGCAACTATCTGCACGGGTGCATACTTAATTGCTCGAACTGGCCTACCTGATAATACTACTATTGCAACCCATTGGGCGTTTACCAGCGATTTACAGTCCCAGTACCCAGCGCTTAATGTAGAGCGCGAAAAGCTATTTGTTCAACATGGAAAATATTGGTCTTCGGCCGGTGTTACGTCTGGGATAGATTTAACGCTGCGTCTTATAGAAATTGATTACGGTGTTGGCCTCGCGCACCATGTTGCTAAGCATTTAGTGGTTTACTCAAAACGTTCAGGAAATCAAAAGCAATTTTCCAACGTACTTGACATTCAAAAGCCAAAATCTGATCGGCTTGCTAAAATTATAAGCTGGATTGGAGAGCATATCGATGAAAGTATAACCGTTAAACAGTTATCTGATTTAGTCTATTTGAGCGAAAGGCAATGTCATAGACTCTTTTTGAAAGAAACAAATATGACACCGGCACAGTTCGTGGAAAAGTATAGAATGCAGTTAGCTAGCGATTTTTTAGCCACGACGGAAAAAGAAATAAAGACTATTGCACTGGTTGTTGGTTTTAAAACGTATCACGGTTTTGCTCGTGCATTTGAGCGATGCTTTTCGGTAACGCCAACTGCGTACCGAAAAGCATTCCTGTTAAAAAACTGATGCTACAGTTTATAGAGAAACAGAATGACGTTCAGCTAGTTGGCGTTTTTTGGCTCTAGAGGCTGTGAAAGCACTTCTAAAACAGTAAAGGCGTTTTTACCTAAACGCGTTTTATCATTCGCCATTTTTACATCAATGGTAAAGTAAATGTCGTTAATCTGAGTTTTTACAACGTCGTTAGAGCTTGGGACGGCCATGGGTTGAGCCACCTCATCACAGCCAGACATAGTACATTGCCTGTCTGTTTGAAATACTGGAGGTTCTTCTTTCCCTGTCATTACCTCTCTCGCTATCACTGGCTTTTTGTCTACATTCGTTTTCACTATCGCTAGATAAGTGAATCCTTGTTTCTGGGCAATTTCGGCTGCTCGATAAAGTGCGAACTGTTGAACTTTATCTGCAGGTGTCTTATCCGTTGCTTTAAAAAGCACTTTATATTCATCTACAGCGATTTTCTCACTTGAGTATCCGTAAGCCGCTTTCGAATTAGCGGGCTTATATGGCGTAGGCGCAGCCACTGGTGTGGATGAACACCCCACTATTGCAAGGCTTAATGCCATGCTCATAGAGGTAAGAAGTATACGGCTATTCTTAATGTTATTTTTGATGTTCATCTCACATGTTCCTTAATACTGTAATCACTGAAACAATGACAATAATGCGGTCCTGCCTAATGTCATTAGCGCTTGGTTTCGCTTTGCATTAGGCTTTGCATCAACTGCACCTTTGTATGCTCCTACTGACGCAATGCCAAGAAGGGTCTCTGGTTTGCCCATCATTAACTTACATTGCCTTTTTGCCTGTGTAAGTGCAACGTCGGCATGATGTTTTTGTGAAAAATAGGCATGTTCTTTTTGTGCAATGTCGCGCATGTTAGCTTTTAGAAAGATATTCATAACAAATAGCCTCGTTTAGTGCTCATGTCATTTGATGCATGGGTTAGAGCTTCGTTTTATTCGAAGACCTTGCGCCAGGTTTGAATTAGCCTGCTAAAGCTCAGGTAATTAAAAGCGTTCTGAGCAAGCTTAAAGAATCCAAATGCGGCAATGCTGTTTAACACCAATAAAATAAGTGGAACAGCTACGTAATGTAGACCCATATTGTGGAGTAAAGCGCCAATAGCGATATTTAAAATCAACCAACAAACCGTACCTACTGCGAAAGCTGCTAAACACGCGAAAATGGTAACAAAGAAACTCTTTTTAATGAGCATCAACTCACTGTTAGTAAGTTCGAGAAACGCTAGGCCCTGTGCTTTTCTTTGGTTGAATGCTTCTTTAAACGCAGTGAAAATGTCTGAAAATGATGGATCTGGGTAATTTTGCTGGGTAGATGGTTGGTCTTTTGGCGATGTTTTGGTTGTATGATCACCTTTCACCTGTGCGCGAAAATTCGCCTGCGCCGAGGGCGGCGTCAGGCGAAACGGATTTTCATTGCACACAATAAATTGTGATGTACGAAAATCTGGTGCTTTCATAAGTTTACTTCTTACGTAGTAGTGACGTTACCAACATACCCGCAGCAAACGCCATACCCGCAGTAGCTAGAGGGTTTTCAATTGCATATTGACGTACTTTCGATGCCTGCCATTTTTGCTGTGCTAAGCGCTTTCTTGCTGACATGTTTTCCGCTGACGATGAGGCAGTGCGGCGGATGTTTTCCTCGGCAATACCTGCGCTATCAGCCAACTTGTCTACCGATGCATGAAGAGAATCTTTCAGTTGATCCGTTACTGGGTGACTCGGCTCAGCCACACCATTAGTACGGGTTGTGTTAACGGTTTGTGTTTTTGCTGAAGCTTGTGTAGCCATAATACTCTCCTTAATATTTTGGGTTCACTTTAATTGTTGCAACGGGTATACCAAATATAAATTTGTATAATAATCAAAAGGATATAGGAGTTGGTGAGGTTTGTTGAAGTGAGTGGTTTGCAAGATAATCACGGTATCTTTGCAAACCTTTGTAATATTTTCTTGCTGCTTAAAAGTGATGGATGAATTAACCGACTACAGAAGCCAGGTCGTCTTTTGATACTGGTTTTAGCAACGCGCTGTCTATACCAATTGTTTGCATGGTTTCTTTACTTGCCTCATGTCCGCTCACTATGGTGAGAGTCGCATTGGGCAATTTTCCTTTAATTTCTTCAGCTAAATCATATCCATCGTAATCAGGTAATGTTAGATCCATTAATACATGGTCAAAGCTGTCGCTTTCGGCCGCTTTAAGCGCGTCGGCGCCACAGTATTCAGTGGTTACATCATGTCCTAAGTGGGTTAAAAACAGCTGTAAAAGCTCGGCTGCGTCTTCATCGTCTTCGATAACCAGCACACGTTTATTGCTGGATTTTTGTATGCTGCTTTGCTGAGCCCCGTTTGTTGCTTCATCTGAGTCAACGCGATGTTTAATAGGGGCGCCATGAGACTCCTCTTTTTCTGGGGCGTAAGGCTTTTGCATGGGCATATCTGCCACTTGCGCTTCAACATTGCTAAACGTAATGTGGTCGCCGGGAGGCAGGTATTGCGAAAGTAAATTAGCTAATGCAAAGCGGTCTATAGGCTTACCGATAACATCATTAAAACCTTCGCGTATCAGCGACTCCCTTAGCCCTTTTCGACTGGCGGCTGTCACTGCGATTACAGGAATATTCTTACCATGGCGACGGATTGCATGTAAGGCTTCAATTCCGTTCATTACAGGCATGTGAATATCCATGAGTACCAAGTCATACGGTTTGTTGTGTTCATCTGCCTGCAAAACCGCTTCCAGTGCTTTTACTCCATTTTCAGCATAGCTTATGTCTGCCTTAGACTGACTTACAATGTGACCGGTAAGTCTACGAATTTCTCTCAAATCATCGACAATTAAAACTCTTCCCGTCACATTCAAATCAATGCTACTAGATTCGACTGGTTGAATCTGACCGAGTGTTAATTCGACATTAGGTTGAGAGGATATATCGCCCGGGTTGATATCGAATGTAAAAGTACTGCCTTCGCCCAGCCGAGATGTCACATGAATATCCCCCCCAAGCTTCGTGACCAGCTCTTTACAAATAGCCAATCCAAGTCCGGCACCGCCGTGATTAGCGCGCATTACATCTTCAATTTGTTCAAAAGGCTGGAAAATGTTGGCTAATTTGTCTGGCGGCATTCCAATGCCGGTATCATCAACTGAAAATCTGAGAAGCGGGGACTGTTTGTTAGCTTCATCATGTTGGTCCAGTGAAATGGTAAGGGTGATACTGCCCTTATCCGTAAATTTTACGGCATTTGAGATGAGGTTAAGCAGCACCTGCCGAAGCCGCGTAGGGTCAGTCTGGATGAATTCAGGGACCTTAGTCTTTGAGATAACGTTGAGACTTAATCCTTTGTCTTTTGCGTTCAACCGCATTAGTGAATGAATATCGGTGAGAAAAGCAGATAAATTTACCTCTTTAATATTTAGCTCAAGCTTTTCCGCCATTATGCGAGACATATCGAGAAGGTCATTTAACAAACTCAACAGGTGTTTCCCGTTGGAATGAATAATCGATAATTCTTGCTGAAACGGGCTGTTTCTAGCATCGTCAATCAAAAGCTCTGTATAGCCTAATATAGAGGTGAGGGGAGTGCGTAACTCGTGACCTAAGTGCGCAAGAAATTTGTCTTTCGCTTTATTCTTTTGTTCTACTTTATTGCGTTCAATTCGCTCGTTTTCAATGTCGCGCCTAACCATGGCGTAACGAATGGTACGCATAAAGCGTGGCGATTCTATCTCTGACTTTTGCAAATAATCAGCGGCACCAGCGCGCATAACCATTTCATCTACAGTGACGTCTGACTGACCTGTTAGTATCACCACGGGTAAACTGAATTGATTTGATTTTAAAACGGCTAAAACATCAATGGCGTTCTCAGCGCCTAAAAGATAGTCGAGCAAACAAAGATCAAAATTTTCGGTTTTGAGGGCTTCGACTGCATCAAGGCTGTTTGTCACCCAAGTTAATTCAAACTTGGGTGATTCACACCGTTCTAGATAGTCAGAAGTTAAGAAGTAATCATCTTCATCATCCTCTACCAACAGAATTTTTATTACCTCTGACATCTAGCACCTCTTACTCGTGTGGTAACTCTACAAACTCTATCCAATAACGTCCTAAAGCACGCATTAGTTCAACTAAGCCTTCAAAATTAACGGGTTTTGTTATGTAAGACGCGCAACCAAGGTCATAACCACGAAGCATGTCTTCCTCTTCCTTCGACGTTGTCAAAATAACAACAGGAATACTGCGAAGTTTAGGGTCGTTTTTAAGTTCCTGAAGTGCTTCTCGACCATCTTTTCTTGGCATGTTTAAGTCAAGCAAAATAAGGCTAGGACGAGGGGCTGAAGCGGGGTCAGTGTACTTACCCTCGTGGCGAAGAAACTCTAGTAATTCAACGCCATCTTCAACACAAAATAAATTGTTGAGCACACGGCTTTCCTGCAGAGCATCGACGGTCAACAAACGATCATCTTCATCATCGTCTGCCATTAGAATATTGATAGGTTGAGTTTGTTTACGCGTCATTGTGTTTCTCCATTATTGTTGTTAGAACCAAACGGCTCGCTATCTACCGGCATTATTATCGAGAATGTTGCCCCTTGTCCGGGGGCGCTCATAGCAGTAATTTGTCCATTATGCCTTTCCACTATTCTACGGCATACAGCGAGCCCTATACCTGTGCCCTTGTATTCACTTCTACCGTGAAGGCGTTGAAAAGGGGCGAAAATTTTCTCAGCGAACGATTGATCAAATCCAATGCCGTTGTCCTTTACTGTAATTTTCACCCAGTCGTATTCTTCTGACATAAGTATGTCGCGCGTATCCGACTCAGTCGCTTCTTTTGAGGTGATGGTGACAACGGGGGTTACGCCTTCACTTTGAAATTTGAGCGCGTTAGATATTAAATTTAAAAACAATTGTTCAAGCTGCGATTTATCACCTCTGATCACAGGCATGTCGCCAACATTAATTTCTGCTGACTTCTCGTCAATGGCTATCTCTAAATCGCCTAAAACGCTTTGAACCGTATTATTTAAGTCTACTTCATCGAACTCTTTACCACGTGTAGAGACACGTGAAAACGCCAGAAGATCGGAGATTAGCATAGACATACGCTCCGCAGCGTTTAGCATACGCGCCAAATAATCCTTACCTCGTTCGTCAATGACATCGTTGTATCCGGATTCCAGACGGTTTCCGAAGGCCCTAATTTTTCTAAGCGGTTCTTGTAAGTCGTGAGAGGCCACGAATGCAAAATCTTCCAATTCTCGGTTACTCCGCGCTAACTCATCGGAATAAAGGCTCAATTCCTGTGTCCGTTCTTCAATGCGAGACTCTAGATCTTCATTCACAGATTCCAGGTCTGCCTGATACTTCTCGTGCTCTCGGGAATTAATTTTCAAAAGTAGGAAAACAGTAATTATAAGCAGCAGGGTAGTGGCGGATGAGATAATCAAGGTATTTACTGAATCTCTTCTTAAACTCATCAAATTCGCTAAATGGGTTCCCTGCATGTTCCTTTCAGAGCTGTCAATTTCGCGAAACAACTTTTCGAATCGTTTGTATAACTTTATCCCTTTGTCGCTTCTAACTAGGCTAATGGCGTCTTGTTCTCTTCCTTCTTTGACTAGCTCAACAACTTCAATGACCTCATTCACTTTCGCTTTGGTTAATTTAAGCAACTCTTCAATTCTTACAGACTGATCGTTAATGTCAGATGAAAAAGAGCTCACTTCTACTTCGTCCATGAGTTCACCAATTACCCCGAGTGTTTCGGTATAATCAGTAAGGTACTCTTCGTCGTCTGTTAGCATGTATCCACGCTGTCCAGACTCGACTCGAAGTATGGCAACATGCAATCGATTCACTGCATTGATGACGCGATTAGTGGTGAACAATCGCGCTTCCAATGCAGAAAGGTCGTTAAGTGTACTTACCACATAAAAAGAGTTCGCTGTAATGACAACGATGACCAATACGACCAAAATTATCCAGCTATATAGCGAAGACAGAACTTTAGTAATCATTTACTTATTCCGAAACATTCTCACCCAGCTCAGCCGTCATGTCAGAAAGGGTGTGGCTACAGTCTTTTGCACTGCTTATTATCTTATCCAATGCCGCTAGCGCCTTTTCGGGCGCAACGTCTCCATTCAATGCCATTTTCACAAGCTCTGCCTGCATAGAAATTCTATTTAAAGGTTTGCGAGCGTCATGCACGAAAACGCTTAGTCGTGAAAACTCTTCGCTAGTCATATCGAATACCTCTTTTATTCGTCTTTGCTAAGATCACCATAGGCGTGGAGACGGTTGTATAGCGTCTTAGTGCTTATACCTAACATTTCTGCTGCTGTGGTCTTATTACCATTCACCTTTTCCAGAGTGGCGTATATAAGCTCTTTTTCTACATCCTCAATCGTTCTTCCCGCTTGTAGTGCAGGCGTAGTACTTTGTTTCTGTGCAAATGGAGACTCGATAGTTTTAGGTAGCTCAATTTCGCTTTTTTCAGGGTCACTCATAATTGCTGCACGATGTACAAAGTGCCTTAATTCACGAACGTTGCCGGGCCAATCATAAGCTTGAAGCGTATCTAACTGGCTTTCTTCCCATTTGAAATTAGAACCATTGTCTTTGTTAAATTCTGCAATGAAGGTTTTTGCCAATAGAGGAATATCTTCTTTCCTTTCGCGCAAAGGTGGAATGGTGATTGGAAATACGGCAAGCCTAAAATAAATGTCTTCGCGTAACACTTTGCTTTGGGCAATTTCTTCCATTGTTCTGTTTGTTGCAGACACTACACGGCAATTAACAGGTATGGTTTTTGTGCCTCCTACGCGAATAACAACTTTATTTTCAAGAACTCTTAATAGATTTGGCTGCATATCGATAGGCATTTCTGTAATTTCATCCAAGAAAAGGGTGCCACCCTCAGCTTGCTCAAATACGCCTTCTTTTTTACCTACGGCACCGGTAAATGCGCCTTTCTCATGGCCGAACAGCTCGCTACCAATTAATTCTTTTGAAAAAGCTCCACAGTTTGTGGCGATGTAAGGCCCTTCACTTTCTGAAGCGCGATGAATCGCTGCTGCAACCACTTCTTTACCTACACCGCTCTCGCCCAAAAGCATCACGTTGGCGCTGGTCTTACTTACTCTGGAAATGAGTTTGTATAGCTCTTTCATTACCGGCGACTCGCCAATTAGCAAGTCGAAGTGCTTTTCAATCTGTTCTTCTGCTGGCGCCTTTGCTTTCGCTTTTTTTGTCAGTACCGCTTCGATTTCTTCTCGCTGTATAGGTTTAACAAGATAGTCAACAGTAGGGCCGCATAGGCCTTTTATTACGCTTTTAACCGAAGGGTGACCAGTTATAAGGGTTACGCGAGGTCTTTTGGGAAGTGCATCAAGTTCATTGAATAAATGTGCACCGCTACCGTCAGGGAGCATGAAGTCTAGTAAAACGTGGTCGAAGGTTTCCTTTTCAAGCCAGTCTCGCGCCTCAGCCAACGTAGCAGCAGTTAGAACGTCGTGGCCCAGGAATTCAATAATTGTACAGGCAACTTCAGTAAATTCGGCGTCGTCATCGACTAAGAGTACAGTTAGCACGTGGATGTCCCTCTCTTTCACTATCCATTTAAGAATATGGAATAAAATCAATATTATAGTTTTATCATAAATAACAAGGAACAATAACAAAAATGCTTTGTTATCACCGAGTATTTCCTTGCTTTCATTGCTTAGTTCGGGGTAACACCCATCCTTACAATGCGATATCCACATTTAAAACCGATTATCAATTATTGTTGTACTTCATCGACTTCGATAATTGATGAAAGGCGATTGCGCTGTGGGTGTAAGTGAAAAAGTGTTACCAATTTACACGTTACTGCAAAAAGTATTCCCACTAACTATTTAGAGGCGTATAGCAACTTCTATGGCACATTTTTCGCACAAATTTTATCCGTACGGTCTCTTATAGTTGCAAATTAGACTGCGAAGGCTTGTATGAATCTAGAGCAGCTTTATAGAAAGAAAAGCGCTTTTAAATTAATAGGACATAGCGAAACTCGTGTCAAAGGAATTGAATATGTGGGCAAAAACAGCTGAAAGATCAATGACCTTGACTGAGCTGCTGTCAAAGATGCAGCCAAGGGCAAGTCAAGATTTATTCTATTTTGCTGATTTTTGGGACGTGATGGAGAAGCGCGGGTTTGGCCCTATGTTGGCCCTCCCATCGTTTATTGCTTGTACGCCTGTTGGGGCTATACCCGGTGTGCCTTCATTGTCTGGTGTGACGATTTTACTCATCGCATTGCAAATTTTACTCGGTAGTCGACACCCTTGGCTTCCTCAAAAAGTGATGGATATACACTGTGATGCAGATCAGTTAAGAAACATTGTTGTGAAGGTTAAACCTCATGCTGCACGGGTAGATCGTTTTCTGGTTCCACGCTGCTTTTTTATGAGAAAACCCGTGTTTCGGTCTTTAATTGCACTGAACTGCGTTGGGTGCGGCCTTGTGATGATTCCCCTAGAACTCATTCCCTTTATGGGGTTAATTCCAGCACTGGCGGTTTTCATCATGGCTGTAGGTATGGCCACTGACGATGGCGCAGTGGCATTGATAGGCGTTACGATATCGCTATTTGGATTTGCGCTAGGCTTCGAACACTTGCCAAATGCGATCGGCTAACATACTGCTATTCAGGACGGGTCTCTACCATAAAATCTGATGTAGGAAGGTTCATAGTTTGGTATCTCAACTCTCCCATAAATGCGCGGGCTGCTGGCCCTAATGTGTCGCCATCTTCAAAAGAAAGGTAAAGCAAGGCTTTCCTTAATGCAGCATTGTTATCTAAAGGAAGCGGCACCAGCGTACCGTTTTCTAGCTCCTCTTTAATAATTGCAATAGGTAACCAAGCAAACCCTAAGCCCTGTGCAATGATATCTAACGATGTTCTTACATGGCTAACTGTCCATCGCTGTTCTGCACCAAGCCATCCTACATCGGCCTTACGCTCTGCTGAGGAATCGCGAACCACAATTTGACGGTGGGTTTTAAGGTCTTCTAGGGTGAGAGTCCTGTTGAGTTGATGCAGGGGATGCTCGGCATGAGCGACAGCGGCAAATTCAATTTCACACAAATCTTCGCTAAACCCATTTGGAAAAACAAACGGAGAGATACCCAAATCGACCTTTCCGCTATTTAATAATGCATTAGCACCGCTTAACACGGTTTCCTCAATTTCTATGCGCAATAACGGAAATTCTGCTGAAACTTTGGCAAGGACATTATAGAGTAATTCAGAAGGAAAAATGATATCAACAGCAATGCGCAGGGTTGTTTCTGTACCTACTTTTAAACTGCTTGCTACTGCTTCGAGTTTGTGAGCTTCATTAAGCAAAAATGAGGCTCGTCGATACATAAGTTCACCTTGCGGGGATAGCTTTACCTTACGGCCTATATTTTCGAATAGCGTTACACCTATTGCGTTTTCCAGTTTTTGGACCGCATGATGAACGCTCGATTGACTTTTATGTACTTCAGCAGCTGCTTGATTGAAGCCACCGGCATCTACCACGGCTTTAAACATACGCCATTGTTCTAGTGTAGATTTAAGCATATATCGCCTTTAACCTTTTGTTTGACGTACTTATATCACAGACAATTTGTGCAAGTCATTTTTCGTTAACTTCGTTAATGGTAAAAATTGAGCAAGTTACAACTGACACATTGCTATATCCCATATGCATTAATTGCTCTGCGGCTAGTTTCGCCCGAACGCCAGATGCACAATGAATATATAGCGGTATTGAAGCATCTTGAAAATGCTCAAGTGCTTTCATTTCTAAGATACCACGTGGAATATTAAGTGAAGCAAGGACCGGGTGCTTAGCTACCTCAACACTTTCTCTTACATCGATAAGCGTACCGTTATTTTGTCTTAACTCGTTTACGGCCTGTTCAGCAGACACACAACGTATATCGAAACCAATGTTTTTAATTCGTGAAGCTAAATCAATCAGCATAACTCATCCTTCTACGGTATATGCGTTCTATAAATTTCAAATAAGGCAAATCTAATGTAATGGATGCAAACGTAGGTAAACAATATGAATTACTGACGTTCATCGCATAAAATAGCAAGTCGGCAGAATGTCTTATACTTTAGTATAGTTAGTGGCTAAATTAGTGCCGAAATACTTTACACATAGGGAGTGCTTATGTCCGAGGATATGGTTATAGGTTCAGAAAATATAATGGAACACACTGCGGAAGCAGAGATCTTCTTAAAGCAATTCGCGAACAAAACTCGTCTAATGGTACTTTGTTCACTGTTAGAAGAAGAAAAATCAGTAACCGAGCTTTTGGAAGTGGTTAATGTTTCTCAGCCCGTGATTTCTCAGCATCTTGCATTGTTACGAGAGTCGAAGATGGTGGCTACCAGAAGAGAAGGCCAAACGATTTATTATCGTCTAGCGGATGAACGGGTAAAACGCCTTATTGCGTTAATGTACGAGTTCTTTTGCCAGTAATTTTTTTCATCACATAAACCACAATGTCCGCTATAAAACGGACATTGTATGGCGATATCAGTTTTTAAAGCTCAACATTAGCTATTTGTCCAGTTGCTCGCAAAGCATTGCAATGTAGTTTTCCTCTGCAATTCTGTCGCTATCTATTTCTGGTCTATTGATTAATTCATCGTGACTTAAATTGACCTCGACACTGTGTGCGGCCCAATCGATATTCTTTATGTCGGATGGCAACAGTACTAAATGTTTTCCACCAGGGAGCCAGTTATTCGTATCGACAACTAGCATAACAATTCTCCAACTGCGAGTGTCAATAATGAAATTGCTAATGTGTCCAACGTTATCGGTAGTAGTAGCGACCTCATAGCCATTCACTTCACCCACGGCTCTCAGATGATTACTGGTCTTTTTGGGATGAAGCGTGTCTGATTCATCTGCTTGCTGCAGTTCAACAAGTTCGTTAGGGTGAGCGAATTCACCCCAAGCACCAGGTCCTATCCAGTAGTATCCATAACCAAAATATTTAAAGAGATTCTCTTCATATTCTCTAGAAACGGGTTTATGTTCGTCTATCGAGGGGCTATTTTTTAGTTTTTCAACCGTCATATTTACATCGACGGAGCTTGTCTCACTGTCTAATTTTGTCACGGCGATGGGGGAAATGACTACTTTTCTGCTCAGCGGAAGCCATGTATTGGTATCTGCAACCAAGTAGCGTACGGTAAATGTCTCATCGTCAAAAAGAATATCCCGAATACCGCCCACTTTATCGTCCACGGCATGGATAGAAAAATGAGTAAGCTGATTTGAACTAATGATCATCGTTGCGCCTCCTTTGCTAGGGCTCTTTGTAAAAAGCAACAGTTATCGATGATAAGCGTTGCCCTTTATAACTCTAAGTGTAGACATTCCTTAACCTTTCACCATTTTGTTCTTGGTTAAAGTTGATAGAGATCATTTAGTACCACAAACAAAAAAGCTCGCGTTAAGCGAGCTTTAAAATAAGAATGAGCTTTAGGCTACATCGAACTCTTCGTCAGAATAGTCCTCGTCGTAATCCGATTGGTTGCTAGCACTGCTATGAAGCGTGTAAAAGTGCTTTTTACCCCTAGCTAGCCTGACGTACTTTGCCCATGCCTTTTCTAGGTTATTAGCCGCTTCAACTTTGCCATTAATGAATTCAACGAAGTGTTTTTCATCTTCGCTTTCTGGCGATAGCTCACCACTTTCGAGACCCAGCAAGGTCTTTCCGTAGTTAGTTAAAAGATCGGCTTCAGTAATGCTGAAGTCACCTGATTTACGAAAACCATATGGAAACTTCTGACGGTCAATATAAGGTTTTGCTGATAGTCGAATAGCTAGACTTTTCATGTTGTACCCAACGTAATGTTTTGTTCAGCGCACTTTTAAAATAATTAAAAACGAAGATAAAACAAAAGATTTTTCTCTTATCAATAAAAAATTTTTAAGCGTTTAAAAAACAACAGTAACTTGGATTGATTGTTTAAATAATAAACAGTAATGCTAAGTGGCAGTGCACGCTGAAAAAATATTTAACTTCTTGATTTTAAATATAATTGTATTTTTTATTTAATGTGAGGCCGTTTGGGCTACGAACTTACAAGAGCGTAATAGATAGTGATGTGTTAGGTCTACGAAATTTTATAGCGTACGTAATCAAAAATTCTTGTCGCTACGATGATTAAAATTCGTTTTCTATTTTGCGGCTTACGATAATAATTGAGGTGTGTTAACAACCCAGAGAAGTCAATGAGTAAAGACTATCGTTACCAGCGTGATGAATGGGACTCGGTAGAAGAGGAAGATTTTCACGCTAAAAAGCCAAATTCCAAACGTCAAAGCACTGTAAAGGAAAAGCAGAAGCGTGACTTGCAACGTCGTGATAAACAGCGTCGCCTGCACCAAGAAGAGTATTAATTCAGCGAGTTGGTGAAATTTTAATAAAGCGCACCGCATTAAGCGGTGCGCTTCTGTGCTTTTGTGTTTACTTGCCGTATGATCTGTGTCAATTTAGGTTCACTTTGATTCGGTTGTACAACAAGCATGGATATACGCTTTCTCACCACCTTTATAGAGGTGGCCAAAACACGTCACTTTGGTAAAGCTGCGGAAAACCTTTACCTCACTCAATCTGCCGTTAGTGCTCGAATAAAGCTTCTTGAAGAATACTTTCATACCACACTTTTTATAAGGCAGCGCAATAGTATTCAGCTTACGCAATCTGGCGAAAAACTATTGCCATATGCAAAGCAACTCTGTGCCACGCTCAATGAAGCAAAACAAGAGCTGCAAATTCAATCGTCTGAATATGTTGTGTGCGGAGCGACGCAGCTTGCCAGTGAACTATTGTTGCCGAAAATGCTTAGCCACCTTCACAACTCATTTCCAGACTGGTCGGTAAAGGCTGAAGTATTAACGCTAGATACCTTGTCTCGTCAGCTTCATGAAAGAGTCACCGATCTTTCTTTTTCCACTGAGCCGCTTAAATCTGAAGAGGTAAATAGCGATGTATTGTTGGAGCATGAACTAGCGCTATACCGAATTGGTGAAGGCTCAGACTCCATAGATGCTGCAGATTTTGTGGCGATTGACTGGGGAACGAAAGCTAGAGACTGGCTTCTTACTGCCTACCCGCAACTTCGTGATGCCAAGTTAAGAACGAATTCGTTAAATTTAGCGTTAAACAACTTACAAAGTGAGGGTGGTATAGCAGTGCTTCCAATTGATGTTGAAAGTCAGTTACCAGCAGGCACTAAAGTGACTAAAATAGAAACCATAGAGAACGTATCTTTTAAAGTTTACGTGCATAGCATGAAGCAAGTACGACGGGTCGGACTCGCTGAAATCATACAAAGTGTATCGACAGCCTGTTAAACACTATCCCTAGTTACGCCAATGTGCCGAACTGTTCGGCACGCAAATGACAGAATTTTAGAGAGAGTCCAATGTCTCAATTACATCCTTTACTAGAAAAAAATGCGTTCCAGCGTTTGGAAGCCAGCCTTGCAACAATCAAAGCAGAACAGAAATTGTTTATTCTTAAGGATGAGCATGGCTGCGTGATGTTAACTACCGATGAGGAAGATGGCGTACCGGTATGGCCCGATGCAGAGCTTGCATTGTTATGGGCCACAGAAGATTGGGCGCATTGTGAAGCCATGGAACTGTCGACTAAAGAATTTTTAACGAAATGGGTACCGGGTATGACACAAGATGAACTCATGGTTATTGTATGCCCAGTTCCCGCTGAAGAAGGTGAGGTAATTACACCAGAGGAATTCGCTGAGTATCTTTAACGTGTGATCTCAAGCGTTCACCAAAATGTAGATATTCAGTAGCAGCCGAGGGCATGTGCGCGCGATTCATGCGTGGCGCTGTCGTCGCCTCAAACATTCTTTTGTGTATCTATAACCCAAGGAGGCGTTATGTTTACTGAACAACCTACAATGAACAGCTTGTTTTGCCAACTCGGTTTAGGAAGCTCTGACGAAGAAATTGCTGAATTTTTCGAGACGCATCGAGGGCTAAATAAAAGCCAGCATTTACATGAAGCTCCGTATTGGAATGAAAGTCAGTCTGCTTTTTTGAAAGAGGCTATTGTGGAAGATGCTGCGTGGGCTGAAGTTATCGATCTGCTTAATGCAGAACTCCACGAATAATCAGGTGCTTTAACACCCGTTTTCGCACTCTATTTCTAACGTTTTAAAAAAGGCATTTACGCTTTGTTGCAACCAAACATTGACGACTTGTGGTTTGTTCCCCTAGGGGGAACAGGCGAAATAGGTATGAATCTCAATTTATACGGACACAATGGTCAATGGTTAATGGTGGATTGTGGGGTATCATTCGATGAGCCCCTAGTTCCCGACTATAAAAAGGGTGACAAAGTCGCTAACGGTATCGAATCAAAAGGCTCTACACACCGAGTAGTAGCGCCTGATCCCACCTTCATTGCGAAGCAGAAAGACGCGCTAGCTGGTATTGTGATCACCCACGCTCATGAAGACCACATTGGTGCTATTCCTTATTTATGGGAACGGTTTCAAAAGCCAATTTATACCACGTCTTTCACCGCTGAGGTATTAAGGCGCAAACTCGCTCGCAGCAAGCTTGCAAACCGAATAGCCATAATTGAAGTTGATGCCGGTGATACCAAGCAGATAGGGCCGTTCAGCGTACATTGGTTGGCTATCACCCATTCTTTACCTGAGCCCTTCGCACTAAAGATTACCACCCCAGTGGGAACGGTTTTGCACACAGCAGATTGGAAAATTGATGCAAACCCTATTACCGGTTTACCTTTTGATGTAAATCTTTATAAGCAGCTAGGCGACGAGAATATTCTTGCGCTAGTAGGCGATTCAACTAACGCGCCAAAGCCGGGTTTTTCTATTTCAGAAAGAAATTGTTATGACGGTTTACTGAGTACTATTGCCCCTTTGAAAGGCAGGGTAGTTGTGGGGTGTTTTGGAAGTAACATTGCAAGGCTTATCTCACTAGCCAAAATTGCAAAGAAAACAAAGCGATACATGGCTTTGTATGGGCGTTCATTAATGAACATGTATGGCATTGCCAAACAGCAAGGTATTTGGCCGGATGATTTACCGATCACAGACCCTCAACACTTAGGCTACTTGCCACCTCACGAGGTACTAGCTGTAGCAACAGGTAGTCAGGGCGAAAAAAATACGGCGCTCGCTCGTTTGGCCCGTGACAATCATCCACACCTTAATTTAGACAAGGGTGATACGGTTTTATTTTCTTCTATCGTCATCCCCGGCAATGAAGAAAGTGTAGGGCGTTTAAGCAAGGCTCTGTTAGCCAAAGGGGTGTCTGTTATTCACAGTGAAGATAGCACCTTACCTATTCACGCGAGTGGTCATCCTTGCGAAGAAGAACTTAAACTTATGTATCATTGGGTTAAACCTAAGATTGCCATTCCAGTTCATGGCGAACACCAACACCTACAAGCGCACGCGGAAATTGCTAAAGCCTGCGGAGTGATGAAGCATTACGTCGGTCAAAATGGCGACTTATACAGGTTAGCCCCGCAGGCGAGTATTCGACGCCAAGTCGTGCCCGTTGGTCGCGTGCCGGTACAGCAAGATTGACTTACAAAATGACTTTACACGTCGTGTATAACCAAAGCTAAAAAAGGGTTCACTAATTTCCACAGCAACCAGATCGTGAGCTAATCCTTAGCTGGTGTACTTTTTGCGTTACTTATCCAGTCGTTAACTTTCTAATAAGTCATTCAATTTCAATGGTATAGGGTCATTTAATTAGATTGTAAAAACCTTGGCCTGACGCTGCCCATGTTTCAAACATTCTGTTACACTTGAAAAATAATAAAAATGTAAAATATGCGATCCATTCGTGATGAAGTGTTTGACCTACCTTTTTCTTGTGGTTTTTTCTGTTTGTTTAGATGCAGTGGCGTCCCCACGTTTATCTAACCCCGTATTTCAATCTCTTTCAACAAAAAACGGCCTGCCTCAAGATGTCGTCAACGATATAGCGATAAGCGAAGATGGTTTTGTTTGGATTGCCACGGAAGGTGGACTAGTTCGGTGGGATGGCGTAAGTACTAAACGAATAACGGGGCCAGAAAATACGCTTGTTGATGCTTCTGTCTATCGGCTATCTCTGCAAGGCTCAGAAGCGCTTTGGTTCAGTATTTATGGCCGAGGAAATTTTTACCTTGATTTAGCCACGCAAGATGTCGTTCAAATAGAGCCAACAAACTATCATGATATTGAAGGTGTTGTGCAACACGCCGAAACATTTCACTGGTACACAGCAAGCAAGCTAGTAATGGCACTAAGCGAAGAAGTGCAGCTATTTGATACTGAAAAAAACGAATTAACCCGCATTGCAAAGCTACCTTCAGCACTTTTAGAAAATAACCATATTATCCGTGCTGCTATGACTATCGATGACATTCTTTTAGTTGCAACATCGAAAGGCGCTTTCGTAAAGAATATTCACGATACAGAACAGCCCTTAGTCAGCTTAGATTATTTAGGTGGCACCCCGCAAAATATAGACAATATTAACGCAAAATTTTTAATGCTGGATAAGCAAAACCGAGTTTGGATTTCAACGGTACTTGGGGTGTTTATCGCAGATAAAGACGACTTTTTAGCGCAAGTTAACGGTGCTAAAGATAGCGTGTTTACGCAGGTAGTTTCTGATAGAAACGTGTGGACGATAGTACAACACAAAGACAACGCGTTTTGGATGGGAACGAACAAAGGCTTGTATCAGTTAGCTCAAACAGCTAACGGTTGGCGCAGCGAGCACATACTAGAGCCTAATAATGGCTTTACTGAGATATCAAATAAGAAAATCACCGCAATAGCGAAAGACGAAGCCGACAACCTGTGGATGAGCTCCGTCTACGCAGGCGCACTTTACTTTGGTGTAAAAAGCGCCGACATCTTTGCTATTCAAAATGAGCGAACAGGTGAAAACAGAACACTAACTAGTCATGTTGTGTGGACGTTTGCTGAAACTGAGCCCAATAAAATTTGGATTGGGACTGAAAACGGACTTAATCACTACGACTTTGCGACGAAAACATCTGACAAGTTTATGTATTCTACTAGCAAGGTATACGGAAAGGGGACGGTAGATAAAATTATTCCTTTGAAAAAGGACGCGTTGTTTTTAAGTACCTATGAAGGGATTCGGCTTTTCGACCTAAAAACAGAGAAAGTGTCTCGCCCTGAAGTACTTAGCGGCGGGGATGATACGGTTTTCGATACCTATGGGTCAGGCATGATGCTATCCAATGATGGGCTCCTGTATTTTATTGGTTATGAAAGCTTCTTAAAATATGACACAGAAAAAAAGGCGATTTCTCCACTTAGTCTCGACCCACGGGTGTTCGATATCAATTTCTCTTATGGCTTTATAGGGCAGTCAAAGTACCACAATGATAGGCTGTTCTTAGCTACGGAAGGAGGGTTGTGGTTAATCGACTCAGCAACTTCACAACATGAACTTGTATACCGCTTCCCCGAGGTGTATCGAGGGAGTGAACGCTCCATCACTTCATGGGTAATTGACGATACAGGCGTACTTTGGCTAGCGTATAGTGGCGTGGGGTTAATCGGCGTAGATGCCGATACTTTTGAACCTCTTTATAATCTTAATGACTCCAATATTTTGTTATCAAACATTGTATATGGGCTTCAAAAGGATGAATCTGGCAGTATCTGGTTTAGCTCGCATAAAGGTCTTCATAGGTACGACGCTTCCACGGGGCAAATTAAAAATTTTATTTATGGTCGAGAACTAAGCGTTTCAGAGTTTAATCAAGGTGCGTCTTTGAAGCTTAACGATGGCAGACTTGCCTATGGTTCAACTAGTGGTGCCGTTGTTTTTTCTGCTTCCCAACTTGAAAGTTTAGACTCAGGTGGCAGCTTACTCGGCAGGCAAACGGCAATCACAGAAGTTGCCTTGGGTAATCGCTTACTTAATCAGCCTCTTAAAAACTTAAGCGGTCACCATTTTGATTTAGATTATGAAGATTATGGATTAACCATTCACTTTTCGGCACTCGCTATGTCTGGAATAGGAAAAGTGAAGTATTACTATAAACTTCTCAATGGTGATCAAGTAGTGACAGAAGGCATTACTGACGACGCGAAAATCACCTTTACCAACATAGCCCCTGGCGACTATGTTTTTACTGTAGCTCCTACACCTGGAAGCTTTGATTTTAATGTAATACCGGCGGAAATAAGCTTTTCCATGCCATACGCTCCGCTTCGTTCACCCCTAGCATATTCGATTTATGCCACCTTAGTTGTGGGCCTTTTAGTGGCATATTTGCTCTCTAGGCAACGTCACTTGTTCAGATTACAAAAAGCACAGCAACAAGTGACTTTATTTAGCGATGCTTTCAGGCAAACCCGAGACTGGGTGTTAATTTTCGATAAGGAAAAGCGTCTAGTCGCCGCTAATCCTGCATTTGAGCAAGTATTTGGTTTTAATCGCAAAGACCCTTTACCTAAGCAGCTTGCACGGCTTTATATGCGCTATCCCAACTTAAATAGGCATTTGTCAGGGAAGCTTCCGGAGATGCAGGGCGGGGATTTTTGGAAAGATGAAACTGTTATTGATGGGGCCGACGGTAAGCGTTATGACGTATTAATAGATATTACCGCAGTAAGTGGCGAGAGCAGCGACGCAGAACACTACCTTATTGTTATCTCTGACATAACCGAACAGAAAAACGCCGAACGCAAACTGCTTAAAATAGCAACATACGACAGCTTAACAGGTTTGGTAAACAGAACGTTATTGATAGATAGACTTGAACACGCCATCGGTCTTGCTCGTCATCACAAACACCGTGTAGCAGTAATGTTTGTTGACTTAGATAGATTCAAAGGCATTAACGATTCTCTTGGGCACGATTATGGCGACAAACTGCTACGTATAGTGGCGAACAGAATGCGAAATCTTGTTGCAGAGTCTGGTACCGTGGCACGACTTGGCGGCGATGAATTCGTTATTGTCATCGAAGAGGTTGAGGCAGACAATGATTTAAGTTCATTTGTTGCACAAATTATTGAATCGGTAGAGACACCTATCTCATTGGCTGAAGAAGTACTTCGGGTGTCGTGTAGTATAGGTGTTGCTTTCTATCCTGAGGATGCTTCTGAACCTGCAGAGCTTATTAAACAGGCCGATGTAGCCATGTATAGTGCCAAGAAAGATGCGCTAAGCGGCTTTACATACTTCACCAGTGACATGAACGAACGCGCCAAAACACGTTTGCAGCTAGAAAATAAAGTTAAGCGCGCTTACTCAGATGACTGCTTCTTTAATCATTACCAACCAATTATAGATGCAAGGACTAATACGACGATAGGCGTTGAGTTGCTGCTAAGAGGGGAGTTAGACGAAGAACCGCTATTTCCTGACCAATTCATCCCCGTTTTAGAAGAACTGAAATATATTATAGAAGTAACGCGCCAAGCCATGCGGCGAGCAGCCGAAGACTTGTCTGCTTGGTATAGTCAGGGTTTTACTGGTTATGTGTCGATTAACCTATCTGCGCTTCATTTCAAGACTGAATTCGACTTAAACGGTGTGCTGAGTCTTTTAAAGGAATTCGATCTTCCAAAAGAAGCATTTAGATTCGAGATCACTGAAGGTGTGTTAATGGACGATAGCGATAACGCTTTGAGACAAATTAACCGCTTTGTTAGTGAAGGGTTTGTTCTTGCTCTAGATGACTTTGGGACAGGGTATTCGTCGCTCAGTTATCTAAAACGCTATCCATTATCTGTGCTGAAAATAGATAAAAGCTTTGTTAACGAAATGGCGCCTGGCAATGCTAACGAAGCGTTGGTCACGACAACCATTGCACTCGCTACAAACCTTAACATGAGTTGTGTAGCAGAGGGAGTTGAAACTCGGGCACAAGTAGACGAACTTATAGGAAAGTCGTGCTTTTTCCACCAAGGGTATTTTTACGCGAAGCCATGTACTGCAGCCGACCTAGTACCCCTATTATTTAAAAAGTGGGAATAGCCGTTGAAAGCGTTTTTATTGTGCAGAGAGGATCATAAAGAGTACAAAGCCCCATCTATAAAAAAACTAAATTAAGCGCTCAACGCCTTGTTATTCATCGCAAAGAATGTAAACACTTGTTTAAAAAGCTTGTTTTTCAATAAAAAATAAGGCTTATTATAAGACTGTGAAATCATTGTAAAAATGAGCTACATTATAACAACATATGAGTGACTTATGCCGCTAGACATGACAGCAAACGCAAACACCACGGAAGTAATAACATCGCCATTAAGTATGTTGTACCACTGGGAACAAAGCCGTGGGGACGACATATTTCTCACCCAGCCTGTTAACGGTGAGTACCACGACTACACGTGGAAGCAAGTAGCCGAGCAAGCCCGAAAAGTGGCGGCACGTTTACGTGAGTTCGATTTTCCGCAAGGCAGCCGTATAGGCATCTTCTCAAAAAACTGTGCTGAATGGTTTATCACTGACCTGGGCATAATGATGGCAGGCCATGTGTCGGTGCCTATCTTTTCCACAGCGGGTCCGGATACGGTCCAGTATGTATTAAAGCACGCTGACGTACAGCTCCTTTTCGTTGGAAAACTAGACAACACCGCAGAGCAAGTTGCGTCTATTCCTTCAGAATATCTAACGGTTGCTTTCCCTTATCCAAATATTGCTACCAAGCAACAGTGGAAAGAGTTTATGGATATCGCGCCAATTACCGACTCACCGGTACATGACATGGATGACATAATGACAATCATCTATACGTCGGGTAGTACTGGTCAGCCAAAAGGTGTGGTTCATAGCTACAATACAGCTTGTTGGGCAGCGCGTCGTTCACTAGACCAACTAGGTATCAACCAAAACGATCGTACAATGAGCTATTTACCGCTAGCGCATATTACAGAGCGTGTATTAGTCGAGCTTTCGAGCTACTACAGCGGCGGAAAAATTCATTTTGTGGAAGATTTAGCGACATTCCAGCGCGATGTGGGGCATTGTCAGCCCACGTTGTTCATCTCTGTACCTCGTTTATGGACCAAGTTCCAAATGGGCGTACTAGCGAAAATGCCGCAGAAGAAATTAGATACGTTGCTGAAAATTCCAATTTTGAACAAGATCGTGGCGAAAAAAATTCGCAATGGTCTCGGCATCAACAACGCCCGCTTGTGGGCAAGCGGTTCAGCGCCACTTGCACCTGCGGTCATTGAATGGTTCGCGAAAATCGGTATCAACATTTCTGAGGGGTGGGGAATGACCGAGAACAGTGCCTACGGCACGGGTAGTGTACCATTTAGACACGATAAAATTGGTTGTATTGGTAAGCCGTATGACGGTGTAGACATCCGTACTTCAGAAGAAGGCGAAATTCAAGTGAAGTCGCCATGCAATATGTTGGAGTATTACCTAGAGCCAGGAAAAACCGCTGAGGTCTTTACCGAAGACGGCTACCTTCGCACGGGTGACAAAGGTGTTATTGATAACGATGGCTACGTTAAAATAACGGGCCGTTTGAAAGATATCTTTAAGACGGCGAAAGGCAAGTACGTTACGCCAGCGCCGATTGAAGCTAAATTTATGGAAAACCCTATAGTTGAGCAAGTCTGCGTGACAGGTACAAATTTGCCTCAGCCAGTGGCTTTACTTGTGCTTAGTGAAGAAGCGCAGAAAAAAGATAAAGCGAGTATTGAGGCAAGCCTTAAGAAAACATTCGAAGCCATCAATGCAAAACTGGAAAGCCACCAGGTGATGGATCGCGTTGTAGTGATGAAAAATGAATGGAGTATCGAAAACGATCTATTAACACCTACGCTTAAAGTTAAGCGTCACGTACTAGAAGATAGGTTCGTTGATATTATTCAAGGTAGCTATAGCGACAAATTAGTCTGGGTAGACGCGTAACGTTGTCGCTAGTTTTATTTTATTGTTACGGAAATAAACTAAAAAGCTCTGTCATGACAGAGCTTTTTGCTATCTGAAGGAAGGAAACAGTCAGCGTTGAAACCTTAGCGGGGTATTTCGTTACCGCAGCATGCATGCACAATTTGTATACGCGCAAACACAATTGCGCCAGCAAGGCGTAATGCGATTACGCCGGGTAGCGAGAGCGTAAGCCTTCATAGACCAAGTCGCTAAACTCAGGCTTCGTCAAATCAAGGGAATCCATTACTTCTACCAGGTGCTCGTTGTCTTCACGACCTTCCCACACTTTTACGTAAGTGCCTTCTTTATAGCCGTTATCTTGGCGGAAAAAATTGAGCACATTTTTACCTACGTACTGACGATACAGTTCGTCAGCTGACATTTCACACTGACTCACGATAAACATGAATAGTGGAACGCTAAAGCGTTTGGCGGCGCAAAGGCCTGTCATCAATTCTAAGTTATCAAGAAGCGACTGATTTGACGCGTCATAATCTTTACCATCAAAAGTCACTAAGGTGTTGCCACTTGCCAGTTCAGAAGCAATACTTTTCGCAGATTCTTCAATATCACCTTTATACTCGATGATGCAGGCACTTAGCGCGAAGTGCCAAATGTCAACTAACTCCATTTGAAGTTGAGGCAAGTCTTTCTGCTGTGCTTTCCACCATTTCCAACCGTGATGCTCGATGGCTTCAACAGACTCAACCATGGCTGCACGTAAATATCCATAACCAGCATTTAGCCAGTCAGGGTTTACTTTGGCGTTCATTTTGTCTTGAAGAGAAAGCATAGTGGCGAGTTGTTGCGCGGTTAACATTAGTGCTCCTGCCGTGAATTTATTTGAGTTTTCTAAAAAGGAAATTGTACTTGAATGACGTCGCAGGAGAAACCGCTAATTGTCATCCGAGTTATCTCAGTATTAATTCGTCGGTTTAGTGCATGCTTGTGGTGCACTTGCACCACTGTAAAACTGCATCGCTACAACTAAAGTATTGCTATTTGCTTAAGTCTTTGAATTGTAATGAATAAAAAGTTGGCACTCAATCTGCAAAATAGTATTTGTTAACAGTGCTGCCCAGTAGCGCTAACGTGAATGAGTGCCAGGCAACGCTTATTCACGTTGTTACTGAGTAGACCGTAAACCTTACCCATACAGATTTTTCGTGTCCTGAGGTCTGTGTGGGTTTTTTTTGTCTGAAAAACGCCCTCGCATGCTTCTTTGCACTCTTTCGCTGCGCCATATCTTTGTATCACTTCGTTAATGAATTATTCGGAGGTTGTTTTCGCCATGCCCCTCGGTATTTGTTCTATTATCATAAGACATTTGCTTATCTAAATTTTGGAGAAATAACTTAACTACTGAGCACAATGCGATACACTAAATTATAAGGTCGACGATACTTGTACAGTCTTTGCACAGTATCTAAAAGCACGTTCTACAAAGGATTTTTCGATTGCTTGCGCTATATCCCTCTAATAAATTAGAACACTTAAGTTTTCTTCTCACCACGCTTTTACGTCAGCAGCCCATGGGCGTATTTACGCCAGAAACCATCTTGGTTGAAAGCCCTGGAATGCAGCACTGGGTCAGCATGCAGCTTGCCACAGAACACGGCGTGGCAATGAATATTGATTACCCTTTACCAGTGCGCTTTATGTGGAATACCGCACGTACTGTACTAGGACAAGACAAAGTACCCAAGCAATCTCCATATCGTCGTGAAGTACTGACATGGCGAATCGACAATATTCTCCAAGATGGCTCGCTGATGAGCGCAGAAGCCTTCGAGCAAGTTAACCGGTATTGGCAGAATGCAGGAAGTGAACAAGAGCAGGGGTTACAGCGCCTTCAGCTTGCTACCGCTCTGGCCGACGTGTACGAGCAATACTTACTGTACCGCCCAGACTGGTTGTTTAAATGGGAAGCGAACGAACGCGCTGTATTCGATGACATGGAGATATGGCAAAGCGAAATTTGGCGCATATTGGTCAAAGAGCAGCCTTTGCACCCTGCACGTTTGCATCAAATGACCCTAGAGGCGTTAGGAGCGTTGGAAGCTGGCCATTTACCAACTGATCCATCAAATAAGTTGCCTACTCGTGTCATAGTGTTTGCCATTAACACTATGGCCCCACAGCTTATCGCGTTTTTTGACGCCCTCGCGCAGCACATTGATATTCATATATTTCATTTAAATCCTAGCGTTAATTATTGGGGTGAAGCGAAAAGCAGTAGCGAACAGGCGAAATTATTACGTTTGGAAGGGCTCAAAAAATGGATGGAAGAAGATCAGTCGAACCCGCTGCTTGGAAACTTAGGTAAACAGGGCAGAGAGCTATTCAACTTACTCACTGAACTGGATACCTTTGAGATTAGTGCGTTTGATTCACCTGATTTTGAAGAAACAAACGATAACGCTGACAGTGACACTGCTCGTGGTCTACTCGAGTATATTCACAACGATATCTTGCAAGCCGCTCAACCGAAGCCACTTACTCATGATTTAAGAGAAAAAGACGATAGCGTTACTATCATGTGTACCCATTCCGCGCTTCGCGAAGTGCAGGTATTACACGACCACTTGTTACACTGGTTATCTCAAGATAAAACGCGCACCCCATCTGATATTCTGGTGATGTGCCCGGCCATCGAAAACTACGCGCCATTTGTTGATGCTGTATTTCACAGAGTAGGCACAAAGGCTTTGGCTGGCAGGGGGCAGGTTAGGCTTCCGTGTACCATTGCAGATAGAAGCCCAATGGATGCAGAGCCGTTGATTGCGGCATTTATGGCGCTGCTACAACTGCCCGATAGCCGTTTTGGTGTGTCGGACATTATGGATTATTTGCAGTTAGATTCAGTGCAAAAGCGTTTCTCAGTGTCACAAGATGATATCGATCAAATGGTGGTTTGGCTAAAACAAGCTCATATTCATTGGGGCCTTAATAGCGCCCACAAAACTGCCGTTTCAGAAGGTGTTGATCTAGACGATACCTATAGCTGGTGGTGGGGAATACGCCGATTACTTATGGGCATGCTTGCACCAGATAGTGAAGTCATTGTTAGTGACTTACTTACTATTCCCGACGTTGAAGGACAAAGTGCGCTTACGCTAGGCAAGCTTATTGACGTTGTGGCACTGTTGGGTGAGTTTGCCCAAGTATTAACAGCCCCAAGGACGGCCGCGCAGTGGTCTAAAGCCTTAATATCGCTTAGAGATGCGTGTTTTATGCCGATACAAGAGCAGCAGCAAAGTTGGGATCTTATTGCCAAAGTTGCTGCCGATCTTGCTGCACGGTGCGAAGAGGCAGGTTATGAACACGAACTCACCCTTCGTCAGGTTCGCGACCTGCTACTCAATCGATTCTCGTCGCCAGATGCCGGCAACCACTTTATGACCGGTCAGGTTACGGTGTGTTCTATGCTGCCAATGCGTAGCATTCCGTTTAAAAAAGTGTGCATTTTGGGGCTGAACGACAGTGAATTCCCCAGAAAATCAAGCCCGCTGGGTCTTGATTTAATGGCAGGTGCTGGCCGCCAAATTGGTGACCGCTCACGGCGTTTGGAAGACAGGTATTTATTCCTAGAAGCCATTATTTCCACCAGAGACAGCTTATATTTAAGTTACCAAGGGAACGACGTTACCAATAACAGTGAGCGGCAACCCAGTCTAGTATTGGCTGAGTTCATGGATATGTTAGCAAACAGCTACGTACTGGATTTATCAAAGTACAGCGTTAATGCGCCGCTTCACCCGTTCAGTGAAGAAGGCTTTACGGGAACCTTTCCGAGCTACGAAACAGGGTGGTTACGGTTAGCTGACGCGTTGCAGAAAACGAAATTAAATACCGATGAAGCAGATAATGAATCTGCCAATGATGCGGATACGGCAACGTTAGCACCATCACCTGATGCACTATCAACGCAATCGCTTCGTTTATCAGGTATTCAAATTGCGAGAGCTTTCAAAGATCCGCTGGAGTATTTCTCTGTCCAACGGTTGGGCGTGAATCTGTCTCAATCGTTTACGCTACTTGAAAATAGCGAGCCGTTTGAAACCAATGCGCTGCTACGTTACCAGGTGCTCGACGCTATCTTTTCATCTGCGGAGCGCATTGCGCCAGAGAAAGATGATGTTACCCAGCTTTCATATAGTGAAAAAGTGGTCACGATTGCGTCGCTTAGAGGGGATATTCCCAATAACCCCGTTGCCAGAGATGAAGTTGATATGTGGAAAGAAGGGGCGTTGGCATTAAGTCAGGCCATGGGCCCTCATGACGCAGAACCTAAAAAAGCACACTTTCAAGGCAAGTACATCACCTTTACTTCATCGGCTTTATTAGGCAGTGACGCGCTAGTCGAGCTATGTGCAGGCAAAGTTGACGCACATCGCGCCCTGGGATCCTTCATCTCCCAATTAGTTTTTTCAAGTAGCGTTGAAGAAACCAGCTACAACAACTATCCGCTGGATATCTATTCGTGCACTTGGGAAAAGGGCGAAACCATTTTGAAAAAGCAGCGCTTCCCCGCTTACGATCGGGAAACTGCTGTGCGGTTACTTTTGTTTATTGAACAGCTTTATATGGCAGTTTACACGGCGCCGACACCTATTCATTTAAGTTTGTTCGGTACTTTTATGCCCGGGACCAGAAATTCAGACACTAAGCCTGTAGTGGAAAGCATAAAGCCTGAGATGTTTACCGACATTCTGCATGCGCTACTAGAGAGTGCGGACGGGACTAGTGAAACCGACAAAGCGATACTTAGCCAAGTTCAACAGGCAGTAGATGAGCTGTTCCCATTCATTGATAAGGGAGACGATGTAGACAGCGAAACAACAAGTGAAAAACACGAAAAAGCCAAACGAACATTAGACCAAGCCGCTGCACTTTTTGACACGATAGAATTACAGCGAGCATTAACCGACTGGCAACAAAGTAGCGGGCAGTTCAGCGCCGATATGGCAAGCAATCCTTACTTAAATTGGTTGTTTCCTCAGGGCGTGAGTTGGAACGATGTGCCGTATTTAAGTGCTTTTGTGCTGCTCGCCATGGTCAACAATGCGTCTCAGGAGGAGAAGCTATGAGTTACAACCCTACATCCTCTGACAACCCTCTAGACGAGCAATCTCAGCTGGAAACCGACGACCACAGTGGCACTGAAGCGCAACTACTCGATGTCGTCGCTATGCCGTTAAAAGGGCGCCATCTTATTGAGGCCAGCGCCGGCACAGGTAAAACCTTTAATATTACGCGCTTGTACCTGCGTCTATTGCTTGAAAAAAAGCTCACCGTCAAAGAAATATTGGTGATGACCTTCACCAAAGCCGCGACCGAAGAAATAAAGGGGCGTATTGCGGCAACACTAAGAGAAGCTCTACTTATTTGGCAGCAAGCCAAAGGTAACGGCAATGAAATAGACAGTGGCTGTGACCCGGTTTATCAGTATTTATTCAATAGCTGTGATATTGACGAGAGTCTGGCCCTTTTAAAAGCGGCGCAGCTCGAACTTGATGAAGCCTCAGTGTTTACTATTCACGGCTTCTGTCAGCATGTTATTACCCAGTTAGCGTTTAACAGTGGCTTTGCCATGTCCCTCAATTTGGGCAATGACACCAGCGATTTATATCTTGAAGCTGCCGAAGACTTCATTCGAAAAATTAGCAAAAGTGAGGACGAGTTTAGACTACTGGCAGAGTCTGGCTGGCATACACCCGAAAAACTGCTGCGGGAGTTTAATGCCAGCATTAAAAGTACTCTGACCCCGATTTTGCTTAGTGAAGAGGATATTGAGGCGGCGTGTAAAACGCAGCTAGATGAAGCGCCGTACACGTCTTTAGCCTACGTGAAGTCTCTACTTCAAAGCGTAGAGGATAATGAAGGGCTATTGGTAGAACAGCTCATCAAAACACCGGCCCATAAAAAAGAGCGGCCGCAGGAATTGGCTGCACTTAAAGCTTGGTTGCGTTCTTGCGTGGATGAACAAAGTTATTATCTTCCGCCGCCCGAAGCGGAAGCCTTTGTTAAAGGTAACCGATATGCGCGAAATTCATCTGGTGTAAAAGAGATCTTAACGCCTATAAAAGATTTTGCAGGGGCGCTTAAAAAAGCATTTAGTGAGAAAGACAAAGCGCTTGGTAAGGTGCCTGTATTCAAGCTGGTGGTTGAAGCCATTGCGTTCATCAAATCCCGCGTTGAAAAGCAGAAAAAGCAGCTTGGCGTTATCGACTTCGACGATCTTATTCGCATGCTCGCCGACGAAGTGGTGAAGCCAAACAATACTCTTGTGCCTGAACTTCGCAAAAAATTTCCCGTAGCGCTTATTGACGAATTCCAAGATACCGATGCAAAGCAGTACGCGATTTTAGACGCAGTTTATCCTAATCTTGAGAATGCCAACGAAAGTGCATTATTAATGATAGGTGACCCCAAGCAGGCGATTTATCGTTTTCGCGGTGGCGATATTTTTACCTATTTAAAGGCGGGTAGGCAGGCAGATTACCGCTGGGTGATGAATACCAACTGGCGCTCGGTAGAGGGAATGGTTAAGGCCTATAATCGGTTATTTTATGGTGCGCCTGTGGCATCAAATAAACCCACCGACGTGTTTGGCTTTGACATCAAATACAACCCTGTGGAATTTACGCCTAAAGCGGCCGCGGCAAAAACGCCACTTATCGACCCTGCCGAACAAAATAGTTTAATGAAGAGCGGTGTAATGAAAAGTGCTGTAACGAAACGCAGCGCAATGAACTACGTTAGCATGTGTTTGGAGGACAAAGAAAACGCCCACATTATGCGTCGCAAAATGGCTCAGTGGATTGCGCAAGAGATTTACCGCTTATTGAACGAAGCGCACTTTCAAACCGCCAATGGTGGCACCGCGCCGGTGAGGCCTCAGGATATCGCTATCTTAGTGAAAGACAGGACCGAAGCTGGTGCTATCAAAAGTGTACTGCAGCAAAAAGGCTTGGCGTGCGTTTATTTAAGCGATCGCAGTAACTTATTTGCCAGTGCCGAAGCCAAAGATGTACTGCGGTTACTTAACGGTATTTGGCATGCCAACGACACCAGTAAAGTGGCGTCGAGCTTGGCGTCTCCGCTTTGGGGTTATAGTGCCCAAACTCTTATTGAACTGCTGTACCATGAAGATGACGCGCAGTGGGATGCGGCAATCGACAAAGTATTGTCGCTGCGAGATATGTGGCTGCAAAAAGGGTGCATGAGTGTGCTGCTGTATTTAATGCAAGATAGCTATCAACCTCATGCTGACAGTGTGGAACGCGCCCTTACTAACTATCAGCATTTGGCCGAAGTGCTGGAAAAAGCCAGCACGACTCACCAGCGCCCAGAGCAGCTACTCGACTGGTTGAATAAGCAAATTCATAAGCCTGAAAGTGATGAAGAGCTTACTTTGCGTCTTGAAAGTGACAGCCAGCTTATTCGACTTATTACTCAACACGGCTCGAAAGGGCTAGAGTACCCCATCGTGTTTGTTCCTTTTGCCACCGGCTACAAAGACGCCGCTAAAAACGGCAATACTACGTCGCAGATATTTACCTATTACGACGAAGAAAAACAAGATTTACAAATGCAACTGGGGCAGACGCCACAGGCCATAGCTCGCGTTCAAAGCGAGAGCGAAGCGGAAGACATGCGACTGGCCTATGTGGCGGTAACACGAGCTGCCCATCGTTGTTACATGGGTGTTGTACCGCTAACTAACAACGAAAGAAGCGCATTAGCACGAGCACTTGGTGTAGGTGGCGATGGCAGCAACAACGATTGGTCAAGTGTGTTAAACCGCGTTGCTGAAGAAGATGCGTCCCATGCCAGCCATATCGACGGTGATGAGTTTGAGGAAGTGTATAATGGCTTTGAGCAAGAAGATGAGTTACCTCAGCTTACCGCGTTGCAATTTACCGGCACGGCAAGCGAAGAATGGCGACTGTATTCATTCTCAGCAATGAGCCGTTTAACCACGGTTGTTACAGGGCAAAGCCCAGAGACTGGCGCGGCAGCAGAAAAAGGCGCAATAACAGAGCCCTTGAGTCAAACCCTTCCTAGTGTGCCCGTACTTCAAACCATTCGAGATGAAGAAGTGTATGCAAGCGACACTCTTGTGGGGGAGATGGGCTCAATTGATGCAGACATCAATTCCTCGGCGGGTATTGAAAGTACGGTAAGTAAAAATGACCTGCGTTTCACCCTAGAGAAAGGTGCGAGCGCAGGTAACTTACTTCACGATATTCTAGAGCACAGTGACTTTAGTGCGCCCGAGTGGGAAGAAACTGGCAAAGAACTGGTAAACCGCTTTGGGTTAGATGAGAAGCGCACGCCGTTACTTTATGAGTGGCTAGAGGAAACACTGCAAACACCGCTTTATCCTAATACGCAGTTAAGTATGAGTGATTTGCCCTTAGCGCAAACCCTGCGCGAAGCAGAATTCTATTTTCCAATGAACGACACGCAATGGGCTCATCTTCGTGAAGTACTCGCTACCCATAGGCAAAACGTGGCTGACATTATTGGTGGCGAGGTGGAAACTGCGCCTCAATTAATCACAGCTAAATTACAGGGAATGATGCACGGGTTTATTGACTTGATTTTTGAACATGACGGTCAGTTTTATGTGGCAGACTACAAATCGACTTGGCTTGGCGATACCCTAGATAGCTACACGCCAACAGCACTGTTTCATAATAACCAGCATCACCTTTACGACCTTCAGTACTTAATTTACTGCCTGGCGCTCCATCGCTATTTAAAGAATACGCTGCCCAACTACGACCCAGATGTGCATTTCGGTGGGGTGTATTACCTGTACTTACGCGGCATGCACCCAGAAAACGAGCGCGGAGAAGGGGTGTTTTACACTGATATTCCATCGTCTTTACTCAACCGATTAGACGGGATATTTGCGAGCAGAGTCGATGCCCAGCAAGGCGATGGTTCTTCGAATGCTGGCAGCTCTCACCAGCCATTGGAACAAACGTCTTTGGGTCAGCAGCAGTTTAGTTTTGACGACGAGTAATACACGTCAAAAGAACTAAGGCAAAGGAAAATAATGAAAAGCAATCAACACTCTGTACCGTCATTTTTTGATAACTTGTTTGGCATCGAAGCTATCGACAAATTTGTCGCAAAAGAATTTGGCTTTATTGATGAACTGGAACAAGAAGAACAGTTTATTTGGGCGGGGATCTTGGCGTATCTGTCGTTTATGCAGCGCAATGGACACAGCTGTATCTATCTTAAAGACATAGCGGGTACGACGCTTTTTAAAGAACCAATAGCTGAACAAGAGACGGCCTTGGCGGTCGAAACGAATGAGCATAGTGGTAACAAGGCGGCGGCTGCTTCACTGACGCTGGTTGAACAAACCGAGCAGGAAAAAGCGCCCAAAGCAGGTGTTGACGTGCCACAACTAACACCGTTACTTAGAATTGTAAAAAGCGCGCTGGTTAACGAGCAGGTGGCTCAACTATTTGTCTATAGCAACGGCAAGCTGTACAGCCGTCGCTACTATGAGTTTGAACAAGAAGTTGCGAGCAATGTGGTAAAACGAGCTGCGCTTACGCCGTTAAGTGATGACGCAAGCGAAAAAGTAAAGCAACTTTGGCCCGCAATCTTTCCTACCGAAACAACCGATCAGCAAGACTGGCAGCAAATAGCGGTGGCGAAAAGCCTGATGCAGCGCTTTTGTGTTATCAACGGTGGGCCAGGTACAGGTAAAACCTATACCGTATTGCGTTTATTATTGGCGCTACAGGCTTGCGATGAAAACTTAAAAATTGTGCTGGCAGCGCCTACAGGTAAAGCGCAACAGCGTATGACGGAGTCTATCATGAACAGCATAGACGGACTTCGCGGCAAGTTAGACGACGCAGTACTTAACAACGTGCCTACCGATGCTGTGACGCTGCATAGATTACTAGGATTGCGCGAGCACGGTGTATCGACTAAGTTCAATCAGCACAACCAATTGGCAGCAGATGTGCTCATTGTCGATGAAGCAAGTATGGTCGACTTAGCGCTAATGACACGTATAGTACGAGCATTGCCAGACCATGCACGGCTCTATTTTATCGGTGATGCAGATCAGCTTCCAGCAGTTGAGCTTGGCAACGTGTTAGAGCAGCTAGTAAGTACCGGGCCAGCAAGTTTTGACGAAAACGCGAATGTGTCAAATGGCACAAACAGCACACATAGTTCACTTAGTTTTAACAGTCATGACGACGCGCTTTCTTTAGGTGGCGTGCCATCGTTAATGCGTCAGCACATCGCTACGCTGTGCCCGCATTTGCCTCTGTTACCTGTTGATGAGCAGGCAAAAAGCTATGTAGCAACTCTGCAAGCACCGCAGCGCTTCAAAGGGCAGGTGGCAAAAGTTGCAACGGCCATACAGCGAGGTGATGCAAGCGGCGCACTTACCGCGATTACCGGCAAGGCTAGTGACAATGATGAAACTGCTGGCCTCAATTCAAATATCGATTCAACTCTTGTTTCAAAGACTGCATCACGCCTACAATCTGGCGTTCACCTATGGCCAGAGCACCAGGTTAGCGGCCGTGATTTACACCAGTTGGCCAAAGAAAGCTTCTTGCCTATTTTTCACGCTGGCAGTGCCGAAGAGGCGCTTAATCGTCTGAATGTGGTTAGGTGGCTAACCCCGGTCCGCAAGGGCGGAATGGGCGTAGAAGGCCTGAATAATTTGGTGTTCGATGCTATCAAGCACAAGATCAGAAAGCGGGAAGGCCATTTCTATCAAGGTCAGCCCATCATGATTGTAAAGAACCATCACCCACAGCGACTTTCAAACGGTGAGGTTGGTGTGATCTGGCCTGACAGCAAAGGAAAGCTATATGCGTGGTTTTACCAGGATAGCCAAGCTTCGGGTCAAAACGGTTCAAGTCAGAAAGCTTCGGCAAATGCGGGAGACAGTGCTGACAAGGCGCTACAGCAAAAACAAGCGTTGCGCAGCATATCGCTATCAAGAGTACCGCAGTTTGAAACTGTGTATGCCATGACCATACATAAATCTCAGGGCTCTGAGTTTAACCATGTTGTACTTATTCTACCTAAGCCTGATAGCGAGAAAGCAGCCAATTTATTTCATCGAGGCCTAGTGTACACAGGGTTAACCCGTGCCAAAGACGGCTGCTTAATCATTTCTGACAACGCAACATTTACCCACATGGTTCAGCGGGTAGATAAGCGTTATTCCGGGCTGTCTGAAGCGATTAGCCTGCAATTAGAGAGCACATCAAACGCCACCATAGAAATCGAATAAAAAATGTACTCTGACCCCAAAATTTTGGGGTCAGAGTACATTTCTGTGTGTTTATTTTACTGGCGTAAAAAGGCACAGGCCACGTTTGTTTATATCAGTGGGGGTCTTGCTGATCAGATAAATGCGTGTGGGCGCAGTAACGCGCAAAACTCCGCCTTCAGCATTTAAAAATTGGGAAGGCAGGAATGCTGAGGTGTCTTCATTTTTTGCATTGTCGGCCTCGGCTTTCACGGCAAAGTGTGACAAGCCACAGTGATCTAGCCAACCTAATATATTATCTGGTGTCGCCACAAAATTATCGTGCTTTAAAATGCTGCTATGTAGGGTAATATTCGCACCAAAGACAGGCTTGTTCTCTATCGCCATTTGCGTGTTAGGCTTTAAATGTAGCCGGTATAGCCCATGTGCCTCAGGCACAATGTCGTCATTCGCATCTGTATTATTTACTAACGTAAGCATACAAAGTTTCGTAGAGTAGTTTTGATGGTTTTATTTTGGTGGACTTATGACTAGCCTGCGTTGATGTGGATCAACTGCCCCCGGGTTTACGCCTTTTGTATAAAGAATTAGGCGTGTTGCGTAACAAGCATCTCACCAAGGCGTTTGATAGCTTCGGTGCGTGCAGCCTGAGTACTATCAATAAAATTAAACCGCAGGCAATGTCGATATTTCCCTGTTGCCGAAAACAATTGACCCGGCGCGATGTAAATGCCTAGTTCCTTGGCCTCGTCAGCTAGCTTAACGGAGTCGTATCGACTATTGAGTTCTACCCATAACACATAGCCACCTTGCGGATAGCTAATACAAGTGTCGGCAGGAAAGTAACGCCTTATGTCTGAACGTAGGGCGTCTCGTGCACTTAGGTAATGGTGACGCATAGCCCGAATATGTTTGTCGTAACCGCCTTGCTCGATGAAACTGGCTATAGCCAATTGGGGCAAGGTAGGGCACATAGAGCTGCTAACATATTTAACGTGGAGCACTTTATTTCTGTAGCTTCCCGGCGCTATCCAACCCACGCGAAAACCAGGAGCTAGCGTTTTTGAAAAAGACGAACACAGCAAAACACGCCCATCTTTATCGAAAGACTTGATGGTCTTTGGACGTGGGTAGGAATACGCAATATCACCATAAATGTCGTCTTCAATAATGGCTACGTCGTACTCTCTGGCCAATTCGTATAACGCTTTCTTTTTCGCCTCAGGCATAACGAATCCCTGTGGATTATTTACTGTAGGGGCAACTAAAATGGCCTTAATCGGCCATTGATCCAAGGCCAACTTTAATGCTTCTAAACTCAGCCCTACTTCAGAGTCGGTGGGGATCTCTAACGCTTTTAATTCAGCGCCTTTTATAGCTTGCATAGCACCGTAGAACCCAGGGGATTCTACCGCTATTACATCGCCGGCGCTCGCTACTGCGCGAAGGCACACAGATAAGGCTTCCTGGCAGCCAGAAGTCACAATAAATTCATCGCTCTGCAACACACAGCCAGATGCTGCGGCCAATCGGCTAAGCTGTTTTCGCAGAGTTTCATCACCTTTTACGTCACCGTAAATCATGCCGTCCAAGGCTCGATGTTTGGTGAGTTCATGCAGGCGTTTTATAAGCGGTTTAAGGGTTTTGGCAGTCATGTTGGGCATGGCATGCTGAAACTGACACAGGGTTTTAGCGTCATGCTCTTTATTGAAGGTATTTAGCAAGGTGTCTAGTACATCTTCCCATTGAGACACATCCATAGGACGTTGCGGAGGCTTCGTCATGTTAGGGGTGTTATCTATTAATACACTACGGGCAACAAAATAACCTGATTTAGGTTTTGCCTCTACCAGTTGCTGCGTTTCTAACACTCGATATGCTTCCTGCACGGTAGCTATACTTACTTTATGCTCCGTTGACAGCTGCCTAACCGAAGGTAACTTGTTCCCCACCTCAAAAACACCACGCTCGATCTGGGCTTTAAGTTCATTGGCTAATGTTTCGTAAAGCGTCATTTCAACCATACTCTTTAAAAGTTACCTGCATACAGATAACTATATCTTAATTTATTGTGGCTTTTAACCATACAGATTGGTGAAAAAACTACCATGCAGGCGTTACCATGACGAAACTGTATGGCTGTTTTTAAGTGTATTTGGGTATGATGCATACAAAAATATGATTGTATTGTATTGGTGAAGAATAAATGGCTGGTTAATCGACCTTCTTCCTTTTATAGAAACGCATTGCTTACATCAACACATAGGGACTGTCATGGAAACATCTTTACTCATCGCACTTGCGACATTTGCATTTATCAGTACGGTAACGCCTGGCCCAAATAACATGATGTTGCTGGCTTCTGGAGCACAATACGGTTATAAACGCTCGCTGCCGCACATACTGGGTATTGTAATTGGCGTCGCTGGCTTAATGATAGGCACACTGCTTGGCGTTGGAGCGCTGTTCAACATATTTCCTGTACTGTACAGTGTGCTTAAAGTACTTGGCGTGGCATACCTGTTATGGCTAGCATTTAAAATTGCCACTGGCCCAGTAGATGAGCCAGTAGATGAAATAGAAAACAAAATTAAATCGACCAAACGCCAAGGGCCGCTTAAGTGGTGGGAAGGGGCATTATTCCAGCTAATAAATCCTAAAGCATGGATGATGGCGTTAGCCAGCGTAGGCACGTTTTCGCTGCCTGGCGAGCACTACACCCAATCTGGCATTGCGATTGTCACTGCTTTTGCGGTTATTGGCTTTCCAAGCATCTCGCTTTGGGCGGCGGTAGGCGCAAAAATACGGGTGTGGTTGAGTTCGCCAGTTCGAAGAAGGCAGTTTAACCTTACAATGGGCGCGGCTACAGCAGCAACATTGTTTTTAATAGTGTAAGCTTTATGTCGATAGGTCGCTATTTTTGAGGTGTAACCCAACAGGCTGGCGATTCTGAACATTTAAAAAAAGGAGTAGGCTCTAATGGATTTGAATCAAGTAACATTACCCGTAACTAATATGGTCGACGCGGTAGAATTTTACCTTACACTTGGGTTTACCCAAATTGTAGACACTCCTCATTATGCTAGATTCACGTGCCCTGAAGGCTCGTCTACTTTTTCGCTCTCTTTAGAAAGCGAGCGTACTCAAAGTTCCAGTGTAATTTATTTCGAACATGAGGAATTAGACGAACTCTATACATCACTTGTCGAGAAAGGCATTCGTTTTGAGCAACCGCCAACTGAACAACGGTACCTTTGGAAAGAGGCCATTTTAAAAGATCCATCGGGCAATAAAATAAAGCTGTACTGGGCAGGGGAAAATAGGGTGAACCCACCTTGGAAAGTGGAAATCAAGCAGTAGCCAATTAGGGCCTGTAGACCTTTGCTGTATACTAAAGGTCTACAGGCCCTATATAAATTTCAACAGAAAAACCGAGATTACGAGTGACAGAACCCCAAATAAGCGTGCACTTTCGCTTAACATCGTTAGATGCCATGCAAGCGTACACGCTAAAACGAGAAATTGAAGGCGCTTATTTTATTAAGCGTGAAGAATGTGTAGATAAAAAAGGCCCAGATGCGTTCATTGGTATGGTGCCGTTAAAAGAAAGCCTGTTTGACGAAATCAACGACTACGTTATTCGCCAGCAAATTCAATATGATGACTGCGATATTTATGTTGAATCAAAAACTGCTAGCGGTGATATTGCTGTGCCAAGGGTGGTAAATAAATTGCTCAAATACATCGACTGCAAACTGACCTTCGCTTTTGCAAAGTAGTCTTAGTTGAAGTGCGCTACTTAAGCGTGAACCGCCAAGGCAAGGTTGTGTCATCCCGTGCACCTTGCTTACCCGTTTGATTGTCTTTTGCGTAGTCTATGCCAATGCGAGGCGAACTAGTGATGTGCTCACTCACAATGGTACGGTTACTTTCCTCAATCCAAATCAAAGTGTTATTTAACACAGGCTCACCGTTTAGCGCAGGTGTTATCGCCAGAGCCTGTGTCAGCTTAGCTGGGCCGTTACATAAATTACGCAATGATGTATTTACGCCGCGGCGTTCACGCATTTTTTCGACACCTTCTGTAGGCTTAATTTCTCGGATCAGAACTGAGTCAGTGTGGTCAGCATCATTTGTAACAATATTCAACATACTGTGAGTACCATAAATGGTGTAGATGTACGCAATGCCGCCTTGCTTTTTAAGTGTTGATATAGAAGAAGGGCGCCGCAACAGGTGTTTTTCCATGGCAAGGTCCTGATGACCACGGTAGGCCTCCGTTTCTGTTATCGTTCCCCCGGTTAGTACGCCGCCGACGTTGCTAAAAAGGAATTGACCAATAAGCGACTTCGCTACATTGACGACATCGCTATCAGTGAAAAAAGAACGCTGCATTTTTTGTTTAGGTTTATCAATAAACAGATTAAGACGACTTCGTAATTTCGCTGTGAGATTTCAGCACTTTACTGCCGTCGTCTTGCTCAATGAGGTAAGCTGGGTCGCTGTCGCTTGCCTCTCGTTTTACCGAAGAACCCTTAATGGTGCGTTCTACATTACTGGTAAATTTTTCTCTAATATTGCCCGTTGCACTGCCATTGCCCCATTCCCATTCAACTTCTGTGTTCACCGCGTAATGTTTCATAGCTACTTCCTGTATCGTTAATTTAACCGTTTACTTAGTTGTTTAACGATACGGGCAAGGTATGAGTTCACAAAGCAGGATAATAAGAAGGGAAAAGTAAGCTTGAAACCCTAAGATAGGGTTTCGATTTGTTTTTCTTTTGGTAGTTGCTTTTGAGTTGCAGAACTTCCTGCGGTAGCAATAACAACTAAAGCCACGGCAAACCATTGTGAAAGCGTAAGGGTTTCATCAATAATGATAAACGCAGCTATGGCTGCAACAGCTGGCTCAACACTCATCATAATGCTGAAGGTTTGCTTAGGCATATTACGCATAGCACTCATTTCTAAGGTATAGGGGATAGCCGATGAAAAAATGCCTACGGCGCAGCCTATGAAAATAACGTCTAAAGAGAGTAAAGCGGTGCCTTGGCTTACTGCGCCAATAGGAACCACACAAATAGCTGCTACCAACATGCCTAATGTTACCGTAATACCACCAGAACCTTCGCTGCCCGTCTTATTTCCAAATACAATATAACCGGCCCAAAAAGCGCCAGCTGTAAGGGCTAGAACAACGCCAACGGGATCTAAACTATCAGCCGTTGCACCGCCAATATCGGGAAGTAGCAAGCACACTCCTGCGACAGCTAAAATAGCCCAGGCAAAATCCCGCTTTTTTCTGGCACTAAAAAATGCAACCGCTAAAGGACCAGTGAACTCAAGCGCAACGCCTATGCCAAGAGGAATGCGTTCAATCGCGAGATAAAAAATAATATTCATTGCGCCTAAGCACGCGCCGTAGAAAATTACGTTACGCCACCCTTTTGCACTTAAGCGTGCTCGCCAGGGTCTAAAAATTATTGTTAGTACTAATGCGGCGAAAAAAGCACGCAGTGCGCTGGTGCCTTCAGGACCGACGATTGGAAAGAGTTGTTTTGCAAACGATGCACCAGATTGAATGGTTACCATCGCCAGAAGCACAGCGACTATGGCAAGTAGAAAACGTTGATTCACAATATAATGCAACCTGGATGGGACAAAACTGGATTATATTTGTTCTAACACTGAAATGCGCGTTGATAAGGGAAAGTACTGAAAATTAAAGCCTAATAACCAAAACGCCGTGGCAGCGGTTGCTAATATATCCTATGCAACGTGCTGCCAACGTTTATGATTCAATACGGGCAAAGGAGCAAGATGAAAAATGAGTTTTTTCATTTTGATACCTGTATGCATTACCGTGGGTAATGGTTGTGCGTGTATTATACTTATGCGAGCAAGAACTAAGATCAACGCAATACTTCGCCAATGATTCAGCGCACTATAATTTAAAATACGACATCAAGCTTCTTAGAGTAGGATCGAACTGATCGGGAACCCGTTCAATTGTCATGTGATACTCAGCTACATTCCAAAATGTACCGCCTAAAAGAAGGGCTATCAGCACCTGCGTAGACATTGTAAATTTGATATAAGGCTTATCTTTAGTCGGTTCAAACGATGTGTTTATCTGAACACGTTCATTTTTCATATCTATCTTAGCGTACATTGGGCATTGCAAGCCTGCATTCAGTTGTTCTACTGGCTGAATGTGTAACACCACGTCCGTATCTGGAAATGTAGATAACCTTTGTTGAGCGCTCCAAACGTTTGCTCTAGCCTTAAAAATTAAGCTATTGATTGGCATCATGAGCCCTTCAGGCCAAGCTATATTGTGAAGCTCGCATGGGAAATCTTTGAGAGACTCAGCGTAGTTTACTCTGTCTTGTTGAGTAAAATTCCTATCTAACGCAAGAGGCGAATACTCTGTTGAGCGGGAGGCCAAGTCCAGAACGTCACCGGTCGATAACAAGACCAACTTATCATTGTTAAGATTGTGATGTTGCCAGGCCGATTCAATTTCTTCAGGACATGCTTGATGTTGATACTGCGCGTATTGATAACCCGTTCCTGCTATCACAAAAGACCCGGCAGCCGGAATATTAAAATCCGCACCGATAATTTTAGCAAGTTCGCAAAACTTCTGTAATCGAGAGGCTTTTAACTGCGCGACGCGAGTGTGTTTTTCATCATCGCTATAATGAGAAAAAACAAAGGGGTAAATACTTGCGCCACTGTAAGCAAGAATCGCTGCATCAAGCTTACCGAAAGTCGCCCTAACTTGTTCTGCGTGTCTGATTTGCATAGGGTTGTCGACAGCAAAAAACACCTTATACCCGTTTCTATCTTCAAGGTATATTGATGAATCGACAGGTATGTTTGTTTCATTCACAATGTCATCAGAAGACCCGGAAAACTCTTTTATAATCGTTATGCTGTGCTCGCCAAGTTGCCACGGTTTGTCGAAGGTACATTCCGTAATATTCGTAAAGCCTAATTGCTGCAAAGCTAAGCGAAGGGCGGGCGTCGGAAATTTACCGATCAGTATTGGGATGTCTTTATCAAAATGAGAAAGCGTATAAGGGTTAAAGTGGTCACCATGGATGTGGCTAATATATAAATAATCAGGCTTTAAATTTAAATAATGTGCGCGCTGCTCTTCATGAATAGGAGGGTAGTTGAAAAGAAGGCCATGATATATGCCATCTTCATACCAAGGGTCGGTTAAAACCGTTGTTCCGTCACTGAAAGTGAACAAAAAGCTCGCATTCGTTATATACTCAATTTTCATGAACAGTCCTAAGGCTTTTGCGCAATTATAATGGCTTCTCTGCCTAAATTTAGGTTAGAAAAAGCGCGATAAATATCTTGGCGTAAACTGCTTAATCCCGCGTTTTCCATGAACCACTCAAAGTTAACTCTTTTTAAATGACATTCACGGCCTATGCTTGGGGTTTCAATGTAGTTGTCGCCCATTGCAAGAAATAGGTCGAGTGGGAAGCTGGAAAAGCGGCTCAAAGGACTAAATCCACATTTTGAAACGAATGCTTCTAGCGAGTCGAAATCAAAGTAATTTAGGTGGTGTGGGACGGCAACCCACCAAGGTTTGTAATTTTGGGTTTTTCTTAAGCCTTCTTGTAAAGGGTTAAAGTCGTTCGGTACACCCACAACTAAAATACCACCACTAGCGAGTTTGTCGAAAGCAACATTAATGAGTGAGAATGGGTCTGGAACATGTTCTAGAATATTACGCATGTGAACCACTTTGATATTCTCTGGAAGGCTGGTGAGATCAGCATCGAAGCTGCTGTTAATGATTTCTAAGCCTTTATCGCGGCAATGGTTTGCCGCTATTGTACTTATTTCGACACCAACTGTGTTCCACCCTTCACCTTTAGCGGCTTCCAAAAACAGACCCGCACCGCAGCCAATATCAACCAGGGTATTGTCATCATTAGGCGTAATAAATTGAGCTATTTCACTAAGCACATCACGGTAACTCATTAGCCACCAATCGCGGTCTCGCTCATAATAATTTAGCCTATCGCGTTCGCCGTCATCGTAGTGGCTATCACGATAAAGTGTTTCATTCTCCAGTTTGTCTGGAATTGGCGTGACATGTTTAAATCCGCACGTTTCGCAGTCAATAACATCGTAACCTTCACCCGAAATAACGACGTTTCCTGTATGTGCCATGGTGAGTCCTAAATTTGTTTTTTATTTTGAGAAGCATTTATTATTTTATCAAAAATTAAATCAAGAAACGTACCAGTAGGAGTGAAACTTAAGGTAAGGTGTTGAAGTCATTCTGCTAAAACATGGTTTGCTTGAATCCACTTGCTTGGACAAACTTTCTGTATGCTTAACAATTAGGACGTTTTTATGGACGTAAGAAACCTTACTTCACCGATAAATATTAAAGGCTTTTCGGTGATTACCAACAATCATGCTGAATTCTCGCCAAAGGGGAAGATCCCCGCGCTTTGGCAGAGGTTTGATAGTTCAATACCTGTTGACTATCGAGGCGGCGAGCGGGTGTATGGCGTTTATTTCAACTACGAATCAGATCATACCGGTGACTTTTCGGTGCTAGCAGGTTTTGATGGCGACACAGTGCCCGAACATTTAAAGATTGAGAACATTACTATCCCCGCGGGAAAATATCTCGTTTTTTCCCGACAAGGTGAAATGCCGCAAATTGCTATCGATGTATGGAGTGATATCTGGCGCTATTTCACCCAAGCAGATACTGAATATGAAAGGGCGTTTACAGTGGACTTCGAGCATTATGTGAATGCCAACCACATAGATGTGTACATGGCGATAAAATAATGACTCGAATAAGGGCTAAATGTCGATGAAACAATGCAATATCTGAGAGTTAGTTGCTATTGCTTTTATGACCTATACTTGGTGAAACTGTAAGGTGGAATATTCCCCTTCGCTATGTGAATTAGGCATCTTTTGAACACAAATACCGTGTTTGAAATAGCTTTTTATGGTGGATGTTTCTTAGTTAAGGAAAGCAAGTGCACATTCTTACCCAATTACATATCGACATCGCTCGAAATGCTACGGACGATTTTAACCTGTTTCACGATCCATTGCGCTGGCAGCGTATAGCAGGTAACCCGTTCCAAGGTACGATAGCGCTTGGCTTTCAACTTGGTTTGTTTGTAGAAACGCAGATAAACCAAAGTGCTTCTACTATTGAGCAAAGACGATACTCAGTGTATGAATTTAGCTTCGTTAACCCTGCTAGAGAAGGCGACGAACTAAGCTTGATACTCAAGTCGGCCCGTGTATCTAAAACACCGATGGGCGAGCAAGAATCGCAACGCCTGATCTTGAAAGCATCGGGGAAGCCAAGCTTAATGGGTTTCTACAGGCAGTCAGACTATTTATCCGTTTCGTCCCCATTACTTAAGTATGACAAAGGTCATCTTTCAAAGATGCCAGACCGAACATTATTAGATGACAGTGCTTTTTTAAAACGAAAATGGATGATTGTTGGTAATGCTAAAAATTACCTGTTAAGCGCCTTTGCCGATCAAACACAATACATTGATGAATTTGCGAATACGGTTTGTTTCCCACAGTTTTATCCACTTTCATTAATGTCTTCGGCAATGTTAGAACGAGCTCAGGCCCTAGGTTATGACTTGATAAGTAACCCAATGATCTACGTTTCGCAAAATATGTGTATCGATAATCAGCAATTAGCGCAACTCAAAAGCAATGATTGTTTAAACATGTTGGTTGCGCCTGTTGAAAAAGACCCAAGCCATCTTACTTGCGCTGGTTGGGTCAACAGTGAATCGCCGCTTTTCTGTGCCGAGGTTAAACTTATGCCGCTGTCTGACATGCTAAAATCTTATTCATAGTAGCAAGGCCGTTAAACGTTCTGTTAGCTGTTTGGTGACAGTAAATGGGTGGCAGGCTTTCCGTTAGTTTCACTGTAAACAAAGTCAACAAGCTTTATCTTACTGTTCTGCTCACCTTCATAAAACACCACCACTCTATGACTTCGTATCTCGTGCAAAATCGCGTCGAAGTGCAGAACAGCTGGAAAAAGACTGTTGTACGGCAACGTTTTTGAATCCACTGAAAATTGGGCTTCAACTCGCCTATATTGTCCAACGTGCTCGTTGAATGCGCCCTGTATTTCGATTGCATCTAAGCTTGGTGAAATGAACTGATCATCTTGTTCGTCATTTAAGGGCTTAATCTTAAAGTGTTGGTTAAAATAGCTAGACAATTGCTTGACTTGGTTATTGGTCAAATCACCTAAACTTGATGTCTTTTCAACAAACTTTAAGTGTGGCGCTGCAATAACAAACTCTTCCAAAGCGAAGCTTAAGGTTATCCTTGTTTGAGAGCTACTCTGTTTAATGACTAACTCACTGCCTGGCAGTGAATGCGCGCTAGCTGGACATGCTAGTGCGAAGAAGCTGCATACAAAAACGCAAGTAACACTGATAAGAGCTTTTAACGGTTTTATCGTTATCACTACTTTTGTCCGCCATAATCGGTTTGTCTATCACGCCAAACCGAGTGAGGGTGGTTACCTGGTTGATTTGTCGATTTGTTCGACTGCATAGAGAATTCTATCCATAGCGAGGGGCCGTGAACGCGCACATAATCGTCTTCAGAGTTCAGTGATGTAGTCCCAGAATACCCGATAACTGTGTTGTTAAATTCACTTGCGTATTTTTCCATGTACCGTTTCGCCTCGGTTTCGTGAATATCGCCAACATAGGTATAGATAGCTTCTTTCAACAGAGAAACCTGTTGTTCTGATAGCGAGGAAACTGCTAAGCCTTCTTGCTTTTCGGGAATAGCATCATCAGCTTGCGGTCCCGCTAAAATATCTCGGTAGGTTCCTTTTAATTTCGCTTTTTCTTGCTGTTTTTCGCTTAATGATGTGAGTAATTTCGAAAACGCATTACGTTCTTGCAGAAGCGGTTTATTCTCACGTCCATTCATTTCGAAGGAAGGAAATGGCTCAATCCCCCGAAAAGAGGGGGTAGCGCCTACAAGCTTTCCGTTGTTGTACGTGTTAGAGAAGGCAAAATGGTGACCGCCATAATATAGCTCCCAAAGCCCATCTTCTGATGGCTCACCTAAAAAGGCGAGCTTGCCATTGTAAGAGGAGTAGGCGGCTTTATAGTCTGTGCTAATAGTTCCTATGTAGTCATCGGCGTTAAGTGTTTGAACCATTTCATCGAAGCCTTCATTTCTACTTTCGCTGGCCGCTTCTTTCAAAATAGCTTTTACCATGCCCCTTTGTTTGATGGACAATTCGCCAAGAAATATTCCTGGGCGCTCTGGGAACGCACCGGCGGGCAAATTGCTCCAGTTTTTGGCTTGCTCCAGTGAATATTCGGTTTGGATTAGCGATAGATTATCTTCACTTAAGGTAGATTTAAGCAAAGAGATGAGGCACAGAAGCGTCGTAATATGCTCACTGTTGTCACAGTCTTCCGTTGCAGCTGGAACACTAATATCTCCCATAAGCGTACTTGTATCACCCATTCGAGCTTTTATTGCCAATGTTTCAGGCGTATCTGGCCGAGGCGGTGGTGGGCCTTCAGGATGCGGGCCTTTTTGGGCCATTACAAACGGTGAAAAAACAAGTGCGGTTGCAAGATAAATGGATGAGGCTTTAATTCGGTCAGATGCATTCATGGATTGGGGATATCCTAATTTGTGGGCAAAACTGTACGTTAAGATGCTTCGTTAGAAACGTTAGACTTAGTTACTATTTCATTGGCTTCAATTTGGATCAACGCCGACCACTTAAAGCTAAACCAACAATTTTGGGCGAAAGGGGGTTAACACCCACTTCGTTAAATGAATTGAGCTGCAACTCCGTGGAGTTAACCTAGATTACATTCACGCGTTTTTATGCATTTTCTGCACATTATCTGCACAAAGGTTCAGTACCTTATTTGAAATGATAAAAAAACTAAAGATACTGAGGTAGTCAGTTATGAGAAAGCCCGATTTGTTTGCGCGATCATTCATTACAATGGCAATTATTGGAACGCTTGCCGCCTGTGGAGGCTCAGAGAGTGAAAGTGTAACTGTCGATACTGGCTCATCAGAAGAGGAAACGGATACTGGCAGCACTGCTGACTCTTGCGATAACCCGGTTACTTCGCTACCCGCAATATTTTTGGAGTTCAATGCCTCAGCTAACGTGACGGCTGTGCTTTCATCTGACGGCTGTACTGTAACCGTTGAGGCAAATGGCAAACCTAATCATACGTCTTCTTATTGGGATTCAGGCAACGAAAGCGGTTTGTATGTTGAACCTGAAGATCCTGACCTATTCGACCAACGGCGTTCCCCTGGCGATATTGAAGATTACATTAATTTGTTCCAGCTTACAGTGCCAGTCAACCCCGAGCTAGCTGATTCATCTTCCGCTACGCCTTTGGGGGCAATAGGTATTGCAACGAGCGGTGCACCAATTTTTAACGACTCAGAAGGTAACGGCGATGTTTCCTTAGGCGTTATACAAGGCTTCGATAGAAACGGTGCCCATACTGGCCCACAAACCTATCACTATCACTTAGAGCCTAGAGCCATCACCTATGATGATGATAGCCTAGTAGGTATTATGTCAGACGGTTTTTTCATTTATGGCAGACGTTGTTACTCGAGCGCCGACTATCCTAGTGATCTTGATGCATCGAACGGGCACATTGGTGTAACTCAATTTACCGACGCATCGAATGTGGAAGGAGAGTATCACTACCATGTATCAGCAGAGCAATACCTAAATGGTGAATACTACCTTATTTTCCCCGGAGACTTTCAAGGCACGCCCAACGGTGTGAACTAAGCTGCGTGTTTCACATGAAGTATTTATTGGCTTTCGTGGTGGGCGCCGGCCTAATAGGAAGCGCTATCTATTACTTTAATGCGAGTGTCCCACAGCCTGTCTCTAATAATGATATAGCTATTAACAGCGAAGGACTTAGGGTTTACCGCGGAACACCTTTTACTGGCGAAGTAGTAACACACTATCCTGATGGCGCCATTGCGGCGCGTGAACAGTTTAAAGATGGTCGTCGACATGGTGAAACTAAGAAATGGTTTACTAACAGTAAACTTGCGTACCAGGCTACATTCAACGATGCCAAGCGCGAAGGAGAAGTGAAAAGTTGGTGGGCTAACGGAAATTTACGGTCACTCCGTTTTTTTGAAAATGGAAAAATAGAAGGCGTGGCCGAGGAATGGTACCGAAGTGGCGAGAAATTTAAGCGATATAATTTTAGGTCAGGTCAGCCAAGCGGACTGCAGCAAGCCTGGCGTCAAAATGGCAAATTGTTTAGTAATTTTGAATACAAAAATGGCCGTATATTTGGCTTAAGAAAAGCAAATAACTGCGTTGGATTAGAAGATGAAGAAATATCTGTTGATTACTATCGCCTGCAATCTATTGGCTTATAGCGGGGGTTCATTTGCGCACAAAGCAAATGACCTGCAAAGTGCTAATAGCGCACAGGTTGAGGAACTACCTTATTATCAAGACGCTTCCTTCGCTCCTTATTGGTTATCAGAAGACGAAGTAGATTTATCGTCGTTTCACAAAATCCCTGCGTTTAGTTTTACCGACCAGAGCGGGCAAACGATTACCGACCGGGACCTAGATGATAAAGTTTACGTTGCTGGCTTCTTTTTTAGTACGTGCCCTGGAATTTGCCCGACTGTGCGCTCAAAACTCATTCGGGTTCAAGAAACGTTCGTAGGGAATGAGCAGGTAAAAATAGTACAACATTCTATTCGTCCCTCAACAGATACCATTGACGTACTGCAAGCCTACGCGAGTAAAAATAATATTAACAACGAGCAGTGGCATTTGCTTACCGGTGATAAAGACAAAATTTATACCATTGCAAAACAGGCATATTTTGCTAGTGAAGACCTAGGTAATGTGCAAAAAAATAAAGACTTTTTGCATACTGAAAGCTTGTTGCTTATTGATAAAAATAAGCATATTCGTGGAATTTATAATGGCTTGAATGCCGCGTCTGTTAGTTATTTGATAAAAGACATCCAGACGTTGCTGCAAGAGTAATGGAAACGCTTGCTACATAGATCCTGTTCACACTTGCTTCTTGTGAATTACTCCCCCAAAAAAACCGGCGCTAAGACGCCGGTTTTTGTTTTTTAGATTATCAATGCGTTTTACATTTTATATGCTACGGTCACGTAACCAAAGCGGCCGATGTTGTCATAGGCAGCATCAGTTGAACCCGTACCTGTGGTACCTACAGGAAGAGCGCGGTTGAATAAATTATCAACACCTACGGTTAGGCTAACGCCGTTCGCGAAGTTGTAACCGGCGGTGACGTCAGTCACTGCGTATGAAGGCAGTTCCATACGATCACTTGGGTTAGGGTTTAGCGCTAGGTCTTGATTGTCATAAATGCTGGCGCGCTCTATGTAACGGGTTTTCCAACTTGCTTCCCAATCACCACGGCTGTAGTTAACTGTGAATACGCCTTGCCAGTCCGATTCACCCGCCGTGCCTGCATTTTGGTAAAATAGCTCAGGGTTGTCTTGGAATGGGAACTCTTTACGATCTTTTAGGTAAGTCGCAATTAGGCTTGTACGGAATGCACCTTCTAGCGCGTCAAAGTCGTAGCCAAATTCAAAGTCGACACCTTTCGCTTCTTGACCCGCAATGTTCAGCGCGTAGCTGCGAATTTCGGTAATTTCGCCTGTTTCTGAATCACGGTCGATAAGACCACAATATGGATTATCGATGCCTGTCTCAGAGTCAACGCAACGGTCCAGAATAGTTTGACCATCGATGTTGGTGATTGCGTCTGTTAGCTCAATTTCCCAATAGTCTACGGTAGCGGTAAAACCTTCAAACCAGCTTGGCGTATACACGAAGCCTACTGTTTTAGAAATAGATTGTTCTGCTTGAAGGTCGATGTTACCGCCGTTTACGCCTTCCAACGTTGCCGCATCATAGTCAGAGTTGAAGTCTGTCGGGACGCCTAGTGCGGCGCAGTTAGCAATACGCTGATCTGGGTTAGCGAGGTTTTCTAAGTTGTCTGTACGGCATGGGTCGTCAACGTTGAAGAACGTTTGGCTGGCTTCACCGTAAAGCTCGCTAATATTCGGCGCACGAAGGGCAGAGGACTTAGTTGCTCTAACACGTAAGTCTTCAAAAACCTGCCAATCTAAACCAAGCTTCCAGCTTTTCGCGTTGCCAATAGATGAGTAGTTAGCAATACGTGCCGCTGTATCGAACGTAAGCATATCAACACCCGGTAAACCTTCAAGAAGCGGGATAGTAACTTCTGTAAATACCTCAGAAACGTCGTATTCACCCTTATCTTCGCCTAGCGCGTTGAAGAAGGTACCTGCCGCGTTTTCAGGCTCATCAATTTCACTTTTCTCTTTGCGATATTCCACACCCGCTGCAAAGCCTATGTAGCCCGCTGGCAGCTCGTAGATACCTGAGTTAGCGATAGTTGCACCAGCATTATACTGTTCAATTTTGCTGGTACCTACAGACGTAGTATTCACATAGTCGATAGCTTCTTGAGAGGCTTGGCCGTAACCCATAATGTTAAGCGGTACACAGCCATCTGCGCTACCTGATGCACAAACAATGTTGCCATTGTCATCTTCAACTGCATCTATAGCGTTGTAGAAGTTTTGCAAAATCAAGTTGTTGCGGTTCTCACGCTCTAGCTCTGTTTTGCCGTAGTTTACAAACGCTTCGTAGTTCCATTCATCATTTATGTAGCCTTCTACACCTAACACGTAGCGATAGGTTTCGCGCTCGTCAGCTTCTGTACGAACACCTAAATCGGTCATCATGCGGTTTAGTACAATACTATCAAGGCCGTTTGCATCCATGTAGTCAGCAACACTGTCGTCTAAAAATGCGTTGTCTCGCGTTATAGTTGTTTCGTCGCTGTAGAAAAAGAACGCTGGCTGCGCCATAGAAATAGCACGAGTGCGTGCATATTTAGCTTGTGCGTAAACCCTAGTATCGTCATTAAGCTCGTAATTACCTTTTACGTTTAGGTTAGTACGGTCAAATTCTGGCTGTAGCTGTGTGAATTGGCGAAGGTTGAAAAAGTCACAATTGGCGCAAAAAACGCCATCTACTTGGTCGCCAATATAAATGTCTTTAATTGAACCGTCGGCATTAAAGGTTTTCGTACCATCGCCAAATACTCCCGCATTATTGATCACGTAGTAACCTGCGTTAGCGGTATAAATATCATCCGGGTAGGCAGTTGAATCTAGCTGATCTTCATTACGTTCGTAACCCATGATGCTTTCAAAGCTCATATTGCGATAGGACGTAGCAGTCCAAGGGTTGTCTAGCGCATCTAGTGACTCTTGTGAGCTGTATTCAGCGGCAAAAGCAATGTTGCCTCGGTCGTTGTCAAAGTTAAAACCGTAAGACGCTTGGTACTTATCGTTTTTATAACCATTTTCCTGTGCAAAGCCTTGTGTCGCGCTGATATCAAACCCTTCAATATTCTTTTTAAGAATGAAGTTAACTACACCAGTAACGGCGTCTGCACCGTATACAGCAGATGCACCACCAGTGACAATTTCAACGCGCTCAATCCATGAAGTAGGGATAGTGTTAGTATCTACCGCAGCAGTTCCTGCTGATGAAGATACGTGTCGTTTCCCGTCAACTAGCACAAGTGTACGATCTGTGCCCATACCGCGAAGATCTAAAATGTTAAGGCCAGCTGTTCCGATGAACTGACTTGAATTACCTAGCGAGAACGTATTAGCAAGTGAGGGTAGCTCGTTAAGTACTTCACCGATGTTCATGGCACCCGAGTTAAGAAGCGACTCGCCAGAAATGGCGGTTACTGGCGAAGGGGCAATAGCGCCTTGGCGAGAAATACGTGAACCTGTAACTTGAATTTTTTCAACATCGGCGCTTTCAGTCGAAGAATCTTGCGCGAATACGTTGCCAGAGGTCAAAGCGACGCTTCCAGCCAGTGCGAACCGAACAGCAGTTGCAATGTTTTTCATGGATTGTTCCTAATGAATTAGATTTAGTGTGCTTGTTGTCATATAAGGCCCAAATTTTAGGCAAGCCTTACAAGGTTTATTTGTGTACGAATTTATACTTATGTCTAAGAGGGCGCGCATTCTAATGAGCAAGAACCAGCGAAATCAATTTTTTGCGGCGAAATAGGTGGTGCTATTTAGGCGGTTAACTTTTTTTTGATACTTATTTAAATAGTAGATTTCTACTATGTATTAAAGTTACTGAATGAAAAACGAACAAAGCAGGTTCGCATTATAAACACTTGATTAAAACCTAATCTAATAGTGCTTTTTATGGGCAGATAGAAGTGCAATAGAAACGGAATGTATTACGGCTATTTGCGATGTAAAAAGGCAGAAATTTAATAAATAGTATTTATTTTGACCTTGTTGAAATTGGTTCTGCAACTTGTCTTAATATTTAGGTTTTCTATCGGCAATTCTGGAATGTTAATTTAAATGTTTCGCTTTCGTTAATTAGCACCGCATATTTTCAGCTTCATCACTAAGAATTTTGGGGCAATACTTAATAACCTTCTTAGTTTGAAGTGCTTTTGGCAATCATTAATTATTAAGAAGCTAACTGCTAACTTGGTTTTTGCCGGAAGCTTTAGATTGATAAAGTGCCTTATCTGCGGCCTCAAACAGTACCTCAAAGTCGTAGGCGTGGTTAGGAGCGCTGGCAACGCCAAAGCTAGCAGTAAGTTTGAAATCTTGTTGGTCAGATTGATTAGTAAGTTCTATTTCTTTCTGGCAGCGTTGAGCTATAGTAAGCGCCTGTTCGAGGCTACAGTTAGGTAAAATAATACCAAACTCTTCACCACCTAATCGGCCGATGCAGTCTTGTGGTCTGCAGCCTTTTTGAGCTGCTGATACCGCTGTCTGCAAAGCCTGATCGCCCATCCGGTGACCAAAGGTGTCGTTGATCTGTTTAAAGTCGTCTAAGTCAAAAATGATTAAGCTGACGGAATTTGATTGCTGTTGAGCGTTGCTTATTTGCTCTGAGGCCATTGTTGTAAAGAAGGTGCGGTTTGCAGTGCCTGTAAGACCATCTCTTTGTGAAATATTCTTTAAGGCAATATAGTGGCTGCGTTTTTTGTATAACCAGAAAGTGATGACCACAAACGTTAAAAAAAGCACTAAATATATTAGCTTTCGTATATTTTCTTCTTCTTGTGCTAATTGCGCTCGTGCTTTTAGTAGTGAGTTTTCTGCATCGAGCAGGGTAATTTGGTTCGACTTTATAAGGCTATCTTGCTGAGCTTTGTGAATGCTTAGCATTTTGTTACTCATGCTCGATAAATTTAAAGATTTCGATTTTGCATAGGCTTTATGTAATTCGAGCGCCTTTTTATAGTTCTGTTGTTTTTCCGCAATTTTATACAAGACTTCGTAGGCATCTATTTCTGAAATAACGGCGTACCCGGCATCTTCATTTTGGTCTATTACTTTATAAGCGTATTCTTTGGCTAGTTTATATTCTCCTTTTAGAAAATATATCTTACTTAACAGAGCATAGTATTCTTCTAGTAACGGCGGGTAGTTGGTGCTCTCTACGTCAACAAGATGTTCTTTAAGAACAGCGAGAGAGCTATCAATTTCGTTTCTGTTATACAAATAGGTGGCGTAATGTGTATAAATCGCAATAAGCGCTATTTGCTCGTTCGCAGTTTCACAATAATTGAGTGCTTGAGAAAATCGTTCTTCTGACAGCGAGTCGCTTTCGGTCAAGACCAGAGCAACGATAAGCTGCATATGCAAGAAACAAGTAAATCGCGTAGAGTGTTGCCCATCAATTAACGAATTCCCATAGCTAATCACCGTCTCTTTTTCGTCAATAGAGTTGTAGAAGTTAATGATTGCATTGTGCGCCTGCTCTTTCACTAAAGGGTCAGTGATCTTGTCAATATTTTCAGTCAAAAAATCCATGGCTGAAAATGCCTCAGCCCAGTTTTGTGTAGCGGCATTGATTGCTGCTAATGCTGCATACGACTGAAATTGATAGCTAAACGAATAATCACCTTCTGCTATTTGCCGATAGGCCTCAGATGCCGCAAGTAAGTCACCGGCTACTAGCTGTATATAAGCCGCAGTAAAATCATAAAGTTGCTTATCATCTTCACTTAAGCTTGCCTTGTCTATGCTAGTAAATAGCGCTTTAGATTTTTGAGGGTTAGAACTGCGTATTTCATACGCTTCCTTTAAAATACTGTTGGGGGCTTCAACAGCATGACACAGCGTGAAAGTGCAAATTGAAATTAGGAAAAACAGAATGCAGTTTGAAAATTTAACTCGTTTTTTTCTTAAAGGTTTTGGAGTCATTATCGCTTTCATCTTTAGTTTGGATTACAACATGTAATTTGGCTCTTCCCTTTGCGCCAAACTCAACATCTTTTGAAGCATTTCATCTTCAAAAGACCACCAAAGTTTACACTGTAGTTTAAACAAAAACTAATAAATGTCTGAAGTATAATACAAATTTGAATAGATGGTTAAAACTACGGCATGTTTAAGACAGGCAACTATTGCAACATATCTAGTTCTTAAAATTAGCAATAATTGTGAATATAGCAAGCCCGCGTGCGCGGGCTTGTTTTCTATTATGAATGGTAGAAATCGAGAAGTGGCAAAAAGTATTGTTACGCAGAGCGTTTCAGTGTTAGTTCCTGCCTGACTATTTCAGCTCCCGCGCTAAGTGCTTCAAGCTTGCCACGGGCAACACTTCGTGAAAGTGGCGCCATGCCGCAGTTGGTGCAAGGGTAAAGTTTGTCTGCATCCACGTATTTTAACGCTTCACGCAATGTTGCAGCGACTTCTTCTGGTGTTTCTATACTGTCAGTTGCAACATCAATAGCACCTACCATCACTTTTTTGCCTTTAAGAAGGGATATTAGTTCAATGGGTACATGGGAGTTGTGGCACTCCAATGACACCATATCAATGCTCGACTTCGCTAGTTTAGGAAAGCTTTCTTCGTACTGACGCCATTCTGAGCCTAGCGTTTTCTTCCAATCGGTATTGGCTTTAATGCCGTAGCCGTAGCAAATGTGTACCGCTGTTTCACATTTTAACCCTTCAATAGCGCGCTCTAATGCTGCAATTCCCCATTCGTTTACTTCATCAAAAAATACGTTAAATGAGGGTTCATCAAATTGAATAATATCAACGCCTGCAGCCTCTAGTTCTTTCGCTTCTTGGTTTAAAATCTTTGCAAATTCCCATGCGAGCTTTTCTCGGCTTTTATAATGGTCGTCGTATAAGGTATCGACCATGGTCATCGGGCCAGGTAACGCCCATTTAATAGGCTGATCAGTTTGGCTTCTTAAAAATTTAGCATCTTCAACGAATACCGATTTAGGTCGGGTAACCGCCTGGGTTACAACGGGAACGCTCGCGTCGTAACGATTGCGAATTCGTACTGTTTTACGGTTTTCGAAATCTACACCGTCAAGGTGCTCAATGAAGGTAGTCACAAAGTGCTGACGGGTTTGCTCACCGTCGCACACAATATCAATGCCTGATATCGTTTGTTCCTGAAGTGTAACGCGCAGGGCGTCTTTTTTACCTTCTTCTAATGCTTCGCCTTCTAGCTTCCACGGCGACCACAGGGTTTCAGGCTCTGCAAGCCATGAAGGTTTTGGTAGGCTGCCGGCGATAGAGGTGGGAAGTAATTTTTTCATGTGATTCGTTTTCTTTAAGTCAATAATTAATATGAATGGCTGTGGGGCAGGCCGTTGCGCCCCATCAAAATTTATAAGCTCACTTTTTTAGCGAACCGTTGATTTCAGCTGACAAAGAGTAAGGGACCAACAACCAGTTCCGAAGCGTTTAACTGGCGTAACTTGCTGTAAATTGCTGCAGCTTATGTTGATAAGGTTTAATAAAGTTCTCTTCCACAAACTTGCCTTGCTCGACGGCAAGGTGACTGCGTTCGTCGCGGTCGTACACAATGCGAGTGACCGAGTGATCGCTATTTTTTAAATTCGGTTTGTAACTTAAACCTGCTTGTGCGTTAGCGTTATAGATTTCAGGGCGATAGATTTTCTGAAACGTTTCCATCGTTGCGATAGTGCTTATAAGCTCTAAGTTTGTATAGTCGTTCAGTAAGTCGCCAAAGAAATAAAACGCGAAAGGCGCGGCACTGTTAGGCGGCATAAAATAACGAACGTTTAAGCCCATCTTTTTGAAATACTGCTCGGTCAACGAGGACTCGTTTGGTTGATATTCAACGCCTAAAACAGGGTGCTGGTTTTCGGTTCTGCGATAGGTTTTGTTATCGGAAACACTTAAGCAAATAACCGGGAGCTTTGAGAAATGTGCTTTATAAGCTTCTGAGTTAACGAAATACTGGAACAATTTACCGTGTAGATCGCCAAAATCGTTTGGTACGCTGAACGATGATTGGCCACGATTATGATTAGAAAGGCGAACGCTAAAATCATAATCTCGAACATAAGACGAGAAGTTATTGCCCACAATACCTTGGGTACGCTTCCCCGTTTTTTTATCGATAATGTTAGTTTGCAAAATCTCAATCGTAGGGAAGGTTTTGCCGTTACCCTCTACATCAATATCTACCGATACTATTTCTAATTCAACGGCATAGCGATCGCCACGCTCATTATCCCAGCTCGCTAACGCGTTGAACCGATTGTTAATCATACTTAACGCATCGCGTAAGTTCTCTTTTCGGCGCTCACCTCGCGCTAAATTAGCAAAATTAGTGGTGATTCGCGTGTTATCTGAAGGGCGATAATCTTCATTAAACTGAACGCTGTTAATAGTAAAAGAAAAGTCAGTGCTAACGTTGTTGTTCATGAGAGTGCGCTTCTATTCCTAAAATTAAACCGAGTACTGTGAGTGCTGTAAAAGCTATGGTTAATTTATACGTGGTTTTATTCATGAATAAAAATGACTTAATTTCATTTTTATATGAAATAAATTCATGTCATCTTGCGCTTGGAATGAGGGCTTACATCGTTTTATCCTCCCAACGCCTAGCACTAATCATAATTAGGTCACAGACCGGATCTTTCAGTTGTGAATATAAGTCTCTATCGTCTGGAATTTGGGAGGCAAGGGTTTGCTTGAAGAACGCGTAAGCCTTTGCGGTATCGTCATCAATGCTAAGATAATCTCTGAATAGAAGAGCATAGTTAAAGTTTTTTGCACCTACTTTTCGTATATGAATATTCGCTTTAAACGACCATTGTTCTGTGACCCCTTGCAGGTAAATTTTACGCCAGTCCGCAAGGCATGATTCGTTAGGCGGTAAATGATCTTGGCTCAGGTGAGCGTTAGGCAAGTTTAATTTACTTATTCGCTGGTTTATCGTGTCGCAAATAGCAGGAGATATTTCACTAACTCCAATTTGAATATCAATTCGGTCTTTAGCTGGCATGTTAGGAATAGAAGTAGAGCCAATGTGGTCAATACAAATGCAAATATCGCCTAGCGCAGATAATAAGCAGCGCTTAGCAATTTGAAACTGCTCACGCCACGCTTTTTTATAGGGGACAATTTCAACTTTATCTCGCTCTTGGTGTTTCACAGTGCAACCTTTATGCGTTAATTGACAAACTCGGATCGTTTTTCATTTAGAAACAAGAAGGTAGCAAATTGTAACAACTTAAACCATGTCGCTCGTTTATTAATCAAATTTATTCTAGTAAGGTGCGATAACTTAGAGCGGTGTGTGACGCAAGTGCACACAACAAATTTCACAGATGGAAGTGAATGCTAAAAAGGAATTGATATGAGTGTTGAAACTAGGTTTAGTACATTTTTAACGCACGGAATGCGTCAAATAGTCTATTGGTCGTTACAGCCTATTTTAATAGTCGCTTCTCTTTACTTGGCACATATTGACGCCTCCCTTGATACGCATATTTTATTTGTCACTGTAGCATTTTGTATTATTACACTTTTTGAAATTACTATTCCAGCGCGCCCTGAATGGCGAAAAAGCGCGGGTGAAACTGCTGCACTTTTGGTATTTGTGATCCTTGCCGGGGCAGCATATGCGATGATAGAAACGCTGTATGAAGCATCACTTTTCAAGTGGATGGCGAATTTAAGCGAAGCGTGGCATTTAAACATTTGGCCTTCGCAATGGCCCGTAGTCTTACAAGTATTGCTTATCTTTTCTGCACTAGAGTTTGTTAACTATTGGTATCATAGGGCGTCTCACCGATGGGGATGGCTGTGGAGGCTTTCAGGTCACAGCGCGCACCATGCGTTTAAAAAACTAAGCAGCTTAAATGCAGTTGCAAACCATCCTCTAGAAGGGTTTTTCCTTATCTTTCCTAGAGCTATTGTGGGCTTTCTTTTAGGTGGAGAGGTAGTTGGTGCTGCATTTGTTTCATTAACAGCAATAACAGCCGTCCTGGCACATAGCAACTTGAATTTAAACTCAGCGGTGGTTGGCTGGTTCTTCACAACTAATCGTTACCATATTCATCATCACTCTCAAGTGTTCAGTGAAAGCAACACTAACTATGGCTGCGTATGCATTGTGTGGGATCGTTTATTTGGCACGTTCAAAGACGCAGATACCAAAGATACTGGTATTGATGATGTTCAACCCAGTTACAAAGCACTTTTTGCAATGCCGTTCAAACGATAGGCGTGTGCATTAAACCTAATGCTTCTTTGAAACTGCGTTTAGTAAAACACGGTATATCTATTAGCCAACAACTTTACATTAAAGCGCATTTATTGCGGCGTAGACTAGGAATTTAAATGGCAAAGCTTGTGGTAATGCGCGTTAGCCTTTATTTGTTAAAGCGACGTACTCTGTCACCTTTAAGCCATTTGAGAAGTATTAGTTGAAGCCTCTAGAGGTAAACAAAGCTGAAAAGAAACGCATTCGGTTAACAAATACTTACATTGTATAAAGTAGATGCCTTGACTTACTTTATTAGCAACTTAATACTACCTATTAGTTACTTAACACTAGAAGTTATCAAGTCTACTATTTTTATTTTTGTCTTATAGGACGGCAAGGAGGCAGCCTGTGAATCTCATAAAACACATCAATTTCGTTTCGCCCTTACGCTTTTCATTACTTCTGGCTTCAGGGGTATTCATTTGTGGTTTGGCTAACGCTACACCGCAAACTAACAACAAAGAAGAATTTGTTGAACCTAAAGATATAGAAGTCGTTGAGGTAAAAGGTAAAGTTAATAAAAATAGTGGTTTTTTCCTACGTAAAATCCAGCGAACGGAGCTGGATTTTTACAGACGATTTAACGCATTAGCAGACAACAAAAAGTTCAAAGTAAGATGTAGAAAAGAGTCATCCGTAAACAGCCGAATTAAGAAGACTGTCTGCTACCCCCAGTATGCGCTTGATCGGATGTACAAGGAAACTCAGCAGGCGCTTAGACAGAACATGCCTACACCAACCATGAAAGATATCGAAGACTTAACGGTTAGCGACAGAAATGAATCTTTTGCTTATATGGAAACTGTCATTAAAAAAGACCCTGAACTGACTAAACTGCTGATAAATATGCGCAAAGCCCAGCTTGAATATGAAGAGTGGAAGTCGCAATAGTTGCGAACTTATGCTGTTCATTTTTTTGTATCTGCCGAATTTCGTTCCACAGATACTTTCGCAAACCCTGAAAGTTCGACCAATCCTTCGGACTTTTAACCAGAGATCAATAATAATTGTGCGCTGACACTTAATAATGGCCGTATATGCGTTCCTTCAACGCTGTGTAGTGACGGCCAAAGCCCCCTCAGTGATTACGCAGCGCATCAATTAACTCGTCTTTACTCATGTTTGAACGCCCGTCAATGCCCACTTCTTTGGCTTTTTGATAGAGCTCGTCTTTAGTGCGATCTTCATATCTATTGGCTTTTCCGCCATCTTTTGACGGAGTTTGTTTACTATTAGCTTGTGCATTGGCAATGCGCGCTGACTTTTCTTTGCTATAGCCTTCGTCGCGAAGGGCTTCATAGGTATCGTCATTTTTTATTTGGTTACCGTGGTCCTTAGCCATTTTAAAACTCCTGCTTATCGTGAACTCAAAAGTTTTTACTAGACCGGTTGGATAAAAGTTTAATTATTAGTATGGCTATTTTTTAGGTATCAAATTTTAAACTTTTCTTGATTAAAATTTTGCATATTTGCAGCGTTTTACTTTTCGCTGATTGCACTTCTGCAATCTAATAGCTGTGTAATCCTAGAGTCGTAATAAAGTGTCGAGAAAATTTACGATATTATAAATGTTTATTTTAACTAACTGAATTTAATGAAAATAATAAGTGGTTTAGTTTTTGCTTATTTAGGATTTTCTTATATATTCGGAAATCATAATAATTAATAAAAGGAATTAAGATGTACTTAAGAAATGCTTGTTTCTCGGCAGCCTTAATGGTGGCGGCTTCATCAGCGTCGGCCGGCATAATATTCGAGACCAGTGCTCAAAACAGAACCATAATTAGTTGGACTGGAAGTTGTTCTGATTGTTTAGGCACAAAAGGAGACGATAGCTTTTTAAATGCAATAAATGTATCAGGTAACATTGTTGTTGATGGTTTTACTTATGGAGAAGACTATCGTTTTAATTCGTCTAATCTTTATTCATTTCAGTACGATGGTCCATCGAACCATGTGGACAATCTAATTATATATAACGCGGGTTATTCTTCCGAGGATGCTTGGATTGATAACTCTGACGATATATTTAGTACTATTGAACGGACTGAGTTTCTCACAACAGTAACTGGCACGGTTTCTCCAGAGGGCTACTATGCTGAATTCGGCGAAAATTTAAGCGTTGTAGGCAAAATTACGGGAGACCTAGAAAGTTACTTCTTATCAATATCTTTCGATACTTATGTTCCTGTGGACCCCTTGACCGGCGAATATATCAAGATGAGTACTTTAGTCAATTCAGGTCAAGAAGCTCTTTTGAAATTGATTACGTTCGATTTGGAATTTTTCGACGACGGAACTTGGTATATCAAAGCTAATGACGAAGCTTATGATATCGGCCGAAACGCACAACTTTCAGTTACTCAAGTTTCAGAACCAACATCATTTGGTGTTTTTTTGTTATCGCTTATAGCTTTTTCAAGAGCTAGACGCGCTAGTTAGACTGACTTAGCACAGTTTGTGTAAGTCCATATTTTAAAGCGTGTAATAACACGCTTTAAAATATACTCTGCTAAATCCGAGAAAAAATGTCATTCATCGCAAACGCTTAAATGCTAATAAAAGCGCTGCACCGCAATGTAACCGCTTAACACGTTAAAACTACTTACATTGTCAATTTTAGTGCGTTTTATGCACAGAAAAAGTGCAATTGTGTCAATGGTTTAGCATTTTTAGGCTATTGCGCGTTCAAAACCAAGCCTTTAGTCTAAAGACATTGTAGATGGAAGGCTGAGCGAAATATGAATAAAAATGTACAACAAACCACGATAAATTCTTCACGTCGAAATTGGTTAAAATCAGTGGGGTTAGGGGCTGGTGCAGTGGCCCTGACGACGAGTGTCGACAGTATTATGGGCGACCTGCATGCGGCGGGAATGCCCACCGAACATTTTCCGTCGGCTACACCTAACGTGAACGATGGTCTTATTCGCTTATCGTCAAATGAAAACGCCTTTGGACCTTCGAAAAAGGCCGCTAAGGCAATGCAAAGCGAGCTTTTGAACCTAGCGCGTTATACCGACGCTACGGTTGAAGTGTTGGCGCAAAAAATTGCTAAGCAAGAAGGCGTATCTGCTGACCAAATCGTTATCACAAACGGTTCTTCACCAATTCTTTTTGGCTATGCCGACTGGATCACGAAAAATGGTAATAAGCTAGTAACGTCTATGGCAACCTATGAAGGTGTACCGCGAGGCGCTGAATTTATGGGCGCAGATGTGACTTACGTGCCCCTTGCTAATGACATGACTTTCGACCTAGACGCCATTGAAGCGGCAGTAACTGAAGATACAACCGCCGTTTATGTATGTAATCCAAACAATCCAACGGGCAGCATGGTAGATGCGGCTAAACTTACCGCGTTTGCAAAACGCGTATCGAAGAAAGCGCAAGTCTTTATTGATGAAGCCTACATTGAAATGTCAGATGCTTACCCGGCTAACGTGCAGTCGAAGCTAGTAGCAGAAGGGCATAATGTAGTAATTTGCCGCACATTCTCGAAAATTCACGCCATGGCAGGCCAGCGTTTAGGTTACGCCATTATGCCAGCTGAGCAAGCGAAAACCATGGGCGGTATGCTGCGAATGGGGGGCGTAAACTACTTGGCACTCGTTGCAGGTATGGCAAGTATGGATGACCACGCGAATCTAAACACTATGCGTTCACGGATTAAGACTGAACGTGACAAGTTAGTAAAAGTTGCCAAAGAATTAAAGCAGCCATATGCGCCGAATCCACAAGGGAATTTCATTTACATGGATACGGGCATGCCGCACGACAAGTTCGCAGAAAAAATGAAAGCCCAAGGTATAAAGGTAGTAGGGCGCACTTGGCCAGGTTACGATTCATGGTCGCGAATAAGTGTGGGGACGCCTGCAGAAACCGATGCCTGTGTTAAAGCATTAAAAGCAGTACTTGCTTAGAAAAACAATAATAACACCTAGCGCAGAAAGAAAAGGCTGAACACTATTTGTGTTCAGCTTTTTTCAAATTAGTTGTGCGAAAATGCACGCTACTTTTCGATAGCAAACGTTAAGCCTGCTTTTTCTTCAAGGCGGCTAATTAACTTATCGCCTAAGGCTGCTGCTGGTGTAAAAAAGCCGCCCGATAGGTTTACGTCTTTACACAAGCAAAGCGCCGATTCTGAAATCATCTTGCTGGTAGAGCCATAGCCAGGGTCTTTATCGCCTTTAACCGATACGGCTAGCATATCGCCATTTTTGGCTGTGCCTACAAACATTACATCGTAAAAACCGTTCTCGCGCTCTTCCTTGCTTGGGCCTTCCCCAGGCTTAGGGCCATCATCGCTAGCCAGAGACTTATCTTTAGCTACGTGGTTTGCCATGGCTTCACCTTTTTCGCCAGGCCCCGTCATCATCATTTCATCGTACTGAAAGTTCTTACCGTAAGCGTAGCCTGCTAGGTAATTAGAGCGGTGAACATTCTTGGTATTGATAGCAGCCATGATAAATGGCGCTACCCACGTACCTAACTGTTCGTCAAAATAGGGTTTGTTGCCATCTGGCTGTGGTTGGTTAGTCGAACCGTCGGTTAGCGAGAGAGGGTTGATAAGCGCAGCCATTACTGATTTGTCTTTGTGCGCTGCAGCCATTGTCGCTTTCAAACTAGCAGCCGTACCTCCAGAGAACGTGCCCTGCATTTTGCGTACTCGACCTTTTACATATTCGATTACTTCGCCGGTTTGCTTTTTAGCATGTTCTTGTAAGTAGTGAACACCTAAATCGAATGGCACAGAGTCGAAGCCGCAAGAAAACACAATGTTGGCACCCGTTTCCTTAGCTTTTGCTTCGTACTTGTTGATCATTTGGTGCATCCACGCCGGTTCACCACATAAATCTGTATAGCCTGTACCATTATCAACACACGCTGATAGTAACTTTTCGCCGTAAATTTGGTATGGTCCTACGGTAGTCAGTACAACGGCTGTGCGCTTTGTCATTGCGTCAAGTGCCTCGCCATCATCACCGTCGGCTACGATGCTAGTAACGCTGTCGCTAATGCCTAGTTCTTGTTTTACATCATTAAGTTTAGCTTCGTTGCGACCTGCTACTGCCCATTTAACATTGCTGTCATTGCCATATTGCGCCTGAAAATACTCAGCCACTAGTTTGCCCGTAAAACCAGTGGCACCGAAAATAACTACATCAAATTCCCGTTCGTTACTCATTGTTTTGTCCTGTTTTATATCGTTTCGACACGTGTCATCAATATGTATTACCCAATATACGCACAAGTGCAGATATCTTTCATTTTTTTAGATAATATTTGTCTATTCACGAAATTAAACAGCTGTCGACAAAACGCGCTATCTTAGTGACTCAATAAACTTAGCCAGTCGTGAAAGCCCTTCGCTAAGGCGTTCAATGTTGGTCGCGAAGGACAGCCGTACATAGTGGTCGGCATTGTGCTCGCCAAAATCATTGCCTGGTGTCAGCGCCACATAATACTGCGAGAGTAGAGCATCACAGAATTCGATAGCACTTAAGCCCGTATGCTTAATGTTGATGTAAGCGTAAAACGCGCCGTCAGGCTTTGCATCCAAACTAAGCCCCATATTTTTAAGCGCATTAAAAACAAGAGATGAACGCTCTATCAGCGTATTGCGGTTTTGCTCACACTGCGCCAAGGCATCAGGGGTAAAGCACGCAAGTGCGGCTTTTTGAGAAAGGGTAGAAGGGCAAATAAACAAATTCTGCGCGAGCTTCTCGACTATTGAGGTCATTGTCTCAGGCACCACGCACCAGCCAAGACGCCAACCTGTCATACCAAAGTATTTTGAAAAGCTGTTTATGACTACCACAGTGTCCTGCAGTTCTGCGTTGGCAAGCACAGTTTGGAGTTTTTTGTCATTTGATATAGACGCGTCAGTATCCACTTGAACATCCAATGAAAGCGCTAGGTCTAAATAAATTTCATCAACAATTAAAAAGCCACCCTTGGCTTTGCAGTATTGTCCAATCTTAATCAGCTCGTCTGTTTCTATCGCCGTGCCTGTAGGGTTGGCAGGTGTGGCGATAAGCACGCCTTTCGTGTTGTGTTTCCAATTATCGGCAACACTTTCGGCAGTTAGTTGAAAGCTATCTTCACTACGTGTTGGTACTAGCGTTACCTCTGCGCCAAACGCGTTTAAAAAGCGTCGATTGCACGGGTAAGAAGGGTCGCCCAATATCACGTTGTCGCCAGGCTCTACTAGAGCGGCGCTTGCCAAAAGTAGCGCGCCTGAAGCACCAGCGGTAACTACGACTCGTGATGGGCTTAGTTTTACTTCATGTTGGGTTTCATAAAAGCTAGCAATTGATTGACGTAGTTCTGGAATACCCAATGCAGAGGTATAGGGAAAATCAGGAATATCCAAGCTTTCTTTCATTGCCGCAAGTACTGCCGCTGGAGCGCCAAAATCAGGCTCGCCTAAATTAAGCCTAATAACATCTTTACCTTGCTCTTCTAGTACGGTGGCTTTTTCGCCATAGGCCATGGCGAGAAACGGAGAAATAGCGGTAGCGCGAGAGGTAAACTTCAAAATTAAACCCTTCATAGTTTGAGCTGGTTAAATCGATAGCGCAATTAGGGCTTACTCTTGGCTGTGATTCAAGTAAATTCTCCAGAAAAACTGGTCAGCTTGGCGTGGGCGTAAAAACGACGAATTACCATGGGCAAAATCTCTTACATAGGGTAGGCTAGAAATTCACAATAATAAGGACTAACTGCATGCTGCAATTGAACATTTTTCACAAAGCCGCGCGACAGGTGAAAGCATCGGGTAAATCAGCTATTGCGTTTACGGTATTGTTTGTCGTGTCTGCATCTTCAGCTTGGGCAGCGTTACCAAGCATCGGTGAATTCACCAGCGATATGACCAAAAAAGACGGGTTAATCCCCGTTTACTATGACGATGAAAGCGACAAAGTTTACTTGGCCGTGCCTACAATCGATGCCGAATATTTGTTCCAAAGCAGTTTGCCATATGGCGTAGGTTCAAACGATATTGGCCTTGATCGCGGCCAGTTAGGCGACACGCGCTTAGTCAGCTTTGAAAAATTTGGTAATAAGGTTTTATTAAAGCAGCACAACACCAAATACCGCGCGGCCCACGGCAGCGACGCTGAAAAGCAGAGTATTGATGAAGCTTTCGCAGATTCGGTTATTGCTGGTTTTACGCTGGTAGCAAAAAGCGACGAAGTTAGCCTTATCGACTATACGCCTTTTCTGTTAAGTGATATTCACGGTATAGGAAACCGTATGGCGCGAACCAACCAAGGTAGCTTCAGCGTTGATAAAATGCGAAGCGGTGTGTACTTACCTAAAACTAAAGGCTTTGAAAAAAATACTGAATTAGAAGCTTTAGTCACTTTTGCAGGTAAAAAGCCGGGCGAATACGTGCAGCAAGTTACGCCCGATCCAGAAAGTGTGACGGTTCACTTGCATCACTCGTTTGTGGCACTGCCTGACGATAACTACACGCCCAGAGAGTACCACCCATACTCAGGCTACTGGAAATTCAGCTACTTTGATTACTCTACGCCTATAAGTGAGCCTACCGAACAGCGTTTTATTACCCGCCATCGTTTACACAAGAAAACCCCGCATGCTGCAATGAGCGAAGCAGTAGAGCCTATCGTGTATTATCTAGATCCAGGCATTCCCGAGCCGGTAATGACCGCGCTTAAAGAAGGGGCGAGTTGGTGGAATCAAGCCTATGAAGCTGCAGGTTATAAAGACGCGTTTCAGGTGAAAGTATTGCCAGAAGGGGCCGACCCAATGGACGTGCGTTACAACGTGATTAACTGGGTGCACCGCGCAACGCGGGGTTGGTCGTACGGCTCGTCGGTTGTCGACCCGCGCACGGGCGAAATTATCAAAGGTCACGTTACTTTAGGTTCGCTGCGTGTAAGACAAGATTATTTAATTGCCCTAGGCCTAACCAGCCCGTTCAAAGAGGGTAATACCGACACCACGGTGCAGCAAGAGATGGCGCTAGACCGCATTAGGCAACTGTCTGCTCACGAAGTAGGGCATACGCTAGGCATAGCACACAATTTTGCAGCAAGTGAAAACAACCGTGCGTCGGTGATGGATTATCCTCATCCCAAAATTAGTATTAAAAACGGCAAAATCAGCTTGGAAGGCGCTTATGATAAAGGCATAGGCGAATGGGATATACACGCCGTAGCATATGGTTACCAAGACTTTGCCAGCGACGTAGAGGAAGCCGAAGCCTTAGCAAAAATCATCGTAAAAGGTCGTAATGAGGGCTTAAGCTTTAAGTCAGACCCAGATACCCGCAGCAGTCGCCATGCATCGGCAAATGGCCATATGTGGGAAAACGGGAGCAATCCGCTAGATGCCTTCGATGAAATTTCACAAGTGCGCGAACTGGCGTTAGCCAATTTAGGCCTAGATACCTTAAGCCCGAACAGCAGTTTGTCGTCTCTTGAAAATGCTTTAGTACCTATTTACTTGCTACATCGCTATCAGCTAGAAGCTGTAGCAAAGCAAGTCGGCGGTTTAGTGTATGAATACGAACGTAAAGGTGACTACACCCAAGCGCAGGGCCAACAGTTTGTAGCGCTTGCAGTGCAGCAACGCGCTATGCAACAGTTACTGACTGCGACTACCGCCGATTACCTGACCATTCCTGAGTCGGTTCTCGCCCTTATTCCACCTACGGCCTATGGCGACGATATTACCCGCGAGCACTTTAAGGGAAAAATGGGTTTAATGTTAGACCCTGTTTCTGCCGCTGCTTCGGCATCTAACTTCGCGTTTGAATTATTGTTGCACCCAGAGCGCTTAAACCGTTTGGAGTGGCAAACAAGAAGTACTAATGACAGACGCAAAAAAGTAGGCGTTTCAATGTTAGTGAAACAAATACTAAACGTTCACTGGTATAAAAATAAGTCGCAAAGCCCACTAGCAAAACGCTTACAGTTAGTGGCGTTAAATGCAGTGATGAAAGCTGTAACTAACGATAAGTTGGCGCCAGAAGTAAGAATGGAAGCTGAACTTGCTTTAATTGAATTTAGCGAATGGCTAGACGATAAGGCTGACGACAATCAGTATGAAATACTGAAAGAGCAGTTTGATACCTATTGGGCTAGTAAGACATGGCCAGGTGCTTTTGAAATAGAACCGCTTCCGCCAGGTTCGCCGATTTAAAACACGCTCTTATCACCTATTGGGTAATAAAGGAGGTTGAAGCTTGGGGCTTTGTTACAAACTCGTTTGATACCCATAAAGAAATTTAGCGTACTAAATTACCTTGTTGATAAACTCATCAGGTTCATGATGAAGAATATAGCAGTACAACATCGCACCGCTCGGCGGTCATTTCTGACAGCCCCAGTGACAAAAGCGTATGAACGTATGGTGGATGCCGGAGAGGTGAGACGAGATAATGCCCAAGTCGCTCTCGCGGCAAAACTCGATGTTCTACACGAGTCTCTTGCCTCGCTCCCACCAAGACGAGTGCGCACCAATAAACCGACAAGCAGCTCTGAAAGCCGCAGACCGCTGTTACTGTCATTGGTGCGAACCTTGGTATCAGCCCGGTCCTTTTTTCGAAAGAAGTTCGATTTGTGGTATTTCGGTTCACCACCGCGAGGTATTTACATTCATGGCCCGGTTGGGGTAGGAAAGAGCTTTTTAATGGATCTCTTTTACGCGTCGGTTGCTGGTTCTGCTGATAATTATCGCTGTAATAATCGCAATTACAAACACGCAAAAATAACCAAACGCCGCGTGCACTTTCATGAATTCATGTTAGACGTCCATCACCGAATATTTGTATACAAACAACAGTACCCAAGAGATGATGCGCTACCGATCATTGCACAACAATTAGCGCAAGAAGCCCAGCTTCTTTGTTTCGATGAATTCCAAGTCACGGACGTTGCCGATGCCATGATTTTGAAACGACTTTTTTTATTCCTATCGGAATGGAATGTGGTGGTGGTGGCCACCTCGAATCGCGCCCCCGATGCTCTGTACGAGGGAGGCATTAACCGCTCTCTCTTTTTGCCATTCATAGACATGTTAGAACACACGTTCGACATTGTTTCAATGGAAGATTCCAGTGTGGATTATCGGCTCGAAACTCGAGCGGATGGCCAATCCTACTTTTGGTCGAGCAAAGATGCTTATGGCGGTGTTGATGACTACATACAGGCGCAGTTGGAAGAAATATTTGGTGGCACTGCATTCACAACTGAGACCGAGAGCATTTCTGTCCACTTTGGTCGCACTGTCCAAGTCGCCCGATTGAATGACCGATGCGCCTGGTTTGAATTTTCCGAGTTGTGCTATCAACCGCTTGGGGCGGCCGATTATATTTCCCTCTGCCGGCGATTTCCGGTCATCATCATGGAACGCGTCCCCCAATTAAACGCCAATCACCTCAACGAAGCACGCCGATTTGTGACCCTAATTGACGCATGTTATGAATCCCGTACCCGCTTAGTGCTGGCGGCACAAGTCCCGCTCGACGAACTGTTTGTTGATTTTGAAGCACATGTTGAGAGTAGCGAAGGCGACGGAGAATTGATTGTCAGTGAGAAGGGGGGCAACTCGAGTTCCTTCGCTACGACCATGATCCGCACCAAGGAGGGAGAATATTATGAGTGGTCGGCGACGGGACGAGTTGGCGTGTCATTGGCACAATTTTCGTCCGCCAGTGATCTCGCCTTTTCCTTTAGACGAGCAGCGTCTCGGCTGGTAGAAATGGGTGGACAAGAATGGGGACGGCAATGACCAATGGTTTTTATCTTGTAAACCTTTGGCAGAGCAGGGGGCTTGCGTTAGACTTCTTACTCCTGACTCGCTTTGACCACAAGCGTCTGTAATTAAATCAGTTGTTAAAAACTTCAACAACTCAACTTACTTCGCAATGCTAAGTAAAATGTAAGTTTTATTAGTTGTTAAAGGTCAGACTTTAGTGAAAGTCACGCCCTTACTTTTGTGTTTGTTCAGATGAAAAATAGATGGATTCTCTTTATTCACGTCAACGTTTCACCTTATGTAAGGATAGCGTTGTATTCACTATTTGAATTTAAGGTATTTTGAATACACACGAATTGCGGTGACTGGCATCAAAACAAAAGCACGAAATATTTAGGGGCTAGGCACTTAACTTGCGAGTTATATCAAAAACAGGCATTAGTTAGTCTGATAGTAAAAGCTACTATCTGAAACTTTTTGAACAATGTCGTATTCCAATCCTATGTGGTTATAGTCGCCAGAAGTTGGAATAGTTGATTGGTGATTAATCACAATTCCCCAGTGGTTATCACTTATACCTCCAAAAATTATGTTGAAACTCTCTTCGTTTACCTTCGTGATTGCAGCAACGTCATACTTAGCCATTACCTCTCTCAGTGACTTCGTAGTCTCAGATAATGCCAGCAATTCAGAAGCTTGTTCAGGCGTGGATAACTTGTAATCACTGGACGGGATAAATCCTGCCTTTTCGGATGGATAGTAGGTAATAAGCTGCGTTGGACTATAAAACGTATTATTTATGCGAAAAACATGTGACGTAGTTTGCTGTACAATATAAATATTCTTACTTTGCCTCAACCCTTCAACTTCAAGCTTCGAGTCCACTAAAAAGTCTTTTATCCGCTCAATTCTTTCTTCTTTACATTTTTGCTCTTTACATATTGAAATACTTGGTAAATTAGCCAGCTGCTTCTTATTGATATTTAGCAATCGACTTCCAAATACCCCAAAATTGAAATTTGCAAAAGCTTGCTTGTCGTTATTGTTGATGAAATGCGTTGGACGAACATCCAGCAGGCTAAATGGATAAAATGAGGGAAGATATGCTAGCTGTATATCCGTTTTCGGAAGCATCTCATCCACATGTTTAAGCAGCTCTCTGTACTCGCTATCAATTTCTTTGTTGAAATAGGGGGGCATACCTCCAAAAGCAGACGTCGCAATTATTAAACTGCAACATAATAAAAAAGCCCTAATCATTTTTATTTAAAATCCTTATAAATTAACAAGCTATGATGATAATCGAACACAACATTATCATTTCTAAATGAGTCCGCGCAATGTTCGTTGTTCGCTCACAACTCCTTATAATTCGTAAACACCTTGTACAACTGTGTACCACTTAACACCGAAGCCGACGGGAAGTGCAGAATAGGGATCAAATCGCAAGGCGCTTCTAAGGTCCTGCTGCCGTTGTCGGTATCTAGGTCGTCAATATTTAAAATTTGCGCTAGCGGTTCACCTTTCTTAACCGTTTGGCCTGGTTTTGCCATGTACTCCACCATGCCGCCCCAGTTAGTAAACAGGGTTTTATAGTCTTTTAAATACACGCCTAAACGCTGCATTTCTTTCGGTTTAATGTCACACTCGTGCAATACACCTTTAGCGTTCAGGTAGCTAAGAATACTGGTGGCGTCTATATTACCTTCGTTAAAATCGATCACTTCTTGGCTACCCATTTCTAGCGTGAAAGCCTCTACGTTAAAGCTAATCTCGCGCTCTAAATTAGTTTTTATGCTTTCTTGCAGTGTCCACCAAGGGCAGAACGTCGCTTCGTCTAGCGCACCTGCAAATACGTTAGGTATAAAAATACAGTGAGGAATGTTAAACAGCTTAGCACTGTCTTTGGCGTACTCGGGAATATAAACGTGACGGGTAGACACCGGGCCGTTGTGAAGATCTAGAACAAAGTCGGCGTTTACCGCCATTTGTTGTAGTTTCAGGTTTAGCTGCTGCGCCAAGCCTAAACCCCAGGGTTCGGCCAGTTTGTTGTCGATAGCGTTAGATAAATGAGCGCGAAAACGTTGTTTTATGCCTTCAATAGACTCTTCGCGGGTTACCGTTTTAGCGAAATGCTTAACCGCTTCTTTATCGAAGAAATAGCCGCGGTTCCAGTTTGTGCCGTTCACAGGGTCGAAACGGCCTAATGTGTATTCACCGGCTTTAATGTTAGTACCAATGGGATTACAGTTGGGCACTAGGATAATTTCGCCGCAAATATCCATGTCTTTTAAGCGCTGAATGAGATGGTAAATAACCACGTTGCCTTGCACTTCAGCGCCGTGAATAGAGCTTTGAATATACACGGTGGGGCCAGGGCGCGCGCCCTTCATACGATAAATAGGCACGTTCATGTTACGTCCAGACGCGTTTTGCGCCACTACCATGTGTTTTTTCACTACTTGGGTTGTCATTTAAATCAACCTATTTTCTGTCTTGTTCTTTGTTTAAATATGCTGCTTTTAAACACAGCTTTTGTCATTCATGCTGCAAAAGCACGTATTGTTAGCAAGCACATAGCTCGCAATCTACGCCTTTAGGTAGTTTCCAGTTTCGCCACTCGTGCGACAGAGCATCAAACGTCATTAACGTGTTTTTAGGAATATTATCGAAATCCATCAATACTTGCATAGCTAGCATTGCTTGGTAAGTACCAACAATATTTACTACTGGCGAGAATATACCTGCCTCAACACAGCTTAAATCGGGTGATTCAAATAGCGTTCGTAAGCATGCATAGCAGCGGCTCTCACCGGGTATAGCTACGAAAAGCTGGCCTTCAAAGCGAATGGCTGCACCCGATACTAGCGGGGTATTTAGTTTAAAACACAGTAGGTTTATTAAATCTCGCGAGTCTGTATTGTCCGTGCAATCTAGCACAACGTCAGCACGCTCTATGGCCTGTTTTAACGCTGGTGACAGCTGAGTATTGCCCTTAGTACTGCTGGGCGCCGAAAACGGTTCTGCCATTACGGTAATGTCGCAGTCGCTGTTTATTGCAGTAAGCCGCGCTTTAGCCGCCTCTACTTTATTTGTGCCTACATCTTGTTCGCTAAACAAGGTTTGCCTTGGCAGGTTGGTGGCCTCAACTGTGTCGTGGTCGATAAGTGTAAGAGAGCCCACGCCACTGGCGCAAAGGTTAGTAGCAGCCGCGGTGCCAAGCCCGCCAATACCAATGATACAAATATTGGCGTTTAGCAGCGCTTCTTGACCGTCTAGGTCCACTTTTGGAAGCACGATATGGCGGTTATAACGCATAGCCTGCTGATGAGTTAGGCTTTTAGACATAGTTTATGCCAACTTAATTGTTGAATTCATGGCATGCACCCTTATAAAGTGATTACCAAATAGTATTTTGGCTGGTACTTTATCAAAAACCGCCAAAATGTCGCATATCAAATTAGGATTTCATATGTCAGTTGTCAGCCAACCCCTTAATATTGCCGTACTCACTATTTCAGATACGCGCACCCTCGAAAACGACAAGTCGGGAGACTACTTGAAAGAGGCTCTTACCTCGGTTGGCCATAACCTTTACGATCGCGATTTGGTGAAAGACGATATTTATCAGCAGCGCGCCGTGGTGTCGAAATGGATTGCCGATAAAAACATTCACGCCGCATTAATTACCGGTGGTACAGGTTTTACCCACCGTGACTCAACGCCAGAGGCCATCAGTGTATTGTTCGATAAAGAAGTCGACGGCTTTGGCGAGCTATTCCGTCAAATTAGCTATGAAGAGATTGGCACATCAACCATTCAGTCTCGCGCGGTTGCGGGCTTTGCTAATAATACGGTTATTTTCTGCTTACCAGGCTCAACAGGCGCGTGTCGTACGGCGTGGGAAAAAATTATTTCTAGCCAGCTTGATGCCGACTTTAGACCGTGTAATTTTGTGAAGCATTTGGTGGAAGCATGAGTACCTTTAGCCATTTAAACGCTGGTGGCGAAGCTAACATGGTAGACGTTAGCGACAAAGACGTTACCAAGCGAGAAGCCACAGCAGAAGGTTTTTTATACGTAAGCGAAGACGTTATTCGCCAAATCTCTGAAGCAAAAATTGCGAAAGGTGATGTATTTGCAGTTGCCCGTGTAGCGGGTATTCAAGGGGCAAAACGCTGCGCGGATCTTATTCCTCTTTGTCACCCATTGGCACTGTCAAAGGTGGATATAAACTTCGACATTCAGGCCGACCAAAACCGAATTCAAGCCACCTGCTATTGCAAGCTAAGCGGTAAAACCGGCGTTGAAATGGAAGCGCTCACGGGCGTAAATGTGGCGCTGTTAACCTTGTTTGATATGTGCAAAGCCATCGACCCTGGCATGCATATGGAAGGGATACGGGTACTAGAGAAAAAAGGCGGTAAGACAGGCCATTGGCAGTCTGATTCTTAGTGCACATGAAAAGTAGCTAGCTTAAAAATAAACGAGCCTAAAGTGCATAAAGTGTACACGCGCTCAAAAAGCAATGCACTTTAGGCTCAATCCATTTCCCAGGCTTAAAAATATCAAACAGTGCGCACAAAGCGACCTTAACAAAGTAGATAACAGGCAAAGTATGCAGGTAACGGTAAAAACATTCGCACAAACCCGAGAGATTACGGGAGAAGACAATATTGCGCTTAATCTAAGCGAGAACAGCACCATAGAGACCGTGATATCGCAGCTTAAAGCGCGCAGTGACAAGTGGGCATTAGCCTTAGAGGGCAGTGTGCTTACTGCCTGTAATCAAGAGCTTTGCGACCCTAAAACCGAACTTAGCGACGGCGATGAGCTGGCGCTATTTCCACCTGTGACAGGGGGCTAGCTATGTTCGCGCTAGTTCAAGTTGAAGATTTCGACCAAGGAGAGCTTTACGCTAGGCTAAAACAGTCGGCAGATGAGAAGGCCTGCGGCAACACCGGCGCGATTGTTACTTTTACTGGGCTAGTGCGAGACTTTAATAACGCTGGCGATATAGACGGCATCGAATTAGAGCATTACCCGGGCATGACTGAAAAAGCGTTAATGCTTCTGGTTGAACAAGCGAGCGAACGCTTTTCACTTAACAGTGCTGGCGCACTGCACAGAGTAGGGCGCATACACAACAACGAACAAATTGTATGGGTAGGTGCCGCCGCTCCCCACCGCCAGGCGGCGTTTGACGCTGCCTGCTACTTAATGGACATGCTTAAACAGTCGGTACCGCTTTGGAAAAAAGAATTTAAGGGCGATAAATCTGAATGGGTTGCGGCAAAAGCATCTGACGATAAAGCGGCACTTAAGTGGATGCACAAAAAGTAATGTTTTTTTCTTTGGCAATGCGACTTTCAAGCTTTGTTAACTTGGCCATGCTTATTTTGGTAAGTGCAAGTACATATGCAAGTGTAGCCCTAGGTGTTACGGCTTTTTCAAGTTCTGTGGTGCAGGCGAGCAGTTTTGAAGCGGCGAATAATACTGTAAATGAAGGGAGCGTTATTAGTGCCGATAAACAAAACCATTCAGTAAATTTCAAGCGCGACGAAAAAATTAACGTAGCTGTTGCGGCAAACTTTGCAAAACCGCTAAAGAGTATTGCCGAGCAGTTTACTGAGCTTACCGGCATAGAAGTCGCGGTAACGGTATCTTCTAGCGGTACTTTGTATGCGCAAATTCAGCATGGTGCTAGCTTCGACGTGTTTCTATCTGCAGATCGCGCTCGGCCGCAAGCCTTGGTTGATAATAACCTAGTGCACCACGGCAATCTGGTGGATTACGCTAAAGGCAAGCTGGCGTTTGTCTATGCTGGCGACTTATCAAGTCAGGCATTCAATGAAATATCTAGTAAGACATCGAGTGAAAGAAACTGCGATCAAATAGCGCGTACATCAACGAAAGACACCACTGCACAAATAAACGTTCAGCTTACCGATTGCTTGTCGAAGCAGCTTGTTCAATTAATGGAAAACCCTCAAAACAAGGTAGCTATCGCAAACCCTAAACTGGCCCCCTATGGTGATGCTGCGCAACAGACGTTGCAAAACTTATCCTTATGGCACCAGTTTTTACCTCACAGAGTGATGGGTAAGAACGTGCTGCAAACCTTGCAGTTTTATACCACTGGCAGCGTGAAAGGGGCGTTCGTTGCGTACTCATCGGCGTTAGATTTGCCTGCAAACTTATCTTCTGAATTGCCTTCTAATTTTAACAGTGCTGTGAATAGCGAAAGCGCTGAGGCTATTACGGTTATCGTCCCAGTACCTGAAACCTTGTATCAACCCATTATTCAATCGTTGGTGGTTAATAGTAAAACGGTAGCTACATTATCTCCGAATCTGTTCGAACCACTTCCAATCAAAAATGCGGCAGCGCCAGTTGATGAGCCTATTCACAACGACAACGTTGAGCCAACCAGAGCATTTCGTTTGAGTGACGCTAGTGGAGTGTCATCACCCAGCCTTTTCGTACAATATTTAATGTCGCAAGGGGTGCAGCACAGCTTAACTGAATGGGGTTATGAATCCACAATTGCATCAGGCGTTGGTAACTAAGTATGCTCACAGAATTCTTCGGGGCATCGACACTTGAAGCTATATTACTCACCTTAAAGCTGGCCTTTATAACCAGTGGCTTACTGTTGTTATTCGCATTGCCGCTAGCATGGTTTTTAGCGAACTGGCAGAGCAAAGCTAAGCCTTTGGTGATGTCGATACTCGCGTTGCCTTTGGTGTTACCGCCAACTGTGCTGGGGTTTTATTTGCTTATTGCTTTTTCGCCGCAAAGTGCGTTGGGGCAGGGATGGCAAAGCCTAACCGGGAGTAATTTAGCATTTAGCTTTGAAGGCTTGGTATTGGGGTCTGTTATCTACTCGCTTCCATTTGCTCTGCAGCCTTTGTATAGCGGCTTTTCGCAATTGGATAACCGTTATTTAGATGTAGCAAAAACGCTGGGGTTTTCGGCCTTTGAAGCTTTTATAAAAATAGTACTGCCTTTAAGCAAAGCGCCCATAGTGGTGGCATTAGGCTTAAGCTTTGCACATACCATAGGCGAGTTTGGCGTAGTACTAATGATAGGAGGCAATATTCCAGGAGAAACTCAGGTGCTGTCTATCGCGCTATATGAACAGGTAGAAGCGCTGGAATATAGCAGTGCACACAACCTTGCGTTGGCCCTTTTGATTTTTTCATTCGTAATGCTCGCGGCGCTCTATCGTTTTAACGGTGTCACCCGTAGTGATGAGGCGCGTTAACATGCAAATATCTGCGCTACTACCAAATCGCATTAACGCACAAATCTCATTGCAGCCACAAAGCAGATTCATTGGGGTTACCGGTCCATCAGGTGCGGGAAAAAGCAGCTTGTTTCGCGCCCTAGCTGGCGTAGAAAAAAGCGCAAAAGTGCAAACGCCGTGGACCTCTCAAAAGGTCGGCATCGTTTTTCAGCAACCTATGTTATTTCCCCATACGGATGTGCGCGGTAATTTAGCCTTGGCGCAGCGTCACGCAAGCCCTAATGCAATGTCTATCGACACGTGCTTGCGCGGCTGTTATTGCGAACATTTAATCGATAAGCCAGTTCAAGCGCTTTCTGGTGGTGAAGCGCAGCGGGTCGCGATTGCAAGAGCCTTGGTCAATGGGCCAGATGTGTTATTGCTAGATGAATCGTTAAGCGCAATTGATATCTTCACCCGGCGCAAAATTTACCAGTTTTTGAACAATTTGTGTGTTTCGGGGAAGCTAATATGCTTTGTGATCTCTCACGATTTAGATGATCTTGCCTTGTTCAGCGATGAGTTGGTTTTTATTGATCAAGGCCGCACAGAGCTTTGTGGAAAAACGCGCGATGTATTGACTCAAGTATTCGCAAAAGAAGGATTTGCGACACCGTCTAGCGTACTTGAGGGACTTAAAGTTACTGCGCAAAGCGAAGCATTCGACAGCTACCAGTCACAAAACGCCGTTGTCAGCTACAAACCCGATAGCGAAACGCAACAAGATCGAAACGTTTTAACCATACAAGACAACGAGGAATGTCAGTCGGAAAACGGAATTGAGCGCGTTGAGGTAGCGGGGCACGAGATATTCGTCACTGCAGAATCAGTGTCCTATTTGCCTCAGCAATGCGGTGAGCAAGTTTCTGTTCGTTTTGCAGTTAAAGCCTGTGATGTAAGCATCGATACCAATACTGCTGACTTTGGCAACGCCAGCACAATCAGTATTTTAAATGCACTACCGTGTGTTATATCCCGTATCGAGCCAGTGGCTAACCCGCTTAGCTCTTTGAACGACCCTGAAAATAACGCTGACACAAAACGCACACCTACAAAGCTAGCGACGGCAAACAGTGCGAAGGTGTTGTTAAAACTTGATGTACTAAACAGTAATCAAACCCTGTATGCCAGCATTAGCTGTATTTCCCTAACGCGCCTTGAGCTTGCTGTGGGTATGCAGGTTATTGCACGATTTAAATTGCCCTAAATTTATATGGCTTTTGAATAACTACAGAGCGTTTCACTTGTATTTAAGTAAGCGTCGAAACGTGCACAAATTGCACGGATGTATATGCGCGCTGAATCTGGCACTCGAATATATTTTGGGGTAACTTCTACAAGCCCATCTTGTTCAAGCTCTCCAAGGTTATGTAGCGCTGAAGCAAAGTATTCATCGAATATGATGTGATGCTTGTCAGCTATGGCCTGTTTATCTACCGCTAAATTACACATTAAGCTAGAAATTATGTCTCTGCGAATGAGATCATCAATTGTCAGCGAAAGCCCAACCTTGGAACAAGGAGAATTATTGTCTAACCGACTGTAATATTCATTTAGATCCTTCGCATTTTGCGCAAGGGCGTTACCTACCGTGCTAATGGCCGATACGCCAAAGCCTATAAGGTCGGCGTCACCACGCAAAGTGTACCCTTGAAAGTTACGGTGAAGCTCGCCTTTATTCTTCGCAATGGCTAAGGAATCTTTGCTTAAAGAAAAATGATCAAGACCAATCATTTCGTAACCTATGCTCGTAAAGCTATTAACAGCCAGGTTGTAAAGCGCCGCTTTTTCTTCACTGCTAGGCAGTGTTTCTTCAGCAAACTTTCGCTGCGCAGCAAATCTTTTGGGAAGGTGTGCGTAGCTGAAAAGCGAAATACGATCTGGCATCATGGCTTTCGTGGCAGCGATAGTCGATGAGAACGTTTCAATTGACTGATGCGGCAACCCATAAATTAGGTCTAAATTGACGGAGTCAAAACCCAGCGACCGAGCCTCGAACACTAAATCGGCAATGTGAGACGTGCTTTGTACGCGATTTATGGTTTTCTGTACGTTGTAGTCCGTGTCTTGAAGGCCAAAGCTAATGCGCGTGTAGCCAAGGCATTTTAAGTTCTGAAGGTAGCGTTTATCGATATTTCTGGGGTCTAATTCAATAGACAACTCAGCACCTGCTTCAAAGGTAAAGTGTTTTTTTAGCAGGTACATTAAATAAGTATGCTGAGTCTCGCTCAAAAAGCTGGGTGAACCGCCACCTAAGTGCAGAGAAACTACACGCCTGCCGTCTGTTAAATAACGCTTAGACAGGATTTCTTTTTCTATGTAGTCTAAATATTCGTCCGCTTTTTCATTGTGACGGGTCACCATTTTATTGCAGCCACAGTAGTAGCAAAGCGTTTTACAAAACGGAATGTGAACGTAAAGACTGACTACCGGAGCCTTAGAAACGGCAAGTGCTCTTGGGAGAATATCTTCTTGAAGTGGCTCAAACGCAAGTGCAGTGGGGTAAGAAGTATAGCGGGGTGCATTCAGCGCATATTTAGTAATGGTTGATACGGGGCGTTGTTTTACGGCTACTATTGTCATCTTGGCTCTGCACTTACTCTTAGATATCTAGGCGCGAATTCAATTCGATGATTAAAGCTTAATGGATTGCTTGGGAGGCTGATTTGATCTACTTCAAGGTTTTGGCATTAAACCTTACCATTGTCGTACTTTTTCCAATCATTTTGCTTCAAGCATTGTGGGTGAGGAAAAAGACAGCTGTATTGCCCGAGCCCGCCGGCGAGCGGGTATTTGCCTCAGCCGATAGTGATTTGCTACTAACTAATAACGTTTTGGTTGTAGGCGATTCTGCTGCCGCTGGCGTGGGTGCAACAACGCAGATGGGGGCACTCACAGGTCTGCTGTATTCAAAGCTTGTTAAGCACGGGCCAACGCGAGTGACGTTGCAGGCTAAAACTGGTTTTAAGAGTGAAGATGTGCTTAATCTTTTGCATGAAATGCCTGCCGAGCACTTTTCGTCGGCGCTCGTCTCTATTGGTGTTAACGACGTGACCAAATTTGTACCGTTGAAACGCTGGCGACAAAACATCGATGCTATTAGCGCGCTGCTGTCAGATAAATTTGGATGCGAAACAATATTATTTACTGCATTACCGCCAATTCATTGCTTTCCAGCGCTTCCGCAACCTTTGCGTGCACTATTAGGTTACCGCGCGTGGCTATTAAACCAAGCTTTGGTTGATAGCGTAACAGCCCGTGCTAACGCAGACCTATTGTATGTTAGTGCACTTAGTGTGAGCGGGACTATAACAGATATCCAGCAAAGTGGTTTGATGGCAGAAGATGGCTTTCATCCCTCTACAAAAGGCTATGAAATATGGGCACACTCAGCCCTTGAAAAACTTTCCACGCTTTACAGCACCACAATGGGCACGGCAAAAAAAGTCAAAGCAGAAACTGATGTAACTGCGACAAAATAATCGCTGTTTGGGGTTGAAGTTTCTTTTAGTAACCTTATCTAAGCCCTTATATATTCATGAATTCAACAAAGCGAGGCCTATAATGGCAGCAAATGAGCAAAGTGTACAAGGTGCGAGCGATATGCAGAGAGTGACGGTTAATATGGTATCTGACGTGGTGTGCCCGTGGTGCATTGTTGGGTACCAGCGTTTGCAAGAAGCCATTAAAACCCTCGATAACATTGAAGTAGATATTAAGTTTCACCCGTTCGAGTTAAACCCCAATATGCCAGAAGACGGGCAAAACCTTCGCGAGCATATAATGGAAAAATACGGCATTAGTGAGCAGCAAAGCGTGGAGAACCGAGCACGACTTGTACAAGCGGGTAAAGAGTTGGGTTTTGCATTTAATTTCACTGACGACTCTCGCATGCAGAATACTTTTAAAGCCCATCAGCTTATTCACTTTGCAGCACAAAACGGCCTTGAAGAAGAAATGAAGCTTAGCTTGTTTAATGCTTACTTCACTGATGGTAAAGACGTGAACGATCTTGGTGTGCTAGTAGAATTGGCCGAGTCTGTGGGCCTCGACAAAACCGAAGCTGAAGCAGTAATTAAAACTGAAAAATACGCGCAAGTAGTTCGCGAGGAAGAAACCCTTTGGATACAGCGCGGTATCCAAAGTGTACCTACTTTTGTGATCGGTAATCAGGGTGTGGCTGGTGCGCAAGAGCCTGCAACCTTGGCTGCATTTATTGCCCAAGCAGCATCACAGCAATAAGCAGGTTAAACGGGTGTAGAGGTAGTTATGAGTAATCACGTTAACCATTTGTTGGCCCAGTGGCTTCCACTTAAAAACAAGCACAAATGGGTGCTAGGTTTCATTTTTAAAACCGAAGGCTCATGCTATCGCAAAGCCGGCGCTATGATGTTGTTTAGTGATGCAGGGCATCAGCTAGGTATATTAAGCGGCGGCTGCTTAGAAAGTGACATCGTTAAAAAAGCGCAGCGTGTAATGACAGACGGCGTTAGTCGTACCGCGGTTTACGACGATGAAGATGAAGAAGACATCGCGTTTAAACTAGGTGTAGGATGCGGCGGTGTGGTGCATCTAGCACTTGTACCTGTTAACGAGAGTAATCAGTATTTATCACTGGATGTGGTTAGCAAAAGCTTATCAAACGGAAAAGTGTGTGAGTGGCACTGCGCCGTAGACGGTACTTTGGGTAATTGCTCGGAATTGGAAGACCATTCTGCTAAACCTAGAAAAGCTGTGCTAGACACAGTTGATGGCAAGCGCACGTTGTCAGTTTTGATGCTGCCGCCTATCCACTTACTTGTTGTTGGAGGTGGGTATGACGCTACCTTTATGACCAAGCTTGCTAGTTTGCAGGGCTATTTAGTAAGTCTTTGGGATCCAAGGCCTGCACAAGCAAGACTTGAACACTTTCCAGAAGTAAATTACTTAATTGAAGACCCGTCTACGGAAGGCTTACGTCTTCACATGGGCGAGCATAATATTCAAGCTGCGGTGCTTATGTCCCATCACCGAGAAATTGATGCAAAAGCGCTGCAGGTGCTAAGTAAGCAATCGTTAACCTATACGGCAATGCTCGGTCCGCTGCACCGCAAGCAGGAAATTATGGATTTAGCCGGGCTTGGTAATACCGACTTTACGCAGTATTTCGCGAGCCCAGCTGGCTTTGATATCGGTGGTGAGCTACCAGAGCATATAGCGCTGTCTGTTATTGCTCAGTGCCATGCGGTGTTTCATACCAAACCCACACATTTAAAGCGTTAGAAAGACTTTCTGAAGGTAACGCCAAAGCTTCTAGGTGCACCTGGGTAGGCCATGATCTTTCCGGTTTGTACGGGTACATCAAAGCCACTTCGAGCAACGTACTCTTCATCGAAAACGTTGCGCGACCACGCAATAATTTCGCTATCCCATTGTGGGATAGTGAAACTTACGCGAACGTTAAATAATGAAAAGTCATCAGCGTACTTGTACGGGTCGTTCGCATCATCAAGGAATACGTCCCCCGTGTATTGGTAGTCAATACTGGCGGAGGCAGGATAATTCCCAGCTTCGAAGTAGTGATTCAGCATAAGAGACAGTGAGTTCTGAGGCTCGAAGCCTACGCGGTCTCCGTCTCTTGAACAGAACGGGTCGTTAGGCTCCACACGGCCCGGGTCGTCAATGCCGGTGTGCCACGTGTACGCTACCCAACAGGTACCGCGTTTAAACTCATCAAAATTCGCCAATGTGCGCGACGCAACTGCATGTAATTCGGTGCTTTCTGTCATTAGCCATGTGGCTTCAAGCTCTACGCCTTTGACTATGATATCGCCCGCATTTTGCAGGTTGAACCCCGTTCCGGTAAAGGTCGTCGCCTGAAAGTCGCTAATTTGTGTATAGTGCGCCGCAGCATTTACGCGAACGCCGTATTCTTCAAAATCGTGTTTTATACCTATTTCAGCACTTCGCGATTTTTCAGCATCAAAAAGCGGGCTAAGCGAAGGTAAGATTCTGTCGGTATTCGTACCGCCAGCTTTGTAACCAGTCGCAAAACTGGCGTACGTTAGCGTGTTGTCATTTGGGTGATAAGCCAGTTTCACTGTGCCGGTTAACTGCGAATCATCAAGCTCTTCGTTTAAATCAGGGCGCGGCATAACTGCTGCTGATCCCAGGAAGAAATATCCCCAGCCCGCTTGTTGAAATGGTGCGATAGCGTTAAGGGACTCTGCTGTAGGGGCTTGTCCCGCCGCTAACGCAGCAGCGATGTTTTGTAACCCAACTATAGCACGACCTGCATCAGGCCATTGCGCTGGGTTTTGACTTAGTCCGTCAATACCAGGCCCTTGCTCATCGTAGGTTCCGATAATCGACTTTTCTTCGCGGGTATAGCGTATGCCCGTCGTTAATGTGAAATCACTGTTTAACAGCCAATCCAGCTGAGAAAATAAAGCAATGCTGTCCTGCTCTTGATTGGCGCTGTGTTCGAAAGCAGTACCGGACGGCGCGGGTGCTGCAGCAGGCGCAATAAAGCCTGATGTAACTACAGATAGCTCGTTGATGGCGTTAGCCAAAGGCAGCAAATCGGATGCAGCGGCATTAAAGAACGCACTAAAATCATCTTGCGTGGTAGTATCAAAGGTTAGATTTAAGTTTTGGCTGTAATAGTAAACACCTAATAACCCACGCACATCTTCACTGGTGTAATGCAATCTAATTTCTTGAGAAAACGATTGCTGCCTGGCGTCGTTAGTGGCGGTAAGAAGGTCGGCATCAGAAAAGTCAGTATCTACCGTATCTAAGCTGTCAAACGCGCGGTACGCGCTTATGCTCACAAAATCCCATGCTTTGTTTAAAGCCGCATCTACTTGAACTGATAGTCCTTTGTCTTTCATTTTTGAAAGGGGAGTTTGCGAGAGCGAGGTTCTATAGTCGTAAAAGTTATCGCGCCCATAAATAGTCGCATTGAATGGCGGTTGTAGCAGCAGCGCATCAGTGCCAAATTTACCCGCTATGTCATTAGCCTGAATGTTGTTTTGAAAAGTAAGTGCGCCGCAGCACCGTTCGTCTAGCTCGCCGTAATCAGCAATAAGTCGCACGCTAATTTCATCTGTTGGAGTGTAAAGCAGCTGTGCTTTTATCGCAGAACGGTTACGGTTATTCAGGGTTTGTCCGCTGCGCTCATCGGTAATGAAACCGTCGCTATGAGAGCTAAAACCCGAAACACGCATGGCAAGAATATCGTCGATAAGCGAAAACGATGAGCCAGCACTCAAACGAACCAAGTTATCATTGCCAATGATGGCTTCGGCAAAGCCATCGCGCTCGTCGTGTGAAGGTGCGACCGTGGTCAACGTCATTGCGCCAGCGGCGGTATTCTTTCCGAATAGTGTGCCCTGTGGCCCACGCAACACTTCAATAGATTCAATATCGACTAAGTCGTTAATTAACGCGTTTTGTCTTGCACGGTATACACCATCTACGTATAAACCCACCGAAGACTCGAAGCCGAAGTTTTGTGAAGACGTGCCAATACCGCGTATTGAAAACCCTGAATTTGTTACGCTTTGATTTTGAAACGCGCCAAAGGCAGGTACGTAGTTTTGCAGGTCAAACACATCTCGGCTAACTGTTCCAACTAGGTCTTGACCCGAGAGCGCAGTGACGGCAACAGGTACATCTTGCAAGTTTTGACTGGTCTTTTGCGCCTGCACAACAATGTGTTCCAGCGCCTTTTTGTTGTGCTGAGTCAATTCAGCATCTTCATTGGCGTAAGTGTGGGGGGCTAGAACAAACGAAGATGAAACAATCGATGCGATAAATGGCGTGCTGAAGAAGTAGGGTGTTTTGGCATTTTTGGAAGTAGATGTTGCAACAACTGTACATGGGTGGGTACAAGGCAAAACGTGTGTAAGTGACTTCATTTTGGTTCTTTTTATTTTTAAAAGCGCTTAGCTTAAAACAAAATTAATCACGACAAGGTCGCGTCCGTATGCGAGTAGTCCTTCACATTTTCAATGCGCCAACTTCCCTATGGCGTTGAGTAGTGCTTTTTCACTATACAATTTATTGAACATATATTGCACGCATTTGAACCTATCATGTCAAATATTGTTCGCAACGTGCAAAAAATGAACGCCTTATCATCTGCCAATAGTTTCACATGATGCATACTCATTCAAAATATCAATTAAACTTATATCACCGTTTTCCTTAGTATGTTGGTTGAAAGTTAACATATTAATAACATCAGGCGGCGGTATGACAGACATCTATTTAGTGCGGCATGGTCAAGCGTCCTTTGGCAAAGCGAACTATGACAAACTTAGTGAACTAGGTGGACAACAGGCGATTTGGCTTGGTGATTATTTCAAACATCGCAATATCATGTTTGATGCGGTGTTTTCTGGCGACATGGTTAGACACCATGAAACTAAAGACGGTATTGCTGCGGGCATCGCCTCTGAAAACTATACACTACCAGAAGTTACAGTGAACAGCGCATTGAATGAATTTAATTTTCAAGCGGTGGCTACCGCCTATTTAACCCGCTATCCAGAAGCAAAAGTACCAGAAGGTGCGTCGCCTTCTGAATATTACCGATTGCTTAAAAAAGCTATGCTTGCCTGGTCGCAAGACGAACTGGCGCATGAACTCCTTGATGAAACATGGGGGCAGTTTGAAGACCGAGTTCGCAGTATGCTTACACATCTTCAAAGTATTGACGCAAAGCGAGTTCTTGTTGTGAGTTCTGGCGGCGCAATTGCCATGATGCTCAAACACATTCTTGGCTACGATGCGGCCACCGTTGTGAATATGAATTTGCAGATTCGAAATGCCAGTTTTTCTCAATGCTTTGCTAATGCGCGAGGCGTTCACCTTAATAACTTCAATAGCGTACCTCACCTGGATGTGATTGACAGGTTACACGCCATTACCTACAGCTAAATGGGGCAGTTATGAACTTTGAATATAATGAAAAGACCCAAGCACTTTTAGACAAACTAAAAGCATTTATGAAAGAAGAGGTGTATCCAATTGAAAAGGAATACATTCACGCCGTAGAAAATGGCTCTGCCACCAATGGCGAAGGTCGTTGGAAAACGCCGCAAATGATGCACACGCTAAAGCAACGTGCCAAAGAAGCGGGTCTATGGAATTTGTTTTTACCTGAAGAATATAAGCCCTATGGCGCGGGCCTGACTAACGTAGAATATGCGCCACTTTGTGAAGAAATGGGCAGAGTTTTGTTTAGCGCTGAAATATTCAACTGTAGTGCGCCAGATACCGGCAATATGGAAGTACTGGCGAAGTACGGTAACGAAAGTCAGAAAAAGCAGTGGTTAGAGCCGCTTCTGAATGGAGATATACGTTCAGCCTTTGCTATGACAGAGCCAGCAGTGGCTTCAAGTGACGCCACTAACATCGAAACCTCAATTAAGCGCGATGGCAATGAATACGTTATTAACGGCCGCAAGTGGTACACCAGCGGTGCCATGAATGAAAACTGTAAAATTATGGTGGTAATGGGCAAAACTGATTTCGATGCGCCTCGTCACCAGCAGCAGTCTCAAATTCTAGTCCCTATGGACACCAAAGGTGTGACCATTGTTCGCCCAATGGCTGCAATGGGCTATTACGACGAGCCTATTGGTCATGCTGAAGTTTTGTTTGAAGACGTACGTGTTCCGGCAGAAAACTTACTGCTTGGTGAAGGACGCGGTTTTGAAATTGCCCAAGGTCGCTTAGGCCCGGGCCGTATTCACCACTGTATGCGTCTTATTGGCTGTGCACAGCGCGCGCTCGATATGGCCTGTGAACGAGTTGAAAACCGTGTGGCGTTTGGCAAGCCGTTGTCAAAACAGCAATCGGTTAGAGAGAGCATTGCGCAGATGCACTGTGATATTGAACAGGCACGTCTGCTTACGTTAAAAGCCGCAGATAAAATGGATCGCTACGGTAACAAAGTGTCGCGCGACCTTATCGCTGCTATCAAGATAGTTGCGCCTACTATGGCCTGTAACGTCATTGATCAAGCTATACAGATGCACGGCGCCGCAGGCACAAGCCAAGATTTTGTATTATCTGCTATGTACGCTTATGCGCGTACCATCAAGCTGGCAGATGGCCCAGATCAGGTTCACATGATGCAGTTAGGTCGTAATCTTATTGCAGAAAAAGCTGTTACTGGATAGGTGTGTGATTTATCAGAACAATACTGAAGAATTACGGGTAAGGAGTAAACGTGTCTAAAGACAAGGCGAAAGCCCCACATGCGCTAGATTTAGCTGTGTTGAATGAATACTTATCTACTGCGTGCCCTAGCATTGGGAAAGTTAAAACTGCCGAGAAGTTTGCAGGTGGACAGTCAAACCCTACGTTTAAGCTAACCACGGACAACGGCGTTTACGTGTTACGCCGCCAACCTCCCGGAAAGTTATTGAAATCGGCCCATGCGGTTGACCGAGAATTTCGCGTAATTAACGCCTTGCAAGGCTCAGAAGTGCCAGTGCCTAAAGCGTACCATTTGTGTGAAGATTCCAGCATTATTGGCAGCATGTTTTACATAATGGCGTTTGTAGAGGGGGACATTTTCTGGAACAGTGCGTTACCGGAAGTAGAGTCTTCTGCAACACGCGGTGCAATGTACGATGAAATGAATCGAGTCCTTGCTGCGCTTCACAGTGTCGATATTGAAGGTGCAGGCTTAACCGATTACGGCAAGCCTGGCAGCTACTTCGAACGTCAACTAAGCAGGTGGACAAAGCAGTATCGAGCATCTGAACTTGAGCATATTGAAGAAATTGAAAGTCTTATTCAGTATCTTGAGGCCAACCTGCCTGAAGATGATGGGCAAGTCTCGTTGGTCCATGGCGATTTTCGATTGGACAATATGATGTTTGATATGGCTGACCCTTTAAATCCAAAAGTAGTCGCGGTGCTCGATTGGGAACTATCAACGTTAGGACATCCGTATGCCGATTTGGCATATCAGTGCATGCAGCTACGCCTTCCCTCTGATATTGCACACGCAGCAGGGTTAGGCGGACTTGATCGAAAGCAGTTAGGTATACCTACAGAAAAAGAGTATATCGATGCGTACTGCAAACGCAGGGAAATTGGCGCAATTGATAATTGGACATTCTATTTGGCGTTCAGCTTTTTCCGCTTAGCCGCTATTTTACAAGGTGTGGTAAAGCGCGCCCACGATGGGAATGCGTCAAGCGAGAAGGCCATGCAGTTAGGCGCGATGGTGCGACCCCTTGCTCAAATTGCAAACCAAACCATTCACCAAAGCGAATGAGCGCCTTATAACGTATTAAATGGCGTGCCACGTTATCAATAGCGTGTACGTCGAATAAAAAACTGGAGACAGTATGAAAGCAATTGTATGCGAATCTTTCGGGCCACTTGATGACCTTCAATTTAAAGACGTGGCAGACCCGGAAGTTAAAAAGGGTCATGTAGTCGTAAACGTGGAAGCTGCAGGAGTGAATTTTCCTGATGGGTTATTGGTGCAAGGTCTGTATCAAATGCAGCCAGACTTCCCGTTTATTCCTGGTAACGAAGTAGCAGGCACTATCTCTGAAGTAGGTGAGGGCGTAAGCCACTTAAAAGAAGGTCAGAGAGTTATTGCGCTGTCTAACTTAGGTGGTTACGCAGAAAAAGCGCTGATCCCTGCCACTCATGTTATGCCGTTACCCGATCCCATTCACGTAAACGAGGGGGCAGCTCTTGTTACTGCTCATGCGACAGCACATCACGCGTTAAAACAACGCGCAAAACTGCAGCCAGGCGAAACACTGGTGGTAACTGGCGCAGCGGGTGGTACTGGTTTAGCAGCGGTGCAAATAGGCAAGATTATGGGCGCTAAAGTGATTGCTGTTTGTTCAACAGAAGAAAAGCTAGCCCTTGCCAAAGAGTATGGCGCAGATGTTTTAATTAACTACAAAGAAAAAGATCTCAAAGAAACGCTGAAGGAAGTTACAGGCGGCAAAGGTGTTGACGTAGTTTATGAATGCGTTGGTGGTGACACATTCCACGCTTGCAGCCGCAGTATGGCATGGGAAGGGCGTTTGCTTGTAGTTGGCTTTGCAGGCGGTGAAATTCCTAAATTTCCAGTTAATTTAGCGCTGGTAAAAGGCTATTCGGTCATGGGCGTATTTTGGGGCTCGTTTACTCAGCACGATCCAAAAGGCTTCGCTGAGAACATGCAAGAGCTTTTAACGTGGTATGTGCAAGGTAAGGTTAAAGTGGTTGTAGATGAAGCGTTGCCATTAGAACAAGCCACAAAAGCCATGGCGAAGGTTATGAACCGGGAAGTGAAAGGCAAAATGGTGCTTGTGCCTTGATCCTACAAGCCTGACACGCAGGTAACTTAACAAAAAGCCTGAGCCTACTGGCGTGACCCCAGTAATTGGATAGTCCAACTACTGGGGGGGCATTTCACTCTATGGTTCAGGCTTTTTTCGAAAGCCGTTGAGCAATGGTTATTCTGGTATTAGTTCTACGTTGAATTCTCTGGTCAAGACATGACACAAGTCTTTACCAATACCTACATTATCTACCAGATAGTCTTGATAACCCTGTTTTTGTACAGTGAGGCTGTAAAAGCCAGGACGTTCTTCCAGCATTGCAATTAAATCGTCATCCGCACAATCCGTATCATCAATCTCAACGGTCTCTGAATACGCTTCTTCCGTAACAGTAGCTGTAACGCCACATGCAATCGGCATTTGCGTTGTTTTATCTGTTACCGAAAGCAAGAGGCCATCTTCTACCGTTGCTGTGCAAGCCACATCGCCTTCGGCAACAAGGTTGCTAATTGTTAGGGTATATTCGTCGTCAGCTATTTGCTCGTTGATATCCACGCTAATTTCGGTCGGATAGCCGAGTTCAGGGTCGTATTTTACCGATAGAGATTCTGCACGACTTTCTTCTAATGCAATAAGTTGAAACAAGCTATCAATGTTTTCTGTAGTTGCATCATCTAAGGGTAAGGCAATATTGCCTGCAACAATGGTTTGAGAGGTGACCTGACCATCTTCTACCAAGACTAAGCGAGGAAGTATGGTTTCTTCGGTACAAAAGCATGAGACTTGATATTCAAACTGATAATTGTCGATGTTTCCGTTTTCCCACTTTGCGCGATTGGCGTTGAGGTCGTCGAGTGTATCGTTTGAATCGCTACCACCGCAGCCTAATAAGAGCGCAGTAGCAGAGAACGTCGCAGCAATACGTAAAATAGTAGTCATAACCTTCCTTGTTTTTTATTTTTCATAACTAGATACGATAGTAGATTTCGTAGCAATGTTGTGACAATTAGAAATAAAAAAGCGGCTTCGTAATACACGTAATACAAAGCCGCTCTAGAATTTATACTAATATAATTGATGTAAAAGTAAACTGTGTTACTCCAGAGACGCAGTGACGCTGAGTCATTCCAAACTCCATATTAGGGCGCCCATTTCCGGTACATAGAATTTAGGTACTGAGTTGTTTTATTGCCTAAAGTCCTGACATAGCTTTGGTGGAGCAAGAATAAAAATGACCTAAGATTTGGTGGGTATAGCAGAATTCAGAAACAACGCCCCCTGAACGGGGGCGCTTTTTTAGGTACTAGAGAGACATGTCGCCTAAAATAATATTGTCTGCGAAACTCGCGTATGCGTCGCCAATTTGTTTAGCAACGTCATCAGGGAAAGTATGAAAATCTTCACTTTCTAGCGCTTCTGCTATCGCGTTCGCTACGACTTCAGGACCGGGAGCATCATCAAAGCCTGCATTTTTACCCATGTCAGTTCCAATAGGGCCTGGGTGGATACTAATGACTGCTACCCCTTTTTCAGATAGTTTTTCACGTAAGCCTTGGGTCAACGAATAGGTTGCTGCTTTAGATGCGCAGTATGTTGATATGTCGCCAAAGGTTTTAACTGATGCAATGGAATTAAGCTGAACAATGGCACCCTTGTTGGCAACCAGTGTCGATTCAAATGCTTGCGCAACGTGAAGTAAGCCAAACACATTTACTTCAAACTCACTGCGAAGGGCATCTTCAGCATTCTCGCTTAGCGGCGACTCGTGCTTCATCACTCCCGCATTATTAACGACAATGTGAGTATCAGTGGCTTTTTGGGCGAGCTTTTGGACTGATGCCTTATCGGTAACGTCAACTTGCAGTGTTTCCACTTTTTCTGCGTATTTTGCGTGAAGGTGAGTGGTTGATTCAGTATCCCGTACCGCCAAATAAACCTTGCTCACGCCTTTATCGAAAAGGGCTTTTACAGTTGCTTCTCCAATCCCACGGTTTGCACCTGTAATAAGCGCTGTCTTACCTTGTAATTCCATAATGTATAACCTCCATTTAGTTACAGTCATACATTCTTTCCTCGAAATATAGGTAAAGGATCACATTGTTCACGAAACAAGGTTAGGCATGAAGACACTAAATTAACGGCATGCGCTTTACTCAATTTATACATTACTTGATGAGTTGCTGACGAATTTTCTCAAACGAATGAAATCAAATAGAACAGACAGTAACGACAGTCTTCCAACCGTTTAACTTCAATTCTAATAGGGTTGCAATATGAAATTAAAAATAGCGATGGTATCTGTTTTGTCAGTATCACTTATCACAGCGTGTGCGCATTCACCTGGCGGTGCTAGAGGGCACGTTAGGGTCGGTGGACATGGCAGCGGTGCCGTGGTTGCAGTAGCAGCAGGAATAGGAATAGGAGCACTTATCACAAACGTGTTAACTAAACCTAGTTACGAGCCGGGACATAAACCAAAAGACGTTCCCCAAAATGCGCACGTCATTCATTATCACGGGGCCGCTTATCGCTACCATCATGGTGTGTTTTACCGTAAATTCGACGGGCATTACCAAGTAGTTAAACCTCCTATAGGTATCACTGTTAAGACACTTCCACCAAACCCCGATGTGATTATTTTCGAGGGAGATAGATATTTTACGGCGGAGGGTGTTTACTACTTTCAATCGGGCGATGAATACGTGGTGGTAAGTGAACCTATACTTGAAAAACACGAGGGTGAAAAACAATATTTATCAGGCCATTTCTACAGCCAATTGCCGAATGAAGCACAAACGGTCAAAATTAATGGAATTCAGTATTTTACATATAATGGACAGTTTTTTCTGCCACAGGCTGTGAATGGTAAAATTCGGTATCTAGTGGTTGAATTATGAAGTGGGAAGCCACGCAGATCATCAAGCTAAAAACGCAAATATCAATCATGATAGCCAATGTTTTTAATAGTATTTTTGCCTAAAGATTTCGCCGTGTATAGGGCCTCGTCAGCGGTTGATAAAATATCGTGAGCCGGGTCTTCTGCGAGGTCCCCTTCAGATAAGATATTTACTATTCCGAATGAACAGGTTGTACTAAAAGTGTGTGCTTTTGCTTTAAATACTGTAGAAGCAATAGTTTGGCGAATTTGCTCTACAATATCACTCGCTTTAAGCGCAGAGTGGTAATCAGAGAATAAGATCACAAATTCATCGCCACCTAAACGCGCCACGCAGTCACTTGGGCTGAGGTGTCTTTTCACAATTTCAGTAATGTTTTTGAGTAATACATCACCACTAGAGTGACCGTAGTTATCGTTGATATTTTTAAAATTATCAACATCGAATATGCACACCACTAATCGATTTATGTCGCTATTTTTGATCCTAAAAATGGCTTCATTTAGCTTAACTTCTAAAAAACTACGAGATAAGGCCTGAGTTAAATGGTCGTGCATTAACTTGTCGTTGAGCTTACGTCTATCTTTATATAATCCGTCGATGTGAAGTACTAAAATCCATGCAATGGTACTGGTAACAATAAATGAACCAAGCCAAGTGAGCGGGGGAAGATCAACAACTTCTATACCGGTTAACGTATCGCTGATACCAGTTATAAGCCATAGTGTGTTCGCCATGAGAAGCAGTAGTACAGTACTACTTTTTTCAAGTCTTGAGCGTTGGCGGGCAAACACGCGAACGAGTATATATATGCAATAGGATCCCAACACCAGGATCCAAATTCCCCAAACTTCAAAAAGAAATCCATACTTTAGCCCGGTATAGTACTTAGACGTCGCATAGAACGCATTATCTAAAAAGTATGGGCTGGGCACAGCAGTTAAAACAGAAAATATACCGCAGATGACATAACACCATTTCAAAAAATAAGGGGCGGTGTAGCTATAGAATGCAAGGTAGAAATGAAGACTAGTGACAAGGGTAAACATAGCCCCAATAATGGTAAGTCTATTTGAAATACTAAGAGCGAAAAGATTCTCACCTGAATTCACCAGTACGCCAAAAGCACCAAAGAAAATCGCACTTATTAAAGCCGACAGTGCAAATAGAAAATAGTATTTAACGGGTTCTTTATGGTGAAAGGTTAGTCGGTAATAGAGCAAAGCGAAGAAAAAGCTCATCAGCAAGCAGATGCTGGATGTCACAAAAAGCGGCAGCGACAATATGTGAATCATATTATTATTTTTTACCTAAGTGCTTCACATCACGTTACGTTTAAGTGTAGAGCAATAATTAGTATGCGTTAACTTTTTCAAGCCACTAAAGCATTAACGGTTTTTAAGCCCGCAGCATTGTTTGTATTTCTTATTGCTACCGCAAACACAAGGGAGGTTTCTGCCGTATTTAACTTTTCCGCAGTCGTCGTGTAATTCGCCATCGTGATAACGCCACTTACCGTCTTCAACACAAAAATTCGACGTTTCGTGAAGCTGATACATGCTCTTATTTTCAAAATAGTAAGCAGTGAATTCAACGACGGCAGTATTGGGCTTTAAAATTGGCTCGGCGCTAGTTAGCGCTTCGACTTTAGCGCTAGCATGTGCAGAACTGTCTATCGAACTAGCTTCAGTACTACCGACCGAGTTATTTACCAAGCTATCTACGGAGTTAGCCGCTAGAGTGGGGTGTACTTTCAGCGCAAACCATGTCGCACCTTGTGCGCTTTTCGCCAACTCCTCTACAGAAAGAGCCAGCTGCTTCTCTTTGGTATAGGTTTCCAGAATATACTGATAGTGCGCTGTAGCGTAGGCTGAAAATCGCGAGCGCATAAGTTGTTCGGCAGAATTAGGGTATTCAACACCCTTAATAAAAGGCTCGCAGCATTCGTTGAAGGGTTTTGATGAGCAACAGTAACAGCGCATAAGACAACTCGCGGTTTAAGAGTATAACAAAGCGCTACAGTATAAATATAAGTGGCGTGAGCCCCAACTTTTTTAAACGTGAATGTTGCAGGTATTCAATGATTCCGTGGCGAGCTATGCCAGATAACTCATGTCAGAGAAATCACACCAAAGAACTCATACCAAGAAAACCATACCAAAAAATAGGGCAAAAGGGCGTATGACAATAAATGTTTAAACTTTGCCTATGTCTCTATTTGGGCAAAAACAGGATTTAGGCATAAACAGGCTTTTTATCACCAAGGGCCCAATGCGACATTTTGTTCATCATTAATACTGTTAACACGCACATTCACTAGGCTGACAGAGTAAAGCTCACACAGCTTTCTGATCATTTCACTATCTGTTGGTTGAAGGTCCAAATCGATGTTTTCTACATAAAGCGTTTTACACTGTCCACCTGTAATCAGTTTACTGATCCACTCTGGCATTTTTTCTTTTTCAGGTTTTTGAATACGAATTGCATGATCAACGGTTTTTGAAAACGACACCGTGTTTGAAAGCAGATAATTCCAACCTTTGTTGTTACTTCCTTTTCCATTACCTTGTTTTTCGCTAGGAAATCCCTCTATCGGTAACGGTAGTTGAACAACATTTGAAACCGAAGCGCGCAAAGCATTAAATCGTGAAACTGAAGATGTGTTCATAGTAAAACCCTTTATGCATTTGCCCTAAAGTTCACAATACGAACTTGGGGAATATTGTTATTAATTGATGCTGGTTGCTTATACAGTGTGTATGTGTATACAGTATTCGTAAAAGAGGGCTTTGGCAAGTATTTAGTTGTACTTTTTTCACACAAATTGGTGCTTTCTCAGTAACTATATAAAAGATAATGGTTTTTTTGTTCTATCAATTTCTGCAGGAAGTATTTAGACACCGATTGAGGTAAGATCCGCGCGAATCTTACATAGAACACTACTGTATAAAGCTGGAGGAGCGTTGAGCGCATTAATACATTTAGGCTACTTGGGGATGTTCTTATCAGCATTTTTGGCTGCCACTATATTGCCTTTCAGCTCTGAAATTGTGCTTAGTGCTTTATACAGTAGTGGGTTGAGCTGGGTGTTGTTGCTTTTTGTTGCTTCGTTAGGAAATGTACTCGGCTCGGTGGTTAATTATGTATTGGGCTTCAAGTTCGGAAAAGAAATTGCGACCGATAAGTTAAAAGTGAGCGAAGCGGCGTTTACCCGTGCAAGTCACACCTTTACGAAGTGGGGGAAGTGGAGCTTGTTTCTATGCTGGGTACCTATTATTGGCGACCCTATTACGCTAGTGGCAGGTGTACTTAGAAGCCCGTTTTGGTATTTCATTCTTGCCGTAACTATTAGTAAAACAGCGCGCTATGCTGCCCTGCTTTACGTACTGGTTTAAAAAGTTGTCTGCTTTATTTTTCTCACGTTGCCGCATTTTCGTCTCTCGACTTCTTTTGGCTTTTCTTCTGATACGTCACATACCACTGCTTCATTCTTGGGCTCATTAATATCAGTCCAATCATCCAATACCAAACGGGCTCTTGCCAAAACGTCTTCTGTGACCAGCTGAAATGCAGTAGTGCAAGGGGCAGAATTAGGTAAATGCTGTTATGAAGCTTCTGCCACTTTCTTCCCATGTTGCGCTGGATACGCTTAAACGACGTGGCAGTGAGAGCAAAAAGAAGAAGTAACGCTGCCATGCCAACAATTATGTAAGGCCTGCTTACTATCTCGCTAGCCACTAGTGCCATATCAAGCTGGAGTTCAAACACAATGTAAGTGAGTAGGTGTGCAAAGGCGTACACAAAGGTGTATACGCCAATCATACGTCTGAATTGCATAGGTTCTGGGCTTGGTAGCCATTTAGCAAGTGGGCTTAGAGTAAGCGTTAGTAAAAGAAAATGGATTGCCCAAGTTCCAGTCTCATTAATGAGCGTGTTTACGGGGTCTGGTCCAAGCTGGTCGTTGATCCCGGCAAAGAACAACCAAGCGACGTAGCCTAATGCAAAAAGGTGAATAAGGCCCTTCAAACTGCGACGCTGCCAAATAGAGAATCGAAACGGTTTTTTTCTTAACGGCATTAAATGAACAACTTAATAATAATGTTTAATAGCTTCGGTTATAAGATATTGGTTAAAAGGGCTAGCTATTTGCTCGTAGCCCTATAAAAAGTAGCAGCTAGTAATAACGGGATAAATCCATATCTTTGTATAGTGGCGCAACTTCGCTGTAGCCGTTGAACATTTGGGTGTCGATGCGATTTCTGGCAAGTAGCCCACCTGTGGTTATTCTACGCTCGCTGGCTTGGCTCCACCTTGGGTGCGACACGTTTGGGTTCACATTAGCGTAAAAGCCATACTCGTTGGCGGCCAGTCGATTCCATGTGGTAGGAGGCTTCTTGTCGGTCAGGCTAATTCTCACAATAGACTTAATGCTTTTAAAACCATACTTCCACGGTACAACAAGCCTGATAGGCGCGCCGTTTTGAGGTGGTAAGGTCTTCCCGTAAAGACCAACCGACATTAGCGTTAACGGGTGCATAGCTTCATCAAGACGCAAACCCTCTACGTAAGGGTAATCAATACCACCACCGGTAAAGCGGCTTCGTTGACCGGGCATTTGCTCAGGGTCATATAAAGTTTCAAATGCCACATACTTGGCTGACATCAACGGATCGGCTTGTTTTAACAACGCCCCTAACTCGAACCCAATCCAAGGCACCACCATCGACCACGCTTCAACACAGCGCAACCGGTAAATGCGTTCTTCAAGGGGAAAGCGTTTGGTTAAGGCATCGTAATCAAGCTCAATGGGGTTTTTCACCATACCTTCAACTTTCAACGTCCATGGATTAGTTTGAAATTCAGTCGCATTTTTAGCAGGCGCATCTTTAGATGTGCCAAACTCATAAAAATTGTTGTAGCTAGTCACTTTATCTTCAGGCGTTCGGGTTTCCGCTATCTGAAACTTAGGGGGCTGACTAAACTCCAGTGCCTTGCCTTTGAAAGCAGCCTTTTCTTCTTCATTTTCCCAGAACCAACCGGCAGCACCTGCCGACTTTGCAAGTAACGTAGACGCACCTACAAAGCCCATAGATTTAAGCAATGAACGACGACTCTTGTAAACGTCTTCATTGGTTACGTCATTGTCAGTTAATTTTACTGAGGGTTTAAATGGTTTTGCCATTACTATACCTTTATCTGCCGTTAAAAAACGCCATATCTAAATAAGATTCTCTGTGTATATTTGGTACTTGAGAATGTTATAGCGCGCATTAAGCTTTACTTGATGTCTTACCAATGCTGTTAATACGAGACCACAGCAATTAAGTTTTAGGTGCGTATTAAATTAGACCGTAGAAATCGGTATTAAATTTCATTAAAGAGTGGTGCTGTTACAATTCTTCGATTTTGACATGCTGTAATAATGGCAGTAGGGTTTAAATCAGACAGGAAAGCTGATGTTAACAGCAAAGGAAGGACCCTATGAAAATATTTTCGGCAATCGTGTTTGTCTTATGTGTGAATGTGGCAAATATCAGTTGGGCTAACGAATTATCCAACATCGATGCATTTCCTTTTATCGAGCGTAGTTCAGATAAAAGTGCAGCCCTATATCACTCCATTATTTCGGGCACCCCAAATCAAAGCGAAGCTTCTACGCTTAGTGCAATTGAAAACATATTAACTGACCCCAACGTGCAATTGCCCGATATGGTAGTAGCTTCACTCGGTCTTCAATTTTTATCAGCGAACATCGCTAACGGTACTTCTCCACTTTTGCTGGAAGATATATCCGACCTGTATGAAAAAGCCAAAGCAAATGTTGTGAAGGATAGGTCGCAACTTCGAAATTTTTTAAGCTGTACGCTTTATGGAAATAAGAAAGTTAAATATACCCTTAAAGCGTTGGACACTTTGGTTGATGCAAATGATGAATACTTTAATCAAGTCCAAATGAGGCACTTTAGAGAGACAGACCACCTAACGCGAAGTTTAGCTGCTCAAATGTATGGGATGGTTACTAGAGAAACAATTTTTATGGCGAAAACGTATCGCGCAATCCTTAACTTTCACAAACGCTATCCCGAAAGCGTATTAGATGAGCGCATTGATATTGCGTTGCTATTGCGAAATTTAGCAGTGGGCTATAATCAAATGCGCGCCCAATCCCTTGAGTTAAGTACAAAGCGTTTGATCAAACAACTTGAAAATGAAGGTGTAATACCTGCGGCATCGCTAAGAAACAGAGTGTACAGCTATATTGAAATTGAACACATTCCTTGGTTGGTGAGTGCTTCTACGCATTTATAAGCTATGCTCAACGCCATTTTTAGAAAAAGTAACTGCACGATTCTTTAATTCGTCGATTAGTTTACATATGCAAACTATCTTGAATACCGCCTTGTTTAGGGGAAAAGATATTGCTGTATAGGCGAGAGGCGAATTCGTCGGTCATGCCGGATATATAGTCGGCGAGAACGCGCATACCATTGTCGTTCTCACAGGCCTTGCGCCAGCGAACTTGGGTGTTTTCGGGAAGTAGGCGGTCGGGATCTGATGCAAAGGCTTCAAAAAGCTCCATAACCACCAGCTGTCCTTTATATTCAAGAAGCTGCACATCGGGGCGGCGTATTACTTTGTTAAACACAAAGCGTTTGAAAAGCTCTAGGGCTTGTGCAAATTGTTCGGGCATCACGGCGTTAAACGCCAGTAACGGGTGAGCAAAACCCTCAACGCCTTTTATTTCAATGGCTGTGATAAAGCTATTTACCAGCGCACCTATGGCATTTTTTCTTTCGTGATGTGCAGCGCTAAATAGCTTATTGGTAAGCACTTCTATATTGTCTGACAGCCAGGGTACATCTAGTGCTTTTAGCGGGGTGGTTACATCCTCGACAAAATGATGCTTGTCTACCATATCCATTACAATGGCATCTTCTAAGTCGTGAATGCCATAGGCGATATCGTCAGACAGCTCCATAATTGAGCAGTCGAACGATTTAAATTGCGTTTTACTGTGGGTATTCGGTTTTGCAGTAAACTGCATAAACGCATCTTTATCTTCATTGCTAAATGGCGCAAGTAGCCAGTCGAATAGAGGCTCGTCGCAGCGAAACAACCCCTTCGGAGGGTGCCAGTCGTGAGCCTTTACCTGACGAAGTGAAACAGGGCGCTCTGGTGTAGGTCCTTTACTATGAAGGGCATCGATAAAATTCGGATATTTAACCAAGCCTAACACGCTTCTTCTGCATAAATTCATGCCGTGTTCGGCGGTATAGGGCTCTAGCTGAGTGATGATCCTAAAGGTTTGTCCGTTTCCTTCAAACCCGCCGTATTGGTGCATCATGTAATTCAGGGCAATTTCACCACCATGGCCAAAAGGTGGATGACCAATATCGTGAGCCAAGCAGAGGGTTTCGATTAACGTAGGATCAAGAGCCAAAGTAGTGGCGATATCTGGAAACTTCACCCACAGCTGGGCTGTAATACCGGTGCCAATTTGGGCAGCTTCTAGAGAGTGGGTAAGTCGAGTGCGATAGAAGTCGCTCAGCCCCACACCCAGCACTTGGGTTTTTGCCTGCAATCTGCGAAACGCGGCGCTGTGAAGAACCCGCGCTTTATCACGTTGATACGGATTGCGGTGATCGCCGTCGCGCGTTTCGCTTCGGGGTAAACGACGCTCGTGTAATGCTAATTCCCAATCGCTTGTTGCCAAAAAAACCTCGCTGCCATGCTGTGTTTGCTACTTTTGTTACGTCAGTATAGTAATTTCGGGGCGCTTAATTACTTTGCTCACATATCGTCTTGCGTAATTTCATCAAGACTTAAAGAAAAGCTTGGTACGTAACGCGTTAAGAAGTAGTCTACTTCTTCAGAATGATACTCTTTAAGGGTTTTATCTAATCGTTTTTTAGCCAGCTTAAACTCTTGGTTACCAGCAGCTAATTCTTCAAGCGTTTTTAGATAAGCGCAAAGTACGTCTGCTGCTTTCACAATAAAAGCTTCTTCTTCACTATGGTAGTGATGATCAATAAGCGCCGCATAGTCTTCTCGAAATGCTTCAGGTGCCATTTCAATTAGCTTGTTCTCTGCAATTTTTTCGATCTTTTTATATTCTTCTTTAATCGCAGGGTTAAAGTATTTCACAGGGGTAGGGAGGTCACCGGTGAGTACCTCCGACACGTCGTGAAATATTGCCATGGTTGCAATGCGATCTGGATTTAGTGTGCCGCCAAAAAACTTATTTTTTATTAAAGCAAGCGCGTGGGCAACCATGGCGACCTGCAAACTGTGCTCCTGCACATTTTCTGTGCGCACGTTATGCATAAGCGGCCAGCGATTAATAAGCTTTAAGCGCGCCAGGTGCGCAAAAAAGTGACTTTTATCAGACACGTTACGCCCCTTGCTTATACGTTCTAAAGAAGTTGCCAATACGATGCAGTGCAGGCACTAATACATCGCTGTGCGGTAAAAATACTAACCGGAAGTAGGTGCCTTCGGTTAGGTTAAACGCGCGACCGTGTACCAGCAGAATCTTTTCAGAGCTTAATAAATCCAACACCATTTGTTCGTCGTTCTGAATGTTGAATTTCTTCTCATCTACTTTGGCGAAACAATACATGGCACCTTTAGGTTTAACGCAAGAGATACCGTCGATACCGTTTAGCATATCTGTGGTTACGTCACGCTGAATGCGCAAACGCCCATTTTCCTTTACCAAGTCGTCAATACTTTGATAGCCGCCTAATGCTGTTTGAATGGCACTTTGACAAGGTACATTCGCGCACATTCGCATAGAAGACAGTATGTTAAGCCCTTCAATATAATCCGACGCCAGGCGCTTGTTGCCGCTGACAACTAGCCAACCTGAACGAAAGCCCGCCACGCGGTAGTTTTTGCTCAAGCCGCCAAAGGTAACAAAAAACACATCGTCAGCCAGTGAAGCAATACTGGTGTGCTTTGCTTCGTCGTAAAGAATTTTGTCGTAAATCTCGTCGCTAAACACTACTAAGCCGTGTTCGCGGGCAACTTCAACTACTTCTTGTAACAGGGCTTTGTCGTAAACTGCGCCAGTTGGGTTGTTAGGGTTGATCAGTACTATTGCACGAGTCTTACTGGTGATTTTACTTTTTATGTCGTCAATGTCAGGGAACCAGCCTGCTTGTTCGTCGCAGCGATAATGAACTGGTGAACCTGACGAAAGGCTAACTGCTGCCGTCCAAAGTGGGTAGTCAGGGCTTGGAATAAGAACTTCATCACCATGATTAAGCAACGCTTGCATCGCCATCATGATTAACTCAGATACGCCGTTGCCAATATAAACATCGTCTACACGGATGTCTTTAATGTTGCGCTGCTGGTAATACTGCATCACGGCCACGCGGGCGGCATAAATTCCTGTCGAGTCTGAATATCCTTGAGACGTAGGCAGGTTATGAATAACGTCTTTTACGATATCGTCAGGGGCTTCAAATCCAAATGGGGCGGGATTACCTATATTCAGCTTTAATATGCGGTGTCCTTCGTCTTCCATTTTGCGTGCTTGCGCAGCGATGGGGCCTCTAATGTCGTAACAAACGTTATCTAATTTATGTGAGCGAGATACAGTTTTCATGGTCTATCTGGTTGATTTACATACCCTGAGATTATCGCAATCCAAAGCCATATGCGATGGCCTTTTTGCAGTATTTCCGCTTTAAGTACGACTTTTTTCACCAAGTGGCTATTTATTGAACATGTAACGAGATGAATATCACTCCTGTCACTTAAGTATAAAATTTATGTTAATAGCTTGTGAACTTTTCATTCTGCGCCTATCGTAGTAGTAAGGCGTGTATAAAAAACGCGTTAGTAACAAACAGGCTAACAAGCAGAGGTGATAAGAATATGTCCCACCATTTCAAAGAAACACCAGAGAATGCAATCACGCAAAGTGGTATAGCACGTGTTATTCCCTGTAAAGAGTTAGACGTTGGTGACCCGATTAAGTGGCTGTCGCTAGCATTAAGAGACGCTATGCGTGCGCCGGGGCTCACATTGTTTTATGGCGTTCTTTTCGCGGTTATTCCGTGGTTCATTATGTACTTGGTTGAAATGACAGGTTGGCACCTAGTTATTTTACCCGCCATTGTTTGTTTTATGTTGATAGGGCCGTTTCTGGCTGCTGGCCTTTACGATGTGAGCTGGGAAATGGAAAAAGGGCATAAGCCTACGTTGCGTCATTCGCTGCGCGCAATGCGAAGAAATGCGTTTAACGAGTGGGGCTTTGCTATTTTACTTATGGTGATGATGATTTTTTGGTTGCGTGTTGCATCTCTAATTCATGCTCTCTATCCACCTTATATAGAAAACGATTTAGAAAGCTTATTACCATTTTTAGCGTTGGGCACACTCGTTGGCGCTGGTTTTACATTGGCAATGCTATTTGTTACGGCGTTTACCCAACCTATTTTGATGGAACGCAAAGTCGACCTTGCCACGGCAGTACTGACCAGCGTAAACGCAGTGTGGGTAAACAAGGTTCCTATGCTCATCTGGGGAGCCATAATTTTTACCACCGTTGCGGTCGGTTATGTTACAGGTTTCGTTGGTTTTATTGTTTTAATGCCTATTGTCGGCTATGCGTCATGGCACGCTTATATCGACGCAATTGAAACCAAGCGTGAGCGCAAATATGAGTAGTTACCTACATTTTTTGTAATTTAATTACGTAAAATTAGCAATTATTTGCTTGTTAACTAGGCTGTATCTTCAAAAATTTTGTTAAAATTACAGTTTTAAGGCCCCTTAAGGGGCCTTTTTATACTAAAGTCTTATACTTCTTTCTTCCTACAAGTTACTCTTCTATATATATTAGTAATATGTAATTTAAATTATTCTTTGCAAAACAGTCACTTAAGTTGGTAACAAGGGTGTAACAACCTGATTTACCGCGTATTTACCGCCGTTACACAATCATTCAACAGAAAAATTTTGATTCTTGGTGCATAAATAAAGGGCGTTGAGCGAAACGTTGATCCATTCTGCGCCGTTCGACCAAAACCCAAGAGTTTGCCACAAACTTGATATAGCACCTTCAACCACACATTGAGGAATGAAACATGAAACGAGTTAATACAAAACTAACAAACGCGGTAAAAGTACTAGCCGTAACTGCAACCGTAGCATTTAGCGTTAACGCCACTGCGGCAGCACCGCAAAAAGACATCCGCTTTGTAGGTGAAACCCAATTTGCTGGGTTTTGTAAAGCGGTAATTGATGACGATGTAAGAGTTCTTCGTTCAAGCCTATCGCGTAACGTAGGTCGAATTGGTGCCAGCCAACGTGAGGTATTACGTATGGTAACGTCTGAAGAAGGTTTAACATGCAATGGTAGTAGCCTTATTGAATTTTCTGAAGAGCGTCATGCTGATGCGGTACATGAATACCTAACGTCGCGTAGCTAAGGCATTGTTTGCGGTAACGATAAATCCAGAAAAAGCGGGCTAGCTTACACTCATCGTCAATCACGTTGACGTAGAAGTGAAAACTAGACCCGCTTTTTGTCTTACTTTTTTTAAAGTATGCGCCTTAATTGGCGATTCTAATATACGTGGCTACACGCGCTTTACTGGTTTTAAACAAACGCTGCGTTTTAAACCTAAGTTTTAGCAGCAACACGTAAGCAAGTGGTACTAAGAACAAGCTGGTTAGCGTTGAGAACACCAGCCCACCAATGATCGCTATCGCCATTGGCGAGTAGGGAGGGCCGTCGCCGCCAATTCGAGTACTTCCCATAGCTAGTGGAATTAGCCCTAATACCGTGGTGGCTACTGTCATCAGAATAGGCCTGATACGTGTTATACATCCCTCAATCACTGCGTCATACAGCGATAAACCTTCGTTGATTAGCTGATTGATTCTGTCTACTAATACAATGCCATTGTTAACCACAATGCCCATCAATATCAGCATACCAATCATTCCCATGATAGACATTGAGGTACCCGTCACCATAAATGCCCAAAACACACCAGTGAACGAAAATAACAGCGAAGTGATCACAGACGTTGGAAGGATGAGCGACTCAAACAATGCAGCCATTACAACGTATATCATGCAAAGCGCTAACAGCATATTCATTTGCATTACGGCATTGGCTTCATCCTGGCGAGAGAAGCTACCGTCTAGCGTCCACTTATAGCCTGTAGGCAATTCGATATTAGCTAGTGCTTTTTCTATGCGTTCACGAGCTTGTTCGGTGGTGGTTTCACCCTCTAGATTTGCACCAATAGCAAGCGCGGTTTGACGATAGTTGCGGTTAATTTGCGAAAGCTGTGGCACCACAGAGAAATCGGCAATCATGTTCAGCGTTACCGATTGACCCTGCGTAAACCCAATATTGATGTTCTTAAGTTCGCTTAACGAGGCTTGAATATCGCTGCCAAACTTAAGCTGCACCGCCACTTCTCCGGCGTCACCATAGCGGAATGTACGTAAATTACTGCCGCGTAGTGCCGTAGAGATAAGTTTAGCCACATCGTTTACTTGTATGCCAAAGCGATTTGCTTTCTCTCTGTCTATGCGTATTTGAACCTCGTCGCGGGTAGATCCCGTGTCGGCTTTTACATCCTCCAGCCCTTCTATGGTGGAAAGAATAGGAATGATCTGCTCTGAAATATTCAGCAAGGTTTCTGAAGATTCACCCAACAGCATTACTCTTACGCCACCACCGTTGCCGCTATCCCACTGGAAAGAGGGGCGAGCACGCACAAATGAAGGCATGTTTTCACGAATATCCTCCTTAATTTTGCTCACACTTACGGGCAACTCGTCATTAAGCGTGATCCCGCTCACTGCATGGCCGGCAGTAAAATAGGTATACACCTGTTTAATGTGAAAGCGTTCTTGGTTTTCATATAGGTAAGCTTCCATTTTATCGACGGTTTTTTCCACTTCCTCCAAGGTGAAGTTTTGCGTTACATGATAGTTAAGCCAAATGCGCTCTTGATTGTCGTTACCTTCATCGTCAGACGTTACCGCTTGCATGGGCACAATAGTCGATCCCAGAATAAATAAAGCGATAATGCAGGTTATGAGCTGGTGCTTTAACATCCAGTTAAGCGCACGACCATAGCCTTTTATGTAGGACGGTGTTTTAGGCGTTTTTACAACAGGGATCTTTACCTTAGTTGTCAGCAAGGGAATAAGTGTTTTAGCAATGAAAAGCGACGCGAACAGAGATATACAGATAGCCACAGCAACGTGCTCTAGGAAAATAGTCACGTCTATTTTTACCCCAATAATATTAGGTAAAAACACTATTGCCGTGGTTGCAGTTCCAGCAATGACCGCAAGACTGACTTTGTTTACACCAATCTGGGTGGCTCGCTTAATGTCTCCCTCTTGTTGGCGTTCTTGAAATACGCTTTCGGTGATCACAACGGCGTTGTCTACCAGCATACCTACCGCTAGCATGAGGCCCATGAGTGATAAAATATTAAGGGTATAGCCCAAGAGATACATTACGCCCAAGGCTATACAAATAGAGAACGGCACCGACAGCACTACAATTAAGGTTGTGGTTAACTGACGCAAGAATAAGTACAGCACAATAACTGAAAGCAACGCACCTAAAAGGCCAGCGTTTAGCAAATCGCTCAGCGACGAAGTCACGCTTTTCGCGGTGTCGTCCATTACAAACAAACTAATGCCTGTAAACTCAGGGTCTTCCTTGGCTTTTTCGATAACTTTCATTACCGCGTCGGACACTTCTACAAGATTGCTGCCCGATTCGCGAAATACGTTAAAGCCTACCGCAAAGGTGCGATCTAAATGACGCCCTTCGTTGCGCTGAGGAAGTTCGTATGTCACGCTGGCAATATCAGACAAGCGCACGCTGCGAGTAACCCACATGTTTTTAAAGTCGTTTACATCGGTGAATTCGCCAGTGGGGTTAACTAAAACTTTTTCACCGTTGTTGTACATATAGCCCGCAGTTAGCGAGAAGTTGGCGTTTTGAAGCTGCTGCTCTAAACGGGTTCCGTCTATTTGGTAGGCCGCCATTTTCTTAGGATCTAAGCGAATAGTAATTTGACGCTTCATGGTGCCATATAGCTCAACTTTCGATACACCTGGAACACGCTCTAGCGGACGCTTAAGGTTACGCTCAAGCAAATCGTAAGCATTTGATAAGTCGCGGTCGCTCGATACGCGCAGCTGGAATATAGGCATATCGTTGGTGTTAAATTTATACACCATGATCCGCTCTATATCGTCAGGGAGTTCGTGGCGAATAGCGTCAATCTTTTCACGTGCTTCAATACTTTTGGCTTTAAGGTTCTCATCCCAATCGAATTCCACAATGACCTCAGCCATATTGTCGTACGAACGTGCCCTTAATCGCTTTATCCCCGACATGGTAGCAACGGCCTCTTCTACGGGGCGGGTGATCATGGTTTCAATCTCAACTGGCGTTGCATCAGGGTAGGGGATCTGCACTACCATTTCTGGAATATCAATCCCAGGGAACTTCTCTAAAGGTAATAAGCGGCCAGATACAATGCCGAACAGCAACATAGATAAAAACAGCATTCCGATGGTAACGGGCTTATTTAACGCAAAGCGTGCAAGCGAGGCGCCTATACCTGCAATTTTTGAAAGCTGCGGCTGTGAAGCTATGTCTGTCTCGCGTTGACTCGGGTCACGTGTTTGGCGCATGTCAGTATTGGTTTCAGAACTGTTATTAGCGTTGTGAGAAGGTGTACTCATAGTACACCTCCTTTCGACATTGCTGCTTCGTCACCAAAGCCCGCATTAGTATTAACAGACGTTTTCTGCGCAACGTTTTTCTTCACGTCGAACAGGCTGTAAAGCACTGGCAGTAAAATGAGGGTGAGCAAGCTTGCAAACAGAAGGCCGTAAATAACGGTGATGGCCATTGGCGTGCGAATTTCAGCACCTTCACCAAAACCAAACGCCATAGGCAATAGACCCAACACCGTAGTAAGTGTAGTCATCACAATAGGGCGCAGGCGGGTCTTTGCAGCATCTAGAATAGCGGTGTCTTTATCTACTCCTTGACGGCGTAACTGATTTATACGGTCAACTAATACAATAGCGTTGTTCACTACAATACCGCACAGCATAATCAAACCGATAAATACCACCACGTTTAGCGGCGTATTGGTAAGCCACAACCCGTACACAGAACCTGCACCGGCTAGCGGCACTGCGAACAAAATAAGCAGAGGGTGCAGCAGCGACTCAAACTGTGACGCCATAACCAAATACACCATAAACACGGCAAGTGCTAGGGCAAACTGTAGTGAACGGAAGCTGCTTTGCATGTCTTCACTTTGCCCGGTTACTGTTGCACTTAATGACAGAGGAAGTTGGGTTTCATCGATAACTTTATTAGCAACGGCAACTGCTTCATCAAGCTTACCTTTGGCTAAATTCGCAGATACCAGCGCTACACGCTGCTGTCCAACGCGGGTGATCTCGCTAGGACCTACACTCATGTATACGTCTGCCACGGCACTTAATGGAATAGGTTGTGCAGAGCCTGGGTTAACAACAATGGCGCGCACGCTGGCGATGTCATCTCGCTGGTTTTCTTGCGTTCTTACCAGCACATCCACCTTTCTGTCTTCAACACTGTACTGTGTAGCGACACGGCCACCTACTTTGGCTGCAATAAGCTGAGAAACGGTTGATGCGTCAAGCTCAAGGCGAGCAAGTTTGGCGTGATGGAAGGCTATTTTAAGCTCTGGGTTTCCGTCACGAATGCTGGTCGTTACGTCTGCAAAATTATTAAAACTGGCTAGCTTGGTAGCAATGGCGTCGCCATACTGCTGTAGTTGATTAAGGTCGTAACCCGCAATTTCAATTTGAATAGGCGATGCAAAACTAAATAGCTCTGGCTCTGAAAACGTTGCCTGAACCTGAGGTTTAAACGCTAAATGATCGCGAAGGGCACGCTTTACCGCGTCCATATCGTTAGCCGTCGCCGTAGGCTGCATGACAATGTTTAAGCGGCCCCAATGATCGCCACCCTGATTAGGCGCGGCGCTTATAAGGCTACCCGTACCAGACATGGCATACGTGCGAAGCACCTTGGTTTCGCCGCCATCATTGTTATTTACTGCAACCGCAGCAAGCTCGCTGATAATAGCGTCAGTACGCGCTAGTGGCGAACCCGCAGGAAGGGACACTTCTACCGAGAATTCTCCTTGTGATAGGGTTGGGATAAGTTCCATGCCCAATCTCGGTATCAGCAACACCGCGCCCGCCGCAAGTACAAAGGCAATGGCTAGTACCAGCGCTTTTGCGCGAAGGCTTATACGTAGCAGTTTTTCATAGGCAGAAGCGAGAAGGTCAAACGCTTTATTAAATACCCAAATAAGTGGTTTAAAGGCAACGCTCAGTAATTTGCTGAAGATATGCCATGCACCTATCACCAAGGTGACCAAAGCCGCAGGTAAAAATACAAAGATAAGTCTGAATACCCAACGAATAGGCAGGGTAATGTAATACATAACTTTGCCAAACGTTGACGTAGGAGGGGGAGGCGCTGGTGTAGTGAACACATCTTCGTGATCAAGCTGTTGCTTTTTCTTCTTATGTGCCATTGCAGGGATAAGTGTGAGCGCAACAACAAGCGATGCTGCTAAAGCGAACGACACGGTCAACGCTTGGTCTTTAAACAGCTGACCTGCAATACCTTCTACAAATATTAGCGGCACAAACACGGCCATAGTGGTCAGTGTCGAAGCCACAATTGCGCCAGAGACTTCTTTTGTGCCTTCACTGGCGGCGGAATCCTCTGCTTTAGTGTTTTCAGCTCTTGAGTTTTCATTAGCTGTAGCGTTGTCACTTCCAGCCGTTTTTAACTTTTTGTGACGGTCTATGTTTTCAAGCACAACAATGCTGTTGTCTACTAACAAGCCAACAGCAAGTGCGATTCCACCTAAGCTCATCATGTTTAAGCTTATGTCGTTGGCATACATCAAGTTGAAGGTAGCAATTACTGATACCGGAATAGAAACCGAGATAATAACGGTAGCCCAGAAGTCTTTAAGAAAGAGATACAGCACTAACATAGCTAAAATACCGCCCATCACTGCCGCTGATTTCACGTTATCTATAGCTTGCTTAATGAACACGCTTTGGTCATAAATTTCGCTAAGCGTGTAGGTTGAAGGCAGGTTGTTGTTGACCTCATTTAACCGGCTAGCCACTTTTTGCGCAACGTTAACGGCGTTAGCATCGCCTTCTTTATAAATGGCAATTTCAATACCTTCATTGCCGTTAAAGCGCGTTACCACATCACGATCTTTATAGGCACTTTCAACTGTAGCCACGTCTTTAAGTTGAATGTTTCTGCCTTCAAAACGCCCAATGAAGAGGTTTTCGATATCGCTAAGTGTTTCAAACTGATTTAAGGTTCTGACCAAAAACGCCTGGGCTGCGTTATCAATTCGACCGCCCGCCGCGTTGATGTTTTCAGCACTTACCCGGTCAACAATGCGGGTAATGGGAATAGACAGTTGACTGGCTTTCTGCTGGTCGATAAGAATGTGAATCTCGTTTTCTAAACCACCGCCAACACGCACGGCTGCCACACCCTCTACTGACTCTAGCGCTCGTTTTACTTGCTGTTCGGCATATAAACGTAATCGCTTCATTTGCGCTACGCTTAAACTTGACGTATCGCTTTGTGCCGTCAGCCCCAGTTTAATTACCGGGTCTAGACTTGGGTTAAAACGAAGGAGTCTTGGCTTTTCTATATCAAGGGGAAGCTGCAATACATCAAGTTTTTCGCGTACTTCTAAACTCGCGAAATCCATGTCAGTACCCCATGCAAACGAAAGCACCACGTCAGACTGTCCTGCTCGCGATGTGGACGTGACTTTACGTACACCTTTCACTACACCAATGGCTTCTTCAATGGGCTTTGAAACCAGTTGTTCGACTTCGCCTGGCGCTGCACCGTCGTAGTCGGTGCGAATGGTGAGAGTAGGGTAAGATAAGTCAGGCAGTAGGTTAACCGACAGTCTGCCTAACGACATCATACCAAAGAGCAATACCGCAAAAGTGAACATACTAACGGCAACAGGGCGCTTTACAGCAATATCTACAATACGCATTGTGTGAATTCCTTGTTGGGCCGAATTAGCTGTTTACTACTTCAACAGGGGCGCTGTCTTTCAAATTTTGGTGGCCTGCAGTAACCACTTCTTCATTGCCGCTTAAACCATGGGTAACTTCGATTACTTCGTTGTTTTCAAAGCCAGTAGAAATATCAACTTTTTTAACTTTGCCATTATCGACAACGAACACGCTGTGGTTGTTATCGATGGTAACCAGCGCTCTGCGGGGTAATAATGTAGCGTTTGCATGGGTAGCATATTCAAGCGATACATCGGTAAACATGCCGGCTTTTAGTTTGTTATCTTCGTTAGGTACTTTTAACGTTACTTTGAACGTGCCGGTGGTCGCGTCGATAACCGGGCTAATACGCTCTACGTTGGCTGTAATCGTTCTGTCGCCTAAGGCCGCAACTGTCAACTTAGCGCCTTGCCCAATGACCACGTTAGGCAGCTCGTTTTCGGGTAAATACACAATGCCTTGCAGATTGCGCTGCTGAACGATATGAAACATTCTCTCCCGTTGGAACGATTCAGTCAGGTTACCTACCTTGGCATTCCTTTCTGCAATGTATCCATCAATTGGTGCCGTGATCGTTGCTTCTTTCAAATCAAGTTCAGCCAAGCGTACAGATGCTTTTGCTGATTCAAATTGCGAAGTGAGCTTGTCGTAAGTGTCATCGCTGATAAGCTTTTTAGAATAGACTTTGTTGACCTTTTCTAGTTCGCTTTCAATACCAGCTAAATCAGCCTGTGCTTTTGATAAGTTCAGCTCGTAGCGGCGCTTATCAAGCTGTGCCAGTACCTGGCCTTTTTCAACATAATCACCTTCTTCTACGAAGATTTCTTCGATAATTCCAGATGCTCGCGCAACCACAAATGCCTCTTCACGAGCTTCTAAAATAGCGGTTGTATCGTAAGTAGACGTAATGTCGCCGGTAACAATGGTTTGGGTTTCAACGGGAATAGCAAAAACGGTTTCTTCGACTTCAGTGGTATTGGCTTGGTCGTTAACAGCATCGGCATCGGAACATGCTGTCATCGAGAGAGTGAGGGCAACAATACCGCTTCCAACAAGTAATTTGAGTGATGTTGGCGAAAACGGTAATAAAGAACGTATTGGTGCAAAAGAGGTGTTGCTGCGCGTTGTAGTTTCCATGGTCAATAACCCTAACGTAATTGTCGTTATATAATAATGACCACATACAGCAGCTAATATGCCAAAGATGTTAACTAATGTTAATTGTTTTATATTTCATGGGCTTACGATTGTAACAAACGGTGTCTACGAAAAAGCCAACCTAAACGGTTGGCTTTTTATACTAATGCTTAGCGAGAATCACTAAAAAGAGGTTGTTTCTACTATAGTTTATTAAACCAAAGTATAGCTTGTAGTGATCTCTACATTTCCCGTTAGCATTAGCATGACGGAACAGTATTTTTCTGCAGAAAGCTGCACAGCACGAGCAAGGGCCTTTTCACTAATGCCTTCGCCTGACACCGTGTAATGCGCGTGAATTTTAGTAAATACTCGAGGCGGCTCTTCAGCGCGTTCAGCTTCCAACTCACAATTACAGGCTTCAATGTTAAAGCGGCCTTTTTTAAGAATGTCTACCACGTCAATACTTGAACACGCACCAACTGCTAATAGTACTGATTCCATTGGTGACACGGCCTTACCGCTGCCGTCCATTACCGTTTTATATCCACTGTCTGTTGTACCGGTAAACGTTAAATCTTGGTCCCAAGAAACACGTGCTTTCATTGTTTGTCCTAATGTCATAAGAATAAAAAAAGGAAGCTGCAAGACAGGCTAGTTTAGCGCTTCAATGCAGCTGTAACATGTGCGTTTATTTGTTAAGGCGAACTGCATCTGGGCTAAGCGTGATTTTCTTTTGCTTATATAGCGCCCCTAACGCTTTTTTATACGCCGCCTTACTCACGTTAAAATGAGAGTAAATGGCTTCTGGCGCACTCTTATCTGTTAGCGTAGAAATCCCACCGTGGGCTTCCAAATCATCCAAAATGGCTTGTTGAAGTGCATCACGGCCACCTTTGTCTATGCGCTGAAGGGCTACATCCACTTTGCCGTCGTCACGAATGGTTTTAATTACCCCTTCAGTAGCTTGCCCGACTTTAAGCGGCTTAAAGGCATCGCTATGGAAAATAAGACCTAAGCTTTTTTCATTGATAACTACCTTAAAACCTAAATCAGTTTTGGCATAAACCAAGCATTGCACTGTGTCGCCCTCGTTGAGGTAGGCGCTACTTTCCTTTAGAAAATAGTGGAGCTTGGTAGCACCTAAAATACGCTGAGTTTTATCATCAAAAAAGGTGTGAACAACATAGTACATACCTGGATTAACAGGTTGAGCTTGGAAGTCGTTAGGCACTAAAAGGTCGTTGTCTAAGCCCCAATCGAAAAATGCACCAAAGTTAGTGGCAGATACTGCTTTAAGTACTTTAGTTTCACCAACTTGAATCAAAGGTTTCTTCATGGTGGCATAAAGATCGCCGCGCTGATCTGTGGCTACAAATACATCTACCTGCTGGCCTTCGGTAAGCGAAGTTTCTACTTCGTCAATCGCAAGGGTCACAGTTTGCAGCTCTTCAGCATCATCTATTTCTATTACGCAGTCGTTTTCGTCGTTGTTTTCGACAAGTGGCGCTAAAGCGTAGCCAAAAGGGTATTGGGCTACGACGCGTAATGTATTAATTTTTCCAATATTTATCATCAGCACTGACTTTTTAAAAAGAACAGGTAACATGATACTGGAATGAACGTAAGAGCTAAACCATTATGAAGTTAAATTGCGATTTAGGTGAGAGTTTTGGCGCATGGTCTATGCCGGTGGAATCGGCCATTATGGCAGAAATTGATCAGGCCAACATTGCATGTGGTTTTCATGCGGGTGATCCATTAGTCATGAAGCAGGCTATTCTGTCAGCTAAACAACATGACGTGGTCATAGGAGCACATCCAGCCTATCCAGACTTACAGGGCTTTGGCCGCAGAAGTATGGCGATTGCTGCCGATGAACTTAGCGCTATGATTCAATATCAAGTAAGCGCGTTAAGTGGGATGGCAAAAATTTGCGGAGCTAAAGTGAGCTATGTGAAACCTCATGGTGCGCTTTACAACGACATGATGAAAGATACTGCAGTCATGCGCACAGTCATGCAAAGCATCGCTGAAATAAATACGCAGCATTCAGATTCGCCCCTTGCGTTAATGGTGCAGGCTACTTCGCACAATGCGGCGCTTAAAGACGCTGCGCAAGAGTGGGGACTGCCGTTGTATTTTGAAGCATTTTCAGACAGGCGTTATACCGATGAAGGTTTGCTACAATCCCGCTTACTTGAAGGTGCCGTATTAAGCGAGAGCGACGCACTACTTCAAGCTAAACAACTTATATCGTCGGGTACGGTAACCACAGCTTCGGGAGCAACACTTGCAATAGAAGCGGATTCTCTGTGTGTACATGGTGATACTAAAGGGGCGGTGAGTATTGCAAAAAAAATCAGAACATTTCTATAAATTTGCCTCATTAAAAACACAATTTAAAAGAACAATATAAAAGGCTATCAACCTTTGTTGTACCAGGTGTTAGATACCTATTATCTAGCGCTCAATAGCAATAGTTATGGCCGTTAAGACAACAAGGACAGCAGATGCAAGCTTTCGGTCGCATTAAGCGAATAGTTACAGCAAGTGCAGACGCCATTATTTTGTATTTTGATGGCACAAACCTGGATGACGCAAATAACGCTTGTCATCACATGCTGGCAGCGATAGATAGCAAAAAGGGAAGCAATTCGTGGGCTTGGCTGCGTGAATGTGTGCCGTCCTACGACAGTTTATTAATTGTTTTTGACATGACATTAATTGATAGCCACGGTGTGTACCGTGCCCTAAGCAACTTAAGTACTGAAGACATATACCAGCAGTCAGACTCTTCACAAGCAAAAGGAAACGAAAGTAGCGCAGTGATTGATATTCCCGTTTGGTACGGTGCACCTAATGCAAGTGATTTGAGTGTAGTGAGTAAAAAAACGTCACTGTCTATTGAAGAAGTTATCGAATTGCACACAAGCACGACTTATAAAGTATACGCAGTGGGGTTTTCTCCGGGCTTTGCCTATATGGGCGATATTCCAGAAGCGCTCAAATGTGCGCGACTAGGAACACCGCGCAAACGAGTCCCCAAAGGTGCGGTCGCAATCGCTGACAGGCAAACTGCCGTTTACCCCAGTGAATCGCCTGGAGGATGGAATCTATTGGGGCTTACGGCATTCGACATGCTCATTCATAAAAAAGAGCAAAGTGAAGCCCGTTTAAAAGCAGGTGATGAGGTTAGGTTTGTTTCAGTTACTGAACAGGAATATAGAGCAGGATTGCAGGTTGAACGATGAGAATTGAAGTACTCAGTAAAGGACTGTTTAGCCTTATCATTGATAACGGACGGGTAGGGCGACAACGGGATGGTTTTTGTGAATCTGGTCCTATGGATAGTAACGCCTATGACTGGGCCAATTTTCTTGCCTTCAATTTAGATGGCACGCCATGCATTGAAGCCATTGGTGAAATGCGATTACGGGTCGATGAAGATTGTATAATTGCGGTAACTGGCAGGAATCCCTCGCTTGATATAGATGGAAACGCAAAAACAACATACCAAAGTCAAAAAGTACCGGCAGGTGCAACTATTACGTTTGGTAGTACATCACTTGGTTGCAAAGCTTATTTAGCGGTTGGTGGAAACTGGCAGGTTCCGAAAGCTGTGGGCAGTGCTTGTACCGTGGTTCGTGAACAGTTAGGCGGGCTAGATAACAAGGGAAGCGTGTTAAAAGAGGGAGACTGCATAGAGGTTTTAGCTAACACTAGAAACCAAGACAGCGCTAAAATGCGCACACTCCCTCAGCAACATATCGATGACTATGGATTCTTAGAGTCTATTCGCGTTATTCCAGGGTATCAGTTTTCGAGTTTTAGTACTGTAGCCATGCGTACCTTTGAAACGAGTAGCTATACGGTTTCTTCAGCTATCGATCGCATGGGGTTTAGGCTTACTGGTGAACCGGTCACCGCCGATATAGAAAATATGCGCTCTGAAGCAATTCATTTAGGCGCTATTCAAGTTCCCGGTGATGGACAGCCTATTGTAATGATGCGCGACAGGCAAACACTGGGGGGCTATCCAAAACTTGGTTGTGTAAGCCCCTGCGATATAAGTCGCTTGGCTCAAGCTATGCCTGGCGAAAAAGTGAATTTTGTTTTTCAACATGAAGAAGAAGCAAGGGCAGACTGGCTACTGATGACAAGCCGGCGTCGCCGATTACAAGGAGAAATATTGTGACAATTGCGTTTTTAAACGGTGAGTATATGCCTCTTTCTGAGGCAAAGATTTCTCCGATGGACAGAGGCTTTCTTTTTGGTGATGGTATTTATGAAGTTATTCCCACCTATACTGGCAAAGCGGTAGGTTTCAATGGCCACACTTCCCGTATGTCACAAGGCCTTAAAGCCATTGAAATCGCCAACCCTTATACAGCAGATGAATGGCAAGACATTTTGTCTAGCTTGGTTGAGAAAAACAGAGCATTTATTGAAAGTGGAAATATAGGCGTTTATTTCCATGTGAGTCGAGGCACCGATACAAAGCGTTTTCATGCATACCCCAAGAATATAGCGCCTACAGTATTTGGCTTCGCCTTTGAAATAGCACCGCCTCAGCCCACTACAAAAGCGGATGCAAAGCCTTTCAAAGTTGCGCTTCAGCAAGATAAAAGATGGCAACGCTGCCATATTAAATCCACTTCTTTGCTTGGCAATGTCATGCATTATCAAGCAGGTGTGGATGCTGGTGTTAACGAGACTATTTTGTACAACAATGAAGGCATGATAACCGAGGCAAGTTCGTGCAACGTATTTATGGTGAAAGACGGGTGTATTTATACGCCGCCATTAAATCATGAACTGCTTCCTGGTATTACACGTGCCATTGCCATTGAAGCATTTAAAGAAGCTGACTTAGTGGTAACTGAAACTTGGTTTAGTAAAGATGAATTGCTAAATGCAGATGAAGTATGGTTAACTTCTTCGAGCAAAGAGGTGGCACCGGTCGTTGAAGTAGACGGCAAACCAATTGGTGCTGGCGAAGTAGGTCCGGTTTGGGAAGAAGCAATTAAGGCTTATCACGCATACAAATTTAGTGCTTAATAAAGAAAAGGCCCGCTTAACTAAGCGGGCCTTTTGTTAAACAAAAATTGCTTTTTTAATCAGGAGCGTTGTCGCAGTTACCGTCTGTACATTCACCGTATAGGTAAAGGCTGTGATGCGTAAGCTTCATCTTGTGTTGCTTTGCAATCATCTCTTGGCGTTCTTCGATAATTTCGTCTTCAAACTCAATCACTTTGCCACACTTTAAACACACAAGGTGGTCGTGGTGATCTTTATGGCTGATTTCAAAAACAGATTTTCCACCTTCGAAATGGTGGCGATTTAGAATCCCTGCATCGTCAAATTGGTTTAATACGCGATAGACAGTAGCAAGACCGATCTCTTCACCCTGTTCGATAAGGATCTTATAAACGTCTTCAGCGCTGATATGTTGGTTTTCTGGCTCTTGCAGAATTTGTAAAATTTTAAGGCGAGGCAGAGTGACTTTAAGCCCTGCTTTTTTCAATTCTTTATTTTGATCCATTTCAGCCTACTAAGAACGAGTGAAAAAGTATTTGGTGGTTATTATAGGTAAGTTGAAACAATTTAAAAGCAAAACCGTGGAAACTTCGTTTTCTCGCCGAAATTTTGCCCAAGAAGAAAATATCGAAAAATTTTCTATTTAGACGCAGGCCTCGTGCTATGTGGCCTGACCAGAATGTAAGTACTCGATTTATCTAACAAATAAGCAAAATAAATAAAACTTTTGATGTATTGAATTAACATCCTGTTAAACTAAACTTAAAGAGTTACTTTCTTTTATTGTGGTTTTGGCATGTTTTTTAGTGGAAGTGCCCATGCGGTTAACAATTATAAATAAAATTACGTTAGGCTTCGGCTTATTCGGCTGCTTATTGTTACTTACTAGTATTCTTTCTTATTTTGGTCTTAGTGGTATTAAAGATTCTGCGCAAGATGTGGTAGAGCAAAAAATGCCGGTGCAGACCAGCATGGTAAAGGTTAAAACAGAAATCTTATCTTTGTCGGTGATAACCGCTAACGGTTATCATGTAGAAAATAGAGATGAACTCGACGCCAACAAGCAAACATTCAACTCGCTATCCTCTACCTTTTCCGATGATCTTGCGCGACTAAAGTCGCTTATGCCCAATAACTCGATAGCTAAAAATGCCGTTGAAGTGAGCCTGGCATATGTCAGCGACAGTATTGAAATGTATTCAGCAATCGATGAAAGGATGAATGTAGAAAAAGCGCTTACGGCACAACTTGAAAAAGTCCTGATGACTGCTGATGAAGCGAGCGCACTAATGCTCGACCTGTCTTATTTAGATGGTAATAATCCAAGCATAGAAACACTTATCGGTGCAGGTACCGCCATCGACAACAAGCTGCTAACAATGAACGATTCATTTATTGAGCTAGCTGAATCCAATGACGCCACGCAAAGTGCAAGTATTATTGAAGATCTCGAGTACCAGTTAAGTAATTTGCAGGTAGACAAGGATTATGTAAATCGATTGGCAACAGGGGTGGATGATGGTGGCACTATTGAGGCCTTTAATGCGCAATACGATTTATTAATAGACGCAGTTAACGGCACAAACGGTTTAATTGCGCTGCAACGCCAAAAATTGTCTGAAGTAGATAACGCGGCACAAGCGCAAAAACGGGCAAACCAAGCATTACAAACTGCGCTTACTGACATCAATACGCTGTTTGATACGGTTCAAGCACAGTCACTAGAGGGGCAAAATGCCATTCTTGAATCTGTGCAAGAAAATTTGCTTCGAAACATGATTGTTGCCGTGTTAGGCCTTACTACAGCTATATTTCTCGCTGTCATTGTTACTCGAAGTATTTCAAAACCGCTTGGTAGAATTAACAAGGGGTTAAGCTTGTTAAGTCAAGGCGATCTCAGCACTAAATTACCTGAAGAAGGCAATGATGAATTCTCCGCGCTTTCAGCCAAAGTGAACAGTTTAACAGACAGCTTACGAGAATTAGTGGGTAATATTCTTGAGCAAGAGAAGCGTTTGATTGAGATTACTAAAGAAAGTGTAGAACTTGGTAATAAAAGTTTGTCTGAGGTAGATAAACAACGAGAGCAAGTTACCGTTACCTCCACTAATACCCAAAATGTCCAAGACAAGAGCCGAAGCAACCTTGCTCAAATTAATGAAGCGATGGATGCGCTACGTACCATTACTAAACAAAGCACCGATATAGGTCACCTTGTACAAAAAAGCAGTGAGCAAGTAAGCAACCAAGCTAAACAGGCCGAGTCATCAGCCCAAGTCATCGGCCGTTTGGACGACAATTCGCGTAGTATCGGCAGTATTTTAGACGTTATAAAAACCATTGCAGAGCAGACTAATTTGTTGGCACTAAACGCCGCAATTGAAGCGGCGAGGGCCGGCGAACAGGGGAGGGGATTCGCTGTTGTTGCAGACGAAGTTCGAACTCTGGCCAACCGTACACATGACTCTACAGAAGAAATTGAGCAGATGATTGGCAATCTACAAAAAGATGCAGCACAAGCTGTAAAGGCTATCAATGCGGGTCGCGAGCAAGCTCAGGAAGGGGTAGTGATAACTCAGCAAGTGTCTGAGCAAGTAAATAGCATCCGCGAAATTATTGAGCGATTGAGCGATATTAATGAACACATTGTTGAAGACACAGAGCAACAAGACGTGTTGTTAGGTGATGTGGCGACAAGCCTAAATCGAATAGTTGCACTGGCAGACTCAAGCGCTCAAAGTACAAGACAGTCGAATGAGTCTACCATGATGCTAGACGCCCAAACCGAAACCTTAAGAAAAGCTGTAGAGCGCTTTCACTTGTAGAGGTAATTGAACAGCGATAATTAACGTTGGATTATTAGACACTTACTAACAAAAAACCGCTCTCTAAAGAGCGGTTTTTTATTTTCTGACTATACGCTTTATCTACGCAAGCTCAGCCAAGCATAGCTCGTCGTGAATTTGCTTACACCAAGCTTTTACGCGAGAGTCTGTTAGTTCTGGCTGACGGTCTTCGTCGATACCCAGACCTACAAAGTGATTGTCGTCAGCCATGCCTTTAGACGCTTCAAAGTCATAGCCATCAGTAGACCACTGACCCACTAAGATAGCGCCTTTTGCTTCCACGATGTCACGCACCATGCCCATCGCGTCTAAGAAGTATTCCGCGTAGTCTTCTTGGTCACCACAACCAAAAATGGCAACTAGCTTGTCGTTGAAATCAATTTGCTCAAGTTCAGGGAAGAAGTCATCCCAGTCGCATTGTGCTTCGCCGTAGTACCACGTAGGGATACCAAAGATAAGCAAATCAAATTCAGCGATGTCTTCTTTACTGCTTTTGGCAATGTCTTTTACATCAATTAGCTGTTTACCCAATTCCTTCTGGATCATTTTCGCAACATGTTCGGTGTTACCCGTGTCACTTCCGAAAAATAGGCCAACGCTTGCCATATCTAACCTCTATTAATCGTTACTAATTAAACGCCTGTGCTTAGCCAAAACCATTCAATAATGCCTTTCGCAAGAAATCCCAGTGCGCCTAAACCAAGCACACCGTACGTTACCACTCGTCCAATAAGTGGAACATCGTTCTTACGCAATACATCGTGCACAGCAAAACCCATTAACCCAAAAAGGATAGATAGGCCGCCATACAGCATGATGGACTCAATGAGTTCGTAATTTTCTGCAAGCATAGTGTTGTTACTTAAAAAAATCTGGCGCAACTATATCACAGTATATACGCCTGTAAGAGCCTAAAACGTTCAAAAATATGTAATAATAGTCATTCTCATCTCATTGAGTGAGAAATATCTATCATCAGGCCGTTTTATTGAGCGTTCTTTCTACAATGGCATTAAATGCCCCTGGCTTTTCAGCGTGTAACCAGTGCCCCGTTCCTTCAATTATATGTGCTTTTGCCTTAGGGAAGTAACGAGTAATGTCGTTGCGATAAGCCGGAGTGATGTAGTCAGATTCGCTACCCTTAATAAACAAGGTTACGCCATCAAAGGTTTGATTTGTTTGTTCCCAATCAATAATGTGCGAATAACTTGCAATAAGGCCAGCTACATTAAATCGCCACTTCCATGCTCCGCTCTCATCTTGATAAAGGCTCTTTAATAGAAACTGTCGAACGCCCGGCTCTTTGACGTGTGCGGCCATTTCCTTTTCCGCATCTTTCCTGCTTTGAATACTGTTCAAAGGGACAGCGTTAAGCCCGTCAAATACAGCTTGATGGCTATGGTCATAACTGACAGGGGCAATGTCTGCGACAATTAAATGAGATATTTTGTCACCATGATTCAACGCAAGCTTCATTGCCACTTTACCACCAAGGGAGTGACCTAAAACCGCGGTCTTTTCTATATTTAATGATTGCATAATGTCAAATATCGCTTCTGCAGCATCTGACATAGAAAATGACGAAGTCCAAGGCGACTCACCGTGGTCTGGCAGGTCAACGCTAACAATATTAAAGTTAGACTCAAAATAACGTTTAATGCCGGCCAAGTTATCAGCATTGCCAAAAAGGCCATGAATTAAAATAAGCCAAGGAAACGTAGAATTACATTTCGAAAGTTTGTAGTTTAACTTCACAATTTACTTTTCCAATGAAATAGCGCTATGGTGTTGTTGAATTTGCTATAAAACAAAATAAGGCCTGTAAATACAGACCTTATCTTATTATTAAACTGCTAAATTAATTAATAGCGTAATCGTCTAAAGATTTACCGCTATCTAGCGCCTCTTTATATACACGTGGCATGCGACCAATACCGGTCCATAGGTGCTCTTCACCGTTGCTATCAACAAGCTTAAATTTAATAGGGCGCTTTTTACCTACTTTTTTATTGGTATCTGTACTTAACGCTTGTAAGTCTTCTACGTTAAGACCCGCTTCTTCCATTTGCTTTTTAATTGCCGCTAGCTTCTCTAATTTTTCTTTCTCTAGCTTTTCTTGTTCTAACTGTTTTTCTTTTCTTTTTTCTATAATGCCGCTAAGTTTTTCCTGAACTTGTTCAAGTTCTTCAATGCTCAATTCCTTAACTGCACCTTGTAAACGTCTTCCATGGGTTAAAATATCTATAAATTCGTTCATTAATTAACCTTAATACGTTGTACTTAATTTCAAGGGGATGATAATTAAAAGTAGCACAAAAAAAAAGCGAGCTAAGCTCGCTTTTAAAAAATATCAGTTAAATAACCAATAATTACTGTAAATTACATATTTGGGTAATTTGGACCACCAGCACCTTCTGGTACAACCCACTTAATATTCTGGCTCGGATCTTTAATGTCACACGTTTTACAGTGAACACAATTTTGTGCATTAATTTGGAACCGCTTTTCACCTTGCTCTTCAATTACTTCATACACGCCAGCCGGGCAGTAACGCTGTGCGGGTTCTGCAAATTTCGGCAAATTAACCTGTAAAGGAATAGAAGGGTCTTTTAATTTTAAGTGACAAGGCTGATCTTCCTCGTGATTCGTATTCGACAAAAATACAGAAGATAATTTATCAAAGCTAAGTACACCGTCCGGCTTTGGATAAGAAATTTCTTTCGCGTCTTTTGCTTCCTTAAGCTGTGCATAATCTTTGTGTTCGTCTTTCATGGTAAAGAATAAATTACCGTTAAAGATATTTTGCTCTAGCGTATTGAAAGCACCACCCCAGAAATTGCCGAGTTTATGAATAGCAGGGCCGAAATTACGAGAGCGGAATAACTCATCATATAACCACGAAGACTTAAATTTCTCAGTAAAACTTGTTAGCTCTTTAGTTGGAGTCTCTGCATTTTCAGATAGGGCCTCAAATATACTTTCAGCCGCAAGCATGCCTGACTTCATAGCTGTGTGGTTACCCTTGATTTTAGCAAAATTCAATGTGCCTGCTTCACAGCCTACCAGTAAGCCACCTGGGAAAGTCATTTTAGGTAAAGAGTTAAACCCACCTTTTGCAATTGCACGTGCGCCATAAGATACACGTTTACCGCCTTCAAGGTACTGTTTAAACACAGGGTGGTGTTTCAAGCGTTGGAATTCGTCAAACGGGCTCAGATATGGGTTATCGTAATTAAGGTCAACGATTAAGCCTACAAAAACCTGGTTATCTTCGGCATGATATAAGTAACTACCGCCGGTAGCATCGTCAAGCGGCCAGCCTGCGCTATGTACTACTAAACCTGGCTGATGTTTAGCCGGGTCAATATCCCAAATTTCTTTAAAGCCAATGGCGTAATGCTGCGGTGAGCTGTCTTCATCTAGCTTAAAATGAGAAATTAGCTCTTTGCCTAGATGTCCGCGACAGCCTTCTGCAAAAACAGTGTATTTAGCACGTAGTTCCATGCCCGGCATGTAGCCGTCTTTTGGCTCTCCGTCTTCACCCACCCCCATGTCGCCGGTAAGCACACCGCCAACACTACCATCTTCATTATAAATAACCTCAGAAGCTGCAAAGCCGGGGAACACCTCAACGCCTAGCTGTTCAGCTTGTTCAGCTAGCCAACGGCTAACGTTACCCATAGACACAATATAGTTACCATCGTTATGCATGGTTTTTGGTGTAATGCCGTTAGGTAGTTTTTTCGCTGAAGTTTCATCATTAAGTAAGTAAATGTGGTCTTCAGTAACTGGTGTATTAAGTGGTGCGCCTTTCTCTTTCCAATCTGGAAACAGTTCATTAAGCGAGCGCGGCTCGAATACGGCGCCGGAAAGAATATGTGCGCCTACTTCGGAGCCTTTTTCGACCACGCAAACCATTAGCTCTTGGTCTTTTTCATTTGCAAGCTGCATAAGCTTACAAGCAGTTGATAATCCAGCTGGGCCGGCACCGACGATGACTACGTCAAACTCCATCGATTCTCGTTCCACGGGAGGCTCCTTATGTTTGTATTTTTATAGTGCACTATTGATGAAACAAATAATGCTTTGTGTCAAAAACATGTAAATTAATTGTCGTTTTGCAAGGTAATGCAGGTTGACGTTTACGTCAACAGTAAGTACATTGCAAAGCAGTTTACGTTAACGTTAACTGGTAGTGCATTATAACTGCTCGTAAACGTGGTGTTAACGTCGTTTTAAGGCTAGCCTTTAAAAAACGTACGTTCCACAGATTCTTTTTTAACGTAGAAACATTGTTAAAGTTTCAAAAAGCGTGGTGAAGTAATACGTTTTTAATTATTAATAGTTAATTATTAATGAAACGTAATAGACACCGACGAACTCAACAATTGAGGTAAATATGAAAATACTCGTACCGGTCAAACGCGCGATCGACTACAACGTTAAGGTAAGAGTGAAAGCCGATGAATCAGGCGTTGATCTTACTAACGCGAAAATGGCGATTAACCCTTTTTGTGAAATTGCGGTTGAAGAGGCTGTTCGACTAAAAGAGAAAGGTGTGGCAACTGAAATCGTAGTGGTTTCAATTGGTGATAAAAGCTGCCAAGAACAAATTCGTACAGCACTCGCCCTAGGTGCTGACCGAGGTATCCAAATTGATACCGACCAAAACCTTGATTCGCTTCAAGTGGCTAAGCTGTTATCAAAAGTTGTGGAAGAAGAGCAACCTCAATTAGTTATCCTTGGTAAGCAGAGTATCGACTCTGACAATAATCAAACAGGACAAATGCTTGCCGCACTTACTGGCATGCCTCAGGGGACTTTTGCCTCTGAAGTGGTTGTGGACGGTGAAAAAGTAAATGTAACTCGTGAAATCGACGGCGGCCTTCAAACAGTAGCACTTTCGCTTCCAGCAGTGGTGACTACCGACCTACGCCTAAACGAGCCACGTTACGCGTCACTTCCTAATATTATGAAAGCAAAGCGTAAACCGCTAGATGTTAAAGCGGCAGCTGATTTTGGTGTTTCACTAGAATCAAATGTTAAGGTACTTAAAGTGACGCCTCCACCTCAGCGCGAGGGTGGCATTAAAGTAGCAGACGTTGCTGAGTTGGTAGACAAGTTGAAAAATGAAGCAAAGGTGATCTCATGAGCGTACTCGTATATGCAGAACACGACAATGCAAGCTTAAAGACGGAAACGCACAAGCTTGTGAACGCCGCACAAAAAATGGGTGGAGATATTCACGTATTAGTTGCAGGTGAAGGTTGCCAAGCAGTTGCTGAAGCTGCAGCGCAAATTGAAGGCGTAGCAAAAGTACTTGTTGCTGACAATGCGGTTTATAAAAACCAGCTTGCTGAGAATACGGCTGACCTAGTAGTAGAGCTTGCTGGCGACTACAGCCATGTTGTTGCTGCTGCAACCACGACAGGTAAGAACTTCATGCCTCGCGTAGCGGCATTATTAGATGTAGCGCAAATCTCTGACATTATCGGCGTAGAAAGCGAAGATACCTTTGTTCGTCCAATCTATGCAGGTAATGCCATTGCTACTGTTCAATCATCTGATGCGAAGAAGGTAATTACAGTTCGTGCCGCATCGTTCGATGCAGCTTCAACAGGCGGTAGCGCAGAAGTTGCAGCAGTGGACGTTGTAAAAGGCAGTGATAAGTCTGATTTCGTATCGGCAGAGCTGACTGAGTCTGAGCGACCTGAATTAACTGCAGCAGAAGTGGTAATTTCAGGTGGCCGTGGTATGCAAAACGGTGACAACTTCAAGCTTCTTGAGGGCATTGCTGACAAGCTAGGTGCTGCTATTGGTGCCTCACGCGCCGCAGTAGATGCTGGGTTCGTTCCGAATGATATGCAGGTAGGTCAAACAGGTAAAATTGTTGCGCCTCAGCTATATATTGCTGTAGGTATCTCGGGCGCTATTCAGCACCTTGCAGGTATGAAAGATTCTAAAGTCATTGTTGCTATCAACAAAGATGAAGAAGCGCCAATCTTCCAGGTTGCTGACTACGGGTTAGTAGGTGACTTATTTGATGTACTACCAGAGTTGGAAGGCTCTCTGTAGTTTACATCATCTGAAGAAATAAGACGAAAGGCTGCATTTATGCAGCCTTTTTTGTAGGAGCGTAAAGCAATATTCGAGGTAGAAACAGCTATGCTTCGTTTAAGAATGAAAAATTAAACGCGCACTACAGAGTTATCTTCTATGCTCACAGGAGAGGGGATATAAGCATCTGCCTCCCAGTCGTTTTCCCATTTTTCACCATCGATGAGATAACGAAATTGGTATTCATGATCTTTCTCTAAATCAACAGTTAACGTGAAGTCACCACTTTTCAATTTCTTCATTGTTAACGGCTGCGATTTCCAGTCAGTAAAGTCACCACACAACGCTGCTTCTTTGGCATCTTGGGCCGCTTCCGCATTCAGTCGAAATGTCACTTTGCACAAAGGTTTTGATTTAAGGTATTGTTTCTTAAGACTCATAATGTGTTTTCCCTTCAACGTAGCGAAATCTTTCCCGAGGCTACTTCGCATTAAGACTACGCTTAACTTACAACCGCCGGTTAACTCATAACCAATGAGTGATTAAATAATCAACGAAAAACTGATAATTATCAATCTTACTTTGTATTCTTTTGATATTTTTTTATATTAGGAAAGCTGATTTAAGTGTGCACATTGAAAACAATAAATAGACACAAAATTTAACAATCTAAATTGGGCATGCAAAACATAAAATTAGTACAATAGTGTTGTAACAATAATAATAGAATTTAATGGGTTATCGTGTGTTTAATGATGCGTGCAGTGAGTAGCTGCGCCAACCTCATTCACGCGGGTTGCCTTCGTTCCTAGGGATAGTAAATGAAAAACTCCATGTTGATGAAAAGTGGTCTTCCATTAATCATATTGCTGGTCGCGTTTATCGCGGCTGCCGTTATGATCAAGTCTCGCAAGCCTCCCGAGCAAGTTCCCGTAGAAATCCCTGCTTTTCTTGTCAATGCAAAAGAAGTTTCTGCAGAGCCCGTAAATTTCATTGTTAAATCTCAAGGCAATGTGGTGCCTAGAAATAAAACGGCATTAAGTGCACAAGTGAGTGGGCAAGTAATAAGCTTATCTGATGTATTTATCGCAGGGGGTACCTTCAAGAAAGGTGATGTGCTGGCTACCCTTGAACAAGATGATTATCGCACCGACCTTAAACTTGCCGAAGCAGAGCTTGCCCAAGCTCAGGCTGCCCTTCAAGAAGAAATTGCCCGGGGTAAAGTAGCCGAACAAGAATGGCGTTCGGTCAGCAGTGTGGCTCCACCCGAGTTAGGTTTAAGAAAACCTCAGCTGGCAAAGGAACAAGCAAACGTAAAAGCAGCAGAAGCGAAGTTAGAACGCGCTAAGCGTAACTTGGCTAGAACGCAAATTACCGCTCCTTATAACGGTATTGTAGTTGAGCGTAATATCGACCTTGGTCAGTTTGTGGCAATGGGCTCGGTACTTGGCACTATTTATTCTACTGACACTGCCGAAGTAAGACTACCCATCACCGACAGCGACCTGATGTTTATCAATATTGCGGGGCAATCTAATGACGGTGCGCCAGTATCTTTAGCAGCCTCAGTTGGTGGTGTGAAAACAACGTGGGAAGGTACGCTTGTGCGCTCAGAGGGTATTTTAGATACAGGTAGCAGGGTAGTGTACGCCATTGTTGAAGTGAAAGACCCTTACAACTTGAAGTCTTCACACAAAGCTCCATTGCGTTTCGGCCAATTCGTGGAAGCAGAAATTACCTCTCGCCAGAATGAGCAACTTGTGGTGCTACCTCGCAGTATTTTGCGCTTGGACAATACGGTACTGACCGTTAACGACAACCGCGAAATAGAAATCAAATCGGTAGAAGTGGCACGTACTACGGCAAAAGAAGTGTTCGTTCGTTCTGGTATTGCTGAAGGGAGTTTAGTGGTAACCAGTGCGGTACCAAACCCTTATACCGGTATGAAAGTACGCCTTCCCGGTGACGAGCCCGTGCTAGCTGACACCGCAGAAGCGGATACTTCTGACAGCACCGATGCAGTACAAAGTGAACGCTCGGAAGGTGACAACTAATGAGTCGTATCGATACAAACAAAGGGCTTATTGCTTGGTTTGCACGCAATAATGTGGCGGCCAACCTGCTGATGATTTTGCTTATTGTGGGCGGCTTGTTCAGTGCTTTCAGTATACAAAAACAAGTATTTCCGAGCTTTGAAATTGACGTGATTAGTGTTCGCGTGCCTTATTTAGGCGCTGCGCCTCAAGAAGTAGAAGAAGGGGTGCTTCTTAAAATTGAAGAGGCCATTAAGGACTTGGAGGGAATAAAGCAGCTTAACTCTACCGCCGTAGAAGGCATGGGAACAGTAAGTATTCAGGTTGAAGAAGACTATGATGTTCAGTCATTGCTTGATGAAGTAAAAGTACAAGTTGACGCTATTCCAAGTTTCCCAGCCGACACCGAAAAGCCTGTTATTTATCGTCAAAAAATTCAACAAGACGTAATATGGCTGTCGGTTTACGGTGATGCCTCTGAAAGAGAACTCAAAGAGTTTGCTAAAGATTTACGCGACGATATCGCAAACTTGCCAGGTATCTCCAGCGTTCAGGTTGTGGGCGCAAGAGACTATGAAATTTCTGTAGAACTTTCTGAAGTTGATTTGCAAAAGTATAACCTTACGTTCGCTGATGTTGTGGCGCGTTTAAGCCAAACCAGTGTGGACTTACCCGGTGGTTCAATCCGCACTGAAAACGGGGACATTCTGCTTAGAACAAAAGGGCAGGCCTATACAGGCTGGGACTTCTCCCAAATCGTACTAGTCACAAACGCCAACGGGACTCGTGTTACCCTTGGCGACGTGGCCTATATTAACGATGGCTTTATTGAAAACAACCAATATGCACTGTTCGATGACAAACCTGCGGTTAGTCTGCGGGTACAAGCTGTGGGTGACCAAAATGCGCTAGAAATTTCAGAGCAAGTTAACAACTATATTGACAGCAAAAAATCTGAATTTCCGGCTCACATTACCGCTGATACTTGGGGCGATAGCTCATTTTATCTGGCCGACCGACTTAACATGATGCTTGAAAACATGTTTTTCGGTGCGCTGCTTGTATTCTTAGTACTTTCACTGTTCTTAAAAATTAAACTCGCGTTCTGGGTAATTGTTGGCCTGCCAGTTTGCTTTTTAGGAACCTTGCTCGTCATGCCGTTAGACATGGTTGGCGTATCTATTAACATGCTAAGTTTGTTTGCCTTCATTCTTGTACTGGGGATTGTGGTTGATGACGCAATTATCATGGGTGAATCAGCTTACTCTGAAATAGACAAAAAAGGGCACAATGCTGATAACGTTATTGCGGGCGTTAAAAAAGTTGCTATGCCGGCAACATTTGGTGTTTTAACCACCATTGCCGCATTTTCTCCTATGCTTATGGTATCTGGGCCATTCGGTATTATCTGGAAAACCATAGGTATGGTAGTTATTGTTTGCCTTATTTTCTCACTGATCGAATCTAAGCTAATACTGCCGGCGCACTTGGTACACATGAAGCTTAAGCCTTATGATCCGGAAAAAGCTAACGCGTTTCAAAAGTTCCGAGACTTCTTCAGTGAAGGCATAAAAACGTTTATTAATAATAAGTACGCCCCGTTTTTAGCAAAAGCAATAAGAAATCGTTACACCACTGTGTCTATTTTTGTGGCCATGCTGATCCTTACAGTAGGCCTATTCGGCGGTGGTATTGTACGCTTTGTATTCTTCCCGAATATTCCTAGTGACTTTATGATGGCAAGCTTTGAGTTAGAGCCTGGTTCGTCACTAGAACAGCGCGACAAGGTACTAACGACTCTTCGTGAAGCCATGCACCGCATGGACGATAAAGTCGCAGAAGAGTCAGGTGAAAATGTCATTAAGCACGCTATTGCTTTTGACAATGGTAACTTAGGTGGTGAAATTTTTGCTGAGCTGACCAAGGGCGAAACCCGCACGCTTACTGACTTTGAAATTCAAGATATGTGGCGTCAAGAGGTCCCTGAAATTCCTGGCGTGAAGTCATTTAATATCAGCTCTCCGGGTGGTCCTGGCGGAGGTTCTGACCTTAGTTTTGAATTCAGCTCCAGTGATATTAAAGCGTTGCGCGCTATCAGCGACGACATAAAAGAAGCTTTAGATAAATATGAAGGCGTTACCGATATTAACGATACTTTTTCAGGCGGTAGCGAAGAAATTCAGCTAGCGCTGAAACCTCAGGCCGATGCGTTAGGTATTTCACTTCGCGATTTAGGTCAGCAAGTTCGCTTTGGTTTTTATGGTGCAGAAGTGCAGCGTATTCAACGAGACGATGAAGAAATAAAAGTCATGGTGCGCTACCCGAAAGCGGAACGTAGCTCTATAGAGCACCTCGAAAATATGCGTATTCGTGCGCCAAACGGTCAAGAGATCCCATTCGAGCAGGTGGCTACCTTCACCGTAGGTCAAGGGTTCGATTCAATTATTCGTGTCAATGGTAAACGTTCAGTTACCGTAACCGGAGTTGTGGATAAAGCATTGCTTGACCCGTCTGAAGTGACTAACGATGTGATTGAGAATTTAATGCCAGACCTACTCGCCCGCTATCCTGGTGTTGAGTTCCAGCTTCAAGGAAATTCAAAGGAGCAGGCTGATGCTATGTTTAGTTTAATGCAGGGGCTTTTATTCGCGCTATTTGCCATTTACGCCTTACTTGCTATTCCGCTTAAGTCTTACAGCCAACCTTTCATCATTATGTCTGTAATTCCTTTTGGTATCGTTGGTGCGATTGTTGGACATTTAGTATTGGGCATGGCGGTAAGTGTGCTTTCGTTCTGCGGTATTATCGCATTGTCGGGTGTTGTAGTTAATGACAGCCTGATCATGGTGGATTTTGTTAACCGTGCGCGTAAAGAAGGCATGTCGCTTATGGATGCAGCCATTAGTGCAGGTACACAGCGATTCAGAGCCATCATCTTAACGTCACTGACAACCTTTATGGGGCTTATGCCAATAGTATTCGAGCGCAGTCTACAGGCTCAAGTTGTGATACCCATGGCTATTTCTTTAGCCTTTGGTATTTTGTTTGCCACAGTGATCACCTTGCTGCTAGTTCCTGCGCTGTACCTTATTCTAAATGACCTTAAAAACGTATTTAAAGGTCGAAAACACGCAGAACTTACGACAGAAAGTTAAATAGATAATGCCGGGTAACACCGGCATTTTTCTTTTAAGGATTAAAACATGAAGAAAAAGCTAATGTACGCTGGTGTAGTTGCGGCATCTGCAGGCTTAACGTTCGCTTGCACAAGCGGGAATACTGAACCTAACGCAGCGGTACCCGTTGAGGTAAAAAGTGAAGTGCAGAGTGTTGCTATGCCAAAGATTTCTGGCTACCCAGAAACTAAAACCGTGGAGCAAGAAGACAACTACCATGGCACTATGGTTAGCGATCCTTACCGCTGGTTAGAAGAAGAAAAGAGCGAAGAGGTGAAGGCGTGGGTTGATTCACAAAATGCGCTTGCTCGCCCTTACTTGGCAAATTTACCGTCTAGAGAGCGTTATAAAGAACGTTTAACCGCGCTATGGGATTACGAAAAGTATTCCACACCTTATATGGTTAACGGCAAGCTGTTTTATTCTTATAACGACGGCCTTCAAAACCAATATGTGCTTTATATGGCAGACAGCGTGAACGGTAAAGCTGAATTATTGATCGACCCCAATACATTGAGTGACGACGGCACAGTATCTATGGCGTCGACTGAACTCAGCCCTAAAGCTTCATATCTTGCTTACATGCTTTCTGACGGCGGTACAGACTGGAAAACTATTCACATTCGCAATACCACGAGTAAAGCGGATTTAACCGATACTATCAAAGGTATTAAGTTTTCAAATATTGCATGGTTGCCTGATGAAAGCGGTTTTTTCTATTCTCGTTATCCTAAAACAGAAGCGGGTAAGTACGACGATAGCCAAACCGTATCTATCTATTTTCATGCAATAGGGACACCACAAAGCGAAGATAAAAAAGTCTTTGCGTTTGACAACAAGCCTACATGGAACCCTTATCCTTCAGTTGTTCAAGATGGCAAAACATTGCTTATATCTGTGTTTGAAGGGTATCAGTCGAACGGTGTTTACGCGAAATCGCTAGAAGATAAAAACAGTGAGTTTGTTCCTGTTTTCGACAAATGGGATGGGCGCTACGATTTAATCGGTGAACACAACGATGCGCTGTTTTTCACTTCTACTGCAGATGCACCGACAGGTAAGGTTATTAAGGTTGATTTCGATGGTGGCGTTAAAGCAACAGAAACCGTGATTGAAAGTACGTCTGATACCTTATCTAGCGTTTCACTTTTAGGCGAAAAGCTTTTTGCTCAGTATTTAAAAGATGTAAAAGGGCAGGTAAGTGTATTTGATTTAAGCGGCAAAAAAGTTGATGAAATTGCGTTTTCTGACATTGGAAGCGTGAGCGGCTTTTATGGCAGCAAAAACACCGATACCACTTTCTATAAACTAACGGGGTTCACCAACCCTGGTCAAGTGTTTGCCTATGATGTAGAAAGCGGCGAATCATCGTTATTTAAAACCATCGATACAGGTATTAATTATGATGACTACGAAACGAAGCAAATTTTTTACACCAGTAAAGATGGAACAAAGGTTCCCATGTTTATTGTGCATAAGAAAGGCCTGAAGCTAGATGGAAATAATAAAACGCTACTATACGGGTATGGAGGTTTTAATATTTCACTGCTGCCACGATATTCAGTATCGCGAATGGTGTGGGTAGAGCAGGGTAATGTGCTTGCCATCGCTAATTTAAGGGGTGGTGGCGAGTATGGTCAACAGTGGCACAAGGCTGGCACTAAGCTAAACAAACAGAATGTATTTGACGATTTTATTGCAGCGGGAGAGTACTTAGTTGAAAGCGGCTATACCACACCGGAGAAAATGGGTATTCAAGGTGGCTCTAATGGTGGGTTGCTTGTGGGGGCGACCTTAACTCAGCGTCCTGATCTTTTCTCTGCTGCCTTACCCGCAGTGGGTGTGTTAGACATGCTTCGTTATCATACGCCTAGTGCGAATGCGCGAGCTTGGTCTTCGGATTATGGCTTAAGTGAAAATAAAGATGAATTCGAAGCGCTTTATGCTTATTCACCACTTCACAATACTAAACCTGGCACGTGCTACCCAGCTACACTAGTTACTACAGGTGATCATGATGACCGGGTTGTGCCGTGGCACAGCTATAAATTTGCAGCGCAACTACAGGCAGATCAAGGCTGTGATAATCCAGTATTGCTTCGCGTTGAAACCCGCGCAGGTCACGGAGCAGGCACACCCACATGGATGCAAATAGAAGGGTATGCCGATCAATGGGCCTTTCTAGAATCCGCCCTGCATTAATTAAAATTTCAACTTGAAACAAAGGCCGCTTAAAAAAGCGGCTTTTTTGTTTGCATTTTAAACAAATGACCATATACTGTATAAATATCAGTATGGTTTATTTTGAGTCTTATATTGGTTCGCTGATTAGCGTAACTTTTAGGGGAATATTATGCAAACAGGCATTAAAGCGGTTGACCAGCTTATTTCAAAACACGGAATTATGGCCGATTTAGGTGCAGATACGTTTCAACGCCGCACTCGCTTAACCGGCGGTGATGAGCGCGCAAACGGGTTGCCTTTCTGTATGTATCAAAAAGTGGCGTATGCCCCTTTATCTCATCAATTCACGGTACATCACTTTTATATGCCGGGTAATAAAGGGAAGTTAGCGAGCTTTTTGTTTAACGAAAAAGGCCAGCTTATAGAGCAGGTTTATTATCAAAAGGTCGCGCGTTGGGTACAGGTGTGCAGAAAGTTACAGCAGCTAGTGCAAACGCCTAGTTCTGATATTCACTTGGCGGCGTAGATGGGATAAAAAAAGCGGTAACGTTTTTCAACGCAACCGCTCTTTAACAAGGTGAATAGGTAGGTTCTATGAATGAAAAGCCCTACCTATCGACGCTTAATAGTAAGTGTACTTAAACTCAACACCCCAAACGCGCGGCTCGTTTACGATACCAGTCAGGTTGTTAAAGTCGATTGCACCCTTAACATTGTCTTCGTCGGTAATGTTACGACCAAATAGCGCTACAGTGTAGTTGTGCGCGAAGTTTTCGTAACCAATGCGTAGGCCGCCTTCGAAATTGTCGTCAGTAGTGAACTCAACCGCTTCGTATAAGAAGATGTTTGTTTCACCTTGGAACGCCCAATCAGTAAATACGAAGAACTCACCGTCGTCACCCATAGGGATGGTGTAACGGGCTGTGAAGTTGAAGATTGACTCAGGCGCCTGCGGGAACGGGTTGCCGTCGATAGAGGCAGCAAAGCCATCTGGACGAGGGTCTGTTACTGTACAGTTACCGGTAAATCCATCAGCAGCGCTTGTTCCACATGGAGAAACAGTTAATGAATCATCTTTGATTTCAGTATGGTTGTAGCTGTAACCTGCTGTAAACGTAAGTTCATCAGTAGCTAGCCATTGTGCGTCTACTTCAAAACCGTACGCTTCACCTTTGTCTGCGTTTACAAGCGCAGTAAAGTTGTTGCCACCACCAATAGCTGAGAACTGCATGTCATCAACGGTATAGTAGAATGCAGCAGCGTTTAGACGCAATGAGTCATCAAATAAGTCAGACTTAATACCAAGTTCAAAAGAGTTGATGGTTTCAGCGTCAGCAACGGAAGGCGAGCCTTCAAATGCAACGTCACGTCCTTGAATTGTTTGAGCACGGAAGCCGTTAGCATAGCGAGCAAAAACAGACATATCATCAGTAACGCGATAGTTTGCGCTTAATTCAAAGCTAGTTTGACCATCATCTACATCAATATCGTCATAGTCTTGTATCTCAGCTGCGCCAATAACCAAGGCAAAGCCGTCAACGTTTTGATCGCCAACCACTAGGCTCTTAGAGTCGTGGGTATAACGAATACCACCGGTTACATTTAGCTTTTCATTAACTTGATAAGACGTTTGACCAAATACCGCCCATGTTTGGTTTTCATGGAATACTGTGGTTGCACCAAAGAAACCATCAATACTGGTAACGTTGAACGAAGCATCGTAGTAGAAAGCACCTAGCTGCCAGTTCAAGGCATCAGTAGTGTTGCTAGCAAATCTAAACTCTTGCGTGTATTGTTCTAGATCGTCTAGGTTATCTTGCGTTACTGCTGAAAAAGGAATGAATCCAGGGCCCGATGTGCCGTCGGCTAGATTAAAGCCACCATCAACATCACCTAGGCTTGACCCATCAGCGGTCTCAATAGCTGAGATTGACGTGAATGTAACCTCATCCATATCGTATTCTAGTTTTAGTGAAGCACCAAAACCATCGTACTCTTGTGGGTTATTGTCGATGCCGTCGCCCTGTAGGTCGCCATCGTAGTATACGGTTTCGCGATCATAGTTAGCGTTTAGCTCGTTACTACCTTTGGTAAATACATTGGCACGGAAAATAGATGCCGTGCCTTCAAGCTCACGGCCATGCACGTTTAGTAATGCAGAGAAGTCAGCTGATGGTTCCCAAAGAAGCTGTAAACGATAAGCTTTTTCGTCGTAGCCACCAATTGCATCGTTTTCGCCTGTGAAGGCATTGTCGATATAGTCATCGCGTTCTTGCGACAACAATGACAAACGCGCAGAAAGCTCGTCAGTAAGACCGCCGCTAATTGCGCCTTCAAAGTTCATTGTACCGTATGAACCGAAACCAGCTTTCGCGTAACCTTCAACATCTTGAGTTGGTTTTACTGTATCAAATTTGATGATACCAGCGGTGGTGTTACGACCAAATAGTGTACCCTGTGGGCCACGTAGTACTTCTACTTGTTGAACGTCAAAAAGAGGGAAGCTTTTTAATACCACATTCTCCATTACCACTTCGTCCATGATAATAGAAACAGGCTGAGATGCCGCAAGGTCGAAGTCAGTGTTACCTAAACCGCGGATGTAAAAACGCGGTGCAACACGACCGTTTGATGATTCGGCGTAAAGACCTGGTACTCGAACAGCTAAAGCAAGGATATCTTCACCGCCAGAGAATAGGCTTTCGAATTTTTCACCGCTGAGTGTCGCAACAGAAATAGGTACTTCCTGAATAGACTGGGTACGCTTTTGAGCAGTTACGGTAATTTGTTCAAGTGAGGCTTCTTTTTTTTCTGTCGTTGCGGCCTCTTGTGCAAGAACTGAAGAGCTGAACGCAGCACTAACAGCTAGTGCTAGTGTGGCGATTTTGTGTGTTCTCATGTTTCCACCAAGATGATTATAAATTTATACTTTTGTAGTGTTTTTAGCACAAAAATTAACAATCTATGCTTGGCGCTGCATTTTACACAAACTTTTAAATAAAAACTTCATATTTGTGCAAAACAAGGCGAGTTTCACCGCAAATGCACCATATTAGTTAGAATGAATATGTTGGAGAGGCCTTTGTGCACAAGCGTAGAACAAGTTGTTTGTATAAAAGATATTTTTTGGTGCGCTCGAAATTGCACGTGGTCAAAAAAGCATTAGTTTCGTTTGAATTTTGTTCGGTATTGAGAAGGTGATAATCCCGTTGTTTTTTTGAACAGCCGAGTAAAAGAGCTTAGGTCTTCGTAGCCTACAGCGCCAATCAAGCGCTCAAGGGGCACACTGGAAGTTTCCAAAAGTTTTCGGGCGTGCTCAATACGCAGTGATTGTAAATACTGTCCAGGCGTGGTGTCGCACGCATTCTTAAATCGTCGTATTAGCGTACGTTCTGTCATGTTGTGTCGCATTGCTAGATCATGAAGCGTACACTTGCTTTGTAGATTTCTTTCTAGAAAAGACTGGACCGCTTTAATATCTTTGTCTGAGTGAAACTGACGATGACGACTGCTCGCATAAACCGTCTGGCTTGTTCTAGAAACGTCCAATACATGTGACTTTGCCGTATCGCTCGCTATTTGGTGGCCGCAGTAGCGCTCAATCAATAAGATCGACAAGTCAATCCACGCCATACCGCCACCTGCACAGAAGACCGTATCGTCTTCCGTAACCATTTTCTCTGGCTGCAGATTTACACTCGGGAACATAGCTTTAAACTTATCTGCATACCCCCAATGAGTAGTGGCTGTCCTATCGTTAAGTAACCCTGTCAGAGCCAATAAGAAATTTCCCGTGCAGTTGGCTGCGATATCAGCGCCCATTTTCCTTAAACGCTTTATATGAACCAGTAATGGCTGCGTATCATTCAGGACTTCATCAATATCGCCGCCAATTGTTGGTATCAGCAACACGTCGGTGTGAGGGACGTCTTCAATAGCAATATTCGGTTGCAGCAAGACTTGATTAGAACAGAGTATGGATTGGCCGTGATGACTCGCGAGTTGCACTTTAAACTGTGGACTAGTAGGTAAGTCGTGAATACGTTGCCAACTTATTCCCGCGAAAGCAAATACGTCAAGTGCCCCAGTGATGGCAGAGGCTAAAGCTTGATTAAACCCTAAAACAGTAACCGTAAACTTGGTGTTATTCATAAAAATAATTCAATTTATAAAAGCAAATAAATCACAGTGATTGTTGGCGGGATTGGCCATTATTGTGTCATAAATGACAATAATGACACGATAACGAATATGACACAATGCGTTAACAATTGTTCGTAGAGGATAGAACACTATGGCCGACCAACTTATACCACGCCGAGAAATGCAGTTTCAGCTGTACGAGGTATTAAACACGGCAGCACTGTGCGAAAAATCACGCTTTGAAGAACACAATGTTGAAACCTTCAATGCTGTCATTGATATGGCTGAGAAAATGGCGGAAGAGTTATTTCTGCCTCATAACGCAGTTGCTGATAAAAATGAGCCCACATTTGATGGCACTAAAGTATCAATGATTGACGAAGTGAAAGTCGCTTTCGATACGTACAGGGAATCAGGCTTTATTGCGGGTCACTTCGATTTTGAAGATGGCGGCATGCAGCTTCCTGTTACTGTGATGAATGCTTGTGCGGGCTATTTTTTGGCAGCAAACCCATCTTCTACCGCGTATCCATTTTTAACAGCCGCTGCTGCCAACGTTATAAAGCATTTTGCCTCAGACGATATCAAAAGCGCGTTTCTATCAAAAATGCTAGCAGGTGACTTCACGGGAACGATGGCACTTACCGAACCACATGCCGGTTCGTCACTTGCTGATATTCGTACGTTAGCAAGACCGCAAGATGACGGTACGTACCGGATCAAAGGCAGCAAGATTTATATTTCAGGTGGTGAGCATGAGCTTTCCGACAACATTGTACATTTGGTGTTGGCGAAAATTCCAGGTGGCCCAGCTGGTGTGAAAGGCATTTCATTATTTGCCGTGCCTAAATATCGCTTAAACAGCGACGGCAACCCTGATGTGCGAAATGATGTCACTCTTGCAGGTCTTATTCATAAAATGGGCTATAGAGGTACCACTTCAACGGCGCTTACCTTTGGCGAAAATGGCGATTGCCACGGCTACCTTATAGGCGAACCACATCAAGGACTGCGTTATATGTTCATGATGATGAATGAAGCCCGCATTGGTGTGGGATATGGCGCTGCCATGATAGGGTATCGTGGGTACCGTTACTCATTAGAGTATGCAAAAGATCGTACCCAAGGTCGCGCCGCCCCTAATTTAGCCCCCGAAGACGACCCAACACCCATTATCAATCACGGTGACGTGCGACGTATGTTGCTAGCGCAAAAAGCGTATTGTGAAGGCGGTATGTCTCTTTGCTTATACGGCAGTATGCTCATCGATGAGATGGAAACGGAAGCGGACAGTGAAAGGCGCACCGAGCTTTCCCAGCTTCTGGATTTATTAACACCTGTATTTAAGGCGTGGCCGTCTGAGTTCGGCCCTAAAGCCAACGATTTAGCTATTCAAATTTTAGGTGGAGCGGGCTACACCCGAGAATACCCAGTTGAGCAGTGCTGGCGAGATAACCGCTTAAACCCAATACACGAAGGCACGAATGGTATCCAGGCGTTAGACCTGCTAGGCAGAAAGTTGTGGCAGCATGAAGGTAAAGGTTTGCAAGTTTTGCTAGCGCGAGTAACAAGCGATATGAAACGCGCAGAAACGCCCAGAGCACAAGCGCTGGCAGCAAAACTAAAACCGTATTTAGATCAGCTTGGCGCACTTATACAACAAGCAGCAGCAGACCTACGCTCTGACAAACAGTCAGTGTTGCTAACGAACGCGAGCTGCTTTCTAAACATTTTTTCAAGCTGTGTAGTGAGCTGGATTTGGCTGCGCCAAGCGAATGTTGCCGAACAAGCGTTAAATAACGGTGCTGGCGAACAGGATGTTGATTTCTATGAAGGAAAACTGGCGGCAGCAGAATATTTCCTAAATTGGGAATTGCCGCTAGTCAGTCGCGATATTGAAGTTCTGACGTCACGTGAAGCATCTTGCAATAATGTAAAAGCAAGCTACTTCTAACTTTTTGATATTCCCATTTGCGCATTAGGACACTTAAAAGAAAAGTGCAGCGCACAAAAATTAAACTGGAGTACGGCTAATGAATGTAGCTGCAAATGTTGAAGGCAAACATATTCTTATCACTGGCGGTGGGTCAGGTATCGGTGCTGCATCGGCTCGCGTGTTAGCACAGCGTGGCGCAATAGTAGGTATTGCTGATTTACATCAAGATAATGCTAAAGCATTGGCTGAAGAAATAATTGCTGCAGGTGGCAAAGCCTATGCAGTGAGTGTTGACGTTACCGAATCTGCTCAGGTCAAAGCAATGTTCGACACGGCGCTTTCACATCTTGAAAAGATTGACGTGATCATAAACAACGCAGGTATCGATCATTTTCCTGCGCCGCTCACCGAAGTGGATGACGCTATGTTCATGAAAAACATCCAGGTTAACTTAGCAGGTGTGTGGTATTGCATGAAAAACGCCCTGAAGCATATGACTGCAACAGGTGGCGGACACATTATCAACATTGCTTCGGTAGCCGGGTTGCGTTCAGCGCCCATGATAAGTGCCTATAGCGCCTCAAAGCACGGGGTCATTGGGCTAACTAAATCTGCGGCGGTGGAGTACGCAAGGGCGAACATTCGTATTAATGCGGTATGTCCGAGTTTTGTTGACACGCCTATGGTTCAAGGGGTGTTATCTAAACTAGACGAACGTGGTCAGAAAGGGTTAATTGCAGCCAACCCAATGAAACGCTTGGGTAAACCCGAAGAGATAGCCAATGCTATTGCTTGGTTATGTAGTGACGAATCGTCATTCATGACGGGGCAATCAGTGGTGCTAGACGGCGGTATGTTGGCATAAACACCAAGAGTGATGAAAATAAAACAATGAGTTTTTAAGGGATCGTATTTCCAAAGCCTTCAAAAGACTTATTACAAGACAAATGCAGCTACCGTAGATAGGCACAGAGATACGTAGCTTGCGTAAAGACAGCAAGAGAAGGAATGTTTAATGAACAACCTATTTGATTTAACAGGAAAAGTGGCACTGGTTACAGGTGCTAGTCGTGGTATCGGCGAATCTATTGCTCGGCTACTCGCACAATATGGCGCCCACGTTATTGTTTCAAGCCGCAAAATTGACGGCTGTGAAGCCGTAGCCTCTTCAATTCGCGATGCGGGGGGGAAGGCGACAGCGCTGGCGTGTCATGTGGGTGAAATGGAACAAATCACAGAAGCATTTAATGTGATTAAGCGCGATTTCGGCAAGCTGGACATTCTTGTAAACAACGCGGCAGCCAATCCCTACTTTGGACACATTTTAGATACTGACCTTGGTGCCTACAACAAAACGGTAGACGTAAATATTCGTGGTTATTTCTTCATGTCAATTGAAGCTGGCAAAATGATGAAAGAGCAGGGTGGTGGCGTCATACTTAATACTGCGTCCGTTAATGGCGTAACGCCGGGCGACATGCAAGGTATTTACTCAATTACCAAAGCGGCCGTTATCAGCATGACTAAGTCGTTCGCAAAAGAGTGCGGTAGCTTAAACATTCGCGTAAACGCATTGCTGCCAGGTTTGACTGACACTAAATTTGCCTCAGCGTTAACGACTAACGAGCAAATCTTGAAACACGCCCTTAAAGTTATTCCACTAGGCCGCGTAGCAGACCCGGATGAAATGGCGGGTACAGTATTGTATTTAGTATCAGATGCATCAAGCTACACCACGGGCACGACAGTGGTGGTAGATGGTGGTATGCTAGCGTAATTAGTTTCAATTACGAGATACGACCATGCATATATGGGTTGACGCCGACGCGTGCCCTGCAGTGATCAAAGACATTCTTTTTAAGGCAGCTAGACGTACAAAGCTGCCTTTGTCTTTGGTGGCTAACCATTCCATGTCTGTTCCGCCAGACAAACACATCACTTTAACGCAAGTACCTTCAGGCTTTGATGCTGCTGACGACTATATAGTAGATAAGTGTGAAGCCGGTGACTTAGTCATTACCAATGACATTCCATTGGCCGCTGATGTACTGGCAAAAAATGCCCTTGCATTAAACAACCGTGGTGAAGAATACGACAAGTCGTCTATTAAGCAGATACTGGGCATGCGAGATTTCATGGAAACCATGCGTTCAAGCGGCGAACACACAGGCGGGCCAAAAGCTTTCTCCCAGCGCGACAAACAAAACTTTGCCAACGCACTAGTCCGACTCCTCACCCAAGGCCTCCGCAACCTCAAATAAATTATGGGGTCAGAGTACATTAATTTGGGGGTCAGAGTACATTTCTACAGCGTTTAGCATCCAAAATATGGGGTCAGAGTACTTTATATACTGAAAAAAGTACTCTGACCCCGTTAGCTTTAGCAGTCGCCGCCACCGCCATCACCGCTGCAAGATGAGCTAGAGCTAATACTTGAGCTTGAACTAATGCTTGGCGTGTAAATCGCTGCGCTAGCGTCACCATGAGAATTGGATTTGATTCCGCGACTTTTGGTAATAAGTGATACCAAAAATACCAACCCGCACAATGAAATTACGGCGATAGATACTTCCCACTCACCTGTTGAAACGCCCGCGTAGCATGCGTATGCAGCCACGGCGATACTCACAAGCCTTAATAGTAACCTCATAGCGATCTCCTTTTCAGTGAAAGGTTATTAGAGAAAATTAAAGTACTCTAGATTAAAGTACTCTGACCCCATTTTTGCGAGTTTGGGATGGGGGCAGAAATGTACTCTGACCCCATTATTTGGCTTTATTTAACGATTGTCATCTCTTCGATGAGGTTTGTTGCACCGTCAACGTATTCCATTACCCATAACATGTAACGGCTATCTACATGGATGGTACGGGTTGTTTTCGGGTCAAAATCCCAATCTGAATTAACGCTTTCGAATGTACCGTCAAATAACAAACCAATTAGCTCTGCTTTTGCGTTAAGCGTTGCTGAGCCTGAGTTACCGCCTGTTGAGTCTAAATCGGTAAGGAAGTTTACCGGTACGCTGTTAATAGCTTCTAGCTTGTAAGGACCGTACTGCTTGTCTTTAATAAGCTCTAGCTGCTTTTTCGGTGAATCAAACGGTGTTTCGCCGGTATCCTTTTCGGTAATGCCTTCAAGACGAGTGAACGGTTCGTATATAAGGCCATCTTTTGGCGAGCCGCCCATCACATTACCGTAAGTTACACGAAGCGTGCTGTTTGCATCTGGGTAAGCAAGGCTGCCTAAAGATTTTTGCCACTCTATAATAGCACTCATGTATTTAGGGCGAAGTGCAGCAGCTTTACCGCTAAGTGTTTTGCTTTTATCTTCAATTGCCATCTCGGTATCGAAAAGTGCAACTGCCAGCTTAATGAATGGGTCATTGCTGTTTTCAAAATCAGCACGGCTTGCGGTTAACCATTTTAAACGCTCCTCAGTGCTGGTCAGTGAAGTATTATCGTAAAACGCTTTTAACTTCTTCTGAAGCGTTTTTCCGTCAGTATCACCATCAATACCTACTGCTTTATCGAAAGCCGCAACTCGGTTTTCTTCAGGTTGCTCTAGGTACATGCTGATCATCTTTTGCCACACAGCTTGATCAACAACCGCATCAAAACGGCGCTCAATGCGTTCTACGCCTTCTTTAATGCGTATTTGATCACGCTCTTGATACCCACGCTCACGCTCGGCATCTGGCTTTTCTCTCTCAATAGCATTGCGATAGAGGTTTTGGGCAGAGGATAAAAGCTGTGCGCGACTTAGGTTGTTGTACCAGAAGTTTTGCTTGTTCATTTGCATTTGTTCAGCGCTAACCGCATCAAGTGACGCAAGTGCTTGCTTCATTTCACTCTTACCGTTTTTATCAAGCCATGCTGCTAGCTGCTCTTCACGCTCTGCGCGACGGGGAACAAGTCCAACACGTTTGGCGCCAGAAAGCTGCCCCAAGGTGTTTTTGTGAAAGTTGTTTAAGCCCGCTAGCGTTGCTTCATACTTAATGCGCGCATCACTGCCTTCTTCAGACGCATTTTCAATGGTTTTAATCCACGCATCTACCAGCTCAAGATAGGTTGGATATAGCCAATCAAATGTGTAAGATACTTGCGACAAACGGGCATAACGATTGGTAGAGCCCGGGTAACCAGCCGCCATTACAAAGTCGCCGTCTTCAAGGCCAGCAGCTGAAACTTTTAAGAAATGATCAGGTTTAAATGGTACGTTGTCTTCACTGTAATCAGCTGGTTTACCGTCTTTGCCAACATAAGCACGATAGAAAGAAAAATCACCAGTGTGACGAGGCCACATCCAGTTATCTACATCACCACCGTATTTACCGATGGAGTCAGCAGGCGCATAGGCAATACGCACATCACGAATTTCCATTTGCTTAATTAGCTTATACTCAAGGCCTTGGAAAAACGAAGGAACAGAGCAGCGGAAGCCCGCTTCAGACTCACAATCTGCAATCAAGGCTTTGCGGTTCGCTTCAATGAGGTCGTAGCGGTCACGCCCTTGAACATCATCATCGATACCGCCAATAACTTTGTCGGTTACGTCAGAAAAATCTACCGTAACGAACATGCGAGTGCCCGGAGCTGCGGGTAGTTCATCACCAATTTCTTTAGCTAGAAAACCATCTTTTAAATAGTTGTTTTCTGGGGTGCTGTTGTATTGTACTGAGCCACGTGCGCAGTGGTGATTGGTAACTGCCAAGCCTTTGTCAGACACAAACGATGCAGAACATCCACCAAGAGAAACAATAGCGCCCATTGGAAACGCGGTTAAATCATTAATGCTGCTGGCAGGAATTGCCAAACCGGTTTCTTTTAAATCGCCAGCAATTGAAGGGAGCTGTTCTGGCGTGAACATGCCTTCCTTAGCATCTACCTGCATAGCACTACCTAGTAATGCGGCAGAAATACAAAATACACTTACTTTAGACATCAGTGATCCTTGTTCTTGTCGTTAATCTCATTGTTATAAATAAATCGTAATAAATACCAAGTTAACGTGAACGTCAACATGGTTACAGTGTAACGATAATCTTGTGTACGCCCTATAAAAAAGCGAACAGAGCAGGGTGTAAATTTGTTAAGAAGTGTGACTAACTGCCGCTGACAGCAGGGAAAAGAGGATTTATCGCATAAAAAGGGAAGTTACTAATTCGAATGGAATAAAAAAGGCAGAGTATCAACTCTGCCTTTTAGTTTTTAGAAATCGTTAGTTAGCGCTTAAAGCACTGACACCAATGCTTTTGCTAGTGTTTCTACGTTTTCTTGGTTGATGCCCGCAATGTTTACGCGGCTTGAATCAACAAAGTAGACACTGTGCTTTTCACGTACTTCTCGCACTTGCTCAGGTGTGATACACAAGAATGAGAACATACCTTTTTGATCGTTTACGAAACTAAAATCTTTAGGAGAGCCATTATCGTGAAGGTTTTGTACAAGCATTGAACGCAGCGACTTCATGCGATCGCGCATTTCGTTCACTTCAGATACCCACTCGTTGTTAAGGGCTTCGTCAGCAAGAATGATGTCTACTAGTGCACCGCCGTAGCTTGGCGGCATAGAGTAGATACCACGAGCGATTGACTGAATTTGACCCTGTGCAATTTTACGGGTTGCTGAATCTTCAGTAATAATAGCTGCTAAACCAACACGCTCACGATAAAGACCGAAGTTTTTAGAGCAAGACGCCGCTACAATTACTTCTGGAAGATTTTCAACCAACAAACGCATGCCGTATGCATCTTCGTCTAAGCCTTCACCAAAGCCAAGGTAAGCTACGTCGATGAAAGGCAAAAACTCGCGCTCTTTCGCTACTTCGAGTACTTCATCCCACTGCGCATTAGTAAGGTCTGCACCTGTCGGGTTGTGACAGCATCCGTGAAGAAGAACGATATCGCCTTTTTCAGTTTTGCGAAGGGTTTCCATCATCGCGTCGAAACGAATGCTTGCTGACGCTTTATCGAAGTACGGATAGGTTTCAATTTTAAGGCCCGCAGAGCCGATAAGTGGAATGTGGTTAGCCCACGTTGGGTCGCTAACCCAAACTTTTCCATTTTCGTTACAACGAACTAGTAGCTCTGAAAGAATACGCAGTGCGCCACAACCACCGGGTGCTTGAACGGCGGCAACGCGGTCTGCAAGAAGTACTGGGCTATTCTTACCTAAAAGCAAAGACAACATACCGTCAATAAAACCTTGGTTGCCTTGAGGCGTGATGTAGGTTTTGCTGGTTTCTTTGTCTAAAAGCACTTTTTGCGCTTTTGCGACACTTGAAAGAATAGGGGTATTACCTTGCTCATCTTTATAAACGCCAACACCTAAATCTATTTTATTTGGGTTGGTGTCTTCACGAAAAGCAGCTGACAGGCCAAGAATTGGATCTGGGGCGAGATGGGGTAATACTTCAAACACGATATGTCCTCACGTTACGTTGGTGTGCGATAATTAGCAGGCAGGCATTATGCCACCGATGGTAGAAAAAACGACCCCTAAAGGTTGAAAATATTTCAATTAATCTGCTTTATAAAACGTAAACGAAAGTTTCATTTCAAAAATGCCCTAAATTGAAAAAGAAAAAGCACGAGTTTCCAGTGTTTCACCTCTATCTGAAAAACGTCGTTCTTTCCAGGTCAATGTATTGTTCTTATCTACCAGAAGCAGCGTAGAGGTGCGCGTGCCGTATTTTTCGGTTTGAATAAAAATGGAAGATAACGCCTTTTCCCATTCATAACCTATACCCGTATCGGGTAGCAGTGCATCGTCTGCTTTGTTGTCATGGCGCAAAATATCGAACAAGTCTTCTTTATCAATGGTGCTTTTATTCGCAACATAATCATTTAATGCCGTTACGCCTTGCGTAACTTTTGGCCACGCAGTAACAATGTCAGCGTTAGACAAGCCATACACACCGGTATCAATTGCATGGGTCGAATTGTTTACATTGTTGTAAACCCTAAGCCCTTTCGTATCACCAAATAGCAGATTGTAGCCGTTATATTGGTGTCGCGTTTTTTCCAGCGTTGCCAGGTATTGTGCTTGTGCAACACCTTCTATATCGGCTGGGTCCTGCTTCAGCCAGTTGGCGACTAATTCACCCCGCGATACCGCATTTTTATTGATGTTGTGTGGGTCTCTTACATTAGTAAGAGCTGCTATGTTTCCGTTACGCGTAACACCCATCCAGGTTCCATTAGCTTCTAAGTCTTGCCCGGCAAGTAAATGCGGGTGGCTTTTCCAAAATGAAGAAGGCGCTGTGGGCCTTGCGTAAAACTCATCCCGATTCGCAGCGATGATAAGCGGGTAGTCATCTCGCAACTTGTTTGCGATAAATAAAATACACATAGCTACTATTGAAACCCTTTCTCAGAATTATCTGTTGACTAACGCATGCATATTGTTGTTAACAATTGCGTTACATATCTATTTTGATTACTCTTCGCAAAAAAAGTGCGTTAGTTAATACTTTTGCTTCTGTTATCAATATGCGGGTACAACGTCGAAAAAGAAAGTGCACATGATAAAGGCTTATTAAAAGAGCCAGTTGGTTGACGCCGTAGTCAATGAGACAGCAGTTAAGATTATCTAAATGTAGTAACCAGAGCATAATAAGAATGACAAAACCCTCACACACTGATAGCCAACCTCAACTCGCAAATAAAATTAGTGTAGGAAGAAATATCCCCCGAAAGTGGCCGAAGTGGTTATCATCGTTTGCAGCGTGGGTACTTACAAAAAGAGGTTGGCGTGTAGAAGGTGAACTTATCAATCAGAAGAAAGCTATTTTAGCGGTAGCACCGCATACTTCGAACTGGGACTTCTTTATTGGTTTATTCGTGGTATTTTCATTTAAGCTGAACATTAATTTCTTCGGTAAGCACACCATTTTTACGCCGCCTTTAGGTGCAATTGTCAGACGGCTAGGGGGCATACCCATAGAGAGAAGCAAAGCCCACGGGGTGGTTACCTCCATTGCAAATAAGATTAAACAGGCTGACCATCTTATTCTTGCTTTAGCGCCAGAAGGCACACGTAGCCTTATTTACCCATGGAAAACCGGGTTTATGCACATTGCGCGAGAAGCGGAAATTCCCATACAAGTCATTGGGTTGGACTATGCCAGAAAGGTGATTGTACTGGGACCAATTATTCAGAAAGTGACTAACATAGATGAACAAATGCAAACTATTTACACGTTTTATGATAATGTTTGCGCAAAATATCCTAAAAACTGCAAAACAAAGCCATAATCATTTCTACTGAAGTGGTTAGTACGCTACCGTATTAATACAAGAGTACTGGTGCGCACTAGGCTCGGTCGCAAACATCTATTTTCGGAGCTTCACCCGTGACAAAATTGGGATTCACAACCCGTCAGGTTCATTCTGATCGTATGCTAAATGCCCCAGAGCATGGTGGTGTTCACAGCAGCACATCTAATTCGGTTCTTTTTGAGTTTAAAGATGCGCAAGGCATCATAGATGCGTTTCAAGGAAAGCGCGCAGCTCACGTTTACTCTCGTTCGTCTTCGCCTTCGGTAGCGGCGCTGCAAAATATGCTTAACGAGTTAGAGGGCGGTGTAGGCACGCTTTGTTACTCAACCGGTATGGCGGCAATAAGCAGTTCGTTGTTTGCTCTATTAAAGGCAGGCGATCATTTAGTTGTAAGCCAATATCTTTTTGGCAACACCCGTAGCTTTTTCGAAACCATTAAAGATTTTGGTGTGCAGGTTACCTACACAGATGTGACCGACATTCAACAAGTTAAAGACGCATATCAGCCAAACACTAAAGGTGTTTACACCGAAACCGTCGCCAACCCTGTAACTCAGGTTGCTGATCTTCACGCTATTGGCCAATTTTGTGAAGAGAAAAACATATTGTTCATGGTTGATAACACCATGACCCCTCCGCCTGTTTTTTACGCCAAAGACGTTAAAGCGTCGTTAGTGTTTTGCTCGCTGACAAAATACATTGCAGGCCACGGTAATGTGTTAGGTGGCGCAGTAGTAGATACGGGTAACTTCGACTGGACATCGTTCGATAATCTAAAGCCAGCTTATCAGGTTGCAGATACTGCGCAGTGGGGCATTACCCAAATTAAAAAGAAAGGTTTACGCGATTTAGGTGCTACTTTGGCACCTCAATCAGCCACGGCCATTGCGGTAGGTATGGAAACGCTAGATCTGCGGTTGTCACGAAGCCAGCATAATGCGATGCAGCTAGCAACGTTTTTAGATAACCATCCTAAAGTATCTAAAGTGTTTTATCCCGGCCTTGCCGATCATCCCCAGCATTTTATGGCACGTGAATATCTAAACGGTGGCTATGGCGCAATTTTAAGTTTTGACCTCGTTGAAGGTGTTGATCCCGTTGCGTTTTTAAACGAGATGAAGCTGGTGATCTGTGCAACCCACCTAGGTGATAATCGTACGCTTGCGCTACCTGTTGCACCTACGATTTATTTCGAGAACACAGCAGAAGAACGTGAGTTAATGGGTATTTCCGATACCATGTTACGTATTTCGGTAGGTATTGAAGATACACAAGATCTGATTGCAGATTTCGAGGCCGCGCTAAACACTATTTAGATAGCGGTTCGCTGTGTTAGATTAAGAAAAAGGGGCTTTCGCCCCTTTTTTAATTTAAGCCATTTGCCTTTTGCTAAATATCATTCAAAAAGCGTTCTCTGTAAATCATTAGTCGAAACCAAGCGTGATTTGGCCACGGATTTCACCACTAGGGAATGCGTCTGAGTGGAAGTTTGTGTAAAGACCTCCGTCAGCCATCACGCCCATTTGATCGGCCGTTAGCGTTGTATTAGCTGGCACTGACCACATACCATCGGTACCACCAGTGAGCCCCAGTAACACACCACCATTTACACCGGCTTCACCTTCGTGAATATGTGCCATACTTGCTGTCATATTGGTAATTGTCACGCTTCCTGACAATGCACCTGTAGATGTATTCAGAGTAAATGCGCCAGCACCGCTTGCCGTTGTAGTAACAGCGGGAACTTCCTGCAGGCCATCGGCAATGATGCCGTACACTTCAATGTTATCAGGCGTAATCTGACCTCTAATTTCACCGCCAGTATTAGCTGCTGTATGCACATTCACATAATGGCCGCCTGAAAGAAGTTGCGTAGCTGTGGCTTCATCAAGCATTAAGCTACCGTCGGTCATCCACACACCAGCTGTTTCTTCGCTCTCGACAAGCGCTTCTAGCACAGGACCATTTACACCGGCAAAACCAGTGTGAATGTGCGCCATAGTCGCATTTTCAATAGTGGTTACCGCCACAAGAGAAACATTGTTGTTTGTGGTATCGAAAAGAGCATAGCCAGAGCCCATTGCCATAGTCTCTACCGCTGGTACCTCTTGGCTGCCGCTTAGCGTGAATGTCACTACCGCTGTTGTGTCAGGAATAATTTGGCCACGCACTTCGCCACTTGGATTGGCTGTGGTATGTACGTTTAAATACCACTCACCGTTAGTCAGCGCATCTAAGTTGCTTGGTGAAATGTTAGTTTCAGCCAGAACATAAGTGCCATTCCCAGCATCGGTCAGCGGAAAAGCGACTGGGCCGTTCATACCAATGCCGCCATCATGCACATGTACACCAGTAACGTCAGTTAGGCCTGAAACGTCAACGCTTACGCTAAACGCGGGTAGGTCTTCGTCAATTTCAACCACAGCTGTCGCAGTAAACATAGTTTCAACAGCAGGTACTTCTTGTGAGCCGCTTAAGCTTACGTTATAAGTCATATCAGCGTTGAAAGCCGGTGTAGGAGGAGCTAGGCCATCAAGCAATGCGAGTTGAGGTAGGTCGCCGTCTATTGCGCCATCTAGTGCAATAGCAGTATAAATTTCGCCATTTTCCAGTGACAAGACGCCCGTTTCGATCGCCGCTGTTTTGGTACCAGTAGGCGTAACCGTCACGACGTAGTCACCTTCCGCCAAGCTTACATACCCTGTTTCAACAAGCTCACCAGTCTCATAGGCAATATCGGCAAACGTTGGGTCAACTGCATCAATTTCTCCATCTGCGGTTACGTAAATATCTACATTACCCGCTGAAGGTGAAGCATGAACAATTCGCACTTTCGCTTCTGTCGCAATTGAGCGAGGCATATCCACTAATACATCTAACTCGGGTGCAGAAAGTACGTTATTCGCTATGGCGGTGTAAGACATGCCTACTTCTAGCGTCAACTCAGCATCGTCAATTGCCACAACACTGTTGTCGCTATCGGCTACCACGTCAATAAGGTAGTCACCTGCTGCAACAGGCAAGTAATCTGTGGCACGAGGGAACTGTATTCCGTCTACCAGCACAGTCTCGTTATTTGCTAAAACGTCTACTGCTGGTGCATCGCTGATACCGTGCACTACACGAATTTCGGCACCTGCTTCTGAATCCCATATCTTAAAGCTGCTGTCACCGTCTGCAGCTAAAAGCGTGACGGGGGAATCTCCGGTTCCCACATTATTAGTTGCAGCAATAAGCAAATCAGCACCGTCGGCTAAGTTAACCGTGCCTGAGTCGTACACGACGGTTGTCTCGCCTGCCGGTGTAATACGGATTTGATAATCGCCCGCGGGTACTTGAATCAAGTCTGTTGCGTCAGTAAATTCAGCTGTGACTAGAGGTTGTTCCGCAGTAATGTCTGTATCTGGCGCAGTAACATAAATGTCAACCATTGGCGCTAAAGATGCCGCGTGTACAATCTGTACTTGCGCGTTGCCAGCATCAACCGCAGTTTCCATACTCGTTACTGTTAACAGCGACAATGTTTCATCGCCAACATTACCCACAGCAAAAATATCGTAGTTCACATCTGCTTCTAGCGTAACATCCGCTTGTAAAACTTCAGCGTTTTCACCCGGTAAAATACCAGTAACCCCTATATCGTAGGTACCTGTCTCGACTTCAAAACGCGATGAAGCAACTTGGTAATCTACATTTTCTAAACCGTTAAGTATGGCGTCATTAGCAGTAATGTTAACCATAGGGGCATCAGATGCGGCGTGCACAACGCGCACATTTGAATATTCGATAACGGGGGCGGGTACTTCAACGACTTCATCGTCGTCGTCATCAGAGCAACCGATTAAAAATAGTGGTAAGATTGAGCATGCAAGGAGCGCTTTGGTCCTTCTCATTTTTTGTATCCTCTTAATTGTGTTGTGGCAAACTCGGTTACGCTAGGCAATTATGAGAAGATCAACCTCCTTGCAACATTAACGTAATGTAATGTTTTCATAAATTTTACAACCTGCAATTTGACAGTTTTCCTATTCTATAAAACAGAACAAACCCTCCGCTTTTTTGATATTTCCATTCTATCTAGTTGCCGTAACATAGCGTCACACTATCGAAACAACGCATATTGGAGTTCGGCATGAAAACAATCCTAGCTATATTTTCCAGCCTTAATGGCACACAGGGTAACTCGTCAAAGCTCGCTAACGATTACCTATCGAAGATTGAAAGTGATGAGTCGGTGCAAATTAACCGCGTAGATGTGGCTTCACTTGCGCTTCCTCATTTAACGAGTGAAGAAATGCAGGCGTGGATGACTGAGGCGTCTGAGCGAGATGAATCTCAGCAAGCACTGGCGAAAATTTCTGACGATATTGTTGAAACAGTGAAAGCTGCCGATGAAATTATATTGGCAGTGCCCATGTACAATTTCGGCATACCATCAAGCTTGAAAGCCTATTTCGATCGTATTGCAAGAGCAGGTATTACATTTAAGTATACCGAAACAGGCCCTGTTGGTTTGCTAGAAAATAAATCAGCCACAGTTTTTGCTGCCCGCGGTGGTGTATATGCTGGCTCTGACTTCGATACACAAACGCCATACTTAAAACACTTTTTAAATTTCATAGGTATTAGCGATATACAATTCGTTTATGCTGAAGGACTTAACATGGGTGAAGAGCAAGCAAACAAGGCTTTTGCCGATGCAAGTGAAAAAATTATTGAACTAACTAACGACTAAGCACACTAAATTAATGCAGTTAGCTAAAACGTAGGAAGTATGTTTTCAGCTAAAAGTGTGTTCCAAGTTGAGTGTGCTTGTTTGCCCCGCGTATTACGCGGGGCTTTTTTATGACCAAAACTTTTTGCGAATATTCTTTTTGATTAAACGAAAATGAACAAGCGAATACTTATTCACCTTTGATAAGTGCTTCAACATCGGCAATGAAGTCAGGGTCAGTAGGCTTAGTTGAGCTAGGGTAATGGGTGATTTTCTTGCCGGTGCTATCAATAAGGTACTTGTTAAAGTTCCAAGACGGCGCTTTGCCAGTGGCGGTTTTTAGCATTCTATACATTGGATCGGCGTCTTCACCTTTTACCGATATTGGTTCAAACATCGGAAACTTTACGCCATAAGTCAATTCACATAGCTCTGCCGTTTTGCCCTCATCATTATCTTCTTGGTTAAAATCGTGTGACGGGAAGCCAAGTACTACAAAATCTTTGTCTTTGTAATCGCTATAAAGGGCTTCTAAACCTTCAAACTGAGGCGTGTAGCCACAATAACTGGCTGTGTTCACCACTAAAAGGGTCTTTCCGGCATATTCGTTACACAAATTCACCGTTTCTTGTGAATTGAGCTTACGCTTCATAAATTTAAGTACGCTAGGGCACTCGTTCGCAAAGCTAGCAGACGTGAAAAAGCTGAGTACAAGCAGTGCTGGTATAAAACCTCTGGCTTTCATAGTGTTTTACCTCATCAGTTAATTTTTGTTATTTTGTCAAAGTACAACGGACCTTATTGCAAAACCATAAACGAGGATGGTTTACGTTTGGTTCACTATCTCAATCGATGAACGTTAGCGCTTTAGCAACGGCTCTGCGTATAATGTTAACGATTTTTACATAACAACGACTTAAAATAATGAAAAAATACTCTTCTTTACTCATTGCGGCTAGTGTTACCTTTGCGCTAGGCGGATGTGCAAGCACTACTAACGAATCATCAAGTCAAACAACGTCTACATCGCTTCCTGCTGCCACAGTTCAGCAAACCGTCACACCAGATGTCGCGCCTCAGAACAGTACGCAAAAAGGTGAAATTACTTTAAAACAAATAATGTCAGACCCTCAATGGATGGGCGCGCTACCTGAAGGTATGGGGTGGTCGGTGAATGGCGATAAAATTGTTTTTGAAAAAGAAAGACAGAATAGTGCACTGACAGATGTCTATATTGCAGAACTTTCTAACCCTGAAAATGCCGTAAAAGCACCGCTATCAGATTTACACAAGTACCGTTTTGACGAACGCGTAGTAAGAAAAGATGGTGTGATTGCTTATTCATTTGAAGACAGTGTTTATGTGCAGTTTACCAACGGTGAAACCGTGCGTATCGCTCGTGGCGGTAATACGCTATCTACGCTTTCATTTATGACCGATGGCCGCTTGATGGCGTTAAGCGGTAACAAATTCATAGCTATAGACCTATCTAACGGCACCCGCGAAGAATTGTTGAGCTGGGAGTTCAGCGACGAGCCTAAAGCGGTTGAGCCGCCTAAAGATTATATTGCCGAGCAGCAACAGTCGCTGGTGGAATACATCAAACTACAGCGCAAAAACAGACAAGAAAAAGACGACGCTCAAAAAGCGTTGGCCAAAGAAAACAGCAGTGTAGCACCAACACCGTTTTACTTTGATAAGTCGCATCGATTAGCGGGTATCAGCGTATCACCAGCGGGTAACTTCGCAGTAGTGGCCACCACTGCAAGCAAGCCGACCCGTGATGACAGCGACATCATGCCGCATTACATTCAAGAAGACAGTCGAATTGCTGCAAAGCCGGTACGCCAACGTGTGGCAGATGCAGAGTCGGTAAATCATGAACTGTGGCTGCTCAATTTAAAAACTGGCGAGAAAAGTGAACTTAAATACTTTAATTTGCCTGGCTACAACGACGATGTTCTTGCAGACGTAAAAGCTGAAAACGCGAAGGCAAAAGGCGAGACCTATGAAGTAAATCGTCTGCCTCGCGATATTACCTTGCTGCAAAGCTGGTACTGGACCAAACCTTCAATTCGTTGGCACAAAAACGGTAACGCCGTCGCCGTTATGTTAGAGGCGTGGGACAACAAAGACCGCTGGATTGCTACGGTCGACCTAGCAAATAAAACGCTAGAAAACCAACATAGGCTTCACGATGACGCGTGGGTAAACTACCGTTTCAACGCGTTTGATTGGCTAAATGACAGCGAGACGCTTTACTATCAGTCTGAGCATACCGGTTACTCGCATTTATACATTCAAAAACCAGGCGAGAAACCTGTCGCGCTAACCAGCGGCCGTTTTATTGTTGACGATCTAACCCTTTCTGGCGATGACAACTATATCTACTTTAAAGCTAACATGGAGCATCCGGGGCTTTACGAAGTTTATCGTGCTGATTTAAGTGACAATACCATCGATACCATGACTGATTTGAATGGTATGACAGATTACTCACTTAGCCCTGATGGTAAAAATTTGTTGTTAAGCCATAGTAAAGTTAATCAGCCACAAGAGCTTTACATTAAGCCAGCAGATGAAACAACTGCAGCAAAGCAAATTACACAAAGCACCAGTGCTACTTTCAATGCACTCCCTTGGGCGGTGCCTAACATCGTTGCAATTGAATCGTCGCATACTGATGCACCTATTTACGCACGAGTGTATTTACCGGAAAATTACGATAAGTCGGCACCAAATAAAGCGGTAGTGTTTAATCACGGTGCAGGCTATTTGCAAAACGCCCACATGGGGTGGTCTGGTTACTTTAGAGAATACATGTTCCACAGCATGCTAGTGCAGCAAGGCTATGTCGTACTAGATATGGACTATCGCGCTAGTGCTGGCTACGGACGTGATTGGCGAACCGCTATTTATCGTCAAATGGGTACGCCTGAAGTGCAAGATTTGCGTGATGGTGTTAACTGGCTTGTTGAGAATGCAAATGTAGATCGTGAGCGTATTGGCACATACGGCGGTTCATACGGCGGCTTCTTAACCTTTATGTCTATGTTTACCGCGCCAGATCTGTTTGCGGCAGGCGCGGCGCTTCGTCCGGTAACCGATTGGGCCCATTACAACACGCCATATACAGCAAACATTCTAAATACGCCTGATATTGACCCCATCGCTTTTGAGCGCAGTTCGCCAATTTATTTCGCAGATGGGCTAGAAAAGCCATTGCTTATCAATGCGCCTATGGTTGATGACAATGTGTTTTTCCAAGACACCGTGCGATTGGTACAGCGCCTTATCGAGCTTGAAAAGGAAGATTTTGAAACGGCCATTTATCCGGTAGAGCCACATGGCTTCGTACAACCAAGCTCTTGGCTTGATGAATACCGTCGTATATACAAGCTATTCGAAGAAAACTTATAGGCAAAACTGCGAGTGCAACCCAGTGATTAAGAGCCACTGAGTTGCTCACAGCGCGGTAGCTATTAAGGACGGAAAAAGCTTACAAAAAAGGCCCAAATTCAATGAATTCGGGCCTTTTTTTTAAATCTTCTTTTTTTGCTTCAGCACGTTAATCTGTTTTAACAAATCAAAATGCGCAAAAAGAGTGACGCTATATCGCTCTAGTTTCTATGTTCTTTTCGCCGTAATAAACATAAGTAAAAAGATTGCGATACCGGTAAGCGCACCGAATAAATGCGCATCTACGGCAACTTTTGCGTCAATCAGGTTTGCAACTTGTTCACTACTACCGTCAATTTGTTCGTATCCTACTTTTATGGCTAAGCCGATAAGTAACAACCAACCCGACTTCATCTTTTCTTTAATATCCACACAAGCACCCCAAGCGAAAATTCCGTGTAGTGCGCCTGACAAACCCGCGTACCAAATCAGGTCTGGAGAGAATAAATAAAGCCCGACACTGGTTCCTAAGCAGCACCACACGAAAACTTTTAAGTACAACCCGATGCGATAATGTTCACCATGTAAGGCCCACAACAGCGCCAGACCTGCTAAATTTAAAAGTAGGTGGTAGCCATTGGTGTGCACGATATTGCCGCTGACAATACGCCAAGTCTCTAGGCCTTGAATGGCATATCTGTCGTAAGCCAAATAATTGCCGGACATAGGCTCAAAGAAAAACGCGACAACGGAGCATAGCGCTATAAATAAAGGACCAGCGCTATACTTAAGCGAAAACGGCAGTGACATCATCAGTGTTAGTTATTTTTGAATTCAGAATTTGCTGGCTATGATACAGAAATTGCCTACCGGGTGAAAACTGAAGTACACCCGAAATAAAAAAGACGACAGAAAAGGAGTGATCATGTCCTACATCATTACCGAAAATAATCAGCAATGCTTAACCATTACGCTCAACCGCACCGACAAGAAAAATGCGTTAACGCGCGATATGTACCAAGAAATGGCGAATGCCATATTAGGTGTTAAGAATGATGGTTTAACGAAAGTGGTGGTGATAAAAGGTGCCGGTGATTGTTTTACCGCGGGGAATGATATTGGCGACTTTGCGCAGCAACAAGATCACGCCCAAGTGCCTGAGACCGCTGCCTTTATGCGCGCACTTGCCGCCTGTAACTTACCGGTTATTGCACAAGTTCACGGCTTGGCGGTAGGGATAGGCACAACGCTTTTACTGCACTGCGATTTTGTATACGCCACACCAGATACCCGATTTGTTCTACCGTTCATCAACTTAGGGCTTGTTCCCGAGTATGCATCAAGTTATCTTTTGCCTAAGGTTGCGGGTCATATCAAAGCGGCAGAATGGTTAATGCTAGGTGAACCCTTTACGTCTGCCGATGCTTATCAATTTGGTATCTTAACTAAAATAGTCGACGCGAAAGAAATAGAGCAAACTGTTCAATCAACGGTAGACAAACTCGTTGCCAAGCCTTCATTCTCGCTTAGACAAACTAAAGCGTTATTAAAAGGCGATGGGGAGCGAACGAACCAACAAATGAATGAAGAGTTCGATATATTTTTAGAAGCGTTGGGCACAACCGCAGCCCAAGAAGCGTTTGATGCGTTTCTAAAAAAACGGCCAATTAACCCCGAAAAATTTAAATAAGAGGAAGTATTATTTTGAGACGCAGTGCTTTGTTCAGAGCTTCAGTAGTTACACTTGCATTATCTAGTTGCTTCATTTTTGGAGCGAACGCTAAACAAGCTCGCGAAGTTGGTGAGCCTGAAGCGGCAACAGGCTACATAGAGAAAAAGGCCTTTGAAGCCAAAGACTATATGGTTGTGGCGGCAAACCCCTATGCGTCATGGGCGGGGAAAAATATTTTAGAAAAAGGCGGCAGCGCCATAGACGCTGCCGTGGCTGTTCAATCTATGCTTTCTCTGGTTGAGCCGCAATCGTCGGGCATCGGTGGTGGTGCATTTATCCTTTATTGGGATAATAAGAACAAAGTACTTCACACCTTCGATGGCCGTGAAACAGCGCCGAAAGCTGTTAATTCTCATTGGTTTATTGAAGGTAATAAGCCAATGCGCTGGTTAGATGCCGTAGTTGGCGGTAAGTCAGTAGGCGTGCCCGGTGCAGTAAAAGCGTTAGAAATGGCGCAGGGCGAGTTCGGTAAGCTGCCTTGGAATACGCTGTTTGACGATACAATCAAAACAGCTGAAGACGGCTTTAAAGTATCGCCGCGTTTAGCCAAACTTGTTGCATTGGACTATCACCCTGGTCTTAAAACGTTTCCTGCAAGCTCTACTTATTTCTTCCCTGCAGGCCTGCCGTTAAAAGAAGGCACGGTTAAGAAAAACAAAAAGTTAGCTAAAACCCTAAGAGGTATTGCAGAAAAGGGCAGCGACTATTTATTGAAAGGCGAGGTTGCTGAAAAAATAGTAAAAGCGGTAAACAGCGCTGAAATCAATCCAGGTCAGATGACATTAGAAGACTTAGCAAGCTACGAGCCTGTAAAGCGTGAACCTGTTTGTGGGTTATATCACGAAAAGCGTATTTGCGGTATGGCACCGCCTAGCTCTGGTGGTGTGAACGTTTATCAAATTCTTAAAATGTTAGAGGGTTTTAACCTTAGCCAGTATGCGCCAGATTCAGTAGAGTTTGCGAACTTGTACACGCAGGCAAGTGCGCTTTCGTATGCCGATCGCGAGAAGTTTATAGCGGATAGCGATTTTACTAACCTGCCGTTTGCGGCCATGATCAATAGGGCTTATCTTGAGCGCCGGGCTGAGAATATTGCTGTTGACAAAGAGTGGCGTCGCAAGCGAGCGGGTAATCCGTACGCTGATGCGAATGTTGCGCTTGGTACGTCAATGGAACTGCCTAACACTTCCCACGTCTCTATCGTAGACAAAGAAGGTAATGCAGTATCAATGACAACCAGCATTGAATTTATGTTTGGTTCTGGGATTATGGTAGAGGGCTTCCTGCTTAATAACCAACTTACCGACTTTTCATTTTCGCCAACTAAAAACCGCTTTCCTGTACCAAATCGCGTAGAGCCTGGTAAACGCCCTAGAAGCGCGATGAGCCCTACAATGGTGTTCGACAAAGAAGGCAACCTTGAGGTTGTTGTAGGCTCGCCGGGCGGCTCTAGAATTGTAAGCTACGTCGCTCAAACCCTAATTGGTATTTTAGACTTTGGCTTGGATATTCAGCAGGCCATCAACTTACCTAAAATCACTAATAGAAACGACTACACGGCGTTAGAGAAGGGCACACCAATAGCTGAACTTGAAGAGCCATTAAAGGCGCTAGGCCACAATGTTAAAGTAATAGATTTAAACAGCGGTCTTCACGGAATTCAGTTTAAATCAGGTAAATTAATTGGCGGTGCAGATCCTCGCAGAGAGGGCATTGCAGTAGGGCGCTAATTTGGCGTTTGCCTAGTTAAAACTAGATGCAGCAATGCGCTGTTGAGTGAGTGAAAGCGGAAGGTTAAATATCTTCCGCTTTTTTGTTTTCGATAGGGAGCGAGCATAGAATTTTCTGCTCTTTTTAGTTTTTACTTTTAACTATTCGATTTTTCAAGAAGGAGTAATACCGAACGAACATGTGCAGAAAAAGACGACACTGGTGTTACTTGAATGACACGCCAGCCCTGATTGTTGTATTTGGTAACTTCTTCGTTAAGGGTGTCTAAATTAAGTTGGCTAGACCAAAAGTTACGAGTTTTAAATTCAACGACTTTTTGCATTTATATAGTTCCTTCTACAGCTTTATTCTTTAAATTGTTAAATAGTAATGTAACCTTCAAGGTAAGACACCGCTTGGCCTGAAATAAGCACGCGGTCGCCTGCTACTTCACATTTTGCTGTACCACCTCGTTTAGATGCTTGATAAGCCATAAGCTTTGACCGCCCAAGCACTTTTGCCCAATAAGGCGCTAGCCCAGTGTGAATTGAACCGGTTACCGGGTCTTCATCACCGCCGTTCGCAGGCCAAAAATAACGGGATACGAAGTCAAATTGAGTACCCGGTGCTGTCACTACCACATCATAGGGCGCAAGTTTTTTCAGTTGTTCACTGTCTTGAATTACGCTTAAAACGTCGTCTTCGTCGGAATAAACAGCAAAATACGCTTGATCATTTTTCAAAATGCTTTTGGGTTTTATTGAAAGCCCTTGTAGTAACGCTTCAGGCACGTCATCAACAGGGTGAGGCATTCTATTTGGGAAGTCCATTTGAATGAAACCGTCTTCTTTCTTAACGACTTTCATCATCCCCACCGATTTGGCGAAAAACGAAATGTGCGGTAGTTGATAATTTTCGCTAAAAATAACAAATGCAGAAGCCAGCGTTGCATGACCGCAAAAGTCGATTTCTGTTATCGGGGAAAACCAACGTATACCAAATACACCGTTATCGTCTTCTACTAAAAATGCGGTTTCTGAAAGGTTATTTTCAGCAGCGATTTCTTGCATTTTTTCATCGCTAAGCCATTTACCCGTTATAACAACAGCTGCAGGGTTGCCCTTAAACCTTACATTGGTAAATGCATCGACAACGTTAATTTTTATCTTCATTAGAATGCGCTTTTTCTAGAATCGTTTTTAAGTTTGTTTTAATTGGCATTGCCTTAAATGGGCTAACGTTAGCGCCACCTGTATTTCCATGAGGTACCAGTCCAAAAACAGTTTTTGTGGCAGCGCCCACAATTCTTAAAAGCTGACCAAAAAACTCACCAATATTGCCTTGTTTCACTGCCCATAAAAGCATTTGAACGTGTACCGCTACGTGCAGTCTTGTAGAGGCTTGACCAAGAACGTGAGCATTTTCTAAGTGTGTAAAAGCACACCTTTGGTTGTTTTGGTTTTGCATTTTATGAGCGTGCGCTAGTTCTGCTTCCACATAAGGGCGAATATTGCGCGTAAAGTTTTTTGCTTTGAACATAGGGTAGGTACCTTTTACTGAGATTGATTTAAACCAAGGGCTTTTTGCATCTTTTTGGTTAATCCTAACGATACTAGTTTATATGATGCGCTTAGATAATATTCTAACGCTTCATCTTCATCGCTCTCACAATTGTATTGCTGTATCCACTTCATCCCTCGACTAGCAAGATAGGGCGCAGGCCTGTAGCCGGGCTTTTCTTCCAGAAAATAATAGTTTTGCTCTGACGTTTTAAAGATAAAAGCAGGGTGCCCGTTTTTGCCAATGTTCCCTATAGCAAAGACTTTCCCCCCTACTTTCCATACGTCTGAATTACCCCACTGAACGATGTGTGTAGTGTGAGGGAGTGCACTGCAAAAGTGGTTAAATTCACCGAGATTCATAGGCTAATTACCGGGCTCATGACTTAACGTCACCATTTCATGCTTTTTCGTCTAAAACCATAAGTTGTGAAATATCCATAAGCCTAATGTGCGTTTGGTAGTAATATTTATTTGTGACCTTACCCTGAGATATAAATGCAATTTTTACGCGCTTAGCTTCCCCATTTATCACAATTTTTTTATCGATAAAGTAATCTTGAGGGGGCATCCCATATTTTGCCGATAACTGGGAAATAACGCTAGGATGTAGCGCGACAGTGACTGCTCTCTGATCGCGATAGTCTTTTTCAGTATTCAAATAAACAAATTTCCCCTGACTACCAGTTGCTACTATTTTTAGCGTGTACTCGCCAGGAACGCCATGTGGAGCAGAGTCGGCAGCGGCTTTTATAATGTCCATTGTATTAGAATAGGTAGACGCGATCTGAGGGGGCGTTGACGTGCATCCAGCAAGTATAAAAATAAAAACAATAACGGCGCTTTTCATAATCGATTTCCCTGTAAATAAGTAACGTGTGAATGAAAAACCATGGGGAATGCCGGCTAAATATTACGAAAGCAGTCATCCTTTCACTAGCACAATACCACATTTTTAATCTAAAAATATGTGGTCCATAAAACGAACAGTGATTAAGGCGTCCAGTTGGTCCTAACTGCTATTGACCCATGCGTTTAAGGCTGTCAGTTTTTCTGAATAAGGTTCTTCAGTAAGTGAAATTTAATAGCTGCTATGCCTCAAGCTTTTTTGTTCTTCCCGAATCGACAGTTTGATTTATTTTGTATTGGAAGTAGATCACATGAAAAAAACTACTTAAAAGTGCGTTTAGCCACAAGACATCGCCTTTTTTATTGTTGTTTATTGTATTTAATCGGTTTCTAACTTTTATGATCCAAACAACATGAAAGAGTGAAGAGAGTAAATGCAGCAATTTAGCCGTTAATAATAGTGCGGGAGGAGCGGGAAACAGAAAATAACAAAGAATACCAAGTAGCGATAACACGTGTATGCAAATAGCCGTTGCCGTAAAAGCACGTGAGATAGGGTTCTCTACTCTTGGGTTAATTACATGGCTTAACTGCCAAAGTCGATAAATCACGTAAAGCCCAAACGAACAAATGCATAATGCTAAAACCGCAAATACTGACTTTTCCTCGAAGCCCCAGACATGTCTAACCATTTTTTCTTCCTTGAAGCGAGTATGTATCTATAAGTGAGGCCTGGTGTTTGTTTTTCAAGCGGATACTAATCCTGGATATCTCGAGACAAATTTTTAGATGGGCCGTCGGTGTGAAAGTTTTATCTTTCTTTTATAGGAAAATAAGAGGGTGCGTTTAAAGTAAAAAGCGGAAGGATTTGACCGATACGAATGATGCTTTGCGGTGCGAGTGGACTCCTTGTGTAGTGCCTTTAATGCAAAATTACAGGCCGACTCAAAGGATAACATCCAAAGAATAAGGCGGCTAAAACGAGTAGGTTACCTGTTATAACCGCAATATTTTATTTACTTCCAGCAAACAACTGCTGTGGACAGCGAACTCAGTATCTTGCAATGAGACTGTTGTGGTTAAGAAGAAATGCGCTTGCGCCATATTTTAATTAATTTCTGCAAGAGCAAGTGAGTTCACCGTTAACAGTCCGTTCACTGTAGTTTGATGTAGAGCATTGCATTTTAATTTGATTGCATTTAGCGGGATTTCCTGAGGCAATTCTATCACCCGTTATAGATGAAAATACAGCGTCACTGACCAAGTTATCTAGAGTCCAAGGTTTTATATCAAGAGCAGCGCAACCCGACATTGCGATGGATAACAGAGAGATGAGCAGTATTGTCGAAAAGCTCTTCATTTATGAAATTCCTTTTTCCTCTCAATATTTTTAAGAAGACAAAATTGTAGAAAAATAATAGCGTATTCGTCTAGCGTGTTTGCCTTCTAGGGAACGAAGTAAGCAAGTAATTAAACGAAAAGACAATTAATTCATAGAAAGAAGACTACGAGGTTTAAGCTCCAAATTACCTTCAAGCTTTTTAATTTTTGAAAGAAGTTCTTGATTAGTTGTACTCGTTTGCTTTATTTGACTTTCAAGCCTGTCTACTTTGGCCTGGATAACTTCATTGGCAATGTTGTTTTGATACAGAATGAACGACTGCAAGCTAATTACAGTTGCGAAAGCGATAGTTGATAAAGCTACTTTTGTACGACCTTTCATGGAACTTCCTTATTTTAATTAAATTCTAAGACTACCAGCAATTACCTAGTTTTTCATTTAAACGTAAAATTGTGGGCGCAAGCGCATTGGTAGAACTTCACGAAACGGGCTTGCAAAATGCTTCATAATGCGGTGTGAAGGTTCTTTAACTGCGTATTATCTACGCTAATATTCTGTCTCGTATCAGCGCTCTGTTGAAGGTGTTATACCCCAAGCGATGAAAGCTACTACAGCCATAAACGCGAGTTGATAAAATGGCATAGCAACATAAATAAGGGCGACCTGTCCATCGCTACCCGTATATGTATATGCTGAGTAATATGGCTGTAAAGCTAGAATAGCCGAAAATAAACCAGCACACGAGACAATTAGATTAAGCTTTGAGTTTTTAGTCTTAATTAAAAGTAATAAAATAGACAATAGCAGGGGGGCAGCAATATAAATTTGGAAAAAACTCAACCCGAATCCAGACGTTCCAGTTGTTGCCAGAATAAGCGCAACTGACAAAATAATAATTATTTTTTTCATCTGTGTGGCTTCCTTTATCATGATACTTACTATCCAGTTTCTAAATTCCATAAGTCACGTGACGTTTAAATGATGTAGAAGGGGGCACAGGCTTAGGTATCAAGCGAAGCGTAGAGGACCTACATATTTATCGCTAGCGGCGCCGCGAATGTAAACTACGTTATTCGTAGCCACACAGCCCCACGAATAATAGATGGGCCTGAATTGATAAAGGAATAACGCTTTCCTCTATTGCCAGCATGTTTAAAAACAGATTTTGTCAGATGGCAGGTTACACCTGATTATAATGTGCTTTTTTGTTTTCTGATTCAGCTTTGTAAGAATTGAACCAAAACAGACCTTCAAATACAAAAGCTAGTAGAATTAACCCAAGTGTACCGTTAATCATGCCGAAACTAAATGTGACAACGGCAGCAATTAAAAATGTGAGCATAGCTAAAACACGAGAGTATTTTTTCATAACCTTTCCTTATTATAAATCCGCGCTTTTAATATAGTACATTTTTCCGGCAGTTCTGAAGGTTCTTGTAATGAAATGTTTCAATTAACCTGCCTGCTAGCGTGATCAGTCATGCTTTTTGTTTTTTACAGTAAAAGCCAGCAGAGAAACAGATACGGCATAGATAAAAAAGAAAAGGGAGTAACCAACAAACAGGCCAAACATTCCAAAGATATTATTCTCGGCTGAAATCTCATAAATTAAATAAACGGATATGGGCAGTGGATAAATAGAAGAGGGGAAGTTTTGTGCGTGAGGGATTAGTTTATTTTGTATGAAAGGCACGGCTGTGATCACAATAGGGATTAGCAACAGCCCTGTAAACAAAATATCCATCTTAATACCTGAGTTCATAAAGACATCCATTTCAATATAACAACATAACTTTCATTAACGGGCACTAATACCTAGCCCATAACAGCCTAAGAGGCTTGACTTATCAGCATCCCATCAAGCGATGACAAAGGGCCTAATTTCTTCTGTAGGTGCGTTTAGTTTAAAAAGCCCTTGTTTTCTAGATAAATAATACAGTGCCATAATTTGAGCAGCACAGATACTTAAAACTGATGTGACCGCGAACTCAAAGGGAACTCCAATGTTAACAAGACAAATTATTGGCTCAGGATGACTCCCTCCTATAAAAATGAGATGCCGCATTTTGAAAAAAACGGGAAATACTGTATAGCAAAGTATGTCGTAGAATAAAAATGTGCCACATACGACAAGGGCTCTATAAACCCCGTTGGGCTTTGCAAAGTATAGGTAAAGTGTGCAAAAAAGTGAAATTAGAAAAGTGGTGCCACTTCCCATGAGACCCACAATTGGCAAGTAAGCATTTCCTTGGTGGGTATTATTTGTGATTACCTTTAGTTCTGGGGGTAGTTTTAGTGACTGGGGGAACTCATTAAATTCAACTACAAACCGAGGTGATTCTGGAATAAAGCTAACATAGCCAACGGCTCTTTCGGGCCAACCTGATGATGAAACTGTTGCGCCAATATTAGGGAACAGCTCAATACCAGGCCAAATGTTGATAATTGGTGTTCCCAATCCAAACAGTTTTCCTGTGATAGCATGTCCAGCTTCATGAATCAGAACAGACGCAGAAAAATAAATTAACAACAAGATAGTGAACAGCAAAGTCCTTTTATACATGATTCGCTCAATATTTTTTTAGCGCCGAACGTTAGCTAATCAGGCAGTGGCGTAATAGCAATGCATGGCTGCGTTACTGTTCCGCTAACGTCGTAAGTGTTTTAGTTTGGTTAGTAGAAACCATAGTTAAATGTATCGCCCATGTTTTTGTTAGCTACCTTCTCGGTTATTTGTTTTTAGCTTTTTGATAATTAGGTCAATAAAGAGAAAAGCTACCCCAATAAAAACACCCAATGCTAATGCTTCGTTTTTTTCGGATATGAAATCTGAAAATGTATACAGGAATAAAGCTCCAGCTAAACCAGCCATTACGCCAATGGCTATAGATTTAAATAATGGCACCATTACTTGATAACCCTTTATTCAGCTAACGTAAATTCGTCGACTTCGAACAGTTCATCATACAACGTTATACGCTTACTTTTTTAAAAACCATAAACCCCAGGCAAACAATAAAACGCCCGAAGTTGCTATTTCGACATAAAAGTTGAACTTTGGAATATCAATTCTACCCCTTCTCATCTTTTGACTTCCCAAAAGGAAAAGTAAAAAGGCAATACCGAGAAGCGCAGGTGGCAAAATCAGAATTTCAGAATACAAAACAAGATACATCGCGAAACAAGTTAGCACGATAGACAGGCAGATAAGTAAGTAGGTAAAAGGTTTATTTTGTCGTATTTCTATCATCTGAATTACACTTTCCTTGTGCCGTATAACGTTAAGCTAAGCGCTGCAGTTGCAAGAGGTATGGTGGCTAAACTGCCGTGCGTAAATGAAAACGCACCATATATACAACATATAATTGAACTTACTATCCAAAAGGTCAATGAATTTTTATGTACCACAGGATCTGAAGTTAAAAATGGACCAATTAAACCTGTGATACCACGCAACAAATAGATCGCAGTAATTAACGTTAAACAGGTTTTCAGTAATGGTAACCTAACAATAGCGGGCACAGACATGGAAGATAATGGCAAACCCTCCGCCGCTGCTAGCATTTGTCTCCACGGTTGCCTTTTTATGTTCACCAAGCATCTGGCACTTTAACCAATAAATCTGTTTCACCTAGGTCTATACCAGATTGAGAAAGCAGCGTAGAAATTTGTCCTCGATGATGAGTTTGATGATTAAAAAAGTGTTGTATGAGGTACGAAAAAGATTTCTTATAAGGGACGCCTTTTGTATTTCGATAGGATAAATTACTGCCCAAATGCTTATCGCTGAGTTGATCAACAAATTTCAAAATTACGCCGTCTAATCGGGTTCTTTCATTTTTTAGTTTTTCAAAGTCGCTGAACAGTATTGAATCTAGTTGTTCTGGTAATGGCGTTATTGAAAGACAATTCAACGAACTAAAATTTGCGGGGTGAGACGCAAATCGTTTTAGCCAAATGACATCAGCGACTAAAATGTGATTGAGGGTTCCGATAATGGAACCAAAGAAAGCGCCTTTGTTTTCTAAAAGCGAATCTCTACTTAAACGCGACGCAGCTGAGTAAATGGACTCATTCATCCATTTATTGTACTCAGCCATTAATATGAAATTGCTTTTCAAAGACATAAACTAAACCAAGGAATAACAACCGCCCAAAGGGCGCGCACGCACTGGCGAAAATAGCAAAACCGTCCACATGTTTGTGTCCCAAAGTGCGCGATAAGTGTGTTGATTGAATTGTTAGTAACGTTTCCATTCTGAGCGTAGAACAGAATAATGTATGTGATTAACATACTGGCCATACAAAAACTCGGCCTCTCGTTCAATTCCTTCTTTGACTAAGCCTAATCGTTCAGAAACAGCTTGGTTCTTATAGTTGTATTCTGCGGCAGGGATAGATACTTTATTGAGTTTAAGAGTCTCAAACGCATAATTGATTAAGTACTCAACGCATTTAGTTATAATACCTTTCCCTTGAGCTTGCTGTGCAATCCAGTAGCCAAGAACCACTTTCTTGTTTAGGTGGTCAATGGGGTGATAACCACAGATGCCTACAAGTTCACCCGAAAAGAAAACTCCGCAGTTAAATCCTAGATTATTCGAATATTGTTCATGGTTAGCTTTAATGTAATTTAAAGAATCGTCTACAGATTTGTTGAAATCCAACCATGGCAGCCATTTTCGAAGGTGTGAACGATTACCTTCAATTAATTCAAAGAGTTTTGCTGCGTCACAGCAAATACCTTTAGTGGTTTACTATGTAACCTTCTATCCTTGAGTGTATTTTTGCTCGCAAGAAACAACGGCAGCGCATAACCCGCTAATAACTAGAAAGCAAATTGTTGCAGAAAATGTGCCTATGCTAACAAATAAACAAGTTTCTCTGACTCTAGGGTCGACAACGAAAGCTGCGCCCCATAGTAGAAAAGTAAAAAAAGAGAATATATAGGCGAAAATACCAAGAGTTCTAGCTGCGAATAAAAGAGTTGGTAGGTTTACAGTTTGTATCGTTTGGTAAGGGTAAAGTTTCATAAAAGGTCCATTTCAATAATTTAAAAATCCATGGCTACATAGCGTCCGCAAACGGTGGACAGCGAAGCGACATAATGCGTTTGTTATGTGCGTGCATTTTCAGATCTACAGACAAGTGTTTCCTCGCCAAGATGGTAGACATTGTTGATGGCTACGTATGTGCCAGAAACAACGCCCGATATAGGGAGTAATACAAGCCCGCTGATTGAATAGAAGGTATTTGTATCCTCAAACCCATTGATAACTTTTAGTGTTTTGCGGTCCGAGGATATCTCACACTTGTTCACTTTAGCTGTATCGGTTTCTGGAACGACTATACAGGCGCTTAGCAGAGAAATACTTAGAATTAAAAACACTAGTAATTTCATTTAAGAAGTCCTTTTGTCTTTCATTACACAGATTAGCACATAACTTCCTTACTAGGCGGCAGGTGTGTAGGGCGTAATGGCGAAGCTGCGCTATGAGTATGTGTCCCAGCGAATGCAGTGAGCCGATAGTTGTTAGTTACGCCAGTACCTCAACACGATCTCCGTGGCTTGGTGGTGTCGAAGTAACTACAAAAATCAAATCACACTCCTGTTCGTTTTGCAACTTATGGGGTGTGTTTGCTGGTATATGAAGCCCCTGATTTTTTTCTAAATGGAAAATCTCTTTGTTAGCTTCTATCGTCGCGACCCCACTAATTACATAAAAAAACTGTTCAGCGAATTGGTGAAGATGTCGAATTTCTTCGCACCCAGAGGGAACACGCTCTTGAATTACACTCAGCGATTCGGTCTTAACTAAGTGCCAACCATCGCAGCCATTTCCCCAAACGTAATGTTCAGCATTTTCAAAAGAAGAGATCTTCATAGAATCCTTTTAGGGTGTAACTTAAAGTTAAGGGGCCCCTGCATGTACGTTGTCAGAACGAAGCTTGATTTTTCTTAGACCAGCGAATTATTCTTCCATGAGTTAAGTACCAATTAGCAAATAACACCCCGCTTAGGGGCAATAACACGTGGGCTAAAATTTGGAGCGAAGCGACTTAGCCCACGTATTATTGTCCTAGAGAGCGGGTGATCGACTACAGCGGCTTGTTATGTAACATTTGCTTATTAGTGTGACCTTTGTTGTTCACTGAAACATTAAATATAGACAAACCTAACGTTAACAAAAGAAAAAAACACCCTGCAATTACCATCCCGATAACACCGAAGTTGCTTTGGTTGCTAAATTGGGTGGCAATATCACGAAGTGTTTCACCGCTAAGTACCAACTGATTTGGGTCAATATTCTTTGATGCAAGGGACTCAATTTGAATATCGTTTAAAGAAAAAAGGAATTCTGTTGTAGTATTCGTTGAATGAAAAATGTACCAAGCTGAAATCCAGAACAACAGTCCAACAACCATAAAAAATGGTTGAATAAGTTTTGAATCAATGATTACTGATATGGTTTTCATAATACTTTCCTTGTTACATACACCCGCATAAGCGGCACGAAAACGTAGCGGCGTTTAGGTTAAAATTGCGAAGCACAAAACTAAACGCCGCTTAGTTTTTGTGTTCGAGCGAGCCTACGAGCTACTTGATGCGCTTGTTATGTGCGACTGAAAAACATCCTATCATTGCTTTTCACTGTTATCTGGAACAGGGCCAAGTATGATATCCCATATGTTTTTACGCCAAAACGAGTCTGGGCCAATTGTAGTAAATGCGACAGCCCTCACTAGAGAAAACAACGAATAGCCAACAAAAAAGAGAGATAAAACATATATAACAAAAATATGTACCTCTGAACCGCGACGGCTAGAGATAAGTTCTATTCCGCTACCTACATTTTCTAAAACTAGTAACGACACGATAGTAGTAATCACTAGGTAAAATAGGCTTCGTTTTATCTCTTTATTCAAATTGATCTAAACCTTTTCATTGAAGCACATAACTTTCCAATAACGGGCGCAGACATGTGGGGCATAATGGCGAAGCCGCCCCGCGTGTATGCGTCCCAGCCCGCGCTGCGGGCGAGCTTGATTTTTTTGTTATACACAAGGCTATTCCTTAACAAGTTTAAGCACTTCACTGTTTTCTGAGTCGAAGACAGATAGCGATGTGCTATTTAACTTGATTGTAACGAAAACATATTTGTCTTCGTAGCCATTGTACATTTCCCCGACCCACTCAGTTTCTGTTGATTGAACAATATTTTTGATGATCGTGAGGCCATAGTTTTGTTTATGAGTCTGGTGTTCTTTAACACTTGCTACACCAGTTGTTAAATTGAATTCGATTAGAGCTGGTTTTGTTGCGTGTTTCCAAACGCCTTCTATCGTTGATGAAGCAAATGCACTCATTGTTACTAAACAAGTGCCTATAAAAGCAAAAAATAGAAGAGACGTTTTGGTTTTATTCACTTTAATCTTCCTGATGTTGCGCATTGTGTATAACTTTTAAATAAGGGGCGCAGGCATGTGGGCTAAAATCCGAACGAAGTGAGCAGCCCACATGTTAGCGTCTCAACCCGCGCAGCGGGCGAACTTAATTTTTTGTTATGTCTCATTGGTAAAAAACTTCCTTGAATATGCTCGGAGCACAATAGTCATTTAAGCTGACCACTACGAAGTGCTTTCTCACAAGTCCCGCATCTATTTCATACCATGCCTTTGTTTGGTTATCTTCCTCATACAAGTCTAGAGGGAAGATGAATGTTGGTTCTTCAAGGCTGTCTGATACCAGCAATACTGAATAAGAACTTTGACCTTCAATGCTCTCTGGTAATTTAATAGTTACAAAGAAGTTTGAATCTCTAAGGGTTGTATCAATAGTAACATCTTCGGCATGTTTGGAATTGAACTGTTCGCGCATTTCATCGGTTACTATGCAGGATGAGGCAAGACAGCCAAAATTGATTAATAGAAGTAATAAAAAAATTAACCGCATTTATCAATTCCTTCTGAGACATAACTTTTAAATAAGGGGCGCAGGCACGTGGGGCATAATGGCGAAGCCGCCCCACGTGAATGCGTCCCAGCGAACGTAGTGAGTGTGTTTATTGGCTTGTATGGATAATTACCCACCTAATTTAAATCCTTTTTTATCAATTTCGGGTAATGTGAGACCCAGGCTTTAGCAGCAACTAAAGCTTTCTATTTGGCAGTTCGATTTATTTTTGGCTCCTCAATCGAGAGACCGATAACAAGAAAGAACGCCTTATAGGACTCCAAGCACCACACTCGAATAGTCTACTGGGTCTCGAACCCGCATTATGCAAGCAAGAGTTAGCTTATTATGAACACTATTACAAAGCAAAACATTAACGTTGGGGTAGATACTGGCAAGTCACAGCTTGATATTTACATACGGCCTTTGGATATCTTTTTCTCTGTAGAAAACAATGAAAGAGGGATAAAAGAAGCGATAGTCCAACTTAAGAAATATCAGCCCGAAAGGATAGTTGTCGAAGCGACAGGCAGGCTAGAAATGCCTTTTGCAATGGCGTGCGCCGAGGCAAAACTTCCGTTTGTTATAACTCATCCAGTTCACATAAAACGGTTTGCAGGTGCGATAGGGCGTCGAGCCAAAACTGATAAGCTTGATGCTGAACTAATAGCGCACTTTAGTGAGGTGATAAAACCTGACTTAACCCAGCTTAAGCCAAAAGCCATGCGTGCTATGAGCGATTTAGTCACGCGTCGTAATCAACTCCTTTCCATGCAAACAATGGAAAAAAATAGAATTCAAATTATGCCGAAAGACCTTGCGATGACGATAAAACCGATACTAACGGCGTTAGGCAATCAGATTAAAAAGGTCGAAGCAAAAATCATGAGGATGATTGAATTGACGCCGGAGTTTAAAGCAAGAGACCAACTGCTCCAAAGCATGAATGGTGTTGGAAAAGTCGCAGCTGCGTCAATAATAAGTAATCTACCTGAGCTTGGTTATATGACCAACAAACAAGCCGCAGCTTTAGTTGGCGTTGCACCGATGAATAAAGAAAGTGGAAGGTACAAAGGGCATCGGAAAATACAAGGAGGCCGGCACCAAGTAAGAACAGTACTCTTTATGGCTGTGATGTCGGCGATTCAATCAAACCCTGTATTTAAATCTTATTACGGAAAGTTAGTAAGCGCCGGGAAACCTAATAAAGTGGCTTTGATTGCCTGTGTCAGAAACATGGTAATAGTGCTGAATTCAATGTTGAGAGATGGTGTGATGTGGGAAGCGCCAAAGACTTTAAATTAACTATTGACGCCATAGTCTCTTGTTATACGTCATACCTAGAGTTTTAATTCCTCATCTACCGGATCTTGGTAGGTTATAACGCTAAATCTGTTTTCTTTAGCATAATCAAATGCTTGTTGAAGCAGGGGTTTTGTAAGTTCTGAATCGCTAGCAACTTTTCCCGTTTTCTTGACGTCAATCTCATTCCACCCTAAATCTCCCAGATATATGGCAACATCTTCAATTATTTCTTTTAAATTTTCGTCTCTGGAAAACATATTAAATGCATATCGCTTTCCCTTTTCGAAACGTCCATTTTCCTCAGTAAATTCAGCAGTTCCATGTAATACAAGCATTTGACTCTAATTTCTGACGTATAACGCTAAGCTAACGGGCAGTGAAGTGGCGGCATAATCGCGAAGCGCCGCCGCGTTACTGTCCCAGTGAACGGAGTGAACGAGTTAAG
>NZ_SWCO01000007.1 GCF_005117025.1 Alteromonas portus | reverse complement strand
ACCACCGTCCATCTGAGCAGCACCAGTGATCATGTTTTTAACGTAATCAGCGTGTCCTGGGCAGTCTACGTGAGCGTAGTGACGAGTAGGAGTATCGTATTCTACGTGTGAAGTAGAGATGGTGATACCACGTGCTTTTTCTTCAGGCGCGTTATCGATTTGATCGAAAGCCTGTGCGTTACCACCGTAAGTCTTTGAAAGAACTGTAGTGATAGCTGCAGTTAGCGTAGTTTTACCGTGGTCAACGTGGCCGATTGTACCCACGTTTACGTGGGGTTTCGTACGTTCAAACTTTTCTTTTGCCATTTTTCTCGTTTCCTAAGTTAAAAGTCCGACCCACCAATAGACCGGACCGAACCTTCATTTAGATTAAATTCTAGATTCAATAATAGCCTGCGCCACATTGTTCGGCGCCTCAGAATAATTGAAGAACTCCATTGAGTATGAAGCACGACCTTGTGTTTGTGAACGCAAGTCAGTTGCGTAGCCAAACATTTCTGAAAGCGGCACTTTAGCACGTATTATTTTAACACCTGCGACGCCATCTTCCATACCTTCGATCATGCCGCGGCGACGATTAATGTCACCAACTACATCACCCATCCAGTCTTCTGGAGTAGTCACTTCAACTTTCATTGTGGGTTCAAGTAACACCGGATTTGCTTCTGCGGCGCCTTTTTTGAAACCCATAGAGCCGGCGATCTTAAACGCCATTTCAGAAGAGTCAACATCGTGGTATGAACCATCAAACAACGTAACCTTTACATCTAGTACCGGATACCCTGCAAGAACACCACTTCGCATCTGCTCCTGAATTCCTTTATCGACCGCTGGAATGAACTCTTTTGGTACCACACCACCGACGATTTCGTTCACAAATTCGTACCCTGAACCTTCTTCTTGAGGCTCAATGCGCAGCCATACATGACCAAATTGGCCGCGGCCGCCTGACTGACGAACGAACTTCCCTTCCACTTCTACAGATTTACGAAGGGTTTCACGATAAGCAACCTGCGGGTTACCTACGTTACATTCAACTTTAAATTCGCGCTTCATGCGGTCGACAATGATATCAAGGTGAAGTTCACCCATACCTGAGATAATCGTCTGGCCTGTCTCGTCGTCAGTTTTTACTTTAAATGACGGATCTTCAGCTGCAAGCTTGCTTAGGGCAATGCCCATTTTCTCTTGGTCAGCTTGCGACTTAGGCTCAACCGCAATTGAAATTACCGGCTCTGGGAACTCCATACGCTCTAGCGTAATAACATGGTTAGGATCACAAAGCGTATCACCGGTTGTAACATCTTTAAGGCCAATGGCCGCAGCGATGTCACCTGCACGTACTTCTTTAATTTCTTCACGGTCTTTCGCGTGCATCTGCACGATACGACCAAAGCGCTCACGCTTGCCCTTAACAGGGTTGTAAACCGTATCACCCGTATTTACTACACCAGAGTAACAGCGGAAGAAGGTTAGCGTACCCACAAATGGGTCGGTCGCTATTTTAAATGCTAGCGCTGAGAACGGCTCATCGTCGCTTGAATGACGCTCTGCTTCAGTCTCGTCTTTGTCGTCAAGTACACCTGTGATGGCCTTAACTTCTGTTGGAGACGGAAGGTAATGAATAACAGAGTCTAGTACTGCCTGAACACCTTTGTTTTTGAAGGCACTGCCACAGGTGGCAAGAACAATTTCGTTGTTCAGCGTACGCTGACGAAGGCCTGAACGAATCTCTTCCTCAGAAAGCTCTTCGCCTTCTAAGTATTTATTCATTAGCTCATCAGAAGCTTCTGCAGCCGCTTCGATCATTTCTGTGCGGTACTGCTCAGCGGTATCTAAATATTCAGCCGGAATGTCTTCATAGGTAAATGTCATACCCATGTCTTCTTCATTCCAGTTGATGGCTTTCATCTTCACAAGGTCGATGACGCCATGGAAATTCTCTTCAGCGCCCATGTTGATTTGAATCGGAACACAGTTTGCGCCTAAACGCTTGCGGATTTGACCCACAACACGTTCAAAATCAGCGCCAGCCCGGTCCATCTTATTAACGAACACAAGGCGTGGCACTTGATATTTGTCAGCCTGTCGCCAGACTGTCTCTGATTGAGGTTCTACCCCAGAAGACCCACAGAAAACAACAACTGCACCGTCTAGAACACGCAATGAACGCTCTACTTCGATAGTAAAGTCAACGTGTCCAGGGGTGTCGATGATGTTGATCCTGTGTTGATCGAACTGTTGCTCCATACCAGACCAGAAACAAGTGGTTGCAGCAGACGTGATAGTAATACCACGCTCCTGCTCTTGCTCCATCCAGTCCATGGTAGCAGCACCATCGTGCACTTCACCGATTTTGTGAGACAGTCCTGTATAAAACAGAACACGCTCTGTGGTCGTGGTTTTACCCGCGTCCACGTGAGCCACAATACCAATATTGCGATAACGCTCAATCGAGGTCTTACGAGGCATAAATCTCTCTCAGTTAAATAACGTTGATTACCAACGGTAGTGAGCAAACGCTTTGTTTGCTTCGGCCATACGGTGAACGTCTTCACGTTTCTTAACCGCTGAACCTTTATTATCTGCTGCGTCTAGCATTTCAGCCGCTAGGCGTTGTGCCATAGACTTCTCGCCACGTTTACGTGCAGCTTCTACCATCCAACGCATACCTAGCGCGTTACGACGAACTGGACGTACTTCAACTGGAACCTGATAAGTTGAACCACCAACACGACGAGACTTAACCTCTACTGTTGGGCGGATGTTATCAAGCGCTTCCTCGAAGATATCTAGGTGTGCTTTGCCGGTTTTTTCAGCAACAATATCAAGCGCACCGTAAACGATTTTTTCAGCGACTGACTTTTTGCCGTCGAGCATTACGACATTCATGAATTTCGCAAGCAGTTGTGAACCAAATTTTGGCTCTGGTAGGATTTTACGTTGACCTACGACTCTTCTTCTTGGCATTTTCTATTCTCCGTATGAATTCAGGGAAAACCCAAAACTCTTAAACTTCAGTTTGGCCTTACTAACGGAGAACCGTTATGACTTAGGCTTCTTCGCGCCGTACTTAGAACGGGCTTGTTTACGATCGTTTACACCTGCGCAGTCAAGAGTACCGCGAACTGTGTGATAACGAACACCTGGTAGATCTTTAACACGACCACCACGGATAAGTACTACACTGTGCTCTTGTAGGTTGTGACCTTCACCACCGATGTATGAAGAAACTTCAAAACCGTTAGTTAGACGTACACGACATACTTTACGTAGTGCAGAGTTTGGTTTCTTAGGCGTAGTAGTATATACACGAGTACATACACCACGTCTTTGTGGACAAGCTTGTAGAGCAGCTACGTTGCTTTTTTCAACGGGCTTTCTACGCGGCTTGCGCACTAACTGGTTAACTGTTGCCATTAACTAGCTCCTGATTAAAAACTACGAAAACCCAATCACTGTGATTGGGTCCATATTAATGCGATTAATTGTTTAATCGCTCTTGTTTGTGAACATTGTGCTCGTCAACATTCACTGAGCGCTGATACAAAAAACCGCGACCGTTTATCGAGCCACTTGTTGGCTATCCAAAATCGGGTCGCGGAATATTAAAGATCATCGCTCTGACTGTCAAGGTGTACAAAGGTTAAGCAGTTAATTTATCTGCAATCTGTACAACATGACTGCCAAATTGTTAGGAGTACGTTAACGTACTCCTATGATCTTGCCTTATTCGGCAGTATCTTCGTCTGCACCAGCATTAAGCGCTTCGGTTAGTGCCTGTTCTGCTTCAGCAGCAGAAACTGACATTTCTTCGATTTGCTCTTTGCGACGTTGTGCACGGCGTTCGTGGTAAGCGAAACCTGTACCCGCTGGAATTAGTCGACCAACGATTACGTTTTCTTTCAGACCGCGTAGGTCATCTTCTTTACCTTGAACCGCAGCTTCAGTTAGAACACGTGTTGTTTCTTGGAACGATGCCGCTGAGATAAATGACTCAGTAGACAGTGACGCTTTAGTGATACCAAGCAGCTGTGTTTCGTACTGCGCTGGGATCTTGCCGTGTTTTTCAATTTCACGGTTAGCCACTTTAACGTTCGATACTTCAACCTGTTCGCCTTCAAGGAACTGCGTATCGCCTGGATTAGTGATAATGCACTTACGTAGCATCTGACGAATAACTACTTCAATGTGCTTATCGTTAATCTTAACACCCTGTAGACGGTAAACTTCCTGAACTTCGTTCACGATGTAGTTTGCTACTGCAGAGATACCACGTAGACGTAGGATATCGTGCGGAGACTCTGGACCATCAGCGATAACTTCGCCTTTTTCCACTTTCTCACCTTCGAACACGTTAAGCTGACGCCACTTAGGAATCATCTCTTCGTACGCGTCACCCTCAGCAGGTGTAATTACAAGACGCTTCTTACCTTTGGTCTCTTTACCGAAGCCGATAGTACCTGAGATTTCTGCAAGGATAGCAGGCTCTTTAGGCTTACGTGCTTCAAATAGGTCCGCAACGCGCGGTAGACCACCCGTGATATCACGAGTCTTCGAGCTTTCCTGAGGAATACGTGCTAGCACGTCACCTTCGTTAGCCACTTTGCCTTCTTTCGCTTCGATGGTTGTGAAGCTTGGAAGACGAATTTCTTGAAGACCGAACTCGTCGCTTTCAAGAATTAGCTTAGGCTCTTTAGAGTTTACTTTCGCAAGGTCTTTAACAACGATACGGGTTAGACCAGTAAGCTCGTCTTGCTGCATTTCGGTGTTAGAGTCATCAATGTCTGCGAAGCTGATCTTAGCTGCACGTTCAGTGATGATCGGGTGACTATGCGGATCCCAGTTAGCAACAACGTCGCCAGCTGCAATAGTTGCACCGTCATCCACGCTAAGTACAGCACCGTAAGGTACTTTATAGCGCTCTTTCTCACGGCCTTGCTCGTCGATAACAGTAAGTTCTGTTGAACGAGAAACGATAACCACTTTGCCGTCAGAGTTACGTACGAATTTCGCATTGTGTAGCTTAAGGCTACCCGCAGTCTTAACTTGTACGCTGTTCTCAGCAGATGCTCTTGATGCCGCACCACCGATGTGGAACGTACGCATGGTAAGCTGTGTACCTGGCTCACCGATTGACTGTGCTGCAATAACACCAACCGATTCACCGCTACCCACCATGTGACCACGTGCAAGGTCACGACCGTAACACTTCGCACAAACACCGAAGTCGTTGTCACAAGTGATTACCGAGCGAACCATGATTTGGTCAACTGAGTTAGCTTCAAGCATGTCTACTAACGCTTCGTCTAGAAGAACGTTACGCTCTACTAGTACTTCGTTAGTACCTGGCTTAAGTACATCTTCTGCTACCACACGACCTAGTACACGCTCGCGTAGTGGCTCAACAACGTCACCACCTTCGATTAGTGGTGTCATTTGAACACCTTCGAATGTGCCACAGTCGTCGTTAGTGATTACCAAGTCTTGTGCAACGTCTACTAGACGACGCGTTAGGTAACCCGAGTTAGCTGTCTTAAGTGCGGTATCCGCAAGACCTTTACGAGCACCGTGAGTTGAGATGAAGTACTGTAGTACGTTCAGACCTTCACGGAAGTTCGCCGTAATTGGGGTTTCGATGATTGAGCCATCTGGCTTAGCCATCAGACCACGCATACCAGCTAGCTGACGAATCTGAGCGGCACTACCACGAGCACCCGAGTCGGCCATCATGTAAACTGAGTTAAATGATGATTGCTCTTCTTCTTCGCCATCGCGGTTAATTACGATGTCAGTCTTAAGGTTATCCATCATGGCCTTAGCAACTTTTTCGTTGGCATTTGACCAGATATCGATAACTTTGTTGTAACGCTCACCCGCGGTAACAAGACCGTTTTGGAACTGTTCCTGAATTTCAATAACTTCTGCTTCCGCTGCATCGATGATGTCTTTCTTAGCAGCAGGGATAACCATATCGTCGATACCAACAGACGCACCCGCGATCATCGCGTAGTGGAAACCGGTATACATGATTTGGTCAGCAGCAATTACTGTGTCTTTCAGACCAAGCGTACGGTAACAAGCATTCAATAGTTTTGAAATTTGCTTCTTGCCCATCGCTTGGTTGATGATTTCAAACGGCAGACCCTTAGGAAGGATCAATGAGAAAATCGCACGACCAACAGTAGTGTCAGTTAGCGTTACTTTCTCAGTTTTGTTGCCATCTTCATCGATGTCGTATTCAGTAATACGTACTTTAACGCGAGAGTGAAGCTCAGCATTACCTGTACGGTATGCTTTTTCTGCTTCATTCGGGCTGGTGAATACCATGCCTTCGCCTAAGCCGTTTACTTTGTCACGCGTTAGGTAGTAAAGACCCAATACAACGTCCTGTGAAGGTACGATAATTGGCTCACCGTTCGCAGGTGACAGAATGTTGTTCGTTGACATCATAAGTGCACGTGCTTCTAGCTGTGCTTCGATTGTCAACGGAACGTGTACCGCCATTTGGTCACCATCGAAGTCGGCGTTGTACGCCGCACACACTAGCGGGTGAAGCTGAATCGCTTTACCTTCGATTAGTGTTGGTTCGAATGCTTGGATACCCAAACGGTGAAGTGTAGGTGCACGGTTAAGTAGTACCGGGTGTTCGCGGATAACGTCGTCTAGTACGTCCCACACCTCTGGTGCTTCGCGCTCTACTAGCTTCTTAGCAGCTTTAATTGTTGTCGCAAGACCACGACCCTCAAGCTTACCGTAGATAAACGGTTTGAATAGCTCAAGTGCCATCTTCTTAGGAAGACCACACTGGTGAAGACGTAGCGTAGGACCAACGGTAATTACAGAACGGCCTGAGTAGTCAACACGCTTACCAAGAAGGTTTTGACGGAAACGACCTTGCTTACCTTTAATCATGTCTGCAAGCGACTTAAGTGGACGCTTGTTAGAACCGGTAATCGCACGACCACGACGTCCGTTATCTAGAAGCGCATCAACAGACTCTTGAAGCATACGCTTTTCGTTGCGTACGATAATGTCTGGAGCAGCTAGATCTAGAAGACGCTTAAGACGGTTGTTACGGTTAATAACACGACGGTATAGGTCGTTAAGGTCAGACGTTGCAAAACGGCCGCCATCTAGTGGTACTAGAGGACGAAGATCTGGTGGAAGTACCGGAAGAACCGTCATGATCATCCACTCTGGCTTGTTACCAGACTGTTGGAATGACTCAAGCAACTTAAGACGCTTAGTAATTTTCTTACGCTTAGTTTCAGAGTTGATTGAAGGCAGCTCTTCACGCATAGCCGCAACATCTGCGTCTACGTCTAGTGCTGTAAGAAGATCGAATACTGCTTCAGCACCCATCTTCGCTTCAAACTCATCACCGTGCTCTTCAAGTGCATCCAAGTACTCTTCTTCATTAAGAAGTTGGCTGCGCTCAAGCGTAGTCATACCTGGCTCTGTAACCACGTATGATTCAAAGTAAAGTACACGTTCAATATCACGAAGTGTCATATCTAGCATTAGGCCGATACGAGACGGAAGTGATTTAAGGAACCAGATGTGTGCTACCGGGCTAGCTAGCTCGATGTGACCCATACGCTCACGACGTACTTTAGTCAGTGTAACTTCAACGCCACACTTCTCACAGATAACACCACGGTGCTTAAGGCGCTTATACTTACCGCAAAGACACTCGTAGTCTTTAACCGGACCAAAGATACGCGCACAGAACAGACCGTCACGCTCAGGCTTGAACGTACGGTAGTTAATTGTTTCAGGCTTTTTAACTTCACCGAATGACCATGAACGGATCATGTCAGGTGAAGACAGACCGATTCGAATATTATCGAATTCTTCAGTCTTGTTTTGTTGCTTTAGAAACTTTAATAAGTCTTTCACATTACTCTCCCAGCGGAGTCAGTCTCTAGAACCCGGCGCAAGCGCCGGGCCATCTCATAACATTACGTGGCTAACGCCGTATTACTTTTCTTCAAGCTCGATGTTGATACCCAACGAGCGAATTTCTTTAAGTAGTACGTTGAATGACTCTGGCATGCCAGGTTCCATTCTGTGGTCGCCATCGACGATGTTCTTGTACATCTTGGTACGGCCGTTAACGTCATCCGACTTAACGGTAAGCATTTCTTGAAGGGTATATGCTGCACCGTATGCTTCAAGTGCCCACACTTCCATCTCACCGAAGCGCTGACCACCGAACTGTGCTTTACCACCAAGAGGCTGCTGTGTAACAAGGCTGTAAGAACCCGTAGAACGCGCGTGCATTTTGTCGTCTACTAAGTGGTTCAGTTTCAGCATGTACATGTAACCAACCGTAACTGGACGCTCAAATTCGCGACCGGTACGACCGTCAAACAAAGCAATCTGACCGCTTTCTGGAATATCAGCAAGCTTCAGCATTTCTTTGATTTCAGATTCACGAGCACCGTCGAATACAGGTGTTGCTACTGGAACACCCTTACGAAGGTTTTCCGCTAGACGACGAACTTCGTGGTCTGTGAAGCTATCGATGTCTACTTCTTGGTGATTCTCACCAAGCTCGTACACCTTCTTCAAGAAGTCACGTAGTTCAGCCAGCTCGCGCTGCTCTTTAATCATGCGATCAATCTTCACACCAAGACCGTGCGCAGCCATACCCAAGTGCGTTTCTAGGATCTGACCGATGTTCATACGAGACGGTACACCTAGTGGGTTAAGAACGATATCTACCGGCGTACCGTTAGCATCGTATGGCATGTCTTCTACAGGCTGGATAGTCGAGATAACACCTTTGTTACCGTGACGACCGGCCATTTTATCACCCGGTTGGATGTGACGTTTAACCGCAAGGTAAACCTTAACGATCTTAAGCACGCCAGGTGCTAGGTCATCGCCTTGAGTAATCTTGCGACGCTTACCTTCAAACTTCTTATCGAAGTCCATTTTGATTTCAGCGTGCTGATCAGCGATTTGGTCTAGCTCTAGCTGTGCATCTTCGCTATTAAGTGCGATTTCAAACCACTTTTCACGCGGCAGGCTGTCAAGCTTAGCTTGGTCAACACCAGCACGTAGAAGTGCAGTTTGTGCACGTGCAAAGATACCGTCTGCAAGAATTTCAAACTCGTCAGTAAGGTCTTTCTTAACCTGACGTAGCTGCATATCTTCAATTTCTAGCGCGCGCTTGTCTTTCTCTACACCGTCACGGGTAAATACTTGAACGTCGATTACCGTACCGTGAACAGAGTTAGGTACACGTAGAGACGTATCTTTAACGTCAGACGCTTTCTCACCGAAGATTGCACGTAGTAGTTTCTCTTCTGGCGTAAGCTGCGTTTCACCTTTAGGCGTTACTTTACCTACAAGGATGTCACCGCCTTTCACTTCCGCACCAATGTAGACAACACCTGATTCATCAAGCTTGCTAAGTGCAGATTCACCCACGTTCGGGATATCAGAAGAAATTTCTTCTGGCCCAAGCTTAGTGTCACGAGCGATACAGCTAAGCTCTTGAATGTGGATAGTAGTAAAACGGTCTTCCTGCGCTACACGCTCAGAAATAAGGATTGAATCCTCAAAGTTGTAACCATTCCACGGCATGAACGCGATACGCATGTTTTGACCAAGTGCAAGGTCACCTAGGTCTGTTGAAGGACCATCAGCTAGCACGTCACCTGCAACAATCGGGTCGCCAACACTACAAGTAGGCTTCTGATTGATACACGTGTTTTGGTTAGAACGTGTGTACTTAGTCAGGTTGTAGATATCGATACCCGCTTCACCTGGAAGCATTTCATCTTCGTCTACTTTAATAACGATACGGCTGGCATCTACGTAATCAACCACACCACCGCGCTTAGCAACTACAGTAACACCTGAGTCAACCGCGATAGTTCTTTCCATACCGGTACCAACTAGCGGCTTATCAGCGCGAAGTGTAGGTACTGCCTGACGTTGCATGTTCGCACCCATTAGTGCACGGTTCGCATCATCGTGCTCTAGGAATGGGATAATGCTTGCAGCAATTGAAACGATTTGCTGAGGTGAAACGTCCATGTACTTGATGTCTTCTTTAGGCATCAAAGTAGTTTCACCACGGTGACGACATGGAATTAGGTCGTCAACCAACTCGCCTGCTTCAGTCAACGCGATGTTTGCCTGAGCGATTGCGAATTGACCTTCCTCAATTGCAGATAAGTAATCGATTTCGTCTGTTACCACGCCGTCTACAATGCGACGGAACGGCGTTTCTAGGAAACCGAAGTCATTGGTACGCGCGAAGCTTGCCAATGAGTTAATTAGACCGATGTTCGGGCCTTCCGGCGTTTCGATTGGACATAGACGACCGTAGTGAGTCGGGTGTACGTCTCGAACTTCGAAGCCTGCACGTTCACGTGTAAGACCACCCGGGCCTAATGCAGAAATACGACGCTTATGCGTTACTTCTGATAGCGGGTTGTTTTGGTCCATGAACTGAGAAAGCTGAGATGAACCGAAGAACTCTTTAACTGCAGCCGAGATAGGCTTAGCGTTAATAAGATCTTGTGGCATCACGTTGTCTAGGTCGCCTAAGCTTAGACGCTCTTTAACTGCACGCTCAACACGTACAAGACCAACGCGGAATTGGTTCTCTGCCATTTCACCAACAGAACGGATACGACGGTTACCTAGGTGATCGATGTCATCTACTTCGTCTTTACCGTCACGAATCATTATTAGCTGCTTCATTACAGAAATAATGTCTTCTTTGTCTAGTGTACCAGCACCAATTAGTTCTTCACGGCCAAGACGGCGGTTGAACTTCATGCGGCCAACAGAAGACAGGTCGTAACGTTCATCAGAGAAGAACAAGTTATCGAACAAGGTTTCAGCTGCATCTTTTGTTGGTGGCTCACCAGGACGCATCATACGGTAAATCTCAACTAGTGCTTCAAGGCGGTTAGTTGAAGAATCGATACGTAGCGTATCTGAAATGTATGAACCGTGATCTAGCTCGTTGATGTAAAGCGTTTCGAACTCTTTGATACCTGCTTGGCTAAGCGCCGCTAGGTTTTCAAGGGTTAGTTCGTCGTTCGCTGTAACAATAACTTCGCCAGTATCTTCGTTTACGTAAGTAGCTGCGTAAACACGGCCAATTAGGTAATCGGCTGGTACTTCAAGCTCTGTAAGACCGGCTTTTTCTAGTGCACGCGTGTGACGCGCAGAAATACGACGACCCGTTTCAACAACAACGTTACCTTCACCGTCAATAATGTCAAAAGCTGCCGTTTCACCACGTAGGCGATCTGGAACCACTTCCATCATTAATTTGTCTTTGTCGATGCGTACGCTAACTTTGTCAAAGAAGGTATCTAAGATTTCTTCTGATGACATTTCAAGTGCGCGTAAGATAATCGTTGCAGGCAACTTACGACGACGGTCAATACGTACGAATAGGTTATCTTTCGGGTCAAACTCGAAGTCTAACCACGAACCACGGTAAGGAATTACACGTGCGTTATAAAGCACTTTACCTGACGAGTGGGTTTTACCTTTGTCGTGATCAAAGAATACACCAGGTGAACGGTGTAGCTGTGACACGATAACACGCTCTGTACCATTGATAACGAACGTACCGTTCTCAGTCATCAATGGGATCTCGCCCATGTACACTTCTTGTTCTTTAATATCTTTTACGGTACCTGGCGCAGCGTCTTTATCGAACAACACTAACCGTAGTTTTACTCTTAACGGAGCAGAGAAAGTTACGCCGCGAATTTGACATTCTTTAACGTCGAAAACGGGCTCTCCCAGGCGGTAGCTTACATACTGAAGCTCTGAACTACCTGAGTAGCTTTTAATTGGAAAAACGGAACGAAATGCTGCTTCCAAACCGTATTGAGCTTCCGGATCGGTCTCAATAAACTTTTTGAAAGAATCAAGCTGAATTGAAAGAAGGTATGGAATTTCCAATACCTGTGGGCGTTTGCCAAAATCCTTACGGATACGTTTCTTTTCGCTATAAGAGTAAACCATGGGTTCCTCAGCCTGCTGATTTATGACCCAACCTGCTGCAAAATGCTTTAAAACGCGTGCTATGGGCTAAAAGCTACGTTTCAAATGGCGCACTAAGCAACAAACTTCCACAACCCTTTTTCGGGCAGATACACCAGCATACAACAAAATTTAACCAATTATTAGTTAACTTGTTGGATTTTTATGCTTTTTATGGGTATTTCCGAATGGCGCTTTAAGTAGTGTAACCAAGGGTTAGATTCTACACACTATACAGCGCAAAAAGGCTGGTGGTTCAAAAAACCACCAGCCTTGCCGTCTCAGGCAATAATCTGACTATGTCAGATTACTTGATTTCTACTTCTGCACCAGCTTCTTCAAGCTCTTTCTTAAGTGCTTCAGCTTCATCTTTGCTTACGCCTTCTTTGATAGCTTTAGGAGCAGACTCAACTACTTCTTTAGCTTCTTTAAGACCTAGGCCAGTCGCGCCGCGAACTGCTTTGATAACTGCAACTTTGTTGCCACCGAATGAAGTCATTACAACGTCGAATTCAGTCTTTTCTTCTGCAGCAGCAGCGTCACCGCCAGCAGCTGGACCAGCAACAGCAACAGCAGCTGCAGCAGATACGTTGAATTTTTCTTCAGCCGCTTCGATAAGTTCAACCAGTTCCATTACTGGCATTTCAGCGATTGCGTTTAAGATATCTTCTTTAGTTAGAGCCATGTTCTCTAAACTCCTGGGTATAAAATGTTAAAAAAATCAATATGCCAAAAACGCCAATTACTTGGTGTCTTTGACCGCCGCCAATACGCGCACAAACTTGCCAGGAACTTCGTTGATTGTTTGAACGAATTTCCCAACTGGTGCTTTGAAGGTTGCAAGAAGTTTTGCAAGCGCTTCGTCGCGGGTAGGTAGAGCTGCAACTGCGTCCAATTTCTCTGGACCAAGAAGACCACTACCAATAGAAAGTGCTGTAACTTTTAGCTTATCGTTAGTCTTACCGAAGTCTTTGAAAAGACGTGCCGCACCGCCTGGTGCGTCGATAGAGAAACCATAGATAAGCGGACCAGTTAAGGCGCTGTCTAAGTCTGCAAATTGACTGTCTGCTAGAGCACGCTTTGCAAGAGTATTACGTACAACCTTTAGGTATACGCCTTGCTCACGAGCTTTAACACGTAGGTCAGTCAGTTCTGCAACTTCCATCCCACGGTATTCAGCAACGGCTACGGATAGAGCGCGAGACGCAACTTCAGAAACTTCTGCTACGATCTCTTTTTTTGCTGCTAAACCTAGTGCCACTGAGTTCACCTCTTTGTATCTGACTTTGTTTGCGGTTACCCGCTTACGCCGTCAGGGTTCACAGATTGATACCAACCCTCATGGTTGATACCGCTCTACGGTGTTTGTTACCCCAGAGAGTCTGAGTCAAACCACCGTCTGCGCAGGTTGTTGTATTAAGCAGTGTGTTGACTGTGAAAGTTCTCTTACCTCTTTCACCACACCGCACCTGCGGTCTAGGACGGGAGCTGCTTATTAGCACTGCTAATTGTCACAGCTCCAACCCATAACCTTTAAGAGATTTCGATGAGCCTAAGCTCAGCGAAATTAAAGACCTACAGAAGCCTTATCAAGAGCAACACCAGCACCCATTGTAGTGCTTAGGCTGATCTTCTTGATGTATGTACCTTTAGCAGAAGAAGGCTTAGCTTTCTTAAGTGCTTCAAGTAGCGCTTCAAGGTTTTCTTGAATTTGGTTCGCTTCGAACGCAATCTTACCAATGCTAGCGTGGATGATACCGTTCTTATCGTTACGGTAGCGTACCTGACCAGCTTTAGCGTTCTTAACTGCCGTTGCAACGTCAGGCGTTACAGTGCCAGTTTTTGGGTTAGGCATAAGGCCACGTGGACCTAAGATTTGACCTAGTTGACCAACAACACGCATTGCGTCTGGGCTAGCAACTACTACGTCAAAGTTCATTTCGCCTTTCTTAACTTGCTCAGCTAGGTCATCCATACCAACGATGTCTGCACCAGCTTCTTTAGCTGCTTCAGCATTTGCACCTTGAGTGAATACTGCAACGCGAACGTCTTTACCAGTACCGTTAGGTAGTACAGTTGCACCACGAACGTTTTGGTCAGATTTCTTCGCATCGATACCAAGGTTTACAGATACGTCAACGCTTTCTGCGAACTTAGCTGTTGCTAGTTCTTTAAGAAGCGCTACTGCTTCGTTGATTTCGTACTCTTTAGTAGAGTCAACTTTGTCGCGGATTAGGCGAGCGCGTTTAGTTAATTTAGCCATTCGATTAGTCCTCTACGTTCAAGCCCATTGAGCGAGCAGAACCCGCGATAGTGCGTACCGCTGCATCTAGATCAGCTGCAGTAAGGTCTGGCTCTTTAGTCTTAGCAATCTCTTCCAACTGAGCGCGAGTAACTTTACCCACTTTTTCAGTGTTAGGACGGCCAGAACCACTCTTGATGCCCGCGGCTTTCTTAAGCAGGTAAGACGCAGGAGGAGTCTTAGTTTCGAATGTGAAAGAGCGATCTTCGTATACAGTAATTTCTACTGGTACTGGAGCGCCTTTCTCAAGGCTTTCTGTTTTCGCGTTGAAAGCCTTACAGAATTCCATGATGTTTACACCGTGTTGACCTAGTGCAGGACCAACTGGTGGACTTGGGTTAGCAGCGCCTGCTGCAACCTGAAGCTTGATAATACCGCTTACTTTTTTAGCCATTTTACATGCTCTCTTGTTTGGGTCTAACGCCTCGCAAATACAGAGATTATTTGCTCAATCGGCTTCCCGTTTCCGTTTAAAAGGGCGCGCATTATATAAGGTGATTAATTACTATGCAAGGGCTAATTAGAATAAAAAACCATCGAAAGGTCAGTATTTTTACGCTCTCGCCTTTTAACCGGAGACCTTATACAAAAAAGCCCCGTCAAACGGGGCTTTTTAAAAATGCTATACGGTAGCTTGAGTAGGCTTAGCCTTTTTCTACCTGACCAAATTCTAGGTCTACTGGAGTAGAACGACCGAAGATAAGTACCGATACTTTTACGCGGCTCTTTTCGTAGTCTACTTCTTCTACCACACCGTTGAAGTCTGCAAATGGGCCATCGATAACGCGAATAACTTCGCCTGGCTCGAACAGCGTCTTTGGTCTTGGCTTATCAACGTTCTCTTCAAGACGATTTAAGATAGCATCAGCTTCTTTCTGCGTGATTGGCATAGGACGATCAGATGTGCCGCCGATGAAACCAAGTACGCGAGGTACGCTTTTCACTAAGTGCCATGACTCTTCTGTCATCGCCATTTCTACCAATACGTAACCAGGGTAGAATTTACGCTCAGATTTACGCTTTTGACCCGCACGCATTTCTACTACTTCTTCTGTTGGTACTAGTACCTGACCGAAGTAGTCTTCCATATTGTGCATTTTGATGTATTCAAGCAGGGTCTTCTTAACGCGAGACTCGTATTGTGAATAGGCTTGAACTACGTACCATCTTTTCTTTACTGCTTCTTCTTCAGACATACGCTTATGCTCCTATTCCTGTAATAAAGCCAACTACACGAACGATGATGCCGTCTAGTCCCCATAAAATTAGTGCCATGATTAACGTCGCTGCAAGCACGATAAGTGTAGTTTGGTTCGCCTCTTGACGAGTTGGCCACACAACCTTGCGAACTTCTGTGCGAGACTCTTTAGCAAAGCTCAAGAAGGTGCTACCTTTTTCGGTAGTTGCCGCGATGAAACCAGCTATACCAACAACTACAACAATTGCGATGGCACGGTATAGTACCGAGATCTCACCGTACATTGTATTAGCGGTTACTAAACCGGCAAGTAGTGCAAAAACCACTACCCATTTAAACATGTCCAATGCATTGGACTGATTTTCCGTCTTTTCGCTCATGTTACGATCCTAGCACTACAGCGTCGTTGTTTTACGCATCTAAAAAATGCGCAACTTAAAAATTCTTAGTTTAAGTAAATTTGGCAGGGGTGGAGGGACTCGAACCCCCAACCATCGGTTTTGGAGACCGCTGTTCTACCAATTCGAACTACACCCCTGTGGTGTCTAAAAGACAAAATTTACTTACACTGCCCTTGTGAGTTGTGCGTCTTTTCTAAGGAAAGTGCGGTATCGCAAGGGAGGGACGCGTATTATACTTAACCACTTTCAAGATACAAGCGGTTTATCCATCCCATCTGCGATTGAACGCTAATTCGCGCCTTACCTATTCAACGCCTATAAATCCGCCCGTTTGGTGTGCCCAAAGCTTGGCATATATCCCGTTATGCGCAATAAGCTCGGCATGGGTCCCCTGCTCTACAATGTTGCCCTTATCCAGAACAAGTAACCTGTCCATTTGCGCAATGGTTGACAATCTATGCGCTATTGCCAGCACAGTTTTGCCTTCCATCACTTTATCCAAACAGGCTTGAATGGCTGCTTCAACTTCTGAATCTAGCGCCGATGTGGCTTCGTCTAGTACCAGCACGGGCGCGTCTTTCAGTAACACTCGTGCAATAGCAATTCGCTGGCGCTGACCACCTGAAAGCTTAACGCCTCGCTCACCTACATGCGCGTCGTACCCTGTTCTACCGTGACTATCGGTAAGCGTAAGAATAAAGTCGTGGGCTTCGGCCTGTTTGGCTGCACGGATCATATCTTCTTCTGTCGCGTCGGTTCGACCGTAAAGGATGTTGTCGCGTACCGAGCGGTGCATCAGTGAAGTATCTTGTGTCACCATGCTAATTTTGGCGCGAAGGGTCTCTTGGCCTACTTCAGTAATATCTTGGCCGTCAATGACAATGCGACCACTCTGGGTATCGTAAAAACGCATGAGCAAATTAACCAATGTCGATTTACCCGCGCCAGAACGCCCCACTAAGCCCACTTTTTCTCCGGGCCTAATGGCTAAATCCAAGTTAGTGAACACATCAATAGGTTTGTTATCTGCACCTGAATAGGAAAAATGCACATTATCGAAATTAATCCCGCCGCCATTAACCTTTAGCGCGTCGGCTTTTGGCTTGTCTTTCACTGCTATTGGCTGTGCTAGCGTATTCATGCCGTCCTGCACCGTGCCTAAGTTCTCGAACAAGCCTGATACTTCCCACATTACCCAATGAGACATACCGTTTAGTCGTAAACACAGACTAATAGCGATGGCGATATCGCCGGGGCTTGCAATGTTTTCCATCCACAAATACACAGATAGCGCACCAATGGTGAAAATAAGAATGGCGTTAGCCATTTCCACGCAGAATTCCAGCACAGTAACCAAACGCATTTGCGGGTAAACCGTTTTAAGAAAACCATCCATGCTTTCTTTAGCGTAATCCGCTTCGCGGCGACTATGTGAAAACAGCTTCACCGTTGTGATATTGGTATAGCTATCAACAATACGCCCGGTCATTAATGAGCGCGCGTCGGCTTGCTTTTGCGAGACTTCTTTTAGTTTAGGTACCAGCACCTTCAAGATACCGATATACACAAAAAACCACACGATAAGCGGCATGGCCAAGCGCCAGTCAGTGCTAAAGATAAGCACAACCATAGAGATAAAATAAACGCTGATATAAACCAGTAAATCGAGAACCTTAGTCACGGTTTCTCGTACCGATAGCGCAGTCTGCATCACCTTGGTGGCTACACGGCCGGCAAACTCATCGTGGAAGAAGGTTAAACTTTGGCCAAGCAAATAGCGGTGCGCCTGCCATCTAATGCGCATGGGGTAGTTTCCCATCAAAGACTGACGAGAAAACAGCGAGCGCAACAAAATAAACAGTGGAATAAAAACGAGAACGGTTAAACCCATGCCAATGAGGGTAAATTTTTGGTCTGCTAAAAACGTGTCTCGGTTTTGATCAGAGAACCAGTCAACTAACTGCCCTAAAAAGCCGAATAGCGCCACTTCTAACATGGCAACAATGGCACTTAACACTGAAACAGTAAGGATTACGCCCCACATGCCTTTTGTATAGTACTTACAAAATGCAACGATACCTGTTGGCGGTTGGGTAGGCGGCGTGTCGGGGAAAGGCTGGGTCAGCTTTTCAAAAAATGAAAACATGTAGAACTCGTTAGTTATTCAGTGACAGAGCACGTTTACGTATGCCCCAAATTGCTGGGTCACAATTCTACACGATAACTGAAAGTGTGTTGAACTTTGCGGTGCTTTTTTACCGCAAAGCTCATTTCATATTGGTTAATATTTGGCAAAGCCAATTGCTTAATGAAGCGCTTAGTGAAGGGATTTGTAAAGGGCTTATCAAAAACCAGTCGAAGCATGGCTAAATTTCTGCAAACCTTCACTCTGCAAAGCCTAATTTAGCCAGTATGCCTTCTACTTTTTCAAGGTGTTCAGCCTGCCACTGCTCAAGTGACATAGAGCCATCTTTCTGAGCTCGCTTTTGAGCAATATCATAGGCTGCTAGCGCCTCAGCTTTTGGGATTACTGCAATGCCCTCTTCGTCTGCAACAATAATATCTCCGGCGTGAACAGTTACACCAGCACAGGTAATAGGCGCATTTAACGGCGATATGCACTTTTTGGCTCCTGGCTTGGGTATGACACCTCTGGCAAATACCGGAAATTTGTTGTCACGGGTTTCAGCAAGATCGCGTATAACACCATCAATCACGAAACCTTTTATGCCACGAGACTGAGCTATCGCGCAGACGTTCCCCCCCGCAACGGCGAATTCATCATCGGCTTCCACAACAATAATGTCACCGGGGCTTGCGCGATAGATGGCCGCATGCAGCATAAGATGGTCACCCGGCTCACACTTAACAGTGAACGCTGGGCCCGCAATACGTGGCATGCCTTCCCACAATGGTTTTATCGCGTAATGCATGAACTGCTCTCTTGGCAGCGCATCGGCGTACTCACAGGGTGATACGCTATCGAAAGGGGTATTGTGTAAGTCCATCGCCGTTCCTTGAATGTTGTAGTGTGTGAAAAAAATACTATAGCGAAATTAGCCCTACAAGTTGTTACAAGCTGTGTATTTTCACTATAAACACTTTTTCTATCACCGCCGCCATGCTAAAAATTAGTAAAAAGCGTGCACGCAATACGCCATACCATTCTTTCGAAGGGATGCACAGGTTTCGCAACGCACTAAAACAATAAGCGGCAAGTCCAAATGTTGCCCAATAAAATGAAAAGGAAAACTCCACATGTTACGTAGCGTTTTAAGCTTAAGCGTGGCGCTGGCCCTCACAGCTTGTAGCCCACAAAATTCATCCACAGAACAACAGACACAGAGTGCGGCTACCGAAGAAGCTCAACAACAGCTTTCTTCAGGCGTTATTAAAGAAAACATGGATTTGTCGGTTGACCCGGGTGATGACTTTTTCCGCTACGTAAACGGTAAGTGGTTTGATAATTTTGAAATACCAGCAGATAAGTCGAGCTATGGTTCTTTTGTGATCCTTCGCGATGAAGCGCAAGATCATGTTATGAACATTATAAAGTCATCTGCAGAGGGCGATTTCAAAGCGGGCAGTGACGAACAGAAAGTGGGTGATTTTTACCGTGCCTATATGGATATGGAAACCCGCAACGAACTTGGCATGACACCGCTAAAACCAGAGTTAACAAAGATTGATGCCATTGAAGACTATACCGACCTTGCTGAGTACTTCGCTTATGCCGCTCGCTATGGCTACGGTACACCGTTCAGCCTAACGCAATACCCTGATCTTAAGTCGCCAAAAGAATATTTGATGTACACGTGGCAGTCGGGCTTAGGCCTTCCTGAGCGCGAGTACTACTTCAAGGACGACGAAACATCACAAACTATTCGCGATGCCTACGTTAAACATATTCAAACCATGTTTGAACTGGCGGGTTTCGACGCGCCTAAAGAAAGCGCTGAAATGCTATTCGCACTTGAGACTAAAATTGCTCAGCTACATATGAAAAAAGAGCAGGCCCGTAATTTTGCTGCTAACTACAACAAGTTGACGATTGAAGAACTTAAAGCGTTAATGCCTAAGTTCGACTGGGACGCTTATTTAGCTCAAGCTGATGTAAGCGATGTTCCTTCGCTAGGCATCCTGCAAAAAGACTACATGCAGAACATTGACGGCGTTATTGCAGAAACCTCACTGGAAGATTGGAAGACGTTTCTTAAATGGGGCTTGTTGAATGCTTCAGCCAGCCGCTTAAATGCCGAGCTTGATGAAGCAAACTTCAATTTCTACAGCAAAGTGCTTCGCGGGGTTGAAGAGCAACAGCCACAATGGCGTCGTGCAGTAAGCCTTTCCAATGCCCATGTAGGCGAGCTAATCGGTAAGGTTTACGTAAAACAGCACTTCCCGCCTGAAGCGAAAGAACGCATGATGGAAATGGTAAATAACCTGCTGTTGGCTTACAAAGAAAGCATCGAAAACCTTGATTGGATGACAGACGAAACTCGTGCACAAGCACTAGACAAGCTGTCTAAATTTACCGTGAAAATTGGTTATCCAGACCAGTGGAGAGATTACTCAGCTCTGACAGTGAATGCCAGTGACCTGTTTGGAAACCTAAAGCGTTCTTCGGACGTGCTGTACGAAGAAATGCTGAAGAAACAAGGTGGCCCGGTGTGGACCCATGAATGGGGCATGACTCCACAAACTGTTAATGCTTACTACAACCCGCCGCTAAACGAAATTGTATTCCCAGCGGCTATCCTTCAACCTCCGTTCTTTGACATGAACGCCGAAGACGCGGTTAACTACGGTGGCATTGGCGCGGTAATTGGTCACGAAATTGGCCATGGTTTTGATGATGCAGGGTCGACTTTTGACGGTGATGGCGTTCTGCGTAACTGGTGGACAGACGAAGATCGCGGCGAATTTGAAGCACGCACAGCAAACTTGATTGAACAGTACAATCAGTTTGAGGTTCTGCCTGACTTGTACGTTAATGGTGAATATACCCTAGGTGAAAACATCGGAGACCTTGGCGGCATCAGCATCGCACTTAAAGCTTATCACTTGTCTCTTGACGGTGAAGAAGCCCCTGAACTTGATGGCTTTACCGGCGATCAGCGCGTATTCATTGGTTACGGCCAGGTTTGGGCAAGCAAATATCGCGAAGAAGCGTTGCGCAGCCAAGTACAAACCGATACCCATTCACCTACGAAGTTCCGCACTAACGGTGCTGTTCGCAACGTACCTGAATTCTACGAAGCGTTTAACGTGACCGAAGAAGATGCGTTGTATTTACCACCAGAAGAACGCGTAAAAATTTGGTAGTTCGCGTACTCTAAACACAGTACATAGAGAGTAGCGTACATAAACCAAGATAGCTAAAGCCCCATGTTTGCTTCACCAAACTGGGGCTTTTTTTGTCGTGTTGAAGTGTATGACTGATCAGGTTTAACGAAGGCGGAATATGAAATACATCACGCGTAATACTAATTACACAACGAGGTTAAAACGTCTATCGCCAAGCCAACTTTTTTAGCCGGTACAAAAATATGGTCGTGATAATAAGCGGCCACCACGTTGGCGCTAATTCCTGCCTTACCCAGCGCTGTGGACATAGCGGCCGTCATGCCTACCGCTTCCAGACTAGAATGCACTTCACAGGTTATGCAGCGGTAATAACCTTCAAATTGCAAGTTAGCTTTCTGTGCAGCGGCAACCGGAAGAATAAGCGTGGTGCCCTCGCGTTCCTGAAACATACCCTTAGCTACTGAAATTAACGTACTGGTTAAGCCATCAGCAGGCAAGGTTGTGAAAACGTAATCTTCACTACTTGCCACAGGATTCAGATTTTTCAGTAACACACTCAAGTCAGTTTCAGCGACCACACTCAACCTTCCTTTGTACAACGTCAATACTTATCTATTAAAGCTCTTATTAAAGCTTTCGGGCTCTAATACGCTTACCTTTGATCTTACCTTCTCTAAAGTGCGCCATGGCTTTTTTCACGCTTCGCGTTTTCACTGCGACAAAACTCATGCTGTTTTGCACTTTTATTTTGCCTAAGTCGTCGCCAGGAATACCCGCATCTTTGGTAAGTGCCCCCACCAGATCGCCAGGTCGAAGCTTTTCCTTTTTACCCGCACTTAGTGAAATACAGGTAAATTCAGGCTGAGTAATTTTGTTTTTATGAAAACGTAGGCTTTGCGCGCCTTTAAGTGGAATATCGCTTTCTTGCAATACTTCTATTTTTCGCAAAAAGTGCTCTTCGTCATCGCTAACTAACGTGACCGCCATACCCTGAGCGCCTGCACGTGCTGTACGACCAATACGGTGAATATGGGTTTCCGGCTCTTCACTTACCGTGTAATTAATTACGCAAGCAACATCGTCAATGTCTAGCCCTCGCGCAGCTACATCGGTGGCAACAAGTACTTGCAATGCATCGCTGGCAAACTGCATAAGCACCGATGTGCGTTGATGCTGTTCCAAGTCCCCCTGAAGCCCAGCTGCGCTAAAGCCATCCTCGATAAGCTCCTCAACCACTTCACTTACCTGAACCTTGCGGTTACAAAATACAATAGCGTTTTTAGGTTGGTAATGGGTAAGTACTGCTTTAAGCGCCTGAGTACGCGTGTGTGGGAGCACGTTGTAGCCCAACTGCGTGATAGCGGGTTTACTGTCTTGAGACTCAACTTTACAGGTTACCGGGTTGTGCAGGTATTGCTTAGCCACACGCTCAATTTGTTCTGTAAAGGTTGCAGAAAATAGTAGGGTTTGTACTTGCTTTGGCGTTTGACCGAAAATAATGCGTAAATCGTCTTCAAAACCCATATCTAACATGCGGTCGGCTTCATCGAGCACGCGCAATTTTACGTTGCTTAAGTCAATTCGACGCTTTTCCACGTGGTCCATTACGCGACCTGGCGTGCCCACAATAATGTGCGGGCTATGTTTCAGTGACTGAATTTGCGGCCCCATGGGCTGGCCACCACATAACGTGGTTACTTTGATATTGCCTATGTTTTTAGCCGCCGTACGGCACTGCTGCGCCACTTGGTCGGCAAGCTCTCGGGTAGGACAAAGTATGATGGCCTGCGTGGTAAAATCGTTCACTTCAACGTGCTGTAATGCAGGAATAACAAAGCATAGAGTCTTGCCGCTGCCGGTTTGTGCCTGGCCTATTACATCTTTCCCTTGCAGTGCTTCAGGAAGCGATTGAGCCTGTATAGGCGAGAGTTGGTAAATGCCTTGGGAGTCTAACGCCTTGGTGATGGCAGGGTTTATATCTAAATGTTTAACTGTTTCAACTGTCATTAGTTTGGGTTCCAAAGGTGCACTACACCATGTTCGGTATGATGAGCTATGCCATATTCTTGGGACACCATGTCACTCCAGGAAATAAGCTGCTCATTAAACTTGTCACTCATTTTCACATCGGCCGCCGCTAACTTTAGCTTCTCTAAAACCAAAACACAGGTGTCTTTCTTTGACAGTGCTAGGTAGGCCGTTGAAATGTTGTATTTACTTATGAGTGTTATTGTCTCACATTTAAATTGATTTGGGTTACATCCAAAATCAATTGCCCCCTGAGAACCGAAAATTGTATCGATTTCGTTGTTAATAAGTGCACTAACTAACGTTTGCCATGAATCATAAGCTTGCACTTTGAACCCTTGTTCTACTGCAACCTTGTAACGGTAGTCTTCTAATAAAGTACCAACCCTGTAGCTTTTTGGAACATCGACAATGGAATTAAAATACGGTTTATCTATGCCATATAGTCCGTGAAGGTTTCTTGATATTGGCGTTATCCAGTGAAACACGCTGTCTCTCTCATTCGTGCGAATTACTGAGAAAACCAATACGTTAGACTTTGTCATTGCTTCCTTTGCTATACGTTCCCATGGGGCGGAAAGAATGTCCTGCTTGAGCGTCACCTCATCTAATATATCTCTGACCAAATCAGCAGCAATACCAGTAAGCTTTCCACGCTCCCCCACCTCTGAAAAAAGTGGAACATTGTCGGCAATGATCCATAGATTATCGGTATTAGCATGCAGCTCGCCCGCTAAACTCAATGTTCCGAAAGTAAGTACAGTTTTTGGGAATAAGGGTTTCAGCTCATCTCGCATAGCATCAGCCAGCACTATGAAGTCGTCTGAACCTTTGTATTGTGCAGTTAGCTCGCTCAATCTCTCTGCAATATTGGCAACCCCTTCACTTTTAGAGAGTGCAATATAACTTACTGCTATTGTGGTTGTCTGGCTGCCCGCATTCGGCGTACAATTAATCTTATCACCACATTCAAAGGCAAATAACGGCGTTATCCAATAGTAACTGTCTTCGTTTTTTTCATCTCTGATCAAATTGATAAGGACGTCGGCACTATTCGGTATAGTGCTAGTAGCAGGCGTTAAATCAATGCCATTTTTTGATAAGGCATTTTTAAACACTGTGAGTGAGTAAGATTGAATACCCAGCTTCCCAGAGGGAGATATGGTACTGGGTAAACCTTGGGCGTGGGAGTAAGTTAGTGCTTGTGCCCTTACGGAAAAATTCCACAGGGCACATAAACAGACAATAACGGTAAAAGCTACGCTTGAAATGCCTTCTCTAATTTCCACTGCAACGTTTGCCCCGCAAAAAATGGAACCATGTCGGTGCCATCAGCTAAGGTTACTTGTTCTGGCACAGTCCACGACTCTTTAACTAATGTCATTGTAGTCGTGTTTCGTGGTAAACCATAAAAATCTGCACCGTAATGGCTAGCAAAACCTTCGAGCTTATCTATTACGCCTAGCTGCTCGAACACTTCTGCGTAAAGCTCAATTGCAGACCATGCGCTATAACAACCCGCACAGCCACAAGCATTTTCTTTTTTATGCTTGGCATGAGGGGCTGAGTCAGTACCTAAGAAGAATTTTTTATTGCCGCTTGCCACCATATCGCGCAAGGCTTTTTGATGCGTATTGCGCTTTAGCACTGGCAAGCAATAGTTATGAGGGCGTACCCCACCCACCAGTAAATCGTTGCGATTCAACAATAAATGCTGAGGCGTGATAGTGGCCCCAACAAATTCGCTGGCACCTGCGACGAAACTTGCGGCGTCTGCTGTTGTTATATGCTCAAAAACTACTTTCAGCTTGGGGAAGGCGTCAACAATAGGCCCCAAATGAGTATCAATAAACACTTTTTCACGGTCAAAAATATCGATGTGATGTTCGGTCACTTCACCGTGAATTAGCAATAACAAACCTTGCTCTTGCATGGCTTGAAATACAGGATACAACGCCTTAATACCTTTTACTGCAGCGTCTGAGTTCGTAGTTGCTCCAGCGGGGTAGAGCTTACATGCGGTTACACCGGCCTGCTTTGCATCGACAATATCTTGAGGCGTAGTTTGATTGGTAAGGAACAAGGTCATTAAAGGCTCAAAACTACTGCCACTAGGGCGTGCAGCTTCAATTCGTCCTTTATACGCCATTGCCATTTCAGCATTAACTACTGGTGGCACAAGGTTTGGCATAACAATAGCGCGCTGGAAACAACGTGCGGTTGCAGGCACTGTCTCAGCTAGCATTTCATTATCGCGAAAGTGAAGATGCCAATCGTCTGGCGTAGTAATGGTGAGCGTTTGCATGCCTTATCTCTCTTAGTACTTATTCAAACAGAGGGGAAGTTGCGCGCAATAATAACACAGTTCCAAATATGCGCGCAGACCAACTCACCAGAAAGTGGCTATCTTTGGTATAGCTATGACCCTGTCTGATCGTGCTCTACCCAAATAAGCTTGCTAACGTCGTAACCAGCAGCGGTCGCTTTTTCTAACAAACCCATGCGGACATCGTCAGAAATAGAAGGCGTGCGCGCCAAAATCCAGAGGTAGTCTTTATCAGGCCCTGTAATCAAGGCATATTGATAACCTTCTTTATCTAGTTCCATAATGACATAGCTGGCGTAAAACGGGCCGAAGAACGATACTTTTAAATGACCTGTGGTTTCAGACTCTACGAAGTACGCTTTGCCTTCGGCTTCGTCCCACGTCTTTTCTTCCTTAGAAAAACCGCGGTTTATTACTTTTACGCCGCCATCGCTGCGCATGCTGTATGTTGCCGTTACTTCACTTAAACCTTCTTCGAAACTATGGTCAAAACGAGCTATTTCATACCATTTACCTAGATACCTGGGAAGTTCAAACCCCTTAACTGGCTCTACGTTATCCGGCATACCAGTACAGCCAAATAACCCTACAAACACCAAACTTACGATTGCTACTAAACCCCATTTCTTAAACATAAATCCTCGTTTCCTAATCAAACTTAATACTTGGTACGCTTTCAATATTGATATGCCAACGTAAGCTTTTGTGATCTTTATTGCTTCTGCAACACCATAGATAATCTGAAGCGCTATCTGTCGATTATTAAAATACTCTCGGCTAAACGCACTTTTATAAAGTCCATGGCTGTACTACAGTGCCAACCTATTGAAAATAAAAAGGCTCCGAGGCTTTTATCGAGTGCAAAGATACTTTTGTTCACTCACACTATTAACAGGGAGATAACAACATGAATGCACACTTTCCGCATGCAAGCCGCCTCATTTATGGGTGCATGGGTTTAGGCGGAGGCTGGAATAATGACCCTGCCACTAAGGCCGACGTAACCCAAGCAAGAACAATCATTGATGCCGTACTAGACCTAGATATTAACGTGTTTGACCATGCCGATATCTACACCTTTGGTAAAGCAGAAGCCGTTTTTGGTGAAGCGCTTAAACAAGCGCCTGAGTTAAAAGACAAAATGATTATTCAGTCTAAATGTGCAATACGATTTGAGGATGATTTAGGACCAAAGCGTTATGACTTCTCAGCAAATCATATTCACACTTCTGTTGAAGGTATTCTCTCTCGATTGAATATCGAGCAGCTAGATGTACTGCTGCTGCATCGCCCTGACCCACTGATGGAACTAGAAGAAGTAGCTGGAACCTTGCTTCTTTTACAGCAACAGGGAAAGATCAAGCATGTGGGTGTGTCTAACATGCACGGTCATCAAATAAACTACCTTCAATCAGCGCTCTCAACGCCTATCGTTTCAAATCAACTTGAAATGAGCCTTGGCTTTAGAGATTGGTTAGAAGACGGAATAACAAGTAACAGCTCAGCTAATCGTAACATTGGGTATGCCCCCGGCACGCTTGAATACTGTATGACGAATAATGTTCAGCTTCAGGCTTGGGGAAGCTTGGCTCAAGGAAAATATACTGGAGCTAAAACCGAAACTAGTGCAGACGCCGCTACAGCAGATTTAGTGGCAAAGCTTGCGGGCGAATACCAAACAACGCCTGAAGCTATCGTTCTAGCGTGGTTGATGCGACATCCAGCTAATATTGCGCCAGTACTAGGCAGCACCAATGTAGAACGGATCAAATCCAGCCAGAAAGCAGTCAACGTCCACTTGTCTCGCGAACACTGGTACAAGTTATTTGAAGTTGCTCGCGGTCAAGAGATGCCGTAAGCACATAAAAGGAAATAGCATGCTAAAAGGCTTTCACCATGTTGCTATTATTTGTAGTGACTACCCGCGTTCAAAGGCGTTTTACACCGAAGTTTTAGGGTTTTCGATCATCGATGAAAACTACCGCGAAGCCCGGGATTCGTATAAATGCGACCTTGGCCTGCCCGACGGGAGTCAGATTGAATTATTTTCGTTTCCGGGGGCACCACAAAGGCCATCGCGTCCAGAGGCCCAAGGGCTTAGGCACTTGGCGTTCAAAGTCGACAACTTAGATGAAATGATTAACCACCTAACCAATAAGAGGGTGGAGTGCGAACCGGTGAGAGTGGATGAGTATACAGGCAAGCGCTTTACATTTTTCCAAGACCCGGATGGGTTACCGCTAGAACTTTACGAGCTATAAAAAATGCCGAATAGCTAAGTGGCTATTCGGCAAATGTTCATTAATATAATATCGAAAAGAACGCGAGTGATTGCCCTAGTCCAACATTCGGACTTCTCTCTGTGGAAACGGAATATCAATATTATTCTGCTGAAGGGCGTTAAAAATAGCTTGGTTCAGCGCATAGCGCACTTCGAAATGCCTTACGGCCGGCGCCCAAACTCGAATTCCGAAATTAATGCTGCTGTCGCCAAAATTATCGACACCAATAGCCGGTGACTTTTCTGCGCTAACCCCATCAACATTCCCAACTGCACTGCGAATTACCTCAATAACATCGTCTACATTACTAGAGTAAGCCACGCCAATTTCTAGCTCAATAAGCATGTTCTCGGCAGAGTTGTGCAAGATTTCACCAACTATAAGTTTATTCGGAATTTGAATATGCACGTTATCTTCATCGATAAGAATGGTGTAGGGCAACATGACCTGATCGACAACGCCAGCAACGCCACGCACGCGAATTGTGTCGCCGACAACAAAGGGGCGGGTAATAATTATAGTAAAACCAGCTGCATAGTTTGCCAGCATGCCCTGAATAGCAAGACCAGCGCCTAGACCCACAGCACCAAGTGCCGCAATCAACGGCGTTACACTGATACCAACGTTCCCCAGGGCGATAATGATAACTATGCCAAGCACCACTAGCTTGCATACACCTCCGGTAAACCGGCTCAGCGTTACGTCAATTTTCTTATTCACCATGAGGTTTTCAACCACATGGCCTATCTTATTGGCCACCCACCAGCCAAGTAGGAAAATGATAATGGCACCTACAATTTGAAAGCTGTAGGTAACGGCAAACTCAACGAGGGTATCGTAAAGGGCTTGGGCTTGTTTTAATTCATCCATGGGACGTGAATACAAAATGATAAATGAGGGAATGAGGTGAAGCTTAAACAACAACGCTTTGAAAAACCAGTGCCGAACTTAAGTCCGGCACCTTTAGGTTAACTGATACAGTGAGCGGTCAGTGTTACGGCTAATGTCGCTTAGTTGGCGTACTCACTTGCTTCAATTTCAGCTAAACGCTGTTTAGTGGGGTTTTTGATAAAGTTGTATACCAAGCCAATAAATAATACGGCGGCAAAGCCAGTGGCTACCATGAAACCATATTTCGCATCACCGCCGTTAGCATCGCTCACTAAGCCCATTATAAAAGGGCCAGCCGCAGCTCCCGCAGCAGTAAAGAATAAAATAACCCCTGCCACACTGCCGTGCTGATGTTTAGGGAAGCAGCTGATACCTTTAGAATTAAACGTAGGGTAAATGACCGACATGAAAATACCGGTTAGCGGGAACAAATAAAGTGCCACCTGCTTTCCGCCCCATAACCCTAAGCCAAAGCACAATACAATCGCGCCCGTGAAGACCATCAACACTAAGGCCCAGTTAAAGCGAGACATCATCCAAATGCCAATAAAGCGCCCCGCAGCTCGAAGGATAAAAAATGCAGTAACCGAGTAAATAGCTAAGGTTTGAGAGAAACCTTCGCTGTAACAGTCGTATGTGGCTTTTAACGTAGCAGCGTCGCATACGAGGTAACTTGGCATCCAAACGTAGATAGCACTTTCTGCCGCTACGTATAAAAACGCGCCAATTGAGAACCCAAAAGCGTAAGGATTTTTAACTAGACTCAAGCTTTTCGAAATTGACACCTTATTTTCGCCAGACGACGTGTCCCGAGAATAAGTCGGGTACTTAACCAAAAGTGCACCGACAATAAGAAGGGTACAAACGCCGCCAGCAATGACATACAGCCACTGCCAAGCCACGCCTTGATGAATAAGATATGCAACAATCAAAGGACCTATAATTGCGCCAACACCAAAGAAGGCTTCTGCACCGTTCATTGTAGCTGTGTGTTGTTTTGTTGAGGTTGAAATGTCACCGATAAGGGCCAGCGCACCGGTTTTAAAAATACCAACGGCAACCCCTGACAAGCTCATCAAACTTACAATCAGCATAAAGTTATCAGCTATGAGAAAGCTGTAACAAGCCAAACCGAATAATGCCAGGCCTATAATAATAGTTGGCTTGCGACCTAATTTGTCAGCTAAAAACCCTAAGAATAAACCAGACAGTGCGATGCCTAGCATGGGCAGAGAATGCATTAAACTCGCCTGCGCATTGGTGACTGAAAATGCCACTTTCACTTCTTTGATTATTTCGCCTACCGAATCTGATGTCATCGCAAACATCATGAACATAAGATAGGTTAACCACCGGATTATTCTGCTACTACGGTCTTGGTTAGGCATAGTCGGTCTCACAACTGCGGCATGAAGGAAATGTATATCCTTTTGCACTTACAAAAAAATATATGAGTTTAGGCAAACGAGCAGTGTCTTAAGAACTCACATATTTCACAAATAACAATAACGGATGTAATAAGCTTGGTAACTAATTTAATTAGAAACTTAATCGTTTAAGTTAAAAGTTAACAGAATTTAAAAAGCCTGTAAACCCGTCAATTAGGATAGGTTCGCTAAGCCCTTCAGTACGACATACTATGAATTTTCTATGAGCAGTGCTGCTATAAGTAGTATTTGTAAATAGTGTATCTTGGCATCCGCCGGATTATCTGGCTTTACAAAGAAAGATATAACAATGTTTATTCAGCGATTAAGATACATTCCCCTCGCCTATTCGAACACTACATCTACGTATTCGGCCATCAGTATGACTACTATTTTTATTTACAAAAACCCTTTGAAATATTAAGAGATAGGTAAAAATCTCAAACCCTGTGCATTAAAACTTGAATGTGAAAGGCCAGAGTTCCCTTTTGGTATCACGAGCAGTCGCAAGTAGGCAAAATCGCTCGTCCTCTGGAATTTTGGTATACACGAACAACGGCTTCAGCGTTCCCTATTAGCGACAGTGAACTGCACTTCAAGCACGAATTGCTGCCAGGTGAAAAAGGTATCTGAACGCTGCACTTTTTATGCTTGCCCTCTTCAAGTCGCTATGGCTTTTAGTCAAATAGGCGCCGCTTAAGTGCGTTGCAGTGTACTTTGCGCGCTTTGCCAACGGACCTTAAAAAACGTCCAGGGCAGTAAATAAACTTAATTAGCTTTATCGCCAACGACTTACTAAATATTCGTTAATTACACAGGCAGTGAATTAATTACCTACTATACTTTAGTCGTGGACAGAATGGCCCACCTACTAGATAGCACGTTCAGGCAACCATAAAGCAATTCAACTTACTTTAATGGCCGGTTAACGAGCAAGTAGCACTTTATCCTTGTGTGTGGTTTGTTTTTTGCAGCTTCTAAGAAAACGGCTCTTTAGCGGGAGTTGAACACAATTTGATTTCTACGAATAGGGACCGTCAAATTTAATGCATAGAGGCAGAACAAATCCCTTATTTCACTCAGAGGATTTCGGCTTACGTCATATGGATATGTTAAACATGGTAATGGATAAAACGATGCAAAGTGATAGTGCGTTGGAATACATGTGCCCTTATTGCGGTGCGATTAATGATTTCCATTTAAATTCTGTTCGTGACATGTATCACGAACAGCACGAATCGTGTGGATGTTGTAATAAGGTTCTTAGTCTAACAGCGGCAGATGGCATTGGTGGCCGAATCAATCTGATCGTCGATTCGCTAGATTCAGAGCTTGTAATCAAGTAACCGTGAATTAGAAAATGTAACCATCTACTGTCTCGGTGCCCTCTTACAAAAAAAGCCGCTTCGAAAGCGGCTTTTTAAGTTTTTAATAGTACTTATAAAGATGACAAATTAACGAAAAAACTCTCGCTTCAATTCGCTATCTGTAAGAAAACGGCCGCCTAACGCAGACGTTTTTGTATATGAATTAGTATCGCGGATCCCTCTCGCCTTCACGCAATAATGGGTGGCATTGATACTCACCGCTACGTCATCGGTGTTAGTAAGCGTTTGAAGGGCGACCAGCACCTGCTGTGTCAGACGCTCTTGTACCTGCGGGCGCTGGGCAAAGAAACCAACAAGACGGTTTATCTTTGAAAGACCAATCACAGTGTCTTTGGGTATATAAGACACAGTGGCCGTACCATCAATAGTCACAAAGTGATGTTCGCACGTGCTTGTTAAGCTAATGTCAGTGACCTGTACAGGCTGGTCAATCTGCATCTTATTTTCAATAGCAGTAATCTTAGGGAACTTGCGATAATCCAAACCACCGAAAATCTCATTGACGTACATTTTGGCAATGCGCGCTGGCGTGTCACACAAGCTGTCGTCAGTTAGATCAAGTCCAAGCGTGTCCATTACGTCACGCATAGCACTTTCAATACGTTTGCGCTTTTGATCGTCAGTAAGACCATTTTCCACCATTGGGGTTTCTAAACCCTTGGCATCTAATGCGTCTCGTACACGTTGCGCTGGCTCTGATATAGAGGGGTCTAGTGCATCACGCACAATTACCGCTTCTTTTGCTAACATTACTTTATCCGTTAATACTTCTTTTTTGATCTTCTACGACTTTCGCTTCGTTAGAGATCGATTACTTGGCAACATGACTTTTATTTAATGTCATTGCTACCTGCTGTGCACTTAGCACAAAATATAAAGACTGTTACCTTTCTCTAAAAAGGACATTATCTTGAAATCACCTGTATTAATAACAGGCGCTAGCCAACGTTTAGGCTTGGCAATGGCACAGAACTTACTCGAACAAGGCCACCACGTAGTTGTGACTTATCGAACTCATCGCTCAAGTATTGCACTGCTCAAGGATAAAGGCGCTACAGTCATACAGGCGGATTTTAGCACTGAGGCGGCTATTGATCGAGCAATTGATGAGATTAAGGCAATCAGTAAAACCTATCGAGGAGTGATCCACAACGCTTCTGATTGGGCACAAGAGAAAGCGCATACCAACAAGCAAGGTTTAATGGAGCGCATGATGATAATTCATGCTGTTGCTCCCTATCGCATAAATTTGGCACTTGAAGAAGCACTGTGTAACTGTGAAGAACAAGCTGACATCATTCATATGACGGACTATGTTCAGGAGACGGGCAGCGAGAAACATATGGCTTATGCAGCAAGCAAAGCGGCCCTTCATAACTTAACCCTCTCATTTGCTAAAAAACTATCTCCGCATGTAAAAGTGAACAGTGTTGCCCCTGCCCTGCTTATGTTTAACGAAGGCGATGATGAAACCTACAGAAAGAAGGCGTTAAAAAAATCATTGTTAGAGATAGTACCCGGCGCGCAAGAGGCCGTTAAAGCAATGAATTATTTATTTGATAGCGATTACATAACAGGTCAAACATTACACCTTAATGGTGGGCGACATTTAAAGTAAAAGTCGTGCTCTCTTCGATTACGCAAGTTTTTAGCTATGGCTTAAAGTAATCGTCACCGCCAATTAATTTCATCGCCATTTGCCTTGGTCTCCTGCTGAGGCATGGCTATAATCCGAACCCTATTTTAAAGCGACTTGGAATTCTACATATGCACGGCAACCGTATTATGGCGCCTGAATGGCATGACATTGATGCAGTTATGTTGGCATGGCCGCACGCAAACACCGACTGGGCACCATGGTTGGAAGAAGCGAGAGCGACCTATCTAAATGTGATTGCAGCAGTAAACCGCAATAATGCCGGTGTTATTTTGTTATGCGCGCCGAATGACGTAGATGACCTCAAACCCCGTTTACCAGAGAACGCCCGAGTGCTAATTGTTCCGGCATCCTTTAACGACACCTGGATGCGTGACTATGGCTTTATCACCTGTAAAGACAGCGAGGGCAATGGCTCTCCCGTAGAGTTTCGCTTTAACGGCTGGGGTAACAAATTTATCGCCTCTGAAGATAACCTTGCCAATCAGCGTTATTTTGCTGCCATGTGTAAATCTGTGCTTCGCAGCAGCCCTATTGTAGCGGAAGGCGGCGCGTTAGAAATCGACGAGAACGGCCACTTATTAAGCACGGCACAATGTTTATTAAACCCTGAGCGAAATGGCGACATGTCGCTCAGTGCTTACGAAGATACTTTTAAAGATATGCTGGGTTGCAGCAAGGTTACTATATTGCAGCATGGTCATTTAGAAGGCGATGATACCGACGGTCATATTGATACTCTAGTGCGCTTTACCCCGAATAAAGGCTTAGTAATTCAGGCGTGTAACAACCGCCCTAACGACAGTCACTTCGAAGGGTTGAAAGCGTTATGTGACGAATGCGCCCTTGAATTGCCAGAGCATGAACAATTTCATTTACCGTTACCTAATATCGTTAATGATGAAGGGGATCGCTTGCCGGCATCGTATGCCAATTACTTGATTTGTAATAATGCGATTTTATTGCCTGTGTATGGTGAAGAAGAAGATGCTGAAGCCATTGAGATGGTGCAAAAAGCACATCCCAATCATATTGTTGAACCAATTGACTGCAGTGTACTCGTAAGACAATACGGCAGCTTGCATTGTATTTCCATGCAAGTACCCACAAATACATTAAAAGACTCGATTATCACCACCTTAAAAAAAGGAGTGTCATTACATGCGTCCAGCTAAGCTAAAAGTTGGCCTGGTACAACAGGCCGTTGCTGACAACGATAAAGCAACGAACTGGAATAAAAGTGCCGAGCAAATCGCCAAATTAGCGGCTGAGGGCTGCGAGTGTATTTTGCTTCAAGAACTGCACAGCACTTTGTACTTTTGTCAGCAAGAAGATACTGACGCCTTTGATTTGGCTGAGCCCATTCCTGGACCAGCGACAGACTTTTTTGGTGAACTCGCCGAAAAGCACAATATCGTTTTAGTGACGTCGCTTTTTGAAAAGCGCGGTTCAGGTTTATATCACAACACCGCCGTAGTATTTGACCGCAGTAAAGAAATTGCGGGCAAGTACCGCAAAATGCATATTCCTGACGACCCGGGCTTTTACGAGAAGTTTTACTTCACGCCGGGCGATATGGGCTTCACACCTATTGAAACCAGCGTAGGTAAACTTGGCGTATTGGTATGTTGGGATCAATGGTACCCAGAAGCGGCACGTCTAATGGCAATGGCAGGTGCAGATTTGTTGTTCTACCCTACTGCTATTGGCTGGGACTTAACTGACACAGAAGAAGAGCGTACCCGCCAGCACGGCGCATGGGAAACCATCCAGCGTTCTCATGCTGTAGCAAACTCAGTACCGGTAATCGTTGCGAACCGCACTGGTTTTGAAGCGTCACCTGTTGAGGGCGACCCGGGCATTCAGTTCTGGGGGCAAAGCTTCATAGCAGGGCCGCAGGGCGAGATTTTGGCAAAAGCTGAAGCTGAGGGTGAAACCACGCTATCAGTGGAACTTGATATGGAACGTACCGAGCAGGTTAAGCGCATTTGGCCTTACTTCCGTGACCGCCGCATAGACGCCTACGACGAGTTAACCAAACGCTGGCGCGACTAACCCAAATAAATGGGGTCAGAGTACATTTTTCTAAATAAAGGGGTCAGGGTACATTTTTTTGAAGCAGCAATAACTGTGAAATGTACTCTGACCCCATTTTTACACAAGTTCCTTTTCACCGCCGTTTTTCGCTGAGCGATAGATAGCGTTTAGTAGCGCAATCGATCTACGTCCTTCAAATCCATCCACAAGTGGTTTAGTGCCGTTATCAAGGGCATTTAATACATCTTCGAAGTTTCTTTGATGCCACACGAAATCGATGGCCGATGGATCAGCTGCTCCTGCTCCCGCTTCATTTTCAGAAAGCCCATACTTGCATCTAATCTCTTTGTCTTCTTCGCTTTCTTCAGCAAACTCCCAGACTCGAAATTTATCATCGCTCATAAAAACTGAGCCCTTAGAACCAGTGATTTGTATCTCTGCCGGATGACCACTTTTAGACCAGCAAGCTGTTGAGCCTTGAATAACGCCTAACGCACCATTTTTAAACTCTAGCATTGCAATTCCAACATCTTCCACCTCTATGCCATCATGGGCCACCAGCCTAGTTTCTGCTCGCACAGATTTTACATCTCCCATTACATAAAGAAGCAAATCAATCGTATGAATTGACTGATTCATTAACGCGCCGCCACCGTCGAGTTGCCATGTACCGCGCCATGCGCCGCTTTCATAATACTCTTGGGTTCGCCACCATTTAATATAGGCATCTGCCATGGCAATATTGCCGAAGCGCCCAGCGTTTATAGCTTGCTTAAGTAACTGAGAAGAGGCGTTAAACCGACGAGGAAAAATACCCGCTAGCATCACCTTGTTTTGGGCACACACCGCAATCATTTCATCTACTCTTTCAGCAGTAACCTCCAGCGGTTTTTCACAAATGATGTGCTTTCTCGCTTTAGCGGCAGCTGATATTGGCTCTAAATGAAAACCTGATGGCGTGCATATAGTGATGATGTCAATTTCAGGAGACGTTATAAACGACATATAGTCGTCGTAAGGTGTACAGCTATGCTTTTTAGAGAACCCATTCGCCTTATCAATTGAACGTGAATAAATCCCTGTTAATTCTGCATTGGGAATAGCGTGAATGGCCTGAGCATGAAAATCCGCAATCATGCCTGCGCCGACAATTCCGAATCGATACATTTTCCTGTTCCTTTTTTGTTCAGTTGAAAAAGTATATGGGAACTCAGCGCGCTAAACTAGGCTTAAAATTATGGGGTCAGAGTACATTTAAAAAGCGAAATTGCTTTAAATAAATGTACTCTAACCCCATTTCGATTCTTCTGAAGGGGAAATGTACTCTGACCCCATTTTTGGTGTGCTATATTTTGAAGATAATGCCGTCACAGAACATGAAAACCTGACGGGTCGGCTTGGGAAGAAGCGTTAGCATTACGTCTTCGTCTATGTCTAGCCCACCGGTGAATTGCCCGAAGGCGGGCATTACAAATAAGTTTTTGTTGTTAGTAAAGCATTTGCCAGAGTAACGACGTCGTGTAACGGTGGTGCGCTTTTTGGGATGATAGTGACCGATAACTTGCGCTCGCTTTTCGCTCATTTCTGGCTCATGCCTGAACACCATATTATCTAGCACTATTTCAAAACAGGGCGTGCCTGGAATGCCTTCCGGCAGGTCTGGGTCATGGTTACCTTCTACCCACATCCACTCTTTCACTTTATCAACAAGCCTACATAGGTGCTGACGGTCTTCAATAGTCATACGAGACATGCTGTGTTTATCGTGAAAACTGTCCCCCAAGCTTATTACTCGCAAAGGTTGGTAATCATCAATAATACTTTCCAGGCGTTTGAGTGTGGCGGTGGAATCTAAGCTGGGTAAGGGGTTCGCATAACTGCGTAAATAACTGCCTTTTTCTAGGTGAAGATCAGAAACAATCAGCCAGTCGCATGCGGGTAAATACGCCACGCCACGTGCGTCTAATAACCACAGATAGTCTGCATATTTCGTAATAGTAATGTGGCGCTGACTAACTTTTTCAGTCAGCCACGCGTCGGTTATTGCCAAATTAACCTCTTTATTTTTCGTTTGTGAGTTTTTATTACCAGGGCAAAGCTGCACATTTATATAGCGAAATACTATTTAGCTTTCCTGTCCAACGTACTTACCGCCAATGTTTGTTAAGTAAAGCATCAGGCGTGAGGTACATCGTTTATATGGGAAAGCGAGTTTGAATATTCTGCTTAGTCCCACCCTATTCAACACTAGCCCCTGAGAGTAACGCGCGAACTTCGTCTAACATGGTTTCGGCTTCGGCGTATAAATTGGCTTGCTCAATAATGGCTTGCGCACCAGCGCCTTTTACTTGTTCACTGCGCACATCAAGCACAATAGGAATAGCCATGGGCGACGGTTTTTCAAGGTTAACTAATGTCGCTGAATCTACATAACGAATGAGTAAGTTAGCGAGTCGCCGTAAGTCTAGTAACTCTCGCTCAGCATCAGCCCTGGCTACTTTCAGTAAAATATGATCGCGGTCGTGTTCTCGCAATGTATCGTAAATAAGATCCGTAGAGAAGGTGACCTGCTTCATGGTTTTTTGGCTGGCGTGATAACGCTGTTCGGTCAGCCCGCTTACTACCGCTACTTGCCTGAACGAGCGTTTAAGCATAGGCGCCTGTAACATCCAATCTTCTAACTCGTCGCCTAGAATATCCGGCTGAAACAGCTGCTGTAACTGCCCTTGGGTAATGGCGTTCACTGATGCTACCGACAAACCATAATCAGTCACGCTGAAGCTTAACGGCTTAATGCCCATTTTTTCCATTCGCCGCGTTAACAACATACCTAAGGTTTGGTTCGCTTTGCGACCGTCGAAAGTGTAGTACAAGGTATAGTGCGCCTGCCTAAACGGAAACTGCTCCACCAGCACCTTATCCGGGCTAGGTAGCTGCGAGAACGCCTGCTGAAGATTAAGCCATTCTTGTACCTGTGCCGGCAAGGCTTTCCACGACTTTTGAGTAGCCAAAATCGCTCTCACCCCTTCCGCTAAATAAGTAGAAAGAGGCATTTGCCCACCCGCGTAGCTTGGTATTTTAGGCTCTTTCGCTTTGGCCGGCTTGGCGTGAAGCTGCATGTCGCGAATAGCTTCAAAGCGCAGTACTTCTCCGCCAAAATAAAAGGTATCTCCGGGCGTTAACTGCTGGGCGAAATATTCTTCTACTTCACCGATGATCTTGCCCTGATTCCCTCTTCTAATACGCTTTACTTTAAGTCGCCCTGCCTCAACAATTGTGCCTATGTTTTGTCTGTGTCGTTGAATAACCCGACGATTTGCTGGCGAGTACGTGCCATCATCATTTCTGGTCAGGCGCTGATACCGTTCATACGCATTTAGTGCACTGCCACCGTCTTGAGTGAAGCGCCACAGTTTATCGAAATCGTCTCTATCTAACCCTTGATAAGGCGTTGCAGTAAGTATCTCTTGATACAAGGCACCCGGGCTATCAGCTTTGCTACATAAACAGTTCAAGATAAACTGCGGAATGATGTCTAGCGCGCCTGGCTGAGGGCTTTCGCCATCAAGTTCACCTTTTTCAATGGCCGTAATGGCCGCTTGGCATTCCAGCGCTTCAAAACGGTTGGCTGGTACAAGTAACGCTTCGCTAGGCTCATCTAACCTGTGGTTCGCTCGCCCTATCCTTTGCAGCAGCCTGCTTACGCCTTTCGGAGCACCTACTTGAATGACTTTGTCGACGTCGCCCCAGTCGATACCTAACTCTAACGCAGAAGTACACACAATTGCTCTTAGCATGCCGCTTGCCATCATGGCTTCGGTTTTTCGCCTTTGCTCTTTGCTCAAACTGCCGTGATAAAGCGCTATGGGAAGCGCAGCCTTGTTTGCTTCCCACAACATTTGAAATAGAAGTTCAGACTGAGCGCGGGTATTAACAAAAACAAGTGTAGTCTGCGCATTTTCTATGGCTGCATAAATATCATCAATGGCGTACCGGGCCATAAAGCCGCCAAAAGGCATGCGTGCTTTTGAGTGCAGCATTTCAACTTTTGGCTTCTCACCCGCTTTTACTTTAATGATATTAGCAACACTGTCACTGCCCGCTAGCCACGCGCCCAAAGTTTCGGGAAACGCTACGGTTGCTGACAGGCCTATGCGTTTGCAGCGTGGTGAAAGCACGCTTAATCGCGCTAGGGCGAGTGATAAAAAGTCGCCGCGCTTATTTGCCATTAAGCTGTGGGTTTCATCGATGATCACCCGTTTTAGCTTGCCGAAAAGCTTATCGGCATCGGCGTAACTTAACATCAGCATAAGAGATTCGGGGGTAGTAAGGAGGATATTAGGCGGCTTTTTGCGCTGTCGCTGACGCTTATGAGAAGGCGTATCGCCAGTACGCGTTTCAGCAGTGATAGGCAACGACATTTCTTCAATAGGCTGTAACAGGTTGCGATGAATATCTTGGGTTAACGCTTTAAGTGGTGAAATATATAAGGTATGTAAACCATTAAACCCACTCTGATTACCCTTGTTTTCAGCTGATGCATTACTCTCATTTAATTCACTAAGCTCTACCAAACTTGGCAGAAAACCAGACAAGGTTTTACCCGCCCCTGTCGGTGCTATCAATAAAGTACAGTCATGTTTATCTTTTTCCACCAACATGGTCTGTTGATAATCACGCAGTTGCCAGCCTTTTTGCTTAAACCACTTAGCGAAAGCACAGGGAAGTAATGTCATTTATGGTATCTGTTATGCCTTTTCCGCTTTATACGCCAATTCCTTAGTTAAGTTTATATACGCCAACACCTTACTCTCTGCCTTTGTAATAACCATCAAAGCTCGGCGCAATATAACTACCTTGAAAAAATAAGTATCTACTGTACTTTCTATTTATTAGTGGATTAAGGTTATTAGCAATAGTTAATATTCGAATACACTTTAAGCATCGACACTACGAAAGCGATTACACTACACTCGTAAAACTACAAAATATGATTACAGGGAACGTAAATGCGAATTCAATCGATAGATGCCATTAGAGGTCTAGCAATCCTTGGCATACTGTTTTTAAACATTGCATATCATCAAAATTTTCACACCGGCTACGCGTTTTTTGAAGCGCCACTTTTATCTGATGAGATTATCTCGACAGTTAGCGCACTTTTCTTAGATGGAAGATTTCGCACCTTATTTTGCCTGTTGTTTGGAGCAGGTTTAGCTATTCAATTCGACGCTTGCCAAAAGCGAGGGCACAACTTTTTAGACTTTTCTAAATCACGGCTTAAATGGCTATTTTTATTTGGGTTAATACATGGCGTGTTCATATTTGGCGGTGACATACTGCTTTATTACAGTCTTTGCGCCTACTTTGTACTAAAACACTTAACGTTAGACCAAGAAGCGCTTCGCGCGAAAAGTGTTAAATATTTAGTCGTGGGAAGCATCATTATGCTTGTTTTTGGCATAGTACTTACGCTTGGATACGACTACGGTGGCGCACCGCCCCTTAGGTCTAGTGAGGCCTACGCCGAAGAGGTTACGGAATGGCAAAGTAGTTATTTGTTCCAAATAGGAGTTCAAGCATCTTTTGTTCTTGCTACCGTTATTGCAGCCCCTTTTTCCATGCTGTGGCAGTCGATGGGGCTTATGATGTTTGGTGCCTACCTTTATAGAAGCGATTTTTTTAACCTTGGCTTCTCTTCTGCTGTATTTAAAAAAGTGGCTATCATTGCCATAGCCACCTCTGTTATTACTGTTATTCCTCAGATAATGTTTGAGCAAGTAACCTCAGATGTTATTCCCATGTTTACCAGTATCCCCGCTATTTTCTGTGCTTTTGCCTACGCTCATCTGTTAATCAAAGTGAAAAACACAACCAGCTGGTGGTATCAGTCACTTATTAACTGCGGCAAGGTGGCGTTTACCCTCTATCTAACACAGTCTATTGTTTTGGCTGTGCTGTTTCGTGTGATTATGCCCGCTTACTACCCCGAATTTGCCTATACCGTTACGCTGCTCGATTTGATGTTAATTACCCTTGCGCTTACAGCAATTCAAATATTGTTGGCGAATTTTATTACTAAGAACTTTGAGCAGGGGCCATTTGAAGCGGCATGGAGAACACTGTATCTGCGCAGCTTTTATAAGAAGCAACAAAGCAAGCAAGATGATGGTTTGGTAGAAGAGCAAGAGTTGGCGACAGAGGCAAACAAAACCTCATAGCTAACATCTGTGCTAAAAGACGTTATATAAATCCGATTCAACCAAAAAGGACCAGAATAAAACCTGGTCCTTTGGCATATTGGCGTAACTATCTAGAATCTGAAAGTGCCTAGCAAAGTAGCCGAGCCTAATTGGTTTTCGTCAGTATCGTAGCCTAACCCAAATTCGATAGATGAATGCGGGTTAAACCAGTAGTGAATGCCTAATTCAAGTGGTCGATTAAGGGGGTGAAATACGTAGTAACAAGCATTCCCTTATTTGGCAGGACTATAAGAAGTGCATCCATCAACGTGGTTAAAAACTGACGATACTGGCCTTTATTGCGAGCCGGGTGAGTTTTACATCGACCCAATGAATGAAGTCGCCACCGCCCTTGTCACACACGGTCACGCTGACCATGCACGGGCAGGCCATAACAGTGTGTACGCAAGCCCAGAAACACTGGCGATTATGCAAACCCGCTACGGTGAAGATATGGCTACTCACCAGCACGCTGTAGCTATAGGTGAAAGCATTAAGTTTAACGATGTAAAAGCCACATTTTATCCAGCAGGCCATATTCTTGGCTCTACACAAATTCTTATTGAATATGCAGGCTACCGCGTTGTGGTTTCCGGCGATTACAAACGCCGTCACGATCCTACCTGCCCGCCTTTTAAAGTTGTACCTTGCGACGTATTGATTACCGAAGCCACTTTTGGGCTTCCTGTCTTTAAGCACCCGCCCATAGAACATGAAATTGAAAAACTACTTCATTCGTTGCGCGTATTCCCCGAAAGGTGCCATTTAGTAGGCGCATATGCATTAGGCAAGTGCCAGCGGGTTATTTTAGCGCTGCGCGAGGCGGGTTACACCAAGCCCATCTACTTACATGGTGCACAGCTAAAGCTGTGTGATCTCTATAAGCAATTAGGAATAGACTTAGGCAACTTAATACCGGTGTCTGAGGTCGCGGATAAAAAAACATTAGCCGGTGAAATAGTCATTGCGCCGCCTTCTGCACTTGCCGATAGGTGGTCGCGAAGCTTGCCTAACGTGCGACCTGTGGTGGCGTCTGGATGGATGCAAATCCGTGCTCGCGCTAAGCAAAAAAATGCAGAGCTACCGCTTATCATCTCTGATCATTGCGACTGGCCTGAATTGCTGCAAACCATTGAAGAAGTCAACCCGAAAGAAGTGTGGGTAACCCACGGCAGAGAAGACGCCTTGATGTATCAGGCACAAAAAATGGGCTTTAAAGCCAGAGCGCTATCGCTAGTCGGTTATGATGAAGAAGAGCAAGGAGGCGATTAGTGGACGCATTTAGTCACTTACTTGAACAGCTGTATTTCACGTCTGGAAACAAAGCTAAGGCACAGCTTATCGCCGACTACATTGCCAATACACCAGACCCTGACCGGGGCTGGGCGATTGCTGCTATGGCAGGCACGTTGCGGTTCGACTTCTTTAAACGAAACACGGTAAAAAAGCTTATTACCGAACATACCGATTCTGCGCTTTTTGCCATGAGCTATGACTATGTGGGTGAGGTTAGTGAAACTGTGGCCCATTTATGGCCTTACAGCGAGCCTTCAGATTCGCTACCCACGCTTACCGAAGTGGTACAAACCTTTGCATCCATAAGTAAGCAGAAAGTTTCTGAGACGCTAGCCCACTACCTAACAATAATGACACCTGCGCAGCGCTGGGCATTACTAAAGTTGGGCACACGAGGGTTACGTATAGGTGTGTCGGCTCGCTCCATAAAACAAATATTGGCCGACTATGGCAATAAAGATATTAAAGAGATTGAAACACTTTGGCATGCGGTTACCCCACCTTATGTTGACATGCTTAGCTACCTAGAAGGAAAAGCCGACAAGCCTGATATTGAAAACGCCGTCACCTTTCATCCAGTTATGCTTTCTCACCCCATTGACGATAGCGATATCAACGCTTTCACCAAGGACACTTGGCAAATTGAAAACAAATACGATGGCATTCGTGTGCAGCTTGTCGTTAAGTCAAATAACGCTGGAGATGATAAGACTCAAAACGGTAGTGGCGCCGATGGCGACGAGTCTGAAAAAGCCCTTTTTTCCCGTACTGGCGATGATATTAGCCACTCATTTCCCGACTTACTTGAGTCTATACGTGGCAATATGGTGCTAGATGGAGAACTGTTGGTTATCCATAATGCAGAACATGGCTTACATCAATCTGAAGCATCGACTACCCAAAGTGCGGCTAGTCAACGCACGAGTAGTAATAAAAGCGGTAAACAGGCTTCAACCGCCACACAGCCAGACGTGGATACCTTTAATGCCCTTCAGCAGCGCCTTAATAAAAAGAAACCGAGTAAAGCGCTACAGTCTTCCTCCCCCGTTGGACTAATCGTTTACGATGCTTTAGTGCTTGATGGTGAAGATCTAACCGATAAAACACTAAAAGCAAGGCGCGATGCCCTTGAAAAATGGTTTAGCAAAACGAATAACAGCCGCTTGTTTCTTTCTGAAACACTTAATGCCACTTCCCCTGAAACTTTGCGCCAGCTTCACACCCAAGTATGCCAAAATCGTGCGGTAGAAGGGCTGATGATAAAGCGCTTAGATAGTAAATACGTCCCCGGCAGACCCAAAGGCCAATGGTTTAAATGGAAGCGCGATCCGCTGGTTGTGGATGCGGTAATGATGTATGCACAGCGCGGACACGGTAAGCGTTCCAGCTTTTACTCTGACTACACGTTCGGCGCTTGGGAAGACAGTCAGCTTCTGCCTATCGGTAAAGCCTATTCCGGGTTCACCGATGAAGAACTTAAAAAACTAGATAACTGGGTAAGACGCAATGCCGTAGGACGGTTTGGCCCGGTGAGAGAAGTGAAAAAAGAGTTAGTGCTGGAGGTGGCTTTCGACGCTGTACACCCTTCGTCAAGGCACAAATCTGGGGTTGCGCTTCGCTTTCCCCGTATCCATCGAATTCGTTGGGACAAACCCGCCAATGAAGCTGACACCTTAGCGAATGTTAAAGCGTTAATAGAAAACTAAGCCCGCAAAAACACTTCCTAAGTTAGACAAAATCGCAGAGAATGAGGTGAGAAAAAAGTAGGCGTATGCCTTACAAAACACATTAATAGGAAGTCGCCATGCCTAAGGCTAGTGAAATTAAAAAGAATAACACCGTGGTATTTGACGGAAAAACTTGCATTGTAAGAGACATAGAACGCTCTGTGCCTCAGGGTCGTGCAGGTGGCAGTATTTATCGCATGCGCATGTACGATGTAGTTACAGGCGCGAAGTACGATGAAACCTTTAAAGACTCAGACACCTTAGATATGGCTGACTTAATTCGTCGCCCTGCTATGTTTTCGTATATTGATGGCGAAGAATATGTGTTCATGGATAAGGAAGACTACACCCCTTATCACTTGAGCAAAGAGAGCATTGAGAACGAAGCTCTGTTTATTAACGAAGAAACCGATGGCATTCAGGTGGTTATTGTTAGTGAAGTGCCCGTTGCCTTAGACTTACCAATGAGCGTTGAGCTTGAAGTGGTTGAGACCGACCCGTCTATTAAAGGTGCGTCAGCTACCTCTCGCACTAAACCGGCAACGCTTTCAACTGGCTTAGTCGTACAGGTACCAGAATACATCAGCACGGGTGAATGGATAAAGGTTAATACCGAAGAGCGCAAGTTCCAAAGCAGAGCCGACAAACACTAGGCCGACTTCCCGTATTAACTTATGCTGCTGGTAGAGCTTTAAAAGACAAAAAAGGGTTCAATTGAACCCTTTTTTATGGCCTGCTTCACAGCTTTTAAAGCGTTTTTTAACGCTTTTACTTAGCAATATTTTCCTGTGTAGGCAGCGCGCTGAATGCGCCGTATTGCGTAACCGTGTAAGCCCCGCAACGAATAGCAAACTCAGTGGCTTCGCTAACATTTTCAAAGTTTTCGGCCCACGTATCGAACTCATCGGCGTTTTTAACTTTGGTCGAAAGGAAATACAAGAACCCACCGATGAATGAATCGCCGGCTGCGGTGGTATCTTTTACATCCATTTTTGGCGATGCCAACGTACCGCTGAACGACTTAGTAATATAGTGAATTGGCTCGCCACCGTCGGTTACCAATACAACTTTCACACCGCTATCTAGCCACTGCTGTACTTTTGCATCGGCATTCTCTTCACCGTACAACTCTGCAAGTTCTTCGCGGCTTGCCTTTAAAACAGAGACTTTCTTAGCGGCCTCATCAATACGCGCTGGTGCATTGGCAGTATCATCCCAAAACGCTGGGCGATAGTTAATGTCTAAGCACACCATCATGCCGTTTTCCTTCGCCCTGTTTAAAATAAACTCGGTGCCGGGAATAAGTTCAGGGCCAGAAATCGAGCCAGAACAGAAATGAAGTACCGTATTTTTGTTGCAATCGATCGTCGACAAGTCTTGTTCTGAAATGTGCTTGTGCGCGGCATTATCAACGTAGAAGTCGAACGAACGCTCGCCGTCTTCATCTAAGTTTACAAACGCCAGTGCCGTGTTCCCTTCTTGTGTGGTCCACACGAAGTCGGTATTCACTTTGTAGTGCTCAAGCATTTCTTTAAGAAACGCCCCAAAAGTATCGTCACCGACCTTTGACACCATCGCGCTCTCGCCACCCAGTTGAGCAACGGCAACCGCCACGTTAGCAGGCGCACCACCAGCATAAGGCTGAAATGGCTTCATTGCTGGTATGTTGCCATCTTTGGGCGCTGCACCTTGGCTTAACATATCAATAAGCACTTCACCTAAACACAAAATCTTCATACCAGCCTCGCTCAAAAAATCTCAAAAAGGGGTCGTTTACTCGAACGCACTGTGCGTAAGGTTAACGAATCGTTAATTAATTGGGGCATAGTATTGACGAACAAACCCATTAAATCAACCTAATTGATTTAAATTTTTTCCAAAGAATTGTAGGATGTGAATGTATTCTATTCAAAACAATGGATATTTTTTTGAACAAAGTGAGCACTATCGCTTCCATTTGAAGCTAGGCTTGCTGTTATACCAGTCCGCAGAGATAATTATCCGCTCAGCGATAGTTAAAATGTTCGGAATTGCGGCGTATTACCGCAGGCATAGTAGTTCTACATCTAGGTGACACAACATAGAGTAGGGACATTTTAAGCTTGCCTTCGGGAAGGTCTGGCAAGCTTCCTGGCTTCATTCTGGGAATTTGAAAGGGAACACTTTCTGCATTCCCACGCTTTGCTAGGAAACTTGCCAGCGCCTTCTGAGTGGGCAATCATCTATGCGGATTGATATTATTTAACTCTTTTCACTTTTAACGGTAGATAGTAATTACTTTGAATATTGAATCGGCGTTTCACCTGCCATCACAAAATGCACCAGAGTTACTCGATAATCGCTCAGCGAATGAGCGCGCGATCTTAACCTTAATTCGACAACGCATTGCATTACCTAAAGCTGAAATTGCACAATTGACCGGGCTATCGGCGCAGTCTGCAACGGTAATTATCAAGAAGTTGGAAAGCGATGGCTTAGTTAAACGCTTAACGCCTATTAAAGGTGGCGTCGGTCAGCCTAAGGTTCCCTTTGGATTAAATGCTAATGGGGCATTCAGCATTGGCCTTAAGGTAGGACGCCGCAGTTTTGATATGACCTTACTCGACTTAAAAGGCAATGTTAAAGCAACGCTGAACGAAAAGTTTGCCTATCCAACGGTAAGCAATCTACTTAACTTCGCAGAGCGCGCATTCAATGTTTTAACTAAAAGCTTAGATACAGCGCAACAACGCCTGGTGAGAGGGTTAGGCATAGCTATGCCTTTTGAAATTTGGAGTTGGGCAGAAGAAGCTGGCGCACCGAAAAAAGAGTTAGACGAATGGAAAGAGTTTGACCCGCAATCCACACTTGAAAGTTTATTAAACCTACCGGTTTTTATTAAAAATGACGCGGGGGCCGCATGCAGCGCAGAAATGTCTTTCGGTAATCCAAAGCGCTTTGAGAGTTTTTTATACGTTTTTGTTGGTACGTTTTTAGGCGGCGGCCTGGTACTCAACAACCAGCTTATTAATGGCAAAACAGGTAATGCTGGTGCTATCGGTTCTTTACCTTTTTTTAGTCAAAATCAGCAGCGCCAGTTAATTACGCAGTCTTCGCTTTATCTATTGGAAAGAAAGCTCAATCAAGCAGGTGAAAATGCCAATCACATCTATGAGTCGCCTTCGCATTGGCAATGTGATGAGTCTATTGTAGAGGCTTGGATAGGCGAAACGGCAAAAGGCCTTGCGTTTGCTTCACAGTGCGCCATGAGCCTTTTAGACTTAGATGGCGTAATTATTGACGGCGCAATACCGAGCAACATAAAAGAATTATTGGTTGAGAAAACCCAAAGCGCGTTGAAGCAGGTAGATATGCGCGGGATTACACCTGCGCGAATTAGCCCGGGACATGTTGGCGTCAAAGCCCAATCTATTGGAAGCGCGAATTTAGCGCTTCAGGCTAACTATTATTAATTATTCAGCTTTGCAATTAAGGTTTTAATGACAGTAAGTAATACAGCGATTCATATTTTAGACGGTGGCATGGGTCGCGAACTTGAAAGGGTTGGTGCGCCTTTTAAACAACCAGAATGGTCAGCGCTGGCACTGATGCAAGCCCCTGAGCTAGTGCGTGAGGTACACACCCACTTTCTAAATGCTGGTGCCACTGTTATTACTACAAATGCCTATGCCCTCGTTCCATTTCATATTGGGGAAACTGCGTTTAACAAACAAGCATTTTCGCTGGCCGAGTCAGCGGCTAAGCTAGCAAGGGAAGCCGTCACTTTTCAGCAGCATAAAAGCGATAAGTTGTCGGTCGCAGGCTGTGTGCCACCAGCCTTTGGCTCGTACCGTCCAGACTTATTCGATGCGGGCCGAGTGGCCGAAATTTTAACACCGCTGATTAAAGCACAAGCCCCTTTTGTAGATATTTGGCTTATTGAAACTGCTTGCTCTATTGAAGAAGCTAATGCTGTAGTTTCATTGATAAAGGATCTTTCTTCCCTTCCTATATGGCTGTCATTTTCTTTGCAAAATAGAGCGTCGTCCAACGAGCCTATGACTCTTCGCTCAGGCGAGCCGCTAGAAAAAATAACGCCGTTATTGAACCATGTTGATAGCGTGCTATTTAATTGTTCACAGCCAGAGGAAATGGAAAGTGCACTGGCAATTACGCGACAGTTGAATGAAAACATTGCTACTGGTGCATACGCCAATAGCTTTTCAGAAAGAAAGCGTCAGCATGAAGCTAACGCAATTTTGTCAGAGTTGCGCAACGATATAACACCGCAGCGCTATGCGGATTACGCTCAGTCATGGATAGCGGCAGGCGCTAGTATTATTGGAGGCTGTTGCGGCATAGGCCCTGAACATATTAAAGCCATAAGCGATAGCATAAAACTTTAAAACTGGAATCACGCTAGCGCAAATGAAGTGCGTCAGTACGCAAAATCCTGTGTTTCAAAGTACACTAGCACAGGCGAACCGCAGTGAGAAAAAACCTCATTAATTTGTGCCTTGCTCGGCACACTTTCGCCCTGCTTGTTTTCTAAGGTTGTCTGACAATCGTCGACGATAAACAATGCATCAAACGATGGGCGTTCGCCAATGAGGTGAATGTATAAATACTTGTCACCGAGGCTGATGCTAGTCCACTTTTCATCAGGCTCATCTGTAACGCTATCTTCGTCAGAATGTGATGGTTTGTACTGTTTTACTAAGCGACGTTTAAACAATAGCTTTTCAAATATCAGCTCCGATTTTCCTAACCACTTAGTACCACCCCGCTCAAAATGACCTTTATAAAACTGTGCTGGAATAGAAAATCTTTCACCATCAACTAGTTTATTTAAATCGAAGTTTTCCGGTAACAGCGTCACCATGTTACTGTGAGACGTTGAGCCTGCTTGTAGATACGCAATTAGCTTAGCTTTATGCTGACTTACTACTGTATAAATAAGTTGGTAATCGTGTGGCGAGTAATAAAGGGGTAAGTGACTCGCATAGAGTTCAGCGCCATCTGTAAATAACACCATACCGTGAGAACCAACTCTTGTGTGATATTTATGATCAGCGTGTATTGAAGTACTAGCCTTAGGTGCTTTACTCATGCCATTTGCACTCAGTTCATCTGTGGTTGCCGCTGTTGCCCCTGTGCACACCATATATAAACACAAGACAGTAAAATAAAGAGGCTTCATAAATCTTTCACGCTTAATAACAATTTTATTATGACGATCTTGGCACAATAACCACTTACAATTAAGCTACAATAAATAAGCAATCAATTCCCAACTGGAAACAATAAAGCGGCGAAGCTATGGATATTGAAGACTTAAGAAAGTTTATTGTTGTTGCGCAACATGAGAATTTGAACAAAGCATCTATGCATTTATCAGTCACCACAGGCGCATTGTCTAAAGTGGTGAAAAGGATAGAACAAAAGTTAGAAAGCCAATTGTTTGACCGAGTAGGTAAGCATATTCGACTCAATCAACGGGGAAACAAATTCCTTCTTTATGCCACTCATCTTGTGCACGAAGCCGATCAGGCGCTCAGTGAGTTTAGGGGCAATACTGCTTTATACAACATTACTGTTTCTGGCCCATCGCTCTTGCTTCAATATTGTTTGCCAACTTTGCTTGCTAAACCATCCTCTGTACAAGATCGCTTTCACATTAATATCAACGCTTGCTGGGAGGGGAAAGCGCTGGAAAGCATTTCTAGAGGGGGAAGCGACGTGGCTATTGCCACCTCTTTTGCAATGGAAGAACGAGAGCAAGACCCCTCATTACATCGCATATCATTAGGGTCGTCTACCTATGTGGTTGTAGCCGCAAAAAATCACCCTGCGGTAGCTGAAGCAAAAAACGGTACATTAACAAGTCAAAGTTTGTACGCTTATGCTTTTGCTTGCCCTGATGTCTCACCTTTTTGTGGAATAAAGCGGGGTATAGGTTCTGATGGGTGGCGAGACGACAAAGTCCCCCGCTCCATACACTATCGATGTAATGATTTTGGCACCCTGCTGTCTATTGTCAGGCAAGGGCTGGCTTTGGCCTACGTACCTGACTTCATACCGAAAAGCCATGATCTTACTTGCGTGTCCGTATCAGATTATGACTTTTGCCATGAAGAGCATTTTGAGTTGATTTACAAACCGAGTATGGCATCAGGCTGGCTCAATCGGTTTGTCGATTCAGTTAAAAGCGTTATTTAGTAACCACATTTTTGGCGCCTTTAAGAAGCGCCTCTTTATCAATTTTATTGGGCACTTCTACGCCACGCCTTGCTGCAGGTCTCGCTTCAATACTGTTCTTCCAACGTATTAGGTTGTCCAAGCCTTCAATGCTAACGCCAGACCATTCGTAGGTACGCACCCAACACCAGTTCGCCATGTCAGCAATACTGTAGTCGTCAACCAAATACTCTCGATTTTCTAGCCTCCCATCAAGCACAGTAAATAGGCGGCGCACTTCATTTTGATAACGGGCAATCGCCACTGGTATTTTTTCTTCCAAATAGCGGTGGAACACGTTTGCTTGGCCCATCATAGGTCCAATGCCGCCCATTTGAAACATGATCCACTGAATCACCTGGCTTTTCCGCTTGGCGTCATTAGGTAAAAACATTCCCGTCTTTTCAGCCAGATAAACCATGATGGCGCCAGACTCAAAAACCACGTGACCGTCGGCCTCCCTATCGACAATAACCGGTATACGTCCATTGGGGTTCATTGCCAAAAACTCTGGGGTTTTCTGCTCGCCCTTCATTAAATTTACGGCATGCGCGGTATATTCAAGCCCCATTTCTTCAAGCGCTACCGAGGCTTTCCAGCCATTCGGCGTAGCGGCTGTGTATAAATCTATCATTAGGCTTTTGCACTCGCTCTGTTACTCACTGACTCATACCAGCGCGCTAAATTAACGTGGTCGTCAGTCATTCGTATTTTTACCACTCTGGCGAAATCCATGGCGCATAACGCGGTTATGTCTGCGATAGAGAAAGTATCCCCTGCGATGTATTCTTTTACACCAAGTCGACGCTCTAAAATATTGAGATATTTAGTCGCGTTGATACCCGCTTCCTTGCCATATTCCGGTACGGGAGTCATGCGATCTTTAAAGTACCCCGTTGTATGCTGGAAACACATGCCAATTTGCATCATAAATGCGAACTCTACCTGGCGCTGCCACATGGAGATTGTGGCTTTTTCAACGGGCGTTGTTCCCATTAGCGGAGGCTCTGGTTGCAGTGCTTCAAAGTATGTACAAATGGCATCGGTTTCTGCGATGCAAGTGCCGTCATCTAGCTCTAGAATGGGTATTTTCCCCAACGGGTTTTTAGCGCGCATTTCAGCACTTAGGTTTTCACCTTTTTGGATGTCGACCTGAACATATTCAACGTTAATACCTTTTTCGGCTAAAAACATACGTACTCGACGCGGGTTGGGTGCCGTTTTCGTTTCGTAGATTTTCATAATGACTGTCACAAACCTTATGACGCTTGTTTACAATAGGGGTAGTACTAGATTAGTAACTGCACAAACCGGTTTCAAATCACTCTGTCTATGCACAGAACTATTCAGTGCTTTTATGGTTATACCTCTGCACTACAAGTTGCTGAGGGAAAGGCTAACGCCTAGCCTTGGACAACTACATTACGACCCTGTCAATTCACGAACCTGTAATTACTTTTAGACGCTTTATTTCATTATCGGTGAAATGTGCAGACTGGTATTCCCGTAGCGCGCTTTCTAACTCACTATCCGCAATTGCCTGCTTCGATAAGTTGTCGCGATATTTTTCATAGTCAGCAATTTTGCTTTTCCAGTTAGCCTGTTTTTCCCAGGTTCTTGCGAAGCGGTCTGCGATTTCACTGCCGAATTCTGCCGCCACAGCATTGTATCTGTCGTTAACATTCGTGTAGCTACGCTTTATTTCGTTGATACGATGCACATTCAATGTCGGCTGAAAGACATCGCGTTCGGCTTCATTTCCCGTTTCTAGTGACTCAACAATAAGCGCTTTTCTTTCATCCCTGGATAGCGTGCTTTCCTGAGCAAGTTGTAAACGCGCTAGCGCCGCTTCGTCCACCTGCGCTTCTTGGCTAAATAGGTAATGGTATTCAGTGTCGTTGAAGTAAGTGCGCCTTATCCCTTCGCGCTCATCAAGCTTATAAGACACGTCTTGCAAGCTATGGCTAGCCAAGTCGACCTCTACTTCGATTGAAGAAAGCGCCACTTTATAATCTACGTAACGAACAAATAGGTCAGTCGCCACTGCCTGCGTGCCCGACGTGAAAACAGCGCTTGCATGGGTTGAATAGGCAAGCTTAACCCCGTGAGGTTCCTCTGTGGTGCGCATAAATATAAAGCGATCGAAGCTATCTTTTGTTGTGTAATCAAGCTTAAACGGGATAAGCCCTTTAAGCGCGGTAGTAGGCTCGCTTTGCAACGGTCCATTGGTCACTGAACTTTCATGATGAAGATGACTTTTTTCATGCGCTTTTTCACTAGCATTCTCCGGAATGTCTGCCAATGAATCTTGAACAAGGGTTTCTGTTTTAAAGAAAGATTGGACATAAAAAATTGCGGCCAATACCAAGAGGGCCAGAAGCCCTCCTAATATTGGATAGAAACGGCGTTTTTTACCCGTCGCCACTATAGACCCAATCTTTTTAAACGATTCGCCTGACGGACGAAAACGTCAACGGGGTCAGTTTCAAACCAGTGCGTAATTCCAAAACTCTGGTTTACTTCATCTAGGTGATTCATTTTGTAGTTATCTTTTAGCACCTTGCCCAAGTGCGAGCTACATGTTGAGACCAGGCCGTCGTTGGGCTCTTTAAACGCAGTGCCAGTAATAGCAAGAAACGGGTCGACGACGTCAAGGGCGTTAGTGTAAGTTCTGCCGCCACTCCACGAAAAATAATATACGCCGTTTTCAGCTAACATCTTTCCGTCATTACGGCAGTAAGCCGTTGGCATCCCCTCTGGATATTTTTGATTAAAAGCTACTGAGCCTTCGGTCGACAATGAATTCAGCGCTGCAACTGAATCTGTCGGCTTGTCTCTCGGATCAGATCCAGACGCTATCTCGATGAGGTTTGCAAACGCATTTACCACCGTACCTGTGGCTTTTTCTCCTAACGAGTCTTCAGCAAGGGCATCGCGCAGCTCGTCGGCCACTTTGCTACCCCAGTTGCCCCCAGCAACTGAACTTACTGATGCTACTTTATCGGGAGCGACGCTTGCAGCGTAACGCGCCGTTGGGCCGCCATGGCTATGTCCTATAAGGTTCACCTTATCAGCGCCTGACAAAGCGAGAACCTCGTCGATATACTCCAGTAATTGCTCGCCGCGCACTTCTGTTGAGTTTGCTGGGGAAACCTCAGCAATGTATACAACAGCACCGTTACGGGTGAGTTTATGTGGAACTTTGTAGAAATAGTCCACAAAGAGTATATCTTCGAAACCGAAAAGGCCGTGAACTAATACTATTGGGTGGTTTGTCTTTGCGTATGTATTGGCGAAAGCGTGTCCTGCTCCTCCAACGAATGTACTTATGCCTGCAAATATTGTAAGCAGGGTAACAATGAGAGCATTCCTTGCTCTTTTATTTTTGGATTTTCTCATCGTGTGTGTGCCCCATAATTATGACATTGAGGTCTGTGGTCAGACCTTTGTTATAATTATGTAAACCACATGTAAAGATCAACCTTAATGTTGAAATTTTAATGATGACAATCAGCAAGGGTAGATGAAAAAGTTGTAGAGAGTCGCGCCGATAATCATTTAAATCAATAAGATAGGCGCTTTCAGATGGTATATCATCTTATACCATTTACGCTTAACATATAGGGCATAGCTAATATTTATAGTTATCTATTTGTTTTTGGAGTACGCTTGAATGAAGTTTACCGCAAGGCTTGAAGTGGTTAGCCACTTTCCCTTAAACGGGTTGAGCTTCATACCTGTTTGGTGCTTCAGCGTAAAATCGCTTCCGACCCACCTTTCTAATTCGCTTGGCTTTACAAATTTTTGCCAATCATGGGTTCCCACAGGTAAATAACGCATCACGTATTCAGCGCCTACAATAGCAATAACATAGCTTTTCAGCGTTCTGTTTAACGTTGCCAAAACCAGTAAACCACCTGGTTTTACTAAACTGGCACATTCTTGAATAAGCTGCTGTTGGTCGGGAACATGCTCCACTACTTCAGCGTTGATCACGACATCATACTGTAAGCCTTCTTCTACTACCTCACTGGAGAGCATATGCCGGTATGTAACCTCAACCCCATTTTTTTGCGCATGACGTTTTGCTACTTCCACGCTCACTGCACTAGCATCGATACCCGTAACCTGCGCACCAAGCTTGGCCAGAGGCTCGCTAATAAGCCCGCCTCCGCTGCCAATATCAATAATAGACAACGCAGAATAGTCTGGTGGTAAGTTCCCTTTGCCAAAGTGACTCTCTATTTGTGCTTTTATCACGTCTAGCCGTGCACGATTAAATTCCAAGGCTGTTTTGTATTTTCCTTGCGGGTCCCACCAAGACTCAGCTAACGCATCAAAACGCGAAATCTCTTGTTCAGAAAAGTTATTTCCGCCTGTTTTTTTACTTTTATCGAGCACGATATTTTACCTTCAAACGTAGTTAGATTAGTGCTTAATAGTTGACCCTTATCACACAGGGTCATAAGGTGGTTATGGGTACGATTTTATAACCCCAACGCATGCCATTTGACTATTGAAAAAGGCACACCTTTGAAAAATATACGTTGTAAAAGAGGGTTCTGATTTTGGCGAACGCAAAAAATGTTTATGGTCGTCCGCTCCAGCTGTGTTGTGGAAATACTGGATTTACTCGAGAAGGTTTTTGTTATGTACCCGACGCTGATGTAGGTAATCACAGCGTTTGCGCGGTTGTTACTGATGAATTTCTTCAATTCTCCTTAACCCAAGGTAATGACCTTATTACGCCGTGGCCAAGCATGTCATTTCCAGGGCTATTGGCAGGTGACAGGTGGTGTCTGTGCGCAGCTCGCTGGCTGCAAGCTTATGAAGCCGGAGTAGCACCGAAAGTACGATTAGAAGCCACACATGAAAAAGCGCTGGAAATTATTCCCCTGTCGCTCCTTGAGGAATTCGCAGCAGACTAGTTGAACTTCTGCACACGCAATGCGAAACGCCTAAATTGTTGCGCTAAGCTAGCGTTGTTAGAAAGTGAAGGAATATTGCTTTAACGCCGCTTGTAAAAAAGCGTCAGCGAGTAAAGTAAGAGTTACCGCACATAAATGGAAAGTTAATAAAAAGGCATGCTTAATTAGCATGCCTTAAAATAAAACCTTCAATTTTTTATAACTGCTCTCGCTATCAATTATTAAGTCACTTCGTCAGTCCACTTCAACAAATTGACCCAAAACGCATTCTATAAAGCTAAGCGAATGGTTTAACTAAGCAATCACGTTCTATCAGCTACTAAGGCGTACGAATAACCATAAGTCGAGTTTCAGACATATCCTCTATTGCGTAGCGAATACCTTCGCGACCCAGACCTGAATCTTTAACGCCGCCATAGGGCATATTATCTACCCGCCAGCTAGGCACATCGCCTATGACTACACCGCCAACTTCAAGCACATCCCATGCTTTATGGGCTTTGTATATGTCGCGAGTAAACACGCCAGCTTGAAGCCCATATCGGCTGTTATTCACCTCGTTAAGTGCTTCGTCATAATCATCAAACGGGACTAAGATAGACAGTGGTCCAAAAGCTTCCTCGGCACTTGCATCGCAATCTTTCGGTACATTTTCCATTACCGTAGCCTCAAGCATAGCGCCATCACGGGTACCACCACACAAAATGGTTGCCCCTTTTTCTTTTGCCTCTTCAATCCATCCATAAAGGCGCTCTGCTTCACCTTCTGAGATCATAGGGCCAATAAAAGTATCTTCGTTTGAAGGGTCACCAGAAACCAGCGCCTTTACTCTTTCTACATAGCGCGACTTGAACTCATCGTATATTTTACTGTGAACTAATAGTCGCTGAACGCTAATACAGCTTTGCCCTGATTGATAGTAAGCACCCACAATAACGCGGTCAATGGCGTCTTCAATGTCTGCATCTTCATCAATTACACATGCAGCATTACCGCCAAGCTCTAATACCACTGGCTTTTTTCCGGCCTTAGCTTTAAGCGCCCAGCCAACATCAGGTGAGCCCGTAAAGCTAAGTAGCTTAAGTCTTTCATCAGTGGTAAATAAATCAGCGCCATCACGGCTACATGGCAAAATTGAAAACGCGCCTTTAGGCAGATCAGTTTCCGCTAATACTTCACCGATGATAAGCGCACCAATAGGCGTACGCGAAGCGGGCTTAAGCACGAAGGTGCAACCCGCAGCAATGGCAGGCGCCACTTTGTGCGCAGCTAGGTTAAGAGGAAAGTTAAACGGCGATATAAATGAACACGGACCTATGGGGACCTTCTTGGTCATGCCCTGATAACCTTTGGCTCTTGCCGATATCTCTAAGTTCACTACCTCGCCATTAATGCGAACAGATTCTTCCGCCGCAATTTTAAAAGTGTCGATAAGCCGGCTAACTTCACCCTTCGCGTCTTTAATTGGCTTTCCAGCCTCTATACAAAGCGCTTGGGCCAACTCATCGGCTCTTTCTGTGAAGCGTTTTACACAGTGCTCTAATACTGCTTGTCTTTCATACGGGGCCATGGCTGCCATCGCAGGCTGGGCTTTTTCTGCGGCGGCAATGGCCTTATCAATAGTATCCGCATCTGCCAGTGCAACCTTAGTTGCCACTTCTTGGGTATATTTGTTTGTCACTTCCAAGTCGGTATTCGCGTATTTTGGCTCGCTCGCTAAATAATAGGGATAGCTATCCTTTAACATTGTTCACTCCTTACCTGTGTATTGCGCTGGCTTAAAGCTTGGCGCTTAACGCTTTAATCGTTTGATTAAGTGTTTTGTCATTCATACTGTAATCAACTGGACAATCGATAATATGCACGCCTTTTGTGTTCAGACACTTATCCACCATGTGAATGAGCACATCGGCATCATCAACTCGCCAGCCTTGCGCACCATAACTTTGTGCGTATTTAACAAAGTTGGGATTACCGTAATCTAAGCCAAACTCGTCAAACTGCATGTTTGCTTGCTTCCACTTAATCATTCCGTACGCATCATCACGCAAGATGATCACCACAAGGTCTAGCTTAAGCCTGACAGCGGTCTCGATTTCTTGGCTGTTCATCATAAAGCCGCCGTCACCACATACGCTTAATACGGGCACGTCTGGCTTAACAAGTTTTGCAGCGATAGCTGAAGGCAGGCCTGCTCCCATTGAAGCTAGTGCATTATCTAATAGAAGCGTATTGGGTTGATAAGCAGGGTAGTTTCTCGCAAACCAAATTTTATAAACACCGTTGTCTAGGGTCACGATACCATTTTCCGGCATTACCTTTCGAATATCGCGAACCAAACGTTCAGGTAAAATGGGGAATCGGTTGTCATCTTCTGCTTCTGCACGATGCTCAACATAAGCTTGATGAACGTCTTTGTAAAAATCTAGCGTCCAGTTACCCTGCGGCGTAATGCCTTCTTTTATTTGCCAAATACTGTTGGCAATGTCGCCAACGACTTCAAGCTGTGGAAAATAAACCGGGTCGACAGCTGCGGAATCAAAGTTAACGTGAATAACTTTTTTGTCGTTGTGATGCATAAAAAACGGTGGTTTTTCTACTACATCGTGGCCAACGTTAATAATAAGGTCAGCCCGTTCTATAGCTCGATGAACAAAGTCGCCGTCAGATAACGCCGTATTTCCGGCAAAGCGGGGGTCACTTTCATTCAGCACGCCCTTACCCATTTGAGTAGTGACAAATGGTATACAGGTTTTATCAACAAATTCCCGAAGCATTTTGGCGGTAAGCTTTCTATTGGCGCCTGCGCCAATCAATAACAAGGGGGACTGTGCTTCTTCAATCATGGTGATAGCCGAGGAAATAGCCTTGTACTCAGCGATAGGCCTGCGCGTCTTGCTTGGTGTTAGAAGCTGCGCACTGGTTTGCTCAGCCGCAATATCCTCTGGTAACTCTATGTGCACTGCGCCAGGGCGTTCTTCTGACGCCAAGCGAAAGGCCTCTCGCACGGTAGAGGGAATTCGGTCTCCACTCACTATCTGATTGGTGAATTTGGTGATGGGTCGCATCATATCCACGATATCGATAACTTGGAAACGGCCTTGCTTGCTGGTTTTGATTGGCTTTTGCCCCGTAATCATAAGCATGGGCATTGCACCTAGCTGAGCGTAGGCAGCAGGAGTCACTAAGTTAGTGGCGCCAGGCCCTAAGGTGGACAGACAAACGCCTACTTTCCCCGTTAGCCTGCCATAGGTAGCGGCCATGAAACCGGCCCCTTGCTCATGGCGAGTTAGCACTAATTTAATGGATGACTCACGCAATGACTCTAATAAATCGAGGTTTTCTTCGCCGGGAATACCAAACACGTATTCCACACCTTCAGCTTCTAACGCTTTCACAAATAAGTCGGACGCTTTCATGTACTGCACGCTCCTTGTAAAGAGGTATTTCTATGTATTTAGACTGATTGCTACGACTTCAGCATAAAAAACGATTGGTATTTTATGACTTACTTAAGTTACAGGTGCGGTTTTATGAATGCCAACTTTTATTGACGGATGGGTGGAAGTGGGCGCTTAGCTATTTTCCCGCTCCCACTGCGCTAGCTTTGCCTGTGTAGCAGCGTCGACGTTCGCTTTGTTTTCCGTCACCCACCAGCGCTCCATAATGCGGACGTTTTTTTGATTCGCTTTGTAAAAGACGTCGGCAATATCACCAACGAAGGGAATGAAGCCTAATCCAAAATCGATGGCAGAGTTTTTCACCATTTGCGCAACAAGGACTTTCGGCATGCCTAACGATTTTCCAAGCCATACGATGCGTAGTGAAACAAATAACATAAGGGCGTCACCTGCCCCAGGGATAAGCCCGACAATAGAGTCTAGACCTATCCGAATTGGAATAACGGGGAGTTTTACGGCGGTGTCGAGCAAATTCGCCAGCTTTTGCGCTTTCAGTAATGCCTTTGGTGCTTTAACGTCCACGTTGTTATCTCCCTTTACCTAATTGCTTAAAACCCTTTAGCAGAGTGAACACTCAATCTACTGATATGCCTATTACCTTGGCCCTATACAACAGCGTGGACGGCAGCAGCCTCAACCGCTACTTTTCAGCACCTACTTTTCAGCACCTAGCGCTCTTGCGAGTCCTGCACGCAAACCGTTGTCCGATTCTACCGTCCAACCATGTAAATTTTCTTGCACTATGTCAAACAACACATCAATGTGCTCTTCATCACTGTTTAATGCCGCGATGTATTCATAGCGTTCCCCCCCCGCTTCCATGAAGTATTCACGATTCTCTTCACCAATTTCTTCAATGGTTTCTAAGCAGTCGGCGGAAAAACCAGGGCACATAACCTGAATTGATTTAACACCTTTTTCAGGCAATGACTTCAATGTTTCATCTGTATACGGTGTTAACCACTCTTCACGACCAAAACGAGACTGAAAAGTTGTCATATACTCGTCGTGTGAAAGCCCTAGCTTTTCGGCAAGCAAACGCGATGTTTTGTGACATTCGCAGTGATAAGGGTCGCCGTTCATCAGATAGCGCTTTGGAATGCCGTGATAGGACAAAATGAGCTTATCTGCTCGGCCATGATCTTCCCAGTGGGCTTTTACTTTGTTGGCAAGTGCAGTAATGAAGTTGTCGCGGTCGTGATAATGATTGACAAACCGAAGCTCAGGAAGCCAACGGCGCGACGTAAAGTCTTTCGCAATAGCATCAAAGGTAGAGCCTGTTGTCGACGCGCTATACTGAGGATATAGCGGCAGTACCACAAGCTTGCGTACGCCTTTTGCCAGCATGGCATCAATGGTGTCGCTAATAGCTGGCTTTCCGTAGCGCATAGCAAAATCCACAATAACATCATCGCCATATTGGGCTTTACAGCGCTCTGCGATAGCCGACGCTTGTGCTTTCGTTATTGCCATAAGCGGCGAACCTTCTTCGGTCCACACAGTAGAATATGCCTCTGCCGAGCGCTTAGGACGAATATTCAAGATAATACCGTTTAATACAAACCACCAAATAGCTTTTGGCACTTCAACCACACGAGGGTCTGAAAGGAATTCTTTCAAATAAGGGCGTAGTGCCTGCTTTGTTGGCGCTTCTGGCGTCCCCAGGTTCGTTACAAGTACACCAATTTTATCTGATTGACCGTGGGTAAAGCCTTTGTTTGATTTGTATTTCATGTATTCATAGTCCGAGAAGTACTGCGCTATATCCGTATTATACTGAATTACCTTAGATTATGATCTGCTATAACGCCAAAAAACTACGATTGCACCAATAGATTTTAGGCATTAAAAAAGCGGCATATGTTTAAAAATAATATTTAAAAACATATACCGCCATTTAATTGCTACCGACCAAATATTATAGCAGCAAAGCTTGTTATTAACTTAGGGCTGGTAGTAAGTGGCTGCACCTGGACCTACCGGCATGCCAAGTAAAAATACCCAGATGTAAAATAAGATAGTCCAACCTACTATGAAGACCATAGAGTAAGGCAACATCATGGCGATAAGCGTGCCCATACCTAAGTCTTTTTTGTATCTAGCAGCCATGGCTAGGATAAGCCCAAAGTAGCTCATCATAGGTGCAATCACGTTTGTCACTGAGTCGCCGATACGGTAGGCCGCTTGAATAACTTCTGGCGCATAGCCTATAAGCATTAGCATAGGCACAAAAATGGGTGCTGTAACAGCCCACTGGGCCGATGCACTGCCTAGAGAAAGGTTTACCACGCCACACATCAAAATAAACAGAATAAACACAGCTGGGCCATCTAATCCTGCCGCTTGTAATAGTGCAGCACCTTTAACGGCTAATACTGTGCCTAAGTTCGTCCATTTGAAGAACGCTACAAATTGCGCAGCAAAGAATACTAGCGTTATATAAAGCCCCATCGCTCCCATGCTTTTAGACATAGCATCAATGACGTCTTTGTCGTTATTCATCGACTTAGTCACTTTACCGTAAACAAAGCCTGGAATAGCAAAGGTGATAAAGATGAATGCAACAATGCCTTTAAGAAACGGAGAGCCCGCCACTTCACCTGTTTCCGGGTGACGCAAAATACCGTTCTCTGGCACTACCGTTAGCGCTAGTACCGCGCAAACAATAACAAAGGATATTCCAGCCCAGCGCAAACCTTTCTTCTCTAGCTCCGTGGGCGCATCCATTGATTGCTTGCCTAAATCTATTGAAGCATCAGCAGGGTCGAATTTACCAAGTCTAGGCTCGACAACCTTCTCTGTAACCAACGCACCCATTATTGCTACCACAAAGGTACTGATAAACATGAAGTACCAGTTAACTTCTGGACCTACCATATAGTCAGGGTCAATCATGTGAGCAGCGGCTTCTGTAATACCCGACAGCAGTGGGTCGACAGTTCCAAGCAGTAGGTTGGCGCTATATCCAGCCGATACACCAGCAAACGCAGCGGCCAGACCCGCTAACGGATGGCGACCTAACGAGTGGAAAATCATGGCTGCCAGCGGAATGAGTACCACATAGCCAAGCTCTGATGCTGTGTTTGAGATAATACCAGCAAAAACAATAGCAAAGGTCACGGCGCGTTTAGACGCATTCATCACCAATGCACGCATTGCTGCTGATAACAGGCCAGAATGTTCTGCTACTGACACTCCAAGAAGCGCTACAAGAACAGTACCAAGCGGTGCAAAGCCAGTGAAGTTGGTGACCAACCCCGTAACTATCCGCTGCAAACCTTCTGCGCTCATTAACGATATGACTTCAATCATACCGTCTTCTTCACGTCCCTTCGCGCCAACTGGGCGGGGGTCCGCTACCGCAATATCGAAGTAACCTAATATGCCGCTTAACACCACAATAAAAAGCGAAAGCAGTGCAAATAACGTAACTGGATGTGGAAGCAGATTTCCTAACCATTCCACGGTGGCGAGAAATCGCGAGAATAACCCACCTTGTCCGCCCTTATCATCGGCAGACACTGAATTTGTATTTTCCGTTGTCAAAATCTTCCCTCTGTCGTTTTATTACGCCTACCACATCAAAGTTAACGCTGGGACGGCGCTAAGTTTGTACCTAATGGGTGACGTGTTTTAATAATATTCAGGTGGTATTTTACCCGATTTAGTGAAAATTTGGCAGTAGATAGGGAAAATGAAGGGTAACTCACTGTACACCCACCTAAATTAGCCTTTCTGTGATTATAAAAAAGCGACTTTTTTCAATAATTTACTTTTAATGCAGGTACAAAAAAGCCAGTCTCGAAGACTGGCTTTCTTATTCAAACTAAGCGTCGGCTTTTAGTTACCTTTAGACTGATTCATATATTTAAAAAAGTCACTATCAGGTGCAATAACCATAACGTCTTGTTTGCTATTGAAGCTCTTTTTGTAGGCGTCCATACTGCGCAAGAAGCTATAGAAATCAGCATTCTTAGAGTAAGCGTCAGCATAGATTTGAGCTGCAATCGCATCACCTTCACCACGTAACTGGCGGGCATTACGCTCTGCGTCTGCAAGCATTACTGTCACTTTCGCGTCAATGTTAGCTTTAATCACTTCAGCTTGCTCCTGACCTTCTGAACGGTGCTCACGAGCAACGGCCGCACGCTCTGCGCGCATACGCTGGAAGATCGAGTTGCTTACTTCTGTAGGCAGGTTGATTTGCTTAACGCGTACATCAACAATTTCAATACCTAGCTCGTCTGATGACGTAGACGCTTGCTCCATTGCCTGGTTCATAAGTGCAGAACGCTCACCAGACACGATTTGCGCAATAGTGCGGGTACCAAATTCAGAACGCAATCCGTTGTTTACTTTCTGTTTAAGGAGCGCTTCAGCCTGTAGCTTGTTACCACCCGTTGAAAGGTAATAACGTGCAAAGTCTTCAATGCGCCACTTAACGTATGAATCAACAATAAGGTCTTTTTTCTCGCTGGTTACAAATCGATCTGGTGAACCATCTAACGTTTGAATACGTGCATCAAGTACACGTACCGAGTCGATAAACGGTAATTTAAAGTGAAGACCTGGCTCGAAAACCTTGGTTTCACCTGTGGCATCGTCTCTTTGAACTTTACCAAATTGAATAACAATGGCACGTTCACCTTCTTTAACTGCAAACAGAGAACCTGATGCAAGCAAAACAAGAAGAACGAATGCTGCAATTAATATATTCTTCATTATGCTTATCTCCCCTCTCTGTAGCTGTCACCGCGTAGGCCAGTCGTTGGCGATGAATTACGACTTCTGCCAGACGCATCAGTTACAGGTGCTTGTAGGCCTTCTAGCGTGTTGCGTGAACGGTCGCTTGATGTTGATTGTTGACGCTCCATAATCTTATCTAGAGGCAGATACATCATGTTGTTACCGCCTTTGCTATCAACCATGATCTTGCTGGTGTTACCCAACACTTCTTCCATAGTCTCTAGATAAATACGCTCGCGAGTAACTTGAGGAGCACGCTCGTACTGAGGAAGCAGCTCTTCAAAACGTGCTACCTCACCCTGTGCTTCTAATGTCACACGTTCTTTGTATGCTTGCGCTTCTTCATTCATACGATTGACTTGACCACGTGCACGAGGCTCAATTTCTCTCGCATAGGCTTCTGCTTCGCGAATGAAACGTTGTTCATCTTCCTGAGCGGCGATAGCATCATCGAATGCATCTTTAACTTGCTCTGGCGGACGTGCATCACGGAAGTTCATATCAATGATAGAAACACCCATGTTGTACGGTTCTATGATGGCCTGTAGTTCTTCCCATACACGCTGACGAGTCACTTCACGGCCGTCGGTCAGTACGTCATCCATTTTTGAATGGCCAACTACATAGCGAATAGCACTATCAAGCGACTGGCTTAAGCTTTGCTCCGGGCTTTCAACTGCAAACGTCCAACGATATGGATCGACAACGCGAAATTGCATTTCCATTTGAACGCTAACCACGTTTTCGTCTTCAGTAAGCATCGAGCCTGAAGACGACTGATCGCGAATTGACTGAACATCAACCGGTATTACCGAGTCAATAAATGTTGGCGCCCAGCGCAAGCCCGGCTCAACTTGTTCGTGGTACTCGCCAAAACGAAGGACTACACCGCGCTCTGCTTCACGAATGGTGTAAAAACCACTAATGAACCAAATCACGACAAGTAAACCTACAAGAATACCAGCACCGATACCGCCTAGGCTTTTGCCTGAGCCGCCACCGTTGCCACCTGACTTTCCAAACTTACCAAATAAGTTTTTAAACACATCGTCCAAATCTGGGGGACCTTGCTCTTTCCCACCGCGATTCTTCCACGGGTCGTTATTGTTGCCACCCGGCTCATTCCAAGCCATGCTGATACTCCATAGATTACTGTTATATTTTTGAATTTTGCATGCTCAATACAGTGGCTAGCACTGATTAATGTCGCACAACATACTCTGATATTCCGTTTTCCAGACGTTTTTCAAGCCTGTTCCAGTCGGCGGCGGGCATTCTTACATCAACCACCCAGTCACCCTGACTGTCGTATTCTTCGCTTGAAATACAGTTTAGCTCGTACAACACGCCGCGCAATCGACTTTGAGCAGGCGGAATTTTCAATGTGTAATTCACCATGCTTTTACCTAAACATTCGGTCAAAGCTTGGCTTAATAATTCCGTTCCTTCGCCTGTTTGTGCAGACAACCACACTCGAACAGGCACGCCTTCATCGTTTCTTTCTATACGCGGTTGAACGTCGTCTAGTTTATCAATCTTATTACAGATTAGTAATTGTTGAATGTCCCCTGCTTCAATTTCTTCAAGAACGTCGTTTACCTCATCCATGGTTTCACGATATTTCGCATCGGCAATATCGACCACATGAAGCAGCAAATCGGCTTCTTGTGTCTCTTGAAGTGTCGCTTTAAATGCAGCAACTAAGTCGTGGGGTAGATGACGAATAAAACCAACCGTGTCGGCCAAAATTGCGGGGCCAACATCTTTTAACTCGATTTTACGTAACGTTGGGTCTAGTGTTGCGAACAATTGGTCCGCAGCATAAACGTGAGAGTCGGTAATGGTGTTAAATAGCGTCGATTTGCCCGCATTTGTATAGCCAACTAAGGATACCGTTGGAATTTCAGCGCGTTTGCGCGAGCGGCGACCCTGCTCACGCTGCTTTTGCACTTTTTCCAAGCGACGAAGAATGGCTTTAATACGACCACGAAGTAATCGACGGTCAGTTTCTAGCTGTGTCTCACCCGGACCGCGAAGACCAATACCACCTTTTTGACGCTCTAGGTGAGTCCATCCTCTGATAAGACGCGTTGAGATATGTCTCAACTGAGCCAGTTCGACCTGGAGCTTACCCTCATGGGTTCTTGCGCGTTGCGCAAAAATATCGAGGATCAGCCCAGTTCTATCTAACACCCGGCATTTACACACCGCTTCTAAATTACGCTCCTGAGAAGGAGAAAGCGCGTGGTTGAAAATAACAACATTGGCATCATGTGCCTTTACTGCTGCTGCTATTTCCTCTGCCTTACCTGAACCGACAAAAAACTTAGCATGAGGCGCGCTGCGTGACGTCGTAATGACCTCTACCGCGTTCACACCCGCAGAAGACACAAGCAATTCAAGCTCACTTAAGTCTTCTTTGCTGTTCTCGTCGGAAAAATTAACATGAACAAGTACAGCCTGTTCACCGGCTTCATAACGGTCAAACAAGCGCGTTACCTTTTAATTTATTCACCTTTAGTATTTTCAGAATCTCCTGCGCTAGGCATAGTAATAGCGCGTGCTGGAACAACAGTAGAAATCGCGTGCTTATACACCATTTGGCTTACTGTGTTCTTCAGTAAAATAACGAACTGGTCGAATGACTCAACCTGTCCCTGAAGTTTAATGCCATTTACCAGATAAATTGATACTGGAATACGTTCCTTACGCAAAGCGTTCAAGAATGGGTCTTGTAATGATTGCCCTTTAGCCATTTGATATCCTTAGTTTTTATTATTCGTGATAGAAATTTCACTATCACTGCACGTCTAATGTATACCACACTCAAACATTTAAAGTGTGACTTTTGCTGTAATTTTAGTCAAATTATCGTTAGCAAATGTGTCTAGCCATGTAACCTCTTCCCAACCCCGTAACCACGTGAGCTGGCGTTTAGCTAGTTGTCTTGTAGCGATAATGCCTCTTTCACGCATTTCTGCATAACTCAACTGGCCGTCTAGGTACTGCCACATTTGTCTGTACCCTACAGAACGTATAGAAGGTAAATCTTCATGAAGATCACTGCGCTCGTAGAGTTTTAATACTTCTTTCTCGAAACCTTGTTCCAACATTATGTCGAAGCGCGTCGCGATACGTTCGTGCAACATTGCCCTGTCTGCGGGCGCTATGGCAAATTGTGCAATGTTATAAGGGCACTTTTCACCCTCTTGCTGTTGCCAATGTGTCAACGTCTTGCCGGTACTTCTATACACTTCCAGTGCACGGGTTATTCGCTGAGGGTCATTAGGGTGAATTCTCTCACCACTAACTGGGTCTACACGTCGTAGTTCGTCGTGTAGCTTGGACCAGCCCAAGCGCTGTGCCTGCTGTGTTATTTCGTCCCGAATCTTTTCATCTGACTTAGGTAGTGGCGAAATTCCATTTATCAAGGCATTAAAGTACATCATTGTACCGCCAGCCAAAATTGGCACTTTGCCCCGTGATAAAATATCGCCAATCAGCGCATTGGTATCGTTTACAAATTGCGACACCGAATAACTTTCAGCAGGGTCGATAATATCAATTAGGTGATGCACTACACCTGCTTGCTCGTCCTGCGAAGGTTTTGCAGTGCCGATGTCCATGCCTTTATATACAAGGGCCGAATCGACACTAATTACTTCACTGTCAACCTTAGCCGCTATATCTAGCGCCAGACCGGTTTTACCCGATGCTGTGGGTCCCATAATTGCAATTACAGGCAATGCAGAATTTATGCCATTGGACACTTTATTCTCCCCATACATCTAGCACTAAATTTAAGGGGCGCACTTTACCAAATTGCTCAATAATTTCCCATTGTTTCGCTTCGCTTTGCTGATCCAACCAGTACCAAAGGTTATTTGATACGTCGTCATCTAAGACTTGCTTGGGCAAAACGAGTTTTGTCATCGCAGTTTCAAGCGAGTTTTCATTCCCAATGCCTTTAATAGACAAGAAGAATTCGAACCATTTAAGCCACGGCAAATGCCTTGTTCCTGCTGGTACTTGTTGCAGTCGATATTTACCTGCCACCTTATTCACTTCAAAATGCGATGCGTTTAATAACTCGACAAGCTCATCGTCTACGTTTTCTAGGGTAACCGCCACAGGCATCAACAGCGGTTGTCCATGCTGCGCTTTTAAAAATAGTTCGCTTAACCAAATACTTGCAACTTTAGTTGCACAAAGAAGGTAAATTTCTTCAGATTTTGGGTAAATTCTACACAAAGATGAAAGATTAAGGTGTTCAACAAGAGGGTGAGTTTCTGTATCAATGCCGCTCATGTCACTATTTGGCGTCATCAAAGCATTATAATTTGACTGGTACGCCGCGCTCGGCCCTCGACTGCGGAACTGCGCTGCTCCGCCACTTCGACCTCCAGCTACACTCCCCACCGATGTCGCTCTTGGAGTTCCGGCATTTTGCCCAAAAGACTGTGATCCGCCTTGAGAAATGCCACTCGTTGAGTACCAAGAAGATTCGTTGAACGCCTGTGCGTTATCCGACGTTTGATTCTGTAAAGGCCTAATGTAATCGTGCTCTACCTGTGAAGACATAAAGTCTGAGCCGGTAGGACGGTTTGCGTCCCCCCCTGGTAACGGCTTTTCGTCGGTCATGGCATGCAGCGCATCACTCACCGTTTTACAGATGAAGTCGTGTACCAACCTGCCTTGCTGAAATCTCACTTCATGCTTGGCGGGATGAACATTTACATCTACATCTTTAGGGTTAACGGTTAAGTACACCACAAAGCTTGGCTGCTCAATAACTCCCCACACACTTTCATAGGCTTGACGAATAGCGTGCATAATGAGTTTGTCTCGCATACCTCTGCCGTTAACAAAACTGAACTGACAATCATTGCTGCTGCGAAGCATGGCCTCATTACCTAGCCAGGCATCAATGTGAAGACCTTCATACTCGGTACTAATATGTACGGCGTTTTGAACAAACTTTTGGCCAACCACAGCGCCAATTCGTGTGGCTAAGCTGCCTGCTTTGTCGGCGATAAAGCGCTTTGCAATTTTATCATTGTGTTTTAAAACAAATGACACCTTGGGGTAGCTTAGTGCTATGCGTTTTATAACTTCTTCAATATGCTGAAATTCGGTTTTCTCGGTCCGTAAAAACTTACGTCTTGCTGGCGTGTTATAAAACAGATCTGCTACATCAATTGTGGTGCCAACAGGGTGGGCCGCTGGCTGGATGTTTACTGCCATTTCCCTGCCCTCACAATAAGCCTGCCACGCCTCGCCTTGAGATTCTGTACGCGAGGTCAATGTTAATCGACTTACCGAGCTAATACTGGCCAGCGCTTCGCCCCGAAAGCCAAGAGATAGAATTTGCTCTAAGTCGTCAAGCGTGGTGATCTTGCTGGTCGCATGGCGACTCAACGCCAACTGTAGTTCACTTTTGACAATACCAGATCCATTGTCTTTTATTCGAATGCGCTTATGACCACCTTTCTCAATATCGATTTCTATTTTGGTGGCCCCGGCATCCAGGCTGTTTTCGAGTAATTCTTTAACCACAGAAGCGGGACGCTCGACCACTTCACCAGCGGCAATCTGGTTAGCAAGTTGGGGGGATAAAAGCTGTATAGGCAAAGGGCTACCCTATGATATTAACTGTATGAATTCGTGGCGATACCACATGTAAGTACAATGAGCGCTGAAAAAGCCGATGAAACAAAACCTGCGTTTATGTTCTCGGAATATTGAGTACCTGCCCTACGCGTACAACATCGCTTGAAAGATCGTTAGCGGCTTTAATGCTGCTTACTTTAACATTGTAACGCTGCGCTAATAACGAAAGCGACTCACCGCTTCTTACTTTGTGCGTTCGGTTATTCGCCCTTTCTTGTGCCCACAGTGTACCATCAGGAGGAACTTGCTTGAAGTAACGCTTAGTCGCATTAAACATGGCATTAGCTAAGCGTTCGCGATATTTAGACCAGTTCAGGTTCTTCTCTTCTTGCGGATTAGAAATAAAACCGACTTCGACCAAAATAGAAGGGATGTCTGGCGCGGTCAAAACGGCAAAACTGGCAGCCTGTGGTTTTCGTTTATGCAGGCTGGTCACCTGCTTTAACTCTTCAACCACTTTGTTACCTAAATCGTGGCTTGTCGCCATACTGTGATCCATCGATAAACCCAGTATGGTTTCAGTAAGATATCGTTCACTCGATTTATCGTTAATTACTTCAGCTGCACCACCGAGTAATTCAGAGTGGCGTTCTGATTTTTCTAGCCATCGACCTAGTTCGGTATCGGCTCTTCGCATGGACAACACCCATACCGAACCGCCTCGAGGCTGAGGCTGGCTAAATGCATCGGCGTGAATGGAAATAAGCAAATCGGCTTTCTTCTCGCGGGCTATTTCAGGACGTCGATTGGGAGAAACATAATAGTCATCGCCTCGGGTCATAATGGCGCGCATGCCTCGCTCCCGATTTATCATGTCTTCCAGCTTTTTCGCGATGCTTAGCGTGATGTGCTTTTCGTAAGTTCCCGCCGGGCCAATTGAACCTGGGTCATGTCCACCATGCCCTGCATCAATAGCAACGATAATGTCTCGGTCGCGGGCGCTGGTAGAATCATCAATTACCACTGAACCAGTTGATGACGACGCTGCTAGCGTTTTAGACGGTTTAGGTGCGGTATCGGGTAAATCGACAACTAACCTGTGCCCGTAAGCACCATCGGGGGTTACAGCGAACAACGAAGGCTTTGTATTCCGATTAAGTTCAACGACAACTCTAGCAGATGATTTGTTCTTTGGTGTGGAATAACGGAGCTTCTTAATTAAGTCACCGCTGTTTTCTATGCCAGAAAGCTTGGCAGCGTCACTGGTATTATTAAAATCGATGACAAGCCGAAGCGGATTTTTAAGCGTAAAGTAGGTGAACTCTGGCGCTGCTTTCATATCGAAAACAACACGGGTATTGTCTGGCGACGGCCATATTCTCACCCCGTCGATGTTATTTTGCGCGCCGTATGCGAACTGCACCACGAAACACAATAATAATATCGAAACTACACTGCGCACCATAATTAGCCTTTGTGTTATTGTTATGCTGCCCTCGTTAACTCCGGGGCAACTATATATTTAATTCTTCTTTCATTTTGCACTAGCGCTAAACGCGCTTGCATTGTTGAAGCAGTTTCGCACCGTGGGCACTTTTTGCTTCCAGAGTAAACTGCCTACCCGATGGCATAATATTTATACTAATCACTAAGTCCGGGGATGCCAAGTATTCGCCCCCTTTTTCCGACCATTCAACAAGCGCAATGGCACCCGAGCCAAAATAATCGCGAATTCCCATGAACTCTAACTCTTCTGGGTCGGCTAGGCGGTAAAGGTCAAAGTGATAAATATTGACGTCGTCCAGCTCATAAGGTTCAACCAATGTATAGGTTGGACTTTTAACGCTACCTGAATGACCTAGTGATTGAATGAAATAACGGCTAAACGTCGTTTTCCCTGCACCTAAATCGCCGTTTAAATAAATAACAGCATCGGTGGGGAGTTGACTTGAAACAGCTTGCGCTAAGTCTTTGGCAAGCTGCGCGGTATCATCTACTTCATTAGCAAAAAAAGAGGTGTGCGGGTAAGACATCAACAATATTCCACAGTAATACTAAGAAACACAGTAGATGCCTGCCCGTTTAAGACAAAACCAACCTATTTAGTGGTTGATAAGCGCACGTACTGCGTCGAACAAATCACTCGCTATCATACCACGTTGACCATATAGTTGGGCAATATCATCACCTGCCTTAGCATGAAGCACTACACCATATTTTGCCGCGATATCCGTTTCTACACCTTGCGCCAGCAGTGCACCTAAAATTCCGCTCAGCACATCACCGCTTCCAGCGGTAGCCATTCCAGGATTACCGTGACGGCAAACCCAGGTTTTCTTTTCATTGTCGATAAGCGTGCCCGCTCCTTTTAGTACACAGACTGCGTGGTATCGCTGTGAGCACTGTCTTGCGTAGTTAAAACGATCACTTTCTACATCATCAATAGAAACACCAAGTAAACGCGCGGCCTCACCTGCGTGAGGGGTTAAAATACTGTCCGACAACGTGTAAGCGGTTGATTGCTTACACAATAGATTTAGCGCATCAGCGTCAATCACCACAGGCTTATTCTGGCTTTGACAGTGTTTCATGGTGGTTTCAAATGTGCTTTCTGCCCATTCGTCTTGCCCAAGACCCGGTCCAATGACCACACAGGTCGCCCACGCTAGTGCATCTTCTAAGTTGAAGTCGGTGACCATGAGTTCGGGTCTACCTGCACTGACCTGAACGACTGAAGATTCATGGGTATATACGCGTACCATTCCCGCACCACTTCGTAGTGCGGCTTCACTGGCTAGGCGAATAGCGCCTGCCGTTCCGCGGTTTCCACCAATGCACAGCAGTCGTCCATACGTCCCTTTATGACTGTTAATCTCCCGTGGCCCCATCCCTTTAAAATGGTCAATATTCAGCATGGTCGCACTGGCTTTGGCCAGCGCTTGAAAGGCTTTACCAATACCTAAATCTGCATAAACTAACTTACCGCAAGACTGTTTACCCGCGCCAGTTACAAGCCCAGGCTTTATACCGACAAATGTCACTGTAATATCGGCCTGCACACAGCGGCCTAAGCTCTGCCCAGTGTTAGCATCAAGACCAGAAGGAACATCGACACTTACTACAGGTGTTGATGACGCATTTACCGCATCGATTACATCGGCAAACTCGTTACGAATATAGCTATTAATACCTGTACCAAGAAGTGCATCAATTACTACGTCAGACTTCTCAAGTAGTGCAGCGTCAAAGCCATTGATACTTCCTCCGGCATCAAGCCAACGCTGCTGAGCTTTGCCTGCATCACCCTCGAGGGTACGTTCAGGCTCTACCGCGCATAAATGTACTTGCTTACCCGCAAGTTTTGCATTGATTGCCGCTATGTAGCCATCGCCCGCATTATTACCTTGGCCCACTAATACTAAATAAACATCTGAATTTGGCATTAGCTCTAAACATTGTTTGAACACCACATCACCGGCTCGTTGCATCAACGTAAACAAATCACAACCAGAGTCAGCGGCGGCTTGCCCCTCATTTTCTCTAACCTGATCGGCCCGAAATAGTTTGTATGATAAACTTGACGTTAATTGAGTATCTAGCATGAGCAAATGTCCGAAATTAGTTCTATCGACCTTGTTGAATTGGCCAACAATATCAAGGCTTGGGGTACAGCGCTAGGCTTTCAGCAGGTTGGCATCAGCGATATTGATCTATATCAGCACGAGTCACACCTTCAGGAATGGTTAGACAATGGGTATCACGGTGACATGGCCTTTATGGAAAGCCATGGGATGAAGCGTGCTCGTCCAGATGAACTGGTACCCGGCACCTTGCGGGTGATCAGCGTTCGCATGAATTATTTACCGCCAGACGCCTCGTTTGCCAAGCATTTAAAAATGCCTGAAGTAGGGTATATCAGTCGCTATGCGTTGGGCCGTGACTACCATAAAGTATTGCGCAAACGTTTGAAGCAACTGGGGGAAAAAATCACCGCCTCTCTGGCTCATACCCAATATCGCCCCTTTGTAGACTCGGCCCCCGTGTTGGAACACGCCATTGCAGAAAAGGCCGGTATCGGTTGGACGGGAAAGCACAGTCTGACCCTAAATAAAGAGGCCGGTTCTTGGTTCTTCTTAGGGGAGCTCTTTATCAATTTGCCATTACCCGTTGATGTACCAATTGAAGAAGGCTGCGGTAGCTGCACAGCGTGTTTAACCATTTGCCCGACAAACGCCATTATCGCGCCTTATAAAGTAGATGCACGTCGCTGCATTTCCTACCTCACCATTGAATCAGACAAAGATATTCCCGAAGATTTACGGCCTATGATGGGTAATCGCATTTATGGTTGCGACGACTGCCAGTTGGTCTGCCCTTGGAATCGATTCGCTGACATCACCAGTGAAGAAGATTTTCATCCAAGGCAGGCACTTCATGGTCAAAGCCTGAATGCACTTTTCAGCTGGTCAGAAGAAACCTTCTTACGCAACACCGAGGGGTCTCCCATTAGGCGGATTGGCTTTGAGAAGTGGCAGCGAAATATTGCCGTTGCGTTAGGAAACGCACCGTATGATGAACAAAGCATTCTACTTTTAAAAGAAAGGCGAGGCTGCGTGAGTGACTTGGTAGACAGACATATTGATTGGGCACTTAGGCGACAGCAAGAAAAACAACAGGTATCTGACGCTAAAAACAGGCAACAATCGCGACTTATTCGCGTCATTGAAAAAGGTTTACCAAGAGACGCCTAGCGTTAGTTAGAACTCAAACCAGATATTCGGCAAGGTACATGTGATCTAGCAGATTAACCTGTTGAAGCTAACTGATTGTTTAAATCGGTTTGGATGTTATTACGAGAACGTACGCGGGCATTTGGCGAATGGGAAGCGGTGAAAGAAACGTTAAGTTTTAACCCCCGCTGTGCCACTTGAGTAGTGATAACAGGCGAGCCAAATTGCCACCAAGGCTCTTGCTCTAATGCTTCAATAACTCGCGATAGCTCAGTCTCAGAACCGTCATATTCTCCGGTTATTTCGCAATGCCCGTTCTCACACTTCACGGAATCTAATACGAAGCGTTCGTTGTTGGGAGGCAGTGCAAAAAACGTATTGAGTGAGCCTTCAGTTTTCGTGTAGAAAACATCAGGTGCTATCATCTGCGTATTCTTAGCGGTGGGGGCAGCATCCATCCCCCCGTTATTCGCATTGCGAGAGTCTGAAGGCGTGGCGCTAGTTTCATTAGAAATGAGCTTGGCAGCAGGCTTAATAACTTTCAGTTCACTCGTTTCCGTGGCGCGAGAGCGCGCTAACACATTAGTTAGTCGCTCTTTCTCTGCATTGGATTCACTGAGTTGGTGTTGATAGCCGGAAAATTTATACCCTGCTATCAATGCAAACGCTATCAGCAACAACACAAACCACGTTTTCATTCCACTTCCTTTATTGAAGTCGCTTACTTGTGATATTGCTTACTAAGTTCGTGTACCGCATTAACGAAAACACCGGCATTCTCAGGTGGTACGTCTAGGTGGATACCGTGACCTAAATTAAATACGTGACCGCTTCCTTCGCCGTAACCTTCTAAAATAGACGCCACTTCTTGCTCGATTCTTTGCGGCTGAGCATACAGCATTGATGGGTCCATATTACCCTGAAGTGCTACTTTATCGCCAATGCGCGCACGCGCTTCTTTAATGTCGATAGTCCAGTCCAAACCTACTGCGTCACAACCTGTTGCCGCTATTGATTCGAGCCACATGCCACCGTTTTTGGTGAACAAGGTAACAGGTACTTTACGGCCTTCATTTTCACGGGTCAGCCCACTTACAATGCGCTCCATGTACTGAAGCGAGAACTCTTTGTAGTCACGAGGAGATAATACGCCGCCCCAGGTATCAAATACCATGACTGACTGCGCGCCCGCAGCGATTTGAGCATTTAAGTACTCGGTAACAGAATCAGCCAGTTTTGCTAGTAACGCATGAAGCGTTGCTGGCTCAGCAAATGCCATTTTCTTAATTTTGGTAAAGGCTTTACTTGAACCACCTTCAACCATGTAAGTCGCTAGCGTCCAAGGGCTTCCAGAAAAACCGATTAATGGCACTTCACCTTTAAGCTCGCGGCGAATAGTACGAACGGCATTCATCACGTACTGTAATTCACCTTCTGGATCAGGAAGGCCAATTTTATCTACATCCGCTTTACACGTGATTGGATTTTTAAAGCGAGGGCCTTCACCTGTTTCGAAGTAAAGACCAAGTCCCATCGCGTCTGGTATGGTCAAAATATCAGAAAAAAGAATAGCGGCGTCGAGGGGAAAACGACGTAAAGGCTGCAGTGTTACTTCACAGGCAAGCTCAGCGTTTTTACACAGCGACATAAAATCGCCTGCCTCAGCACGCGTTGCTTTATATTCTGGAAGGTATCGTCCTGCTTGTCGCATCATCCATACAGGTGTGACATCAACCGGCTGCTTAAGTAACGCACGTAAATAACGATCGTTCTTCAACGCGGGCTTATCAACACTGGGGAAATTTTGCGACATATAACTCACCTAAATAACTGTAGATATTCGAGCAGCGAAGTATACCAGCATTCTGAACAACGTGTGCTAAAACCTGTATTAAAAAATCGACGTTTTAACGATAAATCGACATAGTGTCGATAAATGACGACGAACATTCCTTGCACATTATTAAAAAAGTAACTTGCACTTAAAGTGAGTGTTTGCTATTACTATAACCGTTAAAGAAAAGAAGCCCTTCATGGGACCGTGCTAAACGTATTGAAACCCTGCCTCGGCAGGGTTTTTTATTTGTTGCCAATTAGAGACACCGTTTTTTCAATGAGCTGACCCGCAATCGATACTTTCGGCGGAATAGTCGGCAACGCATCGACATTAAACCACTGTGCGTCATCTATCTCATTTTCTTGGCAGCGAATTTCCCCGTCGTCGTACTCAGCAATAAACCCAACCATAAGAGAATGTGGAAATGGCCAAGGCTGGCTATTGAAGTAGCGCAAGTTTTTAACCTTAACGCCAACCTCTTCGAAAACTTCTCTGTGGACCGCTTGTTCCAAACTTTCACCACTTTCTACGAAGCCTGCGAGGGTTGAATACATATTAGATTCCCTATGGCGAACGCCTTTCGCAAGAAGAATTTTTTCGTTGTTATGAATAGAGACGATGATACAAGGTGATACCCTTGGATAGGTACGGTGGTTACAGCGGTGACATTGCATGGCCATTTCCCAATCGACACGTTCAGTTTTCGCACCGCATTGGCCACAAAACTGATGTGTCCGCAAGAAGTGGATATATTGCCAAGCTCTGCCAATAACGGAAAAAGCGATATCATATTCGGCGAAAAGTAGCTGCCTGAGCGATACCCGTTCCCAGCCGGGCTCGTCTACATGTTCAGCCCCCAAGTCAACGACAAACACGGGGAAGTCTCGGTGCGCGGTTTCGTTAAGCGGCGGAAGCTGATGAATCTCATCGACATAAGATGCTAAAAAGGGAATGTCACTCAAATAAGCAACGGGGATAGACTCAGAGGACTCTTGCACCAAGACTTTGCCACGACTAAAAACCACCCACATAGCCTGCTGGGAGGTCAATTTCGCCTCGTCTAATTTTAACATCATTGTGTCATACTCCTGTGCTTTTAAACTTCATAGTACACTAGGGACTAATAAACATTATTTTGCATTTGAACCAAAATTTATAAAACCAAGGCCAACTGCCCGCCCGCAAGTATCTTATGTATCTTAGCACTATGTTTTTACTGTAATCTTTTTCGCGCAAAATTTGTGTCGCTAGTGCACGGTGTTATACTGAACCTTATTGTCGCCAAACAGGTAGCACATCACAATGTTGCAACAGTTGGAAAGCGTAAAATCTCAATGGGGTGGCAAAAGCCAGGTCATAGACCGCTGGCTGTTAGACAGGCAGGCCTTGCTGGTTTCATATTGTGAACTTGCAGGCATTAATAAGCAAAGCGAATGTCTGCCCGATGCCGATGAAATCGCAAACTTTTGTGGCGCTTTACTCGATTATCTCTCGGCAGGCCATTTCGAAGTTTTCGATATATTAGTTGAGAACGACAGTGAAGGTTTAGCACTTCGAGATAAACTTTACCCGAGATTGACAAAAACCACTGACGCCGCACTGGAATTTAATGATACGTTTGCACAAGCAGTAACGCCAGAACAGGCAGCCGGCTTCGACTCAGCCCTAGCCCAGCTTGGCGAGACACTAGAAGAGCGTTTTGCCTTGGAAGATGAGTTGATTGCTCATGTGCATTTAAACAAACGTGATCCAGAAGTGACGCTTTAATATAACAATGAAAGTCGAGTTTACGGTTATCATAAATGAACAAAACCACACTTATTCATAAGGCACGTGCATATTGCGAACAACGCGGTGCCAGATTTACACCACTTAGAGAAAAGGTGTATGAGATTCTTGTATCAAAGCACGGCCCTATGGGTGCTTATGAATTACTCGACTCACTAAAAGAAACTGAATCTAGTGCCAAACCAGCAACGGTTTACCGCGCCCTCGATTTTCTTCTTGATTTTGGGTTTATTCACCGCCTAGAGTCTACCAATGCATTCGTAGCCTGCTATCATTTTGGTTGTAATCACCCTGTTCAGTTTCTAATTTGTGACAGCTGTGGAGATGTAGCGGAAATTCAATCAGAAGGTCTTCAAGAGACCCTTGATAGCCAAGCTAAGCAGCACGGGTTTAAGGTGTCTAAACAAACCATTGAGGCCCATGGATTATGTGCCGACTGTCAACAAACGGAAGATCACGCTGCCCAGGAGAGTGTACATGAATGCTGATTTTGTGAACCCGTTTATTGCCGGCCTATTAAACGTGCTAGAGACCATGGCACAAACTAAATTGACGCCAGGCAAGCCTAAACGCAAACAAAGCGATATCGCTAAAGGTGACGTTTCTGGTTTGATAGGCATGGTGGGCCCTGATGTTCGTGGTTCAATGTCTATTACATTTGATGAGTCACTAGCCCTTACTATTATGGAAAGAATGGTGGGAGAGCGCCCTGAGAAGCTTGATGCAGAGGTGGGTGACATGGTTGGCGAAGTTACCAACATGATTTGCGGAAACGCAAAACGAGACCTCGCCGAACGCGGATATGAGTTTGGTATGGCAACGCCTATCGTTGTATCAGGAAAGCAACACACAATAAGCCATCAGGTTGATGGCGCTAAAATTATTCTACCTTTCATGTGCGACGAGGGATTAGCGCATTTGGAAATCTGTTTTGACAAATAATTTCTGGCACTCTGAAAAAATTACACTGGAAAGCTACCCGAGAGGATTTCACCTGATAACACAGCAGGTGGAATCGGCCCTTCCCAGTATTCGTCATGTTGAAGTCGGCCTCTTGCACCTATGGCTTCAGCATACAAGCGCAAGTTTAACAATCAATGAAAATGCCGACCCTACAGTGAGGCACGATATGGAAGCCTTCTTCAACCATAGTGTAAAAGAAGAGCTTTCTTTTTTCAGGCATACTTATGAAGGTAAAGATGATATGCCTGCCCACTTAAAATCTAGTATACTAGGCTGTCAACTTACTATACCTGTCCAACAAGGCAAACTTGCACTTGGTACTTGGCAGGGTATCATGCTCGGTGAACACCGAGATCATGGTGGAAGACGAACAATTATTGCCACATTACAAGGGATAGCATCTTAACCCATATTATAAATGGCACAATTTGTGCTAGCATTTGACGCTAAGCACAACACAAAATTATCTATAATCGATAATCACTCAACGTTAAACAGGATGTGACTATGAAACAACACTTTAAAATGGCAGCGCTATCTCTTGCTGTAATTTCTGCTACCAATGCATTCGCTCAAGATTCTGCTGAGCCAGAGTACAAAAGCTGGTTTGGTATTTCGGGCATGTACTATAACACCGACGAATCTCGTCCTTTAGATTTGACTGAAGGCGAAGTATATGACGACGGTTTAGGTGCAACGTTCGAGTACGGATTCCGCTTCACTCAAAGCTGGGCTGCACGTGTAGAATTCACGAAACTGTCTGTAGACTTCCGTGACGGTGGTGATGACAGCGGCGAAATGACTGGCGTAGACGCACTATACTTTATGCCTGACGACGCATGGTTCGTATTCGGTGGTGTTAAACGTCAATCAGTGGGTGACTCTACCACGCTTGGTAACATCGGTATCGGTAAGCACTGGAAAGTTGGTGAGACAGCTCGCCTAATTACAGAAATTGCGACATATCACGATTTCGGTGAAAGCTATAATGACTTTAGCGTAAAAGTAGGTCTTGCGATTCCATTTGGTAAGAGCACACCTTCAGCACCTAAGGACAGCGACAACGACGGCGTTGTAGATGGCAAAGATCAGTGCCCAATGACTCCAGCTGGCGTTCGCGTTGATGCGACGGGCTGTAGCGTTGATAACGACAACGATGGTGTTCTAAACAGTGTTGACCAGTGTCCTAACACTCCAGCTGGCACTAAAGTAGATGCAACTGGTTGTGCGCTTAAAGATGCTGACAACGATGGCGTTGTAGACAGCAAAGACATGTGCCCTGATACACCAGCAGGCGTTAAAGTTGACGCTAAAGGCTGTACAGTATTTGACGAAGAGACAGTAGAAATCACATTACGCGTTCTTTTCGACAACGAAAGTGCTGTTGTTAAAATGCCAAAAGATCCAGAAATCTCTGAATTCGCTGAGTTCATGAAGCAGTATCCTTCAACAACTGCGGTAATCGAAGGTCACACTTCTGCGCCAGGTTCTGAAGCATACAACATGGACCTTTCTAAGCGTCGTGCTGCTAACTTCAAAGAAGTAATGGTAGACATGTACGGTATCGAAGGTTCTCGTTTAGAGACTATCGGTTACGGCGAAACTCAGCTTCTAGACAAAGGTAAGAACGCTGAAGCGCACCGTGTTAACCGTCGCATTTCAGTGACAGTTAAAGATACAGTGAAAGTAGCTGAAGAAAAATAATTCATTTCCTATGAATTGAAAAAGGCGCCGAAAGGCGCCTTTTTTGTGTCTGTCGCTTTTTGCTAAATGAGCATATTAAGGAAACAACTACCTCTCACCCATCAATTATAGCTAGCGAACTTGTTAGCTAATAAACCACCGAAAAACTCTAATACTCATCAGCTATGGCAGGGCCTGCGTAGTTATCAAAACGGGAAAACTGCCCTTGGAAGGTAAGTCGGCAGGTACCGATTGGGCCATTACGCTGCTTACCAATAATAATTTCTGCAATGCCTTTGTATTCACTGTTTTCGTGGTAAACCTCATCACGATAGATGAACATGATAAGGTCGGCATCCTGCTCAATTGAGCCAGACTCACGAAGGTCAGAGTTTACTGGGCGTTTATCGGCACGTTGTTCCAGCGTACGGTTAAGCTGTGACAACGCAACTACTGGTACTTCAAGCTCTTTAGCCAAAGCTTTTAATGAACGAGAAATTTCGGCAATTTCCAATGTACGGTTATCACTCAAAGACGGAACGCGCATTAGCTGAAGGTAATCCACCATAATAAGGCTTATCCCGCCTCGTTCTCGCGCAAGCTTACGTGCTCGGCTTCGCACGTCCATTGGTGTTAGACCCGAAGAATCATCAACAAATAAGCTGTCTTTGTCTTTAAGCATGGCCATGGTGTTGGATATACGTGCCCAGTCTTCATCATCTAGCTGTGCAGTACGGATCTTAGTTTGGTCTACGCGACTTAACGATGCCAACATACGCATCATGATTTGTTCCGAGGGCATTTCAAGACTGAAAACCAGTACCGGCTTGTCTTCGGCCATCATGGCGTTTTCAATCAAGTTCATGGCAAAGGTTGTTTTACCCATCGATGGACGCGCCGCAACAATGATGAGGTCCGACGGCTGCATACCACTGGTCATTTTGTCTAAATCGGTAAAGCCGGTTGTGACACCCGTCACTTCTTTATTGGTTTTTACCAATTCTTCTAAACGATCGATGGTCTTGCCTAGAATAGATTCGACATCACGAGGCCCCTCGTTTTCACCAGTTCTTCGCTCGGCGATTTCGAATACTTTACTTTCCGCAAGATCAAGAATGTCGGCACTGTCTCGGCCTTCAGGGTTGTAGCCTACTTCAGCAATTTCATGGGCTACACCGATTAGCTCTCGAGTTATGGCGCGTTCGCTGATAATTTGCGCATAAGACACAACGTTCGCAGAACTAGGGGTATTTTTGGCAAGTTCGCCTAGGTAGGCAAAACCGCCCGCATCTTCCAGCTCATCGTGCTTTTCCAGCTCTTCTGATACCGTAATTAGGTCAATGGGCTGGCTACTGTTAAGTAGTCGCGTGATAGCACGAAAGATAATTTGATGTGAACGGTTGTAAAAGTCGTTATCGGTAACGAGTTCCGCGACCTTATCCCAGCTTTCAGGGTCGATAAGCATGCTGCCTAAAACAGACTGCTCAGCCTCAATGCTATGAGGTGGAACCTTCAATTTATCAACATTTTTATCGTTTTTAGACGCAGACGCCACAAGTAAAACCTATTCCGATGCAAAAAAGTCAGTTGAATATTATGCGCTTTTAACGCACATCTCTCAACAAAGGAAGCAGGTCTTTTATCGCGAGAGTTTAAAAAGACAGCAGGGGTTAAAGGGTTTTCTCTAACTTTAAAAATGTGCCGTCCACAAGCGTGTATGCGTGGCTGTTTTCTTGGAAAACAAGCGTCGAGCCAATAATTGCGCTGTTATCTGAACACGCCAGGTCTACTTGCGTAATCTTGTCATCGCTGAAGTCTAATGACGATGGCTGTGCACCAAATGCAGCGTAAAAGTCTTCTCCCGTCATCTTTTGAGACGAATATATAGGAGACTCACAAAGCGCTTGATCGAGTTTGGCTTTAGTTTGCTCGTAGGTAACAGAACGCCCAAGAAACTGTTCTGCTTCATCCTTTGAATGAGCACTAACACCCACATGATAAGCTTTAGTTACTACCCAAGTCCCTTCGTAATAAGCGGGCTCTTGAACAGCACAGCCTAGGGTAAACGCACATATCCCGAACGCACCAATCACTAAGCTATGAAATCGCCAAAACCTTTTGACGTGTCCAACAATACTCAATCTATCCTCCACATATAAAACCTCGAAAAATCAGATAGTTTAACGTAGAAACCATCTATAAAGTTCACTAAAGATAACGTGGATATAGAGCTTTCAGGTCTCGATATAGTTCTGATTAAACGTCCAAACATCAACAATGAGCGACCAAATAAAAAAGCTGCGTTTTTACGCAGCTTTATATTATGTCACCACATCTTCTAATTAATAAATGTGGTCTAAGTTGCTTTTTTCAAGCTAAACACCTAATTAAACTGTCTATAGCTTATTCATTTTTGGTCTATTTCAATTCGCCCGTGTACCGTAGAGATGTCTACATTTGCAGCCCCACCGTTGTGGATAAAGCGTAGCCAGCTACCTGGGCCATACTTAGGCTTTTGCGACTTTTCATCACTGATATTATTTACAATGTTGCCGCCAGCGTGCGTCTCAATATCAAATTGTGCCGATACGCCATCTTGAAAGACAAATTCCATCGCACCGCCTACAGAGTTCGCTTTTACGCTACCGTTCTTATTAAGACCTAAACTTGCATAAGTCCTTCCATTAACCGTATTGATTTGCAGTACGTCCACCGCTTGAAGTGACACATCGATTCGACCGTTGACGGTTTCTACTGATACGTCTGGGCTATCGGAAGTGATGTCGAGTTTGCCATTAACTGACGCAAAGCTTACTGGGGTGTTTCCTGAGTGTGACGCTTCAATTTCGCCATTCACTGTTTCCGCTTCTAAACGGCCTCTCACATTCTCAAGCACGATATCGCCATTAACCGACTCAACTTCAACCCGCTCACCTATGTTTTTAAGGGTTACGTCGCCGTTTACCACCTCAACATCTACTGCTTTTGTTATACCTTCTGCAATAAGATCAGCATTGACCGCGGTGTAGTGAAGGTCGCTTGCTGAAGGTATATAGATAACAAGGTCGTCGCCATCTTTCCCTTTATTAAACCAGCTCTTTGAGTGGCGCTCGACTTCAACGTGTATAACCACAACATCTCCGCGTCTTTCAAAGATGAACTCTTCAGTTTGATCGCCCAGTTCACCGGTGACACGAACCTGAGACTTATCCCAAACTCTGATATCTGCTTTTCCGTTGATGTGTTCAATGTCCACTTTCGGCGAAGACGATGTGTCGATGGTCTTATCTATTTTTTCTCCTGCAAACGCTGTAGTAGCGATACTTAGCAGCGCAGTAGTAAGTAATACCTTGGCCCCTAAAGGTGCCATGAACGTGTGCAAAAATGTGCTTTTCGTATTTATATTCATCTTTAAACCCTTATTAAATTTGCTGCCACTTTGGCGCGTGCACTCGCTCAATTAAGGCAATCTGCTGTTGATATACGTGATGCAGCATTTTGATTAATGCTGAATTGTCTGGATCGTCCTTTAATGCCGCTTTAATAACATCTGCAGCATCGTCCAATTCTTTTAATTGTTCTTGCCAATCTTCCGTTAGCGCTGTTGTACTTTCATAACTAGCAAGAAGACTATTCACTTGTTGTTGCTGCTGCATACTCATTGCGTCAATCAGGGCATAGCCATCGCTTCGACTTTCATCAGCTTTAAACGCAAAAGGAGCCGCGAACCACAATACAGTAACTAAACAAACGCTTGCGGCTATTGCCATCCACTGTTTTGATGTAACCGTAGATGATGAAGCGTCGTCTTGTGAAGCGTCGCCTTGCTGCGATGTTATGCCGAGTTCAATACCTCGCCACAAATCTCGTTCTGGTTGCTTCTCTTTTGATATCCCAGAAATATGCTGAGCAAGCTTGTCGTCAAAATTACTCATCATCGACTCCCATAAAATCTTTCAATAATTGCTTAGCACGGAAAAATTGTGCTTTGCTTGAGCCCACTGCCATGTTCAACATGCTGGCAATGTCTTCGTGTCTGTAACCTTCAATTGCATGGAGGACAAAAACCATTCTGGCTCGCTCTGGTAAGCGAATAACTAATGCCTCTAAATCCACATCGGTGCTGTTTTCTTCAGCCGGCATCTCGTTAATGCCGCTGTTTTCCAAGTTAAAAATCCGCTGCACCCATCCCTTCTGCTTGCGCATATAGGAGATGGTAATGTTTGCCGTAACACTGTGTAACCATGTGGAAAATTGGCTTTGCCCATCAAAATTAGCAAGCTTTTTCCATAGCTGAATAAAGACTTCTTGCGAAGCATCTTCTGCCATTCCCTTTTCACCTGTAAGCCGGTAACAAAGCGCGTAGACTCGCCCAATATGTTCATCGTAAAGGGACCGAAACGCCTGCTTATCGCCCTTTTTCGCTTTAGATATCAGCTCATTTTCGCTTTTATTACCAAACACCACATTGGCGTGTACAACACGTTGTTGTGTGTGTTCCATTCTTTTCTCTTTGTTATTTGTGGTGCTGATTAGCATTAGCACTTGTTAGTGTTATAAGGTTAGTCGTACCCTATAGTAGAAAGGTTTAAATGCACAAAAATATTTTTTGGAGATGCCATGTCTACCTCATTTTCTGTTAACGCTCTGTTTGCTGGACAACCTCGGCCGCTAGGTCCTCGTGGAGCACCTAGTAGTATTGTTAAAGCCCCCGTCGACGCGTTAACGGTACATATGGACAGAACCGATGAAGACGAACAAGCTAACAAACGCCTTCACGGTGGACCGGAAAAAGTGCTGCATCAGTTCAATCCAACCAACTATCTGACGTTAAGAAAGCACTTTCCAGAAGGCGAATTCTTGCTAGGCAGTATTGGCGAAAACATTAGTGTAGAAGGCATGGACGATGCTACCGTTTATATCGGCGATATATGGAAGTTCGGCGAGGTAGAACTGCAAGTAAGTGCACCCCGTGCCCCTTGCAATAAAATCTCGCAACGCTTCGAGATCCCTAATTTGGACAGATTTGTTGGGGAACGGGGAATCACTGGCTGGTATTACCGGGTTGTTAAAACCGGAACCATTCACGTAGGCGACGAAGTAACATTGCTGCACCGTGAAAACGACACCGTTAATGTTCACACTCTTATGCAGTGTGCCCATACAAAAGCCGACAAAGCACTGGCTGAAAAGCTAGCTAAGCTGGAACCGCTTGATGATGAGTGGCGTGGAAAATGCCAGAAAATTGCAGATAAGATTGCAAATTAATAGCGTAGTTTGAGAAGGTAGCTTTGTCATACCCGTCGTGAATGTGGCGTGAGTCATTGCGAAAAAATGGAGAAACTTCATTTTCCAAACGGCGTAGTATGGGAGGCAACTTTGATGGCGCATTCACATAAACCCAAAGGGCGCACTTTTCTGTGTTACAGGAAATGTAATAACCCACCTCATCTTCAGTGTAGGACTGAAAGACTTGGTTGAGAGCGCTGTGCATTGAAGAGCGCTGGAAATTTTCAGAAACTGGGTACTCCATATTAATCGTGCAGCTGTCTATGCAGAGGGCATAAGGGGCAAGTGATTGGGTAGGCTTCTCATTGAGGAAATATCCCCAAATCCAGAGGTAACCGCAGAAAACAACGGATAAAGCAATAAAAGCTCTGCTTCTTAACTCAGACATGTTCAATCCTTGAAAATAGTATCGATTCTTCCTTGAATAAAGAATAACCATTACAGGGAAAGGAGGCAAGCCGAGAAATTCGAGTTACTGGCGTGTATCAAAAAGACACCTGTTCACCTTCATTCAGAATAACCCAGGGCATTGCAGGACTTAGCTGCTTTTTCATTTTCATCAGTCGAAATAGTGCAGAATGTGACGTTTTGTCACCCATCATCCAGGTGGTGTTTCCAAAGCCCCAAGGCACTACGGCTTTACAGCCTAGATCTTGGGCCGCAACAATCGCATCTTCTGGCGTAGTATGTACCTTGCGATACCATTTAGGAGAGGTCTCGCTGAAATAAGATGCGATAGGTAATAAGCAAACATCTATATCGCCAAAGCGGGCATTAATATCTTTAAAGTGGGGTGAATACCCCGTATCCCCCGCAAAAAACAACGTTCTGCCTTCGCTCTCAAATACCCAACCACCCCACAATGTCGCATCGTTATCCTCGTATAAATAAGGTACCCAAATTCGGTTACTGAAATGATGGGCAGGGACGAAGTGAACAGAGGTTTTGCCTACATTTTTGCTGGTATACCACGCCATTTCATTAACCGTGTAGCCTCTATTAGGGAAGTGCGCTGCGAAACCTAACGGAACAAGGTATTCGGGCTTTGTGCCTAATTCGGCAATATCGGCTTTATTAAAATGGTCGTAGTGTATATGGGAATAGACCACAGCGTCGGTTTGAGCGAGCTTGTCTTCATCTACTTTAGCGGGTTCGTTGCGGCTGATCCCCTCTGCCAATCGAAAAGCCCAGTTAACGGGCCAATCAAACTGACCAAACACGGGGTCAATAAGTATTTGCTCGCCACCTGCAGTCTTAAGTAAAAAGCTTGCGTGCCCAAGCCATTTAACGGTAAAGCCTGTGTGTAAATTCACTGCCGGGTTGTTGCCAACGAATCGACAATCTTGCATGTTACTTTCACATTCAATATCCCCAGACGCTGGGTAACAATCATTAGTACAGGTAACCGGATATGCTTTAAAACTCTCGTAAATATTGCTGAACCTGTCCTCATAACCCGGCTCATCTGTGTACTTGATCAGCGCGTTTTCACCCTCTATCTGAGTAACATAATTGGAACTAGCGCATCCAGTTAGAGTACATCCTATTATGACGAGCAATATCGATAACGTCGTTAACTGCTTTAAGTTCAATGCCATTTTTTATATTGCGTCCTTGTACTTCAACTTAAGAGGGGAAGGGGCTAAATGCGCCGCTACAATTAGGTTTGAATTACTCACTTGTAAGTCGCGCTAGCCCTAACATAGCTATTAAAAACTATTGTAAAGCGAGAAACCATTAGCACCACCCTAAATTTGTAACAATATAAAAGCGCGCACTATCGTCACAAATCGAGAAGTTGCAAATGATAATTATTATTAATAATATAATATGAAATTTTTCTCTTTAAGTCGTTATGTGTGAAACCCGAATACTCATTATTGAAGATGATGCAACGTTAAGTGAGCAAATTACGCAGCTGCTGCAGGCTCGAGGATTTGACACTCGCCATGAAAGCGATGGTCATGCCGGATTACACGCTGCGCTTGAGGAAAACTTTGACTTAGTATTACTCGACATACGCCTTCCCTCTTTGAATGGTCTCTCATTGCTGCATCAGCTAAGACAAATAAAACAAACACCTGTGATGATGATTACGGCGTCTGGTGCCGAGCAAGAGCGAATTGAAGGCTACCGTAAAGGCGCAGATGACTACTTACCTAAGCCCTTCAATTTTACTGAAATGATGCTTCGCATCGACGCAATACTAAGGCGTAGCAAAGCATTGAGTAATTCGGGTACGCAGAAGTCAGAAATCTTGGTTGATGTGCTTTATCTGAATCGCATTCAACAGGTGACTAAGTATCACGCTAAATTACTCGAATTTACTCCTATACAATTTAAGCTTCTGTGGATGCTTGTAGAAAACAAGGGCGAGACGTTGAGCAAAGCATTTCTTTACCACAGTGTGCTTAATAAGCCCTTTTCTCGCTATGACCGAAGCCTAGATATGCATCTTTCTAGAGTACGTAAAAAGCTGGTTGAAACGGGTATGCCCCCTGAGCGCCTTGCCACTGTGCATGGTCAAGGATATCGCTTTTCGTGAAAAATAAATTGCTTTGGCGCCTATGTGCCTTCATCGCTGTTGGTACTGTTCTGCTATTTTGGGCCATAGCTTGGCTTACTAATCACACCGAAACGAGCATGAGCTTTCTAGATAAGGCGCATCAAGAAACCCTTTACGCCTATGGTGAGGAAGCGGAAGAAATTTATCTAGAAAAGGGAGAAGAAGCATTAGCCGTTTTCTTAAAAGAGATAAGGACGAAAGAGAACACCTGGCTTGCTGTTGTTAATTCTCAAATGACTACGTTCGCTGACACCAAAATGTTAGATGAGTTTGCAGATAGGTTTCAAATTGGGCGTAGTCCTGAATGGAAGGTACATTTGTACTTCTCTGAAAACCCCGTGATGGAAGTGCCTTTCGTAGACGACAACACGCATTTTTTGATTCAACTTCCACAGCGGATGCGCCCAGGCTCGTTATTACTCGCCACCCGCTTGGCATTACAAATTGCGTTGCCTTTGATCATATTAAGCCTATTGAGCTTTATGCTTTATCGACATGTTATGACACCACTTAAGCAGTTAGAAAGGGCAACAAAAGAGTTTGCTAACGGTAACTTAGAAGCTCGTGCAATGGCTGCGATGCCCGAGCGAAATGATGAACTTACTACACTTGCTCAAACCTTCGACAAAATGGCCCAAAGAACGAGCAGTCTCATTTATAACCAAAGAAGTTTGCTTGCAGACCTTTCTCATGAACTTCGCACGCCCCTTGCCCGCATTGATATGGCGATAGACTTTGTTGAACAAGACATTAATCGCGAACAAGCCCTTTCTCGCCTGCGCTATGAAGCCAGCACAATGAGAGAGCTTGTTGAAGATACCCTAACCTTTGCCTGGCTAAATACAGAATCGCCTCAATTAAATAGCGATGACTTTGACTTGGTAGAGCTTATTAATGTTATTTGTGAAGATGCACGCTTTGAATACCCTGATAGAGCCTTATGTGTAAGCACGCCGGAATATGCGAGTATAGAAAAAAGCAGTCAGCTTGCTTTGGGGCAGGCATTAGAGAATATTATTCGCAATGCTTTGCGCCATACACCGCAGCAAAGCAAAGTAAACGTGACCTTGGTTAGCGATAACAATAACTATATTATCACTGTTACAGACGAGGGCACTGGCGTCCCTGAATCAATGCTAGACGCCATATTTGAACCCTTTTTCAGGGTAGACAAGGCCCGTGCAGCGAAAAACTATGTTCATGCTGCAAAGCGCTCTGGGTTTGGCCTTGGGCTTGCGCTGGCGAAGCGTCAAATTGCCGCTGTAGGCGGCGACATATCTGCGTGCAATCGCGTCAACAAAGGCGATGAGCAAAGCAATAACTCTTATCTAACTGGCGCAACAAAGCAGACAGGACTGATGGTCACCATCAACCTGCCTAAGTTTTCTGATGCTGCTTTCGCAAACTAAGAAGTCTTTTCACACCAAGTAGTGTGCCAGTATAAACTAAGATACAGCAAAGCAAGCTGACCAATCCTGCTATGGTCTGGCCTATAAAGCCGAAATATTCGCCCGTATGTAAAAAGCGAGAAGTGCCCCACGCCTGACTTCCTTTGGGCCAATCTTCTTTATATAGTGTCCTGGTGATGTCACCGCTTCTTGTGTCGAAATACAGTGAGTACGCTAACTCTTGCCTGTGCCCAATGCTTTTATCAATATAAAATCGGGCGACGCCCTCACTTTTACCAATCTCCATCCACATGGAGTACCAGCTCTGATAGCCATGCTCATTGGCGTGTTGCTGCGCTTTATTAAACAACGTGTGGTAACTGACAACGTCGGCGTCTAGTGTCTCAGGCATTGCCTTCTTTTCGCGAGCAGGTACTTGTTCACCATACATGCCATACAGTGCTTTGTTAGCCCATTCAAAATAAAACAGAGTAGCCGTTGTTCCAATTACAAGTAAAAAAGGCAATGACCACATGCCAAAAACAAAATGCCAATGTCGGCGACGATGTTGTTTGTTTGTGTATTTTTGCCGCAACCACATTTGCTGCTTTAAGGACTTTTTAGATAGGTGTTTCGGCAACCAAATGATGACACCCGATAACAGCAAAAAAATAAAAATAAGATTGCTATAAGCCGTTATGGTTTTGCCAATTAATTGGTAGTCGCCTTCCATTAAGAGGTATCGATGGAGGTCAGTGATGACATGAAATGCCTCTTCAACGACCCCTTCTCGTTCTCTTAATATTTCTCCGGTATAAGGGTGAATAAGATAACTATGCTCGCCCGCCCACGCCGGAATGGCCGCTCCTTCGCTATTTACCCATCTAACGAAGATATGCGCTTCGTCAGGATGCTTTTCGCGAAGTAGTGATACAACTTGGTCAGTCGAGATCACCGACTTTTCAATATCAATGGTTTGCGCATAAGCCATTTCACTTAGCTCTTTAAACTGGCGCTCGTAAGTTAGCAATACCCCAGTAAAAGCCATAATGAAAACGACAATGCTGGCCAATAAGCCAGCAAATAGGTGGGTCCAAAAGACCCACCTTTTAAACGTGGAAAAGTTCATTTAATAGCGTTACTTAGAAATCGTAAGTCACTGATAAACGAATATCTCGCCCAGCTTCTTGTGGACCAACAACGCTTGGGAATACTTCGCTGTAATCACCCACACTTGAATGGTCGATATAGGCTTCATCAAACAGGTTAGTAACAGCAAGGTTGACGCTAAGATCATTCGTTACTTCCCATTCGCCATAAATATCCACTAGGGTATAGTCTGCTTTGTTTAGTGAATACAGCGAATCAGTCCAGCCATTTTCTAAGGCCTGATGAAGGGTATCTATGTTGATGTCGTCAACCATAGTAATGTTGAAGCCTACGCTGATGTCAGCAGTAACGGTGTAGTCTGCACCAAGTACCCAGGTATCGCCGCGGCTATTACCTAAGCCAACAAACTCGTACCCGTTAATATCGATGCTGTTATAAGGCACGCTGTATAGATCTTCACGAGGCATCAACTCAACGTCTACGCTAGAGAAACCGAAGTACAGGTCAACAGAATCCCAGCGATACGCAAGGTTAAACTCTACGCCAGATGATTCTAAGTCGCCGATATTATTAAATACCGAGTTACCTTGATAACCGCTAAATAGCACATCATCAATGGTAGATTCATAAGCGCTAAGGCGCGCATTTAGATTATTGGCACTGTATTCGATTGACGCTTCGATATTGGTAACAGTTTCAGGCACCACGTCGCTAGCAACAACAGGAACGTCTTCGCCATCGTATAAGTACTCATCTAGGGTGAAGCCATCACCAATTTGCTTGCCGCGAGCCGCTTCTGCGTAGCCAAGACCAAGGGTCCAAGCTTCGGTAAGCTGATATTCAAGACCTGCGTTAAAGCTAAGTTCATTGTCATCTAGTCCAGATGGCTCATCGGTAACTGGTGTGCCGTAATAGTCATCAATAAGAATTTCTTGCTGGAAGTCAAAATTGTCGTAACGTACGCCATAACTTAGCAACAATTCTGGCGTGATGTTGCTATGAGCCTGTGCATAAATTCCTAATACGCTGCCTTCTTCTGCATTTTGAACAGGGCCTGTTCCAGGGCCGCTCTCAACTTCGTCTTTGCGATAATCGATACCATAGGTAAATACGTGATTGGTAACGTCGCTCGTATTCCTAATATCAAACCCATAGGTGTCAATCTCAGACAGCCAGTCAAAACGTCCACCACGGAATGACGATGAAGTTTGATATGCTGTAGCTTCTAAAAACACCATCGCACTATGGTCAAAGCGGTAGTTCGCTACGTAGGTATCACGCTCTGCTTCACTAGGATAAAGCGGGGCACCTTCTAGTACTACCCAGTTAGGTCTTGCCGAAAACTCACCCTCTTCATCGCGCTGCTCTGCACTTAATGAAAGGTATTGATTATCCGCAATGTAACCACTGGCTTTAAGGAACATGAGATCTTGATCTGCGGCAGTACCTAGTACTTCATTGCCGTCACCGTCTTCAAAGTTATCTCTGTCAACCGTGCTGTAATAACCTAGTAAGCCCCAAGTGTCGCTTAGCTTTCCATAAAGGCTGCCGCTATATCGGGTACCATCGTTTGAGAAATAACTTGCTTTTACTCTACCACCAAATTGTTCGTCGCCTCTCAATAAATCTTGCGCGTCTTTGGTTTTAAAGCGTATTGAACCGCCTATAGCACCTGGGCCGCTTGTCGCTTCGCCGGCACCAGCCTGCACATCAATTTGCTTCAAAAGATCAGGGTCTAAAGTAACGCGACCAATGTGGTGAAATAGCGTTGAGGTTTGCTGTGCGCCATCTACGGTTACATTTAGGTAAGCATCTTCTAATCCGCGGATAAAGATTTTTTGTGCTACACCCACTGAACCGCCAACGCTGACCGACGGCGACTCTCTGAAAACGTCAGCTAAGTCGTTTGCCTGAAACTGCTCAATATCTTCAGCAGTAATGCTTAAGTTAGTTGCTGCGCCTACCACAGCAACTCGCTCTATAGACTTGGTTTCTTCATTCTGGTTTTCTAAGGATTGCGCGAATACTGCTGGGCTGGATAGCGTGCACACTGCACTAGCTAAAACTAACTTTTTCAAGGGTAACTCCATTTGACAATCAACAATTACAAATAAGAAACATTCTCATTAAGTTTTGTCTAAATGGATAGTATTTTTACAATTGTTACACTTCCTCAGCTTTTCGCCGTCAAAGACTCCCGCTCATCGTTGTAACGCACCTTCTGCCCTGCGCGTAGGCGTTCAGCCCCTCTCACCACAACAGAACGCTTTGGGTTCACATCACCAAACACTTCAATTCTATCGCCCATGCCCACTCCGGTTGTCACCTTCACTTGCTCAGCTTCGTTATTTTCGTTTAGCTGATAAATAAAAGTGCCCGACTTCCTTAGTACTAGTGCATCGCGGGGTATGGTGACACCATCATGAGTATCGCTGCTAGGTAAGGCCACGCGCACTGCACTGCCTATTGGAAAATCGCTTGGGTTGATGGCAATTCTTAGCTCCATCATACGCGATGCAGTGTTGCCTACCGGTACAATGGCACGAATAGATTCTTCTACTTGGTTCACGTTATTGTGAACTGTCACGCTCATGCCGTTAGCAAGATAGGGTAATACGTTAAGGGGGGCGCGCACCTGAACTTCAACACTATCAGGGTTTACCACGCGAAGCAGGGTTTGCCCTACCCCAGTATATTCGCCAGGCGACTGCAACCTTTCAACCACCAAGGCTGTAAAGGGAGCACGAATACTGCTTTGTGCAATCTGATATTCGGTAAATTCTAAGTCCAATTTGGCTTGCGCCAATTCCTGTTTGGCATTCTCTAAGTCAGCTTCCACTTCCTCTAACTCACCTCTGGACGTGTTTTGACTGGCCTGAAGGTTTTTGTACCTCGCGAGACGTTTGGTAAATAGCTCAACCTGCGACTGCCATCTGGCAATATTTGAGGCATTTTGATTGCGGGTAATGCTCAAGCGAGTATCGTCTACTTTAACTAAGGGCTCCCCCGCTTTTACCACATCACCTACCTCTGCCATCCAAGTGATGCGACCGTCTACCTCAGAGGCGAGGTTTGCATCGATAACGCTTAGTACCGTTCCAGGAACCCAGGTTAGTTGTGAAATCGCTTGCTCTCTGGCTTCATCTATTTGAACCAGCAAAGGTGGTGGTTGATTGTTATCCTTTGCTTGCGCGCTCAACGATACACTGCTTGCCAATAAGGTAAACAAACCAAAGGCACGAAAACTAGAGGTAAACACACTAAGGGCGAGAGTAGAAGTCATTGCTTTCATGGTTGTCTTTTCCTTACACATGGTCGTTGTATTTGTTTTGTTTTACGGTGGATGAAGTAGTCGGCGATGCGCCAGTGCTCTGCATACGCTCGGCCAAGGGTTTGAGTAAATTTACAGATGACGTTGAAGCCGTCATACGCAACAAGGTAGGCAGTAATAGCAAGGTGAATATGGTACTTACCGTCATTCCTCCCACAATAACAGCCGCAAGACCTCGGTAAATAACGCTGCCCGCACCTGGTAGCAACAGTAGGGGCAGCATGCCAAAGATGGAAGTCAGCGTGCTCATAAAAATAGGCCGTAAACGAAGTTTAATGGCTTGCTCTACCGCGTCATCACGGGTCAGTCCTTCTTGCTCGCCTAGACGAGTCTGATGCACAAGTAAAATGGCATTGTTCACCACGAGCCCTAGCAAAATTATAAAGCCAATCATGGTTAACAGATCCATGGGCTGGAAGGTAAAGATGTTCATGATACGAATAGCGATAACTCCGCCCACCGTGGCTAACGGAATAGAAAGTACTACCAGCACGCTGTCTTTCAACGATTTAAACAACCCCGCCATTAACAGCAGTAGTAACACCATGGCGAAAAGAAAGTTATCAGCCATCGAGGCAATAGCCCCTTTTAAACTATCCGCGCTGCCGCCGTAATTAATAGCGCCATCGGCAGGCATCATAGCCATAATGGCAGGCTCAACCTCAGAGGTAATCACTTTCATGGCTTCTTCTAAACTCATACCCTCTGGCGGATTTACGTTTAGCGTAAGGGTTCTGCGACCATCAATGCGCTGAATACGACTTGGTCCTACGGCTCTTTCAATACCTACCAGTTCGCCTAATTGCACCACCTCGCCTGATGGCGTCATGACTGGCGTACTGTTCAAGTCTTCAGGTGTAAACCAGGGTGCTGAGCGAAAGATAATATTCATGCGTTTGGTTCCGTCGAAGTACTCCCCCACATACATACCATCACCCATGGCGCGTACCAGGTTCCCCATACTGCCCCGATTTAACCCGACTTCCATCATTCGGCTATCATTAGGGTAAAAGCGAAGCTCTGGTTCGGCTTGCTCTAGTGGAGGATTCGAACGCACATTAGCGTTAGGGAAAACTTCTCTCAATTTGTCTAAACCTGCCTGCGCAGCAATGCCGAGCATGGCCTGATCGGTACCTTGAAGATGAATGTCGATAGACCGACCGTTTCCAAAGCCACCGAACAAATTGCCTTGTTGTGAAAAGGTTTGTGTATCCGGCAAATCCTTTAAAATTTCATCGCGAACAATGGCTTCTAACTCTTTGACCTTAGACTGGTCTTTAGCGCGAACACCCAAATTTCCGCCATTTGGCCACGTGATAATGTAGTAGTTCTTTAGCGCTGGCTGCTTTTCTCCGTCCATATAGGGCTGCAATCGCTCTACGATAATTGGCATCACTTCTTCGCTAATAAAGTTTTCACTGGCACCTGCAGGCAAACTTAAGAAGGCGTCAACGGCATCGCGTTTTACGGGCGGCAAATAATCCATGGAAGGCATAAGCAAAACACTACCTGTAATAGGCACGCCCATGAGCGTTATGACTAATACAAGGCGGCGAAGCGGCGTGCTAGATAACTGCATAATAGCGCGGGTTATTTTTGCCCATAACCGCTGTAAGCTATCAGCTGGCATGTTGCCATTAAGGTACCTAGCGGCAACGACGGGCAATACCGTTACCGCAACAACTAGCGACATACACACTGCAATGGCGATGGTAAGAGCGAGGTCAGCAAACAATTGCCCTTCAACATCTTCCAAGAACATGACGGGAATAAAAATAGCAACGGTGGTGGCAGTTGACGCCATGAGGGCACCAAACACTTCTTTCGTTCCCCGATGGGCACAATCCTCCATGTGCGTTTGTGAATTTGAGCATTTATTTTCGACTTCGGCGCTCTTGCGGGTTCTTACTATATTTTCCAGCACGACAATAGCGGCATCTAGCACCATACCTACCGCAAAGGCGAGCCCTGCTAGTGAAATGATATTGAGCGAGCGACCGGTAATCTGAAGCACCACAAAAGTGCTAAGTAGTGAGATAGGAATGGCCAATGCCACAATGAGCGTTGCCCGCAGCTGGCGCATAAAGAGCCAAAGCACGGCAATGGCAAGCAGCACGCCTATAAATAAATTGCTGGTAACTAGCTGCACCGCTCTATAGATAAACACTGAGGCATCGAAGCTTTGCGCCATCACTAACTGTTCAGGGGCCAAGTCCTGTTCGTTTATTAGTGCAACTTTTGCTTTTACGGCTTCTAAGGTAGCTAGAACATTGGCGTTGTTTTGTCTGTCTACGCGAATAGATATAGCCGGATTGCCGTTTTGCACACTGTAGTTTGCACCGTCAGCGCGGGTGATTTTAATGTCGGCAATGTCATTTAGAGTGATAGGGCTACCGTCTCGCCATTCAAGGATCATTTCACCCATTTGCGTAGGCTCGTAACGACCTTCAAAACGCAGGGTGTAGCGTCTTCTGCCCACATCGACAAAGCCGCCCGAAATATCATTCGCACGACCCAACTCGTTAGCGACTGCCGTCAGGTCAATGCCTAACTGCGCCGCCTTAAACGGGTCGAAAACAATTTGAAACTCCTCGACGCCGCCAACCCCGCTTTCCATACGCGCTCTTGCAACACCCGGAATAGATTCAAGCTGAGGTTTAATGACATCGGTAAAAAAGGTCACATAGGTATTAATTTCGTTTGGATTGCCTGGAAGGCGCTGAAGAAAGAAGTAGGTCAAAGCGGGTGCGTCTCCCCCACTTCCAGCAAGCATAATATTAGGAGACAGGGCATCGCGAGGTAGTGGAGGTACACGGTTCATGCGGCTAATCACTTCAATGAGTGTCTTCTGCATGTCCGTATCTAAACCAAACTCTAGGTTTATCCACGCGTTGCCTTGGTTTGCCCATGCATTCATCGACTCAAGGCCAGGGATCCCCTGCAGCACTTCCTCTTGAGGTTCAATGATCTCCGACTCAATCTCTTGAGGCGACGCTGCGCGCCAAGAGGTCTGAATGTTAATATTCGGTCTTTCAATGTCAGGAAACAGCTGTACAGGTAAATTAAACAGGCTATATAGCCCTAAAAATACCAGTAGCGTTATTCCGATACCTACCCCGGTCGCGTTTTTTATTGCTTGCTTAGTAATGTCCATAAGATGGCACTTATGCTTTTTATTGTTCGGTTTACTATAGGTCGCAGCAATGACAGAAAAAGTTTAAAGCCATGACACTAAGAATTTCAGCGATTATTAACATTATGTTTAAAAACCATTTAAAAAACGTTATTTGTCGCAGATGAGTGGACCTAAAAAATAGGCTATTTGCCGACGCTGGTCATATTTGGTTACACCCATCGTTAATTAGGCGTCGCGACCTGGAGTGAGGGTAGGGATATTTTAAACTCGCCCTTCGGGAAGATCTGGCAAGCTTCGTTCTGGAAATTTGAAAAGGAACGGCCATTCCTGCATTCCCACGCCTTGCTAGGAGACTTGCTAACGCCTTCTGGGTGGGCAATTATCTATACGGATTGGTATTGACCTTAAATATCGGAAAAAATTTTGAGCAAAAAAAAGCCGCTCCAAGAGCGGCTTTTTTCAAATACGTCAGCGATTACGCTTCAGCAATGATGATCACTTTGATTGAAGTGATAACGTCAGAGTGAAGTTGTAAGTCGATGTCATACTCACCAGTCTCACGAAGAGTACCAGTAGGTAGTTTAACTTCTGCTTTTTGTACTTCAACGCCAGCTGCAGTGATTGCATCAGCGATGTCACGAGTACCAACAGAGCCAAATAGTTTACCTTCGTCACCAGCAGGAGCTGCGATTGTAACTTCAGCAAGCTCAGCAACTTTTTCAGCGCGTGCGTTAGCAGCAGCTAGTTGCTCAGCAATTTTCGCTTCAAGTTCAGCACGACGTGCTTCGAACTTTTCAACGTTGTCTTTAGTTGCAGGAACCGCTTTACCCTGTGGGAAAAGGAAGTTACGAGCGTAACCAGACTTAACAGTCACTTGGTCGCCCAGGCCGCCAAGGTTGGCGATTTTATCTAGTAGGATGATATTCATCTTAGCTAACCCTTATATTCGCCAAATTACTTGTGTGAATCAGTGTACGGAAGCAACGCAAGGAAACGTGCGCGCTTGATCGCAGAAGACAGCTGACGCTGATATTTTGCGCTTGTACCAGTAATACGGCTAGGGACAATTTTACCGCTCTCAGTGATGTAGTTCTTAAGAGTAGCGATATCTTTGTAATCAATCTCAGTCACACCTTCTGCAGTGAAACGGCAGAACTTACGACGTCTGAAAAAACGAGCCATGGGTGATCTCCTTAAGCGTTGTCTTCAGTGGTTTCAGTTTTCTTTTCCGCGCGATCTTGGCGAGGAGCAGAATCGTCACGACGCTCACGACGAGGCTCTTCTTTCATCATTGGAGAAGGCTCAGTCACAGCAGTCTTAGTGCGCATAACCATGTTACGTAGGATCACGTCGTTGAAACGGAAAGCATTTTCCAGTTCATCAACAGCTTCTGCAGACGCTTCAGCATTGATTAGTACGTAGTGGGCTTTGTGCAGCTTTTCAATTGGGTAAGCCAGTTGACGACGGCCCCAATCTTCTAAACGATGAATCTGACCACCGTCTTGCTTTAGGATTGTGGTATAACGCTCGATCATACCAGGTACTTGTTCACTCTGATCAGGGTGAACCATAAATACGATTTCGTAATGACGCATTATAGCTCCTTACGGTTGCAGCCTCGACAGTACAGCCGACTGTATGGAGACAAGGAACGAATTGGGATGGCTGTAAGGGCGCGCATTATACGCAGCAGTTACTAATTGCACAAGCATTAATCACCTTTAGAACAATCATTTGCCTTTTCCCCAAACACTACGCTCAGACATTTAACAAAAATACTGTTTATTTATACAGTAAAATACTGTACAGTTTTTGTGTCTTTAATAAATAGGGGACCTACCATGGCCATTACCACACAGTATGTTGTTACGCACAAAGGGGTAGAAAAATTGGTAACTACCGACAAAAAAGAAGCCGATCAGTATGACAAAATGCTCGATGCAGCAGATAACCTTGCTGACTACATTCATGCGAAGGGCATTAAGCTAGACGATAGCGTAGTGGAAGAGCTCACCATTATGCTGTCTAAAAACAAAGATAAAATCAGTAAGATTTTCAAAGGTGCTACCGCAGAAAGCGTATTAGAAGATGAAAGCGCAGAAGTGGTAAAGCTACAAGCTAACGGCTGATAATGTAGTTCAACTCGCCCTTTATGTCGTTATGATGAACAATAAGTAAGAGCAACTGCCGCTTTAAATGCGTAAGTTTTGATAACATAACTTCGTTAAGTGATGTTATTTGATAACATCACTTTAAAGCGGTGCTGTTTTTCTTTACTTGCTTTGGGTACCTGAAATAAGTAGGGAAACAAGTAAGAAACCAAATAAGAAACAAAGTACCGCTTTTGCTAATGTGAACATAAGACGTAAATACAGGTCGGGCTTAGCGTGAATACCATCAATAAAAACAATAGCACTCATTCCCAGCGTAACGCGTTGGAAAAAGAGTGCAAAACAGCAATAGAAGTAAGCAACTTACAGTTTTCGTACACCAAAGAAAGTGCCCCCATCATTGACATTGAAGCGTGGCAAGTTTCGAAAGGTGAACACGTTTTTCTTTCAGGGCCTTCAGGTAGCGGAAAGAGCACATTACTCAATTTGCTGTGCGGAACGTTAACTCCAACTCAGGGCGACATCGCTTTATTAGAGCAACCCTTCTCCGCATTATCGAACCGACAGCGGGACAAGTTTAGAGCACGCAATATTGGCGTTGTTTTTCAACAATTTAACCTTATTCCTTACCTTTCTGTGGCACAAAACATTAATGCGGCGGTGTACTTTGCGGGTGCTAAAACAAGCAAAGAAACAGCAGACGCACAGCTTCGTCATTTACTGGACAAACTACAGCTGCCATCTCACGTGCTACATGCGAAAGCTGACGCATTAAGTATTGGTCAGCAGCAGCGCGTTGCTATTGCCAGAGCACTGATTAACGACCCACAATTATTAATTGTCGATGAGCCGACCTCTGCGTTAGATACTGATGCCAGAGATAGCTTTATGTCACTACTAAAAGATGTGGCAGCTGAGAGCACCATGATTTTTGTTAGTCATGACAAAGCCATGGAGAGTTATTTTGACCGCCATTGCAGTATGAGTGAATTAAGCCCGTGTACTAACCACGTAAAGGCTTCAGGCGATAAGACACAAATAGTTCAGGAGCGTGCGTAATGCTTAGCACCATTGCTATTGAAAGCTTAAAGCGCAGGAAAACCACAGCAATTCTCACGCTTCTAAGCATTACCATCAGCATCAGTTTACTTTTGTGCGTGGACATTATTCGCAGCCAAGTGAAAACCAGTTTTACGCGCACCGTTTCCGGTGTTGACCTTATTGTTGGCGCACCAAGTGGACAGCTAAATTTACTCCTGTCGTCGGTGTTTAATATAGGCACGCCCACCAAGGGTATTGAATATAAAAGTGTTGCTTCGCTTAAATCAAACAAACAGGTATCGTGGCTCATTCCACTCTCTTTAGGTGATACTCACCGAGGTTTTAGGGTGGTAGGTACGACCAACAGCTTTTTTGACCACTTTAAATATGGTGATATGCAGTCGCTTGAAATGGCAGAAGGCTCGGTATTTACGCAGCCACTGTCTACGGTTGTTGGTGCAGACATTGCCAAATCATTGGGGTACAAGGTAGGGGATAAGATTATTATTTCCCACGGTTTGGGAAGCGTGTCTTTCAACAACCATGATGATCACCCTTTCACTATCTCAGGTGTTCTTAAGAAAACCGGTACGCCCGTAGATAAAGCTGTATACGTAACCTTACAGGGGCTTGAAGAAGCCCACACAGGACCTAAACTTTCGCCCACCTCAATGTTAGGCCGTAAATCTGCTGACAAGGCGAACGAGCATGAGCATGAGCATGAGCATGAGCATGAGCATGAGCATGAGCATGACAAACATACCGAAGAACATGCGCCTTACAATAGCGAAGCGTTCACGCCTGAGTCAGTATCTGTGGTGATGCTTGGGCTAAAACATCGGGTAACTGCGCTACAGTTGCAGTATCAAATTAATCAAAGTAAAAAAGAGCCGCTTATGGCGATACTACCGGGCATGGCGCTCGCTGAGCTTTGGCAGATTATGGGAAATGTAGAGTCGCTATTGCTTGGTCTTTCCGGTCTTATCGTCATCTGCGCGCTAATTGGGCTTGCGACTATGCTGCTGGCGACGATGAGAGAACGTTATCAAGAAATCGCCGTTTTACGAACCATAGGCGCAGGACCATTTACCTTACTGCTACTCATACAGATTGAAGCTATGCTGCTTACGACTGTAAGTGCCGCACTAAGTTTAGGCTTAGTAGCGGGGCTTATGAGCATGTTAAAACCTTGGTTAAGCAGTACCTATGGATTGTTTTTAAGCAGCCCGCTGTTTGGTCAAAGCAGTGTTATCATCATTTTACTGATACTGGGGTGCACATACTTGGTTTCGCTGTTTCCCGCTGTGGCGGCCTATAAACGAGGCCTACACGCAGGACTCAATGCGAACTCATAAGTACCTATGCTTACAGCGTGATTTCGGGCTAAAAAACTTCCATTTAGCCCCTCACCTGAGCACCAATAGGTCTTCAATGAAAAGCGCTGGGGAGAGAATTACTCTCCCACTCGCTTATCTGTACTGAAACGCAATATTAACTCGTGAACCTGATTAACCGTTGCGCGCAAATCGTGACTTGCTGCAAGCGATGCTTCAGATGAACGCTGGGTTTCAGACGCGCCGTCAGCAACCTCTACTAACTGCTGGTTGATATGCTCTGCCACCGTGCTTTGTTCTTCCACAGCAGAAGACATCTCTACTGTGGCATCGGCAATACCTTTCACAGCATTGTTAATTTCAAACAATGCACCCCGGGTTTCTTCTACTATCGCACTGCCGTGCTCTGCTGAAGCTAGTCCTTCCGTTGATACTCTAACAGCGCGGTCAGAACGTTCTGCCAATTCATTAATAATGTTGTGGATTTTGTCAGTCGATTCGCGGGTTTTCGAAGCTAAGGTACGTACCTCGTCGGCTACAACCGCAAAACCTCGTCCTTGCTCGCCAGCTCTAGCGGCTTCAATTGCGGCGTTAAGGGCTAGCAGGTTAGTTTGCTCTGCGATGGTAGAGATGATATTCGCCGCTTCACCAATATCACTGGTTGATTGAGCAAGTTCTGTCACCGTGGTAGAAATTGATTCAACTGCCTCACGCAACGCAACAATCGCCTGCATGGCCTCTTCGGCTTTTCGATTTCCTGTTTCTACATTAGATGCCGCTGTCCTTGCGCTTTTTGCGTTACCTTCTACACGTTCAGCCACTTCTTGAATCGCTTGGCTCATTTGCGTTACTGCAGACGCAATTTGCTGTGTTGCTTGATTTTGCTGAACAACGGCAGCACTGGTACTTTCTGCTTGTTGATGCGTAGTGTTGGCTATCGACTCAAGGCCTGCTGACGCATCTTTAATTCGGGTTAACGCCGTGCGATTTCTGGCAAGTTCACACCCAAGTGCGAGTTTGGCTTGGCTTATATGGGGTAGATCTGGGAAGTAGGTTTGGGCCACCGTTTCATTAGCATAGCTTTCCGGGCTAAGAGAAAGTAGCGCGCCCCAGTCTTTTCTGGTTTTGTCTTCTTGAGCAATCATTAAAACTATAGCGCCAAGCAGTGCAATGCCTGCTGCTGCCCAACCATGGGTAAACGCGAGTACTAAAACAAGAAGGGCGCTTGTCAGTAATGTAGGCGCCATATGCATGAGGCCTTGCCCAAGTCGCGATATTGGTGATACCGCAGATTTTCCTTCCTGCATTCTAGCGTAAACGCTAGATGCCCGTGCTATCTCGTCATTTAAAGCCGGTACGCGAACAGACTCATACCCAACTACCGTTTTGCCTTCATAAACAGGCGTTACGAATGCCGACACCCAATAGTGGTCACCATTTTTCCTTCTATTTTTCACCAATCCTAGCCAACTTTGACCAGATTCCAAGGTACGCCACATTTCTTTAAATACAGGCGCAGGCATATCAGGGTGACGGATCAGGTTGTGGTTCTTTCCTATTAACTCTTCTCGCGTAAAGCCACTTGCTTCCACGAATTCATTGTTACAGTGCTGTATAACGCCACGCTTATCAGTTGATGAAATAAGGCGATGGTGGGGGGGAAACTTATACTCTTTTTGGGTAACAGGCTGGTTATTTCTCATCAAATACTTTCTCCATTTTGCAAAGCACTCATCCATAGAGCAGAAAGCCTTTGCTTTATCATAAGACTAGAACATAAACAGCCACTGTCTAGCTTATAGAAAAATTAGAGAAATATTATAATCTATCAATGAGTTAATGAAGCATTTTATACTTTAGGGTAATGGCAACACAACGGATACTTTCGTCCCTTTGCCCTCAGCGCTAATTATATCTATCTTTCCATTGTGCTCTTCGACAATGGTCATAGAGATAGACATACCTAAACCCGTGCCCTCACCTGGCGGCTTGGTCGTAAAAAAAGGAGTAAACACTTTACTTAACGTTTCTTTTGACATGCCCTCACCTTCGTCTTCAACAACAAGGGAAACATCGAGTTCACTCTTTTGCACTTTTAACGTAATGCATTTTCCTTCGGGGGTCGCATAAATTGCATTAGTTAAAAAGTTCACCAGCACCTGCTGAATCTGTCCAGAGTTCCCGCTGAAAAAGACATCTTCGTCAGGTACTTCAAAACGCACCGCATTGCGATAACGATGAAGGTTGTTAGTGAGCTTAATAGCCGTGTTCATTGCGTCGATAGCGCTAATTTGCGAATGCTTACCCGACCCTGGATAAGAAAAGCTTCTTAGCGCCTTTACTATCTCGATAATACGTTCGATGCCTTCGTGAGACTCATCAAACATTTCTGCAATTTCTGCGGCGCTGTCTTTTAGCGAAAAACGCTTCTCTAGCGCCATAAAATGCGACGCAATTTCACCACCTGCTTGCTGACAAAGACTACCAATTTCTTCAAGGGCACGTTGATAATCATTGAAGATTTCTTTTGCAACAACAGTGTTACTTCGAACGTAACCAATAGGATTGTTTATTTCGTGCGCTATACCAGCAGCAAGCTGACCTAACATGGCCATCTTATCTGCACTGACCAACCTTTCTTCAAGGAAATCTCGATCCTTTTTCACATTACTCAATTCAAGCTGCCTGGTACTCAATTCCGTTTTTTTATTTTGGTACCGAGACGTGATGTTGAGGTAGTGCTTTGTGGTATCTAAAACGTAAAGCGTCTCTTCTTCCAGGTTATCGTCTTTGGTCAGCAAAACTAACCACGTATATTCCCCCTTCGACATTTCGTGCATAAAGTGAAGCAAACGGGATTCTTTATCTGTTTCGGGCTGTATCACCGCACTTACACACCAATGAGAGTAGCTTTCTCGTAAATCTAAAGGCGTTTCTTCTTGGATAAATTGCGAGAGAGTGTGAGAGGTTACCCAGCCCTGTCCCTGAACAAGTACCTTGTTATCGTTGCCAATAATGAGTTCGTCATCTTTTACGGTAAAAGCTTTACCGCAATATGCACCACTGAATTCAACGGCAGACTCAAGGGCCGAGAATATATAGCTTTCCCCAGACTTGGCGTGAGTAAGTTGAGAGGCCGTTCGATTAAGATAAAGCAGCTGGCGCTCTCTTTGTTTAGAGTCTTTGAGTGCTTTTCGCAGTGCCTGATTGGCAAGGTAAGCATCCTGAGAGTAGGTTTCTAAAAAAGATTCTGCGTTTTTACGTGCTATTTTCTGACGCTTTAGCTGTCGCTCCAGCGAGCTGACCCGGGCTTCGAGCGCACGAATACGTTCGTTTTCGGTGGAATACGATGCATCACTCACCCCAAAGCCCTCCATTGTCCGTCCGCTCGTTAGTAAGCGTACGCCATATTCATTTGTGCTTCAGCACACAATAGCTTAACCAGCCAACCGGTCAAGAAGCATCATTACACGCTCGCTCGCCTGTTCCATTTCTAGTAGTTTAGCATCAGCCTCTGCATTTTTACCCGCTTGTTTCGCTCTAATCGCGTCTAGACCGCTACTATGCACTTTTGCATGAGGGGCTTCAATCTCTCTGAACGCGGTAGTCTGCCCAATTGGGCTATTCGCATTTTCACTAAACCACTGACCTAAACGACAGTTCATGTGATCACTGAAATCAGCTGCTGATTTATTGCTAAAGCCGCACAACACCTCGTAAATACCAGATTTCCAAACAACGTGATCTAACTTTACAGTTTGAATGAACGTAGCCATTGCACCTTCACTGATTGTCGTTTTCATGCTGTCGCAATGCTGGACCATAGATTGGTAACTGCTATTAAGCTGATTGATTCCTGTCTCTAGCTGCTCGTTGTTTCCACGCAGTTCGTTCACGCCTGACACCGCTTTCGATGTAGATTGAATAATACCATTCACAAGCTCTGAGACTTCTGTCGCAGATTTATTCGTTTCCGTTGCCAACGCTCGTACCTCATCGGCTACAACGCTAAAGCCTCGACCTGCATCGCCTGCGCGGGCAGCTTCAATAGCGGCATTGAGTGCTAGCAAGTTAGTTTGATCGGAAATACTGGTGATAGTCGTTACAAATTTATTGATGTTATCAGCCGTTGTCGACAGACCTGAAATACGCTCGCTCATACTGCCCATCTGTACATTGAGACCACTCATGTCAGATACGATTTTACTGAGCGTAGATGCCGATTCACTGAACAAATCGTTGATGTTTACTATAGACTGACTTTCTGCACTGATTTTTTCATATGAACGTAAAACCGTTTCACGAACACCTTCAACTTGCGACAAAGAATCTACTAGACACTTTATCACTGTCGAATTAGCGGTGGAGGCTTCATCATTGTTTGCAGTTTCGAGAGCCGCGGTCAATTCAAAGTTTTCAGCTTCAAGTGTTGACACTCTATCTAGCGTCTCTTGAAGGCGTTTTTCTAATAGGACAACCTGAGCTTCTTTTTCTTCGAATTTACTGCGTGATACAAACATGTGGAGATACCGATTATTTTTATAGAATTATTTTGTTCAGACTAACAGAGGTTATATCGTCTTAGCCATTAGTCTGAAGTAGCGTTATTGTTTGATTATCGGCAGAAAATTATAAAACTGAGGGGATAAATTAAACTATTATCTCTGTTTTTAGTTTGCAGGCAGTAAATGTGGTGGTAGAGGTGCACGACGGGCGCTTTTTTTAGGTCCATACCAGGTTGATAGGTAATCTAATATCATTGGTTCTGCGTCACCCAGTGGCCACAGTTTCTGCGTTTCTTGCATCCAGCGAATAGTCTCAAGCCACCTTTCACGGCTCATGGCATTCTGAGTAATAAGAGAAGTAGAGTGACAGGCACTGCAATGGGCTAACACTAAGTTGAAGCCTTCTACTTTTATAAGACCTGACTGAGGATCGACGTCATGCTGCACATGCTCTTTTGATGAATTTACCATGCCCATCGTTTTATTGGTCTCGGTATCGGCTGCTGCTACGGATATGTGAAGCCCCCCTACTAAGGCGATAAGTCGAACGGCGATGCAAACCATACCCAGTGCCCCATTCCCCTTAATATACATAAAATCTTGCACTACTCTACCTACACCACACGCACAGCTATACGATGACAGGCATTGTTTAAATACCCTTTTGGATTCCATCCAGGTAGCACCATAGGCTGAGACTTTCCATGCTCATCTTGTGCTTTAGCCCATACCTCGTAATAGCCCTGCTGAGGGAAGTTTATCTGAGTACTAAACTGCTGCCATGCGTGTCTGTTTGCCGGTGCGTTCAGCTGAGCAAGATGCCAGGTTTGGCCAAAATCGATAGAGGTAAACACCTTGGCAATTTTGCCCTCACCACTCCATGCATGTCCCCGAACGGTTAGCTTTTCTTTAAGAGAGTGGTCGCTGCCAGACTTTGGAAAGGTAATAAGCGACTTAACTGGCATAGCTTCAATAATACACATGTCTTCGTCGGCAACTTTCGCGCCAGGCGCTACAGGTTTACACGGCATTCTATAGGCTTTACCCAACATTTTTGCACCGTCGTGCACGCGGTCTCGAATTACAATTTTCTTAAGCCACTTACCTGACGTTGATGCAGGCCAGCCACCAAATACCAGCCGCAGCGGGAAGCCGTTCATCAAGGGAAGCGGTTCATCATTCATTGCCCACGCGATTAACGACTCGTCCTCCATCGCTTTGTCGATGGGCACGCCACGAGAAATAGCCGCTTTGCCCGGTGTTCGGCTTAAATGCTGATCATCACCGTAATAACCAATGTAAACCGCGTCTTCCTTTACGCCCACTGCTTTTAGCACGTCTTTTAGCCTCACTCCTGTCCAGCGTGGGCAGCCTACTGCTCCTGTCGTCCACTGGTTACCGGTAGCGGCCGGTGAGAACTCGGCCCGCCCATTTCCGCCACACTCAAGTGTTAGCTGATAGGTGTAATGCTTAAATTGAGCTTTTAGTTCTTCAAGGGTAAAGGTTTTTGACTGTGCTGCAGACTCCCCTTCAATAGTAAGCGTCCAGCTGCTTGCATCTGGCGCTTGCGGGGGAATACCGTTATTTCTTACAAAAAAGCGCGAAGCAGGTGTGACTACATCATCCAATAGGTGTGCTGGTGTTTCTGCGTTTAATGGTCTGTCATTGAGTATGGTTAAACCGTCTTTACCTTTAATAGAGAAAGGCGTGTCGGCCTGCGCAAATGCTGCAGGAATGAGGCCCGCTGGCATAAATTGCCCGTACACCACTTCGGCACCGAGTAGCAAAGACAGTGACTTTAACCCTTTGATAAAACCTCGGCGAGTCAGTGTATTGCTGGTTCTTTGAAAAACCTGTTCGTCGGCTTTTACAGGGTCTTTGGCATAAAGTTCGTGAAGACCGCGTTTTTTCACTTAGACCACCTTATCAGTACAAACGATTTTGTATTTAAAATATGCTGCTGCAAAATGATAAACGGCTTTTACATAGCGTAAAGAAAACCGAGAATAAGCAATGCAATCCAAAGAGTTTCAACCACTATCATGACTATGGGAAGCATGCCGACTTCGGCAAGCTTTCCTAAGTTTGACTTCATGCCAATCGCAGTAATGGAAACAACCAGAAAAAAACGAGAAACCTGCGTCCCCATTTCGATAATAAATTCTGGTAACGCCACAAAACTATTGAGCAGCATGAGTGCAATAAAACCGATAAGAAACAGAGGCATTTTAGGTACTTCACCACCCTCTGCTTGGGTACTGGCTTTATAGAATCTTTTGATAAAGAGCATCATGATCAGAACTACCGGCATCAGCATGGCTACGCGCACCAATTTGGTAAGGGTCGCCATATCACCCGCACTTTCTGACACCGAGTAACCAGCCCCTACCACCTGCGCCACGTCGTGAATTGTGCCGCCTAGAAAGATACCAGCTTCCGTGTCTGTCATACCCAATTGTCCCGCGATTATAGGATAAAGCACCATCGCAATAGTGGACATGGCCGTTACGCCTATAACGGTAAGCAGGGTATCTCGCTCGTGGTTTTCACCTTTTGGCAGTATGGTAGAGATGGCTAACGCAGCAGAAGCACCGCAAATAGCGACGGAGCCGCCAGTAAGTGCACCAAAGCGCTTTTGAAGCCCCAACGCTTTTGCCAAGCCCACGCCCAAAACAATGGTCGTAAAAATGGCACCAGCAAGCATGAGCGCTGTTTGCCATCCTAGCACTGCCAAGTCACCTAGCGCTATTCTTAAGCCCAGTAAAACCACACCCGCGCGCAGCAAGGTACTCGCGGTAAAATCGATACCGCAAGCGCATGGCGTATCGTTTTGGTACAAAAACGATACCGCCATACCTAACAATAAAGCGAACAACATAGCAGGGGCATTGTAGTGCTCACTTAAAAACAAGGCCGCCATGCCTGTGATGGTAGCAATACCCAGCCCAGGCCAAATGTTTTTACATTTTACTGCTATGTCATTCATTGCATTAACGCTCTGAAGCAACCAATGCCACAAGCACTACACGCTTGCGATCGCCAGAGTAGGGACGACGGCCGTGCATCGCACGATAGTTATCGACAATTGCCACGTCCCCGTCTTGCCACTCTAAATCAAACGTGAAGTCTTCAGAAAGCTCAGCAATACGCTCTAGCCCTTCTTTCGGGATAGCGCTGCCGTCACCAAACGTAATGGCTGAAGATGGGTTCTCGCGAACGCCTTTCCAGCCCATGTAAGCTGCAATAAGCTGGTTGTAGAACACTTCAGAACCGTCAGCTAACTCAATGACTGCTGGAAGTACAGGCGTAATCGCTTTTAAGCTACCATCTTCCATCCACTCCCAGCTGTAACCTAGTTCTTTAAGCTTAGCTTCACCCTCTTCTACGGTTTCAACACTCAATGTACTTTTCCAGCTACGCCCTTGACCTGAATTGATGTCATTTGCTGCAGGCATGGTAGTGGTGTACTTCAGACCTTTTTCTTTAAAGTCCCTTGCCAGTTCGGGGCTTTCCGCTTTCAATGCTTCAAACAGTTTGTCTGAACGACACAACGGCGTAGCACCGCCCTCATCTGCTGCAGTTTTACAAAAGAAGAAAAGCTTACTTGGAGAAATAGGTGTTTGAGCCATTTCGTGATGAAGAAAAATCTCTACATCTTTAGGTGCTTCGTTAGCGGTAAATACACGTTCGGTGTAGTTAATACGCACCGCGTTAGACAGCGACTCTTGATAAGTAAAGTTAGGATAGCCGAAGCCTGCTGAAAAAACGTCAAAGGTCTCTGCTGAATCAAGAGGGAACCCTCTAAACAGCAGCGCACCTGATTTAGCAAGTTTTGCCTCAAGTTCTGCCTGATTCGCTTTAACAAACGCAACCGTTTCTTCTACAGTGGAACAGCTTTCATTGTTCACGACTATTTCAGGGAACACGCCGCCGTTGTAGTTGTGCTGAGTAGGTACGCTTGCATACGCTACCGCAGAGCTGTCATTGACGTTTTTCATAGTTTACTCCTAGTCGTAAATGGGGTGGAAACGATTAAAGGCTGCTTCGCAGAAGTGACCCGGATCGTTAAATCGACGATTCATGTTTAATGCAGATATAGCCTGCATTTCACTTTCACTTAATGAGAAATCGAAAAGCGCCAAGTTCTCTTTCATGCGTTCTACTTTTGACGTTTTCGGAATAATTGCGTTGCCGCGCTGAATACCCCAACGCAATACAATTTGCGCTGGCGTTTTACCGTGGGCTTTTGCAGCAGCTTTCACTACGTCCTGCTTAAGTACTGATTCAGTCTGGTCAGCCATTTCAAGTTCTAGGTAAGAAAGCGCACCTAAAGGTGAGAACGCGGTAACATTTAAGCCATAGTCTTTTGCCAAGCGAATTAAACGCTCTTGGGTAAGGTAAGGGTGAGATTCAATTTGCAGCATTGCCGGCTTAATGCGCGCGTAGCTCATTAGGTCGTTAAGCAACCCGGTGTTGTAGTTACACACACCGATTTGTTTAACCTTGCCGCTATCCGCTAGCGCTTCCATGGCTTCCCATGTTTTATGAAGCGGTACAGGAGCAAGCTCCATTTTAGGCTCGGCTGCATCGGGCTCATAAAACCATTCAGGCGGATATCGCGTTTCGATTGGTACGAACTTTTGCGCGATAGGGAAATGAATAAGGTATAAATCCAGGTAGTCTAGCTGTAAATCAGATAGCGTTTTTTCAAGCGCCAGCTCTACATGCTCTGGGGCATGAAACGTATTCCAAAGCTTCGAGGTTACCCACAACTCTTCTCTGGTACATAGGCCTTCATCAATGGCGCGTTTAATGCCTTCACCCACTTCTTTTTCGTTACCGTAATCTGCTGCGCAATCTAAATGGCGATAGCCAGCCTTAATTGCTTGGTATGTGGTTTCGGCACAAATGGCAGTATCTACTTTCCAAAAGCCAAAACCTACCTCAGGTATCTTATTCATCGTTTCATTCACCTTAGAATTTGTTGCATTAAGCTAATTAGTTTTACTTTAACAGTATGCTCTTGTATAACTTCAGCTTCAAACTTTAGTCTTGTATAAGACATAAGTTATTACACAGACATTATGATGTCAACAAAGTGTTAACAAACTAAATAAAAAGATTAGCCCAAGTAGCAATTCGCTTGAGCAGGTTGTGACTGCTAATTTTTATATAGGGCGTTAGTCGCTAAGGGATAAAGCAATGCAATATGAAGGCGGCCAACGTTTAGAAAGATCAGCAGGGAAAGTAGTCCAGAAATGACATTGCGTGAGGGTAATTAAGGCTACAAGGCATAAAGCCTTGTTTTTGATAAGCCAGCCTAACGGCTAACCAAAAGGCATAAAATTAATCAAGTTCAACTTGATAGTGATAGTGATCGGTTCTGCACTTGCTTTCGCGATATTCAATTAACTTGCCTTCAATTGATTCTGTGACGCGAGTGACCAAAAGTAATGGCGTTCCCTTTTCAATACCAAGACTTTTTGCATCACTTTTTGATGCTAGGACAGCTTTAATACTATCGCGGGTTTTAAACACGGTTTGGTTATAGTCGGTTTGATAGAAATGATACAGGGTGTGGGGAATATCTTCGCGCTTTTCGATGTCAGAGAACATTTTGGATGGCAGAAAAATAGTTTCTAGCATACAGAACTCATTTTCTAATATACGCCTGCGTTTAAGTTTTACGGTTTTATCTTTTACGGCTAGCGCGAGTGCATGTTGAACCGTTTCATTCGGCTCTACTAACTCTTTGCTGATTAGCTCTGCTTTAGGTAAATCGGCGCCCTTGCCGTCAGCTTGCAGGGGGAAAAAACGAAATAGCGCATCTTGAGCAGTATGTTCAGAAACAAATGTACCGACCCCTTGCCTGCGGGTTACAATTTTAGTGTCGGTAAGCAGTGTTAAAGCCTTGCGAACCGTTCCTTGACTCACATTGAATTCGTCAGCAAGTTTAAACTCACTAGGCAGCATCTCACCGGGTTGCCATCGACGCTCAACAATAAGTTGCTTAATGTATTCAGCGACCTGTTGATATAGAGGCTGAAAGGCAAGACTTGGACCGCTGAGCTTGTGATCGAATTGAGATGAAGACATGAACCCTAACCTAAACGCTTAATTATTGTTTTTATATCATACACAAGAGTTATAGCGCATTTTTGATTTAAATCACATACACCATAGGAATAACGTACATGCTTTTGGAAACACTGCTGCCCATGTTCGCCCTTTTAGGGCTGGCGACGCTTCTTCAAACCCTAAGTGGGTTTGGTTTTGGGCTTATGGTAGTGTCGAGCTTTACGTTGTTTGGTATTTTACCACTTACCGCTACCACATTCGTCGTCAGTTTTTTAAGCCTTTTTAATTCAGTTAGTTTGGTGATAAAAAACACCGAACAAATAAACAGGCGCGCCTTTACAATCCTATTGCTTAGCGGCATACCGTTTATGGGTATAGGCTATGCGCTACTAGAGTACTTATCTGTCGGGATGGCAACATGGCTTAATCTATTACTCGGATTCGCTATTCTAAGTTGCTGTGGGCTTTTACTGGTAAAAAGAAAACACGCGAAGCCATCAGGTCGCGCCTATGGGTTCACTATAGCTGGCGCCTTGGGTGGATTATTAGGCGGACTGTTCTCTACATTCGGCCCTCCGGTTGTATTTCAATGCTACAGACAAACTTGGCCGATTAATGAAATAAGGCTCACGCTACTGGCTGTGTTCAGCGTTACATCGCTTATACGTCTTGCTATCATCCCGTTTGGCACACTTCCTTCTAAAGACGTTCTTATTTCTGCGGTGCTTGCTATTCCTGTAATCCTTGTTTTTACCCGATTAGGGCGCATACTAGCGGCACGTGTGCCCGCCTCGTCAGTGAGGCTGTTAGCCTTAACCATGCTCGCATTGAGTGGCGTAACGCTTATTGTTAAAAACATTAATTTTTAGAACGAATTCGACCTTCACTCAAGATAATGGCACTGTTGGCGTACTAGTGACAACACTACAGCGCCACCTAGTACCTTAACCTGATCTAATTTTTCATAAATTCCTCATTGTTGATTGACACCAAAGTTACATTTCATTAACTTATGTCTTATACAAGACATGAAAGGTAATGTAAGAATGAGTAACGCATTTTGTGTAACTGAACCAGACTGGAATGATATTGAAGCTGCTGACATCACCGAGCAGCCCTTTCTGTCAGACGATAAAACACTCATCGTCCCCACGCAATATGGTGAATTAAGCTTAAGTATCAGCCAATTTGGTTTGCGTATTCAAAACGACGTAAACGCAGCTGATAACTTTGGCATGCTTGTCCAAGCTCCCGATAAACAAATATTGGTGTTATCTGGCGATAAGTCACACAGTACTGTAGCAGCAGGCGACTATCGTCTGGAAATCTTTGCTTCTCCTCTTCATTTTAAGCTATACAAAAATGACGTTTTAGTTCAGCAAAGCGCCACCGACGGCCACTTTGTACGTCAACATCGCTTACCGCCATTCGCTAAAACCGACAAAGGTTGGTTAGTAAGTTTAGAGCTTAGCTACGACGAGGCCGTTTATGGTCTTGGTGAGAAATGGGGAAAGCTTGATAAACGCGGCCAGTTAATTCGTTCATACAACCACGATGCATTAGGCGTAAACGCCGAGAAGTCTTACAAAAATACACCATACGCATGGAGCCCAGAAGGCTGGAATCTTTTTGTACATACCCCCGCTCCCGTTACTCATGGCGTGGGATATGCGCTCTGGTCACAGCGAGCATACGTGTGCTTAGTAGAAGATAATCTACTCGACCTGTTTTTGTTCCACCAAGACTCACCGGCGCAAAGTCTTAAAGCCTACAGCGAGCTCACCGGCTTTGCCCCTACACCGCCGACCTGGAGCTTAGGCGTTATTCTTTCTAAAGCGTATTATAAAGACGCCGACGAACTACTCGCCGTTGCCCGCGAAGTGCGCGAAAAGAATATGCCTTGCGATGTTATTACCCTTGATGGTCGCGCATGGCAAGACACAGATACCCGCTTTGCTTTTGAGTGGGACCCTAAGCGCTACGCCGACCCACAGCCAGTTATCGATGAACTTAAAGCGTTAGGTTTTAAAATCTGTGTGTGGGAATACCCCATGATTTCAGTGAAAAACCCGCTATACAAAAAAGCCGCTGATAAAGGCTGGCTGATAAAAGACAAACGAACAGGAGAAGCTTACCGGTATGAATGGGATTTAAGCCCATTTGGCGAAGTGCTTACGCCACTACCAGACTCGGGTATTCTAGACTTTACCCACCCAGACGCTTACGAATTTTGGAAAACCTCGCACAAGCCTTTATTTGACCTTGGCGTGGACATGATAAAAGCCGATTTTGGTGAACAACTTGAAGACGACAACATGCTGTCGTATAGCGGTGATTCAGGCAATCGCCTACATAACGTGTACAGTATGCTCTACAACCGTTGTGTTTACGAAGCCGCAGAAGCTTACTGTAAAACAGGTCCATTCTTATTCAGTCGCTCAGCTTGGACGGGAAGTCAGCGTTACCCATCGCAGTGGGGCGGCGATCCGCAAGCAGATTGGCACGGCCTTGCAGCAAGCATTCGTGGCAGTTTGTCGTGGGGGATGTCAGGCGGGCCCTTTTTCGCCACCGATATAGGCGGTTTTTACAAAGACACTCGAGACGCAGAGCTTTATGTAAGATGGGCACAAGCGTCAGTATTTAGCGCCCACATGCGACTGCATGGTATTGGCCCTCGTGAACCCTGGTCTTATGGCGATGCCGCCTCTAATGCTGTATTCGAGGCGCTGAAACTAAGATACAAACTTATTCCATACCTCAAAGAAACCGCAGAAAAAGCATCACAAACAGGGCTTCCAGTACAGCGCGCCATGGCGTTGGCCTTCCCTGACCAGCCCCTTTCTCATGGCTTTGAGCAGCAGTTTATGTGTGGCGATGACCTACTTGTAGTGCCTTGTGTCGTGCCGGGTGGAAAAATTAAGTACTACTTACCAAAAGGTGAATGGATACGTTTTGGTACCGATGAAGTTGTGCAGGGTGAACAATACAGAGAAGAAATACTTGCGCTAAATGAAGTGGCGGTGTTCATCCAAAAAGGCAGTCGCATAGTAATGGGCCCAGATGTTCAACATACCGATATGGATATGTCGAACACCACACATTGGCCAGCGTAGCGCATAGGAGCAGTTCATGGATATCACCCTTACCCTATTGTCATGCATGGCATTTATGGCACTGGTTGCCGTTATTTCTTACATGAAAACGAAAGGGGAAGTAAACACGCAAGATGGTTACTTCCTTGCAGGAAGAGGGCTGACAGGCACTTTTATTGCTGGTTCCATGATCCTTACCAACCTCTCCGCAGAGCAGCTTATTGGCTTAAACGGCTCTGCCTTTGGGTATAACTTAAGCGCTATGGCGTGGGAAGTTACCGCAGGTATCTCTACCATTATTATGGCGCTTATTTTCTTGCCTCGTTACTTAGCGGGTGCCTTCTCCACCTTACCTGAGTTTTTACGCGACCGTTTTGACGACAGTGTACGCAGAATGACGGTAGTACTGTTTATGGTGGGCTACTCGTTAGTGACTATACCATCGGTGCTTTATTCAGGTTCAATTGCCGTTTTAAGGCTGTTTGATGTACCCGGTCTTTTTAACGTAAGTTACGAAGTAGGCTTAGTAATGACCATTGTGGTCGTTGGCACCATAGGCGCGCTTTACGCCATTTTCGGTGGCTTAAAAGCCGTTGCAGTATCAGATACTATTAACGGCGTTGGTCTTTTAATTGTGGGCTTGTTAGTCCCTATTCTTGGCTTAATTGCTTTAGGTGACGGAAGCTTTAGTGACGGACTTTCTACCATTGCTACCACAGAAACCGAAAAGCTCAACGCTATAGGTGGGCCCAACGACCCCGTACCCTTTGGCACTATTTTTACTGGTATGATATTGGCCAATCTTTTTTACTGGGGTACTAACCAATACGTTATTCAGCGAACCCTTGGGGCAAAGAACCTGGTTGAAGGTCAAAAAGGTGTGTTGTTCTCTGGGTATTTTAAAGTACTCGTACCTTTCATGATGATGCTACCTGGCGTAATTGCCTATCACCTGTATCAAGACGAAAATCTCCAAACTATCGATCTAGCCTACCCGCATTTAGTCAAAGATGTACTACCACAGTATCTATCGGGTTTCTTCCTAGCTGTGCTGCTTGGTGCAGTATTTAGCTCTTTTAATTCACTGCTCAACAGTGCCGCGACCCTGTTTTGCTTAGACGTTTATAAACCTTTCAAAAAAGACAAAGTGAGCGATGAAAAGCTAATCCGCGTCGCGAAGATCACCAGTATTGTCATTGCTGTGCTTTCTTTTATTACTGCACCGCTACTTATGTTTGCCCCTGAAGGCTTGTGGCAAATCATTCGTATATTCACTGGGTTCTACAACATCCCTGTTATCACCATTGTACTGGTTGGTTTGTTCACCAAGAGGGTGCCCGCGCTGGCTGCGAAAGTAGCTATTATCTTCCACGTAATCGCTTACGGGTTGCTAAAGTTCGTATGGGAAGTGGATATCAATTTCATTCACATTTATGCCATATTATTCGCTATTGAACTGGCCATTATGTTAACCATAGGCAAGCTCTATCCAATGGCTACACCATGGCACTTTACCCCAAAAGCCGAAGTTAGCATGACCCCATGGCGCTATGCTATTCCCTGCGCCATTGTGCTAGTTGGCCTTATCGCAACGCTTTACCTAATGTTTTCTCCAATAGGATTTGTTGGCGGGCTAAGCAACGCGTTTGTCCCAGCTCTAATTAGTTTGTGGGCGAGCTGTTTCGCCGCCATTGGTGTTAGCCTTAAATGGTGGCGAGTGAAATACGAGCAAGGCTTGAGACGCCTTGCTTCCCAGCATGCGTAATTTCTCCCTGTTACTTTTGTATAGAAAAAACACAAAAAAATTAACATAACGTTTGCAAACGACTTAACAATTGTTTAACTTAATCACTCTTATATAAGACATCAGACGAAAGATATCTTTTATAAAGACTGGTAATGATAAATCGTGCAGCGCTGCATCTCGAATGCAACAGCCTGCGCAACTAAAAATAAAAAACCAAACACCGTCTACGTACAACGGTTGATATATACAAAAAATGTTGGCCATTGTTAGTTAGAGCGAGATAAGCGAAATACCCTGGAGAACAACATGAATACAAAAAGATCGATCATTAGTAAGGCGGTAACCCTTGCTATGACATCTGGCTTGCTACTTCACGCAAATGCCTATGCGCAAGATGCAGAGACCGAACAGGCCGAAACCGCTAAAGACGACAAATCATTCGAGCAAATTGTCGTTACCTCACAGAAACGTGTGCAAAGTATTAGCGATGTCCCCGTTGCGGTATCGGTTTTGCGCGGAGACCAGATAGAGTCGGCTTTCGCAAACAATGTTGAAAACCTTCAGGCTCTCGTTCCTTCAGTTAGCTTCCGCAAAGGTACAACAACACGAAACTCTGCATTAACGGTTCGAGGCATTGGAACGATTTCTTTTAGTATCGCCGCTGAACCGAGTGTAGCGACTGTTGTAGATGGTGTGGTTTTAGGTCGTTCTGGACAGGCTTTTGCCGACCTTTACGACGTTGACCGTATTGAAGTTCTGCGAGGCCCACAAGGCACCCTTTTTGGTAAAAATGCATCAGCCGGCGTAGTAAACATTACCACTAAAGACCCGTCGCAGGAGCTAACCGGTAGCCTTTCTACCGAGTTCTATCAAGACAATGAATATCGCTTAAAAGGCACGGTGAGCGGCGGCTTAACAGACGACCTTTCAGCGAGTTTGACCGTTTTTCAAGGTAAATTCGACGGTTACATCGACAACGTTTACAACAACGAAACGGTAAACGGCTATGACCGTGAAGGTGCTCGCGCCGTTGTACTTTACGAACCAACTAACGATTTAAAAGTTAAATTTATTAGCGAGTTTTACAGTGCTGACGATGATTGCTGTGCCGATTTAGAAGGCGTTTCAAGCGGTCGTAATCCAGACTCTGAGGCAGCGCCTAGCAGTGCAACTATTGCAGACGGCATTGATTTGGAGCAGCGTCAAATTGACCACGATTTTGAGTCTCGTACTATCGACGACCACTCAGCTTTCTCTGTGCAAGTTGATAAGACCGTAGGTGATTATACTTTCACTTCAATCACTGCTCAGCGTTCGTGGGAAAATACAGAATTCCGCGAGGGTGACTTTACCTCAATTGCTGGCGACAGCGACCAGCCAGTATTCGGCGTACCGTTCCAACTACACGATGTGGGTGAGCAGGAATGGAGTCAGTTTTCTCAAGAATTCCGTGTTGCTTCAAACCTAACAGGTCCATTTAACTTTCTTGCAGGTATGTTTTACTGGAACATGGATTCTGAGCGTAATTTTACGCGGGATGCAAGCTGCCAGAACAATGCAGGTCAACTTGATGACGCACTGACTTTTTACGCACAAAATAATTTGTCAGGAGACGATTTAACAAATGCGCTATCAGACCTTGATGCCTATGCCGATTCATTAGGCGTATCGTGCAATGCAAACGATATTGTTTCTGCCACTGCATTTATGAGCACCGAGTTTAACAACTGGGCGGTATACGGCGATGGTACTTACGATTTAAGCGATGATATGCGTCTTATCTTCGGCCTTCGCTATACCGATGATGAAGTGTCTTATAAGCATCGCCGTATTAGCAACGATGAATATGGACGCCGTGGTGTTGGTGTTCGCCCAGCTACCGAAAACACGGATGCAGAAGGGGTAGTAGATGAAACCAATCTGTCTGGCCGTGTTGGTATTCAATACGATCTTGACCAAAATCAGATGGTTTATGCTACTTACTCACAAGGCTATAAAGGCCCGGGTTTCAACGTTTACTACAACTTTAATCCAGACAACGACGGTCGCCCTATCGGCGCTGAAGAATCTGACGCTTTCGAGATTGGCTATAAGTACGCAAGCCGTGACCTATTGTTGAACGTTGCTTTGTTTAGCACCGACATTGAAGGCTTCCAAGCGAATAACTTCGACTGTTCAGACGGTGCATGTATTACCCGTCTTACTAATGCCGGTGATGTGACAACACAGGGTATTGAGCTTGATATGATGTGGAACGCAACCGACAACCTAACGTTAATCGGTGGTGCTGCATACACGAAAGCAGAAATCGATGAGTTTAACTGTCCTGAAGAAGCGACCTGTACCGACCGTTCAGGGCTTGATGTTCCTTTTTCACCAGACATGAAATACTCGCTAACCGCTGAATACTTCATGGAAACCGAGCACGGCTTCGATGTTTACTACAACGCGTCGTATATTTACACCGACGAACAGTACTCTGACTTACCGGGCAACACAGGTGAATTTAACCCTCACTCATTGTTACCTGACTACAGCATGCTAAATGCAAGCGTGAGTTTCTCATTCAAAGACGATGCATTCCGCGTATCTTTGATTGCTAAAAACTTACTTGATGAAAGCTATGCAACAACTTACAGCGGCGATAACTTCCGTTATCAAATCCCTCGCGACGCTGACCGTTATTACGGCGTAGCCTTCAAGGCACAATTCTAAACCTTCAAAGCGTGTGTGTTGAAAGGGGCGTTTATACGCCCCTCTTTTTTTGCTGTAGGAAAAATCAGGTTAGCTATCTGTTGTACTTTAATACACAAACACTCCTTCCTAAAATTGCTGTAGATAATCCATTTCCCCCTAACCAATTCAGGCTTCCTGTAGAGTAAAAAGCATGGCCTGCACCACATATTTAGCTACGTTTATGAGAATGAGGCGCGCAAATCCAATGAGCAAAATAGGATTGTTTATTAACCCTTTCCATAAAGTGAAGCACAAAGTAATGCGGGCAAAAAACTGAGCACACCTTATTAACAACCATGAGTTTTGATTTGTAAACGCTGAGTGAAACTCGAAATTCGTCGTTCTCGCAAAAGTACAACAAAACACCTAACCAATTGTTTTATAATATTTTTTAAAATTGCGTATATTAATTAATCATTCTACTAAATGTTAAATTTTTGAGAACAGTATTGATCTTTACGTGTCAGTGGCTTAATGTAATGTAAGCGCTTTCAAACAGCCATTTTTATTTGACCCATTTTGTAAGCGCTTACACAAGCTTTTTACGTGGCATTTGCCACAACATAAAAACCCAATTTCTTTTGATCAGGGCTGAAAACAATGACGAAAAAAGCATCTCAACTCTCGCGGATAGCAGCCGCGATCTCAGTCACAACCCTATTTGGCTGTGGAGGTGGAGCAACAACCTCTACGGATATCGACGTTGTTGACGCAACGGTTCCCGTTACTGACTGGCAGCTTGTTTGGAGCGACGAGTTCGATGGAACCAGTATTAACGATGATAACTGGACCCATGAAGTAAACTGCGACGGTGGCGGTAACAATGAAGCCCAATGCTACACAGACAGTGAAGACAATTCATTTGTGTCTGATGGTAGTCTAAAAATTGTTGCGCTTCCTGCCGAAGAAGGTGCACCAAAGCCCTACACGTCAGCCCGATTAATTACTCAATACAAAGCCGATTTTAAATATGGCCGTTTTGAAATGCGCGCGAAACTACCGGAAGGGCAAGGTAGTTGGCCAGCGTTTTGGATGATGCCTACTGATTCTGTATATGGCGGCTGGCCTCGCTCTGGTGAAATCGACATTATGGAAGCGGTAAACCTGAAAGCAGCAGACGCAGAAGGTAACCCTGAAAACCACATCTACGGCACCCTTCACTATGGTCAAGAATGGCCGAACAATGATAGCTCTGGTCAAGCATATTCTCTTCCTGATGGCGCTAACCCAGCTGATGACTTCCACACCTACGCAATAGAATGGCAGGAAGGTGAAATTCGTTGGTACATGGACGGCTATCTGTACGCTACTCAACGTCGCTCTGAAGTGCGCTATAACGCAAATGGTGATGCCACAGGTCTTTCTCATCGCGGTTGGTACACTGAGTACTTCGACCAAATTACTGGTGAACTAGAGACTCAGTGGAATAACGCTCCATACGATCAAGAATTTTTCATGATCCTCAACTTCGCTGTGGGCGGAAGCTGGCCTGAAGCAGTTAACGAAACAGGCATAGATGCAGATGCATTCGTAGACGGTCAAACGTTCGAAATTGACTACGTGCGCGTTTATGAGTGTGCGTCAGATCCTGACACTGGTAAAGGTTGTGAAACTGTGCGTCCTGGCTACGACAGTTTAGACGATGCTTTGGTTGAAGGCGCTGCGCCCATCCCTTCTCCGCCTTCTACCGGCATTCCACAAGACTTAACCATTTTTGATGGCACGCCTAACCCAAATTGGGCAGCGTGGGATTGCTGTGGTGGCTCTACACCTCAACTTGTTGAAGATACTGAGCTAGGTCAGGTTTATGAATTTACCTTTGGTGCAGAACCTACCGTAGTCGGTTTTATCAGCCGCGATGCGTTTCTTACTGACCCAGAAGGTGAAGCCTCTCCATTTGATGCCTCTCCACTTGAAGGTATTGGTAGCTTAAAATTTGATTTAAAACTTGTTTCTGCACCTAATAACGCTGAAGCAAACTGGAACTTAAAAGTAGAAAGTACTGAAGCAACCACAGACGCTTCTTTTTCATTGATGAGCGGCTACGTTGGACCTTCAGATACTGCACCTGCTACACCGCAAGTAGGCGTATGGGAAAGCTATCAATTTCCTATCAGTATGTTTGCTGAAGCTGAGCTAGACACAAGCGCCATTGATACCATCATGATTTTCCCTGATTGGGGCGCAGGTGAAGGTGCCGTTTACCAAATTACTAATGTAGAAATTTCGCAGGACGGTGCGGTTGTATATCCAGAACTAACTATCTTCGAAGATGGTCAAAACCCTGATTGGCCTATGTGGGATTGCTGTGGTGGCTCTACCCCAACTGAAGAAATGGATGACGAAGAGCACGGCTTAACGGCAGAATTCCGCATTGGCGCAGAACCTACCGTAATGGGCTTTATTACTCGCTCTGCTGCCGGTGGTGGTGATACTCCATTTGATGCCACAGCCCTAACTGATGGTGGTTTACTACAGTTTGAAATGCGTGTGTTAAGCACTCCAAACAACCCAGATTCAACATGGCTATTTAAAGTTGAGTCAAACGGTGCATCAACCGCAGTCGAGCTTCCTTTAGCGGATAGCGTTGAAGGCCAAGCGCCTGTTGAAGGTGAGTGGCAAACCTACACTTTCCCTATTTCTGACCTACAAGCTCGCGGCTTGGACGTGAGCGCGATTGACGTCATCATGGTGTTCCCTGCTTGGAGTACTGGTGAAGGCGCCGTGTATCGCCTAGACAACGTGAAAATATATCACCCGGACAGTGGTCAAGACGCGCCTTCAGCGTCTGGGATTACCTTGTTCGCAGACACTGCGGCAGACCAGTGGCGTATCTGGGACTGCTGCGGTGGCTCAACCCCAACAGAAGAAGTAGATGATGCGGACCACGGCACTGTAGCCGAGTTCCGAATTGGCGCGACGCCAACGGTAATGGGCATCATTGCTGATGACGGTCACTCTTACGACGCGTCAGCACTACTTACTGACGGTGCTGTGCGATTTGAAATGAAAGTAAGCTCTATGCCTAATAATGCATCAGCGCCTTGGTTGTTCAAAATTGAATCTATCAACGTGTCATCAGCCGTAGAACTTCCTATTTCAGCTAGCCTTGAAGGTGTAGACCCTGTTGAAGGCGAGTGGCAAACCTATACTTTCCCTCTTCAAACGCTTTATGACTTAGGTCTGGATATCAGTGCAATCAACGTCATCATGATGTTCCCTGCATGGGGCTCTGGTGAGGGCGCAGTATACCGCATTGATAATGTTGAAATTGCAGCGCAATAGCAAAGCATGTGTCGCCTAAGCTGTGCTTAGGCGGCATACAAAATTGATAAGAATTAGTAGGGCAATTATGAAAAACACACCTTTTAAAAAGACCCAGCTTGCCACATCAATGGCTTTGTTGATGGGCTCTTCTCTTGTGCTACCCGCGTACGCTCAAGAAGCAGATACGGCAACGCCCGCAGAAGGCGAAGTAGAAGTTATTCAAGTTAGCGGTATTCGCGGCAGTATGATCCGCTCTATGGACTTAAAGCGCAGCTCAAGCGGCGTGGTAGACGCCATATCAGCTGAAGAACTAGGTAAATTTCCTGATACCAACTTGGCTGAAGCACTCCAGCGTATTACGGGTGTAACCATTAGCCGTAATAACGGTGAGGGTAGCCAAATTACCGTTCGTGGCTTCGGTCCAGAATTCAACCTGGTAACCCTAAACGGTCGCCAAATGCCGGGGACCGGTTTTACCCGTTCGTTTGATCTTGCCAACCTTTCATCTGAAGGCGTAAGCACGTTAGAGCTTCAAAAAACCGCTCGCGCTGAAAACCCTAGTGGTGGCTTAGGTGCTACGGTAAATATTATTACCATGAAGCCGCTGGCCCAGTCAGGGCAAAACGCCACTATTTCAGTAAAAGGTATTTACGATACGTCTAATGAAGCAGGTGACGATGTAACGCCAGAAATTGCAGGGGTTTATACCAATACCTTCGCTGACGACATGTTTGGATTCGGTGTTTCGTTCTCTCATCAAGAGCGTGATTTTCAACAGCAAGCTGCAAGCATCCAAGGTTGGGTACTTCAAGAGAATGACGATCTTCCAGAGCTAGACCCTAGCAATGTAGTGGACAACCGCACAAACATTACTGATGCCGCGTTCTTTCCTAAAGACATGAACTACAGCATTAATGACGTTCAGCGTGAACGTTCTAATGGTCAGGTTACTTTCCAGTTCCGACCTGTTGATGCGTTTACTGCTACCATCGACTACACCGCGTCTCGTGCAACAACAGGCACTAACACCGTGGGCTGGGGTATATGGAATAATTTTGGCGCTAATATCAATGCCTACGAGCTAGATGAGAACGGCACGGCTGTTTATGCAGATATCAGTGGCGATGACGGCTCATTTACCGCAAGCCGCAATACTACACGTGTTGACGCGCGTTCACTTGGCGTAAACTTAGACTGGATGGTGAATGACGATTGGCATTTACGTTTGGATTACCATGATTCTTACAACAAAACCGACAATGGTTATGACGAAGGGCTAGGTAGCGCTGGGCAAATCATTCTTGGTTCAAACCAGTTAGAGTCTAAAGTTTATGATTACCGTGAAGGTGAAATCCCTCAGGTCTATGTAAACTGGAATAACGGCACAAATGAGATTATGCCGGGTGAAATTGACTCTAACTTCAGTCAGTTCATCTATTCACCAGGACGTTCTGACATTGAACAACTGCAGTTAGACGGTACTTGGTACAACTCAGCGTGGGACATCCCGTTGGTTAAAGTTGATTTTGGTGTGGCTCGCACAGAACAGTCTTTATCTGGCTTTACTGCGTGGAGCGGACTCCGTGGCGGACCAGGCTTTAGCCCGTCGTTTACGGAAATCTTCCCAGACAGTATGTTTGTTCGCAACGATACCTCAGGCTTCTTAGACGCCTTTGATGGTGGCGGCGCAAGCATGAACCCTGGCTATTACTACACCTTCGACTTTGATGAAGCCATTGCGCGTCAGCTTCAATTCATCACTGCCGACGTTGTGGGTGAAAGCAATGCATACTCAATTGACCCATATTTCAGCGGCGATCCTTCGGTAAGCAATGTAGAAGAGACAACCGACTCTATTTATGTTCAGACCGAATGGGATTTTGAAGTTAGCGACTTTTATGTTCAGGTTAACGCTGGTCTTCGCTACGAAGAAACTGAGGTACCTAGCACAGCTGAAGTTCGTGTTCCTATCCAAGTGAACTGGGTTGCAGCTGGTGAGTGGATCACTGTTTTCCAAGACGGCGTTGAAGAGCAAGACTTTACCGGTAAGTACGATGTTCTTCTTCCAATGTTCGACGTAAAAGTCGATGTGACAGACGATATTGTAGCCCGTTTTTCTTGGGGTAAATCAATTACCCGCGCACCTATCGGTTTCTTACAAGGCGGACGTTCATTTAGCGGAAGCCCTAAAATTGGTTCACGCACGGTTTCTGAAGGTAGTACCGATCTGAAACCTTATGAGTCAACTAACTTAGATCTATCTTTCGAGTGGTACTACGACGAAGCAAGCTATGCGTCAGTCGGCCTCTTCAGAAAGTCAGTGAAAAACTACATCGATACGCAAGGTGCACTTGAAACCTTTGACGGCCTTTACGATATTTATCAGGGCCCAAGATGGCAAGAAGCGGTATCTGCACTTGAAGCAGACGGAATCCAAGCTACTGACAGCAACATTTACGATTACTTCTTGTCGGCGGGTTATGCCAACGCTGAAGGCGTAGTTGAGCCGAACTCTGACGACCCGCTTATTGAGTGGAACGTAGTGAAGCCTCGTAACTTAAACGATTCTAAAACCGTTGAAGGTATCGAGCTTGCTGTTCAGCATACGTTTGGTGAAACAGGTTTTGGTTTTGGTGCTAACGCCACGCTAGTTGACGGTGACGTAGAATACGACCCATATAACCTTGAACAGCAAAATCCGCTAGTAGGTATCAGTGACTCAGCTAACTTCCAAGTGTTCTACGAAAAAGAAGGCCTGTCGGTAAAAGTGACGTACGCATGGCGTTCAGACTATGTTATTGGTATTGGCCAAGCGCAGGGCTCGGCGGATAACCCAGCAACTCAGTTCGACACGTTTGGGCAGGTTGATGCCAGCATTAACTACGATGTAAACGAGCATCTAACGGTCTTCCTAGAAGGTGTAAACATCAACGACGAAACCGAGCGTGGCTACGGCCGCTTTGAAGAGCAATTCTTGTTTGCTCGCCAATACGGACCTCGCTACACGCTAGGTGCTAGATATACTTTCTAAGCTTATCAAGCAATGACAACAAGGGCCTTTTTAGGCCCTTTTTTTGTTTTAATACTCTAGAAATATCAAACATTTCTGCCAATTTTTGATACTCTCACTAAACAAGCTCAGGTACGAGTAATAAAAGAAGAAAGCGAGTGAAGTATAAGAAGTGTATTAGCGTACTAGTGCTATTTTTGTTTGGAATAAACACTGTCTTGGCATTTGACGATGATGAATATTTCCAAGCGTATTCCCAAATTATAAGCAGTAAACCCGACGGTGAAAAAGAGTTAATGGCATTAGTCTCTGACTCTGACGTCCTATCTGAATCGTCATCCCTTGCATCTGTTTACATTGCTTTGCTGCAATCTACGGTTAATCATCCTACGGGATTCGAAGAATACAAACTTGCGCCGAAAGACCACGTACAAGATGTAAAGCGTTCACATCCGTCTTTATTTTTTAGACACAACATTCTGTTAGCTTATAACTTTGCCATTCAAGAAAATTGGCGTTTGGCCCATAGCAAAATTGACGAAATAATCGCGTTTGCCAATGGAAATGATACTGAGCTTTACTTTGACGCCATTGCGACTAAATCCATTTTCTTGGCGAGAATGGGACTAATAAGAGCATCTTTGAACTCCAGCGCAAAAATCTTGGGCGAATTGCCTTCATTAACCGAAAAACGTTTCTTTGGAGACGGTGCAATAGAAAACATGGAGCTTGTGATAGGGCTCAATATGTCTTACCTAGGGGAGAACAAACGGGCTTTGGAGCTGTGTTCTCGCGTAGAGACTTTCTTTATTACTAGGCCGTTGGCTAGCCCACACCGTTATTACCAAATTGCCCTCGATTGCCAACGAAGAAGCCTTGAGAACTTAAATCAACCCGATAAGGCTTTCGATACGCTTGAAAGGTACATTGAATACGCTACATCCATTGAAGACTGGGATACCTATACCTATGGGCTAGTTTTGAAAGTTGAGTATTTGTATGCTCTGGACAAAGTAAAAGAGGCGCATAAATTAATTGAAAAAACTGAGAGTTTTATATCCTCACTACCGACCTCTTACGATACTAACACCTATCAAATTTCTCGATTTAAAGCGCTAGTAGAACAAGGAGATGTTGAAAGAGCTAACGCATTGTCTGCCATAATTGCTGATAACTTAAGTGACGATTACAGCTCACCTGATTTACATTGGGCGCAATTCAAATCTATTCAGTCTTCTCTTTTCGAGCAGTTGGGGAACAAAGATGCTGCCATATCAGCATTGCGAGACAGTAAGAACTTTTATCAAACCCTTTACTACCAGACGGACGACAGAAAAGAGCTGTTTAGCGACTATTATGAAAGTGCGTTAGCTGAGCGAAAATTACAGCTTTTAGAACAACAGCACGAATTATCTCAATTGGAACTTGCAAACAGCAACAGAGTGAATTTAATTCTCACTGCTGGTGCGCTGACTTTATTAGGACTTCTAGTCCTCATTAGCTATCTATATGCTGTCCAGCGAAGATTAAAAAGAGAACAAGAAACACTAGCGACTGTAGATACCCTCACAGGGGTTCGTAATAGAAGAAGTTTACTCGGTGTTATACAGTTAGAGTTCAACGAGGCAAAGGCGTATCAAAATGACTTGTCATTGGTGTTAATCGATTTGGATAACTTCAAGGCAATTAACGACAACTACGGCCATGAATGTGGGGACAATTTACTCAAAGCCTTTTGTGAACATGTTTCTAAGTCTATTAGAAAAACAGATACTTTTGGACGCTATGGTGGGGAGGAGTTCATTCTTTGCCTACCTAAAACGTCAGCGTCCGAGGCTAAAAAGGTCGTAAATTCAATCCTTAATAGCTATAGGAAAGTGCGTATTTCTCCAGATATTGGTGCACAAACCTTTTCTGCGGGCATTGCGCAGTATCAAAAAGGTATTGAAACGTCGAAACTCATCAAGCAGTGTGACGATGCACTTTATGTAGCTAAAAGATTCGGTAGAAATAGAGTTTGTATTTTTAGTCATGATGACTGACAAAAGCCTAATAATTAAAAGCTAAGCAAGACGAACAGACTTCAGTGTCAGGGTTAATTAACCCTAACACTTTGGTAAGCGTCTCGCTTTAACTATGACTACTGTTGCTTTCCACGCTACTGTTTTCTCTAGGCCATTGTTACTCGGTAGCGGGTGTACCGTCTTTATTAAACTTCGCAATTGCAGCGCCAGACGCTTTCCAGTGTTCACGTTCGGCGTCTGTAGCTTTTGGCGAGAACCAGCCAACATAGGCGTAGAATATCCCTATCAAGGGCGCCGTCCAACAGGCAAAAGCAAGAGGGATATACAGCAAGTTTTGCAAGTTAGCGCCAGAAATACCAAGACCAAGAGCCGATATCACAAACGCGCCTCCGGCATTCCAAGGAATAAGCGGAGACATAAGCGTTCCTCCCTCTTCAATACCGCGCGACAGATTAAGGGTGGAATAGCCCATGCCACGATAAACAGGAGAATACATCCTGCCAGGTAAAGCAACCGATAGATATGGGTCGCCTGCCACTAAGTTAGTAGAAAAGGCAGTGCCAACTGCCGCAACCTGTGTACCGGCAAAGGTTTTTGCTTTGCTTTTAATTGCGTTAATAATGCTTCGTAAACAGCCCGTTGTTTCTAACGCTCCACCGAAACCGAGGGCAATAAGCACCAAGGAGATGGTCCACATCATAGACTGAACACCACCACGATTGAGCAAGCTATCTATTTCAACAATATTGGTATTAATGGAGTAGCCGTTATTTGCATAATCGAATACGGCCTGCAGGCTTTGCCCCTGCATAAACATGGCAAATACACCTCCAATTACAGCACCGGCAAACAGTGCAGGAAGTGGCGGAATTTTCTTTAAGGCTAACCCCATAACCACTAACGCAGGCAGTAGTGCCCAGCCCGAAATCGTAAAATTATCTTCCAGCGCTGTGGTTATGCCTGCAATCTTTGCGAATGAAACGCTTTGAGCATCGATGACAAAGAAGCCTACACCCAGATAAATTAAAAATGCTATTACCATGGCGGGGATGGTTGTTGCCATCATATTTTTTATATGTGAAAACACATCCGTACCGGTTACTGCTGGGGCAAGGTTTGTGGTATCTGACAGTGGTGAAACTTTATCACCAAAGAAAGCACCAGAAACCACCGCTCCTGCAGTCCAGTACATGGGTATATCGAAGCCCTCGCCAATGCCCATTAATGCTAAACCAACAGTGCCTACGCTCCCCCAACTTGTACCTAGCGAAACGGAAACCACTGCGCAGATAACCATACCGGCAGCCAGAAAGATTTGGGGAGAAAGAGTCTTTAGTCCATAGTAAATAATAGTAGGTACAGTGCCGCTGGCTATCCAAATTCCTATGATCATTCCGACAACAATAAGAACGCTTACCGACGGTAAGGCCACGTGGATGACCTTAAAAATACCTGCCCGTACTTCTTCCCATGTCAGGCCAAGATAAGTCCCCACAAAACTGGTCAATGCTATGCCAATAGCAAGCGGTATATGAGGCTCAAACACGCCGAAGTAGAAGATCTGCATACCCAATATCAAAAGGGTTAAGATAACTGGTGTTAAAGCGAGATAAAGATGGGGTGCAGGCGTTTTTTCATTTGTCATATTACTACCCTGTAAATAAACATGTGAAGTGAACGAGGACTTAGCAAAATACCTTGCTTGAATCAGTTTTAATCCAGCTACTGATTTGAAGGTTTAATAAACATAGCTACGGGGTTACATGGGGAAAAGATCGATAACGCGAAAAGCGCCGCGGGTTAATTCTCTCTACAAACAAAAACGTCGCCAGATAAGAAGCTGGCGACGTTATTTAAGCGCTAGAAATAAAGCTACAACCTATTCTTGGCAGCTTATACTCGCTGATTCTGCTGCACTTGGCGTAAACTGAATATCCGCCACACTCAAGCTTGCCTTACCTGCAGTGCCTAGTTCAAACGGCACGACAAGGCTGGTGAAATCAATCCCTTCATCAACAAAGCACTGAAGGTCAATGCTCACATTCGTCCACGTATCAGTAGGCATTGCTTTTAGCTGTTCGCTAATGTCAATCTGCGCTGAGCAGCTGCCCGCCGCATCACCCTCGCCTTCACAGTTCATACCTACAGTAACAGGTGCACTAATGTCCGAGTGACGACTAATGTTGAAGCTCAACGCTCCATCGGTAAGCAGCTTCGCACTTAAGTCTTCGCGGAAGAAGCTTTTGCTCGCAAAACGCATTGCGGCAAATTCAGAACCATCGAAGGTAGCTTTACGTGCATCTTCTTGAACTACTTTGTCTACAGTGCGGTAAGTCAGCGCGCCAAGGGTATGAGTACTTGCGTTCACAGGCAGCATGTCTTCGCCTGAGTGCAGCCACAATACCCAAGGTGACTGCACAGCACCGTTTAATATTTCCATCGGTTTATTACTGTCGGTGCTTACTGCGATTTCAGTACTTAATGTGTCGCTTAATACATTGTCATCGCTGAAAGTTAAACCAAAACCATATGGTAGAAGCGGTTCGTAGGTTTCATCGCCCTTGTTCACTATCTGCTGTGGCTGTGACGGCCAAGAGAAAGATAACTTACCTTTAAAGTCTTGTTCGCCAAACAATACATCTGCAACCGCATCACCTTCAGAACCTGGTAACCAAGCAGCAACAAATGCATCAGACGCATTTAGCTCAGCATTTACCCACATCGGACGGCCGCTAATAAATACAGAAACCACTGGGATGCCTTGTGACTTAAGCGCTTCAAGCAGTGCTAAATCTTTCTTGCTACCGTATTGATAAATTAGCGTTTCTCTATCACCGTGGCCTTCTGCATAAGGCTCTTCACCGAATACGACTATTGCCACGTCAGGCTTTGTTTCAAAATCGCCCTCAACAGAAAGCTCAACGTTACCACCTGCACTTTCAACATGCTCTTTGATACCGTCGTATATAGAGCTTCCACCTGGGAAGTCATCGTTAGTATTATTCGTGCCTTGCCACGTGATGCTCCATCCACCAGATTGCTTGCCAATATTGTCGGCACCATCGCCCGCTACTAATATGTTTTTATTTGCAGAAAGAGGCAGTGTTTGGTTCTTGTTTTTCAGCAGTACCAGTGACTCGCGCACCGCTTGCGCCGCAACTTCTCTATGCTCTGCTTTACCTATGAGCGAACGGTCGCCAGATAGTGGGCGGTTTGCTGGGCTAGGCTTTTCGAAAAGACCAGCACGTACTTTCACTCGAAGAATGCGCCGTACTGCATCATCAATACGCGACATAGGGATAGTACCGTCGTTTACTTGAGCCAAGGTATTGTCATACAGTGCCTTCCAGTCGTTAGGTACCATGAAAATATCCAGACCCGCGTTGATGGCCTGCGCACAATCTTCATTGTTGCACCCTTTGACCTGCCCATGACCGTTCCAATCACCGACTACAAACCCATCGAAGCCCATTTGCTCTTTAAGTACATCGGTCAATAAGTATTTATGACCGTGAAGCTTATCGCCGTTCCAGCTATTAAACGACGCCATAACAGACTGCGCGCCAGCAGTTAATCCGCCCACATAACCCTGAGCGTGAATATCGAACAACTCTTGTTCACTCGCTACGTTGTCACCTTGGTCGTCTCCGCCTACAGTACCGCCGTCACCTACAAAGTGTTTTACTGTACTAATAACACGCTGGTCGCTTAAGAAATCTTTGTCAGCAGCACCTTGAAGGCCTTTAACAACCGAAGCCGCATACTCTCTTACAATGGCAGGATCTTCAGAGTAGCTCTCATAGGTTCTGCCCCAGCGATCGTCCCGTACCACAGCAACAGTCGGCGCAAACACCCAATCTATACCCGTCGCCATCACTTCTTTTGCTGTGATATGAGCAATTTTCTCTACTAACTCTGGGTTATTAGCTGCGCCTAAGCCTATGTTGTGCGGAAATAAGGTTGCGCCTATAACATTGTTATGTCCGTGAACCGCATCGGTTCCCCACATTGTTGGAATAGTCGAGTTATCTAGGCTGTCATCCACTGAAGCTTGATACAGCTTTTCAGCAAGCGCTACCCAATCTTCTGGTGTAGCGTGCTTGTTATTATCGGGAAATGCTCCACCACCGTTGAGGTAAGAACCAAAACCATATTTGCGCATATCCTCTACCGTGATATTGCGAATTTCAGGCTGAATCATTTGCGCAATTTTTTGCTCAACCGTCATGGTAGAAAGAATGTCCTCTACCTTTTTTTCAACAGCTGAATCTTTTTTGACCTCAATATCAAGCTTGGGCCAAATTGCGCTTGCTTGGCTCGACTGCGCTTCAGCGCTTTCGACCGAAGAAACGTTTTTTTCCGTTGAGCATGCACTAACTAAAACGCCAACCAATGCACCTGTAACAACCTTCGCGATTATAGTTTTTCGCATTATTAATCCTCGTTACTTTCCAGTGGTGTTAATTTGAGATACGCGACACCCTACAAGACCATAATAAGCAATGTAGAGATAGCAAGAAGCGGGTAGCAAGAATGACAGTGTTACGCCAATAGAGTCTGCCAACATGCCTTGAAGCAATGGAACAATAGCTCCGCCCACTATAGCTAAACACAGAATGCCTGAGCCCTGAGGTGTGTCTTGACCAAGCTTGTGTAATGCAAGACTGAAAATAGTGGGGAACATAATTGAATTAAATAAACCTACTCCCAGAATACTCCACAGTGCTAAAGCACCAGTGCTTGAAAGGGATAGTAAAATGAGACCAATTGCCACACAGGCATTAAAGGCTAGTACGTAGCCGCCAGAGATTTTTTGCATCACTATAGCGCCGATAAATCGTCCCACCATGGCTCCGCCCCAGTAATACGCTAACAGTTTTGCGGCACTTGCTTCGGTTAGCCCACCAACCGCAGGACTGGCTAAATAATTAACAAGCATACTGCCAATAGCCACTTCTGCACCAACATACATAAAGATACCAACCGCACCTAAAACAAGGTGCTTGTGGTGCCATGCGCCGCCTTTGAATATACCTGTACTTGCGCCTGTGTGATTAAGCTTAGGCAATTTCAGGTACATGAATATAAGCGCTAGAAGCAGTAACGACGCCGCTAGAATTAAATAAGGAACCTGCACATCTGATGCACTTGGAGTGCCACCACCATGCTCGCCGGTTGCACCGTAAATAAGGTAAGAGCCGAAAAATGGTGCCACAGTAGTACCAAAAGCGTTAAACGCCTGGGTCATGGTAAGTCGTGAAGACGCTGTGTTAGGGTCACCAAGCGCGGTTACATAAGGGTTGGCTGACACTTGAAGAATGGTAATACCAGAAGCCAACACAAAAAGCGCTAATAAGAACACACCATATATTTGACTGGACGCAGCGGGGAAAAATAGCAAGCACCCTACACAGGCTATACCTAAGCCAAGCACTATGCCTTTTTGATAGCCAATACGCGACACAATCATTCCAGCTGGTAGCGATACAATAAAGTAAGCGCTAAAGAAACAAAATTGGATCAGCATTGCTTGCGTAAAGCTTAGGTTAAATGACCCTTTCAAGTAAGGAATTAGGATGTCATTCAGACAGGTAATAAAACCCCACATGAAAAACAACGTGGTAAGTGAAATTAGCGCAAAACGGTAGCCACCGTTTGCCGCTTGATCTTGGGCGGGTGAAATATTCGGCTGCACTGGTGTGTCCACAAGTAACCTCTGTTGCTATTTTTCTAATTAATGATAAATTTACATTTGAAAGCGCTTACATATCACTCTGCGATATTTTGTAAGCGCTTACATTGAGTAGATAATTACATGAAGCGTTATCGAATTCAATGTAAATATGATGTTATTTGCTTAGCAATTAGCAAAGCAAATATGACAAAATTGTTATTGCTAGGACATTTCTAAGATGAAAGACATTAACCTTCCATCCAATTCCATGATGCTTTCTAAAGACTTTCTGTTTGGTGTAGCAACATCAAGCTTTCAAATAGAAGGTGACAGAAAAGGAAGGTTAGACTGTATTTGGGACACATTCTGTGAAAAAAGCGGAGCTATCTCAGATGCAACTAACGGTGATGTAGCGTGCGACCACGTAGCGCTTTGGAAGGAAGATGTAGCGCTTATTGATGACCTAGGTGTGGATGCTTATAGATTATCAATCTCTTGGCCCCGAGTGATGATGGAAGATGGCACCGTCAATGAAGTAGGTATGCAATTTTACGTTAACTTAGTTAATGACATCGTTAAACATGGCATGAAAGTGTTTGTAACGCTTTATCACTGGGATTTACCGCAGCATCTAGAAGATAACGGGGGCTGGCTAAATCGCGATACTGCCTACGCCTTTGAAAAATATGCAGAAGCTGTAGCCATTGCTTTAGGCGATAAAGTTTACTCTTACGCTACCTTAAACGAACCATTTTGCTCAGCTTATCTGGGCTATGAAGCCGGTATTCATGCGCCTGGAAAAACAGGTATGGCAAACGGACGAAAGGCCGCACACCATCTACTGCTTGCTCACGGGTTAGCACTTAAGGTACTTAACCGCCTTAGCCCTAAAAGCCAAAATGGTATTGTACTTAACTTTAGTAATTGCCATACCACGACGAGTTCCGAAGAAGATAAACACGCCGCGAAGTTGGCTGACGATTACCACAACCAGTGGTATTTGAAGCCGATTATTGAAGGACGTTACCCTGACGTTATCGACATGCTCGACGCTGATAGCCAACCAGAAATACTGGATGGTGATATGGATATCATCTCTCAATCTATCGATTATTTGGGCATTAACTACTATACCCGCACTTTGTATCAAAGTGACGGGAACGGTTGGTTTGAAATTGTGCCACCTTCTACCAACAAGTTAACAGCAATGGGCTGGGAAATTACGCCAGACGCGTTTTCCGAATTGCTTGTTGACTTGCACAAGCGCTACAACTTACCGCCAATTTATATTACGGAAAACGGCGCTGCAATGGATGACGTGCTTTGTAACGATGAAGTTATAGATGACGAGCGTACTGCTTATTTTCACACTCACTTAAATGCGGTTAACGAGGCAATAGAAAAAGGCGTAGACATTCGTGGATATTTCGCCTGGAGTTTGATGGACAACTTTGAATGGGCGCTGGGTTATTCCAAGCGTTTTGGCATTGTATATGTTGACTACGAAACCCAGAAGCGCACCTTAAAGCAAAGCGCTCTAGCATATTCAAAACTGGTGAAGAGTCGGATAAATGGGTACATTAGCGGAATAAAATAAGGACAAGAACTAAAAACCGTATGGCAACAATTTACCAAGTATCAGAAGCAGCAGGGGTCTCGCTGGCAACCGTTTCTCGCGTGATGAATGGCAATGCGAAAGTAAGTGAACGCACCCGCAAAAAAGTAGAAAGCGCTATGGCTTCATTGGGTTACCAACCCAATGCTATTGCGCAATCTCTGGCATCAAACCGCACGAATAGCGTAGGTTTGTTGGTGTCAGAGCTACATGGTTCTTACTTCGGTGACCTGATGAGTACGGTTGAAAACGTGCTAAAAAGAAACGGTAAGCATGTGATCATTACAGCGGGACACGTAGATGAGAAGCGTGAACACGAAGCTATAGAGTTTTTAAAAAGCCGCCGTTGTGATGCGCTTATCTTGCACGCTGAAGCCGTATCTGATGATTATTTAAAGAAGCTAGTCAACAGTAAAGTCCCGGTTGTTGTGATAAACCGAAAAGTAGACGAGCTCGAGCAAAACTGCTTTGTTGTAGACAACGTAAAAGGCGGTTACTTGGCAACAAAAGCAGCCATTGACGCGGGTCATAAAAACATCGCTTACATTAGCGGCCCATTATTCAAAAAAGATGCGAGCGACCGTCTTGCTGGTCACAAAAAAGCCCTCGAAGAAGCAGGGCTTACATTTGACAGCAACAGCACATTTGAAGGTGACTTCCATGAGTCTTCAGGGCAAGAAGGAATGCAGCATCTTCAAGCGACCTTTCCGGATTTTACAGCACTGGTGTGCGCAAATGATGAAATGGCCTCTGGCGCAATGACGGCGGCAAGAGAAGCCGGGTTTGATATCCCAAGCAAGCTTTCCATTGTTGGTTTCGATAACGTGCTATTTTCACGCTATCTTTATCCTAAGCTTACAACAATTAATAACCCTATCCACGCAATGGGAGAAATGGCTGCTCATTGGGTACTTGAACACGTTTATGACATTAAAAGCCCTGTTCCAATTGAGCACTTATTTGTTCCAGAAGTGGTAGATAGGGACACATTAGGCACACTATAAAATGAATAAAGCCCTGTCTCCGTCGCTATACTACACGCTTATAGTTTCCCTTGGTGGGTTCATATTTGGCTTTGATGCCAGCGTAATAGCCGGAGCGAATGGCTTTATTGACGCCGAGTTTAATCTAAGTGATTGGCAGCAAGGTTTTGTAGTCAGCTCTCCCACGTTGGGCGCACTTATTGCCATGCTCTTTGCAGGTGGCATAAGCGATGCTATCGGAAGACGAAAAGCCCTGATCCTTGTAGCTTTCTTGTATTTGCTTTCCTCCATAGGCTCTGCCCTTGCCCCTAGTTTCGAACTGCTAGTGCTGGCTCGCTTTATTGGCGGCATAGCATTTTGCTCACTCATCATTGCCCCACTGTATATTTCAGAGATTAGCTCACCAGAAAACCGTGGAAAAATGGTATCGGTAAATCAACTCAACATTGTGTTTGGTTTCGCCTTGTCCTATTTCACTAACTACTACTTGCTACAACTTAGCGGCAGTGGAGCAGCTTGGGTTGCTGATTGGGGTTTAGACACTCACCTATGGCGCTACATGCTAGGGCTTGAAGTCATTCCAGCCGCATTGTGGTTTGGCCTACTATTTACTATTCCACGTAGTCCTCGATGGTTAGTACTAAAAGGTAGGCAAGAAGAAGCAGAGCAGGTGATAAACCGCCTTTTCGATAACGCACAAGCCCATGCACTTGTTAAGGATATTGCGTCTTCGCTTGATGAGAAGACTTGGACATTACGCGAACGCCTTGGTTTTTTAAAAGCAAAAGCCATGCGCTTTCCTGTGATGGTAGGAATTATTATTGCCATTGCGCAGCAAATTACCGGCATCAACGTTATCTTTTTCTATGCACCTACTATTTTTGAACAAAGCGGCGTGGGTACCAACGCCGCCTTTATGCAGGCAGTATGGATTGGTGTAGTGAATGTCGCCTTTACTGTTGTGGCAATGATGACTATTGATAAGTGGGGTAGAAAGCCACTACTCATTGTGGGTTTGACCGGAGTTGTACTTAGCATGGCTATCTGCACCTATGGTTTCAAACAAGCCACTTACCAAGTTCAACAAACTGCGATTAGCACTATTCAACAAGAGGCTCCCAACGCAGCAAGCAAATTAGAGCCTTTAACCAACCAAGTCTATTATTCGGACGTGGAGTTTAAACGCGCGCTCAAAACTGTTTTATCAAGTAAAGACTTTGATACTTACCAACAACCATTGCTAACCAGCAGTATCACAATGAACGCGCCCTTAGTGCTATTTGGCATTATCGCGTTTGTAGCCTCTTTCGCTATGTCTTTAGGCCCTGTGATGTGGGCGATGCTAGCCGAAATTTTTCCTAATCAAACTCGTGGTTTGGCTATCTCTTTGGTGGGCGTGATTAACTCCTTAACCAGCTTTCTAGTTCAAATTATCTTTCCATGGGAATTAGCTAATTTAGGCGCAGCCGCAACATTTGCCATTTACGGTGGGTTTGCATTAATTAGCCTAGTTCTGGTTGCTAAGCTCTTTCCTGAAACGAAGGGAAGAAGCTTAGAGGACATTACAAAAGACTTTGAACAGCACGCGATGAAGTAGTCAATAGTCTCTCAATGGCAATAAATCAGAAGACGGTTTAAGCGAACACCATTTAAAAGTGGTAATGCCCCGCCTTTGCAGGCTATGCTAGAAGTGCGCCCAGAAAAAAGATGATATATGCCGATTAAACGCCTGATAGCACTAACGCTTTGCCTATGTATGCTTTTGCAAAATGCATTAGCACTTGGCCTTGCTTCGCATACTATGCAGCATGCGCGTAAAATGGTGGGCGACGATATTGAACTTATCTGTACTGGCAACTCAATGCGATACATATCGCTTAGTGCTACAGAGCTTGAGGGTGAATTTGTTTTTATTAGCCCAGAGCTACTAAAAGCACCTGTCGAGCACGTAGACTGCACCAACGGTACACTCGCAGACCTTCCACCTATCGATAATGTACCAGTAGATTCAATGGCGATACTATCCCTTGTGCGCTATCGCGCCTTAGTATCTCGCCTTGCAGCAGCGCCCTACACATCATTTGCGTTTGCCGCCCCGCTAGGCCGCGCGCCACCAATTGCATAACAAAACCTAAAAACACACTTAACGCGCATGGTTTAACCGTGCATATAGTTCGTTTATTTAATGGAATTGTTATGAAGTATTCTTTACTGGCATTCGCTGTTTCAGCTGCCTGCACATCTGCACACGTTTATGCAAACACATCCGAGTTAATTGACAGCGCTTCAACAGAAGTGATTACCGTTATTGGTTCTTCGCTTAATGATAATACAGTAGAAATTGAGCGAGAAACGGTGACCGCCGCAACTAATATAGATGCGGATTTTGGCGATCAGTTAGCGCAATTACCTGGCGTATCGGTTTCCCGAAACGGCCCGGTTACAGGTCTTATTCAATACCGAGGGCTTTTCGGTGATAGGGTTGGCGTATCTATAGACGGTGTAGATATAGCAGGTGCAGGGCCTAACTCTATGGACTCGCCATTATCCCACGTACTGCCAGAACCAGGGCTTACCGCCACTTTGTATCGCGGTATCGTGCCGGTGAGTGCTGGAGTACAAACACTAGGTGGTAAACTGCATATTAATGCTGATGCGGCATCCCTTTTTGCTTTAGGAAGCGGTATTACTGGCAGTGTAAATGCCAGTTTAATGGGCCCGGGTAGCGGACAACAATACCAAGGCAATGTGCTTTACAAAACGGACCAAGCTTTCATTAGCGGCGCCTTCATGCATCAGCAGCGTGACGAGAGAGAATCGGGCGATAACGCAGTTATACCTAATAGCCACTACCAAAGAAATGGCGGCAAATTTAGACTTGGCTATGAGTGGGGAAAACACCAATTTGATGCTAGCTATCAACAGCTAAATACCAATGAGAGCGGCACACCAGCGCTCGCCATGGATATAGGTTTTATTGATGCAGCATGGTACCGGCTAGGTTATCGCTACAACGCAGGCGAAGCAGAGTACTTTGCTATAAAGTGGTTTGGCAACAGTAACCAACATGCCATGGATAACTTTTCTCAGCGCATGGTAATGTCTGCTGATATGGCAAGAGAGAATAACGCTGACGCTATCGCTCAGGGCTTGGATGCCAAGTACGTTGCGCCGCTGGATAGTGGCGAGCTTGAATTGGGCGCTTATCTGCACCACAGCCGAAATAACTCTGTTATTACTAACCCCAATAACAGTATGTGTTTTGTAGATAACTTTACCAATGTAAAAAGAGATACCGCGAGTGTCTATGCCCAATGGACAGTAAATACAGAAGCCTATTCGTCTACTTATGGTGCGCGATACACCCGCATCAATATGGATGCCGGAGAAGCGGGTTCTAACATGGTGATGATGAACCCAGCAGTTGCTACGTTGGTCAGTGATTTTAACGCCGCTGAGCGCGACAAAAACTACAACACGCTAGATATAGCCGCTACCACCCGATACCATGCAAGCGACTCCCTTGATATCGTGCTTGGCATTTCTCAGAAAAACCGCGCCCCTAACTATTTCGAACGTTATACCTGGCTACCACTTGGCATCTCGGGCGGTATGGCTGACGGCTTTAACTACATAGGCAACCTTGATTTAGACAATGAAACCGCGCGCAAGTTAGATATGGGTGTTGATTACACCTATAAAAATTGGACTTTCTCGCCCCGCTTTTTCTATCAAGATATAGAGGATTACATCACCGGCTCACCCAGTACGAATACCGCGGCGAACATGGTATCTACCATGATGGCTGGTACAACCCCATTTCAGTGGACGAATACCGACGCTGTTATTAAAGGTGCGGATATGACGGTGCAAGGTCAGCTTAGTGAAAACCTCAGCTTGCGAGCAGTAGCAAGCATTCAGCATGGTAACCGTGATGACATTGATGATGCTTTGTTCCGCATTGCGCCAGAGCAGTTAACCACAACCGTTCAGTGGAATACTCAGGTATTTGATGCGCCGCTTCAACTGCAGCTAATATCCGAGTTGACGGGCGCCCAAAACCATACCTCTGCACTGCAGAGTGAAGCGTCTACAGCGGGATATGGTTTATTTCATATCTCGGGGTATTTAACGATTTTTGAAAATGCTCAGTCAAACCTTCAGGTTACGGCAACTATTCATAACCTGTTCGACAAACAGTACGCAGCTCATACAGCGGGCATTAACCGTGTAATGAACGCCGATGTGGAAGTAGGTGAGCGCGTGCCTGGTGCTGGAAGGGAGTGGCATCTTTCACTAAATTATCGCTTTTAAGCAGCTAAAAAATAAAGGAAAAAAGCAAACCTAAAAACATTATGAGCTTAAGAAGTTAACTTCTTAAGCTCATATGTTTATTAAATCACACTTTCTGTGGCCTGCCATAGCAGGCGAAGGGCTAACAGCGTTACCACAACTTTGAACGCCAGCATAAATTTTTCCGCTGGAATACGCCTTAATACCTTCAAGCCGAAAAACGTGCCGAGCGCACCGCTAGCAATCATAATAATGATAAGCCCCGCCCACTGTGCAAAAGAAAACCCTACAAAGGTAAACACGAAAGCTTTAAGGCCGTGCTGGAGTGTCATACAGCTGGCAAATGTGCCGGTTATCTGCATTTTGCTGTAATTGTTTCGGTGTACAAACGCCGCCACCAAAGGCCCTGTGGCACCTACAAACATTGAAACCAAGGTGGTCACCAACCCCGCCAACGCTCTACCCGCGGGCTTCATTTCTTGTGCTTTGGGTTTACTCCCCCACACTAAAAATAAAATAAATGCGGCAACCGCAAATTGAATTATTACCAGCGGCAGCTGAACCACAATAAAAGAGGCTAAAAAAGCGCCGACGATTGCGCCTAAAGAAAAATACTTCAGCATACGCCAGTCGATATGCTTTGCCGTCATCAGGGCACGGTTGCCGTTTGAACCAAGCTGTACCAGGCCGTGAACCGGGATCAGCGCACTAACCGGCATAGTACCGGCCATTATCGCCAGTAGTAGCACCCCGCCACCTATGCCTAAAGTTGCTGTCATCATAGACGTGAAAAACGAGGTAATAATCAGTAACACTGAAGATGACATCGACAATGTATCATTGGCCGTTAACCAGCTAAAAAGTAACTCCAAGAGTCAAACTCCACCTTACTTAATGAAACTGTTTGCGTAGCGTTAGTGATCACAACACCATACAGCATCGTTTAAATATCATACAAAAGTTACCCGCATCGCGTTAGGTTTTTTATCATGCCTTCTATCAGTTATTTAGACAAAGCACTTCAAATAATATGCGACAAGCACAGCACAAAAGGCGCCAAGCTTGTTGCCAGGCAACTTCTCCGAAATAGCGGGTTCACTGATAAAGATATTTATGATTGTTTAAAGCAGGGCTCGATTATTCGCATTACCATATTTGAAGCCTAGAGCAGCGTTACACCTAGCGTTCACCGCTTGCCCACACGTAAGCAGGGGTCTAATTTCTTCACCTAAAAAACCCGTTGACTTTCTTCATCGTGCACAGGATACTCAGGTCATTAAATACTCACTAGCAGCACACTGTTTTTAAATACTATGCCTAAAAACACAAATAAATATACTGCTTACTCAGCGTCTGCGCTGATTATTATTCTCGCTATTCTAAGGAATGGGCGGGTTAGCTAGTGCGTAAATAGAATTCACTAAACCCGCCGCAAAGGCGGGTTTTTTATTGGCTCGTCTTGCGGCAAAAATAACGGAACGACAGCCATGAATAACCCAATATCTCACGTGTTGCAACAGTTGCATGACGCAGTAAACCGAGGCGATCAAGACGCCTTATCCCAATGTTATGCTAGCGATGCAACAGTGGTCGCGACCCCTATGTCCAGTTCAACGCAAAACCAAGCCGCCGATGAACATGCTACGCAGCGCGACTGCGTTGACGCCCTGCTTAAGTTTCAAAAAAAATTCATGCCCGATCATTTTGTTACCACCGGAGATGAACGGGTTATACAAGCCGGTGACGTGGCACTAGTGATTGCCAAGCTTTACCTTGTGCCCAAAGCAACACCCAACGCCCTACCCTGCGAGGGTAAGCGCGCCGTCTATGTTCTGCAAAGGGATGTAAGTGGTGAATGGCGCTGTGTCATCGATAACTTCTTCGGTACTGATTTGTTAGATTTTGCGTGATCCTCTCAAACTCACGCATTAATTCTAAAAATTAGAATAGTTTGATGAATTTTTACGCATTTAAAATAAATAAAAACGAACATAAGATTTATCTCGAAGTTTACGAAGTACTCACAACAAACTTAATCCAAGAGGAAATCACAATGTTCAATATTAAAAAATCAATGGCAGCGCTTGTTACTGGCTTAACTTTACTTGTTCCTTCTGTGCAAGCGGGAGAGCCAGCCAAGACCCTTCTGACCCCCGACAACCACACGGTTATTCTTATTGATCACCAGCCTCAAATGGCGTTTGCAACACGCTCACATTCAATCGAAGACGTGCGCAACAACGTTACAGGTCTGGCAAAATCTGCAAAAGCATTCAACGTACCTACTATCCTAACAACCGTTGCTGAAAAGTCATTTAGCGGCCCGCTTTTCCCGGAATTAAAAGCTGTATTTCCCGACCAAACACCTATCGACCGCACTACGATGAACACCTGGGAAGACAAGCGAGTGACCGACAAGGTTAAGAAATTTAAAAAGAACAAAATTGTTATTGCTGCGCTTTGGACAGAAGTTTGTGGTGTAGGGCCAGTGCTGTCTGCCATTGAAGAAGGCTATGACGTGTATTTTGTAACCGATGCGTCTGGCGGTGTATCTAAAGAAGCTCACGACATGGCAGTTCAGCGTATGATTCAGGCAGGTGCCCAACCCATTACTTGGTTGCAGTACCTTCTAGAACTTCAACGTGATTGGGCTCGCACTGAAAGCTATGTGGACGTGACAAACATCGCAAAAGAACATGCTGGGGGATACGGTTTAGGCCTTATTTACGCAACCGAAATGTTTAACGCCAAAGAAGGCCAGTAGCCTTCAATGCGACAGGTCACCGTGACCTGTCGCACTTGTATCGTTACTGCACGAGGAGTTTAACATGAGAGCTTTGCACCCACTTGTAGCACTATTGACTGCGCTTTATATCGCAACACTTTCTTTCGGCGTTAGCGCTAATACCGATAGTGCGCAATACGAAAAAGGCCAAACACTTTCACAATACTGTATGGGGTGTCACGGTGAAACAGGCATTGCCAGCATTGAAAGTAACCCTAATTTGGCAGGTCAGAACAAACCGTACCTAGTTTATGCACTTAAAGCTTATCGCGACGGCATCAGGAAAGGCGGTATGGCCAGCATCATGCGCCCCAATGCATCAGGGCTTAGCGATGACGATATTGACGCCCTAGCCACTTATTTTGCAGCCCAGTCAGGTAAACAAACCACTAGCCAAAGCAGCAATAACTAGGAGCTATCCCATGAATTCATTATTGTCACGTTTTTCAATTGCTGCTCTATTGTTTGGCGCTAGCCAGGCAATGGCTGCCCCCGATCTGGTCGTTGTAAATGCAAAAATCACAAATTCGAGCGGCCAAACCTATACGGCTCTTAGCGTAGAAAACGGTAAATTTAGCGCTTTTTCGCAAGATGCCCAACAGCTGCTAGCAGACGCAGATAGTGCCACTCAAGTAATCGATGCAAAAGGACAGCGGCTCATTCCAGGTATTAATGACTCGCATATGCACGTAACACGTGGAGGACGTTTTTATAATTTAGAAACTCGCTGGGAAGGTATTACAAGCTTGAAAGAAGGCTTAGCCATGCTAGAAGCACAAGCCAAACGCACGCCCAAGGGTCAATGGGTAAGAGTCATTGGAGGTTTCAGCCCTTATCAATTTGAAGAGAAGCGCTTACCTACACCACAAGAGCTTACCGACATCGCGCCAAACACACCGGTATTTGTGCTTCATCTTTACTCAGGTGGTGTGCTCAATAAAAAAGGCCTTGAAGCACTGGGAATAGACAAAGACACCCAAGCACCAAAGGGAAGCGTGATAGAGCGAGATGCTAACGGCAACCCTACAGGTGTTTTGCTTGCTCAACCCAACCCAATGATTTTATATAAGACCATTGCCGCGCTGCCTCAACTAAGCGCAAATGAACAGTTAAATTCCAGTCGACAGTTTTATCGCAAACTACTTAGCTTAGGCGTAACCAGTGTAGTAGACGCAGGGGGCGGTGGCCATACTTTTCCTGAAGACTATACAGCCAGTGAAACCCTTGCCAAGCTCGGCGAGCTACCGATACGGGTTTCCAATTACTTGTTTCCGCAAGTTCCCAATAAAGAAATGGTGAGTTTTGCCACATGGATGAGCAAGTACGAAGCAAATCAAAACCAGCATATTCATTTAGACAATGGTTATGTGATTGAAGGGGGCGGCGAGCTGCTTACTTATAAAGCGTCAGATTATGAGAACTTTCGTGCGCCACGCCCTGAACTTCCAGGTGAAGCCGAAGATGCTCTGGAAGAGGTTATTCGTCTGCACCTTCTACAGCAGTGGCCCTTTAGACTCCATGCCACTTATGACCAATCTATAACACGTATTTTAAACGTACTTGAACATATTCACTCAACACAGCCCGTTGATAGCGTGCGCTGGATTATCGACCACGCTGAGACGGCGTCTGATGAAAATCTCTCGCGTATTAAAGCGTTAGGTGGCTCGATTGCGGTACAAGGTCGTATGGCCTTTGCTGGTGAGGATTTCGTTGAGCGATATGGCGCCGAGCAAGCCAAGCGCACGCCCCCTATAAAGCAAATGCTTAGTGCTGGTATCACAGTGGGCTTAGGCACAGACGGTACCCGCGTTTCAAGTTTTAATCCATGGGCAACCTATTACTGGGCAGTGAGCGGAAAAACCGTGGGTGGTTTTGATTTAGGTACAGAACATGTAGACAGACTGACAGCCCTTAAGCTATTTACTCAAGGCAGCGCTGCACTATCTGGAGAAGAAAACGATAAGGGTAGATTACAACCTGGCTTTTACGCTGACTTTGCTATTCTTAACCACGATATCTTAACAGTAAGTGAAAAGGCATTGCTAAACACACAAGCACAGTTAACTGTCGTAGACGGCAACGTCGTTTTTGCCGATAGACAGCAGTACCCAGAACTCGCAACACCAATAGAAACAGCCGAGCCCGCGTGGTCACCGGTTAACTTCTCCCAACAACGTTAATTGAGAAAGATCATGGCAAAAAGAATTTCATCTCACAAAAAAGATTTAGGTGGCTTCTCAGTAAGTCGCATTATTCCCCACGTTGACGCAAAGAGCATTGGCCCATTTGTTTTTGTTGACCACATGGGACCTGCACATTTCCCAGCAGGCAGCGGCATTAACGTTAGGCCCCACCCGCATATAGGACTGGCCACCATTAGTTATTTAATGGAAGGTAGTATGCTGCATAGGGACAGCTTAGGCTCTATTCAGGAAATACAGCCTGGCGACGTAAACTGGATGACAGCGGGTAAAGGCATTGTTCACTCTGAGCGAGAGACCATTGAAACCCGAGGCAGTGACCATGTGCTAAACGGTCTACAGTGCTGGGTTGCATTGCCCGAAGAAAAGGCAGATATGGAGCCCAGCTTTATACACGTTAACAAAGCTAAACTGCCGTATATACATCGTGAAAAAGTACTGATGCGACTAATTGCAGGGGAAGCGTACGGCTATACGTCACCGGTTAAGACTTACTCACCCATGTTTTATTTAGATGTGATAACAGAAGCAGGAGCGGTTATTGAGCGTCCATGTGGCAATTCTCAAACGGCCTGTTACGTTATTTCCGGTAAAGTAAAACTAGGAGATGAAGTTTTCAGCGCTGGCGAGTTCGTTCTTTTAGACGATGAAAGTGAAATTGAAACCATTGAGAATAGTCGCTACTTCCTTTTAGGTGGCAAGAAAATGGACAAGCAGCCCATTTTACGATGGAACTTTTTGGCGTACTCTCAAGAGAAAATAGAAGACGCTGAGGCTCGTTGGGCAAACGGGTTATTCCCAACTATTCCGGGTGACGACCGCGAGTTTATTCCGCTGCCTAAATAATGCCTTGCTAAGGGTAGCTAAAACTAAAAAGAGCAGGTTTATAGCCTGCTCTTTCGTTAGTGAAATGCCACTGTGTATTAGTGGTCGTGATCGTCGTGCTCGTATTCTTCAGCAATACCTAACCAAACCGCACCTGAAGGCTCAAAATCTAGTTCAAGCAAGGTTTCCGTGGTCTCGGTTTCCAAATCAACAGCAAGGATAGCTTGCGCAACAGGGTCAACCACAAATAAAGTTTCTTCATGCTGTGATGCCGCCATGCTAAATGACTGGTCATCTGTTAGGTTTGCCGCGCTGGCACTTGCCACATCAATCTTGTGCGCAAATTCCCAGTGAGTGTCACCGTCTTCCTCATGTGCTTCCAGCAGTGTTACAAAACCTTTGTCATCTAAAATAACAAAGAATTCGCCGCCCATAGAAAAGCCGTAAGATACTGCATGAGCATCAGCCTCTGGCTGCCAGTCAATTACGCTCATGGTGCTACTTACAGGCGATACATTAGCCAGAATGGCGCTACCGCCACCATGTTGTGAAGCAATACCAATAAACGCTTCTGCGTGTTCATGTCCATACATTGTGCCAATGCGCAGATCGCCAAGACCATCAATGTTGTCGATAAACGCGCTGGTAAATACTTCATCATTTTCGTTTAATATTAATACGCCGTCGCTACAGCCAAATGCCACAGCTACTTCGTTTTGAGCAGCGCCATGTAAGTCAGCACATTCGCCATCAAAACGTTGCTCTTCTTCGTACTCACCATCATGCCAGTGAAATACTGCAACGCTGTCTGGCAAGATTGGGTTGGCTGAAAGAGACTCTGCATCATCACGACGTACGGTACTAATCAGCATGTCACCACGAGGTTCTGCGACACCGTGCATGTTTACGGTAAACTCCAAAGTAGGAACTTCGGTAATTTCACTGGCAATTTGGGTGTCAGTTACCACTTTTACCGCAGCTGGCATGCTGGTATCGGCGTCTCCATCGTAAAACACAGCAAGCTGACCATCATGTGTGACTACGTGAGTAGGTTGGCTACCTTCTAGTGTGAAACCAGACAAACTTGGGGCCTCTTCATAGTCGTGCAGGTGCTCTACGTGATCTTCTCGCCATAATCCACCATCAAGAAACTCAGTTAATCCGTTTGCTCGGCTGTTGATTACTGCAAAGCGATAGTCTGCGGAGGCGCTTACACTGCTTCCATCAAAGGTTGCAGAAAACGTATCAAGTACTGAATTATCATCTAGATCAAAGACAGTGAGCGTATTTGATGCAGCATCGGCAACAACCAATCGGCCTTCACTTTCTATTTCATAGTCTGAGTCGTGATCGTCGTGGTCGTGATCATCCTCTGGCATCTCAATAGGATCCAGCTCTACAATATTGGTTTCTGCATCACCACAGCCTGCAAGCAGAAGAGCGCTGGCTATGGCGCTTAGTACTAGTCTATTTTTCATGTGTGTATCCCTATCAATAATTCTTTTTTATAAGCTGATTTTAGAAATAACCGCGTACGCCGAAAGCAAAGTTTCTACCAGGACGTGGTGCAATATCTTTCAAAAATGAGGTGTGAACACGCGCTTCTTCGTCGGTGAGGTTTTCACCGCTCAGGTAAACCGATAAATCAATATCCCCCATTGGAATGTCATAGGTAATTGATGCATCAACAAGGGTGTAACCGTCTGTTTCAGTCTCGAAGGTTGAGATGTCGTCTTGTTTGGCAAAATGGGTAATGTCTAAGTCGGCGCGGATGTTATCAAGTGTGTAAGCAACATGTGTCCCCACGCGCATAGGCGAAGTACGCGGCAGTGCGCCACCATCTTTAAGTCGGGCTTTAACGTAGTCGGCAAAGAAATCGAGTTTTAAATTATCTGTGGTTTGCCACGCAACTTGTAGCTCAAAACCATGAAGAATGGCATCAGCAGAACCAAACAAGTAAACAGGCAATTCATCGCTGTGTTCGTCTTCGCTGTGCTCCTCTTCTCCATGATCATGGTCATGGCCACTTTCAGCGAATAAGCCGGTTTCTTCTTGGAAGTAGTAGTTATCTACCTGGTTGTAAAAAGCATTAAACACAAAGCCAACATCGCCCTGTGTTTTTCTGAACGTTAGGTCGATATTGTTGGCTGTTTCAAGATCGATAGGCGTTTGAGAAAGCACAAACTCGCCTTCTTCTGACAAATTAAACAAGGCGCCTATCTCATAGGTACGGGTGCCAATATGCGGGCCAAACGAAAGGAGCTCAGACGCTGAAGGCGCCCGCTCTGAACGGGAAAGTGAAACGCCTACGTTATAGCTTTCATTAATGGTGTAAACCACACCTGCCGACAGTGATATAGGGGTAAACTCTTGGTCTACCGCGAACTGGCGAACTAGCTCACCGTCGTCATGGTCGTGTTCCTCATGATCATGCTCGTCTTCTTCGTGCTCTTCATCATGGTCGTGAGCATCTAGCTCGGGCAGCAACACACTCGAAGCGTCCAGTGTTACTCTTTCTGCACGGGCCCCTAACTGAACTAAGAAGTCACCAAAATGGCGTTCTTCCATCAAAGCTATAGCAAACATCTCCATCTCTGAAGGAGGTGTGAAGGCTTCTTCACCTTGCGCCGAAACGTCCGCGCCTTTGTAGTGAAGACTTACACCGCCACGCCAGCCGGCCATGGGCTTATGCAATAACTCTACGCGAAGTTCTTCTGTTTCATTGCTGAACGTAGTACCGACTAAACCACTTTCTACTTCAGCGTGTTCGTAATCGGTATAGCCCGCTCTAAAGTGAACACTTTGCAAAAAGTCATTAGTAAAGTTGTATTCGCCAAGAAGTTGGTACTTAGTCTGCTCAAGATCAGCAAATACTGATGAGTCATCACCATGGCTATGCCCAGGCACGCCGTACTCTCGTTCGAACCTTTCTACCGCCACACCAACATAACCTTGGTCAAATAAGTAACTGGTACCTAACGTAAACCCGTGGGACTCTTCATTACTGTTCTCAACCACATGCTCGCCATCCGGATCATCAATATCTGGCGCCATTGGGGTTTCATAGTCATTTGAGTCGCGGTAAAAGCCGTCAGCATAGAAGGCCATGTTGTCAACGCCAGTGGTCACGTTAAACGATGCAAGCTTCTGGTCGTTAACGGTTTGGGTTTCTAGTAAAAATTCCCCGCGTGTTTCAGTGGAGGTCGGCACGCGTTGGTCAACTACGTTAACCACACCGCCTATTGCACCGCTTCCAAAGAACAGGGTGGCAGGCCCTCGCAGCACTTCAATTTGGTTAGCGGTTGAGGCTTCACTCGCTACCGCATGGTCTGGGCCAACCCGAGAAACATCGCTCACATCCAAACCGTTTTGCGTTATAAGTACCCGTGGACCGCTGAGGCCTCGAATTATTGGCGTGCTTGCCACGTTGCCATGAAAGTTAGATTGTACGCCTGGCAGTTTCTCTAGCGTATCGCCCAACGTGGCCGCTTGCTGACGTCGTAAGGTATCACCTGATAACACGCTCACCGGCGTAGCCGACTCCATGACAGACAAATGCATAGGCGTGGCGTGCACATCAATCACTTCAATAGCACTTCGCGCTAAGACAAAGTTAGTGCTACCCGAAGTATTCGATTGAACGGTTGCATCTTGATGCAAATGAGCAAAGCCAGAAGCGAATATATGCAGCGTGTATTCGCCTTCCTTAACGTCAGAGAAAGTAAACTCACCCAACTCGTTGGTGCTGGTAACACGCTTTAACGCCTCAATTTCAACAGTTGCGTTGGCGAGGGGCTTCCCTGCTGCATTCGTTACCGTGCCTGAAAGTGTTTGTGCTAGCACTGACGGAGACGCCAAAAGTGACGCGGGCGCTAAAAGCGATAAGCCTAACGCCAATCGAGACAGTTTCATTATTCGAACCTCTGAATTTGTGTAATGTGATAATGTATCATATTTATTTTTATGGTATGTTATATTGTAACGTTTACGCAAGAGGTAAAAATGAAAACCATTTCTATTACGTGGAAGAATTCACAAAAAGCGCTACGCGCCTCTTCAACTTTTCTTAAGGTAGGTACTTTTGTCGGATTGAACTTGGCTGGGATGGGTATCAACGCTGTTCATGCTGCGCCTCATACTCACGGCGAAGGCAAACTACAAATCCTACAAGCGGGAAGTGAGTGGCAGTTTGTGCTGCAGCTGCCTGCTGCTGATGTTCTGGGGTTTGAATACGCGCCATCCACGGCTAGCGAGAAAAAGCGTTATGAAGAAACGCAAAAGGTTTTTCTGCGTTTTGAAGACATTTTTACCCTAAGCAATACGTGTGAATTACTCGATACCACACTTGAAAGCCCATGGGAGATCGCCGACGAGCATGACGAGCATGACGAGCATGACGAGCATGACGAGCATGACGAGCATGACGAGCATGACGAGCATGACGAGCATGACGAGCATGACGAGCATGAAAGCAAACACGAAGATCACGACCATCGCAACACCCATTCTGATTTTCGTGTCGCATATTTACTTAGTTGCAAAAGCCCCTTAACGCGTATTGAAATGACGGGCTTTAGCCATTGGCCCAGCCTGCAGCATGTCAATGCCATTTGGGTAACAAACGAAGGGCAAGGCGCTATGGAAATAACGCCAAGTCAGCCAACGTTATCCATTAATAACTAATTATTTTTATATTCTTAGGCGCAAGTTGCATTAAAGACGCATGCGCCATAGCAATATTCGGAAATACTATGAATTCTATAACTCAAGGAAGCAGCGCAATGCCAAAAGTGCAGCTCATTTCAGACAGAATCGCTATGATCCTTTCATCGCTTTGCGTCATCCATTGTTTATTAACGCCTATTCTATTGATTTCCATACCCGCACTCGCAAGCGTATCGATTCTCAATGATGAAACCTTTCATCAAATACTGCTGTTCTTTGTGCTGCCTATTGGCGCCTTTGCGCTCTCAGTAGGCTATCTGCATCACAGAAATAAATGGGTGGTACTAGCAGGCGCTACTGGTCTTACGTTACTAGGCAGCCCACTGCTGGTTGAATGGGTAGGTTTAGGGCATGAGGTGCTTGGCGAATATGGGGAAGTGGTTATCACTGTAATCGCTTCACTTATTATTGTTAGTGCTCATATTGCCAATTTCCGCCTTAGAGAAACTACTCAGGATTTGCCTTGCGAAGGGCGAGAGAGAGCACAATCGCACACCTATTAGTTTCATCACTTACTCAAATGCGCGTGTTCTTTTGAGCGACGCTTTCAAATTTTGCGATGTAGCCGTTTTTTAAGATTTTATTCAGAGGTAATTTTGTCTAGTTTCAATCATCGCGACACGGTACTACCCGATGTCACTACTGAGCAATCTTCTGCTCAAGTTCCTGTTATTGATAATGTTGGTATGCAGGGTATTGCAATACCGCTACACGTATTAGGTAAACGCGGAGAGCGTTTAGCCAGTCAGGCAAAGGTGGATGTAACAGTAAGTTTAGATCATCCCAACGCCAAAGGCATTCACATGTCTCGTTTGTACAATCTTCTACAGCAGTATTTGAGCAACAAAGACTTGCATAAGTCAGCGCTCTTGTCGTTAATGAACTCGCTTATCGAGTCGCAAGATGGGCTGAGTAAGAGCGCCCAGCTTAATTTACATTTTGATCTAACGGTGTCACGTCCGGCACTCATAAGTAGGATGTCAGGGTATCAATCGTACCCCGCTACACTTTGCATTAAGCGTTCACCTGAACGTTATGTGGCACAGCTCAAGTTAAGAGTACCGTATTCTAGTACCTGCCCTTGTTCAGCCTCACTCTCTCGCAAGGCGTTATCAGAAGTGTTTGTGCAGCAATTCGAAGGAAAAGATTTGTCCGTAGAAGACATGGGCGCTTGGCTCGCTTCCAAACAAGCCAGCATAGCCACAGCGCATGCCCAGCGCTCTTTTGCCGATATAACCTTGGATTTGGCTAATAACGATATTCCCGACTTCGTAGGCATTATCGACTTAGTTGAAACCGCGCTAGGCACGCCACTTCAAACCGCCGTGAAACGAGAAGATGAGCAGGCGTTTGCCAAACGCAATGCCGAAAACCTAATGTTCGTTGAAGATTCGGTAAGACGTCTACATGCCGCGTTGAGTAAGTATTACCAAGCAACCTATTTTCGTGTAAAAGTAGAACATCAAGAAAGTCTACATGCACACGACGCCATAGCTGAAATATCAGGCTCCATTCACCGATAAATTCAGGCATCATTTGGGTGTTGCAACGGGTAGACAAAAGAAATGATAAAAGGAAAATAACATTGTTATCTTTTAACAAACTCGCTGATATCAGCAAAGTTGTATGCATTAGCGCTGCCATATCAGGCATAGCGGCGTGCTCATCTACGCCATCAACCCCACTTGCTGGTGTAAAATCGCACACTCTTTCAAATGCCGTTATATATCAAACCAGCAGCAAAGAGTACCCTGTTCTTTCTAGCTTTGTGTATAACCAAGCTATTGCGGCGTTACCTGCACGTTTTGCTAATGGCGATGTTGTGGTGATGGACGTTGATGAAACCGTGCTAGACAATAGCACCTATCAAAAAGAACGTGAAAGTGTTGGCTTGGGGTATTCTTCACAAAGCTGGGCTGATTGGGTAAAACGCGAAGAAGCCACATTAGTGCCTGGCGTCGCTGATTTTATCGACGAGGTTGTTAAGCGAAATGGCAAGGTGGCGCTTATTACCAATCGCGATAAAACACTTGATAAGCACACCTGGAATAACCTTTTGGCACAAGGTTTACCGCTTAACACCAGCAATACCTGCGTTGTTGGCCGCACGTCTAAAGACAAAGAAGCGGTAGGCCAAGAAGGTATGATTAATGACAAAGACTTGCGAAGAATGCAGCTTACCCAAGGTAAAATCGCATGTTCAAATACATCTAACGACACAGCATCAACCTGGGCCGTACCTCACGCAATTATCATGCAAATTGGCGACAACATCGAAGATGTTGGTGGCGTGACCCAAGAATCTGCCAACGTTGAGTTACTTATGCCGCGAGTGGGCACAGAGATTTTTATTCTGCCAAACCCCATGTACGGTTCTTGGTAGAGCATCCATAAAGTAGAATTAACGAACGGCGCTTTCTATATGAAACGCCCCGTTCGTCAAATCAGCTTTGTCATTGTTAATGCCATTTCCCAGCCCTGAATAGGGTTTTATTTCTACCACATCCAGTAAATAAGCGGATGTGCCCTGAGGGTCTTCATACAGCCCGGTAGTAAACTCACCTGAGAACGTATAAGCCTGCTGGATATCTATTCCGCTAATACCACCTTTTTCATGGGCATTGTTCAGCGAAACAAACACAATTTGATTTGGTGGCGGTGGTGGATAATGAATGCACGCGCCGAAGTAAGGCACAATAAAGAACGCTGTTATTTCTCTCTGCGCATTGGCCTCAACAGGCACAATAAACCCGCTAAGCTTGACGTACTCTCCGTTAAATTTATCAACCGTATTCACTGAAATAAGCGCTTGCTGGTATTCATCGTCGAACGTGCGTTGAATAGACTGAAATACTTGCTCATGAAGGGGTAAATTCTGCAGAGGATTTTGAGCAGATTGGGCCGTGCCCAACAGTGCTTTTTCGGCGTCGGGCAACAGTGCGTCCCAAGATAGGGTTATGACCTGTTGAACCGTGTGTAATCTGGCGCTGTCTTGATAAATCGCAGAATCATTCTCAAATAAACGCTCAATAACACTATTCAGTTTACCGCTCAGCCCCAGCCCCACCAGCGCGCCCAATACAGTGAAACCAATAAGAGAAGCGAGTAAACCATACGTGACGCGCTTCATAATTGCTCCCGGCACTTAACTCGCTAAAATTTTAACTTTACGGGTATAGGTCACCGGCACGTTCTTTTTAAGCGCGTAGACTTTTAGCACGAGTTCATGGGTGCCTTCTTCTTGTGCCTGAAAACTAATAGCTTGCTCGCCCCTTGCAGAAGGCAAAGAAAAACGCTGCGGCGAGAGTAGCGTTACCCCATCACTTGCCATCACGTCTACGCTCACTTCTTTGTAGTTCGCAGGAATGGTAAATCGCAGCGGGACCGCGGACGCTTCAAGCTTAGTCACTTCCCGTTGTCTATCAATATTAAGCGAAATGAGTGGCTCTTTAGCTGCCGCTAAATGCTGTTGCATCATAGGGTGCTGAAAGCCAAACTGCATGTTTCCCATTCCAGCGTGTAGCTCGCATGCAGTGCTGTGAAATGCAACCACACTTGATAAAACTATGGCTGTGACTACTGTATTTTTCATCTCAGTTACTCCTCATAAAGCGCAAAGCCATCTAGCTCTAATGAATAAGCAGATGTACCTAGTGCGCTTTCGTGATTGTCTATTTTCACTGTGCCTTCAAACCAATAAGGGTCGTATAAGTTTTCAACTGCAATGCCTTCTTTGTATTCAACATACAAAATTTGATTTGGTGGTGGCGGCGGCATGTGTAAGCAAGCACCGAAATATGGAACAACAAAAAAAGCCGTCGCTTTTTGCTCTTCGTTTTGCTCTAAAGGCACAATAAAACCCGGAATACGGATCGCCTTCCCGTCAAACGCTTCTATTACTCGCGTCGACACTAACGCTTGCTGATATCGCTGTGCTTGCTCATCTTCTAACTGCTTCGAGGCAAAGTCGTCGATAGAGTCTGCAGCAGACCCATCAGCAATATCGTTTAAAAACTCAGGTCTATTTAGAAGTGCGCTTAAATCGTCTTCGGGCATTAGGGCTACCCAGTCAATTTCTTCGTAATTAGCGGCTAGGGTTGGGTTTAACGCGCTAAATAAAACCAATAGTGCCGCAATTAAACCGAATTTAACGCTAGAAAGCGTGACAGAAAATTTCACAAAGATGGCCCAATAAACTATTAAACAAACACGTTATAACATATCACAAGGTGCGGTATTGCGATAAACGTTTATCTTTTCTAAATGTTACTTAAACGTCTATAGAAGTGTTTGTAAAACGCTACACACTACTGAGAAAATTCTACATAGCTTTAGGACCATCTCTTCACACCTTAAAATACCAGACAAGAATGAAACCAAATTAACCTTATAAAATCATATACTTACAACTTCTATGGAAGGTTTTTAAAGCTTGGCACAGATCACGCATACATTAGACTAACGGATAAGCACAGAGCGCATTTTGTAGCTAGGAAAGCTTTAGCGACGGAGAGGCCAAACTGCGTAGATGATAAATACTGAAGGTGACGACATAGGAAGTAAATGGAGTGGTCGCCAAGGACAAATGGACGAGACAGTATTTGGCATTAAGGGACGACTGTAGAAGATTCGTTAAACTGCTGGTCGATGATGAGGTTAGGTAATAGAAAACCTAAATAAACTCGCAGGACGCACGGCTCTTGTTTCATAAGGAATGCAAACAAGCTCTGAGTACCTACATCGCAAGCACTGACAGTGATGTCTCGTGCAGCAAGGGACTGTTGACCCAATTTGGATTCGTTGAACGTACGTGTGTGTTGCTTCAGCGAGACCATAGTGAGGACACTGGTAATGTCGTCGATGTTATTAGTGAGTTGTCATCCGACGACTACCCTCTCCCCTCAAAGGCCCATCCCGGCCTTTACATACCTCTGATTTTGGCCCGCCTTTGGCGGGCATTTTTTTACACTCAACTATGGTAACATCACTAAGACTTTCGCCGCTTATATAACGAGCTACCCGCGTGATATCGCCTTCTGCATCTACTGTTGTTTTTAAAGTTCTTTTTTGTGCTTTGCTTGCTACGTCTATTGGCCAAAGCGTTATGCTGACCACGCTCCCCTCTATGGGCCGTGAAGCAAATTTGTCTGAGTTTCACATAGCAACAATCATGTCTAGTTCTGCGCTCATTTTCGCATTTGGTACCAATGTTTGGAGCAAAGTTGCTAAGCGCGCTGGGTTTAAACGAATTCTGATGGTCGGATTAACTGGATATAGTTTGGGAACGTTTGCCTTTGCCAGCGCTTGGATGGCAGGATTCTCAGGCTTTATTAGCGGCACTAATTTGTTTCTGGCGTTATTAATAAGTCGCAGTTTGCAATCAACGATTATGTCTGCAACACCTCCCTCTGCCGTAGGTTACGCTGTAGCTATAAGTTCGCCGCAAGCTAGGGTTAGCGCTATTAGCAAAGTAACTTCAGCAAGCAATGTAGGACAAATTGTTGGACCCGCCTATGCAGGGCTTTTAGTCGGTTTTGGCCTATTAGCACCATTGTACAGCATCGTTTTACTAACCTTGCTGGCGCTAACATTGGTGTATTTCAAGCTACCTGTTCTTCCACCTTTGTCTCAGCAAAAAAGCGCTCAGCAGACTAGCGACAATGACCAAGCGCCTAGCAAAGTCCCTTATGTCTTCGTCGCTGCATGTATTTGTGTATTTTGCGCAATGGCAATGATGCAGCAATCATTGGGGTTCTTTTTCATCGATTTTTACCACTATTCACCTATAGAGGCCGCTAGGCAAGTGGGGGTCGCTATGATGGTCAGCGCCGCTGCATCTCTTACTGCCCAATTTGGCTGGGTGCAAAAGGGGCGCATAAGTAAAGAGACAATGATCATGCTTGCACTTCCTCTTTTGGGGGTAGCGTACTTGTTACTCTTTCTTCAACATGCTTTATATCTGCTATATGTGGCGATGGCGCTTATGGGTTTAGGTATGGGAATGGCTTACCCATCGTTAGCAGCAGCGGCGACCACTTATTGCGCTCCGTCTCAGCAAGCAACTATCACAGGATTAATTACCGCCACAACGGCCATGGGATACGTATTAGGCCCGCCTCTTGCCGCCCTTATTTATCAATTAGACATCGCGCTACCATTTGCTGTAGCGTCAGCATTAATTGCTATTACTACCTGTATTGTCTACATAACTCTGCAGAAAACTCATCGTCACCAAAATAAGTTTAAGACGAAACCTTAAGTAATTGACCTTAGGTTTTAACACCGCTTTTTAAATGGTATTAATTTTTTTACCTTTTATTTTTAAACAAGCGGAACCTTTTTAGAATTCGGGTATCTTAAATAGTACATGAAGTCGTTGAGTGTGCGTCTTTGTGGTGTGTAAATGTGTTTTCCAAGTTATGTTGTGGTTTTTTAAGGGGCTTATTAGCCCCTTTTCTTTTGTGTGCTATTTTTTTGCTTAACGCGCCACTCAACTCTCATCACTCCCTATAGCGTTTTCTGTACTCATTGCTGCTCTCTATTCCGTTCCCATTTAATCTAAAAAATAGAATTAAACAAAGCCTGTCGTTTCACCTTAAAAAATGGAAATGATAATCATTATCAAATAAAATACTCCTTGAATTACCTAGGAGAAGCCAATGACTAAATCTCAGTCCCGTCGAGCTGTTGTTAAGCAGTCTGTTCAAATAACTCCGACTATGCAGCGCGTTTATTTAGGTGGTGAAGAGCTTCGCACTTTTCCCGCTGTGACCGCAGGCGCTTACGTGAAGCTTATGTTCGATAAAAACGGAAATCCGCTTTCCAAACCCACTGAAATGAGCCAGATCGCTATGCGCACATATACCGTGGCCCATTTCGACGCAAATAAACCAGAGATAGTGCTAGATATGGTTATTCACTCTAGTAATGGAAAAACAGGGCCAGCTTCGGCCTGGGCGACAAGTGCTAAGCCCGGTGACGTCATCACGCTCGCGGGCCCAGGTTCTAGCAAAGGATTAAATGAACATTATGATTGGGTATTGTTAGCAGGCGATATGACCGCCCTTCCCACAATTCGAAATCATCTTGCGGCACTTCCTTCCCATGCCAAAGGTTTTGCAGTAATTCGAATTGAAGACGAAAAAGACGCGGTCTCACTAAAAAAACCTAAGGGCATGAAAGTGATATGGGAGTACGAATCCTCTTTACCCTATCGTCTTGCTCAGCTTGACTGGTTAACGGGCACACCTGCTGTCTGGGTGGCCTGCGAATTTTCAGATATGCGGACCATTAGAACATGGTTAAAAGATGAAAAAGCCGTGGCACATGAAAATATTTACATTAGCAGCTATTGGAAGAAAGGTCGCAGCGAAGATCAACACAAAATAGAAAAGAGACAAGACAGTGAAGCCTTTGCCAAAGCTTTAACTTTAAGGGATGACAAATAGCCTGTAGTGTTTTCAACAATTTGTAAAAACTGCATGAAAAACATAACTTTACCAATACTTTAATTTGATAAAACTCTATAGTTATCAACAGCATAGGTCATGGAATATCGCTTGCTTCACATATTGTAACTGGTGAACATTGTTGCCAGTTTTCTCAACCAATTGTTTGGATAAGGAGAGCAAGTTATGAACAGTGATCGTATTGAAGGTAATTGGAAAGAAATGAAAGGTAAGGTGCAGCAGAAGTGGGGCAAACTTACCGACGACGACCTAGATGTAATTGACGGTCGCCGCGAAGAATTAGTGGGCAAAATTCAGCAAGAGTACGGTAAAACCCGTGACGAAGCTGAAAAAGAAGTGAATGAGTACTTCAATTAGTATTTTAGGTTGTCCTAAGAGCGCTGATGCAATGCGCTTTTCCAGTTAGCGTAAATTTTAGCTAATACCGAAGTAAGAAGGGCCGCAACTTTCCGTTGCGGCCCTTCTTGTTTGTATAGCATGCTAATATTTAACGCTGTTGCCATTGAAGGCTAAATTCACCTCACAATACCTAGTATTCGAGGAAATCAGCGAGAAAAATATTACTCTTCTACGTTCGGCTGTAGGTTTTCGCGAACTTCTCTTGCATCAAAACTGGTTGCAGATGTAGGGCGAGTTCCTTTACCCAATTCAATATTTAAAATACTCTCAATCTCACTTTTTTGAGAGCCGCCAACAAATACACCAGTCTCAAATTGAGTGGTAGGGTGATAAGAAGTACGGCAAGTAAGAACGCCACAATCGGTAACCCTTGCATAACGCTGACTAAATCCAGCGGTAGGTGTGGTCTGAACCGTCTCTTTATCTACTAATGTTTCGCGGTCAGTCACGACAAACCAATCATAACCTTCTAAGAGCGTAAGCTCGGCCGCACGCAGCATCGCGTAATCCATTGCCTTAGCTTTATCCGTCCCTTTTGCTTTAAAATGCACGCGATACTGTGTGTCACTCAACTTGCTTTCAGTATAGCCAAAGCCGCCCTTTTGAGCTTGTCTGTAGTCAGGTTGACTCGCACAACCCGCCATAATAATTACCGCAAGTGCTAACAAAATTTTAGTTTTCATCATTTACTCCTTCGGCCATGTCAGATAGCCAAGTTGCTTCAATTGCGTTTTTCTCTTGCTCTCGATTTAATGGCGCCGATGCCATCATTTTATCAAGTTCATCTTCCAGTAATTTAGCGCTAGTGGCGGTTTGATAGTTACCTGCCTTTTCACCTAACTCATCCAGTTTGCTAGCGGCAAGCTGCCATGCGCCTTGTTTATCTTTACAAGCGATCATTACGTTTAGTTCATCTTGAGAGGCTACTTCAGCCTGTCTGCAATAGTTAAAGTCAGTGTTCAAAAAGGACAACTGGGGAGTCACCGTAATGCCGGATACAAATGAGGTAGCCTCTCCCGCAAGGTTTTTGTCGAGTACAGATGACACGTTAGCCCAGTGGGATGGCTGCACTGTTTCAGTACCTTGTTGGTTAAAGAATACCAGCCCCGCGAGTACCGCTACACTTGCGGCTATTGCGAAAGGCCCTTTCCAATTTGTTTGTCCACTTTGCCCACGATTAGTCACGTCTACATTCTTTGGAAACGGCTTAACATTTTCCGCAAAACTCTGTTTTGACGAGCTTTCGCTATCTAAGCTCACCCCAGAGGCCTGTACTTCGCTTTCTTGACTCAGCTGTTGTTCATTACTCAAAAGGGCCACAATTTCTTTAGGCAGCGCCACTGCTGTCGCTTTCTCAGCAGCCACTTTTACCACTCTATCAACCTCTGCAAGTGCGGCGAGTCGGTCAGAAATGGTTACGTCTTGTGCTATCGCCTCACGCACGCTGTCCATCTCTGCATTGTCTAACTCTCCATCTAAAAACGCAGAGAGTTTTTCATCAGTTAAGCTCACGATAGCACCTCTTTTTGCCCATTTAATAAGTTTGAAATCTTCGTCCTTGCTCTGGCCAGGCGACTCATTATGGTGCCCGCAGGTACTTGTAATACTTCAGAGGCGTCGGCGTAACTCATACCTTGAACTGCTATTAACGAAAGGGTTTCTCTTTGCTCATATGGTAGTTCGTCCATTGCACTTGAAACCTGTTTTAAGGTTATCGATTGTGTCACTGCCTCATCCATATTTAGTTGACTTGCTGACTGCGCTTCGTAAGCAAGGGCATCGCTGGCATTAGCCCGTACTTTCTTTGCTCTGTATTCATCAATCCAGCAATTACGACACACTCTAAATGCCCATGCCATTAGCGTCACTTGCTCAGGGATAGGTTTACTTAGTAAACGCTCAAGCGTGTTTTGAAGTAAATCATCAGCATCATGTATGCTTCCCGTCAATGAATATGCGAATTTTCGCAATGACGGGACGAGTTCTGTTAACTCATCTTTCATTTTCATGTACCTTCGTGAAGATTTCCGTTATCTATGCTCTGTTAACGAGCCACTAGTATTTTTATTCCACGGTATTACATCTTTTTTTCGTTAACGTGGAGCACCTAGCGTTTTTCATTGGAATTTTTTTTCTATCTATTCGTCACTACAATATAAGGCAGTGGTAATACATAGTAAGGACCATGGCACAATTTATGCCATTCCTTCTATTAGCGCCGAACTGCACCAAGGTTAATGGAAAGGTAGCAAAATGAAGTACGCACTTATTGTGGGGGTAGCAAGCTTGTTAATGGCATCAATCTCCCAGGCCCAACTCGCTGGAACTTTGAATCAAGTTGTGTCTCCAGTGCGCCCGATAATTGATAGAACACCTTCAGATTTAAAAGCCATTCGCGAAGAAGCAAAACGACGGGTGCAATCATCTATTGAGGGAGTAGACAGCGCAACGACGTTGGTTTCGGGCGTAGTGAACAGTATTCCTTCACCTCAATTTGTCGCCCCTGAAACAGCCACTATTCTATCTTCATCAGGTCAAGTAATTGTCAATGAAGTTATGGTTGAAAATGGTTTTCTTGCTGTCGAAAATGAATGGCTTTTTTTAGGGGAAGAAGCAGACAGCATACATTTTCAAAATAACAACATTGAAATAAAAAAGGCCCAATTTTTACCCGCTCTCTCTCAGTGGCTTTTTAAAGTAAAAGTCACAGGTGATAAAGATGAGGTGTCGTCTATTCGCAACAGTTTACCGAAAAAGCTTCAGTCTCAAATTGGTCGAAACCATATTTACTTATCGCAAAACAACGCAACAAAGACTGAAAACAAACCAGAAGCTGACTCCAAAAAAGTATCACCATTACAAAAGTTTGAAGCATGTGCCACACCGCTGCGTATTGGAATGGTTGATACGCATGTTGTGCCTACTCACCCCATGCTGTCACACATAAACCTTACGCAAGCCTCTTTTATTGTTGGCCAAAACACCAACACAGCTACAAATCCAACAGACACAAAAACAAAAAAAAGCCTGGTGAATGGTCGAGTGGGAGACGTACCCATTTCTTATGATCATGGCACGGCTGTAGCGAGTTTATTAGCATTATCGCTACCAGAATCAAGCCAAGTTTTTAATGCTGGCGTTTTTTATTCTCGAAACAGCGTTAGCCAAGGGGCTACGTTAATGTCGCTAATTGAGGGCCTCAACTATCTCGCATCACAACAGGTAGATGCCATCAATATGAGCCTTGCAGGCCCCGACAACCCTATTTTAGCGCGGGTAATAGAACAATTGGATAATAACGGTATTCAAATAATAGCTGCGGTGGGCAACGAGGGGCCGGCCTCTTTACCTTTGTACCCCGCCGCTTATCCAGAAACATTAGGTATTACTGCCGTTGATAAATCTAATGTCATTTACCGATGGGCGAATCAAGGAGATTACGTTGATTTTGCTGCGTTTGGCGTGTCGGTAGATGCTGCACACCCCAATGGAAAAACGGTGAGGCAAACGGGCACCTCTATGGCTTCACCGCGCGCTACCGCCTTGTATGCATGCTTCTTACGTGCAGAGCGAGAAAGAAACGCTGCTTTACTGAAACTGCAGAAACTAGCTTTAGATGCGGGAACTCCCGGGCGAGACAGCGTATTTGGCTTTGGCGTGCTGCCTTAAATTCAAAAACATCGTTAATTGTAAGGTTTGCATTAACGTTCACTAGAAATGAACGTTAACACCTAACTCGGCGATGGTTTCTTTATAATTTGCGCCATCGACACTCGAGGCATAGTCGCCATATTGGGTAGACAGTTTTATATCGACATTGTTGTGAATGGCATAGTCTGCACTCATTTCAACAACATGCCTGTCGTCTTCCCTGCCTATACCTCCATCTTGCTCTGAGGCGTAGTCTCTCAAGTCTAGCTGGTAGCCAACTTTCAGCTTAAGCGGTTTATTAAACATCGCAATAGGATAGGTGTAGGCAAGATCCACCCCCTTACCTATGTAATCGAACACATTATCTTGAGCATCTTCATTTTGATACTTAAGTGCGATTTGGAAAAAGTCTTCCCCTTCGAAGAAGTAAAAAAGGTCACTACGCACGGCAACTGCTTCACTATCTCGAATAGATGCCCCCTCTGGCGTGTTCTCGAATTGTTTATCGATAATGTCGCTACTAAGGCGCAAATAAATGTGCTGCCCCAATAATTTTCCGGCAGATAGCCCATACTGCTGGTAGGTTAAAAAGTCTCGCCCGTCGAGCTTGGCACTAGCGTGATAGTAGTGCGCACCTAGCTTAGCAACGTCAAACGTATAGCTGGTGCTTGCAGACAATGTGGTAAGGCCTAGATCAAACTCACTTAAGGTTTGATAGTTGGTATTCGCCTGACTAACCGACAGTACGTTTTCCCACTTAGCTGTAGGCATCAACGATACCTTTAGCTGCGCCTCTGCCTGTAAAGCGCCGTCTGCCGCATCTGAATTTGTATCGAGTTCGCTTACACTTACGTTGCTATCAGAACGGTACCCTATATACCCAGAGCCTGAAAATGAAATCGTTTGATGCTTTGCTTCAGCATGATCCGCACTTTTATCGTCATGGGGCTGATTATCAGCGCCCGCATAGGCTGCACTACAACCAAGTAAGACGGCAGTTGCTGCAAGTGAAAGGCGTATGCGGCCGCCAAGAGTAACGTTGGTTTTTGCTGATGAATATTGGATTGTTTGCGTTTTCATTGTCGATACCTATCACAGAGAAAGTGAAACTTAGCGAGGGCGTTTATGCTTTATAAGCATGGGGGATGTGAGTTTTGAGTTGAGCGGCTGGCTTTAATTGGTGCCTGACAACCTTTTTGTACATTAAAGGTCAACAGACTCCAAAAGTGCACAATAGCGAAGTCATATGTTCGCGTTTTCAGTCTAGGCCTTAATGAGCGGCTTGCCTTCTAGTTAGACAAGCCGAACTCAGATTTTAAGGTGGCTGTTTACAGCGCTAGCTCAAGATTGCTCCAATCCCACCTAGTGGTTTAGGCCGTTAAATTAAAGGCCAAGTGCACCTGAGATACTTGAAGCTACACTGTCGTTAACCGTACCGGTAACGGTGCTCTCGACGGTACTTGCCACTGTATTATTTACCGTGTTCTCTACCGTATTTGCAACCGTACTTTCTACTGTATTAGCCACCGTCGCAGATACAGTTTGTTCGACAGCACCTGACACTGCACCTTCAACAGAGCTTGCTACCATGTCAGTAACAGTCCCTTCCACAGCGGTGCCAACCGTCCCGGTTACAGAAGCTGCTACTGAGCTTACTACTGTATTGGCTACACCGCTGTTTACCGCATTTTCAGCGGCGCCTGAAGCCGTGCTGTCTGCCGTGCTCGATAAGATACTGCCTGCTGCTGTTTCTGCAGTATTATTAAGTGCACCGCTTAAACTACCAGTTAGCGAACCACCTGCATTATTGTTAACGCTATTGTTTGCTAGCAACCCCATTTGGTTTGATGCCAAACCTTGCGCAGTCTGGGCTGTACTTTCAGCTTCACCTTCTGCCTCGCCGATTTGTTCTGCGTTTTCAGACGCAGATAACAGCGTCGATAATGAACCTGAAGCACTACCCGTTAGTGTTCCTGCCACTGACGTGGTCATAGAATTAGCCATTTCTGATGCTGCAGAAGCAGCTCCATCAGTGGACGTTTGTGATGCTGATAACTGTCCGTCAGCATCGGCTGAACTCTCGGTAGACACTTGGCTTTGCGTAGTTGCTTCGCCTTCAGTAGAAGTCTGCGCATTTACTTGAGTAGCAGATTGGGTGTTTGTACCGCTTGATAGCGAAAGCGATGTAGATGTATTCGCTGAAGTATTTGCAGAAAACGTGGCTTGCTGAGCTAACACCGGCATTGACGCAATACCTAAAGCGAGTGCAATTGCAGTATTTAACTTTTTCATCCGATTATCTCCGTTTTTCATAAAGGACACTGAGATAACGATTGAAGAAACAATTTTATTCCGCGCAAAAAGATTTTTTTTAAAAAGAATAAAAAAAGCCCTGTAAAAACAGGGCTTTTTCGAACTATTGCTCTGAAGCAGTCATGCTCTTTTCCCACCAAGGGAGAGAGAAATCTATGTTATCGGGTTCGTACTTATTCGAATATTTCATTCGTACCGAACTCCAAAACGCCGCTTTGAAAACAGGGTCGTAAATAACAAATTCCCCTTGTTCTCGATACTGTTCAAACAGTTTTTGATATGCACCAACAGGAGTTAACGGGTTATCTTGTTGGAATACCACGTCGCCGCCATAGGCTTCGAAAAGTGCCTTCGATACTTTCCAGCTTTTAGCCATGCCTTCGGCCATCGCTAAACGATAACGCTCTAGTTCTTCATCTTGATAGGCGCCATCGTTATTTAAGTCAACGGTCCATAGCTTGATGACGGAATACGCAGATTGAATTTCGCTTTCGCTGGGCTCTATGGAATTTTTGTCGGCGAAATCTGAAAGTACAGACTCGGTAATTTTATTACCAAGCGCACGTTGTGCCAAAATATCGCGAACTTCTTTTTCAGATTTGTCAGTCAAGATAGATTGAAAGCGATCTACGTCAGCCTGTGAAGGCTGCAGTTCAGTATTAGATATAGATTTGTTGAACAAACGAGCAATAATCTCGTTTGCGGCTTGCGGTGTATTAATCCCAAGCGAAACCACTATGGCAGCAAACAGCACCATAGGAATTACGTTCGAACGCGTCACTTTGTATGCTTCCCTAAGTTCCAATAATTAGCATAAGCACAAGACACATTCATTTATTATTGTAAGAATTTTCCGTTGTCTTGCGAAATGACATCACTAAGGTCTAATACTTTAGATTAGTTTTGTTTAAAATTCCACTTTCTTACGCATAGATTTTTTGGCTCCTTGTTGTTTTTTTACATCTACACGACGTGCTTTTGCCGCGCGACTTACTTTGGTTTTAATGCGCGGTTTTTGTTTAACGGTAGCTGCTTTTATCCACGCTACAAGTCGTGACAATGCATCTTCTCTGTTTTGCTCTTGAGTTCGGAAATTTTGCGCTTTTAACACAAATACACCATCGTTAGTGACACGGCTGTCCTTTAAGCTCAACAACTTCGCTTTAAGCTCGTCGGGCAGTGAAGACTGATTTATGTCAAATCGCAGGTGTATAGCGCTGCTGACTTTATTTACGTTTTGCCCGCCACTTCCTTGCGCGCGAATAGCCTGTAAGTCTGCCTCGCCGTCATCTATCGATATAGACGGTGTTATTGATAGTTTCATTTCACTTCCTATTCCTTCATAGCATGACTTGTTAGTTCTGCTACATTAGTCGCTCAGTAACTCCTTGCAACTATTACTAATTACTCACTTGACCGTATAAGCGTTAACCGATAGGTTAAAATTCGTTCTTATTTCGGAAACACAACATGCTGATCGCCTTACTTATTATTATTTCTATCTTTGCTGCTCTTATTTGGTTTACTGCAAAAATGGATAGCAGTATCGAATCAGCATTTACACCATCAGGAGAACTTACTCCGGTTGATGGAGGAATAATACATTGGCAAAAGCAAGGGAACGGGCCGGCGCTTGTACTTATTCACGGTTTACTGGGCAATAGTAACAATTTTCATGAATTAGCCAAAACCCTTGCATCTCGCTATACGGTTTATTGCGTTGACCGCCCAGGAAGTGGGTTTTCTAGTCGATATAAAGGCACGTCAGCCAGCTTCGAAAAGCAAAGTAAGATGATACTCGAGTGGATGGAAAAAGAAGGTATAGAGAAAGCTAGCATCGCTGGACATTCAATGGGTGGTGGCATTGCGTTAAGGATGGCAATTGACGCCCCTGAAACAATTAGGTCAGTTTCCCTGCTATGCCCGCTGACTACGCCGCTTAAAGGTGGCGCTGGACCGCTTTCAGTACTTTATATACCTAATGAGTTTGTACGAACTAGTGTAGCCAAAACCATCGCCAGTCCGTTAAGAGCAAAACTGGGTAGAAAGCAAATTGCGCGCATTTTTCATCCGGAGCCTGTTCCCACATCCTTTTCTATCGGAGGTGGTGGTTTACTCGCGCTTCACTCTCGCAGTTTTTATGAAGGAAGTCGAGATACGGTCTCCGCTCAGGGAAGCCTGCATAGACAGCAGAGCTATTACAACAAAATTAAATGCCCAATAGGCATCTTATATGGGGAAAAGGACACTATTTTAAAACCAGACGAGCACATCAGCGCAGTAACTTCAGCGAAAAATACGGCTGTATCGGAAATTATTCCCGATGCAGGCCACATGATCCCCGTCACTCAAGTTGAAGCGTGCGCAAACTTTATTATCAAGATTGACAGCGAAGTAAATCTTTCCGATTAGTGAAATACAGATCTCAATTTAGCGTCGTAGTTTTTGTGAGAAAATTCGATAACCGCTAACGCTCCGTGACTGCCTGCTTCAGATTGTTTTAGTCGACGCAATTGATCTGCAACGCGCTCTATACCGTCGTATTCCTTGCACATTTCAAAAGGGCTTGCTTCAAGCATAACATTGTAGCTGCTAAACCATGCTTTCATCTGTCCACTGTCCCCATCTGACAATGAGATGAGTAAATGATACATACGAATAAACGCAAGTTGCTTGCGATACTCTGCGGTGCCGTTTTCAAAACCCAATAACGTAGTTTGCGCAAGAGATGAAGGAGAAATACCCAATATTTCAGAAGCTTGCTTAACATTTAAGCCCAGTTCTTGATAAGCCCAAGTAAACGCTTTTGTGACAACACTGGTAGGAAACGGTGATCTATTCATAATTTCGCCTCTTTTCATCAAACAGTTTCGACGAGATGTTTTAACTTCTTACAAGTTACATTGCGAAATACATACCAAGTCATTTGTGCTAACGAAATTGAGGAAGATGCATCTATGATAGCTTTGCTGGATGCAATGAAATAACGGCTGAATCACCTAATTATTATTGTAACCAACAGGCAGTAAGAAGTTACCAAATTGGCATTAAGGTTTATATGCTCTTTTCTGCGCGCTACTTAACAGCAACGCGCAGTAAATAGGGTAATTTTAAACTAACAAAAAGGGACTATTAAGCCGCTAAAATAGTGACGAGCTCAGCAAACGTAGGCCGACCTTGAATATCCAGCGGCAAGCGCAACTCTCTGGCAATGTCGCTAACGCTAATTACCCCGCGAACTTCATGACTGTTTCTGTCCATTACCAAGCAGTGGTGCTGCCCGTAGTCTTTGAGCGTTTCGATAACATCGCCCACCGACGAACGCATTAGCTCACTAAAATCAAACGACATAAGCGATGTTTTAGGGCGCATAAAATCATGAACGGTAAGCTCGTCTCGATTGCTCTTTAGTTCGCTTACTCGCTGAATGATTTGCTGTTCTCCCACATCGTGACTGGTAACAATACCAATAAAACGGTTTTCACTGTTTACCACCAGCATCATACGAACATGAGACTGACGCATAATCGACTCTACTTTCGTCGCCGGAGTCCTGGCATCAATAACGTGCGGCAAGTGCTGCTTAAAGTCAGTGAAGATCGCCATAGCAGATGAATTTACAGTAATAGTGTTTTCAATAACCGGCCATGCCAATGTATCGATAGCTTCGGTTTCATATAGATTTAGGGCGTGCATACCTTTCTCCTAATCAAAAATAAAAAATTTAGTTTTTAAGTGATTAAGTGAAAGAAGGTGGACCTCGAATGATGTTAGCGCGCTGCCTAACAACAGCTTTTGCATCAACCGCTTTGCCAGATGAAAACCGGTACTTTTCCGAGCCGTTGATTGTATTGAAAAATGGAATACCGTCGTCAATGTCGTCGTCAGACACTTCAAAAACAGAACTTTCCCACTCGCTCATCAGGGTAGAGAGCGCCGCAGCACTTTTCGATTGCCCCGCCATATTCTGCACACTTCTTCCCTCTCCTAATACAGAGACGGACACCAGTGATGAAAATAGCGCTGGCAGAATAACCGCCAACAAAACGTGCGAAACGCGCAAAGCGTAAAACCCCTACTGAACTGAACAACATCGAACCAAAGCAGTTACTTTTGTAACTGCCTATTTAAACTATAAGAATATTTAGCGCGTTTGATAGAGGTGTTTAGCGCATTATATCGACCGTTAAACGATGGTTTTTACAAGGTTGTGGCACTAGCAGTGCTTTGGTGGGAAACATGACATTTCAACCAAACCGGTTTAAGCCCCTATACAGGGGCTGTCTTGTTTACGATTTTTAATGGAGTTTCAGCTTGGGGCTGATGGCATGGCTTAACTTCTTAACAAGAAGCTTTAGTGCACCTTTGATTTTTCCATGTACTGCAAACTGATGCATATTATACAAAGAGACGTAGACCAACTTAGCTAGGCGACCTTCAATAAACATACTGCTGTTAGAAAGCGAGCCCATCAAGCTTCCGACAGTGCTGTATTTACTTAGGTGAACCAAAGATCCATAGTCTTTATAGGTGAAATCTTTCGTGTCTTTTTGAGTAAATAACGACGTTATATTATGCGCGACGATATCCGCCATTTGGTGGGCAGACTGCGCTCTAGGCGGCACCCATTTCCCATTTTCCTGCTGGAATCCACAGCAATCGCCTAATACCCAAATGTTCTTGAAAGATGTACTGCGAAGCTGCTTATCGACAAGAATTTGATTAGCTCTATTCGTTTCAAAAAGCTCAAGTTTTGTAATAAAGTCAGGAGCTTTCACACCCGCAGCCCAGACCATTAAATCAGCGTCAATTCGCCCACCATCTTTGGTAATTAACCCTTTAGTATCGGCTTCAGCCACCATGGTTTGTTCTTTTATATCGACACCCAACTTGTGCAGCGCTTTTCTTGCAGAATTCGCTATGCGCTCTGGCAATGCCGGTAAAATTCTATCGCCTGCCTCGACTATTGCAATTTGAAGGCGCGAAGCCGACATATCTGGCATGCCGTAAGCCTTCGACAAGTTCGCCACATGATGAAGCTGTGCAGCTAGCTCTGTGCCCGTTGCCCCAGCCCCTACAATAGCGACTTTAATTTTGGCGTCTTTATCTTCTTGTTGATTAATGCGGATAAGCTGATTGAGAAGCGCTCTATGAAAGCGTTCCGCTTGTTTCAACGAATCTAAGAAGTAGCAATGCTCCGCAACACCTGGGGTACCAAAGTCATTACTCACGCTGCCAACAGCCAACACTAACTGATCGTAATGAATCTCTCGTTCGGGTAAAACCTGCGTTCCTTCTTCATCGATTAAAGGCGACAAAGTTATAGTTTGCGCTTGCGCGTTAAGCGAGCACATTTCACCTAATTGGAAGCGGTAATGATGAGCTGCAGCGTGAATGGCGTAGTCCACACCGTCTGAATGTTTATCAATTACGCCGGCGGCCACTTCGTGTAATAGCGGCTTCCAGATATGGGTTCGACTGCGGTCGACGAGGGTAATTTCGGCCTGTTTTCTTCTCCCGAGGGTGCGGCTTAAGCGACTGGCTAATTCAAGACCTCCAGCACCGCCACCAACAATTACTATTTTTTGCATGGGTATACCTATTAACAATCATTCCACGTATGCCGCCTAACCTTAAAAAGCGCTATACATGGCGTGACTGAGACCCATGCTGATGATCACAGACTACGCCCGAAGCCGTTGAGGTACAAGCAAATCACGGTAATAGTCTGTATTTTCAAGATTAATAGATATCAATTAATACTTCTTATCCAAATCTATAACGTAAACGACGCCGTTATCATGAAATTCCTAGGCCGCCCGGGAAAGTAACGCGGACCAGTGAAGCTTGTGAAGTCGGCACGATCAGCGTAGTCCGTATCAAACAGGTTATTAACGCGCGCGTATAGCGTTACATCGCTGTTCAGGCTATATCGTAAACGGGCATGCACCAAATCATGCCCCTCGTATTCATTGAGATTTTCGGCGTCGGTGAAATAGCTCGAAATATGCTGCCACTCTAGCTGTGTTTGTACTTTTCTCGATACATCAAAGCTTAAGCGGGCGTTAAACTGAAGCTTTGGCGCGGTATCAATATCATTACCTTTAATATCTTCTTCACCTGAAAGCTGACTGTGCTCGTAAGTATGCCTTGCATAGGTACCAGCAAAATCTAAGCGAAGCGCGTCACTAAGCCGCTGGTCAAAAGAAAGCTCTACTCCTCTGTGCCATGTTTCGCCGTTGCTTACGTTAAAAAAGTCGCTATCGCGATAAATAACGTTATCTTTTTGTAGGCTATAAAGGCTAAGCGTATAGCTGCCGTCAGGTAGCACTCCGGAAACACCCATTTCAACGTTATCAGCCGTCACCGAGTCTAGATCAGCAACAGTCTGTGCACGCTGCAAACGATACAGCTCTGTTGCCTGAGGAGCGCGGTAACCTTTTGCGATACCGCCAAATAATTGGGTTTGTGGCGTGAGTTGATAACGAAGTGAAAGCTTCGGGCTAAAATTATCAAAGTCGTTTTCACTATCTGCAGGTCTAGTGTATCTGCAGCCACCAAAACCGCACTCTGTACCATCTTCGCGTACACGACCTACATTCATATTATTGGTGTAGTCGTACTGCATAGATTCAAAGCGACCGCCGACAGAAATGGCCCAACGCTCAGATTGCCAATTAAAGCTAAAGAAAGGTGCAATTAACGTGGCATCTACATCGTAATCATAGTGCTTACCTACGGGAATAGTTTCAACCAAAAAAGCTGACCCTTCCGTCGCACCATCTTGAGACTGAGTTAATTCACCTTCGGTGTATTCTACATCTAATCCTACATCCGCACTGACGTTGTTATTAAGAACGTAATTGAACTGAGATAACACGCCCAGACCTTTTTGTGCATTCGTCTCTAGTGGTTTACCGGGTAAAAAATGCATTCTAAAACGCATATCTTGGTTGCGTACGTAAGGCGTAATCGACAGCGCGTGACCACCATTAAAGCTAGTATCAAACTTGCTCCATAACCTAAAACTCTCTGCCTTTCGAAAGGCTTCTGGGTTTGGGTTGCTTTTGGCTATTTGTGTATTCTTGTAGCTTTCAAACCCTTCGATATAGCCGGCGGTTTCTTGGTCTAGGTGGGTATAGGTAAGCCCACTTGTTATAACTGTGTTGTCCCACTCTATTCTGTGACGAAGCGAGACTTTTTCTTGATCAACGCCCTCTTCATCTCTGTACCCAGTGTCTCTGGTAATACTGGCAGCGATACCTACGCCGCTGTGTCCGAAGTCTTTCCCTTCTTTAAGCTTTACGCGATGAAAACCATAAGACCCATAGTCAAGACTAAGCTCCCCGTCGCCTTGTGTTGTGTCAGGCGTCACTACATTGATAACGCCATGTATTGCATTAGATCCATAAAGCGCTGACGCTGGACCTTTTATCACGTCAATACGCTGTGCAATTTCACCATGAGCTTCAAACAGTTCGTTGATATTGCAAAAGCCTGCTGCGCGCAATGCAATACCGTCTTCTGCAGCTAAAATTCCGCCGCACGCTCCTGCGCCGGTTAGCACTGGCGAACGAAGGGCAGGCAAGTACTCTTGCCCGTTACCCCGCTGTACGCCGGCGCCCGCAATGTAATTTAGCGACTCTTGAATGTGTTGAAATGAAAGCAGCGATAAGCTTTCTTCTGAAATAGACGACACTGCGTAGCCAGAAGCATTCATACTGCCCTGTATTCGAGAAGATGTGGTTTCAATTCTTTCTATTTCATTTTCTTGCTGGGCGATGGCTGAATGCGACAGCAGAGACACAGTTAGCAACGACAGAGGAAAGCTCGGGGCAAAGCGCATTATCTATCCTTTTGATGAAAAATGTTTTTTAGCAACTGGTGCTAGTGTACCGTTAATCTAAAAAAAAACCGCTAAACTCTTGCGGCATTCTGGCAATTACGTCATATCCCTTATTTAAGCGTTGGCGTAGACTTTGCAAATCGCAAGCTCTACTGTCACAACACAAGTCTTTGTTCTATGCATTGTTTCTACATTACATGTATATAGCGCATAGTGAATGGCAGAGCGTTAAACGCATTTAGCGATGGGTTAAACACCCTTTGCCTGAAGTACGAAAACCAAACTTTGTTCGCTGGAGGAACCATTGGACACACTTATTCCTAGTCTTTCACAGCTTATCGAATTTGCTGTAGCTCCCGTATTTTTGCTTACTGGTATTGCGGGCTTTCTTAATGTTATGTCGTCTCGGCTTGGCCGGATATCAGACAGAGTTAGGGTGGCGGAAAGACAAATCCATACCCTGTCTGACCCACATATTGTTGACCGCTCGAAAAGCGAAATTAAAGTGCTGTGGCGCAGGGTAAAAGTAATTAACTGGGCGATTGGGCTATGCGTAGCCGCTGGGCTGATGGTGTGTACCGTCATTATGGCGCTGTTTTCTGGATCGCTGTGGGTTGTCGATTTAAAAACGCCGGTCATCGTACTATTCATACTGGCAATGATGTTTCTAATCAGCGCACTTATTGTCTTTCTTGTAGAAGTAAAACTTGCAACAAACACCATAAACATGGTCAGAACCATTCGGTAGGCGCTGCGATTTAAGTTTTAACTTTATAAGTTGATAGGTTGATGAACAGAAAAGCATAGGCAAGGCGGACAGAGCGTACTTTTTCTTTACTGACCGCCTTGCTTCGCTTTTTAAAAATAGCGCGGTAGACGAAACCTAATCACAAACTGCGATCTAGTGTAAGTATTGTGTAAAGAGCGCGCTTTAAAAACGCTCATCAACGTCTAAATAAGGTAAAGTTCCACCTTTAACGTTGTTAATTTGCTACAAATGTATCTTTATAATATTTCGGCCTATGGAAAGGATTTAACTGCGCCATGAATACTAAATTACTACGCTCACTTCAGGTTTTTGTTGCGGTGACAGATAGCGGTAGCATGAGTGTTGCAGCCCGTGAGCTACACATGACTGTTTCTGCAATTAGTCAACAATTAAGAAAACTTGAGCATGACATAGGGCTTAGTCTTTTTAACCGAAATACCCGAAGCTTAAGCCTTACGGAAGCAGGGCGCATTTACTACGACACCAGCAAGCAAATGCTGCAAACTGCGGAACTTGCTCAACAGAAAATAGAAAGCCTTCAAGACGACCCTACAGGTAAAATCAACATTATTGCACCTGAAGGTTTTGGTGGCGGCTTACTTAGTGAGCCATTGAAGAAACTGTGCGAAGAATTTCCAAAAATTACGATATCTTTGACTGTTACCGACGAACCTAAAGATATTATTGCATCAAGTGCAGACCTTGTACTTTGCTTCGCCCCAGTTTCCGATACAAATTTTAGTAGTTTGAAGCTTGCTACCTGGGAACGAATTCTATGTGTTTCCACTGAGCATCCACTAGCTAGCCAAAACTTGTCTTCACCAGAAGAATTAAATGGTCATGCTTACATTGTGCACAGACATATTGAAGACTACGTGATGAAGCATGAAAGCAACGGTGAGTTTGAATTGGACTCTCAGCGCATTGATGTCAATTCAATGCAGACACTGATTAAGCTTACCCAAGATAATTTAGGCTACGCTGTATTGCCTGAGCCAGAGGTTAGGCACTTGCTTAAATCAGGTGAAATGAAGCAGCTATTCACCGACTGGGAATTACCTGACTATACTGTCTATGCAGTGACGCCAAAGCGCGAGCTTATGCCGGCTAAAATTAGCGCTGCTATTACCTGCCTACAAGATTTGTTTGCGCAAATTTAATCGTTAGACAGAAGTAAGCCACCTTAACAGGCATAAAAAAACACAACGCCTAAAACGACAAAGGCAGCGTAAAAACGCTGCCTTTTTTATTGCTTTGTGCTTCTTTGTATTTAGAAGCGAGTGTTCATTTGAACACTAAGAATGTGCGCAGTAGCTGACTGTGTACCGGTGAAATTAGTAGTAAAGTCAGTACCTGGAAGAACATCACTTAAAATAGTTCTGTCTTTATTGATATCTGCTTCACGACCATCAATAAATACGTAAGCAAGGTCAATCGATGTATCTTTGCTCATAGTGTAAGTCATACCACCAGAGAACCAGTGACGGTCAGTGTCTGGGATACTTAGTGAACGGTTTTCTACTGATACCACGCCATCGTCATAAGCATAGCCAGCACGAAGGGTGATTTCGTCATTTAAGATGTAAGTTACACCTAGCGCTGCACGCCATGAGTCATCGAAGTTTTCTTCTTTAATTAAGAAATCTACGCCGTCTTCTAGGTTGGCTTCAAGCTTCTCGAACGTACTCCAATCGGTAAACGTCAAACTTGCCTGTACAGACCATTGGTTATCGATCTTCTGATCAACCGCTAGCTCGGTAATAGCCGCAAGGTTCAAATCTAGGCTACCAGGCTGGTTAAGGTTAATAGGGAAAATAGGCGTTTCTGAAGATACTTCACCTTCAAGCTCTAATTTTGTTTCAGCACGGTATGAAAGCGCGATATTAGTCATATCTGTCGGCTGCCAGAAAACACCCGCATTCCAGCCGAAGCCTATGTCATCACCTTCCATACTAAATAGTGAGTTACCAGCAGTAAGCTCTGGCAAAGTAACGCCTAGTGCCTCAGCGCTTGGCGCTAGAGTAACTAAAGTGTCTACAAGCGTATTTGAAACGCCAGAGCCAATTTCAGCTTCTGCATACGTGATGTTCAAACCAAAGCCAACCATAAGCTGCTTGTTCACTTTATATGAAACCGCTGGGTTAATTGTTACGGTTTTCACTTCCGCTGTATCAGCAAAATGAAGCGCACCGAAATCATCTGAGTAATCTGAGCGAAGGCCGTAGGTAGTAAAAACACCCACACCAGCAGATAGTTCATCATTGATAGGCGAAACATAGAAGAAACCTGGCACAATCGCAGTATCTGCGATGTTGTCTTCCTGCGCAGCACCACCACCAACAGTAGAGTCGCCAAGGTCATAGGTAACCACACCATTAATATCAACATTCGGGTCAATAAAGCTTACCGAAGCACTGAACTCAGCTTCTTTAAATACACCAATTGCTGCAGGGTTAGTTGCTAAAATAGAGGCATTCTCTGGCTTAGCTGCTTGGCCAGCCATTGCGCGGCCTAGGCCATTTGCGCTGTGTTCATTAACTTGGAATCCAGCTGCCAGCGCAGAAGAAGAGGCTAAGGTAGCAAGCGCTAAGCAAACTGAGGCACGTAAAGAAAACTGTTGCTTCATAAGATACTCATAGTAATAGGGAAAATTGCATCCGGCATTCTACGGATATGAACAGTTTTGTTCAATGCAAGTAAACGTTATTTACGCACTTTTATCGCATTTTTTACAATTTTAGCTACAATTTCGGCGCATTTATAAGCAAAATTGCTAATTTATGGTTAACTAAAGATCACAACATTGTTAACAGCGCATTAATGAAGTGGTACTAACACCTTAGTGTCTTGGATTATCTTTTAATTCAGTTTATGAATGCGCCCCCCATCCAGCTTGTGTTTATAGCAATAATCCCCACCCTATCTTTACAGTCAAAAGGTGATCCCAACTATTGAAACTGCGTTTCAATGTTGGGCACACCGCCAGACCCCTTTTACATGTACAGGAGGATACAATGTCGACATATAAAGCCATCACGCTGGTAAAGCGTCCCGACGATGGGAAAATAGGTCCACACCTATTCGAGACGAAAGAACTTGAAATACCAAAGCTAAAAGACGGTCAAATATTAGTTAAGCAGACTTACATGTCTTTAGATCCTGCAATGCTAGGATGGATGAGTGAAGACAGAGAAAGTTATATTCCTCCTGTAGAGCTGGGCGATGTAATGCGCTCAAGCGGTGTGGGCGAAGTAGTTGAGTCTAAAAACCCAGACTTTACAGTAGGTGATAAAGTCATGGGCATGACTGGCTGGAGCGAATATGTGCTTAGCGATGGCGCAGGGTTTAACAAATTGCAGCAAGGTGTTACAGAAGAAATGGCACTTTGTGTTTTTGCATTACCCGGTTTAACTGCCACCACAGGCCTTTACAACTTTGGCGAGCCTAAAGAAGGTGAGACGCTTGTTGTCACAGGTGCAGCGGGCTCTGTAGGTTCAATTGTAGGCCAACTAGCAAAAGCTGATGGACTGCGCGTAATCGGGGTAGTAGGCAGTGACGACAAGGCCAATTGGATTGTAAATGAACTTGGATTTGACGGTGCCATTAATTACAAAACTGACGATTTACAGGAAAAACTAGCCGAATTAACGCCAGACAAAGTCGATGTATTCTTTGAGAATACGGGTGGACCGATTCAACAGCATATCTTTAACCGAATGAATACACATGGGCGGATAGTGGTGTGCGGTATGATTGCAGATTATCAGTCGGACAGCCCTGCGCCAGGACCAAACTGGATACCGCTAATCAAAAAGCGGGTCAATATTCGCGGTTTTGCTATGCCAGACCATTGGGGAGAAGTCCCACAGCTTTTAGAAAAGCTCACACCATACGTACAGCAAGGGAAAATAAAGTATCGCGCGCATACGATTGAAGGTTTAGACAATGCCGAGAAAGGCTTAAACATGTTGTTTGAAGGTAAAAACACCGGAAAAATGATAGTAAAGTTATAAAGCGCTAACATTGAAGCGCAGTGACGTTATCAGCACTGCGCTTCTTTAAGCACGAACTGCGCTTTACCTTTTTCCTTGGCTTTATAAAGTGCCTTATCAGCTTCATCAATGATCCAGTCAATAGAAATGTCGTCAACCGATTTGGCGTAAGCCACACCAATTGAACAACTCATTAGCGGATATTTGGCTCCCTCAGCATGTTTTAGTTTAGCCTCACGCCATTTATCGAGTAATGCCTTGGCGTGCTTTTCGACCTGCTCTTTATTTATATCACTTAAAACAACAATAAATTCTTCGCCGCCGTATCGGCCTAATATATCTGTTTCGCGCTTAAAGACCTCTTTCATAATGCGCGCCTGAACTTTTATTGCTTCATCACCCTGCTGATGACCAAAACTGTCGTTGTATTTTTTGAAATCATCTAAATCGAGCATTAAAACAGCCATAGATACATTATGACGTTTACTCAATGCCAACAGCTTTTCGCTTTGCTCCCGAAAGGCGCGCCGATTAAGTAGATCGGATAGCGGATCGTATTTGCTAAGCTTTAATAACCTTTCGTTTGTTTCTTTGAGCATGCGCACGCTGCGATCGAGCCGGTAGCGAGCATAAGCACAAATAAATAATGAGCCAGATACAAATGCTACAGAAATTAAGACTCTATCGCCGTACACCGGCGCTATCCACATCAGCCCTAAAAACCCTAGGATATTGATAACGTTGGCCGCAATAGCGAGTTTGAATGGTATACCCAATGCAAATACACAAAAGAATGCATAGAGGATTGTCCCCTCGTAGGGAAAAATAAAGCTGTGTTCATCCCAGCAAACCCATATTAACCAATAGTTACTGTAGGAGAGTGCGATAACCAAGCCGGCAAAAATAAAAGCTCGATATTGAATAAACCGCCGCCAGAAGGAGACAGCAACAACAAATAATATAATAGGAAGTTGCAGAAGTAGGCGGTCAAATATGTACAGCTGATACATATTGCTTGGAAGTAACATGAGGTCGGCAATCATAAAGCCAAGTACAAGCACAGCACCAATAATGAGGGCTATTCGCAGCCGAAGTAACTCGCTGGGTCTATTGATTTGCACAGATCACCTCAAGCAATTCCTTACCATTAAAGCGTTCCAACCCAACCAATGATGGCAATCATCATCGGTGTTGTAAACTCAGCATATTGACGCTGAGTAGCTTTAACTATTATCAGGAACTTCTTTGTTAAGCGCCAGTTTTAACAAACTTTCTTGCAGCGCTTCAACAGTAACCGGCTTGGTGACGATATCATCCATTCCCGCCTGCTTAAACGAGATGTGGCGCTCTTTAAACGCCTCTGCAGTAAGGCCGATCACAGGGGTTTTGCTAAGTTCGCCCTCAAGTTTTCTTATGCGTTTCGTCGCTTCTATGCCATCCATAACTGGCATGTGCACGTCCATGAAGACCACATCAATCCCCCCTTCTTCAACACGCGCTGCGGCTTTCAATCCATTATCAACATGCTCTACATGACAATGTAACTGCTCTAACAATGCTTGTGCTACAACAGCATTAATTGCGTTGTCTTCCGCTAACAGAACCTTAAGGTCTGTTGGTAGGCTTGCGCCTTGGGCTTTACGTGCAGACGATGACTCAATTGACGAGTCAGATTTAAGTCGAGACTGAACATCTGCAGTGACAGTAAAGCATGAGCCTTCACCTACCTTGCTCACTACTTTAATATCGCCACCTAGAATTTGCGCAAGTTGCTTGGCAATAGCAAGGCCTAGCCCTGTACCGCCGTATTTGCGCGTAATTGATGAGTCAGATTGCGTGAACTTATCGAAAATATGCTCAAGCCTGTCTGGCTCAATACCTATTCCAGTATCTTTAACCGCAATAACTAAACGGTTATCGCTCATTGCTTCTGTTGACGGTTGTTTAAGCTTAGCCGAAATACTCACTGTACCTTTGTGCGTAAATTTAATGGCATTGCTTACAAGATTAATAATAATTTGACGAAGCTTAGTAATGTCACTGGTGACAGCCACCGATTCCATATTCTTACTGCTGTAAATCAAACGAGTACTGTTGGCGCTAGCATTGGTCCCTAATAACGTTATAAGGTCATTAAGCATAGCGTCGAGATCGAACTCTGTAACGTCCACCTCTGACATGCCCGACTCAATTTTAGAAAGGTCTAAAACATCGTTTATTACCGTAGCGAGAATGGATGCTGACGATTTCAGGTCGCTGGCATACTGATGCTGTTTGTCTGAAAGCGGTGTATCTAGAAGCAGCGTTGCCAGCCCTTGGATACCGTTTAGCGGCGTTCGGATTTCATGACTCATCACGGCAAGGAAATCCGTTTTCGCGCGATTCGCCTGTTGGGCCTGCGCTACGTATTGCTCAATCTCTTCCGACATTGCTTCAACATCGCGAGCCAAGCTTCCTAATTCGTCGTTTTGCTGAAGGTCAATACTCACCTTTTTGTGGTCGATAGCAATGCGACTTGCTGCTGATTTGATTTTTTCAATGGGAGAGACAACAAATACCTGCGTTACTTTGCCCATAAGCAAACTAACGATAACAACGGCAAACAGTGTAACTAAAGAGGTTAGCCACGCTATTGTGAATAACGAGGATTGCAGCGGCTCGGCAGCCTGTAGTACCGTGACTTTCCAATTCCAAGGGGCAAATACAGCACACGCAAACAATACATCCGTATCGTTTACATTCGACTCGCCAAATGCCACTCGTCGGTTAGCTATTGTTGCTTTTTTAGCGTCTTCCGCTTTCAGCACAACTTTACTTTCAGATGTACTAAATATTACGGTACCTGTACTTCTATCGCTTATAGCAAAGTGACGGTCAGTAGCCTGCTGAAGCGACTTTAGCTCTTCAAACACTTCTTTTTGATAAGCCTCGCGAAACACAGGTACGTTTTCTAGCCCTGACTCAATAAGCAGTTCTCGTCTCTCATCTATGATTTCCAAGACGTTAAGCGTAAGGGTTTGAGTAAGAAGCTGATATTCCCTTTCGCGCACAGAGTCGTACGCTGTCAAATAAGCCCAATACCCCGTAAGCGCCATACCAATTAATAAAATTGGTATGTATATAACCAGCAGTTTCGATTTAATCCGCATACTTACTTCTAATTAGGCCTTAGTGATACACATGTTCTTTTGAAAGTTTTAAGTAACTCGATGGGATTGGCAATTGTAGTTTAATTGCCGTAGTTACATTAACTGCAACAGTGTACGTGTCCATTTTACCAACGGGAATGTCTCTCGCCGATTTTTTCTCTAGAATCAGCTTCGCTTTTCTCGCAGCTGATTTTCCAATGCTAGCAGGTTCAGATACCACACCAATTAGCGCGCCATCTTTAACAGATGAAATACTTTCAGCAAATAAAGGAAGTAGCCCACTCGTTTCTTTTACTTTCTCCACTAATCCATTAGCTTCGGCTAACGGACCCGAAGAAAGCCAATAACCATCAAGTTCTGAACGCTTCTGATTTAAGCTATCTACTATATTATCCGTCATTTCTACACGCCCTTCGTCACCTTCTAAGTACGGCGTACTAACTGCCACCAAGTTTATGTTTTCATAGTCGCTGTCTAACGCGAGTAATTGATTTACCAAATTACTCGAAGAGGGGTAAGTCGAATGTACTAAACCTATGGTGAAAGGTGATGTTGGCTTAGATGCTCTAAGAACCCCATCCAACATATCAAGCTTTACCTTTGCATCAAGCACGTGCGATTCGCCTGTCATATTGCGTTTGCTTGTAGCGCCAATAGCAGGAACTATTCCTTCTTCAACAGGAGCAGAAACAACCATAAAAAGCTTTGGCGTATCAACAAACTCTTCAGACGCGTTCAACGCGCGGGTGGCAAGTGTGGCAACAGATACAATAAGATCTGGTGCTGGCTCAAGGGCAAGTTCAGTAAGAATCTCCTTAGCGCGCACCTCAGATCCCTCAGCGTTGTAAGTGGTTACGTTGAAATCGTGATCAGGCATAATTCGAATAAGCTCTTTTTCAAATTCGGCCCGTGATTCAGCAACAATAGGAACTGGGAGCGTTTCTAGGATAACAAGGTCCAGCGCTTCTTTCGCTTGTGCTGAACTTAAGTTCGCCACAGAAAAAACAAACGCAAAGAAAAAGGAAAACCAGACCTTGAGCATGACTGTAAACCTGTAATAACTAAATAAAAATACATATATCACGCCATATCATAAAGTTATTCTAAGGTGTTGCATAGAAGAAGTTATAACCAAATATTAAAAACTGGTCATAACTTTTTATGCGTTAGGACACGATATCAGCAAACGTTTTAACACTAAATAAACGCGCTTCTATATCGTAAATAGGCATAGACACGATAATTTCATCAATCTCTGTAGCTTCAACAAATTGGGCTAGCTTGTTTCGCACGGTCTCTTTAGAGCCTACTAGCGCATATCTCAACACACTAGATAACATTGCCTCGTCAGTCGCCGTGCAGTATTCGTCAAAGTTAGGCATAGGCTTAGCGAAAGGCTTGTTAAGACCTCGTCGCATGTTCATAAATTGCTGCTTCACAGAGGTAAATAGCAGTTCTGCCTCGCTATCGGTTTCCGCAATTACCACCATAACGCCCGCCATCGCTTTTGGAGATGACAGCTGGGACGAGGCTTTAAACATATTGCGGTAAACATGAAGTGCATCAAAGAGTGCATCGGGTGCAAAATGCGAAGCGAACGAATAAGGTAGTCCCATTTGTGCCGCTACTTGGGCACTGTATAAGCTAGAACCGAGTAACCATAGGGGCACATGTGTATTAGCCCCAGGCACTGCAACAATTGGCTGACCTTCTTTAGGTGTACCCAAATAATACTGAAGTTCTTTAATATCTTCTGGGTAACTATCTACATCGCTTTGTAAGTTACGGCGAAGCGCGCGTGCAGTTGACATATCAGTGCCTGGTGCACGACCAAGCCCTAGCTCAATACGATTGGGAAATAATTCAGCCAAGGTGCCAAATTGTTCGGCAATAACCAAAGGTGCATGATTCGGCAGCATAATACCACCAGCCCCAACTTTAATGGTAGAGGTGGCATTGGCAATATGGGTTAACACCACCGAGGTGGCAGAACTGGCCACACCTCGCATGCCGTGATGCTCGGCTAACCACACACGCTCATAGCCACTGCGCTCAGCTTCCATAGCCATCAGCTTTGAGTTATGTAGCGCGTCTTTCACGCCAAACCCTTCAGATATTGGCGCCAAATCTAGCAGTGAGTATGGAATAGCCATATTGCCTCGCGATGTTGAAACTTAATGATTGTTTATAAGTATGAACTCACTACCCGTTTTACAACGGGTGTTTTGGTGATGTAAGACGGGTGGGGAGGGTTTGTCGATAAAGTGGCGATGAATTAAGAGGTGTGTAGTTAAGAGTTGTGTAGTCAAAATGCCTTGCTGATCTCACTCAGAGACGGCATTTAATAAACGAAAAAGCCTGCGAATTTGTCAGTCGCAGGCTTTGATTTTGAGTATTAACACAAGCTTTAGTGGCGTTACCCTATTCCACCGTCACACTTTTATTCCACCGTTACCGACTTCGCCAAGTTACGCGGCTGGTCAACGTCGGTGCCCTTAATTAGCGCTACGTAGTAGCTCAAAAGCTGTAGTGGCAAGGTGTAGATGATAGGTGCGATTGGCTCGTCGCAGTGCGGTACGTCGATAACGCGCATGGTTTCATCCCCTGCAAACGCGGCATCTTTATCGGCAAATACATACATAATACCGCCACGGGCGCGCACTTCTTCAACGTTCGATTTTAGTTTTTCGAGCAGTTCATTATTCGGTGCAACCACAATAACGGGCATTTCATCATCAATAAGCGCAAGCGGGCCGTGCTTCAATTCACCAGACGCGTAGGCTTCGGCGTGAATGTAAGAAATCTCTTTAAGTTTAAGCGCCCCTTCCATGGCAATAGGGTATTGATCGCCACGACCTAGGAATAAACTGTGGTTTTTATCGGCAAACTCTTCCGCTAAATCTTCGATTCCGTTTGTAATAGCCAAGGTTTCTTCAAGTTTGGCAGGCAAGCTGTGAAGCGCAGACACAATGGCCTTACTATCGGCGTCAGTCATACCGTTTTCTTTGCCAAGCGCCAGTGTCAGCATTAAAAAAGCGGTGAGTTGGGTAGTGAAAGCTTTGGTAGACGCTACCCCAATTTCCGCGCCTGCACGGGTCATAAATGCAAGGTCAGATTCGCGCACCAATGACGAGCCCTGAACGTTACAAATAGTCAAACTCGACATATAACCCAGTTCTTTCGCCAAGCGAAGGGCAGCTAGTGTATCGGCTGTCTCGCCTGATTGAGAAATGGTAATAAGCAAGCTGTTCGGGTGAACCACTGACTTGCGATAACGGAATTCTGATGCAATTTCTACATTACACGATACATTTGCATACTGCTCTAGCCAGTAGCGCGCCGTCATACCTGCGTGATAACTCGTACCGCAGGCAATTATTTGTACATGCTGTACTTTTTTGAATATGTCGTCAGCCCCTTGACCAAATACATCTGCGGTAAGACCATTTTCATCAATACGATCTTTAAGCGCATTACGCACAACCGTTGGCTGCTCGTGAATTTCCTTCAGCATGTAGTGGCGGTAACCCGCTTTGTCACCGGCATCGTGCTCGATATTCGATTCAATCACTTCGCGCTCAATAGCGTTTCCGTCTTTATCGAAAATTTTAACTTCACGACGGGTAATCTCTGCCACATCGCCTTCTTCTAAAAAGATAAAGCGGCGTGTTACTGGTAACAGTGCCATTTGGTCTGACGCGATGAAGTTTTCGCCAAGGCCCAGACCAATAACAAGCGGGCTGCCTGAGCGCGCGACTACCACGCGACTAGGATCTTCTTTGTCCATGATGACAGTGCCGTACGCACCGTGGAAGGTCTTCACCGCACTTTGTACCGCGTCAAGTAATGTCTTACCTGCCTTCAGCTCTTCGTGCACGGTATGTGCGATAGTCTCAGTGTCTGTGTCACTGGTAAAGGTGTAGCCTTGCTCTTTTAGCTTCGCCTTTAAACTTACGTAATTTTCAATAATGCCGTTGTGGACCACAGCCACACGTTCGGTTGAAAAATGCGGGTGTGCATTTGCTTCCGTCACACCTCCGTGAGTAGCCCAACGGGTATGAGCGATGCCGGTTGTTCCGAGTGCTTCACCTTCTGCTACCGCATCAGCAAGCTCTTGTACTTTACCGGTACGACGAATACGCGTTAGCGTGCCGTCGTTTTGCAACAGCGCAACGCCGGCTGAATCATAACCGCGATATTCGAGCCTTTTTAACCCTTCTAGAAGAATTTCTACCACGTTACGTTCAGCAACAGCGCCAACAATTCCACACATAATTACTCTCCACTAGGCGCTGCAATAAGCACAGTCACGCCCTGATTTTCAATATTAAGCTTGTCTTGCTCACTAATGCCTTCATCAGTGATCAAAACAGAAATGTTTTTCCAGCTCAGCTCTAGGTTCGGCATCTTATGCGTTAATTTCTTTGAGCTGGCTACTATTACCACTTTACTGGCCGCCGCAGCCATAGCGCGAGTTACACCTATAAGCTCGTTAAACGTTGTGGTGCCTCGATTAACATCTATGCCAGCAGCACCAATAAACGCTATGTCAAAACTATAGGCATTAACTAGCTGTTCAGCCATGGCACCTTGAAACGATTGAGATTGCGCATCCCATGTGCCGCCTACCATTAACACCGTCGGCTCTTTATCACTCTGAGTAAGGTAATTGGCTGTCGATAACGTGTTGGTCATTACCACTAAATCATCGATATGTGATAAATGGGGCAGGATGGATGCGGTAGTAGTCCCACAGTCTATAACTAGCTTGCTGCCAGGTTTTACCAAGCTGGCTGCGCATTGGCCTATAACACTGACTGTCGGGCTAACGGACAAACTCGAGAAAGCGTCATTGGTGATAGTTTGAGAAGAGCCAGCATTCGAGTCTGTAAATGATGGTACAGGCACTGCGCCACCAAATTGTCGAATGAGCAAACCTTGCTTCGAAAGGGCGGCAAGATCTTTTCGAATGGTAACTTCAGACGTAGCAAAACGCACGGCCAAGTCTTCAACTTGTGATTGACCGTGTTCTTTTACCCACGCCACTATCTGCTGGCGGCGTAGCTCAACTGACTTACTACTTTTCAATATTACCTCGACGCTCTTGTGGACGTATTGTTAAAACTTGCTGTTTGCATTGTTCTAATTGAGAACAAGCCATGAAAAAGCCAACAAAACAGTCCACCAACACAATTTCGATCTTCGAGCCATAACTTTCAAAACGAAAGTTATTAGTTTTAAAGTGAAAGTATCGTAAGTTAAATTGAAATATGGATCAAGATAATTGTTTATTTAAACGCCAGCGATGTCTTTCGTTCGCTTGCTGTTATGGCCAACTCAATCACTTTGATAACAGATACAACCGTACTCGCATCTGCTGGCGAGAATTTACCGTCTTCGATAGCATGAGCAAGGCGATTGAAAAACGTTAGGTATTCACCTTTCAAGGTTGTAATTGTCTCTTTAATTAGCTGGCCGCTTTCACTCGCCACAGCTAGCACACCATGCTGCGCTTCACTTGTTTTCGCCCAGCTTACATCGTCGAAAGATAGCCCTGCTCTGAGCTGATCTTCTTGAGGATCTAAATGAAACTTTCGAAAGCTGCCTTTTGTACCTTGCAAGTCGAAACGCAATGTTGCCCCCGCCTGAAAGGCTGAGCTACCTAGCTTTACTACTCTATCACTATAGTGAAGGGTCACATCAAAGGTGTCATCCGACTGCCCATTCTCACGCAAGACTTGTATGTTTGCCGACACTTCTTGCGGCTCGCCAAAAAGCTGTAGTACTTGGTCGATTAAATGGGGGCCTAAGTCCCAGAAGATACCACTGCCTGGCCCTGCATTTTCACGCCATCTGTCTCGTGGTACCGGGCGAAATCTATCGAAGCGGCTTTCTAAACGTTTAATATCGCCAAGCCTTCCATCGTTAATTAACTGCTTAATAGTGAGAAAATCGCCATCAAAACGCCTATTGTGGTAAACACACAGCTGTTTATTCTGAGTTTGTGCAAGTTCTACTAACGCTTCTGCCTCTTCACTATTCAATGTAAATGGCTTTTCCACCAGTACATGGCAACTGTGCTCTAGTGCCAGTTTCGCCTGTGGTCCGTGAAGGTGATTTGGTGTAGTAATAACCACCAAATCTACATCGTGAATTTTTAGTGCCTCTTCTAACGAGCTATACACTTCCGCATGGGGCAAGACAGCTTTGACCATGTCAGGCTTTGAAGAGATAACGACATCCACAGAGAACTGCGGCAGATAATTTAGAAAGGGTAGATGAAAGGTTGTGGCTGAAAATCCAAAGCCAACAAGAAGAGTAGATATCATCGCATATCCTTGTGTAACGAGAAACAAAAGGTAAGTAAACACACACTATCAGTAATAATAGAGAGAAAAAACCATAGATAGTTCATTATTTGAAAGAGTGTTTAAAACAGGTGGACTATTTATGCTTAAAGCAACTCTGAAGGCGTTGTTTTAAACGCTTCTATTAGCCATTTGTTTTTATCACCTTTTTAATTGAGCAATAGAGTGACGGGGCTAAAGAAGAAATTGGGCCAGCAACTCACCGTTAACGGTTGCCAGCCCTAATATTTTAATTGCTGCTCATGCAGCCTGTAACGAAGAACAGCCTTTACTTTTTAGTAGGGCGCGGCCAATTTGGAATGTTGCGCTGCTTACCCCGGGCAACGGCTAGTGCATTTTCGTCGACTGTTGACGTGATCACTGAACCAGCGCCCACCGTCGCACCCTTGCCAATGTTCACTGGGGCTACAAGCGATGAATTTGAGCCGATAAAGGCATTTTCACCGATGATCGTTTTAGATTTGTTCACACCATCGTAGTTACAGGTAATTGTACCCGCGCCAATGTTCGCTTTCGCACCAACTTCGGCATCACCTAAGTAAGTTAAGTGGTTTGCTTTAGCGCCTTCACCCAAAATAGCTTTCTTCATTTCCACGAAGTTGCCCACTTTGGCATTTTTTTGCATTACTGCGCCTGGACGCAGTCTAGCGTATGGCCCGACTGTGCATGCTTCACCTACACTGGCCTCTTCAATAATGGAATTTGCTTCAATCACTGCATTATCGGCAATAGTACAGTTGCGTAAAATACAGTTAGCACCAATGGTAACGTTACTGCCAATCGTCACCTTACCTTCAATAATCACGTTCACGTCAATAATGACGTCGTTACCGGTTTCTAGTTGCCCTCGTAAATCAAAACGAGCAGGGTCCAATAAAGTGACACCATTGGTCATTAGTTCTTCGGCTTGACGACGCTGAAGCGCGCGCTCAAGGTTCGCTAACTGCAAGCGGTTGTTTACGCCCTCTACTTCTACCGCCGACTGTGGCTGCGCTGACTGTATTCGCTTACCTTCAGCCGCTGCCATCGCAATTACGTCAGTAAGGTAGTACTCACCTTGTGCGTTGTCATTGCTTAATTCGCCCAGCCAGCGCTTAAGATCGGCGCCAGACATCATCATCATGCCGGTATTAATTTCTTTAATTTCACGCTGAATATCTGTGGCGTCTTTATGCTCAACTATCGCAGTAATATTGTCGTTCTCACGAATAATCCGGCCCATGCCTGTTGGGTCATCTAAATTTACAGTGAGCAATGCTAAGTCACAGCCTTCCTTTGCCGCTTTCAAAGCACTTAAGGTTTCTTCGCGGATCAGAGGTGCATCGCCAACTAGTACAAGTACGTCTTCATTGTCTTTAATATGAGGCGCTGCTTGCTGAACAGCGTGTCCCGTACCTAACTGTTCAGCCTGTAAACACCAGTCTAGGTTGTCTTCAACTACCGTAGCCTTCAGTTGATCACCGCCATGACCGTAAACCAAATGAATATTGTCAGCACCCAGCGATTTAACGGTATTAATGATGCGCTGCACCATAGGTACACCACCCACCTTGTGTAATACCTTTGGCAACGACGATTTCATACGGGTACCTTTACCCGCCGCTAACACAACCACTGAGAAAGCCATATAATTCCTTTATTTCGCAAAGAGAATGAAAAATCGAAATATAGTTTAACCAAGGCCCAACGATATGTCAGCGATTGATTCATTTTGAGGTCTGACCGGACGACTTTGCGTTGCGCTTTCGTTCTTCGTTATTTAGTCTAAGTTAAGAGAAACTGCCTAGTAGTTCATTATTGCAACAGGTATACTCAACTCTTGGGTTAGGTTCAGTCAGGCAAGGGAGCATGCGCAGTCTGTGAACACATTTCGTACACTACATAGAAGTATTCTGGTGCTATTTGCGGTAGTGGTTATCGCTATAGTTACACTAGTACATTTCAGTATTTCAAAAATCGTTGCCGAACAAAGTCGTGCGCAGCAGCAGTCATTGTCGCCCGCCATATCACTTATCGTCGAGCAACTTCTAAAGCCACTACATATTTCTGAAGCTCTGGGTCACTCTACCGAACTCGTAGATTTAATGAATGGGGAAACCATTGACCAAGAGGCTGTTTTTAAGACATTGGATCGTCTTGAAAATGAATTCGGGCTATCTTTTTTCATTGCTAGTGAAGCAGATAGAAAACAATATAACTCTGATGGCACTATTATTAATCTTATCGAGGGTGAAGTAAGCTGGTACTTTAAATATCGCGACTACCCCGCGGATGCCGTAGCCGACATAGGTAAATGGGAAGACACTCACTTTTATATCGATATTAAAATTCACGATAAATACGGCCGTTTTTTAGGTTTTTTCGGCGTAGGCAAGAGCCTGCGTAGTTTTATTGAAGTGTTCGACACTTATAAACAAGAGTATGGCTATGACTTCTTGTTTGTTGACGGTGAAGGCGACATTATGCTGTCTTCAGACCCTAGTCTAATTGCCTCTTATTCCGAATTTACTAACTTATCTGAACTCCCTTGGTATGCCAGTCTCCCGATGACTATTCAAAGCGAGCAAGCCCTAAACAATAAGTTAGTTACTATCGACCAAAAAGATTTTCTTATTGCGGAAGTTAAACTAAATCAGTTTGGTTGGACTGTATTTCTTCTAAGCCCACTAGAAGATCGTCAGGCAGAAATTTCTCAGGCGTTCATCTTCAGCGTAGTAACACTGCTTGTTGTTGTATTCTCACTGTTCTTGCTGATCTACAACCTTCTGTACTATTTCAGAAAAGACATGCAGCCAGACTTAGTAGTACGTCATAGCAACCGCCTTCCTGAAAAAGATAACTTACAGCTTATCTATAAAACGCTGTTAGCCGAGCACAAATCGCTCAGCGTCATGTTAATTAGCGTTGACGAACTATCAGATATTGTTGATGCCCACGGGCGGAATGCCGGTGATGACATTCTAGACAAAGTGGTTGCCTATCTAGCGGAACATATGCGCGAGCAGGATGTTGTGGGTAGATGGAGTAGTGCAGAGTTTATTATCTTGTTGCCTCATACTGGCCCGCATGTGGCGTTTGATATGGCTCAAAACCTTCGCCATGGCATTGCTACACTTCCACCATTGCAAGAGCTACCAGAAATTGTGATTACCGCTTCTATCGGTATTTCATACACGGCGTCACCTCGCGCAATGCATGAGGTAACCGCACACGCTGAAGACGCACTTTATCAAGCGAAGCGAGACGGCAGAAATTTAGTCAGAATGCAGCTGATAGACTAGCCTAGGTTCGTTGGAATCTACGCAGGTTTAACCTTAAGGCGTTTTCGTTTGAGAACGCCTGTCGTTAGCGCCACGCCAAACAAAATCATCAAACCGCCCACTATGGTTTGCGCTGACAAATGCTCTTGCAAGAAAAGTACACCCCAAATTATGCCAAATAACGGTACTAAGTAAGCGACCGTAATGGCTTTAGCTGGACCCACATCGGCAATCAATTTGAAATAGAGAATGTATGCTATGCCGGTCCCTCCAACAGCGAGTGCCACTGCATTTATCCACGCATTCACACTTGGCATTGTAGCGGGCAAAGTTGCAAGGGCAAACGGCGCCAACATCACACTTGCCATGGCCTGACTGCCTGTAGCAACCACTAAAGGTTTAACCCCTTGCAGCCATTTTTTCATCATACACGCCGCTATACCGTAGCCAGTAGTAGCCAGAAGCGCAGTCAAAATGGGTAGGAAACTAATGTCTCCCTCACCGAGCTTTTGCTGACTGATCACTGTAACCCCCACAAAACCGATGAAAAGTCCGGCAATTGCTGATTTTGTTAACCTATCACCTAACCACAGCCAAGCAACAATAGCTCCAAACATTGGCGCGGTGGCGTTTAGAATAGCGTTAACGCCCGCCTCTAAGTGCAGACTGCTGTAATTAAAGAGCACAAACGGCACGGCGGTATTTGCCAATCCTACAAGCGCTATGGCAAGCCAATGATGCTTGATCTCTCTTACTGAGCCGCGCAGTAGCAGTAAAGGAAATAGCACCGCCGTTGCCAGTAAGGTACGAATTGCCACCAACACATAAATGCCGAACTCTGGTGCTGCAACACGCATAAAAATAAACGAACCGCCCCAAATACCGGCTAACACCAGCAGTGAGATAATGTCTTTTATTACCATTCTCTTATCACCATTTCCCTATCACCCGTTTTTTATGACCATTTTCTTATGACCACAACACCCCTTGGGCTCCTTCCAAATTAAGTAAATACTGCTTACGCGGTAAACCACCTGCGTAGCCCGTCAGGGTTTTGTTACTGCCAATTATACGATGGCAAGGCACCACTATAGCAATAGGGTTACGACCATTCGCCATACCCACGGCGCGCACAGCTTTTGGGTTGCCAATTGCGTTTGCGATATCTAAGTAACTCGCCGTCTCTCCATACTTCACTTGTTGCAAGGCATCCCATACACTGTGTTGAAACGCTGTACCTTTGGCAGAAAGCGGTAGGTCGAATTCGTTAAGCTTTCCGTCAAAATAGGCGCGAAGCTGTCTGCACGCTTCATCAGTGATTGCGTTGCTATACGCTTGCATATCATCACTAATTCGCTCGGCGTGCTCTTGATTACCTTTTAATACCTCGTTTTGATATGTACTGAATTCCGCGAATTCGTTCCGATTTGAGTAAGGTGTATTTTCTGGCTCAGCGGCGTTTACAAACGCAATAGACGTTATGCCTGTCTGAGTGGCCTCGACTTTAACAAGTCCCTGTTCACTGCTCACAAAACCTGTATGTATCATTTTTACGTTTCACTCTGCTGGTTGCTTAATTGCCACAGTTGAAGGGTTAAGTAACTGCGCCACGGCGCCGCTTTTTCCGGCTCAACAGGGTATAGTTTTGCCATTTTACGAACGATTAAGTCACCGCCAAGGTAAATGTCAGGGTTTCTCTCTCCGCGCATTTTTAAATAATCGAGGGTCCACGGCCCGACACCTTTAATAGCAAGAATATCATTATGTGTAGGTATACTATCGCCTACAAAGCATTGTGCAAAACTACGCACAGCCTCTTTTCTAGCTTGTGGCATGCGTAAAAACTCAAGGCTACTGTTTGCGATATCTTCAGGCGTCGGAAAGCTATACCGCTCACTCGTTGAAGATTCAAAACCACTTAATGGGAGCGCTTCTGGTACCCTTTTACCTAGCTGATGTACTAGTAACGTTACCTGCCCAATCGCTGCTTTCACACTGACTTGCTGACCTACAATGGCGCGACAGCCACTTTCAAATACGCTCCAGGCGCTGGGAAGACGTAGCCCAGCGGTTAACTGGTGGGGCAATAACCCAGCCTGAGTAAGGCTTTGTTCTATTAACAGGGGGTCTGCGTGAAGATCAAGAACCAGCCTTATATTTTCAATTACGGTATGAAGGCCGTTTAAATCTGGCATGTCAATTTGAACGTTGAACCCGTTACGCTCTTCATCGTGCTCAGCTTTAAAAAAGCCTATTTGGGATTGGCTTGAAAAATACCGCTCATAGCTGTTGTCAGTAACATATTCCAAGCCTTTGATAGCGCGAGTAGCTAAGAAGTCTCGTACATAAGGCCAGTTGTATGGTGGGCGATAAGATAAAAATAACGATATACCCTTTTGTGCAGTGTGTTGCTTTTTCCTTAGCTGTGTTGGCGAGGTCCCACAATACTGCTCTACCGCTCGCTGTAACTGTCTAAGCGATTGATAACCCGCCGTCACAGATATATCTGTCATTGATAAGCAGGTTTGTTGAATAAGCTGTTTTGCAAACAAAGCGCGCTGCATGTTTTGAAATTGCTTTGGCGATATACCAACGGCATTGACAACCAACTTATTCAAGTAACGCTCGCTAATACCTAATCGACAAGCAATATCAGCGACACTCGCAATAGGAATACTAGATAATAGGGAAAGCGCTCGGTTGATGGTAGCTCCCACGCCTTTCCATGCGGCAGAGCGAGGTGCACTATCGGGCCGACAACGAAAGCACGGTCGATAACCTTGGGCCATGGCCTGTGTAGCATGTTCAAAATAGGTAACATTTTCTTCTTTGGGAAGACGCGCTGGACAGATTGGCCTGCAGAAAATACCGGTGGTTTTTACTGCAACGAAAAAACGTCCGTCAAAACGCGGATCTCTGCTAAGCCTAGCCTTTGAAAATATAGATTCAGATAACGCCTCGTGTTCTGAAACCCTATCATTTTGCACAACACTATTGTCTGACATGAGTACGTAGCGCTCGCCTTTTGTTCGTTACCTATACCTAGTGTATCGTGCCTTTAAGGCGTAAGTGCGACAAAATCGGTACTCGATAAAAATGAGCAGCTTTGGTGAGCCCAATTAGCGACATTTGATCATTGATGCGGCTAAACGCATAATAATGCGATAATAATAATTAACGCCCTGTGAGAAACGTTAGAAGCCACAGGCATAACGAGCTGACTGTATGCTGAATTCTTTGCGCTCTTTACTACTGCGCCTGACACCATTTTGGCTATTTGCAACTTCAATAGTCATGACTCAAGGTGCCTCTGCTGATTGGCTTGATGACTACGCAAGTTACGTTAAAAAAGAAGCCTCAAAATACAATGTGCCAGGTTACGCCTTTGTGTTTTATGAACAGGGTAAAGCGCCTAGGGTTTACGTTTATGGAAACACACGTAAAAAGGGCGGTGAGAAGATCACTGAAGATACAGTTTTCAGGCTAGCTTCTGTTTCTAAAACTTTCACTGCCCTACTTTCAGCTAAACTGGTTGAAAAAAACCAACTCAGTTGGGACACGCCAATTTCCACTTTATTGCCTGACATACCCTTTACTGGGCAAGGGATGGGGGCGCTGCAGCTACAACATATTGTTGGTCAATCCAGCGGCTTTATGCCAAACGCCTACGACAACCTGATTGAAGCGGACTATTCACTAGAACGGGTACTCAAATCCCTTGGTGAACTTGAGCCCCTATGTGCACCAGGCGAATGCTACACCTATCAAAATGCACTCTTTGGCGCATTGGAATACTATTTCAGCAACAACAATACCTCGTACTCGCGACAACTACAGGCCAACCTGTTCTCACCACTGGGCATGAAAACCGCCAGTGTAGGAAAAGGCGGTTTGCTTGCGTCAAAGTCATGGGCACAACCACACATTGCTATCGCCAGAAACAAGTGGCGTGAAGGAAAAGTAGAAAGCAACTACTACCGTTTTTCGCCTGCTGCTGGTGTTAACGCCAGTATTTCAGATATGACCATTTATTTGCAGGCGTTACTGGGAGAATTTCCAACGGTGATTTCTGATGAAATGGTAGACTACGTCACGACAGAACGAGTAAAAACTAAGCGTGAAACCTATCGCAGGGGCTGGCGCGGTATGATAAGCGATGCTCACTATGGTTTGGGCTGGCGTATTTATGATTTAAATGGCAAGCAGCTTAATTATCACGGCGGATGGGTAAAAGGCTACCGTGCAGACGTGGCGTTTTTACCCGAAGAAAAAGTAGGCTATGTGATGCTGATGAACGCAGAGTCGAATATGATTAATTCGACAACAGCCGAACTTTGGAAGCGCTTTTTGAAAAAAGCCGACGCAGCTAAGTAACAGCTACATCGGCTTTTAGGGCCTGTACCAATAAACCACAAGCCCGTTGTTTTATATTGCGGCTTACTGTTTAAGGTAAGTGTAACCCGCTAAACAGTTTTCATAAAAGTCGGTCCAGCGTACCCCCTCGCGAGGATTCAATTTACCGTCCCACACGTGCTTATCTATCATGCGCTTCACATCTGACGCCATTGCACGTGGGTTATACTGCATAACGTTAAGTACATCTTCTACCGACGAACCTTTCACTACTTCTTCAATGTAGAAGTCTTCCGGATCGTCGTCATAGCTGTAAATGTGCACTTCGTTTAAGCGGCCAAACAAGTTGTGCATATCGCCCATTACGTCTTGATAAGCGCCCGTTAAAAACAAACCAATATAGTAAGGCTCATCTTTCTTAAGTGGGTGCATTGGCAATACATCAGTAATTTCACGGCCAATGGTGAACTGATCAATTTTACCATCGCTATCACAGGTAATATCCACTAGCGAGCAATTAACCGTGGGTTCTTCATTCATGCGGATAAGTGGCACTACTGGCAGTAACTGGTCGATTGCCCATGTATCTGCAGCCGACTGAAACACAGAGAAGTTACACAGATATTGAGACGACAAACTGTAATCCAGCTCTTGAAGCTCTTCTGGCACATATTCTTCGTTTCGATACCACTGCTGTAAGCGGCCCATGATATCCCAATAAAGCGTTTCTATTTTGCCTAGCTCTTCAAGTGACAACACGCGAAGCTTAAATGCATCTAGCGCCTGTTCTTTATACTGCGACGCATCATTATAAATTTCATGCATATTCGTTTGTTCATCAAACGTTTCTGCAAGTTCACGCATATTCTTTAAGAAGAAATGTTCGCCTTCTTTTGCAGAGGTATCCATTTGCGATGCATTAGACTTAATTTCGCCCACAATTTCTGTAATAACGCAGCTGTGATGTGCGGTGATTGCTCGCCCGCTTTCACTTACAAGGTGAGGATGCGGTACGCCTTCAAGGTCGCACATTTCCTTCATGCCATAGACAACGTCAGCAACATATTCTTGCATGCTGTAGTTACGCGAAGACTCATTAGTTGAGTTACTGCCGTCGTAGTCGATACCAAGACCACCGCCTACATCAACATAGTCTAGCGCGAAGCCCATTTTATGAAGATCGGCATAAATACGCGCCCCCTCAGTTACGGCTTCTTTAACTGCACGAATGTCAGTTAACTGGCTGCCAATATGGAAATGAAGTAGCTTCAAGCAATGCGCCATACCTTGCTCTTCAAGGTAGCGAGCTGCGTTAATGATCTCAGTAATGGTTAAGCCGAATTTCGCACGTTCGCCACCGGAGCTTTCCCACTTACCACGACCTTTCACCGTCATTTTAGAGCGCACACCGATGATAGGGTCAATTTCCAACTCTTTCGCTATTTTCACAAGAAGAAGAAGCTCAGTGTACTTTTCAACCACTACCACAACGCGGCGTCCCAGCTTTCTGCCTAAGAGCGCAAGACGCATAACTTCGTCGTCTTTATAACCATTTAAAATAGTCAGCGATTCTTCATTGGTATTCATGGCTAACACTGTTAGCAGCTCGGCTTTTGAACCCGCTTCTAAGCCGTAGTTGTAAGGCTTGCCAGCATCGACAATTTCTTCAACCACTTCGCGCATTTGGTTAACTTTTACCGGATAAACACCTTGGTACTGGCCTTGATATTCAGCTTCTTCGATGGAGCTTCTAAATGCTTTGTTCAATCCAGCAACTTGCGAGCGCAAAATGTCGTGAAAGCGCACTACGACAGGAAACTGCACGCCTTCTTTGCGGATATCTTCAATTACCGAATTAAAGTCGATTCGAATGCTAGGATCTTCAGGAACAGGGGTAATATGTACATTGCCGTTTTCACCAATTTGAAAATAGCCACCACCCCATTGAGACACGCCATAGACGCGCTCCGCTTCTTCGATGCTCCAATCTGACAATTTATTCACCTATTTGTAAGTGGGCTAGGCCAATACCTAGCATAGAAAGTGCGAAAATAAGCAGCGTATTATAGACAACGAAAGACTGAACGCGAGCCCTGTTGCGATGTAAAATATCTATTGTCGCGACTAATTTTGTTTATCGTACGCCAGCTTTTTTAGCCTATCCATGTTCGAACATAGTCTATAACAACGTTATCTGCTTTATCTTCACAATGGGTTATAAACTCTGAGATGCTTTGAGTACGTTCAAGTTCAAATCCTAGTTTAATTGATGGCGCGGCAAAAAACTTCTCTGCAATGTGGTCAGCATCTGTTGCTTCATCTTCCAGCCATGTCTCACTGAGCTGACTTCGCCTATCTAACTTTATAGGTGCTTTTATTTGATTGAAGGTATCGGAATTGGGGACTTGCCAACCACGCATGTCTACAAATAGGTGGAATGGTCTACCTTTACGGGTTTTCAAGCAGTCAGAAAGTTTAGCGAGATACTGAATGTTGGTAGACATATCCCACTCGCCACGAAGCGTGACCAAAATACAATTTCTAAACGGCTCAATATGAAAAGGGGTCGTAGACATTTATTCGTACATCTCTATGACTATATGAATAGTGAATTCAACTTCTATAGCCTTCACATACTAAAACCGAAACTCGTTAATCACAACTAAAGTTGTAGTACGTTGTAATCAGGTTTTATACCTTTAAATAAAAGGCCTGCGTATACGCAGGCCTTTTATGGTTACCTATAAGAGAATAGACATCGTACTAATCGTCTCCGAACTCACGGATAATACTGTTTATCGTGTCTTTGGCGTCACCCAATACCATGCGCGTGTTGTCTTTGAAAAACAGCGGGTTGTCTACGCCAGCAAAACCGGCATTCGCAGAACGCTTAAGTACAAACACCGTTTTCGCACGATGGGCTTCGATGACTGGCATGCCGTAAATAGGGCTGCCTTTCATCTCTTTAGCCGCTGGGTTAACCACGTCGTTCGCGCCGATAACAATAACCACGTCGTAGTTTTCCATGCGCGGATTAACGTCATCCATTTCGTATAGCTGGTCATAAGGCACGTCAGCTTCTGCCAATAATACGTTCATGTGACCCGGCATACGCCCTGCTACAGCGTGAATGGCGTAATCAACCGTACAACCATTTTCTTCCAGTAATGATTGCAGTTCACGTACCGCATGCTGCGCTTGCGCAACCGCCATTCCGTAACCCGGCACCACCAGTACGGCTTGCGCGGCCTCTAATACATAAAATGCATCTTGCGCGGCTAATACTTTAATCTCACCTTCTATTTTTTCGCCAGCTTCTACCGGCTTGGCAAAGCCAGACAACAACACATTCATCAATGAACGGTTCATGGCCTTACACATAATATTGGTAAGAATTAAACCTGAAGCGCCTACTAGTAAACCGGTAACAATCAATATTGTGTTACCTGTAGCAAGACCTGCCGCCGACGCTGCTACACCTGAGTAGCTATTTAAAAGCGCAATAACCACCGGCATATCTGCACCACCAATTGAAATGGTAGCCCACAAGCCAAAGCTTAATGACAGCGCGATAGCACAATATATCCAAAGCGGGTTGCTAGGGTCGGTAGCAAAGAAGTAACCAATCACTACCATAGCGATAATATGCAAGATACTTAGCTCACGAAGCCCTGTAAAAATAACGGCTTTAGAGCTCATTTTGCCCGACAGTTTACCCCACGCTACCACTGAGCCTGAGAACGTAATTCCCCCAACTAAAATAGTGAAAAACAGGGTAATAAAAGTAAATGCACTTTCGGTTTTAAGCGTTATTAGGCTCATTCCGGCTAACGTTGCCCAACCTAAAAGCAATGACGCTGCACCACCAAAACCGTTGAACAGCGATACCATCTCGGGCATTGCCGTCATTTCAACGGTTTTAGCTTTCCACGCACCAAAAGCGCCGCCAAGTACAAACCCTAACAGAATGTAGTGGTAGCTAATTATTTGCTGATCAAGCAAGGTAACAACTACAGCAACCAGCATACCAATGGCAGAAATGAAGTTACCTTTCTTAGCTGTATCTGGATGGCTAAGTAATTTAAGTCCCAGAATAAATAGTGCCGCAGCAACTACGTACGCAAGGTTTATTACAGTTACGATATCACTCACTTGCGTACTCCTTATTTATCTTTTTTCTTGAACATGCCAAGCATGCGATCGGTAACAAGATAACCGCCCACTACGTTTATGCTGGCTAGCGCCACCGCAGCGGTACCAAGAATGGTGGTTAACAGATTATTGTCACTACCCGATGCGACTAATGCGCCCACCAACGTAATACCTGATATTGCGTTAGAGCCTGACATCAAGGGTGTATGTAATGTAGCAGGCACTTTCCGAATTAACTCAAAACCCAAAAAAGCAGCCAGCAGCACGATGAAAAGTAGGTAAATGATTTCCATGATTAGGCTCCTTTGTATGCGTTATTAAGCATGTCGTTGGTTATCTTGCCGTCGTGGGTAATTACACAGCCAGCTAGAATGTCGTCTTCCAGATTCAACCCAAAAGTTTTGGTTTCATCCTCAAAGAACTCATCAACAAGGTTGTAGATGTTATTGGCGTACATATCGGTGGCGGCTTTAGCAACAAACTGACTCCAATTGCCGTTGCCGATTACTTTTACACCACTAATTTCTACGGTTTCGCCCGCCACCGAACCTTCAACGTTACCGCCTGATGTAGCCGCCATATCAACCACAACACTGCCTGGTTTCATCAGTGCCAGGGTGTCTTTTGAAATAAGAACAGGTGGTTTGCGACCAAATAGTTGGGCGGTAGTTATAACAATGTCAGAGTCGGCAATCGCGTCGCGCTGCGCTTCTTGTTGCTTTGCTTTTTGTTCGTCGGTCAGTTCTTTTGCGTAACCGTCCTTCGTTTGGCCTGTTTCCCCAATGTCGATTTTAAGGAACTTACCGCCTAGAGATTCTACTTGCTCAGCCACTACCGCACGTGTGTCGTAAGCAAGCACGTTTGCCCCTAAGCGTTTCGCCGTTGCAATGGCCTGAAGGCCCGCTACACCTGCGCCAATAATAAATACCTTTGCTGGTTTAATGGTGCCTGAAGGAGTCATCATCATTGGGAGTATTGATGGCAGCTGATTAGCGGCCTGCATCACCATTACGTAACCGGCAAGGCTGGCTTGAGAGCTCAATGCGTCCATTTTTTGTGCGCGAGAAGAGCGGGGGATCATCTCTACAGAAATTGCGGTTAGCCCTTTTGAGGCAATAGATTCAATAAGCGGTTGCTGAAAGAAAGGGTCAAGATGGCCTACCACAATGGCCCCTTTTTTCATCAACGCTAGCTGCGCATCGGTGGGTTTATTCACCGCCACCAGCATATCTGCTGTTGATAATGCTTCATCTACATCATTAATGATTGTTACGCCTGCGTCCTGATATTCTTTATCTGAATAACCTGCACCCTTTCCTGCACCGGTTTCGAGCAATAAAGTCGCGCCTTTCTTCACCAGACGCTGTGCACTGCTTGGCGTAGCAGCACAGCGCTTCTCCACATTATTTAGGGGATCTGGCGTTTTTGCTTCATTTAATATTATGATTTTCACACACACCTCCTCACTTTTCGGCAACTTGAGAATGACACTGTCCAAATGCAACATAACCATTTAATTCGCTTATGCTTGGCATTCTCTGGCTAAATTACATTCAATTTTTAATTACCCGCCCTGTTCTTTTGACAGCCGGTTAGTACAGCACCGCTTTATTTTTAGGCGAATAGAGAGCAAAAGTACGCTAATCACTTATTCTTAACTACTACATTTTCCTTACGACTAATAACTAATACGAATAAAGAAATGGCATACAGTCAACAAATGCGACCAATGAATATTCATTCACCATATGAATAAATAAAAATGCGTTCATTTTTTGCACAAAAGTAAACTTTGAACGTTGCTTTAAGAATGCTGTAAGAGCACTTTGTAAAATCTTCTAAGCGAACAAAGGCGCGGTAAAAAAGTGAAAGCGCGAATCGGGTTTATGAAAGTTTGTTAATCAAGGTTAGTGATCGAAACATAACCTCGCAGCGTTATAGCGCTGACCACAGCAAAGAGACATTCGACATGTTTGGACTTTTCAAAAACAACCCAACGAAAAAAATGCGCAAGCAATACGATGCTTTATTAGAAAAAGCCATGCATGCACAACGAAATGGCGATATCAAAACGTATTCGCTGCTAACGGCTGAGTCTGAGACACTTTGGAAAGAGATTGAAAAGTTAGAAAGCACAGACAACGCAAAAAAATAGCCAACGTCATTTTTAACTCGTTTTCTCGCCCTTTGTTATTTAAGCCCTTACAATGATGCCTCAAATATAAATGCATCAAACAATAAGGCGTTTTTGATATGCAAATAGGCAGTGCTATAACAGCATTTAAACAGTCCACTTCCAGGCTAATGTTCTTGGCCACCTGCGCGGTGCTGTCTAATGCAGCTTTCGCCATTGAGGCTGGCCAATATTACTATTTCATTTCTGATAAATGCGAAGCGAAGGGCCCTCAAACGCCTGAGGAACGCGGCGCAGTTACCGCTGATGTCATGCTGTTTGAAGTTGTACCAGCTGGGATAAGCGACTACTACGTAAACATGAACACAAGCGCACTGGTTAACTATGCAGAAGCAGGACAAGAGTACCTGTCATCATTGGAATCAGAGCAGGCTTATACTGCCGGCAAAACGCCTTCGAAAGACAGCCTTAGAAAAGATGGCAACGCCATCCAGCACGACTTCATGCTGCAGCGCGAAGCCATAGATTTGAAAACCTTAATTAACGCCTTAAATGGCTTTTCGCAGCTCCAATCAGATAAAGGCTACTTTTTTAAGAAAATTGTGGGGCTTTCAAATCCCAAGGCTAAATTTAAAGCTATCACCCGGGTACGCTTAAGCGATATGGGTTATGAAAACCGTATGAAGCTAACTAGCTACACAAGCGACTATTTTATGCTTGATGAGCAAGGCAAGGCACCTGATACGCCATTTATTACGGTAGATCACGGTGCCGCACTGCGCAATTCACTTCACGACACCAACAGCCCCTACGCGATATTTACCCAAAATTCAGTATGCGGTGAAAAATGGGAACTGGGAAACTAGTAAGGTAATTAGCCAAACCCTGCTTTGAAAGTTTGTTGAAAGCGCCGGGCTTGGTTCGGCGTTAGCGGCTTTCGGTTTGGACAACACGGTTTTAATTACTACGATAGAGCGTTTTAATAAGGTGGAAGCCGAAGCGTGTTTTCACTGGCCCGTGTACTTTAAGCACCTCTTTTTTAAACACCACATCGTCGAAGGCTTTTACCATTTGGCCTCTACGAAATTCACCAAGGTCGCCGCCCCGCTTACCCGACGGACATTTAGAATAACGCTTCGCCAAGGTAGCAAAGTCCTTGCCCTTTTTAAGCTGCTCTAAAATAGAAAGCGCTTCTTTCTCTGTTTTTACCAAAATGTGAAGTGCAGATGCCGTTGCCATTGTGAAGCCTATTTGTATATCAAGATTTGAGGATTATAAACGAGGGCAGTGCTATCCGTAAGAGCAAAGCATCCGAGCGATTGAAATACCCTTTTACAAATCAATTTTACTTTCCGCTACTGTTTCCGTTAACGTAAGAACTGGACAAAATTCGGACAATAATAACGATGAAACGATTTTTTAAATGGATTGGTACTGGCTTACTTGTCATTCTATTAGCAGGCGGTACATTTGCTGCGCACGAGTGGTATGCAGATAAACCTTTTTACTTTAATAACCTACTTAATCGAGAACTAGTAAAGGTAGCCTTTGATAGCCCTGAGACTTTAACTTCCCTTGGTTTTTTAGAATCAGTTGGCATTAAAAGTCACAACGCCGAGTTAGATGACGCAAGCCTAGAGAAAAACGCAGCCTTGTTCGACAAAGCACGTCATATTCGCGAAGGGGTGTTAGCGTATGACGACGAAGACTTGAATAAAGACGAGCAGCTTTCAAAAGAAATCACACTTTACTTGCTTGATTACCTTATACGTAACGAGCCATATCAATATCACAGCTATCCAGTAAACCAGCTTTTCGGTGTACAAAATGGGTTTCCCAGCTTTATGGAAGGTCAGCATCAAATTAATGATGCTACTGACGCAGAAAACTACTTAAGCCGGTTGCGTGCAGTAGACGAAAAGTTTGCGCAGGTACTCGAGGGCCTCAAATTGCGAGAGGAAAAAGGCATTATTCCTCCCCGTTTCGTTATTGAACGTGTACTTGATGAGATGAATAACTTCATTGCTTCGCCAATAGAAGAAAATATTCTTTATAGCTCGCTGAAAGAGAAAATGTCGAAGACGGAAGAAATTTCTGAAGAGCAGCAAGATGCGTTTTTAGCCGAAGCTCAAACGATAATAGGTGATGATGTAGATCGCGCCTACCAGCTATTTATTGATTACTTCACCATGCTTCAAGCCAAAGCCGGCAATGACCACGGCTACTGGCATTTACCTGACGGCGACAAAGTGTACGCGAACGCGCTACGCTTTTTCACTACCACTGACATGACTGCCGATGAAATTCACAACCTAGGCTTAAAAGAGGTAGCAAGAATTCAGGGCGAAATGTTGGCTATTCTTGCTGGTGAAGGCTATGACGTAACTCAGGGTTTTTCTAGCGCTATGGACGCGCTAGCCGCAGACCCCTCTCATTACTATGAAGACAGTGATGAAGGTCGCGAACAAATTCTTAAAGATTACCAAACCATACTCGATGAAATTGACGCAGGTATTAGCGAAGCATTTAGAATTCGCCCTGAAGCAGGTATGGAAGTCGTCCGCATTCCTGAGTTTAAAGAAAAAACGGCACCGGGCGCTTATTATCAACAGCCTGCAATTGACGGTTCTCGCCCGGGCAGGTTTTATGCAAATTTGTACGATATCAAAGCAACGCCTAAATACAGTATGCGCACACTGGCCTACCACGAAGGTATTCCGGGCCACCATTTCCAAGTAGCGTTAGCAATGGAACTGGAAGGCATGCCCTTTATTCGTAAAATGTCGCCCTTTACCGCCTACACTGAAGGCTGGGCGCTGTATACAGAATATTTAGCATGGGAAATGGGCTTTCAAGATAAGCCGCTAGATAACTTAGGTCGTCTGCAAGCTGAATTATTTAGAGCTGTGCGTTTAGTGGTTGATACAGGCATTCACGATAAGCGCTGGACCCGTGAAGAAGCCATTGAGTATATGGTGCGCAATACGGGGATGGCCCTGAGTGACGTCACATCTGAAATTGAGCGCTATATTGTTATGCCAGGACAGGCCACCTCTTACAAAGTGGGCATGATTAAAATTCTAGAAATTCGCGAAAAAGCCAAGCAAGCATTAGGCGATAAGTTTGACTTACGCGATTTCCACGATGTGGTACTTAAAAATGGGGCTGTGCCGCTAGCTATTCTTGAAGAATTGGTAGACGACTACATTGAAGAAAAGCTCGCCGAAAGCTAGAAAGTATAAGCATTGTAGAACGACCGTAGTACGCAGCGCTTTTGTCTTTGGTATGTCATTAAGGCAAAAGCGCTCATTAACACTACAAAGCTATCGCAAACAAACTGTTCACTGACGTGTGGTAGTCCACTGACATAGCAACAGATAACAGCGTTATATTTACAATGGAAAAACCAAATACTCGTTTCGCCCACCCTTCTACGTTGATGTCGGGTCTGTACCCGCGCAGTGCCATTAATAACCACCAAAGGCTAGTTGCGAAAGCAACCGTTAAAAAGCCAATGCCCGTATAACCGCTAAGCGGAAGCAGCATTACTACTAAAGCAAATAATGCAATATGAAGAACAATATGGCGTTTTGCTTTCGCAATACCTTGCGATACAGGCAATACGGGAATATCCGCCGCCTTGTAGTCGTTATATCTAAAGATAGCGATGGCGTAAGAATGGGGCATTTGCCAAATGCTGAACATTCCCAGCAAAATAGCTGCGGCCGTATCAAACTGACCGCTCGCCGCGCAATAACCAACTACAGGTGGAACAGCACCGGAAAGACTGCCTACAAACGTGCCATATACCGAGTTCCGCTTCATATACAGGCTGTAAACGCCCACATAAATCACGTAGCCAAAGGCGGCAAAAAATACGGCAGTAAAGTTGGTGTAAAGCGCTAACAAGCCAAACCCAGCAACGCCTAGCACTGCACCGTGCAACATTGCAGTAAGTAATGGCAACTCGCCTGTCACCGTAACCCGATTTGCGGTGCGCTGCATTTTTCCGTCTATGTCTCGGTCAATGCAGTTGTTAATTACGCACCCCGACGCCACCACCAGCGACAAACCGATAAGCGTGGCAAGCAGCAACCAATAATCTATTTCGCCACGGGACGCTAGCAAGAAACCACCCGTTACTGAAATAGCATTGCCCATTATGATGCCGGGCTTAGTGACTAACAGGTAACGTTTATAAGTAGAGGTCATGGGTAAAATCCAAAATTAGAATGCGCTCATCTAGGCGCGTATCAAGGTGTACTGAGAAGCCCCAAAGTTGCCCCCATTAGAAGGGCGAAACATGAGGGCCTAACGTACTGACCGCGATGAAGTAAAAACATTGAAAAGCCTGACATGATCGTCAGGCTAGACCACGTATACACAGAGATTTGCTAATACATCATCATGGCGTTCGATTCGTAGATGATCCAAACGGATAAACCCACCACCATGAAAATAATGAGCGCACTGAATAAAAACGAAAACGTATTGGCTCTGCCTTCTTCGGTGACAAAGTTAAGGTGCAAAAAGTACTTAAGGTGCACCCAAATTTGAACCAAGCCCAAGGTTACCACGCTCCAAATCGTGGTAACTTTAGATAGGTCGCCATTCATCACTAGAGTGAACGGAATAGCGGTGAGCACCACAGATAGAATGAAGCCAATAACATAAGACTTCACATCGCCATGTACGTCATCACTATTGTGGGTCGATGAAGCGTGACCGTCCGTATTTGAAGCTAATTTTGCATCGTGTAACGCCATTACATTGCCCCCATCAAGTACACTACAGTAAATACACATATCCATACGATATCGAGGAAGTGCCAAAACAAGCTTAAGCAGCTAAGTCGGGTAACGGTTTGCTCACCTAGACCCCGGCGGGTTACTTCGATAAACATGATCGTCATCCAAATAAGACCCGCTGTAACGTGCAGTCCGTGCAGTCCCACTAGCGAGAAAAACGCCGTTAAAAACGCACTTTGCTGCGGCCCGTTACCGTGCACAATAAGGTGATGGAACTCGTATATTTCCATACCGATAAAACACGCTCCCAGTGCCCATGTCACTGCCAGCCAAGTAAGTGCACCTGACTTGTTTTGTCGGTGAGCGCAAATCATGGCGAAGCCAAAGGTGATACTACTTAGAAGCAACGCGGCGGTTTCCACAGCCACAAAGTTGAGTTCAAAAATATCTTTGCCAGACACACCCCCTGCCGTGTTCATGAACAGCACCGCGTAGGTAGCAAAAAAAGATGCAAACAACAAACAGTCGGTCATTAAATACAACCAGAAACCAAACACCGTGTTGTTCTCATGGTGTTCTTCGTGTGCATGCTCATTTGGCATTGGCACTGTATTTGATGATGCAATAGTACTCATGAGCGACCTCCCACTGTATTAGCACTTAAGTGCGTAGCTTCAACTCGTTCAACCTCATCTACCTGCACGTAGTAATCAACATCCGAGGTATAACAACGCTTAATAAATACTCCTATTCCTGCCACTAAACCGACAACAGCAAGCCACCAAATATGCCAGATAAGCGCAAAGCCCATTAGGGTAAAGCTCATGCTCATGAAAACTCCGGCTGAAGTATTTTTTGGCATATGAATAGGTGTGTATTTTTCAGGGCGTTGATACGACTCGCCGCGCTCCTTCATATCCGTCCATGCATCGATGTCTTTCACATGCGGTATGTTGGCAAAGTTATAGAACTGAGGTGGTGATGCCGTTGACCACTCTAGCGTGTGACCATTCCATGGGTCGCCCGTTGTATCGTTAAGCTTCTCTTTGTTTTTGAAGCTTACAAACAGCTGTAGTAGCTGGAAGAAAATGCCAATCGCAATAACAAACGCACCAAATGCAGCAATGTATAACCAGATATTCCAGTCAGGATTGTTTGTGTGATTTAAGCGGCGTGTCATACCCAAGAAGCCAAGCACATAAAGGGGCATGAACGCCAAAAGGAAACCAATCTGCCAGCACCAAAAGGCTGCTTTTCCGGTTTTTTCGTCAAGCTTGAAGCCAATGGCTTTCGGGAACCAAAAGGCAAAGCCCGCCAGGTAGCCGAACACGGCGCCACCAATAATGGTGTTATGAAAATGGGCAATAAGGAATAGGCTATTGTGCAGTACGTAGTCAGCACCAGGGATGGCAAGTAACACCCCTGTCATACCGCCGATAGTGAAAGTCACCATAAAACCTAATGTCCATAGCACAGGCACACTTAGTACAAGACGGCCTCGATACATGGTAAACAGCCAGTTAAATAGTTTCACACCCGTGGGTATAGCAATAACCATGGTCATAATGCCGAAGAAAGCATTCACATTGGCGCTCGACCCCATGGTAAAGAAGTGATGCAGCCACACAATAAAGCCTAGAATGGCAATGGCGCCCGATGCGTAAACCATCGACTTGTAGCCAAACAAACGTTTAGCGGTAAACGTCGATATAACCTCTGAGAAAATACCAAATGCAGGCAGTACCAGAATATAAACTTCAGGGTGTCCCCACGCCCAAAACAGGTTGATATACATCATAGAGTTACCGCCGGCTTCATTCGTGAAAAAGTGGAAGTCCATATAGCGGTCTAGGGTTAGCATAGCCAACACAGCGGTAAGAATAGGGAACGACGCGGCAATCAGTATATTCGCCCACGTACAGGTCCAGGTGAAAATAGGCATTTGCATTAACTTCATGCCTGGTGCACGCATTTTAAACACGGTAACTAAGAAGTTTACGGCAGTTAACAGGGTGCCGAGCCCGGATATCTGCAGGGCCCATATGTAATAGTCGACGCCAACCCCGGGACTAAACTCCAACCCGGCTAGCGGCGGATAAGCAACCCACCCTGTTTTTGCGAATTCACCTAACCCTAAAGACACATTCACCAGAATTGCGCCACCTGCGGTTAGCCAAAAACTTAAGTTATTTAAAAAAGGAAACGCCACATCACGAGCACCAATTTGCAGAGGCAAAATGATGTTCATTAAGCCAATCATAAACGGCATCGCCATGAATATGATCATGATAACGCCATGAGCTGTGAAGATTTGGTCGTAGTGCTCTGGCGGTAGATAGCCGGGCGCACCATTGGTTGCCATTGCAAGCTGAGTACGCATCATAATGGCGTCGGCAAAGCCGCGAAGCAGCATGATCATAGCTAGCACAATGTACATAATGCCAAGACGTTTGTGGTCGACAGACGTGATCCAGTCAAACCACAGGGTACCCCACTGTTTATGTTTGGTGATTAGCATGGCTATAACCACACCAAGCAGTGCCACTACGGCAAGTGTCACCATGATAATGGGCTCGTGATAGGGCACGGCCTCTATAGATAATTTACCTAAAAAAGACATGATTATTGTGCATCCTCTTGATGATGACGGTGTTGCATTTGAGGCATTGTGTGATGCTCGCCGGTTGCGGCATTTTCTGGCTTGCTGTAGAAATCCATAGAGCCATGATCTTTCATGTACTTCATCACGATGTCGTGAAAAAGACCTTCACTAACGTTGCTGTAGTAAGTCACGGGATTGTTTTCGCTTGGTTTGGCTAGCTGCTCATAAGAAGCCGAAGTTAACGGTGTTTGTGCTTGCTTTACGCTTGCAACCCAATCGTTAAAGTCGCCCTCGGTAGGTGTGGCGATAGCGTTGAATTTCATTCCCGTAAAGCCCGCGCCACTGTAGTTTGACGAAATACCTTTATACGTACCTGGCTCGTCTGCGATAAGGTGAAGCTTAGTTTCCATTCCCGCCATGGAATAAATCTGACTTCCCAACTGAGGAATGAAAAACGAATTCATAGTACTTTCAGAAGTGATTTTAAACGCCACAGGTTTATTAGCGGGAAACACCAATTCATTGACCGTTGCAATACCTTGTTCAGGGTAAATAAACAGCCATTTCCAGTTAAGTGATACCACCTCAATAGTAAGGTGTTCTCCTTTGCCTTCTAGCGGCGAATAGGGGTCGAGCGCGTGTGTCGAGCGCCATGTTATTACGCTTAATGAAATGACAATTAAGATTGGAATAGACCATACAATGGCTTCTATCTTCGTTGAGTGTGCCCATTTAGGGGTGTAAATTTCAAAGTCGCGGCTAGCGCGATATTTCCACGCAAAGTAAAGTGTAAGCACAATAACGGGAACAACAACAATCAGCATCAGAATGGTGCAAAGAATAATAAGATTCTTTTCATCCATGCCCACTTGCCCTTTGGGGTCAAGCACGCCACCGCTGCAACCGGCTAACGTAAGCCCAGCACCAGCAACAATCAAAGTAAAAAGGTTACGAATAGACAAAACAAGTTCCTATAACCCACAAGTTAAACGGCGATGACTGTGCAGTTCGGAAAGGAACTACGGGTTTACAGCATCGAAAAACGCACCAAAAGTGACGTTATTACGCTTAAAGCGCAGCACTCATGGTGTCTAATAAATCGGAGACGTTTAACTAAAAAGCGGGGGCGCTCGGCTGCCAATCGTTTGAACAAAAGGCTGAGGAAATGTAGGGCAAAGGTAAGGGATAGGCTGGCGCTGTTTTGTTATTTGCGCCTTTGCTATAGCCGTGGCTTTAACCAATAAACCGACTAATACCAACGCGATAGTGGGAACGATAAATTGTGAAAGCGTGTGATTAGCAAGTGCAATAACGAAAGGCTCGAAAACCAAGCTTTCATTAAATGCACTGACAAACTCTGTAGCGTCGGCCATGGTGCCACTAATAACTAGCGCAACATTCAGCAACAGCACCATATTAGCCAACCACAGCATAGCGCCTACACCATTAGTGTAGTTTACTGCGGGTCTAATTAATGAATTCAATTCGCTTAAAAAAGCGAAAGAACGTGGTGCCATAGTGGGTAGTATGCCTTACAAAAAATGCACTAGTTACCTACTTCAAAGATGAAGCAGGCGTGGCAGGTTAAAGGCTTATTAGGGTTAATTCAATAGGCGTAAAAGGCATAATGATGCGTTTATGTAGTAATAAAAACCACCTGTAAATACAAGTTTTTAACATGCCACTTGTACGGTGCAAGAAAAGATAAAAATCTCGAAAATTGGCTACATGACAAAGCAAACGAGACAGTAGGATAAATTAATTTCAATGCGCTAGCGCTTTAAAACGTACAAATGATAAATAATTGTTACCTAAAACATGGATATCAAAGAGGCTTTTATTTTAGGAAAAATGCGGTAACTCTCATTTGGCTGCGATAAATGGAAAGGCATTCAAAGGTGTATTTAGACCAAAAACAAAAAAGCGCAGCTCTAAGAGCTGCGCTTTTCTTTTAAGCGTTAAGCTTGGGATGATTACATCATGCCGCCCATTCCGCCCATGCCGCCCATATCAGGCATTGCTGGTGCGTCTTCTTTAGGTAGTTCAGCTACCATTGCTTCAGTTGTGATCATTAGTGAAGCAATTGAAGATGCGAACTGTAGTGCAGAGCGCGTTACTTTAGTTGGGTCAAGGATACCCATCTCTAGCATGTCGCCGTAAGTGTCGTTACCTGCGTTGTAACCGTAGTTACCTTCGCCGTTCTTCACTTCGTTAACAACTACTGATGCTTCTGCACCTGAGTTGATAGAGATTTGACGTAGAGGCGCTTCCATTGCACGTAGTGCAAGCTTAATACCTACTGTTTGGTCATCATTGTCGCCAGTTAGGTCAGCAAGTTTGGCTGCTGCGCGAACTAGTGCTACACCACCACCAGGTACTACACCTTCTTCAACCGCTGCGCGAGTTGCGTGTAGTGCATCTTCTACGCGGTCTTTCTTCTCTTTCATTTCAACTTCAGTTGCTGCACCAACTTTAATTACTGCAACACCGCCAGAAAGCTTAGCTAGACGCTCTTGAAGCTTCTCTTTGTCGTAGTCTGACGTAGACTCTTCAATTTGACCTTTGATTTGAGCACAACGGCCTTCAATCGCTTCTTGGTCGCCGTTACCGTCAACAACTGTTGTGTTGTCTTTGTTGATAACTACGCGCTTAGCAGTACCTAGGTCTTCAAGCTGAACTTTTTCAAGGTCTAGACCAATTTCTTCAGAGATTACTGTACCGCCAGTTAGGATAGCGATGTCTTGAAGCATTGCTTTACGACGGTCACCGAAACCTGGTGCTTTAACCGCTGCAACTTTAACAATACCGCGCATGTTGTTAACTACTAGTGTAGCAAGCGCTTCGCCTTCAACATCTTCAGCGATGATCATTAGCGGCTTACCCGCTTTCGCTACGCCTTCAAGGGTAGGAAGTAGTTCGCGGATGTTAGAAATCTTCTTGTCAACCAATAGGATGAACGGGTTGTCTAGTTCAACAGTACCGTTTTCTTGGTTGTTGATGAAGTATGGAGATAGGTAACCGCGGTCGAACTGCATACCTTCAACAACGTCTAGTTCGTTTTGAAGTGCCTGACCTTCTTCTACAGTGATAACACCTTCTTTACCTACTTTTTCCATTGCTTGAGCAATGATATCGCCAACTTCTGCATCAGAGTTTGCAGAGATAGTACCTACTTGAGCAATAGACTTGCTGTCTGCACAGTCAGTAGAAAGGGCTTTAAGTTCTTCAACTGCTGCCGCTACCGCTTTGTCGATACCGCGCTTAAGATCCATTGGGTTCATACCCGCTGCAACGCTCTTAAGACCTTCAGTTACGATTGCTTGCGCAAGTACAGTAGCAGTAGTAGTACCGTCACCCGCTTCGTCGTTCGCTTTAGACGCTACTTCTTTTACCATCTGAGCGCCCATGTTCTCGAACTTGTCTTCAAGCTCGATTTCTTTCGCTACAGACACACCATCTTTAGTGATAGTAGGTGCACCGAAAGACTTGTCTAGAACAACGTTACGGCCTTTTGGACCTAGTGTTACTTTAACTGCGTTAGCTAGTGTGTTTACGCCTTTTAGCATTTTGCTGCGAGCGTCATCACCAAAACGTACTTCTTTAGCTGCCATGATTAAATTCCTCTAAAATTCGTTTTAACGTTAGTTGTAATTACTCAACAATCGCTAGAATGTCGCTTTCGCTTAGGATTAGTACTTCTTCACCATCCAGCTTTTCTGTTTTAACGCCGTAACCGTCGTTGAAAATAACGGTGTCGCCTACTTTAACGTCTAGCGCTTTAACTTCGCCGTTCTCAAGAATGCGACCGTTACCTACTGCGATTACTTCGCCGCGTGTAGATTTTTCTGCTGCAGAACCAGTCAGAACGATACCGCCTGCAGATTTGCTTTCTTGCTCTGCGCGCTTAAGGATTACGCGGTCGTGTAAAGGACGAATTGCCATTTTCAAGTCTCCTGAAAATTCCACTATTCAAGTTTATGTGATTACCAACATTCAGACTGTCCGAATGTTGTGTGCCTGGGTTGCTCATTGCTGAGCAGTTAAAATCGTTTCTGCACGGATAGATGGGGTAGTACCCAGATAACTTCAAGGGTTTTTAAGCAAAAAAATGTAAAAAATTTGGTTTTTTCGCTAAATACTTATTTTTACTAGGCAAGTGAAGGCCGTTTATCGCGGTAAACGGCGCTCATAACCTGATGGAAAGGGTGTTTAGGCTCGCTATTTTAAGCGCTTATCTGGGTCGTTGGTGGTGTGATCAGTGTACTCACCTTCAAACACATCACCATCGTTATTGTGTGAGCGAGAACGCTCATCGAAAGGACTTTGTCCAAACGGTGACTGACCTTGACCGAAACCTGAAGCTCCCGGCCCCATTCCCGGAGCAACAACGCGCATTTTCATATGCTTACTTACCTGGGCGGCAAAGAAGTGACGTGAGCCCGGCATTGCTAAAAGGAAACCGAAGATATCGGTAATAAAGCCTGGCGTCACAAGTAAGATACCCGCAACTACTAGCATTAGGCCTTCAACCAACTCTTTACCCGGCACTTCATTTCGCTGCATTTTTTCTTGTGCCGTTTGCAGCGTACTTACGCCTTCGCGCTTAACAAAGTAAGCACCAATAAAGGCAGAAAGAATAACCAAGCCAACGGTATTCCAACCACCAATTACGCTACCCACATTAATTAGCAACGCAATCTCTAAAATAGGTAATAGGGCAAACAGTATAAATAAAACCCGCAAAATGCTTCCTCTTTCATGTATTCATAACCTGTTATAAGGTCTTTGTACGTAATAACAAGAAAAGGTGCCCATCCTTTCGCTTAAATAGCCACGTAAAGCGACCGATAACGACCTCGATATACGTTAGCTATGAAAGAATAGAGTGCTGATTCGGGTCTATTACACATCGACTCATTAGCAAAGTAACAGGCGCGAAAAAGTAGGAAACGTTTATGACAATAAAGCTTGTACTGTGTACCACACCCGATGAAAAGACTGCGCAATTAATTGCTAGTACCCTCGTTGAAGAAAAGCTTGCCGCCTGCGTGAATGTTATTAAAGGTATAGAGTCGGTTTATGAATGGCAGGGTAAAATAGAGACCGACACTGAATGTCAGCTACTCATTAAAACGAATACACAAAATGTATTACAGGCCTTTGATAGAGTAAGCGAGTTGCATCCGTACGATGTCCCTGAATGGCTAGAACTTAATGCTGAGGCTAGCAGCGCTTACGGTCAGTGGTTACAAACCACGCTACAGCGCTAGTTAAAACGTAATTCCAGATAAAAATAACGATAACGCAAAATAGATAAAAATGAACTGTAACTTTATGATTTTACCTTCTTTCTCATCAGGCAATGCATCAGCTTCGCTGTTCCAGCGCTTTACTGCTTATGTTCTCTCAGCGTTTTGTTTAATGACGTTATTAACCACGTTCGCATTGGCTCAGGTACCCAATGCCTTTGACGATCCGTTCGTGGATGAACCCCAGTTTTTAGATGTCGACCAAGCGTTTGCGTTCGACTTTAACCAAGAAGACGATGTGCTTACGGTAAGCTTCGATATTGCCGACGGCTACTACCTTTACCTAAAGCAGTTTAAGTTTGTGGCGAAACAAGCCGAAATTGGCGAGCCTAAGTACCCAAATGGGGTAATGATTCAGGATGAGTTTTTTGGCGAGTCTGAAGTGTTTTACAACGGCGTATCTATTACTTTGCCCATAGAATCAGCACTCAGTGACGGCGTAGTAAAAATTCGCTATCAAGGCTGTGCTGACGCAGGGCTTTGCTACCCGCCAACAGTGAAAGTCGTGTATTTAAATGAAGTGGGAAGCAGTGCAGTTGCTGAGACAGATACGGCCTCAGAACCAAATAACGCAGCAACTTCTTCACAAAGCGAGCAGTTCGATTTAGCGCAAAGGCTAATCGATAAAGATAACCTTGCGCTCACTTTAGCTCTATTTTTTGCACTAGGCGTAGGCTTAGCCTTTACACCTTGCGTATTCCCGATGTATCCCATTGTGTCGGGCATTGTGATTGGTCAGGGCAAGCCTAAAACCGCATCGCATTCATTCTGGCTAACCTTTGTTTACGTTCAAGGTATGGCGATCACATACTCACTGCTTGGATTAGTGGTCGCAGTAGCCGGCGCGCAGTTTCAGGCGGCGCTTCAACACCCTGTAGTACTCGGCGTATTCATTGTGCTATTTGTGGCGCTCGCCGTTGCTCTGTTTGGTGGTTTTGAAATTCAGCTGCCAGCAAAGTATCAAGAAAAGCTCACTCACATGAGTAACAACCAAACGCCCGGCAGTTTCGCAGGTGTGTTTGTTATGGGTGTACTGTCTGGTCTTATCGCTTCACCCTGCACTACTGCGCCGCTAACCGGCATATTGCTATTCATCGCTCAAACTGGCGATATGACGCTAGGTTTTGTTTCGCTTTACTTGTTAAGCATAGGTATGGGCGTACCGCTCATTCTGTTCGGCATGACGGGCGGTAAGCTGCTACCTAAGGCGGGTAACTGGATGAATGTGGTTAAAGTTACCTTTGGCTTTATGATGCTTGCCGTGGCCATTGTGTTTATTGAGCGTTTATATAATAGCCCTGCCACTGGCTTCCTATGGGGATTGCTTGGTTTCGGTTTGTTCGGCTATTACTGGGCACTTAACCGCGCCAGCAAAAACTCACTGATGAAGCTTGTACGTGCTGTTGTGGTTGCAATAGGCATTATGGGAAGTGCTGGCCTTACCTATCAAGCAGGGCTAAACACAGGGCTTTGGGGCGAGCACTCTGATGGTGTCCACGCAGGGCATCCAGACTTTCTTGTTGCCAGAGACTTAGCAGACCTGCGCAATAAAATAGCGGCGGCTAACGCACAAGGTAAAACCGTGATGGTCGATTTGTACGCCGACTGGTGCGTTGCCTGTAAGGAGTTCGAGAAGTACACTTTCCCTGACGAGAAAGTTGTATCTGCGCTTAGCAATACAGTATGGATGCAAATGGACCTTACCGATAACACACCAGAACGTCAGGAAATTTTTGACACCTTCACTGTGCTAGGCCTACCAACCATTTTGTTCTTCGACAAAAACGGCGACGAGCTAACCAAGGCCCGTGTCACCGGGTTTATGAAAGCAGATGCCTTTGCCGGTCATGTAAACGAGTGGCTTAACAATGGCTCTGACGTTAGTGATGCTCAAAATGGTCGCTTGGACTAAGGCGCTTCTATTCGAGGCCTTTCCTCTTCTCATATGGCGAGTATGGCGAGCGGTGCGAAGCGCCGCTCTTTTTATTTTGGGTAGAGACGGGTTTCAGAAAAGAAGGTTGGCTTCAATGCTGGCCTTCTTATTTATTTCGCTCACTTTTTCACTATCAATAACAGCGAAAACCACGGGGTGCTTCGATAACAAGCGCTTTTGTTTTGAGCTTACGCCTTCGTCTTCTTCTCTTTTTCTAGTCTCGGTACAAAGAAATGTAGAATTACCCGTAGCCTTAACCCTTTATTCTTCTGTTTTGCAGGATATCCCTACAGGCAAGGGTGAGCTTAAACCAAAAGCCCATGTCAACGCGTTTTTAGATACCAATGACCAAGTGCCCCTTGGCGTAGTAAAAAAAGCCGATGCATTCTGGGCATCTATGCGCGTTAAATGGACGGTAGGCCGCGTAGACGCTATACACGATAACGCCTATACGTATCTGTCACCGCTACAGCCTGCTGGCGAATACCGCATTGTTCAGGGCTTTAACGGCAATTTTAGTCATTCGGGGGCGTCAAGGTATGCTCTCGATTTTGCCGCGCCTGTTGGAACCCCTATTTTAGCCGCCCGAGAAGGCGTAGTGATCGACACGAAAGATGACGGCACGAAAGGCGGACCAACGCCGAAGTTTGCTAAACACGCTAACTATGTTGTCGTTCTTCATAGCGACGGAACCACCGGCGAATACTACCATCTGAAATATAAAGGCGTTGTGGTAACAAGAGGGCAAACTGTAAAGCGCGGGCAACTTATCGGTTATACCGGCAATACGGGGTTTTCTTCCTTACCCCACCTTCACTTTGGCATATATGTAGCCAAATTCCATGGGAAATACGTTAGTGTACCGTTTTCTCTAAAAGGCTCCTCAACGAAAGCCACACCTTAGTATTTTACGACATTACATCACCGGTACTTTTCGCTAAAACCGCCAGCACATCCTTAATTAACGCCTTCTGAGAGCGCACCAACTGAGCAAACCACCCAATAAACTTTGCGCCGAAAACACCTGATTAGACCAGTATTTTGCTGCGAAAACTTTATCTATCACTATAATCAGCAACTAACACAATAAACGAGCAAATAAATTGGCTTTTTTTCGTGCAACTGTCACAAAAGTTTGTTGAAATGGCAATAACCGTGACATTTTCCCGAAGATAGCAGCAAACTAGATGAAAATTTTGTTATTGAACGGCCCTAACCTGAATATGTTAGGCCAAAGAGAACCCGACAAATACGGCACACAAACCTTGCAAGACATCGTAGATGATTTGCAGGCGCAGGCCGCGTCAAGCAACGTGACCTTAACGCATTTTCAGTCAAACGCCGAGTTTGAACTGATCGACCGCGTACATGCTGCTATGGGAACTGTTGATGCCATTATTATTAATCCTGCTGCCTTCACGCACACCAGTGTCGCCCTTCGCGATGCGTTATTAAGTGTCAATATCCCGTTTATTGAAGTGCATTTGTCGAACGTTCACGCTCGTGAACCTTTTCGTCATCATTCTTATTTTTCTGATGTTGCAGCTGGCGTCATTGTTGGCCTTGGTGCCATGGGCTATTCGCTCGCGTTGACTGCAGCAATCAATTTACCGAAATCGCCAAAATAGAGCAGAGACAGAACATGGATATTAGAAAGATTAAAAAACTCATCGAACTAGTGGAAGAATCTGGCATTGCCGAGCTAGAGATCACTGAAGGCGAAGAGTCTGTACGCATCCACCGTGGCCCAACGGGTGTTCAAGCGCCAATGAATTACAGCTTTGCAGCTCCTGCTGCACCGCAAATGGCACCTGCGCCTGCAGCGGCCGCTACCACTGCGTCTGAAGCACCGGCAGAGCCAGCTCAACCAGACGGTCACGTTGTTAAGTCTCCAATGGTAGGTACGTTCTACCGTGCATCTTCACCAACGGCAAAACCATTTGCAGAAGTGGGTCAGCAAGTAAAAGTTGGCGACACGCTTTGTATCGTTGAAGCGATGAAGATGATGAACCAAATTGAAGCAGATAAAGCCGGCGTGGTTAAGGCAATCCTGGTTGAAAACCAAGACCCTGTAGAATTCGACCAGCCAATGTTCATCATTGAATAAGCGAGTGCTTAACTATGCTAGATAAAGTACTTATTGCTAACCGTGGTGAGATTGCCCTGCGTATTTTGAGAGCCTGTAAAGAACTAGGCATCAAAACCGTAGCTGTGCACTCTACTGCGGATAAAAACTTGAAGCACGTGTTGCTGGCTGACGAATCAATTTGTATTGGTAAAGCATCGGCAACCGAAAGCTACCTAAACATTCCTCGCATTATTGCTGCTGCAGAAGTCACTAACTCTATTGCTATTCACCCTGGTTACGGTTTCTTAGCGGAAAACGCAGACTTTGCTGAAGCGGTAGAAAAAAGCGGCTTTATTTTCATTGGCCCTAAAGCTGAAACTATCAACCTTATGGGTGACAAAGTTTCTGCTATCAACGCCATGAAAAAAGCAGGTGTACCGTGTGTACCTGGCTCAGACGGCCCACTAACTGACGACGTAGAGCGCAACAAAGCCATTGCTAAGCGCATTGGTTATCCAATCATCGTTAAAGCTGCGGGCGGCGGCGGTGGTCGTGGTATGCGCGTAGTACGCAGCGAAGCTGAGTTGATTAAAGCCATTGAAACCACGCAAGCGGAAGCTGGCGCTGCATTTGGCAACTCAACGGTTTACATGGAAAAATTCCTTGAAAACCCACGTCACGTCGAAATTCAGGTATTAGCTGATGGCCAAGGCAACGCTATTCACTTAGGTGAGCGTGACTGTTCAATGCAGCGTCGCCACCAAAAAGTGGTTGAAGAAGCGCCTGCACCAGGTATTTCTGAGCAAATGCGCACCAAGATTGGCGATCGCTGCCGCAAAGCCTGTATTGAAATAGGCTACCGCGGAGCAGGTACTTTCGAGTTCCTATATGAAAACGGTGAATTCTATTTCATTGAAATGAATACCCGTATTCAGGTAGAGCACCCTGTATCTGAGATGATCACAGGCGTTGACCTTATTAAAGAGCAGCTTCGCATTGCAGCCGGTCAGCCACTGTCAATTGATCAGTCGCAAATTCAAATTCGTGGCCACGCTATTGAATGTCGAATTAACGCAGAAGATCCACAAACCTTTATTCCTAGCCCTGGTCCTATCGATATGTTCCATGCGCCAGGTGGTTTAGGTATTCGCTGGGAGTCGCATATTTACGCGGGCTACCACGTACCTCCTTACTACGACTCAATGATAGGCAAGCTTATCACTTACGGTGAAAGCCGCGACGAAGCGATTGCTCGCATGCGCCATGCCCTTGAAGAGATTGTGGTTGAGGGTATTAAAACGAATATTCCGCTTCAACGCGCCATTATGGCCGATGAAAACTTCTTCGCGGGTGGAACCAACATCCACTACCTAGAGAAGAAGCTAGGTTTAGCCTAATCCCCCCTTTGGGCTACACGTTGTATTTTGTGTAGCCCAATTTTCTTCCTTCGCTATTCGCTATTCGCTATTCGCTATTCAGAACATTCTAATTTTCCGATTACCACAATCAATTTTTAACGATTTTCCTATTTAAAAACTAACTCTATACTGCATACAAGTTTTAAGACATCTCCCTGAGTTTTAATACTGTTGTGTGTTTTACCCTCATTGGAGTCCCACTCCACTTATTGCCGGCATCCCTGCCGGCTTTTTTTTATGTTTTTTTCGTAAAGTCGCTCTTTTTATGCGCTAATTAATTAGATTTAATGTATAAACTAGCCAATTGCTTTGTTTAAGGTTCGATAGGTGCGAATTCCGTTTTTGCTTGTTTTACCACTCATTACTTTTTCGGGAACCAGTGCGTTTGGAGAACAAATAGCACCCACTTTCTCACAGAAGCTAGACATACAGGTTCGATACGATGATCGCTCTAACCGCCCTAGCCGCGAACAATATCGACTGCGCTACTACCCCTCTCTTGCCATCACTTCAGCGTGGTCAGTACACAGCTTTGTGGTAACTGGCGATGACTTTTCATCAAGCCACAATACGTTCGGTAGCGATAATACTGATTATCTCTACGCAAGGCGTCTGTATTTGAGGCATGAAACCGAATCTGGAAAAACTGAGCTAGGCATTATTCCAACCTACAAAGGGCGCGTTTCTTCCACCGGTTTATCGAAAGATGGGTGGATAACGGGGGTACGTCACGTAAGGCAATTACAAAACGACACAGCCCTTGAAGTAGTGGTTGGTCAACTTGCAAATGCTGAAGCCTCTGAAGCCTTTAATATTGGCGGGGAGGATGCGTATTTCGAGATTGAATACTCGGCGAAAATGGACCAGCGACATAGCTACGAGGCCAGTTTTGAAAAAATGCTCGGTGGTACATTTGCTCGTGCTGAGTATCGGTTTCGATTAAACGATAAAGATACTGCCTTTATAGAACTGGTTCAGCGTACCGATGAAAGTGCTGCGAAACTTGTTGTGGGCACCAGCGGAGAGTTTGATGCAAGTGCTTTTAACACATCGTATCCTATCGAATACTTCGCATACTACTCATACATAGACAGTAGCTTTGGTGAGCGCGCTGAACTAATTGAAGATTTTCTGGGAACAGGTCACGGCGGTTCACTAGAATTTAGCGGCGTGCTGTCTGAAAAGCATGATGTTGAGTGGTTTGTCAGAACTGATGTTGTAGATAGCGTCAGCAGATTATTGGCTGGTGTAAAACTTTCTTTTGAAAGTTGAATGACTGACGCTCGTCAAAGTGTGCGTTCTTTATTACTACCGAGAAAATGAGCGCCATTGAGCAACATAAAAAAGGCCCATCAAATGATGGGCCAAACAGCAAGAACGCGTACACACTTTAACAGTGCATAATAAGTTACGGGTTGGTCTGTAAATACGTTCAATTATTCTAGATTACGTATTTTTAACCTGAACAACTTTCTTCGTACTCGCGCTTTTATTACAATTTAAAGCGCTTTGTTAGCCAGCCAAGTTCAATCGCGCTGCGCAAGGCGATGTGTGTTATCCGATAGAAAAGGTGTTCTTGTGCCAAGCCGCTATGCTCAGTTCAAAGAAAAACTTCCCATTTCTCGCCTCTCTGACGATGTGCTTCTCGCATTTCGCGTTCTTTTTGATGATCCCCTTGATATTGTAGACCTAGCGCAAGATGTAGCAGACCTAGCGCTTTATCCTGAGCGATTACAGGAGAGTTACAGAAAAGAGTGGGAAGCTTATGTACTTAAGGCGCTAGCTTTTGAGATAAGGCAACACGACAACCTATCCCCCGCCGAATTTATTGAATTAATGATGAGTAAGGTAGAGGCAATACAGCAAAACAATGACACCTACCACAATCTGTTACGTCAAGTTCATCACGCTAAAAGTATTTTGCAATCAGAAAATACGGTTATCTTTCCAACGCCGTTACGTCAGCAGTTAACCGCGTTTCTTTTACCCATAACCACCATTACTCCGCCAAAGAAGTAATGTTGGCTAGTCCACGTTGTCAAACCGGTAACGTCAAACAGATATTTATTCAACACTACTTGTTGGCACTTTTGTATTTGTATTGCGAGGGACAATAGCCTCTATCCACACCTTCAGGGCGCAAGCTGGCGTGTTTAGTCTTTCTGCCTGACACCCGTTCTCGCCAATTTTTAAAGGTTTTTTGTTTAAGGTTTTTACGCATGAGCTTTATTACGTCTTTTTCCGGAAGCCCGTATAAGCGCTCAATGGCTTCAAACGGCGTACGGTCTTCCCACGCCATTTCAATAATTCGTGATTCTTGTTCTTCAGTTAATGCCATGTCTTACATCTCAATATGCACGTTATAACTCAACTCAATACAGCATTTACGCACATTTTGTTCAGTATACGCATAGTAAAAATTTCAATAACAACGTTATTAATTCGCCGACAGGCCCGTTAATTCATCGTCTTTCTCAAATGCTAGTTTTAACAGTTCGGCGGCCGCCTTAGCGTCGCTTAACGCTCGGTGATGCCGTTCCATTTCTATATGAAAATGTTTAGTTAAATTAGCCAAAGAGTACGAGGGCAACCCAGGATAAGTGCGGCGCATTTCGCGAACTGTGCACATTTTTGGTCGCCTAAAATGCTGCTCTAACCGCGCAAACTCTTGTTTAATGAACCCATAATCAAAGTTCACGTTATGCGCAACAAATACGGCATCTTCGGTAAATCGAGCCACCTGCTCAGCGACTTCGGCAAACAGCGGCGCGTCTGCTACCATCTCGTCCGAGATACCGGTAAGGCGGGTTATATTACTAGGAATTCTACGCTGCGGGTTCAATAAGGTTTGAAACCTGTCTACCTCTTTACCGCCAACAAGTTTCACCATACCTATCTCGGTAATGCGGTTATAACTGTTGTTGCCCCCTGTGGTTTCTATATCTACCACTACATAAGGCTGTGCAGGGTCGCGTATCCATTTTACGGTTGTTACCGCAACATCAAAACCAGCTTGCTGCAAACGCTGAATAGAAACCAATTGGTTACGGCGAAGCTGATCGCCAGGCGCTTTAATTTCTTCAAAGCGAAGCGCGCCATCAAACACCATAATATCGGGGAAGCCATCGCGAAGGCTTTCAAAATCTCTACACATCATGCGAAGTAAAGCATAAATAGAATCTAGTGAACCATGCTCAATTAGCGCTTCTATAGGCGTAAGCAAATGGCTAGACCACATAAACAGGCTGTTCACTTTACCGTAGTGCATTGTAGCCATCTTGTGGAGGTGAAAACGCAGCTTATCTTTGCTATCGAGCTTCTCTAATAATGCCTCAATACTGTGCTCAAACTTAGCGTAGAAGTTATTTTGCTTAAGCGATAATGGCCTGCGATCAAACTCTGTAACTAGCGTATCCTCTTCGTATAGTTGCTTCCAAAAAGTAAGGCCGAACAAACTGCGCCATAACCGGTTTTCCGTGCGCCAGCCTTCAATGCCGTGCCGTGCATAATGCGCCAACACGCCACGCTCTACTTGCTGATTTTGGCTTACGTCAATATCCAGCGTACGGCTAGCATTGCGAAGCATATCGGTAACCGTGCTAGTGCGCTTCTTATGATATTTACGGGCGTAAAAGTCTTCTGCAAACGCAAGCAGTGTATCCGATGGAGGATTATCGATAATCTCTTCAAGCCCCTCTTTCACACCATCTTCATTTCCGTCTTTGTAGCTTTCCCTTAGCCATTTTTCTTTTGCTTTGTCGCTTTGCGCCTGTTTCAATATTGCTAGCCCTTTGGGCCTATCGAAGGCTAGCACTTTAAGCCCTAGTGCATAAAGTAATTGGTCGCGATAAAAACTGGCAGATACACCCTCTGTAACAGGTAATTCACCCTCTGCAATGGCAAGCAATATATCATTGTTATAAAAGGCCAACTGACTGAAGTGATTGGCGTAAAACCAAGAAGCTACGGCGTCGCTTTTATTATCAAAACGCGCTGTATCGGTTACCGAGTCAGAGCGGGTTCTCATTACGCCTAAATCACGCATAGAAAACTGGTTTAAACGACTTTTGGTATTACCAAAATAGAGAAACAGTAAATAGCGAAGCGCATCGTCGAATAGGCACACCAAGTAGTTATTAAGCGAGAAGCGCTCTGGCCAACCTCTAGCACTTATATGTTCATTAAGTAACGTCACGAGTTTGGGCTTAGTGAGCGATGCTAATCCCTGCGTACTGCCGTATTCAGCAAGAAGCGCCAACAACGCGTCTTTGGTCAATACCCCTGCAATATCGTTAAGCGTAGCGTGAGTAATATCGCCAAACCAACCGTTTTCTATAAGCCAATCTATTTGTGCTTGTGGTTCAGTGATTTCGCCATAATTAAACTGCGTTCTGTCAATCACCGCATACTTGCGATTGGCAGCCCTAACAACAATGCACTGCTTGTCATCATCTAATGCTTTAAAGCGCTTAACAAAGTCCGTTGCACCATCGCTTAAAAGCGCACTGTTAGCGCCTTCGAAGAAAGCAAGGAACTCGTGAAAGTGTGAAAGGTAATAACGTGGCGGTAAATCTTTTCGCATGAGGTATCTTTGACTATGAAAACATCAACAGTGTATATTTATACAGCCATGCTAATCAAATTAAATCCATCACGATTGCGTTACACATCCGCTGCTAAAAATACACAATGTGACTTTTTAAACACGTATTCGCTGTTTAGACACCCACTGAAAGAACGTTGAAAGCTGCTCGTCATCTAGTAAACGTTGTAAATTGAAGTAGTGCTTGGCTAATGTCATCTCATCATAAAAGCGATGTATGCCGCTATGACATTGCCTACAAATATAAATACCGTCCTGCAGTTCGGCTTTGCTGAAGTGCTTTTTGAAATAGGTGCGCCGATGCATTTTTTTGGGAATAAGGTGGTGATAAGTAAGGCGCGTCTCTCTGTTACAACACGGGCATTTTCCTACTTTATTTGCCACATCGTCACCTTTATTTGTTTGCCTAGCCGGCCGCTATTGAAGCCGACGGTTTGTATCTTATATTCAACGGTGACTGAACGACACCGCTACTACCAGCGCGCGCTACTTTCACGCAACACACTATGCACTTTATAAAGAAAATCCACTCGTCTAAGCATTACGTAATAAACCTGTTTACTGATTAATAAGGCGATTAAATATGAGCTTAACCCGTTCCATGGACTTTTCATGTCCTTACTGTATGGCCCCCAACGATGTAGAAATAGATGAAATTAACGATGTTGGCCAAGTGCAGGTACTCGACTGCCAAGTGTGTTGCCAGCCTATAGAGCTTACTGCTTACCAGCACGGTGAAGACATTCAAATAGAGGCTGAACGAGAGAATGACTAAGCAATTTACTCGCAGCGATATTGATGAACTTACTCAGCGATACCGTGCCAACCTAATTAACAGTTTGTCTGGATTCAAATCGGCGACATTGGTGGGTACTACAAACGGCAACACCAACAATTTAGCCATTGTAAGTTCAGTTGTTCATGTGGGCGCTAACCCGCCGCTAATCGGGATGATCATGCGTCCTCACACGGTCGTACGAGACACCCTTAGCAATATAAAACAACAGGGCTTTTATACGCTAAATAACGTTTCAGCCGATTGGGTCGATAAAGCACATCAAACGTCTGCCCGCTATGCTCCTGATGAAAGTGAATTTGAAGCAGTGGGCTTAACACCACAGTTTAGCGAGTCATTTAGTGCGCCGTTTGTTAAAGAAAGCCAAATCAAGATGGGCTTAAAGGTGGCGCAACATTTAAAACTGCTTAACGAAACCGAAATGGTTATTGGAGAAATTCAAGAGCTGCATATGCCAGAGAGTATTATTGATGAAGACGGATACGCCGATTTAGAAAAAGCCAACACTGCCTGTATTTCTGGTTTAGATAGCTATCATAATACTACGCGTATTGCACAATTTGCTTACGCCAAACCCGGTGTATCCCTAGCTAAAAAATGAACTTGTAGCAGATAGAACAGTCTAAAATTTACAATCGGGTGTTATTACTCTGAATTTTATTTAATCTAGATCAAGTGAAAATAAGACATTTCATTCGATCTTTTTTCAAAAAGAGATAGTATTTAAACATTACACAAAACCTGCCTCTTTGGGCAGGTTTTTGCGTTTAAGGCACTGAATAAAAAAGAATCATTATCGTTTCTATCTCTTAAGGAGAATGTTATGAAATCTGTAAATCGCCGTGACTTTTTAAAACTGTCGGGCTCTACAGTTATCGGTCTTACATTAGGTGGTGTAGCGTTACGTGCACAAGCTCAAGAACAATTGAGCGCTGATGACCCAACTGCTAAAGCATTGAACTACACACCATCGTCAACCGTTGAAGGTGCAAAATGTGCTAACTGCATGTACGTGCAGGGTGCCGATGGCGAACAATATCGCCCTTGTAACATTTTCCCTAACAAGCTGGTTAACGCTGATGGCTGGTGTAGCGCGTGGGTTAAAAAGCCAGGTTAAGCATTTAAAGCGGCATAGCAGCTTTTATGTTGAAACCAAACGCTGCATAAAGCTACAAACAGCGGCTGGTCACAATAGCTTAAAGTTAGTAACTTGAATTGTAAAAGCCCTCGATGACTCGAGGGCTTTTTTGTTTGGAAACGCTTCGAGATGCTTTAACTTAGCAACGAGCCACTTGTTAACCGTCGTTATTAAGGCCAGTATCAATACCTTTTAAGCTTGGGGTGTCAAAACGGGTTGGTAAAAGGCCAGGCTTAATGAAAAAACCATGTTTTGCTTCAAACACTTTACCTATTTTCAGTACATTTTCATCTTGCCACTTGCCGCCGATAAAGCTAATTCCTACCGGGAGATTCTTTACTTGGCCCGCAGGTACTGTAAGGTGCGGATACCCTGCAACAGCGGCCAAATAACCAATACCAATAAAACCGGCTGGCGAATGATCTCCATACACTCCATCGATTAAAAATGAAGGGCTATTTGAAGGCGCTACTAATACATCGACATTGTGCTTTGCTAGCAATGCGTCAATACCATTTTTGCCCGCGGTATCCTGAATAAGGCGAAGTGCGCTTTGATACTGTTCGCTACCTATAGGTGCTGACGCTAGCGACTTTTCGAAAATATCTTGATTAAACAGCACCAACTCTCGTTCGGTTTTGTTATTAAAAGCGATAAGCTCAGATAAGTTTCTAGCAGGGATCTCTGCCGGCGACCCCGACAAATATTCGTTGATGCTGTGATGAAACTCGCTTAGCAACACATTGTACGAGTCGGGCCAAAATGAATCTGGCTGGGAAAAGTCACTGATATCCACCAAGGTCGCGCCCGATGCTTTTAACTGACTTAATGCGCTTTCATAAACCGCTAATACATGAGGGTTATCGCCCTGGCGATACCTGACCACACCAATGCGCTTACCCTTCAAGTCTGTTGGAAGCATCTCAGATAAAGGCATGGCCGGACGATGAGTCCCTGCATTTTTAGTGGCGCTATCGCTTGCATCTTCGCCCGCCATTACTGCTGTCATCAGCCAGGCATCTTGAACATTGGAGGTCATAGGTCCTGCGGTATCTTGGCTGAAGGAAATAGGCACTATATGCGTTCTAGAAAGTAAACCGACCGTTGGCTTAAAGCCCACTACACCATTAATAGATGCAGGGCATATTATAGAGCCATTGGTTTCAGTGCCTACGGCGAGTGATGCTAATCTGAGTGACATTGCTGCGCCCGAGCCAGAAGACGAGCCACATGCACTTCTTGATAAAATATGCGGGTTACGGGTTAAGCCACCTACTGCACTCCAGCCGCTTATTGATGATTCTGAACGAAAATTTGCCCATTCAGATAAGTTAGTCTTGCCAAGAATGATCGCCCCAGCGGCTTTAAGCTTCGCCACTATCGGAGCGTCTCGACCAGTATTGTTATTAATTAGCGCCATAGAGCCTGCCGTCGTTGGCATCTCTGTACTCTCTATATTGTCTTTCAATAGCACGGGGATGCCAGCTAAAGGTCCTAATGCCTCACCATTAGCCACTTTTTTATCAATGGCTTTCGCTTCAGCTAGTGCATTTGGATTTAGCGCTAAAATGCTGTTTGTCTTTTTATCAAGCTGCTCAATTCTCGCCAGAAAACCACTGACTAACGCTGACGATGTAACCTTGCCATCGATAATAGCTTGCGCTTGAACAAACGCAGGTTCATCTAACCACTTTGAAGGGGTAGGATTAGGGTTCGATTGCGACGCGCAGGCGGTGCATAGCAAAACAGCTATCAGCAAATACCACTCTTTCAACATAGATCTTTCCTTAATGCAGAGTCCTAGTGCCTGTTATTGCGTTTAACTAAACAAGCAAAAAGCAACAGGCTTTATCATATTGTTAACTTGATATACGTTGAATCAGAAATAGTTCATTGTCTACACCATAAATCTTGTGATCACATAAACGAAGATTCTTGGGGTAGCTTATGAAGAAGATTATCTAGCTGATATTCGTTGAGCAGCAATTGATAGCGGCCATCTTCAATGAGACGATTCAGCACAGTATTAAACTTTGCTCTCAGCTCAGGGTCGGGGATCGCTGCGCAATATACAGAGACAGGAAATAATTCATGAAACACCGTTTCTTTCTCAGCATAAACCTCGTTTTCAAGTTTGAAGTGGTTAAATATGTTTCGGTCTAAAACAATAACGTCGACATGATCACGCATAAGCATGTCAACCTGACGGTCCTGCCTAGCCATTTCTATATAAGCTGGCTCGAGCGCCAAGGCTTCCTTAAACTGCTCGCCTAATACCGATTGCGCTGTTTGAAATGCAATAACGCTCTTTCCTTTTAAATCGCTTATATCATCAATAACAAAGTTTCTAGCTGCCTGTGACACGGCCACGTTTTGATAAATAATGTATGGGTCAGAAAGGATAGAAACGTTAACGTTGTGTGCCGCATTTTGTGTAAGCCCAATATCGACAGCACTGTTCTTTAGTAAATGTGCCGTGCGACCAAAGGGAACATAGATAGGCGAAAGTGTATGACCCATTTCCGATACAATGGCTCTGACAAGGTCAACTTCAAACCCACTGTGCTCTTGCGATATGACATATGGTGGCTTGTTCCACCCAACCACCACATTTAGTTCTCGGGCGGCGACAGAAGATGCAGTGGCAAAGACGCACAAAAATAGAATAAGAAAACGCATAAAACTCCGGTTAACTTTCCAATCGAACCGTTTTATTAACTATAGGCGCATTTGCAATTCAAGCCACTGGACTAAAGGCTAAGCAGTGAATTTCCCTCCCAAACACAGCAAATAAGACATATTGTCCCTGCTTTTCGTTTGCTTTCGTTTTGTTTACCGCCAACCGAAGGTACAATAACCAACAAAGGTCCCAACGAACGATAACTATGGCTTGGCTACAACTTCGAATTAACACCTCCTCTGAACACGCTGAATCAATAGGCGATATGCTAACAGCGAATGGCTCGCAAGCCGTTACCTATGTTGACGCGAAAGATACGCCCATGTACGAGCCTAAACCAGGTGAGGTATTACTGTGGCCAGATACACAAGTGGTAGGGCTATTTGAAGCTGATGCCGATATGAAAGGTATTCTGCAACGCCTAGGTAAGGCGAAGGTGCTTGGTCCAGACTTTAAATACAAGCTAGAACCACTTGAAGACAAAGACTGGGAACGAGAGTGGATGGATAACTTCCATCCTATGCAGTTTGGTGAGCGCTTGTGGATTTGCCCAAGCTGGCGAGATGTTCCAGATCCAAACGCTGTTAACGTGATGCTCGACCCAGGGCTTGCCTTTGGTACTGGTACACACCCTACCACGGCGCTTTGTTTACGCTGGCTAGACGGTATCGATATGACAGATAAAACGGTCGTCGATTTTGGCTGTGGGTCAGGCATCTTAGCCCTTGCCGCATTGAAGCTAGGCGCTAAGCGCGTTATTGGTATTGATATTGACCCGCAAGCTCTTCAAGCGACAAAAGAAAATGCGCGCCGCAATGGCGTTGAAGATCGTTTGGATGTGTATCTTCCTGAAGACCAGCCTGAACTAGAAGCCGACGTGGTCATGGCGAACATCTTGTCTGGTCCATTACTAGAACTTCAAAGTGTTATTACCAACTACTGCAAATCGGGCGGTTTGTTAGTACTTTCCGGCATATTGGCTGAACAGGTTTCGCGAATTGAAGACGCCTATTCAAGCGATATCACACTAGAGCCCAGTGCTATTGACGGTGAATGGGCACGAGTTTCTGGCCAAAAGCGTTAGTATTGAGTGTTAAATAGACTGAGATCTTGAATGCTTATTAAGTAGAAATGATATTTTCTGCTCACAACTCGCTGCAAAATTAAACAAACACGGTCACAATAACCTAATAATTTGTTAATTTTTTTCACATTACAGCCCTTTCAAATCGGGGGCTGTAAGACTTTCGTACAATATTTAGACTGAAAATCAACGTTAGCTTACTAATGTGACAGATTTTTTTCACTGTCAAGACCACTAAGTGAAATTTTGTGTGATTTTTAGCCTTTTCAAGCCTTGCGAAAACACGTACACTTAGCGCCCCGTTTTAGCCGGGTGTATATTTTCTGTGCAGTTTTAGATGGCGAGCTATACATTTTACAATGCGAATTGGACCTTACGAGTTAGAAAACAATTTGATGTTGGCCCCCATGGCTGGCGTAACAGATAGACCGTTTCGCCAACTTTGTAAGCGCTTAGGTGCAGGGCTTGTTGTTTCAGAAATGCTTTCGAGTAATCCGAAGGTTTGGAACACAGCCAAATCGCAAGCGCGTATGAATCATGAGGGTGAAGAAGGCATTCGCTCTGTACAGATAGCTGGGGCCGACCCTGAGCTTATGGCTCAGGCAGCACAATTTAATGTTGAAAATGGTGCGCAAATCATCGACATCAACATGGGTTGTCCTGCTAAGAAGGTCAATAAGAAGCTAGCCGGTTCTGCCTTGCTTCAATACCCAGATACAGTGGAAGCGATTATTAAAGCAGTAGTTAATGCTGTTGACGTACCCGTAACACTGAAAATTCGCACTGGCTGGAACCCAGAAAATCGCAATGGGGTTGAAATTGCCCGCATTGCAGAGCAAAACGGCATACAGTCGCTTGCTGTTCACGGCAGAACACGAGCTTGTATGTATAAAGGAGAAGCTGAATACGACACCATACGTCAAATAAAGGCGGCAATATCAATTCCTGTTATTGCAAATGGTGACATTACTTCTCCAGAGAAAGCACAAGAGGTGCTGAATTACACCGGTGCAGATGGCGTAATGATAGGTCGCGGCGCGCAAGGTAAGCCTTGGATATTTAAACAGATCCAACATTATCTTGAAACGGGCGAGAACCTACCAGCACCGCCACTGTCAGAGTTATATGAACTTTTGCACGAGCATGTAGCTAATGTGCAGAACTTTTATGGCGACATAGCCGGTGTGAGAATTGCCCGTAAGCACGTGGGCTGGTATCTCGCGGAGCACGATACGGATCGTCAGTTTCGTAAAACGTTTAACGCTATCGATGATGCGAATGAGCAACTCGATGCACTAAATGCATATTTTCAAGCGCTGCAGACCCGAGAGACCCGACAGATTTCTCCCGCAGCATAGTGATGACTAACTTAAGAGCAACACAGTATTATGTTCGATCAAAACGTGACTTCACCTTTTACTACTACAGTAACTACGCCTTCACAAACGCAAGCTCAAAAGCCACTGCGTGACTCTGTAAAGCAAGCGGTTAACAAGTACCTTAAGCAATTGGATAACGCAAACATCGATAACCTGTACGAAATGGTACTGGCTGAAGTTGAAGCGCCGCTGCTAGAAGAAGTCATGACTTACACACGCGGCAATCAAACCCGCGCTGCCATCATGATGGGCATCAACCGTGGCACACTTCGCAAGAAGCTTAAGCAATACGGCATGAACTAAGATTCCAAGGGCTTTGCCCACCAAAGAGCACCAAACGGTGCTCTTTTTGTTTCAACACTACAACATTAGAAACTTAAAATTTATGCAAACACCAAAACCTATTAAACGTGCTCTCCTTAGTGTCTCTGATAAAACCGGTATCCTCGATTTCGCGACAGCGCTGCATAACGCTGGCGTAGAACTTCTGTCGACGGGCGGTACCGCGAAACTACTCGCTGATGCTGGCTTACCTGTGAAAGAAGTCTCTGATCACACAGGTCACCCAGAAATTATGGCGGGCCGAGTTAAAACTCTTCACCCGAAAATTCATGGCGGTATCCTTGGTCGTCGCGGTACTGATGAAGCGGTGATGGAAGAACACAACATTGCACCTATCGATCTTGTGGTAGTTAACCTTTACCCGTTTGCTGCAACAGTGGCAAACGAAGATTGCACGCTAGAAGATGCAATTGAAAATATTGATATCGGTGGCCCAACGATGGTACGCGCTGCCGCAAAAAACCATAAAGATGTGACTATTGTGGTTAATGCGTCTGACTACTCTCGCGTACTTGCAGAGATGAACGATAACAACGGCTCGTTAACCTACAACACCCGTTTCGACCTTGCCATTAAAGCATTTGAGCACACTGCTGAATACGACGGCATGATTGCAAACTACTTTGGTGCCCGTTTAGACAGCACTGGCTGTGAAGCAGACTGTGACCACCAGCACAGCGAATTCCCACGCACCTACAACATGCAGCTTACTAAGAAGCAAGATCTTCGCTATGGCGAAAATAGCCACCAAGAAGCGGCCTTCTATGTTGAAAACAACATTCAAGAAGCTTCTGTTGCCACTGCTACTCAGCTTCAGGGTAAAGAGCTTTCGTTTAACAACATTGCTGATACCGATGCGGCGCTAGAGTGCGTGAAGGAATTCGAAGAGCCAGCATGTGTAATCGTTAAGCACGCTAACCCATGTGGTGTTGCTATTGGCGACGATATTTTAAGTGCCTATGACCGCGCGTTTAAAACTGACCCAACGTCAGCATTTGGCGGCATTATTGCGTTTAACCGCGAGCTTGATGCGAAAACGGCACAAGCGATTGTTGACCGTCAATTCGTAGAAGTCATTATTGCACCAACCGTAAGCGATGAAGCAAAAGAAGTAGTTAGTGCAAAGAAAAACGTACGTCTTCTAGCGTGTGGTGACTGGGCTGGTCAGCTAACTGAAGGTTACGACTTTAAACGCGTGAACGGCGGTTTATTGGTACAAGAGCGTGACTTCGGCATGGTTGAAATGGAAGACCTAGAAGTGGTGACCAAACGCAAGCCAAGCGAAGAAGAACTTCGCGACCTTATGTTCTGCTGGAAGGTAGCAAAATACGTGAAGTCTAACGCGATTGTTTACTGCAAAGACGGTATGACGGTAGGCGTGGGCGCAGGTCAAATGAGCCGCGTTTATTCTGCAAAAATTGCGGGTATTAAAGCAGCTGATGAAAACCTTGAAGTAGCAGGCTCTGTAATGGCATCTGACGCATTCTTCCCATTCCGCGACGGCATCGACGCTGCTGCTGAAGCCGGTATTAAGGCGGTAATTCAGCCTGGTGGCTCTATGCGCGACCAAGAAGTGATTGATGCCGCAGATGAACACGGCATTGCTATGGTGTTCACAGGCATGCGTCACTTCCGTCACTAATAAGTATTTAAATAATAACTTATAGTGCAGGCTTAGTGAGGGAATCCAACACCTAAGTTAAACACACGGTAAAGCGGCGTTTAGTTGTTTTACTGTGTGTTTGTTATTTTTCCTTAACCCTTTTAAATACGCAGACTCAAGGTCATTTGCTTGATTGTAGTGAAATCTCATCGAAGCGACAGAGTTGCGAATTATTCTGCTAAGGCGTAAGTGCAAATAGGGGTTAGCTGATAGGCTTGATCTGACCCGTGGTAATTTGTAGTAATAGTGTTACTAATAAATGTTATGTTATTTGCCTACCCTCGACAGAAAAAGGAAATAAGAATGAAAAAGTTAGCCCAATATGTGTTAGCCGCAACCCTCGGTGTAAGTGCTACCTATGCAAGCGCAGATGCAATTTCTGATGCTGCAATGAGCGATATCCGCTCTGCTAGTGCCAAAGTACGTGATGAGTACCGTAATCCTCAGCAAACACTGCGCTTTTTTGGCCTTACCCCAGACATGACTGTGGTAGAAATCTCTCCAGGTGGCGGCTGGTATGCCGACATTCTTTATTCTGTTGTAAAAGATAACGGTAAGTATGTAGCTGCTCACTTTTACGTTGATGATGAAACCAGCGGCTACTACAAAAAGTCGGTGGAAGGCTTTAAAGAAAAAATGAAGCCGGGCATGAAGTATGAAGGTGCTGAACTTACTGCATTCGACCCTATGAAAGCGCTGGATATTAGCGAAGCGGGCAGCGCCGATATGGTGCTAACCTTTCGCAACGTACACAACTGGTATATGCGTCACGGTGACGAGGGTATCGACAATGCATTTGGCGCATTTTTCAAAGCGCTTAAACCCGGTGGCGTACTGGGCGTAGTAGAACATGAGCTTCCTGAAAGCGCAGATGATGAAGCAATGAAGAAAAGTGGCTATATGAAGCGCTCTTACGTTGTATCTGCCGCTGAAAAAGCAGGTTTTGTGCTTGAAGCAAGTAGCGATGTAAACGCAAACCCAATGGATACCGCAGATCACCCGAAAGGTGTGTGGACGCTACCTCCTCGTTTAGCGCTAGACGACCAAGATCGTGAAAAGTACATGGCGATTGGCGAGAGCAATCGCATGACACTAAAATTCACCAAACCAAAATCATAATATTAAACACTCAAAACGGAACAGTTAATGAACGTACTTGTAATTGGCGGCGGTGGCCGCGAACACGCGCTAGCGTTTAAAGCAGCGCAGTCTTCTGATGTTTCAACAGTATTTGTAGCACCTGGTAATGCGGGTACCGCTACAGAGCCTAAGCTTGAGAACGTAGCTATTGATGTTAACGACATTGCTGGCTTGGTTTCTTTTGCTCAAGGTAACGATGTTGAGCTTACTATTGTAGGCCCAGAAGCGCCGCTGGTTGCAGGTGTTGTAGATGCGTTCACTAACGCGGGTTTAATGATTTTTGGGCCCACTCAAGCTGCGGCGCAGCTTGAAGGCTCAAAAGCTTTTACCAAAGACTTTTTGGCTCGCCACAACATTCCAACGGCTGAGTATCAAAACTTCACAGAAATTGACCCTGCCATTGCCTATGTTCGCGAGAAAGGTGCGCCGATTGTAGTAAAGGCAGACGGCCTTGCTGCCGGTAAAGGTGTTATTGTTGCGATGACCCTTGAAGAAGCTGAAGAGGCTATTCGCGACATGCTAGCGGGCAATGCCTTTGGCGAAGCGGGCAGCCGCGTAGTTATTGAAGAGTTCTTAGACGGTGAAGAAGCGTCGTTCATTGTCATGGTAGACGGTAAGAACGTACTGCCTTTTGCCACCAGCCAAGATCACAAGCGTGCTGCTGACGGTGATAAAGGGCCAAACACAGGTGGTATGGGTGCGTACTCTCCTGCTCCGGTAGTAACACAAGACATTCACAACCGTATTATGCAGGAAGTGATTATGCCAACGGTTGATGGCATGGCCGCTGAAGGCAACGACTACGTTGGCTTTTTGTATGCAGGCCTTATGATCATGGCAGACGGCACACCTAAGGTGATTGAGTACAACTGCCGCTTTGGTGACCCAGAAACCCAGCCAATTATGCTGCGCTTAAAATCGGATATCGTTCCACTTTGCCAAGCAGCATGCAAAGGCGAACTTGCAGGCAAAACCATTGAGTTTGACGAGCGCGCTGCAGTAGGTGTTGTGCTTGCCGCTGGCGGCTACCCAGGCAGCTACGACAAGGGCGACGTGATTACTGGTTTCGAAGAAGCCGCTAAACTAGAAGGAAAAGTTTTCCACGCTGGTACTGCTCTTCAAGACGGTGACGTTGTTACCGCAGGTGGCCGCGTGCTTTGCGCTACTGCTTTGGGTAACAACGTTACCGAAGCACAGCAAAAAGCGTATGAGCTACTGAAGACTATTCAGTTTAAAGATGTGTACTACCGCACTGATATTGCACACCGCGCTATTGCCCGTGAAGCTGAAGCAAAATAAAAGAAATACAAAACATTAGAAACGCGGCTTAATGCCGCGTTTTTTTATGCCGTACTCGGCCAACATTACTTAGTTAAAAGCACTTTTCCGAATACCGATGCGTCTTTGTACCCTAAATTTTTATCACCGTTTACTGGGGTTATCTTATGAGAGCCCATAAAGTGTTCTCTATCACCGCCATCTGCATCGCAGTAAGCAAGCATAAAACCCAGCGTCATACCTTCTTTTAAGGTAACTGGCGAATTATCTGCTCCGTGCCTATAGGTGTCTTCAAACACACGCACTCTAGCTTCCCAATAGACTTTATAAGGCGCTTCTGTATCACGCTGCCATTTGTTCTCTACATGATCATTGTAGAGTTGCGGTACCGCCTCTCCAGCCCCATTTGGGCCTATATCAACAACCTGATTATCTAGAGCCAAGTGATAAGCAAACGCGTTGTAGTTATTCAGGTGATCGCCACCAGAGGCATCCGCATCAATGAAAATTTCTAAACAGTCATCATCCCAATAACGCTCCAGCGGGTTAGCGTAAGTATCTGAAAGGTGATCGTCTTGTATTTCAGCCAACAGATACAGCGCATCCTCGTTCCATCGGAGTTTATATCGACCTGAAAAGTCGCTGGGCTCAGGTGCCGTACCCCACATAAGCGACGTCATGTCATGCCAATCGCCCCCTTTCCATGCAGCGTCGTTGGCCACACCATCTATAACAGGTGGCATTGATGAAAAAAGTACGCTGTCAGACTTAGCTTGTGCTGTGGGCACAGACATAGCCACAAGCAGTGCCGAGGTTAGTGCTGCCCCTAAATGTTTTGTACTTTTCAATTGGATACGCTCTTTGTTTGCTTATTGGTATTTTAAACTACCATGTTTTGACCCCATTCGCGCTTGAAAAAAGTGCCAAACACTCCCTCCTTTTTTAGAAGCATTACCAATTTGCAACGGTAATTGGTATAAAAAGACATTCGTTCCCTCACCACCATGGTTATGTCATTTCAAAACGCGTGCTATCACATCCTTGCGCCTGCTAGCGAGGCTCACGAGTACAAAAAGCTCAGCAAAATATTTGATGTATTTCTTATCGCGTTAATTATCGTAAATGTTGTCGCTATGATGCTGGAAACAGTGCCGGGTATCCCTGCCATTTGGCAGTACGAACTTCACATAATCGAAGTGGTTTCAGTACTGATATTTACCGTCGAGTACTTTCTTCGTTTATACGGCAGCGCATCGGCCCCAAACCGCCTTAATCACGAACATACAACGACGTGGCAAAAGCGCTGGAGCTATTTGAAAAGTCCCATGGCGCTGGTCGACCTAATGGCAATTCTGCCTTTTTACTTAAGCGTTTTCGTGGCGTTCGATTTACGTATTTTGCGAATATTTCGGGTAATGCGAATTCTAAAAATCGGGCGCTATTCGCGCTCTATGCAAACTCTCGTAACCGTATTGCGCAACGAGTCTCACAGCCTTATTGCGGCGTTAAGCGTACTTTTGTTGTTCACGATTATCGCCGCCACCTGTATTTACTACATTGAACACGCTGCTCAGCCCGATGTTTTTAGCAGTATTCCCGCTTCATTGTGGTGGGCGCTCGTCACGCTGACCACAGTGGGCTATGGTGACGCCGTTCCTATAACTGCATTGGGTAAAATATTTGGCGGCCTCATAACTATTATGGGTATCTGTTTTTACGCCTTACCAGCGGGTATTTTGTCTTCTAGCTACACGTCACAGATGCAGCTAAAACGCGATAGGTTTAAAGACACAGTAAGAAGCGTTTTGGACGACGGAAAGTTGAGTGAGCACGATCTGCATCACCTAGAACATGTTCGCGCACTTCTTGATTTAGATGAAGAAGAGGCAAAGCTAATTGTGCGCCTACTGCAGCACCATCACAAACGGCTAGATGATTGATTATACGCAGGCTGGAGCGAAAGCAACCCCCAGGGTTCGAGTAGTAAGCGCTTATACCTGCCCTTGATTCTTAGCTCACATCAGCTTATAACTAGTACCCGTCATTTCCAAAAAGAATTCCTATGTCTGTCAAACACCCTATTATTGCTATAACAGGTTCTTCTGGTGCGGGTACTACTACCACGACCAATGCTATTCGCCATATTTTCAGGAACTTAAATGTTAATGCTGCAGTAGTTGGCGGTGATAGCTTCCATCGTTTTACTCGCCCAGAAATGGAAGTAGAAATTCGAAAAGCACAAGAGCAAGGCAGGCATATTAGCTACTTTGGCCCTAAAGCCAACGATTTCGAACTCTTAGAATCTCTGTTTAGGGAATACGGCAGCTCGGGTACAGGTCAATTTAGACAATACCTTCATACTTTTGATGAGGCAGTCCCTTTTAACCAGATGCCTGGAACCTTTACACCTTGGCAAGATTTGCCCAAAAACACTGATTTGTTGTTCTATGAAGGATTACACGGGGGTGTTAAGACTGAAGAGAATGACGTAGCAAAGCATGTAGATTTACTGGTCGGCATGGTACCCATCGTAAACTTAGAGTGGATCCAAAAAATTGTGCGCGACACCACTGATCGCGGTCACTCCCGTGAAGCGGTGATGAGCAGCATAGTGCGTGGGCTAGACGACTACTTCCACTATATTACGCCGCAGTTTTCACGCACCCACGTTAACTTCCAGCGCGTACCGACTGTGGATACCTCTAACCCGTTCAGCGCTCGTGAAATTCCAACCCAGGATGAGAGCTTTGTTGTGGTTCGATTCAGACGTGAAATGAAGAGTGTCGATTATCCTTATTTGCTTCAGATGATTGATGGTTCGTTTATGTCTCGTATCAATACCTTGGTGGTGCCAGGGGGCAAAATAGCACTGGCTATGGAGCTTATTCTTACGCCGCTTCTTGAAGATATTTTAAATAAAAAACGAAGAGCCGGTCATCAAATGGATTGGCTTAGTACCGGCGAGTAGCCGTTCAATACCTGCCACGGTTAAACGTGGCAGCTCTATCTAAACAGCCCTCAGACCGTTTTCTCCAACTATCGGGCCCCATAATTAAAATACGTCGAATCAGTATTACATTTAACCTAGAAACCTTTTTTTAGAGACAGATTAATATTGAAAATTAACGGAAACACCAATTAGCCTATCCGCCGTTTTGGGAACAAATTGGATAACAGATTCTCCTTGCCCTGTGGAGTCTACAAAAGCAGCTAAGTTATTAACATATTGTGTATCAAATATATTCTTAACGAACAAAGACACGGAATATCTCTGTGACGCTGCAGTATATCCGATGAATACTTCCGCGATGCCATACGCCCCCTGTATGGTTGCAGGGTTTTGGCTCGCATCATATTGCACTTCTGATTGCCAACGATGATTCGCTTGCAAAAACCATGTTGCACCGTTGCTCAAGGCATCACTCTCATAGTGCAGCCCAGAAACAATTTTAAATTCAGGAGAAAACGTCGTGGTTTCACCAGATACATCCTTTGTACCTGACTCAGAGCACGATGGGCTAGGGTCGTTTACATAGCAGGCCACCGAATACGATTGAAACTCTGCATCTAACCACGTTGTGGCTAACGTTAAAGTGAGATTATTGGTGGCGGCGAACATTCCGTCTATTTCAAGACCTCTCTGCCTTGTTTTACCAGCATTAGTGGGCCTGAAAATCACATCTGTCTCATCAAAATAGGAGACCTGCGTATTCTCAAAATCTTGCCAGAAAAGTGCGCTTGTAAGATTCAGTCTTCGATTAAACCATTGCGTTTTATAACCGATTTCGTAGGCATCGACATATTCAGGCTCTAGAGGCGCACTATCAGGCAAAGCAAAGTCTGCGCCAGGACCCTTGTACCCTTTGGAGTAGGTAGCATATGCATTAGCACCTGATTCTAAAGCAAACTGAAAAGAAAGCTTTCCCGTTGTTTCAGTATAATGCTGCTTGCCTGCCCCCTCATAACGAGGTTCAGGTAAATCGCCTTCCTCAACAATCCCGCGCTGTTGAACGTCCCATTCAAATACATCACGTTGAGACCTCAACCCCAAAGAGACTGAAAACTTCTGACTCAATTCATAATCAAATTGACCAAATAACGCGTAATATTGCGTTGATACATCCGTAAGTTGATCGTAGGACTGACTCGCCACATAGGCAGCTGGTGGTGGAACCCCTTCACAGTTACTGTAAACAGGCCTTGCCGCAACTAAGTCGTAGCATACGGTTCGCCTTTCTTGATTAATACCTATGTAATTCGTACCCCACAAATACGCACCTATAGTGTATTGAAAGGCCCCTTCGTGAGTTGATTGGAGCCTAACTTCTTGTGACATTTGCTCCGTGTCTTTCGTGCTGTTTACTACGCCTCGAAAAGAAGGCGTACCATAGCCAATATAGGCACTGACGGGAATATCTACACCAGTTGAATCTATATCTAGTGCATCATCCATTTGCCAGTTTCTGTATGCGGTAATTGAGGTGATTTGATGCTCGTCTAACCACCAATTTAATTCTGCACTGCCCCCCCAATCTTTCATGTCGTAATGATGAGGATCGTTGATATTCACTTGTCGATTACTTTCTCCAGGTATAACTGGTGTTCTCGCGTCAATATTACTCGCTTCAAGTGAGGCCTCGCTCACCGACCGAAATACTCGCACGCCAGAGGGGGCACTTGTGTCCGAATAGTCAGCAATGAGCATCAACTCAATATTATCATTTATATCCCATTGCAGCTTACCTCTCGCGCCTTTGGCTCGCTCTTTATCAAGGGAAGGACCGTCATTGTTGACGTTCTCAATATGACTCGTTGCCACATATTTATAGTTCCCCGACAATCGGAATGCGACTTCATCCGAAATTGGCCCCGTCACCGTGCCTTTCGCATTCCATTCTCCGTATTCATCATAAGAGACCGACGCACGCATTGCTTGCTCTTCGAAACTGGGCTTTTCAGTCACAATATTAAGCACCCCAGCAGATGCATTTTTGCCAAACAATGTGCTTTGCGGTCCCCTTAATACTTCTACTCTTTCTGTATCTGCTAAGCTTCCAAAAAATTGGCCCTGTCGAGCAAGTACTACACCGTCGACTACTGTTGAAACACTCGACTCCACCGTAGCTGAATTAATGGTGGTCCCGGTTCCTCTTATGTAAATGCTTTTCTGGAACGGTGACAAATTATCTTGCAGTGAAATAGACGGCGAAATATGCACAATATCCTCGAAATCACTCACCCCACTGCGTTCAATGACATCCCCCGTCAATGCTTGAACAGATATCGGCACCTCTTGTATTGATTGAGTGCGCTTCTGTGCCGTCACTTCAATTACTTCTAAAACAGGATCATCTATAGTCTTACTTTTCTCATCCACCAACTGTGGTTCATCTGCTTTTACCCCCACTCCCATCATCGCCACACATACGCCAACAACTTGTATCATCTTCGCAACTTTCATGTAACCCCCTTGCAAACACCATTAATTCACACAATTTTTACACATATTAAACATCACTCTAACCACAATTGCACACTAGTGCAATATTGCACTTCTGTATAATTTAGTTATTATTGTTACTACATTCAGTTATCAACTGCGAATACAGGGCTAATGAAATGAACTCGACAAATGTCTCTGGTGAAAACAGGATCACCCGAAAAAAGCATAAGACGCGAATAAAATTGCTGACTGTGGCGACTGAACTTATCGCGAGAAAAGGGTTTGAAACATTAACTGCAGATGACATTGCAGATGGAGCGGATGTCGGCAGAAGAACCTTTTATAACTATTTTGAAGGGAAGGTCGATTGCATCATAGAGGCGGTAAGAGTGCGCTACGAAGCATATGCCCGGGCGCATACAGAACAACTATCGCAAGTTTTGATAGGTTCAGATGTCGACAGTGCCGACGTTGTCGCGAGGATGGCAAATGCAATGTTTAATAGCATTGCTACTGATCCAATTACCGAAAAGCTTACTGCATACCCCCATATCCTCAACAATGCGATCACCGAAAGTCAGCGCGACTTTCTAACGGCGAATATTGCCAGTGGCGTTATTCGCGGTCGCTTTCAACCGGTCGCGTCACCAGAAATAGCAGAACCCATTACAAGTTGGGGCTTTATCGGATTAGTCATCGCCTCTATTCACCGCCAAAGCCAAGTGCCAGACGGAATGGAATGGGCACGTTTTGTTCTGACCATGCTCGGTCTTTCTCATCATGAAATTGATGCACTCAACATTTTTCAAGAGCTATAAGATATGAAAAAAATAGTCGTTATCTTCCTATCAAGTATTGTCTTTATCATCGCTATTTGGGGTGTTAATCCATTTTCTCACTATCGAGAAACTTCAGGACTCTTTAACCCAGAGTACAACGATCTCGAAACCGGTATTTTTACCCAATCCAATGGCGTTATTGTAGTAAAAGCGCTTACCCGCATGCCAAAAGTGAAAGCGAATATGGTGCGATGGTGGTTTGCTGATTACATGCAAACTACCGCCGATTATCAAAAGTGGCACCCCACCGCGCATGTTTGGATGAGTTGGGAAAACAAACGAGAGGGGGAAATTATTGGAGCCAGTCATCTTGTGCACGAATACATTGGCAACGAACTTCAAAAGCTTCGTATCCAGTTTGTCGACCCTGTTGAATTTTTTCCTGATTACACACCATCGAAAAATGAAACTTTGTTATGTGCTCGGGCGGGTGAATTAGAACGCGACTTAAATCTCACGACCATGTGCCATTACATTCGCGATACTGAATTTGGTGCAGAAATGCGTTCCATTTTTTGGTTGGGGCATGTTGCTAAGCGCGAGGGAAATGAACAGGTCCGCTCAATTGAAGGGCTGATCGGCAATACAGCTTTAGCAAGATACTTCTTGCTTAACACCTCTCTGGCAAGCGACTTGATGACGCATGCAATTGAAGAAATGGGAAATCTAGCAGACTTTTTACCTCAATTGTATGAAGACAACCAGCCGACTAAATAATACATTCGCCAGCGATATAACAATCTATTTACAACCTAAAGTCGAAATTATTTAAAAATTACGTAATGTTAAGTTCCCTTAGCTAAAATTTTAGGTGATGCGATGCCAACGGTAACAAGTACGCAAATATGGGTGAAACAAGACGACTTAAATCAAACTAAAGTGGTCGAATATGTGCTGTCTACAAACATCTTGAGGGAAGACGAAGTATTGCTTAAGACCGATAGTTTCGGGTTTTCTGCCAATAACATCACCTACGCGGCATTGGGTTTTAAAATGGGCTACTGGGGCTTTTTTCCACCACAAAGTAATAACGATGGTGTTAACCCAAACGGCTTTGGCATAGTACCGGTTTGGGGGTTTGCCACAGTCAAAGCGTCTTGTCATCCTGATATCAAAGAAGGCGAGAAGGTATTTGGTTACCTACCCATGGCGAGCCATTGGGTAATAAAGGCTGGAAAAGTCGCCACACACGGATTTTCAGACGTACATGAAATGCGCAAAAGTATCAGCCCGGTTTACGACCAATACCTACGCTGTGCGGCGGACCCTGGCTACGACAAAGCCCGTGAAGCATGGCAGCTAAATTTCAGACCCTTATATATGACGTCGTTTGTGCTTGATGACTATGTTGCTGAGAAAGCAAAGGGTGAAGTTTTACTGTTATCTAGCGCTTCAAGTAAAACCGCGCTAGGTACAGCGCAACTACTAAAAGATCAAAAATCGGCGCGAAACGCCAGCTATCAAGTGGTTGGGTTAACCTCTCAGTCTAATATGGATATGGTCAAAGCATCTGACTGCTACGATGCAGTATATAGCTATGATGACCTATCTGCTCTTACGAGTGACTGCCGCAATTCGCGCTACTGGCTTCTTGATTTCGCAGCTAACGGCACGCTAATCAATAACCTTAGCGAGCTGCTTGGCGATAACTTAAGCGAGGTAACGTTAATTGGTGCAACCGATTGGAAAGCCGAAGAAAAGCCAAACCCCAAACTGCTTAATGCAGAAATTTTCTTCGCACCAGCACGCGTAAAACTGCGCCAAGGTGAATGGGGGCATGAAGCCTTTTTGGCGAAATACGCGGGTGCATGGCTGCGCTTCGCCTCAAAAGTCAGCGGTCATTTCTTTGAACAGTCGCACCAGGGCACTAATGCTATAACACAGTTATATCTGGAGACACTTAACGGCTCGGCAAATACCAAAGCCCTTAATGTCGCCACCTTTGATTAGCGTTACATAGCAACATGGGTTCTTGCCCGCTTTAGACACTATTTGTAACAAACATGCTCTATCTTTTACGCTTTTGTCGCTTTTGTATTTCACATCTTGTGGTTATAGTGAAACAAAAGTAAAACGAAAGGTATGAGTATGGGTCAGGAAACCTCTAAAATTCTCGTTGTTGATGATGACATGCGTCTGCGCAGCCTGTTAGAGCGCTATTTGCTAGAACAAGGCTATCAAGTCCGCAGTGCGGCCAACGCAGAACAAATGGACAGACTGCTTGAGCGCGAGAATTTTCACCTTATGGTTTTGGACCTTATGCTACCGGGCGAAGACGGCTTGTCTATTTGCCGCCGATTGCGCCAGCAAGAGAACGACATGCCCATTATTATGCTTACTGCAAAGGGCGATGAAGTTGACCGCATTATTGGCCTTGAAATGGGCGCAGACGATTATTTGCCTAAGCCATTTAACCCGCGCGAGCTTCTTGCTCGGGCTAAAGCCGTATTGCGCAGACGCAGCAGCGAAGCGCCGGGTGCCCCGTCTAAAGATGTACAGATTGTAGAATTTGGTAGTTACAAACTGAACCTTGCTACCCGTGAAATGACAGCGGGTGATACGCCCCTAACCCTGACTAGCGGCGAATTTGCGGTATTAAAATCTCTGGTTACCCACCCACGTGAGCCTTTGTCGCGTGATAAATTGATGAACTTAGCGCGTGGTCGCGACTACAGCGCATTAGAGCGCAGTATCGACGTTCAGGTTTCGCGCTTACGAAGAATGCTGGAAGAAGACCCTGCCAACCCTCGCTATATTCAAACTGTGTGGGGATTGGGCTACGTATTCGTACCAGATGGCGAACAAGTTTAGCACCCATGTCCCATACGCGGGTGCTACCGCCTGGCCCAGTTTGCTAATAAAGTATGTATATCCATGACACCTAACTATGGGTTGACCTATAGCCACTTCAGATGCTGGCCCACGATTCACAGCGGTGGCAAATTATGCGTTTAATTCCCAAAAGTGCGTTTGGCCAAACCGTCATGCTCATTGGCGTGCTGCTGCTTATCAACCAAATTGTGTCGTACATATCGGTTACCTACTACTTTATTCAGCCCAGCTATCAACAAATTAACAGCCTTTTGGCCACCCAAGTAAAGTCTGTACTGGCTAACGATTTGCTGGTAACTAACCAAGAAACCCGCGACCGCTACTTTCAAAAAACCCAGGTACAGGTCTTTGACGAAAGCGTAGCCAAACAAAATGGATTAGAGAGCGCCGTATACTATAGCTATATTTCTTCTCAGGTTAGCGAACAACTCAGGCAGCTTGCGGACGTACGCATTAGCACCACCACACAGGCCAGTGACGAGAACGCGCCTTACATTGTGTGGATATCTCTTAATCGCTACCCAGACACCTGGATTTCTATTCCCATTTCGGGCTTAAACGAAGCGAATATCTCGCCCCTTACTATGTATTTAATGGTAATTGGGATATTGAGCGTAGCCGGTGGCTGGCTGTTTGTAAGGCGTATGACCCGACCGTTGTCAGCCTTACAAAAGGCGGCAATAGCCGTTGGTAAAGGTGAACACCCGACGCCACTTCGTGAGCAAGGTAGCACCGAAATGATTCAGGTTACTCGCGCATTTAACCGCATGAATCAAGGCATTAAGCAGCTTGAAAACGACAGAAATATCATGACAGCAGGTATTTCCCACGACTTGCGTACGCCGCTTACTCGCATTCGTCTTGCCTCGGAAATGCTGCCAGAAGATCAAGATTGGATAAAAGACGGCATTGTAAACGACATAGAAGATATGAACGCTATTATCGATCAGTTCATTGACTATGCCCGCTACGATACCGAAGAAGTCACCCAAGAAACCGATTTAAACGCAATTATCGCAGAGCTTGTACAAGCACGACACCTTGACGATAAACACCACATCGAGCTCAAACTCAACGCTATTCCTCCTCTGTCATTAAGACGCATTGCGATGAAGCGCGTCATCGACAACCTTATTGAAAACGCCTTTAAATATGGTTCTGAAGAAATCGCGATTAGCAGCTTTTACAATCGCCATGAAAAGCGCGTGTACTGCAAAGTGCGTGATTTTGGCCCCGGCATACCTGAAGATGAACTCAACAGTGTTTTCATGCCGTTTGCACAAGGTGATAAAGCACGTAATTCGTCTGGCTCTGGCCTGGGGCTTGCCATTATTCGAAGAATTGTAGAGGCCCATGATGGAGAGGTGACACTAAGAAACCATCCACAACAAGGACTTGTGGCCGAGTTTTACTTACCATACCTTTCCGAGTTACCCAAAAAGAGCTAGCGCTACAGCTTTCAAATTATCCGCAGCGCCATGTTTATGCTGTATTTAGGCTATGCTGAGCAGCCCATCTAAAGACTATTAGCTTCTGTGGTACTTAATTTTTCTGCTGTAACCATAAGAAGCAAGCCAAAGTACACATCCACCCAGTGGGATCACCCAAAATGCAGTGGTAAGGGGCACAAAATTAGCCCACAGCCCAGTCGAAAAAGAAGCCACTTGTACGCCAGTAGAGTTACCGATAATAGAAATGCCAGAAAGCACAGGGCCGTTGTCGCTATCAATGTTCATTGCTGCTGACAAAGCAAGTGGGAAGAGCCCACCTAAACCTAAACCCAACAGTAAATTACCCGCACCAATGCCATAAAATGAAGGCATTAATTTCAGTGCGAATACACCCGCTAGTGAAGCGGTGGACATGATGACAATCATGCGATGCACCGATACAAATCGCAGTAAAAATGGGAAGGTCAAGCGACTGATTACCATACCAGCGGTAAAGCATGCCAGTAGGTTTCTTGACTGTTCGCCAGTAAAGCCCAAACCGTTTTGCGCATAGCTCACAAACCAGTTCGCGTTACCAAACTCTACCGCACCATAGCCAAAGGTGAGCAGCGTTAGAAATATAAAAACAGGCTGCTTTATGATAACGCCAAATGCCAAGGTTTTTTTCGGTGCTTTAGGTTGCCCCCTCAAGACTTTTGCCTGCGAGCGTGCCGCAATAAAGGTATAACAAGACAGAATAATCATAACCCCTGCAACTACTTGTATGGGCAACCGCCAGTTGTGCTCAACAAGATATAACAGTGTTACAAAGAAAGACGCTGCAAACGTACCTAAACTGAACATAAAGTCCATTAAGCCCATCATGGTAAAGCGCTTTTCTGCATACATCCGCGCTATTAGGGTGTGTCCGATGGTAAAAATTGTCGAGCTTACTACCCCAATTAACACCGCTAACACTAAAAACCACTGCCAGGAAGACAGTACAGAGACTAAGAGCAGCAGCCCAGTATTAATACTAAACAACGTGGCTAGCAGCGGCATGTACTCAAAGCGGCTGGCGTACTTGCCACCAATCACCGCACCTAACATCATGCCTACCGAAAAGAGCGAAAACAGTGCGCCACTGACTAATTCTGACATTTGCAGATCTGCAGCAATATCTGGAAGAAGTATTCCCCACAGTAAAAACAATTTACCAATTAAGAAAAAACCAGCAAATATAACAATGGTAGCGGGAAGTCTGCTCATTTAGGCTCCATGGTTGACATCAGTTTAAGACATCGGATACGGGTGTGAGGGCACAACGTAGAGATGTACCGCTAACCACGAAGTGAACCCTCTGGGGAAGCTGACTTTTAATGTAAGTCAGCGGCCGATTATTATCACATGATCACTATCTCAACCGACTGCTGATAGTCGCAGGAAAATGCAAGTGAAAGCGTTTTCCCTTTGTCGTCCCATGTTACTGGTATGCTATTGCCGTCAATGGAAACACTTTGTGGCTTTTCGCTGAAACCATGTACTACATAAGTGATATTGCGCTGCTTTGGCATACCTACATAGCTGCCATCGCTCTCAAGAGTAAGAGTAAGTGCGTTATCATCTTCAAATGAGGCACTTAGCAGTAACCTAGTGTACAACCCCTTTTCGACAGACGCTGGATTTTTGCCGTCATCTTCATAATAAGTATATGAAGATGAATTTACTGAATTGTCGTGCCAGTAATGCATTTCTATTTTACGTGCATCAAACTGCTCTGTACGGCTAAGCCCTTTAGCCATTGGCATAAAGCTTCCTGCTCTTACCCACACAGGGAAATTATTTTGGCTTAGTGGGTAGTTAACGGTTTGACCACCTTCGTATTTCGTATCAGAGAAAAAATCAAACCATACACCTTCAGGCAGCTTGGTCGGCCAAACCGTTTGATTTGCGCGAGTTACAGGCGAAACTAATAACCCATTGCCCCACAAATAACTGTCTGCATTTTCAAACCAATCGCTATCACCGTAGGCCATAGCTAACGGTCGCATTAATGGCGTGCCGTAAAGCGCATTTTCAAAGGCCAGTGAATAGTTATAAGGCAGCATGTCGTAGCGAAGTTGAATAAACTTGCGCGCAATCGACTTTACGGGGTCGGCGTGGAAAACTGGCTCTGGCGCAATATTATCTTGAGCATGAGGCCTAAATACCGGTGAAAAGGTACCAAATTGAAGCCATCTTGTATAAAGCTCGGCATCAAAGGTTTCGCCTCCTGCAAACCCACCTAAGTCGGAATGGGTATACGCCATACCAAAGACACTCATTTGAAGTGCTAATTCTACCTGTGGCTTAAGCCCGCCCCAACTGCGGCTTACGTCCCCTGTCCACGGCACCATACCAAAGCGTTGACTACCTAGAAACCCTGAACGCATGAGTACAAAAGGACGTGTATTGGGTTGCAACACCGTTAGGTTGTTGTATACGGTTTTTGCCCACTGGTGGCCATAGGCATTGTGCACTTCTGCGCCGCTGACTTTTGTGGATTGCCACATATGCTGAATATCGTCAGGGTGAACTTCTGGCTCGCCAAGATCGCCCCACCAGCCTGCAACGCCCTGTGCAGCTAGCTTTTCATAGAACGACCAAAACCAGTCTTGTCCCTTTTCGCTGAAAACGTCAACCAACCCTGTATTGCCGAAGTAAAAATCGAACGTGTAAGGCGAGCCATCTTCTTTCGCAGCAAGTGCATCGGCAGCAACAGCACTTTCCCATTGTTTAGAGGTAGTGAGTATAAACGGCTCAGTAATCAGCACTGTTTTAACGTCTTGCTCACGAAGACTCGCTATCATGGTTTCAGGTGCCGGAAACGCCTCAGTGTCCCAGCTTAAATTGCCCATATGCCCTTTTACATCCTTACCAAACCAATAAAGGTCAAGTACGACGGCGTCTACAGGAATATCTTGCTGATTGAACTGATCGACAACATCCATGACCTGCTGCTGAGACTTATAACCAAAGCGAGACGCAAAGTTACCTAACAGCCAACGCGGTGGAAGCGGCTGTTTTCCCGTTACTGCTACCGTATTCGTAACCGTGTCTTCTAAATTTTCACCCAACACCATGATGTAGCTAGCACGGCCGCCTTGTGCCTTAAATAGCAACTCGTCGCTGTTCGTTTTGCCAATATCTATCTCGCCAGAAGCGGTGTTATCGAACAATACACTATAATTTTTTGATGACATCACGGCCGACAAGCCAAAGTACATTTGGTGTGAAGACGTGGTGTAACCATAGTGTGCTTTGTTATATAGCGGCATGCTATGACCACGACGATCCATACCTAAAACCCGCTGGCCGCCACCATAAAGTTTCTCGTTTTCACCTAGCGCAAACGACAGGCTGACTTCTTTACTGGAAATACTTAGTCCGCCTTGTTCTTTCGCGACGATTTTGCCGTCAACAGAATAGCTGATAGCGTGTGTCGCCTTATCAACATGCGCTGCAATATTGTTGAGCTTTAAGGTTAGGGTTGTCGCGGTTTCAACTAGCTCTACATCGTTAGCTGTTTTGTTTGTAACATCAGTCAACGCGGGCTCGGGAAGCGCCATAGACGGAAGATTTACGTAAGGCGTACCATTATCATCAGTAAGATACGTTACTTGAAAGCCTCTATCGTGCAACACGCTTATCGTGAAGTCATTGGTATCCGTATCAATATTTAGCGTTGCTTTTTCCAGTGTTGCTGTTTGAACTTCGGCTACCGAATATACCGAGAAAAATGCCAAACCAGCACATGCAAGTGCTATACGCTGTTTCCTGTCTATCATGCTCAAAACCTTTTTTATGCTTCTTAGCGAACCGCACTTAATTAACGAGCGCGCTTAATTAAAGCCTACTTGTGTACGGTGAATGATAGCCAGTGCATTGCTCAACTTAAATAAACATACGTATTCATAATGTTAAATTTGTTAACAATAATACAAAAAAAGCCCGCAACACGGTGCGGGCAAAACATCAATCACGTTGAGTGTGATGAACGTTGGGAAGGGGCGAACCGAGTGTTAGTTACCCGGCCCGGCTTTAACGATAGCGTCGCTAACGTCGTATTTTTCAAAGTTCTGTTTAAAGTCACTAACTAAGTTAGCGGCGTATTCGTTGTACTTCTCTTTGTCAGCCCATGTGTTCTGAGGCACAAGCAAATTGCTGTCTACACCGTCTACTGCCACAGGCACATCTAGGTTTAACGCGTCAATGTGTTGGGTTTCAACATCAGCCAAATTGCCCGATACAATTGCGTCGATGATGGCGCGTGTAGTAGGGATATCAAAACGGCTACCTGTGCCGTAAGGGCCGCCTGTCCAACCCGTATTAACCAAGTAAACCTTAGCGCCGAACGCTTTAACACGCTTAATCAGAAGCTCTGCATACACGCCTGCTGGACGTGGGAAGAAAGGCGCACCAAAACAGGTTGAGAAGGTTGACTCAATATCGCTAGTAGAGCCAATTTCAGTAGAGCCGACTTTCGCTGTATAACCGCTTAGGAAGTGATACGCCGCAGCTTCTTCACTTAGCACTGAAACAGGAGGCAATACGCCACTTACGTCACAGGTCAAAAATACGACTGAGCGAGGTTCGCCGCCTCGGTTTTCAGCAACGCGCTTTTCAATGTGCGAAAGCGGGTAGGCCGCACGTGAGTTTTGGGTTAACGATGTGTCGGTATAATCTGGCGTGCGCGTTTCATCAAGCACTACGTTTTCTAGAATGGTACCAAACTTGATGGCATTCCAAATTACTGGCTCGTTCTTTTGAGATAGGTCGATACATTTAGCGTAGCAACCACCTTCGATATTAAATACGCTACCTGGTGCCCAGCCGTGCTCGTCGTCTCCAATCAAGAAACGCTTAGGATCGGCTGAGAGCGTGGTTTTGCCAGTACCTGAAAGGCCAAAGAACAAGGTCACATCGCCTTCTTCACCCACGTTGGCTGAACAGTGCATAGGTAGTACGTCTTTCGCTGGAAGCAGGAAGTTTTGCACTGAGAACATGGCTTTTTTCATTTCACCCGCGTAACGCATGCCCGCAAGCAGTACGCGCTTTTTCGCGAAGTTGATGATAACTGTGCCATCACTGTTTGTGCCGTCACGCTCTGGCTCACAAGTGAAACCAGGTACGTTTAAGATTTGCCAAGGCTGTTCGCCTTTAACATTCCACTGCTCTGGAATAATAAACAGGTTACGGGCAAAAACATGCTGCCATGCGGTTTGGGTTCTTACTTCAAGCGATAAAGCATGCTCGGGGTCAGAGCCCACTTGAAGGTGTGAAAGAAAGTGTTCTTGGGTAGACAGGTAAGCTTCAACGCGGTCCCACAGTGCATCGAATTTGTCGGAATCAAAAGGTTTGTTCACCTTGCCCCAATCGATATCATTTTCTGTTGTTGGCTCTTTAACAATAAATCTATCGTTTGGAGAGCGGCCCGTACGTTTGCCGGTTTCAACGACAAGCGCACCGTTTTTATCTAGCACACCTTCGCCGCGCAATACGGCGCGTTCGATAAGTTCTGCATTAGGCAGGTCGGTGAGTGGCGTTATTTTCAGTTCCGTTTGAATAGAGGCTGCTGCGGTCATGGCTGTTACCTTATATGTAATTTTTCAAAAGCACTTTCAAAAAAGTATCACCTCTTTGAGTGTAATGTAAACAAGGCCTTGCGAGCATTTATAAAACACATACTCACTATTTAGCACATGCAAATTTCATAAATATTGTAAATTAATTACAAGGAAAGCCTTTACCTTGGATATAAATGCAAAAATAGGGATTAGAAAACCTATATTGATCGATGAATTTCAAAATAAAATGATGAAATTTTTTTTGAAAAAGCGAGTGAAAACTTTCACTGAAACAGAAATAAAAGGAAAGTGGGACTGTGGAGAAAAGTTAAACACTTACTACTGGTCACTTCTTGACCACAAGTGAAGTGTTGCGCGAATCAATTGATATATACTGCGAGGCGTTCTGAAACGAAAAAGCACCTTCAATAGAAGGTGCTTTAACATAGCAGTAGACCAGTAGTTACTGATTAGAAGACGGAGCGTCGAAGTTGCCGCTGTGAATGGCTTCTACGTCGATACTATCGAAGCGGTATTCAGCATGACAGTACTGGCAGTTCATTTTGATTGCACCTTCTTCAGCAATAATCGCGTGAAGTTCAGACTTCTCCACGTGACGAAGTGCTTCTGCGCTTCGCTCCCTCGAGCATGAACAAGCAAAGGTTACGCCCTTAGCAGGGTACACTTCCACATCTTCTTGGTGGTAAAGGCGATATAAAATATCTTCAACCGACAAAGAAAACATCTCTTCTTTGGTCAATGTTTGAGTAAGTTTAGAGATATGAGCAAACTCATTGGCTTGCGACACATCCGTAGCGCTGGCATCGGTGGGCAATACTTGCAGCAACACACCCGACGCTTTCGCGTTTTTAGGGTCGCTCATGTCAGTCATTAGGTGCACGCTCGTCGCTAGCTGTTCAGACTGAGCAAAGTAACCTTCAATACAGTCAGCTAGTGAAGGTTTATCTAATGCGACAACGCCCTGATAACGCTCGCCTTCATCTGGAGTGATAGTAATAACCAGTACCGCCTGAGACAACAGCTCAGAAAACGTTTCTGGCAATGTTTCTAATGTCTCGTCCCAGCGCGCCACACCGCGCAGCGTTTGTTCGTGAGTGGCGTTTAATACCGCGTAGCTTACCGGCCCTTTGCTTTGAATTTGAAGTGAAATTTCACCTTTAAACTTAAGGGTTGCCGTCAGTAGTGATGTTGCTGCCGCCATTTCACTTAGCAATGTTTGAATTTGCACAGGGTATTCATAGCTGTGCACAATTTGCTTTAAGCTCTCATCAAGACGAACCAATTCGCCACGAACGTTAGCTTGGGTAAATAAGAAGCGGTGTAATTTATCGAAATCGCTCATAACTAATCCTGTTGAGCAGCTCATTATTGCTGCTTAAATTTAATAATCTGTCGTCGCTGCTTTTTATCAGGTCTATGATCTGGTTTAGGGCTGTGAAAGGCGTTCATTTTCCGCGCCGTTTGGTTTTCTTCACGTTTTGTTACACTTTCCATCGTCTCTTCAAAAAGAGCCTGCGCCAAAGGGGCGCTCAAACGCTTGTCGCTTAAGCCTAGCACTTTAATTTCACGATTATCCCATCCGGAGGGAACTTTAATCATGGCGCCAAGCTCTACATGTTTACCAGGTTTGGCTCGTTGCCCGTTGTACTGGACTTTTCCCGACTGCACCATGTCTCTTGCAATTGCACGGGTTTTGAAGAACCTTGCAGCCCATAGCCACTTGTCCAGCCTGACGTTTTGTGGTGTATTGTTAGTTTCCGATTGGCTCATGTAATAATTTCGTAATGGTGTGGCTTTAGTGTTGTGACCCTCACCTTTACTAGGCTATTATGGGTTTGCTAAAGCGCGGTTAACCAAAAATTCACTATATTATAATAAAGCAGTACCATCAGTGGCAGCATGACATTCAATAAACCCAACCCACAATCTCTGGTTGTTTATCTGAACCAGCATCAAAAACAGCTACATACCATCGTAGTGGTTCTGCTCAGCCTGTATTTAATTGCATTTGCTGCCAAACTCGTGTGGCGAATTATACCCGAACCTCAACTATCTGCGACACCCACAGTAAGCCGTGCTCCGGTTATTTCTTCGTCGTCAGGCCAAAATGGGGTCAACATTGCCAAAATACAACAGCTGAATTTATTTGGTAATGCAGCAGCCAAGCCTGCTGAACCGGTCGCCGAGGTGACTGACGCGCCAGAAACGCGCTTAAACTTAACGTTAACGGGCGTTGTAGCCAGTTCAGAACAAGACGCTGGCACCGCTATTATCGAAAACCGCGGTAGCCAAGCGGTGTATGGTTTGGGCGAAAAAATTGAAGGCACTAATGCCACGTTGCAAAAAGTGTATAACGACCGCGTTATCATTAAGAACGGGGTAAGAAACGAAACTCTGATGCTTGACGGTATTGATTACGATGAAGCTAATCGCCGCCGTGAAATGCAAGCAAGGAACCGACCTGAGCCAGAGGAAGAGGAAGAAGATGTAGTAGAGCTTAGCGAAGAAGCGCTAGAAGCAACCGCAGCTCTGCGAGAGCGTCCAGCTAACTTCACAGACTTTATTTCAATATCGCCGAAAACCGAAGAAGGCCAGCTTATCGGTTATCAGGTGAGTCCTGGCAAAGAGCCTGAACTATTTAAATCGGCTGGACTTCAGGCTGGCGACGTGATTACACAAATTAACGGGCTAGACCTTACCGACTTGCAGCAATCGCAAGAGGCATTGTCTGAGCTTCGCAACGCACAAACGATAGAATTAACGATTATTCGAGATGGCAGTTTAACTACGCTATACCTAGATTTACCTGAGTCTTAATACCAATAACGGTAGCAGCGCGATATTGTCGCTAGGTTAGCAGCATAATAAATAAAGCAATTCGGTCATCGATAAGTTAGGAAATGAAGGAAGTTAGAATGAAAAGGCGCACTAGCCAAAAATTATTATCTCGCTTGAGCACAGCCATGTGTACAGCGCTTCTGTGTTTCTCGGTTACGGCCGCTGAATACATGCCTAATTTTAAAGATACCGACATTAACGAATTCATTAATATTGTTGGTAAGAACCTTGAGCGCACCATTATTGTCGATCCTAACGTACGTGGGAAAATAAGCGTACGCAGTTATGACATGCTCAACGAAGATCAGTATTACCAGTTTTTCCTTAACGTACTACAAGTGTACGACTTTGCCGTTGTAGAAATGCCAAGCGGTATTTTAAAAGTTGTTCGCTCGAAAGACGCGAAGACATCTAACATTCCGGTTGTTGAAGGCGCTAATCGCGACGGCGATGAAATGATCACCCGCGTTGTACCTGTTTATAACGTACCGGTACGTGAGCTGGCACCTATCTTACGTCAGCTAAATGACCAAGCGGGCGGCGGTAATGTAGTTAGCCACGACCCATCAAATGTTATGATGCTGACCGGCCGTGCTGCGGTAGTGAACCGACTAGTTGAAATTATTGAGCGCGTTGACCGCGCTGGTGATGAGGAAGTTGAAATTGTTAAGCTTCGCTATGCATCAGCCTCTGAGATGGTGCGTATTATTGAAAGCATCAATAAGTCACAAGGCAAAGCGAACACAGGTACTAAATCTGAACCACGCGTAGTGGCAGACGATAGAACGAACTCTGTCATCGTAAGCGGCGATATTAAGGCTCGTCAGCGTCTTATCAATCTTATTCAGCGCATGGACCAAGAACTTGAGTCTAATGGCAACACTCGCGTACTGTTTCTTAATTACGCAAAAGCAGAAGACTTAGTTAAAGTGCTTCAAGGCGTATCAGCCAGCATTCAAGCAGAAGAACAAGGCGGTGGCACTACTTCGCGCAGAACAAGCTCAAACCGTGAAATCAGCATTGACGCACATGAAGATTCCAATGCTATCGTTATTACCGCAGAACCCGACATGATGCGCTCGTTAGAAGAGGTAGTACGTCAGCTTGATATTCGCCGTGCACAAGTTCAAGTTGAAGCCATTATCGTTGAAGTCTTTGAAGGCGACGGCACTACATTGGGTGTTCAGTGGGCCTCTGAAGCAGGTGGCGGTACGCAGTTTAGCAACGGTGTCGTACCTGTTGGATCACTAGCGGTAGCCCTTAAGCAAGCAGAAGATGATACTGATACTGAAGCTTATGTAACCGATGATGGCGAAGTGGTTACTGTAACGACCACTGATGAGGGTGATTACACCGCCTTGGCAAGCCTTTTAGGCAGCGCTAACGGCCTAATTGCAGGTATTATCGAAGACGGTTGGGGCGCGGTGGTGCAAGCAGTAAGTACCGATACCAACTCTAATATTCTTGCCACTCCTCACCTTACTACCATGGACAACGAAGAAGCGTTTTTCATTGTAGGTCAGGAAGTGCCTATTATTACAGGGACTACAACTGGTGCGAACAACTCTAACCCATTCCAAACCGTAGACCGCCAGGAAGTGGGTATCAAACTTAAAGTAACGCCGCAAATTAACGAAGGCGATGCAGTTCAATTACTTATTGAACAAGAAGTGTCGAGCGTAAGCGGTGCAACCTCGGTAGATATTTCAATCAACAAACGTGAAATTAAAACCACAGTAATCGTTGATGATGGCGGTACTATCGTACTAGGTGGGTTGATTGACGAAGACGTTCAAGAAAGTGTGTCTAAAGTACCCTTGTTAGGCGATATCCCTATTCTTGGTCACCTGTTTAAATCTACGTCCACCAGTAAACGCAAACGTAACTTGATGGTATTTTTGAAGCCGACAATTGTTCGTGACGGCGCAACCATGAATTCAATCAGTCATCGCAAATACAACTATATTCGAGCGCTACAGCTAAAACGTCAGCAAGAAGGTGTGTCTCTCATGCCATCAGCTGAAACGCCAAGCATGCCTGAATGGAACGATGCACTAGCCCTACCACCTTCATTTGAAGAGTACCTTTCAGAGAAAGAGAAGCAGAAACAAGAAGAAGGTAACGACTAACATGGCGGGGCAGGACGAACAAATTACCCAAGCACTAGAGGCGCAAGAAGAAGCCCTAGAAGCCATGGGTGAAGACGGCGGTTTACCTGAAGAGGAGGCCGGCCCAAAGCAGCTTTCTTTTAGCTTTGCAAAGCGCAATCAGGTGTTGCTAGAAACTAATGAAACCCCTGCGGTTTTGTATTTCACAGAGAATACGCCGTTTGATGTATTTGCCGAAGTGCGTCGCTTCTATGGTGAACCGTTTGTACCGAAAACGATTCCAGCAAACGAATTTGAAAGCCTGCTTACCAGCGCATTCCAGCGAGATAGCTCAGCTGCTAAACAGCTAATGGAAGACCTCGGCAATGAAAGTGATTTATTCGCCCTTGCCGAAGACTTGCCTGACACTGAAGACTTATTAGACAGTGAAGATGATGCGCCTATCATCAAGCTTATCAACGCTATGTTGGGCGAAGCGATTAAGGAAGGCGCGTCGGATATTCACATAGAAACTTTTGAAAACCAGCTTGTCGTTCGTTTTCGCGTAGATGGCGTATTGCGCGAAATTTTGCGTCCTAATCGCAAGCTTTCATCTATGTTGGTATCGCGTATTAAAGTTATGGCGAAGTTAGACATCGCCGAAAAACGTGTGCCTCAGGATGGTCGTATTACTTTGCGTATTGCCGGGCGAGCGGTGGATGTGCGTGTTTCGACTATGCCTTCAAGTCACGGCGAGCGCGTAGTGCTGCGTCTTTTAGATAAAAACAATGCACGCTTAAATCTAGAAGATTTGGGCATGACGCTTCAAAACCGAAACCATTTTTCTTCTCTTATCAGAAAGCCTCACGGCATTATTCTGGTTACCGGCCCGACAGGCTCGGGTAAAAGTACCACTCTGTATGCAGGGCTAACTGAAATAAACTCGCGAGACAGAAATATTTTAACCGTTGAAGATCCTATCGAATTTGATCTTCCAGGTATCGGTCAAACGCAAGTTAACCCCCGTGTAGATATGACATTTGCCCGCGGGCTTCGCGCTATTTTGCGTCAAGACCCCGACGTAGTCATGGTGGGTGAGATCCGCGATATCGAAACCGCTCAAATTGCAGTTCAGGCCAGTTTAACCGGTCACTTGGTGCTTTCCACTCTGCATACCAACACGGCTGCGGGCGCGATTACTCGTTTAGAAGATATGGGCATTGAGCCTTTCTTGCTGTCATCGAGCTTATTGGCGGTATTGTCACAGCGACTTGTACGTACCCTGTGCTCAGATTGCAAAAAGCCTCATACGCCTGATGCCTCTGAGCTTGAAATATTGGGGCGGGGCGCCACAAGCGAGACCACTATCTACAAACCTCACGGCTGCGCCGCATGTAATCAAACCGGATATCGCGGTCGTACAGGTATTCACGAGCTATTATTGGTAGATGAAAAAGTGCGTGAAATGATGCACGAAGGCGTGGGCGAACAGGCCATTGAGCGTTATATCAGAACATCTACTCCAAGCATCCGTGAAGACGGCTGCGGCAAGGTGCTAGCGGGTGAAACCTCTCTTGAAGAAGTGCTTCGAGTAACGAGGGAAGACTAAATGGCGGCATTCGCTTATAAAGCGGTTAATGCCCGCGGTAAGAATACAAATGGTGTGCTTGAAGGTGATAATGCCCGTCAGGTTCGTCAACAGCTGCGCGAAAAAGGCTTAATTCCTTTAGAGGTAGAACAAGTCGCTGAGCGCTCGCAAAACGAAGGTAAAGGCTTTTCGTTTTCTTTATTTAAACCCCGTATTTCAGCGTCAGATTTAGCCCTGCTTACACGCCAGCTTGCTACCCTTGTGGAATCGGCCCTTCCTGTTGAAGAAGCACTGCTTGCCGTTGCCGAACAGTGCGAAAAACCCCGTCAGAAAAACATGATGATGGCAGTACGCAGTAAAGTGGTAGAAGGTCACGGACTTGCTGATGCTTTGGGCCAATTTCCTAGTGTGTTTGACGAGCTATACCGCGCGATGGTTGCAGCTGGTGAAAAATCCGGTCACCTTGATACCGTACTGAACCGCCTAGCCGACTACACAGAGCGCAGACAACAAACCCGCAGCCAAATCACACAAGCGATGATTTACCCATCGTTAATGCTGTTCTTTGCAATGGGTATCGTGCTGCTATTGTTAACAGTGGTTGTACCTAAAATTGTGGGGCAGTTCGACCATATGGGTCAAGACCTGCCGGGAATAACACAGTTTCTTATTTCTATAAGTACCTGGCTGCAAAATTATGGCTTGTTTATGCTGATAGGCATTGGCGTACTTATGGTTATTATTCAGCACGTGCTGCAGCAAAAGCATATGAAGCTACGCTATCATAGAGCGCTTTTAACCCTGCCACTCATTGGCCGGGTGTCTCGTGGGCTTAATACCGCTCGTTTTGCGCGAACCTTAAGTATTTTGAGTGCCAGCGCGGTTCCACTACTAGAGGCTATGCGCATTTCAGGTGATGTGCTAGAAAATCAGCATATTAAAAACCAAGTGGCGGATGCAGCCATTAATGTTAAAGAAGGCAGCAGCCTTCGGGCTGCGCTGGATAACACAAAAATGTTTCCACCAATGATGATGCATATGATTGCGTCAGGTGAAAAGTCGGGAGAGCTACAGCAAATGCTAGCTCGCGCGGCAGATAATCAAGATAGGGAATTTGAAGCGCTTATTGGTGTCTCACTTAAGGTATTTGAACCCTTACTTATTGTATCGATGGCAGGCATTGTTCTGTTTATCGTTATGGCAATATTGCAACCAATTTTAGCATTGAACAACATGGTGAATATTTAATGAAAACACTTAATCGCAGTTCTGGTTTCAGTTTGATTGAAGTCATGGTCGTACTTCTAATCATCGGTATTATGGCGTCTATGGTGGCCCCGCAAATCTTGGGTAACCAAGAAGAAGCGCAGCTTAAAAAGGCAGCGGTAGATATCCAACAAATGGAAAGTGCGCTTGAGATGTACAAGCTGCGCAACAACCGTTTCCCAACCACTGAGCAAGGTCTTGATGCGCTAGTTACCGCGCCGACTATCGACCCGATTCCTCGTAACTACCCTGAAGGTGGCTTCATTAAGCGCCTACCTGAAGATCCGTGGGGCAACCCGTATGCGCTAATTAGCCCAGGAGAATTAGGCGTAGTAGATATTTTCTCTAATGGTCCAGACGGTGAACCGGGTACTGATGATGACATTGGTAACTGGAACATTAACGAATACCTGAACTAACTTTTATGCGCTACAGCGGCAGTACATCGTTAAAAAATGCGGGCTTCACCCTTTTAGAAGTCATGCTAGTACTGCTGCTTATGGGTTTGGCGGCGGGTTACGTTATGTTTAACGCCTTTGGCGCGAGTAAATCAGACCTGCTGAAAACCCAAGCCCAACGCCTACAGGTTATTGTTGATATGGCCAGCGATTTTGCGGTGTTAAATCAACAGCAGCTTGGCGTACGCTTTGAAGCCGAAAAAAACGAATACTACTTCGTTTACCTAGACGACGATGATGAATGGCAGCGTATCGAGGACGAAAAGACCTACGAACCTTACACGCTACCTGAGCCTTTTACCTTCACTTTAAATTTAGACGACTTACCATGGGACGTCGAAGACAGGCTCTTTGACAGGGAGCTGTTCGACGAGAATTTAAGTGTTTCTGATGAAGGGGTTGAAATAGGTAACGAAGAAGAGAAAAAGCTGCCTCCGCCTCAAGTGCTTATAATGTCGAGTGGCGAAATTACGCCTTTTACCTTGTCGTTTAATTACGAAGGTGAAGACGGCGACGAACCCGTGTATTACAGCTTGCAAAACCAAGACCTTCCGCCTTTAGTGCTTGAAGGGCCTCTGGAGAGACCACTATGAGTGCGTTTAATGTTGATGCATCGACAAAAAACGTTGCACCTGCCACACCGCGCCAGCAAAGTGGTTTGACGCTACTAGAGGTCATGGTAGCCCTGCTTATTTTCGCACTCACCGGCACAGCAGTACTTAAAGCTGCAGGCGAGCATTTATCAAGCGTTGGGCAAATAGAATCTGTCACCTTTGCCAACTGGGTGGCAAGCAATCGCTTAAACCAGCTTCAATTAGATACCACGTGGCCGCCCAAAAACAATTTGAAGGGCACGATGGAGATGGCCGATCGCACATGGTACTGGCAGCAAACAGTAACAAAAACTAACGACAACGACTTGCGTTCAGTAACCATTTCGGTGGGTGAAGACGAGAGCTACGGCAGCTCAGTAACATCAGTAACCACTTTTGTGGCTAAACCGACGGCGGAAAATTAGTATGCAGCGCGGATTTACGCTTATCGAAATACTGATTGCTATGGCCATATTCACCCTAATTGGGCTTGCATCAACAGGTCTACTCACCACAGTTATCGACAGCAATGACATTTCAGAAGAGCGTTTTGCAAAACTTCAATTATTGCAGCGTGCCATGATCACGATTGAGCGAGACCTACAACAAGCAGTGCCTCGCGCAGCAAGGGTGAACGGAGAAAAGCAAGACGTAGTTATGTCAGGTGGTGAAACCGACGACAGTGACGATGACGGCATTGGCTTTGTGCGCGGAGGGTGGCACAACCCTCAGTTAATGTTGCCACGAAGCACCCTACAATTTGTGGCCTATAGACTAAAAGAAAATAAACTGGAACGCCTTTACAGCAACTATGTGGATAATGTCATAGGCTACGAGCCCAAAGTCCGTGTATTGCTAGAGGATGTAGAAAGTTTAAAAATTGAATTTCTCGCCACCGCTAACAGTAGTTCGTTAGATGAAGACGAAGACTTGTCGTGGAACGAAAGTTATAAAGGGGCTGCACTACCGCGTGCGGTGGCCATTGAGTTTGTCAGTAAAGACTTCGGAAAAATACGCAGAGAATTTACCTTAACCACGGGTGAATCTTCATGACAGTTCAAAATACTCAGCGCAAGACGATAACACCACCCGCTAAGCAGCAAGGCGTGGCATTAATGATTGTGCTCATGATAGTAGCCTTGGTGGCGGTATTAGCCACAGAAATGGGTACACGCTTGCAGCTTCAGGTGCAGCGTACAATGAACTTAAAAGACAACAACCAAGCCTACTGGTACGCCATGGGAGCCGAGGCCTTTGCACGCAAGTCTATTCAGTCTTTAATAGAAGAAAGCCCGGAGGTGATTTCTATAGATCAGCCTTGGGCACAAGAATTCAGTTATCCTTTAGAAAATGGTGGCCTAACCGCTAACTTAGACGATTTGCAAGCCTGTTTTAATTTAAACGCGATTACGTCGGGCAGTGCAGGAGGCACTGGCAATAACAGCGGTACCAGCAGCAGTGGGGCGAGTAACACCACAGAAGCCATGGACGCTTTTCACGCCATGTTGCTATCACTTAGCGTTGATGGGTTAGACAACTATACCGCAGACACCTTACGGGACAGTTTAGCCGACTGGGTCGACGAAGATGACAGAATGCGTCCTTACGGTGCGGAAGACAGCGAATACGAGTCCAGAGAGTTTCCTTACCTTGCGGCTAATGGACCACTGGCATCAAAAAGTGAATTGCGTATTATTAACGGTGTATCACCACAGTGGCTAGACGCCTTGCTGCCATTAGTTTGTGTGATCCCGGATTACAATGAGTTGAAAATTAACGTCAACACATTAGAAGAAGAAGATGCACCATTACTTGCAGGCCTAACAGGGTTAGATATTCAGCAGGCCGCAAGTTTGATTAGCAGTCGCCCGCAAAACGGCTGGGACGATACCAATGCATTTTTAAGCGAGCCCTCTATTCAAGCGCTTAACTTAACAAGCTCTCGACAAGATTGGTTTTCGGTTAAAACTGAATATTTTATGTTGCATACAAAAACACAGTACAACAAAGCAACCTTTAAGCTTTCCACCGTGTTTCACGTTAATGCCGATACTGGCGTTAGCATTGTGAATCGCGAGTTTGGGGGAACCTATTGATGGAACAACTCTTGGTGCGTTTAGGCGCCAACCATACAGACCCAATTAGCTGGCTCGTTTATTCGCGTACCGAAGATGAAATAATTGCATCGGGCGAGCTACCTAATGCAGAAGCCTTATCTTCGCTGACCGAACGTGCGGGCCAACGCAGTGTTATTGCACTAGCACCTAGCAGCGAAATTTTACTCAAATGGGTTGAGCTGCCGCCTAAAGCTGGCCGCAAGATTATTTCAGCTATCCCGTTTATGCTAGAAGACGAGCTTGCTACCGACATTAGCCAGCAGTTTTTTGCCTTTGGCCCTAAGCGAGGTGATGAGCAGGCCGTTGCAGTAGTTAGCCATGAAAAAATGGAACTGTGGCAATCTTGGTTAAGCGAAGCAGGGTTATTCTGCGACACCATTATTCCTGATGTACTCGCAGTGCCTGTCACCGAAAACGGTTGGTCAGTACTCACATTAGGTGAGCAGCTTCTCGTTCGACAAGACACATTTAAAGGCGTGCAGGGTGAAGCAACCTGGTTACTGCCAACTCTTGTCCATTTTACTGCACAACAAGAAGACCCCATAACTATTACTAATTATGCGGGTATCGATTTAAGCAGTTTACCAAATATTGAAGAAGCACAGGCACCTTTAGAGCTACCTATGCAGGTACTGGCAAAAGAGGCGATGCAAAGCAGCTTTAACTTGTGTCAAAACGAATACAAGATTAAACGCAAGCGCAGCGGCGTGCTTAGTCAGTGGCGAGTTGCGGCGGTGTTGGCGGTGCTTGCATTATGTACCAGCCTTATCGATAAAGGGGTTTCTCTTTACCAGCTTAAAGCGCAAAATCAGGCGTTAAGCAATGAGATCAATACCGCAGTGAAAGCTGGCTTTCCTAATATTGGCACCTATCGCAACGTGCGATTAAAGCTACAAAGTGAGCTTGCCAAATTAGAACAAGGTGGAGGCAGTGCCTCTATGCTTATTATGCTTGACCAACTCGCACCGGCTTTTGCGGCCACCGAAGTGAAACCTCAAACATTGCGCTTTGACGCCACCCGCACTGAAATTCGCATTCAAGCGCAGGGTAAAAACTTCGAAGCGTTAGAGCAATTTAAACGCACAGCAGAAGGCGCAGGTTTCGCTGTAGAGCAGGGCGCCATTAATAACAGAGACAATGGTGTAGTGGGGACAGTGTCTGTAAGGAGTACCCTATGAACGCACTATTAGAAAAGTACAAAGCGCTTACTGAACGCGAGCAAAAGCTAGTTCTTATTTCAGCGGTACTAATGGTAATTGCGCTATTTTATTTCGCCGTTTGGTCGCCGCTTAATGCTGCTTTAGATAAACAGAAACAGCTTCTCGACAACCAGCAATCACTGCTGGTTTGGGTAAAAGACAGTGCTGCAAGAGCGCAGCAACTACGCCTCAGTAGCGGTGGAAAGCGTACTTTTTCTGGTTCGTTACCACAAGCGGTAAACCGCACTACTGCTCAACACGACATTGCTATTTCTCGTATGCAGCCACAGGGCGACGAGCTTCAAGTGTGGGTTGATCAAGCGCCGTTTAACAGTGTTTTAGAATGGCTTAAAGCTATGGAAAATATGGGCGTGATTATTCTTCAAGCCGATATTGCCGAGGCCGATGCGCCGGGCTATATCAAAATTCGCCGATTACAATTAGGTAAAGCATGAAGTCAAAAGTTATTTGGATTATAGGGGGCGTTATTGCTTTCTTGTTGTTTGCCATTGCCTACATGCCCGCTGTTCACGTTATTGGTCGCATTGCATTACCTAGCAATGTAGCTGTTAGTGATGTTAGCGGCACCTTGTTTTCAGGCAAGGCGCAAACTGTAGTGGTTAATGGCCTGCCTATTAACAACGTCAAGTGGGATCTAAGCCCCTTACACATGTTAATAGGTAAAATTAAATTAAACCTTAAAGCAGGTAATATACGCGATAAAAACGATATTGCTTTTGAAGGACCAATTACCACAGGGCTTTTCAGTCAAAAGACGGTAAATACCGAAAACTTCACGCTGTATTTGCCGGTAGACCGAGTGCTTGCACAAGTTCGCCTTCCGCTGCCAGTTAATGCGGGCGGGCGTTTTAAAGTTAAGCTTAATAATTTAACCTTTGGCCCAGCTTGCCAATCGTTAAACGGCACCGGAGATTGGCTAAACGCGACGGTTGCAGGTACACAGGGCCCCATTGATTTTGGCACTTATTCTGCAAAGCTGCGTTGTGAAGGCGATGACATTGGAATACTAGTAAGCGAGCCAAACTTACTAAGCTTGTCGATGGACGCGGTTATCCCAACTACGATGAAAAATATTCGTGTGAGTGGTAAATTTAAGCCGGACGACAGCTTACCGCAAGAAGTCCATCAGGCTGCACGATTGTTTGGTGCGCCAGATAGTAGCGGCTACATTGCGATTAAGCTGTGATGCATAGCATAAACTATATATAGAATTTTTAGGTCACCAACGTACTCAACGTTTGTGACCAAAGGAACTGGGAACACTTTTTAACAAAGGATTGTAATAATGAACAAACCTCTTCTAGCTGGCGCGGGCGTAACTTTGGTTGCACTTGGCGTCGCCCCCTATTTTATTGGTACAAACGTTCACGAAAATGTTAACGCCGCCGTAAACGAAATTAACCAACAAGCCGTTTATTCTGCAGAGGTACTTTCGTACGACAAAGGCTGGTTTTCGACACATGCAGAAGTCAAACTCGCTTTTGATTTTAAAGCTCTTTTTAATGCGCAAAATGTCGATCAGTCAGAAATGCCAATGGAAGAGAACCCTAGCATAACTGCTAAGCTGGTTGCTCATCACGGACCGGTATACTTTGGCGATGGCTTAGGGTTAGGCCGCGTTCACTATACGGTGTCTATTGATGGAGATGAGTTAAGAGAATACATTCAGTGGGATGGACAACAGCCAATCTATCGCAACGAAGGCGTAGTTGGTTTATTTGGTGGACTAAGCTACGCAGATGTTATTCCAGCGCTTAGCGCGACCGCCGAGGAAGAGGGGTTTACACTGCTTTTCTCTGGTTATGCGGGTGAAGCTGAGCCTAATGGTGACAAAACTTTGTATACGTCGTCGGGTGAATCGCTAAGCATAAGTGCAGATGAATTTTCCGTAGAGATGAAAAATCTGTCTATGGATATGAACTATGACGGCGATATGGTGGCAGCGTTCAAGGGTGACTTATTTGAATCTACTGGTAAGGCTCTTATTGAAAGTATAGAAATTTCTAGCATTGAGCCAGGTGCGACAGTTAAGGTTGAGAACCTAGCTTTTGCTACCGACGTCAAGATTGACGAAGACAATAACACTGCCAATGTCTACGTAGAATACGCTGTCGACCAAGCCGTGGGCCCTGAGTTTGATGCTACAGACATGGTGTTAGGCCTTGCCATTAATAACTTAGATATCGACTTCATTAAGGCTTATCAGGATTTTAGCAACACTTCACTGATGGTACCCTCTGAAGAGGTTCCAGCAAAAATGATGGAATTTATTGAGGCTAACCTGCTTACTCAACTAAAAGCGGAGCCTGAGTTTAACATTACCACGCTAAAAGCGACCTTACCTGAGGGCTCATTCAATGCCCACGCAAATACTAAGCTTGTTGGCATTGATGCCTTGCCTGGCACAATGGAAGATGTAGCTTATTGGGTAACGCATTTACTAGCTGATGCCCAAATAACGGCAGACAAGGCTTTCGCGCAAAGCGTAGCGTCTGGATACATGATGGGCCAATTAATGGCGACGCCACAAGCACAAAACATGACAGCAGAAGAACTTGAAGCAGCAGTAGAGCAGCAAACGCCAATGATGCTAAGTACCTTTGCTCAGCAAGGCTTGATAAAAGAGACAGAGCAAGGTTATGAGACAAAGCTGGAGCTTAAAGATGGCAAAGCCAGCGTAAACGGTACACCTATTCCATTGCCGTTTGCCCCTCAGTAATAATCAGGGCCATACTAAAAAGGCAGAGATAAAAAATGCAGGGCATGATGCTCTGCACTTTTTTTAAAGTAAGGTGTGAAAGTGCATCTTACTTTCCATTTCTTAGTGAGTAACGAAAACCATCACTCTAAATACATCACCTCCCCTTATTCTTGCTCAGTCAAGGTGATGTTCATTAAGTCTTCAGCGGCATATACCCTACCTTCAGCCACAACAGCGATCGCTTCAGTAAGCGCATTAAGACCAGGTTCACTGCGCTTCATTATATGAGACAACACTATTTGCTTAGCGTTTGACTGCGCGGCAATATCGATAATTTGAGTCGGCGTCATATGAAGGTTTTTAGCAATTTGACCCGCGTTATCACCTATAGCATTGTGCAACACTAAAAGGTCTGCGTTTTTAGAAAAGCGTGCAAGGTTTCCTTGTTTATCATTGGTATCACCTGAAAATACCGCCTCGCAGCCATTGGCCCTGACCTTCCACGCCAATGCCGGGATAGGCCCGTGATTCACTGTCATTGCCTCAACACTGACGCTATCGTTTACATCACGTTTAAACGGCTGCTCGAAGGTTGTAGTCCCGATGTTTTCCGTGGATATCGTATAGTCATCCTGACCTTCTACAGTGTAAGAAGATAAATATTTAAACGCGCCTTCTTCGCCAATTAACGACGACACATAAGTACGGGTAGATGGCATAGTGTCGTTACCATCAGGCCCCATTATTTTAAGATTCTTCTCGCGATCAGTGAAATAGCCACCTTTCACAAAGTTTGGCAAATCGGCACTGTGATCGGTGTGTAAGTGGGAAAGCAAGATAACATCTAACGATTCAAACGACGCTCCGGACGCACCAAACTGAACACTGCTTCCACTGCCAGCATCTACCAATACGCGGGCTTTACCATCTATCCAAACCACATAGGCACTAGATGTTCTGCCGTCATCTAATTCAGGGCCGCCTGAACCTAATATTTGCACTGAAACGTCATGACACCCCATAGAACCGGTGCTTAGGTTGGCATTGTCTGATGTAGGTGCGGGTTCAGACAACGGCTGCGCTAAAGCCGAGAACGATAGAATAGCAGAGGTTGTTAAAGCGCAAAAAAACGCAGTTTGTATGCTACCGCGCGGTTTGTCCTGCCTTGTAAACACAATGCCTGATCTTGCATTGCTTAACCGTTCATTTATTACCGTCATAACCATCGCCTTATGTTATTCCCTAGTGATTAATACATAGATATTTGATTAAAAGACCGTTTGCCAGGACAAAACCATTCAGCGTAATCGACTGCGCACTGTTTTTTAGCCTGACTGTTTTTAATCAAATAGGCTTCTAATCACATAGACTTTGCTGTACGACTATCTTAATGAACTAGGAATACGGTAAAACAAAGAAAGGCGAACCTAAGCTCGCCTTTCTTTTCGTTGCTTCTTACCGAAGTGCACTACTCGGCCGATTTTTCAGCAACCATGATAGTTTTGATATTAACGAACTCGCGCATACCATAACCACCGTGTTCACGACCATAGCCGCTGTCCTTAACACCACCGAAAGGCAGATTTGGCTGAGCGAGTGAATAGCCATTAATATTTACCATTCCTGTATCAAATTCATCTTTCGCCAACGCAATGGCTTTATCAGTATCTGTACTGAAAATACCACCGCCTAAGCCATAGCGTGAATCGTTGGCGACTTCCATTGCCTGCTTATCGTCTCGGGCACGGATCAACGATGCAACAGGGCCGAACAACTCATCGTCGTAGGCAGGCATACCTGACGACACGTTTTCAAGTACGGTCACCGGATAAAAGTAACCATCAGAATCTGGAATTTCCCCACCAAGAGTTAGCGTAGCGCCGTTTTCAATCGACTTTTTCACTTGATCATGAAGTTCATCGCGCAAGTCTTCTCTCGCCATTGGGCCTAAGTCGGTGTTCTCATCGGTAGGATCACCAACTTTAAGCTTCTTACACTGTGCTACGAACTTGTCACGGAATTCGTCATAGACACTGTCCACAATAACAAAGCGTTTAGCGGCTACGCAGGTTTCACCGTTATTAATAACGCGACCCTGTATGCACATTTCCACCGCATGGTCGATGTCTGCGTCTTCTAACACAAGGAAAGCATCATTACTGCCGAGTTCCATTACAGTTTTCTTCGATAAACTCGCTGCTTCTTTTGCTACTTGCTTACCTACTTCATCACTACCGGTGAAGGTAACACCGCGCACGTATTTGTGCTTAATTAACTCACTTGCCGTACTGCCATCGATAAGCAGCGACTGATATACATTTTTTGGAAAACCAGCATCTTCATACATTTGCTGAATAGCTTGCGCCATACCAAACACGTTTTTGGCGTGCTTCAGTACTGTCGTGTTACCCGCCATGATGTTCGACACGCTATAGCGAATAACTTGGTACAGCGGAAAGTTCCATGGTTGGATCCCAAGGATAACGCCAATAGGTTGATACGTAATGATTGCACGGCCGCCCTCAAAAATGCGATGTTCGTCTTCTAATATTGAAGCCCCGTGCTCGGCCGTATAGCGGCATATTTCAGCGCATAACTGCACTTCTTGCTTTCCTTGCGCGGTAACTTTACCCATCTCCCGAGTCATCAGGCTAGCGAGGTCGTCAATTCGCTCTTCCATCAAATTAGCAAGGTTATTAAATAAATCTGCGCGGGTTTCAAATGACGTACGACGCCAGTTCAAATAAGCTTCTTGTGAACGGGTAACCGCTTGTTCGGCGTCCTCTACTGACATCAAATGATAATGATCGATCTTTTCACCTGTAGCAGGGTTGTAGGTATTGATTGTCTCACTCATTGTCACTCTCCTTATTCCGTTTGGTCTAAAAGAAGTGCAACTACAAAGCCAAGGTAGCAGAAAAGATTTTTAGCATGATTTTCAATAAGATACAGATATCTTAAAGAAAGCATGGTAGGATATATTAGAAAGATCCCAGAAAAGATTACCTATTGAGGTAAAGATTTCAGAGCACCGTTGCGGTCGCCCTAATAAGCCTTCTTAAGTGTGAATACCCGTGTAACACGTCGTTTGAAAGCGGTGTGAAGCGTCTGTTTGTTGCACACCGCTGTGCGCTTCAATCTAATCAGTGTATAAGTCTGGAAAATGAAACTTCGCCATGGCGAGAGTCAGCGCTACTTCATAAACACTTTGTCGCGAAGCATGATTAAGGGTAAGCAAACCAATAGCCCCCCCTTTTTGCTTTATATTCACCGTATCAAAAAGCTTATCCATAACTGGGCCAAGTTCTTCGCCACGTTGCAACGCTTGATACACGCTAACAGGTAACGGCAAACTCGCACTTCGGGTTACCGACCAGTGACCTTCGTGATATATCGCCACATAGGCAAAGGTAGCGGGACCGTCTTCAAATACATCCACGCCACCTTCAATTGCCACGTACCACGCATCTGTGAGACCACCTTGATGATGAGCCAGCATGGCCTTCTCGCGATTGATGGCGCCCAAACGCGTTTCATCTTCATTCATTGGCTGGTCAGGTACGCCGCTTGGCACAGCCATCCCTTGGGCGTCAAAATCGTGCTCTAGTGTGTCGGAAAGCGTATTGAGCGCAGCGTTTATTTTTACCGGATTCAGCGAGCCTACAAAAATTGTGTCAGAAACCATTTGCTATTGTCCTTTAAAAACGTCCATTCAGAGCAGTACCAACAGGGTTCTGCTTAATGTCATCTAGCATTAAACGGTAGTCGCGTACCGCTGGAAACTCACTGATATTGCGATTTGGCAAAGTGCTATCAGGGTTATCGACAGCAAGCAAATGTTTGATACCGTATGTCTTTGCCGCATTCAAAATTGGCAGTGAGTCATCGACAAATAAGGTGCGATGAGCATCGAACTTGACCCGTGCCTGTAACCTTTCCCATAGCAGCTGAGACTCTTTGGTTACGCCGAACTCGTGGGTCGAGATAAGGTTGTCGATATGCGCATCGAGTTGGGTGTGCTCTAACTTTAGTGCCAAACTGTTTGGGTGCGCATTGGTCACTAATACAACCTGTCTGCCCGAGTCATGAAGGGCATCAAGGAAGGGAATGGTATCGTCGCGAAGGGCAAGTAAATGGGCCAGTTCCCGCTTCAGCGGCATAAACTCATTTTCTAGGTCCATTTCAAGGCATTCAGCCCAGTAGTCTAAGCAATACCATTGAATTTGCCCAAATACTGATTCATATCGCGCGGTCATTTCACGCTGACTCTGCGCCTCTGAAATGCCTCTTATCTGTGCTAACCGTTTAGGTAAATGATGTAGCCAAAACTGGTTGTCGTAATGAAGGTCCAGCAAAGTGCCGTCCATATCCAGCAGTACAGTTTCTATTTCATTCCAGGGCAGAAAGGGCAAGCGATTTTCCTTATAATGAAGTAAGCTAAGAAATTGTATACAAGTATGATAACAAAGTTGTAGCGAGAGACATGCCAAAAATTGATCCGAACAAACCGTTACCACACATTCATTCTCGTGAAATCGTTGCGCAAAGCAAATTCTTTAGGGTAGAACGCTTAGACCTTGAGTTTTCAAACGGCGCTACCCGTGAATTCGAGCGGATGGCTGGCGGAAATAGAGGCGCAGTAATGATAGTGCCTATGCTTGATGAAAACACCATGGTGTTAATTCGCGAATATGCAGCCGGCACACACTCGTATCAATTAGGCTTCCCAAAAGGCTTAATAGACCCAGGCGAAACTGCCATTGAAGCGGCTAACCGCGAGTTGCAGGAAGAAGCTGGCTTCGCAGCTAATGAACTTGTAGAGCTTCACAAAGTGAGCATGGCTCCTACCTTTTTCAATGCCAATATGACTATCGTATTGGCCCGCGACTTGTATCCAAAACAGCTTGAAGGCGATGAACCTGAGCCTCTTGAGGTGATTCACTGGCCTTTAGATAACGCAGATGCTTTACTTGCACGAGAAGACTTTGTAGAAGCACGCTGTATAGCCGCGCTGTTTTTAGCTCAAAAGTGGTTTAAGGAACAATAAACAATGCCCGACGACGCCCATGCCGACCTACTAGAACTTGCGAAAGAAATTGCCATTGAAGCTGGTGAAGCCGTATTAGAAGTGTACGATAAAGGTGAGTTTGACGCTTATCAAAAAGAAGACGAATCTCCCGTTACCAGCGCTGATTATTTGGCAAACGACATTATCAACAAGCGCTTACAAGCCGCGACACCTGATATCCCAATTCTCTCAGAAGAAAACAAACACGCAAGTTTAGAAGAGCGAAAGCATTGGCCTCGATACTGGTTGATCGATCCCATCGACGGAACCCAAGAATTCATCGCCAGAAGCGGAGATTTTGCAGTAAACATTGCGCTAATAGAGAACAACGAGCCTACCATAGGCGTTATCTTTTGGCCGCCAGGGCAGTCACTATATTACGCGCAAAAAAGCAAAGGTGCGTTTAAGTCATCACCTGATGGCGATCACCCAATAAGTGTACGCAAGCTAGACGACCCTAAAAATAGTGTGGTGATGATTGCAATAAGCCGCCGTCAGTCGCGAGAAAAAGTGCTCAGCAGAATGTGCGCAAAGCGGGTTTACCATACCCTTCCGCTGGGAAGCTGTTCACTGAAAGCATGTTTTATTGCTGAAGGAAAAGCTGACGTATTCATGCGCATTGGTATAACTGGCGAGTGGGACACTGGCGCATCGCAATGTATTGTCTCTGAAGCTGGCGGAAGTATTGCCGCTGCCAACTTCGAACCTCTTACCTATAATCAACGTCATTCGCTAGAGAACCCAGATTTTGTGGTAATGGGCGATCAAAGGGTGCCATGGCAAGATGTAGTCCAGTATGATGACTTCGTAAACCCACATCAGCACTAGCGCGTAATAATTTACTTAGCGCAGTGTATAAACCTACGTATAATAGCGTAGTAATGTTGCTGGGCCACATTACTCTGGTAGTGGTTAAATCAAGCCAGATGGAACCAAAAAGTAAAAGGAGTAACCTATGATGACTACACGTATTCGCACGTTGTCTGCAGCATTGCTCGCATGTGGGCTAGCATTTCCCGCCGCAGCCGATTGGTCAATAGACGGCGAAACAAGTGCATTACATTTCTTATCAACTAAGAATGCACAAGTCACTGAAGTACATAAGTTTGATAACTTTGATGGTACGCTGTCTGACAGTGGCAAACTTAGCGTAGCGGTAGACTTATCGTCAGTAAATACGGCTATTGATATTCGCAACAAGCGCATGCAAGAAATGCTGTTTAATGTGAGTAAATTTGCACAAGCGACATTTGAAGCCAACTTACCTGAGTCGATGACGAACCTTAAACCGGGCCAAGTTGTTAACGGGAAGGTAGACGGTATTTTAATGTTGCACGGAAAAGCCGTTCCTACATCGTTTTCTGTTAAGGCGAGTAAAGTAGACGACGATACATTAACTGTATCTACTACAGCTCCTACACTTATTAAAGCAGAGTCTTTCGGCCTTGCTGAAGGCGTAGCTGCGCTGCAAAAAATTGCAGGGCTTAAGAGCATAACCACAACAGTACCCGTGACGTTTTCCGTCACGTTTACTCAGTAAAATAGTGTTATTGCTGCCGTTTATCTTTAAAAGCTAGGCGGCAGGTAAATGAACCCAATAAGAAACCGCACTTATGTGCGGTTTCTTATTTATAGAGCTGCCATTAACCTATTACGCACTTTTTGGAAGTCTGTGTCGCATAGGCAATGGCTTTTGACTTAGAACTTGCTCCGGCATGATCTGCCACACGTTATCAGGAAGCGCAGGTACTTCTGCCTTGTGCTGTGAGATAGCAAAATACCCCATTGCAACACGTAAACGCTTAAGTGCTTTACACTCATTCACTTCCTGGTCAATGACAAACACGCCCCATTTACGCATTGCTATGCCCAGTTTGTCACTGCTTGTTAAGCGAATAACCGGCGCCGCTAGCACCATGCCTACCAACACTGGTAACAACCACATAAATAGCGACGGGGTAAAGTAGAAAGTAGTTACGCCCCACGCTACCGCTAAACAGCTCATAATTTGCGTGTGTTTAATGGCGACTTTCCAAGGCACCTTGCGCCCTTCACGTTCTTGCGCTTCCCATTTAACAGAGTGACCGACAAAAACACTAATCACAAAATAACTGTGATAGAACATCATTAACGGCGCAATAAGCACAGCCATAGTTAACTCAATTGCTGCCCCTTTAAGTAGAGACCACGCGCCACCAAATTCGCTACGACGTTTAATCAGGGCTAAGGTGATACCTAACAGTTTAGGCAAAAATAGTAAGGCCGCCGTACCCCACATGGTTACCATCATCATGTCTTGGCGCGCTACCTGCCAACTAGGGAACAGCTGATATTCAGACACAAAGAACTCAGGCACTGACGTGGCGCGGATTAACGCATCTGCCGTACCTAGCGCCAACATGCAAAATAATATAAGTGAAGAAATATACGCAAACGCACCAAATAAAAAGTGCAGGCGGTTTGCCATTTTAAGACCTTTTACGTTCAATAGCCCTAAATGCTGTATGTTGCCCTGCACCCAACGACGATCGCGAATAGCGTAGTCAACAATGTTACTTGGCACTTCTTCATAGCTGCCCGTAGTGTCGGTAAGCAAGTAGGCCTGCCAGCCAGCACGGCGCAAAAGCGCAGCCTCAACAAAGTCGTGGCTTAATATTTCGCCGCCAAAAGGAGCGCGCCCTTCAAGGGTAGGTAGCCCGCAATGCTGCATGAACGGTGCAATACGAATAATAGCATTGTGCCCCCAATAGTTCGCACTGTCCGTTTGCCAAAACGATAAGCCAGTTGCCAACATTGGGCTATACAGGTGCGCAGCAAACTGCACAAAACGACCAAAGAAGGTGTTTTGACGTACCGGCATTGGAATGGTCTGCACTAGCGCCGTATCGGGGTTTTGCTCAATACGACGCGCCAAGTCTTGCATGCGCTCTCCAGTCATTACGCTGTCGGCATCTAATACAATCATTGACTCGTAATTTGCGCCCCAGCGTTCGCAAAACTCTTTGAGGTTACCCACTTTTCTGTGTAGGTTTTGTTCGCGACGACGATAAAACACTTGGCTAGAGAAGGCACCTAAACGCTTTTTCAAACGGGTAAAGGCACGTAGCTCTGCATCCGCTTTTTCCGTATCACGGGTGTCGCTAAGCATGAAAAAGTCGAATTTCGAACTGTTTTCACTTTCCATCAGCTCGCGAATACAAGCTTCAAACCCTACCATGATCCGGCGGGTATCTTCGTTATAAACCGGCATAACCACGGCGTGCTTTTGCGTTAATAGCGCAGTAGCATCAGGCTGAGATTGATTTCTGCGCAAGCTTAGCGGGTCAATGTTAAAAAGCTGCAAAAAGAAACCAATAATGCCTGTCCAAAATGCCATGCACAGCCAAGCAAACAGGGTAAGCCCCAACCCCAACTGTGCGATCTCTAAGTTAGTAAGGCCGTTAGGTAAAAAGATTTCGTATAAACTCCAACCGGCCAATGCCGTACTTGGAATAACTAGCATTGCCATGATAAACAAACGCATATGCTCTCCTTTTAAGATGAAGTGTGAGGCACTTGCAGTGCCATCACTTTTAACCTGAGGCACGGCTTTAGCCTCGTCCGATGATGATGTAATCGTGTGATTATTTTGGCTGGTAGACATAATTCCAAACCTCACTCACACGCTTACCGTCTTTCTCAATGTAAGCGCGCATATCTACCGTTTGCTTTTCTTTTGGCTTAACAAAGAAAGTGGCACGCCATTCTTGTCCGTCAGCAACAGGGTAAAGTCTCTGCTGAGAAATCGTGCCGTTAGTGCCCTGTACCACCAGCTTCATCGACTCGTTATCAAAAGCAACGGCAGAAGGCGCGCTAAAATCTACGTTGAACTGCCGCGTCGTATTTAAACTGTCGTTTTTGAACTCGTCACCCGGCAACACAGCCTTGCCTTGGCGGGTACGTACTACTGAGGCTAATTCACTGACAAAAGGGTTCTGTTCTACCGTTTTAAGCTCATAAGCAAAATACAGAGATTCACCCGACTTAAACGGCTTTTCAGGCGTCCAAAATGCCACAATGTTGTCGTGGATCTCAGACTTAGTAGGAATTTCAACAACTTCTAATCGGCCTTTCTCAAAACCAGCTTCTGGGGTAACCCAAAGTCCTGGACGTATATGGTAGTTGGCCTCAGCATCGAGATAATTTCCCCATTCTCCGTCGCGCTGAAGCATGCCAAATCCTTTTGGATTAGTGTCGCTAAGTGACGTTACTTGAAGACGTGCAGGATTAGTGATGGGTCGCCATATCTCTTCGTCAGCGTGCGTTACCATAAGTACGCCGTCACTGTCGTGCACTTCTGGGCGATAGTCGTCATGGCGCTTTTCTGTGTTTTCGCCATACAAAAACATACTGGTAAATGGCGCAATACCTAGCTTGTTTACGTCATCTCTGGCAAATAACCAGCTCTCAACTTTTACACGGGTGTCGATATCAGGCTGAATAACAAATTTGTATGCGCCAGCTACAGAAGGGCTCTCAAGGCGCGCATAAATAGTGATGGGTTGACCCTCACTTGGTTCAATAATCCAAAATTCAGTGAAATGAGGGAACTCTTCACCTTTGGCCAAGGCTGTATCGATAGCAAGACCCCGTGCCGAGATACCATAAACTTGATTTTTACCTACAAGACGGAAGTACGATGCCCCTAAAAATACGGCAAATTCATCTTTATACTCTTCGTTCTTAATAGGATAGTGAACACGAAATCCAGCAAACCCTGACTTGTCGTCTGTCAACCCTGCTAATCCCGACGCGGTTCCGTCGTAGTTAAACATGTTACTGTCAAAGGCTAAGCGCTCAGGCTTGTTGCTTTCATCAATTGTGTGAATTGTGACGGGGTATTCATATAAAAAACCCGGATGAAAAAATTGTAGTTCGTAATCATTCTCGCCATGCCAAAGACTCTGCTCGGGCTTAAAGCGAATTGAACGATAAGCAGTGTAATCAATTTCTTTGAGCTTACTGTTTAGTCCGTGATCGTCCTGCTCGTAACTCTCTGTCGCTGACTGACGTGCAGCATCAATAATTGACTGAAGAACCGGCGATGCTTTTTGAGGCTGATTATCGTTGTTAACCTCAACTGCACCGGCTTGTTGAAACGCAAACAATGCGATGACGCTGCTCATCGCTAAAAGAAGGTGTGACAGCTTATTGCGCTGACGCACATTCGTTTGTAAATCTTTACCGAAAATTGAAACTGGCTTAGCCATTTGTCCTCTCCTTATGAAAACAATGGTTATCCAGATGGCCACCACACCCTTTTACTGCCTTGCTACATATTACTGTTAACAGTGAGTCTGTTACTTAAGATGCAAATCTAAAAAAAAGGGGCTGATTGAAACCATGCGAGAAAGGCGCTCTATTCCTTTCTTTGTTCACTGGCATCGCGGATATCGCGAAAGCCGAATTCCTTGCCTAATGGCTTGAGTGAACGTTGGATAACTCATAATGACTTGAGCAAAAGCTGTTCCAACACGAATAAAGCGGCAATATTTTTTATAATTACTTTTATTTACAGTGATTTACATTTCATGTTGTTAGAAGTCGGTCATGATTACCTTGTTGTAAATTTGTCCGATGAGTTAGACAAAAGGTTAACTGTTGTTTTTTAGAGACAGTTGAAGGTGCCAATATGCTTGGGTTTTAAAACCATTCAGTAATTTTACTCAGTGAGGCATCACTCGCTTACTTTTCCTGTAACAATTTTATCTTTATTAATTAGTTAGATAGATAAATTGCGCTGCACATGCTCAATCGCTTTTCACGAAGTTGGCAAACGCTTTGCTATTCATCATGTTGATAAATTTATCGGACACTATTTCTTAACGGAAATAAAAAAGATGACATAAAGGCGAGTTTAGCTTTGTGCTCATCAACTGAGTAACCTTTTGCAGTGTGTCGTAAAGCACTGACTTGCAACACGTTTTGCAAACTGTCTAGAGCGATTGTGTAAAGACTAGAACCATTATGAAAAGGTTAGAGCTTTATAAAGTACCTAGAACGTGTTTAAACAACGAAAACGTTTGCGGTGAACAAGGTGGGTTACTGAACATACTAAGGAGTTATCACATGCGTAAATCAATCACACTTATTGCAGCAGCACTAACAGCGGCAACACTTCCTCTTACAGCAATGGCCGACAAGCCTGACTGGCGTTACGTAGAAGGTGGTTACACCAAAATGGACTTTGACGACAACGAGTCTTTCGAGCCAGACGGTTTAACCGTTAACGGTAAATATCTATTGAACAGCAACTGGTATCTAAACGGCGAGTATAGCTTCTTCGAAGAAGGTAACTTCGATTTTGATATGCTCACACTGGGTGCGGGATACCGCTTACCGGTAAACGCTACGACAGACGCGTATTTTGGTGCCAACTTAGAGCGTATTGACGGAGACGTAAATGACGAAACCGGCTATAGCATTAATGCTGGCCTTCGCTCAATGATTACAGAGCAGGTTGAGCTAGCTGGTGAAGTAGGCTATTACGATGTAGACGACGGCGAAGCGACATTCAAAGTAGGTGCTAACTACTACATCACGCCACAGTGGGCTGTTGGTGCAAACTACAAAGTCATTGATGATTTAGACATTATGCAGGTAACTGCTCGTTACGCGTTTTAAGCCTTCCTCTCCTCAGGTAGGTAGCCGGGTTGCTCGACCCGGCTTTTTTGTGTCTATAATTCTGCAGCTTTGCCCTTTATTCCGTCGCTTCGCTCTCTATTCAGACGCTTCGCCTTTTATTCAGTCGCTTCACCTATTATTCAGCCGCTTCGTCTTTTATTCAGTCGCTTCGCTGGGCTCAATATCTTCTTTTCTTTTTATATCTACACTTTCATGCAGCTCCGAATAGACCAGCACGGCCTCGCCCGACTTGAGCCTATTTAACACTTGCTGAACTTTCACATCTAGCGCAACTTCTTCTGCACCGTAGTCCGTACCCTCTCGCAGCACAAAAGACTCGGCCAGGCTATAAAGCGTATCGGCTTCTAGCGCGTCAATAGGGATTATCATTCACACTCCTGATTAAAAAGCGTTTGGTTAAATTTTTTGAACGCCAACACCAGCCCTACGTTAGCGGCTGACATAACGACATGTTGTATTTACCGGTAAAGCTTCACTTACAAAGCGCTTCACCCGTTCGTGCAGCCATACTTTTGGGTTTAAGATAGAACCTTGCATGAACCCAACGTGGCCACCTCGTTCGCTAAGCTCTACAGTAACGTTGCGCGCAAGCTCTTCTTCTTTGGGCACAATTAAATGGTTCATAAAGGGGTCATCGATACTATGCAGTACGAGCGTGGGACAGTGGATCGCGCTTAAAAAGTGATACGCACTACACTTTTCATAGTAGTCTTGCGCGTCTGCAAAGCCGTGAAGCGGCGCTGTGATCTTCTCGTCGAATTGGGTAAAGCTGGTGATCTCTTCCACATCACTTTTTGTTAGCTGTATAAGCTTGCGATAATCGATGTACTCCATTTTCTTTCGCAATGTATCTTTCATGCTCGTAAGTAAATACTTTTGATACACACGAGAAAAACCCTGATTGATTGACTTAGCGCACTCAGAAAGTTTAAGTGGAGAGGAAATAGCAACCGCAGCCTTAAGCCACTTTTGCGCAGGGTTTTCGCCCAACAGCTTCAACAGCATGTTGCCGCCAAGAGAAAAACCAATGGCCACTTTAGGAACACGTGGAAATTTATCGTGAAGCCACTCTAAGAAAAAACTGGGATCTTCCGTTTCGCCACTGTGGTAAGCCCGTGCTTTTAGGTTTGGTACACCGCTACAGCCGCGATAGTGCATCATTACCACCTGCCAACCATTCACTGACAGTTGCGCCATCATATCATTCGCATAATGCGACTTAATGCTGCCTTCTAAACCATGAAACATCACTACGATTCCTGACGTTTCCTGCGGTTTTGGCCCCCATGCCACGTCGACGAAGTCGTCATCGGGTAACGTGAGGCGCTCCATGTCGTAAGACAGTGGCAAACGCTTTTGAATAAAACGCGGCCATATGGTTTGCACATGACGGTTTTTCGCCCATCCCGGCACCTTAAAGCTACTTTTTATTATCTTTCCGTGCGATAGCGCTGATTTACTCATTGTATTTTCTTATTGTGTTTTTACGATAATTGATTAACCACTAGACTCACTAGCTGGCGCGCCTCATTATTGTCGCGCAGTTCATATGCATTAATGAACGCCGCGATAGAGGCGTTAAATATATTCGACGATATAGATTGAATCTGACCTAGACGCGTAACTGCCTGCTCATTAAACGAAGCAACGATATCGTGCTGCTGTTGCCTTTCAAGCTCTAACTCTTGCGCTTTGAGTAACTCATAAGCCGCTGATTCGCCGCCTCTTTCGGGGCTCGCAGCCTTTCTCTTAGCGCGATGAAGCTTTAACTTTTCTTCGGTTGTCTTTGATGCCGCAATCACTGTATTAAGCTGAGGCAAATTTATAATGACATTATTCTCTAAACACCAGCAAATCAGCAAGAGAACGTTTACATTCACGCCATGATTGTCTTGCAGCAGAAGTGCAAGGGCGGCCATATCGCCTTTGGTATAGCGAGAAACGCTATATTCCCAAAACGCGCTGTTTTCGACATTAGGCGTTGGCATTGTCATACTCTTCTCGTTTTAGCTCAATCTGCTCTTGGGCATCTAGCCATGCCATTTCTTCTTCTTCCAGCTGTTGTTTTAGGTGAGTTTGCTTATCGAGCAAGCTCATAAGCTCTGCTTTTTTGTCGTCGCTATAAAGCGAGGTATCTGCAAGTGACGCTTCCACCTCTGCCAAAGCAGTACTGCACTTGTCCATGGCTTTTTCATGCTTTTCAATAGCTTTTTTAAGTGGCGCTACGCTTTGCCTGAACTCGGCTTCACGGCGTTTTTCTTCTTTACGATCTAATTTGCGTTCCGGCTTACTCTGCGCCCCTGTCTCTTGCTGCGCGTCGTTTTTGGCATCGCTGTTAGCCTTGGCTTTTTCTGCAGCCTGCTGTTTTAAAATCCAGTCGCGATAGTCATCTAAGTCGCCTTTAAATGGCTCAACTTCGCCGCTGTCTACCAAATAGAAGTCTTCACATACCGAGGAAAGTAAAAAGCGGTCGTGGGATACGAGTACCATCGCCCCTTCAAAACCTTGAAGTGCAATATTAAGCGCATGGCGCATTTCTAAATCTAAGTGGTTGGTGGGCTCATCCAGTAGCAGTAAGTTGGGTTTTTGATAAACAATTAACGCCAATACTAAGCGGGCCTTTTCACCACCCGACATTGGTGCCACGGGCGCTAAAGCTTCATCACCGTTAAAACCAAATCCCCCAAGGTAGTCGCGAAGCTGCTGTTCAGTCGCTTTTTCATCAATACGTTGCAGGTGAAGAAGCGGGGTAGCATTAGCATCTAATGTCTCTAACTGGTGCTGTGCAAAATAGCCAATCTTTAAACCTTTCGCGGTATTAAAGATACCTTGTTTGGGCGCATGCACGCCCGCCAATAGTTTGATTAGCGTAGACTTACCCTGGCCGTTTCTTCCTAAAAGACCTATTCTACTGCCAGGCACTAAATTCAGTTTCACCTGTTGCAGCACAATATGGTCATCGTAACCAAGCTGTATCTTTTCCATTTGCACAAGCGGGTTTGGCAGTGCCGACGGCGGCGCAAAGGAAAAGCTAAATGGGCTTGCCATATGTGCTGGCAACAAGGTTTCCATTTTCTCTAACTGTTTAATACGGCTTTGCGCTTGTTTAGCTTTACTCGCTTTAGCTTTAAAACGGGTGATAAACGAATTGAGATGCGCCACTTTTTGCTGCTGCTTTTCATATTCAATGTTTTGTAGGCGAATACGTTCAGCACGCTGAGTTTCGTATGACGAGTAGTTACCTGTGTAGGTGATAAGCTTTTGTTGCTCAACACTGATAATTTGCGCAACCGTATTGTCGATAAAAGCTTTATCGTGAGATATCAGCAGCAGCGTACCCGCATAGCGTTGAAGCCATTTTTCTAGCCATATCACGGCGTCTAAATCTAAGTGGTTAGTAGGTTCATCAAGCAGCAGTAAGTCTGAAGGGCAAAGCAGCGCTTGAGCGAGGTTTAATCGCATACGCCAGCCACCTGAAAAATCGCTAACTGGCGCGCTTAACTGCGTATTGGTAAATCCAAGACCCGACAAAATAGTCGCTGCGCGTGATTCCACATCGTAAGCCCCGGCTTGCTCTAGCTGCCCATGTATTTGGCCAATTTTTACGCCATCTCCACTTTCTTCAGCGGCTTTTAATTGTGCTTGCAGAGTACGTAAATGTTTGTCGCCGTCCACTACATAGTCTATTGCACTTCGGTCAGTGGCTGGCGTTTCCTGTGCCACGCTCACAATTCGCCAATCACTGGGTACGCTGCAGTCGCCAGCATCAACACTCAACTCACTTCGCAGTAGCGCAAATAGCGTAGACTTTCCGCAGCCATTACTGCCAATCAGCGCCACTTTATGGCCTGGAAAAACCTGCGCCGACGCTTCTTCTAGCAGCATTTTGCGGCCGCGAAGTAGCGATACATTTGAAAGCTTTATCATGAGTAACCTGTGATGGAACAAACTAAGGCGCGTATAATATCAAAAACTTAAGGTAAAAGCTGATCAACACTTACCATTTCAAGGTATAATAATCGCGAAATTCCCCAAAGGTGTATGTATGTCAAAACGTGTAAAACGCCGCTTTGTTGCAGGGGCTACGTGCCCGAAATGCCAAGAGCTAGATACGATTTCGTTGTATTTTGAAAATAACGTAGAAAAGCTTGAGTGCGTGGCGTGTGGTTATAACGAAGCGCAAACTGACGAGAAAGTCAGTGCCGCCACCCGTGAAAACGAAAATGTGATTGGTATCTTTAAACCTCACTAACATTCCTACCCACGTCTCAGTAAATCTTACCGCTAAGCCTGTGTAACACCTCTTATCATCGTACTCAGGCTTTTTGAAATAATCTCCACACTCCCCGCCAACAAAGCGCCTCCCTGTTCTAGAGCGAAAAAAGTGACGCAGGCATAATTTTTGTATTCGCTTAGTAGAGGAGTGAAATATGAAACATGCTAAAAAACGAATCTGCTATGTGCTTATAAGCTTATTGGTTACGCTTATCGCCATAAGGCTTTACCTGCCTTATGCTGCAGCGTCTTATATCAACACAACGCTAAGTCAGTCAGAAGAGTACAACGGCCGAGTGGGCGATGTAGATCTTATGCTGTGGCGAGGGGCCTATAGCTTGGAGTATGTTTTGCTTTATAAGGCGAATGGGCAAATAGACAGGCCACTATTCAAAGCAGACTATGTGGAGTTTACGCTTTCATGGTCACAGCTTTTCAAAGGCGCAGCGGTAGGTAAAGTCATCGTTAACTCCCCCGAAATTAATTTTGTAGACGGAAATACTGACGAGGAGAGCCAGTCAGGTAAAAACGAAAATTGGTTATCTATCGCCGACCAACTTTTCCCGCTGCGTATAGACAAGCTAACCATTAACAAAGGGAAAATAGCCTTTCACAATCCAGACACCTCGCCAGCTATCGACATTGCGCTTCACGATATCCAACTTGAAGTTAATAATTTAGTGAATAGCGATAATTTATCCGATACCCGTGTAGCAACGGCCAAGGCGCAAGGGCAGACGGCCGAACAAGGCACAATTTCGTTGAATGCCAAACTTAACCCCGCAACTAAGGCCCCCACGTTTGATCTAGACATTCAAGCTGACAATGTTGGCTTGGTGAATTTCAAAAACCTACTCGATACCTATGCACCGTTTGATCTAGAAGCGGGGACCCTCACGCTCGCCGCTGAAGTAGCGTCTAACGAAGGGAAAGTGAAAGGTTATATCAAACCCATTCTACATAATGTGGAAGTGTTTTCCTGGAAGGGGGATATTGAACGCGACGGCGATGGGTTTATAGAAGGCAGCATTGAGGCTATTTCTGCATTTGTTACTGAACTGTTTGAGAACCAAAGCGAAGACCAGATAGCCACTCGTATTCCTATTGAAGGCGACTTATCAAGTCCAGACACCCAAACGTGGGAAGCATTTACCGCTATCTTAAAGAATGCGTTTATCAAAGCTTTTAACGGCGACGTAGAGAAAAGTATAGAGTTAGAAAGATTGGAAAACGTTGAAGGGTCTAATTAAAGCGCGCTGAAAGCTCTTTTAATAACGCTGAGGGCTTTATTGTAACGCTAAGGCTTTATTTCAAACGCTAAGGCTTTATTGCCAACGCTAAGGGCTCTCATCAAGAGCCCTGATAGCCTTTAACAGCCTTAAATGGTGCAGCTATCGCCACAATCATTGGCGCCATCGCGCATACCCTCAATCTCTTGACTCTCTTGCTTGTCTTTTTCAGCCTGTTTCTCAGCTACTGACTGCTCAACAGAGTCAAAATCGATGCTGTCAAACGCATCCATATCAAAATCGCTCATAACGTACTCTCTTAAATAGTAAAAAGGCTTCTCTTTAATGAAGCCTTTGTATCGGGAGGCAAGTGTAATTCAATTGAATATTCAGGCTAAATGAAGACTTCGCCTAACTCATAACAAGATGAACTAGCTTAACGTATTTTTCAACTGAACATCATCGAAACGCCCTTTATGTCATCACAGGCCTGATTCCACAATAAACGCCCCACAATAAGCGTCACCAAAATGGGCACAATTCAAATAAATGCCGTGTTGTAATTGTTACAGCGCTTCAATTGTTCTAGTAATGCGGAGGCGGGGTCTCTTCTGACTGCTTAGCAATATTAGACGGCTCGATAGACTTAACGCGGTCTATCACATGACTTACTTTAAACGCTAAATCATCGAGTTGCTTTTGTTGTGAAGCCAGCGCTTCATTAAGTGCCTCGATAGTGTGTTCTTGAAAGGCTACTTTCATCTGTAACTCTTCAATATAGCTATTGGCGCTATTTATTTGCTGTTGTAACTGCTCAGCGCTTTTATCTGTCATGTAAATTCTCTATCTCTCTCGTTGCCATTCTTCGGCAAGGCCACTACTGCTTATAGACAATATATTATCATTTGGAAGGAAGGCGACGCCATACACAACTGCGGTTGGTGGTGAAACTGACTCTCTTGAAGCAACCTGTATGGACTGCACTTGCTCGCCTGTTTTCAGATCCCACAGGTAGACCTTTCGTGCGGGAGACCCTGTCAGTAAAAACTGACCGTCTTTGGAAAATTCGACGTCTGTGAAGATTTTTTGTCGCGACGCAAACTTAAGCGACGTTACGGGCTGGCCGGTTTGTACATTCCACACTTGCGACTTGCTCTGGCTGTCGGCGGTAAAAGCAAAGCGACCTTCATCATCTAGCGCAACTTTTGTTACTCGCGTAGGATGGGTGAAGGTATGAATTATTTGTCCAGTCTCTGTACTCCACAAATAGGCGATATAGTCATTACCGCCAGTAAGCGCAAACTTACCATTCGGTGATATATCAATGGAGTTAACCTTTTCCTGATGCCCTAAAAACTCCAGTCGACGTGAGGTGCGCGGTTCAAAGTACATAACTTTGCCATTTGAGCGGGCCACCAGTATGCCGTTGCCATTATTGGTTACCACAACATCTCTAATTGATGACTCGTCAATGCGCCAAAACCCTTCTGGTTCGCCAGTTTCTAAACTCCACAGCGCAAAAGCCTCGCGGTCAGCGGTAACAACGTAGCGTTTGTCGGCGCTTATGTGCACTGACATAACAAGGTTATCCCCTTCTCCTTGGTGGCTCCAATGATAAAGCGGTTCACTTTGGCCTAACCGCCACACGTTGACGCCATTATTCACACCTGACACCACAGCAAGTGTACCGTCGGTAGAAATATCTGCTGCGTATGCACCTTCTTCTACATGACGCCACTGTTGTATTGGCGTAGTATCAGGGACAGAACATCCCATGGAATTGCCAATTAGTAAGGTGAGTAACACTATTCTGTGGAACATTTGAGGCCTAAACATAATCAAATAGGTTTCGCTTTGTAAACGCTAGGTTTAACATAGCATGGATCACGCATCTTTAACTATCGTGCACACTGCCTTAGATGCAGCAGTATAGACATAGACGCATGATGATAATAATTAATGGAGACGTTTTTATGCAGAAGTCGCTCGTTGCCTTATCTACTATCGCTGCGCTAGGCCTTTTCGCTTGCCAGCCAAATACATCTGATGAGGCCGCTTCTACAAGCGCTGATAGTGCAAAAACAACTGCAGTTTCAGCAGAAGAAATGACAGATACACAAAAGCAAGCTTATGCTATGGGCGCAAGCATGGGTTTGTTTGTTAGCAACCGTGCAGAGCAACAAGAGCAGCTAGGTTTAACACTAGACCAAGATGCGCTACAACAAGGCTTTAAAGACGGTCTTAACGACACCCTTAAGTTTACGCCAGAGCAGATTCAGCAAATTGCTCAACAAGGCGAAGAAGTACTTCGTGCTAAGCAGCAAGAAATGGCGGAACAAGCCGCAGAAAAAAATATTGAAGCAGGCCTGGCTTATCTAGAAGAAAACGGTAAGAAAGAAGGCGTGGTAACGACAGAGTCTGGTCTTCAGTACGAAGTACTTGAAGAAGGCGAAGGCGCAAGCCCAGAAGCGACAGACATGGTTAAAGTTCACTACCGTGGCACCTTGTTAGATGGCACTGAGTTTGATTCATCTTATAAGCGTGGCGAGCCAGCGGAATTCCCGCTTAACCGCGTTATTTCTGGTTGGACGGAAGGTGTTCAGCTAATGAAGGAAGGCGCGAAATACCGCTTCCATATCCCATCTGAACTCGCTTATGGTGCGCGTTCTACCGGCGCTATCACACCAAACTCAACACTAATCTTTGACGTTGAGTTGCTAGAAGTAGTTAAGCCTGAAGCCGAAGCGCCAGCAGAATAATTCAGCGCTTTAGGAAAAAGAGAAAGCCGACGCATAGCGTCGGCTTTTTTGTTTTAGTGAGTCAGCGTGATCCTTGCTTACCTTTTCCCTACGAGCTAGTGGATTTTCACCACGCGCGTACCCAGATAGTAAAATGGGTTATTCAATATGCTTGGTGCCTCGAATTACACTTATAAGCTTAGACTAAAGTGACAAAATTTCACGGCCGGTTTGCAGCTTTTTTGGAACAATTTCGCCTTAAAATTTGACGCTTAAAACTAAAGGTTTTAACGCTGTGGCGCTCTACGTCTTTCCGTATGAACTTTGAACGTTGCGAAGTGATTTAATAGAGAGTGCCCTACCTTGTACATGGCACAACCTAAAATGAGATATATTACGGTTTGCACACTCTTTAAGCGGACAACGATATCAAGCAAAGCATACAGCAATAACAGTGCGCCACTTAAAAACAGCATAAAACCTATAATTGTACCGCTGGTTTGGAACGGATCGTTCCCCGACCTTCGACGGTTCAACATTGGTATCCTGTTACGCATTTAATTCCCCTAATGGTTTGAACATTATTTATACTACGACAGCGAATGAAAGGTTTATGTTCAATAAATATTCGATCTGCCTCTTTTGTCACTTTTTGACGTAGAGAAAGATTGCGTTTTGCCTTACTACCCACATAAAGTAAGGGTAATTAGCTGGATTATTTATAGGACATTGTGAAAACACCGCTTATCACTCGAAAGGGCTATTTGAAGCTGAAGCAAGAATTGGACTTCTTGTGGCGCGAAGAACGGCCTGAAATTACTCGCAAAGTGACATGGGCTGCGAGCCTTGGTGACAGAAGCGAGAATGCCGACTATCAGTACAACAAGAAGAAGCTACGGGAAATTGACCGCCGCGTACGCTACCTTCGCAAGTGCTTGGAAAACCTGAAGGTTGTGGACTACGATCCACAGCAAGAGGGAAAGGTCTTCTTTGGTGCTTGGGTTGAAATTGAAAATGACGCGGGCAAGGTCATGGAACTTAGGCTCGTGGGCTACGACGAAATTTTTGGCCGCAAGGACTATATTTCTATCGACTCACCCATGGCGCGAGCGCTACTTGGCAAAGAAGAAGACGATGAATTTGTTGTAAAAACCGAGACGGGCACAAAAGAGTGGTGGATAAACCGTATTTGGTACGATGCTACGGACAAATTGTAAGTAATCGTATGCCTCATTTAGTCACCTATTTGTAACACAATGATCAGACGACTTCCCCTACACCGCGGTGATATACTCACCGCTCGTATTTTCACTACAGACGCTGTGTATTTAAGCCTTTCACACACCGTTTATTCGCCATTGCCTGACGAGAATTTTTAGTATCTTAGAGCGACTTATGATTATCAATAAAATTGCAGATGAACTTAGCGTTCAACCTTCGCAAGTAACTGCCGCTGTAAAACTTCTTGATGAGGGGTCAACCGTACCTTTTATCGCACGCTACCGAAAAGAAGTGACACAAGGCCTTGATGACACACAGCTGCGTACCTTAGAGCAGCGCTTAACCTACCTGCGAGAGCTTGAAGAACGCCGCGATGTTATTCTCAAATCTATCGAAGAACAGGGCAAACTAACCGACGAGCTTAAAAGCAGTATTACCAGTGCCGACAGTAAAACGACCTTAGAAGATTTGTACTTACCGTATAAGCCTCGCCGGCGTACTAAAGGCCAAATTGCTATTGAAGCCGGCCTTGAGCCTTTAGCTGATACCTTATTCTCTGACCCTGATACCGACGTTGAAAGTGCAGCAAGCGAATACGTAAACGCAGACAGTGGCGTTGCTGATACGAAAGCAGCGTTAGAAGGTGCCCGTTATATCTTGATGGAGCGCTTCGCTGAAGACGCCTCACTTTTGGCAAAAGTGCGTAAGTATCTAACTGAAAATGCCCATGTAAAAAGCACCGTTGTATCAGGCAAAGAGCAAGAAGCCGCCAAATATAAAGACTATTTCGAACACAGTGAGAAGTATAAAAACGTACCATCTCACCGCGCGTTGGCAATGTTTAGAGGCCGCAATGAAGGCATGCTACACATTCAGCTAGATGCCGACCCGCAGTCAGAAGATAACGGTCCGTCGCATTGCGAACATATTATCGCAAATCACTATGACATCATGCACCGCGGCCGTGGTGCAGATGACTTCTTAGCTCAGGTTGTACAGTGGACGTGGAAAATCAAAATTGGTTTACACATGGAAACAGAGCTATTCAGCGCCCTTCGAGAGCGCGCGGAAGAAGAAGCCATTGAAGTGTTTGCTAAAAACTTAAACGACCTATTGATGGCAGCGCCTGCTGGTGCCAAAACGACAATGGGCCTGGACCCTGGTTTGAGAACCGGCGTTAAAGTAGCAGTAGTAGACAGCACAGGTAAAGTGGTCGCGACCAACACCATATTTCCTCATGCGCCACAAAACCAGTGGGACAAATCTATTCGTACGCTCACCACGCTGTGCAAGCAATACAAAGTAGATTTAATCAGCATTGGCAATGGTACAGGTTCGCGCGAAACAGACAAACTTGTTGGCGAAATGCTCAAAAACAATAGCGAACTTACTGCACAAAAAATTATGGTCAGTGAAGCTGGTGCATCGGTGTATTCAGCTTCTGAGCTCGCTTCAAAAGAATTACCTGACCTTGACGTGTCAATTCGCGGCGCGGTGTCTATCGCTCGACGCTTGCAAGACCCGCTTGCAGAACTCGTTAAAATTGAACCTAAAGCCATAGGTGTAGGCCAATATCAGCATGACGTAAGCCAAAGCCAGTTAGGCAAGTCGCTAGACCGTGTTATCGAAGATTGTGTAAATGCGGTAGGCGTCGACTTAAACACCGCATCGCCCGCGCTTTTGAGCTACGTATCGGGCTTAAACAAAACCCTTGCGCATAACATTGTTAATTTCAGAGACACTAATGGTGCGTTCCCAGACCGTAAAGCACTATTAAAAGTTGAACGTTTAGGGCCTAAAGCTTTTGAGCAAGCAGCGGGTTTCTTGCGTATTGTAAACGGCACCAACCCACTTGATGCCTCTGCGGTTCACCCCGAAGCGTACCCGGTAGTCGATAAAATTGTAGATACGACTGCGGTTGCAGTTAACGACATTATCGGCAATACCGAGCTACTTAAAAGCTTATCGCCAGATACGTTTACCAGCGATGCATTCGGTTTACCCACCGTTAAAGACATTCTAAAAGAGCTGGACAAACCGGGTCGCGACCCTCGTCCAGAGTTTAAAACTGCCGCGTTTAAAGAAGGCGTTGAAACCATCAATGACCTTAAGCCGGGTATGATCCTAGAGGGCGTGGTGAGCAACGTGGCGAATTTTGGCGCATTCGTTGACGTTGGCGTGCATCAAGACGGTCTGGTGCATATTTCAGCCTTGACTAACAAGTTTATCTCAGACCCTCGCGAGGTGGTTAAAGCGGGCGATATCGTGAAAGTAAAAGTGCTTGAAGTAGATGTACCGCGCAAGCGGATTTCCTTCACCATGCGCTTAGACGATACACCGAATCAAAACAATAATGCTGGCGGCAAACCGGCAGCAGGAAAAACACAAAACAAAGGCCGTGCTAACCCTAAAGCAAACCCGCGTTCAAATCAGGGTGGCGGCAATCGCAACAGCCAACCGCAAAATAGCGCTATGGGCAACGCCTTTGCCGACGCGTTCGCTAAAGCGAAAAAGTAAACGGTAGCGATTCACCATAACTTACTGTCACTTATAAAGGGCCTGTCACTGACAGGCCCTTTATGTATCACGCTTCCCATTAGCCTGTGGTTTTTGCTACATTAGAGCGGGTGCATAATAATTCATGTGCACAAATACTCTTTAGCCAAGAGCACTAAAATATAAAATACCGAAACAATGAAAAGGTGTGGGTCACACCGAAACCGAAGTTCGTATGTTGTTGGCGTTTAGCGAGGCCGTTGACATTTTCTTAGTGCCTTAACGTTTAACGAAGGTAATGTTGCTCATTTGACCACAGCCTTTTTCTAGGCAGTACTTTCGGGCCACCATAATGAGCAAAGGGTTACCGACCTTTGACGTACGAGCGTTTTACCTGTTTGTACAGCAAAGTTCACCAGCCCTAATCAAAGGATGATTTTATGAACTCGCCTGTCTCAAAAAATATGCTAAACGTTAGCGCCGATTATCCAGACCTTCGTGATCGTTATTACCAACCTAATCTCACGCCCCTTAAGCCTTTTATCGACCCACCGGGCAATTTGGTTATCTTAGATCAAGGTAAAGATGGTGCCTGTACGGGCTTTGCATTGGCCGCAACCATTAATTTCATTTACCGTCAGCAAGGGCGAAAACATACGGTGAGCCCATGGATGCTTTATGCCATGGCTAAGCGTCACGATGAATGGTTAGGCGAAGCGTACGAAGGCTCTAGCTGCCGCGGTGCCATTAAAGGTTGGTATAATAGCGGAGTGTGTAACTACTCACTAACTAAGGACATAAAGCATAGCAACGAGTTTGAAATGACCCTGGCCATTGCTAACAACGCAAGTAATCACAGGCTAGGTGCGTATTACCGTATTGAACGAGAAATTAGCGATTTTCATGCGGCACTTAACGAAGTGGGCGTCATCTTTGTTTCTGCCAGAATCCATGAAGGTTGGAAAGATAGTGAGGGTGATGCAATAAAATTAAGGCCTGAACCCATGGGCGGCCACGCGTTTGCTATTGTTGGCTATAACGATGAAGGTTTTTGGATCCAAAACTCTTGGGGTACGGATTGGAAAAAGTCAGGATTGGCACTTTGGCGATACGACGACTGGGCGCTAAACGTTATGGATGCATGGGTTGTTCAGCTTGCGCTTCCTATTTCTGGCACAGGGACTTACCATCAGGCTACACGCTCCATTGCGCAGGGGTTGTTTTCGCGCTCTACGCCACGGGTAAGCATTCAAGATCACTTCGTTCATTTCGACGACGGACACTTTGACACCAAAAGCAAATATTGGAGCAATAAAAACCACGTCGATACCATCATTGAAAAGCTTTCTGAAAGTAACCATCGTCATGTAATGCTGTATGCACACGGTGGCCTAAATAGTATAAAAGCTTCGGCTAAACGCATTGCCGCCATGAAAGACACGTTTCTAAAAAACGATGTTTACCCTATTCACTTCATGTACGACACGGGTATGCTCGAAGAGTTAAAAGATATTCTGGGCTTTAAGAATAAAGACATTAGCAACAAAGTAGGGGCCTTCACTGATTATACCGACCGAATTCTGGAATGGGCGACGCGCAAAGTAGGTGGCGCACTGTGGCGTGAAATGAAATCAGATGCCTGTACACCTTTCACCCGTACCACGTCCGATGGTACGTATTTTCTAACGCGATTAGCCGCGTATTTGAAAGACAATTCAGATATTAAGCTGCATGTTGTAGGGCATTCTGTTGGCTCTATCTTCCATGCTCATAGCCTGTCTAGACTGTTTAAAGTAGATGAAAGCATAAAAGTTAAGAGTCTACACTTATTGGCCCCAGCCATTAGCTACCCCCTATTCAACGAAACCCTATCTGAGCTTATAGAAGAAAAACATGTTGAATCGACCACGGTTTATAACTTATCTGAAGCGTTGGAAAAAGATGATCACGTGGCGCGCATTTACCAAAAATCGTTGCTCTATTTAGTATCAAACGCATTTGAACCTAAACCAGAGATGCCACTGCTAGGTATGGCTGTGTTTAATCAACCCCTGTCTAACGTGACCTTTAAATACAGTGAAGGAAAAGAAGGTGATGCCACTGCGGCTACGTCTCACGGAGGCTTCGATAGCGATGTAGACACTATGAACTCGGTGCTTTCAGACATTACTGGGGGCTCGCCTAAGTATCCATTTACAAAGGCAATACTGGATTATTAATGCTTACTGATTTGAAGACAACGCTTAGATAAATGCCAGTGATTCGCTTGCGATGTAGCTCGGAGTTTTCTTAGGCTATATCGTGAGCTTTTATGCGCGGTAAATTGTTGGAGTAATGTAGAGCAGTCGGCGCTAACTTGACGCTATTATGCTTGCAGAGATAAACCTTCTCTAGCCGGGGTGTAAGCTTGCAAATAAGCGTTTTGAATTCGGCCTATTCGCGTCTGCATAGTGTCGGGCACGTTTGTCTCTAGCCCCTGTGAAGATATAGCATCTGCGGTGCTTGATGCTGCATCCAATACCTCATCTGCAGCCACACTTGTCGTTGGGCCTGTGTTAATTTCTGACTCAGTGATAGTTTCAATATCAGAAAATGAATCGATACCATCGGTTGGAGTCTGCGCTCCTGAGGTATCTGCTGCTGGTAGGTTATCAGCTTGCGCTTTGGCAATCTCACTCCGAGCCTCTGTGGCTTTTTGAGATGCCTCAGCGGCCACTTTTAGGTCTTGTGATGAAGGTTCAGCTGGGGCGAGGGCAGCAGCGCGAACCTGCTCCATTTTTCTCAGCGTTTCTTCAGGCGTCTTTTCTTCCGACACATCAATAGACACTTCACCATCGGTCACATAGCGTTTATTGTCTGGGCCTGTTGTGTATTCATATTGCGGTGCGCCAGCGTATTGACCGCCTGTTGAAGCATGGGCTTGTTCGTGAACTCTTACTTCCTGATCGCGAGCTTTTAACTGCTCTATTTCAGCAGCGTCTTGCTTCTCTTGTTGCTCTTGCTGCCTGTCTTTCGCATCTTGTTTGCCTGCACTCTCGTCTTGCGCATTGTCTTTCTCTTGCCCAAACACGTTTTGGAAGGCCGCTTGAAGCTCAGTTTGTATCTGTGGACGTTCATAGGTGACCGGAGCTGGCGGCTGACCCGGGCTTTTGGCCTTGTCTGTTTCTGAGCCTAACCCCTTTTGAGAGGCGCCTTGCTGAGAATCTGACGTTTGGGGAATAGTTTCCCGCTGCACGTTATCTCTACGTGCAGATTCCGTATTTATGTTCGCCGTGGGATAAGCGATGGCGTTTAGGATTGGGGTAACGATATTCACCGTAACAGCTCCACCTACGCTAATACGTCTATGATGGTACCAAGCATCTCGTCGGCAACACCTAGCACTTTGGCGGAAGCTTGAGCATTGCGCTCATTTACATTAAGCGCTATTAAGTCGTCTGTTAAACGCGTAGAGGTAGGGCTTGAATTCGCTGACGTGTTTGTAGCGTCAGTATTGGTCGCAATAGGTTGAGCGGGCGCCACCGCATCTTCAGCGGTTCGCTGAGCGATATTCGATGCTGCCTGCGAAATGCCGTCGCTTGCACTTTGTAAACCATATTGGGCTGCTGCAAATGCAGAGCCTGCTCCTAAACCATCAATACTTGTCATACACTACCCCTAACCTCTCATGTGCAATTATTGACCAATTTTACACAAATGGAAAGACATGTATCACACCCTGCTATTAACTTATTGTAAGCAGGCGATTTTTATTAGGCTGTAATGGTAAAAAAAGCTTCAAACCGCTGATTAATCACAGTTTGAAGCTTAGTGTTAGCATGTAAACTAAGACGCCTTTTGTTGATAGACACCAGCGGCAAAGCGAAACAAAATGTCAGCGGTTTGCTGAGGGTGCGAAATAAAAGGCGCATGAGAGGCATGAGGAAGAACTACCGTATCTGCTTGTGGGTGCAACTCACATATACGATCTATTCCACTGGTCGGCACTAAACTATCTAATCTGCCATACAATCGTAACGTAGGCGTAGTTATCCGCCCTACATCTTGTCGCATGTCTTCTGTAGACAATATACGTAAGCCTTTCTTCAGTGCTTCCTCAGCAGGCTCAGGATATTGCGTTACTTGCTCTCGAATTGCCTTAATGTCTTGTTTCGCGGTATCGCTGCCCATCGCTTGAATTGCCAAAAAGCGCTCTAATGTTTTCTGGTAATTTTTTTCAAGCTGGGCTTCAAACATGGTCAGTAAATCGGCGGCAATACCCGGCCAGCAAGGCCCTGCAATGAAACGGGGGGTAGACGCAATAGTAACTAGCCCATTGAGCTTTTCTGGCGCGAGTAACGCTAATTTTTGTGCAACCAAGCCACCTAACGACCATCCAATTAACACGCACTGTTCAGGTAGTTTGTCCACAATTGATTGGGCAAGCGTTTCTACATTGTAAGGTGAAGGCACTATTTCCGCGTTTTCTCCAAACCCGGGAAGGTCAATGGTGGTAACGCGAAAATTATCACTAAGGTAAGGGATAAAGGATGTGAACGCCCCGCTGTTCATACCCCATCCATGAAGAAATACTACATCTACGCCTGTACCCTGAGTACGGGTGACAAGCTCGCCGTTTGTATGCAAAATTTCCATTTACACCTCCTTAGGCAGAAACGTGTTTTTAAGGAAACACGAAATGATGAAAATAGGTCGACATTCGACAATTCAAGGAAGTTGATGGAATCAACACTATGAACCTTTCATGCTTGCTATGTTATCAGGCAAGTCCTACGCCAGTATGTCACTGGTGTGAAGATGACATGTTTTTTTTCGATGCTGTACTGCATGGGAGTAATCTACTTCAATACGGCCCAGTGGCAGGCCACGTCAAGCATAGCCACTATGACGCGCTAAGCATTTTGGGACTTCATACGTGGCCCATGTCATCTCTGGTTCACCAGTTAAAGTTTACGCATTCCCTTACTGCAGGAAAAGTATTAAGTAACTGGTTTGTCCATAACAAGCGACAGTGCACTTTATCAGTGCCCAACATAATGCTTCCGGTTCCAATTAGTGCTTGGCGACTTGCAACACGGCACTACAATCAGGCTACGCTTTTGTGTGAAAGCTTAAGCAGTGAGCTAAATATTCCAATCAACCAGTCATGGGCTCGACGACGGGGCTTTAGTGTGCAGCACCACTTAACCAAAGTGGCGAGAGCCGAAAACGCAAGCCGTGTATTTAGTCTATCGAAACAGTGTATCGATGACGAAATAGCGGCAGCGCAATGTGATAAAGATGGCAGTAATTTCACCGTTGCGATTGTCGATGACGTACTCACCACAGGCGTGACCGTCAATACACTGAGTAAAAGGCTTAAGCAGCGCTACCCAAAAATACAGATACAAGTGTGGGCAGCGGCATTTACGCCGCCCCCGAAAAGCAGCTTATTCCAAAAGGCGTGAAACGCAGAAAAGATGCAAAGAAAGGAGGAGCTAAGGCGCGGTATGCACCGCACCTTTCAAACCGATTTAACGAATAAAATGCGACTGGTAAATGGCATTGGCCAGCATTTTGTTCGTACCGTACCAGTACCCTCTGAACTGCGTGTTGTCGGTAAAGCCAATGACAACGCCACGGCCCGTTTTTTGAGTCGTTACGGCGGTTGACTCAGCCATTAGCGCAACCATTGCATTATCGCTAAACCCTGCCATAAGAGGCTCGTCAGTGTAACGAGCTGGCGTTATAAAAGGCGAGCTACTTGCTTCCACTATCATATTGTTAGTTTTAAACATAGGCAGCGTGTCATCATCATAACCGTAGAATAAGGGGTGGGTATTATCGATATTTGCTTCAAATACAGCACCAGCCACCAGCTTTCGCGCATATAATGATGCGCCGTCTTTGTAGCTCAGATCGCTTTCATCGAACGCATTATCAATGCTTTCTCTACTAACGATTTCCACATCCAGCCATTTATGCTGAGCGAAGTAACGCAATGCGGACTTCTGGCCCACGATCACGCCACCCGCTTTTACCCAGTCTTCAATTTTTGCTCTGTCGCTTTCCGTAAAACTATAGCGTCCGCTTGGAAACAAAACATGTGTATAGTTGATACTAGGATCACTAAGCGCCCTGAGTAAATGTTGTTGCTCAACAATACTGGCAGGCAACCCTACCTTTGTATCGAAGTAATGCCACATTTCCCCGACTTCGTACTCGCTAGTACCTTCGCCTCCCACTATCAACACTTGCGGCAGAGTAACGGGTGCCATGCTTCGACTGCCTAGGTCGTGCCCCGTTGGCGTTAAACCACTACGCAAACTGAATACAGGCACCTGAAGTTGCTGTTGAGCATCGCGTAAAATGGTTGCCAAGTTTTCAGGCTGACCCAAGCCTTTTGGAACAACGATGCTTCCCGGCTGAAGCTCAACGTTTTTGCCATCGTATTTAATAGCGGAAAATGCTTCTTCACTACTTCGTACTTTTACACCCGCTTCTAACAAGGTTTGCAGCATGGCGGGTGCATAGTAATGCTGCCATGAAAATGCATAGGCATAAGCATCTGAGTGAATATCATTAAGTGGGGCTTGCACAAGCGCTGTACTGTCACTCAGTTTTAGGCTTCGCGCATCGCCCTTGTCTAATGGCGCATAATCTAGGTTAAAAGCTAACGCCAAATTCCACGTTGATACATCGTAAAACGTGTTGTTTTCAAACGACGTTTGAGTGGAGAAAATTGACTTTACTAAGCGATATTGAGGTTGATTTAAAGGAATATATACCGCTTTACCTGCGCCATAGCGAACTTTTCTTGCCTCGAAATCTTTGCTCAACACCTCGTATTGAATATGGTGTTGTTCAAGCAATCCCACAAACGCATTGAAACGAGCGGTATCATTCGATGCACTGACAACATACCCCGCTTGCGCATCATTCTTAACCAAAGACTGCGTGCTTTTTACAAAGCCCGATTGATAATCGAGGATAGCAGCCTTATTAGCCAATGCACCTCTGAAGGTACTGAGAGATGTAGTAATTTGATTGGCTATGGTGTCTTTAAAAGCAAGCTTGCCATTAATAGAATTCTGAAGGTGTCCACGTGAACTGGCTTGCTCAAATAGAATACCCACGCTGCCGTGTAAATCTGGATAGGTTGACCCTTTTCCTGCATAGAAATCGTCAAATGCCTCTTGAGTAAAATATAGTTCCCCTTGCTCATCAAATGCCGCAGCGTGATATTGGGCGAGCGCTTCGGTTAGAGTTACATTTTCATCTGGTGTTAATGGGTTTTTACGCGAACGTACGCCAGGCTGGAAAAAGTAGGTGCTGTCTGTTCCCATTTCATGAAAGTCAGTCAGTATGTGAGGACGCCATTTATGGAACTGTTTTATACGCGCCTGCGACTCAGGATGTGCCAGCAGAAGCCAATCGCGATTTAAATCGAACCAGTAGTGATTTGTGCGTCCTGACGGCCACCCCTCGTCATGTTCACGGTGGCGACTGTCGGAAACCAGCTGCTTTCCCTTGTGCATATTTGCCCACTGAGCAAATCGAGAGAGCCCATCGGGGTTGAAAGACGGATCAAACAGCACAATATTGTTGTTCAGCAAGGCATCAATTTCTTCGCCTTCAGCGGCGGCTAAATAGTAGGCCAACGCAAGGGAGGCATTGGTACCGGAAGGCTCGTTACCGTGAATACTGTAACCCATGTAAAAAATCAAAGGCGCATCGCGACCCAGTTTCTGACCGCTTTTCATGGCATCAATATGTTGCTGCCGCATCGCTTCAATGTTGTTTCTGTTTGAAGGCGCAGTAATAGTCATTAATAAAAGTGGGCGGTTTTCGTGCGTACGACCGGTTTCTTCAATGGTGATACGGTCAGACTTTTCGGCTAAGAGCTGCATATAATTGACGACTTGATCGTGACGTACGTGCCACTCACCAATGTTGGCACCAAACACTGACTCAGGCGTAGGAATAGCCGAGTTGTAAGAAACTGTGTTAGGTAAGTATGCAGTTACTGGCTGCCCGCCTACATCAGGTGTAATAGTAACGGCTGATGATAAGGCTGTCTGTGCTAATACTTGTTGACTGGCAGTTACTCCAAAAGTGATAGTGCCAAGCGCTAACAATAATGTGAGTGATAAAGGGTTCTTTCTGGCGGAGTTTTTTAATTTCGCTAACATAGCGCTTCCCGTCTTGTTGTTATCGTTGAGATTAAAAGCGACATACGCGCTTCTCAACAAATTCGATTTACTGGAATAATTTATTTAATTAATACCTGACTGTTTTACTCAGGTAAATTTGATACAATAATTCAAATTTTCAAAATATGTAGGACTGCTGATGATAACTATATCAGAAGAAGCCCAGGCTCACTTCGTAAAACTGTTGAGTAAACAAGAGTCTGGCACGAATATTCGTGTATTCGTCGTAAACCCAGGCACCTCGTCAGCTGAGTGTGGCGTGTCCTATTGTCCGCCAGACGCGGTTGAAGCGACAGATACTCGTCTTCCATTTAACGGTTTTGACGCAGTGGTAGACGAAGAAAGCGCACCTTATCTCGATGAAGCGGAAATTGATTACGTTACTGATCAAATGGGTTCACAGCTAACGCTTAAAGCACCAAACGCTAAAGCGCGCAAAGTGTCTGACGATGCACCTTTAATTGAACGTATCAACTATATGATTGAGTCTGAAATCAATCCACAGCTTGCGAGCCACGGTGGTAACGTTGTACTTACCGAATTGACTGAAGATGGCTACGCTATATTACAGTTTGGCGGTGGTTGTAATGGCTGCTCAATGGTAGACGTAACGCTTAAAGAAGGCATAGAGAAACAAATGGTGGAGCAGTTCGCTGGCGAACTTAAGGGCGTGCGAGATGCAACAGAACACCAAGCAGGTGAGCACTCTTACTATTAAGAGTACTATTGTACTTTCTAAAGTACATACCTCGATACCGATTTCATGCTAAAGCAAGATATTCACAAAAGCTGGCAACGCTTCAAAGTAGGTTTATCTATTTTCGTTGTCGGCGTCTTGCTGTTATTTACCTTAAGCGAATTGCACGCCTCGCTGCATTATCTAAGCCTTTTCATTCTATTTATCGGTTTTGCTATTGCTATGTTGGGTTACTTCGGTATTTTCGTTCAGCGTTTCTCTTTTATAAAAAATAAAAAGCCGCCTCCTAGATTTTAGCAAACCAATTTCCCCTAATTTTAACAGTTGTTTAATAGCTCCTTCAGGATATTAAATACTCCTACCTTTTAGTTATATCCAATCATATAACACTGTTATCTTGTATAACCTTTTATCTTCCATTTCATTGGCTTTGCTACTAGTCGTGAATACATTTTATCGGTAGATTGAAAAGTTGTACTAAGCACTCAAAGAAGGTGAACTGTGGAAAATGCTATAAACAAGCTAGGCCTGCTTGGCGGTATGAGCTGGGAATCAACCGTAAGTTATTACCAGGCTATAAATCGGGGCGTGAACGCGCGGCTTGGTGGTCTTCACAGTGCACCGTTAATAATAAGCAGCGTCGATTTTGCCCACATAGAACAGCTTCAACACAAGGGCGAATGGGATAAGACCGCCGACATACTGATCCGCGAGGCGAAGCACCTAGAAAGTGCGGGTGCAAAAGCCATATTAATCTGTACCAATACCATGCACAAAGTTGCAGCTGAGATAGAACAGAATATCAGTATCCCCCTTATTCACATTGCCGATGCAACGGGCCGCGAACTACAGCGCAATAAGGTAAAAAAAGTTGGATTGCTAGGTACCCGCTTCACCATGGAACAAACCTTTTATACCTCTCGTATTGAAGAATGTTTCGAAATAGAGGTTGTTACCCCTAATACCCAACAGCAAGACATAGTCCATAACATCATTTATGAACAATTATGCAAGGGCGTGATTTGTGTTGAATCCCGTAACGCGTATATTGAGATTATTAACGCGCTAGCGGCCGAGGGTGCAGAAGGCATTATCTTGGGCTGCACAGAAATTGCGTTATTAGTTCAGCAACATCACACTAAAATTAGGTTATACGATACTACCGCTATCCATGCTTCAGCAGCGGTGGATTTTGCTTTGAGCCCCCTTCAAGGAAATAACGGTGAGGCAATACTAGGGAAGTAATGACCGAGTATTATCAACAAAGCACGAATAACCTCATTTTGATTAAGGGGGTTTCCCCTACTATTTTCAGAGGACACGACTATGTTTAGCCACATAATGTTAGGTGCAAATGATCTTGAAGCATCAAAGAAATTCTACGATGCTATTTTAGGAGTACTGGGATATGAACCAGGCGTTTTTGATGAGTACGGACGAGTATTTTACTACACACCTAAAGGCATTTTAGCGCTAACCAAACCGATTAATGGCGAGGCAGCCACACATGGTAATGGCACTACACTTGGCCTTGCAGCACGTACACCAGAGATTGTAGATGAGTGGCATAAGGTAGGAAGCGAAAATGGGGGCATACCATGCGAGGACCCTCCTGGAATTAGAGGTAATAGCGAACGCCAACTTTACCTAGCTTATCTTCGCGACCCTGCGGGTAACAAACTCTGTGCCACGCACATCGTAAGAAAATAGCTGAAGTTCTGCCTGCTTAAATGACTACGCTCTTTTTGCAGGCTATTCGCTTTTAGCTATCTATTTGGCCCAAAGCCCTTTGAATAATAGCCCTTTGAATAATAGCGCTTTGGGTAATGCCTATTAAAGTCTACAGATAAGCTCTAACCAAGCGAAAACGCAAAGGCGTTACTGTCTGGCCGCTCAATATCCTAAACGGGTTTCGCCTTTTCTCGCCTTTGCACTTTGCACTTTGCACTTTGCACTATACATTGTTGCTAGATGAATTAACCTTGTACCAGTAAAAGCTCAGCTAACAGAGGGAATATGACGCCTGAAGATACTGGCAAAGCCTACGACACCATTACACACCTTTGGACTCGCCCTGAATTTAATCAGAAAAATGGGTTAACCGCCTACCAAAAAGCACTGTCATTTTTAGCGGACACCACATCACAAGAGCCTGATACAGTGCCCAGCGAAGCGCTTAATAAGGGAGAAGCGCTTGGTAAGAGTGAAGCACCTGAAGACGAACCAAAGAAACGAGGCTACGCTCTAGACATAGGTTGTGGGTGCACAAACCGTTTTGTTCCGATTGTCGAAAGCGCTGGGTTAACTTATGAAGGTATTGATGTATCCAAAGAAATGCTCGCCATTGCGAAAGCCCAGTTACCTGCGCATACCTTCTATTGCGCCGACGTGTGTACATTCACTATACCCAAACACTACTCGTTTATAAGCGCTTGGGACAGCTTTTGGCATATCCCTTTAACGCAGCAAGAGCCTTTGCTCAAGAAGCTAGTGAACCACTTAAGCGATGAGGGCGTGTTACTTTTTAGCTGCGGTGGCACGGATGAAAGTGGTCAACATACAAACGAAGTGATGGGCCCAGAAGTCTACTACGCCTCGCTGGGGCTACATCGATATTTGGAAATATTGATGGAAGCTGGCGGATTTATTCGCCACGTTGAATTTGATCAGCACCCCGAGCTCCACACTATTATCATTGTGCAAAAAAAACAGAGCAAAAATAAAGCGGAATAATGTATCAGGAGTACTGAGAGAAACAGCGTACTCAGCACGTCCTCCCTCAATAAGGTTAACGATACGCTCTAAAAGCACTAGCTTTGCGATGCGGCTAGTTCACCGCGTTTATCTAATTGGTGAAAGCTCCAAGCCAATGTCACGCCGCGAGCGAGTAAAAACGCAAGTAGGGCGTACCACAGGCTAACGTTACCTAGGTCTTGCGTGAGGTACCAAACAGGGAAATACACAGCTAGTGCACTTAGAATCATGGTATTTCTCATTGCGCTGGCTCGAGTGAGACCAACAAACACGCCATCGTATAAAAAACACCAGTGCGCTAATAAAGGAAGTAATATCATTAGGCCAAGATAAGGTAGCGCAGCGTCTACGATGTCTCCATGCTCGGTAAGCAACGTAATAATAGCCTCACCACCTGCGAAAAATATCAGGCTATAAATAAGGGCAAAAACACTCGACCAGACTAGCCCTTGATAGGTGCGTCGTTTTACTTCACTGCTATCAGACGCCCCTTTGGCTTCACCCACCAGCGCTTCCACACCATATGCAATGCCATCTAGCCCTAAAGCAATTAGAACAAAGAACTGCATAAGTATGGCATTGACGGCCGCCGACGTTTCGCCATAACGGGCACCTTGAATAGTAAGAAACGCTAAACAGCCCTGTAACGCTAAATTACGTAGCAACATATCGCCGTTGAGCTTCATCAATACTTTTCGAGCTGCTCGGTTGAACCACGATGTACTTACGGCTACACCCCCAACACGCTTAACCGCCACTACGAGCGCCATTATAGCCATGGTGTATTCAGCGGTAACACTGGCCAGCGCCACACCAGCCACAGACAGGCCAAGTCCGAAGACAAAAGCCACATCGAGTGCCGCATTTAATAAGTTTCCCACAATTTGAATAGCCATGACGCTGCGCGTTTTTTGCTGCCCAACAAGCCATCCAACCAATGCCAAGTTCAGCATGGCAGCTGGTGCCCCCCATACCCGCGTCGAAAAGTAGTTTTGAAGGTGAAGGGCAACGTCACTATTTGGCTGAGTTAAAGCTAAGCCTATAGACAAGATAGGAGATTGAAGAGCAAGTACCGATGCGCCTAATACCAAGGCAACAATCACCGTTTGCCACAACACTTTTGCTGACTCTAACGTATTGTTCGGCGAACCTTTAGCTTGTGCACTTAAGCCCGTTGAAGACATGCGAAGAAAGCCGCACACCCAGTATATTTGCGTAAGAATTAGCGCGCCTACCGATGCTCCCGCAAGCATGGCAGGTAAAGACATATGCCCCAAAACTGCGGTATCAACCAAGCCCAATAGGGGTGTGGTAATATTTGCTAAGATCATGGGAAGCGCTAAACCCAACAAACGAGTATGATCGTTAAAAAAGGAGCGCTGAGTTACTTGGGTACGGGACATTAATGATCTCACTAGGGGTTAATTTCGCTATATACTATCGACCTAGGCAACAGCATAAGTAAAAGCGTACCTGCACGATCAAATTTAAGATTGGCCAAGTCGCGTAACTTTGAAGTTTACCATGCTATTTAATGTGTTCAGGCACTCAATGGATGATGATATGAAAACCAACAATGTAATTCAAAATAGAATGATGATTCGCTCGCGTTTGAAGGTCTTTTCTTTAACGCTGTTGGGGATCTTCACTATGTTGTTGGCTTCGCCTAGCTTCGCTTCAGATCCTAGTGGGAGTTCCACACCTAACGCTGCCATTTTACTTTATCACCATGTGTCGTCTTCAACACCGGCCAGCACCAGTGTTTCGCCTGAAGCCTTTAAATCGCACATGGAATACTTGGACAAACACCACAACGTAGTGTCGCTACAGGACGTTGTTGAAGCAATACAGCACAACACAAGCTTACCGGAAAATGCGGTTGCAATAACGTTTGACGATGGCTACGCAAACATTCTAGACAACGCTCACCCTATTCTGGCTGACCTAGGTTTTCCTTACACAGTGTTTATCAACCCCGATGAAATTGGCGTAGGCCCCAAGCAGCTGACATGGGAGCAAGTAATTGCCATGCACAACGATGGCGTGGTCTTTGCCAATCACACACTTGACCACCTGCACATGCTAAACGGTGAGCAAGTGATGGGCGAGCGTGACTGGCTGGAAAAAGTATGGCAAAACGTAGAAAGTGCTGAAAAGAAAATTGAGGATAAGCTGGATATTAACCTTAAATATTTAGCGTACCCGTTTGGCGAGTACAGTACCGCGCTTGCTAATAAGCTCAAAACTGAAGGTTACGTTGGCTTTGGACAGCACTCTGGAGCTGTAGGTCCATATAGCGATATGCAAGCCCTTCCACGGTTTCCAGCTGCAGGTCCGTATGCCAACTTAGTAACGTTGAAAACCAAGCTAAATAGCCTTGCTATGCCAGTAACGTACAGTTCACATGAAAACCCTCGTATGACAACGCGAAAGCTATCATCGCCGATAAGCTTAACCATAGACAGTGATGATGTTCGTCTTACCCAAGTAAATTGTTTTTTCGCCGGCGACCCTATAAAGACCCATGTTGAAGGTAATGTGCTTAGGTTCAGTCTTTCGGAAACACTTCCTGTGGGACGTTCACGGGTGAACTGTACAGCACCATCGAATACACAAACTGGTCGCTATTATTGGTACTCAACGCCCTTCTTTGTGGCCGATGAAAATGGAAACTACCCTGATTAGAGAATATCGGGCAGGTGTCATAGGGTCGTGCGCGATTATCGGTTGGCACCGCCCTTATATAAGGAAACGTTTACCTAAACAGGTCGAGCAAAGCGGATAAAGCCTTTATTGATAGACTCTTCCACAAAGTCATGGTGTTGATAAAAACGAATAGCCGACACGTTCGATACTTCAACATCCAGCACAAGCTTACGTTTCTTGAGTTTTTCTGCTCGAGCCTGCATAGCATCCATCAACATGGAACCTACCCCTGTTCGTCGGGCGCTTTCTTCAACCGAAAGGTGTCCAATCATTAGTTCAGTATTGGTAGGTGGTGTAAGATTTATCGCCACAGTCTGGTTGCGCATGAGAACGGTCATCGCCTCGTCAAGAGTAAAATACGAGGTTATGCTATCAAGTGTTGCTCTATCAAACGCCGCGCCTAGCTTGCTATGCCAGGCAGTTACCACACCTAACACTTCATCACCGCTGCACGCTACCCAATGATTGTTGAAGCCGTACTGACCGCCACCTAATTCCCATGCATGAGAAAGGTAGCCATCGGCCGTTTTATTTTTATTGTGTCCGAAAATAGACGTTAATAATGACTGCGCCGCATTTAATATGAGTGGCGTAGTTTGCGCGGCATCAGACGCTACACCTTGCCTAATTTTTATTTCCATACTACTGCTTCGAGATAATGATCGGCATATCTGCCAATATTTGCTGGGAATCACTTATCGATAGCTTTCCTGGCTCTCTTTTTGGTTTGAATCTTCCTATCACCCTTGCTTCAGGGTCGACAAGTACGACAGATGCACTGTGATCAACTAAATAGTTGGGGTTATCGGTACTTTCAGCAATAGCATACATCATCCCTAAATTACGTACGAACGGGAAAAGTGCCTTGTGCTCTCCAGTAACGGCAATGAACTCCTCATTAAAATAGCTCACATACTCTGAAAGTCTTTCAATTGAATCGCGATTCGGATCAACAGATACAAATACAATTCGAATAGGTTCGACACTATTTAATGCTTTTAGTTCAGGATATATACCGTTCAGTTCAGCCATGGTCGTCGGGCAGATATCTGGGCAGAATGTATAGCCCACGAATAATAAACTCCACTGCCCTTTAAGCGATGTATTGTCGAATACTTCACCCTTGTGTGACGTCAGCGTAAAAGGTGATATTGCACGTGGTTCAGGATAGGTTTGAAAGTATTCAGGCTGACTTTCACCACTTGGAGGCGCAATATATAGCGCGCCAACAATGCCCGCACATAACGCTAAAAATGCAACAAGGCCGACAATAGTTCGTTGATTCATAAACTCAATGGTATGTAGTGATCTAAGAGTAAGACTACAAACAATACCATGAGATGAATAATTGAAAACCTAAAAGTTTTCATTGCCGTTTGTGGCTCTGCATTAAACTTTAACTTCAATGCACAATATAAAAAGCCGACATTCAGTACGCTAGAGCCAATCAAATAGATGAGGTCGCTCATACCGATAAGGTAGGGCAGTAAACATACAAGCCCCAACAATACTGTGTACAGTAACACCGAGGTTTTCGTAAATGACACACCATGGGTTACTGGCAGCATAGGTACTTTCGCTTTGGCGTAATCTTTTTCTCTATGAATAGCGAGCGCCCAGAAATGAGGTGGCGTCCACGTAAAGATAATCAGCACTAACAGCAAGGCATGAGCGTTTATTTCACCGGTCACCGCCGTCCATCCTAAAAGGGGAGGTGCAGCCCCTGCTAAACCGCCAATTACGATATTTTGCGGTGTCGCTCGCTTTAAATACATGGTGTAGATAAACGCATAGCCTACCAGACTTGCTAGGGTTAACCACGCGGTTAGCATATTCACAAACAGGGCCAGCACAACAAATCCCACCGTACCTAAAACGCCGGCAAACCACAGCGCGTTGTTTACGCTAACCTTTCCTTTTGCGACGGGTCGGTTAAATGTGCGCGCCATCACGCTATCTATCTTATGGTCGACAACGTGATTAATAACAGCAGCAGACGCAGACAGCATCCCAATACCCAATAAGCCACAGATAAGTATGGTTGCGTTCACCCAGGTAGGCGTAGCTAAACACATACCTACTAATGCGGTTAACAGCAACAACATGACGACATTAGGCTTAGTCATTTCATAGTAATCACGCCACGTGACTACAGTGTGCTGGCGTGAAGTACGCGCATGTAAAGAGACCGATTTAGCCATGGAAACCTCCTGGAGCTTTAGGGAGAATATGAGAAGACGTTGACGCGTTAAAAGGGTCGTGCAAAGGCGCTTCGTGGATGCTAAACGCACCTGCCCCCTGCAGTGGTTTCGAACCTGAGAATGAGCCTGTATTTCGTTTTTCCGTACTAAAAGCGTTGTCGTTTTCTAATGCCAGAAATACAGTAAAAATGAGGTTGAGTAAGGAAAGCAGTAACACGGCGGCTACCGCGTTATGCATTACAGCGACAGCCAGTGGCAGCATAAAGATAATGTTGCTAAGCCCTAATGCTACTTGCGTGCACAATGCTGCCAACATAAACCCACCCACATATTTTTGTTTACTTGTGGTGTGGCGGCTTATCAACACACTTATACCTAGTGCGAGTAAGTATAAAAACGTGATGACCGCGCCGAACCTATGCACTATGTGCATGGTAACTCGCTCGCCGTAATCGTGAGCGCCAAATTCATAGTTGTCTGCGTCAGGCACACTGAATGCACCTGCCATATCAATTCTTTCCTGCCAACCGCTTTCACAAACCGGCATTTCGGTACAGGCTAACGCAGCATAATTGGCAGAAGTCCATCCACCAAGTGCAATCTGTGTAACAAGCACACCAAGTCCAATAAAGGCAAAAAGTTTCAGGTTTCGCTGAAAGGCTTTCGCCTGAGGTAAGTCTGTCATGGCCTGATCATGCATAGCTGACGCTATGGTCGCTTGTTTAGTTTCCCCTGCTTTAGCTTCAGTATTGCGCAACCGAAGGTACAGAATAAACAGGCAGGAGATCACCGTGAAGCCTCCAAGCAAATGCCCCATTACTACAACGGGCAGTAAATTGAGCGTCACGGTCCACATGCCAAGAGCCGCCTGGAAGATAATGAGCCCCAACAGGAACAAAGGTAATTTAACCGGCGCGCCCTTGTCGCGCTGCCGAATAGCAATAATGGCAATAGCCAGTACACACAGCCCCAGCGTCCCAGCAAAATAGCGGTGAATCATTTCATTCCACGCCTTGAATGCTTCTACCGGACGTTCAGGATAGGCAGCATTAGCCTGTGCTACCTTTTCTTCACTTAAGGGTACGGTTAAGTTTCCGTAACACCCCGGCCAATCCGGGCAGCCTAGCCCCGCGTCGGTCAAGCGCGTATACGCACCCAGAATAATAACGACCGCCGCAAGAAAAATACTGAAGAGGGTTAATTTTTTCATGGCCGTTATCCTATGCGCGATAGTTTAAGAAGCTTTCTCATGTCCGCCAGCATATTGCGGCTTTCCATCACGGCATCTTTTCTGTCATCTTTAATGTCGTAAAAGAGCATGGCGTTATTTTGCGTATCGACGATATAGACACTGCTAGAGGCAAGGGCGGTTGGCGTGGTAACCGTTAAGGTTTCGACAAAAGGGTAGTCTTCTAGGGCGGCAATCGCATTTTTATCACTTGAAGCTGTAGTCACAACCACTGCTTGGGCACGGTCCGACTCTTTACCTAGCGCAAGCCACACTTGGTTGATACTGAAAAGGGCGTTTTCGCACACTGCGTCACATTCACTTGGCATCACATACAATAAACGCCACTTAGGTTCTGCATCTTCTAAAAGCGAACTCATGTCAATGGTCGGAGCAAGCAGCTGACCTTTATTAGTCGCTCCTTTGGTGAACCAATTGTTATCAAGTGCAAGCTTTGCCAACACAACAGGCAAAACAAACACGGCTACCATAATAATTAATGTTTTTTTCGAAGCAGCATTATTCATAACTACGTCCTTTTTTACTAATTGCAAAGCCGCCAATGGCCGCGGCAGCAATGGCTAAACCAAACCATTGAACTGCGTAACCAAGGTGCTTTTCGGGAGACATTACAACGGCCTGATGTTCGCGAATAAACGCAGGGTCTGGCGTGGTAAGTTGAAGAGTAAAAGGTAGAAACTTGCGCTCTAGGGCACTATTGAGCGCAGGGAATTCGATGTGTTGTATAAGCGCGGGGCTTTGCGACAGCGCCATGTTAGTCTCTTTGACCAAGGGGTTGTGCCCCGGCACACTGATCACACCAGAAAACTCGCGCGTTTCGCCGACAAAACGTATATCCGGCAATGTGCGTGTTAAGTCTGGCGCCGGTACCCAGCCGAAATTAACTAAGAGCCAACCTGCATTCGTATATACAGGCGCAATCACGTCGAAACCCACTCGCTGATCGTAAATCTGGTTATCTAAAAGCAGTACGTGATTAGCATCTAACGAGCCACTGAACGACACATTAATATCCCGAGGATCATCATGAGCCAGCGCCGCTTCTAAACTCAAGGTTCCATTGTTTTGCTTTTGCGCTATGCTAGCTAAGCGTTGTTGCTTTTGGACCATGCGATCAAGTTGCCAGTACCCTAAACCGCACATAATCGCCACACTAAAGCCTGTGAGTAACCAAGGAATAACGTGGCGAGTGCGCGAAAACATAATTATTCCGCACCATGCAAAAGTAGAATAAAAACAGAGGTGAGTATGTTGATAAAAATAGTCCTTGTTGTTTTAGTGCTGTACATGATTGTTAATCTGTTTATGGCTATGCGAATAATGATGAAAAACGACACATCTAAGGGTCCTATGAGTAAATACATTGGCCGACGTGTGCTCACTTCTGCCGTCATTGTTGTTATTATTCTTATTGCTATTGGTACTGGCTTAATTACCCCAAACCCAAGGCCTTATTGAGTTTGGGGTTACCCTTAAAGCACGTAAACAAAGATGTAGAGCATGACCCACACCACATCTACAAAGTGCCAGTACCAGCTGCCCGCCTGAAACGCGAAGTGGTTTTCAGGCGTGAAATGCCCTTTCAATACTCTGAAAAACAGCACAATTAAGATAATGGTTCCAAGGGTCACATGCATGCCGTGAAACCCTGTCAGCATAAAGAAAGTGTTGCCGTAAATTCCCGACTGAAGCGTTAGCCCAAGGTCGCGATAGGCATGTATGTACTCTTCTACCTGTAAAAAGAGAAACCCACACCCGAGCAAAATAGTGATACCCAGCATGAGGGTTAATTGCTTGCGCTTGTTTTGCTCTAATCCCACATGGGCGAAATGCAGCGTAATTGACGAAATAAGCAAGATAACCGTGTTGATTGTAGGCAACCCCGCAGCACTCATTTCTTGAGTGGTAGTGCCACCCGGTGTAGATACCAGCGGCCACATAGCCTCAAAGGTAGGCCACAATACTTCATTGGTCATAGCGTTATTCGATGCGCCACCAAGCCACGGAACGGAAATAAATCTGGCGTAGTAGAGCGCACCAAAAAACGCAGCGAAAAACATCACTTCAGAGAAGATAAACCAGCTCATCCCTTGTCGATATGAACGCCCCAGCTGATCGCTGTATAGGCCGGCCATAGACTCGTCTATTTGGTTTTTGAACCAGCCCACAAGCATAACCAGCAGCACGGCTATCCCAGCTAAAAGGATATGACCGCCATAGCCGGTTTCGCCTTTGGTGGCTTGAACCACATAGTTTCCTGCGCCAACGGCAATAAGAAACAGCGCCACTGCGCCCACAATGGGCCATGGACTTTGTGCGGGTACGTAGTATTTTTGGTATTCGTGATTCTGTACTTCGGTTTGCATTTTCATCTCCTTACCCCTTCGGCCTAATCGCCAGTTGACGGTGTTGAAGCCATAAAGGGATTCGGTGTTGTCGTCAGGTCACTGGCTCGCGCTGTGACGTCATAGAGTGTGTACTGCAAGGTAAAAAACGTTATTTCTTTAGGTAGCTGAGGGTCTACGTAAAACTGCATGGGCATATAGGCCTCACTACCCGCTTCCAATGGCTGCTGGTTGAAACAGAAGCATTCCGTCTTGTTCAGATAGAGCGCTGCTGTTCCGGGAGATACAGAGGGAATGGCCTGAGCGACGATATTGCTTGATGCAGGGTTTCGCACATAAAAAGAGACCGTATTGAGTTCGCCTGGGTGTACTTTCACGCGCTTAGTTTCAGCCCGAAATTCCCACGGCATACCGGTATTTGTGCGAGTAATAAACTCAACCGTCACTTCGCGCGACTCATCAATCTCAACCGATTGATAGACCGCTGCCGTACCTTCGGTTTTTCCATTAATTCCCGTAACGTCGCAAAATACGTCGTACAAGGGAACAAGAGCAAAGCCGAAGCCAAACATGCCAATGACAATAGCAACAAGTTTGATAACCATCTTGTTGTTTGCACTTTGCTGTGACATCACGCGACCTCCGGGTAAATCCAAAGATAAAGGCTGGTAAACGCTTGTTTAGCCGCTTATCTCCCTCATCATCTGCAACGTGTGAATGTCATTCCCATCGGTTTCTGGCAGTTGACAGGAATGCCTATTCACAACTCCACTTACCGTTACTTAACGACAGGTGGAGTTTCAAACGTGTGATAAGGGGCGGGTGATGGAATTTCCCATTCCAATCCTTCTGCGCCGTCCCAAACTTGCGCTGATACCGGCTCACCTTGCTTTTTGCACGCCTTAATAAGCAAGGCAAGAAAGATGAGCTGAGATAAGCCAAATGCGAAACCACCCAAGCTTATCCATTTGTTAAAATCAGCGAACTGTAATGCGTAGTCAGGAATACGACGGGGCATACCAGCCAAACCAACAAAGTGCATAGGGAAGAACAGTACATTGACCGATACCAGTGAGCACCAGAAATGCCATTTAGCTAATGTCGTGTCGTACATTTTGCCTGTCCATTTAGGCAACCAGTAATACACGGCTGCCATGATGGAAAAGACCGCGCCTGTCACCAGAACATAGTGGAAATGAGCCACAACGAAATACGTGTCGTGATATTGGAAGTCTACAGGGGTGATCGCCAGCATTAATCCTGACAACCCGCCAATGGTAAACAGTACAATAAAGGCAATGGCGAACATCATTGGCATTTCAAAGCTTAGTGAACCACGCCACATGGTCGCCACCCAGTTAAACACTTTTACCCCAGTTGGCACCGAGATAAGCATGGTGGCAAACATGAAAAACATTTCCATGTACACCGGCATGCCCGTAGTAAACATATGGTGGGCCCACACGACAAAAGAGAGCAGGGCGATAGACGCCGTGGCGTACACCATAGATGCGTAACCAAACAGTTGCTTTCTAGAAAAGGTAGGAACAATTTGCGAAATAATGCCGAAAGCGGGCAAGATCATAATGTACACTTCAGGGTGCCCGAAGAACCAGAAGATATGCTGGAACATAACCGGGTCGCCGCCACCAGCAGCATCAAAAAAGCTGGTGCCAAAGAACTTATCAGTTAGCACCATTGTGACCGCGCCAGCAAGCACTGGCATTACCGCAATCAACAAGAACGCTGTGATAAGCCACGTCCATACAAACAGCGGCATTTTCATCCAAGTCATACCTGGCGCACGCATATTGAAGATAGTCACAATCACGTTAATCGCCCCCATAATGGATGAAATACCCATGATGTGAACAGAGAACACAAACAATGCTGTCGAATCGCCACTGTAAGTCGTTGAAAGGGGTGCGTAGAAAGTCCAACCAAAAGCAGGGCCACCACCTTCCATAAATAGGGAGCTAAGCAGAATTAAAAACGCACCAGGTAAAATCCAGAAGCTCCAGTTATTCATGCGCGGCAGCGCCATGTCAGGGGCGCCGATCATCATGGGAATGAGCCAGTTTGCAAGCCCTGTAAAGGCTGGCATTACAGCACCAAATACCATGATAAGCCCATGAACAGTGGTCATTTGGTTAAAAAAGTTAGGCTCAACAATTTGAAGGCCAGGTTGGAATAGTTCAGCGCGAATAACCATGGCCATTGCGCCGCCAACCAAAAACATTATGAAGGCAAACCACAGATACAGTGTGCCTATGTCTTTATGGTTAGTGGTAAACAGCCAGCGCGTTATTCCTTTAGGAATATGGTCGTGATGTTCATGGTCATCATGTAGGTGATCGCCATGTACGTGGCCACCATTTACTTGACCAACATGAGGCGCAGAGGTATCTGGCGAAATAACTTCAGTTGCTTTGCTCATTGTCTGCTCCTAGTTTCCGTTTGCCACTGCATTGACGTCTTTGGCCTGAACCATATCGCCCGTGTTATTACCCCAGGCATTGCGCTCGTAAGTGACAACCGCTGCAATTTCTTTAAGGCTAAGCATTTTGCTAAATGCCTGCATAGCCGTACCTGACTTACCGTGAAGGACAATATCAATGTGGCCTTGCTGATCTTCTAGTGCCATTTTGCTACCTTTTAGGGCAGGGAATACACCAGGTAGACCTTCACCATTAGGCATATGGCAGGCAGCGCATGTTGTGTTGTAGACACGCTCGCCAACTTTCATCAATTCATCCATAGACATATTCATAGAAAGCAGACGTTGTTCTTCTTCTTTCGCCTTACGAACAATCTCTTCTTGTTCGCCCATCCATTTATCAAATTCAGCAGGCTCTTTAGCAATTACCACAACTGGCATATAGCCATGGTCTTTTCCACAAAGTTCTGCGCACTGTCCGCGATAAATACCAGGCTCATTTACCTTGGCCCAAGACTCGTTAATAAAGCCCGGATTCGCGTCTTTTTTCACGGCAAAATCGGGGACCCACCATGAATGGATAACGTCGTCTGAGGTAATAAGGAAACGTACTTTTTTTCCAGTAGGGATAACTAATGGGCGGTCAACTTCCAACAGGTAGTTATCTGTTTTCTGAAACTTGTTCTCTATTTGTTCGCGCTGAGTAGCGAGCAAGGAATAAAACTCAACGTCGCTATCCATATACTTATAGTGCCACTTCCACTGAGAGCCCGTGACTAACACTGTCATGTCAGGCTCAGATGTGTCTTCCATCGCGATAAGGGTGTTCGCTGCTGGCACAGCCATAAAGATAAGGATAAGAAAAGGAATAACGGTCCAAGCAATTTCTACTTTCACGTTCTCGTGAAAATTGGCTGGCTTCGCGCCTCGGGACTTTCTATGCAAATACATTGAGGCGAACATAACCCCAAATACTACAAAGGCTATGCCAACGCATATAAAGAACATCAGCATATGAAGATCGTAAACCTGCCCACTGATGTCAGTAGCACCGCGTCTTAAATTAAGTGAAGAGGCTTCTTCACTGGCTTCTTGCGCGAAAAGCAAAGGAGACATTAGCAAAAATGGTATACTTGAACACCATTTTGCGAAGACGGTCGTTAGTTGTTTCACTCAGCACCTCCGTAATGGCTAGGCCAAAACGCTGATAAGTTTGCGCGATGCCCTACCAAATGGTTTGCGAACGATTGACCCATCACTTCAACTTGTAAAACAAATTTAGAGTCATTGTTATTATTTTGTAATCTCTGTATAAGAATTGCGCAATAATGCCGTGCCGTCTAGTCTTTTCTGTTAAAAATTTAACGAAGTGTTCAATTTTTAATCATTTGCTATGGCAGCCATACGTTACGTTTTGAATGGAGGTGGGGTGAGACACGTGTTGGGAATAGGTAAAATCAAACGCACATTTTGAACAACACGCTAGGAATTACATGCATTCATTTGAATGAAAAATCAACGACTAACACGCTAACAATAATTATTTTCAAACAAACCTTAAAATAATAAATGCGTATACAGTCGTTCATTCACTGGCAGAATAGCCTTGATATATCACCTGATGTTTATTCTGTGCTTCAAGGTTAGAAAACTTACTAAATAACCCTAACTTAATAAAACTGGCAGAAATATAGGAACAAAAGGCATAAAAAAAGCGGCTAGTGTGCCGCTTTTCGTTGAAGAAGCTAAAACCTTACATCCAGTCTGCGTTTCTTATAACACCTACAGCTATACCTTCAATAGCAAAAGGCTCGTTGGCAAGGTCAACCTTTATAGGTGCAAATTCTTCGTTTTCGGCATGAAGTAATACTTCGCGACCGCGTTTCTCTAAACGCTTCACCGTAACGTCTTCGTCCACGCGCGCCACAACGACTTGACCATTGTGCACATCTGTGGTCCGATGCACAGCAAGAAGATCACCATCTAAAATACCAATGTCTTTCATACTCATGCCGTTAACACGCAGCAGGAAGTCAGCTTGAGGTTGGAACAGAGCAGGGTCAACTTTATAGTGTGATTCTACGTGCTCCTGCGCCAGAATTGGCTCACCAGCCGCCACACGCCCGATTAAAGGTAAGCCTTCTTCTTCCGGTACATCGTTTTCCAGAGGAATATTGAGTTTAATACCCCGTGAGGTACCCGGCAAAATTTCAATCACGCCTTTACGTGCCAATGCTTTCAAATGTTCTTCTGCAGCATTGGCGGAGCGAAAACCAAGTTGACGAGCAATTTCTGCACGCGTAGGCGGCATACCCGTTTCTTGCATGGTTGTTTTGATAAGTTCTAAAACTTCAGTTTGTCGAGCTGTGAGTGGGCGCATAAAAGACCTGTCTGTTCATACAGTTCCTGTAAGTATATACACCTAAAACCAAATAACAAGCACTTGCCGCGTCTTTTATAAGGACTATGCTGGTTTGCCTCTAGTTGCTCTCACCCCTCTCCCCAAACCACTCGATTTCGGCCTTGCTCTTTTGCCTTGTATAGGGATTTGTCAGCTGTTGATAACAACGAACTAAAGTCTGCGCCGTAAGTACTGTCGACAAACGTTGCCCCTATACTAATAGTCAGATTAATTTTATCGGTTTTATAGTTAACAACACTCTCCTCAACGGCAATGCGAAGAGCCTCTAACTGCGTATTGATTTCTTTTTTATTTTTGCCCAGCATCACAACAGCAAACTCTTCACCACCAAGTCGCGCAACCACATTGGGTGAGCTGTTTTGTTTAGCTATTTTTCGAGCCACAGTAATAAGCGCTTGGTCACCTGCATCATGACCGTACGTATCGTTTACCTGTTTAAAATAGTCGATATCTATAATCGCCACACACGCACTATGATGCTGCTTTGAAAACACGATGCACTCATTAATAAAAGCTCTTCGGTTATATAAGCCGGTCAACGAGTCTGTCATGGCTAGTTTGCGTAGCTTTTCTTCTGCAACGGCACGTGCATCTTCTAATTCTACCGCGTAGAAAAGACCTGCCAACGCATCTAATAAGGGCTGCAAAAAAGTGGCGTCGTCTACTGTATATGGCTCGAACTTATTGGCAAGTCCAATCATACCTACAACTCTTTCTTTGACTTTAATAGGCAATCCTAGAAAGCGACTTATGCGGGGATGGCCCTGAGGTACACCTTTTGAATTTGGATGACTACCAGAGGTATTACTTATGGTAACTTCACCGGTTAGTATTGTGGTACCGAAGAGGTTATCAAAGCTGCTGAAATACAAATTTCGCTTCTTGTATTCGTTATATTGGGAGAAGCTACTGTTATCCCATACTATTTCGGAAATAGCATGGATAAACAGTCTCGAGGCATCGCCTTCATTTTTCATTTGTCCTACGAAAGCAAACTGGCTGTCCGAAATATCAATGAGCTCAGGCAATACCGTTTGGCAGGCCATAGTCAAATCGTTGTTCTGAAGATAAGAAGCGCGGGTCTTATTAATAAACTGCAAAAGCTGGGTTTTCTTTCTCTCATGGAGTTCGCTTTCCATTCTCTGCGTAATATCGCGATGAATGCCAGCAATACGGGTAGGTTTGCCCATAACATCAGATTCTACGGTTTTTCCGTAGCTTTCAACCCAAACCCAAGAACCATTCGTATGTTTCATGCGAAACGAGGTATTAAAAACCTTGCTCTTTCCAGCAATATGTTCGTGTAACTGCTTTTCTACTTTTACATAATCCGCAGGATGAATAAGCTGCCTGAAAAAACGAGAGCTGGTGTCATAGTACTCATATTCAAGGCCCACGATATCGCACCAACGTTTGTTGACTTGGTTTACATCGGCAGCCAAATTCCAATCCCACGTACCTAACTCAGAGGCCTCCAATAATAGCCGCATACGCTGGTTTGTTTTGTTGAGCTTGTCCTCCACATATTTCTGGTCGCTGGTGTCAAAAAGGAATGCTTGTACTGAATACAGCATACCGTCTTCACGAAAACTGGCTGTAGAAATCATACTTACCCAAATGGTTCGCGTAGGGGTGGCTATTTGGAGACGACAGGAATGTGTTTCCACTCCCTCCACGTGCGCCTGCATGGCGAATGTAAAGTCACTCTCAGCGTCCTGCGTTAAAACATCCCGAAGTTCCACAGCACCGCTGAGTAAATCTTGGGCCGATATGCCAAGAACATTTTCACTGTTTTTTGATATGTGAACCAGTTTGAGTGATGTCGTATTTCGCCACGTTGCCAGTACTATGGGTGACTTTTCTATTAACCCGTGCTCACGCTTAAGGGCTTCATGCTCTTTGGAAAGAGAAATATGCTGACTAACGAGCGCGCCAATTCTATCCAGGACTTCTAAATATTTAGCGTCAATTTCTCGAGGAACAGTATCAATTAAACATACTGCGCCAATAATCTGCTCATTGATTTCAATGGGTGTTCCTGCATAAAAGCAGATATGTGGTTCACCGGTTACTAGTGGATTATCTTTAAACCTGGGGTCTTCATGTGCATTGTTAACAACAACTTGTTTGCGCTCTTCTACAACATGGCTGCAGAATGCATGCTCTCTGCTTACTTTAGATAGCGATGTTCCATATCGCGCTTTAAATGTTTCTTCAAATTCACCAACAATACCAATTAGCGCAATCGGCACTTTGTAAGCTGCCGCTAACACCACCATAAGATCGTCGAGATCTAAGGGCACCTCATTGTTGAGCATAAAATCATCAATTGTTTTCAGGCGGTTCTGATCATCCACTACTACTTGCTCATATTCATTAACCTTTATAAAAGTAGTTACTGACTCGGCTTATAGCAATAAAATACCAATCCGCACTGGTATATATAGTGCTAATGTTGCATTGCCAATACCTTTGACTAGCCCTAAGCTAAACAACACTAGCCAAGTCCAAGAAAACCAGACGCTGTTGAACTTCCTGTCCAGCAAGGAGTCATTACAGCATGAAAAGCGATGATATTGGGTTGTCGCGAGATTGTGATGCGATTGTGTTACACTTCACCCGTTTTTATTTCATAGGATTACATAATTCATGTCGTGGATGCGAAAAGCCCTTCTGTCGGTATTTCATTATCCTGTTAAGTTACTGGTTAAAGCCCACAGTATTCCAGTTAACGTTGAAACCGAATTAGGAATAGATAAAAGCAAACCCATTGTTTATCTACTTCCCACTAACTCAGTCACAGATCAGCTTGCATTGAGAATGTCGACTAAAGCGCTGGGTTTACCAAGCCCAACAGATACGCTGACATTGGCAGGGCGAGAATACTCTTCGACGCTGTTTTTACGTAAAACCCAGCCCATTTTTCGCTCGTCAGCCAAAGACACCGGAATTGAAGAAGTCTTTACCGACCTTTTTCACTTGCATAGAGATCATGAAAACCTCGATCTACAAGTCGTTCCTGTTTACGTAACATGGGGCCGTGCGCCAGGACGGGGGAACCCGGGGCTAAGTGACTTAATTGCCGATAAAGCCGCGCCAAGCTGGTTGCGTAAGCTCTTTATCGTGCTATTTTTAGGCCGAGATAATTTCATTAATTATTCCAAAGCGGTATCAGCGCGTGCAATGTCTAATCAGCACGGCAGCGATCAAAGCATTGCCCACAAACTTGTCCGAGTAGCAAGTACTCACTTTCAGCGTAAACGTCAAAGCATGACTGGCCCTACGCTGCTAGAGCGCCAGGAACTGAATAACAGTGTGTTAGGTTCAGATGCAGTACGTCGTGCCATTGCTGAAGAGTCGCGTAGTAAAAAAGTGTCTCATGAAAAAGCGAAAGAAACTGCACAAAGCTATATTACCGAGATTGCTGCAGATTATCGTGAAGGACTTATCCGCTTTGGCGACAGATTGCTAACTAGAATCTGGAACAAAATTTATAACGGGATTAGTGTCGGTCACGCTGATCGCATTCGTGAACTCGCCGCCAATGGTCATGAGATCATTTATGTACCGTGTCACCGCAGTCACATGGACTACCTGCTATTAACCTACGTGATTTATCACGAAGGTATGGTAACACCGCATATTGCAGCAGGTATTAATCTAAATTTCTGGCCTGTGGGCAAAGTATTCCGCCGTGGCGGAGCATTCTTCCTACGTCGTAGTTTTGCGGGTAACAAGCTCTACACCGCGGTATTTAGAGAGTATTTAGAGCTGCTGTTTAACAAAGGCTATTCGGTAAAATACTATCCTGAAGGTGGTCGTAGCCGAACGGGTCGCTTAATACCGCCTAAAACCGGTATGCTTGCCATGACTATTCAAGCCATGCTTAAAGGCGTTAACCGCCCTGTAAGCATAGTGCCTGTCTATATTGGTTATGAAAATGTGATGGAAGTGAAGAGCTATTTGAACGAGCTTAAAGGCTCTAAGAAGAAGAAAGAATCTAACCTTCAGGTATTCTCAGCCATTCGCAAACTTAAGAATTACGGACACGGTTACGTAAACTTTGGTGAGCCCATTGCGCTTAACCAATTTCTTGAAAGCCATGTACCAAACTGGCGAGATTGCCGCGATGCCGAGCCTGAGAAAAAGCCAGCTTGGCTAACGCCTGCGGTTAATGAATTGGCTAACAACGTTATGACTCGCATTAACCGTGCGGCTGCACTAAACGGTATGGCGTTAGCGTCGTTATGTCTGTTGTCTTCTAAAAGGCAAACCATGAGCGAAGCCGAGCTAAAACAAGCTATGGGCGATTTCATGGATTTATTCAAAGCCGTGCCATTTAGTGACGATGCAACCATTCCTAATTTGTCAGCAGAAGCTTTGCTGCGCGACACATTGAAACTAGGTCGCTTCGAAATAAACGAAGATGATTACGGGCGCTTGATCAGTCCTCAGCCAAAGTCTGCGGTATACCTAACCTATTATCGCAACAACATCTTGCATTTGTTTGCTATACCCGGCCTTGTTATGGCCTCTATCTTCGCTAAAAAAGGCGCAACTAAAAACAGTATTTTCCAACTGATTGCAGCACTTTATCCTTTGCTACAAAAAGAGCTGTTTTTGCACTTAACCCAAGACGAAGCGCTAGCCCATACTGATGCATTAATTACTGCGATGCTCGACAATGGGTTATTACGTCAAAAAGACGGTGAGCTTTTACCACCAGATGCACATTGTAAACAGTTCCATTCCGCATGGCTGTTAAGCCGCTGTATGCAGGAAACGTTACAGCGTTATGCCGTGGTGTTAACCATTTTAGATAAAGAAAAAGTGATTAGCCGCAGCGCACTAGAACGAGAAAGCAAGCAAGTTGCCGAGCGCTTATCAACCCTTTACGGTTTAAGCTCGCCTGAGTTTTACGATAAGAATGTGCTATCTAGCTTTATTGGCGCACTAAAAGATAATCACTGGTTAGACTCTGAGAAAGACGGCAGCTTAAAATACTCAGAAGAGTGCGAAGCCTTGCGTGCTGACGTCATGGACTTGATATGGCCTGAAATGATTCAGCATTTGGAGAATGTTGCCCTAAATACTGCCAGCTAGGATTGTTATCTAATACCGTGGCTTTACATTATTCTTAGTAAAATCCCATGCTTTTGCATGGGTTTTTTATTGCGCGTCAATCTATTCGCTTAGCTTGTTTTGTTGCACTTACAACAATGTTCGATGAACGCTCTGCCATAAAAGGCCTAATAATGCCGCTTTGTATCGCTCCTCGGTAAACCTTCGCTTAACGTGAAGCAATACAAAGCGAAAACGGGTCAATAAAAGAGCCGCTGCAAGCGTTAGCGTGTAAAGCTTACTTAGCTCTTACGATAACGTCCTACGCTGGTTGCGACAGGAAAAAGCGATACGCTGGGTTATCCGTTACTTCTTCAACCTTATAGCCTAACTCGGCGACATGCTGGTTAAAGTCGTCTCGACTTTCTGGTGCGATATCAAAGCCTGCCAATACCAAACCTTCTGCTGCGCCATGGTTGCGATAGTGAAATAGGGTAATATTCCACTGTTCACCTAACGTATTTAAGAAGTTCAGTAGCGCACCCGGGCGCTCAGGAAACTCAAAGCTGAAAACTTGCTCGTTGAGAATAGTTGGCGGACGGCCACCAACCATGTGACGAACATGAAGCTTCGCTAACTCGTTATCGGTTAAGTTAACGCAGTCATACCCTTTGCTTTCAAGGTCGCTTTGCAGTGCCGCGAACTCTTGCTGCCCGCCTTTAAGTTTCACGCCCACGAAAATATGGGCTTCGCTCTCGCTAGCATAGCGATAGTTAAACTCGGTGATCGCTTTTGCCCCAACGCACTCGCAAAACTGTTTAAACGCACCTTTCGTTTCAGGAATTTTAACCGCAAATACCGCTTCTTTCTGTTCGCCTAGTTCACAACGTTCAGATACATAACGCAGAGTGTGAAAGTTGATGTTTGCGCCACACAGAATGCCGCCTAACTTTTTACCTTTAAGGTCGTGTTGCTTAGCGTACTTGCGAATTGCCGCCACCGACAATGCGCCCGCAGGCTCAGCAATAACACGTGTATCATCAAAGATATCTTTAATTGCTCCGCATATTTCATCATTGGTAACGGTAATAGTTTCATCTACCAAACGATTGCAGAGGCGAAAGGTTTCTTGCCCCATCACTTTAACGGCAACGCCGTCGGCAAAAATACCCACGCTTTCAAGCTCAGTAGGCTTGCCCTGCGCTTTAGCTTTAATGAAACAGGCCGACTCTTCTGACTCTACCGCAACAATTTTAATGCTTGGCTTCAACTGCTTTAGATACACCGCAATGCCCGCGGCTAAACCCCCGCCGCCAACGGCAATAAATAAAATATCAAGATTAGGATTTTGCTCTAGTAATTCTCGCGCAACCGTACCTTGCCCCGCGATGACATCGGGATCGTCAAAAGGCGGAACAAAGGTATAGCCATGGGTTTCGCACAATGTTATAGCGTGGTTACTGGCTTGGTCAAAACTGGTGCCATGCAATACCACATTCACGTTATCACCGCCGAAGCGGCGTACTGCATCTACCTTGATATCAGGTGTGGTTTCAGGCATGACAATAGTTGCTTGAATGCCCTTCATCTTTGCGCTGTACGCTAAGCCTTGCGCATGGTTACCTGCCGATGCGCCAATTACACCGGCTTGCAGCTGTTCATCGCTTAACGAACTAATGCGATTATAGGCTCCTCGCAGCTTGAAGCTTTTAACCGGCTGCTGATCTTCGCGTTTAAGAAAAATTTCATTGCCAAGTTCTGCCGAAAGCAACGACATATAAGACAACTCACTCGCCACCGCAACATCGTAAACCGGGGCAAGCAAGATCTTCTTTAAGTACTCGTGATCGCTTACGTGTGCCGCTGTCATTACAAATTTTCCAGCTTAGTCACATCACGTACTGCGCCTTTGTCGGCACTGGTTGCTAACGCCGCGAAGGTTTTAAGTGACGTGGAAACTTCACGTACGCGATCTTTCGGTTTCCAAGGCTTATCACTAGCTTCCATTTTCGCGCGACGCTCTGCTAGTTCTTCATCGCTAATAGCAATATTGATGCTTCGGTTAGGGATATCTATTTCAATTTTATCCCCATCTTCCACTAGGCCAATGCCACCGCCACTAGCAGCTTCTGGTGAGCAGTGTCCAATAGACAAGCCACTAGTACCGCCACTAAAACGCCCGTCTGTTACCAAGGCGCAGTGCTTACCTAACCCTTTAGATTTCAAGTAAGACGTTGGGTATAGCATTTCTTGCATACCAGGGCCGCCACGTGGGCCTTCGTAGCGAATAAAGACTACATCACCGGCTTTTACTTCATCGCCCAGGATACCTGCTACCGCATCATCTTGGCTTTCGTAAATACGGGCTGTACCGTTGAATTTTAAAATAGACTCATCCACACCAGCGGTTTTAACAATGCAGCCATCTTCTGCCAAGTTGCCATAAAGCACAGCAAGGCCGCCTTCTTGACTGAACGCATTCTCGATAGAGCGAATACAACCATTTTCGCGGTCGTCATCGGCTTCATCCCAGCGACAATCTTGGCTAAAGGCTTTAGTAGTTCGAATACCCGCAGGGCCCGCACGATAGAAAGTAATTGCGTCTTTATTCTCTGGGTTGGTGATATCCCACTCGCTGATAACGTCAGTAAGCGGTTTACCTAAAACGTGGTTAACATCGGTATTTAGTAAACCTGCTTTATTTAGCTCGTTCAAAATACCCAATACGCCACCGGCACGGTGAACGTCTTCCATGTGATATTTAGGCGTAGACGGCGCCACTTTACATAAGTGAGGCACTTTGCGAGACAAGCGGTCGATATCATCCATAGTGAAAGGCACTTCACCTTCCATTGCTGCCGCTAGCAAGTGCAGAATGGTATTGGTTGAACCACCCATGGCAATATCTAAGCTCATGGCATTTTCGAAAGCCTTAAAATTGGCAATATTACGTGGCAATACGCTTTCATCATCATCGCCGTAGTAGCGCTTACAAAGCTCAACAATTTGTTTACCCGCTTGTTTAAACAAACCTTCACGGTCGGCGTGCGTGGCTAGCATAGAGCCGTTACCCGGCAAGGATAAACCTAACGCTTCGGTTAAACAGTTCATGGAGTTCGCCGTGAACATTCCCGAGCAAGAACCACAGGTAGGACAGGCAGAGCGCTCAATTTCGTCAGTATCAGCATCGCTAACCTTGTCGTCTGCTGCCGCTACCATGGCATCAACCAAGTCTAATTTAATAAGCTGGTCTGAAAGCTTGGTTTTACCTGCTTCCATTGGGCCGCCAGAAACAAAAATAACCGGTACGTTTAAGCGCATAGACGCCATTAACATTCCCGGCGTGATCTTGTCGCAGTTAGAGATACATACGATGGCATCGGCGCAGTGTGCGTTCACCATATATTCCACCGCATCAGCGATGATTTCTCGAGAAGGTAGGCTATACAGCATGCCGCTGTGTCCCATGGCGATACCGTCATCCACCGCAATAGTGTTGAACTCTTTTGCAACACCACCCGCTTCCTCAACACTTCTCGCCACCAACTGACCGAGGTCTTTAAGGTGAACGTGCCCAGGTACGAACTGCGTAAATGAGTTCGCAATAGCAATAATAGGCTTTCCGAAATCAGAGTCTTTCATTCCAGTCGCACGCCATAACGCACGAGCTCCCGCCATATTTCTACCTTGCGTGGTAGTTGCAGAACGTAACTTGGGCATAAATCCTTCCCGTTAATTTTAGGTGCTAGTTTTAATTGCTAGACCTTGTGTGAAACTTAAAAACAGTGGGTAAACCAGTAATGCTTTGGCTCAACTTCCAATACGCGCTGTTTTACTCAAAAATGCATGTCATAGTGATGATGTAACACATCACCAAAGGTAGTTCAAAACAAGGGGCAACAAAGCCCAACCACTAACAAATCAGTAGCGCTTTGTTCTATATGATATATTTGACATACAATACCTATGTCCATTGGTATTGTAATAATGAAATGTTGTTCGTTAGAGGTTATGGCTTTACCTCATTAACTAATATCTAGAACCGTGCAATTAACTGCCGCGTAGATATTGCGCAAAGAAATAGCATGAAACATAAGGCCTGATCAAGTATTTTGCGGCAGAAATGGCGACTTAATAGAGCAGTAAAAGGGTAAGAGAACATGTTTGATTGGTTTCATTGGTTAAACTTAGCGGGGGTTGCGGTATGTGCAATATCCGGCACCTTAATGGCCTATCAAAAGCGTATGGATGGATTTGGCGTAGTGGTGCTCGCCAGTGCTACCGCTATTGGCGGTGGTACGCTACGTGATGTCATGTTAGACGTTCCTGTATTCTGGATTGCCGATACCGATTACTTATACACCACACTGATAGCCGCCTTTATCCCCATCATTTGGCTGAGAATAAGTCCTCGCTTTCCTTTTCACTATTTATTGATCGCCGATGCTTTTGGGCTGGCACTATTTAACGTAGTAGGTATAGAGAAAGCCTTAGCCAACGACACTGGCATGGCAGTGGCGGTTGCTATGGGCACCATTACTGGCGTGTTTGGCGGCTTGTTACGAGACGTTATTTGTCGAGAAGTACCTCTGGTACTAAACGGCGAGCTTTACGCAATGACTTGTATTGCTGGTGGCCTGGTTTATGGAATAGGCATGCAATTGGAACTCGCCACACAGTGGTGCGGTATTGCAGCCCTTGTCACAACCGTATTATTTAGACTCGGCGCCATGCGATGGCATTGGCAGCTACCCGTTTTCTACAACGACCATCACTAGCGCTACTCTATATTTGCTGACAAGGCCCACCACTGGCTAGGCTTTGACAGAACGCTCGGTAAATCCCATCGTTAGTACAGTTACATCTTCTCTCTACTCTATCTAAAGTTTACGCCTAATGCGTTAACTAATTCTATTGGGCACGCCGAGGCTTTTGCATTTTTAAAGCTCAAACAATAAGTATGAAAGGAGAGGGGTTGTTTAGATTATGGGAATGGCTGTCGTTAAAACCTTTGCAGGGCAGGGCGTGTCAGCGCCAGAGGTAAGTGTAGAAATTCACTTAGCTAATGGTTTACCTGCTTTTCAACTGGTCGGCATGGCAGAAACCAGCGTTAAAGAAGCGCGAGAGCGGGTACGCAGCGCCCTCATTAACAGTGGTTTTGAGTTTCCCGCAAAACGAATAACCGTTAACTTAGCGCCGGCAGATATTCCCAAGTTTGGCGGGCGGTTCGACCTTCCCATTGCCGTGGGCATTTTAGCTGCGTCAGGCTACATATCAGACATTAGCCTACTTAATATTGCCTTTGTGGGCGAGCTTGCATTAAACGGCGAAATAAAGCCAGTAAACGGGCTGATTCCTGTGGTAATGGCAGCTGCAAACGAAGATATTGCGCTCGTATACCCGGGGGATAATGACGTAGAGGCGGCCCTAGTTTCTCATGCAACGCGCTATCCCGCTTTCGATTTACTGTCTGTTTATGAACACCTTACCGGCAACAAAAAACTTGCTAAAGGCCAACCTTTCACTTCTCATTCATCACGCAACTCTTCAACTGGTTGGGACGATATTATCGGCCAAGAGCAAGCCAAACGCGCGCTAATTATTGCCGCCAGCGGTTCGCATAATTTGCTTATGGTAGGGCCTCCAGGCACGGGTAAAAGCTTACTTGCCAGCCGAATGCTGTCGCTATTACCCGATATGAGCGAGGAAGAAGCGCTGGAAGTTGCTGCTATCCATTCGGTGAAAGGCGAAAAGCTGCATGCAGAACGATTTCTAACCCGCCACCTGCGCTCACCCCATCACACAAGTTCTGCCGTCGCGCTTACTGGCGGTGGTTCTAACCCTGTGCCAGGTGAAATATCGCTGGCCCACAATGGCATCTTGTTTTTAGACGAACTGCCTGAATTTGGGCGAAAGGCACTAGATGTATTGCGCGAACCACTTGAAACCGGAGACGTGCATTTGTCTCGCGCCTCGGGAAGTGCGACATACCCCGCTAACTTTCAGTTAGTTGCGGCGATGAACCCAAGTCCGACAGGAGATATTGATGATAACCGGTTGACACCCCAGCAACAGCTTAGCTACTTAAACCGCTTGTCAGGCCCGCTACTTGATAGAATAGATATACAGGTCGAAGTGCCACGGCTACCAGACTACGACCTGCCAGAGCGAGCCAATAAACCTGACGACTCGTTACATGCAACGCGAGAAAGAGTTATTGCGGCACGCCACAAACAAGGGCTTAGGCAAGGCAAACCAAATGGTGCTCTACATGCGGGCGAGCTTGCCGATATATGCTTACTTGATGACGCTGATTTGCAGTTTCTACAAGCCGCTGCGAAACAGCTTAATTTGTCTATGCGGGTGTTTCATCGCACGCTAAAAGTAGCGCGAACCATTGCAGACCTTGAAGAGGAAAACGCCGTGTCGAGAGCGCATATTGCAGAAGCGTTAGGCTATCGCGCCCTCGATAATCTTATTAAGCAGTTGAGCACCAGCTGATTACAACTTAAATACAGCTTGTACCTTAAATTTACCCACGAGCTTGTACATTAAGCTGCATAAAGGCGTTAATAAGCGGCTCGTTTTGTTTGTCTTGCAGGCAGCACAAACCAAGGGAATAAGGCTCGATATCTTCAACAGGTATTTGGGTTACTGCATTGGCCATACTAGAGTGATCTAGTACCACTTTTGGCACAAAACCCACGCCACATTCAAGTGCCACCATGCTTACAATAGCTTCATTTCCGCCCACGTAGGCATAAACGTTAGGGCGAATGCCATGCTCAGCAAACCAGTGATAGGCAGTACGTCGGGTTGGGCCAGTTTCAGGCATGATCACCTGGTGTTTGGTCCAATCAAGCTGACTTAGCTGAGTAAGCCGCCACTCCCTTGGCGCAATAAGTACCAAAGGTACGTTATCAAGGGCGGTGAAATGCAAATCTGTCGGCATATCTGGGGTGTAGATAGCAATAGATAAGTCGCACTGCTTACCTTTTACTTTTTCTATCGCAAGGGCAGGGTCGCCGGTAATAAGGCGTATATCTACGCCAGGATGCTGCTGCCTGAATTGCCTGAGCATAGCGGGCAAATGACTTTGACTGGCGGTAACCGAACAAAATACGCTGAGCTCGCCCTGCAATGCGTCGTTATCTTCTTTTAAATCTACTTTTAATTGCTGCCAGTCTTTCAGCGCTTGCTTAGAAAACGACAGCAACTTGTGCCCGCTGTGGGTTAACGCCACTTTGCGATTATCACGTTTAAACAGTGTACAGCCTAATTCGTCCTCAAGGCGTTGAATCACGCGGCTTAACGTAGATGGCGATACGTACATAGCCTCAGCTGTTATACCGAAGTGTAGGCTGGTCGCAAGGTGGTTGAAGAGTTGAAGGCTACGAAAATCCATATGCATTTCACTTTTTGCAATATTATCTTGCAAATATATCATTTTCCAAAACAAAAGAAATCTTTTAGTCTCACTACCAAGTCGTCATAGACGAGGTCTGTCAACACCAAGGTCGGTGTTTGATATTGACAAAAATGAATGTTGTTCGGAAATTTTTATGGCTAATTATTTCAACACCCTGTCACTTCGCCAGCAGTTAGATCAGCTTGGCCGCTGCCGCTTCATGGCACGCGATGAATTCGCTGACGGTTGTCAGTTCTTAAAAGGCAAGAAAATTGTCATTGTAGGCTGCGGCGCGCAGGGCCTTAACCAAGGCCTGAATATGCGTGACTCAGGGTTAGATGTTTCTTATGCGCTGCGTCAAGCAGCCATTGATGAGCAACGCGACTCTTACAAACGCGCTACCAGCAACGGATTTACTGTTGGTACATACCAACAACTTATTCCAGAAGCTGATGTGGTTTACAACCTAACACCTGATAAGCAGCACGCTAGCGTTGTAGAAGCTGTTATGCCGCTTATGAAAGAAGGTGCGACATTAGGTTACTCTCACGGTTTCAACATTGTTGAAGAAGGCCAGCAGATTCGTAGTGATATCACAGTCATTATGTGTGCGCCGAAAAGCCCAGGCTCTGAAGTACGTGAAGAGTACAAGCGTGGTTTTGGTGTACCAACACTTATTGCCGTGCACCCAGAAAACGACCCTGAAGGTAAGGGCTGGGATCAGGCCAAAGCACTTGCTAGTGCAACGGGCGGTGACCGCGCAGGTGTACTTGAGTCATCATTTGTGGCTGAAGTTAAATCTGACCTTATGGGTGAGCAAACCATTTTATGTGGTATGCAGCAAGTTGCAGCAGTACTTGCGTTCGAGAAAATGGTTGATGACGGTATTGACCCAGGATACGCAGGTGCGCTTATTCAGTACGGCCTAGAAGCCATTACTGAAGCACTTAAGATTGGCGGTGTAACTAACATGATGGACCGTCTATCAAACCCTGCAAAAGTGAAAGCGTTTGAGCTTTCTGAGCAGCTAACTGATTTACTTCGTCCGCTATTTGAAAAGCACCAAGACGACATCATCAGCGGTGAGTTCTCTCGCACCATGATGGAAGATTGGGCCAATGGTGATGCGAACCTACTTAAGTGGCGTGAAGAAACCGGTGAAACCGCGTTTGAAAACGCACCGGCTTATGAAGGTGAAATCAGTGAACAAGAATTCTTTGACCACGGCATCTTACTGGTTGCCATGATCAAGTGTGGTGTTGAAGTTGCGTTCGACGTAATGGTTGAAGCCGGTATTCTACCTGAGTCTGCGTACTATGAATCACTGCATGAAACACCGCTTATTTCTAACACCATCGCACGTAAGCGTTTGTATGAAATGAACGTTGTTATTTCAGACACAGCAGAATACGGAAACTATTTGTTTGCTAACGCAGCAATTCCAATTTTGCGTGAGAAATTTATGCCTACCATTGATACCAGCGTTATCGGTAAGGGTTTAGCCGCTACTTCTAATCAGGTAGAGAACAAACGCCTTGTTGAAATTAACGAAGCCATCCGCTCACACGGTGTGGAATCAGTAGGTAAGACCTTACGTGGCTACATGACTGATATGAAGGCCATTATAGGTTAGGACAGTTTCTGTCGTTAGGTGCTTAACTAAGCCCTCTTGCCCGACCATTTTGGTCGGGCTTTTTTATGCCTGTAATTCAGTGAGTCACATCTCTCTTTACAGCGAACTGCTTCTAAACCAAAGCGGTTACTGACAATTGCTTACCTAGTTAAGAAACAACAACTTCCCGAACACGCTCAGCGAAGCGAACTGATGCGTAAGCTAATGCAAAAAAGATAAGAAAGCCCCAACCGATGGGCATCAAGTTTCCATTCAAAAAACTATCAACGATCAGAGCAACGGGCACTGAGAATAAGCTTGAAAAGCAGCCAATAATTGCAGCACCTAAGCCTGCCATATCGCCAAGAGGCTGCATTGCCATAGCGTTTAAGTTACCAAACAGTATGCCCACAAAGAAAAAGCCAACAAACATAACGGCCACAGTCGGAATTAACGGCGGCAGACCATCGTAAGCAAATAACAGTGCCAAATACACCACCGCAAAACAATTTACTCCTTTAAGCGCAAATCGACAGAGCTTACGCATGCCGAAGCGCATAACCATTTTTCCGTTAAAGTAAGAGGCAAGACCGATAGAAAAGGCAAGAGTAGCGAAGATATAGGGGAACCATTCACCTACATTGTAAAACACAGTAAAAATGGTTTGTGACGCGCTTAAATACGCCAAAAACGCCCCGAAGATACAACCCATGGCAAAGGTATAACCCATAACTTCTGGATGGGTCAGAATAAACTTTGATGATTTAAAAAAGTGTGCCCGCGAGAATTTCCTGCGCTTTGCACGAGGCAAGGTTTCGCCTTGACGAGAAAAGAACCAAATCCCCGCCATAGTAGCAACTAGCAGAAATAGCGTGAATATATGGAACCATGACGTCAATTCCATCACCGTTTGTCCGATAATGGGGGCCAACATGGGCACCAATATAAACACCATCATGATAAATGACATGACCTTTGCCATTGCATCGCCCACGTATAGGTCACGAATAATGGCCATAGAGGCTATGCGAGGGCCTGATACGCCAAATGCCTGAATAACACGCCCCACCAGCATAGTTTCCAAGTTGGTCGCCAACATACACACAAAAGTACCAATGGCAAAAATACACAGCCCCACCAAAATAGTAAGACGGCGGCCCCGACTATCTGAAAAAGGACCAAAGAACATTTGCCCAAATGCCATTCCCAAAAAGAATACGGTCACAATTAAGTGGGTTTGATGGTCCTCTTCCACATTCAATGACTCGCCAATTTGAATAAGTGCGGGCAACATAGCGTCTATACTGAGTGCCACCAGCGATGTCATGGTTGCCATCAAAGCAACAAATTCAACAAGGCCAAGAGCGGGTTTTCGCACAACTGCAGTATCATCAGATACGCCATTAGATGTCTGGGGCATAAAGTCTCGAATTTGAAATAGAATGGGGAAATAAAAAGGCGCGATATTATCGCGCCCTAAATATTATAACTGAAACGTGGTCAAAAAGCCGTCAATTCCGGCACACTTGTCGTAAATACTCACACCTTTAACGGTAACTATTCGGTTGTACTGTCTGTCGCCGCCGTTTCCCCGCCTTTGGCGGGTTTCAAATACGCAGCTAAAAACGCATCCATTTCCTTAAAGAACAGGTGTCGGTTACGCTGAATTGATAAATGGTGGTCGCCATTTTCTAACTCAACATACTTAAAGACTTTGTCGAGATCTTCTAATTCATCGGCCATGTAGCGACTATGAAGGGGTGGAACAATACGATCTTCTTCGCCATGCACAAGTAAAATAGGCGTTTTAATTCCTTTCGCGTTGTAATAAGGCGAGCGCGCTTCTAAATCATCGTAGTCGTCACCAATTTGATTTTTAACAAATTCGTTATTGAGGAAACGGCGAGAATGAATGATGACGTGCTTAAGCGAACTCACACCAGCAAAACTTACAGCGCATTGAAATAGTTCAGGCGTTTTAACTGTTGCCATTAATGCTGCATAGCCGCCATAACTTGCGCCAACTATGCACATGTTATCTTGCTCTGCGTACCCCTTTTCTACCATCCAACCTGCTGCGTCAGTGATATCGTCTTGCATAGCTAACCCCCAGCCCTTCATTTGGCTTTGAGCAAAGCTATACCCGTAACCTCTAGAACCTCTAAAGTTAGGGCGTAAAACCGCATAGCCTTTCGAAGTGAAGTATGCTGTCCAGTAGTCAAAACCACTGAAATCCCGGGCACCTGGGCCGCCGTGAGGGTGAATAATAGTTGGGAAAGGCCCGTCACCTTTTGGTAGGGTTAGATATGCTTCAATTTTGATACCATCTCGGGCTTCGTACTCAATCAATTTATGTTCGGATAATTGCGTCGAGTCTATTTGGCTATATTGCTGAAATAGCACATTCAGCGTACCTTCTTTACGATTACCCAATAAGTATACGCCAGGCAGTACATCAGACTCCGAATAAACAATATAGGTTTGCTCATCGTCACTAAAGCTGATTAACGTATTGTTGTACTCAGGGAGTCCTTGGTCGATACCATTTTGAAGTGCAACATAGCGTTCATCCCAATAGAAACGACCGTCATGACGTACACCTATTGCATCTCGAGTAACCGGCGAGTAAATGAGGCTTCCGTTAACGTCATAGCCTTCATCGGCATATACCTCAGTTCGCTCATTGGTTTTGAGATTTAGAGTATAAAGAGCGCGGTAATCGCCTTTGTAGCCTTTGAAATAGAGAATATTTGGGTCTTTCGCAAACCCTACTGGGTATTCCCCTTTCTCTGTCATGGCGTTATAGGCAAACAAGGTTCGCCAACTATCTCCCTCTTTTAGGAAGACCTCGCGCTCACCGTCGTCATAATTGAGTGAAATACCAATACGTATGTTACTCTGTTGGTCGGTAAGCCAGTCTCTAATGCGCTTTTTACCGCGCATAACGCGACTTACACCGCCTGTATTAACATTGACTTTATACACTGAAGGTAAGCCTAACACTTCGGCATCTATTGCTATAAGAACATGATCTGGATCATCGGGTAGCCAGTCGATAACCTCATCTTGAAATTGTGGAATGTGACTCGGGTTACCAGCACGACGCTTTAATCGCTCCCACTCAACCATGTTAAACGCACCGCCCTCACCATCAAATTTAATACTTAATAGGCGGGTATCATGCACTTTTGTGGTACCACGGCGAGTTTCATAGCGTGCACTTACCACAATACGTTCGTTGTTTACCCAGTGGTACCAGTTAATCTTTACTCGCTCATTGTCAGAGCGCAGCAGATAGTGCTTTTCGCCCTTTTCCAAGTCGAAGGTAGCGAGCATGGCAAACGCCTCTTCTTGTTCGACATTTTGAACAAAGGCGATTTTCGTCCCATCTGGTGATAAAGATGGTGTCCAATAGGTTGGCAGCGTGCTGAAAGCATCGTAGCCATTTTTCGGGCCAGCCGATTCAGCGCTCAACGTGGTGGAAATAGCTAGCAGTACTAGGGCAATAAGCGTAATAGGTGAGAAAGCCTTTTTATAAGACATAACATTCCCTTGTATTTTTTATTGTGGGCGGAACTTAGCTAATGAGCAAACCTCAAAGCTATGTTAATTCGAGTATACAAATTTGTGAAAGAATGTACAAAAAACAAACCTACATAGTTTGATATAAATAATATTGGCGCAATAATTTGATCTCTCGTCGCACTTTGCGAATACAAAATGCAAATGTGGTACTATCAACCACAGATATAATATGGATTTTACCCTCAAGCGGTAAGCTTCCAAGCCCAGCGTTACCTTAAGGATTTAGCCTTTTCATGCCTTCAACTTGGAGCAGGCTTGCTACTTTGCAAGACCTATTTTTCCGACAATTTGTGCTTAGAAGACCCCACGCTTTTTCTTTATTAGCTAGGGGTTTATGCTGCACGCTGTTGTGCATGATATGTACGGCATCTTTTGCTCAAGAGTCAATCACTTACGATATTCAGGGCGTAGAGGATTCGAAACTTCGTAATAATATTCGTCTGCATTTAAACGGGCTTGATGTTGAAAAGGCACTGTTAACTGACCCCTACTGGCAAGACGAAGTTGCAGAAGCGGTTGCAACAGCAGTACAGCCTTATGGCTATTACAACAGTGAAACAACAGTACGCATACAAGAGGGTGATAAGGTAGCCGTAATGGTTGCGTTAAATACGCCGTTAACGATTAATAAGGTGACCCGCGAAATCATTGGGGCAGGACGTGAAGACAAAGCGTTTAGAGAACGATTTAATTCGTTAAAACTCAAAGAAGGCGATGTGCTCAATCAAACCATTTACGAATCGTTTAAATCCTCCATGTTTAACTACGCGTTATCCAATGGCTATTTTGATTACTTTTGGCAGGCAACTCGCTTGGATTTGGTTCGCGACGAAAAGCAAGCGAATGTACTTTTGATTGCGCAAAGCGGGCCGCAATATCAATTTGGCGAGTTAAAGTTTGTAGGGGATGATAAAGCTAGAGAGATTATCGAGCGGTTAAAGCCTTTCAAAACAGGTGATGCATATTCGTCTGCAATACTTGGCGATTTCAACCGCAGCTTAAATCAATCTGGGTATTTTACTCGTGTTATTGCCCGTCCAGTGGTGAGCGACGCTGAAGGCTTACTTGTCCCGGTCGAAGTGTCATTACTTCATCGGCCCACAGATGCTTTTAACGTCTCAGTTGGCGCAGCCACTGATACAGGACCGCGGGTTCGCTTAGGCTGGGAGCGTCCGTGGGTAAACGATAAAGGACACTCGATTTCATCTGATATTTTTATTTCTGAGCCAGAGCAGTCGGTCACTGCCGACTACCGCATTCCCATGAGAAATATCACTCGCGATTACGCCAGCATCGAGGCGGGTTACCAGTTTATTGAATACAGCAACACGTCATTCGAAAGTGAAACGCTGTCTCTTTCTGCACATCGCTATTGGCAGAGTGATGATTCGCCCTGGCAGCATGATGGCTCTATTACCTATTTACGTGAAACCTATGATCAAGGGGAAATAAGCACGAATACCACCTCACTGGTATTGCCTGGGTATTCTTTAACCTATCGTGATAAGGATAGCGAGCTTAATGTCAGCAATGGTGCTTACTTACAAATGCTCACTCAAGTAGGTAGAGAGGGCTATGGGTCAGATATCAATTTTGCTAAAGCCGTTGCTGAAGCTATGTTAATCCGCACCTTTGACGACGTGCATAGAATTACCATTAGGGGCGAAGTTGGCGCTATTAAAACAAATAGTTTTGATGACGTACCGACATCATTGCGTTTCTATGCTGGGGGCGATCAAAGTATAAGAGGCTTTGAGTACCGTGAAATTTCGCCTCAAGCTGAAGTTATCGACCCAGAAACCGGTGAACTTGAGACAGACTCAATAGGTGGGAAGTATTTGTTCACATCAAGCGTGGAATACGCTTACCAGGTGGCGGATAACTGGCGAGTAGCTGCATTTATTGACGCGGGGACAGCCACAAACGACACCAGCACAACATTGTCATACGGTGTTGGTCCGGGTGTTCACTGGCTTTCACCCATTGGACCGGTAAGGTTTTACATCGCGAGAGGTTTTTCGCCTGACGAGAACACTTGGGATATTCATATAATGCTGGGGCCCGAGCTATGAGAAAGCGTACGCTCTCGGCTGTTTTACTTTCACCGGTTTTTATACTGGTTGGGATATACGCATTATTAATCAGTCCGTTAGGTGGCCCCACCGTAAAGTTACTGGCCAACACGTTTGTTGAAAACCTTTCTATTGATGCCATTGAGGGCGGGTTTGCCGACACTTTACAAGTGCACAATGTAGAGTGGGAAAATGACCAATGGAAGGTATCTGCGCAATACGCCTACATTGATGTAACATGGCGTTGTTTGTTTGAGCCCAGAGTATGCGTAAATGAGCTAACGCTTGAAAACGCAACGCTCAAGCAAATTGCAAGCCTCCCTGAGACTCCAGATGACACCCCCACAGACGAGCAGATCCAATTACCCTTGCCAATTGATGTTGGCTACTTAGCGCTGTCAAATATTAAGCTCGCCCTACTGTCCGTCAACGTGGAAATTGACGAACTAGAGTTAACTAATTTTGAAGGAAACAGTGCCCTTTTACTTGAAAGCTTAGCGACAAAAGGAGTTCGCATCGCTTTGCTAAGTGAAGGTTCCGCCTCGAATGCATCGCAAGTACAAAAGACTGGTACACAACCAACGCCTGGAAAGCCACAGCAGATTGCTGCCACCGACACGGCTACGAATAAAGAAGGGTCAAATACGGAAGAGGGTGATAATTCTTTGCCTACCTCCTACTCACTTAGCTACGACGCACCTGAACTACCTAAGATAACGACTCCCATTCCTTTGTCTCTTGGCACTTTGCTGGTAGAAGATCTTCAAATAACCCAAAACAGCAATGAACAGCGCATTCCTCTCATTTCGTTGTTGGGGGCACACTTCAAAGACAGCGATGTGGCTGTTGAAGAAATGGCCGTTGTACATGAACAAGGTGAAGTGAAGGGTAAAGCAAGCGCCACCCTTAATGGCAACTACCCGTTGGATGTGGCGATTACCGCCAGAACGAAACTCGGCGATGCTCAACAAGAAGTTAAAGTAACTGCTGCAGGTGCGTTGAACGATTTGACGCTAGGCGTGATTGCCAAAGGAGCGATAACCGCAAATGCGAATCTCATCGCCAATATTTTAAACAACGACCTACCTATAACATTCAACGCAAACTGGCAGGAACAGGCCATTCCCACCATGGAAAATGCCATGCTTAAAGACGGGCAAGTCACCCTGTCCGGTACTATGGGGGACTACGTACTTAAAGGGTCAGGCGCTGCGACCTTGCCTGATATTGGCAATGTACCAGTGTCGCTTGACGTGGTGCTGAAAAAGAACAACATCTTTGTTAATCAAGCAAACATTAACGCGTTGGAGGGAAGTTTAACCAATACGGGTACGCTATATCTCAATGACAGTATTGCGTGGGAAGGTAAAACAACGCTCAAGAACGTGTCAGGCAAGCAATTTAGTAATTATGCCCCTGAGAAAATTAACGGGGAAATCGACAGTATCTTGCAATATTCTGAACGCGGTGGCTTACATATAAGTCTAAAAGATATGACGGTATCAGGCGTGCTTCAAAACAAACCGCTGCAAGTAAAAGGGAATGCGGTTTATGCTGGCCCAAGCGATTTATTTGTAACTAATATCAATATCACGCAAGAAAGAAACACTATCCGCGCCATTGCTCAAGTGCTCAATAAACGTCACTTAAATGCTGATGTTGCGATTAATGTTAACGCTATCTCAAGCCTATACCCAGAAGTTAACGGCGCGATAAGCGGTAATATAAATGCTACCGGCCCATGGCAGAACCCGAGCGCAAACGGAACCTTAGACCTTACAGACATCACGATTTCCCCTAATTTAAACGCTTCTGCAGCGCAGCAGGGGCCGTTAAATGGCGAGATTGAAATTAATGGAACCTATCGCAATCACTCTGCAAAACTTGATCTGGCAGTACCCAATAACAAGGTCGCGCTTTCACTTAAAGGCGCGTGGTCGAATAACCACTGGACTGGTGAAATCAGCGATACCGCATTAAAACTTGCCAATATGCAATGGACACTATCAAGCCCATTTAGTGTAGACATTGGCACCACACCGGTAACAGCCAAAATAGGTCAGCACTGCTGGACCTCTCGAAAGGAAGGCGAGTTGTGCATTTCAAACGTGAATTATCAGGGTGATAAAGCTAGCTGGGATATAAGCGCTTCATCACTGCCAATTGGGTTGTGGGCCAATGAGCTAGTGCCTACTGTTGTTTCAAGTCCTTCACAAGCAACGCTTACGGTAAAAACAAAGGGCAGTTATTCACCAAAGGACCCGATAGATGCAACATTTACCGCTTCAATGAGCGCGGCACCATGGCAGCTAGGAGAAACTCGACCGCTGACACTTACTATTAACTCCATAGAAACTAACGGAAAAATAAAGCAGGGGCAGTTAACGTCGACATCACTCATATCTAGCCAAGACATTGGTGACGCAACGCTTTCTTTAAATACTCGCCCTTTTGATGAGCGCATACCGCTTGAGGGCAAGTTAGTGATGGAAGGGCTTAACGTAGCGCCTTTCAAACCGCTTTCCCCGGCTATTAGAACCCTGACAGGAAAGCTCAATGGCGATATAACATTAAGTGGTTATGTTGACGACCCGGCTTTAAACGGTGAATTAAGCATTTCAAATGGTGCTATTGATATTCAAGATACTCCCGTGACATTGGCTGATTGGAATCAAAAAGTGGTACTTGATGGCCAGAACGCTGCCCTAGACGGCGCGTTTGTACTAGGTGGGGGTAAAGGTGCGCTTAAGGGCAATATAGACTGGTCGTCTGACCCAAGCGCGACATTCAATTTGAAAGGGAATGGCTTCGAAATCCGTCAACCAAACATCCGGCTCAAGGTATCTCCAAATATTGATATCGCGGCGACAAAAGAAAAAGTCGATGTAACCGGCGAAGTGAATATTCCGTGGGCGCGAATTGAAATTGAGTCGCTCCCCGAAAGCGCAGTTTCGCCGTCAAAAGACGTGCACCTGCGAGGCGAACCAGATAGAGAAGAGCCCTTAGACATGGTTCACGCTTCGGTACTAGTGAATATTGACAAAAACAAAACCGAAGAAGTGAAACTAGAGGCATTTGGTCTAACTGCTAGCCTATATGGCGGTATTAGGGTGAACACTCAACCTGCGCTAGTAGGTTACGGCGACCTCCAGATTCTGAATGGGCGCTATAGTGCATACGGACAACAATTAATTATTCAAACCGGCGAAGTGCAATTTAACGGTCCCATTGACCAGCCTTTGTTACTGGTTGAAGCCATACGCGACCCAGATAAAACCGATGACGACGTGATTGCAGGTATTCGCATAGACGGCGCAGCCGACTCACCGAGCATCAACCTTTTCTCAGAGCCTGCAATGGATCAACAAGGCGTGCTGTCTTACTTGCTTACAGGTTCAGGTCCGAACTCGGGAACACAAGATCCAAATTATGCTTCTTTACTATTAGGCTTTGGCTTGTCAAATACCAAGACCTTGACAGGGCAGGTGGGAAGCGCACTAGGTATCGATGATTTTAGTTTAAGCACTAACGAAGACTTACTGTCGGTAACAGGGCAAATTAACGAACGGTTATCTGTGGAATACAATGTAGATGTAGGCTTAAAGCAAAACGATGCCAGTAGTACGCTGCGACGCAGACAGCTTCCGCCTGACTTGGCGGTAAAATATCAGCTTCTACCAAGTTTATATTTAGAGGCTATTCAAACTACGCTTGAAGACCAGTCGGAGTTTGCACTAGATCTATATTACGAATTCTTCTTAGGCGATAACAGAACCCGCAAAGATAATGATGAAGACGAAGACGGTGGTGAACCTGACGATAGTAGTGAAAGCTCGCAAAACGTGCTGAATGATAAAGACGCTCCTAACACTACTAACAATAACTAAGCGCCCACACGCAATACACAGTCCTGCTGCATACTTGCGCCCTTAACGCTGCTGCGCCATCTTCTCAAGCGTTTCGAGTTGACGCTCAAAACGCTTTTGTCTTTTGTTCGCCCACACATACCACACTAGCATTACAATGCTTACGGAAGTCATGACTATTGAAATTCTCGCTAGTTTTTCAGATGCGAGATCACCGAAGAAATACCGCTCCAGCGCCAAACCTATCCCAAAAATCATACCTATCCATGTTGAGTGTTTGGTCATATAAGCGATCCTGGCGTTATTTTTAATTTGCTTAGTGAGTTTCGCGAGATGATCTGCAGTTTGTGTATTTTTATAGAATGCAGCTTCGCTTCTGAGCCATAGTTGGTAAGCGAGAAAAGGAAGAGACGATATTAAGATAAACAAAATTATAATTTGCGCGATATACGACATGTTGTCCCAATATTTTAAGAAGACATACACACCGGGAGCAATCATTAATAAATCCAATACCATATACCAGCGTTGCTTGATTCGTTCACTGCTTAGGCTGGCTTTTACTTCCGAGAGGTTGATAGTTGTAACTGGCTGAGCTTGCCATAGCGCAGAAAGGGCATCGTTTTGCTCATCGTCTACTGGTACTGGCGAGTTCGTTTGATTCTCTTTATCTGAATTATGCATGCGGTTGCTCCTGCATGATACTTTGCTTGGCGCGTTTTAATATCACACCAACATGGTTTTTAGTCAGACCACAGACGTCTGCAATTTCATCGTAACTTAAGCCTTCTAGAGAAAGTGTGAGCACTTGCCTTGATTGAAGCGGTAGCGCCCGTACCGCACGCAATAAGCGCTCTAAAGACTGGTGTTGACTGGACATTTCTTCTGGTGAGTGGGCATTACTCGCGAACCCGTCAGAACCTAGGTCATCGTGGTCATATTGATGGGTATCAATACGCTTCACTTGATTTGCTACGTGAGTGACTGCGCGGTTATGGGCTATTTTCAAAATATAGGTTTTCACGCTACTGTCGCCCTTAAAGCGAGACAGTCCCTGCCAGACGGCAATAGCAATTTCTTGCAATAATTCTTGCTGCATCGCTTCGTTTGCCTCATAGCTGTTGGCTACACGGCTTAGTATTGCCCCGTATTGCGCAAAAACATCTTCAAAACCCTGCCCCAACGTCACATCCCTAATCACAAAAGCTGTTGTTATTTTATTGTGTTGCTTCTATCAGTCTGCCCCCACGAATTTTTATTACAAACTTTTTTCGCCAATGCTGTAATTTTTTTAAGCAGCAAACGACTAGTTAAAACAGTAAGTGCAGTAGCGTGCGTTTAGGGCATTTTCCCTAAAAGCCTTCAACCTTGAAATTAGGATTAGGAAAACATTATGTCTACGTTAAGTTTAGTTTTGTTAATTGGCAGCATCACGTCGCTTGTGCTTTTGGCAAGCTACCTAGACGCAAAATTTCAGTGGCGATTAAACGACTGGATGAACGGCGAATGCAGCAACCCATTTGTAAAAGGCGTGACCGACAAACAGCAGCAGCGTTTGGAAGAAAAAGATGCGCAAATTAAAGCCTTGATGACGCGTATTGAAACTCTCGAAACCATTGTGACCGAGCCTGCTTATGAACTGAATAAGAAAATTAACGCGCTTAAATGAACCATATCACCAAGGCCTGTTGTTCTTTGATGTACAGGCCTTAGCTCGACTCCAGTTGGCGGCGCATCAAGCGAGGCACTTTCCCCATTGCAATGGCGTTGCCCATTAGCACTATTACCACCCCTACAACAGATAGTACGCTCCAGGTATAGCCTTCAAAAAAGGTGGAAATAACCAGTGCAACCATAGGGTATACCAAGACCACATATGCAGCCTTGTCAGCCCCCATTTGCTTTAACAGTTTCATGTACGCGCCAAACGCGAACACAGAGCCAAAAATAGCCAAATAAAGCAGCGACAGATAGAAGTCGGCATGAGTAGGAATAACCAACTTACCCGGCATTGCCAGTGAAGTGATGAAAAGCAGCACCATGGCATAGCTCATTGCATAGAAGTTCATTTGGATAACAGGCGTACCCGAGGTCAAAATACGCTCTGAGATAACGTTACCTGTTGAAGCGCAGAAAAAGCTGACAAACGCTATGGCAAGACCGGTAGCAAGCGCCGCATCCATGGAAACTTTGGAGAACTCAGGCACAAACAAACATACAATGCCTACCAAGCCAAAAGTAGCGCCTATAACCACTTCTTTTCTTATCGGCTCTTTCAGCCACCAGCGCCGAAGCACAACGTTAATGTAGATAATGCAAGAGCTCATGAGAGCTAGCAGCGCGCTAATAATATGGGCTTGCGCCATATACAACAGCGTGTAGTTTAAGCTGTATAAAAAAAGGCCGACTGCGGCCATTTTTACATGAACATGTACCGGTAGCTTAAGCGGTAAACGCTTAACAACGCAGTAAGCCCCCAGGCAAGCCGAGGCTAATAAATAACGCAGTGCAATGGCAAAGGTTTCAGAGGTATGCCCTATTTGATAAGTGATGGCAATCCAAGTCGAGCCCCAAATCAAACAGCACAAAGTAAATAAGGTCGCGTTATTCATGGTGGCTTGCTAACCCTGGGGGTCTGATAAACAAGAAGATAGGTGGGCAGATAAATGGGCGATAGCGCTATCGAGCAGTTTTTGCCTTGCGCCTTTGCCAGTCCAAGCGTTATGGGGCGTTATTAGCAAATTGGGTAACGTCTCTTTAAGCAATATATGATCAACAGGTGGAGGCTCCACGCTTAGTACATCCAAGCCCGCGCCACCAATTTGTTTGTTTTTAAGCGCATAGTAAAGGGCTTCTTCATCAATTAGCCCACCGCGAGCCGTGTTTATTAGAAAAGCGGTTGGCTTCATCAGCGACAATGTATCGGCATTAATGAGTTTATCGGTGTCTTCAGTAAGGGGGCAATGAAGGCTTATCACATCAGCATTGGGTAGCAGAGATTCAAGATGAGGTCGAGGGTCGTCTTGTTTACCCGGGCGGGCAGCTATACTCACCTGCATCCCCATAGCCTTGAACAATGCCTCTACACGCTTGCCAAGCTCGCCATGGCCTACAATCACGGCATGCTTGCCCGCCAACTCCACCACGGGGTGATTGAGTAAGCAGAAATGAGAAGAGGCAGACCATGCTTGGTTGCGCACATCACGCTGATACGCCACAAAATTAGTGGCCAAATTCAATGCCAAGGTCAACGTATGTTGAGCAACGCTATCAGTGCCGTAGCCCTCTACATTTTGAACGGTAATATCGGCCTTTTCGCAGTAATCACGGTCGATATTGTTCATGCCAGTCGCCGTTACGCCAATATAACGAAGCTGTTTAGCTTGCTGTAAATCTTTGGCTTGCAGCACGACTTTGTTAACCAGCACAGCATCGGCATTTTTAATGCGCTCGACTAGCTCATCTGCATGGGTTTGCTGATAAAGCGTAACCTCAGCGTCAAGCTTGTCTAGTGCTGAAGTATTAAGGCTCGGTAAATCCATGGTTTCTGCATCTAAAAAGACAACCTGTTTTTTCTCTGCATCGCAGGGCGCTTGTCTTGCATCGGATGTTATCGAGTCGTTTGAAGGAGGGTATTCAGTCATAATTGCAACCCACCTACATCACTTCCACGATGGACTCTAACGCCGCTTTCACGTTTACTGGAATAGGAATAGCCTTGTCGGTTTTTCTGTCTACAAATACATGCACAAACTGGCCATGTGCCACCCGTCGTCTGTTTTCACCTGCATAAACCGACAGCCCATAAGTAACCGAACTTCGACCTAATTTGATAACGCGCAATCCAACAAATATGTCCTCGGGGTATGCCGCCGGTGATACGTACTGACATTGACTGCTTACTACGTAAGCAACGGTTTGCCCGTTGTGTATATCCAGCCCCCCTTTCTCGATTAGAAAGCGGTTTACTGCAGTATCAAAGAAACCGTAATACACAACATTGTTGATATGGCCGTATGCATCATTGTCTTGCCAGCGGGTAGCAATAGTGACGTTATAAGGGTAGTCGGCGAGTGTTGGAGTAATATCAGTCATCATCAATCCTTGGCATATAGATTCGTCACGGGGTTGTTGTTAAAGTTAACGTAAATAGGCGAGAGAATATAAGGCCAAAGCGCTATCTTCGCCGCTGCCTAGCAAAAAACACTCGCGATTGGCGCTACGAATAAAGCGCCATATCATCTCGGTGAATAGCCACGTCGGTTGTTTCATAACCTAACACACTGGCAATTTCTTTCGACTTTTTCCCTTTTATAAGCGTTAAGTCTTTTGCGTTATACAGGCAAAGACCTTTGGCAATAACTTCTCCTTGGCATACCACTTCAACAGCGTCGCCTTGTTCAAACAAACCGACAACATCAACAATACCCGACGGCAGTAATGATGCGCCTTTTCTCACTAACGCCTCTTTAGCCCCATTATCGACTTCTATTCTGCCAGCGGTTTTAAGGGTGTGAGTAAGCCACAGCCTTCGGGCATTAGCCGGTGTGCTGCTTGCAGTAAACAGAGTCCCCGGTACACTACCTTCAAGTAATGCATCAAAAGTCTCACCTTTTCGACCATTTACAATCAGGGTTTGAATACCGCTACTGGTGCATTTATCCGCTGCTTCAATTTTTGTGCGCATGCCCCCAGTTCCTACCGCAGTTCCAGCGCCGCCGGCAAGGCCGTAAATGGTGCTGTCTATTTTATCTACCTGCGGAATGAGGGCGGCGTTGACGTCTTTTCTCGGGTCTGCGGTAAATAAACCGTCGATATCTGAGCAGATAATCAGCGTGTCAGCTTGTGCAACTAACGCCGTATAGGCACCTAAGTTATCGTTGTCACCCACTTTAAGCTCATTAACAGCAACTGTGTCGTTTTCATTCACGATAGGTAGCGCATTGTGATTCAAAATTTCGCGCAAGGTATTTTTAATATTTACGTAGCGGGTTCTATCTCGTAGGTCATCGGCGGTAAGTAATACCTGCGCACAGGGAAAGTCGAAAAATCGCTGCCAATTAGCCATCATCAAGTTCTGGCCAATTGCAGCCATGGCCTGCTTCTCTGCAATCGACGCATTATGGCGAATTTTCACCTTGCTTCTGCCTGCTGCCACACTGCCAGAAGAAACGAGAATAATTTCTTTGCCAGCGTCGCGACTAGCGGTAATAAATCGGGCAAGAGACAGAAGATAGCGCCCGCTGCATTCATTGCCTTCAGGAGCAATAAGCGCACTGCCAACTTTTATAACGGCACGTTGCCAATTAAAACGGTTCATAGGGGAAAGAAAAAAGATAACAAGAGCTTAAGAATACGACAGTTAAAGCGCGAAACAAAACGATCTGTTACAGTTTTTTTGCGTTAAAACATGGTTAGTTTACGGTCAAAAAATTGGATTGTGGCAGGCATGCTTATATACTAGATGCTGTTATCTTATAACAATTCTAACTTACAAGTTGCAAGGAAACTGCATGAGCACCGCAAAACGACACCTATTCTGGCTAGCGCCAGTGTTGTCTATGCTGATTTCTCTTCCTACGACCGCCGCTATAAAACAAACAAAAGGCGATTTTGAAGATAAATTCCGTCAGCTGGACGAAGTTCTTCCTACTCCAAACGTATACCGTAACGCCGCTGGTGAGCCAGGCCACCAATATTGGCAACAACAAGTAGATTACGATATTGACGTAAAGCTGCTTGAAGACAAGCGCCGCATTGAAGCAAGCGAAACCATTACTTACCACAACAACGCGCCAGATACGCTTAAGTACTTGTGGATCCAGCTTGACCAAAACAAATTCCGCGACGATTCAATGTCTGCGCTTACTACTACGTTTGGCGGCATCGGCAATCGTGGGCCGGGCACGCAGGCAGCCGATGGCGACAAGCCAGCTAAGCTAAGTATGGGCGCACTGCGCCGCCAGCAGTTTGTTGACGACAATGAACTAGGCTACACAATCTCTCGCGTTGAAGACAAAGCGGGCAACGACTTACGCCACACAATTGTTGGTACGCTTATGCGTGTTGATTTGGCTAAGCCTCTAAAGCCAGGCGGTAAAGTAACGTTTGATATCGATTTTGCGTTTAACATTGTAGAAGAAGATGCTGTTTCAGCGCGTGCAGGTTACGAGCACTTCCCAGATGACGAACGTGAAGGTGGTAACGACATCTTCTTGCTAGCACAGTGGTTCCCACGCCTAGCTGCATACACCGACTACGAAGCCTGGACCAATAAAGAGTTTATTGGCCGTGGTGAGTTCACGCTAGAATTCGGTAACTACGAAGTAGATATTACGGTTCCTGCTGACCACATCGTGTCGTCAACGGGTGTGCTTCAAAACCCGAAAGACGTGTTAACTAAAACACAGCGCGACCGTCTGAAAAAGGCAGAAAAAGCTGACCGCATCGTATTTATCGTTTCACCAGAAGAAGCGATTGAGAACGAAAAAGAAGGCACGACTAAGCTTAAAACCTGGAAGTTTAAGGCAGAAAACGTACGTGACTTTGCATGGGCTTCTTCGCGTAAATTTGCGTGGGATGCGCGTGGTTATCAGCAAGGCGGTGACACTCAACCATTGGTAATGGCTATGTCTTTCTACCCGAAAGAAGGTGGCGAGCTATGGCAGAAGTATTCTACAGAATCAATCATCCACACCATGGATGTTTATAGCCGCTTTAGCTTCGATTACCCATACCCAGTAGCACAGTCAGTAAATGGCCCGGTTGGCGGCATGGAATACCCCATGATCACCTTCAACGGCCCGCGTACAGAGCTTCGTGACGATGGTTCACGCACGTACTCGCTTGCTGAGAAACGTTTCCTTATTGGCGTAGTTATTCACGAAGTGGGTCATATCTATTTCCCTATGACAGTTAACTCTGACGAGCGTCAGTGGACATGGATGGATGAAGGTCTTAACAGCTTCCTAGACGGCGTTGCCGGTCGCGAGTGGGACCCGACGATTCCTTGGGGCGTTGAGCCACGTGATATCACAGGCTACATGAAGTCTCAGACACAGGTGCCAATTATGACCCAGTCTGACTCTGTACTTCGCCTTGGCCCAAATGCCTATACCAAGCCTGCAGTAGCACTGAATATTCTTCGCGAAACTATTCTTGGCCGCGAGCTTTTTGACTTCGCATTTAAAGAATACGCGCAGCGTTGGATGTTTAAGCGTCCTACACCATCAGATTTCTTCCGCACTATGGAAGAAGCGTCGGGCGTTGATCTAGACTGGTTCTGGCGTGGTTGGTTTTACACCACAGACCATGTAGATATTAGCCTAGACAGCGTATACAAGCTGCGTTTAGACACTGAAGATCCAGATATCGATTTTGCTCGCGAACGCGAAGCAGAAATGGAAAAACCAAAGTCACTTACCGATATTCGAAACAAAGAAGAAGGTAAAAAACTTTGGGTAGACCGTTTTGAAGATATCAGTGACTTCTACGACGAAAACGATCGTTATACCGTAACTAACAAAGAGCGCAACAAGTACAAGAAATTCTTGAAAGATCTTGAGCCTTGGGAGCGTAAAGCCTTTGAACGTGCGGTTAAAGAAGATAAAAACTACTATGTGCTAGATTTCAGCAACAAGGGTGGCTTGGTAATGCCAATCATTCTTGAACTAACGTTTGAAGACGGCACAAAAGAAGAAATGCGTATTCCTGCGGAAATCTGGCGTCGTACACCTAAAGCCGTAAGCAAGCTTATTGTTACCGACAAAGACAAAGAGTTAGTAAGCGTAACCGTTGACCCGCATTGGGAAACCGCAGACGTAGATGTGGAAAATAACCACTACCCGCGTCGTATCATTCCTTCGCGTATTGAAGCGTACAAGAATAAGCCGCGTAACACTTACGAGTACCGCGACCTTATGCACGACTCAAAGACCGAACTGAAAACCGACGACGAGGACAAAGATGACGAATAAGTTGTCTTTGGCTCGCTTGCAGCAGAGCGCGCATGCTCTGCTTGCAAGCGTAAGTGCATTCGCAATTACGGCTGCGCTATTAGTTAGCGCAATGTCGTACAGCACTGCAGCCCAAGCGCATCAAATAAAAGCCGCAATTACCACGGTACTGTTCAACCCTAGAACAGAAAATATTGAGGTGATGCACCGCTTTAATTTGCATGACGCTGAACACGCGGTTAAGGCGCTGTTCGACAAGCACGCAGATATTATGGACGACATAGAAACGCAGCAACAATTCGCTGAGTATGTCGCCCACCACTTTGCAATTTTAAATGCAGCAGGCGAGCCATTAAAGCTTGCTGATGTTGGCTTTGAAGTTGAAGGTAAGCACTTTTGGGTTTATCAGGAAACTGCTGAGCCGCCTGTACTTGAAGGCATTAAAATTCGCCATGATGCATTGCGTGACTTGTGGCCGAAACAAGTGAATACGCTAAATGTAGAAGGCAAGGGTGATATCAAAACCCTGACCTTTGCTGATAGCGTTAACTTGCTGGAAGTAAGCTTTAAGAGCCAAAATAGCAACCATCACTAATACCTAACGGTATGAGTTTGTGAAAGCCCACCCGCATTCCTTGTCAAACGACAGTGATTGCGGGTGGGCTTTTTTGTTTATTTGCTTTACGTGGCAATGAAGATAACAGATAGCAACCTTAGCTATTGCCGTCTCTCTTTCGAATGCTGCATTCGTATATAGAAACCGAACACTTAAAACACGCCTTTTTTGCGGGGTGTGAGACCGAAGTCGTATAGTCATCTTGGCAGCCATGCTCTACCTTAACTGTGGATAAACAGTTACTAAAACCTAGTTAGTGAGGTACATCATGACCCATAGCGCTGCATCACCGTTGCCTTCATCGGTCAAGAAACCCCAATCAAGAAGTGAGCGTAGTGCACGAAAACTACGCGCATCAAAGGCAGCTCAGTGCGCTGTTCAAGCAGAAAATGCACAGCAAACGCGAGATGCCGATGCAAAGAACGTCAAACAAAACAATGCGTTCTCTGATAAGAAAAATATCATGTGGGTACTGCTAAGTGGTGCAATGGCTCTTACCTTTGTCGTCATGCTGTTTTTGCCCGATTCCGGCATGGGCAGCGGACTCATATCCACTTATTCTGCCATGCTTTGGTGTGGATTCTTTGGCGCTACCCTTTGGCGCTACAGAGCAGCAAGTGGCTGGGCTGGATTTGCTTATGGAAGCGTTGTTGGGTTGGTGATCCAGTTCGTTTCACAAATAATCTAGTTTTTTCACTTTGCACGCGCAGGTGCAGGTGCTTAACATAGCGAGTTTAATAAGAGCCCGATAGAAAAATTGGCCACCCCATGCCAAGTGCATCTCTTTGCAAGTTTCTTATGGGCACTTCAAATGCTCCTAATAAATTGAGTTCAGCTCAAACAGCCGTCTTTTAAGGGTATTCTATTATTCAAACGCCTTCCTAAAATTAGGTTACTTTTAGCTGCTTACCCGATCCAGACGCCCAGCCTAAAAGTATAATTTATAAGCCCCATTTACTTTTTTAGGTTATTGTTTAAACGATAACAAACATAACGTTACCCTTCGTCTTCAATAAAACTGAGTGAACTTATGGCAGAGAAGCGCAATAAATCCGATGAACCACTAACCCGTTCTAGTAGAGCGGTACCGTCGTCGCGTTTATCTAGGATAGGTCGCTTGGGCTCATTAGCAGGAAAAATCGCGGGTAATGTAGTTTCGCAGGGGGCGGGGCAACTCCTGAAAGGTGAAAAGCCCGTGTTGTCGTCATTGCTTTTAACTCCCAAAAACATTTCTAACATTGCAGACCAGCTTGCCAGTATGCGTGGTGCCGCCATGAAACTCGGACAGCTTATTTCAATGGATGCGGGTGACTTTCTTCCCGAAGAACTCGCCGCCATTTTGGGACGTTTACGGGACGACGCTGACCCCATGCCCAAGGACCAGCTTATAGCTACATTAAATCAGTCTTGGGGCGACAAATGGCAAGATGACTTACTTTACTTTTCCTTTGCCCCTATAGCTGCTGCCTCTATTGGCCAAGTCCATAAAGTCATTACGATGGACGGTCGGATGTTAGCAGTAAAAGTGCAGTATCCTGGCGTGAAAAAAAGCATAGATAGCGATGTAGACAATGTAGCTACACTTATAAAAATTACCGGCTTGGTTCCCAAATCATTAGATATCAACCCGCTTTTGCAAGAAGCTAAAGCACAGCTTCATCAAGAAGCTGATTACGTACGAGAAGCTGACATGCTCAATCGTTATCGCACAATGGTTGAGGGTTCGGATATCCAATGCAAGGAACACAATGCGTTTGTTATTCCAAAAACCTATGCCCCCCTTACTACCAGTACGGTCCTAGCGATGGACTTCATAGAGGCGCATGATTTAGATGCGCTTTTAAATGAGCCACAGGAAGTCCGAGACGCCGTAATGACTGCGTTAATGACTTTATTTTTTAATGAGATTTTCTATTTCAAATTGCTACAAAGCGACCCTAATTTAGCCAATTATCGATTTAAGCCCGATACAAAAGAAATCGTACTACTAGATTTTGGGGCTACACGAGAGGTACCTGACGCCATTTCAGCTCAATACCAAGCGTTACTCAAAAGCGCGGCAGCCAACGATAGAGCGATGATGCAACAAGCCGCGTTTAGCATTGGCTTGATTGATGAAAGCCACTCTTCAACACAAATCGATGCCGTGATAAACATTGGGATGGAGGCATGTGAAGCTATCCGCTACGAAGGCGCTTATGACTTTGGACAAAGCGACCTTATTGCCAGGCTTCATGAAAAAGGGATGACCCTCACGATGGAGCATAACTTTTGGCACACACCACCGGTTGATGCACTGTTTATACACAGAAAACTGGGCGGACTGTTCTTACTGGCGAAGCGCCTGCAAGCCAAAGTTGACATGCGAAAGGCTGCTGGCAAATGGCTTGCGTTATAGCAAACAATTGGCGGCTCAGAAATGTCTCTATTAATCATTGAATATGAGGCGTGGAATATACTGTGCTACACGTTCTTCTTACGAGTCGACTCCTTGCAAAGAAGAACGTAAACCGTCACTTTCAACTCACCTAAATGCTAAATAGAACCATCTTCAATAAGGTAATTCCATACTAAAAGGGAGCGCCATTTGTTCTTTACTTTTTGGTGGGTTGCCAATCATTTCATCGTAAGGCGTATCGTGCTTCATTACCGCCTGTAGAACGCGGCAGTGCGCAAATGCCTCTCGTATATGGCCGGCACTAAAAAATCGCATAGGCTTGTCTTTATTGTCGTAAAGCATGCCGCTGTGATTATCAATAGTGAGATAAACCAGGTACACATTCATTTCATATGACTGAACTTCTAAGTAATCGATAGCTATCGGCGACTCTTCAATATCCCGAAAATAAAACTTGTGCATTTTTCTACCTCATGAAATTAGCGTACACACTACGCTCGCCCTGTAAGGATTTTTATATTAAGTACGAACAGGACGAGGTTATATTAAATATACGCTATACGAGGTTTTCGGGTTCATTCATGAGGTGAAGCGGAGGACGATGATTTTTATAACGCACTGCGTTAATTAAGACTAACAGCGATGCAATTGAAAAGGCACTATACACTAGCGCAGCCAACCCCATTCCTGTCGCTATCCACAGCAGTGGAAATATCAATAACCGTGGCCCCTCAACGGCAAGTGCCACTTTTGCTCTCGATAAGATAAATCCGTTTTGTATGCACATGACAACTACGGTTATTGCCGCTATGAGTTGATGGTGCATTGAGAGGCTATTCATGTTTAAAAATAGGAATATCAAAACCCCTAACGCAATAACATATTGTATCGCAGTGTAACGTTTAACGGCTCGGTGTAACTTCGGATGATATGTTTTAAATTTACTCACGCTAACTATCCTAAAAGGCACATTTCAATAAAATTTGGACTGCGAGACTTGAAACATCCATTGATTACAATAAGCAACAGTACTCTAGCACTCGTTTTCTATGATTAATCAACACATTAGTACACAAGACCGCAAATGTTAAACAATTGTTTTAAAATTATTTACGTATTTACATGATAGTTGAGCAAGAAATATTCAAAAATGAGGAGTTCCCACTAATTTTAAGTCAAAAACAAATCGGAAAATGGCTTTTGAACGTTAAAATCTGTTCAAAATAAGGAATTTACTTTTTGGGGGAACAATTCTCTTGATTGATTTTCTAATTTTGGGTGTTATCTCTGGTAGTATTACCGAAAGGATATTTTTGTAGCGGAGTCATTATGAGCGAATCGTCAGAAAAGAAATCGTTAGGCCCACATTTTATAATTGTCGGCATTCTTCTTATTGTTATTCTGGCTGTAGTTTTTTGGCCAAGCGACGAAGAACCTGAGCCAGTTATTACACCCGAACCTGAAGTGACCGAGCCTGAAGTCACTGCACCAGAAGAACCCGAAGTTTTTGAACCTACCCAGCCAGCACCTACTGTTGAGCTTGAAGAGAAAGATGAAGTTGAACCACTTCCAGAGCCCGTTGAGCCAGATCCAGAGCCATTGGATACCAGCGATCCGGCAGTTAAAGCTTCATTAATCGAGAGTTCTTCTGCAGATAAAGAAGTCGTAAATCGTATGCTTGTCAACGAAGGCCTGATTCAGCGCTTTGTCGTATCGGTAGCTAATTTAGCGAATGATGAGATGGCGCCAAACCATCAACTGCTTACGCCGCCAGAGCAAAACTTCCGCGTTTACTCTCAAGCAGGAAAGCAGTGGATAGATGCTGCAAGCTACAAGCGATATACGCCCTATGTGGACATGTTAGAGTCGTTCAATAATGAAGCACTACTTAATATCTATGGTGTTTATAAAGATGATATTCAGGCTAAATACTCAGAGATTGGCAATCCTGACCAAGATTTTAACAGCGTACTGCTAGACGCGATCGACCAGCTACTTGATACACCGGAAGTGCCTGTACCTGTTGAAGTGTACACAGATTCAGTGGCATACAAATACGCCGATGATCGCTTAGAAAATCTCAACGAACCCCAGAAGCAGTTACTTCGCACGGGACCAGATAATATGCGTCGTATTAAAGCGAAATTGCGCGAGTTAAAAGCGTTGGTTGAAGAGCGTGGATCTAACTAGATTTCAACAACAACTAAAGGGCACGTCTTCAAAAGCGCGCCCTTTGCCTCCTGTTGATCAATGGAACCCTGACTTTTGTGGTGACATCAACCTAACGATAGCCCTAGACGGCCGATGGTTTTACGAAGGCAGCCCTATAGGACGCGCAAGCTTAGTTCAGCTTTTTGCCTCTGTATTAAAGCGTGAAGGTGATAAGTACTTCTTAGTTACGCCTGTTGAGAAAGTGGTCATTACCGTTGAAGATACCCCCTTTCTTATTACGCAATGGGAAAAGGAAGAGGGTGGTTTTAAGGACGGCAGTACCTACGTATTTACCACTCAAACAGGCGACGTTGTGCGGTTAGAACGCGCTGGTCAGCTTGAACTTCGGGTTCCACCGAAAGCAATACAGGACCCTGAAGCGACGCCCATTCCCTACCTCTGTGTTCGCAGAGATCTGTGGGCGAGGCTACATCAAAACACTTACTATCAACTATTAGAACAAGCCAAAGAAGTAACGAGCGGATCGTGCACGCAATTTAAAATCCAATCTAATGGCACGTCTTTCGTTTTAGGCGAAATAACTTAACTCCCCTTTGTCATAGCTTTTTTTGCGTTATCCCTGTCTGTGCATTACATTCGATATAGTCTATAAAACAATCAAAAGAAGACCTTTATCATGAAGAAACCTTTGATCACGCTTGCCATTGCGAGCGCATTACTCTCGTCGCCCTTTTCTGCGGTAGCCGATACATTGATACATGCAGGGAAAGTGTTTACTGGCACATCAAAAACACTTCAGGAAAACATGACAATTGTTGTTGAGAACAACAAAATTAAAGCAATCAACAAAGGCTTCACTGAACCGCAACAAGGCGACACTGTTATCGATTTAACGTCTTCAACCGTTATGCCTGGCCTTATGGATATGCATGTTCATTTATCGTCACAGCACGGTGGGCCGCAAACCTATCTTGAACGCTTTTCACTAAACGAGGCTGACTATGCTCTGCGTGCAGCAAATTACGCAACAATAACGTTAAATGCAGGCTTTACCACCGTACGTAACTTAGGTGACGGATATAATGAAACAGTGGCATTAAGAAACGCTATTAATAAAGGTTACGCCACCGGCCCACGTATTTACACTGTCGCTAAATCTATAGCTACTACAGGCGGACACGCCGACCCAAGCAATGGTTTATCTCACCTACTTCGACCAGACGTTGGCCCTAAACAAGGGGTTGTTAACGGCGAAGTGGAAGCGCGCGAAGCAGTACGAACTCGATATCAAGATGGCGCAGACCTGATAAAAATTACTGCAACCGGTGGTGTGTTAAGCGTAGCCAAAAGCGGGCAAAATCCACAGTTCATGACCGATGAATTAGAAGCGATCGTCGATACTGCAAAAGATTACGGTATGACGGTGGCTGTTCATGCTCATGGAAAAGAAGGGATGAAGCGCGCTATTGAAGCTGGGGTAGATTCTATCGAGCACGGTACATACATGGACAATGAGATCCGCACCCTAATGAAGAAGCACGGCACCTACTATGTGCCAACTATATTGGCTGGGAAGTTTGTAGCAGACAAAGCAAAAATTGATGGTTTCTTTCCAGAATTAGTACGCCCGAAAGCGGCCGCTATTGGCCCGCTTATTCAAAATACCTTTGAACAAGCGCATAAAGCAGGCGTAAAAATTGCTTTTGGTACAGACAGTGGTGTATCGGCCCATGGCGATAATGCACAGGAATTTTCTTTAATGGTTGAAGCGGGAATGAAACCTGCTGACGCGCTACTTAGCGCTACCGTTAATAGTGCAGATTTATTGGGCATAAGCGATATTCTCGGCACGTTAGAGCAAGGTAAGTTAGCGGATATTGTTGCTGTTCAAGGCGACCCGCTTGACGATATATCGCTTATGGAAAGCGTGTCTTTTGTAATGAAAGACGGGGTAGTTTACAAGCAGTAAAACAATAAAAGTGGTAGAGTTTACATGGCACTAGGTAAAAAGGTTAAGCACAAAACCAAAAAGCTTATTGACTCTAAACATATGTTGAAAGGTATTACTTTAGCATCATTTTTAGAGTCGACCATTGTTCCTATACCGCTTGAAGCCGTTATGGTGCCTTTAATGCAAGCTAGACGAGAGTCGCTCTGGAATATTGCATTAATGGCTACCGTGGGCTGTGTGATTGGCGCTGTTTTTGGCTATGCCCTTGGCTATTACCTTTTCGACCTTGTTGGTCAGTGGGTTATTGATACCTTTTTTAGTCAAGACCAGTTCGACAGCGTTAAACAACAAATGCAAAATCAAGGCTTTTGGTTTGTGATGACGCTAGGTATTGCGCCTATTCCTTTTCAAGTGGCCATGTTAGCTGCCGGCGCAACCCAATACTCTCTTCCGCTATTCCTGTTAGCCACGGTTATTGCCCGCGCTATTCGCTATTTTGGCCTTGCAGTAGTGGTGTATTACGCAGGTGACAAAGCAGAGCAACTTATAAAACGCTACAAGATGAAAGCCGTGTTTGCTATTACGCTGGTGGTAGTCTTACTATGGTGGCTGTCTAATATGTTCTCCTAATTAAAGAGCCTTTCGATTTGACGGTGCTAAAGCTATCAAAATAGCATCGACCAATTCGTGCGAGCTCCCCCTTAAATTCCCAAATCAAATTACGCTAATAGATTTTTTGAACTTTACATTTGATAATGATTCTTATTTGCACTAGTGTTATAAAAAACAGGAGGTGCTTATATGAATGTTCAACGTTTATGCCCAGTTTACAGAAAGTGGCTACAGCTCAACCCTTCTAGCGCACGAGAGCATCGCTTAGCAATGCAGGCACAAACGCAAAAAGCCCATCAACAGGGTGAGTTAGATTATGCCAGGGAGTTGGGTTATCAAACCTTTGAAGCCGCGAAGGCCATTCTTAACGCGCTGCAGCCCGTATCCTCTCAGAAAGTGAACGCTGTGCAAGAAGATATACTCGCGTTCGGCACTATGGGCATGTACTTATCTTCGTTACTTGCTCAAGAGCACAGAAAAAAAGAATCTCACGCCATTTTGCAGGAGTGCCAGCAGCAGCTAATTGCCATATTGCCTTTGCATGCCACTAATCAGTCTGTATGTAAGCTGATTGCCGCCATTCAGCACACACTTGAGCAAACCTATAAACCTCAAATTAGCAGGCAGCTTGCTTCTGCAGCTCTGCATTAAATCAAACAGTTGAAGGAGCAAATGATGATGTCGAAACAAGTCCCCAATGAAGACGGCTTTGTCTCATTAAGCGTAAGAGCATCTGTACTGCAAAAAATGCTTAAAGGTGAAGTTCTACATATGACAGATGTTCACTGCAATTGTGCTCATAGCAAACGTACGCTTCAAAATTTGCTTTTGAAAGCCGTTGCAGATAGTTCAGAACGTTAATCTGAAACGCTAGCTCACAAGCGTAAAATACAGACAAGTGCAAAACGGAACATAACTTGATACGAAATAGATAACTGAATTGTTTTTTATTTTACAACCAAGCTATGAGAGGACACCGTGGAACCTTCGTCTAAATGGAAAGAGATAACCGCTAGAGCGGGGTATAGTGCCAAAACAGTCATGTACGTTATGCTTGGTGTCTTCATTCTTACATCTGTATTTACAGCGTTAAACCGTGAAAAAGCCTCTCAGTCCAATGTCTTTATTACACTTAAAGAGCAACCACTCGGGCAAATTTTTCTAGGAATTCTTGTTCTTGGACTAGCGTGTTATGCCTGCTGGCGTTGGCTGCAGATTTTTATTACCGACAAATCAGATGACGACAGTTTGTTCATTCACGTTATAAATAAGCTGTTCTTCTGTATATCCGGCGCGTTCTATTTTGTTGCGGCTTATGCAGGGGGTAAAACCTTATTAGAAGTACAAAGTAGTTCTTCATCCCAAGGTAGTGGAAAGAAGGTGAGTGAATTTCTAATGCAATACGAATGGGGGCTGCTGCTTGTGGCTGCAATCGGGCTTTGCATTATTATATTTGCAGTTGTGCAGTTCAAACATGCTTACACTGCAGACTTTTTAAAGAAGTTTTCACTACACGCTTTAAATCAGCGCATTAGAAAGAGTGTGAAGATAACTGGTCGCCTTGGGTATACCGCAAGAGGGGTCGTTTATTCCTTAGTAGGTGGATTTTTTATCCTTGCCGCCGTTTTAAGTAATCCTTCACAAGCCGGTGGGTTACAAAAAGCATTAGAAACGTTAATGAAGCAGCCTTTTGGGCCTTATCTCATTGCTGCTGTAGGCGCAGGCTTTATTATGTTCGGGCTTTATTGTGCGCTAGAGGCAAAATACAGAAAGGTGGACTAGAAAAAGTGAATGGAAGCCATCGCACGTTTAAGTGTTAAAGACAAAAAAGGCGCTTAAGCGCGCCCTTTCTTAATTACGTATTGGTAAGGCATGGTCTCGGTTTGAGACGCAATCAGCGTGTGGTCCATAAAGCGGCAAAAGCTAGGAATATCTCTGGCCGTTGAGGGATCGTCAGCCGTGACCGATAAAGTTTCCCCATCGGCCAGCTTTCGAATATTCAAACGCACCATCATTACTGGCTCTGGGCAACGCAATCCTAGCGCATCTAAATGCTGACTAGCCGCGCTAAATGCGCTGTCAAAATCAGATGCCATAGTTTTCACGGTAAGTATTGATAGCGCTAATCTCACTAGCATATCCGCCTTTCTCAGTCAGATAAGCTACGACATCGGCAAGCGATACAATAGAGATAACTTGAGTGCCAAAATCGCGCTCGACCTCTTGAATAGCTGACAGTTCGCTGTTACCGCGCTCTTGTCTGTCTAAAGCAATCAACACGCCTGATAAACTGGCCTGCTGCTGTTCAATCAACGTCATCGACTCGCGAATAGCCGTACCGGCGGTGATCACATCATCCACCAGCATAACCTTACCTTCTAGTGGGCTGCCAACTAGATTGCCGCCTTCACCGTGGGTTTTCGCTTCTTTGCGGTTGAAGCAATAAGGCACATCAAGGTTGTGGCTATCGGCCAGTGCGACGGCCGTTGTCGTTGCAATAGGAATGCCTTTATAAGCGGGACCAAAAAGTACATCGAATTCCACGCCAGCATCCATTAACGCATCAGCGTAAAAACGCCCTAGCTTGGCCAAATCGCCACCGCGATTAAACAAGCCTGCATTGAAAAAGTACGGGCTAACGCGGCCTGACTTTAAAGTAAATTCGCCAAATTTCAGTACGCCACGCTCAATGGCAAACTCGATAAAATCACGCTGAAACGCTTTCATGATGACCTCTTTATTACTAACTTATCCGTAGGCGCTAAATTCGCTTTGATAACTCGCTTACGCTAGCGCAGCTTTTTGAATGTCGAACAATTCGCGTAGGCCATGCTTGCCAATTTTCAGCATTTCGTCGAGCTCTTCAAACGAGAAGGGTTCGCCCTCTGCCGTACCTTGAACTTCGATCAGCTTGCCAGTTTCGGTCATTACGATATTCATATCTGTCTCTGCCTCAGAGTCTTCGGTGTACTCAAGGTCGGCAATTGGCGTACCTTCGTAAATACCTACTGAAAGGGCAGCAATCATGTGCTTAAGCGGGTTAGTTTTGATAATGCCTTTTGCACGCATGTAAGTAAGTGCATCAACAAGAGCTACACACGCACCGGTGATTGACGCTGTGCGCGTACCGCCGTCGGCTTGAATAACGTCGCAGTCTAACGTAATGGTGTTTTCACCCAGAAGTTTTAAATCTACCGCTGCGCGTAGTGAACGCGCAATTAAACGCTGAATTTCTAACGTACGACCGCCTTGTTTGCCGCGCGCAGCTTCACGGCCGCTTCGCGTGTGAGTAGCACGTGGAAGCATGCTGTACTCAGCAGTAATCCAGCCTTTCCCTTGGCCCTTCATAAAGCGTGGTACACCTTCTTCCACCGTCGCATTACACAACACTTTAGTGTTACCGAACTCTACAAGTACAGAGCCTTCTGCGTGACAAGTGTATTGGCGAGTAATTGTAACAGGGCGAATTTGACTGGCGGTTCTGCCGCTTGGACGCATAGTGTTCTCCACAACGTAAGTGCTTAAAAAAGGGTAGCGTTTTACAGGTTTTTATCGGCGATATGAGAATAGAAAGCCCAATTCGCGGTCAAAACCTATAAATTCGATGTAGCTACGAAATTGCGCCTAAGTATAACGCAATACCCGCGGCCGTTAAAAACGAACTTTACATGTTTGCTTATTGAATTACGTAAATGTGCGCTAATATACAAAATACAAGAAAACCTGCTGTAGATATTCACGTATACAACACGACGTTCGGGTTGTTTTTGCAGGCTTTCAGTTAAATTTAAAGGATATTTATGATTTACAGCATGACAGCGTTTGCGCGCGTAGAAACCAAAAAAGAGTGGGGCTCAGCCGTATGGGAAATACGCTCGGTCAACCAACGCTTTTTAGAAACCTATTTTCGCCTGCCGGAACAGTTTCGTTCATTAGAGCCAGTTTTACGTGAACGGTTTCGTAAAAAGCTAGCCCGAGGTAAGGTGGAATGTGCGCTTCGCTTTACCGCGAACGATGCTGCTGTAACCAAGCTAAGCTTAAACGAAGAGTTGGCTAAGCAAGTGCTTCACGCTGCTGATTGGGTGCAATCCCATGGCCAATCCACGGGGGTTAACCCACTAGACGTTTTGCGCTGGCCTGGCGTAATTGCTGCAGAAGAAGCCGATATGGATACCATTCACGGTGACGTAATGGCAGCGTTCGATCAAGCGTTAAACGACTTCATCAGTGCCCGCGCTACAGAAGGGGAAGCCCTTAAAGGTATGATCACGCAGCGCCTAGACGCCATTGAAGTGGAAGCTGAAAAAGTGGCCGCACGTATGCCTGAAATCATGGTGTGGCAGCGAGAAAAAGTGCAAACCCGCTTTGAAGAAGCAAAGGTTGAACTTGATGCAGGCCGCTTTGAACAAGAAATGATCATGCTGGCGCAAAAAGTAGATGTGGCGGAAGAGTTAGATCGTCTGAATGCTCACGTTAAGGAAACCCGCAATATCCTTAAAAAGGGTGGAGCAGTGGGCCGCCGTTTAGATTTCATGATGCAGGAGTTTAACCGCGAATCGAACACGTTAGGTTCAAAGTCTATCAGCACCGACATCACACAATCGGCGGTTGAACTTAAAGTATTGATTGAGCAGATGCGCGAGCAAATCCAGAATATTGAGTAATATCCGTTGGAGTCCAAAAGCCTACGCTAAAGCCCAGCCATGCTGGGCTTTTTTATTTTTTATGAAACCCCATGACTTGATGCAACTCAAAGATAATTTTATATATCACGGCGAACTGATCGAACAGAAAGTTGAAAACCACCAGGCGCTAAAATTTTATTTAGTACCGAGACGCGAGGATCGGTATTCCCTTTCTCGATATCGCGCAATGTTTTATCAGACACCTTAATAAATTTCGCGTACTGTGTTTGGGTCATGCCATAAAGTTGGGTACGAACCTGCTTTACTAGATCGCCTATGCCGATAACATTGTTCGCAAGATCACTTTCAAGCTGAGCTAAAATTTCTTTTCGTTGTTCACCCGTCAACCTAACCATCATAGACTCCCATTGCTACTAACTTAGTTTTAGTGTTACTAAAACCAATCGCCGGAAAATTCAATATCTCATCTGGGCAGTGCAATCTTTTCAACCTCTCAGGCAAGTCGATTAGTTTTTCTGCCAGTTGCCGCAAAAATAAAATTATTTCATAAGGCTCACAATAATCTGAAAGCTGCTCTGCAATGATTAAAAAATTAACGTGCCCATCTACTTCGCAACTTCGCCCCCACTTAAATAAACGGGTTATCCCTTCTTCATCGGCTTTCATAGGAGCAAAATCATAGATGGGTGCAAAACAAATATCGCCGTCATATTTTAAAAATGAAATGTTGCGGCCGTGATTGTCTGAGTTACCGAAGACAATATTTAAAAAATCTCTAACAACATATTGCTTAGCAAATTCGTTTTTCGTCATTTGAGTTGCAGAATTTATTCTTCGCCACACCGTCTCCATCACATCAAAATGATCTTGATAGCTGCCAGGCTCGGCATTAATGATTGAATAAATACTTTCCAATCCAATACGACTAGCCACACCACTTTCTATGCGGACGTCAAAGCGAGGTAGCCATAAACTAGCTTGGCCACTTTGTTTATCTTCTAATATTTTTAGCTTTTCAACATCGATGGTGGAAACATTGGTACCCTTCAGAATCTCCGAAAGTGCCTTATAAAAAACGCCCTCAGCTTTTAAGATGTTGTTATCTCGAGTTGAGCGTCTATTTCTAGCAAACTTGGTTAGATAAGGTGTGGCGGTCAACGGCTTACCTGCAAAGTCCCCATCAATGAAAACATTATCATCTTCAAGCATGAGTAGCAGTTTTGGTGCAACACCACCAGCTCCTGTCGCCCCTCCTACTGCGGCTCCTTGTTCATTAGCATACTCTAAAAAATCATATTGTAATGAAATCACGTTCTCAATTGGAAAACGGCGAGAGTCGATATTAGCTTCTGTCGGTACGGCTTCTTTTATTCTTAAGTTACCAACGGGCGACATACAAGCATTAGTCAACAGTGCGTAATTTTGTTGAAACTCGTCTGAGCGACTGACATTAAGATAACTGAGCCACCAATCTCGAGACTTACCCACCGGCAAAATATCATCTAATAGAGCTGGCCAATGAGGGTAGTCTTTAGGAACAATGCTAATAGGCGCATTGACGGAGCATGCCCAGCAATCTTTAACCTCATAGCTTGCGACCTTAGCAATATATTCATGCTCATAATACAGCGAACAACTTGCATTGATCCGCTCATCAGAAAAACACAAAGTAGCAGCATCCCACCATTGGCCTTGATTAAATAATTGCAGTGTGACTGTTTGCATCATCTATCCAGTAGTTTATTACCGTTTAGTATAAAACATTAGCACAGTTTCGGTAGAAATCTACCGTTTTAATATAAAGCAACAATCATTTCCAGTAACAAACTACCGCCAACTATAAAATGGATTATCTTTGTCAGTACTTTGTTTGCGTTTTTCCCAATTTAGATAGCACTAAGCCCAGACTTCTATGTGGGTATGGTGCTGATGCAGTATGTTTGGTAACTCTTTAGTTAGGAGCTGCTCGGCTCACCGTTAACGCACTATTTGTTATTAACAACTAACGCTTCTAATAATTCATCTCAGATACTTTGTTAAAAAGGCCTCGTGCAAGGGAAGTTTAGCTACGTGATTATCCACCTGCTGCTTTAACCCTGCCATGAACTGCTTTAAAGACTGCTCACTCATTTCATCGGCAACACGATGGTACTGGCTTGGTGTCATGCCCTGGCCCATTAATACTTGAGTCCAGGAATCAACACGAAAAATATCTCCGTCATCCAAAAACACGCGGCCAGTTTCGGCAAATAAAGCCAATTTATGTTTAAGTGACGGCGGAATCTCCATGCGTTGGCATTGCTGCCAAAAAGGGCTGTCCTCGCGCTGTGTAACCTTGTAATGCATAACAATGAAGTCGAGTATGGCCGACATTTCGCTATCAAACTTATTATTGTATTCGTCGATTGCGCTTTGGGTGATGCCATCAAAAGGAAATAGGCGCATTAAGCGTATAAGGCCAGTCATGATTAGATGGATGCTGGTCGACTCTAGTGGCTCAATAAAGCCACTGGATAGCCCGAGCGCTACGCAGTTTTTATTCCAACCACGCCTACGTTTACCAGGCGTAAAACGAATGACTCTCGGCTCATTAATTGGCACACCTGTCACCTGCGATTTAAGTGTATTAATGGCGTCCTCATCGCTCATAAAGCGGCTACAAAATACCAATCCATTACCCATTCGCTCTTGCAGTGGTATCTGCCAACGCCATCCCGCCCTGTGTGCCACACTTTTGGTATATGGCACAGGTGGGGCAGTAAGTTCTGTTTGCATGGCTACTGCTCTATCGCAAAAAAGATAGTGTCGCCAATCGTCGTAACCGGTGTGAAGCGCCTGTTCAATAAGCAGCCCTTTAAAGCCCGTACAGTCTATAAAGAAATCACCGTTTATCACTTCTCCGCTTGCTAATTGAAGGGACTGAATGTTGCCTGCTTGTGGGCATACAGCGACTTTTTCTATGTCTCCTTCCTTGTGCATAACCCCTGCTTCGCACGCTAAAGACTTTAAAAAACGACCGTAGGCAACGGCATCAAAGTGATAGGCAAAGTTAAGCGGCATGGCTTCTGATGTGGCGAACTTGTTTTGTTTAGCGGCAATCAGTTCAGGGCAATAATCACCAAATTCACCGCCAAATCCATATTCTTTAGCCCTTAGCCAAAAATGGTGAAACTCGCCAGCCCAGCACTCTCTTCCGGTAATACCAAACGAATGGATATAGCTGTGACCCTGTTCACGCCAGTTTTCAAACTCAATACCCAGTTTGAATGTGGCTTGGGTAGCGCGCATAAATGCTTTTTCGTCGATGCCCAGTAATTTGTGAAATGTTCTTATCGGCGGAATAGTGGCCTCGCCCACACCTACAATACCAATATCTTTCGACTCGACTAACGTAACCTTTATCGACTTACCCAAAAGCCGGGACAACGCGGTGGCCGCCATCCATCCTGCAGTACCACCACCCGCAATGACAACGTTCTTAACGGGCGTTTGATTTTTACTGCTATCTAAACCCGATACGGTCATAAGAGGTGTCCTTTTTATCTGAAGTATTTTTTATGTCACTACAACTCGAAGCTGAAGCGTGTTCGTTCTTTTCACGTTGAGCATGCAAGGGCACGTGTTGTTTTTCGTTGTTGTAGCGCTTTGCAATATCATTTAGCAAAACTCTGTTAGAGGGCAATCCCTGCAGATAAGCGCTTTTAGTTTGTTGTAAGTTTTCGAGAATATGCAGAGCTTTACGCTTATTCGCTTCGCTTAGCCGTAATGGGGGCACAGACGTAGAATAGCCCATGCCATACAGTACATACTGATAGCTAGCAGAGGGAAAAATCTCTTCGTTCTCGATAAGATCTAAGCGAGAAGGGCTTTGATACTTCCACAGTTCAAGCAATTCAGTGAGTGAGTCGGGTATGGACGCCTTATCTCTCTGCGCTATCCAGTACGGCTCTTCTCTATCACTAAGCGCATAATGTAGTTTCAAAAAGTCGATAACTCGCTGCCAGCGATATGCAAAGCGCCGGTTATAGCGCTTACTGACTATTTCCATGTGCTCTTTATTATGCGGAAACGCCTCACAGAGCATGCGTAAGCCAAGCTCGACCATGGCAATGGCTGATGCTTCAAGCGGTTCAACAAACCCCGAAGATATACCTAAGCTTAAACAGTTTTTTACCCAAAACTGTGATCTGTAGCCAGGCTCAAAAGATAGTGTGCGAAAGGCAAGTTCGTGCTCTTTTGCACCAGGATAACGTTCACAGACATAGTCAATAAGGACCTGCTTTGCCTGTTCTTCATTTGTGAATTGGGACGAATAAACTAGACCGGTACCTCGTCGGTGCTGCAATGCAATATCCCACGTCCACCCGCAGGTTTGTGCAGTAGCTACCGTGGTACTTTTTATTTCTGTATCGGTACCAGAATAAGGCACTTGAAGCGCAACGGCGCGATCGTTAAGCATTGTGCGCTTAACCGGCATCCATGGCACACTAAAATGTTTATCTATAAGTAAGCCGCTGCTCCCTGAACAATCAATAAACAGATCGCCAATGATTTCTTTGCCGCACTCAGTTACCAATTTTTCAATATAACCATCTGAAGACGATTTAATAGACCCAATATGCCCGCTCACGTAATCAACATCTAGCTTGTCTACGCAATGTTGTTTCAGCAAATCGGCAAGCTTTGTAGCGTCAAAGTGATAACCGTAATTGAGCACGTGGGCATAGTCTGGGGTAGCTATTTGTTTAGGCGCCTTGCCTGCTACACACATTGCGGCCTGTAACGAGAATGCATCTTGGTATGGCGTGTTTGGCGCTAGTGCCTTCCAGCAAGTATGGATGTCGAGTTCGTTGTAGGCAGCAGGAACAGTAAATGGATGGTAATAGCTGTGCGCATTTTTACGCCAATTCACAAAGCTAGAACCTTGTTTAAAAGCGCCTTGGCATAAAGTTAAAAACTCAGATTCACTAATGCCAATATCCAGAAGGGTATCGCGAAGTGACGGCCATGAACCTTCACCAACGCCGATGGATGAGACAGTGGGAGATTCAACAAGGGTAACTGAGTGTTTTGTGCTAAGTTTTGCCCCAAGAACGCCCGCTGCAAGCCATCCTGCTGTGCCACCGCCTACAATAACGACCTTGTGCATACTTCCATGATTTTCGTTAATACTCATAGGCTAAGCCCCAAGACACGTATCAAATCACTACCCTAATCGAATTCAGTCGATTATTTGTTCACCCTTTAGTCAGACTATGACAAAAAAGCCCGCTAGAGCGCAACCCTAAGCGCTGTAGCGGGCAAACACACCCCAACTTTTTAGAATGTATATCTAGCACTTAGCGTATATCTTGCGCCAAACTCATCTAAGTTCCAAAGCATTGCGCTGGTGCGCCCATGTCGGCGAATATTTTCTTCAGTGATGTTGATCCCTTCAAAGGCTACCGTTAAATCTTCGGTAACATCGTAGGAGATACTTAAATCTATCTGTGAATACGCTTCGGTATAACCAGGTTCATTAATGTATTGGGAAGTAGTATCTAAAAACTTGTCGCGCCAGTTATAAGCAATGCGAGCTTGAAGCGCGTCTTTCTCATACATAAATACAAGGTTTGCAGTATCACTTAAGCCTACCAGCGCAAATTGAGTAATAGAGGGGGTGGCTTCATTGTCAAAGCCTATGTCACCTTTTACAGATGTATAGTTGGCTAATACACCAAAGCCACTGTCGCCGAAGAAATGCTGCGCGGCGACTTCAAAGCCATAAATGTTGGCAGCCTTGTTGTTAACTGGTTTTGAGTTGATAAAAGTTATCAACGGGTCGTCGCTGTTAGGTAAAATATCGAATTGCTGCTCAAATTGCTCATCGGTTAATGAATCAAACTCAATCCCATTTTCCATAGCAGCAACCATGTTGAATAGAGATGTGTCGTTTACAGGAATTCCACGGGCTTCTAATTCAGCGCGCGCCGCTTCTGCACGAGGGCCATTTGTCACATCCCTTAGACCAAATACGTTTTCTTCAACTTGTTCATTACCAATAAAGTTCTTAACTCGCTTATCGTAAAAGCCTACAGACACATAGCTTGTCTCATCAAAATAGTATTCAAGTGATAAATCTAGGTTGTCGGACTCAAGCGGGATCAAAGATGGGTTTCCAGAGCTCGCCGTTGCCGTGATACTGTCGGTAAGCAGGGTAGGCCCGCTTTGTGGTGACACTGTCGAAGCGGCACTTAAATTGTTATAAGTCGGTCTTGCGATGGTTTTACTGTAAGAGAAACGGGCAATAACGTTTTCAACCACTTCAATATCGAAATCTAACGCAGGTAATACGTGGTCGTAACTAGCTTCTACTTCGACATCCTCCATTTCGCTACCGAAACGAACGTTGAAATCATTATTTCCCTCCCATGCTATGCCACTAGGCAGACTTATATTTGCGATAGAGGTCACATCGGTATTTTCATAGCGTACACCTGTTAGAAGGTTATACTCCATACCATTAAGTTCACCCGATAAATCTAGCTCAAAGTAAACAGCGGTAATATCTTCTTCAATCGTTCTGTTTGTTGCAAACGGATTATTAGCTAATAAATCAAAGCCATACTGCTGTGCTGCAAATGCACCAATTTCAGCTACGCTCCCAGTAAATCCCTGAGAAAACATGCCTGCGGTATCAAAGTCATCGAATTCATTTATAAGATCGAGCGGAGTTAAAGAGCCAGCAGGAAGCTCACCTGGATTTTCTATGCCCCAGTTCCCCATCGTATGGCGAGTTAAAGACTGAAGGGAGGTACTTTCCATAGAGCGCGACTCTATGCCAAAATTAATGCTGCCCGTGTCCATGGTATAAGTACCATCAAGCCGAGCTTGAGTAATTTCGGTGTCTTGCGATGAAAAGTTCATATCCAAAATGGACGTGCCCACATCATCTTGATCCAATACGCCGTTGCCATTTAAGTTGTCGCGGGCCGCGTCGTCGAAGTCAACAAACATGATCGGAAACTCACCGCTAAAATCTACACCTTGCCCTTTGACTACGTTTGCGCCTAAACCTAAGTTTGTCCATGTTCCGTAAGGCGCATCAGGACGCCCTTCTGCGGTCGAATTATGAAGGTCAAAGATAAGGGTAAAATCATCGTTTACGAAATACTCAAGGTTTAAACCAATAGACTTATTTTCGTTGACTTGATTTAGCTCTTGTAGCGCTAACCCCAGATCACGGGGAAGCAGATCACGTCGCTCTTGCGTAATTAAAACCGGTGTTTTCACCGCTTCATCGTCGAAAGTAAGCTCGGTGAAATACCTGTCATCCATCCAGATAGATTGCTCAGCACGAGCTTCGTACAAATCCTGCTTCGAATAGGTGTAATCTAGTGTGGCCGTCATTTTCTCTGATGGTGCAAACTGAAATGTCAGCTGAGCATTGGTTCTTTCACGCTCTCGGTCTGCCATGTAATAACGCAGATCAGAGGGTATAGCGAAAAGCTGCCCCATAGCTGGTGCATTATTAAGCACAATAGGGTCGCCGCTATCTGGATTGGCTGGATCAGGAGATTGCGGTACCGTGCCATCAAATGGATTCACTCGCCATTGATTTACAAATGCCCCTTGCGCTGCGCTGTCACGCTGTTGGAAAGAGCCTGTAAATGTGACGCCAAATGTATTGTCATCATTGAGGTAGTTGATGAACCCTGATACCTCAGGCGTAACATCATCGCCTACGCGATTAGTAGTGTCGTGTAGGGCTTTCGCACCTATGCTTGCCGTAATTCCATTGTCAGACGCATCAAATGGACGGGCAGTTCGGATATTCACCGTCGCACCAATTCCGCCAGTGGCAATGCTAGCCCTGCCAGTTTTATACACTTCCACAGCTCTCACACTTTCAGAGGCAAGATCGGAAAAATCATATGCGCGAGAATTTGGCGTACCACCGTTACCCGGTAACGCCGAACCAGGCATAGTTCGACCATTTAAGGTAACCATATTAAAATCAGGTCCGAATCCACGCGCTGTAACCTGGCTTCCTTCGCCATTATTACGACTAATGGAAATACCGGTTATACGTTGAAGAGATTCAGCTAAATTGGTATCAGGGAATTTTCCAATGTCTTCCGCAGAAATGGCATCTACAACACCCGAAGAATCACGTTTTATCCCCATCGATTCTTGAACACTACTTCGAATGCCAGACACTTGAATTACTTCAATGTCTTTGTCTGCTTCTTGCGCAGCGACCGGTGACAAAACGCCACTGTTTAATGCGGTACCCAGTATTAATGACAAGCTTGTTGCGATTTTACTTTTGTGCGGTGTTTTGTGTGTCACGGTCGCTCTCTCTTCATCTGTTATATGTGTAGTCAAAACTCAGTGCGCCATCAGAAAGGGCTTTCTCAACGATAAGGCAACAACCCCGCCATAAGAAAGCGCTTTCTGAAGATTAATTCAACAAAAGTGTGAGATCAACACATTTTTTACAATTAATTCACAGACAGAAGTTCGCAAAAGTGAATAGAACATGACAGAAAGAACAATTTATTTAACAATATCAATCATATGATAAAATCAAATTCAGAAAAACAAGTTTAAAACACTGCTAGTGAAAACCTCTAACACCAAAATATTTTAACGTAAAAATGACATAATATTTAGAAAGCGCTTTCTAGTCGTTTTCTTTTTGTGCTATAAACACGCTGTATTGCTTCTGAGTCATTGTACTGCTGGCGTTCATTCAAATTTCGTGCAGCAAGAAAAAGGTTATCAATTTATGAACAGTATTTCGCTTCCCGCAGGCAGTCCATTACTTAAAAAGTCGTTTATTTATGGCACTGCCACCTCTAGTTTTCAAATAGAAGGGGATGTAGATAACCGTCTCGAATGCATTTGGGATAGATTTTGCGAACGGCCGTCAGCCATCGCAGACCACTCAAATGGTGATATTGCCTGTGATCATATTGCTCGATGGAGAGATGATTTCGACATTTTGTTAGATCTAAACGTAGACGCATACCGTTTCTCTATTTCTTGGCCGCGCGTAATTACCAATGAGGGCGAGTTAAATTCAAAGGGCGTAGCCTTCTATAAAACCTTAATAGCTTCATTGAACGAAAAGGGAATTAAGCCATTTGTTACCCTATATCACTGGGATCTCCCGCAGCACTTGGAAGATAAGGGTGGGTGGCTTTACAGACAAACCGCTTATGAATTTGAGAACTATGTAGACAAAATCACCCAAGCACTTGGTGAGTCTGTCTTTTCTTATGCAACATTTAATGAGCCTTTCTGCAGTGCTTATTTAGGATATGAGATTGGCGTGCATGCTCCGGGCAGAACAGGCAGAAAATACGGAAGAACCGCGGCACATCACATATTGCTAGCGCACGGCTTGGGTATGAAGGTACTTAGAAAAAACGTCCCGAAAAGTGAAGCCGGCATAGTGTTAAATTTTACGCCCTGCTACCCCGCCACTCAAAGACCAGAAGATATAGTAGCCACCCGCAAGGCAGATGACTACATTAACCAATGGTACATGCAGCCAGTGATGGAGGGGAGCTATCCCGAAGTATTGTTGGATTTGGACGAAGCGGATAGGCCACCAATCGAAGCGGGTGATATGGAGATTATCTGTCAGCCCATGGATTTCTTAGGGGTTAATTTTTATACGCGATTACATTATTCTGCTCCCAAAGAAAAAAGCGCACTTTTTTTTGAGCATCCTCATCAAGGCCCGTTGACTGATATCGGCTGGGAAATCTATCCCAAAGCGCTTTATGATTTACTTACTTCATTAAACGAACGATACACGCTCCCACCCATTTTTATTACTGAGAATGGTGCGGCAATGGCAGACGAACTTAAAGATGGCCATGTGAATGACGTGGACCGAGTTGATTATTACCATAACCACTTAAACATGGTGCATAACGCAGTGCTTGACGGGGTGGAAGTGAGTGGTTACTTCGCATGGAGCCTTCTTGACAACTTTGAATGGGCAGAAGGATATGAAAAGCGATTTGGACTAGTTTATGTGGATTTTGAAACGCAAAAGCGGACGCTAAAACTCAGCGCCAATGCTTACAAAGCACTGCTAGCAAGTCGAACATAACAACAATGGAAACGGCAATGAACCATAAGCTGACATTAAAAGAAAAAGTGGGTTATGGCATGGGTGATGCTGCAGCCAATCTCGTATGGCGGGGGGCACTGGCTTATTTGGCAGTATTTTATACTGACACATTTGGAATTACTGCCGCTGCAGCTGCATTACTATTTCTTGTCGTCCGTCTTTCTGACGGTGTGACCGATATCATCATGGGAATGATTGCTGACAGAACCCAAACTAAAATGGGGAAGTTTCGCCCTTGGATATTAGGCTCTACTCCTTTTCTTGGCCTTTTTATGGTGCTTTGCTTCACAACACCAGAACTCTCATATTCTGGCAAACTTATCTACGCTTACCTAACTTACATCGGGCTGACGCTAGCGTACACGGTTAACAATGTGCCGTACTCAGCGTTAATGGGTGTGATGACAAGCGATGACAGAGAGCGAACCAGCCTATCCGGTTTTCGCTTCGCCGGAGCATTCTTAGGCGGACTTCTCGTAATGGGATGCTTACCAATGTTGGTAGAATTGCTAGGCGAAGGCAATAACGCTACAGGATATCAGTACACTATGTGGTTATTTGCCACATTACTCGTGGTATTAATGTGTGTGACGGTCTTCACTACGAAAGAGCGTGTAACTTTACAGCAAGCCTCTGAACCTCAAAATGCCAACCCGCTTTCGTCCGTGGTGGGCTCAGGTGACCAACCATCACATGCAGCTCGCTCACTCGCATCAGAACTGATGGACTTGGCAAAGCAACTACCGTTAATTTTGATCCCTCTTTCAACCATAACCGCCTTCTTCTATTATAGAAACCTCATAACAGGTGTACTCTTTATTGTTGTTATAGCGCTCACTGCTATTGCTGTAAAACAACTGACTCGCCGGCCGGAATCGAAGAATACCCGTTCTCAGCAGGATATTATCGACCTGCTTTCCAACAAACCTTGGCTCATTTTATTGGGAATGGGCTTTTTGACCATGATGTTTAATGGTATTAAATACGGCGTTATTGCTTACTATTTCAAATATTACATGGGCAACGAGCTACTCACCGGGTACTTTTTTATTGCTCTTCTGGTAGTGTCGATATTTGGCGCATTAGCGACATCCAAATTAGCCACTATGTTTGGTCGCAAGAAGCTCTTTATCATTGCGCTGTTAACGAGCAGCCTCTTAACCTCGGCAATTTATTTTGTTCCTCAGAAAAGCGTAAGCGCAATATTCATTTTAGGTTGCTGTGCTGAGTTTTTCGCAGCCATATTACCCACTTTGTTCTTTTCTATGTTAGGAGACTCGGCAGATTACAGCGAATATAGAACAGGCCGCAGAGCCACCGGACTCGTTTACTCCGCAGGCTCTTTTGTTCAAAAAACAGGGGGAGGTTTTGCAGGGGCGCTCGTCTTATTGGTATTAGGAAGCTATGGCTATAACGGTCTTGATATCAATACAATTAATCAAACGCTTCCGGGTATGAAGTCTTTAATGAGTTGGATACCAGCGCTGTTTGGCTTTGCAGGCGCAGCGTTAATTTGTCTGTACCCATTAAATGACGAAAAACAAAAAGAAGTTACCCAAGCTTTACTCGCTCGACGTAGCGAACAACCGCCGATATCGGCATAATACTGTTAGTTAAAGTGATTGTTCTAAAAAACGAGGTCTTATCACGTGCCCACCATTTATCAAGTTGCCGAACGCGCTGGTGTTTCTTTATCTACGGTATCCCGTGTATTAAATGGTAAGGCTTCGGTCAATAAAGTATTGAAAGAGCGAGTCGACAAAGCGGTAAAAGAATTGAACTACCGTCCTAATTCGGTTGCTCGCTCATTGGCAAACAGCCGTACTGACAGCATTGGTGTGCTTGTACCTGAATTAAACGCCCCCTTCTTTGGCGACCTGATGCAAGCAGTAGAATCAACGCTGCGTGCCGCCGATAAACACGTCATTATTTCGGTAGGACAAAACTGTGTTGAAACCGAGAAAGATGCTGTTGAGTTCCTTATCAGCCGCAACTGCGATGCACTTATCATGCATGCCGAAGCGTTATCAGATGAATATCTATTGGAGTTAAATCAGTCGAAACTCCCTGTAGCTTTGGTTAACAGACAGGTAGAAGGGTTGCCAGAGGCATGCACCAGTCTCGACAATGAGAAGGGTGGGTATCTGGCCACGCGGCATTTGCTTGAACTAGGTCATAAAGACATTGCTTATATCTCTGGACCTAAAGACAAAAGTGACGCAAGCCTTCGCCTACAGGGTCATAAACGCGCCTTGTCAGAAGCAGGATTGCCTGTAGATCCACAGTTGATATTTAACGGTGATTATTCTGAAGAAGATGGCAAAGTTGGTTTGTTAGAACTGATGGCTCGTGATATTCCTTTTACCGCTTTGGTATGCGCCAACGATTGGATGGCGTCGGGAGCTTTAAGCTGTGCGAGGGATTTAGGCATGAGCCTCCCTCAAGACTTATCAATTGTCGGCTTCGATGACGTGGTATTTGCCCACCATGTTTTCCCACGCCTTACTACGGTGAGTAACCCAATTGCAGAAATGGCTGAAATGTCTGCAAAGTACATACTGAATAAAGTATACGGACAGGCTAATGAGGTTCAGCATTATTTCGAACCTTCCTTGGTTGTGCGTGAGTCTACAGTAAAGCATGAAGGATAAAGTCTAACTCGCGTAATCTATTCGCTGCGTAATTTAAAGCTGAGCAATATCGACAGCACAACGTAAATAAAAAACTTCGCCTTTTAATCACTTACAGCATCGTTAATAAAACAACAGATCCAATGCTATAACAGAAGTTTATTACCAGCTTTTGCTTTGAATATAAGAATGATGCGTTCAACAGCATAATAAGGAATACTAGAACAAAAAAGGACCCACTATGAAATATCTACTCATGTGTTTGGCTATGCTAGCTGTCACCACGACAGTCTTAGCGGATGACGATCGTATTTTAGTAAATCAAACGCTTGATAACCTACACCACAACGCTTCTGTCGCGAACTTTGATGAGTATTTTGATTTGTACCATGAAAGCGCAATCTTCATTGGCACCGATGCAACTGAAGTCTGGACCAAAGAGGCGTTTAAAACATACGCTAAACCACACTTTGACAAAGGCAAAGGATGGACATATCACCCGCGAGACCGACACGTTTATTTTTCACCCAATCACGACGTAGCGTGGTTTGATGAACTGCTCGATAATGAAAGTTTGGGCGAAACACGTGGCACGGGTGTCTTAATTAAAGTGGAAGCGATGTGGAAAATAACTCAATATCACCTAACGATCCCCATTCCCAATGCACTTGCAGACAGTGTTGCAGGTCAAATAAAGGCTACGCAATAAAAAAGCCCCAGCGGGGCTTTTTTATTGCGTTTTAAACACAAGCTACTTAGGTATTAGACTGTGTAAGTGGCTGAATTTCCATCTCAACACGACGGTTCATCGAGCGGTTTGCAGCACTATTGTTAGGCACTTTAGGAGCGTATTCGCCCATACCTACCGTAGTGATACGCGTTGGGTTTACAGAATAGTTAATCAATAGATTCTTAACCGCTCCTGCACGGCGCTCAGACAGAGACTGATTGTACTGCTCTGAACCAGTATCATCAGTATGGCCTTTAATCATCAATACGGTTTTTTCATAGTTGTTCACGACTTTGGCCACATCTTGAAGAACCGGATTGAAGTTTGGACTGATGCTAGAACTATCAGTAGCGAAAGTGATGTCGCCTGGCATGATCAATCGTAGATTATCGCCTTCACGCACCACTTGAACACCTGTATCAGAAAGCTCGCTTCGAAGCTCTTCTTCCTGTTTGTCCATGTAGTTACCAATCGCACCACCTGCAATTGCACCTACCGCAGCGCCCCACGCGTAACGACTTTTGTCGTTATCACCTGTTGCTTTACCAAGCAATGCGCCCACGACCGCACCTATAGCAGCACCCTTTTGCGTATTGTTCGGATCAGTAGCACAACCTGCTACCGTTAATGACGCAGCAATCAAACTTACAGCAAGAGTCTTTTTCATAACTTCCTCTTATTTCAATTAAAAGCTCAGCATTGAGAAGTGGCTAAAATCCTTCGCCTCTCCCAACAAGCTTTGTATAAAAACCTTTGTTAATTACGTTAAAAGATAGCAATTAACGTTCCATCCATTGAAGATAGGATAACGCACACGGCGTGATGCACATTAATCTACCTTTTTATCTGTGATAAAATAATACTTTAAAAACAGAGATTAAGCGGTCAATCCCTCGTCTCTTTTGTGACTGTTATCGCTTAATTGTATAGGACATAAGCTGAACATAAGCTAAACGAAAACGACGCTATTACGGATGATAGTAGAAGGGAATGACAGCAGCATTGGGTAAACTCTACACTGTGTCACCAATAAGTGACGCTTTAACCAACTGAAACCGAGCGCTCGAAAAATCCATTTACATCGATTTTATAGTCTGAAGCAATAACCGCTTTTTCTATACTTACGGTTTTGTCTACAGAAAGGTCAATGTCTTTTGGCGTCAAGTAATGACTATTTCGAACTGAATAGAAAACCTTAACTAACGGTGTAAGCGGGGATGCTTTTTGTTCAAGCACCATAGCTAGCCTTTCATTTGAGAGTAAGACAAGGCTTCCTACAGGATAAACCCCTAGGCATTTTATAAATTTCTGAACCAGTGACTGATCAAGACGTGCTGGCGCATCACTCATTAATATAGAGAACGCCTTTTGGCTAGACATACCAGCCTTATACACCCGATCTGCTGTGAGTGCATCGTACATGTCGGCAATGGCAAGCATTCGACCCGCTTGGCTAATATCCTCACCTTTAGTTCCAGCAGGGTAGCCTAGCCCGTCCAATCGCTCATGGTGCTCACTAATTGCCTGTATCAGTGGAGACCCTAGGTCAGTGTCTTTTAAATATTCTACGCCGTAGTTTACATGTCCCTTCATAATCTCCATTTCGCTATCGGTTAAACGACCTGGTTTATGAAGAATTTCATCAGGAATTTTTATCTTGCCTAAATCATGCAAAAAGCCAGCGTAGGAAAGGTCTTGAACCTCTTCATCTGACATGCCTAAAAACTTGCCGAAGTTTGCTAAAAGGATTGCAACGTTAAGAGAGTGTTCTAATAAATAATCGTCTTTTTCGCGAATTTTTGTCAGGCAAAGCAGGGCATCGGGGTTTCTATCTACCGACTCTACGAGTTTATTGGAAAATGCTTTAGGAATACTTGCATCAAAAGGCGTTTCTTTTTGTACATTGGCTAGTAACAACTTTTGAATTGCTTTTCCTTGCTCGTGCAGCTTCGCGGCTTTTACCAGCTCATTTTCGAGTGATACTTTTTTGGAATTAACCGGCTGTTCATATGACGAGCCCTGGTGCTTTTCAACACTAACTGGTGAGCTAGGCGCTTCTACCGTAAACGCTTTCTCGGTATCAATAGCGAGCGTCTTTACGCCTCGCTTTTTAAGTGTTTTAACTACATCAACAGACGTAACACGACCTTGGCTCGTAACCGTTAACGCACCTTTTTGCTCTAAAATTTGATGAACAAACATACCTGGCACTAACTGATCAATCGTTATCTTTTTTATCATCTTATATGCACTGCACCGCGTTAATCGCCATATATTTGCTGACTGCTCTCATATTAAATGAGTGAAATCTCAATACTCTAACTCTACTAGTATAGTGTGTAAATCTGGTGTCCAACCGAATTTTCTCATATTTACTCGGTAGTTTTTAACGACTACACCTTCCTCAGTAAGCCGTTCTCGCTGCTCATCCGCTTTATCAGAACCGGCAGGAAAAGCAATTTTCCCATCTGCGCGCAATACGCGATGCCAGTGGTAGTTAGCATCAATTTGTTTTAAACATTTTCCCATCAATCTTGCTCTGCCGGGTAATCCACACAAATCCGCAAGCAGAGCGTAACTGATTACATGTCCCTCGGGCACTAAGGAAAGCGTTTTTTCAATGCGAGATTGTACTGCTTCATGTGGCATGCTGTATATTATCCTATCTATCAAATTACTCAGTAAACCAGAGCTCTCAAGCCCCAAGAAGATAAAAAGAAATTAGGTTATGCGCCGTTATTGTGAACATTGTGAATACCCTCTAAAAACCTGTATATGCGCTCACATTAACACAGTGAGTACGGCACTAGATATTGTGATCATTCAACATGAAAAAGAAGCCCTGCATGCAAAAAACACCGCACGATTAGTTTCTTTGTGTATTCCATCGACGCGCATCATTCTTGCTAATGATGAAGCTAGCATGAAATCTTTTTCCGAACAGTGTGTACCTCGACACTCGGTGCTCGTTTATCCGAATGAAGGTAGTAAACCAATAGAAAATGTAGACCCCAAAACACGCTCTGAGGTCAAGACCTTGATTCTTATAGATGGTAGTTGGAAACAAGCGTTTGGATTAGTTAAGAAGAACCCATGGCTATCAGATTTACAAGCGCTTCACTTCGCTTCTGCGCCACCTTCTAACTATGCTATTCGCCATACCACGTTGAACAATGCGCTTTCAACACTTGAAGCAACCGCTTACGCATTACAATGCTTAGAGAACATTGACGTTTTCGGACTCTATAAGGCTCAAAGCGCCCTACAGGATATGTGGCAAGGCCCAACATCACATAGACGACAGCTTTAGCCTGAAACGCCGTATAGAGGCTGCTATACGCTCATAGGAATGAAGCCTTTTTGCTCTTTGACTAAACTTACCCAATTTCGAATGGCAGGATAGGCTGAAAGATCAAACCCTCCCTCGTGAGCAACATGGGTGTAAGCAAACAGTGAAATATCTGCAAGGGTCAGAGCATCTCCAAGTAAAAACGGTGTAGCACTAAGTTGGTGTTCCATCACCGCCAACGCACGATAACCACCGGCTTGTTTGGATTCGAATTCAGCTTTGCGGTCGTCAGGAAGTCCTAAATAAATATTGATATATCGAGCCACAGCAATATAAGGCTCATGACTGTATTGTTCGAAAAACTGCCATTGTAAAAGCTGTGAAAAACTGTAGGGCGAAGAGGGGATGAAAGGCGTGTTAGCTGCAAGGTAATGCATGATGGCATTCGACTCCGACAACACCCTGCCATCATCCAATTCAAGCAGCGGAATTTTACCATTCGGGGACTTTTCGAGGAAAGTAGGTAGTCGTGTTTCTCCTTTCATAATGTCCACATCAATCCATTCGCAGGTTTTACCTAACATGGAAAGAAGCAATTGGAGCTTGTAACAGTTTCCAGAACGCGTGTCGCCGTATATTCGCACAGTTGTAACTCCATTTCTTTTGAAGCAATTAGTGTATAGCTTATTATCACGCCCCTTAAAAATATAAGAGCATGCACAACTTTTACATTAACTTTTATTTATACATGCCGCAAATTTAAAACTACAGTATTTCTCTTTCTCACTGAGCAGTCGCTCTATTTCTTCACTTCGTTCTGACAAAACACTTTCTTTAATTAAGTACTCAATCCTTTCATCTAGTTTTACTGCCAATACTTTCTTAACTTCTTGCAATCTACGATAAAATTGAATTAAAGGCGAAACAAGAAAAAGCGTAAAAAACAAACACAATAAGGAAGTAAAAACCATATCAAACAAGTGAATTGGCAAGTTTATCCAGAATACAGGGATAATTGAGAATATGAATAATGTCGTAGATGCGGTTACAGTCGCCACAATCATAACACTCTCATACATTTTAATTTGATCAATGAGTTCAGCATCATCAGTAGTCAAAAACTTTCGAAGATGACGATTAACGAAGGTTACTTGGAGAATATACAGAGACAGTAGCAACCAAAAAGGTATAGCCCCCATTGCAACAATAAAAACTTCTTTTTCGTTAATTCTCGAAATTACTCCCTCAGTAAGCATATAAAAAAGTGGCATTATAAAGCCAACCGACATTGACCAAATCAAATGTTTCTTAAATTGCTCTGACAACTCTTTCCTGTGTATCCAAAAATCATGACATCTCTCTGTTGCATCTAAGATAATCAAGAGATGCTTAGCTACACTCTGCTGAATAAGCCTTATGGAAAATAGAAAAGCGCCACTAAGTAATGATGTTCCGACTGCCGTATTCAGGTCTCGCTGTGCCTCTTCAGTGGATACATCCAGTTGTATTGCACCTCCCAAAAAATGCAATATAATCAATATTGTAGTAAGTAAAAATGGATAGAATATCTTTTCGAGTAAATTAGTTTTTTTCATAAGAGGAGTTTGATTAAGGGTCATTATAATTGACCTTTGAAACTAGAAAAAAAAGAGCAAAACAAAACCCCAAGAGATAGCTATTAATGAAATACAGGCAATTAATCTTACTTTGTCATTAAACCTGATTATTTTCATCGACAGTAAACTCATCCTCTCTAGCTCTTGTTCATATTGTGCTAGTTTTTCTAAAGATACTTCTTCCTTAATCAACCTATTAAGTTCATTGCTTTGCTTCTTTCTACCTACTTCCCATTGGAAATGTAGCTTTAACACAGGAAGGAATAAATATAATGTTACAACGCACAAAAACAACAGAGCGATTACGACCTCGAATAGAGGAACAGTTTGCTTAATCCAGAAAATGGGAAAGAGAGAAAACGCACCAATAGATAAAGTGGCGTTCATAAATGACAAACGGGCCAGTGAAGACAGCGAATTGAGATAATCAATGTAGCTCTCTGTCTGATTGAGTACATGCTCTCGTAAATAGCTTAGGTTTGATGACGACTGGATTAGAATAAGAAAAAAGAAGAACCAAAAAAGTACTGCGCATACAATAATGGCGTATTGATGTAACTTTAACTCGGAGAGAAAAAAATTTTCTGTAATCACGTAAATAACAGTAGTGAAAACCGCAATAATTAGGCTATTGATACTGTGCTGTTGAAGCTTTGCAGAAAGCTTCTTCCTGTGCAGGCTTAAATGGCTCAGTTGATTGGTTTTTACTAGGATAGAAATTAATGTACTCAGTACATTATTGTAATTAAGCTGTAAACAAAACCAAAAGTACCCAGAAAGCAACGTCATGGTAACCGCTGTATTAAAGTCCTTTTGATCTATCACACCTCCATCATGAATAAATGCCAAAGTCCCGCTCAAATAATGTACCAAGAGCAGTGCAATAATCAATACAAATGGATATGCTCTTATAGATACTCTACTAGGCGCATTCGAATAGGGGTTTAGTTTCATCACTTAAATTGTTTTTAAAGGTCGCCATGCTTACACTAAAATGATGTAAAGTGCTCTAGAAAAGCATATCTAAAGCCACTTGTATCCCGTCAACCTTAAGCTTTAACGACAGCGTAAGCAATAAAAATAAACGTAAGAGAATGTGAACGACTACTTTTCGTTCGACAATAAAAAACCCGCCAGTTGGCGGGTTTTTTCAAAGCTGTGCTTTTTACTTGCGTAACTTCTGAATAAGACGAAGTTGTGCAATCGCTTCTGCAAGCTCGTGAGCTGCTTCTGCATAATTAAAGTCAGCGCCTGGGTTGGCGATGTGCTCTTCTGCACGTCGTTTGGCTTCTTGTGCTGCCTGCTCGTCAAGATCTTCAGCTCGAACCGCGGTATCAGCCAGTACGGTAACATTGCCAGGTTGTACTTCTAGTACACCACCAGCAACATAAATAACTTCTTCTTCACCGTGCTGTTTAACCAAACGCACCATACCAGGTTTAATAGCAGAGATAAGTGGCGCGTGACCTGGGTTAATACCCAATTCACCTTCGCTACCTGTCACCTGAATCGATTCAACGCGTCCTGAGAAGATCGCTTTCTCCGCGCTTACCACGTCCAAATGTACTGTCATTGCCATGTGAACCTCCTGATTAGGTACGTTAGCATGATGCTAGGCTAGCTAATGCTAGCCCCGCTATTATGCTTTCTTGGCTTTCTCTAGCGCTTCTTCGATAGAACCAACCATGTAGAAGGCTTGCTCTGGAAGGTGATCGTACTCACCGTCTAGAATGCCTTTAAAGCCACTGATTGTGTCTTTTAGCGATACATATTTACCAGGTGCACCGGTAAATACTTCTGCTACGAAGAACGGCTGAGATAGGAAACGCTGAATCTTACGAGCACGTGATACCACTTGCTTGTCTTCTTCAGATAGTTCGTCCATACCTAGGATCGCGATGATGTCTTTCAGCTCTTTATAGCGCTGAAGAACAGTCTGTACGCCACGTGCTACGTCATAGTGCTCTTGACCAATTACTAGCGGGTCTAGCTGACGAGACGTTGAATCTAGTGGGTCTACCGCAGGGTAGATACCTAGAGACGCGATATCACGAGAAAGTACTACCGTTGCATCCAAGTGAGCAAAGGTTGTCGCTGGAGATGGGTCAGTCAAGTCATCCGCAGGTACGTATACCGCTTGGATTGAAGTGATTGAACCTGTCTTCGTTGACGTAATACGTTCCTGAAGTACACCCATCTCTTCTGCAAGAGTAGGCTGGTAACCTACCGCAGATGGCATACGACCTAGAAGTGCTGATACCTCAGTACCTGCTAAGGTATAACGATAGATGTTATCTACGAAGAATAGAACGTCACGGCCTTCGTCACGGAACTTCTCAGCCATTGTTAGACCGGTAAGTGCAACACGTAGACGGTTACCCGGTGGCTCGTTCATCTGACCGTATACAAGCGATACTTTATCAAGTACGTTTGATTCGTTCATTTCGTGATAGAAGTCGTTACCCTCACGCGTACGCTCACCAACACCAGCGAATACTGAGAAACCGCTGTGCTCGATTGCGATGTTACGGATAAGTTCCATCATGTTTACGGTTTTACCTACACCCGCACCACCGAATAGACCAACTTTACCACCCTTAGCGAATGGACAAACCAAGTCGATTACTTTGATACCAGTTTCTAGTAGTTCTACCGAGCTAGACTGATCTTCGTAGCTAGGCGCTTCACGGTGAATAGACATACGCTCTTCTTCACCAATTGGGCCAGCTTCGTCGATTGGGTTACCCAATACGTCCATGATACGACCAAGTGTCTTCGTACCAACTGGAACCATGATTGGGTTACCGGTATTTTCTACTGCAAGACCACGTTTTAGTCCATCAGTAGTACCTAGTGCGATGCCACGAACAACACCACCACCTAATTGCTGTTGCACTTCCAGGGTTAGACCTGACAAGTCACCTTCGGTAACTTGTAGTGCGTCATAAACTCTTGGTACCGCATCTTGTGGAAATTCAATATCCACAACGGCGCCAATGATTTGGACGACCTTACCTTGACTCATAATTTGTCCTCGTTATCTCTTTTAAACCTTTGCCTACACCGCTGCGGCACCGCTCACAATCTCACTGATTTCTTGTGTGATTGCAGCCTGACGCGCTTTGTTATATACCAGTTGTAACTCATCAATGAGGTTACCGGCGTTGTCGGTTGCTGCCTTCATGGCAACCATTCGCGCAGCTTGTTCTGACGCCGCGTTTTCTACAACACCCTGATACACCTGAGACTCAATGTAACGAACCATTAGTGCTTCCAAAATTTCTTTTGGATCTGGCTCGTAGATGTAGTCCCAACGATGTTGATATTCTTCGTCTTCTGACTTTGGCAAAGGCAATAACTGATTGATCACAGGTTTCTGTGTCATGGTGTTAACGAAGTCATTGAATACCAAGAATACTCGGTCAATTTGTCCTTCGTCGTACGCTTTAAGCATAACGCGTACAACACCCACTACATCGCTCACAGACGGCTTGTCACCTAAACCAGATTCAGCAGCAAGCAACTTGCCACCAAAGCGGTTGAAGAAACTGCACGCTTTAGAACCTAATGCAGCGAAATCCACTTCTACACCCTGTTCACGCCATTTTTTGACGTCTTGAGTGACGAGCTTAAATTCATTGGTGTTCAAGCCACCACATAAGCCTCGGTCAGTGGAAATCACAATGTAACCGACGCGCTTGACTTCACGCTCTTCCAAATAAGGATGGCGATATTCAAGGTTACCGTTTGCAATGTGACCAATCACTTTAAGCATATTTTGTGCATATGGACGGCCAGAAGCCATGCGTTCCTGCGCCTTTTTCATTTTAGACGCAGCAACCATTTCCATCGCACTGGTAATCTTCTGAGTATTTTTGATACTCCCAATCTTACCTTTTATTTCTTTACCGCTGGCCATGACTATCTCTCCGATTACTCAACGAATTGCGCTGGTGGTTAAACACCAGCACCATTGATTACCAAGTTTGTGTCGCTTTAAAGTTTGTTAAAGCGTCGTTCAACTTAGAGGCAATCTCGTCGTTGTAGTTACCTGATTCGTTGATAGTCTTCATAAGGTCAGCGTGTTCGCTGTTCATGTAAGAGTGAAGAGCGGCTTCAAAATCTAGGATTTTGTTAAGCTCGATACCCTTAAGGAAACCTTTTTCTACCGCGAACAGAGATACACCCATATCAGCAATTGAAAGTGGTGCGTACTGCTTCTGCTTCATTAGCTCAGTTACGCGCTCACCGTGCTCAAGTTGCTCACGAGTTGCGTCATCAAGGTCAGAAGCAAACTGCGAGAACGCCGCAAGTTCACGATACTGAGCTAGGGCTAGACGGATACCGCCACCCAACTTCTTGATGATTTTAGTCTGTGCAGCACCACCAACACGAGATACCGAGATACCAGCGTTAACCGCTGGACGGATACCTGCGTTAAACAAGTCAGTTTCTAGGAAGATCTGACCGTCGGTAATTGAGATTACGTTAGTTGGTACGAATGCAGATACGTCACCAGCTTGCGTTTCGATAATTGGAAGCGCAGTCAATGAACCTGTCTTACCTTTCACTTCGCCGTTTGTGTAACGCTCAACGTATTGTTCGTTTACACGTGCAGCACGTTCTAGTAGACGTGAGTGAAGGTAGAATACGTCACCTGGGTAAGCTTCACGGCCTGGTGGACGCTTAAGTAGTAGTGAGATTTGACGATAAGCAACAGCTTGCTTAGACAAATCATCATATACGATTAGCGCGTCTTCACCGCGGTCACGGAAGAATTCACCCATAGTACAACCAGAGTAAGGCGCTAGGTATTGAAGCGCAGCAGACTCAGATGCAGACGCTGCAACCACGATAGTGTGGTCAAGTGCACCGTGCTCTTCTAGTTTACGTACTACGTTAGCGATAGTAGATGCTTTCTGACCAACCGCTACGTACACACATTTAATGCCTGTACCTTTTTGGTTGATGATAGCGTCAACAGCCATTGCTGTTTTACCACACTGACGGTCACCGATGATAAGCTCACGCTGACCACGACCTACTGGGATCATGGCGTCAACTGACTTATAACCAGTTTGTACTGGCTGGTCTACCGATTGACGCTCGATTACGCCAGGTGCAATTTTTTCAACTGGCTCGAAACCAGCTGCGTCGATTGCGCCTTTACCATCGATAGGCTCACCTAGTGTGTTAACAACACGACCTAGTAGTGCGTTACCTACTGGTACTTCAAGAATACGACCAGTAGATTGTACTTTATCGCCTTCTTTAAGGTCCGCATAAGGACCCATAACAACTGCACCTACAGAGTCTCGCTCAAGGTTTAGTGCAATTGCGTAACGGCTTCCAGGAAGCTCGATCATTTCACCTTGCATTACATCTGCAAGGCCGTGAATGCGGATAATACCGTCTGTTACTGCGACGATAGTACCTTCATTACGTGCTTCACTGCTTACATTGAACTGTTCAATTCTTTTCTTGATCAGTTCAGCAATTTCAGTGGAATTAAGTTGCATGCTCTTATCCCCGTTATGCTTGCAACGCGTCTGCTAGACGGTTCAATTTCGACTTTACGGAACCATCAATGACTGTATCGCCGGCATTAATTACCATTCCAGCGATCAGGGCAGGGTCCACGTTACAATTAAGCTTCACTTTACGTGCCAAACGTTTTTCCAAAGATGCAACCAACTCATTTTGTTGTGCATCAGTCAGCGTAGATGCTGAGGTTACGTCCACTTCTATTTCTTTGTCGTAATCTGCTTTAAATGCATCAAACAAAGTAGAAATTTCAGGCAACGCGGCTAAACGTTTATTCTCAGCCAAAACCTTAACTAGGTTTTGGCCGTGTTCGTCGAGTTGCTCACCACAAACATTGTTAAAAATGTCGGCAAGCGTGTCAGCGGCAACCGCACCAGACAAAAGCTGGTGCATGTCATCGTTCGCTGCTACAGCGCCTGCAAAGGCTAGCATTTCTTGCCATTTTGCAACGGCGTCTTTCTCGACAGCAAAATCGAAAGCAGCTTTAGCATAAGGACGAGCAACGGTTGTCAATTCAGACATGGCTCATCTCCCTATTAAAGCTCAGCGACAAGTTTTTCAACAATGTCGTTTTGTGCGTTTGCATCGATTTCACGTTGTAAGATTTGCTGTGCGCCAGCTACTGCAAGTGCAGAAACCTGCTTGCGCAAATCTTCTTTGGCACGATTGCGTTCAGCTTCAATCTCGGCATAACCAGAAGCGATAATCTTCTCGCGTTCCGCATGGCCTTTTTGCGTTTCTTCGTCAACCAATTGGTTGGCGCGCTTTTTGGCCTGCTCGATAATTTCAGCTGCTTGCGCTTTCGCATCTTTAAGCTGCTCTGTTGCTTTCGCTTGAGCTAGCTCTAGGTCTTTCTCTGCACGTTCAGAAGCTTCAAGCCCATCGGCAATTTTCTTCTGACGTTCTTCAATCGCTGCCATCAGTGGAGGCCATACATATTTCATGCAGAACACCACGAACACAGCGAAGGCGATTAATTGACCAATAAAAGTGGCGTTAATATTCACTATCGCCTCTCCTCATAAAAGTTCGCTAGAGTATGAATTAAAGTAGGTACTGAGGTGGAGCGAACAATAGGAATAGTGCGATACCAACACCGATCATCGCGATAGCATCGATAAGACCCGCTACGATGAACATTTTAACTTGTAGTTGTGGTGCAAGTTCTGGTTGACGAGCAGCAGACTCTAGGAATTTACCACCTAGAAGACCGAAGCCGATAGCGGTACCAAGAGCACCCATACCAATTAGGATAGCAACTGCGATTGCAAGCATGTTTAAATCTCCGATTTAAAGTTTAGTTAAGGTTAATGTTTAAAATAAAACTCGGTTAAAAACGGTACCGAAAAACGTATTCTCGGTACCCGTTAATTCTTAGTGGTCTTCTGCCGCTAGGCTCAAGTACACGATGGTTAGCATCATGAAAATAAACGCCTGAAGCGGAAGTACCAGAATATGGAATACAGCCCACATAAAGTGCAATGGAAGCTGGAAGTAGCCAATCGTCGCGATAAGGATGAAGATTAGCTCACTCGCATAAAGGTTACCGAACAAACGTAGCGCTAGTGAAAGCGGACGCGCAAGCAAGGTAACTGTCTCAAGAATGAAGTTCACCGGAATGAAAAGCGGGTGACCGAAAGGCTGCATAGTAAGCTCTTTAGTAAAGCCACCAATGCCTTTCATCTTGATTGAATAGTAAAGAATTAGGATGAATACACCCGCTGCTAGTGCAAACGTAAGGTTAAGGTCAGTGGTTGGTACCGCCTTCATGTATACATCGTGAGGGTCCATACCAAACGCTGAAGAACCAATTAGGCCCGCGATGGTAGGTAGCAAGTCTACTGGAACAAGATCCATAAGGTTCATTAGCAATACCCATACAAAGATGGTCAGTGCTAATGGCGCGATAAGTGCGCTCTTACCGTGGAAAGTGCTTTTCACGTTATCATCGACAAACTCAACGATTAGCTCGACAAACGCCTGCATTTTGCCAGGTACGCCTGTTGTCGCTTTTTTCGCTACGCTTCTAAAGATGAAAAGGAAAAGTAAACCAAGACCAATAGACCATGCCAACGTATCGACATGCCATGCCCAAAAACCAGCATCAGAACACGCTTTATTAAACGCAATTCCGTTGTCAGTTGAGCACATGGTGGCATTGGTCAAGTGGTGCTTGATGTATTCTGAGGTAGTATATTCAGATGCCATTGTTTAACCCAAGTTGTAAAGTGTAAAAATTTGGTGACTGGTTCTTTAGTCTCAATCGGTCGATTACGTTGTTTTCGTTATCGCAACGCCTTGCGTTGTCTTTATTCTTTCGTACCGTAATGAAACATGGCTAGCGCATGGCTAGCGGTTGTAATCACGAACGCTGCGAAAATCTCTAGCGGCGTAGCATTCAAGCCTTTAAACGCAATTACAAATAAAATGATTGTCAGTGCCAGCTTCATTTTTGAGCCTTGGCTAAAACTTCGTGCAACAAGGTCGTTTTTGCTAGCGCCTGCATAGCGAAATGCAAAGCCAGCAAACACTATCGCAGGCAAAATGCTAATTAAAGCCCCTGCCGCTGCCGACATGGCGGAATGACTTCCTCCTGCGGCGCCTGCGAATGCGGTAACAACTAAGGCTGTAACGGCCTGAAAAAGTAGCCCTTTCTTAGCGAGATCTAACCCGCGTTTTGCTAACTTGTTCGTCACTTTTACTCGCAGCTTGTTCACGTCTTACAAAAAGCGTCAGAAGTATACTGTTTTACCGACAATTTTCAACAGTACAACGCTTTTTGAAAGTTATTCTGAAAATTTTCTATTGCTATAACCGGAAAGGAGAGTGTCCGGTGTTAGCACCGAACAGCGTATCAATTGCGGGTAGGCAAAGAGATCATCTCAATTATTATTATTTTAACCTATTGAATTTTAGAGATAATTCCATCTAATTGTTCAAGGTCGCTAAAGCTAATCGTTAGCTTACCTTTGCCTTTTGCATTGTGATCAATGCTCACAGGTGTGCCCAAATTTTCTGAAAGTCGTGTCATAAGGTTTTGCACGTCAGGGTCAACTTTCTTCTCTAGCTTAGGTTTAGCGGGCTCTAATAGCTTTTTCACAAGCTTTTCAGTATCGCGCACGGTAAGACCTTTGCCCGACACTACTTGCGCCGTTTCTGACTGAGTTTCACCTTCAAGCGCTAACAGCGCTCTAGCATGACCCATTTCAATATCGCCATGCTCAACTAACAATTTCACGTCATCGTTTAAATTATTCAGGCGAAGTAAATTTGTCACCGTGGTACGTGATTTGCCCACCGCTTCGGCCACTTCTTGATGAGTCAGCGCGAACTCATTCATTAAACGGTCGAGGGCTTGCGCCTCTTCCATAGCATTTAAATCTTCACGCTGGATATTTTCGATAAGGGCAATGGCCACTGCCGCTTCGTCAGGCACGTTTTTAACTAAACAAGGTACTTCGTCAAGCTGTGCTAATTGTGACGCTCGCCAGCGGCGTTCACCGGCAATAATTTCATAGCGGTGCTCGTCGACTTTTCTCACTACGATAGGCTGAATAATACCTTGCGCACGAATAGACGATGCCAGTTCTTCTAATGCCTCAGGTGACATATCTTTACGAGGCTGATACTTGCCCGGCACTAAGTATTCAATAGGGAGTTTGCTTAACTCACCGTTGGTTGAATTTACCTCGGCGGCATCTTGTTCTTTTTGAGCAGATGATTGGCTGGTTGCGAGTAGCGCATCTAAACCGCGGCCAAGGCCTCTTTTACGTGCTGACATAGTGTCCTCTATGGCATGTGCTGATAGTGTTCAGCTTATTGTCGTTTAACTTGCTTTTGCCTGTGCAGGCGTTGTTTTATCCCTACGACGCAGTATTTCACCCGCCAGTGCCAGGTAGGCTTTAGCGCCTGTCGATGATTTATCATAATACATCGCTGGCGTACCGAAGCTTGGCGCTTCAGCTAGGCGAACGTTACGCGGAATAACCGTCCGATAAACTTGTTCACCAAAATGGCGCTTCAATTGTTCTGAAACGTCGTTAGCAAGGCGGTTGCGCGGGTCGTACATAGTACGCAATACGCCTTCGATCTTCAATTCTGGATTCACTACAGATGCCAGTTTTTGAATGGTATCCATAAGAGCAGTGAGGCCTTCTAGCGCATAATATTCGCACTGCATAGGTACCATCACTGAATCAGCTGCAGCTAAGGCGTTCACTGTTAGCTGGTTAAGTGAAGGCGGGCAGTCGATAAAGACAAAATCGTAGTAATCCATGACAGGCTTCAACGCGTTGCGAAGCCTTACTTCTCGGGCAAACATTTCCATCAGCTTAATTTCTGCCGCGGTCACGTCACCGTTCGCTGCGATGAGGTCGTACTTGCCGCTTGTCGCTTTAACGATAACATCGTTAATTGGCTTTTCTTCAATCAACAATTCAAATGCGGTAGATTCAACGTCGTATTTATCAACGCCGCTTCCCATGGTTGCATTACCCTGTGGATCGAGATCAATCAGCAACACTTTGCGTTTAGTTGCTGCCATTGACGCTGCCACGTTAACTGCGGTGGTTGTTTTTCCAACACCACCTTTTTGATTCGCGATCGCGATTACCTTAGCCACGTTTGATCCTGTTCTCGTCTATGTCTATTTTTTGGCTATTTCTTTTTTAGCCAAACCAGATGTCGTTCGCCTACCAAATTTGGCACAGTGAGGTTTTCCGTTTTGCTCACATGGAAGTGATCACTCACTTCGTCTATTTCATCTTGTGGAAACTGACCTTTAAGCGCCAAAAACTGACCTTCTGAATCTACCAGATGCTGACACCAGTGCAACATATCTTTTAGTGAAGCGAAAGCTCGGCTTAACACAATATCGTAAGGCGTATCGCCATTGTGCTCTTCAACGCGGCTTTGCACTGGGGTTACGTTAGTTAATCCAAGGGTATGCACACATTGGGTCATAAACCGTACACGTTTGCCTAGCGAATCAAGCAGTGTAAAAGATTTATCCGGAAATGCGATAGCTAATGGCATACCAGGAAGGCCAGGGCCAGTACCAACATCAATGATATTGTCACCATCAAGAAAGGGCACAATAGCCAGCGAGTCTAGAATGTGTTTCACCATCATTTGCTTAGGATCGCGCACAGAGGTAAGGTTGTACGCCTTATTCCATTTGTCCATAAGCAGCACATAGTCAACTAGCTGCTGCTGTTGCTTATCACTTAAATCTAGTGAAAGGGCATCGAGTCCAGACACCAAAATGGTGTGCAATTCTTGCTGTATCGTCATCGAAAAATCTGTCTGTTCGCGTTAATGTTTTTTGCTCTACACAGTCCATACCATAAACACGCGCGGCGAATCGTGATTTGCCGCTCATTTGCAGCCGTTTGTTAATGCAGCTCTTTCATGCTCGATACAGGTGCGCTTGAAAAATGCACCTTAATTCATCAAAGCCGCACAACGAACGTAAATTGGTGTAATGGGACGGTGTGAAAAGCGCCGAGTTTTTCTAGTTTTCGCATAGTTTAAGCGATTATGATTATCATAATACGCGAATAAATAGGAAAAACTAAGCGCTGCGAGTAATGCGTTGATTTAAGCGCGTGTTTTACGCACTAATTTTCTCTTGCTTGCGCAACATGCCGTGTTTTTTAAGGTAAACCAGCAGTAAAGAGATGGCCGCCGGGGTAATGCCCGAAATACGCGACGCTTTACCAATAGTTTCCGGTCTGGCTTCGGTTAACTTGGCTACAACCTCGTTCGACAGGCCAGAAATTTTGCTGAAGTCCATATCAACCGGCAACAAAGTATTTTCGTGTCGCTGCGTTTTCGCGATTTCATCCATTTGACGGGCAATGTAGCCGGCGTACTTAATTTGAATTTCTACTTGCTCTGCAGCAATCGGATCTTCAAGACCTGGGCCAACACTTTCAATTTCCATTAACCGGCCGTAAGTCATTTCAGGACGACGGATCAGCTCTTCAAGAGAATGTTCACGACTCACCGGATTTTTCAGCATGGTATTGAGTTCTGGCGTTGCCGCGTGATCAGGGTGGATCCACTGACCGCGTAAACGCTGTAGCTCACTTTCTACCGCTTCCATCTTTTCGTTAAATTTCGCCCATCGCGCATCATCAACAAGACCAATCTCTCGGCCCATCGCGGTTAAGCGGCTATCGGCATTGTCTTCACGAAGCAGAAGTCTGTATTCAGCACGGCTAGTGAACATGCGATACGGTTCTTTCGTACCCATGGTGGCTAAGTCGTCGATAAGCACGCCCATGTATGCCTGATCGCGGCGTAAAATCATCGGGTCTTTTTCTTGAACCTGTAGCGCTGCGTTCGCGCCTGCTACTAACCCTTGCGCACCCGCTTCTTCATAGCCAGTGGTACCGTTAATCTGGCCAGCAAAGAACAAGCCTCGAATAAACTTCGTTTCCAGTGTTTGTTTCAGATCGCGTGGGTCAAAGAAATCATATTCAATGGCATAGCCCGGGCGAACAATGTGCGCATTTTCAAAACCTTTGATCGAACGGACAAGGTTCATCTGTACGTCAAATGGCAAACTGGTTGAAATACCATTTGGATAAACTTCAATGCTGTTTAAACCTTCTGGCTCAACAAAAATTTGATGCGATGTCTTGTCTGCGAAACGGGTGATCTTATCTTCAATACTTGGGCAATAACGCGGTCCAATACCTTCGATAACGCCAGTAAACATAGGTGAGCGATCTAACCCTCCGCGAATGATATCGTGGGTTTTTTCATTAGTGTGGGTGATGTAGCACGGGATCTGGGTTGGGTGCATGGTTCTGTCACCCATGAAAGAGAATACCGGCGTAGGATTGTCACCAGGTTGAGGCTGCATTACAGAAAAATCTAACGAGCGAGCATCAAGTCTTGCTGGTGTCCCAGTTTTTAAACGGTCAACACGAAACGGAAGTGCACGTAGTCTATCTGCAAGTGCGATAGACGGTGGATCGCCGGCACGACCGCCGCGATAGTTTTCAAGACCAATGTGTATGGTTCCGCCAAGGAAAGTACCCACTGTCAGTACCACAGACTTGGCTTTAAACTTCAAGCCCATTTGCGTAACAACACCGCATACCTGATCGTTTTCAACAATCAGATCGTCAACGCTTTGTTGGAACAAGGTTAGGTTTTCTTGATTTTCAACAATGTCGCGAATAGCGTTTTTGTAAAGCGTACGGTCTGCTTGCGCACGTGTTGCACGAACAGCTGGGCCTTTAGACGAGTTTAATGTTCTAAACTGAATACCACCTTTGTCGATAGCCAGTGCCATTGCACCACCTAACGCATCGATCTCTTTTACAAGATGGCCTTTACCGATCCCGCCAATTGCAGGGTTACACGACATCTGGCCTATCGTTTCAATATTATGAGTGAGCAACAGTGTATTGGCACCCATGCGAGCAGCTGCAAGTGCCGCTTCTGTACCTGCATGTCCACCACCTACAACGATGACATCAAATGCTTCAGCATAAAACATGGTTAAACCTCACTATTAACTTACGATAAGCCGATTAAAAACTAATTTTTCTCATGCAGAGACTGCCGAAAAAAGGGCGCGTATTTTATCTGACTTATTGGATAAAGAAAATGATTAAATTTTCTTCAAAACCTGTTTTTGAAAAGGTGTGATCGAATTATAAGATCTTAAGATCTCTTTTAGATCTGTTTATTTTTACTTTTATTAGGATCATCAAGATCTGTGGGTAACCGATCAAAGCACATAAAGATCATCAAGTTACGCGATCAATAACATTGGGAAACCCCGATCCATAACCCTACCTCAAACTTGTGTATAAATAGCCTTTTTATCCACACCCCGAATCGTTTGAAAAGTTATTCTTTTTTCGATCAAAGCTTATGCACAGTGGTTTGTAGGATCCTATCCACAGGGGTGATCAAGATGTGATCCAACTGGGGATAAAATGTTTGCTATTTATGTATCGCGATCAAAAGATCGTGTAGTTACGTGCGTTATAGCGTGATCACATTGTGGAGGAGATCTTTTCCAAAAGCTGTGATTAGATCGCGTGATCGCATTTTTCAGCGCCAATAAAAACTTCACTTTTTTATGTGCAACAAAATTATTTTTTTCAAATTACTTCATTTTTTAGACGAGAAAGTTAGCAGCTGAACAAACTACAGTCACTTTTGTTACAAAGAAATGAGGCTTTAAGATGAGTTAAAGGGGTTACTAAAAGAACCCTTTGAGTGTATCAATGAGTTGAACCAATATGGTTTTAGCGGAAAAAGCGAGAGCAGCAAGCTATTTGATTTGCGGACTCTTAGTACAACGAGCGAGGAGAATAAGGATTAGGGAAGGGAAATCTAATAGAAGAAAGAGCAATATAACAGGACAGAGGAAACCAGGTGCTATTAGCGCACCTGGTTGGGTTGATAGCGCGGCTGTGCAACAGAGCCCTGCATGTCTTCTTGCTCAATGGTTAAGCCTTCGCGGCGGCTTGGGCCTTGGAACCTAACCTTATAGGTGTCGTACTCTTTAATCGATTCAAAACAATAGGGACCAAGGGCATTTTCAAGTTCGGCTAAATTGTGATTGGTGATCAAAATACAGTTTTTCTTGTTTACCAAGCGTTGTCTTAGCAGGTTACCGAACCAGCTTTGTGCATTCTTCTTTAACACGCTTTCGTTTACACACACTTCATCAAGAATAAGCAGATCGACGTCTAGCAGTTCCTGATTGATCTCCCTGAAACGCTGACCTGCGTTGTCTGAAGCCCCAAAATCAAAGGAGAAATTGCGCATTTCAAGCAGTGTAGACAGTTGACGATAAAGCACTGAGATTTCGTACTGCTCTATAAGCTGATGGGCTATGGCGCCAGCGATATGAGATTTACCACGTCCGTAATCGCCGTAAAACAACATCATATGCGAGCCGCTTTGACGCCATGCAGGGTCGTCATGGGCAGCTATGAAAGACTGAGCAATTGATACGGCTTCAATCACATCGTCACTGTCTTCGACTAAGTTGGCGAAGGTCCATTTAGGATTCAGATCAGAACGGCCATGAATAGCTTCTACACGGGCTTTTTTACTGCGCTGCTGTAGTTGTGATACTTCTTCGTTCGCTTTCGCCTCGTACTGCTTGCGCAGCGTTTTATAGTCGATGTATTCACGATTGGGATCGACGTCTTTGTTGAGCGCTCTCGCTAAATTAGCAATTTTGTCGGTTATACGATCCATAACGAATTAACTCTTTTTAGTTGCGGCATACTTTTCCACCAGCTTTCTAGCATTATCATCTGCTTCTATGCCGGCTGCAACTTTCACTTGTTGCGTTCCCACCACTTTTGTTGGGGCGTAGCCTGAAGCGAGACGCTTACGCTTGATATTGTTGGCAAACTTTTGTGTCCATTGAAATTCGCTAAACACTGAACTTGGTCTTCCCAACCAATAGGCAATGAATTCACCCACTTCGTTGTCATCAAATGTTTTATCGATAATACCAAGTAGCGAGGCCATTTCTTCAAACAACGCCTTATTGGGCGTCCAGTTAGGGGTCATGGCGCTATGACGGGCGTGTAGTTGGTCGAAGTCTGACTGTGGCTCGCTTAGAAGCGGAAGAAGTAGGGTTTTCCCGTTGATTGTATGCTCAAGATCAAGTTCAAGAGGCAGAGCAACCAAACCTACTTGTTCAAGCTGCTTCACCAAGCTATTGATTTGACGACCGCGCTGATAAGGTTCGTCTTTGCTGTCGCCGTTTAGCAAGTTCAATAATTGCTTATAATCAATAGGCGCTGACGATGTCGTTGCTGAATTTGCACCTGTTCGAAGCCCAAGTAAATAAAGCACCCGGCAATCGTTAGATAGGGGAGATTGCAATGCTGCCAGTTCAGCTTGGGTAAGGTTGCTGTTCATCGCATCGGTTCCACGTGAAAGCGCTTTTTAAGCATTGGCCAGCTTTTCGTAAAACCATTCCACGGCGGCATCTTCAGGGATAGGGTGTTCAAGCACATCGATGTAAAGGGCATCAGTGATTAACGTACCACCTGCATTTTTAATACGTTTTTCCATTTCTTTTGCGCCGAAACAAAAGGTGTCGTAACTGGTGTCACCTAGCCCAATAACGTAGGCGTTTACTGCGCTTAAATCTGCGCCCTCTAACTGCTTTGCAAATGGCTGGATGTTGTCAGGCAATTCACCCGCACCATGTGTTGATGTGCACACGACCCACGTTGATTCTGTTTTAATTTCATCCAAATTTGGTTCAGCGTGAATAGTGTGGGTGTGCCCGCTCGCATCAAGTTTTTCTGCAATGGCATCTGCCACGTATTCTGCGGCGCCTAACATGGTGCCAACGATGATTTCAAAATGCTTGCTCATTATTGGGTTGCTTCTCTATTTACGATTGTCGTCTTAACGTAAGTGCGGCTTATCCGTTACGTTATTCACCATCTTACTTGTAACTTTATTGGTTGCGCTACTTACCAATACAGAACGATGAAAAAATCTTACCAAGTAGATCGTCTGACGTGAATTCACCGGTTATCTCACATAGTGCCTGGTGAGCCAAGCGCAATTCTTCAGCGAGTAATTCACCTGCCATAGCGTCATGCAGTTGTTGCTCGCCTGTGCTTACATAACTGTAGGCTTGGTCGAGTGCATCTATATGTCGTCTGCGCGCAATAAATTGACCTTCCGTTGTAGTGTCAAAGCCCATGGTTTTGGCCAGATGTGCTTTTAGCGTGTCGACGCCGCTACCTTCTTTGGCTGATAGATTAATGACTGAGATATCACCTTGCTCGGTGGCAACCGTGCTTTGTCCAATATCTAAGGTACTAAGGTCGGCCTTGTTGCGAACTACGGTAACGGGAATGCCTTGTGGCAATCGGGCCATAAATTCTGGCCATATTTCATAAGGGTCGATAACAGCGGTTGCGGTAGAGTCCACAACAAATAACACATGGTCAGCTTCATTGATAGCTTGCCACGCGCGCTCAATACCAATTTGTTCCACTTTATCTGGGCTTTCTCGAAGTCCAGCAGTGTCGATAATGTGCACCGGCATACCATCAATGTGTATATGCTCTTTAAGCACGTCTCGCGTGGTACCAGCGATATCAGTAACAATGGCGCTATCTCGTCCTGCTAGGGCGTTTAATAAGCTCGATTTACCGGCGTTAGGTCTCCCCGCAATCACCACCTGCATACCTTCGCGCAACAAGGTGCCTTGTTTAGCCTGTTCGCGCACTTTGGTTAAGCTTTGCATAATTGCGCTTAAGTCACCTGATACTTTCCCATCAGATAAGAAATCAATTTCTTCTTCAGGAAAATCGATGGCCGCCTCTACGTACATACGAAGATGCACGATTTGGTCAGATAACGTTTTAATTTGTGTAGAAAACTCACCCTGTAGCGAGCGCAACGCACTTTTGGCTGCCTGTTTAGAGCTTGCATCAATCAAGTCAGCAATCGCCTCTGCTTGAGCAAGGTCTAACTTATCATTTAAAAAGGCCTGTTCACTGAATTCACCTGGATTGGCAAGCCGGGCATGGCCCGTTGCAAGTACGGCATCAATCAGCATGTCCATGACAACTTGACCGCCATGGCCCTGCAGTTCAAGTACATCTTCACCGGTAAATGAATTAGGCCCTTTAAAAAACAGTGCTATGCCCTGGTCTATTACGATGTTGTTAGCATCAACAAACGGCGTATAGGTCGCAAGACGTGGTGTTAGTGCGCTTGGTACTAACGCCTCTGCGATAGCTTTAGCCTTAGGACCTGAAACACGTACAATACCTACGCCGCCACGACCGGGCGCTGTCGCTTGTGCGGTAATAGTGTCGGTAGAAAGGGTGAGTGATTCCATAATTAGTCGCGGAAGTTTTTAAATTGGAAAGGTTGGCCTAAGTTCGACTCTTTAACCAGCGAAATCACTTGCTGCAAATCATCACGCTTTTTACCTGTTACGCGAAGTTCTTCGCCTTGAATAGCCGTTTGCACTTTGATTTTGGCGTCTTTCACCAGCTTCACAATCTTCTTCGCCATCGGCTGTTCAATACCTTCTTTAAAGGTGATGGTCTGACGGTAAGTTCTTCCATGGGCATCGTAGGGTTTAACATCCATAGATGAAGTGTCGACGTTACGTTTAGACATCGCCGTTCTAAACATGCTTTCCATTTGCTGAAGTTGGAATTCAGCTTCGGCCTTCATGACCACGGTTTTATCTTTGTACTCAAAGCTCGCGTCAATACCGCGGAAGTCGAAACGCGTTGATAGCTCGCGGCTTGCGTTTTCAGTGGCGTTGCGTACTTCTTCCATGTTGATTTCAGAAACAATATCAAATGATGGCACAGGTTATTCCTCTTAAGACAAAACAGCCCGCATAGGCGGGCTGTATAATTCATTGATCAGCGTGCTATTTACTGCTGATGCCCCGCTTCTCCATTGAAGCATAAATCATTTTGGCTTGAACCAAGGTAATCACGTTACTAACTAGCCAGTATAGTACCAGACCTGCAGGGAACCACAGGAAGAATACACTCATTGCTACCGGCATCCATTGCATGATTTTCTGCTGCATTGGATCAGTAATGGTGGTTGGCTGAAGTTTTTGCAATAGATACATACTTGCGCCAGTTAGAATTGGCAGCACAAAGTATGGGTCTTTTGTAGACAGGTCAGTGATCCAAAGCACAAAGTCTGCATGGCGTAGTTCAACACTTTCCATTAGTACCCAATAAAGCGCAAGGAAGATTGGCATTTGCAGAAGAAGAGGTAAGCAACCGCCCATAGGGTTTACTTTCTCTTTGCGGTAAAGCTCCATCATAGCTTGAGACATTTTTTGTCTGTCATCGCCAAAACGGTCTTTTAGCTGCTGCATCTTAGGTGCTAAGTTGCGCATACGTGCCATTGATTCGTATTGCTTCTTAGTTAGCCAGTACATGGCGCCTTTCACTACAATAGTGATAAGGATAATTGCCACACCCCAGTTATTAACTAGGCTATGAAGGAATGTAAGAAGGGCGAATAGCGGCTGTGAAATCCAGAAAAGAATACCGTAATCCACTGTTAGGTCTAGGCCGCGCGCAATCTTCGCTAGGCTTTCTTGATCTTTAGGACCCATATAAAGGGTAGACGCAAGGGTTTTGGTTTCACCAGGCGCTACGCTCTCAGAGGGCGATAATACACCAATTACCGCGTACTGATTTTTCAGGTTACGAGAATAAAGCGTGTTCGTTTGCTCTTGTGAAGGTACCCATGCTGACACAAAATAATGTTCAAGCATGCCAACCCAACCCGCTTTCGTTGTTTCGCGAAGGGCTTCATCTTCTATCTCGTCAAACGAGTACTTTTGATAACGGTCATCTTCCGTTGAGTAAGCGGCACCACGGTACGTTGGCATAAACATGTTGCTGTCGTCTTCAAACTCCATCACTTGCTTAAGCTGCGCATACGGCTGAACCGTTGCTGCGCTGCCGGTGCCATTTTCAACGTTATAGCTAACGTTTACGTCGTACTGACCTTTAGTGAAAGTGAAAGTTTTAGTAATCGACAATCCTTGGTTGTTTTTCCACGTAAGAGGAATAACAAGAGTGTCGCCAGTCATTTCATAAAATTCACTTTGCGCATTATAAACAGGGCGGCCACTGCTGCTGGCATCTGGACCTTGAGCGCCGATAAGGCCACTTTGCGCCACATAAAGACCGTTGCCAGAGCGAAGTAGGCTATAAGGAATGTCAGAACCTTGTTCTACTGGAAACTTAAGTAAGTCTGCTGATACTACATCGCCGCCTAGCAAATCGATGCGTAAATCAAGCGTATCGGTTTTTACTTCAATAATGCGGTTAGAGCTTTGCGCCGCTGCGACAGGTTGTGCAGCAGGTACGCTATCACTACTTGGTACATCTTCGCTGCCATTGTCATTAAATGACGGTACGCCTTGTGATGTCTCTTGCGTTTGTTGTTGCTCAATAGGCACAACTGGCTGTGGCCCATAATCTTTTTGCCATGATTGCCAAAGCAAAAAGCTAACTAGCGCAAGGCCAATTATCAGAAAACTACGTTGCGATTCCATAGAGGTCTCTTTATTTTGAGTGTTTATCTTGTTGTTTTTCCGGCACTGGATCATATCCGCCGGCATGCAAAGGGTGGCATTTTAATATGCGTTTAATAGATAACCAACCGCCTTTTACTAATCCGTGCGTTTTTAATGCGTCTATAGCATACCAAGAACAAGAAGGATGGAAACGACATCGTTGCCCTAACATAGGAGAAATGAACCATTGATAGAATTTTATCAAGGCCAAAGGCACTGCAATTAAGAGTTGCCGCAACGCTTGTTTAATTTTTTCCATAGCTTGTCCAATGTAGCGAAAACTTCTTGGTTGCTAAGGTTGTCAGCTCCTGACTTGCCAATTACGATAATATCGACATTGGGTAAGTTGTGCTGTTTATGCCTAAAACTTTCTCTGACTAATCGTTTCAAACGATTTCTATCGTGAGCTTTACGGATACGTTTTTTCGCAAGCGTAATGCCTAAACGAGGAGTAGAGAGTGTATTTTTTCTGGCTAGAACAGTAAAAGAAGGGGATACAGCAGGGGTTGCGTTATCAAACACATAGGTAAAGTGGGTGGGAGTTAACAGACGTAACTCCCTTGAAAAATTATTCTCGCCCACTTTGGCGTCTTTCTAATTAAGCTGAAAGACGAGCGCGGCCTTTTGCACGGCGAGCTGCTAGTACTTTACGACCATTTTTAGTCGCCATACGAGCACGAAAACCGTGAGAACGCTTGCGCTTTAGATTGCTCGGTTGAAATGTTCTTTTCATGACCAAAGTCTCACTTATATTTAGTTAAACATAGGCGTTTTTGGTAACACATTATACTGTTGCCAGAACAATGTGGTGTTTTCACCAGAAAAGCCCATCGAAAAAGGACGCTGAATTCTAGAGATCTCGGGGCGTGCTGTCAATGCATATTCTCGCTTTTCGGATGAATAAGTGAACAATTTTTGCTTTTTTTAACCGATTGCTTAATCGATAACGCTGTTTTTGTACAAATCGTCTGTGAATAACGCATAAAGTTTGGTTAGGTTATCCACAATGGTTTGTGAAAAACGCAGGGTAAGCTTCAAATTGCAAGGTGATCTAGCGGTTTTTTAGTACAAATTTAGAATGAATTTTTCTTGCAATAGTTTGTTTTGATCTAAAAGAAAGGTTGTTTAAAATCAGTGTGTTAAATATCTGATCGAAAAGATCGATCTGGATCGCCATTTACATTTTGTTGATAACGTAAGATAATCCACAGCGATTAAAACGATAACTTAATTTCTCGCTGCTACCCAACACTTCCAACGCTATTTTTCTTCTAATGGCGCTTTTTAGTGCCTGCTTTTCTACGCTTGGCTTTTCTGGAGTTGGTTTTCTTAGCGAGTTACGGGAGCTAACTACGTACCATGTCCTTGTGGAACCAATGCCTTGAAAGATTGCGTCAAGAATTACCGACGCAGCAATTTAGTATGTGGATACGACCGCTTGTTTGTGAAGAGCAGGATGGTGTCGTAGCTTTATATGCTCCAAATCGTTTTGTTTTAGACTGGGTGAGAGATAAATACCTCAATAACATCACTGGGTTATTGAAAGAATTCGCTGGTAATGATGCCCCTCAGTTGCGTTTAGAAGTAATGAGCCGCCACAGCGTAAATCGTTCTCAACCTGCTGCTGGAAATACGTCAACGTCAGCACCTAGTCGGAACAACAATGGCAATCATAGCAGTAGTTCACCTTCTACTGACTCAGTATTTCAGGGAAGTAATGCAAGCTACGGTTCGCCGCGACCATTAAATGGTAATGGCCAGGCCCAGCCTTCATTAAATCAGTCTTCTTTATCTCAAAGTGATCATTTTCCGACTGACGCTAATAGTCGCGATCAGGGAAATTATAATGCGCAGACTAAGATGTCATCGTCTTATACGCAGCATAATGATCATCATGGGCAATTTTCGCAGAATAGAGATCGCAATGATCATAATCATTATGGTAATCAAAGTCCGCGATCATCAACGCCGCCTAAAGTGATACCGATCCCTGAAGCGATGAAGCACAAAAGCAATATTAACCCGACTTATCAGTTCGATAATTTTGTTGAAGGTAAATCTAACCAGCTTGCCCGTGCTGCTGCTACTCAGGTAGCAAATAACCCTGGTGGCTCTTATAACCCGCTGTTTATTTATGGTGGGACAGGTTTAGGTAAAACTCACTTATTACACGCAGTGGGTAATGGCATCGTAGCTAATAACGGTGACGCTAAAATTGTGTACATGCATTCAGAGCGCTTTGTACAGGATATGGTTAAGGCATTGCAAAATAACGCTATAGAAGACTTCAAGCGCTTTTATCGCAGTGTTGATGCACTACTTATCGATGACATCCAATTCTTTGCGAATAAAGAGCGTTCACAAGAAGAGTTCTTCCATACGTTCAATGCGCTCCTTGAAGGTAACCAACAAATCATCCTTACTTCTGATAGATATCCTAAAGAAATTGATGGGGTAGAGGATCGATTAAAGTCGCGCTTTGGTTGGGGTTTAACCATCGCTATCGAGCCACCTGAACTTGAGACTCGAGTTGCTATTTTAATGCGCAAAGCGGCAGAGAACCGGATTCACTTACCTAATGAAGTGGCGTTCTTTATCGCTAAACGCTTGCGTTCAAATGTACGTGAGCTTGAGGGCGCTCTTAACCGTGTTATTGCTAACGCTAACTTTACTGGTCGTCCTATTACCATTGATTTTGTCCGTGAAGCCCTTCGAGACCTCTTGGCGCTTCAAGAAAAATTGGTAACCGTTGATAATATTCAGAAAACTGTCGCAGATTATTATAAGATAAAAGTGGCTGATATTTTGTCTAAACGACGTAGCCGTAGTGTGGCGCGCCCTCGCCAAGTCGCGATGGCATTGGCCAAAGAGCTTACCAATCACAGTTTACCTGAGTTAGGAAATGCGTTTGGTGGTCGAGACCATACTACCGTTTTACACGCATGTAGAAAAATAGAGCAGCTAAGAGAAGAAAGTCATGATATAAAAGAGGACTATAAGAACCTCATTAGGACTTTGTCTTCCTAACACCACGACCTTAGAGGCGAGATAGCACTGCGATGAAATTTACTATAAGCCGCGAACAATTTTTACAACCCCTACAGTTGGTATCTGGTGCTGTAGAGCGTAGACATACATTGCCAATTCTTTCTAATGTTCTCATTAAAGTAAGTGAGGACGCACTTTGGCTTACTGGTACAGATTTAGAGGTGGAACTAATTTCTAGTGTGAAATTAGAAGGTGAGTTCACGGAAGGTGAGATTACCGTTCCTGCTAAAAAGCTGTTTGATATTATTCGCGGTATTTCTGAAGGAACAGATATTCATTTCTCGTTAGACGGCAGCAAAGCACTTATTCGTGCCGGTCGAGGTCGTTATACGCTTTCTACTTTATCTGCCAACGACTACCCAAATCTAGAAGACTGGGAAGGCGAAGTTGAGTTTGAATTATCGTGCAGTGATCTAAAGCGTCTTATCGATGCAACAAGCTTCTCAATGGCTCAGCAAGATGTGCGCTACTACTTAAATGGCATGTCACTTGAGACAGAAGAGAATGTTATTCGCACCGTAGCAACTGACGGCCATCGCCTTGCACTTTGTCGCTTAAATTATGAGACAGCATTGCCATCTCGTCAGGTGATTATTCCTCGTAAAGGCGTTTTGGAAATTTCTCGTCTTATTAGCGAAGATGATAAATCTCTTAAGGTGCAAATTGGCGCTAATCACCTTCGTATATTTTCAAATGATTTTATTTTCACCTCGAAGCTAGTTGATGGTAGGTTTCCTGATTATCGCCGTGTGTTACCTCAAAATGGTGACAAGGAAATAATTGCGAGTAAAGCTGTACTCAAAGAAGCATTTTCACGTGCGGCCATTCTATCTAACGAAAAGTTCAGAGGTGTACGATTAAACTTATCTTCTGGTGAGCTTAAAATAACGGCTAATAACCCAGAGCAAGAAGAAGCAGAAGAAATCGTTGATGTTCAATATCAAGGTGACGATTTAGAGATAGGCTTTAACGTTGCCTATCTTATTGACGTATTAAATGCGTTAGGGTCTGATGGTGTTAAAGTGAGCCTGTCAGATTCAAACGCCAGTGCGCTTATCGAAGATGATGCAGATGACGCCGCCTTATACGTAATTATGCCGATGCGACTGTAGTCATTACTACATTAAGTGTTTGCAGCGTCTCGTATTATCCACGTTATTTTGTTATTTAAATTATCAATTCAAGAAGCGATGAGTATTTATACTCATCGCTTCTTTTCTTTCATTAGTGTGACCTCATGAAACTGGACCGCGTCCAGATTACACAGTTTCGTAATCTTACTTCCGTATCACTTTCTCCTTCTCCATCTTTAACCATCATTAAAGGGGTAAACGGGAGTGGAAAATCCTCGTTGATTGAAGCACTTTATTACCTTGGTTTTGGACGCTCTTTTAGAACAAATAAACATAGTTCAGTAATTCAAAATGAAAAGGATACCTTCAGTGTTTTTGCTTCATGCAAAACCGAAGATGGGGAAGAGTTAAAACTAGGTTTCCAACGAAGTCGAAATGAGACTTTTACCTGTAGCATTAATGGCGAACATTCAAATAAATTGGCAGACTTAGTTAGTTTGGTACCTCTTCAACTTTTCACACCGCAGAGCACTGACCTTATAATTGGTTCGCCCTCAGAGCGTCGTCGATTTTGTGATTGGGGATTGTTTCACGTGGAACATAAGTTTCAATGGCTTGCGAATCAATATGGTAAATTTCTAAAACATAGAAATGCGTTATTGAAACAACAAGCAAATTTGAGTGCCCCTCAAAACCAATATTGGGAGACGCAGTTTGCTGAACTCGGTGAGTCTCTAACAACCACCCGACAAGTATATGTAGATAATCTTACTCCAATCTTCAAACAATATGCGCAAGAATTTCTTCCTAACTTCGATGTGGAATTAAGTTACTATAAAGGGTGGGAAAAAGATGTCGGTTTATCAGAAAGCCTAGTTAAAAAACGCGAGTATGATGGTAAAATAGGATATACGTCTTCTGGGCCCCATAAAGCCGATTTAAGGCTTAAAGTGAATGGGGTAAATGCCCAAGAGCTTTTATCGAGAGGGCAGCTTAGAATGGCTGTGGCAGCGCTTCAAATGTCACAAACTAAGCTATTTAACTCGGCAACGCAGCGCAAAAGTATATTTTTACTTGATGACGTAGGCGCTGAGTTAGATGCCGATAAAAGAGAACAATTTATTGATGGGTTGCTCAAAATGGATACGCAGGTATTCGTTACTGCAATAGAATCCACGCAACTCGCTTTTATACAAAAATACAACGAAAAGAAAATGTTTCACGTGGAACATGGAAGCGTGAAAGAGGAGTAAAAGCTAGTATGTCAGCAGAGAACAACTACGACTCGTCCAGTATTAAAGTACTTAAAGGATTAGATGCCGTAAGAAAGCGTCCTGGTATGTATATCGGTGATACTGATGATGGTACCGGATTACACCACATGGTTTTCGAGGTGGTCGATAACTCTATCGATGAAGCACTTGCTGGACATTGTTCTGAGATTACTGTGCTCATTCACAGCGATGGCTCAGTATCTGTGTCTGACGATGGACGTGGTATACCAACTGAATTGCACCCAGAAGAGGGGGTGTCTGCAGCTGAAGTTATCATGACGGTTCTTCATGCCGGCGGTAAGTTCGACGATAACTCTTATAAAGTATCGGGCGGTTTGCACGGTGTAGGTGTATCAGTAGTAAACGCACTTTCAAGCCGACTGAAGCTTCGTATTCGTCGCGGTGGTAAAGCGCATGAACAAGAATATCATCATGGTGTTCCACAAGCGCCACTAGCGGTAACTGGCGATACTGACAAAACGGGAACTATGATCCGTTTCTGGCCAAGTTCTGACACCTTCACAGATACGCTTTACCACTACGATATTCTTGCTAAACGTCTTCGTGAACTATCATTTTTGAACTCTGGTGTGTCTATTCGCTTGAAAGACGAACGCGATGGAAAAGAAGACCACTTCATGTACGAAGGTGGTATCAAAGCGTTCGTTGAGTACCTAAATGAAAAGAAAACACCTGTTCACCAGAAAGTGTTTCATTTCAGCAGTGAACAAGAAGACGGTATTGCGGTAGAAGTAGCGATGCAATGGAACGATAGTTTCCAAGAGAACGTGTTCTGTTTCACCAACAACATTCCTCAGCGCGATGGTGGTACTCACTTGGCCGGCTTCCGTGGAGCGTTGACGCGTACATTGAATAACTACATGGAAAAGGAAGGCCTGAACAAAAAGGCAAAAACGAATGCCAGTGGTGACGATGCGCGTGAAGGTCTAACCGCGGTTATTTCCGTTAAAGTACCAGATCCGAAATTCAGCTCACAGACAAAAGATAAGCTTGTATCTTCTGAAGTTCGTCCAGCAGTTGAGTCGGCAATGAATGAAAAGCTAGCAGAGTTTTTATTAGAAAACCCTGCAGAAAGTAAAATCATTGCGGGTAAGATTATTGATGCTGCTCGCGCTCGTGAAGCTGCACGAAAGGCCCGTGAAATGACACGCCGTAAAGGTGCGCTAGATTTGGCTGGCCTACCAGGTAAGCTAGCTGACTGTCAGGAAAAAGATCCTGCACTTAGTGAACTATACATAGTGGAGGGTGACTCTGCGGGCGGTTCAGCTAAGCAGGGTCGTAACCGTAAAAACCAAGCTATTCTTCCGCTTAAAGGTAAAATACTAAACGTTGAGAAAGCGCGTTTCGATAAGATGCTTTCTTCGCAGGAAGTTGCGACGCTTATCACTGCACTAGGTTGTGGTATTGGTCGTGACGAGTATGACCCTGAAAAACTACGCTATCACAGCATCATTATCATGACCGATGCTGACGTAGATGGTTCTCACATTCGTACACTGCTACTCACATTTTTCTATCGTCAAATGCCTGAAATCATTGAGCGTGGATATGTATATATTGCACAGCCACCGCTTTACAAAGTGAAGAAGGGTAAACAAGAGCAGTATCTTAAAGATGACGATGCGTTAACTAACTACCTAACATCAATTGCCATTGACGGTGCGTCTTTGCACACTAGCGATGAAGACCCAGGTATTAGTGGTGTAGGCCTAGAAAACCTTGTTAAGCAGTACCAATCGGTAGAGAAGATGATTGCACGTATGAAACGTCTTATGCCTGCATCTATCCTTTACAGAATGCTTTATACGCCTACGCTAAACCTTGAAGACCTTAAAGATGAGTCTGCACTAGAGCACGTTGCGAAACACTTCGTAGAGCAGCTTACAGAGCGCGAAAACGACGGCGCTACGTACCGTTATGAAATTCGCACTGATGCTGAACTTAGCGAGTACTACATTACAATCATCATGCGTATGCATGGTATCGATTATGAGTACATTATCGATCATGAGTTTATCGAGTCGTCTGAATACCAGCGCCTTAAAGAGCTGAATCTTGCTATCAATGACATGATGGGTAAAGACGCTTACATTCAGCGTGGTGAACGTAAACAGCCAGTTGAATCATTCAAAGAAGCCCTAGAATGGTTAATGAATGAAGCAAAACGTGGTCAATACATTCAGCGCTATAAAGGACTAGGTGAGATGAACCCAGAGCAATTATGGGAAACTACTATGGACCCAGAAAGCCGCCGTATGCTTCAAGTTACCATTGAAGATGCTATTGGTTGTGACCAGCTGTTCACTACATTGATGGGTGACCAAGTTGAGCCTCGCAGAGAATTCATCGAAGCTAACGCGCTTAAAGTGGAAAACTTAGACGTGTAGAGTTTTTACTATGTGGGATCTCATAATTGTTTCCAATTTGTCTCACATCGTTTCCATGAGTTCTCATAATTAATGCAAAAGGGCGCCTCATTGCGATGCGCCTTTTTTATAAACAAGGAAAAGACAAATAGATATATAGTTACGAGGCTAAGTAATCTAAGCAATTATATAACTGGGCGGTAGTTTTTTTCTTGAAGCGCAGAAACGAGATAATTTTCATCGCGCTGATTACTAAAATTGGAATGGCCGCTGGTGTAGATTTACAAAAAAGTATCATACTTTAACGACTGTAACTTATTGATTTTATTTAATCGCTACTTTTAGCAAATAATAAAAATATCATACCTTTGAAGTAACTGCTTAATGATAGTCCTGATTCAATCGTGCAGCAGCCTCCACGATGGCTAGTTTTAGCTCTTCTGAATACTCATCTTCATAAATCAGAGAGCTAATGATTTGATGAAGCAGAGCTTTACTCACAACATTGTCAGCGACCCATACGACGATGTTTTCCATTTCTTTGGCAAAGCGTTTTACCACATAATCAAAACCGTTTAATTCAAGAAAATAAGCGCCTAACACCAACGATGATCTTTTATTGCCATCATTAAAAGCATGGTTTTTATTAATGGAAAATACCAAGTGGGTCAGCTTGTCCTCCATTTCTGGATAATACCAGTCATTTTGTATGTGCTCTATAGGACTTGCTAACTGACCAATATCCTTGGTACCAGCTAGCCCACCAGAATGCTCTATAATCCAATCGTGAACGCTAATCGCATGCGCCACATCGAAATAGAAGAACTGTAAGCCTGTTTCTGTAGAGTCGCTCATAGCTACATTCCTTTGCTTATCGATCTTTCAAGCGTTTGAGTACAGCTAATGTTTCCGGATCACTCAATTGCTCTTCCAAAGAACGGCTCTTCTCACCCAAGAAACGATCAAAGTCAGCTTCGGGTACAGATTGAATATAAGCTTCCAGCTTTTCGTGCAAGGCATCACGGAAGCACAAATCGCGGCTGGCCATTTTAGTTCTGGCATCCAAAATCAGCGGTTTGAACAGAGGGTGACTTTCAAAACTCGCAAACAGGCTCTCCGCCTCTTTCTGCGAAAGTTTACGGCCTAAATTATTGCTGGCTTGCTCTAGTTCATGAGCAATACCTGATTCGTAACTGGCAATCAGATTAAGTACTTCTGAATACAGCGTCTCACGGATGTTGGTTTTCGTTGCTAGGTTTAACACCTTTTTATATTCAGTCGCGTCTTCATGGAAAATGCTTTGGTATATCAAGTTCGTAAAGCGTGCATAAGTCCATTTATTGACCTCTACATACTTATCCAAAGCATCAGTGAACTGGCGGCGGTGGTTTTCTTCTTGCAGAGCAGAGACAAGATAGTTCTCATCACGCTGATTAATAAACTTGGTGTGACCCCCAGCACGCTCAGCCATTACATCCAAGACAATATCCAGCAGGCGCGAGCGTAGTATGCGAGCCGGTTCACTTTCGGTTAGGAGCATGCCGATATTAAGCACTGCACGAAAACTGAACACACCCAATACACTCGTTTTGGTACCATAATTAATTACGGTACCATCAAGTGACTCTTTGAATTCTTTAAGCTTTTTCCCTCGAAGCAAGGTGTAACCATTAACTTTTAACTCGTCAGCATGGCTAACAAGGTACTTCTCAATGGTACTCTCGCTTACATCATACAAGGCAACCACCTGTGCTTTGGTGAATACGGTCTCACCTTCAAAGTTCACACCACCCAAACCCAAGTGCTGCTCGGCTTGTTGCAGGGCGTAGCGGTTGTTAAGGATATTTTGGCGGTCATGGGATGATGCGGTTAGGTCCTTAGCCATTTACAGCTCCTTTTGCCCATTTCGTTAAAGCCTCTCGAAATAACAACAAATCAGTCCACTGTTCAAAATGCCGCAATAATCCATAGATGGCATAGCTACTATAGGTTTTACCCATATTATTAAGGCCGCAGATTACTGTTAAATCACCCAGCTCAACGGTGCCGTTATCAATACCGCCCAAGTGTGCAAAGTTAAATTTCATGTTGCCTCCTGATTAAGCGGTGTGGTGTTATTTTAAACATTTAGCTCGCCTCTCCAACGGTGACTTGGCCGTTCATTAGCATGGGGAGAAGCCAGTCACGGAGCGACTCCAACCTAACATTTTCTTTAAGCAGAGTTTGCTTCTGTTGTTCAAGTGAAGCCACGAAATCAAAAAATTGCTTAGCTAAACCCAGCGGAGGAATAGGTACTTGGTGCTTAGTTACAAATGAGTCAAATAATAAGTTTTTAATTCCGCTTGTTTTCCCTTCCCATCCAAACAATACACCATTGTCATATAGGTCGTTCCAAAGGTAAGCAAAACAATAGAATAAGTCTTTATTACGCAGGGATATTGCTTTACAAAAATTTGAGCAAATTAATGGATGGGTAAACCGATCCAACACATCATCAGTTATATAAGCTATTCGCCCTGTAGACTGAGTCGGACTACCGCCAGATATTTCGATTACATAATCGAATGGAGCTAGGAGCTTATGGTCATTTTTTTGAAGAATGTATCGATTCGGCGCGTTAATTTTGCCGTTACCATTCAAACCATTGATATCCGCCCCTCTTATACAATCAACTTGAAGAGTATAGTTTCCTTCTGGTTCTTCCTTCCCCCAATCTCCAGTTTTGTCTGACTTTATCAAGCTTGCTAAAGTATCAACTTCCCACCCCAGCGGTATTTCCCGCTTTAGGGTTGGGTTGTAGACCATTTTTCCACCGGCGGTTTTGTAGGGTTTGCCCTGACCTTGTGGAGAGTCGTCGGGGAAGTCGAACTGTACAAACCAGTAGTCGTACAGGGTTTTGGCCATGGTTTCCAGTTCGGCGTTGATACGGTTGTTGAGTTCGATTTTTTTGTCTAAGTGACTTAGTAATCTACCAATCTGTATCTGATAATCTTTTTCAGGCAACTCAAATTCAAGTGCTTTTATCACACTTAAAGGGGGAAAGTTGGGGATAGTAGAATCGCCCTTTTTTCCAACAATCATGTTTACGATAAGCGCTTTAAATAAATAATAGAAATAGTTATCGTCAACTTTTTCTGAATCTAATCTTATCCTGAGAAGAGCTTGGTTAATCACCCCTTTTTCTATGTTCTCGCTAAGTTGATGAATAGCACCGTAATTAACTCCCGAACAAGAAACTAAAAAATCTTTTGGCTTTACTTCAAATCTATACATTTTCTTTTTAAAGTAATCATTCGAGATGTAGTATCTACCAATACTTTCATCGTTGTTAAGCACAACACCTTGCTCATATACTTTATATGTATCACACGACTTCTCGACAAAAATATCCTTTTTTAGATCACCCCCAAAAGGCCCTCGTAGAAAACCATCTTTCTGTTTTACAATATCTTGGAATCGAACTTTACTCATACTTCAACCCCGCCAACTGCTTTTTAATCTCCGCTCCTAATTCACGCGATTGGTTAAACAAGCTATCTAAATTACTGGTAAAGACCTGCATCTTTTCCGCAAACTGCTCTGGGGTAATATCCACATACTCGATTTTGACGTCGAAGTACTGGCCCGCACTTAATGAGTAATTTTTGGCTTCGATGTCGCTATAACTCACGGCAACGGAGAAGTCCTCCACCGTTTCCTTAGCGTTAAATACATCAATAATTTGTTGCTCTTCTGCTGGCGTTAGTACAGTTTTTTGGTTTTTGCCGTCTTTGACTTTCTCGCCCAAGTTTGAGGCGTCCACCAGTACCACATCGCCATCGTTGCTGGCGTCGATAAACAGAATAGATACGTTAGTACCTGTGGTGGCGAAGATATTTGATGGCATGGAAACTACGCCCGCCAGCATTTTGTTTTTGACCAAATGCTCACGGATCTTTTTGTCGATACCGGATTGTGCGGTGATAAAACCTGTGGGCACAACGACTGCGGCTTTACCGCCCGGTTTAAGTGAAGCAATAATGTGCTGCAAGAACAATTGGTAGATTTCCATCTTGTCCTTAGCTTTGGCTTTGATTTTGGGAATACCGGCAAAAAAGCGTTCTTTATTTTCTTTGCTGTCCAGCTCATCTCTAAAGTCACTGAAGTCGAGCTTAAACGGCGGGTTAGAAACAATGTAATCAAAGCGTTTTAACTCTTTGCCGTCTTTATGGTAAGGGTGTTGCACGGTATTGCCTTGGATCACATTCGGAATTGAGTGCACCAAATTATTTAAGATCAGGTTTAATCGCAGTAGATTGGATGACTTTTGTGAAATGTCCTGGGTGTAAATGCTACAGCGGTTTTCACCAATGGCGTGCGCCACGTTCATTAACAAGGTACCTGAACCTGCCGATGGATCGTAACAGGCCACGTTACGTACTATACCACGTTGCTCTTTCGGCACTAAAATTTCCGCCATAATGCGTGCTACCGCATGAGGGGTAAAATACTCGGCGTATTTGCCGCCGGAGTTGCTGTTGTAGTCTTTGATCAGGTATTCAAAAATGGTGGCGTAGAAGTCGAATTTTTGCGTGAAAATTCGCTCAAAGCTGAACTCCACCAGTTTGTTGATAATGGCGCGACAAAAAGCATCGCGTTTGGAATCGTCAGCGATGTATTGGCTAACGCGGTCGAACAGCACCACTTTTGCTCCGCCATCGGTTTTTACAGCGAATACATCGTTATTAGTGATGGCAATGTCGATTAAGGTGTCATCAAATAGTTTGGCAAAATCCGGCGCGTTTTGTTGGCTAAACAGGTAACTGATAAAGTGCTGTGGTTTTAGCCGTGCGGTATCCCCGCCCATTTGCAGTTGCAGCATGTCGAGGTCGTCTTCACCCATGGCTGCCAGCGCTTCTTCCCACTTGTCCGCCTTGGAGATGTTGTCATCGAGCTTTTTAGCTTCAAAGGCAAATTTGTCGTTTAAAAACTTATACAAAAACGTTTGGGTAATGATTTTAAATTCGTTACCGTCGTTACCTAAACCATAGTTGGCACAGATGCTTTTTAAGCTATCAATCAGGGTTTTGGTTTTTTGCTGAAATTCTAATTCAACCATTTGGTTATTACTTCCTAATCAGTTTTACTCGCATTACCACGCTTGGCTGCCAGTATTAAATTCTTTTAAATATTCGGCGACGATAAGGTGATTAATGTATCGTGAGGCGTCGGCGTTGAGTTTGATGTTTTGTTCTTTCATAAAGCGGCCAATCACCAGCGGCATCATTTGCCGTTCAAAGTAGCTTTCGTTATCCAATACTTGGTTGTTGTTGAGCACTTGCTCGTCGGCGTCTTGTTTTACGCCTGCCAATGCTTCGAATATTTTCCGTTCAGATTCGCTGATGTCGTTTTGGCTTTGTTGGCGCTCTTGCAGGCGTTTGTGAATACGTGTGTATTTGGCATCGCCTAAGTATTTTTGCCGCAGTTGGTTGTTTTGGCGGTTGAGCTCTTTCACGCGGTCATGAATTTTATTCAGCGCGTCTATGTTGGCCACCATTTCATCTTGAGTTACTTCGCTTAAGTTTTTCTTCTTAAACAGCCGCTCTAGCTCTTCTTTTAAGCTAATAAACAGCGGGTCTTGCTGATCAAAATTGCTGGCCAAGGCTTCACGAGTTTGGCGCAGGGTGTTTTTCAGTTTGTCGGCCAGTACCAGTTCTTCTTCGCCGATTTTTAAAAACTTGAATATCACCTCTTCTAATGCGCGGTTGAGCAGGTTACTGGTGTCTTCACCGCTTTCTAAGTCGTTTTTAAGATTGAGTAAGTCCAAGTGATTACTGGTTTCACGGTAAAGCACGTTGAGCTTGGCAAAATCCAACTCATCAAGAAAGTCATACTCGCCTTGCAACCGGACCAAGTTATACAAGCTGCGAGCATCGGCTAGGGCTTTCTTTAGCGCCAGTACGGTGTCGCGATCTTGTATTTGGCTAATTTGGTTGCAGAACTCTTCCATGTTGTCGGTATCAAAACGGAACAGTACGTCTTTGATATGCTCGATTTCTTGTTTGATCTCTTCCTGAGATTTAAACAGGTGTGAGTAGTGCTCCATCTCATCGCCAAGCTCCGCCTGTAATTCATCGAAATAGGCTTTGTTTGTGGCATCGAACTCTTTACGAATATCAGCAAAATCGACCACATAACCGTAGCGGAAGTCTTTGTAAGTACGGTTCACTCGAGTCAGTGCTTGTAGCAAGTTGTGTTTGCGGATCACCCGACCAAGGTAGAGCTTTTTCAGGCGCTTGGCGTCAAAGCCAGTGAGCAGCATGTTGTAAACAAATAAAAAGTCGATTTTGCCTGCTTTAAAATCTTCTACCCAGTTTTTGCGTTCTTCTTTGGTGCCGATGTCGTGCAGAATCAAGGCGGCGCTTTTTACTTTTTTTGCTTGTTTAACAGATTCCGAATAAGCCGTTGGCATTGGTTCGGAAGCTTCTAGAACTTCGGATTTTGAGCTAGTTGTTTTCGGCAGAATAGGCGTATCCGCATAAACACCACTGAAAATTTCAAACATATGCTTGGCTTGGTCTGAGCTGTCACAAATAACCATGCCACCAATCGTTGCATCGTTTAATGCGCCACGGCTTTTTTCAAAATCACTGACAATGTAAGCCAGCATTGGCTCAACAAAGCTTGGGTGGGCGTAAATCAGCTTGCGATCCACATCGCCCATTTTCACTTCGGCTTCTTCGAGGGCTTTTTGCAGTTCAATCTTGTATTGTGTGCTGATCTCCTCACGAATGAGCCGCAAGGTGTAGCCGTCGGCAATGGACGCGTTGTAATAGTACTTGTGAATGTAATCACCAAACAAGGCGCGTGAGTTGTAGTCATCCCCCAATAGCGGCGTACCGGTTAAGCCTATTTTTATGGCGTTGCTGTCTGACTGGCTCAAGTTGGCCAAAAAACTGCCCTTGGGGTTATAGCTGCGGTGTACTTCGTCTAAAAAGTACACGCGCTGTATAGTTACGTCATAGTCTTTGGTGCTAACTACATCAGGGTCATCTTTAAACTTTTGAATATTCACCACAGTGATTTCTGGCTTGCCAGAATGGTTATGGATCACCTGTGTGGCTTTGATGTCACGGGTAAAGGCATCCCGTGAGTTGATGGTGTGTACGGTTAAAGCACGGGCGGTAAATTCGCGTTGCGCTTGTTGCAATAGGTCTAGGCGGTCAACAATAAAGTAAAACTTTGGAATGACCTGTTGCTTTTGGAAGTAGTCGGTTAAAAAGCGTACGTTGTAAAACGTTAGGGCGGTTTTTCCACTGCCTTGGGTGTGCCAAATTATGCCTTTTTTAACGCCGTCGCTGAGCTTGCGCTCAATGGCTTTGGTGGCAAACAACTGAGGGTAACGCATGATGTGTTTTTGTAGCCCGTCTGACTCGGACACATACGCTAATGCGTAACGCAAAATAAAGGCTAAGCGTTCACGACTGAGTAAAGAGGTACAAATGCGGTTAGTTGGGCGCTCGGGTTGCTTGTTGGTTTGGAACTCTGGATTACTGTGGATCACTTCCAGATTATTGTCTTTTAAGACTTTTAGCTCGTCATCATCCGATACGGGCTTCAGCAAGGCGGTTAAGTTTAAGATTTCTTCTTCGCGGAAATAATTAAATACCGGCTTATGGTAGGAACTGCTGGCATAGAATGCACCTTGTACAGGTTCTGGATCGCCGTCGTCGTACTCCATGTTATTGGAGAAAATCATAAACTGGGTGATGTTGGCAAAACGTTTGAATTTAGAGTTTTGAAAGCGTTTATTGATGCGGTCACGCTCAGCCAAAATACCTTCGCGGTTATTGGGCTTTTTCACCTCAATAAACACCAGCGGCATGCCATTGATAAGCAGCGTGATGTCTGGGCGGAATTCTTCATCGCCGTTTTGACACGTTAGCTCGGTAACAACATGGAAGTTGTTGTTATTGAAGTTTTCAAAGTCGATCAGCTTGGTATTTGAACGCTCTGACAAGCGCTCAAAGAAGGCTTTGCCTAGGTCTTCGTTATCAAGTAATAGTTTGACATCTTCAAGCAAACGACCGGCTTCAGCATCTTCAATACCAGGGTTAATTTTTCCGATAGCGGTTTTGAATACGTCAGGGAAGATATTAGTGTCGAGGTCCCAGCTTTGCCCCTTGAGTGATAGATATTGGTAGCCGAGGCGCATTAAATGCAAAATAGCTGGAATTTTTACGCGAGAATCTTCATTAAATTTCATAACATTCCTTGTTTATTGTGGTGTCATCTCAAGTAAGTCACCAACCTGGCATTCAAACAGCTGACAAAGTTTTTCGATCGCACCCAAATCTACTTTCTGGGCAGTTTCTTTGTACAGTAACGTGACTGTTGCGCGGCTTAACCCTGTTTCTCTGGCTACATCGGCAATACGCATCTTGTGCTCGCCCATCATTCGGGCGAGGTGACAGCGGATCATGGCTCTGCCTCTGTTGTGTTGGTTGTACATTACCAAAGAGCATATCACGATTTTAATATTTAATTAGCATCTTGTGAGTTGAAGTTACATTATGCACGGTTGGCTATCAGAATAGCCTCGATGTTTCATAACAAACATATCATCATCTTGAAAAAAATTAGTGTGTATATTTTTTTGCTAACGAAATGTCTTTTTTAGCTTAACCGGTAACGTGTTTTAAAAATCGATACTGTTGTCGTTTTATCTCGCTTGCGAATGAATTGCAGTAGCGGAGCGGTCTGTAGTCAACATTGTATTAACTGCGACAACTCCTATGTTCCTTTCAGATACCATTCATATTATTCCTAAGTTTGAATCTTAACGAGTGAATTTGGGTGTGTATGTTAATATACACATTATGCTTATAATTCAATAGTTTATAAAAATACTAATTGCGGTGACGATCATTACCAATATAATAAGTGCAAATTAAACTACGCCATCAGTTGAAGTCGCACACTTGACCCCTTTTTCCAAAACACTTGAAACACTCCGACGCAATAGAGACTTGAGTCAAACAGATTTGGCTTCTATGGTGGGTGTTCGTGCAAACTATATAAGCACGCTAGAAAATAGCCGCAAGTTACCTTCCGAAGCGCTCCTGGAAAAAATTATTGATTGTCTTCGTTTAAATCAAAACGACACTGAACGACTGAAAAACGACCTTGAACTTAGCCGTTTTAGCCTAAGAGCGCCTAATAATGCATCAAGGGAAGAGTTTGAACTGTTGTATATGATGAAAGACTACGTTGGTAATCTTACATCAAGCCAAATACAGCTAATGAAAATGGCATTGAAAATAGAAGACGAAATAAAATCAGAGAGAGGTATCTTATGAGGAACTAGCAGGACCGACTGGAAGCCGGCCCGACTAGAGATAGCAAGTACATAATACTTACCCTCGCAAGCAAGATTATGTACCGCCTATCTCTCGTCGTCAAATCCCTGTTTCCAGCATCACAATAATCAGAAATTAATTATTGCCATTATTGGTAAGGGATAATCATGCGAAAAATTAATGATTTTGCTGTGACGGCAACGTTACAGCTTGCGTCAAGACAAAACGCAGTTAAACCGCACATAAGAAGCAGAGAGCCTGTCAGCCGATCGAAAGGTCGGGTTGTTGGTTACTATGCGTCTTGGAAAAACAAGAGGTCTGTTGCCTGGGAGTCACAGCTAGAGAGAGATGCGTGTGCACTGTTTGAATTTTCAAAAGGAGTAGTTGCCTATTTCGAACAACCAGAAAAATTCGAGTTAAAAGAGGAAGGTAAATCAGTCAGCTATACACCCGACTTCAAGCTTAGCTTTAGATGCGGAGGGGTGGCATACGTTGAAATCAAACCGGAAAGCTATCTAAAAGACGGTTGTCTGAAAAGTAAATTAGCGAAGTTTTCAGAGATAATTCGGCTAGAGAAAAAAGCGGATTTCTTTGTTCTCACTGAAAGAGAGATACGTGTAACTAACTTCCAAACTAATCTCACCATACTGAAACACTACAGCAAATTAACAATCAGTAATATCGAAGTAAGCGGGATGAAGGCGTGGTTACAAGAAAAGCGTAAAGCGCCTATTTTTGCACTTTCGAAGATGCTTGGTTCATCGCCTAAAGCTTTTGCATTCATTGCTCATGGACATGCTCAAGTCGACCTTAGTCAACCCCTGTCTGAAACGTCAATGACATTTACCAATGAGGATAACAGCGATGAAAGTATCATCTTTTCATGCCGGTTCGCACCTGACTTTGAATAGCAAAAGCTTCAAAATTGTTCGCAAGGTTCAAAACAAGGTGTACTTGGAGAATATTGAAAACTTGAACGTTATTGTCAAACACGTTGAAGAATTATTGCAACTTCACACTAAGGGAGAATTGAGCTTGATAGGTGTCAATGCTAGTTCCACTCCGAGCGCAAGATTTAGTAAAGACTTGCAATCTTTGGATCCGGAGCACAGAGACATCGTTTTTTATCGACTCAAGTTTATAAAAAAAGCTATACAACTACTTGGGAAACAGCCTACGACTGTTGGCTTACAGAGCGTGATAGCTGAGACAGGCCAAACTTTCGGCTTAAAAAAAATTCCATCGATGGATTCGGTTTATAAATGGTGGAAAAGATATCACTGCTCCGGTGGCGATATCATGTCACTACGAAAAAGGAGGCCAGGAAAAGCGGGTACACGCCGCTTCGGTTCAATAATCATAGATGAAATTAAAGCGATTATTGAAGAGGAGTATCTTTCTAATAATAAACCCACACCGTCGCATGTTTATCGGCTGCTCGAACATAAAGTAGAGCTTCTCAACAGGCTGAGACCGACGCCACTCAAATTCCCTTCAAAAGCTCAGTTTTACAGAATAATAAACGGACTTGACCAATACCAAACGATGTTACATCGGCAAGGTAAAAAAGTCGCAGACAAGCATTTTCGTTCGACGGGAGCAGGACCATCGACAAGTATGATTTTAGAGCGAGTAGAAGTTGATCATTCGCCTGTTGACGTTTGTTTAGTTGATGAGGGTACAGGAGTTGTTCTAGGCCGGGCTACCATCACATTGCTAATTGATGTGTATTCTCGAATGATACTTGGGTTTTACATAGGGTTTGAGCCTCCCTCGTTAGTTGCTGTGATGAGGGCTTTACGCCATGCAATTTTGCCCAAAGAAAGCAATGCACCCTATCTAAATGATGTTACAGGCGAATGGACTGCGTATGGTATTCCAGTGAATCTCATCTGCGATAATGGTTCAGAATTCCACGCAGAAACATTTAAACGACTATGCGCAGAACTGAGTATCAATCTTCAATTTTGTCCTAAAGGTGAGGCTAGATACAAAGGCACTGTGGAAAGAATGGTGGGAACTATTAATAGAGAAGTTTGCCATCATTTACCAGGAACGACATTTGGCTCAATACAGCAAAGAGGAGACTATAAATCTGAAGATTATGCATGTGTGACAGAAAAAGAACTCAAAAGCTTTGTATCCCGCTGGATTGTTGATATCTACCACAACCGAGTCCACACAAAGACAAAAAGGACTCCTCTTGCAATGTGGAACGAAGGGCTTGAGTCTGTGTCCCCGATTTTACCCGAAAGTGAAGCGGCACTGGCGTTTTGCATGACACATGAGGAAACAAGACGTTTGACTCACAAAGGCATTGAGATTTTCAGTATGTTTTACAACTCGGCAGACTTGCGAGCCTTAAGATGCAGAAGACATGATAACTATGACGTTATTGTGCGTGCCGATCCTGAAGATTTAGGTCGAATATGGGTCTTGGATGATAAAAATGGAGACTATATTTGTGTTCCAAGTATTACACCTGAGTACGCAACTGGATTATCCCTCAGACAACACAAGCATATAAGAAAAAATCTCATCGACAAGGGGCTGGGTGAACAGAATAAAAAGGCAGTCTTGGAGCACGTTTACAGGCTTAACGAAGATATCAAATCGCTTAAATCGAATAGATTACAAAAGAAACGAAGAAAGGCGGCACAACTCACGCAACCTAATCAAAATAGCTCTTCCCAAGAGCGCCTACAACCAGCACCGCTCGAAGACACTGTGTTTGACAGTTTTGAGTCATTTGATGTCGTCCAATTCGCTTCAGCTACCTTGGATGAGGCGCTATGATGATTAGCGAAGAGAACATTTTTAAGCATATCGCCAAAACCAAAAACACTATCGTCGTTCATCCATCTTATCAAAAAGCCTCTGAACAAATTGAAAAAGCGTTGAGGGCGAAAATTGCTGCGAACGTGAGTAAAAATATATTATGCCTTGGAGATCCTGGTACAGGTAAAACAACACTCAAAAATCACCTGAAGGTCAAATATCCACCAATGAATGATTCTGTGTGTATAGCACAGCCACTTGTGTGTGTAGAGACGCCGTCCAAGCCCACTGTAAAAAGCATGGCCGAAACGATTTTAGTAGAGCTCGATGACCCTAATTTCTATCGCGGTACTGCAACGCAAAAAACCAATAGGATAAAGGACCTGTTTAGAGAAAAGAAAGTGATGATGCTGATTGTGGATGAGCTTCAGCATTTTGTTGACCACTGCGGACCGTCTACAGCAAAAGAAGTCTCGGATTGGCTGAAATCACTTATGGAGGACTCGAAAGTTTGTTTCGTTTTGATGGGGCTGAAAAGAAGTATTACCCTCCTTTCGATAAACACTCAACTGCAAAGACGGTTTAGCCAAAAAGTGTACCTGCCGCCTTTCTCTATCACTGATCCAGAAAGCACCAAAATCTTTGGTGGTGTCATTTTACAATTAGAACAAAGCTTGGCGACTAAGAGTCCTCTTGCGCTAACTGAGGACTTAGTAAAAAGATTCTATTTTGCGACGATGGGGATTATTGATTACGTCACAAAGATATTGATCACAGCCTATGAAATCGCAATGGACATGGGGCATGAGGGGATAACTAGTGAAACACTTGAATTAGCCTTCAACGAAGCGATTTGGCAGGAATGCAAAAGGTCTAAAAATCCATTTAGTAATACATTCACTTGGGAATTTTTGGATAAGCCGAACATGCCGTTCCACGATGCAGTAGAACGGGATTCCATGCGACAAACCAAGGGGGGCTTCAAATGACGTTGAAAAAGCCTCCTATACACCCGCCGATAGAGGCTGGCGAATCCCCATTGTTTTATCTAAAACGGCTTGCTTTGTTAAACCACTATGATTCACATACTTGGCTGTACAAAAATGCTGAAGATAGGGTTTCAAGAAATTTGAGTCAGCTCGTCGACTACCTTACCGAAGAGGATTGGACAAAACAGGCTGAGCAAGATGAAGCAGCACTTCGCATCTTCCAGTTAGAGAATTTCCACTTAGTTAAAAAAGCTAGGTTTTGTCCTATTTGTATCAGCGAGGATAAAATATGGAGAGCTACTTGGCACCTTAAAACCTCGGTAACATGCGTAAAACATGAGGTTAATTTGGTGGATGTTTGCACAACATGTTGTGCAGACACAGACCTCTTCAAAGCTAAACTTCACGAGTGTGTTTGTGGTGCACCGTACGGTGTGCAAAGTACTGTTAGAGCATCTAAACAGCTACTAGAACTTCAGCGGTTTATTGAGGACGGTGCTGTACCTGAACAAAACAGAGAGCAGCTTATGCCGGCTGACCATGAGTTAACTCTTGAGGAGCGAGTATCGCTAGTCAGCTTGTTCTCGCGGCTTACACCAAACCACGATGTTAAAAAAACAGGTACCAGTACAAAATTAAATAGTATGCAACAAGCACTCGATGCCCTCCAGGATGTCGCTCGCGGTTTGCTTGGGGGCAAGGCGATGTTTATTGCTTTGCTTGGTGTTTTGCAAAAGATGGGCGGCAAAGGTCACAAAGTTGACCAACTCACTATCTTTTACCGATCTTTTTATAAGGAAGCAAAAAAAGCGTGCTTTCAACGGTACAAAGATGTTTTAGAAGCAGAAATTACGAAACGTAGTGTCTATGCGACAAAAAGAAATAGCTTGTTCAGTGAGGAGACAATCAATGGGAACGTTTGGCTCCCATTGAAGGTAGCATCTAAAGAGTATTCAGTTGCAGTATCCAAACTCAGGCTTGCGACAAAAGAGGGATTAATAGCTTGTGATAGACAGAAAAAAGGCGGGAGAACCTTTTCACTGATATACCGTCCCCATTTAGAAACGCGTCTTAGCTTTTTGCTGGAGCAACTCAATGCTACAGAAGCTGCTATTTTACTTGGGGTTACGAAGTCTCAAATGCAGCTAATGTGTAACAGCGGAGTGTTCTTATCCGCTGTTCCGCCAGAGCCTGGACGATGTTCACATTGGAGGATTGCAAAAAGTGAGATAGTCGAATATTTGAAAAGTCTTACGCCAAAGAAAGTTAAGTTGATGCCCAAGTCGATTCTTTTACCTGTTGCCATGAAAAAATACGGTGGTGATATACCCAACTTATTTTTAACTATTCTGCAAGAATGCAGAGTCGGCAACTTATTGTCTTACTTAGACGATGAGGCATTAGGTATAAGAGGCCTGGTACTTTGTCATCGTGATTTAATCAGTCTCATTAAAAGGATCACTCCAGACCACCACATTTCAGCAACAAGAATGGCGGGCAAATTGCAATTACATCCTGAATTCATGTCGCAGTTAGTAAAGCATAAGCTCATCAAGAGCTACGAGACTGACAACAACTCTGACGAGAGAGTGATTCCGTTAGAGTTTGCCCACAAGTTTAAGACGCGATTTGTTATAGGGGCGAAACTGGCCAATGTCCTTGAGATGAGCCCCAGGGATTTATATCGACATCTAGCTGAACTCGGTATTATGCCCTTTGACCATGATAAAAACTATAAGCTTAGGAGTAAGTTGTATCAGAGGTATCAGTTTGTGGATGCACCGATGATTTATGCCTATGTCCGTAATCTTTTAGATTGGAATGATGTAAGTTTTTAACCGAACTTTTCGTGGTCAGCATGCGATGGGGTTCTGTTAATTAACCCTGAAAAAGAAAAGGACCAGTAATGTCGGGTTCAGCACTGTCTCATTAATGGGGAAGTGGACACAACCCCTTAAATGTTTTACTAAAACCTGATTTGTTATCATATTATGAAACGTTTCGGTACGTCTATTTTTTCGAATTTTTGTTAAAATAGATGATAGGGGATTATATTCATGGCTAGTAAAGCCGACTACGAACGATTGCCTGCAACAGAAGTTTAGTATCAAATGAGTCGATATCAATGTTGTTAGAATAGCAACGATAGTGTGGCTAATAACACTTCATAAATTTCTGTGTTTTGAAGTAAGAAATAATGCCGATATTTCAATACAGTCAAGATATTTACTTCTAGCACCGAGTAACCAAAACGACTAGCTGCCCCAGTGCTTGCTAAAAAGAAACAAGGTTTGAAACGAATTCAATCAAAATTATGTATTTTTTAAATCCATTACTTTCAAAAGAGTAGTTGCATACCCATTCTCCTGAACAAAAGTTTCTTCTAAGATTGTCTTTCCGATACAAGATTCTTGTTTAACAGAAAACCAAGTGCTCAATCTCACTTCATTACTATGGAATTTTTCAGAGCTGTTAAGGTTGATTTTTGCTAGCTGGCTATCGGCTGGAACGCTTGAGCTTTTGTTCGCAACTAACCAAAAAGGGTTCGAATCGCAGTTTAACCCATACAAGATGGTGCGATTATATGTGTAGACGACAGCCAAGTGATCCTGATGCAAATTTATGTAGTTGTTTGCACAAGCCTGAAGACTAACGTCAAAAGTACTTTTAAGGTCGACTATATTTTGAATATTAGAACTTGCAGAAATAAGTTGCCGCTCATTAATCAATTTGGGCGGCATCAAGAGTAGTGAGGCAAAAAGGTTTGCTTCGGCTTCCATATCGACGTATTCGTTATGAGCGTCTCTCTTAGCCATATCCTTTACAGTGCATTGCATTCTATGACCATGTCTTGGTATTAAGAAATGCCCCAATTCGTGGGCAAGGGTAAAACGGCGCTTTGTAGGGATAATGTTTTCACTAATCGCAATTATCCCTTCAGATTTAACATCATTAGCAATTAAAGCCCCCTCTATTCCCTCTAAAGGAAGGTACTGAATATCAGAAATCCCAACTTGAGAGGCGATGTGCTCAAGATTAATAGGAAATTTTACATTAGGATTTTGATTGAAAATCTCTTCGGTAATATCTTGTGCGGTTTCGTAATCTGCCAATTCCAATAAATTTAGATTAATTTGCATCTCGATTTTTTTTGTCCAGTTCCTTGGCTAAGTTATCCAATATTAACAAATCTGAATCAGATAAGTTCTTTTCTGCAATACTACGAGCAAATGCCTGTACTCTGTCGTTTTCACTAGTATCGTCTGTAAGAAAGTCTATGGTAACACTATAGTATTTTGCTAGATTTTTTAGAAGCTCGAGAGAAGGGTTCTTAGATGTACCTCTTTCGAGTTCCCATATGTGAGGCTTAGAAGCGCCAACACTGTTAGCAACCTCTTGTAGAGATTTTCTTTTACTTAGACGTAAGTCTTTTAATTTTGAACCCAATGACATTCTTATAAAATTCCATTCTTTCACGCGGTAAGATAAATCTAACATAGGTGTAATATTTTGTCTTTACTTTTTCTTGTCGTTAGATTAATCTAACGACGGTGTATTTGTTTATCTTCTTTATTAGGTGTGTATATGAATGGTAAAAATCAACACGTAGTGCCCCATGTTAACGGTTGGGCTGTAAAAGGCGCTGGCAACCAGCGCGCGACAGAAGTTTTCTCGACTCAGACTGACGCTATTCGTAGTGCAAGACAAATAGCGCAAAATCAGGGTTCTGAAATGCTAGTTCATGGAAAAAATGGACAGATTAGAGAAAAGAGTAGTTATGGAAGCGACCCATTTCCTCCAAAAGGATAACGCTCAATCAAATGAGCGCTCCTTAGAAGAAATATAACAATCTCAGACGATAAAGATTGTTATTAACGCATAGAACAATTGCTCATTAGCGATGGTGTAGGAGCCTAAAGTTTGAGTGCTTGTTCTGATCATGTCAATAATATTTAAATTTAGGGAGCCGAATTATGGCTGAAAGATATGAAATATTCTTAGGTTCAAATCGACAATACTATTTTAGATTGGTCGCACCAAACAACGAAATAGTCCTTCAAAGTGAAGGTTATACATCCTATCAAAGTGCAGAAAATGGTGTTCATTCTTGCCGCTTGCACAGTCCATATGACAACAATTATCGACGCTTAATAAGCTCCGCCAGCCATCCGTATTTTACGCTAGTAGCATCTAATGGCAAAACAATAGGGGTTAGTGAGACTTACTCTAGCAACCAAGCAAGAGAAAATGGAATTAGTTCTGTAAAGCGTTATGGACCAAGAGCGAACGTGATAAGAAAAGCGAGTTAACTTGTAGGTTGGCCATGCACTAAAAGTTCATGGCTTACTTATTTTTCTCTCGTATCACAATTAAAATTCTTTGAAGGAAGTTAATTATGAAAAAGAACGATTATCGACCAGGAGAAGTTATTGTTACTGATTTCCTTGGATATCAGCACTGGTCCATTGTGAGTGACCGAAAGTGTGATGACAACCAATACAAGCTAATTTCGGCGACCAGACGAAATGGCACCGTGAAAGAAGAGAAATTTGATACGGTGACCCAAGGCCGTCATTCCTATAAAGTCGGCGATATAGGTAAACCAGAAGATTTTCTTTTTTTAATTGATCGAGCTCGAGGATGGATCGGTCAGTGGGATTACTCAATACTCAGTGCCAATTGCGAACATTTTGTAAACCTTATTCGCTTAGATAAAGCGAAATCTCGACAACTAGAAAATACTCTTTTGTGTAGTGCTATAACTCTGTTGTTAGTCTCCGCTTCGTCTAAGAAAATAAGTGTAAGCTCTATGCTATGTTTATTGGTTATATCCGGAGGTATAGCTGTTTATGCCTCTCGCGGCCAACCTGCTGCAAGTAATTCTTTAAATCATAATGAAGGCAATATTGGATGATGAGGAGACTTACATGAGAAATATGAATTCCATAGTAAATGAGTATTATGAAGTTTTCGTATCGACGCGTGGTTTGTTTGCTAAATCTCCGATTTTTTTCGCAATGTTTGCAATAGCATCTATGTTTGCATTATTCACTACTTTTGCAATGGTCGGTCTGCTTGAAGTCGAGTGGTATGTGTCGTCAAAAAGTTCTAGGTTTGCATTTTTCGTAGTGAGTTTTCTACTTGCAGTGGCTATAAGCATTAAGCTTTCACTTGAAAAAGAAAAGTTAAACGTTGAGCGCGCGAAGAAGTTTTTAAGTTCTAGAGAAGACAAAATATATCAGCTAAAAACTAAATGGTTTGAAACATGTGTTGCGCCTAAAAGCACAGACTATTTGAAACTCGCGGAATCGCTTGATAAGGCTTCTCTTTTAAGAGAAAAGTACAGAGGGTTTAGTGACCTATCAGTAAAAGACTTTGTGAATGTGGTCTTTGCAGAGGATTCAAAGCCGCGAGTGTTGGCAATGTTTCTCATGCTTTCTGCAATGGTAGCTACATTGAGTGTTAAAGAAGACGTAACATTAACATCGGTATTGGAGTTTTACGGTCAAGCATCGCCAGAACAACTAGTATGGATATTTTTCTATTTTCCCACAGTGATTTTTATTGGTTACTTAGAAGTAAAGTATTTTCTAATTGCTATCGCAAGAGCGACGGAGAGGTTTTTCGAAAGATTTAACGGGGAAAATGTTTATAGCAAAAGGAGAACTCGAATTTTTATTAATGAGTTAATACGGCAATGTTCTCTAGAAAAACCGCGTATAAAGCATGATGGAGAGTTGTATAAATTGTCAAACCGTGAGACTGAAGCTGCATGATTTCTATTAGCCGAGAGTATCAAAAACTCCGCAAAAGTGATTTTTCAGTAAGCATGGAAGAGGTAAAACAACCACTTTCGGTCTTTCTCTACTGGTGTATTCCAGCGATATTGTCGGTCTACTTTGTAAAGTGGCTAGACGGAAAGGGGCCTGCCAATTATTTGCAAACAGCAATAGAACAAGGAGTTGGTCCGATACTCTGGAATACGCTAGCTTGCTTTGGTTTGATTTTGATGAGCTTTTCTTTCGCGTTTCCAAGGAATCAACTGCTTTCCGATGCTGCCAGTACGTTATTGAAAAATGTGTATGCAATTGGTTGTTTAAGCTTTGGCTTGTTGCTTGGGCAGTTTTTAACTTTAATACCGGAGATCCACGGACAAATAGAAGTATGGCGATTTTGGATATTGGTGCCCCTATCTGGTTATTTGCTCTTCGTCATTTTTGTACTGAACTTTGTTGTTTGGTATTTGAGTTACCTTGTTGGCTGGGGAAGCAGATATAACTTGAAACTGAGGCAGTTAAATTGGGTGGTTCGCTCTTTTGTCAGTTTTTCTTTTGCCGGAATAGTTTTCTTATTGCTGTGGATTGAGCAAGACTCACAATTAGTGCCTTAAAGCATTCTCAATGTTCTTTGAAGCTTTTTTTAGCCTGATTTTTTTAATTAGTGCTTAGTTTGTTACTGAAACGTCAATTCTAAATTTGATTGTCTGCAACCATTATCTATGAGTTTAGGCATTACTAATGCGATAAAGGCAACGTTAAACAAACTCGTTATGAGAAACAAGGAGTTTATGAATCAGTTATCATGAAAAATGTTTTAAAGGGTGTCGGTGACGAATTATTCAGAATTTGGTGTAATGACATTGAGTTCATTGAGCGGAATATAAACATTGGTGATGAGCCGGTGTTGTTGAAATTTCCGCCGACGCATAACGGTAAATTACGAGAGTGGCAGGCGGCAGAGATACTTATTTGTAATGGGAGTGCTCGGATAAAAGCGCTCTGAGCTTGTACATCCGAGTATGTTGTCCCTCTGATTGTTCTGACAACACCTTTGGCGACATGTATATGGTAAGGGATTTAGAAGCAATTATGAGAATCTTTGCGGAATTTAGAAGAGATTATGAGAATTTCAGATTCTGAAAAATTCTCATAGTTCGCGCAACGCTTTTAAAAACAGGTGTTCTTTTTTGCAAGGATTATGAGATCCCACATACTAATTGAAAAAAGCGACCAACGGGTCGCTTTTTTTTTGCCTAAGAACACTGGCAAATTATTCAGGTAGAGCAGAGAAAGTATTAGTGAAACTAAACGGGGGAGAACAATTTACTTTATGATAAAAGCAATGTGATGCCGCGAAGATACGGCATCAAGTTTAAACCTTTGAAACCACCAAGGCGACTTCTCCAGCACTTGCTGAGGTTGCAGTAAAGCGGTAGGTGCCTGTAGATGAGGGCGTGAATTGCAAGTTCTCTGAGCCCTGCTCACAGACTAAATAAACGGTAGAGCCTAGCATTACAGGCTGACCTTTATATTTGCCGCCACAGCTCTGTGAGGGCGTCCATTTTGCGTCAGATAACCTAAAGTCATAGGGTTGTCCGTCAGCAATGAGTTCTACATCAACTGTCCAACCAGAGCCTGAACGTTTGAACTTGTAGCTTGGGTCCGCTTCCCACCAATTAAACACGCCTCTAAGAAACATGTTTTCAAATTGAATACGTGGCACGTCCGGTGCTATTTCTGGGATTTTAAAGCTTCCACTGCTTGAGCATGCCGATAGGGCTATACACAAAGAAGCAATAGTTAATAACTTTTTCACAGCGTCTCCAATAATAAAAAAGCCCAACATTCAGAAGCTGGGCTTTTTGTTCTAAACGGCTTAAAACCGTATTAACTTTTACAAGCCTACGACTTCGCGAGAATTGATATGTCCGCGGTAGTAAGGAAAAGTTGCCTTAAAAGCGACAGCAAAGCAAGTCGGTTATTCTTAACCGCTTCGTCATCAGCCATAACCATTACGTTATCGAAGAAGTTATCGATTACATTTCGTAAGGTTGCAAGCGCAGTAAGAATACGCGTGTAGTCCTGTGAAGGAACAGCAATATCCACTTCTTTCTGAGCAGCTTTGAGCTCAACGTAAAGCGCTTTTTCAGCGTCTTCTGCTAACAATGACTCATCAATATTGATGGTGTCTGTTACTTCAACGTTCTGCTTAGCAAGGATGTTTGCTACACGTTTGTTAGCCGCAGCTAGCGCTTCGGCTTCTTCCAATGCTCTGAATTTATCTACCGCATGAACTCGGGCTAAGTAGTCAGCTGGCTTAGTAGGGCGACGAGCAGCAACAGCCTGAATAACGTCAATGGCGATAGCTTGATCTTGTAGGAGCGCAGTAAATCGACCCAATACAAAATCAACAACCTGAGATTGGGTTTCAGCATTTGTTAACTTATCGCCATACACATCGATAGCTTTGGTTACTAGCGTTTCAAGATCTAGCGGCAGTGACAGCTCAGTGACAATACGTAATACACCGATAGCTGCACGACGAAGCGCAAATGGGTCTTTATCACCCTTAGGTAACTGGCCAATACCAAAAATACCCACAAGAGTATCTAGTTTGTCAGCAAGTGCGACCGACGCGCTAACGCCTGAACTAGGAAGAGTATCACCAGCAAAACGCGGCATGTATTGTTCATACAGTGCTTCTGCAACAGGCGCATCTTCACCGTCGTTTAGCGCATAGTATTTACCCATAACACCTTGAACGTCTGGGAACTCCATAACCATGTTCGACATTAAGTCGGTTTTAGCTAGAAGACCCGCTCGTGCGGCTTGTGTTTCATTTGCATCTATTTGCGAAGCGATAAATGCCGATAGGGCAGATATACGTTCAGACTTTTCTTTTAGCGTACCAAGCTGTTTTTGGAACAACACGGTTTCTAAGCTTTCAAGGCGGCTTTCTAATGTCGTCTTTTTGTCACTATTAAAGAAGAACTCTGCGTCTGCAAGACGAGGGCGGATAACCTTTTCATTTCCAGAAATGACTTGAGACGCATCGCGACTTTCGATATTCGTTACAAACAAGAAAGTGTTTGAAAGTGCACCGTTGCTATCTAGCAGCGGCACATATTTTTGGTCGTCTTTCATGGTGTAGATAAGTGCTTCTTTCGGTACTGCTAAGAAAGCCTCATCAAACCCAGCTTGAAGTACAACCGGCCATTCTACAAGTGATGCAATTTCTTCCAGTAAGTCTTCATTGTAGTCTGGCTTAAGCGACAAGTTTTGCGCTGCGTCTTCAAGCTGTTGACGCACTTTATCTTTACGCGCCTCAAAATCTGCAAGCACAAATTGTTGCTCTAGGGCAGAGGCGTAATTGTCAGCATGATCAAGTTCAAAGCGACCTTCGCCGTGGAATCGGTGACCTTGAACAACACGGCCGCTTGTTAGGCCCAATATTGAAACGTTAACGACTTCGCTTCCGTAAAGCACGCAAAGGGTGTGTACCGGGCGTATAAACTGAGTATTGTAATTACCCCAACGCATCGGCTTTGGAATAGGTAGCTTACTTACCGCTTGGTTTATAAGGCCTTCCAATAACTCTGCAACTGATTGACCCGGAACGTGGGCTTTGTGAAGTAACCATTCACCTTTGTCAGTTACAAGGCGCTCTGCTTCAGCAACGTCAATACCGTTACCGCGAGCCCAACCTTGTGCAGCTTTTGTAGGGTTACCGTCAGCATCAAACGCGGCTGATACTGCTGGGCCGCGCTTCTCTACTACCTTGTCAGCTTGACCTTCAGCTAGACCTGAAACATAAACGGCCAAGCGGCGTGGGGCTGCAAACCAGCTTACTGAGTCAAAGCTTAAGTCAGCTTGCGTTAGCGCAGCTTCAAACTGTGTGGCGAAGGCTTCACCCAAAGACTTAAGCGCTTTTGGTGGTAACTCTTCAGTACCTAATTCAACTAAACAATTTTCTGTACGCACGCTTATGCCTCCTTGTTACATAGCGGGAAGCCAAGTGCTTCACGTGCTTGGTAATAGCTTTCTGCACACGCTTTGGCAAGCGTTCGAACGCGAAGAATATAACGCTGGCGTTCAGTCACTGAGATAGCATGACGAGCATCAAGCAAGTTAAATGCGTGTGAGGCCTTCATAACCTGCTCATAGGCAGGAAGTGGAAGGTTGTTTTCGATAAGCTTTTTGCTTTCTGCTTCACATTCATCAAAAGTTCTAAATAAGGCTTCGACGTTGGCGTGTTCGAAGTTATACGTCGATTGTTCTACTTCATTTTGATGGAACACATCGCCGTAGGTTACTTTGCCCATAGGGCCGTCAGTCCAAACTAGGTCGTAGATACTATCTACACCTTGAACGTACATGGCGAGCCGCTCTAAGCCGTAGGTAATTTCGCCGGTAACAGGCTTACACTCTAGACCGCCTACCTGCTGGAAGTAGGTAAACTGTGTTACTTCCATACCGTTTAGCCACACTTCCCAACCTAGCCCCCATGCACCAAGCGTGGGTGATTCCCAGTTGTCTTCTACGAAGCGAATGTCATGAACCAGCGGATCGAAACCTAACTCTTTCAAAGAGCCCAAGTACAACTCCTGAATATTATCAGGTGAAGGCTTTAGCATTACTTGGAACTGATAGTAATGCTGTAAGCGGTTCGGGTTCTCACCGTAACGACCATCGGTTGGTCTACGGCACGGTTGAACATAGGCGCTACTCATTGGCTCTGGACCCAAAGAACGTAGGAACGTCATAGGGTGAAAAGTACCGGCACCCACTTCCATATCCAGAGGCTGAATAATAACGCAGCCCTGACGCGCCCAATAATCTTGAAGCGCAAGGATCAACCCTTGAAAGGTCTTAATATCGTATTTCTGCATACATCCGCTGCTTATTAGTTATCTGACTTAAAATAAAGGTGGGATAGTATACAATTTGTGAGGCATAGTATGTAGGTGTAAAGGGTGAAAAAACGTCACGAATAAGGCCAATATGCCACTTCACAACAAGGATTTAATCTTAAGTCATGCCCAATCAAACAAAAATAGAAAAAAATACGCTTTTGCACCGCTGTGGTTGGGTGAGCAGCGAACCTGTTTATTTAGCGTACCACGATAACGAATGGGGTGTACCCGAGCTAGATAGTCGCGCGTTGTTTGCTAAGTTATGCCTCGATGGACAGCAAGCCGGTTTATCCTGGCTGACTATTTTGAAAAAACAGCAGAATTTTGAGCAGGCATTCTATCAGTTCGACCCTGAGAAAATTTCAGAGATGGGCCCCGCTGATGTCGACAGGCTGATGCAGAACAGCGGCATAATCAGAAACAAGCTCAAAATAGAGTCGGTTATCAAAAATGCCAAGGGTTTTTTAACTATTGAAGCCTCGCAGCCATTCAGTGAGTTCATTTGGCAATTTACAGATGGACGTACGGTTATTAACGCGTGGGAAGACTTCAGGCAAGCACCCACATCAACCGATGCGTCAAAGGCAATGTCAAAAGCACTTAAAAAGCACGGATTTAATTTTGTAGGTGAAACGATTTGCTATGCTTTTATGCAAGCTGTGGGTATGGTCAATGACCACGAAGTAGGGTGTCATTGCTACGAGCGTACCTGCGAGCTCGCGATAAAGTGACATAGCCACAGGTAACCGTGTCAAAAAAAAGCCGACTACATTTTGTAGTCGGCTTTTTTGATACTAATTTGTTTTATATCAGCAAAACGCTTACTCGTTATTTACTGGCTATAAGCGTCTCACAATACGCCTTTAGCGGTGGTAATTCGTCTAACACCTTAGATTCGTATTCCGACTCAATCTGCTCGCGGGCCATATCTTGCTTTCTTCGCTCATTTTTCGGTAGCTGTTGTCTTGCTTCCAAAATGGCAAATCCACTGACCTCGGTGAAAAGCGCGTGAACTTGAGGGTACTGCGCTTTAAAGTCCGGTGGTGAGTTTATGGGAAGGGCGTTAAGTAAATTCACGATGCGAATAACACCTTCTGATAAATCACACTGCTGTTGCTCCATTGCCTTGGCTATCACAATGATACTGTCTGTGATAGTAGCAACGCGCGACTGCCTAGCGGCTTCTTGTCGCTCTTTTTGCTGCTTTAGCATAAACAACAGTTTGCCGGCGTAAAAACCAAGTCCAAGAATAATGAGTAGCGCGATGCCTGAAAGTACTGCCCAAAGCATGACTTTTTCCCGTTTTTTATTAGTGCTTAAAGTCGTCGATATTAATAGCGTCTAAATCGTTAAACGGATCCATATCGTCGTCTTCATCATCGTCTTCTACTATTCCTAGCAGGTCACAAAGAATGCGGTGGCGTGCCATCTTCTCATCGACATAAGCTTGCTGCTCACGGGTTAGCGGCTTATCGTCGTCAAGTTTATCTAGTAAATCTGACAAGCGTCGGTCTGCTTCAAGTGCTGCCAGTTCTTGCGCAGGTGTCGCATACTTTTTCTTTTGGACCGGGGTAGGCGTCACTGCTTTTACAAGCTGAATAGGCTTTTTACTGCCGTGGCGCGGATCTTTATTCTCAGCACTCTTTTTGCCCGTCACTTTTTTCTGTTCAACATTGTGGCGATTACCTGCGGGCTTACCTTTATGCTTTTTAGGGCGAGGCGAGTCTGATTTGCGGTTTTCGCTTGGTTTAAAGTCAGGATCTTTACGAACGCCGATTAGGCCGACTTTACGTGATTTCTTTGAACGTGCCATAATTTCCAAATAACAAAGAGAGTGAAAAAACAGCGCTATTATAGCGCGAATTAGCGTCTACGTATTGATCTTTGGGTACGCTGAGTAAAATCAATACGGCTAAATAAAGGAATTACGCTTTTATGCTTCAGCGTTTTCTCATAATAACAACATCATTAGCAGGAAAATCGACGTCGTAGCCATCCCGCTGTGCCAAATATTGAAAAGTTGTTTCGCTGAAAAAACTTACGTGAGTGATATCATTTTTATAGTGCCAATTTTCAAACCTGGCTTTATCAATAACGCGTTTAGTCATAATGGCAAGAACGCCACTTGAATCGATGAGTGCGTTAAAAAGCGCCCATTCCGTATGAGGGGCGTGAAAGTGTTCGATTGCTTCTGTACATGTCACAATGTCGTACTTTTTCTCTAGTGCCTTTTGGTCATTGGCATAGAAGGGGTCGTAAGTACTCATCTTGAGCCCTTTTTGTTCTAGCATACTTGCTAACACAGGTGACGGACCACAACCGAAATCTAGCCCCACAAGTTCAGAGCTTTTCGCACTTTCTATAAATGGGGTAAGTGGTGTTAGAACCTTGCCTAAAAATGTTCGATACCCTTCGTCTTCAAAACTATTTTCGTGAAGATCATATTCTCGCTTTTCAATCTGTTTTGAAGGTAAGAACTCTGGAGAGACATATACAAGATCACACTGACTACATTGAAGGTAGTCCCGCTTTTTATCAGTATGGTAATGAGATGATGTATCAGCGCTTTGGCATAAAGGACAAGACATAGAAAAGTTAATAATAAAGGGACTGAAAAAGAAAAAGGTGATGGTTTTCACCATCACCTTACATTGTATGAGTGTCAGATGACACCTCTCCCGTTATACACATCTATGTGTATTTTGCTTCCCTAGCCGTGCTCCCCTTATTTTTATTGTTAGCAGAGCTGTATTGTTGTTTTTGGCCCTCGTGGCTCTTTATCCCGTCTTCCATGCTGCATTTTTATTATTATTCTTGTTATTTAGCTTGTAGCTTTTCAAAGGCACCTACAAACTACGCCGTTAGATTACACGAATAATTTTAAAATACAACTTTTTTGGTAACAAAAAATTAACAACAATGTGTAAATACGGTTAGGCCTAGTGTAAGCCTGCGATATAGTTAGATAAAATCTCGATATCTTCGTCAGTTAATTTCATCGCAATATCTCGCATCATGCCGTTCATATCGTTATGACGCTGACCAGAGCGGAATGCTTTCAATTGTGAAGCAGTGTACGTTGCGTGCTGTCCGCTAATATCAGGGAAGCCTGCTAGACCCATACCATTGCCTTTAGGACCGTGACAAGCGATACATGCAGTAACGCCACGTGACTCATCACCACCTTGATATAGCGCACGCCCAGCTTCTACATATTGCTCTGGCGTTTCGCCTGCTTTTGGCTCTTGGCTAGAGAAATAAGCGGCTAAGTCTTTCATATCTTGCTCTGATAGTGGAGCAGCCATGCCGTTCATCACAGCATTGTTACGACCTTCCTCGCCACCTGTTTGAGAGGCAAGTTTAAATTCGGTTAATTGCTTAACAATGTACTTCTCATGCTGGCCAGCAAGTTTTGGGTTCATGTCAATCATGCTGTTGCCATCAGGGCCATGACAGGCTGCACATACTGCAGATTTCGCTTTACCTGCCTCGGCATCGCCTTCTGCCATAGCAGTTGCGCTTAAACCTAAAGACATACATACCAACAAACACAGTTTTTTCATAATAAATCTCTTAAATGGATCCAACGGCTCGCGTGATATACGTGATATCATGCGTATTTTACACATTTAACGCGTCAGAAAAACCTATTCCATGATAAAACTATGGTTTTTAGCTGGTTTATTCATTAAAAAACTGTAAACCGAAGGTTGTGACGCATGTGGAGGTAAGTCTAGATGTCGTATTACACCAAAGCAAAATTCTTTACGAGTGCACCAGACATTCGTCATTTAAAAAATGATACCGGAATTGAAGTAGCGTTTGCTGGCCGCTCAAATGCGGGTAAATCGAGCGCGCTTAACACATTAACGCGTCAAAAAAACTTGGCCAGAACCAGTAAAACGCCGGGTCGTACTCAATTAATCAATGTATTTGAGTTAGAAGAAGACTTGCGCTTAGTTGATTTGCCAGGTTACGGGTTTGCCAAAGTACCTGTCGCTATGAAAAAGAAGTGGCAAGCGTCACTAGGTGAATATCTACAAAAACGTAAATCACTGAAAGGCTTAGTGGTACTAATGGATATTCGTCATCCTTTTAAAGATTTAGACCAAGATCTTATTCATTGGGCTGTGGCGTCAAATATTCCTGTACTTGCATTACTTACTAAGGCCGACAAATTGAAAAGCGGTAAACGCAAAGCGCAGCTGTTAATGGCTCGTGAAGCGGCAATGGCATTTATGGGCGATGTTACCGTTCAAACCTTCTCGTCATTAAATAAGCATGGTTTACCAGAACTAGAGCGTATTTTGGACACGTGGTTCGGCTTAGACAAAAAAGAAGACGCTGAAGACTCTGACAACGAAGTTCAATAATCTCAATAATGTGTATTAAGTCCACTAGCTTGATTTACTACATAGATGGAAGCGGGGTTTTAGAAAAAAGAACGCCCCGCTTAATGCGAGGCGTAAACTGAGAGAAAACACATAAAAACCGTAGATATAGAGTAGTGAAAAACAAAGAAGTTCAGAAGAATTGAAATAAAAAATGAATTTATTTTGTAACTTTATGATATTTAAAGAATATTTGTTTATTGCAGATATAAAAAAACCCCGACAAAACTGTCGGGGTTAAAGCAAAGGTTTGAAAACAGCTTTCTCACCTCTGTACCCTACACGCGTAATATTACAACAAAGCGCAGAAAAGGCAAGGGTGTTATGTAATTAAATTACCAAATTTAATGAAAATAACAGGGCTTTTTATGTAAAAACTGTAATCTAATTACCAAACTAGTGAGCTTCATCCCAGTTTTCACCCACACCGGCCTCAACGACTAGCGGAACATTGAGGGTAGCTGCACTTTCCATTAGTGCTGTAATAGTAGAGACATAGGTCTCAACCTTATCTTCTTTTATCTCGAAAACTAATTCATCGTGCACCTGCATCATCATGGTTACATCATCAGATGCATTTTTTCTGATCCAGTCGTCAACTTTAATCATTGCCATCTTAATAATGTCTGCCGCTGTACCTTGCATAGGCGCATTTATCGCTGCACGCTCTGCACCTTTTCTACGTGCACCATTACTGGCTTTAATATCAGGCAAATAAAGTCTGCGACCAAATACGGTTTCTACATAACCTTTTTCTTTTGCGCTCTCACGTGTTGAGTCCATGTACTCAAGCACACCCGGGTAGCGTTCGAAGTAAAGGTCCATATACTTTTGCGCTTCGTTGCGTGGAATATTAAGCTGCTTTGACAATCCAAAGGCACTCATACCGTAAATTAAGCCAAAGTTAATCGCTTTTGCACTGCGGCGTTGTTCGGTAGTTACCTCATCAAGTGGCACCCCAAATACTTCTGCAGCAGTTGCTTTATGAATATCTTTACCATGAGCAAACGCATCTAACAGACCTTTGTCCCCTGAAAGATGGGCCATAATACGCAGCTCAATTTGCGAGTAGTCGGCTGCGACAAATTTGTTCCCCTCTCTTGGTACAAATGCTTGACGTACGCGGCGACCTTCTTCATTGCGAATAGGGATGTTCTGTAAGTTAGGATCGGTCGATGATAGACGCCCCGTAGCGGTTACCGCTTGATGATAAGACGTATGCACCCGTCCCGTACGATGATTGATCATCTTTGGAAGTTTGTCTGTGTAGGTATTCTTAAGTTTGGTTAGGCCACGGTATTCCATTATCTTCTTCGGCAACGGGTACTCAAGTGCCAGTTCTTGCAATACATCCTCAGAGGTAGACGGTGCACCTTTAGGCGTTTTCTTAATGATAGGGAGCGACATTTTGTCAAAAAGAATATGCTGAAGCTGTTTTGTTGAACCCAAGTTAAATGGTTCACCTGCTTCTTCGTGCACTTCACTTTCAAGCTCGGCAATACGTGCAGCAAGGTCTTGGCTCTGCTGGCGCAGTCTTTGGCTGTCTATCAATACACCTTCCTGTTCCATACGAGAAAGTACACAGGCCAGGGGAACCTCAACATCTATCAATAAATTTTTAAGCTCAGGGATTTCTTTTAACTTAGTCCAAATGGCGTTGTGTAAGCGAAGCGTGATATCAGCATCTTCTGCGGCATAAGGCCCAGCTTCTTCAAGGCTAATTTGATTAAACGTTAGCTGTTTTGCGCCTTTACCTGCAATCTCTTCAAAATGGATAGTTTTATGGCCAAGGTAGGCTAGGGCAAGTGAGTCCATATCGTGACGCTGTGCAGTACTATTTAGTACATAGCTCTCAAGCATGGTGTCAAAGCCAATGCCGTTTAGGGTAATGTCGTAGTTCGCTAATACATTTTTGTCGTATTTGATGTGTTGGCCTACTTTTACAACCTTGTCTGATTCTAAAATAGGTTTTAATGCGTTTAATACAAACTCTCGTGATAGCTGAGCCGGTGCATCAGGGTAATCGTGAGCAACAGGCACATAAGCTGCTTCCCCTTCCTCTATACAAAATGAAACGCCAACTAGCTCTGCATCCATGTAGTTGAGGCTGGTTGTCTCGGTATCAAAAGCTATTAGCTCTGCGTTCTCAAGCTTTGCGACCCAAGTATTAAAGCGTTCCTCATCTAGCACAGTCTCATACTTCGACTTATCTATCTCTACCGATTCACTTTGTTCGGTATCTTCTACGCTGTCACTTTTGCTTTCGTCGGCGCTTGAATTGGCACCTGAGGTATCTCCGCCAGCTATTAGCGCGCTTACTTCTGCGTGCCAGCGTTTGAACTCATATTCCGCAAACAGATCGCGAAGTTGTTCGTTATTGGCTTGGCAAGGCATAAGAGCTTCAACATCATAGTCGAGATCAAGATCGATACTGATTGTAGCTAGGGTATAAGAAAGGCGAGCTTGCTCTTCGTATTCCTGCATTTTAGCTGCCATCGACTTACTGCCTCTAAACGACAGATCTGCAATTTTATCCAGATTCTTATAAATATCGTCGATACCGCCAATACCATTTAATAGAGCCTGGGCACTTTTATCGCCTACACCAGGTACGCCTGGAATGTTATCGACTTTATCGCCTTTAAGCGCAAGGAAGTCGACCACAAGCTCGGGTGGAATGCCAAACTTCGTATTGACACCTTCAACATCCATCAGCTGGTTTGTCATGGTGTTGATTAAGGTGACATGTTCATTCACCAGCTGCGCCATGTCTTTATCGCCCGTGCTGATAAGGGTATCAATACCTTTTTCTGTGGCGTGTTTTGCTAACGTACCAATCACGTCATCAGCCTCTACACCCGATTCAACAATAACAGGTAAACCCATTGCCTTAATGATGACATGTAGTGGCTCAATCTGACTTCTTAGCTCATCTGGCATAGGAGGGCGGTTGGCTTTATATTCTTTATAGATATCGTCGCGAAAGGTCTTGCCTTTAGCATCAAAAATCACCGCCATGTGCGTGGGGTTGTATTGTTTGATCAAGCTTTTAAGCATGTTCACAACACCATAAATAGCACCGGTGTCTTGGCCTTTTGAGTTGGTTAATGGTGGTAAACCATGAAAGGCACGGAAAAGATATGACGATCCATCGACAAGAATAAATGGAGGCTTTTTAGAATCTGGCATAGATGGCGATGTTCCAATAGACAATATGTGCGCAAGGATGCCACAGGCTAGGGCAGATCGCCATATCATGAAGGAACATTAAGAGCGATAGCCGATCGCATTTCGCCTGTGGATAACTTTGTGATCTAAAATTTTACGCACGGTGATCCGGATGATCTTTGTCAAGTTAAAGATCACCTTTCAAATCAAGAAAAATAAGGGAATGAGACTAAGGTGTGTAAACAGCGTACCTGCTACTTATCATTCCATTTTATGTGGATAACTTGGTGTACGTTTATTTTTGGTTTAACCAAGTCGGTCAAGTAATGTAGCATAACCATTAACAATGTATATACGTATTATTAAGAACTTTTTTTGAACAGTTGTGTGTTTAATAGCCAAATTTTGAATAAGTAGATGGCATAGCGTCTAGGAGGACAATATGAAACAAGTAGCAGTTATTTTAAGTGGTAGTGGTGTGTTTGACGGAGCTGAGTTACACGAGGCAGTTTTGACACTTCTAGCCATTGAGCAAGAAGGCGCGTCTTACCAATGTTTTGCTCCAAATGTAAACCAACTGCATGTAGTGAATCATTTAACAGGTGAAGTATCAGAGGGCGAAACCCGAAATGTGTTAGTAGAATCGGCCCGTATTGCCCGAGGTGATATAAAGCCCGTGTCTGAGTGCGACGTAAGTGCCTTTGATACACTTATTTTACCTGGTGGCTTTGGCGCAGCAAAAAATTTGTGCACGTTCGCGGTAGACGGTGAAAATTGCACATTCAATGAAGACGTGCTGACCGTGTGCAAAGCCTTCGCACAAGCTAAAAAGCCGGCAGCGTATGCGTGTATTGCACCTGCGTTGGCTGCGAAAGTGTATGGTAACAAAACCAAAATGACAATTGGCAGCGACGTAGAAACGGCTGGTGGATTAAATGCTTTAGGGGCAACACATGTAGAGTGCCCGGTTGACGAAGTGGTAGTTGATAACGATGCAAAGCTAGTTACTACACCTGCTTATATGCTGGCGCAGAGTATTAGCGAAGCACATGCGAGCATTAGCAAAATGGTTAAAACCGTGCTTGCTATGAAATAAGAAATTTGAAAATTCAAGGCGCGAGTTTTTATATTGTAAAACACTCAGCTGCTTTTATTTTCAATTAGACTGACGTTAGGGGAGACAAAGGTTTCCCCTTATTGATTATAGTCCTATAATCAAAAACCTATACGTAACGTATAGTATCTAATCTACTTTATTTCATGTAGATAGGTTTATTTTTTGAAGTCAGTTCAAAAAAGCACACTCTAACAAGGGCACATATGCCCTTATGCGCACTATAAAAATAAAGGCATAACAAACAATGCACTACCGTGCCATCATACGAATACTTGGGTTGTTAATTGCGCTTTTTAGCGTCACTATGATCCCTCCGGCTATCGTGTCGTTGATTTATCAAGATGGCAGCGGCCTTCCTTTCACTCTTGCTTTTATATTATGTGTCATCGGTGGCATGGCATTGTGGTATCCCAACCGTCAGCAAAAAAATGATTTGCGAGCGCGAGAAGGCTTTTTAATTGTGGCGCTGTTTTGGTCTGTACTGGCCAGCGTAGGTGCAATTCCGCTGATCTTGTTAGAACAACCAAGCATGACAGTGACCGACGCTTTTTTTGAGTCTTTTTCTGGGCTGACTACAACGGGAGCTACGGTTATTGAGGGGATAGATTTCCTTCCTCACTCTGTACAGTTTTACCGTCAGCAGCTTCAGTGGTTAGGTGGTATGGGTATCATCGTACTTGCCGTTGCCATACTGCCTATTCTTGGCGTAGGGGGCATGCAGCTGTATCGTGCAGAAACGCCTGGCCCTGTTAAAGATAATAAAATGACTCCGCGTATTGCCGATACGGCAAAGCATTTGTGGTACATCTACCTATCCATAACCATTGCATGTGCCGGTGCATACTGGCTGTCGGGTATGAGTGTATTTGACGCGATATGTCATGCATTTTCCACTGTCGCTATCGGTGGCTTCTCTAATCATGACGCCAGCTTAGGTTACTTTAATAGCCCCATGGTAAACGTGGTGTGCACCGTTTTCTTACTCATTGCCGCACTTAACTTTTCGCTACACTACGCTGCGGTAAGTTCACGTTCAGTGAAGGGATATTTCAAAGACCCTGAGTTTAAGGCCTTCTTCATTATTCAAGCGTCGTTGATTGGTATTTGCTTCTTAGTACTTACACTTTCAGGCTATTACAGTTCTGCAGAGCAAGCGTTAGACCAGGCTATGATCCAAGCTGTATCTATCAGTACAACCGCTGGATTTGCTACCACTGATTTTTCGGTATGGCCCACATTCCTGCCTATTATGCTTATTTTTTCGAGTTTTATTGGAGGGTGCGCGAGTTCAACGGGTGGTGGTTTAAAAGTCGTGCGTGTGTGCTTATTGTTTTTACAGGGTAAACGTGAAGTCGATAGGCTTATCCATCCGAAAGCCGTGTACAGCGTTAAATTTGGCGACCGTGCTATGCCTGACAGAGTCGTAGAGGCTGTATGGGGGTTCTTTTCGGCTTACGCAGTAGTATTTGTGGTAATTATGATAGGCCTTATTGCTACAGGGTTAGATAACCTAAGTGCCTTCACCGCCACTGCAGCTATGCTGAACAATTTGGGCCCGGGATTAGGTAGTGTTGCGGCCAACTATGCCGATGTTACAGATGCTGGAAAGTGGATACTTGTGATTGCTATGGTGTTTGGACGACTAGAAGTCTTCTCGTTACTGGTTTTGTTCTCACCTACGTTCTGGCGCAGCTAACAAATAAGACAAAATGGAAGAGTAAACCGTTAGGTTTATTACAAGCTTAAAAAACAAGGGCGATAAACATCGCCCTTGTTTTATATCTGTTGCTTATTACTGCACGTACTCATGTAGCTTTACTAAAGCGCTACCCAAAGAAAAATGCGCTGGGTTGGAACAGCTTTTCCACATCATTAATGTACTTCTTATCCACCAAGAACAAAATTACGTGGTCGTTTGCTTCAATCTTGGTATCGCTGTGAGCAATAATCACCTGCTCATCACGAACAATTGCGCCTATTGTAGTGCCTGGTGGCAACTTAATATCGCCAATCTGCCTGCCAACCACCTTAGACGTATTTTCATCGCCGTGAGCTATCGCTTCGATAGCCTCGGCAGCACCTCGTCGTAAAGAGTACACGTTTACAATGTCACCGCGACGTACATGAGTAAGCAGTGCAGAAATAGTGGCCTGCTGAGGTGAAAATGCGATATCTATTTCACCACCTTGCACCAAGTCCACATACGCGCTTCGCTGAATAAGCACCATGGCTTTTTGAGCACCCATACGCTTTGCCAGCATGGCAGACATAATATTCGCTTCATCATCGTTAGTTACCGCGATGAAAGCATCGACTTGTTCAATATTCTCTTCACTGAGTAATTCAGGATCAGATGCGTCACCACTGAATACAATGGTTTTATCTAAGTTGGCAGATAAATACTTAGCCCTTTCTGGACTGTATTCAATAAGCTTAACGTTATGATTATGCTCTAGCTTTTTCGCGAGGCCAGCACCAATCAAACCACCACCGGCAATCATAATTCGCTTGTAGCTTGATTCAAGCTTTTGAAGCTCACTCATTACCGCTCGGATGTGCTTGGTAGCGGCAATAAAGAATACTTCATCATCAGCCTCAATAACCGTTGTACCTAATGGGCGAATAGGACGTCCGCGTCGGTAAATGGCCGCAACTCGGGTTTCAACGTTAGGCATGTGATCTTTAAGCGCAGATAAAGCGTGGCCTACTAACAAGCCACCGTAATACGCTTTTACCGCTACAAGGCTGGCCTTGCCTTCAGCAAACTCAACCACCTGAAGTGCACCCGGGTAGTCGATAAGACGTTTGATGGCCTTAGTTACTAATTGCTCAGGAGCGATGATGTGGTCAACGGGAATGTCTTGCTGCTTATATAGCTGTTCTTGGTAAATGATGTATTGTTCAGAGCGTACGCGAGCGATTTTAGTAGGTGTTTTGAACAAACTGTAGGCCACCTGACAGGCCAACATGTTACTTTCATCACTGTTGGTTACGGCAATCAGCATATCGGCATCTTCTGCACCGGCTTTGCGCAGCACATCAGGGTGTGACCCCACGCCCGTTACTACTTGTAAATCAAGGCGGTCTTGAAGTGCGCGCAATATAGTGGGGTCAGAATCAATAACCGTTATTTCATTATTTTCACCCACTAGGTTTTCAGCAAGTGTTCCGCCTACTTGGCCGGCCCCTAAAATGATGATCTTCATCGTTATTATTTTGCCTTCATATTCGTGCAGGTCATAACTGTATGACATTGCACAACTATAGAACTCAGTCTAATGACTTTACCAGCCTCGCATAATAGAAACCATCCATTTGTTGCTCTCCTGGCGTTATCTGACGTCCAGGTTTATCAAGAGTTTCTGTTTTCAGTATGGGCGATAAGGTGGCATCCGGTGTGTCGGACAAAAACTGCTGTATTTGCGCCATGTTCTCTTTTGGCAAAATAGAACAGGTTGCATAAAGTAGTGTGCCGCCTGGTTTTAACAAGCCCCAGAGCGTATCTAATATGCGGCGTTGAAGCTGCGCTAAATTGTCAATGTCATTAGATTTTCGAAGCCAGCGAATATCAGGGTGACGTCGAATCACGCCGGTAGCAGAGCAGGGGGCATCCAGTAATATTCTGTCAAAGGGTATTCCGTCCCACCAAGTTTCTGGGTTAGCAGCATCACCCTGCTTAATATCGACAATGTGCTTAAGGCGAGTCATGTTTTCTTCTACCCGTTTTAGGCGGGTAGCATCAGCATCAAGCGCTAATACGTATTCCGTATCAGGTGCTGACTCAACAATGTGCCCTGTCTTTCCGCCAGGTGCTGCACAGCAATCTAAAATACGTTCGTTTGCCTGTGGTTTTAAATAGTGCGCGGCCAATTGCGCTGCGCCATCTTGTACAGCAAAGTGCCCTTTATCAAATCCGGGCAGAGCAGTGATGTCTTCGCGCTTAGTTAGGATTACCGCATCAGCGTGACTTTCACTAAGGGTATAAGCAACCTCTGCTTTATCCAGCGCCTTGGTAAAGGCCTCCATAGACGTTTGCAGCTTATTCACGCGAAGCCAAATGGGGGCCATAGCATTCGTTTCACTACGCACCTGTTCTGCATCTGCGCCATAAGCATTTTCTATTGCCTTAAACAACCACTTAGGTAAACCGCTGTTTATAATGGCATCGTCCACGGGTTTGTCGGCAAGGTTCTCTCGCTGAAAATTACGCAGTACTGCATTTACTAACCCTTTTAAAGCAGCTGCATTTAGATAAGACGCAGCGGCAACAGTTTCTCCAACGGCCGCGTGGTTGCTAACACGTGAAAAGTTAAGCTGATACAAACCAAGAAGTATAAGGTGCTCAATAACTTTTTTGTTGCCCTTTAAGGGTCTATCAAGCAAAGAGCGCAGCCAATACTGTAAAAGGGGAAGTCGACGCATTACCCCTAACGACATCTCTTGAATCCATGCGTTGTCTTTGGCGTTGTGTCTGCGCTGAACCCGTTCTAAGCACTCACGCGATGACTTGCCTTGTTCTAAAATTTGATAGATAACCCACGCGCAATCTGCGCGAAGGTTCTTTTGTTTGGGTAGGGGTAATGGTTTCACGTTTAATCCGCTTGTGTCAGACAACGACCCACTTCAAACCACGTTTGGCGAGCATTGATAACGTCTGACGCTGGAAGCGCCTTCTTACCTGGAATTTGAAGTGAAGTGATGCAAAGTGCATCGCGCCCTGTCGCTATGGTTATGCCTTCTTTATTGGCACTGATTACCGTACCTGGAGTAGCATCTTTATTTAACGGAACAACGCTGGCTGACCACACCTTCACATTTTGATCTTCGACCTGCATCCACGCTACAGGCCAAGGATTGAAAGCACGGATGTTACGCGCTATTTGATCTGCATCGTCTGCCCAATTAATAAGGGCTTCTTCTTTTGATAGCTTTTTCGCGTAGGTGGCTTGAGAATCATCTTGTTTGGTGGGGGTGTAACGATCAAATTCATCGACGACCTCGACCAACGCTTGTGGACCAAGCTCCGCAAGCTTTTCATATAAGGTGGCACTGGTATCTTCAGGCGTGATAGGTAATGTTGCAATGTGCAGCATATCGCCTGTGTCTAAGCCTTCATCCATTTGCATTATGGTAACGCCGGTCTCAGCGTCACCCGCCCAGATAGCGCGTTGTATTGGAGCTGCGCCTCGCCACTTTGGCAAAATAGAGCCGTGTACATTAATACAACCTCGTTTGGGTGCATTTAATACAGCAGTGGGCAGTATTAGACCATACGCAACCACCACCATTAAATCAGCATTTAGTGAGGCTAATTCTTCCTGTGCCTCTACCGCTTTTAACGACTGAGGCTGGTATACAGGAATGGCGTTTTCTTCGGCGAGCACTTTCACTGGACTGGCTGTAAGCTTTTTACCTCGGCCAGCGGGCCTATCAGGTTGAGTATAGACAGCAATGACCTCGTGTTCACTCGCTAGCAACGCCGATAAATGTTTAGCTGCAAAATCCGGAGTACCGGCAAAAATCACTTTCAATGGAGTTGTCACGTTATTCCTTAGGCTTTTGCGGCAAGGCGCGCTTCTTTCTCTAGCTTTTTACGAATACGTTGGCGCTTAAGCGGTGAGAGGTAATCAATAAACAGTTTACCTTTCAAATGATCCAGCTCATGCTGAATACAGATAGCCAGCAGGCCTTCTGCATCTAACTCAAAGGTCTCGCCATTTTGGTCTAACGCCTTAACTGTAATTGCTTCGGCACGCTCAACTTTGGCGTAATTACCCGGTACAGACAAGCAGCCTTCTTCGCTAATTGTTGAACCATCTTTGCGAATAATTTCAGGATTAATAAATACGCGTGGCTCGTTTTGATCTTCCGATACGTCCATAACAACAACTTGAACGTGGCGGTTAACTTGCGTTGCAGCAAGGCCGATACCGTTCTCGTCTTTCATGGTCTCGAACATATCCGATACCAATTGTTTAATTTCGTCGTTAACCTCTTCTACGGGCTTAGCTACCGTGCGAAGACGTTCATCTGGAAAACTTAATACGTCTAAAATTGCCATTTGTCGCTTACTTCACCTTTTCGCTGTATAAATTCATATACGATCTAATTGCCAGCACACTTTACAGTGCTTATTAAGTTACTATTCTAACGTATATCGGGTGGTTTCGTGCAGTTTTTTACCAAAACCCTATAAGAATACGTACTTCTGCCGATATAGTGCTATTGTCTGAAAAATCAACAATAAATGACAGTGAATAATTTGCAGGTGGTTAATTTGAAAAAGCGATTAATTTACGCGCGTCGCGCAGCAACATTTATTCTTGGAGTGCTTTTGTCTTTGCCTGCGTTTGCGCTTCAATTAAAAGACACTGCACCAGAGACCTATACTGTGAAACGTGGCGATACGCTATGGGAAATCGCGAGTATTTTTCTAGACAAGCCTTGGCTATGGCCAGAGCTATGGCGAACGAATACGCAAATAGATAACCCTCACCTTATTTATCCTGGTGATGTCATCGTAGTTGGCTACGTAGATGGCCAGCCTGTCTTAAGCGTAAAGCGCGATAAGCTATCCTATAACCTGTCTCCCTCTACAGATAAAAGAATAAAGCCAAAACCAGTCGATGTACTATCTTGGACAACTATCTCTCCTTTCGTAAGGCATCACATGCTGCTGGACGAGGACAGCTATTCAGTTTTACCAAGACTTCTAGGTAATCAAGACGGAAATGTAAGGTTCGCTTCAGATGACTTCGTGCTAAGCCAGCAACAATTCAGTACTGACGACCAGTACAGAGTAATAAGAAAGCACGCTACTATCAAAAATATAGAAGGTGAGACGTTGGGCATACAAGTCACGCATGTATCTACCGCTTCGCTGGTGGAAAAAGACCAAGCAGACGACACCATGCTGCTTTTTATTGATGATGCTAATCAAGAAGCAAAGCGCGGCGATAAACTTATGGCTGGTGGTTTCTCCCACCCTGAAGATTTTGAGCTCATTCCTGCGACTTCACAAAGAGGGGCTGTGGTGGGTGACTTGCACGACCATGATTTACTCGGCAAGTACGACGTTGTCATTCTTGATTTAGGCTCTATGGACGTGGCGCCAGGCACAGTATTGGGCGTGTACGCACAAGGCCCAGCTATTATAGATGAGGATAGTCCACGCTATATTGACGAACCCGGTGCCAAAAGTGGTGGTGAGTGGTTTATTGATACGGTAGCGCAGCCTGCACTCAAAGTGGGTGAAGTTATTGTGTTTAAAACATTTGATGCGGCAAGTTACGGATTAATAACGCGAGCGAATAAAGGAATTAAACGGGGCTTCATTGTCGCGAAGCCATAAGCGTATTACGGTTCACTGTCGCTCGCAAAGGAGTGATAGTGAACCTGAAATCTTTTCAAACTGATAGCGAAACATTGGCGTGGACTGCACTAGCTTCTGCACAAGGCGTTTCTTCTAAAATCTGGTTACAGGCTATTGAGTATTATCAATTATCGCCTGAAGAATTAGCTTTAAACACATCATCTTTACCTGAAGACGTTAAAAAGCTTACTGATCAAATATCACAACCCCTTATTGATGCTGCGTTAAAATGGAACAAAATGGATGAAAATAGACATATCATTGCCTATTCGTCCTCATACTATCCTGAATCACTCAAGCAGTTAGACAGCCCACCTCTTGTATTGTTTGCAACAGGAAATTGTACGTTGTTGCAGAGCCCACAAATAGCCATTGTAGGTAGCAGAAGAGCGAGCCTTCAGGGGAAGCGTATAGCAAATGATATTGGGTTTGGTTTATCAGAATACGGCATAGTAGTAACAAGCGGCCTTGCCATGGGCATTGATTGCGCCGCACACCAAGGCGCGTTGTCTGGTAGCACCGGAACCATTGCGGTAATGGGAACGGGTCCTGAAATCGTATACCCAGCTAAAAATAGTAAGCTTTACGAAACTATAAATGACAGTGGAGGCGTTACAGTCACAGAGTTCTTTCCGGGTCAGGGGCCTAAGCCCTGGCACTTTCCCAGGCGCAATAGAATTATCGCAGCGTTATCGCTTGGAACCTTAGTGGTAGAGGCAAAAATTAAGAGTGGCACCTTGATAACTGCGAATTTGGCCGCAGATATGGGGCGAGAAGTATTCGCTGTGCCTGGTAATATCTTTCACGCGTATTCTGAAGGCTGCCATTGGTTAATCCAACAGGGCGCCAAATTAGTAACTAATATAAACGATATTCTAGATGAAATTGGCGTTCAGCCTACACAATTAGGCTTGAATGTTGATCAGCAAAACGAAAAAAGTACAGCGAATAGCTTGGCAACCGATAAATTATTAGCTAGTGTGGATTATGACATCACCGCTATTGATGTTATAGCCCAGCGCAATGCCTTATCAGTATCGCAAGCAATGGCATCATTATTAGAATATGAGTTGCGTGGTTTAGTGGCCGCTGTCCCTGGTGGTTACGTGAAATTGAGGGGAAAATAATATGTTCGATATCCTCATGTATCTGTTTGAAAACTTCATTCACAGTGAAACGGAAATTCGTGTTGACCAAGACGAGTTAACGGAAGAGCTTGTGCGCGCAGGATTTCATCACGATGAGATTTATAAAGCCCTCGCATGGTTGGAAAAGTTAGCTGCTTTACAAGAAACGGATATTAAACCGTATTTTTGCAAAGGCATTAGCACTAGCTTAAGCCGTATTTACACGCACGAAGAACAAATGCGTTTAGATGTGGAGTGTCGCGGCTTTCTTATGTTCCTAGAGCAGGTCAATGTATTGGATGCTTCCACACGCGAAATGGTTATAGATCGCGTTATGGAAATTGATTCTAATGAATTTTGCTTGGAAGACCTGAAGTGGGTGGTACTAATGGTACTGTTTAATGTACCCGGTAAGGAAAAAGCCTACGCACAAATGGAAGATCTTTTGTTCGAAGAGCCAGACGGTGTGCTGCATTAATGCAGCCGTAGCCTCTAGCATTTAAATCTTTATATAAAAATGCGCTGTGAAATTACAGCGCGTTAAAGGCCCTAACGTCTAATACATGTCTAAAATAGACCATTCACTTTTTTCTGCTCACGAGCATGCTCTTGATGATAATTTTGGAGATTGCCCCGAGTGCGGTAAACCTCTCCATATAAAGAACAGTAAATCTGGTCCTTTTATCGGGTGTACGGGCTATCCTGAATGTAACTTCAGCAAGCCTTTGCACGATAAACAAACCACTGTTCTTAAAACCCTAGATGGTATAGCTTGCCCCGAGTGCGCATCTGACTTAGCCATAAAGAAGGGGCGGTTTGGCATGTTTATCGGCTGTACCAATTTTCCTTCATGCCATCACATCGAGCCCATTAAAGAAAAAGAAGATACTTTGGTGGATTGTCCAAAGTGTAAGAAAGGGCACCTGATCTCGCGTACTAACAAATACGGTAAACAGTTTTTTGCGTGTAACCATTATCCACAATGTCGATATGTGCTAAATTTCACGCCGGTAAATGAAAGCTGTCCAGACTGCGGTTGGGGAGTATTAATAGATAAAAAAGGGCAGTTACAGTGCCCTCAGCCGGCTTGCGGCTATAAAAAGTAATTACATAAAGAACTATACGTAGAGATCAAAACCATGTCTGATATCCAAAATGGGAACGTAAATACGTTTACCCCCGTTGAGGCTAATTCATCTGAAGTAGACCCTGTTATTGCTGCTTTTGAAGCGGGTAGTTTAATCGTTTATCCAACCGAAGCGGTGATGGGTATTGGATGTGACCCTGACAATGAAGTAGCAGTAAATGCGTTGTTAGAGATAAAACAGCGACCAGTAGAAAAGGGCGTGATCTTGATAGCTGCAAACTACAGTCAGCTACTGCCTTATGTTAACGACAACGCTATTCGTCCTGATAGACGCACCGATATTTTTTCGAGCTGGCCAGGGCCTAATACTTGGCTATTACCTAAGTCGTCATCTGCGCCAGTTTGGTTAACCGGCAAGCATAGTAAAATAGCGGTGCGCGTAACTAATCACCCTGTAGTAGTGGAATTGTGCAACAAGTTTGGTAAACCGTTAGTTTCTACAAGCGCTAACCTGACCGGCCAACCGCCAGCCACCACCACTGAAGAAGCAAAAGCCGTATTCGCTGATTCCGTTTTCTATGTCGAAGGGGAAGTAGGCGGTGCAACTAAACCCAGTACCATTCGCGATGGTGACACAGCAGAGGTAATAAGAGCATGACATCAGCAGAATTACTGGACGGTAAAAATGCCGCTGAAGTAATAGAGCAAGTAAAACGCTATTTACTAGGGTTGCAAGACACCATTTGCCAAACCCTTGAGCTCGCCGACGGTAAAGGTCAGTTTGTTGAAGACAGTTGGCAGCGTGAAGAAGGGGGCGGTGGTCGCTCTCGAGTTTTAAAAAATGGTGCGGTGATTGAACAAGGCGGCGTTAACTTTTCTCATGTGTTTGGCAGTCAAATGCCTGCTTCAGCAACGGCTAATCGCCCTGAACTTGCGGGAAGAAACTTTCAAGCAATGGGTGTATCGCTCGTTATTCATCCACATAACCCGTATATCCCAACGTCACACGCTAATGTTCGCTTTTTTATTGCAGAAAAAGAAGGCGAAGCACCTATCTGGTGGTTTGGCGGCGGCTTCGACTTGACGCCATTTTATCCGTTTAAAGATGACGTTTTACACTGGCATGATACTGCAAAAAAATTATGTAAGCCGTTTGGCGATGATGTCTACCCTAAGTACAAAAAGTGGTGCGATGATTATTTTTATTTGAAACATCGCAACGAAACTCGCGGCGTGGGAGGGTTATTCTTCGACGACCTGAATGAGTGGGGTTTTGAACAGTCATTTGCGTTTATGCAGGCTGTTGGTAACGGCTTCATCGATGCTTACGTTCCCATTGTTGAACGTCGTAAGCAAACCGATTTCGGCGAAAGAGAGCGTGATTTTCAACTTTATCGCCGGGGCCGCTACGTCGAGTTTAACCTTGTATTCGACCGAGGCACTTTATTTGGACTGCAAACCGGCGGGCGTACGGAATCAATTCTAATGTCGATGCCGCCGCTAGCGCGTTGGGAGTATTGCTATACGCCTGCACCGGGTAGCGCTGAAGCTAAGTTAACTGATTGGTTAAAGCCTACTGACTGGTAATTATTGTTAAATAAGGCAGCGCTCAAATCCTTAAGCGGACCGCCTATAGCAGCTTTCATCTTTAATGACTAAAAAACGCCGTATTAACGTTAATGCGGCGTTTTTTTGATCTACATCAAGGTGGAATATCATCGGTGTTTCAGTGAGTTATCAATCTTGCGCTGGATCAATGTTTCTTTTAAGCGCTGACGTAAAGTAGCGCCATCTTAGTTAAACACAAAAGAGACACATCATGCGCAAACACTTTTTATCTGCATCTGCACTTTGTCTTACACTTGCTGCACTCTCACCTTTAGCTAGCGCTCATCAGCAAGGCGATTGGATTGTCCGTGGCGGACTTACTACCGTTGCTCCTGACGAATCTACGACTAACATCGTAGCAGGCGGCACCGACCTTGGTGTAGCCCTTAATATCGATAACGATACTCAGCTCGGTTTAAATGTAGCGTACTTTATTACTGATAATATTAATATCGAACTACTCGCAGCAACGCCCTTTAAGCACGACGTTAATTTTTCCGTAGCTGACCCTTTAGGTACAGGCAACCAGCTTGGTGAAGTCACGCATCTTCCTCCTACGTTAACGGCGAACTACTATTTCAACGATGCAAGCGCTGCATTTCAGCCGTACATTGGTGCTGGTATCAACTACACCTTTATCTTTGATGAGGAGTTTACGGGCGCAAATGAAGCTGCGGGCTTAAGCGACCTATCGCTTGATAACTCATTGGGTTTATCAGCTCAGGTGGGCATGGACTATCAAATAGATACCAAATGGCATGTAAACGCATCGGTTCGATTTATTGATATTGATACAGAAGCCACCTTTAAAGTGGGTGAGGCTGATGGAACTGTAAGCGATATTGAAATAGATCCTTGGGTGTATACCTTATCGGTGGGTTACACATTCTAATTCTTAGTTTGACGCCTTACTAACTATCAGGCTTTCAAAATTGCACTACTTTATGCGCCATAAAGAGCGTAAATAGTAACAGGGGAGTTGCGCGTTAAAGGTTAATCCTTTCAACGCGCTTTTTTATTTTGTATTCACCATGTGATTGGCAAGTTGATCAAGAGCGTCTATTAACTGTTGAGCTAAAGTGATATCTGCAACCGTTTTAAACATGGCTTTTCGCATACAATACATCCACTGCGCTTTTAATTCTGGTGTTACTGTATAGGGAAGGTGGCGTGCACGCAGGCGCGGGTGGCCAAACTGCTGCTGATAATCATCAGGACCACCAAGCCATAAACTTAAATACAAAAAGAACACGTGGCGAATTCTGTCTAATGGCTGAGGGTGAATAGCAAGTAGTTCACTCGCAAGTGGGTCGGTCTCCATAATGTCGTAAAACGTATTTGCTAATTCCCGTACTTTCTCCTCTCCACCTATACGCTCATATGGTGTACCCTGCGAAGTACGACTATCGCTTTTCTTCTTTATATTAAATAAGTCTCGTATTCCCATGAAAAAATTCGCTGTATTCGGAAATCCTATTGCACAGAGTTTATCACCAACTATCCATCAAATGTTTGCAGAACAAGTGGGTGAAACGATTTCTTATGAAAAGATACTTGCGCCAGTAGATGGTTTTGTAGGCGCTGCAAAAGCGTTTCTAGCACAGGAAGGCGCTGTAGGCTGCAACGTCACCATGCCTTTTAAGCTCGATGCATTCAACTTGGCAAAGGTAGATGACCAAGCTGCAAAAGATGCACAAGCTGTTAATACCCTAATGAATAGTATCAATGGTGAAGTGCTTGGATACAACACAGATGGTGTGGGCCTGGTAAATGATCTACTTAATAGTGGAGTGGAAATTGAGGGCAAACGTGTATTGCTTATTGGTGCCGGTGGCGCAGCTCGTGGCGTCATTTCCCCGTTATTAAAAGCAGGGGCGGCTTCTTTGACCATTGCAAATAGAACCAAAGCAAAAGCTGATGAAGTAGCAACTGCCGCATCTAACCCTAAAGTGCAGGTGGTAGCGCTCGAAGATATCGCATCTGTTGCGCCACATATTATTATCAATTCAACCGCTGCTAGTCTAAGCAACGAGTTGCCGTGTAGTTTAGAAGATGGTGTTTTACAACACTGTGAAGTGGTTTACGACATGGTTTATAAAAACTCACCCACGCGCTTTATGAGAGATGCAGCCGAATTAGGTGTTAAAACACAAATAGATGGGTTGGGCATGCTGGTTGAGCAAGCGGCAGAAGCATTCTATATATGGACACAAAAGCGCCCTGACACTTCAGATATTGTAAAACGTGTCAGAGTTATAGTTGAGCAAGGAGAGAAGCGAAACTAGTTCGCTTCTTCAAGGTACTCATCTTTTAACACAACGTAGTTAACAGCAGACTGTTTTAGGAAAGCCATTTCAGCGTCTTTAAGCGGTCTTTTCTTTTGCATAGGGTTTCCAACGTAAAGAAACCCACTCTCTAGTCTCTTGTTTGGCGGTACTAAAGTACCTGCGCCGATAAACACATCGTCTTCAACGACAACGCCATCCATTACAATAGCGCCCATGCCAACAAGAATCCGATTACCCAATTGGCAGCCATGCAGCATACACTTATGACCAACGGTAACGTCCTCGCCAATAATAAGTGGGAATCCGTCGGGATTTTTCTCGGATTTACGGGTAACGTGCAAAACACTGCCGTCTTGAATATTACTGCGAGCGCCGATACGAATCTTGTTCACGTCGCCACGTGCAGCAACCAGCGGCCAAATGCTCGCATCATCTCCTAACACCACATCACCGACGACCCTTGCCGAGCTATCAATATAGACATCATTTCCTAATGTAGGAGAAACACCTTTAAAACTATCAATTGATTTATGCATCAGAACAACTCTTTTAATTACAGCTTTACTGTGATGATTCTTCTATACCAACACGTGCTTTAATTATCTTATTCTTCTTAGTATCTTCGCGTATTGCCTTACTTCTTTGAAGCATCTCTGGCGTAACATACCCACGTTTATGATCTAGGTGAACACAAACTGCTGAATAGCGTATCCGTTTGGCTTTTAATCCGTAATTAACTAAGCGGTCTCCAAATTCACAATCTTGACCACCATACTGCATCGTTTCTTCGAACCCATTTACGGCAAGAATATGTTTTTTATAGCATGACGCACTATGACCATTCCATGTTGGGCGAGCTGGACTTATTTTATTTAAAAACTCTGCCCAAGCACCTCTTGCAGTTAGCTTCATTGTTTTGTGCGTTTTCTTTAACCCTTTACTAACTAACCAATCAACGTCGAATGCACGTTGAGTTACTATGTCTTCTCGGGTTATTGCTTCGCTCACGTTCATAGGTAATTTGAAGTAACCACCAGAAAGATAGGTATTTTCCTCTGACAGTCTTAAATGTTGAGCGATAAAATCTTTTCGAGGTATACAGTCGCCATCTGTGAAAATAAGATATTCACCTTCAGAGGCTAAAATGGCTTTATTGAGAATACGACATTTTTGAAAGCCATCATCTTCTTGCCATACATGCTTGATAGGAATCTCTGTTTCACTTTGCATGCGTTGAATAAGCATCTTGGTTTCATCACGAGAGCCATCATCTGCAATAACGATTTCGAAATCATTTGCGGTTTGCTCAAAGAAACCCCATAGCACCTTCTCTAACCATGCTGGTGAATTATAGGTTGTAAAAATAACGCTCGTTTTCATATTGCGTGATGAACCTCATCTATATAATAAGTGTAGCAATGTCGGATGACATACCCAGTACCCGCGAACAAGTTAACTTCCCTCAAAAGAATAATCGAGAGTATCAGCAGCGTTCGGTAGACTATCTACGTAGTAGGGGGTATAGACATATATTTGTTCGCGACGAATCTTATTTCATATTTGAACTTCTTATAGATAGCTTCAAAGCCTAACAAGTTCGCCAAGAGTTAAAAGATGTAATACTTGAATTAGTTTACCAGTCAACAAATGCGGTTTATAGGTAAGATGACTAATAACAGGTAATAGAATACGGGCTTTTGCCCCTTTGTTCGTTCGATATTTCCTCATGTTGCGGCTATTTTAAGCAATCAAAGCAAATATGACACTTTTTTTAAAATAAGTGTTGACGTGAGCGCTCATTTCCCTAAAATGCGCATCCGCTTCGGGGGAAAAGCAAAACAGCAAGCCTCCTGAAGTAAGTCTCTACTACCTTTATAGGCCAGTAAAGACGGGAGTTTAGAAGAAACGCTTCAGAAAATAAATTTTCAAAAAGTGTTGACAACGAAAACTTCCAGCGTATAATGCGCACCTCACTCGAGCAGGGTGAGTCACTAAGAAGCAACGGCTTCAAGTGAATGTTCTTTAAAAATTTAGACAAGACAATCTGTGTGGGCACTCGTTAAGAGTGTCACAACGACGATTCATATTTCGATATATTTAATTGAAGAGTTTGATCATGG
>NZ_SWCO01000006.1 GCF_005117025.1 Alteromonas portus | reverse complement strand
CCATGATCAAACTCTTCAATTAAATATATCGAAATATGAATCGTCGTTGTGACACTCTTAACGAGTGCCCACACAGATTGTCTTGTCTAAATTGTTAAAGAACGTTGCGGCTTCGCCGCAATTCACTAGAAGCCGTTGCTTCTTAGTGACTCACCCTGTTCGAGTGAGGTGCGCATTATACGCTGGAAGTTTTCGTTGTCAACACTTTTTGAAAATTTATTTCCTGAAGCGTTTCTTCTAAACTCCCGTCTTTACTGGCCTATGCAGTTAGTAGAGACTTACTTCAGGAGGGTTGCTGTTTTGCTTTTCCCCCGAAGCGGATGCGCATTTTAGGGAAATGAGCGCTCACGTCAACACTTATTTTAAATAAATACAAAAAAAGCGACCATTCGGTCGCTTTTCACTCTATTCGTTTATTATGCAGGCAGAATTATGGAAAAGAGCTCTGTTTAATAACACTAAAAGAGGTTTCCCTCTTTTCATAAAGACTAGAACTGCCTACTTACTGCTTAGAAACGTCTTCACTTTCGCTTTGGTTCTTTTTATCAGCATTGAAGTCCGCGTCTTCTTCGTGATCGCCTACCACGTCATCTAAAGTCACTTTCTCTACCGTGCGGAAAGTATTGATAGGCCCTGCCAGTGCATACAAAGCAAATACTAAAAATAGTACAAGCGCTGGCTCTGTTGCAACAACAACGAATATTAAAAGCACTAATAGAAGGCCAACGAATGGAACCTTGCCATGCCAGTTAACTTCTTTGAAAGAATTATACTTAAAGTTACTCACCATAAGTAAGCCAGCTAAACCAGTTACTGCGGCCACAATTAATCCGTAGTCAGTCCCTACTGCATCATACTCGACACCAACCCAAACAAGACCGGATACAACTGCCGCTGCCGCTGGACTAGCAAGACCTTGGAAGAAACGCTTATCAGCGATGCCAACCTGTGTATTGAAGCGAGCTAGACGCAATGCTGCACCGGCTACATATACAAATGCAGCTAACCAACCTAACTTGCCTAGTTCTGTTAATCCCCAATTATAAGCAACAAGCGCAGGTGCCATACCAAAAGAGACCATATCGGCCATAGAGTCATACTCTGCGCCGAAATCACTTTGCGTATTTGTCATTCGAGCTACGCGTCCGTCCAGTCCATCAAAAATCATCGCGACAAATATAGCAACCGCTGCAGCTTCAAAGCGACCGTTCATTGATGATACAACAGCAAAGAAACCAGAAAACAAACCTGCTGTTGTTAATAAGTTGGGAAGTAAGTATATCCCTTTACGTTTTTGTTCAGACATATGTCCTCATACTTCTACATATACAATTGCGTTAATTATTTCATAGATATCTAGGAACGCATAGCAAAGTAAAGATTACGCCTTGAGACTTTACTTAACCTAACATCAAAAATGCTTTGAGATTTACATTAAACTCAGTACTCATACCAAAGCGTCTGCGTCTTACCTCAACTGCTCAAGTGCAGAGAAAGGTGTTAACTCGCCACACACCAATAACTAGGTATACGGCAACATACCTTAAATAGCTCACCGTTCATATATCATACAAGCCCATGTTGAAATTAGGTACTACTCAAAATTTGTGCATATCAGAATACGCAATGTTTATTAAGTCAGTACTGGAAGCACAATGTGCTTTATATAAAGGAAAGTAGCTATGCGATTACTTCACAAGTCGTTTTCTTTACAATCTATACTGATTCTTTCTACAGCATTGCTATCTAGTCTGAACGCTAGCACTGTATCTGCTACATACCATTATACCAAGCAGAGCTATTCACATTGCGGATCGTCAAACCAAACTACAGAACAGAATGATGTATGTAATTCACCACTTGGTGAATACAATTATGATTTGGTAGATAACAAAGTAACCCAAAACTCCCTGGCGAATGACTCTATTGTTCAAATAGATGGGCTGAATATAAATATGTCGGCTTTTTCTGATACACAAGGTATAACGGGAGAGACCGTTGTTGGCGCCGAGTTGGAAAAAATTTCTGATAAGTGGGGGTATGGCGTTACAAATAGCGATGAGGCGAATTACAAAGGTTATTCTGACCACGCCATTGATAATTTAAATTACTTCTCAAGCGGAAGCGACAATTCGAAAGACTACAGGTTTACAAACGTAGAACGAGATTACGATTTTATTTTGCTATCTTTCGACTCTGCGGTAACACTAACCGGTGCCAGCTTCTCTTGGCTATATAGCAGTAGCGATAGTCAGGTGTCTGTAGCCGCGCTAAGTAACACCTCTAAACTAACGTCTGGCGTTAACACATGGAGTGATACTGTTGCTGATGCCCTAACGTCAGCTTCGTTTGATATTGAGAGTTGTGAATATTTAGATCACCGCGCAGATTTTACGTTTACTGAATCAGCGCAATATTGGTTAGTTGGTGCATACAACACTGTATTTGGAAATATTGACGGAAGAGTGGGTAACGACGCGTTTAAACTTGCCAATATTGGTTTCTCTGTTACAGAAACAATGGGTACACCGGATACAACCGAAGTGTCTGAGCCTGGAACTATCGGGTTACTTATGGCTTGTTCCCTCTTCGTAATGTGGCGCCGTAAAAAAGCCATTTGAAGAAATTAGACTTTAGATCACTGACAGGTGGTACAACCTGTCAGTTTTTTTTACTCGCGCCAACAGAGACCCTAATAAAACACATAAAAATCAATACCTTACGCAATGGCACATTTAATGCTTAGCATAAATATTATTTTCGTAGTATTTGTGGTCAAAAAATGAAATTAAAGCAGTTTTTAAGCACTTCCCTCTTGTTCCTAACGTTAAATGCCAACATATATGCTAATGACAAAGCATTAGATGAAGCTACTTACACCCTTGTAAACGGCACTGGAACTACTCGTACCACAAATATTTTCACGAGTACAGATGCATCTCAAGGCATTTTAATCGACGGCATTAACGTAAAAGTTTCAGTTACCGCATGGAGTGATACTGGAAGTAATGTAACCTGGTACGCCGATAACAATTGGCAAGAAGGGGATGAAGATGAAACCATACAACAAGCTTCTATGGAAGGCTACACTAATTGCAGCGTAAGCAATGGCTCTTGTATTTCAGGCACTGAAGCATACGGGTATGGTATTACTAATAAAGATAGTTCTTGGTACTATAAAAGTCGCAAAGGTAAATGGGTTGGCTCGGAAGAAGCACATTCAGTTGATAACTACAACGAAGAAGGTTTGAGAGATTTTGACATGTTCTTATTATCTTTCGACCAAGAAGTCGTTCTAACTGGTGCTACTTTTTCTGCGAATTACAACGATGGTGGAGAAACTAACGACGTAACTGTTGCTGGACTCAGTTCAAACTCCTTATTTTCCAGCGGTAACGAGTTTACTTGGTCAAATGTGAATGACACAGTAATTGCTGGCGCACTCGGCCATTTCGACATTAGCGAAACGAAAAACGCAGAAAACTATTACGAATCTTCATTCACAAAGAACCTAACCGCCGCTAAGTATTGGCTTGTTGGCGCCTATAATACTATATTCGACCAAAGTGCGAGCGGGTCTATCAACGATGTAGGTTTTAAACTATCGTCACTTTCCATTGGGGTAGAACAACAAACAACGCCACCACCTACGCAAGTAAGCGAACCAGGTGCCCTTGCACTAATGAGCTTAGGTTTGGGCCTTGTTCTTTATAGACGTAAGCGTCGCGTTTAATTGTTTAAAAACGTTTAGAAAACACGTATCTTTAGAAGGTGGCTTAGGCCACCTTTTTTTATGCTATTTTTAAGCCAGTGGCTAGGCTAAGTTTCGAAGGTTTATATGGATTTTTTTAATAATAAAAAGCGAATTGTACATCGCGCTATTATATCTACAGTTGCCTCTTCTTTAATCGCATTCAACAGTTTCGCAACTACATCAGAAGATTACGAAAAAGCGCTCGCCGCATTTAATCAAAACGAATACGATGAATCCTACGTTCACCTTAAAAACAGCTTACAAAAAGATCCTGAAAATCTAGCTGCTAAAATACTAATGGGCGAGATACTGCTTATAAACGGCTACTTAACTGCAGCCGAAATGGAATTTGTGGAAGCGCTAGAAATGGGGGCAGATATCAACCTTCTGGCAGAGCCGCTGGGCAACACTTGGCTTTTCTTAAACAGGTATAAGGAAATTGTAGACTTTTCAGATTTGAACAAGTTGTCAGGTGACGCAGAGCGCGAATGGTTAATGATTCATGCAACCGCGTGTATTAGATTAGAAGACGAGCAGTGCGCCTTACGCGACTACAACACTATCGTTTCCCGTACGCCAGACTTCGTACCTGCCATTAACGGTCTAGCCTCTATTGCCCTTCAAAATGAAGATTTATCTAAAGCAAATTCTCTTATCAATAAAGCCATGTCGTTAGAACCAGAAAACGCAATAACATGGCGTTTGAAAGGGCAACTGGCATATCGACAGGGAGATACTGACGCGGCAACTGCACATTTACAAAAAGCCCTAACGTTTAACCGAGACGATCCTATTGCCCTGCGAAATCTAGTAGATTTGTATTTGGAGGCGAAAGACTACGATACAGCAAAGCTATTCGTTGATGAGATCATTGAAGATACGCCTAATGATCCTCTGGCCATTTTGCTTAATAGCTGGTTGCAAAGCAGAGACAACCAACAAGCTATTGATAATACGAAGCTAAAAGAGCTTAATGACTTTATGGCACAGCTTGACCCTGAGCTCATAACTTCGCAACCTATGTTGCTCTACATAAGCGGTTTAACAAACTTCTTTAATAACAACTTGGAAACAGCCGCAAAAGACTTTAATGCCTATTTGCAACAGGAGCCTGATGATCTACAGGCTGTATTAATGCTAAGCCAAGTTTATATGGCAACACAGCAAGACAAACAGGCGCTTGCGCTGCTTGAACGCCATCAAGAGGCGTTGATGGAAGACCCTGACTCGGCCCTTCTTCTGGGTGACTTATTTATTCGCCAAAACAAAGCGTTCAAAGCTGAACGACTGTTGCAAAACCTTGAATATAAGTACCCGAATGAAAATAAGCTTCAGCTGTTTAAAATCAAATTGATGGCTGCCAGAGGTAAGCAGGACGAAGCACTATCAATTCTTGAAAAGAATTTGCCGACCTACAAAGACAACGCAGGTTTTCTGTTCACTTATTCATTAATGAATTTACAAGCGCAGCAATTCGATAATGCGCTGAAGGGTGCAAATTTACTCAGTAAGCTTTTTCCTGATGAAGCTGAAGTGTACAACCTAAAAGCCGGCATTCTGATTAGACAAGGTCAGTTAGAAGAAGCTAAAACCAATATTGAAAAGGCGCTGGCACAGAACCCTACCCTCTTTCCAGCAAAATTCAATTTAGCAGCTACAGAGAGTCGTTTAGGGAATGTAGATAAATCTAACCAACTTGTAGAAGAGCTACTTGCTTTGTCCCCTCAGCATAACGAAACTTTAATGCTAAAGGCGTTTAATTTAACCAAAGCGGGCGCCGTAGAAGACGCGAAGCAAATTTACCTCGATATATTAACGCTTAATCCTTCGAATATCGGTGCTAGAGAGCGTATTTCATCTTTATACCAGCAACAAGGCGACATCAAGAACGCACTGTATCATTTAGATTTGCTTATAAAAGATGATTTCGACAATGCTGACTACCTTCTTCGTAAAGCTGCGCTTCAGCTATCAAATAATCAACGTGCGGATGCGGAAAAAACGCTAAGCATTGTAAGAAACTTTATTGACGACGATGCCGGAAAGCTTATCGCCTATGCTGACCAAACTCGAGCTTTAGGAAATAACGATAGCGCGTTAAACGCCATGGCTCGCGCACACGACATAGCCAACACGAGCACATTTGTTACCCTGCGCTATACAAGTTTGTTGTTAGATTTACAGAAAAACGATAAAGCACAGTCGTTGTTAGCGACCATTCCCGCAAACCAGCAAGAAAATCCGGTCTATCACTTTCTGAAGGGAAGATTAGCTGCGAATAAGGGTAATGATGAAAGCGCAATTGACGCTTTTGAAAAAGCACTAGACGTGGATGCTGCTTTTGCACAGGCATTTATTGCGATCTACAACTACGCATTAAACGAACAATTTGTTGATGTTTTTTTGAAAACCGCGCGAAAACTTGTTCGTGAAAATGAAAATAACCTGCTGGCGAAAAATCTGCTGGCTCAGTACCTTTTCTTTATACAAGAGTTCGAGGAATCAACAGCACTCTATAAAGAACTTATTGAAGAGCCCAACCTACTTAATCCAGCAGAAGCTTTTAATCGCTTAGCTATCATGCATATTGAAAAATCGCTAATTACCGCGAAAAACTATGCGCGACAAGCTTATGAGCTACAGCCTAACTCTTCTAAAATACTAGACACATTTGGACACATTAAAGCGCTACAGGGAGATTATGAGGGTAGTCTTAAAATGCTTAGAGACGCTTTCGCAAGGGACGCCAATGACCCCAACATTCGCTATCATTTGGGGTACACGCTAGCAAAATTGAATAGAACTGAGGAAGCGAAGAAAGAGCTAGAGTATGCAGTAAATGTAGAGCGACCTTTCTTCAGGCGTCCGCAGGCTAGAGCATTATTAGAGAGCCTTTAAGGCTCTCTTCACATATAGTTATAAACAGCACGAACAATTGCGTTTGTGCTTCTCCATCTTACCAATGCCTGGGTTAAAGGTATTGGTAGGGTCCAGCTGTGTGTAAAACTGCTGTAGAGTACTCTCTGCTTTATACAAATGGCCGACGTTATGCTCAGCCGGGTATTTTGCGCCACGACTATCTAAAAGTGCCAACATGTCTGCTTTTACTTTTTTTGCGTTGCAGCCCTTTTTTAGTATGTAATCTTGATGAAAAACATGACAAAAGAAATGCCCGTAATAAAGTGGCTTTTCAACATGTTTAGCTATGTGCTCAGGCAAGCGCTCTACCCAAAAATCATCATTGCGGCGTAAGGCAATATCTAACGCAAGAATATCCCCTACTTGTTTGTGATGCAGCATTTGATAGCGAACCGCGGCCCCCGCTGCGGCAAAGCGCAGCAAAAACGCTTTAGATGACTCTTCTTCATTACACGTAATGTAGTCACCATCTAGCTTCTCTTTCGTGAACAGCTTGGCTAATAGTGTCTCTGCCTCTTCAATACCGCCATCACTCATTTTAAGGATAAGGTGGTGCTCGTACTTGTCGCGGTAGGCTCTTAAAGTTGAAGGAATTTGGTCAGAGAAAAACTTACTACCAAACTGCATGACTCTGTCACTCAAATAACGTGGCATAAATGGCAGCTTGCTGAACACAGCATCCACCCGCCCTTTAATAGCAAACATTTTAGGTAGTGAGTCAGTGCCTAAACGTTCAATACTCAATATCGTATCTTTGCCATACACATCTGCAATATCAAACATTTCTCTATGCAGGTATTCACCTACTTCAGGGACGTTTTCAAATGTCGACAGAATGTCTCTGCGAATACGGGTAAGTACATCAGCATCGTTTGTACCGATATAAAACGTTTGTTCTTTTTTTGGTACTTCGAATGTATCTAATCGCACCGCAAAAACGGCAATTTTACCCGCGCAACCGCTAGCTTCATAAAGCCTTGATGGGTCTGCATTAAAGCGACTAGGCGTATCAGCATTAACATCGCGAACTATTTGTTCATAATCACTAGCTGACGCTTTCTTACTGGTTTCTGGGAGTGATTTTGAAAAGTTACCTGAAGCGAGGTTACCGATAATTTCTTCAGGTGTTTCACCCAAGTCTATTCCTAAGTGATTAACCAACCGTAGCTTTCCGTTTTCATCTATTTGAGCGAATAGTGATAACTCCGTATAAGCGGGGCCTCGTTTAACTAACGCCCCCCCTGAGTTATTAGCAACACCACCAATGATGGATGCCCCTAAACACGATGAGCCAATCACTGAATGTGGTGCGCGACCGAAAGGCTTCAAGGTTTTTTCTAGTTTAAACAAGGTCGCCCCTGGAAAACTTAACACTTGCTTCCCTTCGTTTAGCAAAACGATATTGTCCATGGCTAAGGTGTTAATAACTACCACCGGCCTATCATAATCATCACCGCTCGGGGTAGAACCTTCGGTCAAACCGGTTTTTGCAGCCTGCATAATAATGATGCAGTTGTATTCAACGCAAATTTTAAGCACTTCCCAGTATTGCATAAGCGTATTTGGAAACAGCACTGCCAAGGCCTCACCTTCTCCCGATCGCCACCCTTTTCGGTAGTGCTCTGTCTGACGTTTTCCAACGGCAAGGTTGCTTTCCCCGAGTACGCGTTTGAAAGCGCTAATAATTGGGGCTGACTGCATGTATAACTCCTAACACTGACGTTGAAATTTCGTTAGCAAGTAAACTAAAAGAAAAGTCGATGATAAAGCAATAATAAGACAACAAAAAAGGCACTGTTTCCAGTGCCTTTAAGGTAATAGAAATTAATATAAATGAATTTTCTATTACTATTAGCTACTTACCACGAATAGGCCACTTTCGTCGGCGTCTATTCGAATAGTGGAGTCTGGTATCAGCTCGCCAGCGAGTAACTGGTGGGCGAGTGGATTTTCCACCTGCACTTGTATCGCTCGCTTAAGCGGCCGCGCGCCAAACACAGGATCAAACCCAGCATCTGCCAGCTTATCCATCGCAGCGGCAGACAGCGTAAGCTTATACCCTTTCTCTGCAAGCCTTGCGCGAAGCGAAGCAAGCTGAATTTTGGCAATTGATTTAATTTGTTCTTTCCCTAGCGGGTGGAATACCACAATATCATCTACGCGGTTTATAAATTCAGGTCTGAAATGCTGCCCGACTACACTCATTACCGACGCTTTCATATCGTCATACTGACTTTCGTTGTGCTTATCTTGAATGATGTCTGAACCTAAGTTGGACGTCATGATCACAACCGTATTTTTAAAATCTACCGTGCGCCCTTGTCCATCAGTTAAACGACCGTCATCCAACACTTGAAGCAGAATGTTAAATACGTCTGGATGTGCCTTTTCAACCTCATCCAATAAAATGACCGAGTATGGTTTGCGACGTACAGCTTCGGTTAGGTAGCCACCTTCCTCATAGCCAACATAGCCAGGAGGCGCCCCCACTAAGCGTGCTACCGAGTGTTTTTCCATAAACTCAGACATATCGATACGTACCATGGCATCTTCAGTATCGAACATAAAGCCCGCCAAGGCTTTACAAAGCTCTGTTTTGCCTACGCCCGTTGGCCCTAAGAATAAGAATGAGCCAATAGGTCTGTTTGGATCGGCAAGGCCAGCACGTGAACGGCGAATGGCATTTGAAACTGCTTCAACAGCTTCTTCTTGCCCAACTACCCGTTTATGAAGTACGTCTTCCATGCGTAACAGCTTCTCTCGCTCGCCCTCAAGCATTCGAGCTACAGGTATACCTGTCCATCGAGAGAGTACATCAGCTATTTCAATGTCCGTCACTTTGTTTTTAAGCAATGTGGTCTCACGGGTTTCGTTTTCAGCTGCTTGCTCTAACTTTGCTTCAAGTTCAGGGATACGGCCGTACTGAAGCTCCGACATACGGTTTAAATCGGATGCCCGTCGAGCAATTTCTAAATCTAGCTTAGCTTGTTCAAGCTCTCCTTTAATGCTTTGAGTACCCTGCATGGCGTCTTTTTCATCCAGCCATACTTTTTCAAGCTCTGCGTACTTGGTTTCCGCCTGCTCACGCTCTAGTTCAATCATTTCAAGGCGCTTATGGCTCGCATCGTCAGTCTCTTTAGCAAGCGCTTGCTCTTCCAACTTAAGCTGGATGATACGCCGCTCTAGTCGATCCATGTCCTCAGGTTTAGAGTCTATTTGCAATCGAATGCTAGAAGCTGCCTCATCAATAAGGTCAATGGCTTTATCCGGCAATTGACGGTCACTAATATAACGATGTGACAAACTTGCCGCTGCGACAATAGCGGGGTCGGTAATATCTACTGAGTGATGGAGCTCATAGCGCTCTTTTAAGCCTCGAAGAATAGCAATGGTGTCTTCCACGCTTGGCTCTTCAACCAATACTTTTTGGAAACGGCGCTCAAGCGCTGCGTCTTTTTCAATGTATTGGCGATATTCGTCTAATGTGGTTGCCCCCACGCAGTGCAGTTCACCACGGGCTAACGCGGGTTTAAGCATATTCCCAGCATCCATAGCACCATCGCCTTTTCCGGCACCTACCATGGTGTGCAGTTCGTCAACAAATAGAATGACGCGGCCTTCTTCTTTAGCCAATTCGTTTAGTACTGCCTTCAAACGTTCTTCAAACTCACCGCGGTATTTAGCACCCGCCACTAATGCGCCCATGTCGAGGGCAAGAACGCGCTTGTTCTTCAAACCTTCAGGCACTTCGCCGTTAATGATGCGCTGCGCTAAACCTTCCACAATAGCAGTTTTACCCACCCCAGGCTCACCAATAAGCACAGGATTGTTTTTGGTTCTGCGCTGCAGCACCTGAACCGTTCGACGAATTTCGTCATCTCGCCCAATCACCGGGTCGAGCTTGCCCTGTTCTGCTCGCTCAGTAAGGTCTGTGGTGTACTTTTCAAGCGCTTGACGTACGTCTTCTGCGTTGGGATCGGTCACCTTTTGTCCACCCCGCATATCATCTATCGCGCTTTCAATAGCGTCTTTAGTGATATTAAGGCTTTTAAGAATTTCACCCAACCGCCCTTTATCCTGAAGAGCCGCCAAAACGAAGATTTCAGAAGTGATATATTCGTCTTTTCGTTGCTGAGCAATCTTGTCGCAAAGGTTAAGTAGAATGCCACTGTCTTTACTTAATTGGACATCGCCACCAATGCCTTCGATTCGAGGTAGACGTTCAATTGCTTGGCTCAATGCGGAGCGTAGCGCATTGACATTAATGTTTGCTTGGTCAAGCAACGGGCGTACTGAACCACCTTGCTGGTTGAGCATGGCAGTCATTAAATGGACAGGTTCAATATATTGATGATCTCGCCCCAATGCGAGTGATTGAGCATCGGATATCGCGAGCTGAAATTTACTGGTAAATCTATCTAGTCTCATAATCTCAACCTAATAAGTGAACAACTATACCTGCGGTAACACGCCGCGGTTACGAACATTTTAACTCTCGCAGAGTAGGTAATGATCTATGCGCAATGGCATTCTTTATGTTCTAGTTATGTAGGCTGCTCAATTGTGATTCAAGTATGAGATTGAAAAGTTAGCCAAAAAGATAACAATTAAGATATGAAATTTGATTTAGCGCAAACCTTTGATGAGACTAAAAACGGCTGTCCATGTTTCTAAACAATCTAAAGCAGGCCTATCACGCTGACCATTCGCCCAGTCGTGCGTTTGTTTTGATGAGTTGCCCTTCGATGTGAGTAAAAGCGCTGTTCGTCAGTGTAAGTGCACAAGTTACTTTGCGTAATTGAATTAACACCCGCTTGTTGCAGCTGCATTTGTGCTATTAAAGGTAAGTCTAACAGGTATTTTCCTTTATTATAGCTATTAGCGATTGCACCCTTTACATGACGAAATTTACTTGCCAGTTGAGCATCCACTTCATAGCAAGAGCCGCTGATTGCAGGCCCTATCCAAGCTATAAGCTTATTTGCGTCACAGCTAAAGTGCCTAACGGTGTTGGCGATAATGTTTGTATCAAGACCTTTCCAACCTGCATGTACTGCGGCGACTTCTTGCCCACTTTCATCACATAACAAGATGGGTACACAATCTGCAGTCATTATGGCGCAAAAGTGTGAAACTGAAGAAGAGTGCGCCGCATCAGCGGTAGTGTCCGCGCTCGGCAGAGACACTACGCGATTGCTGTGCACTTGCTCTAACCACGTAATTTTATTGCTATGTGGTATCGCGCTTCTATTGGCTTTGACTAATAAAAGATCATCCCCCACATGAGCCCCAACGTTCAAGCCTGCGAAATCACCTAAGCTCGTGCCTCCTTTTCTTGTCGTTGTGTAAGCGACAATATTAGAGGGGCATGACCACGCTGGCGTAATCAAATCCAGCGTGGATGAAAGAGGTGAATTTGCAGCTGACCACGTCATAAGCCCTGCTCCATGCCTAAAGCATATCCTGAGGATTGTCCGCGGTGTCCTTTTTCACGGCTTTAAGCAAGTCCTGCATATCCTGAGGTAGAGGTGCTTTCCACGTCATCCACTCTTCAGTCTCAGGGTGAAACAGTGAGAGTTGGGCTGCGTGTAATGCCTGACGCTGGAAACCACGAAGCGCGGCGATAAATTCTTCAGATGCGCCTTTAGGTAAACGAGGGCGCCCGCCATAAACCTGATCGCCCAGCAATGGGTGCTTAATGTGGGCCATGTGAACGCGAATTTGGTGTGTACGACCGGTTTCGAGTTTCAAGCGCAGATGTGTATACGCACGGAATTTTTCAATAACACGAAAATGCGTTACCGCCGGCTTACCCATTTCACGTACTGCCATGTGAGTGCGTTTCGTCGCGTGCCTTCCGATTGGCGCATCGACGATACCACCAGCAACCATTGTACCTAAGGCAACAGCTTCGTATTCGCGGCTCATTTCGCGGCGTTGCAGTTGATCAACAAGGTGAGTTTGCGCAGGTATCGTTTTTGCCACAACCATCAAACCTGTCGTATCTTTATCAAGACGGTGAACAATGCCTGCACGAGGGACTTTGTCTATTTCTGGACAATGATTTAACAAGGCATTTAGCACGGTACCACTTGGGTTTCCCGCACCCGGGTGCACAACTAAATCCGCAGGCTTGTTTATTACTAAGATATGCTCATCTTCATAAACGATGTTCAGCGCGATGTCTTGCGCTTCGCTTGTTACCTGAACATCCATTTCGGCCTGTACAGTAACAAGTTCATCCATTTGCATTTTGTGTCGGGGTACGGTGATTACTTCACCGTTTACTGCAACATTCCCGTCTTGAATCCAAGTTTTTAACTTAGAACGAGAATATTCAGGGAACAAATCAGCCAAAACCTGATCTAACCGTAAACCAAAATGCGTAGCTTCCGTTGAAGCTTCTAATTGTATTGTGTTCGGCGACTGTGTCATAACACCATTGATTACGTCTAAAAAAAGGTATTATAACAAGTATTCACGCTGTACACTGCTTTGTTTACGTTTTTGTATGGTTTTTCTCATCGTTAGTACGTTAGAATGCAATCAAAGTGTTGTTGTTTAACACATGAGCTTAGACAGCGAAGTATTAAACTGTTTAGCAGGAAAATAGAATTATTATGAAATCATTTCGTTTACTGGCTCCCGTTCTATTGGGTGCTATGGTATCTGTTGCAGGATGTAGTTCTTCAGATAAAGAAGAAAAAGCCGTTTTAGCTAACATGGGTGCACAGCAACTGTATGACAGAGCAAAGCAGAGTATGGAAGTGGGTAACTTCAGCGCTGCAGCACAAACGTTAAGCGCACTGGATTCTCGTTATCCGTTTGGTCCTTTATCGCATCAAGTGCAATTGGATCTTATTTACAGCTATTACAAGTCAGGCAAAAACGAAGAAACCCTTGCCACTATCGACAGATTCATCCGATTAAACCCTAATCATTCTGATGTTGATTATGCTTACTACATGCGTGGATTAACCAACATGGAGTCAGACAGCAATCTGTTCCAAGAGTTGATGAATATTGATCGTACGGATAGAGATCCTTCGAAGTCTCGTGCAGCGTTTGAAGATTTCCGCAGGCTTATCCAGCAATATCCAGATAGTAAGTATGCCGCAGACGCTAAGCAGCGTATGGTGCATATAAAGGATAGATTAGCACGCTATGAAATTGCTATTGCACGTTTTTATATGAGACGGGAGGCTTATGTAGCTGCAGCTAACCGCGGTCGCTATGTGATTGAGCACTTCCCTAACACCACGCAGGTACAACAAGCTCTGGAAATTATGGTTTCAAGCTATGAGCAGCTCGGTTTAACAGAGCTTCGCGATAATGCAATGAAGACACTAAAGCTAAACTATCCAGACAGCGAATTTATTAGTTAGATAAATTGCTGGATTTATTAAATGCCAATAAACAAAAAACGCACATAAGTGCGTTTTTTGTTTCTGTTAGTATCTGCAGCAATTTTTAACAAATGATTTTATTCTGATAAAAGGTTTAGCGGAAAAATAAATGACTGAATGGATTAAGCAATCTTGCCAAACCTGAAGTGAAATGTAATGGCTGGTCAACGATGCTAAATACCAAACATCCGTCTTTACCTTCGGCTTTAGGCGTATGTGTTTTCTCACCATCCATGAAAATAAAATCGCCCGTGTCATATCGACTCAGCCCGTCACTAAATTCACCGTCTATAACTAGCGTATATTCAGTACCTCGGTGAGTGTGCTCTGGAACGCTGCCGTCACTCCCCATAAAAATAAAATTAGCAACGCCTTGATTGCCTAAATCCACAGGCGCCTGCCAAAGTTTACCGACTAAACTCGACCAGTTGCCTGTCTTGTCGATGTAACGATGCAGTGTACGAGGTAGCGTAAATGTCCGACCATCCAATTCGATAGTCTTCAATCCTGAGCTTTCAGGCGCTTTGCTAGACTTATGCATTGACTCTCGATATTCCAAAGTCGCCATCGGTTCAATGCTATCTTGGTCTAAAGAAGGGAGTTGGGTTATTTGCGACAGCATGTCGCCAAATTGAAAAGCTATGTCTGACGTGTCGTCGACATTTTCATTTGCTGCCGAAATCATTTGGGCAGCCAAGCTTTCTGTCTCAATTTCTACAAAGCGCTGGCACTTCTCGCACATGTCACAATGTGCGGAAACCATCAAAGATATAGCAGGTGACAGTGTGCCCTCAACGAAATCTTTAAGTTGTTGGGCACTCGGATGAAACCTAATCATTATCGTTTAACATGACCTTTAATCGTTGTAACGCCAAACGTGTGCGCGACTTTACTGTACCTAATGGGATAGAAAGTTCGTCAGCAACTTCTTGCTGTGACTTACCATCGATATATATAGCTTCAACAACTGCTTTTTGTTTTACTGGCAAAGATTCAAATAGATAACCAATTTGCTCTAACGTGACCTGTTCGTCAAGTGGCGCTTCATTCGCATCTGCTGTCTGCTCGCAAAGCACTGGCCATAAATCATCAGAACATACGTCTTCCTTTCGATTCTGCAGCTTGCGCAGCATGTCGAAGCGTATATTTCGCGCGATGGTGAAAATCCACGTTGATGGAGACCCTTTTTCAGCGTTAAAAAGGTGTGCTTTTTGCCATACATTCGACATTGTGTCTTGCACCAATTCCATAGCTAACGCCTCATTACCCATTTGCTTCAGTGCGTAAGAACGTAAGCGAGGTGCGAAATAATTAAATACTCGTGCAAACGACCGCTTGCATCTGGCCTCAGCAACCGCGACTAGGTAATCAGACATTTCAGTAGCACATTCTTTAGGTTTGATTGTGCTGTTACTTTGTTCCAAAGGAATTCCAACTAACATAAGATTCGTCCGCTTTTCCGTTTTGGTTGTATCATTCTACGGCGTTCAGACTTAAAGCGTTTGCAAAATTTGCAAATATTCGATTACGAATTTGTAATGTCCGTCACAACCACATCTTAAGCTATCAGCGCAGAGAGATAATTAAGCAATTCAGTACATTCTCTTTGCGCAAGAAAGTGTTGTTTTTGAGACCCATCGACCGGTAGTAATTCTAACCATCGATTCAGTACCCAATTGGGACATTCAAACTTTGGCGCTTCATACAGCGCTGCCAATTCTTCGTAACTTCCAAATATTTCTTTAAGCCGCTCATCCATAGGCGCTATTTGTTGAGGAGCCAAATCGCACTGCCAAGGCGCTAACACCTTACAACTGCCGGTACGAAGTCCATCTTTTTCAACTTCAATGCTATTTACCTCAACTAAATGAGAACCAGCAACCTTTATGCCAAGCAACCCATCATCGAGCATATCAAAGTCCACAACTTGTGCGTATGTTCCAATTTTGTGGATATGCTCGTTCGAGTTTTTGTCACCGTTCGCATTAAGCATACACATCACAAAGCCTTTATTTTCGGCACATGCCTCTTTGACCATGCGCACATATCTCGGCTCGAAAATACGCAATGCCATCCTGCCTTCAGGCAGAAGGTGCGCAGATAAAGGAAATAAGGGAAAACGTTCTACACTCATACTCGACACTTCCAAAAACACGAAAATGATTACGCAACTGAGTACAAATAGGATCGAATGGGAAAATTTTTCACAGATAATCGGAAAAACATGATCTTAAGAAGGTCGTTTAATGTAATTTAGTTTTTGAGTAGCAATATTAACAAATTTTAGATCAGAGACTTGCAGACAATATTTGAAAAATAGTAATTCGTCTAAACAGAATTACAGAGACAGGTCGACGATTTATTTAACAAACCTAGACGTTAGGGAAGCTGAATGGATGTGATTACACACTTTTGTAAAATTTACACAGATATATGTCAGATCTCTCCGGTGGACTTAGAAGGCGTCTATGCTGATGACATTCTATTTATCGACCCAATCACCACTCACCGCGGAATAGAAGAGGTTAAAAACTATTTCGCTAACCTTTTAACGCAAGCCGAAAGTTGTAAATTCGATATAGCTGACATTTTCACCTGCTCAAAACAAATATCATCGCGCCATTCAAACGTGACCCACGTTGTGAACTGGACCATGACTCTGGTGTTAAAAGATAACGCTAAAAAAATAACCTTAGATGGCTCTACGCAACTTAGTGTTAGAAATAATTTTATCATCTATCACAAGGATTATTACGATTTGGGCGAAATGGTTTACGAGCACGTACCTATCTTGGGTTTTATAATTAAAAAGATCAAAGGGAAGCTAGCAAAGTGAAAACCGTTTTAATTACTGGCGCCACGTCAGGTATAGGCAAAGCATTAGCAATTCATGCAGCTAACAGGGGATATTCAGTTATTGCTTGCGGTCGTAATGAAGATCAACTCAACGAGCTTGCTAAATACAGTAATATTGACGTTTGCCAGTTCGATGTTACCAACCTTGACGATACTCGCCAAGCATTGGCCACGGTCAAATTCGACATTGCAGTACTTAATGCTGGTACATGCGAATATGTCGACGTTGATGACTTCGAACCTGACATGTTCCGCCGCGTTTTCGAGCCAAACTTCTTCGGCGTAGTTCACTGTGTTGATGCGCTGCTTCCGCGACTAAAGAATGGCGACAAGCTAGTCATCGTAGACAGTATGGCCCGTTTACTACCTTTCACGCGAACCCAAGCGTATGGAGCGAGTAAAGCAGCCCTACACTATTTCACCAAGTCTCTAGAAGTCGACCTTAATCACAAAGGAGTCAAAGTACAGGCTGTTTCACCTGGCTTTGTTGAAACCCCTTTAACCGACAAAAATGATTTTGAAATGCCAATGAAAATTAGTGCAGAAGAAGCTGCCGAAGCTATGCTTAAGGGAATAGAAAGCAATAAGCAAACAGTTTTTTTCCCTAGGTTTTTTGGCTTTATTCTGCGCTTTATGCACATATTGCCAACGCCGATTCAAAAGCGTTTATCGTTGGCCATGCGTGAAAAACAATAAGAGATATAACAATGAATAATAAGATAGCCATCATAGGCACGGGGATATCGGGGTTAACCTGCGCTCACCTTTTAAACAGACAGCACGACATTACGGTTTACGAAGCAAACGACTACATTGGCGGCCATACTGCTACCAAAAAGATAAAGGATAATGGCGAAACCCATCATATCGATACTGGCTTTATTGTCTTCAATGATTGGACATACCCTAACTTTATAAAGCTAATGTCCGAGTTAAACGTTGACTACCAACCAACAGAGATGAGTTTCTCTGTGATGAGTAAAAAAGCAAACCTTGAATACAACGGCAATAATTTAAACAGTTTATTTGCGCAACGACGAAATATTCTAAGACCCAAATTTTGGCGTATAGTGAAAGATATACTCACGTTTAATAAAGCGTGCAAAGCAATGGTAGCTGAAAAGCGAGACACATCGTCGCTAACATTAGAAGACATCATTAAAGAATTAAAGCTTAGCGATGACTTCGCCCGCTACTATATCCTGCCCATGTGCGCGGCTATTTGGTCTAGTAGTCTTGAGCAAACAAGGAAATTCCCGCTAACGTTTTTCTTGCAGTTTTTTAATAACCACGGCTTACTGAATATCACCGACCGCCCTCAGTGGTACACAATTAAAGGTGGCTCTAGTCAATATATCCCGCCACTTGTTGCGCCATTTAAGTCTAAAATCAAACTATCGACAGCGGTTCACTCGGTAGCTAAAAACGATGATAAGTGGCAAGTTACCGATTCATCAGGTGCAGTTGCGATGTTTGATCATGTAGTGTTTGCATGTCACAGTGACCAAGCGTTAAAAATGATTCAATCCCCTACTTCACTGCACAAAGATATTCTTGGCAATATTCCGTATGCCGAAAACGATGTAGTAATGCATAAAGACATAGGCCAACTACCTAAAAGGAAATTAGCTTGGGCGAGTTGGAACTACAGCTTGAAAGAAGACGTTAGCGAAGAGTCCCGCCCTGCTTCTGTGACCTACAATATGAATATTCTCCAGCGATTAGAAGCGGAGAGTACTTATTGCGTAACGCTGAATAATACGCCTGAAATCGACGAAAACAGTATTTTACGAAGCTATCAGTATGCTCACCCACAGTACAGCGCCAGCATGGTGAAAGCGCAATCGCGAAGAAGCGAAATATGTGGCGTGGATAACTTACATTTTTGTGGCGCCTATTGGTACAACGGTTTTCATGAAGACGGTGTAACCAGTGCACTCGATGTTTGTGCGCGCTTTGGTGAAGCATTGTGATTGAAAGCGCGATATATAAAGGCAAGGTTTATCACCAGCGATTTAAGCCAACTCAACATAAGTTCGACTACGACATTTACCTATTTTGGTTAAAACTGGAAAGCGAAGAATTAAACGCTTTATCTGATACGCTGAAGCATTTTAGTGCGCACAATAAGGCAAGAGTACGCTTCAAACGGGAAGACTATTTAGGCGCCCCTTCCATTTCGTTAAAACAAGCGGTATTAGAAAGGATGACAGAGTTGAACGGTGGTAAAGCACTCAGCGGCGATGTTTTCATGTTGGGGCAATTACGCATGTGGGGACTTTATTTTAGCCCCGTTAATTTTTACTACCTTCGCAATGATGAGGGTATATATTCTCACATGCTTGCGGAAGTAAGTAATACTCCATGGAATGAGCGCCATCACTATCTTGTTGACTTAAATACTCAGGACGACACGCCAAAAGCGTTTCATGTATCGCCTTTCAACCCTATGGATATGACGTACAAATGGTCGATTTCTCAGCCTTCGTCTAGACTTTCTTTAGCAATGGATTGCGTCAGGGCAGACAAAGAATTCAGTGCAGGCATTAATTTGACTAAATTTACTTTAGATAATGCGAATCTATCTGCCGCACTTAAACGTATACCCAGTATGACAATAAAAACTGTGGCCGGAATTTATTGGCACGCGCTTAAGCTATTGCTGAAACGAACGCCACTGTATACACACCCAGAAAAGAGTCAGGAACAATAACAATGTCTTTCGGTGAATCTGTACTGCTGACCACTTCAGAGGTCTCTTTCGTAGATAAAACTTGTAGAACACTTTTTCTAAAGTGTTTAAACCAACTCCCCTTTGGTCGCCTGATAATTCAAGAAAACGGTGACGAGATTGCACGTTTTGGTGAAGAAAATAGCGATTTACGTGCTATTGTAAATATCAAAGACGTGCAGGCATATCGTCGCTTGTTACTTGGCGGTAGCGTGGGCGCTGGCGAAGCCTATATGGATGGATTATGGGACAGCGACAACGTGACGGCTGTGGTAAGGGTATTTGCTAGAAACTTACCCACCCTTGATGACTGGGAAAACAAATTCAAATGGGTCACCATGCCCATTAACAAAATTCAACACTTTGCACGTCGCAACACGAAAGACCAAGCCAAAAAGAACATTGAAGCGCACTATGATTTGGGTAACAAGTTGTACACCCGATTTCTTGACCCAACAATGATGTATTCGTCGGCTATTTACCCAGACCCTAATGCTACGCTAAACCAAGCGCAAAATTACAAACTCAAAGCGATTTGCGACAAATTGCAACTTAGCGACACTGATCATCTACTGGAAATTGGTACCGGTTGGGGCGGCCTTGCCGTCTATGCTGCGAAAAACTATGGCTGTAGCGTGACCACTACAACAATTTCAGAGGAACAGCACGCATGGGCCAAAGAATGGATTGCTCGTGAAGGACTTGAAAATAAAATTACTCTGCTTAAAAAAGATTATCGTTTGCTTGAAGGCAAATACGACAAGTTAGTTTCCATTGAAATGATTGAAGCTGTGGGCAAGCAATTTTTAGGTAACTTCTTCGAAAAATGCTCATCACTGTTAAAAAACGATGGGCTTATGCTGCTTCAGTCGATAACGATAGATGACAGACGCTACGACAGCTATTCGAACAGCGTTGATTTTATCCAAAAATACATCTTCCCAGGTGGATTTTTGCCATCGCAACATCAACTGAATGTCCATCTTAAAAAGTATACTAATATGATGATAAGAGACTTACATGATATTGGTATCGATTATGCGAAAACGCTGGACCATTGGTACGAAGCGTTTATCTCGGCAAAAGATGAATTGTTAAATGATGGATACGACGAGCGCTTCATGCGCATGTGGACCTATTACCTGAAATACTGTGAAGGTGGCTTTTTAGAGAGAACAATCAGTACTGTACAGCTTGTTATATCTAAACCTCACTTCAGAGATGAACTAGCCAGAGTGTAGTCTATCCATTAATGGAAACGTAGACAGGTTCCAAAATTAAAAAAACGGTGCTTATATAAGCACCGTTTTTATTAGCTCTGTTTTGATGAGCAGCCAACCAATACACAGCAGCGATTAATCATCTACCACTGATATAGGTTTAGATATCATCGGCTTACCCTGATTGATGTTTATTTCCACACGGCGGTTTTTAGCTCTGTCACTCGATGTTGTGGCATTCTCTACAATAGGATCAGTATCGGCTTTACCGACCACAGACATACGACTTTCATCAAAGCCTGGGGCCGTTCGCATAGCCTCTGCCACTGCAACGGCGCGCTGTGACGATAAATCCCAATTTGAGCGATATAATTCGTTAGCAATATGCTGACCATCACTATGGCCCGAAATCTCGATTTCTCCCGGCACATCAGCTAACAACGTACCAATTTTTCTTAACACTGGCTGAAATTGTGGCTGTAAGAAAGCAGAGCCAGCGGAAAACGAGCCATTTTCTCTAATTCGAATGGTAAGTTGCTGTCCAAGCGACTCCATTTCTACAGACCCGTCTAAAATTTGCTTTTCGAGTTGTTGGGCTACTTTTTTCATCAACTCAGCCATTTGAGATTGGTCAGTGCTTTGCTCAGCCGATGATGATGACTCAGTGGCCGTTTGTTGAGACTGACCGCCACGTTGTTCGCCACGCTGCTTTTGCCTTCCGCCAGCCGAGTCCTCATTTCCCGCTTGAAATTCTAGCATTTGTTGAGTCATTTCGTTGGTTTGCTGCTGAATAGATTCAATTGGTGTTGGGTCGGGTTTACCTGGGCGAAACTCCATGGCTATAACGCTGGTACCCTTTGGAATATCTTTGACTTCAATTTTGTTTTGTACACCGAATGCAAATTTCATTGAACCTGCGATTTGCTTAAATTTGAGCACATCCATTTCTGAGAATGAAAGCAGAAGTACAAAAAAGCACATTAGCAGTGACATCAAGTCTGCGAAGGTCCCCATCCAGGCTGGAAGCCCCTCGGGGGGGCATTTTGGGCATTCTTCTTCGGCCATTACTCTTCCTCTGCGCTTCCACGTTTGCTCGCCGCAAGGTAGTTTTTCAACACGCCTTCAATAACTCGCGGATTTTGACCGTCAGCTATGCCGACAATACCGTCTAGAACAAGACTTTGGTTAAGCTTTTCTTCCCCTGCTCGCACGGACAATTTAAAGGCTATTGGCAAACAGATAACGTTGGCGAAAAACGCGCCATATAATGTGGTGAGTAGTGCTACCGCCATAGCGGGGCCGATAGCTTTTGGGTCGTCCATGTTTGATAACATAGCAACCAAACCAATCAAGGTTCCGATCATACCCATAGCCGGCGCAATATCGCCCATACCTTTAAAGAATGAAGCGCCGAAATCGTGTCGTTCTGACGTCATAGATATGTCTTTAGCAAGAGTTTCTCTGACCACTTCAATATCGTGGCCATCAACCAGCATATCTACGCCTTTTTGCATGAACTCATTTGAAATTTCGGCCTCTTCTAAGGCAAGAAAACCACCTTTTCGCGCGGCATCTGCCATTTCTACGATTTTTTCAATAAGCTCTTCCGGCGACTCAATCTTAAACATGAAGGCTTTACCAGCAATCTTACCTGCACCGAAGAACTGACCTAAAGTAAATTGTGACAAAACAACGAATAAGGTCCCACCAAATACAATTAATATTGATTGGACGTCGATGAACATGCCTAAGCTGCCGCCTAGAATCATAGCCATAACTATGAAACCAATGGCGCCCAACATACCTATGACGGTTGCTAAATCCACTCACTCTTCCCCATTTATGCGCAGTCAGTGCTGTTAATGTACATTAATCCTATCGGCACGAGACAGAAATACTAAAACGACATTATTGAAAAATATCATATTTATTTGTTTTTTATGAAGTGTGGCCACAACTAAGTTGCTTAGCTAAGGAGTTTAAAAAACGATAATCTAGCTCATTAAGAGGGCTTTCCCTGAAAACACGCAGACACTTCACGTTTAAAAGTAATATAACTATCAACAGGAATATAGCACAATTTCTCTGTGTCCAGTTTGTTCAACTGCATGAAAAAAAAGCTATGTCGCTGTGATATAGGCGATATACGGACAAACCATTTGACCCTTGTGCAACCCTCGGTTAATGTGCGCGATATACGTATTTTGGCCATTATATCGAGTGTTTTATGACGACAGAAAAAGCATCAGCGTCTTTTGAAGAAACTTTATCAGAACTAGAAGCTATCGTTAACGAAATGGAAAACGGTGATCTGCCGCTCAATAAAGCACTAGAAAAATTTGAGCGAGGCATTGCACTTTCTCGCCAAGGCCAGCAATCACTTGAAAATGCCGAGCAAAAAGTAAAAATATTGCTCAGTGAACAAGGCGAAGAAACCCTTCAAACACTTCCTGAAAGTGAACAGCCGTAAATTGTTCATTTTTAACTAACAGGCAATCTATGAATTTTTCTGCTTTGCATCAGCAAGTCAAACAGCAAACTGACGCATCTCTTCTTACGTTAATTGATGAATTACCCGATTATGCGCCGCGACTTAAAGACGCCATGCGCCATGCCCTACTTGCTGGGGGCAAGCGGATGCGTCCACTATTGGTTCAGGTTGTGGGTAATACCCTAGATGTGCCCAAAAAAGACCAGATGGCTATTAGTATGGCGATTGAGTGCGTACACGCTTATTCATTGGTGCACGACGATTTACCTGCTATGGATGACGATGACTTGCGCCGTGGAATGCCGACTTGCCATATTGCCTTTGATGAGGCGACGGCTATTTTAGCTGGTGACGCTTTGCAAGCGCTAGCGTTCACCGTATTGGCTGATGCACCGCTAAGTACGTACGCTGAAAGCAAGCGTGGTCAGTTGTTATCTATACTTGCCAAAAGTGCTGGCTACGCAGGCATGTGCGGTGGACAAGCTATTGATTTAGCCAGTACTGGAAAAACCATTTCGCTAGAAGAGCTTAAACAACTACATAGACTCAAAACCGGAGCTTTATTAAAGGCCTGCGTAGAAATGGTTGCTATTGTGAGTGAAGGCTTACTTCCGCAAACTAAAATTGACTTAATGGCCTATGCCGCAGATATTGGATTAGCTTTCCAAGTTCAAGACGATATCTTAGACGTTGAAGGCAGCAGCGAAAAGTTAGGAAAACCCGCAGGGTCAGACGAAGCACTAGGAAAAAATACCTTTCCCGCCAAATTAGGTATAACTGGCGCTAAACAAGAATTAGAAATGCTTCACGATAATGCACTTCAAGCATTGGCGCGTTTACCCTACAATACAGACAGTTTAATTGCGTTTAGCGAGCTATTGGTAAAACGCGACCATTAGCCACGCGCCATGTTGAAAAAGATAATAAGTACATGAGTTTAGATCTCCAACATTACCCAACGCTTGCGCTTGCGCAAACACCTGAAAAATTGAGGCTTTTGCCCCAAGACAAATTGCGCGAGCTTGCCGACGAATTACGCGAATATTTACTAAATAGCGTAAGCCAAACCAGCGGGCATTTTGCTTCTGGTTTAGGCACTGTAGAGCTAACTGTGGCACTGCACTATGTGTATAACACGCCATTCGACCGCTTGCTATGGGACGTAGGCCATCAAGCCTACCCTCACAAAATCCTTACAGGTCGTGCAGAGCGCATGAGCACCATTCGTCAAAAGAATGGTCTACACCCTTTCCCATGGCCGCCTGAGAGTGACTATGACACGTTTGCTGTCGGACACTCTTCTACGTCGATCAGCGCGGCGCTGGGAATGGCCGTAGCGGCTGAAAAAGAAGGAAAGGACCGTAAGGTAGTGGCGGTTATTGGCGATGGTGCTATGACCGCAGGTATGGCCTTTGAAGCCCTTAATCACGCCGGCGATATCAAAAAAGATATGGTTGTAGTACTTAACGACAACGAAATGTCTATTTCTGAAAACGTAGGCGCATTAAATAGCCACCTTGCTCGCTTACTTACAGGTAACTTTTTCAACTCTATACGCGACGGCGGCAAGAAACTGCTAAGCAATGTACCGCCAATTAAAGAGTTTGCTAGCCGTGCAGAAGAGCACATTAAAGGCATGGTCGTTCCTGGGACCATATTTGAAGAACTAGGCTTTAACTATATTGGCCCGATTGATGGTCATGACGTTAATGGTGTAGTTGATACGCTGCGCAACATGCGCAAATTTGACGGCCCGCAGTTGTTGCACGTAGTTACCAAGAAAGGTAAAGGCTATGCGGTAGCTGAAGAAGACCCAATCAAATTCCATGCGGTACCTAAATTCAACCCAGCAGATAACGCTTTACCCAAGTCTAAGCCTTCTGCCCCTACTTACTCAGCAATCTTTGGGAAATGGCTGTGTGATATGGCCGCGCAAGACCCTAAGCTTATGGCAGTGACGCCAGCCATGCGTGAAGGATCAGGTATGGTTGAGTTTTCTCAGCGTTTCCCTGAACAGTATTTCGATGTTGCGATTGCCGAGCAGCATGCAGTGACGTTTGGCGCAGGGCTTGCAAAAGACGGGATGAATGCGGTTGTTGCCATTTATTCGTCATTCCTGCAGCGCGCCTACGACCAGCTAATACATGATGTGGCAATCCAAGACCTACCCGTATTGTTTGCTATCGATAGAGCCGGTATTGTTGGCGCAGATGGTCCTACTCACCAAGGGGCGTTTGATATCGCTTTCCTTCGCTGTATTCCCAATATGGTGGTAATGGCTCCTTCAGATGAAAATGAATGTCGCCAAATGCTCTACACCGGTCACAAGTTACAAAAACCGGCCGCTGTTCGTTACCCTCGGGGTGCTGGCATGGGTGTTACGCCTGAGGAAGCCATGACAGAACTTGAGATTGGTAAATCTCGTACGGTTCGTGAATCATCAAAAGGCAAGTCTGAAAGTATCGCCATTCTAAACTTTGGCTGCTTACTGCCTTACGCTCTAGAAGCTGCTGAGGCGATTGACGCTACCGTCATCGACATGCGTTTTATTAAACCATTAGACGGCGAGGCAGTCTTGAAGGCAGCCAGTGAACACAACGCACTTATCACACTAGAAGACGGCTGTATTATGGGCGGTGCTGGCAGTGCAGTACTTGAGCATTTGCAGCAAAATGGTGTTCTAAAAGCAGTGAAAATGCTGGGTCTGCCCGATAGCTTTATTCTACAGGGCACACAGCAAGAGATGTATAAAGAACATGGCTTGGATGCCGAAGGTATTATTGCAGCGGCTAGCAGTTTAAGCTCCAACTAATTGAACTTTAAAGCTACCACTAAGACATTAAAAAGCCCGCTATTTAGCGGGCTTTTTCGTGAATAATGTGCTCTCCGTGAACTGGCTTTCGGTAAGTCTAAAAAAAATAGCGGCGCGAATTCTTCGCTAGGAATTAGAACAAAGCCAATGCAGCTGGCCAGAATGCCATTAGCAAATGTAGACAGCCACACGCCATAGCGCCCGCGATTAGATCATCAAGCATAATGCCTGTACCCCCGTGTAAGCGCTTATCGATAATACCAATTGGCCAGGGCTTCAAAATATCGAAAAGCCTAAATAGAACAAAGCCTACAAGTAAAGAGGACGCTGAAATAGGTACAAACAGAAAGGTCACAAACATGCCCGCTATTTCATCCCACACAATAGAGCCGTGATCATGAACCTGCATATCATCAGCCGTTTTACCGCACAGGTAAATACCCACAACAGAAAATATCAGCGTAAGCGCGATAAAAGAAATCATGGAAATCTGGCTGCACGCAATAAGTAGGGGCAACGCGGCAAGAGAGCCAAAGGTTCCCGGCATGAAAGGAATAAGTCCACTGCCAAATCCCAGTGCGAGAAAATGCACGGGATTTTTCATACTCACTCTAGCGCGAAACTCAGCCTGCATGATTATTCCTTTTATTGCTTTTGGAATATGTGGGTTGCCTAAAAGGCGTGCTCATAACCAGATTTATTTGTCGGCGTGTACTTTTCATTGTCCTTTAGTAATGAAAGCGTGCCGTTATGACCGGTTAATTGCCCGATACATGTGGCCTTCACATTTGTGCTTGCCAACGAGGTTTCTAAGCTTCCGCGCTGCTCTTCACTTACGGTAAAAATAAGCTCATAGTCATCACCGGCCGACAACGCGTATTCGATAGCTTGTTCTGGTGTAACAGCACTTGTTAGCGCACGCGATAACGGTAAACGTTCTACATGAACATTCGCACCGCAGTTAGACGCTTTTAAAATGTGCCCTAAATCTGAAATCAATCCATCAGAAATATCAATACACGACGTTGCTATACGTCTAATCGCCGTACCCACCGCAACGCGAGGGGTTGGGAAATAATGACGGTTTACCAACACGTCTTTCGCTTCACCGTTTACACTCAGCTTATTTTGCAAAATATCTAAACCGGCACCTGCATCACCAAGCGTCCCGGTGACATAAAGCCAGTCACCTGGCTTAGCGCCGCTGCGCGTTAGTTCGGAGCCAGGCGGTATAAAGCCTTGAGCCGTAATGGTAAACGCCATTGGGCCTTTAACCGTATCGCCACCGATAAGCTGTACAGAATAGTACTGCGTTAGCTCGTAAAGGCCCGAAACAAAGTCATCTAGCCAAGCTTCGTCTACTTCCGGCAACGATAGAGATAAGCTAATCCACGCAGGTTCTGCGCCCATTGCAGCAAGGTCGCTTAAGTTTACAGCCACTGTTTTGTACGCAACAGACTTAGCTGGTGCGTCTTTTAAAAAATGTACTCCTGCAACCAGGGTATCTGTGGTAACGGCAAGTTGTTGGTTTTCAGGAACCGTTGTTACAGCACAGTCATCACCAATACCAATAACAACGTCTTTGCGTCTGTGGCCACTATTTGAAAAGTAGCGGCCGATAAGATCAAATTCTTTCACGGTAATTTTTTAAACCCTTTTAGCGGCAATCCATGCCGCCACGGTAAGGTTAGTCGCGCTCGTCTTTGCGCAATGTGCGCACTGCTTTATCCAGTGCGCCATTAATGAACTTGTGGCTCTCTTCAGCACCAAATGCTTTAGCAAGCTCAATCGCTTCATTAATGATTACGCGGTACGGTACGTCAATGCGCTCAGTCAGTTCCAGCGTCGCAATGCGCAAGATCGCTTTTTCAATAGCGTCTAACTCTTCAGGCAAACGGCCAAGGTAAGGTTTAATGGTTGCATCAAGGTTGCTTGCATTGTGTGCAACACCGCGAAGCAAGGCTTGAAAATAGGCCATATCTACCTTTTGCATGTCGTTACTGGTGGCTAGCGCCAGTTCAACCTGCTGAATATCGTTGTGACTCATTTGCCATGAATACACACCTTGCAGGGCGAGTTCACGGGCTTTACGACGAGCTGAAACTTTCACTTAATGTTTACCTTAAAGCTTTTCAACAGCATCGATCACGTTAACCATTTCCAGCGCGCCAAGTGCAGCTTCCGCACCTTTGTTGCCCGCTTTGGTTCCTGAACGCTCGATTGCTTGTTCAATTGAATCTGTTGTAATTACGCCAAATGATACGGGCACACCGTATTCAAGTGAGACTTGCGCAAGACCTTTGTTACACTCGCCTGCTACAAAATCAAAGTGTGGTGTACCACCACGAATAACCGCACCTAGCGCGATGATGGCGTCAAATGACTTTTTCTCAGCTAATTTCTTAGCTACTACAGGTAACTCGTAAGCACCGGGTACACGCACTAGCGTGATATCGTCATCACTCACTTCACCGTGACGCTCTAGCGTGTCTAATGCACCTTCTAGTAAGCTTTCAACAACAAAGCTATTAAAGCGTGATACAACGATAGCAAACTTCTTACCGGTTGCTCTGATATTACCTTCAATTACCTGCATGGATTCATTCCTCGAGAAAAAACGGCGCGAAGTATACCACAACTACGCCCAAACTAAATCGATTGTTTCTTTAACTTCAACTATTCGTAAACGGATACTTTTGCTTAACGCAATGTGGTGAGGGAATGCTCGTTGCACCTCCTTGACCACAGAGATACGGAGGGGGGTACCAGATCGAGCCTGCTACCCCACTCTAGTTCACCAAGCCTTCGCAATAGACTTAACAAAGAGCCAGTAAGCCAGCACTAGTCGTGCACGTACTCCACCACTTCAAGGCCGTAACCAGAAAGTGCGTGATATTTAATTGGCTTACTTAAAAGACGCATTTTGTGTACGCCCATTGATGCTAGAATTTGACTGCCTACACCAATAGTGCGCGATGACCCCTGCCAGTCAGCGCCAGCTGGGCGCTCGCCTCTGTCTTCTGCGGCAAAGCGGCGTACCTGACTTTCAATATGCTCTTCTTTACCTAACAGCACCAATACGCCACCCTCTTCTGAAATTTTGCGCATTCCATCTGCAAGCGTCATAGAGCGATGAATACCGCGCGTAGAGCCAAGAAGATCACTAAAGGTATTGTGAAGGTGCACACGTACAAGTGTCGGCTCGTCTTCTTTAATCTCGCCTTTTTTAAGTGCGAAATGAAGCTGGTTGTCGATGCTGTCTTTAAACGTGTGCAGCTCGAAGTCACCATACTCGGTTGGCATGTTGCATTGAGCAACTTTCTGTATGGTGGTTTCGTTTAAGTTGCGATATTCAATTAAATCAGCAATAGTGCCGATTTTAAGGTTATGTTTTGCCGCAAACTTTTCTAGCTCAGGGCGGCGAGCCATAGTGCCGTCTTCATTAAGAATTTCTACGATAACCCCAGCTGGCTCTAATCCAGCCAAACGCGGCAGGTCTACACCCGCTTCGGTGTGACCCGCACGATTAAGTACACCACCATCTTTAGCGATTAAGGGAAAAATATGACCCGGCTGCACAATGTCTGTTGCTTTCGCATCTTTTGCAACAGCAGCTTTGATTGTTGTGGCGCGATCTGCCGCTGAAATACCTGTAGTCACGCCGGTTGCCGCTTCAATAGACACAGTGAAGTTGGTAGAAAACTGTGCTTCGTTTTTATCCACCATTAACGGCAAGTTCAGGGTACGACAGCGCTCTTGGGTCATCGGCAAACACACCAAGCCGCGGGCGTGGGTAACCATAAAGTTAATGGCTTCTGGCGTCACATGCTCAGCCGCCATGATTAAATCACCTTCGTTTTCCCTATCTTCATCATCCATCAAGATAACCATTTTACCTTGGCGAATGTCTTCAATTATTTCTTGTGTAGTGTTAAATGCCATGTTGTGTGCTTCTTGTAGGGTTATTTTCTTAAAAATCCGTTCTCGGCAAGAAATGCCATGTCGATGCCTTTGCTTTTTGGCTCGGCGGCTTTGTCGCCCAGCATCAATCGCTCTAAGTAGCGCGCAATGACATCAACTTCTAGGTTTACCGCTGTGCCCACCTTATAGCTTCCCATAATGGTTTCTTGCAACGTATGAGGAATGATCCAAAGCATAAATTCAGCGCCATTAACTTCATTAACGGTCAAACTAATGCCATCGACAGTAATACTGCCTTTATGAGCAATATATTTAGCCAGGGCTTCTGGCGCTTTTACCCAGAATTCGACGTAGTCTGAGTGCTTAATGATTTGTGTTACTTCACCTACGCCGTCCACGTGACCTGACACGATATGACCACCTAAGCGGTCGCTTGGCCGCATTGCCTTCTCAAGATTAACCGTTGAACCTGCACTGTAATGGGCAAAACCTGTTAACTTGATAGTCTCTGCCGACACATCAGCGCAATAATAATCGGGTCCCATATCGGTGACTGTTAAGCAAACACCATTGGTTGCAATACTGTCGCCAAGTGCGACATCAGACATATCAAGCGTAGGTGATGCAACGGTTAGGCGAATATCGTTGCCTCGGTTATCAAGCTTTTTAATAGTACCTAGCGCTTGAATAATTCCAGTAAACATAATGTTCCTCTTTAATCGCGTTAACCACGTGTGCTGCTAACATCAGGGCGGAAGATAAGCTTAATATCGTTGCCCACCTGACGATTTTCAATAAGCGAAAGCGAAATACATTCATCTAACGACGTAAACGCTGGGAAATTAACCATACTTATGCCCTTATCACCTAAAAGCTTTGGCGCTTGGTAGCAAATTAGCTCATCTACCAGCCCTTCTTGCAGTAATGCACCAGCGAGGCCTGGACCCGCTTCCACCCATACTTCATTATACTGCTTATCGCCTAATGCCGACATTAATGAATGTAAGTTAAGCTTACCGTCCTTTTCATCTACCGATAGATAGTGCTGTGTTGCTGTATCAGGATGGGACTGCGAAGTAGCCGTTAAGGTAGTATTGCCGTCGTTAAATAAAGTGTAGTTTCGACTAAGCTTGCTCTTGCCATCGACAACAACCCGAGCTGGTTGACGGATGTGCTCTAGAGGATAATCTTCAAACTGAGCCTCTTTTTCTCGCACCAACAAGCTAGGATCATCAGCTTTAACCGTCCCGGAGCCCGTTAACACTACACAGCTTTGCGCGCGATAGCGCTGCACATCTCGCCTTGCCTCGGGTCCAGTGATCCACTGACTTATGCCATTTTGAAGCGCTATCTTTCCATCTAAGCTAATGCCCAATTTAACGCGAACAAAAGGTTTGCCGGTAAGCATGCGTTTAATAAACCCGGGGTTTAGCGCAGCGGCTTCAGCAGCCATCACGTCGCTGACTACTTCAATACCTGCTTCCTGTAAGATGTTAATACCCTTTCCGCATACATTCGGGTTAGGGTCGGTCATAGCAATAACCACCCGCGCGACCTTTGCTTCTACCAAGGCAATAGCGCACGGCGGTGTGCGACCAAAATGACTACAAGGTTCAAGTGTAACGTATGCCGTCGCGCCTTTTGCGCCTTGCGGGCGTGCGTTTGTAGCTTGTCTTAATGCATGGACTTCGGCATGGGGTGTACCAGCTTGAATGTGATACCCCTGACCAAGCAGTTGATTGTTTTCGTCAACAATTACACAGCCAACGCGAGGATTCGGAGAGGTGGTAAAGCGCCCTTGTTGGGCAAGCTGAATGGCTTTTGCCATCCAAAAATAATCGTTTTTAACCGTATCGTGGTTCACTTGGATTCCTGTTGTAGCCCTAAGTGTCTGATGTTTGAGAGGTAGCCGACTTAATCTCCTAATCGTGCAATCTCTTCTCCGAATTCACGAATATCTTCAAAAGAGCGATAAACGGAGGCGAACCGAACATAGGCAACTTTATCGAGTTCTTTGAGGGCTTTCATTATTAGGTTGCCGAGCAATTCACTGCTCACTTCGCGTTCACCGGTCGCGCGCAACTGTGACTTAAGTGAGAGAATACATTGTTCAACTTTTTCAGTGCTAACAGGGCGCTTTTCTAGCGCGCGTTGCAAGCCTGCACGAAGTTTGTCTTCGTTAAACGGTTCACGAGAACCATCGCGTTTAATAACGCGGGGCATCACAAGCTCAGCACTTTCAAAGGTCGTGAATCGCTCGTGACACACCATACATTCACGGCGCCTGCGCACCTGTTGCCCTTCTGCAACCAAACGAGAATCAATAACTTTTGTTTCTTGTTCTGAACAAAACGGGCAAAACATGAATAATCCTTAAATATTGCGTACTTAGGCTTATTAACCAAATGTAGACTAGTTAGTCCAGCATTAGTACCAAAGTACGCAATAAAACACAAACCTATTTATTTATAAACAGGGAATTGTGCGCAAAGTGCAACTACTTCGTCTTGAACGCGTTTGATAACAGACTCATCGCCCATGTTATCTAGGATGTCGCAAATCCATGTTGCAACTTGCTTAGCTTGTTCTTCTTTGAAACCACGGCGAGTGATCGCTGGGCTACCGATACGAAGACCGCTGGTTACAAACGGTGAACGCGGATCATTTGGCACTGAGTTTTTGTTTACCGTGATGTTTGCGGCACCTAGTGCTGCATCTGCATCTTTACCGGTAATGTCCTTGTCAATAAGGTCAAGAAGGAACAAATGGTTGTCAGTACCGCCAGAAACGATGTTGTAACCGCGCTCTTGCATTACAGAAACCATCGCTTTCGCATTTGCAACAACCTGCTGCTGATACACTTTAAATTCTGGCTGTAGCGCTTCTTTAAAGGCAACGGCTTTAGCTGCGATTACGTGGCAAAGTGGACCACCTTGGTTACCTGGGAATACTGAGCTGTTAAGCTTTTTGTAAATTGCTTCGTCGCCACATGAAGATAGGATTAGACCACTACGCGGACCCGCAAGCGTTTTATGGGTAGTCGTCGTTACTACATGAGCATGAGGAAGCGGGTTTGGATAAACGCCAGCGGCTACTAAGCCCGCTACGTGCGCCATATCAACAAGTAAGTATGCGCCAACGCTATCTGCGATTTCGCGGAATTTCGCCCAATCAACAATGCCTGAGTAAGCAGAGAAACCACCGATAATCATTTTCGGCTTGTGCTCTTTAGCAAGCGCTTCAACCTGCGCGTAATCGATTTCGCCGGTTTCTTTGTTCAAACCATACTGTACAGCGTTATAGGTTTTACCAGAGAAGTTTACGTGTGAACCGTGAGTTAGGTGACCACCTTCAGAAAGGCTCATTCCCAACACCGTATCGCCTGCGTCAAGTAATGCCATGAATACGGCAGAGTTAGCTTGTGAACCAGCGTGCGGTTGAACGTTCGCGTAGTCTGCACCAAAAAGTGCTTTTGCACGGTCAATAGCAAGTTGTTCAACAACGTCTACGTGCTCACAACCACCGTAGTAGCGCTTGCCTGGGTAACCTTCAGCGTACTTATTAGTAAGCTGTGAACCCTGTGCTTCCATCACACGTGGACTACAATAGTTCTCAGAGGCAATTAGCTCAATGTGATGTTCTTGACGCTCAACCTCTTTAGACATTGCATCGGCTAATTCAGGATCGAAGTCAGCTATATTCATTTCGCGAGAAAACATGGGGGCTCCTTAACTGCGGTTTTTATATGGCGTTACGCACTGATTGCTCAAATTCGAGCCATATTCTAGTCATTTTGAGGGTCTTGTATACCGCTTTATGACCAAATTAATATAAATGGCGCAGGTTTAACGTAATACCTGCGCCAGCGCGAGATCAGACCTGTTTTTCAAGGGCTTTAACACGGTCAAATAAACTACCAATTTTGGCAAGGCGAACCGTATTTTTACGCCAGTCACGGTTGGTTTGTGCTGGCTGACCAGAAGAATAAACACCCGGTTCAGTGATATCTTGTACAATCATGGTGTAGCCAGTCACCTGAACATTATCGCAAATGCTAATGTGACCGTTGACGCCCACTCCACCACCAATAATCACGTGTTTGCCAATATGACAGCTACCAGCAATACCGGTAGCGCCGCAGATGCATGAATGATCACCAATAATACAGTTGTGGCCAATTTGTACTTGGTTATCGATAATAACATTGGTGCCTAACACCGTATCTTCCATAGCGCCGCGGTCAATGCTGCTGCTAGCACCAATCTGACTATCATCTCCAATGCGAACTGATCCAGTTTGTGGAATAGGGATCCATACGCCTTTATCGTTAGCGTAACCAAAGCCTGCCGCACCAATCACCGTTTGGCTATGAATCGTCACGCGCTTACCAATTACCACGTCATGATAGATAGTCACGTTCGGGTGAATGGTACAGCCTTCACCAATATGAGTACCTCTGCGAATAACCGTATTTGCGCCAACCGTAACTCTATCGCCTAGTACCACGTTTTCTTCAATGATCACATTGTGACCTAGGGATACATCGCTGCCAATTCGGGCAGATGGCGCAATAACCGCTGTCTCAGCAATACCTGTCGCTACCGCTGGAGTGGTATCGTATAACTGAGCGATAAGAGCAAAGGCAGCATGAGGATTTGCCACAACTAAGGCAGGCACTGGGCTGTCTGCTTTTAAGCTTTCGTGCAGAATTACCGCACCCGCCTGAGTATCTTTTAACTGCGGCTTATATTTTGGGTTGGTTAGAAACGAGATTTGATGCGATGCTGCACCAGATAACGTACCCACTGCAGAAATAGTAACATTTCCATCGCCCTGCACTTCCCCACCTACATGTTTGGCAAGTTCATCCAGGCTGTATGTGCGTTTATTCATAGCGGTCATCTTAATTACCTGTTCAGATATATGAATAGTATTGAGTCTATCGCTCTGGGAACTTTCTGTTTGATTTCAAGCTCACCCATGAGCACGTTTTACTCATTCTTATAAATTACTCATTTTTATAAAAGCAAGTTTACCTTAAATCGCTTCGCCAACCGATGCATAAATCAATCTTTTTGACATGAGCGCTCAAATAACATCCAAGCGCGAAAACACCTAGCCTTTATGTTAAGGGCTTATTGTCTTTTGCTGCACACTTTTGCGGCAGCCTGTCTGCCATCTAAACTAGAATTCGTACTCCAAAGGTCAACAGGCTCTAGCATAAACAGCCTTGTTACGAGTAGAATACGCACCAATAAAGACTAAATTATTTTTCACCGCTTTTTCAGCGAGGATAGAGCATGGCTCAATACGTTTACAGTATGCATCGCGTGGGCAAAATCGTCCCACCAAACAGACACATTTTAAAAAATATCTCACTAAGCTTTTTCCCTGGTGCCAAAATTGGTGTGCTAGGTCTAAATGGCGCGGGTAAATCAACCTTACTTCGCATTATGGCTGGCGTAGATACCGATATTGAAGGTGAAGCGCGCCCTCAGCCGGGCTTAAAAGTGGGCTACCTTCCGCAGGAACCACAACTTGATGAAACGAAAGATGTTCGCGGTAACATCGAAGAAGCCGTAGCCGACGTTAAACACGCGTTGACTCGCCTTGATGAAGTGTATGCAGCTTATGCAGAAGCGGATGCTGATTTCGACGCCCTTGCTAAAGAGCAAGGTGAGCTAGAAGCTATTATTCAAGCCAAAGACGGCCATAACCTAGAAAACGCCCTAGAGCGTGCTGCTGATGCTCTTCGCCTTCCAGCTTGGGATGCGGACGTTAGCAAACTATCTGGTGGTGAACGCCGCCGCGTAGCGCTGTGTCGCCTACTTCTAGAGAAGCCTGAAATGTTGCTTCTAGACGAACCAACTAACCACTTAGACGCAGAATCAGTGGCATGGCTAGAGCGCTTCTTGCATGACTATGAGGGTACCGTTGTCGCTATTACCCACGATAGATACTTCCTTGATAATGTCGCAGGTTGGATTTTAGAACTTGACCGTGGTGAAGGTATTCCGTGGGAAGGTAACTACTCTTCTTGGTTGGAGCAAAAAGAAAACCGACTTGAACAAGAAGAGCGTACCGAAACGGCGCGTATGAAGAGCATGAAACAGGAACTTGAGTGGGTACGCTCAAACCCGAAAGGTCGTCATGCTAAAAGCAAAGCTCGTATGGCCCGCTTTGAAGAACTATCTACCAGCGATTACCAAAAGCGTAACGAAACTAACGAGCTTTTCATTCCACCAGGTGAACGCTTAGGCGACAAAGTTATTGAAGTAAGCAATCTGAAAAAGTCTTATGGCGATCGCGTACTTATCGATGACTTAACGTTTAAAGTACCAAAGGGTGCCATTGTAGGTATCGTTGGTCCTAACGGCGCGGGTAAATCAACCTTATTCAGAATGCTTACCGGTGCAGAGCAACCTGATTCAGGCACCATCGATTTAGGTGAAACCGTTCAAATTGCTGCAGTAGAACAGTTCCGCGACCACATGAACGAAAACAACACCGTGTGGAAAGAAATTTCTGACGAACAAGACATTATTCGCATTGGTAACTTTGAAATTAACAGCCGCGCCTACTGCAGCCGTTTTAACTTTAAAGGCACCGACCAGCAGAAGTTTATCAAGGACTTGTCTGGTGGTGAGCGTAACCGTGTTCACCTGGCGAAACTGCTTAAAGCAGGCGGTAACGTATTGCTACTGGATGAGCCAACCAACGACCTAGACGTAGAAACCCTTCGCGCCTTGGAAAACGCGTTGTTGGAGTTCCCAGGCTGTGCCATGGTTATCTCGCACGACCGTTGGTTCCTAGACCGTGTGGCAACACACATCATGGATTACCGCGATGAAGGTAACATTAACTTCTTCGAAGGTAACTACTCAGACTACGAAAGCTGGTTGAAGCAAGAATTTGGACAAGATGTAGTTGAACCCCATCGCCTTAAATATAAGCGTATGTCTAAATAACTCGGAACCAGAGATTTAGAGTGTTATAACTCTAAGCTGACACCAAGGGCCGCTATCAACGATAGCGGCTTTTTTATTTGCGTGCTTTCGTTGCGAACGAGAGAAAATTAGCCAATACTGAGGTCGTCAATGAAAACTAGGTATTTGAGTGATGACAGATAAGCGTCAATTCCAACGAGTCCCGCTGAATGTAAACGGCAAACTGGCACATAATGACAACAGTATTGATGTGGTAGTAAGCGACGTGTCTCTGCAGGGCATAAAACTTCAGGCAACGGAAACCGCATTATCAAACTTACCTTTCGACAGCCATGAACCTTATGTTGCTACCTTCCAAGCAAATGAAGACAGCCCTGTTATTACCCTTTCAATCTCGCAGTTGTATCGCCACGCTGACAGCAGACAGGAGCTTGTTTCGTTGGGGTGTAAAGTAGAGCGTATGGATGTGGACAGCATAAGTGCCCTTCGCCGTTTAATTTTACTAAACAGCGATGACGCTAGTATTGAAGAAAAAGATCTAAATGCACTGGTTAATGCGGTTTATCAAGTGCCAAATTAGAACAAAAAATACGACAAGTCTCTGCAAAGCTTCAGAAAAGGCTCCCCCCTCAAACTGCGCCAAAAGACTTACTTCACAAGTCTTCTTGCGCGTTTCGGACAGCTTTAACATTAATGCATTTCGCTTTATTCCAAGGCATCTAATGCTTCAGATAAGCGCGCTACAGGCACCACTTTCATACCATTGATAACTTGCTTAGGGGCATTCGCTTTTGGCACTATCGCCCGCTTAAAGCCATGTTTCGCCGCCTCAATAATGCGCTCTGTACCATTGGGCACCGGGCGAATCTCACCGGCTAGCCCTACTTCACCAAACACAATCAAGTCGCGCGGTAATGAACGGTTTCTAAAGCTGGAAATCATCGCCAGTAATAACGCCAAGTCTGCACTGGTCTCAGAAACGCGTACCCCACCCACCACATTGACGAACACATCTTGGTCATTCATTTGAACATTGCCATGACGGTGAAGTACGGCCAACAGCATTGATAAACGATTCTGATCTAGCCCTACAGCAATTCGCCTTGGGTTAGACATTTGGGAGTAATCTACTAATGCCTGTATTTCCACTAGGAGCGGGCGGGTGCCTTCCCAAATTACCATCACGCTCGACCCTGGCGTTTCGTTGTCTCCTCGACTTAAAAAGATGGCCGACGGGTTGCTCACCTCTTTTAGTCCCTTTTCTGTCATGGCAAATACGCCCAGTTCGTTTACCGCACCAAAACGGTTTTTATGGCTTCTAAGGGTACGGTAGCGCCCATCGCTTTCCCCTTCCAGCATCATAGAACTGTCGATACAGTGTTCTAGCACCTTAGGGCCTGCCAAATTACCGTCTTTTGTTACGTGACCGACAATGAACATGGCAATATGATTTTGTTTGGCAAAGCGCGTTAGATATGCCGCGCTTTCGCGTACTTGTGACACACTGCCTGGCGCAGACTGCACATCTGACACATGCATAACCTGAATAGAGTCGATAACCATAATTTTAGGCTTTTTCGTAAGCGCTAAATCGCAGATTGTTTCCACATTTGTTTCGGCTAGCATCATCAGTTTGTCATCAGGTAAGTTTAAGCGCTTAGCTCGCATTGCTACTTGCTGAAGAGACTCTTCCCCTGTCACATAAAGTGCAGTTTCGCTTTTTGCCATCTGACACATCACTTGAAGTAAAAGCGTACTTTTACCTGCACCTGGCGACCCACCGATTAGCATAGCTGCACCAGGGACAATGCCACCACCTAGCACTCTATCCAGCTCTTTAAACGTTGAAGAAAAACGTGGAAGCGATTCCAAATCTATTGCGTTTAAGGTTTCGATTTTGGCGGCGGTTTGCCCTGCATACCCTGATGTAGTTTGGCGCGCGACACTTTTAGCACTTGCAACCACAAACTCACTTATTGTGTTCCACGCTTTACACTCCGAACACTGCCCTTGCCATCGAGGAAACTCGGCCCCGCAGTCAGAACACACATAAGCAGTTTTACGTTTTGCCATATTCCAGTTTTATCCATTGCTTAAAAAGAGTATTCTAACACTTAATAACAGCGAATTAAGCACAATCCTAAGGTCAGTTTTTGTTCAGAAAAACAACCAAAATATAAAACAAACTTACACGTTAATGAGTTTTGCTGATTTGCCGATAACAACTAAAATAATGATACTAAACAACAAAGTTGCGCATTCATGAGTCAAGATTTAAAGCAATATGCTGACATTATTGAACAGCTAAAGCCTATGGTTAATGAGCCTGAATTTAACCAGGTATTGCTTCAAACTGCTTCTGACGTTCCAAAAGAAAAACGCTTTCTAATTAAAATGGAAGTAAAGCGTTTAGCCAAACCTTGCATGCGTACCATAGATTTGCGCGGCCATGTTGACGGAAAGTGCAAAAAATATGTGCACGAAGGTAGAAGCCACTACATGGATGACGTGGCTGTTGATAAGTTTGAAGAACAACTGCGCGTGTTTGGTCGATACACGTACGGTGTGTACGAGGCCGTTCAAAACACTGAAAATAACTTCCGCCTAATGCGCGAAAAAGAGCTTGCTCAAGAGCGCGCAGATAAAGAAAACCCCGAAGTTAAAAAACGTTCTGCGGTTTTAGAACAATTTAAAGTTCCCACTGTAAACCTTCTCGACTATAGGCAGCGTAATACGGAGCGCATGAACTTTGCGGTTGCCGTAGAGATATTCAACAGTGCAAATCAATCAATGCGTGGCTTGAGCGTGGATATTTCTCTTGAAGGCCTGCAGATAAAATTATCAAAAGACTCTTTTTTTGAAAAAGGCGAAACCCTTTTTATTTACTTCAGAGGGCTTGAAAGCGAATTTGCCATGGATAAAAAAAATGGCATTGCTTACAAACTAGTGAAAATCATTACAAAGAATGACGTTAACTACTTAGCCTTACAGCGCGACAAGACTCACCCAAGCCCGGCATTCGACAAGTTCTTAGAAACCTTCATACACGGCAATAAACGTCGTTATAAAGTGAACATGACGAATACCATTGAAGCGATAACCAGCAAGACATGTGAACAGTACTTTTCTCCTCGCAGCCCTACACTTCCTATATTTATTGATGTGGTAAATGAAACCTTGGTTCCACGCTATGCAATGGTAAATGAAGTTAACCGAGAAACCGTTCAATATTGGCAAGATGAAGAAGACAACTGTCGTCTGAATTTCTTGCTAACACAAGAAAGGCTGGCGCGTTTGCTCAATAAGTCGGATGAAGTAAGAGAGATTTTTGTCTTCAGTTTTACTCACCTGCATAGCGATAAGGTTTACTTTTATTCCGCCGCATATGAGGAGCTTCAGCAAAAAGAAATATTGTCGCGTGTGTTCCTAGGTTTTGGTTCGAGAAAGGCCAGCTGGCGAGTGTTTAAAATAACGCTAACAGATATGGAGCCCGAACAAGCGCACATCCCGCTCTCTATTCCAGACTCTGTTGGCAATAAAGTTAAAAAACTCAACACACCGCCTTCAGCGCGGTTAATGTCTAAATTAAAAAACCTTCGCTATCTTGCTCATGTAACTGACGTGACCTCGGTAACAGGGCAAGAAACCTATAACGAGCTTAAGTTTAATCGAGACAATCTTTCCCATTTAAGGATTTTTGGTCATCCCAGAAATCGTGCAGCCTCCAATATTCATCTGGTTCGCTTTAAGTACGAAGAGCAGCGCATAGAAAGTCGCTATCAGTTAAGAACGCAGATTGAAGTAAGGTTTAATGGAGAGACGACGGTCCATCGAGGCATAAGCGAAGATATTTCAGTTCATGGCTTAGGTCTTCGAATTGAGCTTGCAAAAGACTACAGTGGAAGTTTAGAGGGTAGAGTCGAAGTTGCGTTTCCTCGCCTTCAAGAGATAGCAAACGCGTTTGACGTTATGCATCTTCAATACGATATTATCTACCATAATGTGGAGAAAAATATTCTTCACTTGAAGACAGCGACCGGCGATGAAGGTAAAAGCGCACGCAACTTCTTTGAAGAGTTGATCAAGAAGAATAAAGGCAACTTGAAAGTCGACAATGATGAAGAAGAAGTCCCGGGTATGGGGCAAGCGCTTCGCTGCATAAACGCTAGAAACGCGACTTCACTGTCTTTTCTGATGAGCAAAGAAGGTGTGCGATACACGCCTCAGGCTTGTATCGTCGGAAAACAAGACGAACGAATTACCACTCTTACCACGCAATATGCAGAGCGTGGCAAAGTGAACTTGGAGTTTTTGTTCCGAGACAGGAAGCAAGACTCCCCGTTTGTTCAAAGTGGAATTAAAGCGGTCAAGCTTGAAAATATGCCATTGCGACAAGAGCTCTTCATATCATTTGATGCCTCTCAAAAAGAACCGCGAATGGCAATTATTCCTCGCTACTCCCATAAATTTGAAAGTAACGAACAGCGCCGTGCGTTTATTCGAGAAGCCATGGTACGCGGTCAGTTTGTTGCTATACACGTTATGCTAACTACCACGGGTAAGCCTGACTTGTCCATGCTACAAACTGAGATTAACTACGTTACTATGTACGCTATGCACAGAGCCCGCGAGTTAGAGAAAAAAATGTGGAGTATTGCCGCATGTTCTCACCTTATCGATGTGACCGATGAGGTTCTGATAAGGTACGGTTTTTCGATGGAAGACATCACGGCGAATAAAACGCTTAAAAGTGCCATTCAGCCGGTGTTGCAGCGAACATCCCATAGCTAATATCGGTGACCTCACGCCAGCGTCCATGAACGCCGAGCTTAAGTGTATTACTCACTAAAAGCGTAGCGTTTAAAGTGGGCACGATGAGTTGGGATTAACTGAAACGACACTAGACGCCAACCTCTGAAAAGTGAATTTTTGGCAGCATCGCAGAGCAAAAATTGAGAAACGCTAGTTTGACTGATATGAGAAACCAGCGTCTTTCTATCACTTATCTTTGTCTGTTATTTATCTAAAAAATATAGAAGGCTGTTCAAACTACCAACGCGTATCGCCACATCTGCTTTTTCATTAACTAAGGGTTTGCCATGGCACGCTACGCCAAGTGCAGACTCTGCCATCATAACTAAATCATTGGCACCATCACCCATAGCAACGGTTTGATTAGAGGGGATTTGCCACTTTTCTGCAAGTTCTCTTACCGTACGGGCTTTTACGTCTGCATTGATAATTTCACCAACCACCTTACCCGTTAAACATTCATCATGTACCGCTAGTGTATTGGAAATCGCATAGTCAAGGCCTAGCCTCTCTTTTAGGTGATCAGCAAAAAAGGTAAAGCCTCCCGATGCGATAGCCAACTTCCAATCATGCTTTTTCAACTGACTAAGCAGTGCTTGAATACCAGGCATTATTGGAATGCTGTCACGTATTTGATTTAGGTGCTTAATAGGCACGCCTTCTAGACACGCTACCCGGTGCGTCAAACTATCGTTAAAAGCAATTTCACCACGCATGGCTTTAGCGGTAACTTCCGCCACCTGCTCACCTACGCCAGCAAGCTTTGCTATCTCATCAATACATTCAATGGCGATAACAGTGCTGTCCATATCCATGACCAGTAGTCCAGGCTCAGACAGCGATGGTCGTGAAGCTTGAAGACCTACATCAAGGTTAAATGCTTTACTTACATCTCCAAGCAGTGGCTTAATATTTTCAAGCTCGTGATCACTTAAATTACCTCTTACTTCAACAACGTCATCACCCATTTGCTGGTGTAAATGATGAAACGCGGCGCTCAGCGGTGTGAATACTACTTTTAGTTTCTCCAATACGCCATTTAATAGATAAGGCGTAACCGCTTGACCAATCACAGTCAGCGTATGCGAATACGGGAGATGATTGTGCTCATTACTGACAAAGTTTGACAGAGAGGAAGCTAGATGAATATCGTCGTTATTAATATCTATGATAAAGGTGTCTTTCATAACGCACACAGAAACTGCGGTGGTTGGCAAATGATGCTCTAATGCTAACCAATTAGGCTAACTAATAAAATATCCTCTTTAAAATTATTTAGATTTCACCTACTGTTAGGCAACTCATAGCATTTATGGAATGACGCATTGGTAGACGTGCTTAGCAGAGCCCAATCACAAGACAAAAACAACTCCCATTCTTTGTATACGGCATTAAAAAGGCTATTCCATACTCTGATGGTGAGCACGGTATTTGCGCTGGTGATTGTATTAATACTTTTGTTACAGCAGTACCAAAACGACTGGTTAACGGTTCAAACCCGTTTTTCTGGAGAAAGTATTGCTAGGCAATATGCAAAACTACTTCAGCCTGCCTTTGTAGCAGACGAGCTTGCCAGTCAAAGCCTTGAAACAGAGGCGGGCTCAGCGTTATCGAGTAACGTTGCCCAAAGAGAATACATTGAAAGTGTGGCTGCAATCTTACTAGATGAGCCTCATATTCTTGCTTTATCCGTGTTTGATAAAGACGGTAGGTATATTGCCCCTTTGCCTCAAATTGAAAGCGTGGTAGCGATGAGCCAATCGCAAAGTGTGACGCCGCTAACCTATGTAGGGGTTATCACTGACAACAGTGACAACTTGTTAGGTTATGTAAACATTCACATGAATACGCAAGCTGTTTTAAAAAGCCCGCTTACTTTGCGCTATCAGCTGGCGTTTATTGCGTGTATTCTGGTTTTCCTAGCGCTAATGCTAGGCATATATCTAACCCGCGCATTTTATAAATCTCGCCCTTGGTTCATTCAAGTCATAGAATCTAAACGTAAAAAGAATAAAACTTAGCTGCTATCAGCCAAGCCCACTTTTCGCTACTGCGAAAAAAGCTATCAACTTGTTATGTTAAACAATCGAAGGTAGTTTGCAGATGTTGTTGAGACGATTTCTTGGGTAGAAACAGTGAAACGTTCACTCATGGCATTGACCACGTCAGTGAGATAGCCAGGTTCATTGGGCTCCCCTTGCCTCCCACACATGGGCATGTCTGGGGCGTCCGTTTCTAAAAGCAATTTATCAAAGTGGTGTTCCAGCAAAAACTCAAGGGTGTTGCGAGTTTTTTGCGCCCGTTCATAGGTGATGGTGCCACCAATACCCAGGTAAAACCCTCGTTCAATATACCCCTTCGCTGCTTCAACACTTCCAGAAAAAGCATGCACAACGCCTATACCTTGGTATTTGGTTTGCTTCAATGCTTCAACGAGCAAGTGATGGCTTTTTCTGTGATGCAAAATTACAGGTAGCGATACTTTGTCGGCAAGTTTTAAATGGGTATACAGCACGTGTTGTTGAAGCGCTAATGGCACGGTTATATGCCCATCAATACCTGTTTCTCCCACCGCTTTTACCGAAGGGTGCAAGTTAGTCGTAGCGTCTTCTAGCTGGCGAAGACGTTCTTCGACTGATTGCGCATTCTCTTCTGGCGAGGAATGCGGCTTGTCGAAGCTACCTGCTGTCAGAAAATAGGGATGAAGCCCAAGCGCAGTATCTATAGGAAAAAGGCCGCTGTACTGTTCACTTAACCCCTGCAGCGCCTGCCAAGATTCGGGGTTAATGCTAGGTGCCATGATGCGGGTAATCCCTGCGGCTTTGGCACTTTCTAATGCAAATCTAAGATCTTTCTTTTGTGCAAGTAGGTCCAGATGGCAATGGCTATCAATCACGATTTAGATGCCTCCTTGTTACTTATCTCGCCGCACGCTATCCACAAGCTCAATAGTTGGGCGGGCTCACATTCTAGCGAAGTACTTTAGCGGGAACGACAGGTATAACAATACCCTACGGCATTAGGCGCTGTGTTGCCCACACGCCATCTTCAGTTTTATTGTATTCAAAGCGGTCATGTAGCCTATCTTCTCCACCTTGCCAAAACTCAATTTGATGAGGCACGATCCTGAAACCGCCCCAAAAGTCCGGCACGGGAAGCTCTTTGTTAGCAAACTTATCTTTCAACTGCTTAAACTGGGTCAGTAGAAGCTCCCTACTGCCGATAGGTTTGCTTTGCTTTGACGCATACGCTGCTAGCTGACTGTCTTTTGGTCTCGAAAAGAAATAGGCGGCATTCTCAGAAACAGAAAGTTTTTCAACACTGCCACATACACGAACTTGGCGCTCCATAAAAAACCACGGGAAGTGACACGACACTTTAGGGTTTACTGCTAACTCTTGCGCCTTGCGGCTGCCTAAGTTAGTAAAAAACACGAAGCCTTTTTCACTGACATCTTTTAACAAAACGATACGCTGCGAGGGTTGGCCGCTGGCATCGACGGTAGCAACCGTCATAGCAGTAGGATCAGGAATTCCGGCGTCAATGGCATCTTTTAACCATTTATCGAATAAAGTAAACGGATTTGAAGTTATATCTGACTCACTCAAACTGCCCTTTGAGTACTGCCTGCGCATATCTGAAATTGCCATGTACCGCTCCCGAAAAGAAGTTGTTGTGCCTGCTAGTGATGTTGAAGCCGACTAAATGCTCACATAAGCGCATCTAACTGAGGTAGTTGCCCACAAGCAACTCGGCTCCGCCACTTGGCGAGGATGCTAACCCACCATCTTAACTAATATAACGCCAGTTACAGCTAACTAGCGTTATATAGATAATATAGGCGTGAACTAGAAGTTACTGTCGTCTCCGTAACCTAGAGAGCGCAGAGCACGTTCATCATCAGCCCAGCCTTGTTTCACTTTCACCCAAAGCTCTAGAAATACTTTGTTATCGAACAAGTTTTCCATATCTTTACGCGCTTGCTCACCAATGGTTTTCAAATGCTTTCCGCCTTTGCCGATGATCATGCGTTTTTGGGTTTCACGCTCTACCAAAATCAGTCCGCTGATACGATAAACACCGTTGTCAGCCATTTTGAATTGCTCAATTTCCACAGTAGTAGAGTAAGGCAATTCATCGCCGGTAAAGCGCATAAGCTTTTCGCGAATGATTTCAGCGGCCATAAAACGACTTGAGCGGTCAGTGATGTAATCTTCTGGGAAGAAAAACTCACTTTTAGGTAGCGACTTGGCCACCAACTCTCTAATTTCGTCAACCATTCGGCCCTGTTTAGCACTGATAGGGATCATGTGCTCAAACGGGTGCTTTTCACCAAGCTTTTTAAGGTGAACCATAAAGTTTTCTTTATCTTCAACCTTATCCATCTTGTTTACGATGAGATAGCAAGGAAGGTTTGCTTGTTTGACCTTACTTAATACCATTTCATCTTCGGCGTTGAATCGATCGCCTTCTACAACAAAAAGCACAAGGCCAACTTCGGCCAAAGAGCTTGATGCCGCGCGGTTCATATAGCGATTAATCGCGCGCTTTTCGTCTTGGTGAAGCCCTGGGGTATCGACGTAAATCGCTTGATAATCACCGTCGGTGTCTATACCAAGAATGCGGTGGCGAGTAGTTTGCGGTTTGCGCGAAGTAATACTTACCTTTTGCCCTAGCAAGCGGTTAAGCAAGGTCGATTTACCCACATTAGGGCGGCCTACTATGGCAACTAGTCCACAGCGAGTTTGTGTATCAGGCATTTCTGGCAAATTCGAATCATCATGCGTTGTCATCAAGCTTCTCCAATGTTAAACGAGCAGCTTCTTGTTCTGCTTTTCGGCGGCTATTGCCAGACGCCACTACGGCTTCTGGTAAGCTTTCTACTTTGCAGCTAACTTCAAAAGTTTGAGCATGATCTTTCCCTGAAATAGACAACACCTCATAGGTTGGCAGCGCTTGTTTACGACCTTGTAAAAACTCCTGAAGACGTGTTTTACTGTCTTTAGGGTGGGCATTAGGGTCTAGTTTGTTTATGCGGGTTTCCCATAAACGGTCTATAACACCGCGTACCTCGTCCATACCGGAATCAAGATAAATAGCCCCTAAAATAGCTTCAACCGCATCAGCCAGAATCGAACTTCTGCGATGGCCACCACTCTTTAACTCACCGGGCCCTAAGTTAAGCAACTCGCCCACACTGGCTTCCTTTGCAAGTTCTGCCAGCGTGTCTCCTTTTACCAAGGTAGAGCGCATGCGGGTAAGCTTGCCTTCAGGCACCGTTGGAAAACGTTTAAACAGTGTTTCCCCTACAATCATGCCTAAAATAGCATCGCCTAAAAACTCTAAACGTTCGTTGTGCTGCTTGGCCGCGCTACGGTGAGTAAGCGCTTGTTCCAATAAAGCTTCATTGGTAAATGTGTAGCCTATCGCCTTGTACAGACGACGATATTTATCAATTCCCTGCATTAATGAATGCCACCTGCTCGCTCAAAACGAACACCTGTTGGTACCCACGTTGGAAGAAAGTCTGACGGGCTGCGCTCAAATTCAAATGAAATCCAAATCGCCACCGCTTTTCCAACCAAGTTTGCATCGGGCACAAAACCCCAGAAACGGCTGTCGCGGCTGTTGTCACGGTTATCGCCTAACACGAAATACTGACCTTCTGGCACAATCCACTCATTGCTGCGCGTTCCAGGCTGGGTATAAAAATTAACTGGCGAAATCTCGCGCACTGGGTGGCGCAAAATGTCATGCTTTACCGTGCCTAAGTCTTCTGTGTAACGCATAAGTTGCGCCATGTCCTGTACGAACTCGCCACGCTCTTGGAACGTAAGCGGTACAGCTTTCAATTTAGGACAGTTGTTGCCAGTGTCACACTTAGGTTTGATATAAACCTGTTTATTCTGATAAACCACAGTATCGCCCGGTAAACCAATTACCCGCTTAATGTAGTCTATTGAGGGCTCTTCAGGGTACTTGAAAACCACCACATCGCCACGTTCTGGAACGCCGGTTTCAATAAGCTTACTTCTGAAAACAGGGTCTTTAACGCCATAGGAAAACTTTTCAACCAAAATGAAGTCACCCACTAACAGGGTGGGCATCATTGAGCCTGAAGGAATTTGAAATGGTTCATATAAAAACGAACGCAATACCAATACGAAAGCAATAACAGGAAAAATCTGTTGCGAAGTATCAACAAGGTACGGCAGTTGAGGATCTTCTCCATAGCTCGCACCTTCTGCGGTTGCCGCAGCCTGTAAACGTGCTTTTCGCTTTGGCGCAAACACAAGGCTATCCACTAGCCAGATTAATCCTGTTATTAAGGTGAGTGCCACCAAAATCAAGGAGAAGTAATTCGCCATTATTTGCCCACCTTCAATACTGCAAGGAACGCATCTTGTGGCAATTCAACATTACCCACTTGCTTCATTCGCTTTTTACCTTCTTTTTGCTTTTGAAGTAGCTTCTTCTTACGACTTACGTCACCGCCGTAACACTTCGCGATTACGTTTTTACGTAGCTGTTTAACTGTACTTCTTGCAACAATATGATTGCCGATAGCCGCCTGAATAGCGATATCGAACATTTGACGTGGAATAAGCTCGCGAAGCTTTTCGACCAGCTCACGACCACGCCCTTGAGAATTTTCTCTGTGCGTAATGACCGCTAACGCGTCTACACGTTCACCGTTAATAAGAATATCAACACGCACCATATCTGAGCTTTGGAAACGCTTAAAATTGTAATCAAGCGATGCGAAACCACGACTGGTCGATTTCAAACGGTCGAAGAAATCGAGTACCACTTCTGCCATTGGCAGCTCATAAGTTACCGCCACTTGCTTACCGTGGTATGTCATGTTGGTTTGCATACCGCGCTTTTCAACACAAAGTGTAATTACGTTACCCAAGTATTCTTGTGGTACAAGAATGTTGGCTTCAACCATAGGTTCACGAATTTCAGCGATATCATTTACCGGAGGTAATTTAGCTGGGCTATCTACGGTAAGAGTTTCGCCCTTAGTCGTTTCTACTTCGTAAATTACCGTTGGCGCAGTAGTGATAAGACCCAAGTCATATTCACGCTCTAAACGCTCTTGAATGATTTCCATGTGCAGCATGCCAAGGAAACCAATACGGAATCCAAAACCTAGCGCTGCAGAGCTTTCTGGCTCATAGAACAGTGAAGCGTCGTTCAGACTTAGTTTCGCTAAGGCATCACGGAAGTCTTCGTAGTCATCAGAGCTTATTGGGAAAATACCGGCATAAACCTGAGGTTTAACCTTTTTGAAGCCCGGCAGCATTGCATCAGCTGGCTCGCGAGCCAAGGTAATGGTGTCGCCCACAGGCGCGCCCTGGATATCTTTAATTCCTGCGATGATAAAGCCTACTTCACCGGCTCTTAATGTGCCTGTATCGAGTGGCTTAGGCGTAAATACACCAATTTTGTCTACCTGATGCGTTTGACCATTTGACATAATTTGAATTTTGTCTTTCTTGGTCAACTGGCCTTCGACAATACGAACCAGTGAAACAACGCCTTGGTAGTTGTCGAACCAAGAATCGATGATCAGCGCCTTAAGTGGCGCTTCGCGGTCACCTTCTGGCGGCGGGATTTTATTTACAATGACTTCAAGTACATCTTCAATACCGATTCCGGTTTTTGCTGAGCAGCGCACAGCATCCAGTGCATCGATACCAACAATATCTTCAATTTCTTCTGCAACGCGGTCTGGCTCAGCCTGCGGCAGGTCTATTTTATTTAGCACTGGCACCACTTCCATATCCATCTCGATAGCGGTATAGCAGTTTGCCAATGTTTGTGCTTCTACGCCCTGTCCTGCATCAACAACCAAAAGCGCACCTTCACAGGCAGCAAGAGAACGAGAAACTTCATAGGTAAAGTCAACGTGTCCTGGAGTGTCGATGAAGTTAAGCTGATAAGTTTCACCGTCGCGCGCTTCGTAGTTCAGCGTTACGCTTTGCGCTTTAATAGTAATACCGCGCTCTTTTTCCAGGTCCATTGAGTCGAGAACCTGTTCAGCCATTTCGCGGTCTGTTAGCCCTCCACAATGCTGGATTAGACGGTCTGACAGCGTAGACTTACCGTGGTCAATGTGGGCGATAATACTGAAATTACGAATGTGCGATTGTTGCATAATGCTGGAAATTACCTGCAGAAAAATTCATTAAACAAAAAATGCTGCTTGCCTTGCTTTAAGGGTTATACGCAGCGCGTGCGGATTTTACCCATTTCTTGCGCGAAAAGCGAATTGGCGTGGCGGAAATTTTATTACTTTCAAGAAACATAACGACAGGAAGTGGCAACCTGACGTGACTTTTGCCGCCTATCTCAAAACTTGGCTACATTGATGAGTTAGCGCATCAATTGCATATGCAATGCTTTTACATGAAACACTTTAGCCAGTGATACGCCTTTCTAATAATTCAACGCTCTACTGCACTGTGCTCTTGTTGGCTTAATAGGACAGGTTGATATTTTGTACGCTCTACACGATGCAATTTGTAAGCAATTAACTTATAGGTAAAAAAGGTAATCAACCCACTTGGCAACATGGCCCATAACTCGTGGGTAAAGGCGGTACTGCTTAGCAACGATATAGACAACGAATATGCCCCAATAAACGCTATAAGCGGTAGCAAATACAACCAAACCGAAGCGCTTAAAATCCCTGCTTCGGGTATACCTACAGTCACTTCCTGGCCAATCCTCACAGGCATTGGAGTACTCAGCGTCAACTGCTGCGTTTTCGGTGCAAGTGCGCGAGAAATAACACCAGTACCACAGTCACTTTGTGCTTGGCACGCGTTACAAGTCGATTTAATCGCTGCTTCTACGGTTACTGTATCGCCATTAACGGCAACTACTGTGGCGGTTTCTTTTATCATTGTTACTCAATCGCGCTGTTATTCATTTACACTGTTTACGGGGCGTAAAGACGTAGCGATAGCGTTCGCGGTTTGCAAAGGTATTTCTCCCACCACTGTCACTTGAGCCTTGCCGTCTGTTAACGTTAAAAACGTACTCACTTCATTACGCAGCGCCAGCGTCTCACCTAACGCATCTTCTGCTGGCTGAACATACACAGATACATCCACCAATCCGTCTGAAAAGAGTTTATATTCTACAATTTGCCCTGTTAAGGCCAATCGTCTTGTGTCTTGCTTTATTTCTCGCATGCCAGCCGGCAAATAGGTGACGTCCCATTTGTGTGCACGATTTGGCGTGTTGCTTAGCGCCATGGGCGCGGGTAACGACGCCGAATTTATGCGTGAGAAATATTCTGCAGGCTCTGCAGATATCGCAAATGCCGTGACCTGAATTTGTTCTAATAGCGCCCCTTGCAAATCAAGCATGTTCAGTTTGAGCAACATGCCTGATGACTCATCCAGCCAAAGCTGGTAGCCAAATCGCGTATTATCTCGGCTGACTATTCGTATCTGCTGCGCTGAACGCCCTGCCACCCGGGCTCGGCCCACCGCTACAAACTCATAAGCTTCAGCTAGCTGTTCAGGGTGATAAAGTAGTGCGCTAGGAATAGGCCCGTTAATGTGCTTCGAGCGCAAACTATAGGGTTGAACATCTGGCTCAAATACACTCACGACGTCATTTACGCGAATGAGCTCGCGTCCTGGCCCATTTTGAAGGTTTAGCTGCTCCAGCTCAGAGCCATCTTCCATTATTCCGTGACGCCACAAATAGGGGACAGTTTCCTTGCCGGTGATAGTTTGCACAAAAGACACTTGGAAATTGGCATTGGTAATGATGTTCTGAAGTTCTGCTAACCACTGGTTGGCCGATTGAGGTTGTCGCGTGCTAGACGAAGCCGCATTTTGCTCAATTTGTGCTTGAATCGGGTCTTCCAGTTCAGCAGACTCCCCTTGGTCAGCCTTCGGGAGTGATCCTGAGTTGGCGTCTGATTTAACGTCGCCATCGTTTACATTCTGGACTGCTCCACTAGGAGCTTTTGCCTCTTCGCTAGGCGAAGTAGTTTGGGCTGCCAAAGGCTGGATAGCCGCGCCCGAAATGAAAAAAAGTGCAAGGATAGAACTACAGCGCATTTTTTCCCGCCTTAAAACAAACATACCAGCAGTATATGCTGGTATGATTAAAATATGAAATGCATGTCAGTCGCAATTTACTTACGAAAGCGCACTCCAACTAATGTTGATTAGCCTAGCGAAAACCTACGGACGCTCTGGTCCACTTGTCTCGTTTTCACTTTCCTCTTCCTGCGCTTGCTTAAGCTTTATTTGCTGCTCATGGTCAGCAATTAGCGCATTAATTTTGCGCTTTTTCTCAAGCATTTCGTTCATGTCATTGCGCGGCAAAGTTCGGGTTTGTTCCAAGCTTACTGGAGACAATCCCCCTTGAGGTGCAATCGTTGGCGCTGTCATAAATGGCTCGGTAGGCGCTTCTTGATTAGTGTACTGAACACCAAAGATAACTGCCACTGCCACCGATGCGGCCACTGCAAATTGACCTGACTGCTTGGCAAAAGGAACGACACTGCCAATTAGTGGTATCGACTGCCAGCGCGAACGTTTAGGTGCGACTATGGCTGGCTCATTTTCAAGCGCAGCTGCTACGCTTGCTGTAATGTCCAACTGAGGAGCAACGCTTGCCTCTTTTCGCATTGCACCGCGATACACGTGGTAACGTTGCCATTTGGCTTGAAGCGCTTCATCGTGCTTAATCGCATCGATGATGTCATTGCCTTCTATCTCACCATCCATGAATGCGGACAATTTTTCTTGCTGTTGCGTCATATATTCATTTCCAGATCAAAGTGATCGTTAACTACCCTAACACAGCTGTTAGTCATCGTGGAAAAAAGAAAGTTCATCTTTTTTTGATTTTATTTCTTTTTAATTTTCTAACAACGGTTGAATAACTTTATCAATCGCCTCTCGGGCCCTAAAAATACGGGATCTTACCGTACCTACAGGACACGACATTACGTTCGCGATTTCTTCATAGCTCAACCCTTCAATTTCACGCAGCGTAATCGCCATGCGTAAATCGTCCGGCAGCTTCTCTACTACCTTAAACAGAGTTTCTTCGATTTCCTCAGATAACAAGCTTCGCTCAGGTGTAGATTGCTCTTTTAACGCATCACTACCTTCATAGAAATCTGCTTCGTCAGCATCGACATCGCTTGCTGGTGGCTTGCGGCCTTGAGAAACAAGATAATTCTTGGCACTGTTTACCGCTATGCGATAAAGCCAAGTATAAAATGCACTGTCACCACGAAAATTAGGTAAGGCGCGGTATGCTTTAATAAACGCTTCTTGCGTTACATCAGCAACGTCACCGGTATTTTTCACATAGCGAGAAACGAGATGCATCACTTTATGTTGGTAACGGGTTACCAACAAATTGAACGCATTTTTATCGCCACGCTGTACTTTTTCGACCAGTTGTTGGTCGGTTATCTGCTCGCTCATTCGAGCCATTACTCCCTACTTCAACTACACAATAGCTCTAACAAGCATGTGTATAGACGCGTTCTGTTTACAAAAGTTCGGTAAAAGCATTAAATATTTTAAAAAATGCTTATATCAGGGGGCAAGAATGATTGTGTTTTGCTATTCATCCTTTAGACTTGCCGAACCTTTGCTCGTTTGAATTGATATAAAAATACATGAAATCTGTATCGTCTTCACTAACTTCCACTTCAAATGCAATAGAACACCGTTGTGATGTGTTGATTATCGGGAGTGGCGCGGCTGGATTAAGCTTAGCACTGAAACTGGCCGACCATTGTCAAGTTATTGTACTAAGTAAAAGTGATCGCAATGAAGGCTCTACCCGCTATGCACAAGGTGGTATTGCTGCTGTATTCGATGAACAAGACTCCATAGATGCTCACGTAACCGACACGTTAGCAGCAGGCGCAGGGCTATGTGAGGAGCCAGCAGTAAGGTTTACCGCAGAACGAGCAAAAGCATCCCTTGAATGGCTTATCGGCTATGGTGTGCCGTTTGATACAGAGAAAAGCGAATCCGGTGAGGAGCGCTTTCATCTTACCCGCGAAGGCGGCCATAGCCACCGTCGCATTCTACACGCCGCAGACGCCACAGGTGAAGCGCTTCAGATTACGTTGAACGACGCAGTATCGACTCACCCAAACATTCACGTATTTGAGCGTTATAACGCCATTGACCTCATTCCTTCTAAAGAAGAGAAAAACAGCGTTGTGGGCGCCTATGTTTGGAATAGGCAACAAGAACACGTTGAAGTAATTCGCGCACCTTTCGTTGCCTTAGCAACCGGCGGCGGTAGCAAGGTGTACCAGTATACTTCTAACCCTGATGTGTCGAGCGGTGATGGCATTGCTATGGCGTGGCGCGCAGGCTGTCGCGTAGCCAATATGGAATTCAATCAATTTCATCCCACCTGCTTATTCCACCCGCAGGCACGTAATTTCTTAATTACCGAAGCGCTACGCGGCGAAGGTGCAAATCTTTGCCACGCCGACGGCACCCGCTTTATGCACAAATTCGATGAGCGTGGTGACCTTGCTCCGCGCGACGTAGTCGCTCGCGCTATCGACTATGAAATGAAGCGATTAGGCGCTGACTGTATGTATCTGGATATCAGCCATAAACCCGCTGACTTTATCGTTAAGCACTTCCCTAATATTTATCGAAAGTGCCGCTCGCTTGGTATCGATATCACCCGTGAACCTATTCCTGTGGTGCCGGCAGCGCACTACAGTTGCGGCGGGGTGATGACCGACTTCAACGCCAAAACTGATTTGAACAATGTATACGCAATCGGTGAAGTGGCCTACACAGGGTTACACGGTGCTAACCGTATGGCGTCTAACTCACTACTAGAGTGCGTGGTGTTCGCGAGTGCGGCTGCAGAAGACATTATTAAAAATCTGCCCAGTGCAGATTGTGAAGAGTCAATTGCGCCCTGGGACGAAAGTCAGGTATCAAATTCTGACGAAGAAGTAATCATTCAGCATAACTGGCACGAACTTAGGCTGTTCATGTGGGATTACGTGGGCATTGTGCGAACAGACAAGCGCCTTGAACGGGCCATGCGCCGCATTAAACTATTAGAGCAAGAGATTACTGAATATTACTCACACTTCAGAGTGAGTAACAACCTGCTAGAGCTTCGAAACCTCGTTACGGTTGCAGAACTCATTGTGCGATGCGCGATGGAACGAAAAGAAAGCCGAGGACTACATTTCAACTTGGATCATCCTGAACAATTGGACAATCCTGTTCCAACAATACTTATTCCCAGAAAACAATTGTCTGGTGCTGACGTAGGGTCGCTCATTACTCAAGACAGCTTTGCTGATGCCGACTAGCATAAAGGTAAAGGTCTGTATCTGATTGAAGAAGGCGCTTAAATTGAATGCGCCTCTTTCAATGAAGGCTTAGTGCATTCACGCAGTATTGTTTAGCGCACTGCGTTCAATGGAATAAGCAGAATCATGGTCGTTGGGCCGAAATGGATGAAGCTCAAAAATTCTATTTAGCGCTCGATAAGAAGTATAAAATAAAAAGAGAGCAGAAACCGCATGCTCTCTTTTCACAATTCACTAAACATCAATCTTAACCAATCGACTGCTCATCTCTTCCTTGCCTAAGCCTAATTAAACGTTAAGCTCGCAGATAAGTGCACAAGGCTATCATTACTATCGGTAACATCCATCAACACACTGTTATCTGTCTTGCAGTGTTGTTGAATATGAATATCATTAGGTAAAAAGATGGGCTTTCTAAAGCGACAGTTTATCTCTTTCAAGTTTGTGGATTGACCGTGGTCTTGATGGCTCACAAACGCCGACACTGCGCGTGATAACGTCCACATACCGTGTGCAATAGGCCGTTTAAACCCAAACATCTTGGCAGATATTGCTGACAAGTGAATAGGATTATAGTCACCCGAAAGCTTTGCATAGCGGCGGCCTGTATTAGCCGAAACACTAATCTCACCAATAAGCGCTCTATTGTCCAGTTCACAGTCATCATGGAAGTCGTGTTTAGCACCCAGTGGGGCTACATGAACGGCTTTTACCTTCACTAAATAGCTACTTATCGCCCTGTAAACCAAGTTCCCCGCCTGCAGTGCTTCTAACATCACATCTACTTCCCAACCTCGATTATGAGGTCTCACTTCATGAAAGCGCACGCGACATTCAAAGGGTTCGCTTAAATCGCAATGGTCTAATACGGATACTTTATTAGCTGCATGTATTAGCCCAAGCAATGGAAATGGGCTTTGCTTGTCCAGCAAGCATTGCATTTGCAAGGGTAAAGAGAGCATCTGTAAATAAAGTGGATGAACATGCTCATTTGCCGGCCAGTCAACTTCCTGGCAAAAAGCAGCGTAGTGCACATTGTCGACACTGAGGGTTTTGGTATAGATGCGCTGAGGCAACGTAGGCGGTTTAAACTGCATAAGCTGCCTGGCGTCAACGCGTTTAAATAACGCTTTGGTATACTCACGAAACATCTTTTTAATTCCTTTAAGGCGTTGCTTTACGGGCCAAGATAATGGCTCTAGCCAACCGGCGATAATCTGCTTCGCAGCACTCACCTTTTAAGATCCATGCGAGATGGCTATGATCTTTTTCAAACCATCTGAGTTTTTGGCGCGGCACATTGATACACAGCCCCCAAGTAAAGAGCTGGGAAGAATGATGAATGTTCATTGATGTGCCGTCGGCCTTAGCATCAACTAACACGCTCCCCTTTGGCGTACTTTGCAAATCCACTGGAAGTGTATTGTCGTCAACAACCCGGATAATACCATCGTTGGTCAAAGAGAGAGTGTATTGGGTAGCAGAAATTTTGTTACTAAACACGTCATAAAGACGCCAAAAAATAACCAACGTAGTTGCGACAGCAACAAGCGCTATCAATTTTGAGAAGCTCAGCCAAGACCACAAGTATTGAGGAAGGCTGCACAGTGCTGCGAAAAGACAAACAGCAACGCACACTTCCCCAAATAACCTTCTAAACCTATTGTGCGTAATGCAAATTCTATACTTTGACACGATTGACGATAGTCGCCACCATGGCGGCTAGTTCAGGATCTTCGCACTTCTGGTGTCCCATGATCCATGCAAACAAATCTGGGTCGTCGCTGGTAAGTAAACGTTCAAATGTTTCTTGATCTTCATAACTTAAAGAATCGAAGGCTTCTTCCACAAAAGGAAGTAAAAGTACATCTAACTCTAGCATGCCTCTGCGGCACGCCCACTTTAATCGGGCTAATCTTTTTGGTTCAAACATATGTCTTTCATACCGTTTTTTATTCGCTAACAATAATACCATGCCCTATGCGTGGGGATCACTGCTCTTTTGGTCAGATAGGCAAACTAAATAGAACTTAATCTGTACACATTCCCGTGTATTGCCCTTGAATATTGATGGTTTTACCATACCTTGAGTACATACAGCGAATTTTACAGTGGTGAATATGACATCTATCGCATCATTACAAAGTCTTCCAAATGAATTTGTGGTTAAACTTTCAAATACCATGATAATTTCTTTGGAAGGAGAACAGGCCGACAGTTACCTGCAGGGGCAAATTACGGTCAATATTAATAAGCTAGACGAAAATATTGCCAGACACTTCGCCCATTGTGATAACAAAGGCAAAACGTGGTCTACCGGGTACGTAACTCGCCACCAAAACAAATTATTGTTGGTTACCAATGAAGATGCGGGTAGCCATTCATTAGCCCAGCTTAATAAGTATGGTGTGTTCTCAAAGGTTGATATTCTCGACGACACACAAACATACAGCGCTTACTTTATTTCGCTTGATGCGGTGAAAACTAACGAAGTAAAGGCAGCGTTAAGCCAGCTTTTCTCCGAAAACGAGGTGAATCGCCTTCTTGAGAGCGATATTGCTGACAATGGTTCACTTAATAAGATCGAGAGCGAACACGGCGTTGCCTATTTTGCCAATACAAGCTGCAAAGGAATTATTGTTCTTTTAGATGATAATGGCGCAAAGCAAATAAATTCGTTAATAGAGGCGCAAACCCTTTCTTGCTATACCCAAACCGTGTTTGACGCTATACAAATTCAAAGCGTACACGCTTTAGTGCAAGGCGACGCAGTGGCGGAATACGTGCCACAAATGATAAATGTGCAGGCGCTTAACGGTATAGACTTTGATAAAGGCTGCTATATGGGGCAAGAGGTGGTGGCCCGGACCCGCTTCTTAGGTAAAAACAAACGGGCAGCCTACAGCTTTAAGCTTGAAGGTAACGTAGATATTAAAACTGGCGATACATTAGAAAAGCAGTTGGGCGAAAATTGGCGTATAGCGGGCAAAATACTCAATGTCGCGTCGCTCGATAATGAAACCTGGTTTATTGCTGTGCTCAACAACGACACCACCAGCGAAGATTTACATAGATTGGCTGATAATAATGCCATTACCTGTTACCCTAATACTTTGCCGTACAGTATTGAGCAGCAAGCTAGCAATATTGTGAAAAAACGTCGATAAGCAGTTTTTACTGCATTACATTTATTGCCCTTTCTTAAAGGGCCAAGATAGGATTTGTTATGACAATTACTTCTGACAGCGTTGTAACGCTACACTACACCGTATCTACCGAAGACGGCACAACGCTAGACTCTTCAGAAGGGAAATCGCCACTAGTGGTGCTACTAGGTCGTCGCTTCTTAATTGAAGGACTAGAAGATGCACTTATTGGTAAATCGAAAAGCGATAGCTTTAACGTTTCTGTGACTCCAGAGAAAGCTTATGGTGAACGTGCTGACGAACTCGTTCAAACCGTTCCTCGCTCCATGTTTGAAGGAATGGATGTTGAAGTGGGTATGTCTTTTCGCGCAACGACGCCCCAGGGCGAGCAATCAGTAATTATTATCGAAACAACTGACGAAGAAGTTGTTGTTGATGGAAATCACCCGCTAGCTGGTATTCCGTTAACTTTCGATGTTGAAGTTGTTGATGTGCGCGAGGCGACAAAAGAAGAGCTTGAGCATGGTCATGTGCACCAAGCAGAAAGCAGCTGCTGTGATCCCAAAACAGGTGAATGCTCTGAAGACAAACACTAAGCCGTGTTAAACATTTAAAAAGGGAGCCGCTGGCTCCCTTTTTTGTGATAAACCGCGCTAGTTTAAATCGCGTCTTCGTTTTGTTCACCGGTACGAATGCGCACGGCGCTTTCCACACTGTAAACAAATATCTTACCGTCACCAATTTTACCCGTTTTCGCAGAAGATTGAATTGCCTCAACGGCCTGCTCTACACGATCATCGTCTAACACGAGTTCAATTTTTATCTTAGGTAGGAAGTCAACTTGGTACTCAGCACCGCGATAAAGTTCAGTGTGACCTTTTTGGCGACCGAACCCCTTCACTTCTGATACTGTCATCCCTGCGATACCGACTTCAGCTAGCGCTTCCCTAACATCGTCCATTTTGAACGGTTTAATGATAGCTTCAATTTTTTTCATGACTACAACTCATCGTAAATTGTTGGAATTGGCACACGCTTATGCTGTGTACGCTCATAAATATAGAGCAATTTCTCTTCCACTTCTGCAGAAACAGGCTTTCCTTCCAAGAAGTCGTCGATTTGGTCGTAAGACATACCGAGCGCTTGCTCATCGGCTTTTTGCGGAGATAAGCTTTCCAAATCGGCTGTAGGCGCTTTGGTGATCACGTTATGCGGTGCACCTAAATGGGCTGCCACTGCACGTACTTGGCGCTTACTTAGACCAAATAACGGCGCAAGATCACAGGCTCCATCACCATATTTAGTGTAAAACCCTGTAATATTTTCAGCTGAATGGTCGGTACCTAAAACAAGACCGTCAACCATTCCTGCAATTTCATACTGTATAACCATACGGGTGCGCGCTTTAACATTCCCCTTTACGAAGTCTTTTTTAGCATCGCTTTCAGGCAAGAGATTAGCACTAGCCAGGGCATGTGAAGTCGATTCGTGAATCGCATCAGCGCCAGGCTTAACATTCACAGTCAATGAATGAGAGGGCTGAATAAATTCGATAGATTTCTGCGCATCCTCTTCATCAGCCTGGGTCTCATACGGCAGGCGAACGGCAATGAACTGATAATCTTCATGACGTTCATCATTTAATTCATTCACTGCCAATTGAGCTAAACGGCCCAATGTACATGAATCAATTCCCCCACTAATACCCAGTACCAGCGAATTCAAACCTGAGGTAAGCAACTGCTTTTTGATAAAAGATACTCGACGTGCAACTTCGTATTCCACATCAATTTCAGGCAGCACTTTCATTTCATCAATAACTGCTTGTTTTTGCATTGTAATATCCACGTATTTTGAGGCGTCCTGGAACCTGATTCTACGACAATATCACTTCAGATGTTAGTGGTATCCTCGTAACTATTTGAATTACCTTGCACTTAGCTAGCAAAAGTAAGTACAGATTATCTTGATGTAATTATTTTTAAAGCGTAAGTATTACGCGTGTGAAATAGTTAACCGTAAGGCGTATGGTCAACGATGCGATATCACGGTAAAACATACCTTTATTGTCGTATTTTAGTTTACCCTAAAATATTAGCGAGTAACGTACAATTATCGCGTGGTATCATTACATCGAAGATAGATTTACTGGGCTGTTCACTTTGCACCAACGCATTCGATGAATAAGAGCACCTTGGAACCAGCAACAAACCGTAGGAAAGCCTAATTTGAGTTTATGAAGCAAGGTTCACTCTACACGCCTTAATAGCTGAACTTAAAATTTCCGGAAATTAGCACTGTAAAAATGAGAAGAACAAGACTAACAACAAATTCAAGGAATGTTTTTAGCCAGAAAGGGCTCACGCTGTTAGAGATGCTGGTCGCCGTTGCCGTGCTTGCAATTATTCTCACTACAGTCGCACCCAGTATACAAAGCGTTCTTATTAAAAATAAAATCACCGCAGATATAAATAACCTGAGCGCTGTGCTTCAGCGTGCTAGGTTCACTGCGGTAGACGAACAAGCCAACGTTATCTTGTGCCCGACAACAAATTACACTGCCTGCACTAACAGTTGGAAAAATGCCATGATGGTGTTTGCTGACGTGAATGGAAATGGTAATCGCGACAATAGCGAGACGCTTATTGTTGCAAGTGATGCACTCAATTCCGCGAACACTATATACGGGATAACGGGAAGTATAACCTTCGATGAACAAGGAGGTATAGACAAGGCAGCGACCATTACCGTATGCCCGAAAGATAATGATGCTGACTATGCTTCTGCCCTTTTACTTTCGCTTTACGGCAGAATTTCAGTTGCGGTAGACAGCGATGGCGATGGTTCAAAAGAAGACTTAGAGGGTGATGCTTTAGCCTGTAGCTAAGAGACCACGTACTTTAATTCACCAGCATTCCCTTGGCGATAGCGCTGAGTCACTTATCTTTATGATTCTGCAGCTGTCGTGTTGCTCTTTAAATAGTAGCGTCGCCGCCATTTCATATTCACCATTATTACTCATGGTTTGTGAAATATTGACATTTTCAATATTAGCTTGTGGCAGAGCCGATAATGGCAAGTATGCGCCCGATTCAATCCAACTTCTCGACTGCATTGTTTGAATTGATATCAAGTAAGCTTTAGCGTGGTTCACTTGGCTCAAATGCCAACTCGAAGTGATAGCTGTTGTGGCTGCTACACTTAATATTCCGATGATAGCCAACACCACTAGCGCTTCAACAAGTGTAAATCCGATTATTGCACGATGGCCGTCGATTACGTTGTTATTCCCTTCCATGGTACAGCTTTCTCTTAGTTAATTATTCAGTAAATTAAGCCTATCAATTTATCTGGGAAACGATTACTGGACTTGCGCATGGCTTTTTCTAAAAGGAGTAATAAACAAAAGATAGTTAAACACTACAGGCACTTTACAGGCATGTCGCTTGTCGAGTTACTTATTGTGATAGGTATTACTAGTATATTGTTGGTGAGCGCGGCTCCATCGCTTCAATTATGGCTAGAAAAAAATGATTTTAAAGTTTTCTCTTCACAATTAGCTAACTCTGCTAAACAAGCCCGTATTCATGCGCTCACTCGCAAAAAGCCCTTTTACCTAATGGCAAAATTTGAAAATGCGAACTGCGTAATCATAAGTGACAGTGAAAACTGCACCTGTTCAATGCACCAGCACTGCGCGGTAAACGACGCTGCGTTTTGGGAGCTTCCAACAAAGTGGGATTTAAAGCTCACGACGTTAAACGCCAAAGATAAAACGGTGGCATTTAATCAACAAGGTACACTCGATTTTGGTAGCGCCACTACATTTAAACTCTCCAGTAACCACTTTGCTGCCAAAGTTACAATCAGCCCACTTGGTCGCGTGAGACTGTGTAGCGAACAGGTTATTACAGGCATTACTCTATGCTAGCTTTTCCAAATATATTCAGTAGTTCAAATACGAGTAAAAACAGTGGCTACAGCATTACAGAGCTTATGGTGGCCTGCGCTTTATCAGGCCTACTTATAACGGCGATAACGACCTACAGTATACAATCTCACGTCAGCTTATCAGCGCTACAGCATGCCACCTCTGTAGAAGAAGACGCCCGGGCCCTACAAGATATCATTTCGCGGCATTTAAGCAGAGCAGGGTTTATTGAAAATAGCAGTACGCTTACCCCTTTTTTAACCCTTGCCAACGCTAATCATACGGTAGCGAACGTGATTCTTGCTCATCGAGCCGGCGAACCGCCAAACAGCTGTATCACGTTCTCGTACGATAAAAACCGTAACGGCGCCATTTCACTAGCACAGGGCGAAATGTTTGGATACCGACTACACGATAAGTCAATTGAATACAGAGTGGGAGGAAAAACCTGTGCGCAAGGGGGATGGTTTGACTTGACCGATCCAAATACTATCGAAGTTAAACAGTTTTCTATGGCCAGATTGCACACAAGCAGTTGGGGCTCGGCTTATGAGATTACTCTAAGCCTACAGAGTGTAATAAACCCAAGCGTTATAACAAGCAGAACGTTCGTGGTGGAGGCTGTTAATGAGCAATAAAAAAACTATGGTGTGGCGTCATAAAATATCATACGCGCAAAATGCTAAGCTGAAGTCTTATTTTTTTAACAGTAAGGAACAAGGTATGGCGATTCTTGCTATTGTCGGCATACTTCTAAGTGTAGTCACGTTTACCACTATAATTACATCGCAAAACGTCCAGCAGTATTATGCGATTCAGAAAATTCGACAAGACACTAAAAGTGCTAACGCAATCGTAAAGAAGCACCTTAAAGATGTGGTGATGGCGCTTCGAACGCAAAGCGTTTCTACGGTACTAAATACATTAAACAAGCCTTTTCTTTCTACAACAGTCCATACAGAAAGCCTAGAGGGAGTTGAACAGCAGCCGCTCACCCAATACGAAGTAAGCATTTCTCATAACGCAGAAAATATTAAAATTAAAGCTAACTTTCTACGTTACCCAGCCCTTCTAAGACTGCCAACTGCGGCTCAGCTATTTTCATGGGATAGCCAGGTAACTCATAGGTTATTTAACCGAAGTGTGGCCAATCTAAGCGCCGTATTTTTTCCTAATAGCGTGACAGCTACTTCCTGCCACAGCTTGGTAGATGCCACCGTTTATTGGATAAATGGTGACTGCGTTTTAACTCAAAGCGACCTAACACATACATCGAGTTTAGCTCCCGTCTTGATAATTGTGGTTGACGGAAATCTTACTATTAATGCAAATACCCATTTCTTTGGGTTAATTGTCATGCTTTCGACAAATGCATCGATTCAGACGCTTGATCTAGCTCATTCGAGCTCGATTGAAGGCGCATTTGTGTCTAATACTCAACTGCAAAGTCAGATTGATGGCTTGTTGACGCCTTCAGTTCAGGTGCTAAAAGCTCTGCAGGCTGATACCGAAATAGCAAAAATTATCCCTGTTCCAGGAACTTGGTATGACGCCTATTAAACAGCAACAACTGCGTGAGATAAAAGGTGTGCTAGTAGCAAAACCTCAAGCCGGGTTTGACGAGAATAGTCTTAGCTCGAATCCGCGTGAAAAAGTCAAAGGGGGAGTATTGATTGAGGTGCTGATTGCGCTATTTATCTTTATGGCGTCGAGTGCCTATCTAATTTCTAGCGAAATTAAAACGCGTGTGCTTTGGCAAACGACGTTGAAGTCACAAAATGAACAAACACAACTGTTAAATACTGAGCGATTAGCAAATACGCAAGACCATGTAGACCAAAACTGGGAAGATATTGCCGTATTTGGAATTCCGACAACTACACCCTAGTAACTTAAAATTTGCCGGGGTATAGCACCACAGGTTTATCAATAAAGCGTTAACAAGACCAGCAGTATTCACCAGTTTCTAGAGAACCATTATTGTTTTTGTCCCACCCTTTCCTTCCATCGCTGAAGTAGTAAAGGGTGCCATCTGCATCTTGACCAGAGCCCGAAACGGGGGTTGCTCTCAACTCATAATCGGTAGCACTTGCAGATTCAATAGTCAGATTATAGCGACGGTTAGCCGCTGGCTCTGATGAAGGTGAATGCGTTGCAAAAATTGAAGGGGCTCCTGTATCGCCTCCGCTTGCGCCGGCGCCTTTGTAACTAAAAGAGCCACTATGATGACGCTCCATCGCGGACGCTAAGCCTAATAAATCCGCCTGACCAGTACCGCGGTATCCATCAGCGATAACACCCTGATAGGACGGATAGGCAATGGCCGCGATTATGCCGACGATAGCCACCACAATCATCAATTCTATAAGTGAAAATCCTTGTAACTGCTTTTTGAACTTCATGGTTATTCCCTTTCTGTTTCTGAATGCCAGCTTCCGCGCTGAATACGTTCAAATCGACCGTAAATATTTTCAGCTAAGCATTCAAATGCACTGGTGCAAGCTTCGTCATTGCCGTCTTCATCGACCTCAATCACCGCAGACACACACTCTGTACCTAAACATACAACGGGACTAACAATATCTTCTATTAGAATTTTGGTCTCTGGCGCTATACCCGTTTGCTTTAACTCAGCAACCCGATCATCACCATTTACCTCACCGTCATTATTGACGTCGGTAACCGCATTACCATTGAACATACTGACAAGGTACGCTCGGCTATTACCCGTTGGGGGAGCGCAAGCGCTAGTACTACTAACGGCAGGAATATACGTGGTAAAGAACACCTTATAATCAATAATTAGCGGTGAAGACAATACTTTCTCGCCATTCGTTGTTAAATTCAAATACCAGCCATCTTTGTTGGCGAACGCCGCGGCGGCAAGTGCTCGCTCACTTTCATCACTACTGTTTAGCGCGTGACTGGTTGCATTATACATACTGCTTTCCGTCACTGTGTTCATGTAGGTATACCTGCCGTTTTCATCTCGCTTAAACACACCGCTATCTTTAAGCATGTAGAAATTGTCTTCTACAACAGTATCAAGTGGAGATGCACGCCACCCGCTACCTAGTGCAACGGCGTAATACAATTCTTCACCCAATGCGATTTCGGTCACATCCGGGCCATAGTAAAAACGGCGATTGGTTTCTTCAGTATCACCACCGAAATCGGCAATACGTGCACCTTTGATAAAATCAGAACCAGACTCCCCGTTATAGATATCCAGACGAAATAGTTGGCCCCCTGTATCTGCAACATACATGTGGTCGGCTTCACCATCATTATCCCTATCAATAACAGAAATGCGCCCCGGAATACTGTAGGTCATATTAGTTAAATCAAGATCAGAATCTTCATTACTGGCGTGCCAAAGCAAGCTTCCAGTATCAGCATCAAACATGTAAACAGCATTGCCCACTACGTCGTTGCCTCTTATTGAACGATCATCTTGAGCGTCATCATAACCCCCTCCAACAATCATCACGTTTTTAACTACGCCTCCCATATTCACTTTCGTGATGGTTGGTCTTGACCAGGTTTGCCCCAACTTAGTTAGGTCACCTTCACCGCCAGTAAGTTGATACTTAAGCTTAGGCGAGTTTTTCGCTGTAACGTCAAAGACATAATAATTGCGACCGCCTCTGCGCATACCAACGTAAAGATACATCTTGTTATCTACAGTCCTAAGAACCATATCGCCATCTAGTCCATATTCATGGTCAAGCGACGGTGTATCCTTGTAGAAATGATGTAAGTTTTGCAGTAGCTCTTTTGGCATAATGGCAAAGTTTTCTTCGCCAGTTTCTGTATCAAATGAATGTAGCATACCTTGGTTAGTCGCAACGAAGATGGCAGAGTCGTCTGTGCCGTAATTCACAATAATAGGCTGCGAATGAATAGGGTCGCCCATTTGAGTCCTGTAGTCACTTGTACTACCGTTGCCATTGCTATCTTTAACATCGACACCTCTTGCCCATTTTAGTATCGCCTCTCTCAAATCGTCGGCGTCAGTTTCACTTTGAATGGCGAGATCTGCCTTTGTAATAGACGAGTTGTTCTCGTGTAGCGCATTGTCCTCATCCACGATAGTGCCCACACCATCAAACACATATATGTTGCGGTTTATCCCTAGACGACTTGCGGCACCACCTTCACTCACCTCACTGCCGTCAGCTAGTGTAGACCAATAACTATGTGAGTTTTCTGCGAAAAAACCTGTCTCGCTATTAACAGCATTAAGGCTATTTTTATCGAGAATTTCGTCTCCACTTAACCGGTACCGCTTTAAGTTACCTGGCCAAATTGCCCCCTCACTGGGTTTAAATAGCGCAAAGTAAAGCTCGTCTCTATGGGTAAGACGGTTCAATTGGTTTACGGCAACACCAGGAGAAACAAACGTGGCGTTAACGTCTTTTACTGAACGCAAAATAGTATTGAATGCTTCAAGCAAGTCAGTACTATTATCGGCCTGATAGAAGCCTCCACCACTTTGCAAAGCGAGTTGATTGAGGAAATTATTAGCGGTGTTATTCGCAGCGAAGCCAATGGTGTGCGTTACGACTTTTGGCCCAATTACCGACGTAGAGGTATCGCTGATGTTTTTGACCAAATCAAGACCACACTTTTCCCCACCACTTCCAGTACATGTTTTACCAAGCAGCGTCTGAATTTTAGACACACTATGGTTATTATTCGCTTCACCATCAGACAATAAAACAATGTGATTGTTGGTTTGACACTGCAAGTCAGAAACAGGGGATATATAAGTCGCGGGGGTAGGAATTTGCTCTGTCACGCAATCACTGTCGGATAAGTTATCTTCCGTGCATCCAGACGGCAAAATGGAGTCGGCACCAATATATGAGCTACGATGACTCACTCGGGTGCTACGTCTTACTGATGAATTTACGTCGCTCTCTCCGCGCTTTCTACCATAATCTACACTTAGACCGCCGTAATAATTTGTCGCCTCTAACAGCGTATCTACGATAGGAGTAAACCCATTCGCACTTAGTTCATCAATTTTACTTATCAAGTGTTCGCGTACTGATGCCGTAGCACCTGGTGTAGCAGCACCGTTAAATTTAACAATAAGCTTTGGCGCTTTAGACGGCGAGTTGTAGGTATGCGCACCGCGATAAGACACAAAATCATCCATCACAAACGCCATATCATTACCTGATTCCCAGCCTGAACGGTCGACGATTTGCTTTACAATAGCGCTTATATCAGGTGTTCTATAACTATTGTTGTTATAAAAGTCAGGCATCGACCAAGTAATGCCCGATGTTTTCGGTAAATTTCGTAAGCGATAACGCTGATTTGGATGAAAGTCTGACGCGTCATCGTCGGCGACACCGCGAATTCGCATACTTGGGTTGCCGTAGGTCACTGTGCTATACGCTGTAAACTCAAGGTAAGCCTCAGCAATTTCTGCGCCCTGTGGAATATTTACGTTTCTAAATCGAACGCCAATATAATCGTTATAGGAAGGGTGAAATGTCAGTTCGCTCCCAGTGTTAGGGTAACCATCAGTATCTTCCTCAGAGTTATCTTTCGAGTTCCCAACCTGATAAATCCCCTCACCTTGCACACAGCCCGTCGCGGTAGAGTCATCGTAAGAAACAACTAATTGTGGCGCACCGCTTTGACCAACATCACTTGCTCTTACTTCTCGACCGCTCGCGGCATCCGAACTTGAACCTTCTATTAGGATATTTAAGTCTTTTCCGCCACACCACCCAGATAAGTCCACTACTTCTTGTATTACAGCGCTAATATCTGGCGTGGTAATGACTTCGCCTGAGGCCGGAAAGCTATTATCAGTTAACCATTCAACATTGGCAGCGGTTTTAGTACGTGTACTTAGATTGTTATTAGAAGAAGAAAACTCTGTGCTTGACGCAGACGCTTCTGCTGAAATAACCAGTGAAGTGCCTGCAACATTAAACCTTTCAGAAGTAAGACGAATGTTAGCACTTACAATAGTGGCCCCTTGAGGGATATTTAAGTCAGTAAACCGCATACCAGAGGTTACCGTTTGAGTGCCACTACTTAAGATCAAGTCGTTGCTGTCTGTCGTCACACTTCCATTTATTTCGTGGGCATCATGGTTGTCGTCATTCGTTGAAATAATAATTTCAGGACGCACCGCCTCGTCAATATTTCGCACTGGATAAAGAATTGGCCCGCCATAATCGGAGAAGCGCATCAGTCCAGCATTGATGTTTGTTGCTTCACCCAATGCTTCCTTAAGTGCATTTTGGACTCTAAGCATTCTTGTTTGGCTAGTGTTGTCGTATGCCCCCATACTCCCTGATGAGTCCATAATAAAGAGTACATTCGGGTTGTAGGTAACAGCATTACTGGCATTGCCGAGATAAATGTCGAGATCATCACCAAAAGCAGAAAAGCCGATACAGCTAAAAAGCGTAATTGAAACTAAGTAGTTGGAAATTTTCTTCATTACGACACCTATTGTGAGGCCGGGCCAAAGACTGATGCAGCTAAACTATTAGCTACCACTGTGGACTTACCCGAAACTTTTCCGCAGCCTCTAATAATAAATACGTGGCAGTTAATATTACTTCCACCAATCACATTGCTTGAACCCCGGCAAGCTTGTTCACGAATAAAAGCAGTACGCGACCAGCTTTTTGAAGAAGCCGCAGTTTGGTAAGTACCATCCGTGATATGCCTGTTACCCACCGATAATCCCCCTTCAGTCATGAACCTATCAGTCCACTGCTCATCGTCGATACAACTCATAGTATCTACATCAGGGTCAAATATATTGCCTTGTCTGGCTTCGGAGAGGGGGTCTGTTTTTGTCGGATCAGTCAGCAGCGACTCATCTTCTGACTCGAAGAACACGCCTGCAATTGCCGACTCAGCAGCGTCAAATGCTAAACCGCTTTGCTGCATAGACACGGCCATTTTAGATTGAGACAAACTACTGGTTACCGCACTAACGCCTAAAACCGTGATCGACAGCAAAACAAGCAGTGCAAACACCATGACCAAGCCTTGCTGTTTCATCGTGAACTCCTGACAAAATTTTTCATATTTCTTAGCGCTAAAGTCTTTGTAAACACTTGATAATAGTGAGCGGTACCCATTGTTATTGATGCTTCATTTAAAAGCGCATATTTTTGTGCCTGGGTCTGCCTTACTTCATTTTGATAACTTTTCAGCATAATAGCCCAGCGTAAAGACACCACTTGTTGATTAAGGGCTCTTAGATTATCGATATCGTCGGCTGTAACGTAAGTCACGGCTTGACCATTTGAACTTGTAATCACGTCTGACACACCAAACTGCACCTGAAAACTTTCTACGTTGTCGAGTAATGTGACAGTAACGGGATCAACAGATTGTGATTTAAGACCAAGAAGAACGCGCCCATCGTACCCCGTGCATTTGAGCGTGCTGCCACTTACAAAATAGTGATTAACTACGTGAAACTCACTGCCAGCATAGCCATGCGAGTTCCCTGTACAGTCTTCATCGTTTAATAGGCTAACTACGAGTTTGTCGCTGCCACCGCTCGCGGTCTGCACGCTGCCTAATGTGTTATTAGTAGGAAAATCGCCGGCTATGGCAATAGGGTGATTTTCGACATAAGCAGCTTCAGCGACAATATCAACAGATGTGTCGACATTTGCGACTATTTGGTCGTAGCGTCCGACTTCGTAAAATTCTGCAGACAGACGCGCCATGATAAAACGCCCCGACTCTTGAACTTGAGCAACGGCTTGATTGAGCTTGTTAGTTACACTCGAGCTCACTAGCACCTGTATGACTGCACCAGAAATAACAAGCCCTAGGGTCAAAGCAATCATTAACTCTACAAGGGAAAACCCGTGTTGTTTGCGCTGATTAAGGAGCTTCATAGAGTGATGTCCTTAAAAACACATGCATTGCTGTCTCCGTCTGCTTTATTGCAACGAGAGTTTAGCTGGTATTGATGATTGCCAGAGGATGATACTGGCCACATAAGCAACACCTCCACACGTGAGCCCGGACTACAACTGTAGGTGTCAGCGTTGTTATTATCAGCACAAGATACTGACACTGTGGTTTGCGGGTTGGTTTGCACCGCTGAACAAGATAATGCCCAGCCGTCGTATTTGGCCATTTGAGTTTCGGTGCAAGATTGCCCTTCACAATTTGGAATATCAGCAGGTCGCGTTAAACAGCAGCCGTAGTAAGGTTGAGAAGTACTAGCACAACTTAGGCCTGAAAAGTTGTACGTGGTGTCTGAGAAGTAGTCGTTATTTGCCACCATTCCGTCGCCAACGGTTGCTGGGCGAGCAGCAGCCCTTAATCGCTCTGCCACTTGTGCAGCTACCATTTCAGCCTGTGTCCTGCTAATAGCATCTTTATTAGCAAAAGAGCCTGTAAATTGAAGCGCAGCAACGCCCAATAAACCTACTGCTAATATAAATAGAGTAATTAAGATCTCTATAAGACCAACACCGCGCTGTAAGCGGATTGTGCTTCCTTTCACTTGGTTTATCGCCACCTTTTTAACTCTCATCACCTTTGCCAGATTCAAAACGTAAGAACGGGTGTTATCACCAATTTAGTATAGTAAGACAAAAGCGTATTACACTGGGTATCATTGGTTATCAAAACGTATAAATTTTTGCTATTTTTGAGGTAGCAAAGCGGCTATAAGAAGAAGACAAACTTGCACTAACATAGCGTTTTGATGAGCCTAGAAAAACGCGGGCAGAATAATCAACTTTACAAATCCAGCGGGCTCTCATCAAAGTATTAGCCCTACACGCCCAGCAAAAATATCGCTGTATATATCCCCCAACTTTAAACGTCAAATTCCAAATAACTAAATTCGTTTTGATTTAAGGTATCATTATCTATTCGTAAGCCGTTGAATTTCCAGTAGACAAAAGCATAAAAAAACACCGCAACTAGGTGCGGTGTTTTTTATTTTAAAATAGGGATAGATTAGACGACCTGTTTAACCCTCAGCTCTTTAGGTACGGCAAATTCTACATTCTCTTCGCGTCCAGCACGTTCAGAAGCTGAAACCGCGCCCCATGCTTTGAGTTTATTTACCACACCTTGGACTAACACTTCAGGTGCAGATGCGCCTGCGGTAACGCCAATATGCTCTACACCCTTTAGCCATTCTTCTTGAATGCAATTAGCATCAGCTATCAAATAGGCTTTAGCGCCAATTTTTTCAGCTAACTCGCGAAGACGGTTCGAGTTTGAGCTATTCTGTGCACCAACAACCAGTAATACCTGACAATCTTGGGCTAGGTCACGCACCGCATCTTGGCGATTCTGCGTGGCATAGCAAATGTCGTCTTTTCTCGGGCCATTGATTTTGGGGAACTTAGCGCGAAGTGCATCAATAACATCAGCGGTATCATCAACAGACAGTGTAGTTTGGCTGCAATAATAAAGGTTGGTCGGGTCTTTAACTTCAAGCGTTGCCACATCAGCTTCAGATTCAACTAAATAAATACCGCCATCTTCGTTGCTGTACTGACCCATGGTGCCCTCTACTTCAGGGTGACCAGCATGACCAATTAAGATACATTCAGTGCCCGTTTTGCTAGCGCGGGTAACTTCCATATGTACTTTGGTCACTAAGGGGCACGTGGCGTCAAAGACCTTAAGACCACGACTTTCTGCTTCTTTTCTTACCGCTTGCGATACGCCATGGGCAGAAAATATTACTATGCTGTCGTCTGGTACTTCGTGAAGTTCATCCACAAATAACGCTCCACGCTCACGTAGCCCATCTACCACAAATTTATTGTGTACCACTTCGTGGCGCACATAAATGGGCGGCTCGAACATTTCAAGCGCGCGTTCAACTATGGTGATAGCTCTATCAACGCCCGCACAGAAGCCACGAGGGTTAGCTAAATGAATTTGCATAACTAGTTTCCACCTTGTGCTGACACGCCAGGTTTAACATCAATAATTTCAACGTCAAAGATAACCGTTTGCCCTGCTAACGGATGATTGAAATCTACCGTAACAGAGTCACCAGCAGCACTTCGAATAATACCCGGAATCTCTGAACCATCAGGCTGTGCGAACGCTAAAATCATGCCTTCCTCAACTTGCAAATCTGCACCAAAGCGGCTTCTATCCATATAGTGAATATTATTTGGATCAGACTGGCCGAATGCATCTTCAGGGCCTAATTTAAATGACTTTTTGTCACCTTTTTTAAGCCCAAGTAAACACGCTTCAAAATTCGGCGTAAGGCTACCGTCACCCATCACCATTTTGGCAGGTTTGTTGTTTACACGAGTACTGTCAGCGGCAGAGCCATCTTCTAGCTTTAAATCAAAGTGAAGAATAACTTCGTTATCAGCACCAATTATCAATGAGTCTGTCATAACCTTTCCGAATACTACTTAATGGTTTCGCTACTGTCTGCCGCGCTTGTTTGCGCGTCTGCACCGTTGCCTTCGCTTTTTTTATCGCCATTTTTAAACATGTCGATAATAAGTAAAGCCGCGCCTATAAATATTGCGCTGTCGGCAATGTTAAACGCTGGCCAGTGGTAATTGTTTACGTAAAAATCTAAAAAGTCGATGACATAACCATGGACTAAACGGTCGTAAACATTGCCTAATGCACCACCTAGAATAAAGGCAAACGCAACGGGCAGCATTTTTTGCGAACGGGGTGACTGCTTCAGCCACCACAAAATCACTACACTTACTACAACAGCAATGGCAGTAAAGAACCAGCGCTGCCAGCCACCTGCATTTTCTAAAAAGCTAAATGCGGCGCCGTAATTGTGTACGTAAGTAAAGTTAAAAAACGGCAATACCTGTATCGACTGATACAAGGACATACTGTCGATAACCGTGTACTTACTCCATTGGTCGAGGATAAACGCAATTGCGCTTATCCACAAAAAACGCAAGCCTGTTTCGCGAAAAAGCTTAAGCATAGTGGCGTTCTTCTCCATCACCGTCAATGTTTGTCACACAGCGACCACAAAGCTCTTCGTGGCCTTCATGTGAGCCCACATCTTCACGGTGATGCCAGCAGCGAACACACTTTTCACCGCTTGCTTTATTAACGCTCAACCATAAACCTTCTACGTCTGTGGCTTTCGCATCAGACGGTGCACCGTCAACTTTAGTTAGCGTAACGCCCGACGTAATAAGAACGAAGCGTAGCTCGTCTTCAAGCTTTGCGAGTACGTTGTACAACGACTCGGTAGCATAAAGCGAAATGCTCGCTTCTAGTGAGCCACCTAGCTCGCCATCTTTACGCGCCTGTTCCATCGCTTGGTTTGCCGCGTCTTTTACGCTTAGCACTTGATGCCATAGGGCATCGTTAAACGTATCGCTTTGCGTGAAGTTGTTAAACCCTTCGTACCAGGTTTCAGTGAATACAAACTCGCTGCGCTCACCTGGTAACGTTTCCCAGATTTCTTGAGCAGTAAAGCTGGTAATAGGCGCCATCCAGCGAACCAATGCTTCAATGATATGATACATGGCCGTTTGGCATGAGCGACGGGCAAGGCCATCTGCTTTTGCCGTGTACTGACGGTCTTTAATTACGTCTAAATAGAATGAGCCCAGCTCAATGGAACAGAAGTGCGTAAGCTTCTGTGACACTACCAGCAAGTCGTAGTTGTCATACGCTTCGATAAGCTCTTCTTGAAGTGCCTTAGCACGAGCAACAATCCAGCGGTCAAGCGCGACCATATCGTCTTCTGCTACCGCATCTTCAACGTTGAAGCCGTTAAGGTTAGCAAGCAAGAATCGCGCGGTGTTACGTACGCGGCGGTAGCCATCTGCAGCACGCTTTAAGATTTCATCCGATACCGCAATCTCGCCGCGATAGTCAGTAGACGCTACCCATAGACGAAGGATGTCTGCGCCTAATTTGTTAGTCACTTCCTGAGGCGCCACAACATTACCTACCGACTTCGACATTTTTCTGCCGTGGGCATCTACCGTAAAGCCGTGTGTTAGCACTTCTTTATAAGGCGCGTGACCGTGCATGGCAGTTGATGACATAAGCGAAGACATAAACCAACCGCGGTGCTGGTCAGAACCTTCAAGATATAAATCGGCAGAGGCCGGGATATCATCGCGACGGTCTACAACGAAGTAATGCGTTACCCCTGAGTCAAACCAAACGTCTAGCGTATCGGTCACTTTTTCATAGTTGTCTAATTCGCTACCAAGCAGGGCTGCATCGTCGAGATCCCACCACGCTTGAATGCCTTTAGCTTCAACTTCTTGTGCCACCTTTTCCATTAACGCCGCAGACTCTGGGTGGATTTCACCGGTAAGTTTGTGCACATACAAAGGAATAGGCACGCCCCACGTACGTTGACGTGAGATACACCAGTCTGGACGACCTTCAACCATTTTTTCAATGCGGTTTTGGCCCCAATCTGGGATCCACTTGGTTTGCTTAATTTGTTCAAGTGATTCAGCGCGAAGGCCTTTTTTATCCATGCTTACAAACCACTGAGGCGTAGCGCGGAAAATAATTGGCGTTTTGTGGCGCCAGCAATGCGGGTAGCTGTGCTCGTATTTTACGTTTAGGACAAGGTTACCCTTCTCTTTAACCGTTTCGATAATTTCATCGTTGGCTTTAAATACAAACTGACCTGCAAACAGCGGTGTGTTTTCAAGGTACACGCCATTGTTACCTACCGGATTGTACACTTCGATATCGTATTGCTTGCCCACGTTAAAGTCGTCAACACCATGAGCTGGGGCTGTGTGTACGCAGCCTGTACCAGAATCAGTTGTAACGTGGTCGCCTAGAATTAACGGAACTTCAAGGTCTAAGAATGGGTGATTAACTTTAAGCTTATCAAGCGCAGCACCAGTACAGGTTGCCACTTCGCGGAAATCTTCAACGCCGTAGCGGCTCATGCAGCTTTCAAGCAGGTCCTGCGCTACCACTAGCCATTCGTTTGAAGGCTGAACTTCAATAATTGCATAGGTAAGCTCTGGGTGTAAGCTGATTGCACGGTTGGCCGGCAGTGTCCACGGTGTGGTGGTCCAAATTACAACGCCCGCTTTGTGTGTGGTTAAGTCGCTTTCAGACACGCCAAACGCTTCTGCGATAGCAGCCACATCAGCCACTGGGAACTTAACGTCGATTGCCGGTGATACTTTGTCTTTGTATTCAACTTCTGCTTCAGCAAGTGCTGAACCACAATCTGTACACCAGTGAACAGGTTTGAAGCCCTTTTCTAAGTGACCAGAGTCTACAATTTTACTTAATGCACGAATGATGTCGGCTTCAGATTTGAAGTCCATTGTTTTGTATGGGTTATCCCACTCACCAAACACACCTAAGCGTTTAAAGTCAGCCATTTGGCCGTCAATTTGCTTTTGTGCATATTCGCGACACTTTTGACGAAATTCAGCCGCCGTAACTTTCTTACCTGGCTTACCAACTTTCTTTTCTACCATCAATTCTATCGGCAAACCGTGGCAGTCCCACCCAGGAACATACGGAGAATCGAAGTCAGAAAGGTTTTTTGACTTTACAATAATGTCTTTAAGAATTTTGTTAACCGCGTGACCAATGTGAATATCGCCATTTGCATAAGGAGGGCCATCGTGAAGAATAAACGGTTTTTTGCCTTTTTTCGCTTCACGAATTTTGCTGTATACCCCTTTTTCCTGCCAGTCTTTAAGCATTTTCGGCTCGCGCTGAGCAAGGTTACCGCGCATCGGGAACGCAGTTTCTGGAAGGTTCAGTGTGGCTTTGTAATCACTCATAAAATTGTATTATCCGGTTACCTTAATTTTCACCCAATGCACTAACACATTGTGAAGGCGATATTCATTTTGCGATGTTCAAATTAAAACGCTGAATGTAAAAGGTTCAACGTAAAACTGTGTGTCGTTCTTACTAGCGCAAGGCTGACGTTATATGTTCTAGCACAGTGACTTACTTACGCGTTTCGCGAACAAGGATCCACGTTTAAAAAATCAAGCTCAATAAAATTAATACGCGCAGAAACTTTTCGTGACTTTATCACGTTTAACTATGCTAATAACAGACGCGCTTGTGCTGCATCTGCTTGAATTTGATCTTTCAACGCCTCAAAAGAATCAAATTTAATTTCATCTCTTATTTTTGCCATCGGAAACACCGTAATAGGCTTGCCGTATAGGTCAGATGACAAATCAAAAATATGGACTTCCAGCTGGTTTCTTACCCCGTTAACAGTAGGGCGGGTGCCAATATTCGCAACGCCGTTATAGTGTTTTCCATCTACGTCGACACGAACTGCGAACACGCCGTGAATTGGCGTTTTTTGACGTTTTAGCATGACATTCGCGGTGGGAAAGCCAATGGTGCGACCTTTTTTCTCGCCGTGAACCACCCTACCGTGAATAGCAAACGGGCGCCCTAGCATTTCGGTAGACAAACCAAAGTCGCTGTCAGCCAACGCTTCTCGCACCGCGGTAGAGCTTATGCGGTGAGCGTGCATGGTAAAACTGTGGGTGCTTACTACTTCGAAACCGTATTGGCGACCTGCCGCCTCGAGCATTTCGAAATCGCCTTTACGGCCATTGCCAAAACGGAAATCGTCGCCAACAACAAGAAATTTAACACCCAGTTTGTCCACCAATAAATCGTGAACGAAGGTATCGGCACTTTGCTTAGCAAACTCCGCGTTAAATCGCACAGCAAGCAGTCTGTCCACACCTTGTTGGCGCAGCAATTCGTATTTTTCGCGAAGAGGGCTTATACGCGCTGGCGCTTTATCAGGCATAAAGACTTCTTCAGGCTGCGGTTCGAACACCATTACGGTGGCAGGAAGTGATAGCGATTTCGCTTTTTCAAGCACGTTAGCCAACACAGCTTGATGACCACGGTGTACGCCGTCGAACTTGCCAATAGTGAGCACACACCCTTTATGGTGCGGTTTTACATTGTTTAGCCCGCGGATAAATTCCACTGTTAGCCACTACCTTTTAACTGCTAGAAAATCAAAGCTCGCGATTATAGCCGACCGCGAGCACAATACCAAGCACACGGGCCATTCTGACTCCATGCGCTATTTCGCATCTATTGAATACTAATCGCCGCCGCTTCTGAAATGTCTGGGTCGCATGCCCAGCACCACCATGGTGATCACAAAGAGTATAACCGACAGCGAAATGGTTATTCCTACCTCTAACATTTGGGCGGAAAGAGACAATTCAAAGAAAGCTAAGCCTTGATCGCGATAATAAATAAGCCCGCCCATGGCAGCACTTGCAATAACCACACGGGCAATAAACAAAACCGATGTGCGGCTTAACGCAAATACACCTTGTCTATGCAGTGTTATATAAAGCAAAGCGGCGTTAAGCGTTGCTGACATACTGGTAGCGACAGCAAGCCCTACATAACCAAACGGAATCGCTAAAATAAGGTTAAACACCATGTTTGCGACCATACACCAAATACCAAATTTCACTGGCGTCTTGGTATCTTGGCGAGAGTAAAACCCTGGCGCGAGGATTTTTACCAGCATAAAGCTGAGCAAGCCAAACGAGTACGCGGTAAGCGAGTAAGACGCCATAATGGCGGTTTCCGCGGTAAACGCGCCGCGCTGAAAAATAACGGTCAGAATAGGCCTTGCCATCACGCCAAGTCCCACTGCCGCGGGAATGCCCAATAAACACACCATGCGAAACGCCCAATCGATATTCGCAGCAAACGCTTTGGGGTTATTACTGACGTGGTTTCGGGATAGCGTAGGTAAAATGACTGTTGCGATGGCAATACCAAACAACCCTAGGGGAAATTCAAGCAGCCTGTCTGAATAGTACAACCAGCTTATTGAACCGGTAACTAAAAAGCTGGCGATGAAGGTATCAAACAACAAATTGATTTGCCCTACTGACACACCGAATAAAGCAGGGATCATCAGGGTGCGTACTTTTATCACGTTTTCGTCATGCCAGCCCCACTTTGGCTTTACCAAAAGCCCAGCCCTGAACAAAAACGGTAGTTGAAACAAGAACTGTACAATACCGCCGATAAACACCCCCCACGCTAGCGCGTATGCGGGTTGCTCTAGCGTAGGTGCTAAGTATATTGCGCATGCAATAATGCATACGTTAAGTAAAACCGGCGTGAAAGCGGCAACCGCAAACTTATTGAGCGTATTGAGTATCGCCCCGGCCAACCCAGTCAAAGAGATAAACGCTAAATAAGGAAAGGTAATTTTTAACATGGTCGACGCGAGCACAAACTTATCTCCCGCCTCGTCTCCTTCCAGCCACGCCACAAACCATCCTGTTCCGAATAAAGCGGCCAAAACCGGTGATGCGATAACCCCTATGATAGAAACTACAAAAACAATAGCGCCTAATGTACCGCTGACTTTTGCAACGAACTCTCTAAGCTGCTTTTTATCGTCGTTCTCGTGCACTTCGGTTAATACTGGAATAAACGCTTGCGCAAATGCGCCTTCAGCGAATAGACGACGAAGAAAATTAGGAATTTTGTTAGCAAAGAAAAATACGTCAGCGGCTGCCCCATCGCCCATAAGCTTGGCAACAACAACATCACGCACCAGGCCTAATACTCGCGAGACCAGGGTCATAATACTGACGATAAGACCAGATTTTATTAACTTCCGTGACACGTCACACTTCCAATAAGAGATAAAGAAAAGGCTGAATAGCAAACGCTTTTTATGAGTAACTAAAGACGTCTACTAGGCGTAAAGAGGCAACAACAGGTTGCGAGCGAGCCATAATAGCGAAAGCCTATGGTCTACGAAACGATTTATTCAAAATAGTTGTGCACCTTTATGAACTTTCTTGCTATAATCCGCGCCCGACATGGGGTGCTGTTGTTTTTGCATGTCTATCGCTTAAATGTCCTGAAAGAATATCATTACGAATTTCTTTCAAAAAATGTCGCAGAGAAATGTCGCAAAGAATGTGCAACGTGTTGAGCATACTTTGTGTTCAATAGCTTGCGCGTTTTAATGCGGAATGATTTAAGTTTTAAATCGTTTGACATTTGGGCGTTTGGTAGGCACAATCCGCACCCTCGTTTTTGACATGAATTTATTTTGGGAGTTACACCTTGGCTAACATTAAGTCTGCTAAGAAGCGTGCAATCCAAGCCGAAAAGCGTCGTCAGCACAACGCTAGCCGTCGTTCAATGACTCGTACAAGCATCAAGAAAGTTATCGCTGCAATTGCAAGCGGTGACAAAGAAGCGGCACAAGCTGCACTTACTGCTGCTACTCCAGTACTTGACAGAATGGCTACTAAAGGCTTGATTCACAAGAACAAAGCTGCTCGTCATAAGAGCCGTCTAGCTGCACAAATCAAAGCACTAGGTTAATCTTTACGATTAGTAGTTAAAAAAGCGCCCTTCGGCGCTTTTTTTGTATCTGTAATCGACGCTAATTAGCATGGGTTACTGATTTCAAATTTAGACTTAAAGGCATAAAGCCCACCACTAGGCGAGCTCTGTTACAATCTTTGCGGTGTGTTCACATCCCAGCTATCCGCTTATCAGCTCATTTTTCTTATTGAGTTTGCCGGTGCAATACGCATGATCCAGTGAAGGATGGCCCAAGGCCAGCTTGGCACAAACGCATTCGCTTTTTCTTTATTGATTGCATTGACCATCGCGCGACAGCCCACATCGGTATCAACAATAAACGGTACTTTCTCTACTTTTTCGTTTATTTCGCTGCGAATAAAACCGGGGTGAATACAGGTGACGTTAATTGGCGTATTCATTACATCCATTCGAATGCCTTCGGTCATTGATGTAAGCCCTGCTTTTGTTGCTGCGTATACAGTCATGGCGCGCCTAAAGCCGCGCACCGCGCTTATAGATGAAATCGTCACAAGATGACCACTATTTTGCGCCCTAAAGATAGTCATTGCCGCTTCACATTGTGCTAGCGCCGACACAAAATTAGTCACCGCCGTTTGCTTATTAGCGTGGAAATACCCTGTTCCAATAGACGCGCCCTTGCCCATTCCTGCGTTCACAATGACTCTATCAAGGGTCCCCATGTCGGCTTTGAATGCGTCGAATACTTCAAACACCGCATCGTGATCGTTTACATCCAGCGAGCGAATATACACGTCAATGTTTGGATTAATTGAAAATAGTTCTTCTTTCAGTTTTTCTAGGTTCTCAAAGCGCCTTGCGCATAAGGCTAAGTTACACCCCTGTTTGGCAAACTCAATCGCCATTCCCTTGCCTAGGCCTGAACTTGCGCCTGTGATCAGAATATTGCGTCTTGTTGTCATTATCGTTTTCCTGATGCTTTGATGGCCTTATTACAACGCCACATTAAGTAATGAATAAAGATCCAAAAGTTTTTGAATGCTGGGTTATTAGTTTGCTTGTGGTGATAGCGATAGTAGATTTGCTGGGCAATACCGGCTAAACGGAAAAGTCCGTAAACCTCGTAAAAGGTAAAATCATCTACATCTATTTCCATCTCTTTGCAGTAGTACGCAACCACCTGCTTTCGAGTTAGCATACCGGGTAAGTGAGTAGGCTGGCGTCGCGTTGATTGGGCCAAAAAGTCATCATCAGCTTGTACCCAATACGCCAAGGTATTACCCAAGTCCATAAGCGGGTCGCCTAAGGTCGCCAGTTCCCAGTCCAACACACCGATAATTTGCGTATAGTTGTCTGGCTTTAACACCACGTTGTCGAATCGGAAGTCATTGTGAGTAATACAAATGCGTTCATTAGCGGGCATGTGGTTTTCTAGCCAGCGCATTATTTTTTTACCCGAGGGGACATTCCAGGTTTTTGCTTTACTATAGCGTTCGCTCCACCCGCTTATTTGGCGTTCTATGTATCCAGCACCTTTACCTAAGTGCTCGAGCCCCGCTTTTTTATAATCCACTTTATGAAGCTCGATTAAGCTATCAAGTACATTAGTGCAGAGCTGTTTGGTTTGCTGCGCAGACGTGGTTAAGCCTTTGGGTAAGTTCTTACGTGGTATCACGCCGGTAAACTTCTCCATTACGTAAAACTCTGTGCCTATAACGCTCTCGTCTTCACAAAGTCCAAGCATCTCTGGCACATAGCGATAAACAGGCTTTAACGCATGCTGTAATCGAAACTCCCGCCCCATATCGTGAGCACCTTTAGCTTTAGTACCTGCCGGTGCCCGACGCAAAATTAATGACGTTTGCTCGCCCTGATTTTGATCGTGGCTTTGATAGTCCAGGCAGTACGTCCAATTAGACGCGCCCCCAGAATACTGGGTGACTTGAGGCAAACTATCGCTGCTTTGTATAGCAGCTGATAATGATGGACTGGAGGCAATAATATTTTCCTTAAGCCAGTTGTGCACAGCGCTGACGTCTAACTCTTCGCCCGCACGCACGCTATCGGCTTTATCTACGACCTGTTGTTGCATATCTCATTCTTCTTGTAATTCTGTTTCAAAGGGCCTATTCAAAGTGCTTACTCACAATCTTTGGCTAGAAGATACTTCTGTTTGTGCCTGTACAAGAGCAGCTCGACAATTATCTTCAGATAGCTTGGCGACAAACACAGGTGAACGCGTTTCCGTTTTACCTAATTTTGCTTTAAATTTGCTTTTCCATTGCACGCTTCATCATCTTCGTTTGATTGAGCATATTTTTTATATAACGCTGGGTTGGCAGCAGCTTCTTTAACAGGAAAGCGCGTTTACCCAGTTTATGGGTAAGAATAAGAAACTGCTTTTTATCGACTTGCTGAAATATGGACTCGGCCACTTCTTCTTTCGTCATGTCTGCTTTGGCAAAGAATTTATTAAGCATCTTGTGCGACGCAGCGTTGCTGCTACGCATCGACTCATCTAAATTCGTTTTAAAGAAGCTTGGACAAACTACACTAACGTCAATATTGTCAGGCGCTAATTCCAGCTTCATAGTTTCAGAAAACGACACCACAGCGGCTTTAACCGCGTTATAACTTCCCATATAAGGAATAGGCGTTAGCCCTGCTTGTGATGCAATATTTATGAAATAGCCACCGCCATGCTCTCGCATTAACGGTAAAAGTGCACGACTGACTCTCACCATGCCTAACAGGTTAATATCAAACACCCACTGCCACTGCTCAATGTCCTCATCCAGAAGGCTACCACCCGTAGCGACACCTGCATTATTAAATACGTAGTCAACGCCGCCCCAGCGAGTTTCCAAGGTGTTCGCTAACGTTTGAACATCACTGTTAGTGGTTATATCGCAGTGTATGTAGAAAGCATTCGCACCTTGGGCAATTAGCGTATTTACCGTTTCATCGCCTCTTTCTTGGTTAATGTCGGCAATACAAATAGCTATCTCATCTTCTTTGCTTGCCCACTTTTCGGCCCACTTAAGGGCAATGGCCTGACCTAAGCCAGTAGCGCCACCGGTAATTAATACGCGCATGTTGTGTTTCCTAACTATTTTTGTTTCACTATTTTTGTGTCGGCGTTTATGTTTAGTTGCTCTTTCAGTATTCACCGCTTTATCAATAATTAATTGCGCTCTAGAGTTGGCCAACTCAACTAACTAATCAAACTAATTCTATCTTTTACAATGGCACTGAAAGTTGTTCGTTACGCATTTTTCGTTTTGCCCACAGGGCCAATAGTGCGGGCCCAATGTACATCGCTATGCCGTATACACCAGGTGCGATCGCGTAATCAGGCGCATTTAAAAAGGTTATGCATATCAGCATTGCAAGTGCTGCGTTTTGCACGCCTATTTCAATAGCCAGCGTGAGAGAGTCTTTAAATGCTAGGTTTGATAGCTTAGCAAGCCCGAGCCCTAACAATACCGATGATAAGTTTAACGTTAAGCAAACCAAAAACGCGCTTTCAAAGGACGCGGCTAAATTGTTTCTTTCTGAAACCAGCACGCCCACTATCATGAGCAACATGAAGTACATGGAAAATTGCCGAAAGAAATGCTCAGTTTTAGTGGCGAAAGCTCTATTAAAGCGGCGAATTGTCATACCTAAAATGACCGGTAAAATCGATACACCGACGAGTCCTATCACGGTTTGGATAATAGAAAAGTCTGGCGCGTTTTCTTTGACAAAATAATCAATAGCGAATTGAATAATAAACGGCGTTGTAAATACACAAGCAATAGTAGAGATAGCGGTTAAGCTTACTGAAAGGGCTAGATTTGCTTTTGCAATGTGACTGATTAAATTACTGGTCGTGCCGCCTGGGCATGCCGCTAAAACCATAACGCCAACCGCAATATAATCGGGTAGACTAAAAGCAAAACATAGTCCTAGCGCCAACAAAGGCAGCACTATAATTTGCCCTACAAAACCCGTTACCACTGCTCTAGGTGCTTTAAGTAGCCGGGCAAAGTCAGCAAGAGTTAGCGTTAGCCCCATACCAAACATAACAAATGCCAAAGCGAGAGGTAACAACACCTCGGTAAGTACAGATGCCTGCATGCACACGCCCCTTACAAAAGAAACCTTTTATTAACATTTAAGCCAGTGTACCCTGTTTAACAATAAATAAAAATGATGCCTTATTATGGAAACCCATAAATAATATGCATGGAAAATTAGACCTAAATTTATTTGTTGTGCTACGCGCGGTCTACGAGCACGGCAGCATTACAAAAGCCGCCAACGCACTGCATATTACTCAGCCTGCAGTGAGTCATGCCTTAGGTCGCCTGCGAGAGAAATTTGATGACCCGCTGTTTATTCGTCATGGGCGACAAGTCGTGCCTACCCCATTTTGCCAAGGCATTATTACATCGGTTGTGAAATCAATAGAAACCCTTGAAAGCACGTTAAAAGGCGAAGTGAGCTTTGATATAAGTGATAAACCTCGTCAGATGAACCTTGGTTTACGAGATATTTTAGAATCTATATTTTTTCCGGTACTTATTCCTGAGCTTGTTAAACATACTCCTAATATCACGGTGAATAGCAGGCAGGTTACCTGGCCCGAGCTTGCTCCCGCACTAGCCGCTAAAGAGCTTGATATCGTAATTGACGCGTTAGTTCCAACCAGCCGTGACATTTGCTCTCAGTTTATCTGCGAAGAAACGTTTGTCGTGGTATGCGCGCCTAGCAATAGCTACGTAGAAAGCCCCAGTATTAAAAACTACTCAGTTGCACAGCATGCGCTTGTGTCTTTAAAAGACTCAAAATTAGATACAGTAGATCTAGCCCTTGCTCAGCACAATTTACATCGCAACATCGCATTGCAGTGTGAACACTACTTTGCCGCTGTTAACGTGGTTAGCCAATGCGATCTTTTGCTGACCATGCCAACGCGATTCGCCCAACAATTCAGTAATAAATTCGATATCGAAATTCTGCCCCTTCCATTTGACGTCCCCCCACTCCCCGTGCACATGTACTGGCACAGACACGCTGATGAGGATTTAGTGAATGTATGGATGCGGGATAAGCTTTTAGAAGTGGCGAATAAGTTGGAGTTATAGCGCGTATTTATGTTGCTGTAACACAATGGTCAAGCAAGCGTCACGGTAGTGTCAATTTGCAAACCTATAGTGATGGTCCAAGGCATCGCTTTGGAAAACCGCTATGAAAAAGACACACTATCGTACGCTTTGGCTTTCAGATATCCATTTGGGAAATCGCGACTGCAAAGCTGAATACTTACTTTCCTTTCTGGATAGCATAACCGTAGATACCCTCTATTTGGTGGGTGATATTGTTGATATGTGGCAAATGTCCAAACAATTTCGCTGGCCAAAGGCGCACAATCAAGTCATGCATAAATTCATGCAAATGAGTCAGGAAGGCACCCGTGTGGTGTACCTGCCCGGAAACCACGATGAGCCAATTCAGTCTTATTCTGGTATGGCCTTCGGTGATATAGAAATAGAGCGAGAGTTGGTTCACACCACCGCACAAGGGAAGCGTTATTTAGTCTTACATGGCGATCAGTTCGATGGCGATGTGACTATGGGCAAATTCCATGCATGGATTGGCGATAAAGGTTACGACCTTTTGCTTTTTCTAAATAGAGAGTTTAATCGCCTACGCGCCTGGCGCAAGCGCGAATACTGGTCACTTGCAGGCTATATTAAAAAGCACATTAAGGGTGCGAATGAAGCCATTGCTCGTTATCGAGAGGCATGCTGTAGGCGCGCCGATGAAATGGGACTTGATGGTGTAGTGTGTGGCCATATTCACCATCCTGAAAGCAGTTTTGAAAACGGTATTCACTATATTAACGATGGTGACTGGATAGAGAACTGCAGTGCATTGAGTGAAGACATGAACGGTAATCTCTCACTAATCCATTACCTTGATTCACTAGAGTCTGCTAGCGTAACGTCTATAACGACCAAAACCTCTCGCTCTAAAGCAGCATAATAGAATTGCACAAAAAGGGGCTATAACAGCCCCTGACCTCTTCTATTTAGCAACAGACAAGTTTATTTCAATCCCATCTGTAAAGACGATGCCCCATCGAACCTGCTGTACATCGAACCTGCTGCACATCGAAGCCAACAGACCTTAGTTACAATATTTTAACACTGTCAAATAACTGCCATGAAACTGTGTGAAAAACGTCACATTGCCCTGCTATTGTTCGCCAAAACCGGAAGAGAAACAGGTTCTATGTTTACTGTAAACGACGTACTGAACAAGCATTACCCTCAAGTAGCGAACAACCCCATTCTATTTAAGTCGCTGTCTTTCGTTTTAAGGCACCTACTCCATGAACGTGAAATTACCGAATTTGGTGAAACCTATCCACACTATGAGGACATCGATTTCGTAGAGCAAGTACTGGAATATTTCAATATCAGCTACTCCACCCGCGATGTAGAAAAAGAACGTATTCCAAGTGAAGGGAGAGTGGTGATCATTGCGAATCACCCTATTGGATCACTCGATGCTCTTGCGCTTATAAAGCTAGTTAGTGAAGTACGTCACGACTTAAAGGTGGTTGCTAATGAAATGCTTATGGCCATTGAACCGCTTCACGATATGCTGTTACCTGTAAACAACATGCAGGGAGGCACGCCGAAACAGCATTTGTCGGCAATTCAAAAACACCTTAACAGCGATGGCGCCATATTAATTTTCCCCGCTGGAGAAGTCTCTCGATTACGGCCACAAGGTGTGCGCGACACACGTTGGCACACTGGTTTTTTACGCATTGCAAGGCAGGCAAAGTCGCCAATTTTACCCGTCTATATTGATGCTAAAAATAGCCCGCTTTTTTACGGCGTGTCCATGGTATACAAACCATTGGCTACCGCACTGCTGGTAAAAGAAATGTTCAAGCAGCGCAAAAAGCACTTACCAATGCGCATTGGTGAACTTATCCCATTTGAGGCATACCAACAAACCAATATACCGCTAAAAGAACAAGTAAAGCTGTTTAAGCGCCACTTGTATCGCATTGGCAGCAACAAAAAAGGCGTATTTGAAACACAGGCTTCCATTGCCATGCCAGAAGACAGAAAAGAACTGGCCCGCGCTATGCGAGATTGCGAACATTTAGGTGAAACTGGCGACGGAAAGTCTATTTACCTTTACCAACACAAAAGCTGCTCACCGATAATGCGAGAGATTGGCCGCCTGCGTGAGGTGGCGTTTCGAGCTGTGGGCGAAGGCACTAATAAACGTAGAGACATCGATCAGTACGATTCCCACTATTATCACCTTGTGCTTTGGGATGACAACGATTTGGAAATTGTAGGCGCCTATCGCTTTGGCGATGCTGAACTTCTGACAGCGCAAGATCATCCTACCGGGCTCTACTCTGCCACGTTATTTAATTACGGAAAGAACAACGATAAACTTTTCAAGGAAGGCTTAGAGTTGGGGCGAAGCTTTGTACAGCCTCGCTACTGGGGAAAACGCAGCTTAGATTATTTGTGGTTTGGTATTGGGGCATTTTTAAGCCGCTATCCAAAGTATCGCTATCTTTTCGGTGCGGTGTCACTCAGTAACGCCTATCCTGAACCCGCTAAAGATTTATTGGTACAATTCTATTCTACCTATTTTCCTGCCAAGTTTGGCGAAGCGACTTGTAAGCGTCCTTATCAAATGACGAACGATGCCCTGCATCAGTTTACAGGGAATGATTACAAGGCTGAATTCACGCAGTTGAAGCACTTACTCGCTAACATGGGCGTAAACGTACCAACACTGTACAAGCAATACTCTGAAGTAGCTAAAGACGGCGGGGTGGCGTTTTTAGGTTTTAATGTAGACCCAGATTTTAACGACTGTATTGATGGTTTAGTAGTGGTTGATATGCAAACGCTTACCGAGAAAAAGCGTAAGCGCTACCTAACCGACATTCAGCTTAAAGCCACAGCCTAAGCAAGAGGGAGCGTCTGATAAACGCTCCTTTCTTCAACGCTAGTGCTTTCCATTCTTCTTTTTTCTAATTTGCTTCTTTCCGAAAAAAGGGAATATCAGAAGTTATTATCGACCGCCAACACATTTAAGAATATCGGTATAGATATCTTCAAGGGTAAGCAAGTCAGACACATGAATATGCTCGTTTATTTGATGAATGGTGGTATTTGGCACACCTACTTCAACCACTTGTGTGTGCTCACTTGCAAAAAAGCGCCCATCTGAAGTACCACCAGATGTGCTGACCACAGGATAACGACCTGTGGCGCCTTTTATCGCCTTTTCTACACAAGCAATTAAGCAGTGCTCTGCATTGCTCTTGGGTTTGCTTAAGTAAGCTTCACAGGGTCTTGAAAAGCTCACTTGGGCTTCTGGATCAACGCTATTGATAATACTGCGTAGCAATGTTGATAAACCTTTCTGGTCAAACTGCCATGAATATCTAACATTAAACTCTACACGAACGGCACTGGGCACTATGTTATCGGTGAAGCTTCCCGTATCCATGTGTGTTATTTGAAGCGTGGTGCCAGGAAAGTCATCACTCCCCTTATCAAACGGGTGCTGTGTTAACGCGTTAATCACGTTACTTGCTTTATGAATAGCATTCACCGCTGTCTTTGGGTAGGCCACATGGCCTTGCTTTCCTGTAATATGAATAGTGCCTGAAAGTGAGCCCCTGCGGCCAATCTTGATAGTATCGCCGGTTGTTGCAGATGCAGAAGGTTCACCTACTAGGCACATATCAAGCTTAATATTTTTAGATGCTAAATATTCAGCTATCCATTTAGAGCCCCACTCAGCTTCCCCTTCTTCATCACTGGTGATTAGCCACCAGAAAGAAACTTTACTGCCATCTAGAAAATCAATGGTGCGCTCTGTTGCCGCGAGCATGGCAGCGATACCTGTTTTCATATCAGCAGCACCACGTCCATATAGTTTATTTTGGCTAATTACAGGGCTAAATGGCGGTGACTTCCACTTATCAAGTGGGCCTGGGGGCACAACATCAGTATGGCCGCTAAATGCAAAATGATTCGGGCCCTGCCCCCATCTAGCGACGAGGTTACTCACACCATTAATTGTGTGATTTTCACAGGAAAAACCAAGTTTTTCGAGCTTGTACATCAGGTAACTTTGGCAACCCGCGTCCTTTGGGGTAATCGACGCTCTTGCCATTAGCACTTCGGCAAAATGAATACTGCGAGCTGGCGCTATAGTTAAAGGATGGATTGACATGCGTAAAAAACCTTTATGAAATATGGGTCTATTACACAAATGTAAAGTGACACGCTAATAACAGATTTACGACAATGCCATTACAGCAGGTTAAGTAGCTTGAAACTTATAATGCAAAAGGGTGGCGGCGAGGAAGGCAACAATGGTTGCTATAGCAACTGGGACTGGCTCGTTAAGATTTGTCTAAATCAACACGCGTTGTCATAACTAGAACATAACTTACATAAAGGCATTGCTGTGTTAAAAATCATTGTTTTAATACCTCTTATTTTGTCACTACTCTGGTTTGGCTATTTACAAGCCAATAAATATACTCTGGAACAAGGCAAACAAGGGTTTCTTTACATATTCGTGTTGTCTGGTGTCATTGCGGCATTTTATACACTGATGCTGTTCTTAACGAACTAACGCACTTCAAACAAACATCTAATCACTTTGTTGTATAAAAAAAAGCCAGCATCTATGAAAGAGGCTGGCTTTTTAGTATTTAATGGTGTCACTGCTAGTCGCAACGACAGCTTTTTTGCAGTAGTGCTTATAATGTTTGTGAGATAGTCACTTCTGCGTTTGCGCGAAGCGCATCAATATATTGTTGATAAACGCGCTGGCCTTGTACCTGGGCAAGACGCTGCTTCAGGCTTTCACCCAATTCATTTTCAAGCTCTGGTGCTGCATTAACGTTTTCAAGCATAACAACAGCAACGTCACCGTTTACCGTTGTTGCAACATCAACTTTGTCTTCGCCTTCAAGGGCAAGAGAGAAAAGCGTGTCAACTAATGCGCGTGCAAGTGTACCGCCTGCTCTTGGAACAGCAGCTGCCGTTTCCCAAGTCACAGACTTTTCAGCTAGCTCATTTTCAACGCTCTCTCCGGCACGTACTTTTTGTGCGATATCAAACGCCCAAGCTTCAGCCGCCTCTCTTGATTTTTCTGCTTTTACAGACGCTTCGATGCCTTCGCGCACTTCATCAAGTGATTGAGTACGTTGTGGTTGGTGTTCAACTACTCGTGCAACAACTACTGTTTCGTCGTCAATTTCGATGATATCGCTATTAAGACCTTCATCAACAAGCTCAGAAGAGAAAGCAACGTCTAGTAGACCTGGGTAGCTTAGCTCAGCAGGTGCCGTGTTACGACTAAATAGCACTGACTCCTGCACTGGTAAATCAACCGCGTTCGCTGCATCTTCTAGTGTATCTGGTACTTCAAACGCAATCTCGGCTAGCGTATTTTGTAGCTCGAAGTACTTCTCCATCGCTGCGTCATAAAGAAGCGTATCGCGAATTTCACCGGCTACTTCATCGAAAGACTTAACTTGTGCTTCTTTTAAATCTGTTAACTTGATGATGTGAAAACCAAACTCGGTTTCAACTACGTCAGATACATCGCCAACATTTTCTAAAGCAAAAGCAGCTTCATCAAACGCTGGGTCCATCATTTCTGGCGTAATAAAATCTAAATCACCACCGATTTCAGCAGAGAATGTGTCGTCAGAATTTGCTTCTGCAAGGGCAGCAAAGTCTGCACCGTTATCGAGTTCTGCTTTTAATGATTCTGCTTTTGCTTTTGCAGCATCGGCATCATCGCCAGCTTCGATAAGAATATGAGAAACACGGCGCTCTTCTTCTTTACCGTAGCTTCCCAGATTATTTTCGTAGTAAGTGCGCACCGCTTCTTCATCAACAGAAACGCGACCTTTTAAGTCTTCAACACTTAGTTTCACATAGGCAAGCTTTACCTGCTCTTCAGTATCGAAAGAGGCAATGTTGTTATTATAAAAAGCTTCAACATCCGCTTCTGTTACTTCAGTAGAACCAGCAAATTCGTCAGAGCTTACTAATATGTATTTCGCATCGCGAGTTTGACGCTGTAGTGCATTTGCCTGCTGTACTTCACCGTCTAAAGCAAACGATGAATTTGTTAGTGCAGCCGCCAATTGGTTCTGTGTCATTTGAACACGAAGGTAGTCACGGAAGTCGGCCACCTGAAAACCGTTCTGACGAAGAATGGCCTGGAAACGCTCGTTGTCGAACTGACCACCAAACTGGAACTCAGGCATTTGTACGATAGTCTCGCGAATTTGCTCGTCACTTACACGCAAACCCATGTCCGTCGCTTGTTGCTGAATTAGTTTTTCAGCAATCAGTCTGTCCAGTACATTTCTTCTAAAATCTGCAAGATATTGTTCACTAGAGAAAAGCTGCGCGATGCTTTCGCCGTATTGTGACTCCATTTGTGCACGCTGATTTTGGTATGCACGTTCTAGTTCTTGTGCCGAAATTTCTTCGCCGTTTACAGTAGCTACTGCTGTAGTACCTGACGATGTTAGGTAACTACCTACACCTGCGAATACGAAACTTAAAACGATTAGCGCAATAATCGCCATCGCCCAAGGGCCTTGAGAACCTTCTCTGATTCTTTCTAGCATGATTGTTCTTCAACTCCGTTGCTTACTACAGTTACCTCAGACCATCACAAATCAGTGGGTGCGAGGTAAAATAAGCGCTGATTATAACCCAATGCTGCCGAATATAAACGACCAAAACACACTATTTGTACTGTCTTTCGTTAAGTTCAGACATTGTGTAGGCATGAAAAAAACTCGGCATGCCTCAACGGGTTATTTCTACTCTATAAATATTGGGGTCAGAGTCGTTACTCTGACCCCAATATTGAATTCTTTGTTTTAGAAATAAAAAAGGCGATGGACTAGCCATCGCCTTTTTCTATAATTTTTTTGCTTAGTTACAAGCGTCTTTCAGTGCTTTACCAGCTTTGAAAGATGGAACTTTCGCTGCTGAAATCTGAATAGTCTCACCAGTTTGTGGGTTACGGCCACTGCGAGCTGAACGTTCGCGAACTGAGAAAGTACCAAAGCCTACTAGTGCAACTTGGTCGCCTTCTTTAAGCGCCGCAGTTACTGAGTCAGTGAATGCGTCAAGAGCGCGGCCAGCAGCTGCTTTAGAAATGTCTGCACCAGCAGCGATTTGGTCGATAAGTTGAGACTTGTTCACAATTAGATCCCCTTCGATTGTTATTATACTGTTTATCCAAAACGATTTTGCTTGGACGTTATAGCAAGCTTGATCGTTAACATCAAGCTTCAGTCACAAATAATTAACTTTTTAAATGAATCGCTGCAATCCCTTTTGTGGCAAGGCTTCAAGCGAATACCACTTAAAGGTAACACAACTTTTGCGACATGAAAGCCCTATTTTAAAAAAAATGGGCTTTTCTTTCGCTTAATGCGCATTTTTTAATCAATTATTGCAAATTTATAGAAAAAATGTGGCTGTACGCCTTTAAAATAAAGGGATACAGCCTAGCCATTCAGTTATTTTTTAACCACTTCAAAGCTTTCAACAGGCTCTTGAAGAGCAATATCAAGCACTTCATCAATCCATTTTACTGGGTGAATTGATAAATCTTTCTTCACGTTATCTGGAATTTCTTCCAAATCACGTTCGTTTTCTTTAGGAATAACCACGGTTTTTATGCCACCACGGTGTGCAGCAAGAAGCTTTTCTTTTAGCCCACCAATCGCTAGCACTTCACCGCGAAGAGTGATTTCGCCCGTCATGGCTACATCACACTTCACAGGGTTACCAGTTAGTGACGATACCAAAGCTGTACACATGGCAATACCAGCACTCGGACCATCTTTCGGCGTAGCGCCTTCAGGTACGTGTACGTGAATGTCACGTTTCTCATAGAAATCGTCATTAATACGAAGTTTCTCTGCACGACTTCTCACCACTGTCATTGCGGCCTTGATAGACTCTTGCATGACATCGCCCAAAGAACCTGTAGAGGTCATTTTACCTTTGCCAGGAACAGACGTAGTCTCAATGGTTAGTAAGTCACCGCCCACTTGTGTCCACGCTAAGCCAGTAACTTGACCAATTTGGTTGTCCTTGTCGGCTTTACCGTAATCAAAGCGCTGAACGCCAAGATAATCTTTAAGGTTATCCTGCGTTACAACTACCTTGTCTTTGCTTTTCTTAAGCAAGATATCTTTCACGGCTTTACGGCATACCTTCGATACTTCACGCTCTAAGCTACGCACCCCGGCTTCGCGGGTATAGTATCGAATCATACCAATTACGGCAGAATCGGTAATTTCCAGTTCTTTCGCTTTAAGACCATTGCGCTCCATTTGCTTACTAATTAAGTGGTTTTTCGCAATATTAAGTTTTTCATCTTCTGTGTAACCAGAGAGACGAATTACTTCCATACGGTCAAGTAACGGACCTGGGATATTCATGCTGTTTGAAGTAGCAACAAACATTACGTCTGACAGGTCATAGTCCACTTCTAGGTAGTGGTCACTGAAGCTGTTGTTTTGTTCTGGGTCTAGCACTTCTAAGAGGGCTGACGCAGGGTCGCCTCGCATGTCTGATGACATCTTATCGATTTCATCAAGTAGGAACAGCGGGTTTTTAACCCCTACTTTTGCCATTTTTTGCACTAGCTTACCTGGCAATGAACCAATGTAAGTACGACGGTGACCGCGGATTTCAGCTTCGTCACGCACGCCGCCTAGCGCCATACGCACATATTTGCGCCCTGTTGCTTTAGCGATCGACTGACCTAATGAGGTTTTACCCACACCTGGAGGACCAACAAGACACAGAATAGGGCCTTTTAGCTTTTTAACACGTTGTTGAACCGCTAAATACTCAAGAATGCGCTCTTTTACCTTCTCAAGGCCGTAGTGGTCTTCATTAAGCACGCCTTCTGCACGAGAAAGGTCTTTCTTAACCGGCGAGCGCTTGTTCCAAGGCACGTTAGTAAGCCACTCAATGTAGCTTCGAAGCACGGTAGCTTCGGCTGACATTGGTGACATCATCTTGAGCTTTTGAAGTTCAGCTTTCGCTTTATCTTCAGCCTCTTTAGGCATTTTAGCGTCAGTTATTTTTTTAGACAGCGCCTCAAACTCATCAGGTGCGTCGTCTAGTTCACCCAATTCTTTTTGAATGGCTTTCATTTGCTCATTCAAATAATATTCGCGCTGGCTCTTTTCCATCTGCTTTTTAACGCGGGTACGAATTTTCTTTTCGACCTGCAGCAAATCAATTTCGCCTTCCATTAGTGCCATCAGATATTCAAGACGCTCGTTTACGCCCTGCATCTCTAGCACTTTTTGCTTTTCTGTTAGCTTAAGTGGCATATGGGCAGCCATGGTGTCTGCCAAGCGGGCCGCGTCTTCAATACCATTAAGTGACGTCAGCACTTCTGGTGGAATTTTTTTATTTAACTTTACGTAGCCTTCGAATTGGGAAACGGCAGAGCGAATAAGCACTTCTTGCTCGCTTTCATCAATGTCTTCGTCAGTTAATTTATCGACGTTTGCCACAAAGAAAGGATCTGATTGCTTATAGCTCTCAATTTCGCCACGTACACTCCCCTCTACCAGCACCTTTACCGTACCGTCGGGTAGCTTAAGAAGTTGAAGAATTGTAGCAATAGTACCTACGGTGTAGATATCGTCTGATTCAGGCTCATCAACACCTGCGTCTTTTTGTGCTACTAGAAAAATTTGTTTGTCATTATCCATCGCCGCTTCAAGGCAACGAATTGATTTCTCACGCCCAACAAATAGGGGTATGACCATATGCGGGTAAACAACCACGTCCCGCAAGGCAAGCACAGGAATTTCAATGCGATTTTCACGCTCAACTGTCATACTTGTTCTCAATTAGTTTGAAATGTCATTTTTATATGGGGATGCAAGAGCAAAGTTCAATCGAAACTTATTAAAGTGCGTTAATTCCTTAACCTTACCTTCCCTGCTCTAGGGCCTATTGACCTTAATATAACCATTATCGATTTTGCATCGAATGGCAACAGTAAACTCAAAAATCTAGTAGAAAGGATAGCGTGTAATCCGTCAACTGCTTAAATATCATCCGCTTTAAGATAAACGCATAGCCGAGCAGGTAAGATAAGATGAAAGAATATTAATGTTTTAACGCTAAAAACAAAAAAGGCCGCGAAGGGCCTTTTACTCACAGTCTAAAGTTTATTCAGAGGCTGCTTTCTTTTCGTTGCTGTCGTAAATCAAAATAGGCTTTGATTCACCGCGAATTACTGTTTCATCAATAACCACTTTGCTTACGTCTTCCATTGAAGGAAGGTCGTACATGGTATCAAGCAGAACAGCTTCAACAATTGAACGCAAACCACGAGCACCTGTTTTGCGATCCATTGCCTTTTTAGCAATAGCATTAAGTGCATCGTCGCGGAACTCTAGTTCTACATCTTCCATCGAGAACAATGCACCATATTGCTTGGTGATTGCATTCTTAGGCTCGCGTAGAATTTGAATTAACGCTTCTTCATTCAACTCTTCAAGGCTTGTTACTACCGGTAGACGTCCAATGAACTCTGGAATCAAACCATATTTCACTAAGTCTTCAGGCTCAACTTGCTTGAATAGCTCGCTAATTTGCTTGCTGTTATCTTTCGACTTAACCGTGGCACCAAATCCAATACCCGTGTCTTTTTGTGCGCGTTGCTCAATGACTTTGTCAAGACCAGCGAACGCACCACCACAAATGAACAATATCTTGGACGTGTCAACCTGCAGGAATTCCTGCTGTGGGTGCTTACGCCCACCTTGCGGAGGAACAGACGCAACCGTACCTTCAATCAACTTAAGCAGTGCTTGCTGAACACCTTCACCCGATACATCACGAGTGATTGATGGGTTGTCTGATTTGCGAGAAATCTTATCGATTTCGTCTATGTAAACAATACCGCGCTGCGCTTTCTCAACGTCATAATCACACTTCTGCAGTAGTTTTTGAATGATGTTTTCAACATCTTCACCTACATAACCCGCTTCTGTTAGCGTGGTTGCGTCAGCCATGGTAAATGGAACATCGAGTAGACGCGCTAGGGTTTCAGCTAGCAGTGTTTTACCGCTGCCGGTAGGCCCTATTAGCAAAATATTACTTTTGCCGAGTTCTACGCCTTCGTGAACATCGCCATTACGCAAACGCTTGTAGTGGTTATAAACCGCTACTGACAATACCTTCTTTGCATGTTCTTGCCCGATAACGTAATCGTCTAGGTGAGCATGAATTTCACTTGGTTTAGGTAAAGCGTCCTGCTTTTGCTTAGGCGCGATTTCCTTAATTTCTTCGCGAATGATATCGTTACATAACTCAACACACTCGTCGCAAATGAATACCGACGGGCCTGCTATTAACTTTCTTACTTCGTGTTGGCTTTTGCCACAAAACGAACAGTACAGTAGCTTGTTATCACCGTCACCGCTTTGCTTATCACTCATTACTTTTGCCTCTGCCTTACCCGAGCCGAAAACCAAAAACGTGCTGTGCACTGGCTCGGGTCATCTATAACTATACTACTTAGTTGCGGCTACGTCAGATCGATTTGCTAAAACTTGGTCAACAAGGCCATATTCTTTCGCCTCAGTTGCACTCAAGAAGTTATCTCGGTCTGTGTCTCGCGCGACTTTTTCATAGTCTTGACCGGTATGGTCTGCCATTAGGCGATTCAACTTCTCTTTAATAGACAGGATTTCTTTCGCATGTATTTCAAAATCAGATGCCTGACCTTGGAAACCACCAAGCGGTTGGTGAATCATTACGCGCGAATTAGGTAGACAATAACGCTTACCTTTAGCTCCTGCAGAGAGTAGAAATGCACCCATGCTTGCAGCTTGTCCCATACATACAGTGCTCACGTCAGGCTTAATAAACTTCATTGTGTCGTAAATCGCCATACCAGCAGTAACAGAACCACCGGGAGAGTTAATATATAGGAAAATATCTTTTTCTGGATTTTCAGCTTCTAAGAACAACATTTGAGCAACGATGAGGTTGGCCATGTGATCTTCAACTTGTCCTACTAAGAAAATTACGTTTTCTTTCAATAGGCGAGAATAGATGTCGTAAGAGCGTTCACCTTTAGAGGTTTGCTCAACAACCATAGGAACAAGTGCATTCATTGGGTCAAACGGGGTATTAGTCATAGCTACCTTGATTATCTAGCGTTAAAAACAAAAATGCTCGGAAGGCTCCGAGCATTTAAGCAGTTGCTGACAAGTAATGTCAATCAGACAGTAAAAAATTACGCCTGTTTGTTCATAACCTCGTCAAAAGCTTTAGTTACTTCTGTAACTTTTGCTTGCTCAAGAACCCACTCAATAGCTTGTTCTTCTAGTGCAACGTTTTGCATTTGCTGCATAAGCTCTTGGTTGTTGTTGTAGTAATCAACAACTTCCTGCGGATCTTCATACGCTGAAGCAGCAGTTTCGATCATCTCATTAACTTTAGCTTCATCAGCTTTAAGTTCATTTTGCTTGATCACTTCACCTAGAAGAAGGCCAATAGATACGCGACGTTTGGCGTTATCAGTGAATAATTCAGCAGGTAGGTCTGGAAGGTTCTGACCGCCGCCTTGTTGGCTAAAACGTTGCTTTGCTTGCTCGCGAAGTGCGTTTACTTCTTGATCGATAAGCGCTTGAGGAATATCAATCTCGTTAGCTTCAACTAGTTTAGCGATTACTTCTTCTTTTACCTGAGCTTTAAGCGTTTGGTTTAGTTCACGCTGCATGTTCTTGCGAACTTCTGCTTTAAGCGCGTCTACACCGCCTTCTTCAACACCAAATAGCTTAGCAAACTCTTCGTCAACTTTTGGAAGATCTAGACCTTCTACTTTCTTAACTGTAGTTTGGAAAACTGCATCTTTACCTTTTAGGTTTTCAGCGTGGTAGTCTTCAGGGAAGGTTACTTCGATAGTGACTTCTTCACCCGCTTTCGCGCCTACAAGCGGCTTCTCGAAACCAGGGATCATGCGCTCTTTGCCTAGCTCAAGTGCGAAGTCTTCTGCTTTACCGCCTTCAAACTCTTCACCGTCGATAGAACCAACGAAGTCGATGATAACTTTGTCGTCTTTCTTCGCTTTACGCTTAACTTCTTTCCAAGTTGCGTGCTGCTTTTGAAGCGTTTCCATCATGTTATCAAGATCTTTGTCAGTAATTTCAACTACTGGCTTTTCGATTTCGATATCGCTAACACCTTTCACTTCTACTTCTGGGTATACTTCGAAAGATGCTGTGAATTCTAGGTCCTGACCATCTTCGTCTTTAGTCAGTTCAAACTTCGGCATACCAGCAGGCTGAATTTTTTCTTGAATCACTGCTTGGTAGAAGTTTTGCTGCATAACATCGCCAGCAACTTCTTGGCGAACAGCTTGGCCGAAACGCTTTTTGATTACGTTTACAGGAACTTTACCTGGACGGAAGCCGTTGATGCGTTGTGTTTTCGCCAATTGCTGTAGACGTGACTTAACTGCTGAATCAACCGTGTCAGCTGGAACGGTGATAGTAAGACGGCGTTCTAAACCCTGGGTCGTCTCGACTGAAACTTGCATTATGTTACCTCAACTATACGCCTCTACAGGCGTTTTGTTCTCAATCCCCTCTCCCGTCATGCAGTATTTGCATATCACTCCGGGGTAGAGGTCGTTATTCGACGTTTATAACATCAAAGTTAGGACACGAATTTGTGCCAAAAAACCAACCTGAAACAAACGTACTGGTTAAAAAAAGACGCGGTAGTATACAGCCGCATACCACAAGAGTCGAGAGGCAAACACAAGTTTGTAACAACCATTTGAACGCATTTTGACCAAATAATGAAACTGTTGGCTCAAATGAGGGAAAAGACGAGTTTTTGATGGATTTATCGAACAAAGAAAAGCAAGTAGGAAAAGAGATAATGGTCGGTGAGACAGGATTTGAACCTGCGACCCCTTGTACCCAAAACAAGTGCGCTACCAAGCTGCGCCACTCACCGACATAGATATCTTTTTGAAAAGCCCCGTGAGAGCTTTAAATATGGTGCGGAAGGAGAGACTTGAACTCTCACGCCGTGAAGCACTGGAACCTAAATCCAGCGTGTCTACCAATTCCACCACTTCCGCAAAAA
>NZ_SWCO01000005.1 GCF_005117025.1 Alteromonas portus | reverse complement strand
AAATATGGTGCGGAAGGAGAGACTTGAACTCTCACGCCGTGAAGCACTGGAACCTAAATCCAGCGTGTCTACCAATTCCACCACTTCCGCAAAAAAGTGGGGTGGACGATGGGACTTGAACCCACGACAACCGGAATCACAATCCGGGGCTCTACCAACTGAGCTACGCCCACCACTGTAGTCCTGCATCTGTTTATGTGTGAATTGAAAACACATAAACGCCTATCAAGCGGTCAGGACCTAGCTAGGTCGCTTGATAGTGCTCTTTATTTCAATTCGCAAGCCGAACGTTCGAGACATTAAATCGCTGAACTAGGAGTGACCGCGAAATCGAAAAAAGCATAAATGGTCGGTGAGACAGGATTTGAACCTGCGACCCCTTGTACCCAAAACAAGTGCGCTACCAAGCTGCGCCACTCACCGACAGGAATGCTTACATTAAGCTTTTGATAAAGCTTGAAAATATGGTGCGGAAGGAGAGACTTGAACTCTCACGCCGTGAAGCACTGGAACCTAAATCCAGCGTGTCTACCAATTCCACCACTTCCGCAAAAAAGTGGGGTGGACGATGGGACTTGAACCCACGACAACCGGAATCACAATCCGGGGCTCTACCAACTGAGCTACGCCCACCATAGGGTGTGTTTGCAATTTACACGCTATATTTTAGCAGTGTAAATGTAAAAATTCAGCCTTGCTATCAGGACCTACCTGACTCGCATGGCGCGCCCGGCAGGATTCGAACCTGCGACCCACGGCTTAGAAGGCCGTTGCTCTATCCAGCTGAGCTACGGGCGCTTGGCGAATCTTCGCTGCAAAAAGTGGTCGGTGAGACAGGATTTGAACCTGCGACCCCTTGTACCCAAAACAAGTGCGCTACCAAGCTGCGCCACTCACCGACTGTTGTAGCGACCTAGAAGCATCAGCCTCTGTGCCGTTACGGGGTGCGAATATTACTGACATCCCCCCACCTCGTCAAACACTTTTTTAAATAAAATCATCAACCGCTCACAAAGCATCCATTATCACGTTTTTTTGAACAATCTCCCACATATATACCTATTTTTAGCCAAGGTATTATCGGTTTTAAGGTTGTTTCAGGGTTTTAAGTAAACTATGAAAATTAACGTATAGATAAGCCATAGATCATTTATATACTTGCTAGTTCATTTTATCGGTATTTCTTCTGCCACACACATTTATTGTCTTGCAGTTCTATTTATCAACAGCCAGGTTTTCGTACCTAAGTAGTCACCACAAAGTAACTTTTCTAAAAGACGTTTATATAAGGTGGCTCACTTTGAACATCTGCACGGAATAATTGTTAGGCAATAACTACTAGAGTATTAGCCCTGTTTTATGAAACAATATAGGGCACTTGTTGACCACCCAACCACATAAGAATCGTATAAGACTATGACCGCCCATCTTATTGACGGCAAATTAATTGCCAAACAAGTCCGCCAACACGTCACGTCCTATGTTGAATCGCTTACACAAGCGGGTAAAAGACAGCCAGGTCTTGCCGTTGTGTTAGTAGGCAGCGACGCAGCTTCGCAAGTCTATGTTTCTAACAAACGTAAAGCATGCGAAGAAGTGGGTTTCATCTCTCGCTCTTTCGACCTGCCTGCTGATACAACAGAAGAAACCTTGCTGAGTTTAGTGGACGAGCTAAACGATGATAAAGAGATAGACGGTATTCTGGTCCAGCTTCCCCTTCCTGCTGGATTAAACGCAGAAAAAGTACTAGAGCGTATTCACCCGCATAAAGATGTAGACGGATTCCATCCGTACAATATTGGCCGCCTTGCTCAACGTATACCTGCATTACGTCCGTGTACGCCAAAGGGTATTATGACAATGATTGAGTCAACCAAGCGCCCTGTTAAGGGTTTGGATGCAGTGATTGTCGGTGCGTCGAATATCGTGGGTCGTCCTATGAGCCTTGAACTGCTATTAGCAGGTTGCACCGTAACAACTTGTCATAAGTTTACGCAAGACCTTAAAAGTCATGTCCAACGCGCAGATTTACTCGTAGTCGCAGTGGGTAAACCTAACTTTATACCTGGCGACTGGGTAAAACAGGGGGCAATTGTGATTGATGTGGGTATTAACCGTTTGAGCGATGGTTCATTGGTGGGTGACGTAGATTTCGAGAAAGCGAAAGAGCGCGCTGGCTGGATAACTCCCGTACCTGGCGGTGTTGGCCCGATGACGGTAGCCAGTTTGATAGAAAATACGCTGGAAGCATACGTAAAATATCATTCTTGAAACACTAGTGCTTAACCAAATCCTGAAGGCAGAAATTTAATTTCTGCCTTTTTGCTTTATACTCCCCTTACTTTGAACAAAGACTTACGTAAATCAACACCTTTTATGACAGAATCAACATTTCCGTTGTGCAAACAGCATGTAATTGATGCAACGCTCAAGTGGGTTGATGATATTGTGATAAAACACAATTTCTGCCCCTTTGCACGCTATGTAAGGACCCCCAACCAAATTCGGTGTGTGGTAGTTTCAGGCGATGCAGGAAATGTTATCCAGTCGCTTTACGATGAGTTGCGATATTTAGAAGAGAACGATACCACCGCCACAACGCTAATCGCACTAACCCACTCATCCATTGCTGATTTCAATGAATACCTCGATGTATTAGCAATTAGTGACAATATGCTTCATGACTGGGGATACAGCGGCACTTACCAACTCGCCAGTTTCCATCCCAATTATGTGTTCGACGGAATTGACGAGGATGACGCTGAAAACTATACCAACCGTTCACCCTACCCGCTTTTACATTTAATTCGTGAAGCGGATATCACACGCTATATGAAGAAAGAAGAAGATGCTGAGAAGATATTCAGCCATAACATTGAAAAAGCACAAAGACTTGGCTGCCCTTATTTTGAGGATGTATTAAACGCGCTTAAAAAAGATAAGCCCACTCGCTAGCACACGTGAAGCTTCCTTTCTAAGCCAAGTAAAAAAACTTACACTAAAAACAGAATAGTCACGTGAACAGAGCAGGCCCAAAGGTTTGGATCACTCCAGGGAAACCAATATAAAAACTCTGCTACTAGCAGAATGTTTATTCGGTTCAAGCTTTCACTTGCGACGCCACTTTACTTGTAAATTGTGTGAGTTATATGACACCTTTACCTATTTTTTATTACGTTAAGGCTAAAACGTGAATACCCACAATTCATTTTCTCTCGAGGCTATAGCGACCGTTGCTACACCTTTTAAGCAAAAGTTTGCTATTCCAAGACAGCCCAACTTGGCTAACGCCCAAGGCATTATCACCTTTGAAGATGGCTTTAACGATATCAACATGCTTAAAGGGATAGAAAATTACAGTCACCTATGGCTGCTTTTTATCTTTCACCAGAATATCGAACGCGGTTGGAAAAATACGGTGAAAGCCCCTCGCCTAGGTGGCAATGCTACTATGGGCGTGTTGGCAAGTCGCAGTACTCACCGACCTAATGGAATTGGCATGTCTGTGGTGAAAAACAAAGGCGTAGTTAGTAGTAATGGAAAAACACAATTAGTGGTAGAAGGGGTAGATTTAGTCGACGGTACACCGCTTGTCGATATCAAACCCTATATCGCATACGCTGATAGTGTGCCTAGCGCCAGCGATAACCTTGACGACATTAACCCCATCCCTAATCGCGATGTTTCATTCGCTGATACAATCCAGCCGATGCTTGCTGAAATTGAGAAAAAACACCGTAATTTTTCTGCCTTAGTGATCGCGGTACTATCTCAAGACCCCCGCCCCGCCTATAAACAGCAGCTTGAAAATGACGAAAAAACCTACCGCGTGACGCTATACGACATTGATGTGGGTTTTGAAATAAAAGATGCAATTGTTAAGGTCACGGAACTAGTTCATTTAAGTTAATTGCATTATTAGTGGTAACAGTCTGTGGCGAAATAGCTCACAGTTAATTAGAATACGCCCAAACGTGTGACACCTCGTCTTGGTTCAAGCATTCCGCTATGTTTTGTTTAGCGAATTGCCTTTTGCGAAAGACCATCACACTAACCGTCATAAATACATTTATAACAGGATACCTGCTTTACATGCGCACTAGTCAATATTTGCTCGCCACGCAGAAAGAAACACCTGCAGATGCAGAGGTTATCAGCCACCAGCTAATGCTAAGAGCTGGTATGATCAGAAAGCTTGCCTCGGGTCTATACACGTGGTTGCCATCTGGTCTTCGTGTACTCAACAAAGTAGCCAATATTGTTCGTGAAGAAATGAACAAAGCAGGCGCAATAGAAGTGCTAATGCCCGTTGTTCAGCCTGCAGACCTGTGGGAAGAATCTGGACGTTGGGAAGAATACGGCCCAGAGTTACTTCGCATTAAAGACCGCCACCAGCGTGATTTCGTATTAGGCCCAACGCACGAAGAAGTTATTACTGCACTTGTGCGTAATGAAATTAGCAGCTACAAGCAGCTTCCACTGAACCTGTACCAAATTCAGACCAAATTCCGAGACGAAGTACGCCCTCGTTTCGGCATTATGCGCGGTCGTGAATTTACCATGAAAGATGCGTACAGCTTCCACTTGGAAGATAGCTGTTTAGAAGAAACGTATCAAAAAATGTACGACGCTTACTGCAACATATTCTCGCGTATGGGCTTAGACTTCAGGGCGGTAATTGCTGATTCTGGCTCTATTGGTGGTAATCATTCGCACGAGTTCCACGTACTTGCCGCATCAGGTGAAGACGATATCGCTTTCTCAAGCGAAAGTGACTACGCGGCAAACGTTGAAATGGCTGAAGCTGTGGCGCCTGAAAAGGCAGTTGCTTCGGGTGCGGCCGTTGAGACTAAAGATGCCAAAGGTAAAGATTTCAATGCCATTTTAAAAAGCGTAGAAGCCGAAGTGACAAACGCGGTTAAACTTGTAGTTGTAAAAGCCGCTAATGAAGTAGACAGTAAAGGCGAAGAAGTAATTTCTGATAAATGGGTTGCTCTTGTACTTCGCGCTGATCATGAGCTTAATGATGTAAAAGCAGAGAAGTTAGACGGCGTTGCAAGCCCGCTTGTTGAAGCATCGTTTGAACAAGCAAAAGATATCCTTGGGGTTTCACCATTATTTGCTGACGCCACCAACCTACCTATACCAGCGTTTATTGATGCCAGCGCAGCAGCCCTTGCCGATTTCACTACAGGCGCGGGCGCAGGCGGTAAGGTAAATATCAACGTAAACTGGGCTGACAATATCAATGGCGTTGATATTCGCAACGTTGTGGCAGGCGATGCATCACCAGATGGTAAAGGCACACTTGATATTAAACGCGGCATAGAAGTGGGTCATATCTTCCAGCTTGGCAGCAAATATTCAGAAGCCATGAACTGCGGTGTACTAAGCGAGACTGGTAAACACCAAACCCTTACTATGGGTTGTTACGGAATTGGTGTGTCTCGAATTGTTGCAGCAGCTATCGAGCAAAACCACGATAAATTTGGCATAAAGTGGCCAGATCCAATTGCACCGTTTAAAATTGCATTAATACCTATGAATATGCATAAGTCTCACCGCATAAAAGAAGCAGCAGAGGCGCTGTACGAAGAGCTTGTTGCTCTAGGCGTAGAAGTGTTGTTTGACGACAGGAAAGAGCGCCCGGGTGTAATGTTCAATGACATGGAATTAATTGGCATACCTCACAGCATTGTCATTGGTGAAAGAAATCTGGATAATCAACAGGTTGAATATAAAAATAGACGTACTGGCGAGAAACAGTTATTAGATCTCAGCGCAGCAAAAGATTTTGTAGCCGCACTCTAACACCTGAACTCGCCCATTAGATAATAAAAAGAGGGCGTATGCGGTTAACATTTTATGGCGTAAGAGGGTCAATTCCTACTCCGGGAGCAGCTTACGTCCGTTATGGCGGCAACACCGCATGCGTTCATATTGAGCTTGAGGATGGTACTGATATCATCCTCGACTCAGGCACAGGTATTCGCTTGCTTGGCGATCGCCTTGTAAAAAAAACCTCTCCTATCTACCTCTTATTAAGTCACAATCATTGGGACCATATTCAAGGCTTCCCATTTTTTGCACCTATTTACCAAGAATCACGGGAAATAAACATTTATCCGGGCCAAACATCCCTCAATGAACCGGCACAAATTTTAAACCAAATGGAAGGGTCTTTATTTCCTGTGCCTAAAAGCGCGTTGAAGTCGACGATTACGCTCGTTGAGCTTCCACCTGCGCAAAGTACGTTTACCGTGGGCAGCGCCACTATCACCCGGTTAGCCATGAATCACCCAGGCAGCGGTAGCGCTTACTGTATTGAAGCTGACGGTGCCAAAGTTGCTTACATTACCGACAACGAACTCTATCCTCCCTACAAAAAAGAAACAGACTTTATCGATTTTGCCAAGTTTGCGCAGGGTGCCGACCTACTTATTCATGATGCACAGTACATGCTATCTGACATGCCGGCAAAAAATGGCTGGGGTCACTCTGTTGCGGAAGAGGCCGTAAAACTCGCTATGGCATGTGATGCTAAGCAATTAGCGTTATATAGTCATGATCCAGAACGCACCGATAACGATATAGATGATGTTGTAGACCATTGTAATGAATATGTCACAGTGGCAGAGTCTACTTTATCAATATTTGCATCTTCAGAAGGCCAAACACTGGACTTCAGTTAAGCATAATAACAACCCCTTGCTACGGAGAATTAAAGGTGTCTGTGTTTAAGCCTTTTGTATTTTTGGCAGCGTTTGCTGCTTGTACGTCTGTGTACGCACAACAATCACAAGAAGTGAAAAGCGAACAAACGTCAAAACTCGACAACAGTGAATCAATGGACACTGTTAAACATGGAAACGATCAAACATCTGAGGATGAAAGCGGTATTGAAGTGATTGATATCATAAAACGTGATACGACTACCGAGAGTGCGCTTGATGATCGTTTAGAGGGTGATAAAGAAGCCCTAGACAATGTTTTTGCCATCACTCAGCATAGACAAAACTATTTACTTCCTATCACTTATGTCTCAAACCCAAACACTTTCGGAAATGAAGAATTAACGGAAGAGAATGTTGATAACAAAGAAGCTAAGTTTCAGGTAAGTGCTAAACTACCGCTTTATTTGGAAGATACCGGCTTTGACGGTTTGTATTTTGGTTTTACATTAACATCGTTCTGGCAGTTGTATAATAACGAAGCCTCTAAGCCTTTCCGAGAAACGAATTACGAGCCAGAAGTTTTTTGGCAGGAAACGGCTGATTATTCCATACTGGGCTATAAGTTTAATACCTTTCAAGTAGGTTTTAATCACATGTCTAATGGTCAAAGCGGTCTGCGCTCTCGAAGCTGGAACCGACTTTTTGCGTCCATTGTCTTTAGTGACAACGACGATATTTATTACCTAAAGACCTGGTATCGTATTCCTGAAGATGAAAAAGAAGACCCGCTTGATCCAACCGGTGATGATAATCCTGACATACAAGACTACTACGGCAGAATGGAATTTGGCTACGGTAGAAAAATTGGTGCTTTTAAGGTATTAGCGCTGCTGAGAAATAACCTTGATTTCGACGAAAATCGAGGCAGTATTCAACTTGATTTCACCTACCCTATTTCAGACCGCTACGAAGTGCTTCTGCAATACTTTAACGGCTATGGCGATTCGTTAATTGACTATAACCGCTCGCAAGAGCGTATTGGTATTGGTTTTCAGCTGCACTTTTTGTAATAAATACGTAGACGCAGGATATGCACGCCAGACAGCTTTTGTATAGCGTGCATTTTCCTTTCTGGACTCTACTGTTTTTTTAATCAATTACGCCTGCAGCTCGATATAGCTGAATATGCACATCCACAAGCGCCGCAATATCTCTTTGATAGCCTCCACCGATTACCGCAGCAATCGGAACGCCTAAACGCTCGGCTAACGCAAAAACTTGCGTATCTCTTTCGTACACGCCTTGCGTAGAAATATGCAAATGACCAAGGTCGTCGTTTACATGCACATCAACGCCTGCGTCATAGATGATGGCATCGGGCTGAAATTGTCTCATTACCATCGTTAGCGCTTGTTCTAGCGTAGTTAGATACTCATCGTCTTCGGTGCCCTTATCGAGTCCTATATCAATATCGGAACGCTGCTTTCTGTGAGGGAAGTTTTTTTCACCATGGATTGATAAAGTGAAGATATCACGATCGTTTTCGGCAAGTTTGGCTGTACCATCGCCTTGATGCACATCTAAATCAACAATAAGCACATTTTCAACGTAAGGGGTTTGCTGCATGGTTTTCGCTGCCAAATACAAGTCGTTAAACAAACAAAACCCCGAGCCAAAATCAGCAAAAGCGTGATGATACCCGCCCGTTAAATTCAATGCTTTTCCATGCTCTAGAGCGAGCTTGGCTGTTAAACAGGTTCCTGCAACGGCTGTACGAGTACGCTCAATCAACTGCTGCGACCAGGGAAAGCCTATGCGGCGCATGGCTTTCTTATCTAATGCGCCAGTAATTAGTGCATCAACATAGTTCGCATCGTAATAGGCAGTGAGAAAAGAAAGATCAACCGGTGATGGAGTAACAAAACGCGATGCTTCCACACCGCGATTTATCAATTCATCACGAATACCCACATACTTCTCTATGGGAAATCGGTGTCGTTCGGGAAGGTCTAACTGACTGTATATGGGATGAAAAACGAGTGGCGTGGTCATTATTTTTAGTGCTACTTATTTATTATATTAGTCATGGAACGAGAAATAAGCAGCATGGCTTTAGAGCTATCTTACCTCTTACTCCACGGCATTTTCGTTCCACATTCATCACTAATACTGACAAAGCACACTTAGCGGGTCAAACTCTTCACCACCTTTTCAACGTTTTCTGACATACTTTTCATAGAGCGTGACATATCATCACGCTGAGCAAGCTGATGGTATTTTTCAGATGATGTCACCACGTTACTTATGATTGTTTCTACTTGCTGAAGTACAGCCTCTTGCTCATCTGCGGCTTCGTTAAGCGCCACCACTACACTGGCCGTTTCTTGAATGTCCCTAACTACGTTATTTAGTGTTTCGAGCGCTGTTGCGGCTTCAGCCGCATTAGTATCGGATAACTGCTTGCCAGAAGACATAGCCGCAACGGCTCCTTTCGCTTCCGCTTCAAAGCTGCTTAAGATGTCGTTAATCTCTTTTGTAGACTGTTGTGTTTTAGCCGCAAGTGCTCGAACTTCGTCGGCTACTACCGCAAAACCACGGCCATGCTCGCCTGCCCTAGCGGCCTCAATTGCTGCATTTAAAGCTAGTAGGTTTGTTTGGTCTGCTATTTCATTGATTACATTTACTACTTTTAGAATATTGGTACTGCGGCTTTGCAGTTCTGACACAATATTACTAGATTCGGTTACCGTTTTAGCTAGCTGCTTAAAGCCAGCATTCGCGCTTTCAAACGTGGCATAACAACTCGCCACATTCTTTTCAGAATTATTGGTAGCGACAGCAACTTGGTCAGTAATAGCCACTAAATTCTGTACAATCTCTTTCAGTTTATCTGTGCTGCTATCAAGTGAGCGCGACGCATCACGCTGTCCATTGGCGCCCTCCATAATGGATTGGCTGACGTTACCAAGGGTGCCGAAAGCCTTTTCCATTTCTCGTTCCGCCTGTTGAAGCTGCGCAACCGAATCTTTCAGCTTGTATTGCAACGCGCGAGCGGAATCAGCCAACATACCCAGTTCATGATCACTTGAATATGTTAGGTCATAGTCATAGCGGCTATTGGCTAAGTTGGATATGCACGCAGCAACCTGTTTTGTTGGTTTAATAACTTGAGAGCGCAAGCGAGCAATAACATACACCACTGAAAGTACAGACAATGTAATAGCCGCCAGCAGAATAATCCAAAGCATAGTTCGCGTATTTGCTTTAAGCTCAGCTATTGCATTCGCTGAGTCTGCTGCAATTTCGGTCGCAATACTTGTGAGGAGTTTTGCAGGTTCTCTATCAATACCTCGAACGAAGCTATCACCAACCTTGGGATCAAAACCTGAATTGATGAATGCGTCGTATCCTTCGCGATATTTTTTCGCCATTATAGCATGGGCTTTTTGAAACTCCCTGATATCAGACTTCACGCTTTCACTTATCACATTACTCGATAGCATCAGGTCAAATTGACGAGTAATATCAGCCTCTCGTTGTTTGAATCGCCCCCAGTATTTTTCTCTGTCTTCTTCTTTGTGGCCACGCAGCAGTACATTTTTCCACTCTTGGACTTGGGTTTTGAATGTACTTAGCGTGGTATTGACATCGCGTTCTGATTGAACAAGGGTATTTTCTAACTCATCAAAAGCATTGAGCAACGAGAAAGACTTTAGAATTGAGGCGCCGTTTAGTAGTACAAGAATTAATAAACTGGCGAGAACAGGCGTCATCACCAAACGGCTGATGCTTGTGTAATTTAACACGTCTTAACCTTTAGTATAAGTTTGAAGAAGGACGTCGCCATTAAATGATATTTTTATGACGGTAAGGTTACAAATTTGGTATGAATCAACATACTAATATATGCGAAAATATACACTTTCATAGCTACAGACTTATTAACTTACTCTTTTTTAAGTAGATACAAAAAAAGAGCCCGAAGGCTCTTTTTAGTATATTTACCCGTTTATTCCCACTCAATCGTAGCAGGCGGCTTACCAGAAATATCGTAAACCACACGACTAATGCCGTCGATTTCATTGATAATGCGATTCGACACTTTACCTAGGAAGTCGTAGGGTAAATGTGCCCAGTGAGCCGTCATAAAGTCGATAGTCTCAACTGCACGAAGGCTTACTACCCAGTCGTATTTACGCGCATCACCCATTACGCCTACCGAGCGCACTGGAAGGAATACGGTAAACGCTTGGCTTACTTTTTGGTATAGGTCAGCTGCATATAGCTCTTCAATGAAGATAGCGTCTGCACGACGCAGCAAGTCACAATATTCTTTCTTAATTTCACCAAGTACACGAACACCTAGGCCCGGACCAGGGAATGGATGGCGGTACAGCATGTCGTACGGTAAACCTAGCTCTAGGCCGATTTTGCGTACTTCGTCTTTAAAGAGTTCACGCAGTGGCTCAACAAGACCTAGCTCCATATCTTCCGGAAGGCCGCCAACGTTATGGTGCGATTTGATTACGTGCGCCTTACCGGTTGCTGAACCCGCTGATTCAATAACATCTGGGTAGATAGTACCCTGTGCTAACCACTTTGCGTTTTCACGCTTACCCGCTTCTTCGTCAAATACACGAACGAACTCATTACCAATAGCTTTACGTTTAAGCTCTGGGTCTTCAATGCCTTTTAAGCGATCAAGGAAACGCTCTTCAGCGTCTACCCGGATGATGTTTAGGCCAAAATGGTCACCAAACATTTCCATAACCTGATCAGCTTCATTTAAACGAAGCAGGCCATTGTCTACAAATACACAGGTAAGTTTGTCACCTATCGCGCGGTGAAGCAGCATTGCTGTTACTGAAGAGTCTACGCCGCCTGAAAGTCCAAGGATGACTTCTTCATCACCCACTTTTTCTTTTATACGCTCAATGGCATCGTCAATAATGGCGCCTGCTGTCCACAGTTTTTCACACTTACAGATATCCATAACAAAGTGAGTTAATAGACGCATGCCTTGGCGAGTGTGAGTCACTTCAGGGTGGAACTGCACGCCATAGAATTGCTTCTCTGCGTTATACATTGCAGCATGTGGGCATGAAGCAGTTTGCGCGATGGTTTCAAAACCTTCAGGAATTGCCGCCACTTTATCGCCGTGGCTCATCCATACGTCAAGCAGCGCCGCGCCGTTATCACCTATGGCATCTTCAATTTTATCTAGCAGCGGGCTTGGCTTTATCACTTCTACTTGCGCATAACCAAATTCACGCTTGTCAGAACCCAGTACGCCACCACCTAGCTGTTGTGCCATGGTTTGCATGCCATAACACACGCCTAGCACTGGCACGCCGGCTTCAAATACGTACTCTGGCGCACGTGGTGAGCCTTCTTCAGTTACTGACTCTGGGCCGCCCGACAGAATAATCCCTTGTGGATTAAATTCGCGGATTTGCTCTTCAGTTACATCCCAAGCCCAAAGCTCACAGTAAACGCCAATTTCGCGAACACGACGTGCTATCAACTGCGTGTATTGCGAGCCAAAATCCAAAATAAGTATGCGTTGGTCGTGGATATTTGTGGTCATGTTTTATTTTTACCCGTTAAATAAAAGAACAAAGGCTGGTGTAGTACCAGCCTCGCAGTCGTGGGTCGCCTTAACCTAAACGGTAGTTTGGCGCTTCTTTGGTAATGCTTACATCGTGTACGTGACTCTCGCCCATTCCGGCTGAAGTTACGCGCACAAATTGAGCCTTGGTATTGAGCTCTTCAATGGTGGCGCAGCCCGTTAAGCCCATGGCTGAGCGCAAGCCGCCCATTTGCTGATGGATAATATTAGCAATTGGACCTTTGTACGCTACGCGACCTTCAATACCTTCCGGTACAAGTTTCTCAGCATTATCAGAATCTTGGAAGTAACGGTCTGATGAACCGTGGCTTTGATCCATAGCGCCTAGCGAGCCCATGCCGCGATAAGACTTGTAGTAACGACCTTGGAAAAGTTCAACTTCCCCTGGCGCTTCTTCGGTACCCGCTAGCATGCTGCCAACCATTACGCAGCTTGCGCCAGCAGCCAATGCCTTAGCGATGTCGCCAGAAAAACGAATACCGCCGTCAGCAATAACTGGGATATCTGTATCTTTTAATGCTTCTACTGCATCAGATACCGCAGTAATTTGCGGCACACCGCAACCGGTCACAATACGGGTAGTACAAATTGAACCTGGGCCAATACCTACTTTAACTGCATCGACGCCTGCATCAACAAGTGCTTTCGCGCCGTCGCCCGTTGCAACGTTACCCGCAATAATTTGTACATCAGGGTAGTCGGCACGTACTTTCTTAACGCGGTCAATAACGCCTTGTGAGTGACCGTGAGAGGTATCGATAAGCAGAACATCAACGCCTGCATCTACAAGTAGTGCAATACGTTCGTCAGTACCAGGACCAACACTTACCGCAGCGCCTACACGAAGGCGGCCAAGCGAATCTTTACACGCATTTGGCTTGTTTTCTGCTTTTTGGAAGTCTTTAACGGTGATAAGGCCTGTAAGCTTAAACGCGTCGTCAACCACAAGAATTTTTTCAATGCGGTGTTCGTGCATTAAATCTAGCACTACGTCAGAGCTTGCACCTTCTTTAACGGTAACCAGATCATCCTTTTTGGTCATCACGTTGCTAATAGGAAGGTTTAAGCGCTTTTCAAAGCGAAGGTCACGGCCTGTCACAATACCAATTAGGTTATTGTCTTTGTCAGTTACCGGGAAACCAGAGTAGCCTAGACGCTTAGAAAGCGCGATAACTTCACCAATGGTCGCGTTCTCTTCTACCGTTACCGGGTCAGATACCACACCACTTTCGTATTTCTTAACTTCACGTACGTGTTTGGCTTGCTCTTCGGGCTTCATATTTTTATGAATGAAACCAATACCACCCTCTTGGGCTAGCGCAATGGCTAGACGGGCTTCAGAAACCGTGTCCATGGCAGCAGACACCATTGGAATATTTAACGTTACTCCACGCGTAAGGCGTGTTTGTAGGTTGGCTGTGTGAGGGAGGACGGTCGAGTGGCCGGGAACCAGCAACACATCGTCGAACGTCAGGGCTTCTTGGATGATACGTAGCATGCAACAACACCTATTCAGTTGAGGGTTAATTGCGGCGCAATTGTAGTGTTTTTTAGTTTTCAGGTAAACTCTAAATGTATTAAACCCAGTGATTTTTTTTATGTTTACAAATTCGCCATCTACGTCTCGACAAATTTTAACAGTCACCAAGCTGAATCGCTTAGCCAGAACCGTATTGGAGGGCGAAATTGGCCTTATTTGGCTATCTGCCGAAATATCCAACTTTGTGGCAGCAGCATCAGGGCATTGGTACTTCACGCTGAAAGACAACAAAGCCCAAGTCCGCGCGGCCATGTTCAAAGGTTCAAACCGAAACGTTCGCATTCGCCCGAAAGAAGGCGATAAAATTTTAGTGCGGGCGTCGGTAGGGCTTTACGAAGCACGCGGCGACTATCAACTCGTCGTTGAGCATATGGAAAGCGATGGTGAAGGTGCACTTAAGCAAGCGTTTGAAGCGCTGAAGTTCAAACTTCATAATGAAGGCTTGTTCGACGCCACTAACAAACGTCCGCTGCCCGAACGTATTAATCGCATTGGCGTAATAACCTCATCAAGCGGTGCAGCACTTCACGATGTATTGAGTGTATTAAAACGCAGGAGTCCGCAAACTGAAGTCATCGTTTATCCGTCAATGGTTCAAGGCGAGACTGCTCCTCAACAATTAATCAATGCATTGAGTACGGCTAACAGACGCGCTGAAGTCGATGTGCTATTACTTACGCGCGGCGGAGGTTCGTTGGAAAACTTGTGGTGTTTTAATGATGAGAACTTGGCGAGAGAAATCGCTGCAAGTGACCTGCCCATCGTTAGCGCCGTGGGTCATGAAGTAGATTTCACAATAAGCGACTTCGTCGCTGATGTTCGCGCCCCTACCCCATCTGCAGCCGCAGAAATCTTAAGTCAGGACTCTACAGCTCTGCATCAAACCTTACATCAGCAAAAACAACGGTTAGCAAGGGCAATACATCAATACCTTCAAGCTAGTAAACAGCAGCTTGTCTTAAAGAAACAACGGCTAAATGCATTGCATCCACAAAGTCGCATTCAGTCACAGTGGCAAACGTTAGACAGACTACAACTTCGCTTGACCCATAAAATGACAAGCGATTTAGCAAAAGCAGAGAAGCAATGGCATGCACTTGATTACAGGCTAAGCAAACAATCACCGTCAGCAAAGGTGACTCGAGCAAAAGACAAGCTGAATTATGCGAGCACCAAACTTTTATCGAGTATGAATTCTCTGATTAAAAGTAAAAAAAGTGAACTTGGCGGTAGGGTCAGCCTCTTACAATCTGTAAGCCCTCTTTCGACACTAGCCCGTGGCTACAGCATCACATTTACCGACCAAACAGCCATTAACAGCGTGGACAAAGTAAATGTAGGCGATGAAATAAAATCTCGGGTGACTGACGGCGAAATAACCAGTACAGTGACAAACATTCAGCGCCAATAGGTAGCCTATTAGTATTATGCCCGTTCAAGTAACTTCATTTTGCTTTTCCAGTTTTCACAAGCGGGCTACTGCATTTTTTTATAATCTATTTGGCGAATTGGCAGCGCCTGCGCTTTCACTCTTTTTTATCTGTATCAGCCTTGGTGGTTTTTCTAACTTAGCTTTAGGCTCTACGGTTAATCAAGGTGTATCCGTTTTCTCAACTTATCCGAGCGATAGTTTATTAGAAGCTTGTACTGCGCAACAAAAGTCAACTGAGATAATGCCAGCTCATGAAGCATTCGTTGATTTATGCTCCGAGGATGCCATTTCTCCAGACAGTTTCATTAAAGAACTTAGCGAGTCAGGTGAATTCAACAATCTGCTGCCGTATGGTGAAGGCAATGATTACGAGCTGCTTATTGCTAATGTAGGCGCTGCGCCAGGTAAACGACAGCATCATACAAAGCAGTTTGCTGAATTTACGCTGCAATGGCGAGGCATTGAAATCGATTCTTCAGCGTATGACGTCGGCGCAGAAATCGGCGATAGCAGTAGCAAAGAAAACGAAGCGCAGCTACTGGTCTCTCGTTGGCTTGAGCACGTTAGAAAAGCAGAAATATTTACTAGTCAGTTCTTATTTGATGCTCTTGAAGCAAGCAATTATGACCTTGCTCTACAGGTTCCGGACACTGTGGGTGGCTTTACTAAATTGGACACCCAGCTTTTTTCAGACCCTTTTAGCGGTGCGATTACTCGCTATACACATCCTGACTTTGAAGACGCCCTTGTCGATGTTGTTGTTTATCCATTTTTAGCTCAGCTTTCTTCACAGGAAAGTGAAATTTTGCCCATGCAGCTAGAAACCGACTTGCAAAAGGCTTCAGCTACTGCAGAGCTGCAGCGTTTAACCTTATCTCAAGTTAGCCCTACATCACCTTACACTGTGAACGATAAAGTATCTGGATGGAGGCTAGGATTAAGCGCAACATCAGAAACATCACCTACAATCTTTGCAACTACGTACGTATTTAGGCAGCAAGATAAGATTATAAAAGTGTCTACCACTTTCCCTCCTGATTTTTCCGACACTATCATCAATCAGTTGATCGTTAAGATTGAAGTGCCACAAGAATCAGAATTGATGAAAAAAGTTCGAGCATTACTTTTAGAGAGTCAGAACTAGGCTTTTTTCACTCTGCGTCGCTTGATCATCGAAAGATTCAATATTGTCCTTTGTTCCATTTCACTGCTGAGTATATAAACTTTTTGCTGCTCCTGAGGTTTGTACCTATCATACCAGTTATACATTTGATTTTTTTGTAGTGGCGAAGCATTTTTAAATAATTTTTCTACTGACAAAGTAACTCCAAAGCGCCGCTTAATGCTGCTAGTAGCTTGCTAAACCAATTTTGTTTGCAAAAAAAGCACCAATGAAAGAATTGGAGTAACGCTTCATTTTTTAACGGGTAGGAGGCGGAAGTGAGCAGTAGTATGTTTCTATATAAATTCTAGGCTGGGTAAATGCTACAACGTGCGTGTAATAATGACTCACCTGTTTTAGTAAAAAATACAGAGAGTTACTGAGATGAAACAGCGGCTTAATGGTGTAGATTACGAAGGGAGATAAGACGCTATTTCAGCTGAGTTGGAAATAGCGTCAACGCCTTTAAGTCTATTTCTTATCTTTGTAATAAGACATCATTCGGCGGCGCTTGCGTTGCTGCGCCAGTGTCAGATTAGCCTTTTTACCTTCAAATGGGTTGTTACCCTCTCTGAACTCTATCTTGATAGGCGTACCCATAATCTCTAGTGCTTTTCTAAAATAATTCATTAAGAAACGCTTATAAGAGCTTGGTAAGTCGTCTACCTGGTTACCGTGAATGACGATAACAGGAGGGTTGTACCCGCCTGCGTGGGCATACTTCATTTTTACTCGTCGACCACGTACCAGCGGGGGTTGATGGTCATCCTGCGCCATTTCCATAATTTGTGTAAGCAGAGCGGTATTAATGCGCTTGGTCGCACTCATATACGCTTCTTGTACAGACTCAAATAGGTTACCCACGCCAGAGCCATGAAGTGCAGATATAAAGTGAATTCTTGCGAAATCTATGAAGCCCAGACGGCGGTCCATCTCACGCTTAATATCATCTTTAATGTCTGTACTCAGCCCGTCCCATTTGTTGACGGCAACGACCAAAGAGCGGCCTGAATTAAGAACAAAGCCAAGCAAGCTTAAGTCTTGATCGGTAATACCTTCTCTAGCATCGATAACAAGCAAAACAACGTTTGCTTCTTCAATAGCCTGTAGAGTTTTTACAATCGAAAACTTCTCTACGGCTTCGCTGATCTTTCTTCGTTTTCTTACACCAGCTGTATCAATGAGAATATATTCACGCTCATCCCTTTCCATAGGAATGTATACGCTATCACGGGTGGTGCCAGGCATATCAAATACGACCACGCGCTCTTCACCTAAAATCCGATTTGTGAGTGTCGACTTACCTACGTTGGGTTTACCTACAATCGCAAGTTTGATAGGCAACTCCTGTAAGCGTTGGCGCTGCGTTTCAGCATCCTCTTCTTCTTCAGGCTCCTCATCGACAATTTCCATGTCAGGAAAATCAGTTTCAAGTGGCTTTAAGGCATCTTGTAGCAACTGACTAACGCCGCGACCATGGGCCGCTGCAATTTGCTTTATTTCACCTAAACCTAACGAGTAGAATTCTGCGCTTTCGCTATCGCCATCAATGCCGTCAACTTTGTTCGCTACTACAAATACTTTTTTATTTATGCGTCTAAGGTGATCAGCTATGCCTTGGTCAGCCGGTAACATACCTGCCCTTGCATCAACCAAAAACAGCACTACATCAGCCTCTTCAATAGCAAGCAAAGACTGCTGCGCCATTTCAGCATCAATGCCCTCTTCATCACCTGTAATACCGCCGGTATCAACAACAATAAACTGGCGCTTTTCAAACTTCGCTTGCCCGTATTTACGGTCGCGAGTTAACCCCGGATAGTCTGCAACGAGTGCGTCGCGGGTATTGGTAAGGCGATTAAACAAGGTTGATTTGCCAACATTAGGGCGGCCAACCAGAGCAACAACGGGTAACATTTATCAGATCCTAAGGGTCATGAAAGCGAAAAAAGCACAAGCCACATACACCAAGCACTACAAATTACGTTAAAGAAACTTATTCTCTAACGATTGGTGGATTTTTATGAGGCTGTTGAGAATGGGCGCATTATACCTTGTTCACTATCTAATACCAATGAGTTCAGTACGACGAAGAAAGTACGCTTTGGTAACGATGTTACATTCATTGATAAGTGAAACAGATTATAAAAAAGGCGTTACAAGCCACACTTGTAACGCCCATAAAATTTTAAATATTGTGTATAACTACTTCGGAGTACGAACCGAAACAACTACCCCATTTCGGGTTACGGCAATAATATTGCCGTCAACATTAAGCGGCTCTGCGAAAATAGCATCGTCTTCGTCATCACCACCAACATCTAATCGGGCAACGACTTGACCAGATTCCTGTTCAATCCAGTGCAAGAAGCCCCAGTTATCGCCAACTACGATGTACTCTCCCACTGGCGTTGCTGCGGTGAGTGAACGCTGTTTAAGTAACCCTTGAGACCACAGCTCTACACCGTTTCGTCTATCAAGGGCATAAACATTAGAGTTATTATCTACAACGAAAATTTTATTTCCGTCAATATTCAGGTTACGAAACGATGCGTATTCACGCTTCCAGATAACACGCCCCGAGCGAAGCTCTACAGCTGCCAAGGTTCCATTGTATGAAACCGTATAAATCGTGCCGCCATATAGCACTGGCGTAGTATCGATATCAACAATTCGTTCAAGCTCGGTTGCACCAGAGGGCGTTGCAATAACTGTTTCCCATGCAAGCACACCAGTTTCAATAAGGTTTACTTGAATCTTACCAGTAGGTGTACCCACGATAGCACCACCGTTCGACGCAATAGGGCCAGAGATACCACGAAGCGTTAGCGGAGGCGTATCACCTTCGTGTCGCCACATTTGTTCACCGGTACGGGTATTAAAACCAAACAAGCTGCCTGCACCTGTGTTAACCACTAAGATACCTTCATCTGCAGCCGGAGCGGCAAGAATTTCCCCAGGCACTGTCGCTTCCCACACAAGTTCGCCAGTTTCTGCGTCCATTGCGGCTATGTAGCCATTTTCAGTACCAATAAATACGTGTCTATCGGCAACAGAGATACCGCCGATACGTGCTGTTTCACCACTACGCCAAAGTTTAGTTACCGAACTTAGCATGCCTTCAGAACGAAATTGTGCGAAATCTTTTTCCCACAATACCTTTCCTGTTTCCGGCTCCATCGCAACAACCACGCCGTGACGATCAGCGGCAAAAAGCTTATTGTAGGCGTACACTGGACGAAGACGAGAGAAGTAATGGTCAACACCATCACCAATATCACGGTCCCATACTAATTCAGGCGTAAACTTAGCTTCAATTGGCTTTAAACGACGAATTTCTAATTCCTCGTCATCAGCAAACCAGTCTGAAATAGTAGAGCAGCCAGACATTGTGATAGACACCGCGAGTGCCATACCTATCGTGCGAGCAAATCGACCTTTACGGCCACACGTGTTGTGAAACAAATTGCGTACCTCTTTATTATTTATACCAGCCCTAAGGCTTTCGCTTACTGCGCAGCAGATACCGATAGGTTATCTAGCTTCATTTGTAAAAGCGGATTATTGGCATTTTTTTCTAACGCATTTGAATAAGCTAAGCGAGCATCGTCAAACTTGCCTTGTTTTTGATACACATCGCCTTTTAATTCAGAAACTTCTGCTGCAAATGCGTCGTTTGTTACATTGCTAAGCGTAGACAACGCCGCGTCCAGCTGGTTCATTTCAATTTGCACGCGAGACAAACGAAGTGAAGCAAGCACTTTCAATTCATCATTTTCGGCAAAGGTTACAACGCTATTTAGGTGAGAAGCTGCGGCATCTAAATCACCGGCATCTACCGCTTGCTTAGCAGCAAGAAGACTCGCAATGCTCGCATAACCGCTGTCTTTGTTCTCTTCAATAAAAGCTTTAACTTTTGCATCGCTGCCATCAGTACCAAATGTTTCAACGGCATTTTGATAGGCAACCGATGCTGCTTCTTTAGTTTCAATTTGCGCTTCTGAATACGCTCTCCAGCCCCATAGGCCACCTAGACCAAGCGCTGCACCCACGATAATTGCAGTACCGTGCTCTTTCCAAAAACGTTTAATCGCTTCTACTTGTTGTTCTTCTGTTGCGAACTGTTCCATGATGTCCTCTTTTTATTTTGCACCCAGCATCTCTGCAACCTTATCAGATAAGGTATCGAAGCTGACTGTCACTTGTTCTTGACCATCGCGTAGTGGTTTAACACCGACTTCGCGAGACTGCATTTCGTCATTACCTAAAAGCAGCGCTAAACGTGCACCTGTTTTATCTGCACGCTTTAGTTGTTTTTTAAAGTTGCCGCCGCCACAGTGCATCATTATGCGTGTATTAGGAAGCGTATTTCGAAGATGTTCTGCTACTTCAACAGCGTAAGACTGTGCCTCTTCGCCCATCGCCGTTACGTAAACGTCTGCGAAACTTGAGTCCTGACCTTCTTCGGTTAACGTGGTTAACAACAGTACCAAACGTTCAATACCCATAGCAAAACCAACCGCAGGCGTTGCTTTACCGCCTAGTTGCTCTACCAAACCATCGTATCGACCACCGGCACACACTGTACCTTGGGCTCCCAGGCTGTCTGTTACCCACTCAAACACTGTACGGTTGTAGTAATCTAATCCGCGCACTAGTTGAGGATTAATTTCAAACTCAATACCTGCTTGCGTTAAGCGCGAACACAAGGTTTCAAAATGTACTTTAGATTCTTCGTCAAGGTGGTCAATTAGCGCTGGCGCGTCGGCTATAGCGGCCTGAACGTCAGGGTTCTTTGAATCAAGTACGCGAAGTGGATTCGTTTCAAGTCGACGCAGTGAATCTTCGTCGAGCTGGTCTGCACGCGCTTTTAGGAATTCAACCAGCGTATCGCGATATGCAGCGCGAGCTTCATTTGAACCTAAGGTATTTATTTGAAGTTTGACGTGTTGCTCAATACCAAAAGCTTTCCAAAAGCGTGCACTAAGAAGGATGACTTCTAAGTCGATGTCAGGGCCGTCCATTCCATAGGTCTCTACACCGAACTGATGGAACTGGCGATAGCGACCTTTCTGTGGGCGTTCATGACGGAACATTGGTCCCATGTACCATAGGCGTTGCTGCTGGTTGTACAATAAACCATGTTCGTTACCCGCGCGCACGCAACTTGCCGTACCTTCTGGACGCAGCGTTAAACTGTCGCCATTTCTATCTTCGAAGGTATACATTTCTTTCTCAACGATATCGGTCACTTCTCCGATAGAACGTTTGAATAAGTCGGTGCTTTCAACGATGGGTGTGCGTATTTCTTGGTAACCATAACTCGCCACAACCTGACGAAGTACAGATTCTACCTTCTGCCATGTACCGGAAATCTCCGGTAGGCAGTCATTCATGCCTCGAATTGCCTGAATAGTCTTAGCCACGTGAAATTCTCATACTGCTAAATAGTGAAAAGCCCCGCATTATAGGGGCTTTGGGAGTAAACAACAATGAACAAAAAATGCCTTAGTCTTTGACTGATACCTGAATTTTATTTTGTTCACTCATACGCGATGCCTTGGCACGAATTTTAGCTTCTAGCTTATCAACCAAATCGTCATTAGGAAGACGCTCTTTAACGCGCTTACCGTCTTCGTATAGGCCACTCATATTACGTGCCCCGGTAAGGCCCAAATCAGACACTTCGGCTTCACCTGGGCCGTTAACCACGCAACCGATGATAGAAACGTCCATTGGCGTAAGAATATCTTCTAATCGCTGCTCAAGAGCATTCACTGTGCCGATTACATCGAACTCTTGTCTTGAACAGCTTGGGCAAGCAATGAAATTGATACCCCGTGAGCGAATACGCAGTGACTTTAATATATCGAAGCCTACTTTAATTTCTTCCACTGGATCGGCCGCTAACGAAACACGAAGTGTATCGCCAATACCTTCAGCTAATAGCATACCAAGCCCCACTGCACTCTTCACGGCGCCGGCACGCTGGCCGCCAGCTTCGGTAATACCGAGGTGAAGCGGCTGGTCTATTTTTTGAGCCAATAAACGATAGGCGCCAACGGCTAAGAAAACATCTGACGCTTTTACGCTGACTTTGAATTGATCAAAGTTGAGCTTGTCGAGGATGTCCACATGACGCATTGCGGATTCAACTAGCGCTTCAGGCGTTGGCTCGCCATACTTTTCTTGTAAATCTTTTTCTAACGAGCCACCGTTTACACCAATTCGGATAGGGATGTTTTTGTCTTTTGCACAATCGACAACCGAACGTACTCGCTCCATGTTACCGATATTTCCCGGATTGATGCGCAGGCAGTCCACACCGTATTCCGCTACTTTAAGCGCAATGCGATAGTCGAAGTGAATGTCAGCCACAAGTGGCACAGCCACCTGCTTTTTAATTTCTTTAAATGCTTCCGCTGCTTCCATAGTAGGAACAGATACGCGAACGATCTCGCCACCCACAGCAACAATACGGTTTATTTGATCGACAGTCGCCGCTACGTCTGTAGTGCGAGTATTGGTCATTGATTGAACGGCAATGGGAGCACCATCACCAATGGGAACATTACCTACATTAATACGCGTTGACTTTCTGCGCTTAATAGGGCTTTCTGCAAACATCTAATTACCTATAAAGGAAGTACAAAGCGAGCTGTTTTACCATTTTGATATGAAGAAATATCTACAGCGTCGCCGTTAACTGATATGCGCACATTATCCGGTGCACCGAGCGTAACTTCAACAGGCGGAACGCCTTGAATTTCCATCACACGGCCTTTTTGCTTCACACCGTAGGCTATCGCTTCACCAGACGCGTCTTTTATATTAACCCAACAGTCATCGTCGAAAGTGAATACCATAGCAATTGGCGCGGCATCTGCCTGACTAGTTACATTAAGGCTGGATGATAATTCGTTACTATTGGTATCATTAACAAGAGCAGTAAGGTTGTTACTATCATCGACCTCTGTATCTGGTGCTGAAATTGCGCCGTCATTCAAGCTCCCGTCTTGGGTAAAGCCGTTGTCTTGTTCGCTGAATGCGCCGCTGGTCGCTGAGTCTGTGCTTGCGCTAGTATCTAGCGGGTCGCTTTCGGCTGAGTCGTTTGCAGATGATAATAAATCATTGGTGTCACTGCTTGTGCCAGTATTCGAAGAGGGAACAGGTGTATTAGCAGCTTCTCGCTTGACGGCTTCATTTAACGGCAGGTCAGAAACCGCATCGTCACTTGGCTGTTGATACCACCACACTACTACGCCAGCAATAATAAGAAATAAGATTACGTATGTAACCATCATCCAACGATCATCGTGTGTCTGTTTTGCGACACGCTTTGAAAAACTTTGTAGCTTCTCAGATGAAGGCACGGATGTTTGATTATGAAAGCGTTCAAACGCTTCAATAACCTCATGAGAATTCATACCCAATTGTTTAGCATAATTTCTCACGTATCCTTTCGTAAAAGTCACCGAAGACTTTTCATCAATGACATCACTCTCTAAATCATTGATTTGTTTAGCTTTCAAAAATAATTTATCAGCAATATCTTGTTGAGACAAACCTAGCGTTTCACGGCGCGCTTTAAGCATTGCCCCTGGACTTGGCGTGTTTTCTTGTTGTTGCGAAGTAACTTCTTGATTCGCTTTTTCTTCTGACACCATTAAACCTTATTCCTCCTGCATACTAGGTGGTACTAACCAAAGCGTCTGACCAGCAATAATAGCGCCAGTATTTTCTAGGTTATTCCACTCTTGCAGTGTCGCCATTTTGATATTGTGCAATAAAGAAATACGATATAAGTTTTCACCTTCTTTTACTACATGGAATTTATCACTTTGCGCAGATAATTCAGCATTTTGCTTTTTATCATCGGCTACAACATTAGCGGACAGTGTTTGTCCGTCGCTAGAACCTTCGTTCTGTTGTTCTATAGTGTCTTCACTAGAAGTCGTTGGCTCAGCTACTTCCATCTTCGCTTCTTGTTGAGCAGTCGCCGGTTCGCTGCGGTCGCTAGTGGCTTGTTTAGGCGTTTGATCAGAAGAAGACTTAACCGTTTTAACCATTTTGCTTTGCAGATTATCGCGCTGAGCTAAATAGCGTTTCGTTAATTCACTCTCGGGAAACAGAGATACCAACATTTCGCCATATCCCGTCGCCGTTTCCACATCACCTTTGCCTTTAGCTATTTCATAGGCCAACCATAAGGAATCAGGCGTTACTTTGGAGACCCGCTCATATTTACGAAGCGTAGATTCAGCTAGCTCCCACTGTTCTGAAACAGTATAAAGTTCGCTTAGCAAAAATAAGCTTTTGCCACGGGCTGGTTGATGCTTTAGCGCATCCTGAAAATAGCTGATTGCTTCATCAAGCTTACCTTGGCTTTGCGCACACAACGCTAGGTTTTCATACGTTTGCGCTGCGTTTGCATAGAGGCGATTATTTATGGCATTAAAGAAATACGCTTTGGCTTTTTCATATTCGCCGTTTTGGCATTTAAACGCACCGTAACTATTAGCAATATCACCATCGTTCGGCGCTAGGTCTATAGCAGTTTCGTAGTACTCTTCCGCTCTAAGATTATCGCCTACCAATTGATAGTAATACGCCATCGCGTATTGCACATCAGCGGAACGTGGGTTGAATGCGAGCGCCTTGTCGAGGTTCTTCTTAGCTTGGGTATAGTTGTTGTTTTGCAGGTAGGTAAGACCGAGAGACATGCGTGTTTTGGCGGCTTCTTCATGATCGAAATTACCGCCATACAGTCCTGACTGGCTGTTGCTGACACAGCCAGACGTTAAAATAATTATGCTTAATACGCTAATTTTAAGTGAAGTTCGCAATCCCGCAACCATAGTCTTACCCTAATATCTTGATGATTATTGGGCCATTTTTACTGAAATTGCTTCGCCCTTCACCTGTTTTTTTAACATTCTTTTCGTTCTATCTACCACATCACCCACTAATTGACCGCATGCTGCATCAATATCATCCCCGCGAGTTTTACGCACAACGGTTGTAAACCCGTATTCCATAAGCACTTTTGCGAATCTATCAATACGCGAATTGCTTGAACATGTATAAGGCGAACCCGGGTATGGATTAAATGGTATTAAGTTTATTTTACTAGGTGTGTCTTTCAATACCTTTGCCAACTGGTGCGCTTGTTCAGTGCTGTCATTGATGTTTGAAAGCATAACGTATTCTACCGTCACACGGCCTTGGTTCGCTTTAGATTTGGCCAGATAACGACGTACGCCTGCTAAGAAGGCTTCAATATTGTACTTCTTATTGATAGGCACGATCTCATTGCGCAACTCATCGGTGGGTGCATGTAGAGAAATAGCTAACGCTACGTCAATTTGGTCACCCAACATATCTAGCGCTGGAACCACGCCCGATGTACTTAGCGTAACGCGGCGTTTAGACAGACCGAAACCGAAATCGTCGAGCATAATATCCATGGCTGGTACAACGTTTTTAAGGTTAAGCAGTGGCTCACCCATACCCATCATTACTACGTTGGTGATAGGACGTTTGCTAGAGTCTTTTGAAAGACCAAGGAAAGTAGCTACACGCCATACCTGACCAATAATTTCACTCACACTTAGGTTACGATTAAAACCCTGTTGCGCTGTTGAGCAGAAAGTACACTCTAAGGCGCAACCTACCTGTGATGACACGCAAAGCGTTGCACGGTCAGTTTCTGGGATCCAGACAGATTCAACTTCCTGACCACCTTCAAGGGTTAGTGCAAACTTAATAGTGCCGTCGCTCGCTTCTTGAAAGTATGCAATTTCAGGCGCTTTAATTTCGCAATTTTCAATGAGCATCGCGCGAAGGTTTTTATTGAGGTTACTCATTTCCTCGAAATCGCTGATACCGTGTTGGTAAATCCACTTCATTACCTGATCGGCACGAAACGGTTTCTCGCCCATTTCTTTGAAGAAATTGCGCAAGCCTTCGCGATTTAAGTTTAATAAGTTAGTTTTTGCCATGAATAAGATGACCCTTTTACCTTCGAGGGATGCCCCCTCTTACTGCTGAAAATGGTGTAAAAACCAGCGATTCGACTATGTCCTGAGGGACATTTAAGAAAAAGAAAAGCGCTGATTAAAATTTGCGCGGATTTTACCACAGATGAGATTTGAGAAAAAGCCGATTTAACACAGAGAAACGTTAAGTTTGGCGATGCGCGAGAAGCGTGGTTTAGCTCGCCTAAATGAGCGCCGAGCAAAGCAGCATAAAGCGTGCTCAGACACTAAGAAGGGCTTAGAAACAAAAACGGGGCCCTAGGGCCCCGTTTACCTACCTTCGTAATCTTAGCGAGTACGTGGGCAGATTTCTTCTTCAGAGAAGAAGTAAGCAATTTCACGTGCTGCTGACTCAGGAGCGTCTGAACCGTGAACTGCGTTTTCGTCGATTGACGCAGCGTAATCTGAGCGAAGTGTACCTGCAGCTGCATCAGCTGGGTTAGTTGCGCCCATGATTTCACGGTTAGCTAGAACTGCGTTTTCGCCTTCTAGAACTTGAACCATAACAGGACCAGACGTCATGAAGTCTACAAGTGCGCCGAAGAAAGGACGCTCTTTGTGTTCTGCATAGAAGCCTTCTGCTTGCTCTTTGCTCATGTGGATCATCTTAGATGCCACGATGCGAAGACCTGCAGATTCGAAACGGTTGTAAATTGCACCGATTACGTTTTTAGCTACCGCATCAGGCTTGATAATCGAAAAAGTACGCTCAAGAGCCATGTTTTCTCTCCAAACAAATAGTATGTATCTTAAAAATTTTGGTCGCGAATTATAGGCAATAAATACTTGCTTGACCAGAGTCTTTATAAAATCTGGCTTATTCTATTCAAATATTAAGCATAGACTGTTAAACGTGACATCAGGATGACAATACTTTTAATAATTATTCTGAGCATCGTAAGAAGGGACGGCGTAGACACAAAACAAAGCACGCTCTCTTGCGGAGCGTGCTTAATATTTTAGAACATCCAGGTTGTTGGGTCAGGGTGAGGCTGATTCGCATCTAAAGATTTCATACCTTTAATACAGCGAATTACTAACCAAACTACCCAAAATAGAATAATAAACCAACCAATAACAACTAGCGACAAGAGGGATCCTATAAACAAGTAAAGGAAACCAATCCAAAATGTTCTGATTTGAAACTGATAATGACTTGCTAGCCAGTCTGGTGAATCTGACTTATTGACGTACGCCATAATAACGCCGATTAGACCAGTAATGCCGAAGAATATCCCTATTATGTACAAGATATATACGACTTTTGCCGTAGAGTTAGATACAGGCGCTGCAGAAGTTTGCGCTTCGTTCATCTTATTTCCTTAACGAATGTATTATTTTATTATGAACTTCGGTCTTAAGAAGGGAGTGATTAGTGAAGTGTAGCTTCTGCTAGTCTGTTCCTTCAGACCTTGTTTTATGGTGTGAGTTGACAATATCACCTGCAACTCACACTCAAATATTGCGGTTAATTCATAATAAAATCAATCTATAAAACACCACTAAGGGCAAAAATAGACTAATTCGCACACAAACAAGATTCTTATTGGTTGGCTCTTGCTAATTCTTGAATTTTACCCACAATGGCGCGTAAGCCATTACCGCGGGTTGGCGTTATATGACGCTCTAGGTCTAGTGCTTCAAAATAGCCGTCGATATCAAACGCCAAAATATCTTTTGGTGCTTTGTCATTATAAGCGGCAAGAACTAAGGCAAGTAAGCCTTGAACGATTACTGCGTCGCTGTCCACGTCAAAGTTGATTTTATTGCCGTCGTAAGACTCCACCAGCCAAACGCTGCTTTGACAACCTTTAACCAAACGCTCTGGGGTTTTAGCATCTTCAGGCAAGCCCGGAATAGATTTCCCTAAATCAATGATGTACTGATAACGCTGTTCCCAATCGTCGAAGAACGCTAAATCATCAATAATTTCGTCACTGCTAGGTAGTTGCATTGCTATTTCCGCTTAATTTGTTTGAAAAGTTGTGTGATTAAATTTCACTGCGTGGATGACTAGAAGAATAGACCTGCTTCAAGCTGTGCTTCTTCACTCATCATATCACGGGACCACGCAGGGTCGAATACAAGCTCTACGTTGACGTTTTTAACATGGGGAACCATGGCAACGCGGTATTCAACATCACCAACCAATACTGGGCCCATACCACAGCCTGGTGCCGTCAGGGTCATATCAATATTAACGCTGCCTGTGCCTTGGTCAATTTCAACTTTGTAGATAAGACCAAGGGATACAAGGTTGATAGGGATCTCAGGGTCAAAGATAGTTTCTAACGCGTCCCACACTTGCTGTTCGCTAATGTTGCCATCTTCTGGCGCGTCAAAGCTTAATGTCATCGCCTTACGGCCAATAGCACCTGCATCAGTACCGTCAATGCGGTACATGTTGCCACGCCACGTTACCGTATAGTTACCACCGAGCTCTTGGGTGATATTCACAAACTCGCCTTCAGGGATCACGGTAGGATTACCCGCGGGAACTAAGCGCGCTTTACAGTCGCGCTCGGTGGTCACCATTTTTTGCTTCATAAACTACTTAGTACTCTCTGTTCTACCACTGACGGCCTTTGACGTGGCAATTAGCCTACGTTAAAGCTTTCACCGCATCCGCACTCATCAACCACGTTGGGGTTGTTGTATTTAATGACGCCGTTAACACCTTCTGTAACGTAATCAATTTCAGTATTACGCAGTAGGTCGGTGGCATCTGCAGCCACGGCCACGTTAAGTACTGGCGAAATTTCAACAATTTCGTCATCGGCTTGCGCACTATCTGCGAAATCAAGCACATAAGCGTAACCTGTACAGCCGCTTACTTTTGTCGATAAACGAATTAACTGACCAGGCTTGTCTTTAAGCTTACTTTCGAAATGCTTAACGGCACTGTCAGTTAGCGAAATGAGTTTTGTACTAGGTACGAAAGTTTCAACACTCATAATGCCTCCTTAGGCCAACATCATTTTTGCTTTTTTAAGCGCAGCAAATAGGCTGTCTACTTCTTCAAGCGTATTGTAAATTGAGAACGACGCACGGGCAGTACCCGGTATACCGAAGCGCTTCATTAGCGGCTGTGCACAGTTGTCACCGGTGCGGATCGCAACGCCTTGTCTATCGAGAATGAAGCCCACGTCTGCCGGGTGCGCACCTTCAAGTAGAAAGCTCAGCACGCCTACCTTGTTAGGTGCCGTACCGATTATCCGCATACCATCGAACGCTTCGGCCTGCTCTGTAGCATAGGCAAGCAACTTTTGTTCATGTTCATGTAAAGCATTAACATCAAGGGCACTAAACCAATCTACTGCAGCGCCCATACCAATGGCACCTGCGATGTTTGGCGTACCGGCTTCTAGACGATTTGGCAACGCACCCCATGTGGCTTCATGGTAGGTCACGTCTTTAATCATCTCGCCGCCTACCTGCCAAACAGGCCAGGTTTCTAGCACCTCTTTTTTGCCCCACAGACAGCCAATGCCTGTTGGACCGAATAGCTTGTGTCCTGAAAATGCGTAAAAATCACAGCCAATGTCTTGTACGTCAACACCGCCGTGAGCAATGCCCTGTGCGCCATCAACCAGCACCCATGCGCCAACCGCTTTCGCTTTTTCAGTAAGCAGTTTAATTGGGTTCACCGTACCTAGTGCATTCGATACGTGAGGAAACGCCACTAGCTTTGTGTTTTCAGACAGCAGTCTATCGAAAGCGTCTACGTCTAACTCTCCGCTGTCGAAAATAGGTACAACATTTAGCGTTGCACCAGAACGGCGACACGCTTGTTGCCAAGTAACCAAGTTTGCGTGGTGCTCAAGCTCGGTCACCATCACTTCGTCACCTTCGCTTAATAGCTGGCCAAGACCATTGGCGACTATATTGATGGCTTCTGTGGTGCCCGACGTCCAAATAACTTCTTCACGAGCATTTGCGTTAATGAACTTTGCAACGCTGGTACGTGCATTTTCGTAACGGCGCGTGGCTTCATCCGATAAATGGTGCGCACCGCGGTGCACGTTTGCATTCGTACCCGTGTAAAAATCTACTAAGGCGTCGATAACGGCCTGAGGTTTTTGTGTTGTTGCCGCATTATCTAGGTAGACCAGCGGCTTGCCGTCTACCGTTTTAGATAAAATAGGAAACTGGGCACGAAGTGCTGCAACGTCTAAGCTCATTTCACCTCCATTTGGGCGAAGCGCTCACTTAAAATTGGTGCTAGCCATTCACGGACTGCCGCATTAGGCACGTCATTTATAAGCTCTTGAATGAACCCAAAGTTGAGCATTACCAGTGCTTTACTGCGAGAAACGCCGCGGGTTAGCATGTAATACAAGGCTTCTTCTTCAATTTCAGCAACCGTTGCACCGTGAGCACATTTTACGTCATCAGCATAAATTTCAAGCTCAGGCTTGGTGTTGATTACACCACGACGAGATAGCAACAAGTTGCGGTTGTTAAGTTCAGCCAATGTCTTTTGCGCGTCGCGATGAATATGAATGCGACCATTAAACACAGCACGTGCTTTATCGCCTACAATCCCGCGCGCGTTTTCTTCTGTCGTACCATTAGGCATGGCGTGCTCAATGGTAGAGTGAAGGTCAAATAACTCGCCTTCCGCGAGAAGATAAATGGCGTTCATTTTCGCATCGGCAAATTCGCCGGCGTGATGAATATCTACATCTAAACGGGAAAGCTCACTTCCATAGCCCACCATGGTGCTGTTAAGCGTAGTGCGGTTATGTAGCTTAAAGTGGCTACCACCTAATTGCTTAGCTTTGCCGGTAAACATAGCAAAACGATAGTGTTCTAGATGTGCATCATCAGCTAGGTCATATTCAGCAAACGCTGTGGTTAAGCTTTCCGTATCGCCAAAACCTTGCTCGATAACAGTAGCACTTGCGCCTTCAGCGACCTTCACCACCACACGCGTATGAGCATCAACATTTTGTGACGCCATGTTCACAATGCGCACTGGCGTGTCGATTTTCGCGCCTGCTTCAACATTAATAAATATACCGTGTTGGCACAGCGCATCGTTAACTAGGCCAAACATATGACGGGTTGGTTTAACCTGACCGTATACACTGCTAATCGCTTGCTGCGTGGCAGTATCATCATTATTAAGCGACGTGATGCTCATGCCCGCTGGTACATTTAGCGTGTTAACCTGCGTGACCAAGACACCGTCTACAAATACAAGGTCGATAGCATTTAGGTTATCGATAGCGGGTACCGGTAAACTATCTGCCTGAACCGCTTGCTTAGCTTCACGCTTTTCAACGGGTGTTAACGGCGTAAAACGCCAGCTTTCGTTTCTACGGGCTGGCCAACCATCGGCTTTTAACTTTTCTAAGGCCTGCTGACGCACGGGCGCTAGGTAATCGGAGATTTGCGCCGCATCAATGACCTGTTCTAGCCATTGACTCATGCTTCAGCCTCCTCGTACGCTTTACCTAGGAACGCGTATCCGCTCTTCTCTACTTCTAGCGCTAGTGACGCGTCACCGCTTTTCACAATTTTGCCATCGGCAAGAATGTGTACAAAGTCAGGTTTGATGTAGTCTAGAAGACGCTGATAGTGGGTAACAACGATGAAGCTTCGCTCGCCATCGCGCTGGCTGTTAACGCCATCGGCAACAACCTGAAGTGCGTCAACGTCAAGGCCAGAGTCAGATTCATCAAGAATACAAAGCTTTGGCTCTAGCAAAATCATTTGCATGATTTCGTTACGCTTCTTCTCACCACCAGAGAAACCTTCGTTTACACCGCGTTTCAAGAAATCCAATGGAAGCTGTACTTGCTTGCACGCTTCTTTTGCTTTCTTCAAAAACTCAGCAGCAGTTAACGGCGCTTCGCCACGCTGTTCGCGCATAGCGTTAACTGACTCTTTCATGAATTCCATATTGCTTACGCCAGGAATTTCAACTGGGTACTGGAACGCAAGGAAAAGGCCTTCACGGGCACGCTCTTCTACTTCAAGCTCTAATAGGTCTTTACCGTTAAGCGTGGCTTCGCCTTCGCTTACTTCGTAGCCGTCACGACCAGATAGGACGTAGCCTAGTGTACTTTTACCGGCACCGTTGGGGCCCATGATAACGTGTACTTCACCAGGTTTAACTTCAAGGTTAAGACCTTTAATGATGTTTTTCTCTTCCACGCTGGCATGTAAATTCTTGATACTAAGCATTGATTACCCCACTGAACCTTCAAGACTAATTTCGAGCAGCTTGCCGGCTTCTACGGCAAATTCCATTGGCAGCTCTTTGAATACTTCTTTACAGAAACCGTTAACAATCATAGAAACGGCCTTTTCTGTGTCTAAGCCACGTTGCTGACACAGGAATAATTGTTCGTCGCTCACCTTCGACGTTGTTGCTTCGTGCTCAACAATGGCTGAAGGATTACGGCTTTCGATATACGGGAATGTGTGCGCGCCACATTTGTCACCGATAAGTAGCGAGTCACACTCGGTGAAGTTACGTGCTCCGTCTGCGCGAGGGCCCATTTGAACCAGCCCGCGATAGGCGTTATTGCTATTACCCGCTGAGATACCTTTAGAGATAATGGTCGACTTGGTATTTTTACCCACGTGGATCATCTTAGTACCGGTATCAGCCTGCTGGCGACCGCGTGTTAGCGCTACTGAGTAGAACTCACCTACACTGTTGTCGCCTTTAAGTACACAGCTTGGGTACTTCCACGTAACCGCAGAGCCGGTTTCAACCTGCGTCCACGAGATTTTGGCATTAGTATGTGCTACACCACGTTTTGTCACGAAGTTGTAGATACCGCCTTTACCGTTCTCGTCACCTGGGTACCAGTTCTGTACCGTTGAGTATTTAATTTGCGCGTCGTCCATTGCCACTAGCTCAACCACTGCCGCATGCAGCTGGTTTTCATCTCGCTGTGGTGCAGTACAACCTTCAAGGTAGCTTACGTAGCTGCCTTCATCAGCAACAATCAAGGTACGCTCGAACTGACCGGTGTTCATTTCGTTAATACGGAAATAAGTAGAAAGCTCCATTGGGCAACGTGTGCCTTTTGGAATATAAACAAATGAACCATCAGTAAATACCGCGCTATTAAGCGCAGCAAAATAGTTATCTGTGCGCGGAACTACCGAACCGATGTATTTCTTTACAAGGTCTGGGTATTTCTGTACTGCCTCAGAAATTGGGCAAAAGATCACTCCCGCTTCTTCAAGCTTATCGCGAAACGTAGTTACAACCGATACCGAGTCGAATACCGCATCGACTGCTACGCCTGCCAGCATTTCCTGCTCGTGCAGTGGTATACCCAGCTTTTCGTAGGTGCGAAGTAGTTCAGGGTCAACTTCATCTAGCGACTTAGGCTTGTCTTTCATACTCTTTGGTGCCGAGTAATAAGAAATGGCCTGATAATCGATTTTCGGATAGTCGACATGCGCCCAATCTGGCTCTTCCATTTCTAGCCATGCATGATAAGACTTCAAACGCCATTCAAGCATCCATTCAGGCTCGTTTTTCATTGCTGATATGCGGCGGATAACCGACTCGTCCAGGCCGCTTTCAAATGTTTCCGATTCGATTTCTGAATAGAAACCCGCATCGTACTTTCTTTCTAACGCCTGTTCGATCTGTTCACTCATGTTGGGATCTCACTTGTTTGCCTGCATTTGCTGCCACTAACCTTTCTATTTAACTGGCAAATAAATCACCCCACGGTCTTGGTAATTTATATCGACTTTCAACTTCAACAACGTCATTTATTTGGGTTTACGCCCAAAAGAGTTGCCAAAACTGCCAGTTACATTGGGGACAGCCTAAAATTTTGGTGCCGTAGTATATAATACCCGACTATTTCACTCAAATATTCAGCCATTAATTTATGGCCACTTACGCGTTTTAAACGCCGCTTGAAAGACTATTTCCTTCAAACGCGCATTAATTTTCATCCACGTTCACGAAAATCAATAAATTGTTTTTACACAACCTACGTTTCCCCAGAACAAAAACACGCGCTAAAATCTTGGTTTCACTGCTTGGTCGGACACTACACTTAACGCTTTTTTAAGCGCTCTGGTGTAATATTCCAGTCAATCACCAAGCTACACAACTTTTTAAGCGGCTATGCTGAAACCGCTTGGCGCAGTCGCGTTGTTACATCCACTACTTTTTTTACTACGTAATCGATGTCTTCTTGGGTCGTAAAGCGCCCTACGCTAAATCTAATACCTGCATGAGCCAATTCATTACTGCGGCCAATCGCTTTTAGCACATACGAGGGCTCTAGACTCGCTGACGTACATGCCGACCCTGAAGATACAGCAATATCATTTAAGCCCATCATCAAGCTTTCACCATCTACACCCGCAAAGCTCACATTTAAAATACCCGGGATACGCTGTGTTGCGTGCCCATTTAAATAGATATCGTCGAGCTGTTGAAGGCCTTGCCATAGCGATTCACGCAGCGCTAATATGCGCGCACTATCCTCTTCCATTTTTGAAGAGGCTAGCGCGATGGCTTTACCCATTCCAACAATTTGGTGGGTGGCTAATGTACCCGACCGCATGCCGCGCTCGTGGCCCCCGCCATGAATTTGTGCGACCAGATTGATTTTAGGACGGCGACGCACATAGAGTGCCCCCATACCTTTCGGGCCGTATAATTTATGTGCCGATATAGACAGCAAATCTATAGGAAGCTCAGCTAAATCAATGGCAATTTTGCCCACACTTTGCGCACCATCCACATGAAAAAGAATGCCTTTGTCACGACACAGCTGGCCAATAGCTTGAATGTCTTGGATAACGCCAAGTTCATTGTTAACGTGCATCACCGACACCAAAATAGTGTCGTCGCGCAACGCATTTTCAAGCGCATTTAAATCAATTAACCCGTTCGGCTGTACTTCAAGATACGTAACCTCAAAGCCTTGGCTTTGTAAGTACACACAGGTATCTAACACCGCTTTGTGTTCGGTATTAACGGTAATGATATGTTTGCCTTTATTGGCATAACCTTGGGCAACGCCTTTTATTGCAAGGTTGTTCGATTCAGTGGCCCCAGAAGTAAAAACAATTTCTCTAGGGTCGCAATTAAGCGCGTCGCTGATTTGATTTCTAGCAACATCAACCGCTTCTTCTGCCATCCAGCCGAAGCGATAACTACGAGAAGCTGGGTTACCAAAGTTGCCATCCAGCGTTAGGCATTTTGCCATTGCCTCGGCCACATTCGGGTCTACCGGTGTTGTTGCTGCGTAATCTAAATAAATGGGTGTTGATAAAGCCATGCGTTACTCAATACCAATTTAAAGTTGAATACTAACTTCGATATCTTTGGTGATATGACGAAGTGATGCATTACCGTCTTGGCGGTCGGCTACTTCTTGCACATCACGCTTTGCCATTAATTCGCCAAGCGTGATTGAATTTAGAAACGCCGCAATACGGTCACTTAAGTCTTGCCACAAGCTGTGCGTGAGACAGCGATCACCACCTTGGCAGTCTGCTTGTCCTTGACAGCGTGTGGCATCAATAGACTCGTCGACGGCGCGAATGACTTCGCCAATCGCAATTTTGCTTGCTTCACGGCCTAATAAATAACCGCCGCCAGGCCCGCGAACACTGTCTACTAATTGCTCTTTACGCAATCGAGAAAAAAGCTGTTCAAGGTAAGATAAAGAAATTTCTTGTCGTTCTGAAATGTCGGCAAGAGGCACTGGACCACGCTTTGAATGCAAAGCGACATCAAGCATTGCGGTAACCGCATAGCGCCCTTTCGAAGTGAGTTTCATTGGATTCTCCCGCCGTTTTATAGTGCGGGAATTTTCACATACCCGACTAAAATGGTCAAGTATAAGACCTAGTAAACTAGTCAGGTATTATTGATTCGATTCATCGCTTTTTTGTATCAGGACTATCGTTTCGTTTAAGCACCACCCTAGTAAGCACTATTAGGCGCAGAAATTTACGCGGAAAGGTCTGCTGATAAATGGTGATGAATGGCTTATTTGTAAGGTAAATAATACTGGCGACCATCAGCGCTATTTGTTTGCATTTAAGTGAATATGAGCAAGAATACTGTCTGCTATCCGATGTGATTGAATGGTATCGATTTGATGGCGCAGACCTCGTAGTACTTGATGTTTAGCTCCTGGTATAGCTCTAGCAGTAGCAACACCACCACTGGGGTGCACCATGTGATCAACATCTCCGTGTATCACTAGTGTTGGGGCTTTAACATTTTGAAGCATTGACGTTCTGTCCCCGGATTTCATAATAGCGCCAATTTGCCGAAACATCGCTTTTGCATCACTTTTGCCACCATTGCGCTGCCATGCCAATCGTGCATATTGATGCCATTGGTTCATAGCATCTTCAGCCGTAATATCGCCAATATGAGTCATCATAGCTTTATAATTTCTAACCGCGTCGTTTTCATTTAGTGGAGCTTTTGCTCTTGCTAAACGCCATAGCGTAGAATATGACGGCTGGCCGACTTTTCGACTTCCTGTGGTAGAGAAAATAGACGTCATGGATTGCACTTTCTCCGGGTGTAGGCTTGCAAGGGTTTGTGCAATCATTCCCCCCATAGACATCCCAGCAACATGCGCGCTTTCAATGTTTAGCGCCTCTAAAAGCTGCGCTGTGTCATCTGCCATACACTCCAGTCCATATGCACCTTTCGGCGCTTTTCCTCTCAACTGCTGCAATAGGCTGGGGTGAGGTGTGTCGCTGCGTACTGACCTTCCTGCATCACGGTTATCGAAGCAGATCACACGAAAGCCGCTGGCAACTAAACGCTCAATAAGCGCGTTTGGCCAATAAACCAACTGAAGACCTAAACCCACAATAAGTACAATGGTATCGGTATTTCCGACACCATGTTCGGCATAGCAAAACCTATCACCGCTTTTGAGCGTTACGTATTGCTCATGATGCTGGGCTAAACTCATTTAAAGCTCTCGTTTTTTATTGGCTTTGATGAAGTATCGTCATTCACCATATTGAAAACGCCCCCTAGACACATGAAAAGTGACTGGGGCAGAGAAACGATATTAAATAGCTGGGTCGAAAGAAGAATGAGCCTTCTCGCGCTCTTGGGTTTCCGTTAGGTCGAAACCCGTTTCTGCGAAATCTTCAGCACTAATATTGTGTAAATTATCAGTGCACACATCGCCACCTAGCGACTGAATGACCTTGCACATTTCTTCCACTTTGGTGTCCATTTGGTGCATGTGCTCTAACATTATGCCCATAGCATTGGCCACGGGATCAGGGTTATCTGGCGCGACAGCATAGGCATCAAAACCATATTTTTGGGCAATTTTATCTCGCTCGGGGTTTACCGACGCATTCATCTCTTTTTGCTTAGATATTATAATTCGACCGGGGATCCCCACCGCCGTTGCGCCATCAGGAATATCTTTAACGACCACAGAGTTAGACCCTACTTTAGCATTTTCACCTATAACAATAGGCCCCAACACTTTGGCACCAGCCCCAACAACTGCGCCTTTTTTAAGGGTTGGGTGGCGCTTACCTGCTTTCCAGCTAGTGCCTCCCAGAGTAACGCCGTGGTAAAGGGTGACATCATCGCCAATTTCTGCTGTTTCACCGATGACCACACCCATACCGTGGTCGATAAATACCCGTCGTCCTAACGTGGCACCGGGATGAATTTCAATCCCCGTAAGCCAGCGGCTAAAGGTTGATAAACTGCGTGCCAACCATTTCCATTCAGCCTTCCATAGCTTGTGACTAATGCGATGCAGCCACACTGCATGAAGGCCTGGATAGTTGGTTAGCACTTCAAAGGTGTTTCTGGCCGCTGGGTCGCGATGAAAAACCCCTTGAATATCATCTTTTATACGGGCGAACATAGTGTTTACTCTTTTTCTTCTATCGCTGGTGCAGGGTCTGCATCGCCAGAGTTAGCATTCTTCACCGATTTATCGATAGACGCCAATATACCGCGTAATATATTAAGCTCTTGAGACTCAGGGCGTGCTCGGTTAAACAAGCGGCGCAGCTTAGTCATAACCACCCCAGGGTGACTTTTGCGAATGAACGACGTGCCTTCCAGCGTGGTTTCCAAATGCTTATAAAAACGCTCTAAATCGTCATTTAGTGGATATTCTTCCTCAACACTTGGATAGGTTTCGCGATTTAGATAGGCCATGCGAATTTCATAACAAAGGGTTTGCACTGCTGCTGCTAAATTAAGTGAGCTATATTCAGGGTTGGCTGGAATACACATATGGAAGTGACACTGCTGCAGCTCTTCATTAGTTAAACCACTGTTCTCACGCCCAAACACCAAAGCTACCGGGTATTTTTCTACTTCTTGGACCAGCTTTTCGCCACAGTCGCGCGGGCCTAACATAGGCCATGAATGAGTGCGAGAGCGTGCAGACGTCCCTACTACCAAGCCACAGTCTTTAACTGCCTCTTCCAGAGTGCTTACAATTTTCGCGTTAGCAAGCACATCACCAGCCCCTGCAGCCAATGCACTGGCTTGGCCGTCTGGCTCATTTACTGGGTCGACAAGATATAAGCTGCTCAGTCCCATGGTTTTCATAGCTCTTGCTGTCGAACCGATGTTTCCCGTGTGAGACGTGTTAACTAAAATAATGCGAATATTCTCGAGCATGCGTGTAATACCTACGTACTTATTTGGATAGCGTCTTTAATTCGATAATACGCGGTTTTGGCGTACTATCTTACAGACCTTAATAGCGTGAAGTTTAACACAGCGGCAGTATAGATGGCTATTCACGCAATTGTGCTGGGAATTCATTTGCATCGCGCATAGATTCTGGTAGACTCCGCCCGTTTTCGAAAACAACTAGCTATTTTTTGTACAGTTAGTTTGTTTCATTGGTCTTTTACAATTGGTGGTTTATCTATGCATCCTATGCTGAATATTGCGGTGCGCGCTGCGCGTGCGGCTGGAACAGTTATTGTTCGTGGTTTTGAAAAACATAATGAAGTAGCAACAGAGTCAAAAGGCTTAAACGATTTCGTTACTCAAGTTGATAAAGAAGCAGAACAAGCAATTATTGCCAAAATTCAGCAGTCTTACCCGAACCATTGCTTCCTAGGTGAAGAATCGGGTGAAGTTTTGGGCACAGAGACTGATTATCAGTGGATCATCGATCCACTAGATGGCACCACTAACTTTGTAAAAGGCATTCCTCACTTTGCCGTTTCAATTGCACTTCTTCACAAAGGTCGCTTAGATCAAGCGGTTGTTTTCGACCCAATTCGCAGCGAACTATTCACCGCTAGCCGTGGTCAAGGCGCGCAGCTTAACGGTTATCGTATTCGTGCTTCTAAGCCTCGTGACCTTTCTGAAACCATTATTGCTACTGGCTTACCGTTTAAGAACAAATCTCAATTTGGCGAGTACGCACTAAGCTTAAACAAGATTTTCCACGAAGTGGGTGACATTCGCCGCGCAGGTAGTGCTGCGCTAGACCTTGCTTACGTTGCAGCTGGCCGTCACGACGGTTACTGGGAGCGCGGCATTAAATCTTGGGATATCGCAGCAGGTGAGCTTATTGTTCGTGAAGCTGGCGGTTTGGTAACAGACTTTAAAGGCGGTAACGACCCACTTCACAAAGGCGAAATTGTTGCGGGTAGCGTGAAGGTTGTTCAAGGCCTAGTGAAGCACCTTAAGTAAGATATTGCTCACTAGGTTGGGCTTAAAGCCACCCTAGATTATTGAACGAGGCGCTGTTAAAGGCGCCTTTTTTATGCCCAGCGGGAATAAAAAAACCGCATCGTAGATGCGGTTTTTGTACGTTTCAAGCGTGAAAAACTAAGGCATAGGATCTAAATCTGCGCCTTCCTTTTCCACTTGTGGCGGCATTAGGTCTTCTTTACTAATACCCAATGCAAGTGCCACTGAACTTGCGATATACACCGATGAGTAAGTACCTACCACTACACCAAACAGCAATGCCGTTGCGAAACCGTGAATAAGCGCACCACCCTTGTAGAACAATGCAACTAATACCAACACCGTGGTTAATGAAGTGATGATAGTACGGTTTAGAGTTTGCGTTAGCGAGATATTGATAATCTCAACAGGCTCACCTTTACGAATTTTGCGGAAGTTCTCACGAATACGGTCACACACAACGATGGTATCGTTAAGTGAATAACCAATTACCGCTAGTACCGCTGCAAGTACCGTAAGGTCAAATTCGATTTGAAGTACTGAAAACAAACCTAGCGTAAGTATAACGTCGTGAGCTAGTGCCGAAACTGACCCTAGGGCGAATCGCCATTCAAATCGCATCGCGACATAAACCAGAATACACAAGAGTGCGACTAGCATCGCAAGGCCGCCCTGCTCAGTAAGCTCTTCACCTACGTTAGGGCCTACGAATTCGATACGACGCATATCAACCTTAGTACCATCAGCGCGCAGCGCAGCTAGTACCTGCTCACCAATAGTCACGGCTTTAACGCCATCACGAGGAGCAATACGGATAAGTACATCTTGGCTGCTGCCAAAATTCTGCACTATAGCATCTTCAAAATTTGCTTCGTTTAGCTGGGCGCGAATACCTTCTAAATTAGCGGCATCTTCATAGCCAACCTCAATTAGCGTACCGCCAGTGAAGTCTAGTCCCCAGTTAAGGCTATTAACGCCTAACGACACGAACGAACCTAAAATGAGTACCGTTGATAGCACCATCGCAGGAATGCGAAGGCGCATAAAATTGACGGTATCGGATAGTTTTAATAATTGCATGTTACTTCCTTAAATCGCCAATTTCTCTACGCGTCGACCGCCCCATACAGCGTTAACAATAACGCGCGTAACTAGGATTGCGGTAAACATCGAAGTTGCTATACCAATCATCAGTGTAATCGAGAAGCCTTTGATTGGGCCTGTGCCCACGGCAAACAGGATTAAACCTGCAATGAAGGTGGTAATGTTTGCATCTAGAATGGTAGAAAACGCACTATCGTAACCCTGGTGAATAGCATGTTGAGGGCTGCGGCCATCGCGCATTTCTTCTCGTATACGCTCAAAGATAAGTACGTTTGCGTCCACCGCCATACCAACGGTTAGTACGATACCTGCCATACCCGGTAGCGTAAGCGTTGCACCAGGGATCATCGACATAATGCCTACAATCATAACCAAGTTTGTGATAAGTGCGATGTTAGCTACCACACCAAAGGCTTTGTAGTAAATCAACATGAAAACAAGCACCGCTACCAGACCATACATAATAGCCTGCATACCCAGCTCAATGTTTTCTTTACCCAAGCTTGGTCCAACCGTACGCTCTTCAACAATTTGAATTGGCGCAATCAATGCACCTGCGCGAAGTAGCAACGCTAAGTCACGGGCTTCCTTCGGTGAATCAAGACCTGTGATTTGGAACTTGCTACCCAGTTGCGCACGAATAGTCGCAACCGAGATCACTTGCTCGTGTTTTTCAAACACTAGCTTGCCGTCTTTGTTACGTTCGCCAGTCGACTTATATTCGATAAACACCGTAGCCATTGGTTTACCAATATTGCCACGGGTTGAGCGAGACATCTTATTACCGCCTTCAGAATCAAGCGAGATGTTTACGTTCGGAAGTCCGTACTCATCAACACCGCTATTCGCATCAATAATATGGCTACCGGTAAGCATAATACGCTTTTCAAGTAGCTGAGGAATGCCTTGCTGATCTTCAATCACTTGAGAGCCAGGAGGAACGCGGCCGTTCAATGCATCACGGATATCGTTCTTCTGATCTACCATGCGAAATTCTAGTGTTGCTGTGGCATTAAGAATTTCTTTCGCACGAGCAGTGTCTTGAATACCTGGAAGCTGTACGACTATGCGATCAGCACCTTGCTTTTGTACAAGCGGCTCAGCCACACCAAGTTGGTTTACACGATTACGAATAATGGTAATGTTTTGCTTAACCGCGTTGTCGCGAATTTCCTGAAGCTTGCTTTCAGCAAAAATAGCGCGAAGTGTTAAGTCGTCCACCTGGTTAAAGGTTAGGTCGCGACTTTGGTTGCGCAAAAAGAACTCTGCCTTGTCTAGCGCATCTTCATCACGGAACGTAATGTCGATATGATCGTCAACCTGTTTTACACCGCGATAACGAATGCCCTCTTCACGCAGAGAAGTACGGAAACCACCCTCTGCGTCTTCTAGCGACTTAGCAATCACTTCGGTCATATCCACTTCCATCAAGAAGTGAACACCACCGCGAAGGTCAAGACCTAGCTTCATTGGCGCGCCACCTAGGCCTTCAAGCCATTCTGGCGTGTCAGGGGCAAGGTTCATAGCCACGTAGTAGTCATCACCAAGCGCCTTTTCAAGCGTTTCGCGCGTTACAAGCTGGGTGTCAGAATCCGAAACGCGAACTAATATTTGTTCGTTCTCAAATTCAACACGTTTTGGAGAGATATTCTTTTCACTTAGCGCGGCTTTTACTTGTTCCACAGTGGCGTCAGTTACCACAGCGTCACGGCCTGCTGAGATTTGTACGGCGTGATCTTCACCGTAAATGTTAGGAAGCGCATAAAGTGCACACATTGCAACCACAATGAGTGCACTCAGTACTTTCCAAATAGAGTTTTTGTTTAGCACTGGATAATCCTTTCGTGCCAGTACCGGGAAGCGTCCCGGCCCCGGCTTTTGTTACTTACAGTGACTTCATCGTGCCTTTAGGCAGCACAGCAGTTACTGAAGACTTCTGAACAACGATATTGTTTGAATCGTTAAGTGCAACTTCAATGAAGTCTTTTTCTTCTGACACTTTAGTGATTTTTCCAACCAAACCACCTTGTGTTAACACTTCATCGCCTTTGCTAAGTGACGATACTAGGTTTTTATGCTCTTTTACACGCTTAGCCTGTGGACGGTAAAGCAAGAAGTAAAAGATTAAACCAAATACAGCTAGCATGATGATCATTTCCATGCCGCCACCTTGCGGCGCACCAGCAGACTGTGCGTAAGCGTTAGAGATAAATAGGCTCATAAAATTCCCCAAATATTATCGTTGTTATAGTGCCGGAACCGGCAACCCTTTTTGTTCATAAAATTCTTGTACAAACTCATTAAGCGTACCTGCATCAATCGCATCGCGAAGACCCTGCATAACACGCTGATAGTAACGAAGGTTATGGATGGTATTTAAGCGCGCACCCAATATTTCGTTACACTTGTCCAAATGATGTAGATAAGAGCGAGAATAGTTTTTACAAGTGTAGCAATCACAATTCTCATCTAATGGCGAGGTGTCGTTTCTGTGTTTCGCATTGCGAATCTTCACTACGCCTTCTGTCACAAATAGGTGACCATTTCGCGCATTACGCGTAGGCATAACACAGTCAAACATATCGATACCGCGGCGCACAGACTCAACCAAATCCTCTGGCTTACCAACGCCCATTAAGTAGCGCGGTTTGTCTTCCGGAATTTTTGGTGCGGTATGATCGATAATGCGGATCATGTCTTCTTTTGGCTCGCCTACAGAAAGACCGCCAATGGCGTATCCATCAAAGCCTATTGCTTCAAGACCAGCGAGTGAAACATCGCGCAGACCTTCGTACATACCGCCTTGAATGATACCAAACAGTGCCGCTGGGTTATCGCCATGGGCTTCTTTACTACGTTTGGCCCAACGTAGCGACATTTCCATCGAAACGCGCGCTTCTTGCTCTGTAGCCGGGTACGGCGTGCACTCGTCAAAAATCATCACGATGTCAGAGCCCAAATCGCGCTGAACTTCCATCGACTTTTCAGGCGTAAGTAAGATCTTTTCGCCGTTTATCGGAGAACGGAATGTTACACCTTCTTCGGTAATTTTACGCAAGTCACCCAAACTAAATACTTGGAAGCCGCCCGAATCAGTAAGAATTGGCTTGTCCCAATTCATGAAGTCGTGCAGGTCGCCATGCTGACGAATAATGCCAGTACCAGGGCGTAGCATTAGGTGAAAGGTATTTCCAAGACAGATGTGTGCACCACTGTCTTTTAATTCTTCAGGGGTCATTCCCTTTACGGTACCGTATGTACCTACGGGCATGAACGCTGGGGTCTCAACAACACCGCGTTCAAACACCAAACGACCGCGTCGTGCTCGGCCTTCGGTTTTTAACAACTCAAATTGCATGTGAAAGCATTCCCACTTTGGTGCGCTTTTGCGCTGGGTATAAAAATAAATTGGCGGCGATTATACCAGTAATTTGACTGAGATCATGCCCCGTCGCTATGTTTATCTGTAACTAAGCCGGAAAGGCCTGTAAAACACCGATTTACACGCCTTATATCTTGGCCGAATGTACTTAGGCGCGCTCAATAAACATAGAATCACCATAGCTAAAGAATCGATATTCATTCTCTATCGCTTCTTGGTAGGCATTCATCACATTGTCTTTACCGGCAAATGCGCTAATTAACATCATTAGCGTGGACTCTGGAAGGTGAAAATTAGTGAACATGGCATCTACCACTTTAAACTCAAAACCAGGGTAGATAAAAATCTCAGTATCTTCGTTAAATGGCGCAATGACTTCCTCGTCACCGCGCTCTGCACTTGCCTTTGCCGCTGACTCCAAAGAGCGTACAGAGGTTGTACCCACTGCAATAACCCGTTTACCGTTGGCCCTTGTGGTTAGAACAGCGTCAACGACTTCTTGGGGGACTTCGGCAAACTCTGCGTGCATTTTATGCTCTAGAATATTGTCAACGCGCACAGGCTGAAACGTTCCGGCACCAACGTGCAAGGTAACAAACGCTAGGTTTACGCCCTTGTTTTTTAGCGCTTCTAAAATAGCGTCATCGAAATGAAGCCCAGCTGTAGGTGCAGCAACGGCACCTGGCTTTTGGTTGTAAACGGTTTGATAGCGCTCTTTGTCTGAATTTTCATCGGGACGATCAATATAAGGAGGTAGCGGCATGTGACCATGCGCTTCAAGCAGCGTAAGTACGGTTTCATCGTGGTCAAACTGCAGAATAAATAGCGCATCGTTTCGTCCTGTCACCGTCACATTCACTTTCTCTTCAAGAATAAGCTTAGTTCCAGGTTTAGGCGCCTTGCTCGCACGCACATGCGCCAAAGCAGTATTGTCTGACGTAATACGCTCAATCAACACTTCTACCTGTCCGCCAGTTTCTTTCTTACCTAGCAAGCGAGCAGGAATAACTCTTGTATTATTGAAAACCAGCAGGTCGCCCTCTTCTAGAAGGTTAACCATATCAGCAAACATACTGTGGCGTACTTCGCCTGTTTTACCATCTAGCTGCAATAGACGACTGGCCGAGCGGTTTTCGGTGGGATATTTGGCGATGAGGCTTTCTGGAAGCGTGAAGCTAAATTCAGATAATTTCATAGATAATAAATTCTTAAGTTTGACGCAATTTAGGTTGCTTTCTTTATGGTTTAACAGATTTACTAGAGGAAGGAATGATACTAAAGTAGCGAAGTTTCATAAAAATCAACATCGACCAAAGTCTTAGAAATCCTACCTCTCAAGCCATAAGTATAGATATCCATACCCACTTATCGCCCAAAATACGCACAAGTTGATTTTAATACTAGCGGGCAAAAGCTTAAACGATTAATATTTGCTCCAGATAGTGATGATGTTCTCCCATAAACATTCCTTATCATTTATACCCAGCACCTGCTGGGTATTTTTTTATCTACGCATTTTCCCTGCCTAACCTCATTTACTGCGACGCTTATTACGAAGCCTCGACGCCTTATCATAGAGGTTAGTTATATCACTATCTTAAGGCGGCAGTATTTTACGCTGTTTATCACTGAAGATCAGTTAAGATTTCTTCTAAAAGCGCAGCATCTAATGGACGCGCCTTTAACACGTACAATATTTGTAGAAGTAGATCGGCGCCCATAATACCTTTATTGACCTTATTTCTGAGATTATCTGCGCTTTGCTCCACGCCAATCTCTTCTAGCCTTTGGCTTAACGCTTGATATTTCACGCCGCGCACAGACATTTCGGATTTCACTACTCTTGCAACCGTTTGCCGCCACGCATTCTTAGCACCTTGCGCATTTCCTGTGTTCACACAGCCTCCAAAACCACACAAATGTGATGTATATTTTACAAAAACACACTTTTTTACACTTATAGCATGTATTTAATGTTGACGATTATGGCACAACAGGTCTACACTGCAAGTCAAGATATTGGCGAAGATGAAAATAGTCGTTACAGTAAACTTGGTTGTATGTAGCACAAGGCACTTGTTCTTTATCTAAGTGCAGTTGTATAACACACCTCGTAAACGACATTCATTTTCACAACTATCGCTTCAATAATTAAAGGAGAAAGGTATGAGCTGGGAACTAGAAAGCATCGAAGCCTTATTTAAAGAGCATGATGACTTTGTGGTAACACGTGAGGAAAACTGCTTACTTATCGCTAATCAAGACGGCATAGATGCCTGGCTTGCTATTAGCGGAGAGCAGATCTTAGTAGAGAGTCTTTTGTTTGCAGCGTCGGAAGTAAAAGATAAACCAGCGCTAGATCATGAAATTTTGTCTACTCATATGGTGTTCCCTTTGACCACGGTAGGCATTTCAAATATTGGTGGTGAAGAGTACTACACTGCCTTTGGTGCGCTAAGTGCCCAGTCAAAAGCCGAAAGCATTGTTATTGAAGTAGAAACCCTGTTTCAGAATGTTGCATCTTTCTTAGATGCCTACGAAACACACCTTAACTAAAATTTACTTCTTAAGGAGAAGCGAATGTCAGTGTGGAAAAAACTAATTACTGCAGTAAAAGGTGGTGCTACCGAAGCTGCTCAGTCTGTTGCAGACAGTCAGGCTATTCGAATTCTGGAACAAGAAATTAGAGAAGCCAAAGAAGAACTGCGTAAGTCAGACCATGCACGTACCCAAATTTTGGCAAAGTGCAAACTTTCTCAGCAAAAAGTGGACAGCTTCAATTCGTCAATTGCGGAATACGAAGCCCACGCGCGTAAGGCCATCGATAGCGACCGCCAACTAGCGCTAGACTGTGCTCAAAAAGTGTCTGAACTTAAAGAAGAACGAGACCAAGAACAAACTTATCTTGATCAGTTCCAGCAGTCAGAAAAGCAACTGGCACAAAATATCCAACAGGCGAAAGCGAATTTACGTCGCTTAGAGCAGCAAGTGGATATGGTAAAAGCCACTGAAAGCGTTCAAAAGGCACAAGTAGCGGTTTCTTCACGCCATATGGGCGCGAATAGTAAAATGAAAACGGCGACAGAATCACTGTCACGTATTCAAGATAAGCAAAAGATGCGCAACGCTGAATTGCAAGCTGCAGAAGAGTTAGCGAACAACGAATCGAGCAGCGATTTAGAAAAACGCTTAGCCGAAGCAGGCATTAAAGGGGGTAAAACCTCGGCCGATGACGAGCTAGCGCGAATTCTAGGCAAGTAAGTTAGAAAAATGGGAGCTACGCGCTCCCATTTTTAATTCTTGTTACAATAATTTCCTGCGTAAATTACTGTTAAGCAAAGCGCTAACCTAGACAAATCAAGTACTTCAAGGCAGAGTAAGGGCACGCATAACAAGGGCTGTTTCTTTTATGTCTCCATGGATAAAACTGCGAAAAATAATGCTGCAATATTTTGCAGAATCACGTTGGTACACCATTGTCGGTGCCACCGCCTTTTACGCAGTAACAAGTTATTGGCTGCTATACGCTGCAGACGAGCACGATTTAATTACCAACGCAGACTTTGTTTACTGGCTGGCGGTCACCGCCTCTACAGTGGGCTATGGTGATTTATCTCCCGTAACGCCAGCGGGAAAACTGGTTGTAGCGCTTTACGTCATACCGCTTGGTTTGAGTATCTTCGCCATGGTAATTGGCCGGATTGCAGCTTGGGTTTCATTAACGTGGAAGAAAGGATTGTTGGGTATGAACAGCTTGATGCTAAATGAGCATATCTTGGTAATTGGGTGGAATGAGCAGCGTACTATGCTGCTGCTTGATTTAATACTGCAAGAACGCGATGCCATGCCAGAGCGCCCCGATATTGTACTGTGCGTGAAGGCTGATATCACTAATCCCATGCCTGGCGTGATTGAGTTCGTGAAGGTAGATTCGTTTAACAAAGACGAAGATATGGATCGCGCTTGCGTGTCCAGCGCCCGAACTATTCTTATCGATAACCCACAAGACGATGTCACCATGACTACCGCGCTGTATTGTACTAAGCGTAATCCTGATGCACATCAGGTGGCTTATTTTGATGATGATAGCCTAGTCAGCTTACTTCAAGATCACTGCCCTAAAGTGGAGTGTACACCGAGCGTGGCAATAGAAATGTTAGTTAAAGCCGCTTTTGATCCTGGTTCTAGCATGCTTCATCACGACTTACTAAGTATTGATGAAGGTCAGGCGCAGTTTTCAGTAAAAATACCAGAAAGTAGCCACGCCATTTCTGTTGCTAAGTTATTTATTAATTTGAAACGTAAACACGATGCCATCTTTATTGGTTATGCGCCAAATGGTCTTGTGAAAGAAATGGTGGTAAACCCACCGTTGGACGTTACATTAAACCCGGGAGACACCTTGTTTTATATTGCTGAGCGCCGCATTAATGCAATTAACTGGTCTTCTCTGGACGCTGATTAAGAGGCGTAAACATGTTTAGTAAACTATTTAAAAAATCAGAACCTAAAAAACCTAAGTCGCCAGAAATAATGGGGCTTTATTTAGGTGGCTCTTTCGAGTTAGATAACTTGAAACTTTCGCTATTAGAACCGGAGCTCACTATTGAAGGCGCAGCCCGTTCTCAATTAATTCAAGCGGTAGGAGAAGCGCCCTTAGATACAGGTGGCACTCTGCTTCGCTTTTACACCGACGACGATGGGTTTTTACAGGTGGTCACCGACGGCGGCTTGTCTGAGAATCATATTACCGATGTTAAGCTGTGGCATTTTTACGAAACAAAAACCATCGGTAATACTGCTCAGTGGAACGAATGCTTGAAAAACGTTATCAGCCAGCCCACCTATGAGCTTGACGGCAAGGTCTATACCCGCGTGTGGGGTGCAGTGGGCGATGAGTCACCGCCTGTTGCCGTCACTGAAACTACCTATGAAGAAGATGGTGATGTGAGTACCACTGATCAGTTTATGATGCTGTACGAACGCCCTATCAGTAATGACAGAGTTGAAACCCTGCTTGTTGTGGGTGAAGAAAAGCAAGTAGGTAATAATTTAGATAGATGTTTGGTGATTTCAACGGGGTTTGATGTTGAACCTGCAGATATTACTATAAACGGTTAATAAAAAGGGAATAACTATGGATACGATCATGCAATCTTTGGCTGGCCTGGACAACTTTGCGCTTTACTTCGGCTTGTCGATTGTTTTTTTGTTTATCTTCAAGTTGGTGTACGCCTTGGTTACACCTCACGATGAATGGAAGCTGGTAAAAGAAGAGAAAAACGTCGCCGCTGCCATCGGCTTTGGTGGTGCTATTATCGGTTTTGCTATTGCCCTGGGAAGCGCAGCCTCAAACTCTGTCGCTGTAGTAGATTTTGCTATTTGGGCGTTGGTAGCTGTGATTGCACAATCCCTAGCGTTTGCCATTTTGCGCTTCAGCTTTATGCCGAAAATCGCCGAGCGCATAAACAATAACGAAGTTTCTGCGGGTGTAATGCTTGCTAGCATGTCTATTGCCGTAGGCTTACTCAATGCCGCTTGCATGACCTATTAAGGGGGCAGCGATGACTGATAAACGAAATACTCTGCTTGATGTTATTGATAGCGTGCAAGGTGAGAAGCCCGCATTGAAACGCACCAAACATATTGACCTTAGTCGCATGCGCAAAGGTTTTTGCGTGAAGCCTTTAGCATTAGGTGTGGCCAGCGTTATTTTAAGTGGTTGTGGCGGCGAAAAAGAAGACGCCACCATTTACACCTCGCTAGAAGACTGTAAACAGGATTTTCCTGATGCAGTAGAGCGCTGCGAAGCTGCCTACCAGACAGCGGTCGACGAGGCCATGCGCACCAGTCCGCGCTTTAGCTCTGAGTACGACTGCGAACATGAATTTGGCCCTAACCAGTGCCAATATGTGAATAATAGTAGCGGCAGCTTTTTCATGCCATTCATGGCAGGCTACATGGTGAGCTCTCTGCTATCGCCAAATCGCTATTACTCACAGCCCTTATATACTTCCTATTCATATAATTCACCGTTTCGTTCACGCTGGATAACGGCAGACGGCTATGTGTTCGACGGCGACATTCGCAAAAGAAAATATCGCGTAAACAAAGACGTTTATAAGCCTAAGCCTACCGTGAACCGCACAATGAAACGAGGCGGGTTTGGTAGCAGCGTTCGTGCAAAATCGTCTTGGGGTAGCAGCAGCCGTAAAGGCGGCTGGGGCGGATAACTATGTTTAGAATGCCTTGCCAGCCTCGCAAGGGCTGGCAGCAGTTGGCTAACGAGTTTGGTTTTCATTTCCACACCATGTATGGCGAGCCTTATTGGGATGAAAGTGCCTACTACCAATTCACGCTAGCGCAAATTGAAAACGATATTGAAGACCCCACAGCCGAGCTACATCAAATGTGCTTGGCAGTGACCGAAGATGTGGTTAATAGTGAGGAATTACTTACTCGTTTTCGGATCCCAGAGCAACATTGGGACTTAGTAAGAAACAGCTGGCAGGAAAGAGCCCCCAGTTTGTATTCACGCCTTGACCTTGTCTATAGTGGCAAAGGGCCAGCTAAGCTGCTAGAAAACAATGCAGATACGCCCACCAGCTTGTATGAATCTGGGTTCTGGCAATGGCTGTGGCTTTCACAAAATGTGGATGCCGGCAAACTAGCCCTGCACGCTGATCAGTTCAATAGCTTGCAAGAAAAACTAGTTCATCGCTTTCGCGAAATAGCATTGCACTACAACATTAATCAACTGCACATGGCGTGTTGTAAAGATACCGTAGAAGACCGCGGAACAGTACAGTACCTACAAGACTGCGCTACAGAGGCCGGGCTTTTAGCTGACTTCGTTTTTATTGAAGACATTGGGTTAGCGGACACAGGCGTTTTTACCGATCTTCAAGACGCGCCAATTACAGACTGCTTCAAGCTTTATCCTTGGGAATTTATGCTGCGCGAAGAATTTGGCGACGTGTTAGAAGATGCCCAGGTTAATTGGATAGAGCCCCCATGGAAATCGATAATTTCCAATAAAGCCTTGCTTCCTCAGCTTTGGAAGAAATTTAAAGGCCACCCGAACCTGCTTCCCGCTTATTTTTCAGACGAAATAAACACAAACACACTATCAGGAAAGTGGATTAAAAAGCCTCTGTTTTCTAGGGAAGGCGCGAATGTTTCTATCATTGAAGGTGGAATTGAGAATAAGCTTAGCGATGGTCCTTACGGCGAAGAAGGCTATATTGTTCAAGCGTTTGAACCTTTACCCGTTTTTGAAGGTAACCATACACTTATTGGTAGTTGGTTGGTGGATGACATGCCCGCAGGTATTTCAGTAAGGGAAGATGCATCTGCTATTACCCAAGATCTCTCTCGCTACCTTCCCCATATTATTTTGTAATTTATTTAAGGGGGCCTTTTTATGAAGCCGCTTTCTTTTCAAATTCGCGTTCTGCTAACGTTAGGTGCACTATTAATCGTAATAGAAGTAGCAAACTTACTTACCGGCAATGCACTTAATCAGTTTGGTGTAGTGCCTCGCACCCTGTCAACCTTGCCATATATATTCACAGCCCCGTTCCTTCACGGTACACCCACCCATTTAATGGCTAACTTGGTGCCTCTTTTGCTGTTCATGTGGCTTACTATGCAGTGGGGAAAACGCACGTTTCTCATCGCTACGCTAAGCGCACTGCTTATTGGTGGTTTAGGCGTGTGGCTATTCGGTAGAAGCGCTACGCATATTGGCGCGAGCGGCATGGTATATGGCTATTTTGGTTTCCTTGTATTAGCAGGTTTTAGAAGTAACAAAGTGCGGTATTTACTTATTTCACTTGTAGTTGCGGCGCTATACGGAGGAATGCTGGTTGGTGTGCTTCCCACATCCAAATTTATTTCCTTTGAATATCATCTGTTTGGCTTTATTGGTGGCTTATTTGCCGCATGGCACTGGGCACGCTAATTAGTTTACGTATAATTAGCCTCAAGATAAGACGTTTTAGTTAGATATGTCAGCAGTACAAGAACCTACACAAAAGAACCAAGGCTTTTTCGGCAACCTCGCGTTTAACATTGTTATTCCTGTGGTGCTAATGAGCTATGCAAGTTCAGAAGATTACCTAGGCCCTGCGTGGAGCATTGTGGCGGCACTCAGCTTTCCTATTGGTTATGGCCTTTGGGATTTAAAAGAGTCGGGAAAGGTCAATGGCTTTTCCATTTTAGGTATTATAAGCGTACTACTTACTGGTGGGTTTAGCTTACTTAAACTGCCTGCCGAGTATATTGCGATAAAAGAAGCCGCTATTCCGGGCATTATCGGTATCGCAGTACTGGTCACCCAGTACTCTAATAAACCCTTGGTCAAAATGCTTATTTTGAACGACCAGATCATAAACTGGCCTCACCTAAACCAAGTTCTTGATGCGAAAGGCAAGCAACCAGAATTTAAAAAGAAAGTTGCGGTGAGTTCTTATATTGTAGCCAGTTCGTTTTTCCTCTCTTCTGCACTAAATTATATCTTGGCAAAAATGATATTGGTCAGTGAGCCTGGCACAACGGCCTACACTGAAGAACTTGGCCGAATGACTGCGCTTAGCTACCCAGTTATTGTGATCCCGAGCATGATTTTGCTTATTGCAGCGCTCTGGTATTTGTTTGCTCAAATCAAAAAAATTACTGGCGAAGAACTCGATAACTTTATTAATCAGTAAAAAGACAGTTGATAAGGGGCTTAACGCCCCTTTTTGTATTTAACATGCCCTTCCCCACAATTAAGGCTGTTACATATCTATTATCCTAAGCCACCAAAGCAATCCCTTAGACGCATAAGAGTATCAGCCCATCAAATTTTTGCACCGCTTTTAACCAAAAAGCGTGGGTATTACGTATACTCTCAAATATAAAAATAACCCGTTCTATTAGAACATGTAGGCGCTAATTTAAAGCGCGCATAGCACCTCTAGCATTACGCCATAAGCGCTGCGTATTGCGTATAACGTATAGCGTATTGCGTGCGTTCTCGCTCCTTCGTGTTCACAAGAAAACGGCTCACAACAAAACGGCAAACTATGCTGACAATAAAAGACTTAAAGAAATCTTTTTCACAGACAGGGGCTCCGCTCATCAACAACCTTAACCTTACTGTAAAGGCAGGTGAATCGGTGAGTATTCAGGGGGCTTCTGGCTGCGGTAAATCTACCTTGCTGTCGCTTATTGCTGGGTTTGAGACGCCCGACGGTGGAGATATTGCGGTAAATGGATTGTCGATTGCCAGCAACAGCAAACTCGATAACACATTTAAAGCGAGGGATATCGACAATTTTCGCAAACAGCATTTAGGTATTGTGTTTCAAAGCTTCAATTTATTCGACTGTTTTAATGCGTGGGACAACATTGCCTTTACTGCAAGGCTAAAAGGTAATGTAGATAACGACTACCAATTAGCGTTAATGGAGCAGCTTGGGATATTACCCCTAGCGCAAAAGCCCCTAAGTCAGTTATCTGGCGGTGAACAGCAGCGCTGTGCCATTGCTAGAGCACTTGTACATCGCCCCTCGCTTATCTTGGCCGACGAGCCCACCGGCAATTTAGACGAGACCACCAGCGAAACCGTGTCTGACTTACTCTTTAAAACCTGTAAAGAGGCCAACACTTCTCTTGTTGTGGTTACTCATAGCCAAGACGTCGCGGTAAAAGCAGACGCCGCTTTGCGGCTACACAAAGGGGTATTAGAGAGTGTGAATTGTGAAAGTCCAGAGCAAACCTTGTCTTCACCAATAGCAGCAAGCTAATTACAGGTGAAAGACGTTAGTGATATGAGCCTTGTGAAAAACACATCGAAAACATCAAGTAGGAAGATAACGTGCTACGCACTTTATTGTTAACGCTTTCTAGCTTACTAGCAATGGCAAAGCAAAGGCCGTGGGAGCCTCTGCTCATTATGACCGCGATTGTACTGGCCAATGCTGGCTTAGTTACCGTTTTATTGATAAACGAAGGCGCTACACAAGGTGAACTGTTACAGTCGAAGCAAGGGCTTACCTTGGGCAGTATCATAACTCCAGCAGACAGTAGAGCTCGCTTTACACAAAGCGATTATGCCACGCTTCGCAAGCAGGGTTTTACCCAGCTTGTTGCGATAGCTGAAAGAAACGTTACCCTATCGTGCAATGGCAGCGAGCCCACAGCAACAACTCTCACATTACTTGGTGTTGATACTCAGCCTCTTTTAGGAAGTACATTTGGAGCGAGAGGTTTTGAGGCGCCTGCCCAAAACGATAGCGCTGTTTCACTATCCTATTTATCGCAAAATGCGGGGAAATCTAGTGAAATGGAAAACCGCCAGACGTCAGCAGGAATTGTATTACGCTCAAATTCTGGGGTCGACTTCGCTGTAAATGGGCTTATTCACCCCTTAACGAACGCAAAACTAACCTGTCACGACACGCTCAATGAAGCCGATAAAAAATCCGCGCCTAGTCCCTATTGGCCTGCAACGGTTAGCGCGTATGTGAGCAGTTTTGCCCCGCAAAATACAATTTTGATCTCTATTGATGAGTTTTACAGAGGCGGGGTAACGATTAGAAATGATAAACCTGTTTTACCTGTTAATCTGGACAATGCTAAACGCGCGCAAGAGAATCAAGCAAAGCAACATAAAGCTTACGTTCCACTTTCCGGGTTTATTGCACTTTCACCGCTATCACAGCAGCATTTAAGCCAAATAGAAACCCTACTTGGAATACCTGTAAAGCAAACCACTAGTAATACAGACAATGACACCGGTTCGTTGCCAGATAGTTTTAGACTAAATCTTTGGGCAATGAGTGGACTGATGGGCGTTGTGGCGCTTTTTATAGTACTGAACGCGCTAAACTTGATGTACCGAACGCGGCTACCCAATATCATTCGTTTACGTCAGCTGGGCATATCTCAGCGAATTTTAAGTGTTGCCCTATTCACCGAGTTGCTTGTTTATTGCGTAATAAGTATTCCAATTGGCATGTTCATCGGTTTTCAAGCGGCGTCATGGTTGTCACCTGTGATAAACAGTACGTTTACGTCATTGTTTAACGCTGTATTTGTTAACCCAGACGTTAATCTGCTTTTCACCTTCGGCTTCGCTTTAACAACGACCTTAATATCGCTGGTTGTTTTTTCGTTAGTTTCTATCATTAAGCTTTCAAATGCCCTAACCGTAGCGCCTGCCAAAAAAGAAAACGCGTTAGGTCAATTTGCCGTAGGTCTTATCTCATTATGTGCCCTACTACTGTTATTTATCGCTGAGAAGTTCGTATCTTCTACTGCTTCAGCACTTTTCTTTGTTGCATTATTACTTCTTACCAGCTGCGCACTAGTACTTCTTTGGTTACCCACTTTGTCTAAGCTGCTGACTAGATTTGTACCAAAACAGTGGCCCGTGTTTCACTACGTCATTGCTAACATGCATTTACTGTCTAGTAAAACCCGTCTTGCCGTTTGTGCATTCTTTATCGCGCTTACCGCAAATATTGGTATGAATACCATGACGGACAGCTTTAGAGACGCCACTGAACAGTGGTTAACGCAAAGGCTTTACGCGCCTTTCTATCTGTACACCGACGCGCCACTTAGACGTATTGAAACGTTATCTACCAAATCGTTACCACCGCTTGTTTTAACTCCTTTACTTAAGGCAGAGGGAGCTGTCATTGGCTCACATGCTCAAGAAGAAACACATGAAGTCAGTAACAGACCGCCCACTTACGTTTCTATCAGTAGCTACCCCGTTCACCAAAATGGTAAAAAGGCGCTTGTCCTCGATGATGTAATAAACAACGACCTCAACACAGTGTGGCGTGAGTTTACAGAAGGGAAAGGGGTATTCATCAATCAGCAATTAGCGTTTGCCCTTAACGCAAAGTTAGGACACACGCTAGATATAGAAAATATTCGCCTTCGTAAAACTGCAAATTCAAGTTCTTCGGCGGTTAATCCATCTAGCGAGGCTTATAGCTCGCCGCAAGAGAAAACTACTGACCCAACACAAGGCTCACAAAGTAGTTCGTCGAACTCAAACGTATTTGCAGCGACGCCACAATGGAAAGTTCTGGGGATTTATCCTGACTACGGTAACCTGAACGGGCAAATATTAGTGCCTCTTCCCTCTTTTAATCGGAACAACCCCCTAATCAGAGACCAACTTTTTTCCGGTGTAATGGCTATTTACCCAGAGCCGTCTATTGAGGCTAACGTGATAGGCGACAACAAACAAAACGCCTATAGAAAGAACATCCTCGAACAGCAGCTAAAATCACAGTTAGGGGAACACCGCGATATTGCCCTTTATACCCGACAAGCGCTGTTAAATACCTCTATGCAGACCTTTGATCGTACCTTTATATTAACCGACGGCCTTAACATTACCACCCTATTGGTGGCGGGCGTTGCCTTCGCTGTTTCGCTGACGGTACTAACAATTGGCAGCGCTGCACAGTTATCTGTATTACGTGCCCTTGGCGTTAGTCAGCTTAAAGTAAAAGCTTCTCTGTTTGCGCAATATCTGCTGCTTTGTTTTATTTCAGCCTTGCTCGCCATTCCTTTTGGCGTGTACTTGGCCTATGTTTTTATTCAACAAGTAAACCGGCATGCGTTTAACTGGGTGTATCCACTTTCTCTTAATGCTCAGGTTATTCTTTCAAGCGTGGGGTTATCGCTGCTTATTGTTTCACTGGTGCTGTTGTTACCCCTAGGAAAACTTAAGCCGAAAATTGATTTAAGGCAGGAAGTTCAGCTATGACAGACCAATTACGGCGCGTCAACACCACATTTTCGAGATTTAATGCCAACCTATTTTTAGTACTTGTAGCTATCTGTTTCACGTTGAGTGCATGTACTGAAAACCCAAAAGATGAAAACGAAGCTTTGGGAACCTCCACGCCAAACGGCTTTTTTGGAAACATGCAGTCGAGTGATTCCTTCACGCCAGTACAGCGGGACTATATTGTGGAGTTACCGCACGACCACAAGAGTCATCCCGATTTTCAATTAGAGTGGTGGTATCTTACGTTTGTGTTAAGTACTGAAGACGGGCAAGAGTTCGGCCTTCAATATACACTTTTTCGTTTCAATACTGAGCTAAATGCCCCTGTAAGCGCTAAGGCTAATGCTAATGCTGAAAATAGTGCTGAAGTTAACGCCAAAAGTAAATCCGAAAGTAGCGCTAAAAGTAGTGCTAGTCATAGCTCTGAAAATAACCTCCATACTAACGCCAACAACCATATCGCAAGAAACTGGAGCAATGGCCAGCAATGGATGGGACATGCTTCGCTGCACACCGCTGAACAGCATTATTTCGAAGAACGATTTGCAAGCGGCGGCGTAGGTAATGCCTACGTGAATCAACAACCCTTTGCGATAGTTATTGACGATTGGGTTTGGAAAGCGGCACAGGCGAAGGTCCAATCAGGTGCAGAAAGCAAAGCCATGTTCCCGTCCATGTTAAAAGTCGCTTTCGGGCAAAGCAGCACGCATCATCCGGTCAAAATAAATGGAAAAATCCCCGCTACCGCTGCAGACAGCTTATCAGAATTAAATGATGCACCGGGCGTTATCGCCGTCAAAGTCTCGCTTAACCTAGATACCTATGGGCCTTTCATCAAACAGGGTGATAACGGCTACAGCAAAAAAACACAAGACGAACGCCTTCGCTCTTACTATTACAGCCAACCGTTTATTAACGCGAAAGGTACGTTAAACATAGAGGGCAATAGCGTAAAAGTTACGGGTAAAGGCTGGTTTGATCACGAATGGACGAGCCACTTAGCCAACAGTGAAGCCATGGGATGGGATTGGTTCTCGCTGCATTTAGGCGATGGAAGTAAATTGATGGCGTTTCGCATGCACGCCATGAATAAAAGCATGAAAAATAGCAAAAGCAAACACAGCGAAATATTCACAACGGCTAGCTATATAGCGGAAAATGGCACGAAAGAAACCATCGAGCAAGTCAACGTATCAATTACGCCAATGTCCTATGAAACAATCAACGAGGGAGAGTCACCTCGCTCTGTTCCCACCGCTTGGCGTATTCAAATACCAGAAAAAGATATTGACCTATCCATTCGCCCATTCAAGGAAAACCAATGGAATAACAGCTTATTTCCCTATTATGAAGGGCGAGTAGAAATAAAAGGCTCCCACTCAGGGAGCGGCTTTATGGAATTGACAGGCTACTAAGTTTTTTGACCTCTGATCTAACAGCAGTACCGTTAACGCTAATAGATAGACCAATTGATGCGTTCACTTAGTGATGTCAAAGCCGCCACGCCTAGCTGAGAATTACCCACGCTATTAAGCGCTGGCGAAAACACGCATATTGAAAAGCGGCCCGGTACAACAGCCACTATGCCTCCGCCCACGCCACTTTTACCCGGCAAGCCTACTTTAAAAGCAAAGCTCCCAGCTTCGTCATACATACCGCTGGTCGCAAGAAGTGCGTTGACTTGTTTGGTCTGGTAGGGAGTAAGCACTTGTTCATTTGCGCAAGTAGAAAAGCCTGCGTTAGCAAGAAAGCTGGTTGAACGGGCTAAGTCCTCACAACTCATTTCTAACGCACAATTGTGAAAGTAATTGCGAAGCACATCTTCTACTTCATTTTCAAAATTTCCGTAAGCCTTCATCAAATATGCCATCGCTGCATTGCGAGAACGATGCTCATATTCAGACTCTGCCACTACTTTGTTAACCATAATGTCGCCATTACAGCTTAAACGTCTTACGAAGTCTCGCATAGCGATATAAGGGGAAGCGAACCGAGATTGCACCATGTCACTAACGACCAGTGCGCCGGCATTAATAAAAGGGTTACGTGGAATGCCATTTTCATACTCCAGCTGTACAAGAGAGTTAAATGGCAATCCAGAAGGCTCGCACCCTACTCGCTCCCACATGGTTTCACCGTAATGATTGATGGCTAACACAAGATTAAAGACTTTTGAGATACTTTGGATAGAAAAAGGAACGCTCGCATCGCCTATTGACGTTATTTGACCGTTTGTGTCGCAAATTGAAATGCCAAATTGCCGTGGGTTCACCGTAGACAATGCGGGAATATAGTCAGCAACTTTTCCCATGCCCAACATAGGTTCAACTTCATCATAGATATCTTGAAGTAATGCCAGCATTTCGTTTTTCATGGTTTCCATTTCCTATTTACTGCAAATAAAAATAAAGCGCCTATGTTAAAAACACTGGCGCTTCAATTTCTGTACTTACAATGTAGCGATTAGTTACAGCGCCAATCTTCTTTAAAGTCACATAGGCCATCATCATCTTCGTCTGACGTAAGCTCGATGTTGGTCGATACCTTTTTTGAAACTTTATTCGAATTTGAGTCGATGGCTAGTGACTGCTTTTTATCAATAAAACCGAAAATTGTCTTTGCAATATCTGTGTTATCAATTTGCCCCATCAACGATTTATAACCAGTTCCAAACGCAAATACTTCGACGTCTACCCCGGTGTGACCGCCTGTTGTCCACCCCGTATTTGTTTTGGTATCTAAGAAGGTTTTTACTGCCATATAGCGGGTTTCATCATCTTGGTTCGATACGCTGTCTAGAGTAGCGAGTTCTTCTTCGCTCAACGACAAGCCTAGCTTCTGAGCCACAAACTCGCCTGGGTTTTCTTGGTTTGCCATATCTAAAGCAATTGTCATTACCGAGGCTGACATTGACTTAAGATGCTCTGGGCTCCAGCGGTAATCACCGTTTGCGCCAATAGTTAAACCGCCTGTACTGTGATCAGCGGTCAATATCACAAGAGTATCAGGGTGTGTGTTTACATACTCGCGCAGATATTCCATGGTTAGCGCCAAGTCATGCATCTCGGCCATGGCGGAAGCAATGTCATTTGCGTGACCAGCCCAGTCTACTTGGCTAGCTTCCACTAAAAGAAAGAAACCATTGTCGTTTTCTAGGTGTTTAATCGCATGTTGAGTTAGGTATTCAAGACGATTTTTGCGCTTATCATCGAGTACTGCAGGCAGCGCTACTGGCGCAAACAGGCCGAGAACGTTACTTCCCACTGGCACCGAAGCCAGACGGTTATATGAATCAGCATATTCATAGCCAGCATCAATAAACTGCGCCAAAATATCTCTATCATCGCGCTCAAAGTAAGAAGTTCCGCCGCCTAACATCACGTCAGCAACAAACTTACCATCTACCCGAACATCAAAGAAATCTTCAGCAATTTCATTGTAGTTTTTACGACTTTCGTTATGTGCAATATATGAAGCGGGAGTCGCATGAACAATTTGAGACGTTACTGCCAAACCAGTACGCATGCCTTTACTTTTAGCATGGTACATAACAGAGTTTACCGGTTGTTTATTTACATCGACACCTATTGCACCGTTGTATGACTTAACACCGGTAGCTAGAGCCGTTGCGGCGGCTGCTGAATCGGTAACGTAACCAGAGACTTGAGCAGGATAAGTAGATGCATTGCCCACTAAAATATCATCAAACACCACCGATTCTACGTATGGTGTTGATGGGTCATCTACGTAATTGCGATAGGCCGTGGTAAAGGCAGGCCCCATACCGTCGGCTACAACCATTATAATATTTTTCGGTACACCTTTGGTTTGAGTACCAGTTGCACTTGCTGATTCGGTCATAGATTCAGTGATACCACAACCCGCAAGAACAGCAACAGACGCACAACTTAATAATGATGTGCGAACAAATTGTTTAATCATTTAAACTTCCCTGAGTAAGTAAAGGTGTCTACGAGTCTGGTTACCCGTAGATACAACAATATGGACACTATCGCGAAATTCATTGATGTTAGTGAAGCGATAAGACGTAATAGTGTAAAGCAGGCTGACAAGATGCTCAAAGCTTTTGGATAAAATAACGCAAGCGCGAGATGACCAGATGGTCATCTCATCCAATTAGCAACTTTTAAGAAGGTAGCGATTACCTATTTTGTGATGAGAGATATTCGCGCATGCGCTGTTGCGCCACGTCTACGAGCATATCGGGCTGGAATTTAGAGATAAACCTGTCGCATCCCACTTTTTCGACCATGGCGTCGTTGAAACTTCCACTTAATGATGTGTTGAGTGCTATGAATAAATTGCTCATACGCGGATCGTTACGCACTTCTGAGGTGAGACGATAACCATCCATTTCTGGCATTTCTGCATCAGTAAACATGAGCAGAATCTCGTCGGTAGGATTTTTACCTTGGTCGGCCCACTGTTTAAGCAGCGCTAATGCTTCAGCACCATTTTTGCGTTCAATGATGCTTATGCCTAACTGCTCTAACGTGTCTTTAATTTGTTTTCTTGCTGTGCTTGAGTCGTCCACTATCAAGACTTTTTTACCTAAAAAGTGATTCACTATCTCTTTATCTAGTACTTCTTCAGAGATAGACGTGTCGTAATCGATGATTTCCGCGAGCACTTTTTCGACGTCGATAATTTCTACTAGCTCTTGCTTACCCTCGACATTCACCTGAGTTATGGCGGTTAAATAATTAGATTTACCAATGCCGCTAGGCGGCGGTTGGATAGTTCCCCACGATGTATTAACTATGTTTTTAACTTCACCGATAATAAAACCCTGAACACTTCTATTATATTCAGTGATAATGACATTCTTCGCTGTTGCCTGTGTGGCTGCGCCCCGCATTTTGATTGCCTGACGCAAGTCGATAATCGGAATGGAGCTTCCGCGATAATTCATTACGCCTTTCAAGTTGTGATGCGAACCAGGCATTATATTGAGCTTGGGTACGTTTATAACTTCTTTAATTTTAAAGACGTTCATGGCAAAAATGTGTCGCGTTCCTAATTGAAACATCAAAAGCTCAAGCCTGTTTTCACCAACAAGCTTGGTTCTTTGGTCGACCGACGACAATACACTGCTACTCATAACACCCACTTTTACATTTTATAATCAACAACCTACCGCAAATCTAGTATATACAACCTTTGAAACTGCGCAGTTGTGACACTCTAAGGCTAAAGTTACCCTGCCCACCTATACAAAGCTATTACCCATTTAGCTAATAGACAGTTGAAAAAACCAGCACTATTAGGGGGTTATCAGCACAAAACCACGTAGCCATCAGATAAAAAACCGTTTAACACCCTAACCGAAATCTTAGTCAATACTTGGCATTTCAACATTAAGCTAAATCTTACACAGCAATGCTTCTACGCGAGTACTTCCTAAATATAGGCGAACATTTTAGAACTCGCCTAGAACAGTAAGCTGCCCCAAGCTCAACTAACTCACCCACCAAAACATTCACAAAATAAATATCCGCAATGAAAAATATATATTTCTATTATCCCAAAACCAGCACTAGGATGAAATGGAATCAACGGGAACGCCCCACAGCGTAAACATAAACAACGTTAAGTATTTTAATTATAGTCGGGAGAGACGCTCATGTCGCAATATCAACAAGACATTGATAACTTCGCCACATTAAAGGCAGCACAGAATGGAACTTGGGAAGGTATCAACCCTGAATTCGCTGCACGTATGAAGGTTCAAAACCGTTTTAAAACAGGTTTAGACATTGCTCGCTACACCGCTAGCATCATGCGCAAAGACATGGCTGAATACGACGCAGATTCGTCTCAGTACACACAGTCTCTAGGCTGTTGGCATGGCTTCGTAGGCCAACAAAAGATGCTTTCAGTTAAAAAGCACCAAGGGACAACAAATAAAAGCTATCTATACCTTTCTGGTTGGATGGTAGCGGCACTTCGCTCTGAATTCGGTCCTCTTCCAGACCAATCAATGCACGAGAAAACATCAGTATCTGCACTTATCGAAGAGCTTTACACTTTCCTTCGCCAAGCTGACGCACGTGAACTGGGTGACCTTTTCCATAAACTAGACGACGCGAAGAAAAATGGTGGTGACGTCGCTGCAATTCAAGCAGAAATTGACAACTACGAGACTCACGTAGTTCCAATTATCGCTGACATCGACGCTGGCTTCGGTAACGAAGAAGCAACGTACCTACTTGCGAAGCAAATGATTGAAGCGGGTGCATGCTGTATACAAATCGAAAACCAAGTATCAGATGCGAAGCAATGTGGTCACCAAGACGGTAAAGTAACCGTGCCACACGAAGACTTCCTAGCGAAGATCAATGCAGTACGCTATGCATTCCTTGAGCTAGGTGTAGATGAAGGTGTAATCGTTGCACGTACTGACTCACTAGGTGCTGGTCTGACTCAGAAGATCCCGGTATCTACATCAGAAGGCGATTTAGCTGCTCAATACAATGCTTTCCTTAAAACCACCGAAGTTGCGGGTGTTGAAGACCTAACTGAAGGTGACCTAGTGCTTAAACAAGGTGGCAAGCTGGTTAAGCCTGAGCGCCTACCAAACGGCTTATTCCGCTTTAAAGACAACACAGGTTTTGACCGTGTAGTACTTGACTGTGTAACGTCGCTTAAGCACGGTGCTGACTTGCTATGGATTGAGACTGAAAAGCCTCACGTAGGTCAAATTGCTGAAATGGTTAACGCGATTCGCGAACAAGTACCAAATGCCAAGCTGGTTTACAACAACTCTCCATCGTTCAACTGGACGCTTAATTTCCGTCAGCAAGTGTTTGATGCTTGGACAGAAGAAGGGAAGGACGTTTCTGGTTATGACCGTGCGAAACTTATGTCTGCTGATTATGACGACAGCGAACTTGCAGCAGCTGCGGACGAGAAGATTAAGAGCTTCCAGGCTGATGCAGCACGTGAAGCAGGTATCTTCCATCACCTTATCACGCTACCGACTTACCACACTGCGGCACTGTCTACTGACAACCTTGCAAAAGGTTACTTCGGTGAAGAAGGCATGCTTGCTTATGTACGCGGCGTTCAGCGTCAAGAAATTCGCCAAGGTCTAGCGTGCGTTAAACACCAAGCGATGGCTGGTTCTGACCTAGGTGACACGCACAAAGAATACTTCTCTGGTGAAGGCGCACTAAAAGCGTCAGGTGAAGATAACACCATGAACCAGTTCGACGTATAACGCGAACAAAAAATGAGTTAAATGGAAAGCATCCCAACCTTTCCTACAGGGCACCTCCGGGTGCCCTTTTTTGTAAACGCCATTCACTAAATTTATGCTTCATACATAAAATAAAAAAAAACATATTTTCTTACATTTTATAAAAAAACTGTATAACACTTATTATTCAGCAATTTACAAGAATAATTGCGGCCAACTTTAGACTAAACGCTTATCTGACAATCAAATAAAAAAGCTTTATAATAGCTACGTTTAATTAGGTTTAAGAAGAGCATTAGAATAATGAATATAGCGAAGGTCGACCTGAATTTATTGGTTTATTTAGATGTGCTGTTGCGCGAAGGAAGTGTAACCAAAGCTGCAAACCAGCTAAGCATTACTCAGCCAGCAATGAGTAACGGATTAAAACGACTTCGCGATCTGTTTAAAGATCCACTTTTAGTGCGTACCAGCGATGGCATGACTCCCACAAAGCGTGCACTTGAACTGCAGCCGATTATTCGCGATGTGCTAAGTCGATTGGAAAGCTCGATTCAGCCTGAAACTGATTTCGATCCGTTAACCAGCGACAGAACTTTTCGCATTATGACCAGTGACTATGCAGAAAGTACCTTGTTACTTGAACTCGTTGGAAGACTGGCCGAATTAGCGCCTAATATTACCCTTGACCTTATTACACCGAGTGACGTGACGTTTCACGATGTAGAGCAAGGTAAAGTGGATATGGCAATTAACCGATTCGACGAACTGCCGTTGTCGTTTCACCAAAAAGTTATTTGGTACGACACTTTTAGCTGCGTAATGAGCGCAGACCACCCGCTAGTGGAAAAATGCAACCTTGAAGGCTACTTAAATGCTCAGCATATATGGGTAAGTAAAACAGGCTTTGGTGTTGGCGTTGGTATTGACCCTAATGAAGTTCAAAAGCTGGGATGGGTGGATGCTGAACTAACCAAGATAGGAAAACAGCGTGCTATCCGTGTTTTTACTCGCCATTACCACGCGGCCTTGCAAATTGCGAAAAAGCAGAAGCTTATCGCCACCTTGCCGAGCAAAGCTGCCCGCTTATTTAAACACGACCCTGATGTGGTGATTAAAGAACCGCCTTTCGATATACCGCCTATTGCATTAAAAATGGCGTGGAGTGCCCTACTTCACCATGACGCAGGTCATATTTGGTTGCGCCGCTTGATCAGTGATGTCGCTAGCGAAATGAACGCGGGCTAAACATTCACAAAATATATGGCAGAAATACAAACCATAAATTAAAAAACTATCTCTATACGCACTACACTGGGTTAACAGACAAATGTATAGAGGTAGTTATGCAAGGATATATTACTAGAGGCCGACTACAGGTTGCCGAACAACTCGATAACTTTATTAATGAACAGGCACTTCCTGGCACAGGCGTAGATAAAGACACCTTTTGGCAAGGTGCAGAAACCCTCTTCGAAAAATTCATCCCTCAAAATCGCGCGTTACTAGAAAAGCGCGAACAGCTTCAGCGCGCTATCGACGACTACCACAAAGCTGGTAATCCGGTAAATGGAAATGAATATACCGACTTTCTAAAAAGCATTGGTTACCTTGTGGAGCAACCATCGCAAGTAAGCGCACAAACACAAAATGTAGACGCTGAAATTGCAACTATGGCTGGCCCACAGTTAGTAGTGCCAATCAATAACGCTCGCTATGCGCTTAACGCGGTAAATGCGCGTTGGGGAAGCCTGTACGACGCACTATACGGTACCGACGTAATTAATAATGACGGAGGCGCGGAGCCAGGAAAAAGTTATAACCCCGTGCGCGGAGCCAAAGTGGTTGCAAAAGCGAAAGACTACTTAGATAGCATGATTCCGCTCGCGAAAGGCAGCCACGCAGAAGCCACTAAATACAAAATCGAATCGGGCAAACTAGCAATTACCCTTGCCGACGGCGATGAGACTACACTTGCGAATACCGAACAGTGGCAAGGATACCAAGGTGACATAAGCGCTCCGTCAAGCTTGCTTTTTGCCCACAACGGCCTGCATTTTGAAATTCAACTAGACCCGACTCACCCTATTGGCGAGAGCGATGCTGCAAACGTTAAAGACGTATTGGTTGAAGCTGCTCTGACTACTATTATGGATTGCGAAGATTCCGTTGCCGCCGTTGATGCAGAAGACAAAACTTTAGTGTACAGCAACTGGCTAGGCTTGATGAAAGGCACCCTAAGTATTGAAATGACAAAGGGCGGCAAGCAGCTTGTTCGCGCTATGCATGACGATAGATACTATCAGCCGTCTAAACACGCATCACAAGACGGGCTAAAAGACGGCGAACTAGTGCTTTCTGGTAGAAGTCTTATGTTTGTTAGAAACGTGGGCCACCTTATGACCAACAATGCGATGCTCTTTGATGGCGAAGAAGTGCCAGAGGGCATCATGGATGGGTTAGTAACTTCACTCATCGCAAAGCATGACCTTTTAGGAAACAGTAAATTTAAAAACAGCCGTGAAGGCAGTATCTATATTGTTAAACCTAAAATGCATGGGCCTGAGGAGGTCGCATTCTCTAACGCATTATTTGGTGCTATTGAAACAATTATCGATGTTCCAGCCAATACCCTTAAGATGGGTATAATGGATGAAGAGCGCCGCACGAGTATTAACCTTCAGGCTTGTATTGCTGAAGCCACTTCACGTGTTGTATTTATCAACACAGGTTTCTTAGACAGAACTGGTGATGAAATTCATACCTCAATGCTTGCAGGGCCTTTTGCAGAAAAAGCTGCCCTTAAGTCGATGGCATGGATCAAGGCTTATGAAACTGCGAATGTGGCTGTAGGTCTTCGTTGCGGCCTTTCTGGCAAAGCGCAAATCGGTAAAGGCATGTGGCCGATACCTGATGAAATGCAAAATATGATGACTGCTAAAATTGGCCATCCTAAAGCAGGTGCTAATACCGCTTGGGTACCCTCACCCACTGCAGCAACACTGCACGCACTTCATTACCACGATGTAAATGTGTTTGACGTTCAGAAGTCACTAGATGAAAACTTTGATGGCCTTGCTGACATACTTACCATTCCATTACTAGAAGATGCCTCTGTGCTGACTCGCGAGAGCATTAAGCGTGAAATCGACAACAACGTTCAGGGTATCTTGGGCTACGTAGTGCGCTGGGTTCATCAAGGTGTAGGCTGTTCGAAAGTTCCTGACATCAATAACGTAGGCTTGATGGAAGACCGCGCGACCTTGCGTATTTCATCGCAGCACATCGCGAACTGGCTAGAGCACGGCATTGTGAGTGTTGACCAGGTTAAAGAATCGCTTGCACGAATGGCAGTGCTAGTAGATGAGCAAAATGCGGGCGACCCTGAATATATTCCAATGGCACCTGATTTAGATAGCTCAATTGGCTTCTTAGCGGCAAGTGACCTTATCTTCAAAGGTAAAGAGCAGCCTAGCGGTTACACTGAACCTTTATTGCACGCTCGTCGACGGGAGATGAAGGCCAAGCTTGCGGCGAACTAATTTCTAACAGAACTCTAGTGTTTAGAAACTAAGGCTAATACCTAATATAGTAAAGTACTTAAGAAACTTAATCGCATATCCAAAAGGCTCACTCTGTTAATTCAGAAGTGAGCCTTTTTTATGTGTTGTGCGCATGTTGCCCAATTATTTGCACACTGTGAACTGCCGGTAGGCGTTACCGCTCAAAGTACCGGATATCAAATTGTGTAGCAAAATTACCACACCTTATACTAAAGATATCGCTTATCTTCGCTCGTATTTTTTGCTGATGAAGCGTGAGTAAACTACGCTGTTACTATGAGGTAACGCGTTATGTTGTTCCACTGAAACTAAAAACCATGCGCAAAGCCTCCTTAGTTTGGAGTAAGCACATGCATATAACTTCGGCAGGAATACCGAATAACCTTTTACAGACAAACACGACACAGATTGTGCCCATCTTTTCAGGTGGAGGAACAAGGTTAAGCGCACATATCGGCATCCTAAAAGCGCTGCAGGATATGAATGTAGGCTTCGACACCTTAGTAGGTGTGTCAGGCGGTTCAATTATCGCTTCACTTTATGCTAAAGGTTACACTGTCGAGCAAATGCGAGAACTCGCACTCGTTACTGATTTTAAACAGTTTACTGAGTTTTCTCTTGTGAGATTGCTTCGGGAAGGCGGGCTCTCATCTGGCGATGTGTTTCAACGGTGGATTGACGAGCAACTAGAAGGCGCATTGTTTGCCGATCTCCCTCTTGACCTCCATATACTGGCCACCGATGTAAACGGCGGCGGGCCAGTTCTGTTCAATAAACAGACTTCTCCAGATATGAAGGTATCAGAAGCGGTACGCTACTCTATGTCGATCCCGCTCATTTTTTCATTTAAACCTTTTAAAGAGCACTTGCTGGTAGACGGCGCTATATTGTCTGAAGATGCACTGTTTGAAGATTGGCGAGGCGATGGCACGCCATCAGTGTGCTTCAGACTGCAAAGCACCGAGCAAAAACGAAAAGCCATTAAAAAGAACTTACTTCAACTGCCTCAGTACGTCAGTATGCTCATCCGTACGTTTATGACGGCAATATCCAGGGAATACGTTAATGCAAAGTATTGGCACAATACGGTAGTGGTGAATACCGGAGAGATTTCCGCGGTAGATTTTTCGCTTACGCCTGAAATTAAAAACACACTTTTTGAGATTGGTTATTCAACCACAAAAGAGTTTTTGCCCAAAAAGTGTGCAGGGTTTATGAGAAGAGGTGCACTTTAACTGCCTTGTAAATCACGCTTAACGCGCTAGGCCTTACACCTTGTAAAACTCTCGATACCAATCAACAAACGCTTTTACGCCCGTTTCAACATCAGTAGAAGGTTGGTAGCCAGTATCTGCTACTAGCGATGAAACATCAGCATAGGTGTCTGGCACATCGCCTGGCTGCATAGGAAGCAACTCTTTTTTCGCTTCAATACCCAAAGCACTTTCCAACGTTTCAATGAACTTCAGAAGGTGAACTGGTGTTTGCGCACCAATGTTGTATACCTTATACGGTGCCCTACTGGTACTAGGATCTGGATTGCCGCCGTCCCAACTTTCGTTAGGTTTCGCCACATTATCTAGTGAGCGAATTACGCCTTCAACGATATCATCAATATAAGTAAAATCTCGACGGTGATTACCGTAGTTGTATACCTGTATTGTTTTTCCTTCCAAAATAGCTTTTGTAAACTTAAACAGCGCCATGTCTGGGCGCCCCCAAGGGCCATAAACAGTAAAGAAGCGCAGCCCTGTTGTGGGCAAGTTATACAGGTGGCTATAAGTATGAGCCATTAGCTCATTCGCTTTTTTAGAAGCGGCATACAAACTGACTTGGTGATCAACATTATGCTGCTCTGAAAACGGCATAGTTTCGTTCGCACCGTAAACTGAGCTAGATGACGCATACACTAAGTGCTCAACGTTATTATGGCGACACCCTTCTAGAATATTCACAAACCCTACAATATTAGAATCGACATAGGCGTTAGGATTTTCAAGGGAATAACGTACACCAGCTTGGGCAGCTAAATGCACCACCCTATCAAACTTATGTTCTTCAAAAAGCGCTGCCATTCTATCGCGCTCTTCAACGCCCATTTCCGTGAATGAGAATAAATCAGCAGCAGATGATGACTTAATCTCGTCTAATCGAGCGTGCTTTAAGTTTACATCGTAATAATCGTTAATGTTGTCAATCCCGACAACTTGGTCACCACGATTGATAAGATATTGCGACACAGCTGCGCCAATAAAGCCGGCTGCTCCGGTGACTAAGATTTTCATGAGCCCTTCTCTTGTTTTTTAAACAAACCAATAATCCTTTTATACGATTTCATTCCCGCATGTTTGATAAGCAGCTTAACAGGCATTTTAATCAAGTGACTTTTGACGAATAAATAAAGCGATGCAACATGGTGCTTGACTCTCCATTCTGACTTCACTGGTTGATGGAGCATAATGATGTAACACTTTTTCTCCAAGGCCCATAATCGCTTTCGTCTTAACGACTGCTTCACAAAATCAGACTCTTCGTCAGTAAGAGGAAGATTCAGCACTTCGCTCATCAGCGAAAAAGATTTAGCAAGATCAGTGCCTAACGCCAGTTTTATAGCTCTGTCGATTAATTGCTCACTCGTTATATTCTGTTCAATATAGTCAGTTAGCAACCAGTATTGGTCACACAAGTCGCGTAGTGAACGGTCAAAAACGCTGTCCTGTATCAAGTGCACAGCAGAATGAATAATTAAATCTTCATCACTTGGCACTATAAAGTTATCCTCTAACTCTATACCACTGTCTACTATCAGAGAGGCATTTATATGACGTTTAGAGCTTATTGGTAGTAAATTATGATGCAAGTCTACGATTAAACCACTTTTTGAATTAACAAAGGGTGGCAACTCATGCATCCATTGCCGATAGTAATAATCGTCATATTCGTCAGAAACTGAAACAGCAAAACCATTTATAAATAGCCAAAACTCAGCGTCATTAAGGAACTTCCTTTCCACAAGCAAATCAATGTCTGATAACAGTCTGTAAGCGGCGTTTCTTTTGCCAGCAGCAATATAAGCGGCGCCTTTTAGCAGGGTAATTTTTAAACTTGAAGGGTTATTTTTGCGTAATTGTGCCAGATGCCAATTAATCGAGTCATGCTGTTTAAGTAACTCGTAATATGCACTTTTGAGCTGACTAGCTACACTCTTAGGCATTAAAGAAAAGGTATTTTCTTCACGTGAAATATGGTAAAGAAACGGAAGGAAACCTAGCTGTCTAGATAACGCAACGACATCACACCACTCACTTCTGTCCAACTGAAGCGTGCTCTTTTTTTTTGTAACGAGAGCAATGAGGAGATTGCTAGTTGTCACTTTCATATAGCTCATTCACAAAATCAATTGCTTGCTGCGTGTCGGAATAAGTAATTTCGTATGCTGGTGTCCGCTCACATATTTGCTGAAGCATGTGGATTGCTTTTGAACCCAAGATATGGATATTAAAAGCTTGCTCAAGTAACTTCGTGAACGAATCTAAGCTCGAAATTCTAGAGACTTCAATGTCAGTAGTTGACGCACTGTATTTAGGAAAGACAATACCACGGATTTCGGCCGGTTCCATCATTGTTGACCAACTCAGGTCAGAGGGACGGCAGTGACTTACTGTACCTTTATGAGTGTTATGAGCGACAAGCCCCATCTCGGCGAAAGGGTATCTTCTTTGAATTACATCTATCGCTTTGTCTTTAAGGCTAATTGGCCTTACAAAGGGCGTTACGGATGAGTCTTCTAGGTTTACAAGAGTTAGTTCATCGGTTAATAGTCTATAGGATTCATTCATTAATGCACAAGATAATGTGCTTTTGCCACTTCCTGAATCACCAGATAACAAAATGGCTTTGTGTTTCTTCGCAACGCAAGCGGCATGAATAATTAGTCTATCTGCACCATACTTAGATACACACCAATTCATCCCCCACTCGAGCAATGCATGACTATGATTACTAGGGCCTCGAGTAAAGGGAGCAAAACCGTCCAGAGTAAATAGTGCACGTCTAAAAAGCGGGATAGTCGAGACGTAGGGCATATCGATTGAAACATTGAAATCTGCAGTACCACAAGACGACAACAGCGAATCTGGATATAGTGTGGACAGATTTTTGATTACAGAAGGGAAACGTGAAGAAACTTTAAAAGAAAATGGGGAAGTTCTGACTACACAACTATTACTACTCACCAATAAACTCCATTTTTCTGATTAGTTGTCTAGCATATCAAATTTTCTCAATGTGTTTATCGTTTCTTGATATCCGGCAACTTGGGGATCGTCTGGTGGAAAAGACGACCCCAAACATGCTATGAGAGGTTTTATGTCGTGCCCAAAAACTAATGTCTGCCCAGTACCACTATGATAGAAAACAACAATAGAATCTGTTTCAGTTATTTGAATAAAATCGTTAAACAAAATCGTTAGCTTATTGAAGGGTAATCTGAAGAGTCACCTATAATTTTAGACGTATTTATCGTATCTTCGGAACTACTCTGATCTGTGTAACTACTATATGAAGAACTGCTACGTTTCTTTCGTCCACTTAAGGGACTATAACACTCTTCAAGATCCGAAGTAGAAAACGTTTGAATCTCTGGAGCATCAATATTTCCACGTTCATTCAAAGACACTAGAGAATCTATGAATCGATGAAGCGTTTGTTTACTGTTCGATTCCTCTGCTTTTTTACAAAAAGTGAGCAGCTGAACCATATCATAACCATAATCTATTCCATCATGCGCTGCGTTTAACAAAGCAGCTGCCATATGGTACTCCGCCTCTTTTTCCCCACCCTCGAAACCTTCATTCAAAGATTGCCACAGTGTTTCTTTGGTTATGAAGCTTGGACACATGGTTTCCAATAGCCCAACCCATGTTTGAGAATAGCTACCATGATTGTCCATATTTGCATATTTTTGTAGTGAGTCACTGCTCCAGCCATAATACTTTTCATCATTGCTTAAATGAGCATGCGAGCCCATCGTCCAATCCCACGCAACTTTAAACTTATCGCTTGAAAATAGAAATATTCCTGGAAACAAGAATTTCGGCCATGCTTGAACATGGTTTTTCCAAAAACCTGGAGTACACCCAGCCGAGCCGTTACATTCGTATGTAACTTTGTTTGAGAAATTGTTTGACAGAGAACCCGACATAGACATACAGCCAGACGCCCAAACCGACTTACTACTTGCCAAAGCAAGTAAAGGGGCGGATTTTGCTGTCCCTTTTAACAATTTACGTCTTGATAACTTTTGCATATATCTAATCCGAACCCATCAATTGAATACGTTTGTCCAATAACACTAATGTGAAAGCCTAATGCAAAAAGCCAGCCAAAATATTTTATGCACGCTAAACAAAAGGTTAACTATTACATTGATATAAAGTGTAAAGGAATTTGACGCTTTCTTTTACTCATAGTTTTATATTATTCCTACTCGCCAAATTTCGCAAATGCTTTACAGGTATTGCGTAGGTAATCCCGCTTGGCGATGAAAGCGCGTATTCTTTCCCCCCCTGAACCATTACTTTGTTTATAATACCAATAACTTCACCTGAATTAGCCACATATAAAGCGCTTCCGCTATTCCCAGGGAAAGCCGTAGCATCTAATTGATAAACATCGAATTTTCGCTGCAGCCTGGCAATAAGTTGGGAATTAAGTTGAGATGATGAGTTTGCTTGATTGGAATCAGGTGTTACTGCAGCAATAATTCCTTTGTGAGTAGCCGGATACAATCCAAGAACACTACCAATCGGAAACCCCGTGAAAGCTATTTCTACCCCAGGTTCAATCAGACCTTCAGTCTCGCGAAACGTGAACTTAGAGGGAAGTACAACTTTATCTTTCACAATTTCGAGAATCGCCAAGTCGAATACTGGGTCAAAGTCTACTATTTCGACTTCATGCAGTTCAAATTTACGTCCAGTACCGACGAAAACAACACGCTTTTGAATTTTTTCTTGGGAAAGTGTTTCTGATACAACGTGATAGTTTGTTGCAATATAGCGCCCTCCCCCAATAACAAATCCTGTCCCTTTTAATTGTGCTAAATTTCCTTCTATAGGAGTAAGCGTCCCAACACCTACAACTGATGGTTGTACTTTTTTTATAATAAGAGGGAGTGAAAGAGAATCACTAGCATAAACAGTATTAAGAATATGAAATATAGACAAAACAATTAAAAAAAACGTTGATTTCATAATATTATCTCTGGCGTTGCTACACAAATAGGTGGTAAAACAATAGCAAAGGTTAATTTAATCAAAAATAGAATGTTGAGCTCTTTTGCAAATATATTGACCAGTCCTTTAATACATTTTTCTATTCTAGTAATAATATCAGGACTGTTGTTACTAGTTAAAAAGAAAAATTACTCTTTTTATACTATCTTATTTGCTCTTATTTTACTGTTCTCTTGTAGTCAATCTTTTCTTTCTTCAGCTTTATTGCATCCATTGGAGCACCACTCAGTTAACAGTAAACACGCTAAAAATAAGAAAAACACTAACGACGGGCAGCAAGTTATTTTAGTAATGGCATGTAACTATTACGATGATATGAGTGTTCCATACGCAAACAGGTGGCCGCCATGCTCTTATCTACGATTATCACACGCTGCTGATATCTATCAAACTCGTGAAGCCAAAATAATTGTTGCCGGCGGAAAATTTGGAAATTGGCCAAGCGCTTATAGCCGCTACGCCCGCGAATTTCTCGAACGCCACAACGTTAAAAGTGAAGATATTATCGAAGTTCCAATAGGTTATGACACTGAATCCGAAATTCAAGGTATTGTTAAAAATATAACCCTCTCATCTTTAACTTTGGTCACTTCGGCAAGCCATATGCTGAGAGCTAGTAGCTACCTCAAATATTGTGGAGTAAGTATTAACGCTGCTCCCACCGATTTTTTAGTAAAACCCAAAATTGTACTTAAGCTTAATTTACCAGACCCCAAGAACTTAACTATAATAAAAAGGGCTTTACATGAATATTTTGGCCTAGTCGAATTCAAACTCAAAAGAAGGTTTGGTTTACTTAGTAAGTATTGCTGAGTGCGTATTAAAATATATAACGAAAAATGTAGAGAATATCAAAATGAGAAACAGACAAGACGCCGAATCGATTGCTTCGCATTTCGCCACCTATTTTGAGCCCGATGTTTCTAACAGAACGGAAAGTATCAAAGCTTCATTTGGTATACGCCATAACGTGTATGCAGAAGAACTTAAACTTGAACCGATAAGAGCAAATAAACTAGAAACCGACGACTTCGACTCACATTCGATCCACTGTCTCATTAAACATAGGTTATCTTCTACATTTGCAGGGACAGTTCGTATAATAACCTCTCAATCAGAGGAAGAAAGACTTCCAATTGAAGTCTTTTGCAAAGATAGTATAGAAGATGAAGAATTCTTACCGTCAAACTTCGAACGCAAAGATATTGTAGAAATTTCCAGATTAGCAGTTCCGGAACATTTTCGTAGAAGACGAATGGATGAGTTCGACGGCGCAGCCATCGGTGCAATAAACGAGCATACATATTCAGAGACTGAGTTACGCTGCTTTCCATTTATTGCAGTAGGATTATACCTTTCAGCGACTGCTGTTTTAATCGAGAAAAATATCCATCATTGTTACGTTATGGTTGAACCTAGACTGGCTAGAAGTATGAGATTGGTTGGACTTCCATTTAAACAAATTGGCTCGGTAGTTGACTATCATGGTCAAAGAGCACCATTTATTATTAATCCTATGGAAGTGCCTGCGAACCTTAGAAAAGGTTTTGGGGAACTTCTTACTGAAATTAGAAGGGAAATTTTCGAGGCTAACCAGACCTGTATCGCTCCCTCTACAAAGCACGCTGGACTGCGCCCATAACTGTCAGCTTATTTTACAACCCCGCTATCAAATCGCGGGCAATGCGCAAAAAGGTTTGCTTTCACAACATGTTGCAAAATTGGCGCGCCGTTTGCTTTAAACAGCAATGATATGATTTTTTTGTTGATGTATTGAGGTAAATCATGCGTTTATTAAAATTGGTAGCAATACTCGCTCTGCCCGTAGTTTCACTGTCGTCACTAGCCGATGAATTCTACATTAATAACGGAGCTGATTTCGATGCATCGAAAAACAGTGACGTTGCCGTTGACCAAAACACCACTGGTTGGCTTACTGAACTCCTTCATAAATACGAATCGAACACTACGGCCTTTTGTTCTGCTGCAGAACTTGCTGGTGGTTGTGACATCAATACATCGGGAGGCGCGGACCTAACGTCGTTTGGTGCGTTTTTGAGCTCGCTCGGTACAAATGGGGTTACAGACCTTAGTCCGTTTGATATTCTTGACGCATCCGGCCCAAGCGATAACGGTTATTCTGAAAGCTGGGGCATCACATTCAATTTCAATGTCGAGGGTACTATCGGTGGATCAGATTTAGCCACAGACTACTCTGAGGGTGCTGTAGTCTTTTACTATTACGACTCTGCAACACTCGCGACCGGTGATATTTCAACAGCAGTTGTTGAACTGTTTACCGTTGACGTATATGGAACATCTAATTCTCCAGGCGGACAAATTCTGAGAGGCTTTATCTCTTCATTTGGTTCAGGCTCTATAAACGGCGTAGCGATTACCGACTTTTTTAATGTGAGTTCTGGTACGTTTGCTTCAGTATTAGAAAATCAGCAGGACCTCGCTGTGAATATTGATTACAACACTGACGCAAACCTCGTGACAATTAACGATAATGGTGACGGAACGACTTCTTTGAGTGGTACTCATGACGGTTCAGTTAGTTTTGCGGTCGTGCCAGAACCATTTTCGGTGGCTTTGTTTGGTTTATCATTGTTTGCCATCGGCACTTTGTCTCGCAAAAAAGCTATTAAGTAAGCGTTCGTAAGATTCGATAGAAAACAAAAAGCTCGCTTAGGCGAGCTTTTTGTTTTATAAGACATAACTGTTAGTATCTACCTGTTAGCAGCGTTGACGCTTATCGAAGGAATGAAAATGAACAAATTACTGATATTCTTTGTGTGCTTAGCAATCAATGCAGGTTGCTCTAAGCAAACACCGCAAAACTTGTTGGATGATGCTGAAAAGTCACTAGAATCAGACGACTTTAGAACAGCCGAAATAAAGCTGAAAAATCTAGTAAAAGACAATCCAGATTCTCTTGAAGGAAGAAAATTACTTGCAAATGTTTATTTGCAAAGCGGACAGTATGCTAACGCAAGAAAAGAGTTAGAGTTCATCCTTTCAAAAGAAAAAAATAATAATAAAGTAATAGAGTTGCTCTATCGCGTTCTATATTTTCAGGAAGATTACGAAGGGATAATAGAAAAGTCGGAAACCCTCCCAGATGCCTCCAACGCCTTAATTACCCAAATTTATGTATATCGCTCTATCGCATTCTCAGCTCTAGAAAATCCTATCAAAGCTAAACGAGCTTTAGAACAAGCAGAAATTTTTGCAGATGCAGCAGACTATACATCATTTGGAAAAGCTTATCTTTTAAGTGAGCAAGGGGCTTATGCTAATGCTCAAATTTTGCTTGAGGATTTACTTAGCACTAATGCGAATTTTTATGAAGCAAGACTTCTTCAAGGGCAACTGTACGCCAAGGAAGGTGACTATGAAAATGCAGTAAAGAGCTTTGAACAATTTAATAAAGATCAGCCATCAAACAACAAGGGGAAGCTTCTATTAGCTGACAGCTATACTAAAATAGCCCAATTTGAGCAGGCAAATCCTCTCATTAATCAAATTCTATCCTCGTTTCCAAATCATCATTATACGAATATATTGAAAGGTATTGTTTTGTTTAATGAAGATAAATTTGAATCGACGATACGGCACATGGATATCGCACTTATCAGTGAGCCCGATGACGTCATCGCGAAATTATATGCTGGAGTGGCTGCCTATAATTTAGGAAAAAACGAACAAGCATTTGAATACTTACTTCCAGTCAGCAAAAGCGTAGCTGCCACTCACCCAGTGAACAAAATTTTATCTGATATTAAGATAAACTTAGGTTATACCTCAGATGCTTTAAAGGATATGGGTAATTATTCCTTCATAGACGATAAAGACAAACAACTTTTATTTAAGTTAAGCGCTGACCTGGTCAATAAGGGAATGACCGACGAAGCAAAAGGTTTGCTAAAAAAGATAAAAGTTAATAATTTAAATGACGCAGGGTCTCTAGCGAAAATTGGTATTCTCAAATTAAGTTTAGATGACGCAAGCGGTATCTCAGATTTAGAAAAGTCACTATCGATAGACGATGAAACTATCACAAGGTTTGCATTAATCGAAGGCTACATTAACACTGACCAATTATCATTAGCAAAAGGACAAGTAGATGATTGGTTACTAAAATCTCCCGACAATCTTCAAGCACTCAATACTGCGGCAACTGTGTACTTGAAACTAGGTGACCTTAAAAAAGTAGAAGAAATACATGCCAAGGCGCTTTCACTCGATAGTTTGAACTTATACTCGATCAATTTTTACACGAAGAAGGCAATTGAAAAGAAAAACTTCGATAGAGCTATCGAACTGCAAAAAAAGTTAGCAAAATCTACAAAAGCTACAGGCACTACTTTGTTTAATTATTTTTTGTTAGAAAAAGAACAAGGAGAAATAGAATCGGCTCTTTCCCTTTACCGAAAAAAAATTAAAGAGTCGCCTGAAAATTTTGAATACATTACGAGCTATGCGCAAGCATTGCTGTCTGAGGGTAAGTCACAAGAGCTTATTGATACCTTTGAATTAGTAAAATCGAGGAGGCACGCCCCAGACAAGTTCTGGCAATTATGGGCCGAAGCTTTTTTAATCAACGGGGATGAATTGCAGGCGTTAGGTGTTTATCAAGATTGGAGAAACACAACGCCTACAAACATTAAGCCATGGCTATTCCCTGTCATGTTGTTTGATAAAACTGGCAAATTTGATAAAGCGTTACGAGAAACAGAAAAAGCGCTGATAAGATTTCCTACTTCTACGCAATTTCAACTATTGCGGGCGCACTATCTGATATTAAATAAGCAAATTAAAGAATCGCAAAGAGCTGTAGAACTACTTAGCGAAGAGTCGAAAAACACTCCTGAATATAAAAGTATTATAGGACATATAGCTTATGCAAAAGGAGACTTCCCTTCGGCAATCAAAGCTCTAACTGATTATTATAACACCTCTTATTCTTCTAGGACGGCTTCAATTATATATAGTGCTAACGTCAACAATAACACACCGGGTCAAGGGGTTAAATTTCTAGAAGAACACCTCGAAATCCGACCTGATGACGCAACGATTAGGTTAACTTTGGCAAGCATTTTTTCAAAGTTCGATGTAACAAAGTCTATTATGCATTATCGAGTATTAGCGAATTCAGAACCTAACAACTTCATTATCCTTAATAACTTATCTTGGCAGTTGATTAAGCAAGAGAGATTTAAAGAAGCTCTGGAGTATGGGGAGAGGGCTTTTGCAATAGCCCCGGAGAGTGCTACAGTTTTAGACACTTATGGTTACGCACTTTTGAAAAGTGGCAATGTTGAACAAGCAGCCGTTATTTTGAATAAAGCTTTTGAGATTGCCCCAGACAATGAGCAAATATTAAAGCATTTAAATGAAGCCAACACGGCAAAAAGCGCAGGCTAATTGTTTTTCGAATAATTCGATTTGTCAGACAATTTTACATTTACGAACAACCTGTTTTATAAAACTATGATAATTAAAGAATAATTACTTGGCGCGCTTTTCGCATTAAGTACTACCGAACGGTTGCAGAAAGGATTTGAAGTGTTTGATGTCGCAGCCTTACTAGAATATTTAGTTTTGTTACAAGGATTCAAAAATGAAATTAAAACACATTGCAATAGGCGCTGCGCTAACGCTCGCGACTACAGCTTTATCTGCTGAAGAGTTTTATATAGATGTAGGTGTAGATTTCGATAGCAGCCTAAACCCGAATACCGCCGCTGGACCAACTACAACTGGCTGGCTAAACGAATTACTATACAATTATCAATCAACCACTGTTGCCGACTGTGGTGCATTATCACTTTCCTCTGGGTGCAACATTAACACGTTTGGTGGAGTAAATTTATCAGGTTCAGTGGCGGATGCATTTAATTCATTAGGCCTAAACGGTATCAGCGATTTATCCCCCCAAGATTCCCTAAATCAGATTGGCCCTAGTGATAATAATTATTCGCAAGATTGGGGGCTAACTTTTCAGTTCAATCTATCGGGTATAATATCTGGTACTGAACTGATTACTGATTATGATAGTGGAGCTATAACGTTTTACTATTATGACTCGATTGAAGCTACGATTTCTGACTCATTTACCGAGCTATTTACAATAGATGTATATGATACTATTAACACACCTGCTGGCGGTCAAAACCTAGCTGGGATCTTGAGCTCAGTAGGAACAGGAACCGTGAACGGCGTTATGGTAGGTGATATGTTTAATTTCGCTACGGGTTCGTTTAATGACCTCATTACTTCTTTTGTTAATATTGTTGCTAGCGTAGACTACAATACTGATGCATCTCAGGTGGTTATAACAGACAACGGAGATGGCACAACAACATTAAGGGGAAATCACGACGGCTCGATATCTTTTGCTGCGGTGCCCGAACCTTCAACAATAGCCCTTATGAGCTTGGGCCTTCTCGGTTTGGTAAGTACCACCCGCCGTCGCCGCAAGTAATTAAATAAACGATATAGCTGTTCTTTAAATCTAAAAAAGCCCCAACGTATAATCACTGGGGCTTCTTTATTTTGCCTTTCTCAACTCCAGACACTTCTCAGTGAAGACACTCCAAGCGTACTAATCATCACCTTTTGCAAGAAGCCTTTTCAAATACCAACACATAAAACGTTGTTTCCAGTGCTTATTCCCGCCTGGTCGGTTAGTTTTGACAAGTTTATTTAGGTAAGCATCAAAATGAAGCCCTTGCGGTGCATGAATTACATCCCCCCTTCCTAAAAGAATTTTTAACGCATTAGTACATAAGACTCCTGCGGCAAGAGATATTCCCATACAAGTAGAAGGTACTTTAGAATCTTTCTCTGTAAAATTAACACTCGCTTTTTTTACAAGATAATGCCTTTGCAGCATACTCGGTGACATACCTACCACAAACCTGAGTATTTGCTCTTCGAAGTCGACACCGTCTAAACAAAAATACTCTTCAAAGCTCATTTTGTTTGGTAAAAAACACATCATTGCTGTGCCCATACCCATTGGCGCCGCAGAGATAGCAGGAATACCTTTGTCGTAACAAGCTTGAAAAACTTTTCGCCGTATATCGACTTTGAATATATCTAAACTATCAACATACAAATCAACGCCATCCAAGAATTCATCTAAATTATCTTCAGAGATACCGCTAGGAAAGTTCTTTAAACTTCCTGATGGGTTTATAGACGTTAGCGTTTCTTCCATGACTAACGATTTGTCTTTACCCACCGTATTTACATTAGCACCGGCTTGTCTATTGAAATTCACATAGTCATAAGCATCCATATCAGAAATGTGAAAATGGCCGATACCTAAACGAGCTAATACAATCGCATGGTCACCACCAACACCACCTAATCCACCAATCGCTACTTTGGCATTTTTCAGCTTTATCTGCTCTTCTTCGGTTACCCACCCGATATTTCTAGAAAAGGCTTCATTGTAGTCAAACCCCACTTCGTACTCCCTCATCAAAGATAAATAGTGTTATTTAGTTATAGCACTCTTTAACAGATAATCGTACTGGTTAAAATGAGCACCTAATCTAAAACTTATATATTTCTAAATCATTAATGGCTATGTCAATGCGTTTTGTTATAGCTTCAAGGTCACTATTCTTTGTTCCCTCAAAATATCTTTCAAAGTTATTGCTTTGTAATTGGTTATTAGGAAAGTCTAATTTAGGTAGAAGAATAATTTCACGGGAAGTAAACCTTCTCTGTATATGAACTGCATGCTTGTTGTCCAAAGTAGCGATATGCGCTAGCTTTGTTCCTGCTCTATCGGCTACCAAATCATCAAAACTAAACCCACTGCCTCCTTCACTGTCGAGCAACTCTTTATACAACCCTACTTTATTACTAAACGAAACATTTGTTGTAAGTTCGATTATCATAGAATAAACATAATGTAGGCTATGGTCGAAACGGCCATTAATTTGAGTGCTTCTTGTGTTATAGGGCAAATTGTCTAATCCGATTAAATCTGCAAACTGGTTCGAACCTACTAAGATCGCTACTGCCCATAGGGCGGCTTCATTCTCTTTTTTCGGTGACAGAGCATTTGGCGAATTTTTAGCAGCTTTGAAAGCGTGCGCAATATAGATGCTTAAACGTGTTTCAGAATGTGGGATAGTATCTAATACATTAATATAAACTGTGACAGCATCTTTATGTACAGTAGCATTTTGAAATATTCTTTTAGATACATTAAAAAATTGTCTCTTTCTTTGGCGAATGTTCTCTCCCAGTGATTGAGACTTTGTCATTTTCCCAACCAAGTGCCCATGGTCTACGTGTACCGAACGGAGTGAACCTTTAACTAATTCAGCCAGTTCTTTCCCTCCGAAAAATTGAACGCTGTTAGTGATAAGAAACTCCGTCACTTTTCCACTTATCGGAATTAATCCTATTTTGCACTCATCTATTAGTGTCTCCGCAGAACCTCCTAATAAACAAAATCCATTTATGTACAAAGGCTGGTTGATTATAGTAAAGCCCAATTGAAATACGAAGATTCCATTATTTACATTAAGATTTATCCTCGTATTAACATTGGCTAGGTCATTGGCTAACAGAAGCATGCTGTTAAGGTCTTCTTCAGAGAGACTGACTGCAAAGTCTTGGTTGTCATTAAGTAACTCTTCCCTCAGCTCTGTAAGAGAGCTATACGCTTTTTTAACAACATCTCCAGAGACATTTTCACTCTTGCTCAAGATAGGCTTCGTGGAAGTGACCATCACAGTAAACACTGTTGACATAATCAAAAAACATACAAATAGCTGAAATGAAAATTTCATCGAAGCTCCAAGGTGTGATTAAAGCTAAACTAAGTGCGTCCGCGATTGCTTAAAATCTCTAATGGTTCTATTCTAGAAGCCTAAAAAATGGATTGGATAAGCAAAAGACTGCACTTCTTATGAACTCTCTGGCCGTAACAACTGAAAAATTAGAAAAAGAGCAGTTGACCTATATTGCAGATGAATGGCTCAAATTGGAAAAACTTTCGAGTAAAAGCTTTTTTACTAGCTGGAAGTGGATCGGTTGTTGGCTAAAAATGGTCAATTATAATACTAATTTAATTACTGTTTATGAGCACAACCAAGTTGTTGGTATGGCATTCTTTTCTATCCATAAAGAAAACAAACCCTTTTACTCTACGAATCAACTTTGGATAAACAGAACTGGGAAACAGAGTTTTGACCAAATCTGGAGTGAATACAACGACGTTCTATGCCCAAGAGGAAGAGAATGGTCTATTCGAACTGTTGTGTTAGACCATCTAACCGCAGAATATCCATTTGTAGATGAATTCATATTGGGGGTTAGCAGACAAGAAATTTCTGAAACCCCCTGCTCTACACACCTTTTTCCAAGAACAATCTGGGAAACTAAAAGTTATTCAACAACTTTGAAACCTGAGTTTGCGTGTTTAGATAACTATCTTGCTACCTTATCAAAGAACACCAGACATCAAATCAGACGTTCAATAAAACTTCTAAAGGAGAAAGGTGACGTCAAATTAAAACGTGCAGACTCTCTTGAAGAAGCGCTAGAAATGCTCTCGGACGCGGGAAAACTTCATCGTATGAGATGGACAGGAAGTAAAAGTGGGTTCAATAATCCACGGTTTAAAGATTTTCACCAAGAGCTGATAAAGCGTAACTTTAGTAGCGGATGCATAGATATATTATCTTTAAGTGTAGATGGTGTGTCCGCTTGCTTTCTCTACAATTTTATACACCATGGTTACGTATACTTCTACTTATCAGGCATAAAATATGAAGATGACAACAAATTAAAACCGGGTTTGGTAGCTCATGCGCTTGCGATATCTCTTTATGCTGAAGAAGGCAAGACTACATACGATTTTATGGGTGGAAGAGGTCAGTACAAAGCTTCATTATGTAGTGATGAAGAGACGTTAATAATAACTAGCTTCCAAAGAAAACGCCCCCTATTACTTTTAAAACGCTGGATTGACGAGTCAAAATCTCGTTTTAGGCTCTCGGACAGTCTTTCAAATGAGAGGGGATAATTTACTTTTAAAGAGCTCAACTTGGGTGTTAGGTGCGGCTTGGTTTAACCGAGCCTTAGGCTTTCTTTCCGTTTTTCTTTTGGCTAGGCTGCTTACCCCAACGGACTTTGGTGCATTCGCTGTATTACTGCTAGTAATTCAAGCTACTAGTGTATTCACTGATATCGGTGTTGATCAATACTACATTCAAAAATTAAAGGTATCAAAAGAAGAACTTTGTGCCTGCTGGACTTTAAATTTTGGAATTAAAACAAGTCTTACCATTCTGCTTGTATGTCTCGCACCTTTTGTTGTAACGCTGCTAGAACGAGAAGACTTATTGTTACCTCTCATTACGCTAAGTTTTTTGCCACTAGTTAATGCAGCTAACAATGGCTTTATCATTCATTTAAAACGCGAAATGTCGTTTCACTACTTTGCAAAGTTTGCGGTTTTTGGACAAATTGCAGGTAGCGTTATATCAATTACCATTGCTTACTTTTATGCGAATTATTGGGCACTCGTAATGGGAATGTTAACCAATGCTGTAACTCAGTGTTGCGTGAGTTATATATTTTTAAAAGAGCGTACGACTTTCACTTTCATACATTTCAGAAAACCTCTTCACTTTGGGAAGTGGTTACTGTTGAGAAATGGCGTTGCACATATACGCGCGAAATTCGACGTATGGTTTGCTGCTTCAATATTCAGTCTATCTAATGTCGGCGGTTACAACACGTTAAAAGATATTGCTATGCTTCCGTCAAGAGAACTTGTAGGCCCTTTGTTCCAAGTATTTTTTTCATTTATGTCCATGGGTAACAGACAAGAAAAGGGTTTTGATCGCATCTATGCAACGTGTTTCGTGGTGCTACTTCTATGTATTCCCATGACTATCGGACTTTTCCTACTCTCAAAAGACATAACGTTACTGCTACTTGGTGAACAATGGGTAGTGTATGCACCTATCTTAGCGACACTAGCAATATTGACACTGAGCGCTACAACAGGAGACTTTGTCAGCGATGCTTTATTGTCCCGCGGTCTAGTGAAACATGTGTTCTTCTACGACTTAATTACACTTTGTGTAGCACTTATATCTCTTTATTTCACTTATCAGTTTCTTACAGACCCTGATTCGTTGGCAATATTTAGGGCGTTATTTAGTGTATTTATGTTTTTAAGCAGCCTAGCCTGGCTTTCAGTAGTAGTTAAAATGAGTGCAAAGCGTTTGATTAGAATGTTCTGTATTATCTTTATTTGTGGGATAGTAATGTCGTTCTTTATCTTTTTGGCCTACAGCACTTTTAACAACCTAATCGTAAGAATTCTGTTCACCTCAATTGTTGGCGCGACGACCTACTTCATATCAATATTCTTAGCCACATTTTTTCCTCTTTTTTCCCCTGAAGATAGAAAATTGTTGAACCAAGTGGCATTTTCTATAAAAAATAAAATGAATAGTAAGGCTTTGTAATGAGTACTGAGCGAAAAGCCATTTTCCTTGACCGTGACGGAGTAATAAACCAAGAAATTAATTACCTTCACAAAATCGAGGACTTTAAATTCACTGACAATTGTATTAGTGCCCTTAAACTGTTGCAGAGCGCTGGATACAGCTTATTCATTGTGACAAACCAAGCCGGTATAGGGCGAGGATATTACTCTGAATCGGATTTTCACAACTTAATGAACTGGCTTGATACAGAACTCGCAAAACATGGTGTTAATATCACTGATATCGAATTCTGCCCCCATCATCCTACTGGTGCAACTGGCATCTATAAAAGATACTGTACATGCCGTAAACCTAAGCCAGGGATGCTTCTCAATCTCATCGGTAAACATGATGTAGATGTAAGTAAAAGTTTTATGGTTGGCGACAAGTTCAGCGATTTGGAAGCCGCTGAAGCGGCTGGAATAGAGAAATGCATACTAGTAAAAACGGGGCATGCTTTCCGAACAGAAAATACTCCTTCAAGGTGGCAAATTTTTGATTCACTTTTTTCTTTCGCCCAGAAACTCAATCAGGACTCTTAAGTGTGACTCAGTTACTTATACAAAAACGCGTGTTAGTTTTAGGTGAAGATACTAGGAGTTTCCTCTCTGTAATCCGGTCATTAGGGGCAGCCGGTATGGAAGTAGATATAGTTACGCTTATAAATACTACCCCTGCTTTAAGATCAAAGTATATTAAAAAAGTTTACAAGCTAAACTATCAGGCATTTACTCAAATTGAATATTCGGCGAAAGTTACTGCGATTATAGAAGATGGGGATTATGATTTAATTGTTCCTTGTGATGAAAGATCATTGTATCCACTGCTGGACATTCAAGAATCTAAAAAAACAAAGGCGACCTTTGCTATCCCGGATCGGAATATTCTCGGCCCACTATTTGACAAAGAAGAAACGAGAAAATTAGCCGTAGAATTGGGAATTAATGTCGCTTCAGGAGAACACTGTGAGTTTAATGATACTTCTTCAGAAGCATTAATTTCTAAATACTCGCTCCCTCTCGTATTAAAACCAACCAAATCATACGAAAGTGAACAGCTAAATCAAAGAAATACCGTTCTTATAGCCCGCTCAATCTCTGATATTGAACTATTTAAACAACAAAATGATCAATGCTTAGTTGAACTTTTTTTTGAAGGGACAGGCATGGGAGTATCTGTCTTTTCTTGGAAAGGTAAGGTAAGGGCAGCGTTTGCTCACAAACGAGTGTCTGAGCCTGAGCACGGTGGAGGAAGTTCATATAGAAAAGCATGCCCATTACCGCCAGATATGCTTGATGCATGCCAGAAAATTTGTATCCACTTGAACTATAGCGGTGTAGCCATGTTTGAGTTTAAATATAACAGTAGCTCGAACGAATGGATTCTCATCGAAATTAATGCACGCTTCTGGGGGAGCCTTCCACTTGCTATTTTCGCAGGCGTTGATTTCCCCAAAATTCTTGCTACTTATCTACTAACTAATGAAAAAAGCTATAAGCTTACGTACAATTTAAAAGCGCACGCAAGAAGTCTAACATCCGATCTTTACGATATAAAAGCCAGTTTTGAACGCAATAGGACACAAAACGGAACGGCTAAAGCTTTATCTAATGCTTTTCCTCGCTTATTTGGCTTCATTAGGCTGCTAACAGGAAACGATACTATCGATACCTTCCAATGGGGAGATACTCGACCGTTTTTCAGTGAGATTAATGAACTTATAGGAGAAAAAATAAAGCGAAGATTCAGGATGTCAAAACATTCTAACAATGCAAAGCAATACGCCAACTTACTAGCTGAACCAATTAATGAAATTTTGGTTGTCTGTTATGGGAATATAATGCGTTCTCCGTTTGCGGCAAACCTGTTAGAGAAAAAGTTCCACCGACAAGGAATAAACGTAGTTGTAAAAGGAGCAGGGTTTCATCAACTAGAGAGCCGCCCTTCTCCCGAACGGTGTATACTGGAAGCTAATAAGTGGGGAGTAGATTTAAGAAGCCATCGTTCTAGTTGGTTGTCACAATCTATGATAAAAAGTCATGGACAATTGGTCATCTACTTTGACTTGAAACATGAGTATTTATTAAACAGTTATTATCACAGTTATAGAGCTTTAAATTTGGCTCATTTCGTACCGCCTCCGGCCGGGCCGTTAGAGGAAATCGCTGATCCGTATGACGGTTCTCCCGACGCGCTTGAGCAATGTTATTTGAATATAAGTAGTGCACTCGATGAGCTTTTAATTACTCTAACGGCTTCGAATTCTATAACAAAATAATATATAAATTTTGACGCAACTTGGGCTAACCTAAACTGAACAAAAAACAACCAACAGTTTGGATTTAGTTCATGGACGACTGGCAAATAAATGTTGTATTTGGTTCCTCGCAAGGATTAAAAAATGATGCTCTGATCGTGAGTAAAGTTATAAAGGAGCATTTCCCTGATATTACAATTAGAGAGTTTGATGGGACTAAACATACTTCTGTAAACTGTTGGAATCTTCTCAAAAAACTTTTCTCCTCCATTTTTTTAGGGAAAAAGCAACTTACCATTCATTTTGAAGAAATTTATAGCGAGGTAATGGTTAACACTCATGTCAATATTTTTTTTCCCAATCAAGAATGGTTACGTAGCAAAACTCAGCAAAAAATAGACGACAATGTACATGTATTTTGTAAAACAAAGTACGCATTGAAACAACTCAGCGCTAGATGGTTACATTGTGAGTTTGCAGGCTTTACCTCTAATGATATTCAAGATAAAACTATCGAAAAAGACTACGGTAAATATCTTCACGTAGCAGGAAAAAGCGAACAAAAGGGCACCATCCCACTATTACAAGCCTGGCAAAAGCACCCTGAATGGCCCACTCTCACCGTGGTAAGCAGACTGAATGAGCACCAGAAATTTAGGGCAGAAAACTTGAAAATTCTTAGCTCATTTTTGCCTCAAGATGAACTGGAATTTTTGATGAACAAATGTGGCATACACCTATGCCCATCTGAAGCTGAAGGCTTCGGTCACAGCATAAACGAGGCTATGTCAACCAGCGCAGTGGTAGCTGTAACTGATGCTGCTCCTATGAATGAGTTTGGTGAGGACCTGTTTCTCTTTAATGTTTCACGCAAGAGTACTCGATATTTCAGCAGTATTAACGAATGTTCAATCGAAGATATAGAGAACACAATTGAACTCATACTATCAACAGGCTTAGACAAGCTAAAAGACATTGGCAGAAAAAATAGAATTCGATACGAAGAGCAAAAGTTAGCATTCGATAGAAATTTCATAAAACTTTTAAGAGAATGCGTAAATACGAGCTCAGCAAACCTAGTAAAGCTAAAATAAACGCTCAGTTGATATAGCTTACGCTTTACTCCTATTTGAAGAATAGATACGATTACTTTTTACTTTAAAACACGGAATAAAGTTATAGTGACTGATGGCGATGTATGCCCTCCTAAATTAGCAATAGTCATTCACACGGAAGAAGAGTTTGACTGGGGAGGCGGCTTTAACGTTGACGCTACTTCTGTATCTCATGGCGAAGAATTATTTGCCCTAGTGCAGTCTCTTTCTTTGATGGGCGCTAAAACAACGCTTGCAATGGACTATCCATTTGTAAGTAGTGCGCAAGGCCAGAATTGCATTGCTAATATTAAGATAAGTAAAGAAATATCGAAGAATGTAGAGTTTGGAGCTCACCTGCATCCATGGGTCAACCCTCCTTTTGAACAAACGGTAGGGTTCGTTCCGGAGCATCTATCTTATCCAGGTAATTTAGGTTACGAACAAGAACGCGCAAAACTTGCAGAACTAACCGGCAAAATTTCCGAACAAACTGGCACTCGTCCAGTAACTTATCTCGCAGGAAGATACGGTATCGGGGATAACACGCACCAAGTTTTAAATGAATTAGGATACAAGATTGACGTAAGTATTAGTCCTTTCGCTGATTACCGACATCAACATGGGCCTGATTTTAGAAACTTCAATAACGATATAAAATTAGAAAATAAAATCCTAAGCTGGCCACATTCAAGTGCTGTTGTTTCGCCCTTCTCTTTTGTTCGCAACTATTTCAACTCTTCGCCAACTTCATACTCAAGTGAAAACTTGTTTATAAAAGTATTGAAGAAGGTTTTCCGAGCTAAGCTACATAGACTCTCCCCAGAGGGCTTTTCGCTTACTGATATGAAGAATGTCGTTAAATGTCAAAATGCTCTCGGACAAACTTATTTTATTTTATCTTTTCACTCGCCTAGTGTGAAAGCTGGTCTTACTCCCTATGTCAAAAATGATAGGGAGCGTGGCGAGTTTATAGAAAAAATACTGTCTTTCGTTAATTGGTTTGAAAAATCCTTAGATGGTGAATTTATTACTATCAACGAACACCCATTGGTACGCAAACTATGACGAACACTGATGTAAAAAACACCCCATTTTTTAGTGTCGTGATCCCCACTCGAAATAGAGTCGACCTGTTCAAAAAGGCACTAAGTTCGGTTTTATCTCAGACATTCACTAACTTTGAAGTAATTGTTGTGAACGATGGTTCTGATGAAGAGTCTCTTGAAGCATACAAGCAGTTTGAAAAAGAAGCGCCGCCTAACGTTTACTTCAGATATCAAAGAAAACGCCCTAATGGACACGGTCAAAGTTACTCCATGAATACCGGCGCTCTTGTTGGTACTGGGAAATACCTTTGCTTCCTCGATGATGACGATGAATGGGTTGATACTGAACACTTAGCTCGAGCATATGAGAGCATATCAGATAGTGAAGGGACGGTAGATGCTTATTACACGAATCAAACAGCAGTATTTGTAGACGGTGTTGTAAAGCAAGGCCCTATATGGCTAGAAGATTTAGCTGTAAGACTACAACATAAGCAGTCTGACGTTCAAGGAACGATGGTCGTGAGCGTGCCTGAATTGCTCGAAAGCCATGGCTTTGCGCATTTGAATTGCTCTATTATAAGACGAGAGCTTTATTTAAGCATAAACGGAATGGACGAAAATATTCGTTGGGAATGCGACCGAGACCTATATCTTCGAACGCTAGACCGAGCAGATACAATACTGTACAACCCCTGCGTAGTGTCTCGACACCTCATTCCTGATACAAGTAAAAAAGAAAATATGACAACCATGGTTAATATGCTGGAAAAACGCTTGTATCAGGTAACAGTATTCCAAAAAGGAGCCCTACTGCTAAAACGTTCTTCGCTGCGTACCTATTGCTTAGCGTATCTAGGCTTTATTTATCAACACATTACTCACGAATTACTCTCTACCAATCGTGTTAAAGAAGCTTCATTATACGCTTCAAAAGCACTTGCCTGTCGATTTAGCATCAAATGGCTTGTATTTACATATTGGTTGAAAACAAAAGCACTGCTTAGTTAAGTGGATACTATGAAACTAATTATTCAAATACCTTGCTACAACGAAGAGCACACATTACCCCAAACGGTAAATGATTTACCTACCCAAATAGAGGGGATCGATGAAATCGAGTATATGATTATTGATGATGGCTCCTCTGACAAAACGATTGAGGTAGCTAAATCTTTGGGTGTTCATCATATCGTTGTAAATAAGAATAACAAAGGGTTAGCAAGAACATTTAGAAAAGGCTTGGATGAATGCTTAAAACGTGGTGCTGACATAATTGTTAACACCGATGGTGATAACCAGTATGCAGGGTGGGATGTTGCAAAACTAGTCGTTCCAATTCTTGAAGGGAAAGCTGATGTTGTAGTCGGGGATAGAAAAACAAACGATATTGAGCATTTTTCGCCATTGAAAAAACTACTACAACGAGTAGGTAGTTATGTCGTTAAAAAAGTATCTGGAGTAAAAGTTCCGGATGCTGTGAGTGGATTCCGCGCCTACAGCAGAGAAGCTGCGTTACAGCTGAACATAATAAGCCCGTTTAGCTATACCATTGAAGCTTTGATTCAATCAGGTAAAAAGCATATGGCTGTTACTCATGTTCCGGTTGAAACTAACGCTAAAACGCGAGAGTCTCGCCTTTTCACTAGCATTCCTAAATTTATCGAACGCCAGGTAACTACGATTTTACGAATGTACACCATGTATCAACCACTCAGGGTATTTGTGTTACTAGGTGCATTGATCACTTTAATTGGACTTATCCCTATAGTTCGTTTCCTCATCTTCTATATGATGGGAGATGGAGATGGTCACATACAGTCGTTAATATTAGGTGGAGTGCTTACTTTACTAGGTATAATCACATTTTTAATTGCGATCATAGCCGACCTCATTAACTTTAATCGTCAACTCATTGAACAAACACTAGAAAAAGTAAGGCGAATGGAGTTACAAATGCTTGATGAAAAGAAAGCACGTGACGATAGCTTAAAGAATCGTTCTTAATGAAAATTCTTATTGTTACCTCCAATTACCCCCGGTGGGAAGGTGATAGCACAACTCCATTTGTGCATAATTTCGCAAGAGAGCTGGTCAATCAAGGAGTTGAAGTAAGAGTTTTGGCACCGCACTACGCGGGCGCGAAGACTAAAGAAGAAATGGATGGTGTTGAAATACGCCGGTTTCGATATTGGCTACCTGAATCAGGTCAAACGGTATGCTACCAAGGTGGCGCGTTGGGTAACTTGCAAAAAAGCTGGCTTAACAAAATTAAATTACCGATTTTAGTGGCCAGCGAATTTTTCTTTACCCTACTCCAAACATTAGTTTGGAAACCCACTTGCATAAATTCTCATTGGCTTATACCACAAGGTTTTGTATGTGCGCTTGTTGCTTTTCTGACAAAAACAAAGCACGTAGCTACGATTCACGGTGGCGACGTATTAGCCCTAGATAGCAATATTCTTAGAAAATTCAAATCATTCACTCTCAAGCACTCAGATATAGTGACAGTGAATAGTTCAGTAACTTGGGCCAAAGCTGAAGAACTATCGCCTTCAACAGTAAGCAACTTAATGCTTTTGCCAACCGGCATTTTACCGAAACCCAAACTAAATCTAGAAGATGTTTCGGTAGTAAGAGCGCAATTACTCCCTGGGTCAAAGAGATATTTGCTACTTTTTGTAGGCAGGGTTAATGAGGAAAAGGGCGTTAAAGAGCTGATTGAGGCGACAAAGATACTGTTAGATAACGGTTACTCGGTACATTTAGCTATCGTGGGTAGAGGGCATCAAGAGCAGCAATTTAAAGCTTTGGCTGCAACGCTAAACGTTGAGAACGCGGTAACGTTTGTGGGCTGGATAAATAGTTCAGAGATATATCATTACTACGCAGCTGCCGACATTTTTATTGGCCCATCAAAACGAGCTGACGACGGCTGGATAGAGGCACAAGGCTTAACGTTTGTTGAAGCGATGCTGGCAGGTTGCAAAGTAGTAGGTACAAATAGCGGTGGCATACCCGACGCTGTCATTGATGGCAAGACAGGCTGGTTAGCTGAACCAGGTAACGCTATTTCGCTAAGCGAAAATATTAAGAAAGCACTAGATAACGACAGTACAGAAATAATCGATACCGCCAGCGCTTTTGCAAAGGACAACTATTTAGTACAGAACACTGTTACGCGTTTCTTGAAGTCTTTGAAGGATGTAGCGTGAATCAAAATCCTAAAGTCTCAGTAGTTATCCCTGTATTTAACGATTTTATTAGGCTAGATCAATGCCTAGATTCACTAGCAAACCAGACTTACAAGGGCGAAGTTGAAATAATTGTTGCCGATAACAATTCAACTCACTGCGCTAGGGCCGTTTCTAAGAAGTATCCTTTTGCAACATTTATAACCGTTGAAAAGCCAGGCTCATACTCTGCACGCAATGCCGCGCTTCCTCTTTGCTCAGGCAATGTAATTGCGTTCACTGATTCAGACTGTATTCCTGATGCAAACTGGATAAAAGCAGGCGTCGAGTGCCTGCATTACGAAAACGCAGATCTCGTTGGAGGGAATGTTGATGTGTTTATCGAAGGTGACAACATAACCCCTTCTTGGGCAGAAGCATTTGAATTATTGTTAGCGTTCCCTCAAAAAGAAAATGCAGAACTAAACCGCTCTGTCACGGCAAATTTTTTTATCACTGCAGAGGCAAGAGTGAAAACCGGCTTTTTCGACGAAGATACCTATTCAGGGGCTGACTATGACTTCTCAAAACGCGCAACCTCTCTTGGCTTTAAGCTTGTATTTGGTAAAGACGTAATAGTAAAGCACCCTGCTAGGCCTAGTCTTAAATTGCTCAGAAAAAAAGCAAGACGCGTAGTAGGCGGTTTTTATGCTTTACGCAACGCAAACGAAGCGATGTCTAAACAATTCTCTTTTTTAACACTAATCAAAGATGCGGTGCCGCCGTTTCAAGCTATCACTACAGTGTCAAAAACAAGGAAAGCAAAAGGCATATCGTTCATTGATGGTTTGAAGGCCATTCTTGTTGCATGGCATAACAAGCTTTATCGACTGATTATTAAACTCGGGTTTCTTTTAGGGTTTTTATCACAGACAGACAGATGACCATGGATGCCACCAGACTAGAAGACGACAAACATAACCATAGTTGCCTTAAGCCACCGCTCGTCAGTGTTTACATAACAACAAAAAACAGAGTAACAATGCTTAAGCGTGCGGTTCATTCTGTACTTGAACAGACTTATCCAAATGTTGAAATAATTATTAGTGATGATGGCTCAACCGATGAAACACAGCATCAAGTAAATCAGTGGAGTGAACAATATACGAATATAGTTTATATTCGTTCTTCGTCATCCAAAGGCGCTTGTCACGCTAGAAACAGCGCAATTCGAGTAGCAAAAGGCAGATTTATTACTGGATTAGACGATGACGATCGCTTCACACCCGAGCGCCTTCAAATATTTGTAGATGCCTATGAACCACAGTATTCATTCATTTGCTCACAAGCATACAATTACACCGGCACCAAGTATGTACCCAGCCGATACTATGGTAAGACAATTACCCAAGCACAGATTTTTAGAAGAAACTGCGTTGGTAATCAGGTTTTTTTTGAACGACAAAAAGCGCTAGAAGCTGATGTGTTGTTTGATGAGTCATTCCCAGCATGGCAAGATTTTGAGTTTTTTACGCATCTTATTGTCAAATTCGGCGCTGCTAAAAGGATACATAGTAGAACCTACATCATGCATACCGATCATGAAAAAGAGCGAATAACGAACCCTAAAAGAATTAAGCAGGGATATCGAAAGTATTTAGCAAAATATAAAACGCTCATGTCTACATCGCACCGCTTGTCCCTTTTGGTCAACTTTATAGTGTTATCAAATAGACCATTGCCTAAAAGGGTAATCACAATGTGCGTTTTGAATGGACATTTTTACGACTTATTCAAAATTTTCAAGCGCAGGATGGCACGATGAAAGTGGTCTTTCCATATACTTATGCGGGTTCAGGCAGTGACGTTTGGACAATCAGTATGGTAGAGCAATTAAGAAAAATGGGGGTAGATGCTAGTGCCACCGTTTATCCCAAGCATTATCAGTTCTATCCATACTTGCTTAAACCGCAAGTGAAAAATAATGTCGCAGACATCGTACATACTAACAGTTGGACTGGGGGCGCGTTTTGTCATCAGGGGCGTTTTCACGTAACAACAGAACATTTAGTAGTACACGATCCACTGGTAAAACCTTATAAAAGTTTTGCGCAACGAACGTTCCACAAAATGGTCTATCAGTACGAACGCAACTCCTTCAACCATGCTGATGTTATTACCGCAGTAAGTAACTACAGCGCTGAACAGGTTGAGTTGCAGTTTAAGGTACCCGCTAAAGCAATACAAAACGGGATAGACACCACAAAGTTCTATCCCAAAACTACCAGTAACTTTAGTGAGCCCTACGGCAAAGGAAAATTTAAATTACTTTTTGTAGGTAATTTCAGCGTTCGAAAAGGCGCTGATTTATTGCCGAAGATTATGTCGAAGCTGGGTGATAATTTTATCTTGTTCACCACAACAGGATTACAAGAAAAGGCAATAACCGAAGCTGAAAATATAGTATCGATTGGCAAATGCAACCATCAGCAGTTGCTAGAATATTACAATTACTGCGATGCATTACTATTCCCCACCAGACTTGAAGGGCTTAGCTTAACGACTTTAGAGGCTATGGCATGTGGCATGCCCGTAGTGACTAGCGATTGCTTCTCTATGCCCGAACTCATTGTTGATAAAAAAGGGGGGAGTTTGTGCCCGGTTGATGATGTCTCTGCGTTTGTTGATGCAGTTATATCTCTAGCAGACTCACCACTCCATGCAAAGAGTATGGGCGAATTTAATAGAGAGCGTACGTTAAAGCATTTCTCGTTAGAAAAAATGGCGCAACAATACATAAACTCGTATCTAAAGCTTATTTAGTGCACAATAAACGAAACGCACTAAACCAATAAATCCATTGTCTGGAATAGAGAACTTGAACGAAGTTATTGTGTAGTAACTATTTTTACATGTAGCACAGCTTAACAGTAAACTCTTTAAGTTTATCATCAAAGCCTTAATCAAAATGAAGGTAAAGGAAATGCCTCGATTAAAAAATAAAATTATTTACTCAGTGTTTATACCGCTTTTTCTAGTTACCTACGTTTTACTTGCAGGAATAGGCAAACTGACGCTTAATAGTGGGGAAATTTTTCCCTTTTTCTCATGGTCTTTATTTTCAGGCTTTCACGAGAAAGCACCACATTACATGGTACAAATTCATTCCGTTGACGGACAAAAAAATTTTGATATTCCCGACTATGTCTCTTCTAACAATCATCCTGACAAAATTAGGGTTGAGAAGGCAATCATGGTGGCGCTTCGGCAATGTAAGGCTTCACCGAACTCCCTCGACTGTGAGATGGAAATAAGGAAGAAGGTAGTCCCAATGTTGAAACGGATTTATCCCCAGTTGAATATCACATTCAGTGCAGTGCTTTGCACATATGACTTTGAATTTGTAAAACAACACTTTCAAAAAGCCAACAATACCGTTCCCATGTTTAATCGTGACAATTGTAAAACAGAAGTGATTTCTGGACCTTGGAGCACGTTGTAATGTTGAATAACTATTTTCTTCTCGCTCGAAAAGTACGAAGATTTTTGGGTGAAAATACTAAACCTGTTCTTTCTGTTACAGACTTTACACATGCTTCTGCACAGATAATTACTATCACGCGTTTTTTCTACCTATTTGTTACTTTTTATATCTACAGCAGTTCAAGCAGTATTCTAAAGTTTGGCCAAAAAATACCGCAAGACCCACTGTGGCCAATAGCGATTTTGGGTGAAGAAGTTTTTGTAGGGCATGGCGCATCCTTGTTTATTTTTTCTTTCGTAACAGCTTTGGCAGCATCTATCCTTCCAGCCAGCCTTTTATTCAGAGCCGCCACCTTCCTATCATTGTTCTTTATAACCGCATTCAACAACTCGTTCGGCTCTATCTCACATAGCATGCACTTCGTTGTTTTTGTAAGCTTTTTATTTATTTTTCTGCCCAATCAAATTAAAAATAACAATTACCCAACTCGGATTGACAGATTAAGTGCTATCGCTGTGTTCTGGTGGATTCAAAGCATACTGTTATTGTCATATACTCTCGCCGGTACATTAAAAGTACTTTCCACAGGGACAGGATTATTCGTAACAGACGGGCTAATGCGAACGGTATTAACGCGAGCTATTCCTAACGGAGGCTCGCCGCTTGCCTTCGAGCAAATCGTAAGTAATAACAGCTTAGTAACGCAATTTTTTTACTTAGGTAATATTTATATTCAGTTAATTTCAATCTTTGTTCTTTTTAGGCCCAATTTGCATAAGTTTTATGGCTGCGTTCTAATTATGTTTCATTTCGGCACATTTATTCTGCTGCAGATTAAATTTACACCCCATATCATAATTTGGGGGCTATTTTTTGTTATGTCCCCTCTCGCTCCTAAATCTTTTTCCTTATTGGGTACGCTTAAAGCCTTGCCAATTGTAGGGCTGACATTTAAACCTTTTGGTAGTAATACAAAGGAACCTTTAATGAACGAACATACCGCTTATTTAGTTTATGATGGTGAATGTCCATTTTGCACAAACTATACGCATATGCTCAACGTAAAAGATAAAATTAAAGACTTTAGGCTTATAAATGCGAGAGACGGTGGCGAAATAGTAGAAAAAATTAAAGCGATTCCATTCGATATTAATGAAGGAATGGTTCTGGTTTACGGGGATGATTATTATTTTGGTAGTGATGCCTTACATATGATGAGTTTGTTATCAACTGGCTCAGGTTTCTGGGGAACGCTAAATAAATACATGTTCAAGTCGCCCACTGTCGCCAAAGTAGTTTACCCATTCATGCGTTTTGGAAGAAACATGACGCTGAAGCTTATTGGTGTAAAAAAATTAGATTATGACAGCTAGAAGAATTAACGATGATGTCAATGCAGGTTAATAGTTGGCTTAGTTAAGAGTGTTTGAAGTTTTTTGCCGTTAGTCGTTGATGGTTTGCTAATTTCGCTCTGCTTCTTTGACCAATTTTAAGTGACAACGTATTTTCTGGATTGATGCATAGCTGTTTATATACCAGTAGTAGAAGATAGCCCTGCACCTTTCCGTTGTGCTAATCATACTGAAGCGCTTCCAAATTAGTTGCGCTTTCCTGATAGGCGGCATCAACCCCATAACTATTCCATGAAGACCTACGTATTTTGCAGAAATGGCATCGCCTTTGCGCCGCGTATATGCTCCGTGCGCCAACCTACGCATCTTTGTTTTATGTTCACTTAGCGAAGCTCGCGCAGGGTGCCACACAAGGGCAGCGCCTTCAAATACTAAGTTTCCCCCTGCTGTGTGGAGGCGAAGGCACCAGTCTTTATCTCCCCCAGACTTCAAATTTGCGTTAAATTTACCTACTTTCACTAGCGCTTCATGACTAAATGTTAAATTAGCAGTAACTGCAAAATGATGCTGCTCTACATAGCTTTTTTGTGGGAATGCTTTTATAAGATCAATAACTTCTATAGCAGTTGGTGTATCGGGGTTTTCACAAAATACATTTATCCCACCGCCTACAGCATCGGCTTTTGAGTAGGACATTTTATCTACAACATTTTTTAGCCAATCTTCTGAAGGTATACAGTCTGCGTCAGTAAACGCATAAATTTTAGCAGTGACAAAATCTAAAGCTTTATTTCTTGCACTATAAGAGCCGGGCCTTGTTTCTATTAGTAACGTTAAGTTCGAATATATATCTGCTAACTGTGCAGGATGATAATCGGACCCATTGTCAACCGCTATTATATGAAATGTTTTTTCTATAGATTGCTTTTGTAATGCTTCTATACATATTTGAAGGCGCTCAGCATCGTTATAAAAAGGGATAATCACGGCAATATCCACTTCCAATTTTTGTGCTACTTCCATTATCTGCGGCCTATTTTCTTAAATAATTAATGAGCTGGAAATTAATTTAATTCGAATATACCTTTTACAACAAAGTTATCGAATTCGGCAAAAACCCTCTTAGAAGGTGACCAGGTGGAGTTGCTACCACCGTGGAACGTACTAAACATAAATGTATCGATAAGAACATCTTTTGCCCCTGTAAGTTGCAAGTTTCCTAGTCGGGACAATTCATTTCCATCTACACTAAGCACTACAGTAGCGTCATTTACTAGAGGATTACTATTTAACTTAACGTCCAACAAAACATGGTGCCAAACGTTACGTTGGAAAGCAAAACCAGTGTGAATAGGATATGCCGTGCCACACCTCTTAGTTCTGTTCTGGTCATAGACATATAATGCGGGCACACCACCTTCAAGCCAAACAACTCTAACAGACCAACCCTTCTTGGACTGCGCTTTACAACCAGAGGTTAATTCACCACCACCTAAACCGTGAAGTTTTCCACCTCTAACAAATTCAAAATCTTCCCCAAATTTGACCTTGTAAGAGAGTTGGGCGCGATATACCGGTTGCTCAAGAAGAACTTCAGCTGTTACACGTTTTGTACCACGTGAAGTTGGTATGTAAGTCACTTTTAGGTGAGCATTGCCGTTGCCTGGGCTTACGTAATTAATGTCATCTTGTACTAACGTAAGACCGCTGGTTCCCCATTTTTTTATATTAAAAGATTCAAACGATTCATCGTACAACGGGGTTGTATGAATAATTTTGAAGTTAGTGCCCTCTATTCCCACACTCGCAAAAACGTCAAAGCAAAGTACAGCGAGAATCGAAAAATATGGTGCTATTCGTCTGAATATCATAATACAATAAAAATTCTGAAGTGATGATAAGAAACTAGCATATTTTCAATACGTCAGACAGGTAGTTTACCCTGGCGCTGAGGAATGGTTTCAAAGTTGCTGCTAAAGTTAAAAAACAGGTAGCTAAAAAGTAAGCGGAACGGGAAATAGTATTGAGTAAAATCGTAAAAGCAACTTCATGGACGACAGTCTCGACGGTATTTACTTCTGCAATTACCATTCTGCAGATTTCTATACTAACTCGATATATTGCCCCTGAAGTTTACGGCCAATTTGCCATTATAAACTTGGCTATTGAAATATTCACAGCTATGGCGCTCGGCGGTATTTCGAGTTTTATAATCTACAAAAAAGACATTACTCAAAAAGCAAGGAACACTGTATTCATATTAGTGATGCTAAGTGGCTGCATTGCTTTCACGTTTTTTTATTTTATAGGCCCAATGATCGTAAAGTTATTAGGCTACCATAACTTGGGTGGCCCAATTCAGATCGCAGCTATTTTGCTAATAGTCACATCGCTTTCATCCCAGTATCAAGCCTTCGCCTTAAAGAACTTTGCCCACGACAAAATAGCAAAAGTAGAGATTATTTCAAAAATATTGTCTTTTACAATTGCCTTGACCACTGTTGAGTGGGGAATTTTTTGCTTATTGCTGTCATTTATCAGTTATCACTTATTCCGGCTATTGGGTTTAATATTATATTTGAGTAAAAGTATAAACTTTTCATTTAACTTTGAGTTTTCCATTATAAAAGAGGCGATAAACTACGGCGCATATGAACTGGGCTCTCAGACACTCAACATCGTAAGAAAACAACTCGACATAATTATCTTGGCATCTACGCTTTCAACACATGATTTAGGGATATATCACGTTATTAAACAACTCGCTAGCCGACCAGCAATGGCCATACAGCCTATAGTTAATAAGGTCGCGCTACCTACATTTTCCTTGTTGCAAGATCAAAAATTGGCATTCAAAAAAACATACATAGACTTTATGAGAGCACAATCTTTTGCATTAGCTTTCTTTTATGTTCCGGTTATCATTTTTTCCGATCTCGTAGCATCATTACTACTAGGAAACGCTTTTTCAAGTCATTACATAATACTTGGTTTACTTGGCGTATTTTGGTTTATTCGCGTGGCAGCTAGCAATTTGATGGGGCCTACAGCTCTTGCTGCTGGGCAAACGAAGCTCAGTTTTTATTGGAATTTAGGTGTACTTATTCCTAACGTAAGTATTATTTATTTATCTTCAAGCGTTGGCGTAACAGCTTTAGCAATAGCTTTGATTGTTTTCCAGCTCGCCATTATACCGATAGCCAATAAACTAATTATTCGAAAGATAATTCCTGTTACACTTCTAGAAATTATAGCGAGTATAGGTATGCCAGTGCTTATACTTGCTATACCGTTATTGGCTCTGAAGTTTGGACTCTATTACATTCAGGTCAATGTTTTATTGTTTAACGAAAGTGCAGTTGCCACGTTGTCTCTGCTTGTTAGTTTACTAACTATAAAGCATGTTCCTTCAATACGAGGGAGCCTGTTAAGATTAAAAAATAATCATTAAGTTTTTTTCAAAAGACTAACTTGCTGAAGTGACACGGTCATAAAGAGCATATATTTTGTTAATGTAATTGTCCTCACTGTACATTGCTGTAACTTCATTACACAATTTTTTTAGATAGTCTGTGTCTAATTTTTCAAGAAGCGGTATTATTTCCAGTATCGCTTTCACTAAGTCTGTATGATTTTTCTCTTCTACGCCTATGTAGTACTTGGATTCTAACCTGCCAAAAACTTCGGAAATCCCACCCACGTCAAAGTATATTGCAGGTTTTCCCATTGCAATCGCTTCTAATATAGCGATGCCAAATGTTTCCGTCTGCCCACTCTTCATTGTTACAGCAGTATGCACATACAGATGGCAGCGTCCTACGATATCCGATACTTTGTCCGGACTTAATGCACCATGGAATGTGCAATGTTTGAAAACTCCGAGTTCCTCAGCTAGTCTCATGCATTTGAATCTCTCAACGCCCTCACCTACAAAGTCAACGTGGACGCGGCGATATTTGTTTAATATAGCTAATGCTCTAATTAGAAATTTTTGCCCCTTCCAATCTACAAATCTACTAACGTTAGCTATTCTCAATTCTTGCTGGGCGTCTAACATCATAAATTTGTGAGTAAATAGTTTTTCATTAAAGCTATTTGGAACAATTTCAATATTTTTTTCTGCAATACCTAATTGCTCAACAGCCTTATTTTTTAAAAAATCACTAGGTACAGTAAAAATTACATCTTTTCTATTTGAGAGTGCCTGCATCTGCCTCAAATAACCTCGTTCAAATTTATAATGCATAAATACGTCATAACCATGTAAGGAGACAACTTGTGGGTAGGTGTGATTAGCATATTTTTCTATGCTCGACATTAATTGTGCGGAATTACCGAAATGACAATGAATCACGTGGGGGGAAAAGTCCTCTAGAATCAATTTTGCTCTCGCATAATTGACTCTTGAAACTAAACCTCTTATCGCATTTACTTTTCTTTGAACGTGTTTTTTTATATATGAAAGCGAATTGATAGAGATGTCATGGACATCTTTTCTACCGCCAATGAGTACATCTTTAGTAAGAACAGTGTTGTCATTAGCATCTCGCTTTAAACGCTCGATAAGATTTAAAATGAAAGTATAACTAGGAGAGTAAAACCTAGGCATAATGTGTATTATTTTATAGTGTTTTTTCTGCTTCATGTTTTTTGGTACCGAATGTCTAGCATTTGATAATAGCGTAATTAAATTTAAAACACTCCAAGCAAGAAATATTTTCCGCGCAACAGTATTATTTTTATGATTGAACAATGATGCGCGCTTATCTACTGAACACTTGAAGAATGGCACTATCGAACCACCTAAAACTTTGCAAAAGTAACGATTTAGATGCTAACTTACTGACCTCTGAGTGTTGAAAGTTTTTCTTCAACTGGACTGACTCATGACACTAAGAACACGAGCAAGTCTGCAAATGAACATTATAGGAAACATAACATTGCTCTTCGAAAGTAAACTCAGAAATCTCGCGATTAAACATTTAAACTTATATCCTTATCGACGATATATGACAAAAAATAATTGTATTTTCATACATATACCAAAAGCAGCTGGCACAAGTGTCTTACAAGCACTAAATGGTACTCTTGGCCACATTCAGAGAGATCACTTTACAATAACTGAGTGTATTACAGCATCTAGAAAACACTATGAGGAGTTCTTCAGTTTCGCATTTACGCGCGAACCTTTGGATAGAGCATTATCAACATATAATTACCTAGTTAATGGCGGTAACAAAACCACCGATTTGGCTCTTGCCAATACAATCAATAATAACTTTTCAAATTTCGACGAGTATGTCGCTGGCTTTCTTGACCACGATACTATTCATGTAAGCAAATTAACTAAACCACAATTTTGTTATGTTTGTGACGAACGGTTCTCAATAAAGGTTGACTTCGTCGGCTCGTTCGAAAACATAAATGATGACTTTAAATATGTTGCAAGAAGGCTTGGATTAGATGGCCATTTACCACAAACAAATTATTCTAAAAAAAGTTTTTACGAGCCTAGTGACACAACAAAAGCAAAACTTCATGAGCTTTACAAGAGAGATTATGAGCTTTTTTATCCGGACCAGTTGGATTCAAATTGAAGTGAAGGGCTTTACGGTGAGTCCCTCAGCAATTAGTTTAGCAACGCTGTTGTAAACACTTACAGTAAAAAACATTTTACCCTTGAGAACTTGAAATTATGAAAGGAACGCTAAGACTCGACATTCAGGGGCTTCGCGCGATTGCCGTATTGAGCGTTGTAATATTTCACATCCAACCAAATGCATTACCGGGTGGCTATTTAGGCGTTGACGTTTTCTTTGTAATATCGGGTTACCTGATAATAGGTCAGCTATGGCGCGCACTTTGTAATAACAGTCTATCGTTAACTTCTTTCTATAGCAGTCGTTTCAAGCGCTTACTACCTGCCTATATAGTTGTAGCTGCAGCTACAACTATATTTGCTTACTTTTATCTGTTGCCCGGCGAATACGCTAACTACTCGTACAGTCTTATTGCATCTTTGCTCTACGCTTCAAATCTATGGTTTTACACGCAATCAGGTTATTTCAGCGCTGCACTGGAATTCGCTCCGCTACTGCATACATGGTCACTCTCTGTCGAAGAACAGTTTTACTTTATATTCCCTGTTCTTCTTTTGATATTGGCTAAAGTGAAACTTCAAACTAAAGGCATGTTGGTATTATTAACGCTGTTGGGTTTGAGTTCTTTTTTACTAGGTGAGTGGCTTCTTCCAATAGATAGTTCACTGAGTTTTTTTGCATCGCCTACTCGCTTTTGGCAATTTATTGCCGGTGGCTTATTAGCCATATCGGGGGTTAAGTGCAATTCAACGTGGAAGGCAAATGTGTTAACTGGCCTTTCATTAGGCTGCATGACTATATGTTTTTTTTACTACGACAAATATACGCCTTTCCCAGGGATAAACGCACTTCCCATTACATTAGCCACTGTAGCCGTACTTTACGCCAACGTTCAAAAAGGTATTTTCCATTGGGTTTTAGCGAATAAAGTTTGCCAATTTTTTGGCAATATCTCGTACTCACTGTATTTGTGGCACTGGCCTGTTATTGTATTTTTTAAACTTCAATTTTTAGACCATTACACAAGCATAGATATGGCGGTAGTGTTCACACTATCACTTATATTAGCAACCTGGACGTACTATTTTATTGAAGTGCCATTTCGAAAGATGGATATTTCACGGTACAAATTGCGGTATATTACCGGCTCTGTAGCGGCTTCAGCAGCACTTGCTTTACTGGCCCTTTTGTCAATTCCTGTTCAAAATGCGCCTTTCTCGAAACAAACGGCTTACCTAGAAAGTGTACTAACAACAAGAGAGAATGACATTAGAGCAGGAACTTGCTTTCTATCAAAATCATTTAACGATGTAACATATTTTGATAAAAAACAGTGTTTAGCTAATAAAGAAAATGCCTACAACATTTTACTTATTGGCGATAGCCATGCGGCACATTGGTACTCGGCCCTTGCTTCACAATTACCTAGTAACTATACGCTTTCACAAATTACTTCCAGTGGATGCAAAACCGTCTTACCACTGCAAGGTGAAGACCGCTGTACAAAGTTGATTCACTGGGCATTGAACGAGGCAATTCCTACTGGACAGTTCAATGAAATCCTAATGGCAAGCAGGTGGAAGCTAAACGACATTCCAAACGTTAAGCCTTTTATTGATAAGATTGAACCATTTACCGATAGAATTACGGTTATGGGCCCCGTAGTTGAGTACAAGTACTCATTACCTTGGCTTATGGCCAAACTTCCTGAGAAAGACATCAAGTACTTTTCAAACTTTAATAGGCAAGCCGAAATAAACAAAAAACTACAAAAAGTAGTAAGTTCCACAAACGCAAGGTTTTATCCGGTTATCGATAAAATGTGTAGTGCTAGAGATAACTGCACGCATTATGTTGAAGGTACACCAATTCAGTTCGACTACGGCCATTTAACGCAAAAGGGCGCAGAGTTTTTGTTGCAGGATATATGGGATTAGTCTACGGTCACCCCATTAGCAAGTCATATTATTTAAACAAAAACTTGAACACGATTTGATTCGAACACTTGGCTAACCCAATAAGTCGGATATATTCACTGTCCCTATTTGCAATAATGGCTTATCGCGCTGGGATAACCCAAAATTAAATATTCTAAATACTAAAGTATACTGCGACACTGTGACTAACTAGATTTTTCGCACTGCTGTAAAGTTGTTTAAAATAGTCAAACAATAATGTAACTTAAGTCTTATTAGTTTTTTAAAAGAAAACATTACTTTATGGCCTCCCTTAAAGTACATCTTAACATTTTTCTTCCAGTGGCTTCGAAAGGGCTATTAAACGACGCAGAGATACTTTCCTCTGCATGGTGTTCATGCCTACCCAACACCACTGTTCATATAGTATCTAAAAACAAAGGTATTGCCTTCGCTTTCTTTCAACTTATTGGAATCGTCTTTCGAAAGTTTACCTTTAGAAAACAAATCGCATTTCATCTTGAAGAGGTGCAAAGCGGCTTGAAACGATTTAATGATTTAAACATTTTTATACCAAATCAAGAGTGGCTAAGAAGTTTAAGTGCTGCGGAAATGGCCAAAAGTGATGTAATAACGTTGGTAAAAAGTAAGTACGCACTAGCTAAAGTAAAAAGTATAGCTTCTGAAATCTATTATCTAGGCTTTTCTTCCAGAGATATAAATCTACCAAATGTAAAACCAGACTACGGCAAGTTTCTACATGTAGGAGGTAAAAGCCCTCAAAAAGGTACTTTAGCAGTTTTAGAATGTTGGGCTAAGCACCCTGAGTGGCCACAATTAACCGTAATATCTTCTTTACCTGAAGCTACAGAATTCTCTGAACACAACAATATAAGGCTAATAACTAATTTTATAACAGATAAAGAACTGGTACATATAGCTAACACACACGGTATTCATTTGTGTCCATCTAAAGCAGAGGGTTTTGGGCATACAATCGTAGAAGGGTTATCTACAAGCGCGATTGTTTTAACGACTAACAACGGTGTGATGGCCGAATTGGTAACAGATGAAGGCTGCCTTATTAAGGCTAGCGCCAAGGAGCAAAGATATTTCAGCGATCTTTACGAAATTAGTGAATCCGATTTAGAAGAAAAGATTGAAGACATACTGCAAACAGATATTAGGCAACTGAAAATCAGAGGCGAAGAGTCGCGAGAAAGGTATATAGAAATAAACGCTAGGTTTCGTGATTCTGTTTCGAAGATTGTCTCGAACGTGGCGTTACAAAAAGTAATAAAGGATTAGTATCAAAGCGTATAAAGGCTAAAACTTGAACGTCCCCAACGAATACTCATCTCAATAACTTTTACTATATCTGCAATTACCAATTTAAAGTAAGCCTTTTTGTTTGTATGCTATTGCATTGAATAGAATAAACGGACTTTCAAAATAATGAGTCTCTCTTTGTACTTTGTGCGTGCTTTGGAAACTATTTTTAGTTTTTTGTTGTTTTTAATAACGATTAACTGTCTTATTCTGTGGCCGGCGCAAAGCTTGGAAATGTCATTTGCAGATTTGAATGCTCTCTTTCCGTTTGTTGTCTTTTTTTCCGCTGTATTAGCGGTGTCAATCAAATTGCATACTTTCAGCGCCATCATTGTTCCAACGGTAATCTCTCCCTCCGATACAGTTAATTCACGCTCAAAGAGCCAATTAATTTTCAGCGCCATTACGTTTGCAATCACGCTTTTAATTACGGCTTTAGGTATTGATGATGAATTTAGCTACACATGGTTTATTGCTGCAACTGGTAGTGCAACACTATTATTATCTCAGGTAACTACGAGCTACCACAAAGCTATCGTCTCTTCAGAACAAGCACCAAAAAGTCACGTATTATGTTTAAGCTTGTGCTCTATATTTTTGGTCTTACTATATTTACTGAGCAATGTTAATAATGCCGACGACACACATTTCATTTCTTATATCGTAGGACTTTTTCAACATCCCCAAGCCCCGGTGTTTTCTGTTGATACCATTTACAATGAAAACTTACCGAACCACATTTTTGCACTAAACCTTGGCCAAAGTTGGGAGTTTATTATTGCTGCGTTATCTTATTCTAGCGGCATTAATCACCTCACTTGGTACTATACAATTGCGCCATGCATTATGGTTATTTTTGTACCTTGGGTAACTTATACTTTTGTCAGACATTTGGTACCGCAACAAGCACTGATGGGAACTCTTTTCTCCCTAGCTTTCTTGCTTCTTTGGTCTACCCATAATCACATGCACGGTTTTTTCTTTATACCTCGATTTTTCCAAGGTAAAGCTCTACTTCTCATGCTCTATGCGCCATTGACTTGCCTAATGGTTTTATTATGGTGTCGCACTAACTCGCGTCGTTACTTGATCGCAACAGGTTTAGCGATGATTGCTTGCGGTGGTGTTTCAAGCACTGGCTTCTACATTGGAGGGCTTATAGCCGGTATCTCACTTCTTGCATTTTCCGAATGGAATATAAAAGCATTATTAAAGAACTTTGTTCTCTTAGCTTTGGTTAGTTTACCTAATTTGGTGATGCTAGTAGTCGTCAAAACGGCAATCGCCGACGTAAACTCATTCTCTCCTGTTTCTACGCTAGCTAACATCAATGAAACGTTAGCGTTAACTTCTACGTTATCTACAGCACCATCGATGCAACCTGCTGAACGTCCAATATCGTCAATGTATTGGTTGTTTGGCGATAATTATTCGCTCTTTATCATATTGAGTATCGTTTTCGTTGCCCTTATGGCCTCTTACGCTTCGCAAACTGAAGAGCGACAACTTTCACTTCGCTGGCTCAGCCTAATATTAATACTCTGCTTTAGTCATCCATTAGCGACCTTTCTCGGTAATACCATAGGCCCTGGCAACCTCATCTGGCGTTTTCATTGGGCAGCTCCGCTATCATTGCTCATCGCGCTTAGCAGTGCGTTGATAATTCAAAATTCAACCGCAATAATGCAGTTGTTCGTTCCGAATAGCCCTTTGTTAACCAAGAATGCGAAAACACTGTCATATTCAGTTTTATTTTCAATCTTTGCGGTCTTTATAGCACTTAATGGCGGCTATGCTTTACAAAGATATTCATCATCCTTCATTCTTCACAAAGTTCCTTTCGAAGCCATGCGTGCTGCGAAAGAAACGGCTCGAGTTACATCAAAATCCGATACTATTATTGCGCAAGATATTGTCGCACAAATGCTCCCCATGATAGTTAGAGATGCAAAGCTAATAGCTTCACGACCTCTATATTGGAGCCAGCCATATTTTTCATCAAAAGAAACGAAATTAAGGGAGCGCCTACAAACGCTAACAGATAATCTAGATCGTTTAACGGCCGAGCAGTTAGTGTTATACCAATCGTCTCTCAAGCTTGCAGGTATAACTGTTATTGTGGCCGAATCTTTACCTCCGAAAATCATAGAGTCTCTTTCCTTAAAGCCTTTAGCACAACTAGATGCTTGGGGTATCTATAGAGTTACAGGATAAACAAAGCTAATGTCGTACTCCCAAGCTTTACGCTCGATAATAACTACTCCCTCTTTACTATCTAGTAAGAAGCACCTTTTTTTACTTAGCCATATGAGAGCTAATACAAGTTTAATGGGGCATTTACTCGGTAGCCATAAGCACATTAATGGCTATTACGAAATGCACATAGGCTATTACAGTGTAAAAAGCTTAATGCGCCAAAAGATACTTTATTCTCAAGAACATAGTTTAAAGAAAAACAGTGTATATATGTTTGATAAAGTTCTGCACAACGAACACCACATAAGCGAGCGCATACAAAAGCATCCTAAAAGCCACTTTCTCATAAGTATCAGAGCGCCAGAATTCACCATTCCAAGCATTGTATCTTTGTACCAAAAATTAAATCCCGGCCATGAACTTACAAACCCTGAATTTGCTGCTGCCTATTACTGTGAAAGGCTTGACCTACTTGCTGAAATTGCGTCGGTTAAAAATTTCAACTACTTGTACTTTGATGCGGATGCAATCAAATCGAAACCAACTTTAACGCTGCAGAAAATTTCTCAATTCCTTGAGCTTACCCCCCCGTTATCAACAAAATATGAAAAAATGCATAACACGGGTAGAGAAAAAGCAGGAGACTCTTCAAGTTCGCTTTTAAAAGGGGAAATAATTCAGTCGGGACTTATACCCATTCAGGTTCCTTACGCAGAGAGTCAATATTTCAAAGATTGCCAAAGTACTTATAACAAAGTAAGAATATTATTAGATTCCAAAGCTCAACAAAGCGTACTTTTGTAACAAAAACTGTGGTTAAAGCTTGTAAATTTTGAAGAAGACGATGACAAAATAATGACAAAAGAAATTGTTTTAATAGATATGGTTAGCCATAGTGAAATGCACTTACCTTTTAATGAAGGGTACTTAAAAGCTGTGTCTTTAGCATACCCTGAAAAACGCATCACATTTGCAGCATGCGATGGTCATGTAGAAAATTTAAAAACACAAGTTGGTACGCTTTGTAACGTAAACTATAAAGTCATACCACAATTTGATGAATTGCTTTCTAGTCATTCTTATCATCACCCATTCTATGGCAGAAGAGCTGCTCGTTACTACACAAAGTGGCTTTCCGAAAATTTCGATTTAGAAAATATTGACCTACTTACCGTACTTGGAGCCAGAGCGCCAGTAATTAGCGTTGTGCAGAAGTTTTGGAAAAACATGCCCGGCGAATGCCACTTTTTACAGCATAATCAACTAGGAATAAGCAAAAGCTGGCGTTCTCGAAACCCTATAGAGCGCTATTTCGATTATATCTCAGTCTTAAGGCGCGGATTGCCAAAAAATCAAAAGTTATTAGTACTGGAACTGGGGTTGGATGACGTTATTTTAGACATAGCTCCTGCTATGAAAGGCTCAGTAGAAGTTGTTGAACATCCTGTACTCGAATCTGAATGGTTACCCCCAAAGACTTTGATTGCTGGAGAACCTATTAAAATTGCTTTCTTGGGTCATTGCGGAAAAGGTAAAGGATTTGATGTCTTTTGCAAAATCGCTAAAGAGTTTAATAGCGATAATTTAAAATTTTACGCAATAGGAAAAGAAAATACTGGTCAAGCCTCAGAGTTTGACACCTCTGGACTAGCACTGCCCCCTCACAAAACCCACTTAGCAAGAGAAAAGTTTGTCGAGTTGCTCGGAACAATGGATCTTGTGTGCCTTCCACTTCCAAATTCAGTATCTTATGTTTCAAGTGGAAGTATAATTGACGCTTTCGCTGCAGCTAAACCGCTGATAACAACTTCAAATCAATCACATATAGCTATTGGGGAAAAGTATGGCGAGTTTGGCATACTGAAAGCTGAGCAGTCAGGCTTGTTTAATTTTTTTAAAGATTTAGCAGACAAGCCAGAGCAGTCTCTCGCCAATTATGAAGATTGGAAGAGAAACACTATAAAAATTCGCAAGGCGCGTGGTGAACAAGAAATCGCAAAGCGTATCAAGTCAATATGCAATACTTAAGTCCTTTTTATCCAGTCTCTTAAAGTCTCAACAGGCTTGTGGATACTCATTACAGTCAGTTGACCAAACAACAGCATGAAAGGTATCGAAACTATTGCAAACATTTCAGTGCGCTTGGTAAGCTCAAACCCTAACTGTGCAGAAACATAAAACACGAGCACACCGACAGTCCAATGTATTAGGTATATAGGATAGCTAAGGTCACCCATTTTTTTATCAAAACTTAGCAATCTTCTGTCTTTTACTTTTACGTGAGTTAAGACAGCAAGAAGAAGGCAGTTAATCAAAAAGTTGATGTAAAAGCCAATGGATAAACCTGACCCGTTTTTATACTGCCAATACCAATTTAATAGAACAAAGCCGTATAAAAGAATAGCCACATCAAGTCGCGCAAACCTTCCTATGGTCCTCCCTATCTCATCTTTATAATGGTACATTAATGCTCCTGTAGCGAAGGGAAGAGAGGCAGCAGCTGGATGAAAATAGCCATAGTCCCACCAAGGAAGGTTTGTTGCGAATATAGCAACTGTATACATCACGCCTGCGCCAAACCATAACCAGGTTCTAGTCTTCGTCTTTGAGAGCCCCAGCCCGATTAAAGCGTAATAAATAATTTCTACAGTTAATGCCCACGAGGGGGGGACAAGCGCAGGTGATTTATGATCGAAGTTCATTAGTGTAAGGTTGGAGAGCGTATTAATTATTCCTTCGGGCCAACGCAAATTAAAGATGACTGCACTAGTAGCTTCTTCCCCAATAATAATTAAAGTTACAACACTCAGTAAACAAGCAGCGATATACAATGGATAGATGCGAAGCATTCTAGCAAACGCGTACTTTTTCACCCCCTGCCTTCCATAACCATAGTTTTGCTGCATTATAAAAGTCATTAAATAGCCGCTTAAACAAAAAAAAGTAAAAACTGCATACTCTCCAAAACCTGGCCAACCTGCCAAATGTAAAAAAACCACCATGAACGCTAATATTAGTCGGTATGTGCCAAACACGAATTTAGCCTCTACATTGTTCTAGTTCAGTTGATATAAATTGCAGTGTTTGCGCCCGTATCTCTTTAAAAAGTGCGGAATAGCCTGCATTATTTAAATGTAATCCATCACGGCTGTATTGAGGCAGAAGCTTCCCCCCGTTACTAAGCTCATGATTTACTTTTATAAACTTAGTATTATTTGATTCAGTGATGCTTTGCAACTGCTCATTTAAATTTTTGACGTACGCAGTATCATGCGAGTTTTCAGTGTACATAACCTCTAAAATAACGGGACTTTTTTTTCGTTTTTGAGCAAGGCGGATTAGTTTATCGATTGCATGTGCAGCATCATCTGACCTGTCTTTATCTGTCCGGTTAATGCCAACCATGACCATCACTATACAATGGTCGTCACCCGATACTTGGTCCCGGTATAATGAATAAACTTGACGGGCTTGATAACCATCAACGGCTAGGTTACGACTTTGCCATGGATTCAAAGACCAAATATCTAACCAAGCATCAGATCTAGCAAAGTGTGAATCTCCAAGAATTAGCACAACCGGGCTAGTAGTGTGAAGAGATAAGTAATTTAAAACTGCTCGTCTTGCTTTATCAATAGATAGAAACGCTACGCCAGTTATAACTGCACCCAACAAAAACAAACTCAAATGCCTAATGATTGTCTTAAGCACGATTTTTGCTCAATTCTGTGTAAAGCTTTACCGGTAAAGTCTTAAGTTTTATCCACCAAAACTCCCAAGTAGGGTCGAACTTAGCGAATATTTTGAGGAGTATTGATAGAGCCATTGAGTAAGCAACCGCTCCAATTGTTATATTTCCTATAAGCGCTAAAAGTGACAGTTCAGTAAAATGATAGCCATACTCTAGACAACTCCACATTACCGAAGCGGCTAAAGATGGTAATAATAAAACGCTCGACATTTTCTTGATAGACAAACCAATCGTGAGCCGTGTAAAAATTAGTATACATAGGAAGGCAATAAGCGCAACGACACCTCTAGCCCAAGCAAAATCAGACAGTTCACTAAATGTAAAAAAGCAGAAAGCACCGACTAGAAGTGCTATCCCCATCGAATCACTGAACAGGCTATACTGGGTTTTATTGAGATAATCAAATAAGTTGTTAGTAATTGCCGTTAGTGGATAAGGTAACATCATCACACTCAAGGCTGCCATTACTGGGGCTGTATCTGCCCATTTCGGCCCTAAAATAACGTCGCAAAATTGAGGGGCAACAAACCAAATTCCAACGACACAAGGCATTACAAAGCCATAGACCAGACCAAAGTATTTGTAGGTTTTATCGAATAGTTCCTGTTTATTGTTCTTATAACCCGCCAAGGCAGGGAACATTGCTGTAGACGCAGGGGTAATCACTTCGGCAAGGGGCAGTACTGCGAATTCAAGACCAATACTATATTTGCCTACAGCGCTATTATCGAATAAACGCCCAACAAGAAATGTATCGAGTTTATTTCGAGTGTACCCCAGTACAGCACGAACCATAATTTTACCAGAAAATCTCAGCTGACCTTTCGCAATATTGAAATTAAGCTCTGGTCGATAGGATGATATTTGATAAGATCCGATACAATAAACCAAAGCATTACAAACACCCCCCGCCACTAGAGCCCAATAATTTTGTAACCAAAAGGCAAACACTAGCATAACCGCTGTTGACACTAGCTTTGCACTGAGCAGCAAAGCAGAAACGCGCTTAAAATCTAGCTCTTTTTCAAATTGGACTAAGCCAATATTATTAAGCGCAGAGAAAATACCCGAACAAGCCACAACTACAATTATCAACTGAATTTCAGGGGCATTCATAAAGTCAGCAAGAAAGCCAGACAACGCTATAATCAAAAAAATTAAAGCGATCTTTAATAGCAAAGCGACTGTCCAACTCGAGTCCATTGCTTGTTTATCGAGCTGTGTCTGAGATATTAAATACCTATTTATACCAATGTCTGTCAAGGTTTCAAAAAAGCCGATACAAATAGTTGCAAGAGCGACTAGGCCGAACGCAGAAGGGTCCAACAACCTAACTAGAACAAGCGTACTACCTATCCCAATAAAACGAACACCCCACTTACCGAGCAAATTCCAAAGGTAAGCCACTGTTAACTTTTTTTGTATACTCATTTTTCGACACTAATAGTTTTTATTTGTTTTGAGGTCCGCGTGTCTAAAAAAGTATTCAGTCTGTTATCCGTCCTAATGTGTTCTGGCCTGTGGTAACGGTATAGGTCAACTACATGACTAGGCAATGAAGCAAAGTTGTCATTCTCAAGGGTAAGATACGCTTTAATACAGTTTTGTTGGATGTGTCTCAAGCTGTAGCGTTGTAGCCTACGCCAGTACATCTTTATATTTTTAAACGTATTAGGGACCAGCCGATGGTAACCGAATAGCGCCCCTTTTATTCCAACCATCAATCCATTTTTAACTCCATTGCTCAATTTAAAATCACATTGAGCAACCCAAGCTAAAAGGCTGTCATCGCCAATTAACCCGACAGGTAACATAAAGCCGGTTTGTTTTATTTTCTCATGGAATAATGGCGTAATAGCGTAAAAGTTACCACTTAGTGCTTTACCGTTTAGAGTGTTTCTGGTGATAATTTCGCTATAGCGGCCTATAGGCTCTGGTATAGCTGCTAGAAGGTATGCATCAGTGTTTAATTTCGCGCCCTCCAACAAAGCGACTAAACTATCTTCACTTATTGTGCAGTCACCATCGACCATTACAATCAGACTTTCACTATTCTGCACTAATTCATATATAGCAACATTCCAAGCGTTGGATTTATCGCCTAGCCTAATATGTTTGGCGTCGAAATCATCTCGGGTGGAACAGAAACTATCAATAATAGATTCTGAGCTATCTGAACTTCCGTTATTAACAATATGGACTTTGAAAGCTGTGGACTCTGGCATATTAGCTAAAGCCACTTCTATGCTTTCTAAACATGAAACAATAAAGTCTTCTTCATTATGTGCAACCACACACACTTCAATGTGACGTATCATGGTATTTTTACTTCCTTATCAGCACATACTTCTAACAAACTTTCCCAGCGCCCTATTGTTATCTCCGGTGTGAAATGGGATGCACGTTCAAATGAACGTTCTGAGTAATATTGTCGATTTGATTTACTTCCAATCATTGATGCTAGTTCTCTAGACAAGGCACTTATATTTGCCAATTCAACGACTTTGCCATATTCCTCTTTTATTATTTCGGCTGGCCCCATAGGACAATCGAAAGCAATAACTGGCACACCATGCGTCATAGCCTCTACGATGGTTAAGCCGAACCCTTCGTAGCGAGAACTGCAAACAAAAATCCCAGCATCTAAGTAGCATTTTTTCATGTTTGAAGAAGGGCCTTCAATTCGAATACTCTCATCGTCTTTAGCTGCTGCCAAGAGTTCTGTTTTCGCACTGCCGTTAGGACCTACTATTCGAAGAACCCAACCTTGTCGCATTTCACTCGACAAGCACTTCCATGCTTTCACTAAAAGGTCAAACCCCTTTTGCTCAGTGTAACGTCCAGCAGACAATACGACGTGGGCATCTCTATATGGATTAAGTAGTGGCAATGGTAATGCGCAGGGATTAGCGTGTACGACAACAGAAGCTTTGCAATGATATTTCTTTTCCCACTCTCGCTTATCCTGCTGAGTTAATACTACTATAGTGTGAGCAAATCTGGCAGCCAGTCTCCTAGCAAACCAACGACTACCAAACCGGGTTTCAATTTGTGAATTAAAATGCTCCCACACAATCTTCTGATAACGTTTACCAATTGTTGCCGGAAGGCTCAATAGTGCCATCTGAGAGTCTGAAGCTATAACGGCATTTGGTTTAATTTCGCCTAAGATTTTTCTTAACACATAAACTTTCTGTGGCAAAGTTTTAAGCATATTAGCAGCGTCATCGCCGAGAAATTTAATTTGAACGTTGTCTGATAATATGAAAGCAGGTTCTTTACCAGTTTGCTGCACCGAAATTAAAGTAATAGTGTGGTGTTTCGCTAATTGATTACAAAGCTGAAGGGTAACTCTCTCCGTGCCCCCCATAGCAGTGTAGTCATGTATTAATATGGCCAGTCTCATTACCAAACCTTACTTGTTGCATCGTCTTCACTCGCACTTCTGCGACTCTTTTTTCTTCACCTTTAACGACAGCAGAAAGTGCAGCGGTCATTCCTACGAGCGCAAAAAACAAATCGTTATAGGCTGAACTAAGAGCTGCGCCAGCAGTTAGAAAGGCAATAAGCGAGAGCCTGAGCATTTCTGCTAAATTAACATGCCAGAATACTTTACTTGTCTTTGCTATACTGCTGAGGTTTTTCAACGTGATTAATACGATGAAACCATACCAGATAGCACCAAGAAAACCGTGGTCAGCCAACACTTGAAAGTAAATACTGTGGGCTACAAAAACCGTATCACCAACATTAAGAGTCGCACTAGGTATCCAAGACAACGTCTCCCAATCTGCAATAAGACTGTTAATAGTTCCTCTATTGGTGAATGTAGAATCGAATCCCCCTCCAAAAAATGGATGTCTAATTGCCATTAACATAGCAAGCTTCCAAGATTTCAATCTACCTTGAAACGACCCATCCTCACCCGCATCGCCAATAGTCTCCATTCTGTTAAACCACTCGTCAGATAGGATGGCTAGTGCCACTAATCCGCCTAACGACATCACAAACCCATCACGAAGCTTGTTTTTTGACTTCAACCAGTATGCAATGCTGAACACGGCTAATCCTAAAAACGCACCACGAGAATCAGTTCCGAGCACGAACATGACATTGAAAAACGCTACGCCATATAATCCATTTTTAAAATAAAAGTTTTCTTTGTATTGGCGAGCCAGAAAAATTGCTATAGGAATACACATCAAGGACGCTAATGCTGATAGATTATTATCATTAAATGCTGGAGTTAAACCAAATATGTTATGACCACCTAGGGATATAACGAATTTCGCTCCTTCTATCATTGCAAGCGCTCCGAATGATAGAGTAATCCCCCAAGCAACAGCCTCAAAGTGAACTTGCTTTCTTACAACTACAGCAATAAAAAAGAAAAGTAGTAAGGTCCGCCAAAATAAATCGAATCTAAACCAAACATAAGGACCATAACCATTGTTAAGCATTGTACTGATGACACAATGTGCAAAAAAGATGACACAAAGAACGAAGATGGCGCCACTTGGAGGTTTCTTATTTCCCTTGTTGATCGCAAAGCTCGCCATAGTCACTACTGCGAAAAGGAAGTTCCAACGCACTGATGTCGCTAAGCCGCCATGAGCCCATAAAAAGGGAGGCACAAGGGCAGACCAAATCCAAAATGATATTGATAAAAATGGTTTTCTCAATGCTGCGTAAAGTAAAAGCGGTAAAATTAACACTAAAAGATAATCACGCATTACTTATCATCGTCCTGATTGTCAATTTTGATAGCCTGAAGCGATAACCAAACTAGAAGCACAATTTCAAGTAAAAAAACGGTATTGTCTATCACTACAGATGCCTCAAAAACTCATTAATTACGTATTGTGATAACTTTTCGTATACTCGCGAACTGAAACGATGACTTCCTATAAAGTGTAGTGTAGACACTTTGCCTATAAAATTATCAGGGTCTTTGTTCCCTTTCCCTGTCGATGGGAAGCCGTAATTTGCGTACTTGGGCCATGGCAGAATGAAGGGATCGTCTGACAATGAAACCATTAAATTACTCGCGACCTGCTCTGAGCCCCATTCGTTCCACTTTATATGCCCCAACTTACTCTCTAGCTCTAGAGACAGCGCTTCTAGCCTCTCAAAACTAGGCCCCATTATAGGAAACCCAGTGAGAGCGGAGCATCCACGACAGTATTTTTGAAATCTTTCAGATTGCAGGGTTGTGAGAGCTCTTTCCGTTTCTACTTGCACATGAGCACCCTGCCACCTCTTTGAGAGCGCTGACATGTACTCAGGGGACACAGGAAAACTGAAAATAGGGTTCCCAATCGTGAATGCTCTATTCTCGCTAACCGCTTTGGAAATCTCAGGAATAGCGGACATGGTTAACGTATCAGTATCGACTTGGATTACATAACGCTCTCTAGAGAGCTCAAGTATTCTGATTAACCTCTCCCATGTCCCGCCTCGAGGGCAGTGACCGACATCAATGTCGTTAATGTTAGTAATTGTTAAGTCGGAGAAGTGTGCTTTAAACAGTTTTTTATCTTCATCCGTAAGTGAACCATCATCAACAATTTCTATTGCGCACCTTCCCAACTGGAAAGCGAAGCTTTTAAGTGCCAACAGAGCCATATCTACCGCACCGTGATAAACTTGCGATAATAAGACAACATTAGCGTCTTCATTGGATGGGTACATACCTGTTGCACGTACGTTAAAAGCAACCTTCTGGAATAGTGCTTTGTTTATTTTGGTTTGTAGGTTATTGAGAGGCATCAAACTGACCTCTCTTCATAACCCTTTCCGCTGCTAAATTTTCGATGACCTTGGCATTTCCTATCCACTGTAAAGATCTTCGCTCAATCGTCTGTAAAGCAGACTTAGAAAGCTTGTCGACAAGTTCGGGCGATGAAATAATTTTAATTAACTTATCAACCATATCTTCGAGGTTTCCACTTTGAAAAAGTAACGCATTGTGCTCATCAGCTAACAACTCTCTTATGTTGGGACTATCATCTGCTAATATCGCTTTCCCCATCGCTAAATATTCAAGCAGCTTCAAAGGCGACGCCCATGGAGTAACCGCTGGCTGCAGTGCAATGTCAATTTGACTCAACCAATATGGCATTTTATCTCTAGAGACTAGGCCTGTGGATATAAATTGCCCCGTAAAACCCAATTCATCAGCAAGTTTATTTAGGCTAGGCAATACGGGACCATCTCCTACAAGTAGAAAAACAATATCTTGTCTATCAAGGGAAGCTAACGATCTCATGACTTTATCAAGGTGGTGCCACTCCCTGCAGAATCCTACAAAGCCTACTACACATTTGTCCTTTAAATTAGGTAGCCGTTGAGAATACAAAGACGGGTTAAAACGCGCCGCATCGACTCCGTTAGGAATTACTTCGATGCGATCTCTAGGCACCCCAGCGACATAGATGAATTCCGCGAGCACTTGCGTGACTGGCAATACAACATCAGCATTACGCCAAGCATAATACTCAGACCACCTTGCGAGCCGCCTGAGAGAAAGGCCACCATAGTCAATCCGTTCTTCGTACAAGGGAGAGTTGACCTCTAACAGTAAAGGCACTTTGCAAAGTTTCGCTGCCCAAATTCCGCCCGTAAAGAACAAGTTATAACGTTCATAAATTACATCGGGCTTGAATTTCCAGATAGACCACAGCATTTTAAAAAACGCCCAAAAGCTATAAGAGTATTCAATAGACTCATATAGCATTTGGGGTAAATAGTTCTTTAGTTTACTCACCAACCCACCATTGCTACCAAAACTAGACTGTTCAGTCATTTTCGGTGCTACGATGTGAACGTTGTGACCTAGCTTGCGAAGTGCATTTACGATTTCCTCAATATGAACATATTGCCCGTCTTTGCTGGCAACTCTGTGGTGATAGAGTATCTTCATTGACTTTGAGTTCTTATTGGACATTTATCTTGCTCAGCACACCAAGCATTTGGAAGAAAAGGATAGTTAGGAAAACCTATTTCTTCCCTACTTTCATACATTAGGTTCGAGTTATCTAAATCCGGCGTGTCAACCTCACCTACTATTATATTTTGTGATATTACGGTTTCCACGAACTGGTTGTCTGTAGCCAACATACTGTCATAGCCAATTCTGTCGAACATAAAGACGTTCTCTCTAAGTGTGATGCTATTTTCGGTATGCTTTCTTCCCTCTTGCGCGTAACCGATCGCTTGTCCATTCGATGACATAGCCCCTTGCTGAAGCAGTGATTTGTCCAATACGAGCTTACCACCATTTGGAACATCAATTAGCCGGCTATCTACACCTGATAGAGAGGCTATAATACTGCCATGTATTTCGGTAACTGGTCCCCTACTTTTGATTTCGTGTCCTTCACTCTTCGAAGCAATAAACATACTATCGTAAATATAAAGCTCAGCTGTGTTAGTATAGATACCATGAGCCCGGCCAAGACGCCCCAACTGTTCGAAACGACTATCGTAAATAAGAATTTTGCTAATTTTGTCAGTGGCTTCCAATACACCATTTTCGCTACTGTGAAAATACACATGCTCTAAGGTTAGATTTGCCCCCTCTTGGCGGATACACGCTCCATTACGGTCACCTACCGTAACCCCCCTGCATTCAATATTTTTAATCGTTAAATCATCAGCATAATTAACAATATACCCTTTTCCTCTTATTGCTGCTTTTTCAAAAACCACATGCCCCCTACCAATGATGGTAAGGCGATTTTGATGTACTTCAAAAGGTTCAGAATATACGCCTTGTGCGATTTCGAGAGTGTCACCATCGTTCAGGCTTTTGAGCGCAATTTGAAGAGATTCGAAAGGCTTCCCATTAACAAAGTGTAAGTTAGAAACACTGTGTTCATTACTTGGCTGCCAAGTTGAAAAAACCGCTTCTATTTCTTGTTGAAGGCTCGGAAATTTGAGCATTTCTTTACGCTCACTAGCTTTTGCCGACGCATAATACTTGCTCAAAACTTTGCTTGAGACTTTATCAACTAGGTCTGGACGCAATACTAGGAAAACAATGAGCATAATATGACCTAATAAGCCCGTAATAAAAAAGTACCTTTTAAATGTGATGATCGTCTTTTCTTTAACGCTCATGATGGGCTTTCCTTGTTTTCAACAATCGAAAGAAAAATTCTATAAAGAGAATCGCAGCTTTCACTCCATGAAAACTGCTCAGCGTACTTACGCGTTAGGACTCGTGAAGGCTTCTCTTCAAGCAATTGACGAACTCCCTTTGCGATAGCATCACTTGAACGATCAACTAAAATTCCTGCACTTTTTGTTTTAACTACTTCGGGCGTCCCCCAAACTTTCGTTGCAACAACAGGTGTCCCTGATGCCATTGACTCCAATAGTACATTTGCCCAGCCTTCACGACTTGAAGCAAGAACTGAAAGATCCGCACTTCGAAACCATTCATTTAAACTCGATTGGCTTAGCGCCCCTAGAAATTTAACTCTTTCGCTCACTCCGGACTCTTTAGCAAGTAATTGCAGTTTCTTTAGATCGGGACCATCTCCTGCAATTGCTAAAGTTACGTCATCTAGCTTTTTTAGTGACTCAATGATTAAGTGATGACCTTTTCGCTCTATCAGCCAACCAACTGAGATAATTAAATGCGGAGTATCTAACCCCAAGGAGCTTTTCAAAGTTCTCTGAGTATCATCATCACTAGCACTAAAAAGTGATAGATCCACTCCATTTCTTACAACAGTTACCCGGCTATCTTCGACTCCTAGTGTCATCATTTCATCCTTAAGTGCTTGGCAAACACTCATCATGTGGGATGAACTTGCGAAAACCGACTGTAACATTTTTCGAGCTTTTGGGTATGTGGGTACTAAATTGATATCTGTACCTCTAGCAGTACAGGTAAACGGAATATTAAATCTACTTGCCACGCTTTCAATAGCAACTCCGTCAGGGAAAAAATAGTGTCCATCAATCAAATCGACATTTTTACGTTTTAGAAGCTTTTGTAATGTCTTTTTGATAGCTTTCGATAAGAAAAATGGAGTTATATACATTCCAACTTTAGGTAGGACTACATATTTGGGGTGGAATATCGTGATACCGTCTATGGTTTCGCTGTATGGAACACCGGCATATTTAGCGTATTCTCCAAACTTTTTCCATGAAAAAGGAAACCACGGCACAGGGGCAATTACGGTAGCTGATATTTCTGGGTAAGCACACAAAAGTTGCTTTAATCGCGTATGAACAAAAACACCATGCTTCGGATCGTTCTTGTTTGGATAAAGTGTGCTAATGGTGACAATTTCCATCAGCTTTACTCTTCTACTATCTTAGGTGATGTGGAAAAGAGCCCCTTATTCAAATCTACAAGGCGTTGAGCACCAGCAAAATCTCCAGGGGTTCCAATATCGAAGAATAAACCTTTCGTTTTGAACACATTTATATGTAACTCTCTATTAGCTAGTACATTTTTTTCAAAGCTAAAACGCTCCGGTTGGCCTAAAAAGGCGTCGTTAGAAGTGTTCAACCAATATATACCTGCATTAATAAACCCTTTGCCACTCTTCCCTTTTTCAGAAAAACCTATGAGCTTTCCTTGTTCAATATTGGCAGCGCCGAATCGAGACAGGTCATCAACTTCTGTGCATACAAGCCCAAGTTCGCTTTCGTTTTCACGCATTTCATGAACGAATTTCAGTAAAGAAAATTCAATAAACGAATCTGCATTTGCAACTATCACATGTTCGCTACGACAAAGCGCTAGCGCTTGCCTTATTGCTCCACCGGTCCCAAGTGGTTCTCGCTCAATAGAGAAATCAATATCCCAATCTGCGAAATGATGCCTAACTTCTTGTTCTACCATATCAGAAAGGTGAGAAACTGCTAATACAAATCGCTTTACACCCTGGTTTCGAAAATTCCAGAGTATATAGTGTAAAAAAGGTACACCATTTACCTTCGCTAAACACTTAGGGTAATTGTCTCTAGTCACACTGTACAACCGAGTCCCTAGACCACCGGCAAGAAGAATGGCTTCCACAATTACTCCTTAGGTTTATATTTAGCAAACAGTGTTTCTTCGACAATAGCACAAATAATGTGACCAATACTGATGTGTGACTCTTGAATATAAGGCGTGCACGTTGAAGGTACGTTGAGCGTTATGTCACACATTTCAGGTAACTTTCCTGCATCACCACATAAAGCAATAGTATGTATGCCCATCTCTTTCGCTTGTTCTACTGCCTTCACAACATTTACCGAATTTCCAGATGTACTTATTCCAACAAATATATCGCCTTCTCTGCCATTCGCCTGTACTTGACGAGAAAATAGATTTTCAAAGCCATAATCATTACCAATAGCTGTTAGCATCGAAGTGTCCGTAGTCAAAGCAATCGAAGGCAAACCAGGGCGGTCAAAGTTGAACCTGCTAACAAATTCAGCTGCAAGATGTTGAGAATCAGCAGCGCTGCCGCCGTTTCCTGCAAACATTACTTTGTTTCCACGTTGCAGCGCTTCGATACACAATTCGCTGGCTTTAACAATTCGCTCAATCAATACACCATCAGTAAGTATTTTCTGTTTGACCTCAATACTCTTTTCAAAATGGCTTTTTATATATTGTGTACCGTCCACGCTTTTACCCCAAAATTTGTAAATTGAAAATTATGTACTTGCCCTGAAGTTTGCTTTAGCTTTTTTATGAGCGGTTGTTTGTCTACAGGGTCAACAAAAAGCATCATGAAACCACCTCCCCCGGCCCCTGATAGTTTTAGAGACTTTGCACCATTTTCGATAGCCATAGAAGCTACCTCTTCAATGTATGAGTTTGAGATTGAAGATGACGTTGATTTTTTAGCCAACCATGAAGCCTCTAAAACTCTCGACATTCCTTCTATATCATTTCTCAATAGGCACTCTTTCATTTCAAAAGCACTCTGCTTGACTTTGTGAAGTGCTTCCAATGACTTATCACTATCTGTTTTGGTTGATGCTTTTATTTGGTCATCAATGATCTTACCAGAGTCTCGAGACAGTCCCGTGAAATAAAGTATGATCTGACTCTCAAGCTCGTTTTGTATATCATTTCGGATACGCAGCGGATTGACTAGAACTCTATCTTGGTAAAATTCCATAAAATTGAAACCACCAAATGTGGCTGCGTATTGGTCTTGTTTACCCCCCGACAACTTGCAATCCTCTCGCTCAATTTCATAAGCGAGATGCGCTAGATCATATTCACCAAGAGGTAATTTAAGAAGCTCCCTAAAGGCAGCTAGAATAGCCACAACCATAGTCGAAGAAGAGCCCAAGCCGCTCCCCGGTGGAGCATCTGAAAACGTTATAATATCAAGAGCTATAGGCTTGCCACCGTTAAAGTCTTGTATGACTCGTTTGTAAATAGCTTTGTGAAGAATTAATTCATCTTCAACTATAAGCTTATCCTGTATGTTTTGTGTATACTTTTGCTCTATATCTTGAGCGGAAAAACAGATTTTATCGTCATCCCTGGTCTGTATTGTCGCGTAAGCAAACATGTCGAGTGTGACATTTAATATAAAACCACCATATTTATCGCTATATGGGGATACATCCGTGCCGCCTCCCGCTAACCCTATACGAAGTGGCGCTTTAGCTCGTACTATCATTTCTATCTTTCCTTGGGTAAAGTTTATCGAGAGGCTTAAGTGCACCTTCCCAGCTATATCGATCGACTATCCATTTGCGATTTTCTTCGCCGATTGCGGTAGAGCGCGCATTGTCGGAGACCAAATTTAGGATAGTCTGAGCCATAATAGCTTCATCATCAATAACTAATCTCTTTTGCTCTGTGGGTAACGCTATTCCCTCCTGTGCCATAGAGGTCATAACCACCGGCTTGGCCATGGACATTGCTTCAAGTACTTTATTTTGGACCCCTCGAGCGATACGCAAAGTTGCAACAGCGACTAGAGCTTTGTCGATGTAAGGACGCACATCTACAACTCTCCCTGTAACAAAAACGCCTTTAATTGAGGCCAGTTTTTTAACGCGCTCCGTGGGTTTCCCACCAACTATGTAGAAAATCAGTGCTGGGTGCTCTTCTATTATTAGCGGCCACACCTTTTCACAGAACCATACCACCGCATCTTCATTTGCCCAATAATCCATTGCGCCTGTAAAGCAAATTGACAAGCTCTCCGCAAGCGGACTATCAGTGTGGTCAAATTGAGCAGAAGGGTCAAAATAATCGGTATCAACACCATTGCTTAGCGTAATTATCTTATTACTAAAAGCTTTAGGAGAAAGTGATTTGAATAAGTCTCGTTCTTCATCCGTTATTAACGTTATTGCGTCAAACTCTGAAAGAATCTTTTGCTCTAGTTTTTTTAGTAGTTTATATTCTCTTGCGTAAATAATTTTTGAATAGAAGGGCTTGTTTTCACAGTACTGACGCCATTTGTCTGAGTCTATGTCAGCCATATCTAAAACACGCTTTTTATTTTTGTATACTGGGAAGTCAATAAACTGAGCCATCCCTGACGAATATACGAAAAGATACTCTATACGATGCTCATCAATCACTTCATGAACCCAACTTTGCAATTCTTCATTCCGGTAATGTGCAGTAGAAACGGACTCTGCTAACATCAGGGACTTTAAACCACTCGTTAGATATCGTTTTCGCGTAATGTCGATAAATTTAACTTCCCTACAGTAGGCTTTTACCTCGTCTATGTATTTCTTATCAAATTCATCATCAATAAAACTTCCCAAATAAAGGTCAAAGCGCTTGCTTAAATAATTCATAAGATTAAAAGTAGTAATCTTATCTCCCTTATTTGGAGGAAAGGGCATTCTGTGGCACAGAAATAACAAAGGAGGCTTCATTGATGTCTCTCTTTTTCTTCTTTTACTAAAAACTGGCACAACATCATTATTGTCCATAATGCGGCTGCATGGTCGTATTTCCCGCTAATGTGCTGCTGAGCTTTCTCTAACAATACATTCCTATCGAAAATTTCATGTTTAGAAACACATTCAGAAGATAACAAATCCATCATTTTTTGTTTCAACGGCCCGCGCAACCAGTCAGCCATTGGTACGCTAAAACCCATTTTTTCTCGATATAGTGTGTCTTTCGATAGGTAAGACTCGAGTGCTTTTTTGAAACTGAATTTTCCTTCACCATTATTCAAATTTAGTCTCGAGGGCAGTCTGAAACCCCATTCTACAAATTTATGGTCAAAGATAGGAACCCTTACCTCTAGCCCATGCGCCATGCTTGCTCGATCTACTTTTGTATGAATATCACCTGTTACCCAAGTTTTATAATCGAGATACTGTGCTTCTTTAAGCTTATCTTTAATTTGTTTACCTTTAAGTACGTTGTCAAATACTTGATTTGATTTGTATTCTCCAATGAGACGCTTAAATCCTTTATGATAAAGAGCTCTTCGCTCATCGAATCGCAGCTTACTTACACTATTCAGGTAAGCTTCCGAAGAGCTCATAGATAACGATTGAAATGTTGTTTTAGCTCGTAAAAATTGAGGAGCCCAATCGAGCTTTGGATAGATACTGCCTAAAAATCCGAAAACGCGTCGCCTAATCGGGTCGGGAATAACATCTCGTACTCTCTGTTCATTCATGTGAAGACGATACCTCCGATATCCTGCGAAAAGTTCGTCCCCGCCATCTCCTGAAAGGGCTACTGTCACATGTTTTCTTGCTAGCTCGCAAACCTTGTAGGTAGGGAGGGCCGATGAGTCAGAATAGGGCTCGTCATATAACTCAACCATTTTATCAATCAACGTAAAATCCTCGTGATTGACTACCTCTAAATGGTGTGAGGTTTTATATTGCTTAGCAACTAGTGACGCAAATTCGGACTCATTATAGTCAGGGACATCGAAACCTATTGAGCATGTTGTAACAGGCTCCTTTTGCAGGCCGGCCATCATAGCTACGACAGCGCTTGAATCAACTCCCCCAGATAAGAACGCCCCCAAAGGAACTTCTGACTCTAAACGGATATCCACGGCTTCGCGAAAACGCTCAGTTAAAATTTCTTTGTCTAGTTCATCATATTGTGGTTGGTCCCAGGGTAAATCCCAATATTGCACGGGCTTGGGCAAAGTTCCTGATTTCCCTCGCTGAAATAACAAGTAATGGCCCGCTTCCAACTTTTGAACTGAAGAATAGATACACTTTGGGTCAGGTATATAACCAAAAGTAAGATAATCTTCGATTGCTGAATAATTTAGTGTTCGGTCTAATTCAGGGTGCGCTTTTAAAACTTTCAGCTCTGAGCCAAAAATAACACTACCGTCAGCCAATTGAGAATAATGTAGAGGCTTGATTCCTAACCTATCTCTTGCCACAAAAAGTTGTTGTTTTACTTCGTCCCATATGAGGAAGACGAACATTCCTCGCAGCTTATCTAGACACTTTACTCCCCATTCTCTCCATGAGTGTAATATCGTTTCAGTATCACTGTGAGTTTGGTAGGAGTAGCCTTTTAATTTAAGCTCTTCGGCAATTTCATGATGATTGAAAATCTCACCATTAAAAACAATTACAACATCCTTATTTTCGCTGTAGATAGGTTGACCGCCGCCTGTAATATCTATTATTGATAAACGACGGTGCCCTAGTGCAACTCCATCTCCATAGAAGTAACCTCCAGCATCCGGTCCTCTGTGTATTTGAGCGTTGTTCATATCTTCTAACACTTGTTTAGATATAAGTTGCCCTTTGTCAAAACTAAATATTCCGCTAACTCCACACATACCGGCTTCTCATTGGTTGTATAACGATAAATAATCAGAGACCATCTTATCTTCATCAAAATATTTACAAATTCTTTCACGTGATGCATTTGCGAAACTGTTAAGTAAATCCGGCGACTCGAAAAGCTGTATCAGTGAATCGGCCAACGCATCTGCGTTCTGCGAAGGAACAACTATACCTTCCTTTCCCGTAACGACCTCAGGCATCCCGCCAACGTCCGTAACGATAGCGGGTACACCACTAGCCATGGCCTCTAACAATGTCATTGGTATACCTTCACCGATAGATGACATAACGAATACGGAAAAGCTTCGGTACACGTCAGGCATATCCTCTCGAAGCCCTATCAAGCTTATTTTTTTAGCCATATTCTTTGAAGTAATGTGGTCATGTAAAATCGATTCGCTTTCTCCCTCGTCTACAATACTCAGCCTCGCTTTCTGCGCAAACTCAGCGTTACGATAAGCCGCTAAGCAGAACGCATCTATTAAGAGGGTCTGATTTTTGATTGGGTTCAAGCGACCCACATTACCAACGACAAACTCGTCACTCGGCTTATGTTGAGGTGTGAAGAGTTTAGTATCGATACCATTTCTAATTAACTTTGTTTTACTATTAGGAAGACCAACAGTATTCATCAGCCACATATGTAGCTCTGTTGAAACTGAAACCCAAGTGTGAATGAACGGTGAAACTAACCGTCTTAGCAACTGATATTTTTTATTATCGCCAAAAGGATCATATACGTCTCTTCCATGCTCTGCATGAACACGAACTTTTACGCCTGATAAGGCTGATAATACTTGAAGTTCAAGCGTCGCGAGGTTGTAGCTGTGAACCACATCGGGCTTGTAAGCTCGCAAAAGTTTCCACCATTTAAAAAAAAGTCCAAAGTCTTGACCATCTTTTTTGCCCAACGCTATTACGCTTGCGTTACTAGGAAGGAGTGAAGCGAAAGAGTCAGAATAAGAAGTTAGACAGACTACTGTATGTTTATAATCATTGGGCATACGAGAGACGGTGTTGATTAGTACTCTCTCAAGACCCCCAACGTGGAGTCCATATACTACGTGAAAAATAGTCTTAGTCATCGCGCAGCCTTTGTTTCAGTCGGAGGTAGAGGTAGAGTGCCTAACCGCTTTAATACTATATCAACTGAAAGGTTTTCGGGTATCTCTGCAACGACATAGTAACCATCGGCTCTTTTGCCAGACATACGATTGAGAAACTGCTGCCACTTTGCGGTTAAAGCAGGTGCTACGGAACGGTTTTCCAATTGATACCAAATCAATAGGCTCTTACTATGCCCATGGACGTTTTGAATCTTAATTATTTCGAAAGAATCGTTGTTTCTTCGAATTAGTTCTTTAGCCTTGAGAAGGCTGAATTCGTCATCGTTGAATGGTCGATGTAAAGAGCTTACTAATTCCTGCTCGTCGCTATCATCTCGATAGGTTAATCTCAATGGGACTTCATTCAAAATACCGGTCCATGACGGTTGAATAGTATCATCGTCAACTTCCATCCAATTAAATGAAGCTTGCTCTCCAACTTGATAATAGGAATCTAGTAACTGACTGACGTTAATATCTTTTGATAAACTGTGTTTACTCGCGCTGAAACTCGACGCTAATGGCAAAAGAAGAACTAACACGGACGTAAGAAATACAGAATAACGAGCTTCTATTTTTCCAACTTCTCCGTTACTTGAGTAATTAGCTTGAGCATCATTAGCAACATTTCCTAAAAAGAACAAAATAACTAGGACAAATAAAAAGAAAAACCACCCATATACTAAGTGATCAGCTCCTACCGCATGCTGCATGTCAGTAACATACCCTATAACCATAATGCCGAATGCTCTAATTCCGTTAGCGATTACTGGTACAAAAGCGCAAACCAATGAAAATAATACCCGCTTCCATACGCGCTGATAGTTTAGATACGCTAGAAGCACGCCCAGTGCAAAAGTGCCAATTAAGAATCGTATTCCAGCGCAAGCTTCTGCAACATGGAAGGTCCCGTTTGGTAAATACAGATACAATCCCTCCCGATAGACCGGAATGCCTACCGCGATTAGAAGTTGGCAGCTTATATCTGCGGTAATTACTTGCAGATGTGGAACAAACTCTTCGCCAAAAGGAACGGCGAAATAAAGGTAGAAAATAGGAAACGCTACAGCTTTGAAAACATGATTTCCGACCAGCGTCCAGATAATTATTATAAGAGAAGTAACAGCACAAAAATGAGCAACAAGTTGTACATTTAATTGCTGTGCTAAAACAAATAACGCTTGAATGAACAGCAACGGTGCAATTAACAACCAAGTAGGCCGATAATCTAAGCTTTTGAGAAGTGCCCTCTTTTCATATAGAAGATAAATTGTTATGGGGATGATAAAGAAACAATGTTTATAGGTCTCGGACTGAGACCACACCATAACCATGTGTTGTAATGTTTGGAAATAAACGAATGCCCAAACTAAAAACGCCAATCCCCCAAGAGTCAAATAGAAATTTACTGAATTTTGCCTCATTGACTTATAATCCTGAAAAAATTAGCAGACTGTGCTCTAACCTAAAAAGCGGCTCAGGTAAGGGCCTAAGCGCTCAGTAACAAACAAAGGAAGCTTTTTCCACATTTTGATGAAATATCTATACTTAGGATTATCTGGGCTTAAGTTTGGCAAATTAGTAGCTTTAACTAATTGACAATAATAATAAAGAGGCTGTGGCTCTATACCCCAGGTTTTCTTGTAGCTTCCCGAGCCGGAATTGTTTTTACTTCGCCCAAAGTCAAATACTTCACAATCACGTTTTTCCCTGGCCCGGCACATTAGGCTGTAATACATAAAGTCGTTACCACGGCAATATCTAGCTTCTGGAGTGCCGCCTCCGTAGTATGGTAAGACTTTATTTTTATAGTAGAAAGACAAAACTGCAGATACCGGCTGTTCGCCATTTTTTATACTCAAAAGTTCTACCCGGTCACTGAATACCTCTTTGAGTTTTGAAAAATATCGCTTTGGAAACACAGGTGTTCCCAGATTCCTTACACTCTCAGAGTAAATACGATGAACTTCGCTTATATCTGATGTTTCCTTTGCTGTTAGTTCATTCTTCAGTGACTGTCTCACATTAGCTCGTTGCTTCTTCTTTATTGATTGTAGTATCGCCTGCTCATCATCAGGAATAGGCATGAGATAAGTGGAATGATTACAATTAAGAATAAGATTCGAATTATTACTGCGCGGCTTCGTATACCTAAACTCAACGTAATCAACATTGAGTTTCTTTCCTAGCTCTGCGGCTGCATTTTCCAATTGTAACAATCCGCCGTCATCATCGGCTATAGCTCCGCCATACACACAAAACGGAGTGGAAATTAAGACATGACCAAACAACCTACTTTTTTGTTCAAACAGCGGTAGCACACCGCAGATAGTCTTATTATTTTCTAAAATTAAGTAATAAGGCGTATGTTTATAGACCTCACAAATTACATCTCGCCAGCCACTAAGATGAAAGAAACTTCCCTCACTATGGTTATCGACGTAAGCATCCCACAACTCAAAGTCATGTTTCTCTGTCGCTAGCTTACAAACTCTTTCCGACATTGCGCCTGTTCCTTCAGTCCATAAACATCTGTCATCGTGCCCCATTCAAAATCTGTCAATAAAGAACGAAGTTTTCCTTCCATTTTACTAAGATTCACATAATGCCGAAAACGGGATTTAATGGGTAATTTCTTTATGCGAGGTTGTTTGGAATCAATCTCCCAAGGATGGAAGTAAAAGTTGTAAGGTTGGTTTTCAGATTCTAAAAAACCATCAATCCTTCGTTTCGATAACCAATAAGGAAAAAGCCTAAAATATCCCCCACCTCCAATACCTTTATTAGTATTGTTGTTACGCAAAGTAGGGATTGGGATCTCTATAATTCCCTCTGGTCGAGTATGTATGAAGCGAGGCCAATCGGGAACTCCATATAGGTCGTGTTCTATCGGATATGTACTTGAAGAGTATGTAAACCCTAATTCAGAAAGTAATTCATAAACCCACTGAGTATGCTCGTTGATAGAAAAACTTGGTGCACGGTAACCCACAACTTTCACACCGCCTGTATCTTCAAGAACCTTTTTACTTCGGCTAACGTCTTGAGCAAAGCCCTTCTTATCTAAAAAGCCAAGCCGGGTATGGTCATATCCATGGCTAGCTAACTCATGTCCTTCAGAAACAAGTCTCTTTATAACACTAGGACACTTTTCAGCAACCCATCCCAAACAGAAAAAAGTTGCTTTGACATTATGCTCGGCAAATAGGTCTATCAACCTATTTGTATTATCCCCCACCCTCAGTGGGAGTTTCGTCCAATCATTGGGCGAAATTGATTTCTCGAATGCCGAAACTTGAAAATAGTCTTCAACATCTACTGTCATTGCATTTTTCAAAGGTTATTCCCGTCAGTAAAAACTATCTTCCACGTCCAAACAAAACTACTTCAGTCGTTCTAATTAAAATTAACAAGTCGAGTAAAAGACTTTGGTGCTTAACGTAGTACAAATCAAATTTAAGCTTTTCCATCGAATCGGTCACGGATGCCCCGTAGGGGTAATTAAGTTGAGCCCAACCAGCCAACCCCGGCTTGACGTTGTGTCTTTGATTGTAATATGGGATCTCACGAACAAGTTGCTCTACAAATTCTGGACGCTCTGGCCTTGGTCCAATAAAGGCCATTTCACCTCTAAAAACATTAAACAGTTGTGGCAGCTCGTCTATTCGATATTTTCTAATAAAGTGACCAATGCGTGTCACTCTGTCATCATCCTTCGAAGCCCACTTTGCTCCATCTTTTTCAGCATCAGGACGCATACTTCTAAACTTCATAATTCGAAATAACTTGCCATTAAGCCCAACTCGTTCTTGTTTATACAACACTGATGTGCCCGTTTTAAAGCCGTCATCAAGGTAAATACAAACAGCAGTCAGCAACATAAATGGCCACGTTAGTAGAAATACAATAAACGCAAGAAAAGCATTGATCCCGTAATCTAGGGAGTCTCTTAGATAGTTTTGGGTTGAGAAGCCGTTAGAATAAATTACCCACGAAGGATACATAAGATTAACTACAATTTGGCCCGTTTCTCTTTCCATGAAATCTAGCAACTCTGTTACTTCGATACCTCTTAATTTGCATTCAAATAACTCTTCTAGGGGCAAAGTCCCCCTGCGCTGATCACATGCAATAACAACCTCCTCTATATCATTATCATAGATAAATTGACGGAGGTTTTGCTCTAGTCGAATATGTACAATCTTTTCTGACTTTATACCATCTTCTCGATTATCACCCGGTACGGGAATAAAACCGACCAAATCAAAACCAATTCTATCAACGTCCCTTCTCATCCGCTTTTCTATAATTGACGCACGTTCCCCCGCCCCAATTATTAACGTGCGGGTCTTACCCAGCCCAAGTAAGCCCAAGCGTGTGGTGAAGTAACGAAAAACCACGAGAGTAATAATAGAAACAGCAGCTGAAGCAGGAAGAAAATACGGGTGGATTTTCAGAGAAGTACCAATAGTTGCACTTACTATCTCGATACAAAAGTAAGCGATGCCGACACTGACAAAAATTCGTCTGATAATCCCTCTAAAAGTTTCTCTTAGCTTACTTTCGTAAAGACCTACAGAAAGAGACGAAATTACGATGAAAAAAGTAAATAAAAAGGTAGTAGTTAAGACCTTCAGCGTATCTACTGAATCGTCGAAATAGTAATTATCAAGCATCACATACATAAGATATGTGATGTAACTTACTAACGTAAAATCACAGATTACAAGCAAATTCGAGCGTTTGTTTTGCTTTTTATTGTTTATTGCCATTAAGTTCGTTCCCTGGCGTTACTAACGCATGCGCAGCTTTATAATAGGTATCTTAAATCAATATACATAAACTTTGAATAGGACTGAAATCTACATTTAAATATTTTTCAGAAGAATATTCCCAAACTTAAAGCCTTAAGGCTTGCCTAATCTTTTAATTCAGTTAACAATGAATTCATAACCTATGAGTAAACTTTCGCTTTCAAAAAGGATTTAACAAGGATCGCTCGAAATGAAGGTACAGATGTTAAGCTTTAGATTAACTTGCGTAATTTCCATATTACTTTGTCTGTGGAGTTGCTCATCCAATAACGTGCTTCCCAATGCAACTATACATCCATCCTACACAACAGATATCGATGATTACAAGTATCTTATAGGGCCGGGTGACTCCGTAAATATTTTTGTTTGGCGAAATCCCGAATTATCTGGTTCATTCAGTGTTAGACCCGACGGAATGATTACTACCAAATTAATCGAAGATATTGAGGTCACAGGCAGAACGCCGACTCAACTTGCAAGAGAGTTAGAGGAACAACTTAGTGTTTATATCAATAATCCTAGAGTATCGGTTACGATTGGAGGTTACGTTGGGCCGTTTAGCGAACAAGTAAGGGTTATTGGTGAAGCCACTAACCCTAGAGCGGTCAACTACAAAGAGAACATGACACTTTTAGACTTAATGATTTCTGTCGGCGGAATCACTGAGTTTGCGGATGGAAACAACACCCAATTGATACGGATAGAGAACGGGGAGCAAAAAGTGTACAGAGTGTTTATTGATGATTTAATACGAGATGGAGATATTAGTAAAAACGTAGATATGCTCCCTGGAGATATTTTAATAGTACCCGAGGCTTGGTTCTAGAACAAAGGGAAGTAGATGTTCGACTTACAGCAGTTATATGCCCAGATCCTTGACTATCTAAAAGGCATATGGATAAAAAAAAGGTATATACTTTTCGTTAGTTGGCTAATTTGCCCTCTCGGTTTCCTGTACGTACTTTCGTTACCAGACACATACTCTAGCTCTGCTCGAGTGCATGTTGATACACGATCAATGTTAGCTCCATTACTTAGAGGGTTGGTAATAAATCCTAATCAAGCACAAGAAGTGAGCCTGATTGCGAAGACGCTTAAAAGCAGGGAAAATCTAGAACGAATTGCCAGAGAAACGGACTTAGACTTAAAAGCAATTGGTCCGGGGGCTTTTGACCAGTTGATCAGAGAGCTTGAACGCGATATCAGGATCAGTTCTGGTGGTAGAAGTAACATATATAATATTTCCTATAATAACCAAGATCCTAATATTGCAAGAAATGTTGTCCAAGAGACACTAAACCTCCTTATAGAAGGAAGTCTAGGTAAAAATCGCGTTCAATCCGACTCAGCGTATCAATTTTTACAGCAGCAAATTGATGAGTATGAGCAAAGGTTAACTGAAGCAGAAATGCGTGTTGCAGACTTTAAGCGAAAGTATTCTGACATATTACCTGAGACAGGCTCTTATTACTCGAGGCTTAAAACTGCCGAAAATAATCTAGCAACCACTAGACGCACAATGGTTGAAATCAAGGAACAAATCACTTCCTTAAGAAAAAATGTAAAGCTGATGCAAAGCGCAGGTTCTAACGAAGGGGCCATGATTCCAACTCGTTTCGACTCAAGGATTGAAGCTCTGGAAAATAAGCTAGATGAATTGAAGCTTCGCTTTACTGACGAACACCCTGATGTTATCGAAACTAACAATTTGCTCGACAGATTAATAACTCTGAGAGAAAAAGAAGTAGAGAGCTATATTGCTAGTATCGAAAATGCTTCTTCGATGAGCGCCGATAACCCATTGTCAATAGATATTGGGCAATTAGAAAGTCAGCTAGCATTGTTGCAAGTACGAGAAAGCGATTACGAATCCCAAATAGCTGAATTGCAAGCGAAGATTGATTTCGTACCACAACTAGAACTAGAGCAAAAGGCGCTAAACAGAGATTACGGTATTATTAAAAGTAAGTACGAACAATTATTGCAAAGACAAGATTCAGCCGAATTAGGGAAAAAAGCTGACATTTCAGACGATGACCTAAAGTTCCGAGTTATATCTCCGCCAATTTTACCTAGGCAACCTTCAGGTCCAAACAGGGTACTGCTCTACACCGTAACTTTGGTTATTGGCTTCGCTGGCGGTTTAGGTCTCGCATTTATTGTTTCACAATTTTCTCCGGTCTTGATGAGGGCCGAGCAGTTGTCTGCACTGGTATCACTTCCAATCTATGGAACTGTAGCCGATCTAGAAATTGCAAGTGTTCGCAAAAAACAAAGAAAACACTTGTTGATATTTCTTGCTTTATCTTCAATATTGCTTGCGACATATGGTGCCCTAGTCCTATTGTCAATGATGAATATAAACTTATATGAGCGTTTTATGTGATGAGTACTATTGAAAAAGCATTGGCGAAAAACAAAAAAACAAAGGCTATCGAGAATCAATCAGAGGAACCTGTAAGTGAAGGCTTTGGTCAAGAGACTCAATCGGTTGGTGTCTCTGCTCAGGCTAAGATTTCAGATGAAAAACCGGAAAGTATAAATGACTACTCTGATGTAAATGCTGTCAGTGCAAATGATGAAATTCGACTAGATCTAGATTCACTAAGTGCAAAAGGAATGGTGGATAATAGCGCTGAGCGAAGATTAATAAATGAAGAATATCGAGCAATAAAACGCAAAATTCTTTCAAATGCATTTGGGCCATTATCAAAAACACTTGACCGCAGCAACGTTGTAATGGTGACAAGCTCTAAGCCAGGTGAAGGAAAAACTTTTACTGCCGTAAACTTGGCTCTTAGTATTGCATCAGAACAAGATAAAACAGTTTTACTTGTTGATGCTGACGTATTGAGGCCCAATGTTATGAAAACGCTCGGCTCTCGAAACAGAGAGGGTCTGATTGAATACCTTCTAGGGGAGAAGCAAAACATTTCAGATGTAATGCTCTCTACAAACATACCTAAGCTTAAGCTTATCGCTGCTGGTAAATCTCACCATTTGTCTAATGAACTTCTCGCAAGCGAAGTTATGCGGACTACAGTTGACGAATTTTCAACACGTTACAAAGACCGTATCGTTATTATAGATACACCGCCACTGTTAGGAATTAACGAAACTTCAGTCCTTGCAAACTTGGCTGGTCAGGCTATTGTTGTTTGTGAGGAAGGCCGCAGTAAGATTCATGATATAAAAAATTCTGTATCTCACTTGAATCCTGAAATGGCAATCGGATTTGTCGTTAATAAATCTCTGAGACAAGACAATGGGCCTGGCTATTACGGCTACTACTATGGAAGCAATGGAAGCTAACAAGATGGAAAGAAAAGGATTTGGCATTTCTTTAGTTCAGCTTAGCGTAATGACTTCGGTAGCTTCAATGAATACAAATGCTGCCGAATTTGAATTCACTCCTTCAGTTTCAGCTACATTAAATTACGTCGAAAGGGTAACTGATAGCCGTGATAACTTTTTTGCAGGTGAAATAACTCCAAGAGCATTAGTAACCTATCAAAGTAATAACGCTTCCGCTTCGGTGACGGTAAATAATAGGAATATCTATAGAGATACCTCCGATGACTCATTTGAAAGTTACTTGACGAGTAGTTACAACGTTCAATACGAACTGTACGACCAGAGTATTTTTTTATACACCAACGGTTCTCAGCAATACAACTCCATAAACTCTAGCAATTTGTTAATTAATGACCTAGTCACAAACCCAGACGACTTAACGAAAACAAGAAATAACACAGGGGGCCTCCGAATCACTAATCTTGGCAACTCCTGGGTAACGTTATCATCAAATTTATCGGCATCATTGTTTGAAAGTGAGAGAAGTAGTACAAGTGAAACTGCTTTCGACACAAAAAGCTATCGTTCGAATCTCAGCTTGGATAGTGGTAGTAGGTTCTCATTTTTTCGATGGAGCCTAGGAACAAATTACAGAGAAATTCAGCGAAACAGCGGTTTTGACACAATGAGGCGTAACTCATTTGCAAATACTAATTTTGCTATTACTGACCGATTTTTTTTAGTCGCGGGGTTTAACGAGTCAAAACAGGATTTAAATGGAGTAGAAAGTATCGATACCTATAGAACTTACAATGCTGGGGTTCTGTATCAAAATCAAAATAATTTACTAAGAATTGCCTACAATAGCGTGAGCGAACAGAGCACGTTTTCTGAGAACGATGATAGTGGCTTTTACTCGATAGACTTTAGAGTCCAACTCAGCCCAAGGACAAGCTTCTCTGGAAGTAAAGACCAGGCCTTTTATGGCGACACTGAATCATTTTCATTCATTTACGCGAGCAGAAAGCTGAGAGCTACAGCTACATATTCAGAAGAAGTTACCTCCAACTCATCAATTTTTGACTCTAATGGTGAAGGCGTATTTGTTTGTCCAGACAACTATTTAACAATTGATGATTGTTTTGTTCCCGACTCTTTAAGTTATGAATTACAACCTGGTGAGCAATTTACAGATTTATCAACATTCCAAGATGACATTAATGACAGTGAGCGGGTGAGAAAGAACTGGGTTGTTAATACCGGTTACCAATTTAATCGATTGACAGTTTCTCTTCAGGGGCGACGACTCCAATCATTGTATTTCGACGACACTCCAGATTCACTCCAACACTCCTTTTCGACGTCACTCATTGCTCGTCTTGGTGTAAGAACCTCTTTCAATACCAGTCTATCTTACATAAAAACAGAGTATGATAGCTCTTCAATAAGCGATTCGGAAACTTATGTTGGAACGGTAGGGATGAGCTTTAGGATAAAGAGAGATTTTACATTAAGTGTTCAGAGCCAGTACCGGAACTTAGACTCATTAAGTCAATTTGAAAATTATCAAGAAAGACGCTTTTTGATTACGCTCAATTACAGCCCTAATAGCCGTAACTTAAGTACACAGCAGAATACTCTTCGTTCCAACTAACGTTTGCGAAACCATCACTCTTTCTTGTCATCACTCTTAAGCCGCACGTAAGTCTTAAACTTCTTCTTCATAAGCTTATCTACGTACTGGGTCATTTTCACTTTCTGTGAAATTGCGTCATCCAAAGCATCAACCAACTCAGCAAGCATATCTAAGTAGTACTTAGTGTCTCGAATAACATTGCCTTTCGGCGTCATGATGGTTTGGCTTTCGGGGTGGTCAGCAAACCCCATATGTTCGGTGACTTCCGCGCCTGTTTTATCTGGTTCGAACATCTCGGCTTTTACTTCTTCAATAACCTCGTTTACCGCACCAGCGTCAAAGCTATCTAGCTCTTCTAAAAAGCCATAAAGCATAACCCTGTCCATAAGGGTATTAATTTTACGAGGAATACCACGAGAGAACATATGAATGCGCTCTAGCGCTTCGTCACTAAACAGTGCAGAGCCGTTCCATCCGGCATGATGTAAACGGTATTCTATATATTCTTTACACTCTTCTAAAGAAAGTGGTGCTAGATGGCACGACGCCACAATACGCTGCCTGAACTGCTCCATATTCGGCGCACGCAGTATAGGCTGCAGCTCTTCTTGACCAAGCAAAAAGCTTTGAATAAGGGGCTTGCCGTTTAGCTGGAAGTTACTCAGCATTCTTAGCTCTTCGATGGTTTCTAACGGAAGATTTTGTGCTTCATCTACAAGTAATAACGCACGTCGGCCTGCTTTATTTAAGTCGTACAAGAAAATTTCAAGGGCTTTTAAAATATCCGCTTTTGAACGTCCTTCCGTAGGAATATCAAATTTAGAAGCGACCATCTTTACTAGTTCGTCTGGCGAAAGTTTAGGCGTAACGATTTGCGCAGCCGCGATATCATCTTCAATTTCTTCAAGCAGGCTATTTGCTACGGTAGTTTTTCCCGTTCCAATTCCGCCAGTAATAACAATAAATCCCTCGGCTTGAGAAAGGCCATACTGCAAGTAAGACATGGCGCGCTTGTGCCATTTACTTGCAAAGAAAAATTCAGGGTCTGGGGTTAACTGAAACGGTTTCGAGTTAAGTCCATAGTAACTTTCGTACATGCTATTTACCGTTATTCCATTAGAAATGTATGTTCAAAACCAAGGCGTAAAGTTAGTTTTGAACAGCGCGTTGTGTTTTACCTATGCTTTTAATCCATATGGTAACCAACAAAGCGCCGTTATCGAAGTATTATCTTTATAGCTCCCACTAAAGGCTTATCGCAGTTTGTTTTCAGTAATGCGTTCGATAATACCTGTAGTAGATACACCATCTTCAAAGGTAAGCACTTTAACTTCACCTCCATTCGCCATAACTTCAATTCCGCCTGCAATTTCTTCAATTTTGTAATCGCCGCCTTTTACGAGCACATCAGGCAGTAGTCGGGCAATAACTCGTTGAGGTGTATCTTCTTCAAAAGGCACAACCCAATCAACTGCGCTTAAGCCCGCCAGAACGGCCATACGCCGGCTGACGTTATTAACTGGGCGCCCAGGACCTTTCAATTTAGTCACTGACGCATCGGTATTCACCGCTACTATTAGTCGGTCTCCCAACTGTGCAGCCTCTTCAAGATAAGCTACATGACCAGAGTGCAATATATCAAAACAGCCGTTGGTCATGACAATACGCTCGCCGCGGGCTTTAGCTGCTTGAAGCGCAATTTCTAGCTGGTCTTCACTCATCACGCCACCATCTAAATGCACCGACTGCTCACCTAACGCTAGTGCTAGCTCTGTGTTCGTTACCGTAGACGTACCCAGTTTACCTACAACAACGCTGGCTGCTAGATTTGCAAGCACACAAGCAGCTTGAAGTGGCAAATTACAGGCCATGGCAACCGCTAAAGTTGACACCACGGTATCCCCCGCCCCGGTTACGTCATAGACCTCTTTCGCTTTTGCTGGCAAATGAAATTCAGTGTTGTCGCCGTCAAACAATGTCATGCCGTCTTCTGAGCGCGTAACAAGAAGAGCACTTAAATTCAGTGATTCTTTTAATGACAGCGCTTTTTCTACCAGCACTTGTTCACTACTTATCTCACCTACAATACCGCGAAGCTCATCCATATTAGGTGTAACTAATGTGGCGCCAGCGTATTTACCAAAATCACTGCCCTTGGGATCGACTACCACACGCTTATTCTTGCTGCGTGCTTTTTCTATAAGAGCCTGTGGGTTGCTTAAACAACCTTTTGCGTAGTCGCTTAGAATAACTACGTCAGCATTGTCTAGCGCCTTATCGAAAGCTAATTCCAATGCCGATTTGTCTGCCTCCTCAAAACTCTTTTCAAAATCTAAGCGCAGAAGCTGCTGATTTCTGCTCATTACTCGAAGCTTTGTAATAGTATCGAAGCCATCAACTTCGAAGAACTCACAGCGAATGTCGTGAGTTTCTAATCGCTCTTTTAATATCTTGGCGTTTTCGTCTTTACCACACATGCCAAGCAAAGTTACCTCTGCACCTAAAGTGGCAACATTCACTGCCACATTGGCCGCGCCGCCGGCTCTATCTTCAGAATGGTTAACGTTTACAACGGGTACGGGCGCTTCTGGAGATATACGCCCTGTACCACCGCTCCAATAGCGGTCAAGCATTAGGTCGCCAACAATAAGCACTTTTGCCTTACTAAAATCTGGTAATATCATGCTGAGAGTAATTAATTAGATATTTAATACATTGGCACAGAGTATAACAGCCAACACAGGCAATACCCACCAACGAAGCGTAAATACCCCTTGGTATCTTTATATGGTCGAGAACAAACTCGGGCACATTTATACCGGCATCACTACCGACCCCGAAAGGCGTATTGCTCAGCATAAAGGGTTAATAAAAGGTGGTGCAAAAGCACTTAAAGGTAAGTCGCCATTAACTGTCAAAGCGGTTTTTGAGCTTGAAGACAAAGCACAAGCAGCAAAACTTGAATATGCAGTAAAGCAAATGAGTCGCCCTAAAAAAGACGAAATTATTCGAATAGGGCAACTCAATGAACTAGTGTGCATTAAATCAGTATTTGGATACTGAGAGAGTGGCAACAAACTTGTTGCCAAACCATTATCACTTGAAGGTGTCCAACACTAAGTATCTAATATATTTCTAAAATAAGAGCCGAAAAGTCTAACCACCCAAAACGCCATTAATAATCATGGCGTTACCGATACTCAAGGTAAAACCTAAAGCCGCCACACCGACGTTATGCTGATGGTCCACTTCTTGACGGAAATTCATGCCAAAGAGAATAATTTTTTTATTCGCCAAAACCAATAAATGAAGGGCAATTGCCAAACCCACACTCACAATTAACCAACCTGTCACGTTGCTCACATAGCCCGACGGATTGTAAATAAGAAGGTTCTTAGCTGCTGAAACAATCATAGCTGTTCCAAGCAAATTGCCACTATGCTCGATAGCAAGCGCTAACTGCCCCTTCTCAAGTGCACCTTGAAATGAATCGTTTTGGTTATCACGTGCATATCTAAATTCTAATATTCGCGTCATAACAAGCAGCATGGTTAACACTACGCTAAAACCCGTTACTATTGCTATCAGCGCATTCATGTCACTGCCATCAACCCAAATCATAATATTGCGAAGCACTATGGCACTTGCTACCAGGCTTGCGGCATCGACAAGTGCAACACTTACGCTTCGTTCGGCAATCATGGCGTGAGTATCTACTTTATTTAACACCAGTTTATCGTGAGCAAAGCGCCCAAACTTCACCAAGATAATACCTACAATGCCAAAAGTAACCATTCCAATTGCGGCCTCTTGGTAGCCTACGCCTATATGCCGGCCAACCACTGAGCTCAACACGATACACAGCGACAACATGCCACCGGCAATGCTTATCCCAAAAGCAAAGTTATCTTTTACACCAAGCTCTTCGGTTACTGAATATTTTCTAAATGCGCCCGTCAGCCATTTCATAATCATCAGTAGCACTAACGCTATTACCACATCCATGGCAAGATAAATTAATAGTTCCTGCGTTAGGGGTACTAGTTTTAGTAAGGCTTCCACGTTATCTTTGCTCCTTGAACATACGAAGGTCTTTGCCGATTATCCTTTTAAATCAATATTATTGCAGTAGTGTCTGCAGAGAAAACAGCATCCACTTATAAAGTGGACACAAAGATTGCGGCGAACTTGTTCAGATTAATTTTTAATAAGCGCCAGCCTTTGTTATCGATACAATGTAATTCAGTAGAAAGCTGATATTGAATATCATCGAATAACGCTGGCGTATTCGTTAATTTAATATAAGTGTTATCTTTAAGACGCGAGCATTATGCCAATAGACAACGAAAATTGCATGACAAACCTAGAGCAAGCCGAAAAATTCTGGCATCAGTTATTAGATTCACCTGCTTTAACAAAAAGCGACAAAGGCATTGCTGAAACGCATCGCGACGCCCTTTTAACCGCTTTTGCTCGCTCAGCGTTCTTAGCAGAAACGCTCATAAAAAAGCCTGCGTTTATCTCTAGAGTTGTTGGGATAGCCAACGATTCAATGTCTCCCCATTTAGCTCACAACCAACCAGAAACCGCTCAAATAGAACAAGAGCAAGAAGCCAACGACGAGAAAAAAGAAAAGGCTTCGGGCGCGCTTTCTTTTAGTGCTGAACTAGACACAAAACTTAGAATGGTAGAAAGCGAAGACGAGTTATTGAAGGTGCTTCGTGAATATCGAAACCAAGAAATGGCACGCATTACATTTTTAGACGTGCTTAATAAACAGGTTATTGAAACATCTCTTGAACAAGTTTCAGCTTTGGCAGACGCCCTTATAACCAATGCTTATTACTGGGTTTACCGGCACCTAGCTCTTCGCTACGGCACACCAAAAAGCAATAATAAGGATATGCACATGTATATTCTTGGCATGGGTAAACTAGGCGGGCGAGAACTCAACTTTTCCTCAGACATTGACTTGATATTCGCTTACCCAGAAAAAGGAGAAACTAGCGGCGGCAAAAAAGCGTTAGAGCATCAGCAGTTTTTTACCAAGCTGGCCCAAAAGCTTATTCAAGCGCTGAACAAAATTACTAATGATGGGCAAGTATATCGCGTAGACATGCGATTACGTCCTTTTGGTGACTCTGGCCCGTTGGTTATGCATTTTGCTGCCCTCGAGGACTATTATCAAGATCAAGGCCGGCACTGGGAACGCTTTGCCATGGTCAAAGCTCGAGTTATCAATAATGACAAATCAGATAATGTAAAATGGCTCAACAGCATTCTACAGCCTTTTACGTTTAGGCGTTATTTAGATTTCACCACACTTGATGCGCTGCGCAATATGAAAAAGCTTATTGCTACCGAAATTCGCAGGCGACGATTGAGTAACAATATCAAGTTGGGTGCGGGCGGTATTCGAGAGGTAGAATTCTTTGCCCAGAGCTTTCAGCTTATCCACGGTGGCCGTGAGCCTGCCCTGCAAAGTAAGTCATTACTACGCACTTTAGATGCATTGAGTGATTTGGACATTGTCGAAAGCGAAGTCACACAACAGCTTAAACAAGACTATCTATTTTTGCGGAAAGTAGAGCACACCTTGCAACAAAGCCAAGACTGCCAAACACAGACCTTGCCTGATGAGCTTTGGCAGCAGACAGCGCTTGTTGATGTTATGGGTTTTGATACGTACAGCGAATTCTTAAATCAGCTAGACGCTACCATGGCGCGCATTCACGGTCACTTTAACGAACTAGTGGAAGAGTCACATGACACGCATTCTGAGGAAGATCAGCTGTTTATTGCTTGTCAGGACGCATGGCGCCTTTCATTGCAAGACGATGAATTTGCTGAAGCGTTTAACGATCACCTTTCATCCAAAGACATTAACGACGTATTCTCAATTCTGGCTGGGTTTAAAGAAAAGCAGAGAAACTACCGAATAGGTCAAAAAGGTGAAGACACGCTTAATAAATTGTTACCTGAAATTCTGTATGTCCTGATTAACCAGCATCCTAATCACACGGCACAGGTATTAAGCCGGTTACTCGGCGTCATTGAAGCCATTACCGGCCGTACAACGTATCTCGATTTGTTGTTAGAAAACCCCGATGTGCTTAAACAGTTAGTAAAACTATGCGAAAGAAGTGACTGGATTGCTCAAGAAATTAAGCGGTTCCCGCTACTTCTGGATGAACTCCTTACCCCGTTATATTTAGGGCAGCAAAATACCGATATTCATACCAGCAAGCTGGAATACCAGACCGAACTGCGCGAGACCATGCTACGTATAGAACAAGATGACGTAGAAATGTTGATGGATGGGCTTAGGCAGTTCAAGCTCTGTCAACAACTTCGCATCGCTGCCAGCGACATCAGTGAGTCTCTTCCTATCAATAACGTAAGCGATAAACTTACCGTATTAGCAGAAGTTATTTTAGAACACGCATTACATGCTGCATGGATGCAAATGCGGGAACGTTTCGGTGTCCCTTCGCATCTTGAAGGTGATGACAAGGGTTTTGCCATAATAGGCTACGGCAAACTAGGTGGTTATGAGCTAGGGTATGGTTCGGACTTAGACTTAGTGTTTTTACACAATGCGCCCCGTTCAAGCAGTACCGATGGCAAAAAATCTATTGAGGCACAACAATTTTATATCAAGCTCGCTCAGCGAATTATGCACCTGCTGAATACGAAAACGCTGTTTGGTCAACTTTATGAAACAGACCTTCGCCTGCGCCCTTCTGGAAATGCTGGCTTATTGTGCTGTCACATTAACGGCTTTGAGAAATATCAACTAGAAGAAGCTTGGACTTGGGAACATCAGGCGCTTGTGAGAGCAAGAGCCATCTGCGGAGACGTATCGCTTTTAGATGATTTTACTCAGGTAAGACATTCAATTCTCAGCCTATCGAGAGAGCTGGATACACTGTCACAAGACGTTTGCAAAATGCGTATTAAAATGCGTGAGCATCTGCTAACTAAAAATAATGAAAAAGTGGATTTAAAACAATGTGAAGGTGGAATTACTGACATTGAGTTCATGGCGCAATACCTTGTATTAGCCCACGCAAACGCTGTGCAAGGAATGACTGAGTATCCAGACAATCTACGAATTTTCGATGTCGCTACCAAGGCGAATATTATTGACACTACAACGGCGCAAAAGCTTCAAAAAGCGTACCTGCGGCTTCGAGAGCAATACCATCACCTAACCCTTGCTGACACTAAATATGCAGACCAAAGTGAAGAATTAGATATCATTCGCGAGCAAGTGACAAGACATTGGGACATGCTGTTTGGAAAATGTAGGCAATGAACTAGGTAACCTGATCATATTATAAATATGACCAAGATGTGCAGGTGTTGGTACTGAAACAAAAAAGGTTATCGATGGCATCAGAAGACTAACTTTAACAAATGTAAGTTAGTCTGATTACCATGAAGCCTTTGAATTTTTTTAACGTCACTTATTGAAAAGTGGGCCTTGTAAGCAAGCTATTACCCACGAACAAGTCGGCAATTATTTTTAAGAAAATCCGTTTCTTCTGCTGTAACAACGAGTGAACGCTGCTCTGCACATAAATACGCTTTTACTTCACCCTCAAAACTGCTGTCTATAGCGCTTGCAATTTTTGCTAAAGAGCCTGCAACCGTATTATCTAGTTGAAACTGATGTTTAATAACAAAGTCTTGTTCCAAGTTCCAAATTAACTGCATACCTTCCGCTTGAGCATATTGTGAAATAGCCTCGCGAAGCGTGTTACCTTCTTTAAAAGTGCGATATTTGTGTTCGCCAGTCCAATTCTTTTCCACAGGACGGGTTTGACTAGACATTTTTGCTAACTTACTGTCCAAATTAGGATCGACACCGGCAATATCGAGCACGAAGTCGCCCTGCTCATCTTCTAACGGGTCAGTTGAAGACATTCGAAAGTCACGGTAAAACTCGCTGAGGCCCTTGGAAACAGATTTCTCTTCTTTTTGTGACGCAGGTGTAGGTGATTGTTCGTGTGTCTGTAGCATATAAATCAGTACGCCTGCTGCAATAACAAGTGCCACCGCAATACCAATTTGTTTTGCCCAAAATGAAGAACTTGAATAGCTCGTTTTTCCCATAACCTACCAATCTGCCGTTGCGCAAGAACTAGATTTAAGCGTTTTGCTAAATCTATACGAATATCCGTATTTTAGTCTAACTGCTAGAGTTTAACCTATTATCCTATATATCTATTTTATTGAACCACACTGTTCGCTGCCTATCTCACTGTTAAGCAAAACCAAAGCAATACATCTCATCCCTAAACGGTTGCCGTACCCTGGCTATGGAGCGTTATCAAGTACTCATTATTGTGGGAAATGCCGAACTTTTTTATTTTTCCTACCTTTAGATATTTTTTAAATGCATCTTACAGTGATTTATAGAGCGATTCAGGGTTACTCTCGGGGCGAGTTTTAAAACGCTTATGCATCCACAAGTAGCTTTCTGGCTGCTCTTTCACGGCGCTATCGACATGTTGATTTAGCAACGTTAGCGCCTCAACATCTTCCATTTCGCCGAGGTTAGAGAGCGGTGGATATATCTTTATCTTATATCCGCGCTTTGTGTACTGCGACGTTATGATCATAGGCTCTGAGTGAGTTCGTCTGATAAACATAAGCGTTGCCGTGGTGGTCGCAGTCTCTTTTACGCCGCCAAATGGCACGAATATGCTTTGCCTAGGACCGTAATCCTGGTCAGGCAAATATAGACACAACTCTTTATCGTCAAGGGCTGCAAGTAAAGCTTTAGCGTTGCGCTTATCAATCATGTATTTGTTAGAGCGGTTGCGACCGTGATACTGAAGATAATCGATTAACGGGTTATTGTGCTTTCTATAAAAGGCGATACTCGGGTGATAAAAGCCAATTCCTCGGCATGCAAACTCTAAGTTCATGTTATGTAGCGCCATGCCGAACACGCCTTTCCCCTCTGCTAGGGCAGCCTCCACATGTTCAGTACCTTCAATTTCAATAGCACGTTTAACCCGCCAGTCTGGCCACCACCACCCCATGGCGGTTTCGAATAGCGCCATGCCGGTTCGACGTATGTTTTCTTTGTAAAGTGCTTCAATTTCACTTTCTGACAACGACGGGTTCCAAAGCTGTATATTTCGTTTTGCAACTTTCGCTCGTTTAGGTACCACCAAAGCGATCAGCTTGCCTACTCCGCCCCCTACCTTACGGATAACAGGCAAAGGTAACCAGGTAATGAAGTAAAGAATGAAAACGCCCAACCAAACAGGCCAGAACTTTGGGCCAAGAAATGCCAGTTTAAACTTAGGAGCTTTTATTGCCGCCGCCAATGTATCTTTTCCCTTAAATGAAGTGGGCGGCATTGTATCAGAAGCTTTCTAGCGGGGCTAATTAGGCCAGTTAACTAACAGAATGTTTAGGATAAAAGGGGTCAAAACACAAGTAAGGCAGGCAGTGACAGGATTATACTATTCGCTAAATATCACCACCTAGCCTATGCGTTTACAAAATTGCCTGTTTTAACTTGCTGTAGCAAAAATGAAAGGAGTCGTTACTCAGAACTCTCTATCAATTTCCTTTAGTTTCTTCTCAAAAGATTCGTACTGATCTTTTGAATCATAATCAAAGTGATACTGATTATGAAAACCAAACTGGAGCTTCACATTCACGTCTTCAATGTACAGCGTATATCCGTCGTGGTCAGTAAAAGCAGTTATTCCGTTAAGCTTGTACTGCTCGTTTTCTTTTGCACCGTGTTGGCGAATCTTATCGAAAACTTGAAGTAAGAACTTGCTGTCTAATTCGTTTTTCATTGTAAATCCATAGTTGTGAATTTACTTACTTTTACATTAACAAGCGGGTTTTGGATTTAAAAATGCTAAAGATCAATTGAAGTTATATCTGAAGCCGACGTTAACCATATTTGTAGAAAAGCTGTCTTCCCCAGTCATATGAACATATTCTAAGCGAATCATAGATCTAACACCGACATAATAGTCAAACCCTAAACCAGCGATTCCAGCTGCAATGCTTTCCGAAGCACGGCATTGCGTAACCACACCAGCGTCAGAACACTCTGAAGAAAGATCTACATCTACTTTAGCAATACCTAATTTGTAAAATAACTCCCCTGTACCACCACTTGCCTTACCTAAGAGCGCAAGATAGAGGGCATCGCCTTTATTTTCGTTCTCATTTTTTGCATAGTCAAAAAGACTGATATAGCCAGCTTCCGCGTACCACTGTCTATGTATTTGTTTACCAAAGGCAAGACTAAAGGCAAATTCGCTGTCGCTTGTGGTTGACGTTTCGAAGTCGTTATAAGCTACCGTAGCTAGTCCATAAGTTTTAGGTGCAGCATTCGCTTGAGAAACTCCAAGCGCCATCGCACCAAGCATCCATAAAAACCGATTCATCTATTTTTTTCCCTCAAAAATAGTACTCTAGTGAAAATTGTATATGGTCATCTCTTCTTAAGAAAAAGAAGGGATCATCTTGGTCGTCAGATGAGAAAAAATAACCATCTAACGTCCATCGCCAATTCGCTGATAATCTACTACTTGCTTCGATATAGGCAGAGTACGTTGACGTAGCATCTAAATCTTGTACGAACCCCACAAGTATTTCACTACCGGCAATATCGTTAGCCATAATCCGCAAACCAAGCATCATATCGTTCTGAGCTATAGCAAAGAAATTATCGTCCCGCTCATCGTATTGATACTCTGCTAAATAACCAAGCCCATACCTACTGCCAAATACACCTTCCTGAGTGTACTCGAACCCCGCAACCAATGCCGCAAAGTCTTCAGACTGCCCCTGTCTATAAATACTTTCCATTTTGAGTAGCCATGCTCCGCTAACCTTAAGTAAATCTACACCTACTTGTTCTATCTGAGCATAATATGGGTTTATAGACAGTTCTCCTGAATCGGAAATTTGCGTAATTAATTCAGGCTCCCTTGTGGTACCAGAGAAATACGAAAGTCCTACTTCCCAGTCATCGATCGAAGATTGCCACCTAAGTGCGTAATCAAGGTTACTCTCTTCACTTGATGATTCGTAAATAGCATCTGAAATCGCCAATGGCGGGCGAAGCCTTCCCTCAGTACTTTGAAACGTTCGCTCGCGGAAATAGGGCAAAACGAAAACTGAAAAATTCCCATAGTCTGTAAAATATGAAACGTTCACCATTGGTTGGCCTAACTTGGCTTCACCATCTACAGACTCTACCGAATCGGTCTGGTTGATAATGTCCACGAGGTGCACAGACTCAGTTTGCCCCCAAAACACCTTACCTATGCCAACCTTTGTTTCCCAAGTATCTCGGTAATGCGCCCACTGCAATTCTCTAATATCGCCATGTGTGCGTTCACTATCGTGCTCATCCACACGATAAAAAGGATTGAAAATTAGCGTATCTTGGCCATCGTTGAACTCAGCATAGATTTCGGGAGAAAGATAAGCAGAAGCATACGTACGCTCTTGCTGTGGATACAACGAATCCTGCAAATAATAACGTAAATCAAGGCCCGCAGAGCCGGTGAGTTCCGCAGAATTGGCAAAAGAGGTAAAGTTGACAATTAGTGACAGTGCAACCGCTTTTCTAATCATCGAACTCTCTTTAATCTGTTTTTGTCGAAGTCACTTTCTTGTAAATCTGTGTCAAAAGTTAATTCTTCGGTAATCAAAGACGTCGACTTTTTAGTTTGTACATTTCGCATCAAGCTTTTCATAGGGCGCCAAAATTTGTTTTTGTATTGTTTGTAATCTGATAAATAAAGCGTTTTTAACAATGACTCTTTGCGGTCGAAAAACTCAACTTTCTGAACACGATAATGTGATTTATCTATCCAAACTTTTTGATAAGAGTATCCTGAGAAATCATATTCTGGAACTTGCTTTAAAACGAAACAGGCCTCCCCATTTACTTCTTCCTCTCCCAAGAATGTGTACGAAAACTTTTCCACTTCGTACGATGTCATATCTTCAAAGGCAAACTCACTACCTACGAAAGGGCCGCTTTTGCTTTGCGACGATATGCGCTTTACACGCTTCAACGCTGGCAAGAATATCCATTGTTCATCAGCTTCAAGCGCATGAGAGAAACTTAAAAATGCAGTACCCTTTACATCTCTAGGGGATTCAAAAACGGTAAGTGCCTTATCTCCGTCATCTTTTACTTCCAGAGACTTAACTTCAAGTTTTCTCGTCGCTTCTTTTCCCTGAGAATTTTTCAAAAGCATCAGAACTTTCGCCTCATTAGCTCCCCAACCAGTATCTCTGGCCTTGCGCTCTTTAGCTATAGCGATGGCCTTTTCATCACCCTTTATCTCTGAAGCTAAACCGTAGCTAGCGGTACAACCTAATGCTGTAATCAATACTATGCGCGAGAGAAAATTCATATTAAGACTCCTTCTGGGCCGTTTTAGTGTCTTCTAGCCATGCGAGCAACGCAGGCAGAAAGATAAAATCAACAATTAATGCGGCCACGATAATAATGATTGTCAGCATACCCATGTGTGCATTTAAGACAAAGCTTGAAGATGCTAACACGGCAAAACCTATAGTAAGAACAATTGTCGTAGTCGTTAAAGCCATTCCCACCGTTTCAAAGGCATAAACAACACTTTCTCTTGCGCTTGAACCATGCTCTCTAGCGGTCTGATATTTTGTCAAAAAGTGAACGGTATCATCTACTATTATTCCCATCGTCATACTTATAACAACAGAAAGTGCCATGTTTATTTCACCTGAGATAATTCCCCATACTCCGAATCCTATCGCGGCAGGCAGTAGGTTTGTTATTAAACTTATGCCACCAAGCTTTATCGACCTCAAAGCAAATAAAATGAGTATGGAAATCAAGACAAGTGCGAAAACACTTCCCCACACCATGTTTTTCATATTTCGCTCTCCGATGTGGGCAAACATCAACGGTGGGCTTGCTGCTTCAATTCTATAATCGTCCGACAGACTCGCAAAATAATCTTTTGCCTCTCTTTCAAGCGTTGTTATATCGCGACTTCCCAAGTTTTCAGTAAGCGCAATTATTCGAAGTGCTGACTTATCTATATCAATTTGGTTACCAAGGTCTAACCCAAATGGCAGAGACATTTCATACAATAATAAATACTGGGATGCGAGCTCGCCATCCGCGGGTATTACATTAAAGTTTTGGTCATCGCCATTCATGTTGCGGTTCAAGCGTTTAAGCGTATCGGTAAAAGTTAAAACGTGGTTGACTTCACTTCGCGCCCGTAACCATTTAGAAAATTCCTCTATCTGCTTTAAAAAGCCAGGGTCTGTAACACCGTATGATTGGTCAGTGTAAATTACGAAGTCAATATTTGACATCCCACCAAGCTTTTCCTCGTTTACTTCTACAGCTTGCCTAAACGAACTACGTTCATCGAAATATTTAACCGCAACATCGTTTAAAACATTATTTGTAGCAAATAGGCTAATTACCACAATGACGAGGAGCGAAATAGGAAGCAATGTCCGATGGTTCCGATTAACTAAGGTTGCCCACGTAGAGAATACTGAATTGTTTACCGAAACAGACGGCTTGAGAGGTCGCAGGGTTAGAAGTGACGGTAATACTGTGAGTGAAAAAACACAAGCCAGCATTACACCAACAGCTGTCATGTTGCCTAAGTGGGAGAGAACAGGTACAGCAGAGAAATTTAGCATAACAAACCCTATAGCAGTAGTTATACTGGTAATGAAGATAGGCTTTTTATTTACCTCAACACTCTTTTTAATTGCATCTTTATTAGCCAATCCTTGGTTTAGGTAGTACTTCGCTCCGACTATAATATGAATACAGTCTGCAACGGCAAGTGTTGAGATCATAGTCGGCGCATTCACAGTAGCAGTGCTTAAATAAACGCCAAGCCAGCCTGTCAAACCTACAGTAATCGCTACGGAAAAAATCACTACTACTAATGTGAATATTGCTGCCCAAAGCGATTTCACAATCAAAGCAATCGCAATAAAAATTAGCAAAAACATTAAGGGTATTAATGTTTCGGCATCTTGCTGTGCAGCCACGGCGAACGCATCGTTCATGATCACCATGCCATTCAAGTAAATGTCATGGTCGGGATATTTACTCTCAAAGTGAGATTTGATTTGTTTTGCAGCTTCGGCTATTTCAATTACTTGCTGGGTTTGATCGCCATCAGGTAACTGAATTGTCGTATCGATAACGGTAACATCTGTTGTTCTTGATATGAGTCGACCGTAGACTTCTGGACTGCGAGAAAGTACTTGAGCGATGTTTGCAATAGCTTCTTTTGAGAGCTTCTCTGCAGTAATTAAATCTTCAACAATTAAATCGCCTTCGTCATCAAAAGTGTTTTGATAATTCGATATTGATTCGACTCTTGTAGACAAAGGTAATTGCCATGCAGCTTCTGTTAATTCGTTTACTAGCATAAGCGTGGAAGGTTTTAGTACCTGACCGTCGCTAGGCACTACCATGAAAGCAACATTTTCGCTTTTATTGAAAATGTTCTGCATTTCTTCAAAAGCAAGCCGTTGTGGGTCGTCAGGCTCGAAAAATACCTTATAGTCCCCGCGGAAATATAAGTTTTGAGCTCCGATAAGAGAAATGGCTGTGACCACTAGGACTAAAATTAGCGTTATGACAGGGAATCTTATTGCTACTGGCGCGCTGCTAGGTGTGTGACTCATCACAGTATCCTTGGTTTTGTATAACGAAATTTTACATTGAAAACAGCAATTAACATAACCCACACAAAAATTTAATCATCATAAATAACTGCACGTACGTATATTCTGCTGACACAATACATTTTGTTTTATCTACTAAGTCTATGATAAACGGCAACATTAACACTAATTAACGTTTAAATTAGTGATTTTTTTTGATCTTTTGTGAATAAGGTGTAGTATTAACCTACACAACTGGTCAGATGAGCGGATGAGTTATTATGAGTATCAGAACTAGCTTAAAGAAAGTATTACCCCCAATTTCAATCACAGAACAAGAAGCCCTAGATGCGGGTGACGTGTGGATTGAATCTTCAATTTATCAGGGTAAGCCTGACATGCAGGCGCTGCGCGATATCCCTCAGGCAAAACTGAGTGCGGATGAACAAGCATTCATGGATGGTCCAGTAACCGAGTTACTGAACATGATCGATGATTTCGAACTAGGTAACGGCAAGCACATTCCTCAGGAAGTTTTAGATTTCCTAGGCAAGAACCGTTTCTTCTCTATGATTATCCCAAAGAAATTTGGTGGTCTTGAATTTAGCCCTTATGCAAACTCGACTATCGTAGCCACAATTGCAGCGAAAAGCGGTGCAATCGCAGTAACCGTAATGGTTCCTAACTCGTTAGGCCCAGGTGAGCTTCTTATGCACTACGGTACAACTGAGCAGCAAGACTACTGGCTACCTCGCCTTGCAGATGGTCGCGATATTCCATGCTTCGCGCTAACAAGCCCAGAAGCAGGCTCTGACGCGGGTGCTATTCCAGACGCGGCTATCGTAACTAAAGGTGAATTCAACGGTGAAGAAGTACTTGGTTTACGCGTAAGCTGGGACAAGCGCTACATTACGCTTGCACCAATTGCCACCGTACTAGGTCTTGCATTTAAAGTGTTCGACCCAGACCAACTACTTGGCGACAAACTAGAGCTTGGCATTACCTGTGCTCTTCTACCTAAGTCTCACCCAGGTGTTGAATTAGGTAACCGTCACGACCCTATGGGCGTACGTTTCTATAACGGTACGACTCGTGGTCAAGATGTGTTCATTCCTATGGACTTCATTATCGGCGGTCAGAAGAACATCGGTCGTGGTTGGCAGATGCTAGTTAGCTGTCTAGGTGCAGGTCGTGGTATTTCACTTCCAGCAATGGGTGTGGCAACTGCACAATCAGCATTTAAAGGCACGGTTGAGTATTCATTCGTACGTGAGCAGTTTGGTCTTCCAATTGGTCGCTTTGAAGGTATTCAAGAGAAAATGGCAGACATCGCGGGTAAGACGTTCTTACTTGAAGCGATGCGTGTGTTAACAACTGAAGGTCTAGGCCTAGGCGTTAAGCCATCAGTAGTTACCGCTATTGCAAAGTATCACATGACCGAACTAGGCCGTGACGTGATGAACTCTGCTATGGATATTCAAGCGGGTAAGGCGATTCAGCGTGGTCCTCAGAATACGTTAGCGGGCGGTTATGCTGCGCTTCCTATCGCAATTACGGTAGAAGGTGCAAACATTCTTACTCGTAACCTAATGATTTTTGGTCAAGGTGCAATGCGTTGTCACCCTTACCTTAAAGACATGGTTGACCTGATCCACAGTAACGAAAGTTCAGCGGATGCAGAGTTTAACAAAGTACTTCGCAAAACTGTTGGCTTCAGCGTTAAAAATGCGTTCCGCAGCTTAGGTAAAGGCTACCTTCCTTTCCTACGTGAAAGCGAGTCGGCGTTGCCAGAAGTTCGTAAGTACGAGAAGCGTGTAAACAGCATCTCTGCAAAACTAGCGCCACTTGCTGATTTATCGTTAGCTGTACTAGGCGGTGATCTTAAGAAAGCTGAGCTTCTATCGGCACGTCTAGGTGATGTAATGAGCTACCTATACGGTGCAATGGCAGCAATTCGTTTTTACGAGCAGCGCATTGAAGACAGAAAGCTTGCACTTCCGTATTTCGAATACGCGATGCAGTGGTCTTTACAACAAGCTGATCAGGCAATTGTTAACTTCATCAACAATTTCCCGAACACAGCAACACGCGGTCTAATGCGTCTTCTTACCAACACCTACACCAACAGTGTAGCAGGTATTAGCGATGACCTAGTGCGTGAGCTTTCAATCGCGTCTATGCAGGATAACAGCGTGAAAGATCAGCTTACTCACCTTGTTCGCGTTACGCCGGGAGACGGCAACGACATCAACGAGCAAGCGTTCAAAGCGAAGCATGCAGTAGCGCATCTTCTTGGTAAAGTGCAGAAAGCACTTCGCAAAGAGCCTGTAGTGCCGTTCATTTCTTTTGAACATGCACTGAACAAGCTACAAGAAAAAGGTGTAGTAACGGCGGATGAAGCCGCTAAGCTTCACGACTACAACGAAAAGCGCAAGCTAGCAGTTCGTGTAGACGAATACACATTCGATATGGAACTTGTTCCTGCATCGCAAACGCTTAAAGCGATTGATGGCGGTCAAAACGCTGCGTAAAGATGTAACGATACAGTTTTAATGACTCGAAGCCCTGTCACTGGCCCAGTGACAGGGCTTTTTATTATCTATTTTATAAATGCCTAGCTACCATATCCTTTCCATCGCTTAATTCGTGCTCTATCCTTTAAGTACTCCGTATTTCTTATACAAGGATTTGTGCAGTGAAAAAGGTGCTAGTTTTAGTTAATAAAAGCATTTCACTTTTCTATTTTTGTCTGACTTTCTCATTACTATTACCATCTTGCGCTTTTGCTCAAGACAGCGAGCAAAACTTCATAATTGGCGAGCTCAACCACCCGCGAGTAAATCGTTTTTATAAACCTTTAATTCAGCGCGCTTATCGTGATATTGGAATAGCTGTAACTTTTGAAAAAGTTGGCGGTGAACGAGGTCTTCGGCTCTTAAATGAAGGAATGACCGATGCAGATGTTATTCGTTATGATGTCGTCTCACAGCCTGACAACAATATTATTATTGTTCCACCGGCTCTTTCCCATGGCGCATCATTTTTGCTCTGTATCAGGGGCGCTCAGTGCGATAAAAGCGTTATTCAAAACCCAACAAAAGCAATAGCTGTTACCACGCGTTTTTTCTTTAACATGCATATAAGTCCTGAAGAACTTAACGCTAATATTTTTGAGTTCGATGACTTTAATCATGTCATCAATTTATTATTAAATGGCAGGTTTGATTACGCCATTTTACCAAGTGACTATTCAGAAAAAGCTATTTTCGAGCAATCAGGGATAGAATACATACCCCTTGTAGAGCACGAGTTAGTTCATGTTATCCACAAGAAACACGCTCATTTGATAGACCGTCTTTCTGCTTCTATCGCAAATCAACTGGATCTAGCAAGAAGCAACAACTAACTGCAAAAATAAAAACGCCCACTTTAAATGAGTGGGCGTTTTACAGGCTAGATATTTAGCTTGCTATGCATGTTATATCTAAATTACATCAATGCGAACTACGTACTTAATTATCCTGGGCTTAGTCGAACATATACTTAAGTGAAAGCACCGTTGTGCGGCCATTCAGAGGACGCGCTCGCACATAACTCCCCACCGCCGCAGAACCTTCTTCTGATTCAGTGATGATGAATTCATCAGTCGCGTTGTTCATGCTTAATGCCACTGAGAACTGGTCATTTACCCAATACGTAGCGAACAAGTTTACTAGCGTATAGCCATCTTGCTTAAGGTCGTTATTGTCTTGTACAAAGTACTCTGTTGAACCTTGTAGCGAAGCGCCAACAGACCATGTATCAGTTACGTACTCTGGTGTAATTGTCCAAATCCAGTCCGCTTGACGACGCGGAGTATTACCTACTAATGCAGGGTTATTAACGTCGTCACTAATTTCAGCGTCAGTCCACGTTAAGTTACCCGACATCACAATGTTGTCTGTTGCATTCCAGCGACCTTCTAACTCTAAACCTGTCGCTTCATATTCACGCATAAACGTCAGTCCGCTTGTCACTTCGGCTTGTGTATCTTCAGTAACAGTATCAAACAACGTAGCGTTAAGCATCAGGTCTTTCGTACCGTACTTATAGCCAATTTCGAATTGCTTGGTTGTATCGTAGCCTGACGTGGTACTTGTTAGGCTGCCGTCAGCATTTAGCGTACCGCCAATCTGAAGCAGACGATCAGCTATCGCTCGACCACCCTTTGAATAACGCGCAAAGAAGGTTTGGCTATCGCTAAGAAGATAAGAACCGCCAATGGAGTACGACGTGTTGTTCGCAGTGTAATTTACTATTTGAGAAGCCGCACCGGCTCGGTTTAAGTTAATTACCCCCCCACTAATAAAGCCACTGTTGATTGCAGAAGCATCTTCTATTTGCTCAATAACACCGTTACCGTTCAAGTCGAAATCTGCATTACCGCCACAGCAAGAGCTAATTAGTTCTCCTGAAGCTTCAGTGGTATCGTGACGTACCGACGCATCGATAAGAATGTTGTCAGATAGTTCGAAACCAACGTTCATATAGGGAGCTTTTGTTACGTAGTTAAGATCCCATTCCCAAGAAAGGAAGCTTGCCGATAGTAAACCATTAGAAACTAGTTCAACCCCATCTGCATCAGTAATGGTAAGCAACTGAGAATTGTCACCATCAAGCGTTTGAATAAAGGTCTGCCAGCTTGACCAGCTTGTAGCGATATCTTGATTTGAGTAGTAATAACCTACAGTCAGGTCGATACCGTTATCAAATTCTTTACGTAAGCTGAAGTCGTTGACCATATTGCCAAGATCGTTGATACGCGTATCAAACTGAAGATTAGTGAATGCTTGGCCAGTATATACTTCACCTGCATTCGGTCCGTTGGCTAGCACCACGCTTGTGCTCTCACAGTTCAGTGCGTTGCCGTCACCATCTGTTGCGCCAGAACAAAGTGCTGATGTAAAATTAGACACATCGCCAGGGCCTGCAGGGAAGCCATCAGTAAATGGCGCAATAAAGCCGCCTGAAATATCAGAAATACGGAACTTATTTAGTAGGAACAAATTCTCAGCTACTTCTAAATCAACTTCCACGCCAAATGAGTTAACTTTTGACTCGATACCGTCGCGAACGTCACGATTTTCTGGGTTACCGAAGCTGTCGAAAGTAGAAATATTCGTGTTGTAAGCTGAATTCAATGCTTGTGAGCTCGCATCGTAACCAGGAACTGGGCCGTATTCACCATCACCTTTTACCAGTACGGGTGAAGGAAGGTATGTCGACACTTTGTCATCTAAATTCTTGTAGAAGAAACGAATGTGACCGTTGTCTAGCATTTTGGTGATATTGAACTTAACTTGTCCCCCCTGGTCACCGTTATAGCCTGTTTCACGAGGACCTTCACCGCCGCGTGCAAAGCCGGCAATGTGGTAGTAAAGGTCATCGCTTATTTCGCCACCGTAGCGGAAATCTAAGCGGAATTCTTCATAGTCAACGCCAAACGAGGTGCCAATTGCACCACCGCCAACTTCACCGGTGTTGCTTATCAAGTTAATTACACCACCTGGCGAGTTACTTGCAAACGTTGATGCAGAGCCACCGCGCACCGCTTCTACATTTGCGACGGACCAATCGTAGCGCAAGAAGTTATCTGCATTTCCGAAATTAATATCGCCATACTCTAGTACAGGAAGACCATCTTCATGAAGCTGTAAGAACTTAGAGCCACCTGTAGCAAGCGGAATACCACGAATAGTAATGTTTGCGTTACCGCCACCACCCGAAGACTCAGCTCGAATACCAGGAAGTGCGCGGAATACTTCAGCGGTAGAGCGTGGTGCTAGTTTTAAAATATCATCTTCATCAAATGCGCTTACAGAAACACTGGCTTCCTGCATAGTTGCGCCACCAGGTGCTGCGGTTACAACGATCTGCTCGAATTTTTCTTTCGATTTGCTTTGTTCATTAGGCGTTGCAGTTTCTTGTGCAATTACAGACCCTGACAGTGCTGTACAAACAGCAAGAGTTAATGCGTTGAGTGTGTGATGTTTTTTCATGTTTTTCTCCGGCAATGTGTTGGAGTTGTTAAACCCTAAGTAGCCTTCTCCCTAGACTAATAGGAATTGTGGCAACACAACAAACTTAATCGATTAAGAATCTATAACAAAAAAACAACATTGTAAACGATCTGTGAATTATTTTTTTATGAAAGCCATTTTCATGGGATAAGTGTGTTAAATATTTGAATTAATATAACAGAGAAACAAGTATTGATACGGAGGTTTTCAACAATAAAAAATATCGATTAAGTTTATTTAATAACAGTAAAGCGTGGATTATTGATGTTAAATAATGTACTAGTTGTCTAAAACATTTAGATGCATTGAACTTTGGTCTCATTAAAGCTGCTTCATAAAAAACGTACTATATTTATAAGTTTAAGACATGCACTCTTCGAATTAATTTTGTAGACATTTTTGCGCAGAGACAAAATTTGTCCTCTTAAACAATATTTGTGCATACCGTGAGCATTATCTAAAGGTTTCAACAGGTTGAGTAAACATCAAGACATTATTTCGAAGATTGAAATAGAAAGAGACACCACTGACATGCTGATAGGCAATAGCTTTATCGGCTTTTTGATGACCATTTTCGCTTTTTCAGGGCTTGTCTTTTTCTTCGAAAACGTTGACCCATCGACTTTTTCACAAAAGCTCAAAGTGTGGGGTGTCATGATAATTGTTTGTGTTGCCCGCCTAACGGATGCCCTTTACTGGCGAGTCAAATTAGCTGGAAAAGCTTATGAGCCTGGCCCTGCTCTACTCCGATTTTCTGCCGGTTTATATGCTACAGGGACGATTTGGGCGCTTTATTCCGTCCTGTTTTACTCGACTATGTCCACCATTGAACTTGCTGCGACTATGGTTGTGCTTGCAGCCATGGCCGGGGGCGCGGGAACGGTTCTATCACCAAACAAAAAGCTTGTGGGTTTCTACTCAACGGCCCTGTTAGTACCAATGTCGTTATGCGCACTAATAGACGAACAAGGCGAATTCTTTATCCTAGGTATACTTGGCCTGGTATTTTGGTTCGGCATCTTTATGAGCGCTTTTCGTTACCACAAGTTTTTTATAAGCACACTGCATCTTAAAGCAAAAAATAATAGCCTAGTTGAGCAAATGAAGGTTGAACGAAGTGAAACAGAAAAAGTAAACCAATTGCTTGTAGCGTCGAATGAAAAACTTGATGCGTCGAACGCAAACCTAGAAGCCGAAGTTGAACGACGAACCGCTGACCTTTACAGAATATCTAATAGAGATCCGTTAACTAACTTACTCAATCGTAACGGATTCTTAAAGCATTTAAACAACTTACTCGACACGACTCGCGCATTGGATAACTCATTGGCGCTACTATTCATCGACTTAGACGGGTTTAAACAGGTAAACGATAGCTTAGGCCACAAAGTTGGTGACATTGTTTTAGCAGAGATTGCCAGCAGACTACGTAATTACACTGAGGAAAATCACCTGGGTAGATGGGGAGGCGATGAGTTTGTTTCAGTTATTCCCTACGCTAACATCGACACGGCTAAAGCGGTTGCTCATGCGATGCGAAGTGGTGTCACAATCCCGATTATTGCTAATGATAACCAAGTTACTCTGGATGCAACCATTGGTATCGCAATGTTTCCTGAACATGGCGAAACAGCCGTTGATTTGATCCAGCAGGCAGATTTGACCATGTACGATCAAAAGCGCGAGCAGCGCGGCTCTGTAGGCGTTTTCAGCGAGGCTTTACACAATGAGATAAAACGAGATCAACGACTCTGCGAAAGGCTCCGTTGTGCAATCGACAATGGTGAATTTACCGTGTTTTATCAGCCAATAATGGATGTGAATTCAAACACTCTTTCGTCTGTAGAAGCCCTGCTTAGATGGAACTGCGATGATGAACATATTTCTCCTGCCGTTTTTATTCCGCTGGCCGAACGCAGTGGACTTATGCCTGAAATAGGCGCATGGGTACTAAATCGCGCATTGATCGATTTATCTCACTGGCAATTTAAACAAGGACTTGCGATATCTATTAACGTTTCAGTATCTCAACTGCTTGATGATAGCTTTTTAAAGGTGCTAGATAATGCGCTGAAATCTACACAGATTTCATCAGAGAGGTTGCATCTAGAAATCACTGAAAGTGTTTTCGCGAGTAATAAAGAAGTGGTAGGCGTAAAAGTCAATGAGCTCGTGGCTCGAGGCGTTAAAGTGTCTATCGATGATTTTGGTACTGGCTACTCATCGTTAAGCCGCCTACAATCTATGCCCTGCGATTTTATTAAAATTGACCGATCTTTTGTACAGAATAGCTCTGAAGAGAGTGATACCATAATAAGGGCAACACTTTTAATGGCAAAAGAGTTTGGCTGTAAAACCATTGCCGAGGGTATTGAGACCGAGCAGCAAAGGCAACATCTTGCTCAGCTGGGAACCGATTACCTACAAGGTTTTTACTTTGCTAAACCCATGAGTGCCAGCGACCTTATCTCTTGGTATAACGAAAATTATTAATCACCATGGCTCAACTTTATTTCTATTACTCTGCAATGAACGCAGGGAAGTCTACCTCGTTACTTCAATCTGCATATAACTACCGTGAACGCGGTATGCATTCGATTATCTATACTGCCGCGTTAGATGACAGATACGGCGTAGGTAAAGTAACATCCCGTATTGGCTTACAGGCTGACGCAAAACTTTACGCAAAAGACGACGATCTTTTTGCGTCAATTCGCAAAGACTGCGAGGCACGCAAACCTGACTGCGTTTTTATAGACGAGGCGCAGTTCCTGACGAAAAGCCAAGTCAGACAACTTGTAGAGGTTGTTGATGAATTAGACGTTCCCGTTTTAGCATATGGTTTACGTACTGACTTTTTAGGTGAAACCTTTGAAGGAAGTCATTACCTACTCGCATGGGCAGACAAGCTTTTTGAACTAAAAACTGTGTGCCATTGCGGCCGCAAAGCAAACTTCGTCGTCCGTTTAGATGAAAACGGAAAGGCCGTGAAAAATGGCGATCAAGTCCAAATCGGCGGAAACGACACTTATGAATCAATGTGTAGAAAGCACTTCAAAGCGCTTGTATGGGATTAAATTAAACTAACTAGCAGTAGCGTCATTAACACGCTTGCATGCACGATAATTCATCTATTCTTAATCAGTCTCAGCGTTTAAAAAAGCAGGTAGTTCCAAGCTACCTGCTTTTTATTTCTTATAACTTTCTCATTGCACTTGCTAGCTTTCAATTTATCTTATTGAAAATAACGCTACATATGGATACGACGCTCATCACTTCCTCTAATGCCCAGCAACTCTTAAACAATTAAGCCATTAGCTTGCGCCGATCTCAAACTGCTACTATTGTTAAATTGCTGTAAAACTATCATATTTAAAAAGTCAGCAAGGTATCACTCATGAAGCACACACATACGTTTAAACCTGCGTTAATCGCTATTTCGATTACCGCTGCTCTTAACAGTGCGACATTACGAGCGCAAGACACGCCTGACGACAAGCAATTAGAAATTATTCAAGTCTCGGGTATCCGAGGCTCTTTGATACGTGCACAAGCAGTGAAAATGGACAACGAGTCTATAGTTGAAGCCATTTCTGCAGAAGACATCGGCAAGCTTCCTGATTCTTCAATAGCGGAATCGCTTGCTCGATTGCCAGGCCTTTCTGGTGAGCGTGTAGGTGGAAGAACATCTGGTATTTCTGTACGTGGCTTCAAAGAGGACTTTACCGGAACCTCTTTAAACGGCCGGGAGCTTATAGGTATTGGCGATAACCGTGGCGTAGAATATGATCTGTACCCTTCTGAAATTATGACAGGCGCTACAATTTACAAAACCTCAGATGCATCGCTTATCGTACAAGGCATTGGCGGTACTGTTGATCTTCAAACTGTGCGCCCGCTTGCAGCACAAGAAACACTTACAGTAACTGGTGTTTATGAATTGGGTGAAAATGATTCTGATAACCCTGAATTCGACAATAGGGGCAATCGTTTAGCACTTTCCTTTGTTGAAAAGTTTGCAGATGATACCGTCGGTCTCGCATTGGCTATTGCATCAACGGAATCCCCTAGAAATGAAAGAAAATACGGTGTTTGGGGTTATGGTGAGAACGATGATGGACAGGTACTTCCGTTTGGCTTAGACACTCAGGCCATTAGCCGAGTTTTAGAAAGAGATACTTTTTCCGCCATTTTTCAATGGCGTCCCACAGATAGGCTCGATATCGTGGTCGATGCCCTTGATATTGATTACTCTGATTCAGGGGTAATTCGCGGTTTCATCGAGCCTTTTGCAGCAGCTAACGTTACCGGCAGCGGCATTAATAATTCAGGAACACAGATCAATGCAAACCCAGTCCTTAGAACTGACCCCGCACAAAAAGACGGTGAGCTGCAAACCTTTGGATTGAACATCACTTACGACATAAGCGATGACTGGTCAGTTACGCTAGACGTTGCTAACAGCGAGTCGAGCAAAAGGGACTTGCGCGGCGAATCTTATGCGGGCCTTGCTCGCTCAGGTGCACTCAACGAAGGGCAATTGGGTTCACGCGAGTTCCAAATGAGCGAAGACGGCATCTTCTTTACTGATAGCAGCGGCCTAGACGCCTTTTCTGACCCTGCTCTACTTCAGTTGGCTGGCCCTCAAGTATGGGGCGGCGGTATGGCTAATATTGCAGAGCAATTCGCTACCGACGCTCTCCAAGCCAATGGCCAACCCTACAGCTACTTTAATGCACAAGACGGATTCTTAAACTTCGCTGATTTTGAAGAAGAGTTGACGACCGTGCGCTTTGAAGCAGTTGGTTATATTGACTGGCGCATTTTTAATACTTTCACCCTAGGAATAAATTACAGCGACAGATACAAAGCAAAAGATAATAAAGGTTTTTTTGCCACTGCGTCTTCCTATCCCTTCTCTGAAGCGATTCCCGAACAATATCTATATAACGGACTGGCGGACCTAACGTGGGCGGGATTAGGATATGTTGTCGCGTACAACGGTTTCACCCCTTATGAGGATGGTGAGTACACACTAAATGATGCCGGTCTGTTAGAGCCTGACCGCTTAGGCGATACTTATACTGTTGATGAAGAAGTCACTACTTTGTATGCGCAGCTGGACTTTGAGACCGAAGTACAAGGTTTCAATGTAAAAGGGAATGTGGGTGCTCAATATGTACAAACCGACCAGAGTTCATCTGGGTTCATCGGTATTGTAGGGCCCAATTTTGCTGTATGTGATGACGATGATAATGGTGTGGTAGATGCCGACTGCATTACCACCGACGGCGACGATTATTCTCATTTCCTACCTAGCCTGAATGTAAGTGTGGAGCTGGATGAAAACCGATATTTACGCTTTGGCGCGTCTAAAACCATAAGCCGTGCCCGAATTGATCAGATGAAAGCATCAGGTTTTGTTAAATTCGATCAAAACATTGAGCTTATTGCCACAGAGAACTCTGAAGCTGCAGTAAGAGAATTTGGTTCACCATGGTCTAAATTCACTGGAAACCCTACCCTTCGCCCACTCGAAGCTAACAATTTTGATTTATCTTTTGAAAATTACTTCGATGAAGAAGGTTACGTCTCCATTGCACTTTTCTACAAAGACTTAGTGAATTGGACCCGTGATGGCAATCAGCTTATCGATTTCACAAACGATGCCACCAACGGTGGCGCAAATTACTTTATACCTGGATTTCATGACAGAGTAATAGATGTTGCAGGTAATTACGGACCTCAAGATACGCCATATGACGTGGGCGACTTGGTTACACCGCCTGACCAAGGTTTCTATTCTTTCTTCGAAGACGGCCTTGAAGGAGAAATGAAGGGTATTGAGCTGACAGCTAACATTCCATTGAGATTGATTGCTGATAGATTAGACGGTTTTGGTATCGCCGCTTCAGCAACAATTTTAGACGCTGAGCTTGAAGATGGCACTGCGATCCCTGGTCAGTCAGACAATACGTACAGCATCACTGCGTACTACGAGATGAACGGCTTCGAAATTAGAGTTGCAGCAACCGACCGTTCTGAGTTTCTTACCTACCAGCGTGGAGGGTCAAACAAAATTGAGCCAGCAACTCGTAACGCTGTTACTCAAGTCGATGCTCAAATTAGTTACGACTTCGCTGACAGCGGTGTTGGATATCTTGAAGGACTAAGAGTATCGCTTCAAGGCGTCAACCTTACTGATGAAAAAGAAGAAACCATCGATGATGCGGGTATTGTTACGCTGCGCCGCGAGTTCGGCCCCTCTTACATGCTAAATTTTAACTATGCCTTTTATTGAAAAGCGGAGAAGCAGCTATACCGTCTCTCCGATGCGAAGCTCAAATGGAAGTGTGCTTTTAGTTGAAACCATATTGAGTAGTGCTTTGCTGGCTTCAATACCTTTACCTGCACTAGACTGGCATACTGTTGTCAGGCTAGGTCGAGCTCTTTCAGCTTCTTCAATACCATCGAAACCTGTTATTTTAAGCTCTTCTGGAACCTTTATTCCCATATCTAGTGCTAAGTGCAGCAGCTCGAGCGCTATAATATCACTCATACATAAAACGACGTTAGGTCTGGGGGAGCTAGTTAGTACTTCTTTAGCTGCCTGCCTTGCAAAATGTCTGTCACTTTCTGGAAGGTGCCAAATGCGCTCGTTACTGACCGTAATGTTTTTTTCCTCAGCTGCTCTTAAGTAACCGTCGAGTCGACGGTGAGCAATGGAGTGGTCCACATCAATCAATGGGCTATCATAAATACGACACGTTGAAGGCGAATCGATGAGGCGAAGGCCAAAGATTGCCACATTATCACCTTCGTTTAACGCATGAGAAGCAACGCGATACGCTGCCTCCTCGTTATCAATGTTAATAGACGGCTTATCTTCAATATCAAAATCAACCGTCACCACGGGTTTAGGCGATACCGCTAACTCCGTCACCAAATTGCTATTACGCGGCTGCCCATAACAGATAAAACCGTCAACGAAATCAACGACATCAAGAATACTGTCAGAGTCTCCGGCGTAAAGTAGTAAGTGCTTGCCATTTTCTTGCAGCGTAGACGAAACACCTTTGATAAAGGTACTGGCTACGGGATCACTGACCATATATGAAATGCTATCGGCTAATACCAAAGCCACAATGTTTGATGTGCCCTTTCTGAGGATCTGTGCAGCTTTATTTGGGCCGCTGTAACCAATCTTTTTGCACTGCGCTAAAATCTCTTCGCGTTTCGCCTTCGATAATTGATCTGGGCGGTTGAATGCGTTTGAAATAGTAGCAGTTGAAACGCCCAGCTGTTCAGCAACATCTTTTAGGGTAAGTTTTGTTTTTTTCATTGTTTTTAGCTCTTTTCACAAATCTAACTACCCAGATTTATAAACAAAAAAGGGTAGCAAGCGTGCGCTCGGACTACCCTTTGACTATATCATTAACTTAAACGTTTAACGCGAGAAATTTAGCGTAAACTCCATGAGTTGTGTAACAAATTGCTCTATGGCTTAAATTTTAGATATTTTCGTTCTTAGCGCGTACCGAAGATTTTATCTCCAGCATCTCCCAACCCCGGTAGGATATAGCCTTTATCATTCAATCTATCATCGATAGCTGCGGTAAAAATATCAACATCTGGGTGAGCTTCAACCACAGCTTTAATACCTTCAGGCGCTGCAACAAGGAATAGCCCCATAATTCTTCGACAGCCTTTCTTTTTCAAAAGGTCAATTGTCGCAATCAAAGTACCCCCGGTTGCCAGCATTGGGTCAACAATCAGTGCGGTGCGTTCATCGATATTTTTTACTACCTTGTCAAAGTAGGCGACTGGCTGCAGTGTATCTTCATCGCGGTACAGACCCACTACACTAATCTTCGCATTAGGAATCAGTTCAAGTACGCCTTCAAGCATGCCTAGGCCAGCGCGAAGAATAGGAACGACCGTAATTTTTTTACCTTTTATTTGTCTTACTTCTACTTCATCGCCGGACCAGCTTTTAATCATTGCACGCTCGGTCGGCAATGTTCGCGTTGCCTCATAAGTCAGAAGATTTCCCACTTCAGAGGCAAGCTCGCGAAAATCTTTGCTGCTAATTTTAGCATATCGCATGAGCCCTAGTTTGTGCGCAATAAGCGGATGGGTAATTTCGTGAACGGCCATGGAAGACTCCTTGTAATCGATTTAGCTATATTTTAACCCAGAAGTATTTTAGTTAAAGCGATTAGTCGTAAAAATATGTTTGTTCAATGCTTATAGGGAATGAACATAAACATCACTCTCAAGCAAAGCTGTCCAACTTTTGACAGATATCTAAACATTATCTTACAGCTCAAAGTTGTCGATGTTCTATCTTAGCCCAACTTTTATTACCCCACTTGTAAAGTAGCGCCGTCAGGCATAGTCACTTCAATTTTCATATTCCCACCAACGGCTGCCAAATAAGCGGCTGCACGTTGAAGTGAAACGTCCTGAATGCGCTTTGATTCCAGTTTACTTACACCTGAGGCCGTGACCGATAAGGCCATCGCTACTACTTCCTGTTTAACTCTATGTTGCTTTCTGATGTCACCTAGTGTGATTTCTTTCATTGTCTTTTACCGAGAATTACGGGCATTAAAAAAGCCCAGATGGTGATACCTTCTGGGCTTTTGCAAAACGTTTTTACCTGCAGTGCCCAGAAGCCAATACTTGCCCCTGAACACCAATGGTCAGGTGCAATCAGTAATTAAAATTATAAAAATAACCAGTTGAAACGTTTCGCATAATAATTCTCTTTTTACAATGTACTTGTACAAACGGCTTGTTGCCGCGACTAAGTGGAAAAGTTTGAGACTTGAAACATTAATGGATGCCATAGCCGCCTCGTGTCACTTATCCTTAACCATACCATGCAGATAAGCAATAGCAACGACTTTCCAAACTGGAAAGTATAAAAAAACAGAATGGATTGAGCAGTTTTAAGTCAAAGACATGTACACGTGGTTAACATCAGTGCCGACTTCAGCCTCTTTTAGGGAGGTGAGAAAGCGCGGCACAAGGTCGCTTTTCTCTTCAGGTGACCAGCTTGCAAAACATTTATCGTCTGTCACTTCGTAAGGTCCCTGTTTAACTTCCATGAAAACTACTGGGCTGTGGCACACCGTTGCATGCCAAGTATTAGGGGAAATTTCAATTCCACTTGTTTCACCATTTGCCGCTAACGTAACTTTTTCTGTAACTACGCCTTCATCGTTGAAGAACAGAATATCTAGCTCGCCTTCTACTACCATGAAGAACTCCCATTTATGCAGCTGCACATGTCTGTGAGGCCGCACATAGGAGTCTGGCATTATGGCAATAAAAAGACGCTGAACCATATCAGCATAAGATTTATGAACGTTTAAGTTAGCTCGTCGACGAGGGCTTTCTGCCGCCGTCTGTTTTAGCTGTTTAAACAATGCTTTATCAAAATACTGAATATTGTCCAACGTCGTTTCCTGATGAATGCTTTGATGTTGCATTAAAGCCTATCGCTCTTTTACCGAATGGCGCAAGCTTTAGCAATCGAGCATTGCATGAAATCTACTTTTTCAGTGAAGACTTGCGACCTCTACCCACCCACCTTGGATGTATTTCACTTTTTTATCTTGGTGACAGAACACAGGGATCTTCCAGCCGTCCTCACTCCGATTTTCTAACCGATTGTCAGGCCAGGTGTATGCGGCTTGAGAAGACAGCTTAACCCATTGTTTATCAGTACTTACTGGCGCGCGTCCAAGCGACTGCCACCCTTTGCTGTGCGTATTCACTTCCACGCCTTTTGGGCTAAATCTGAACATGGGCGATTGGTATTCATCCAAAACCACCATATGGTGGTCCCCTTTATAACTAACTCGAATTGCCCGTTCAGCGCCTGGGATCACCATAGCGTTCAAGTCCGCAATTGGTGACGACGCATTATCTACAGTTACTAAAGTACGCTTGGCAGGAGGCGCCAAAGACTTAAAGTAACCAGAAATATCGCTACGCTCACCGTTTAAAGCAATCGCTACATTCCACGTCTCTACGTGCTCATCTGTTTTTTCAAGTCGTTTGTCATACCAGCCATAGTAATTATTCTTACTCACCTGCGACCATTTAGATTCCACCTTGTTATCTGTCACCCATTCCGGCAAGGGCCTGGGCCCCGCGGTTTGTACCTTATACCACATAGGGTGATCCCAATTCGCATAAACGCCACTTTGCATTATGCGAATGAAAGGTTCACCATCGTCCCCAAGCACTTCAAGCTTTCCTTTGCCGGTAAACTCTACAAGAATTTCATTTCCCAATGGTGAGCTTTGAATTTGAGAAGTTACATTGGCGTGTTGGGTGTTGGCTTTATCAATGACAGGCAGCCACTCCCCCGCAACAGCTGAAGCGCCGTGGGCTGATGCATTTGCAGATACCAATAGAAACGTACATAACGCAGTGCTTATTAAGATTACTTGCTTAATCATGGCTATATTCTCCTACTGACACATCGCCGAAAGTTCGCCTGTTACCGTAATGGCTTTTGAAGCTGAAGGAACTAACTCGCCGTTTTCATTACGCGCATTAACAAACAGCATGTAATCCCCTGGTGGAACCACGGCTTGCTGCGTTGGCATTTGAACTACAACGCGTCTGTCAGTTTTGCGTACGATAGGAAGTATTACGCTGCGCTGATCACCGTCAATCAAGTGAGTGATATTAGTACGTCTTATTAACACTACCGACTCTATATTGGCATTCATGGCTGCTGTTGCCGCATCGGTATTTTTAAGGCCTACCGCAAAACGTTCTCCCACTGCGACAGTTTTGTTTCTTTTTCCGATGGCAGGACGGTCGCCAAACATATAAGAGGGTTTATAGATTTCAAAGGAAGGATCTCTTCCGTCGTTTGGAGAAAACCCTGGAAGCGTAACGCTATACGCATAAGCGGTGTTAATGGGTGCATGTCCACCAATTAATACACTACCATCAGGTAACAATGCGGCAGAATTATGGTAAGTACGCGGTCTATTTTGTTCGGCAACCTGCTCAAATGTTTCAGTTTCAGGGTTAAATATTTCCGCTTTCAAAATAGGTTTACCCGAACCCGGCAGCACCACTTCATCTCTGTCAGCACCCGATACAACCAGCACTTCTCCTGTAGGCAACAACACGCCCGTACCATACCAGCGCCCCTGCTGAAGGCTGCCCGTTGACCGAGAGTCATAAAGCATTTTCTCACCTTCAATAGTTACCGAGTCGATGCGCGCTAAATTCGTCCCTAAATATAAACCTGGGCTTGTTGCCGCAACACCGGTTAACACGCCACCAGCGGTAAGAAACTCAGCTTTACTGTACGTACCGTTCTCATCTGGCGTGAGTGGCAGCATCATTGAAAACGTTGAGCCTCTAAATCCAGCACCAAGCAGGGCTTGTACATCAGCTAAGCGATAGGGGTCGTCGATTATAGGCGCTAACGCATCGAAGGGATTGGAAATAAACTCTTCCGTTAAACCCGTGAGTAAACCACTTAACGACTCATCCGCTTGTGTGTTAGTCACATTTAGGAAGCTTGCCAAGTCAGAAATACCCGCTTCGCTTAAGTGAAGCGGTAAGCCAGCAAAACCAAGGTCAGCCCATGTTTTAGACTGCGGATCATACGCCGCGACGATATTCCATAATGCCTGATCGTAGCTTTGCCCAAATGGGTTAAATGCCTGCCCGCCACCGTTGTAAAACACATGACCGTTAGGTAGAAGATGTAATCTTGGATAGAGAGGCAGTGAACGCTCGGCCAGCGGGCCGTTATCGGTCCATTCTCCGCACGATGTGTCGTAGGTTTCGGTAACCGTAACATTGCGACCTGAAGTCTCAGGGCGGGTTAAATAAACCGGCTTCACTAACTTAGTTACGCCACTAGCTACCAGCACGTTTCCGTTCGCTAACGACAGTGCACTAGGGTACCAACGCCCAAAGTTCATATCCCCTGTTTTGCGCCAGCTGTTGTCTTCGGGGTTGAAAATACGGCTATTTTTCAGCCCTTCTAGTTCAGACAACCCGAAATTAATAGGCTCGCCAAGTAGGCTCGTATTCACGCCAGGCTCATGATAATAATCGGTTCCACCAACAGCCATAAGCTCGCCGTTAGGCAGACCGACCAAATCGGCACAAAAAAGCGCGCCGTCGTTATTGGTTCTATCGTCATCGGTGTTCAAATCAAGAGGCAACGACGTACCTAAAAAACCCGTGATATCGCCAATAATGGTTTCTGAATCATTGCCATCAGGGTTAGCCCCTGCATCGACAGGCGATGGCGCTATCCAACTTGCATTGTCGTTTTTCATCGTCAGCACGCGGGTTTGATCATTAATTATCGCTGAACCGATTTCCAACAGCGCGTTATATTCTACGTTTTCGGTACCTTCTAACGCATTAAAATAAAGGATACGGCCATCGTTCAATAGCGCCAAACTACCCGCAGCTGGCTTGCATTTCAGCACACCGTCTTCGTTTTCTTCACATTTCCCGTTATCTGGATAGTTGTTGAGTGGATTAGTAATGTTCGTGTTGTTTTGGTCCGGGAACTCACCCGTCACTAGCGGCTCTTCAAAGGGGTTTGTAAAAATACCCTGCTGCTTACAAACAGCGATATCTGAACATTCCGGGGTGACGATAGGAACCTTACCCTTATTTCGGTCGGCAAGGGCGAAGTGAGAGGTGATACTTAATGTAAGTAGTGTGAGTGTGGGTAAAACCAGTGGACGTTTGTGCATTGTGGCATCCTATTCTTGTTAAGTTAACATGCCGTTCTATCTCTGGGATCACACCAAAAAATGTAAACAGCATGTTAACCAAACGACTCAATAGGATGCTTGGATGCAAAAAATACTATATTTTTATTTTTTGTTTTGAGCGCGCATTCTACGGCTTTGTTCTTGACGCTTCTCTTCTCGTTTTTCTTTCCGATCTTTCTTATCAGGCGTTAGCGAGCCTGTTTTGAATTTTGCTTTACGCTTGGCTTTCGCTTCTGCTTTCTTTGCCGCCTCAAGTGCCATTTCTTCTTTCTCGACTTCCAGCATTTCCGGTGTCTCTAGCGTTATGCGCCCCAACTTGCCCGACTGCAGTTCTTTAAGCAGGATCTCGCATATTTTATGAAGATTTACGCGGCCACCCGCTTGAATTGCTCCGCGCGTTTTAGCGGCGGCTTCCAGAAACTCTATTTCAGTGTCAGGCAACTCGTCCAGCTTGTAGCGCTCCTTCATTACCTCTGGATACGCTTTAATAAGGTAATCTGCCGCGAAAAAACCGACATCGTCGTATTCCATCGCGGTGTTTTTAACAGCGCCCGATGAAGCTAACCGATAAATTGAATGTGGGTTTTCAAGCTTAGGCCACAGTACTCCCGGTGTATCAAACAAGATAATACCGCTGCCTAAGTTTATGCGCTGCTGGCTTTTCGTTACAGCGGGTTCGTTACCTGTTTTCGCAATGATTCGGTCGGCTAAAATATTAATTAGCGTCGATTTACCCACGTTAGGTATACCCGTGATCATAGCTTTAATTGCTTTTGGCTGACCTTCTTTATACGAACAAATACTTTTAACTAGCTGCATGATTTGCTTGCTGTTGCCCGGGTTATCGCTAGAGGTCGTGATCGTCTTCACGCCGCGCTCTTTCTCTAAGCTCTCCTGCCAGCGCGCAGTAATTTCTGGGTCTGCCAAATCATACTTATTAAGAATTTTAATACAGGGCTTATCGCCGCGTATTTTTGCAATTTCGGGGTTTTCACTGGAATATGGAATACGCGCGTCAAGCACCTCAATAAGAATGTCTACTTGATTAAGCGACTCTTTAATTTCTTTCAGGGCTTTGTGCATGTGCCCAGGGAACCATTGTAATGCCATGGTTAATTCCTATCGTAATCGAGTTGAGGGGCTGAACTTAACGGGTTAATTCATAAGCGCAGATATTCACAGCGCTGGCTAAGTTTAACGAGTCAATCTTACCACTTCCCGCAATGGTATACGCCGTTGCGTTTAGCTTTGATAGTGCGTCAGCAGGCACGCCTCGTGCTTCGTTGCCAAACAGATAACACTGGTAATCACCAAAGGTGTTAGAGGTGATATTGTCACCATTCATATCCAAGAAAGCGAAACGTTCAAATCGCTCGCTTAGGCTTTCAAGCGCTACGTTTAACTCCATGTTCACATGGAAAATAGCCCCCATACTTGAGCGCACAACTTTCGAGTTATATGGGTCCACACTGTTTGGGCTTAGTAATAGCGTAAAATCGCCAAACCACGCTAGCGTTCTTAGTATGGTGCCTAAGTTGCCGGGGTCTTGAACTTCATACAAATAGATGTACTTTTCGGTACTGGATTTGTTTGGGGAAATGTTGGTTTGTGACCGCTGTGAGCCTAACGAAGTGTTAGGAAGTGGAACGCGAGCAATAATACCTTGAGGTGATTTGGTATCGCTTAGTTGCTGCATTTGTTGAGACGATACCGATTCTACCTTCATATTAGAGACTGAAGAAACAAGTCTTTCTTTCACCCACGCCTCATAATCAGCTGTCACATAAAGGGTGATATCACCTAATGTACTGCTGTTATGCTTAGCAACATTAATTAACTCTAAAACTAAGTGCTCTCCTTCCACCAAATAGAATCCGAACTGCGTTCTAAATTTCTTTTGATGAAGCTTTTTCACGTCACTTAGTTTCATTTGCACTGCCCTTTTTATAACTTTCGGCGCAAGTGTAAGGTATGAAACCCGAAACGCAAAGCGGCAACGCTTAATAGTGAAGTAAAAAAGGCGTCATACAATCACCAATAGGATAAGAAATCACCTATCTTTTTTGAACAACAGTAATACTCTCGGGGCTGTTTAGTACCGCTTTAGAGAGGCTCAAAGCATAACCAGGCCCTTCGTTACTTAAAATATGGGAAGGCAAATAAAACGTGTTAAGAGACTCTGCACCGTACATTGCTGCGTCTATACTCCACCAACGCCCATCAAGCCAAAACTCATTCCATGCATGACCAATTGCTTCGACAGTGCTACCGTCGTCAACTATTATCGTACCAATAACGACTCTGGCTGGGATAGCAAGCGCTCGTGCTAATGCGGCAGCAAGAACCGCGTATTCTGTGCAATCTCCGCTTTTAGATTTCGCAACCGTCGATGCAAAGGAGAAGCTATGAATATAAGAAGGCTCGGTAATATAGTTTGCAACAAATGCTTCAATCTCCGCGCCTACCTCAGCAGAGTAACTCTCTACTTTTGTTTCTTGAACGCTAGCACCTTTGCCTTCATCCTCTGCTTTTACACCTTTACCATAATCAGACAAGAAAGCGTCGGTTACTGCTTTAACTGACGCTTCTTCATAGTCAATTACAAACGTATTAGCAAGATATTGAGAGTGTGGGGATTGGGCATCTACCACTGCCATTACATTCTCACTTATCGAAAGCCTTAAAATACCATTGTGGTGACCTGCTACTTCTATGCCACGCCACTGGCCTAAAACCGTACTGACTAAGTCGGGGTCGTAAACCTTTACATCAAGCACTATCTCATTTCCAAGAGGCAACGACACATTTTCGCTTAGCGTTAGAGGGATTACTGCGAACTTAGGCGTGCTTTGCGCATAAACAGTGTTGGAAGCAAAAAGGCCAAGTAATAACGTGATAATCGCGACTTTTTTTCTGACTATTGTATGTTTCATAAGTTATCGAAAGCCGAGTTACAATTCTGTTGGCTTACCAGACACATACATGGGTGAAATGTGGAAATTCATAGGCCCCATTTTCATTTCAGCGTTTTGCATGATAAACGCCTCATCCACTGTATAGTTGACTTTAAAACCTATGACGTCCGCAGTCAGTTTTAGTAAGCCATTTTCAGTGCCATTTTTTTGCAGCTCTGTGGCTGTCGCCTGGGTGGGGTCTGTGTCAGCATTCCACATATAATAGGTAGCCGACGTTTTATCTGATGCCGCAAGTTTTTGCGTCTCAAGATAAGCGCCAAAGTTTGAAATAAACTCTCCGGTGAACGGGAGTTCAGAAGAAATTGCCTTCCCCTGAATTTCACCTTCTAACACCCATTTATCGTCTGGCATAGAAACGCCCATCGCAGAACTTAATTCACTATTTTCTACTGCATACTGATAGGCGTTAATTAGTGTACCATCAGCCCGACTCCAAGAACGAACGCGGGCGTCAGTGGATGCTACCGTACTTCCATCGACAGGTAATATTAACGACGTTGTCTCAACAATCTCCACATCGCCGTCGGCATCTTTAATAAATTTTTCCGACACTACTCCCACTAATTCGCCATGCATTTTCATACCATTAATGGCGTGAAAGAAAGGCTGTGGGTTTGAGGATTTGTCTACGGCATTAACAAAAGAGGAAAACACGTCTTTAAATGTTTCTCGGTAGCCGACTTCATTGTGTAAACACACTTGAAGGCCATTTGCTGTTTCTGCAGACATTCCCTTGAGCAGGCCCGACACGCGCTGTTCAGGCTCACCAAGGTTGTACAGTAAGTTGTAGGCGAAAACCGGTGTATCACCCATTGTTGACATATCTAAACTAAAATTAAACTGGCTATCGAGCACTTTCTCCTGCGCTTTTGAAATATTGGATACTGCATATTTCATCATATTCACAAGAGAGTTTGCTAAGCCGTCATAGTCTTGAAAAGCCCAGCATTCGACGGGAGACTCTGACCCAATATCAACGGTAAAATACCAATAGTCATCAATAGGTTTAGCATCAGACCACGTACCAATGGCGGTTGCGTTGATAGGAAACGCCGGTAGCGACACTCGGGTGCGAGGCAAGTCCCTCGCCTCTTTCTTCAATGATGTATTAAACCACTCAGGTAACTGTTCGCTTGTTACATAATCTTTAGCGCTCAAGGGGGAAGCAACAAGACCTGACATTAAGCCGCATACAAGCAAAGAACGTTTCATCATTTTTAATTCCTTTTAACTTTAAGGTTTTTATTTATTAGTTCAGTTTATTCTTCAGCAACAACATAAATTTCACCGTCGTAAATACCTTGGACGGTAAGCTTCTGGCTTGCCAGTGCCTGAAGATAGTCAATGTGCGCTTGTTCCACTTTCTGTCCAGGAACAATAAGCGGAATACCAGGCGGATACGGTGTAATTAAACCTGCTGCAGTACGTCCAACGCTGTTTTGCCATGGAATGGCTTCCCTAGGGCTGAAAAACGCTTTTGACGGAAGGTCGTCTAAATGAATTGGCGGAATGTCTGCCGGTAACGGACTCTTGCTCTTGCGCTTGCTTAGGTTAACGGCGCCGTCATCAAGACGTTTTAACGCGTTGTACAGTCTTACAATTTTAGAGCGCATTCCGCCTAACGTAAGCAGCACTAAAATAGTGCTATGAGTAAACTTCTCGATTTCTAAACCAACTTCGTCCATTAAGAAACGATGTATTTCTTGATTTGAATAATCGAGCGCCGAAACGTCAATTAAGATTTTAAGCGGGTCGTGCCCAATGTTGTCACTTTTAAAGTGACAAAACATATTCGCAAAGTCACTAGGCGAAAGTATTTTAAGTCGCTTGAACTTGGCCATTTGCGATTTGAGTTCGGCAACATTGCTTAATAGCTCATTAAGGATTTTGTAGCCTTCCATTTCCAGCTGCTGACGACATACATCAAGCGAGGCAATGAGTTGATACTTGGGCGAGGTACTGGTGTGAATTGCAAACACTTCTTTAAAGAAGTCTTTATCGAAATCCGGATCGTTTACATGAATAAATGATGCTTGCGAGAACGCCGACACCACTTTGTGCGCAGAGTGAGTAATATAGTCTGCCCCAGCGGCGATAGCAGAGTAGTCACGTAATGCAGGGTGGAACAAGGAATACGCAAACCATGCTTCGTCAATGAACACTTTAATGCCATGCTCATGGGCTAAATTTACCACCTGCTTAAGGTCGGTCAATAACCCGTCATAGGTACAGCCCGTCAGCACGATAAGTTTCGCGTCAGTATTTTCTTCAATAAGCTGCTTAATTTGCGCCATTTTAGGCGGTGAAAATATACCGTATTCAGGGTTAAATACACTGTCTAAATACACTGGCATGGCTCGCGCCTGAATAATGCCGTAGTGCACTGACTTGTGGCAGTTTCTGTCGGCAATAACTTTGTCGCCCTCACGCAACAGCGTCTGCAAAATAATTTTGTTTGATGTAGAAGATCCGTTCGTGACGAAATAGGAATGGCGAACTTCAAATGTATTCGCGACTGCGGCTTGCGCTTTACCAATAGCGTGAGTGCCATCTGATAGTGAGCCCAGCGAGTCTACGCTTACCGATAAGTCACTAACAAACACGTTACGCCCAAAGAAACGATAAAAATCACTGATATAGGGTGAATTTCTAAAGCTTGCGCCACCGCTGTGACCTGGCGTATGCCACGAGTCGTTAGACTCTACCACATAGTCTTTGTATTCAGTCCAAAATGGCGTTTCGTTTCTATCATCAAAATCATTGATGATATAACCCAAAATGGACTCTGGGTCTGAAATAATGTCGTTACGATAGAAGAATGATTCAATGCCATTGGCTTGGTTTACAATATCCAACCCTTTTACTGCATCGCCTAAGACATACACGGGAAGTTCTGGGCGAATGCGTTTAATGGCGTCGATAACTCTGGCGTTATTATCAATCACCGCGTTGCGTGCAGACGACTTTTCGCTTGTGGTTTTCTCGTTCGCGTTTTGTGCACTGACGCTTTCGGCTGCGGTGCTCGTATTTTCATTAAATACGCCATTTAAAGGCACTACGTCCGTCAGCTCTTTAACCTTCGCTACCACATCCCAGCTAAATACCACAGCCTGAATGTCACCGTCTTCACGAACAAATTGCAGTGCCTTTGCAACGGAGTTCGCTTCAAGCAGGCTTATTTCAACGTCACTTCTGTCAAAGTAAGCAATCGTGTTGCCTATACTTGATGTAATTTGTTCCAACAGATCAACAGCATCTTCTATAACGAGAATTTTTAAATGAGGGCGCATTAACCAACCATGTAATTAATAATGAGCATTTAGCACCAGGCTAAAACTCATAAAACTAAGAATCTATAAACTAATAATCTATAAACAAAACAGTAAAACTAAAAATAGTGTAACTCTGAATTTCACTGGTGTCGTGTAAACTCTTGCTATGTCGTAATAAAAGTGCGTAAACGAATTGGACGAGGGCTAAATCACTCATGCACACACCTTCCCTTCAGAACCAATTCCCACACGCTTATCTCTCAAACTCAACAGAGCACAAAAGTAACCTACGAGAATTCTTACACTACGCGAAAAATGTGCTCCCTTCTATTGCTTCAACGAAGAAAAGCACTTGGCCAATACATCATGACCACTGTTTTATGCGGGTGATTTTAGACAATATTGTCGGCTGTGCGTGGTATGAGGTCATTCCCTCGCCGGCCTATAAAAACCTGACCGACGAGCAAGCCAGCGCTGCATTAAACCTTGCCAAACAAATAGCCACTGAGAGTGTCTCGCTTCACGCACTCAACCAACACTCGAAACAATGGCGCAATAAGCAGCTAAAGCTGGAGTTTTAGTATGACAAAACGAACAACCATTAACGACGCAATTTTAATAGAGGATGGCCAAGACCTAGAGCGAATTGTGAAAGATAAGCGAGCGCAATGGCGGGCTAATAACGCGAGAGCGCGTCGCAGGCAACGCCGATATAAAAAGAAGCTTATTGCAGAACTTCCGCGAATTATTACCGATATTCATAGCACATATCCCGAAGATGAAGCCTAAAGCACTATCATAAAAGAAATCAATTACCTACAATCACTGCTAGAAAGTTGCGCTTAACAGAGTGTAACGTAAATTAATTCCTACTAAGAAAGTGACAGGACATACCATGGCGTTTAATTTAGCTATTAATAACGATATTGCAGTAATCACCTTTGACGACGGAAAAGTTAACGCCGTTGGCTTTGAGCTTATTCAGCAGTTTAACGATGCCTTAGATGAAGCAGAGCAAAACGCAAAAGCGGTTGTATTACACGGCGGTGAAGGCAAGTTTTGCGGCGGGTTTGATTTATCGGTAATGAAAGCCGACGACAAAGCCAAACAACACGAGTTGGTATCAAAAGGCGCTGAGCTAATCGTACGCCTATATAGCTTCCCACTACCTGTAGTCGTTGCTGCAGAAGGTCACAGCATTGCAATGGGCGCAATTATGCTTATGGCTGCTGACCTGCGCATTGGTAAAGACGCAGATACTAAGTATGGTCTTAATGAAACCGCCATTGGTATGGTACTCCCGCCTTTCGGTATGGAACTAGCCAAAGCTAGATTAGCGAATACGTCTCAAACTGAAGCTTTACTTTTCTCACGTATTTATCAAGGCAGTGAAGCGGTAAAAGCGGGCTTTTTAGATGCGGCAGTACCTCAAGAGCAGGTATTAGCGACAGCCATGGGTTATGCAGAAAAGTTGAAAATGTTGCCTAGACAGTCTTTTGCTGAGTCTAAAATACAATTGCGTAAAGAAACGATAGAGAAGATGAAAGCTTAGCGCTTATGTTATAACAGCGCGTTGAGACTGGTTATTTCAACGCGCTGTCTAAAGCAGTTACTTTACGGGTCCGGAGCGGCGTTCAATCTCTTCTTTAAGTGCACTTCTAAGGCCCAATTCAAAACTCAATTCAGCAAGCACAAATAGTGGTCCTATAGCCAGCCCCATTATGTCGTCTACGAACGCAGGCTTTTTACCCTCATAGTGATGACCAATGAACTGTAGCACCCAACCACCAATAAAAATGCCAAGTGAGATAGCAAGCCATGTTCCCATTTCATTCTGTGCGATAGGTTGAGCGAAATAGACCATAGCCCCCGTGATAAGCGTCATCACTACGCCAAGCTTTATATCTAACTTAATGTAGAACGCATTACCAATTGCCCAAACAAACAGCGCTGGGCTTATGATCAGCTCCCCAAAAAATGGCGCGCTCACTAGAAACGCAGGCTTACTTAGTAGGCAGAAAACCGAGAAAACAATTAGCGGAATACCGACGTAATGGGTGTATATGTTTCTTTGATCTCTGTGGTACTTGGCGTACTCACTTAAGTGCTGTTCTAAATTTTTCATACTGCATCAACCACAAATTAAATCGAGATTTCAGTTTACTCTGCTACTGCCCTCACAAACTGTCGTCTTGACGACAAACTAAACCAACGTCTATTTAGGACAGGAAACTTAGGGTGAACTTCGTAGGCAATCACGAATCATAGTAAAATTGATTAAAACAATTGGAGTTTTCATGACTTACAGGAAGTACCTTTGTGCTTTGGCAGGTTCAGCGCTTCTCTCTTTAACAGCGTGCAGCTCGGCTCCCTCTCTCTATTCAGATGAAAGCGAAGGCAGTGAAAAGCTTACCGAAGGCAAACCACTTACGTTAGCAGCTAGTCACTGGCAGGTTGAGAGTATAGGTCGGTCAGGAATTATCGATTTCAGTCATGTTACGCTTAACGTAAATTCAAACGGCGACACAAGCAGAATCAGCGGTAGTACAGGTTGTAATCAGTTTACTGGAGCGCTTAATGTAGAAGAAGCCGAAACAGTATTTAGTGATGAAAACTCAACTGAACCCTTTTCCACTGATAAGCTCATTCTCACCAAGAAGGCATGTGCTCCCGCACTGATGAATCAAGAACAACGCTTTATCGATATGCTAGCCGCATCGAAAAGTTATTCGATTGTGGAAAATACTTGGCTGGTGCTTTATGACGGTAATGGTAACGAAATCATTAGAGCGATTGTAGCGCAGTCCTCACAGTCGGCAGCCAATAGAGCAGCAAGCTCAACAAACCTTAATACTGATTCGGTGTTGTCTGAACAAACTTCATTGCAAAAACAAGATGTTGTTAGCTCAAACAGCCAAGAGTCGACCAAAACGTATACATGTGAAACGCCTAATGCCAATCTCGCTACATTACAAGTAAATACGCTGGGGCCAGACACCTTGGCCTTAACATTAAACAATACCCATCACATTGTGCAATTATCGCGTTCAGCTTCGGGGGCCAAATACACCAACAACAAGAATGTCGTGTTTTGGAATAAAGGTGATGCTGCCACCCTTTCGATCAACTCAGGTTATTACCATTGCAGTTTAAACACCTAAAGTGAAATAGATGCTTGTTTAACGGTTCTCGCCCCAGGCGTTAGCGTAGTGTCTACCTTAATATTTATCTGACATGATAAAAGGGCTTCATCTGCCCTTTTAGCGTCTCATTTCCGCTCTATCAAATTGTGTAGCGCAAAGTTGTTAGATCATTGCTTATAGCCCCGCGCGTTTTAGCCTTTATTCCAACTCAATTAGTTTCAGTTAAACATTTTCGCACCTTTAATAGGTCAATCAAAAGTGAATTAAGCATGGAGATAGCTAATTCTTTATATTTTTAATGTTTACACTTTTACTATTTAAAATCATTTACTTACCATCAAATTTCGAAGGTTACTCCTAGTAATTCCGCTTCTGTGACAATGCTCACAAGTTGAAACAATAGTTAGAACACTATACAATTTATTTTTATTGAACAGCCAATTAAAATAAAAACATCAGTAAAGAAACGTGCGACATTACGTTTATAAACCTTAAATAATGCGTCATTGGCGCAGTAGGTAACGATGTTTTTTACAGGGTGACTTTTACAAAGCGAAAGTGCTCTATTCGAGCAAGTTAACACTTCAATAGAGAAAATGATTTCAACACTATTCATCATTTTGAAACTATTTCTACGTATTAGGTATTCGTAATAGAAGTTAGTGCGCAGTACCCGCAAATTGGCGAAAGTTTTAGTCCTTTTAAAAGTAGGAGTTTATGCATGTCATTACCGACTTATCAGAATTTCATTCACGGCAAGCCGATGGCAAACAAAAGCAAAGAAACCTTTGCAGTAACCAACCCCGCAACCGGTGAGGTAATTTACCACGTAGAAGTGGCTGATGAGTTTATTCAACAAGAAGCAATTAAAAGCGCTAAAGAGGGTTTTTCAGTGTGGTCAGCAATGATGCCAATTGAAAGAACCCGCATTCTTAATAAAGCGGTTGCATTGCTTCGTGAGCGTAATGACGAACTCGCAAAGCTTGAAGTACTCGATACCGGCAAGCCTATTCAAGAAGCCGACTGTGTTGATATTGAAACTGGTGCTGATGTCATTGAGTACTATGCCGGCCTTGCTCCTACTCAACTAGGTACCCAGCAACCTGTGGGTGGCGATTTCTTCTATACGCGCAAAGAAGCGCTAGGTATCTGTGCCGGTATTGGCGCATGGAACTACCCTATTCAAATCGCTTGCTGGAAATCAGGCCCCGCCCTTGCCGCAGGCAATGCGTTTATATTTAAGCCGTCAGAAGAAACCCCAATGGGTGCGCTTAAACTGGCTGAAATTTTCACCGAAGCTGGCGTACCTGACGGCGTATTTAATGTGGTTCAAGGCGCAGCACAAGTAGGTCAGTGGCTTACAAACAGCCCTGACATAGAGAAAGTATCGTTTACCGGTGAGGTAGGCACAGGTAAAAAAGTGATGCAAAGCGCCGCTGCGTCGAACTTAAAAGACGTGACAATGGAGCTTGGCGGGAAGTCACCGCTTGTGGTATTCGAAGATGCCGACATTAGCCAAGCTATCAGCGCCGCTATGCTTGGTAATTTCTACACCCAAGGTGAAATCTGCACTAACTGTACCCGTGTTTACGTTCAACGTTCTGTGTATCAAGCCTTTATTGATGAGCTAAAAACCCGTACCGAAAACAATATTGTTATGGGCGACCCGCTTGACCCTAACGTAAACCTAGGCGCACTTATTTCTAAAAAGCACCAAGAACTGGTACTTGGCTATATTGCCAAAGGAAAAGAAGAAGGCGCAACGCTGTTAACCGGCGGGAACGCTGCCTCTCCGGCATCTGCACCAAATGGCTATTTTGTTGAACCAACAATTTTCACCGACTGCACTGACGATATGACTATCGTTAAAGAAGAGATCTTCGGGCCAGTAATGAGCGTTTTGGTTTTCGATGATGAAGACGAAGTGATCGCACGGGCGAATGACACTGAGCTAGGTTTAGCCGCCGGTGTATTTAGTAAGGATATCCAGCGCGCACACCGCGTTATCCACCAACTTCAAGCCGGTATTTGCTGGATAAATGCATATGGTAACTCTCCGGCTGAAATGCCTGTAGGCGGCTACAAACAGTCTGGCATTGGACGTGAAAACGGCGTTGAAACGCTTAATAGCTACACACAGACCAAATCGGTTTATGTAGGTATGAGCCAAATTGAGAGCCCGTTTTAAGCCGCAGTAGGAGTACATATGCATACATTTGATTACATTATTGTTGGAGCTGGTTCTGCCGGCTGCGTGCTAGCGAACCGATTATCAGAAAACCCAAAGCACAAGGTGTTGTTACTGGAAACCGGTGGCTCAGATAAAAGCATTTTCATCAAGATGCCAACGGCGCTGTCTATTCCTATGAATACCGACAAGTATGCGTGGCAATTCAACACTGAAAAAGAGCCATATTTAAACAACCGTGAAATGCACTGCCCCCGCGGTAAAGTGTTGGGCGGCTCATCATCCATTAACGGAATGGTATACGTACGCGGCCACGCTAAAGACTTTGATGAATGGGAAGCTCACGGCGCAGAGGGCTGGAATTATCAGGCGTGCCTACCCTATTTCCAAAAAGCTGAAACCTGGTACAAAGGTAACGACGCTTACCGAGGTGGCAATGGTGAACTCGGCGTTAACAACGGTAACGAAATGAAGAACCCGCTTTATACGGCCTTCATTAAAGCCGGCGAACAGGCGGGCTACGACATCACAAGCGATTACAATGGCAAGCAGCAAGAAGGCTTCGGGCCTATGCATATGACCGTGAAAGACGGCGTACGCAGTTCGGCAAGCCGTGAATATCTTGACCCGGTAAAATCGCGTAAGAATTTAACCATAGTGACTGGCGCGCTGGTTACTAAAGTTGTGCTTGAAGATAAAGTCGCAAAAGGCGTTGAATATGTGGTTAACGGTAAAACTGAAACTGCCGCCACATCTAACGAAGTGATTTTAAGTGCCGGCTCTATTGGCTCGCCACACATCCTGCAGCTTTCTGGAATTGGCGACAAAGAGATTCTTGAAAAAGCAGGTGTCGATGTTAAGCACCACCTGCCGGGTGTAGGTCAAAACCTGCAAGATCATTTGGAATTTTATTTCCAGTACAAGTGCAAACAGCCAATAACGTTAAATCGCAAACTGGGCTTAATTTCAAAAGGGTTGATCGGCGCTCGCTGGTTGCTTGACCGTTCTGGGTTAGGCGCTACGAATCACTTTGAATCTTGCGCGTTCATTCGCTCGAAAGCAGACGTGGAGTGGCCTGACATTCAGTACCACTTCTTGCCTGCCGCTATTCGATACGACGGAAAGTCAGCGTTTGATGGCGATGGCTTTCAAGTGCACGTAGGTCACAACAAACCTAAAAGTAGAGGTAGCGTAACCCTTCAGTCGGCTAACCCGACGGTTCCGCCTAAAATCTTGTTTAACTACTTGCAGCATCCAGATGATATCGAAGGGTTTAGAGCATGCGTAAGACTTACACGAGAAATCATCGCACAGTCAGCATTCGACGACTTCAGAGACGGCGAAATTCAGCCTGGCGAGCACATTCAGACGGATGAAGAAATAGACGCTTTTGTGCGTGAAGCCGTTGAAAGTGCTTACCATCCGTCGTGTTCGTGCAAAATGGGCGAAGATGAGATGGCAGTGGTTGACTCTCAAACCAATGTTCATGGCATTGAAGGGTTGCGAGTGGTGGACTCTTCTATCTTCCCCACTATTCCGAACGGAAACCTAAATGCGCCGACCATCATGGTGGCGGAGAAGGCGGCAGACATCATTCTGGGTAGACCCGCTTTGCCACCACAAAATGTGGCGGTAGACATCCACCCTAATTGGCAAACCGAGCAACGCTAAACGTTAAAACGATTTCGCACCAGTGTGCTTGTTCTACAGCAAGCACACCTTCCACAGTGCCTATATGCCGCCGTTAAAGGTGACGATGCGTGTAGCTGGGTGGACTGTTGAATAACGAAAAAAAGGAAAAAACATGCTTTATTTTTATCAATACTGGGAGGGTGATAATGACAGTATGGCTTAGTGCAGGCATTATTTTCACTCTACTTTCTGTAGCCTATATTTTGTTTAAATGGGGCAATATGAAAGTGGTCGGCGTAACGCCGGTTAGAACCTTTACCTTTATTGCTATTCTTTTTACCTCAGGTTTGGACGTGGGCCTTATTATGTTCCCGCTCACTGAATTTGCTGGTTATGCTGACATAAGCGCAAGTCCTGAATATGCCTTCACCAATCCGCTCGCCATTGAGTTTGGGTTTTGGGGGTTCTTAATTTGGGGGTTTTACTTTCTTACTTGTTTTTATTTCTGCGTAATCGAGCCGAAAGTAAAGTTTTTCGAGCTTCCGGTTGTTAAGTTCGTAAACAACGTTGTAATCATCGGCACCTGTGCCTTCACGGCGTTTTTACTGCTGTCTAACCTTCCATGGTATTTGCCGTCTGTAGGTGATGGTGAATCTGTAGTACCTGCGTTCTACCTAATCGTATTCGCAGCCATTGCCTTTGCGGTCTATTCAAGTACTAGTATTAAGTACGTGCGTATTTTAAGCCTTACAACCACATGGGTATTCATTGCCCTAATTATTGGCATGTGGGCCGCAGCATTTGTGTTTGGCGAAAGTGAGATAACGGCTTATTTTACCAATTTAGGTCTTATTGGCGGGTACTTTGCGAACATCGATAACTTCGTACTACCCATTAATGAGTATCACGAGTTCTATCTATTTTGGTGGTTCAGCTGGAGCATCATGATTGGTCAGTTTACGTCTCGTTTTGTGGGCGGCCTTAAAACTTACCAAGTTATGCTGGCTATGATGGTTATCCCATCTATCCCTATCGCTGCCTGGTTTTCAGTGTTGTACCACTATCACAGTGCCGGTATTCCTACAGAAGGAATAACCAATATGGCGATGGTATTTGTAGGTATCGTTTTTGTAATCAACTCACTTGATTCACTAATAAGACTTTATACCGACAACCTTAATATGACTGTGGAGCGCATTGGTAAAGGTAACTACATTGCTCTGAACATAGTCGCACTGTCGTTACTTACACTGCTGTTCAAACTAGATTTCTTGCAAATTCAGTGGGTGGGTGCGTTAGTAATCGCTATCTTCTTCAGCTGCTTTGCTTTCATTTTAAGTCAGAAGTTTAAATCGGTGACGGCCATTAAAACATCGCCGAAAGAAAACAAAATTGACTTTACCAAGATAGAAAATCTTAACTAATCAAATCACTTCTTACCTCGTTAACATTGGCTCAGTTTGAGCCAATGAGGGTAAGTGTTGCCCGATATCTGCCTAAAAGCGTATTAAATAGAAAACGGGCCAAATAAAACAACGATAAAAACAGGTGTTTAACAATGAAAAAATTGAATTCTTATTTTACATCCACGCATATTTTCACAGTGGCTATTGTCGCAGCGTTATATTCTTCAGCCACGTTCGCTGATTGGAGCGCCAATATCTCTGCGGTTTCAGATTATACCTTCAACGGCGTTAGCCAAACGCAAAACGACCCTGCACTACAAGGTGGCGTTGATAAAGCATTTGATAACGGCACTTATGCAGGCACGTGGGCATCTAATGTAGATTTTGGTGGCGATACAAACCTTGAATGGGATTTTTACGTGGGTCGTTACCAAATGCTAACCGAAACGGTGAGTTTGGACTACGGCATCGCTTATTACTCTTATCACGGTGGCGATGATTCAAGTGATGGCAATTACCCAGAGGTGTATACCAAGTTTGGTTATGCCAGTGACTACGGTAGCTCAGAACTAAACTTCTGGTACACGTGGGATTACTTTGGAACAGGCGCAAAACACGCTATCGCAATGGTTGCTCATACCTTTGAACTAGCACCCAACCATCATTTACGTGCAAGCTTTGACGTGTCTAATTCACTAGACAGTGACAAGTGGCTGTGGAATGGTGATGACACCTCTTTCTACCACTACCGTTTGGCTTATCAGACAAGCTACGAAGGTTTTGATTTCGAAATTGCTGCTGAAAACACAAATCTTGATTTTGATACCGCCGATGAGCGCATTGTGTTTGGTGTGTCGAAAACCTTTAGCTTTTAATCCAATAAGCTCGTACTAATCATCGCTTTTATTTTTTAGCGATGTAGACAACAGTAGACCTTTATTTGCAGCGTTGGAAAGACCATTGACACTCCAGTCTGTCCACGCTGCCATCTCTTTAAATGCATTAATAAAAATAGTGGTATTTCGACCATTATTTTTAGCTTGATACAATGCCCAGTCCGCAATCAAAATGGCATGTTCCCATACCTTTGAATCTAGCATACAATCATCCCAAGGAAGCTTAGTTGCTCCTATTGACATTGTAATGGGCTTAGGTAGTTCCAAAACATGGTGAAGCGTCGCTATAGCGTTATGAAGTCGCTTATTAAACTCACCAATATCGTTTGGATTTATTGACGGGACGACTAACAAAAACTCTTCTCCACCCCACCTTATTAACCTATCAGTGTTTCGACTGACTGTTCGTAGCGCTTGGCCAACATGATGAAGTGCACTATCACCCTTATCATGACCGTATGTGTCGTTTAGTTGTTTAAAGTTATCAAGGTCTATAAGAAAAATAGCGCACACTTCTTCGACGCCATCTGACGCATCCTGCTGTTCTGTTTTCGCATTTACTGCTTCAAAGATCTTGGGTGCGAAGTTTTTAACTGCTCTTCGATTGTATAAACCTGTTAGAGGGTCGGTAATTGCCGCCTCTTCTAGCGCTTTGTTTTTTTGTTGAAGCTCGCTGTTTACGCGCTCAAAAGCGGCAGTACGCTCATTGACTCTAGCTTCAAGTATCTCGTTTCGTTGTCGATACGAAGCAATGCGAAGGCGGTAAATAATATAAAAAACTGCAAGCAAGGCTAAAACGCCGACTAGCTTAGCCCAGTTAGACTCCCACCAATGAGGCGTTACATAAAGTACTATTGCGTCTCCAGGCAGCCAACCCTCGCCATCAATTCTAGACTGGACTTCAAAAACCGTTTCTCCCGCTGACAACTTAGCTAAAAAAGCCTCTTCTCTTGAACCGGAATATATCCAATCACTGTCATCTAAACGATATCGATATTCTGGGACCGACTCTGCCGAAAAAATGGGACGTGAAAAAATAATCTCTGCATTTCTCTTTGTGTTGAGATTTATTCGATTGCTGTAATTATTTTCTCGTTTGCCATCAACATAAACACCCGTAATGATAGTTCGCGCCGCTAACTCATGGTTTTCACTTTTTTGAACCGCTACTACACCGTTTAATGTTGGCAAATATAGGGTATCTTTAAACACTATAGATCTTAAATTACCCGCGCCATTACAACATCTCAAATCGGCTCGTGCGCTGAAGGTACCATCATCTCGCAAGACAACAGTGCTCTTTACATGCGAGTCAGTAATATCGTCGATTTCCACATACGCAACGCCACTTGCACCGCTTAACCAAAGTTTATTACCACGGGTTGTTACACTGAAAAAATTTTGAAATGGTAGTCCGTTCTTAATGTTAAATGAGCGCCACTGCTTACTTTCATCAAGCATCAACAAACCCTGACCGTAAGTTCCTACGAAAAGCCTTCCATCATTTAACTCAAGTAGTGAAGAAGCAAACACACTGGTACCGTTAAGTAACTCTACTTCCCGCCACTTCCCATCTGTTTGACTAAACAATCCTGACTCTGTGCCTACCCACAGTACACCGTCCTTCGCTGTCAAGATGCTGCGAACTGATTGCTTTTCAAATAGTGGAACGGACTTAAAATCGACACCGTCAAATTGGAACAGGCCCTTTGTCGTCGCTACATAAAACGCATCTTCTCCTTGGTATAAGGTATTTATTTGCAGACCTGTAAATTCAGGTATCGCCTCAAACTGTGATGCTCCGTTCTTGCTCCTAAAAAGGCCTCTTCGAGTGCCAACCCAGAATTCGCCGTTACCTTCAAAAATACTATAAGCATCGTTACCTTCTACTGCGCTGGGAGGAACTATTAGTGACCAGTCGTCTTCGGACTTACTTTCAAACACACCTTTATTCGTTGCTGTGTACAAGCGATCTTCCCGGGCAAAAAAGGACCATATACGAGCACTAGATATATTTTGTGTAGGAGCTACACGCCGTACGTTCGTTTTCCAGTATATTACTAACCCATTAGCTTTCGTACCAAGAAACCACGTCTCTTCATCGTTAAGAAGCACGCTATTGTCGAGCAGAAGGTTATTATCTACAAACGGTGTTAAGCTATTGAAAGTAGGCTCAGCTTCTGAAGAAATATCAAGAAGCTGGCCTTTATCCGAAACCGCCACTACGCCCCCGTTTTGAGTGCTAAATAGGCTCTTAAATTTAATTTCAGCAAAGGCTGGCATTGTCTTAAAAAGACAGCTTTCAGATGATAGTGTGAAGCGATGAAGTTTTTGCTTTTGCAATATGTAGACTGTATCTTTTTGCACTAACAGACGTTCTGCATTGGCAAAAGCGCCAATGGGGTAGCGGCACTTCTCTTGCACTGAGGACGTAAGACTGGTCTGCAGCAACTCACCTTGAGTCGTTAGCAACCACAAATTACGACTATCATAATACGAGTTTGTAAAAGTAATATCTGCGTAACTGTAAGGCTTGGCTCTGTCGCCTTGAAGTGACCATAGTGAATCAGTAATTACCCACACCGCGTTTTTAGCATCGGCGATAACTTGCTTTATTGGTTTGTCATCAAAATTAGCGCTAAATGCCTCAAACTTACCATCATCGAAGCTCACTAACCCGACGCCTGTTACTATCCAAAGTCGTCCTGTGTTATCAAGGAACAGTGCATTGATCCAGTTAGAGCCTAACTCAGGTGTATTGATGGTATTGAAAAACTCGAATTTGCGTCCGTCAAATCGAGCAAGTCCGTTCTCTGTGCCAAGCCACACAAAGCCATTGTTATCTTTGACTATTGATTTGATAGATATCTGAGGCAACCCTTTTGCCGATACATATTGCCCTACATCATAGGTCGGTACGCCAGCCACACTCCACTTCTCAACGCGGTAGCTTTCGCCCCACGAAGCAGCACTCGAAAGACCCAAAAACACAATAATTAAAGAACATAGACAGGTTATGTTGAATAAAGAAAAGGGACGGTTTTTCATTGAACCTCAAAGAAAACAATTAAAGACGTCGGGAGCTTGAATTTCACAATAATGAAGACGTGCTATTTAAGAACAAACCTTTACGACAATAGTTGTTCACATCACCTACGCTGTCAAATCAACATTCGTATGAATTTAGTCAGAAAAAGACCACGCTAAGAAGCGGCTTAGCTTGCTCCCCTGCCCCATATCAATGACTTTACACTGCGTCGCACCATAATAATTAATGCTGGTTTTTAGCGGTTTCAAATGAGCACTTTTCGACACTAAGCAGGTAAACCATTCTACGTTGCCTTTCACAGAGACACTTTCTTGAATCATGCGCTGAATGAAAGCAAGTTCACCGCCTTCGCACCACAGTTCATTGGCTTGCCCCGCAAAATTCAAGTTCGCGTCATTACCTTGGTAAGAAGCATTTTGACCTTTTAGCTTAGATGTACGACGCCCAAAACCTTGATCCCGATTATCAGTGAACTTTGCACCACTTCGTTTCTTTTTGTTACGGGTTAAATTAGATGTCTTCCTTTGCGTGCCAGACAGTGCATCTTGCGCAGACTTGTGAAACGGAGGATTGCACATAGTAAACGTAAACCGTTCATTTGCTTCAATCACGCCGTTGAAAATACTTGCTCTATTCGCTTGTTTACGCACTTGGAATTTATGGGCTAACACACTATTTTTACTAGCAATAGCTTTAGCACTTTTTACTGCGACGTCGTCAACATCACTGCCTACGAACGACCAGTCATAGGATGAAACGCCGATAATAGGATAGATAGCATTTGCGCCCACGCCTATATCAAGCCCACGAACGTTTTGGTCTTTCCCGTTTTGACTCTGCCCGCCCTGCGCACTGCTGCTTTTTAATTTTAATAAGTCAGCAATACCGTGGATATAATCTGCTCTTCCAGGTACAGGGGGACATAAATATCCATCAGGAATATCCCAATATTCAAGACGATAATAGTGATGAAGTAAGGCCGCATTAAGCACCTTCACCGCTTTTGGGCTGGTAAAATCTATACTGGTATTGCCACTTTTAGCTTTAACGAGAAAAGGCTTAAGTGCAGGGTATGACTGGCACAGCGCATCCATGGGATAGCCGTTCTTATGGAGATTTTTTGGGTGCATGAAGCGCTACTTTTTGTGTGAAACTAAAAACTGAGACTGCACGTTTTCATCGAGCAACTGGGCACCGCTACCTTGGGCTGCCACTTTATCGTCGCTATTGTAAAGCCTACAGCGCTCTAATGACAAACACCCACAGCCAATACAGCCCTCTAGCGACGCCTTTAAACTGGTCAGCGCGGCTATTTTTGCTTCTATATGCTCATTAAAAACCCTGCTTAACTTTGCCCAATCAGCTTGTGTGGGCGTTCTGTTGTCGGGAAGTGTAGACAACAGATCTTTTATATTAGCAAGGGAATAACCCATGTTTTGCGCTATTAAAATAAAAGAAACCCTGCGAATAACAGAGCGAGGAAAGGCTCTATTTCCGCCACTTGTGCGTACAGAAGGAATAAGGCCTTCATTTGCATAATAGCGAATTAATGACACTGCGTTTCCTGTACGCTTTGCGATAAATCCAATACTGACCATAGGTTCCGGTGCCATAACGCCTCCCACTTCTCCTGTTTTAAATTGCCGCTAAAAAACACTTGATCTAAAGTTAGCTTTAGATATTAAGCTCTTTCTTGTCGATTATCTACACAAGGAAAAATACATGACCACGGCATACTTAGAGCATACAAATATCACCGTTGAAAACCCAGATGAGCTAGCAAGCCTTCTCTGCACTTTGTTTGACTGGAAAATAAGGTGGAGCGGCGGTGCGAAAAATGACGGCTACACCGTACATGTAGGAAGCAATAAGGACTACCTTGCGCTATATAGACCTAAAAAAGTCAATAACATACAAAGCGATTATAAAACCTTGGCAAACATTAATCATATCGGGATTGTTGTGCCAGATTTAAATAAGACCGAACAACGGGTGCTTGCCCTGAATTTCAATACCTACAGCCACGGTGACTATGAGCCAGGTAGACGCTTTTACTTCATGGCACAGCAAAATATAGAAGTTGAGGTAGTTTCCTACTGCTGAATTATGTTGTTGACCTACCTTGTGGTAGTAAACTTAAAAAGGCATGGTAAGGCCATACTTATAGTAAAGCTGCGCGAGTACACCTTGCTCGCGCAGAACTTCTAATTGTTCATCAAATGTTGTTTTAAGCGCCAAACCATGATCGGTGAAAGCAAAAGACCAATATAATTCAAAACTGCCTATCTCTGATACTTCGTATTCCGATCTATCATCACGTTCATTTAAGGCAAGCTGCACTAAACTGTCAGCTCCAACATAGAAGTCGATTTTTTTCATAGCCAATAAAGTTAAGCCTTTATATGAATCTTCAACTTCCAGCCCCATTTTCGCTTTTTCTAAATATGGATAGTACACCATATCTTCATAACCAGAACGGTAAGCGCCGAGTTTGTCATTTAGAGCGCTTTGCGTAAGGGCATCTTCAACACGACTTACCATGACTACCCTATCGATAAGTACTGGTTGCTTAGAGTGGTAGAGCCTTTCTGTTTTATGCATAGCACCTGTCATATCAATATTACCCTGTAATACATTCTTTACCGCACGTTTCCACGGATAATAGTGGATGTCTAATACGTACTCAGGCTCTGGAAAAATTTGATGCATTAGCTCGTTATAAAAGCCGCTTCCATCATAATCAGTATAGCCTTGCCAATAGTCAGTGCCCCATTTAATCGATGTTTGCGCAAACGATTTTAAACTCACAAACGAACAAAACAGCAAACAAAAGCAAGCAGACAATTTCATCAAGACATCCATTTAATTGATTTATATATACAAAGCGAAATTTACATGTTAACGGTATAGAGAATAGCTGGTAAATACAAAAATAAATGCCAAATCAACGGAATGCATATGAAAAAAATTATATTTCTTCTACTCACCTTTTTTGGTTTCAGTGTACAAGCCAGTTCTGTGCTTTCGATGAAAGAAAGAAGTGTCCTAATCGATAGCATACTTGAACAGCGCTTCAATGATGTACTCCCCCAAATTATGGAGCGAGAGGGCATCGATATGTGGGTGTTAATGTCACGGGAGTACAACGAAGACCCGGTTTTGAAAACCATGCTGCCTTCTACTTGGATTTCTGCCAGACGTCACACCATGTTAGTTATTTTTAACCCAATGAACGGCCAACCTCTAGAGCGCTTAGCCGTAGCAAGATACGCGGTAGGCTCACTATTTAAAAAAGCGTGGGATAAAGAAGCTCAACCCGACCAGTGGCAAGCCTTGAAGCACATCATTGAAGCCCGTAACCCCTCGAAAATAGCTATTAATACATCAGATGCATTTGCACTTGCAGATGGTATGACTTCTACCGAACACGAAAAATTTATGGGTGTACTTTCTAATGAGCTGAAAAGCCGTGTTGTGAGTGGTGAAAGGCTTGCTATAGGCTGGTTAGAAACGCGCAGTGACCTGGAAATGCAGTACTATCCAGTTCTAACTCAAATTGGTCACTCTCTTATAGCAACGGCATTCTCAAATGAAGTCATTACACCTAACGTAACAACTACAGACGACGTTGTTTGGTGGCTTCGCGATCAAACTCGTGCACTAGGGCTCACAAATTGGTTTCACCCTACGGTTTCGATACAACGGCAAGACAATGATGTCTTCGATCAGATAACCGCTTTTAGCAAACGTCCTGGCGAAAACATTATTCGGCCAGGTGATCTGATACACGTTGATTTTGGCATTACCTACTTGCGACTTAACACTGATCAACAGCAGCATGCTTACGTGCTGAAACCTGGAGAAAAAGACGCGCCTGCGTCACTTAAAAAAGCACTAAAATTGGGAAATCAGTTACAAGACATTTTGACCAGCAATTTTAAAGTAGGAAGAACGGGCAATGCCATTTTGAGTAGGTCGCGACAACAGGCTATTGAACAAGGTATTTCCCCCGCAATTTATACTCACCCACTTGGTTTTCATGGGCACGCGGCTGGTCCAACAATAGGAATGTGGGATGCGCAAGAAGGTGTGCCGATTCAAGGTGACTACCCAATGTTTGCACAGACGGCCTATTCAATTGAGCTTAATGCAGCGAGTTTTATTGAAGAATGGAACAAAGAAATACGAATAATGCTGGAAGAAGATGCGTTTTTTGACGGAGAGAAAGTGATGTATTTAGATGGAAGGCAGACTGAATTTCACTTAATTCATCCCGCTAAAAAACAATAAATACATGTCAAGGCTTGTACTTATTTACAATGGTAAAGGGTATCAATTGACAAGAATAGCCAGTATTAAAGAAGAGAGTAAATAATAAAACTCGTAAAGTGTCAGGCCTTTCGCCCTTTCAAGCGAAAGGCCATGAAACTGTACAAAATATTAGCAGTAGGTTGCTACCCTAAAACGTAGTCTTATTCAGCTGCAGTGCGAACTACTACGTTTTCTGCGCTGTATTCACGCACAAAGTCAGACATTTCTTTGTGGTTACAGATAATGTTTTCACCTTCCAGACCGAACTTCGCTAGTGCAGCATCTTTACCTACAGAAAGTGCTTCTAAACAAGCTTGTGACGCAACGTCTTGGTTCTTAGCAACAAGTGCTACAGTTTTTGCGTTTTCAGTGGCTTTGTTGTTCTTGTACATGTAAGCAAAAGTGCGAAGTGACTCGCCGTTACAACGTACAGATGCACTGAACTCTTCAGCGTTAAAACCATTTGCGCGAATAAGGCGCAATGCAGGGCCAAAACCCTCTTTAGCCGCAGTCAAACACGCTTGTGTTTCAATGTTGTCGTTAATTGGCTTTAGTACTACGTCTTTTGCGAAAGATTGAGTAGCAGCAACAGATAGTGTTAGAGCAATAGCGAAAGTGGACAGTTTCATTTTTGAATTCCTATTTTGTAACTAAATTAGATATCACCTAAGTGATGTGTACATTATGAACAAAACTTTCAAAAAATAAAGCTTTTTTCGTAATTTAATTACAGAAAATTGGAATTAAACAGACAGATCACGTCAAAAATGAAAGTTATTTACAAAAACTAACATGTTTTATATAAAATTTTACATATAAGTATTTTTAGTTACAGGTGTAGAGTCGAGATGCACAAAAAAACGCGCATGAAATTGCTTTCAGCGCGCTTCGTTTTGTCAATAATAAGAAATCAAGTTGAGTAGCAGAGTAATATTAAAGTGTAAACCTATAAAATGAGGTCATGCATCCAATTAAGTGAAGGTAACTGCTGTTCTGGTTGGTAAAAAAGTCGATTGAGTCTACCCAATAAATTAACGGAACGACTGGGATCGTGTGCTTTAACCCTGTGCTCGCTTTCAGTAAGCATGAACTCCCATGGCTGAAGATTGAGTTCATCTACCTCTTCTTGCTTAACGCCTAGTGACTTTAGCGTTGACAAAATTCGCTCCGTTTTGCTTTCAGCAATAGGAATAATTTCCTTGCCGTATAAGCTATCTAGCGGCTCATTGATAGCTTCTAGCGTGTGATTTATAGCTGCCCAAACTTCATCGTGATCAAACGCCCAACCTCGCGGAGCATAGTACCCCTCAATTTCCCATTCAAACTCAGCGTTGCTTACGGCGATAGAACTTTCCGCTTCAGGAGAATAGGCTAGATCAGGTTTAGCACCAATATTGTAGGCGTCTACACTCATGGCAACGCAAATGATCAAGTCACCACAATGTTGTTTGTTTGTGTAAAGCGCTTCAAAGGCCGCCCGCTTAACCCCCATCCAACCGTGTACTCTTGAGGGCTGTTCAACAAAGTGTCTTACATCATCGGGCAGGTCTTCGCCATAGGCATTGATGAGCAAAGGAAGCGGATTCTGATCTGGCGCTTCGTCTGGCATCCACACTTCGTATTCTTGCCTGTTGTCAGCTTTTCCTCGACTTTTTATTCCATAGGACAAATTCACAGGACGACATATACTTCTATCTTCATCCACTTTGTGGAAATACTCAGAACGCATGCGTTTAATGAATGGCGCGTCTAGTCCTGCTAACGCTGCCGTTGGGTAGCGATAGCCTATCTCACTATGTTCAACCATGTGTATTGTGGGGATAGCCTGTGTCAGCTTACTTTTCAGCCCCGATAAAGCGGTGACCTTGGGTAATACAATACTTCGCTCAGGCTCTATGGTCAGCCTGCTTCCATCTTCGGTTACGAACTTTGGCGTTTTATGAAATTCGTAGTCCGAAAACCCTAAAGTGTCTACCGCTGCGTTCCTATATCGAGAAAGCTCACTGAACAGCGCGGTATGATTGCGAATATGTTTAAATAACGGTCTTGATGCGGTCATTCTCTCTCCATTTACGCTACTTCCATTTGAGCTAATTACTTTTAGTGTTGTGTACGGTCAAATTATTATTTGCCAACTTATCTTTCTAGCTGCTCTCACATAATACATTTATGTGTCAGAAGTACACTAAACTGCATATACAGTATTACTAACAATCTACAAAGGCTCTTTAGCCACGTTTGTATTTAGTGTTGATTTAAAAACTGGTGCCATATTTGTGCGCCAGCGTCATCGTAACGTTTTACTAGATTTCGATAGCGCTCGCGCATTGCTACATCTACAAGTGGTGTTGGCAGCAAAGGGTCAAAAACCACGTTATATAATGCCCTGTCCCCTATCACATAAGATTCTTTGGTCGCTTCTTCAAGGGGTAAAGACGGTAATCGAGCAAGCGATTTTTCAATCTCGCTGCAACCTTCGTCATAAAATGTTTCTAAATTTAAGTGGCGCCACAAACCCATCGCTTTGCTTTGTGTTCTACTGTCAAAGTTGTTAGCGCTAAACACTAGCGTTTTACTCGACAAGCCTAGTGCATAAAGTTTGTCTCTTACTTCATCCGCTCCGCCTGAAAAATTGTTAGGTCTAAGGTAAACGTCGTTTGCTAGCTTTTTCATCCCCATAAGCTTGAGTGCACGTTCATTATTTCTGTGCTGCTTCTTATCACTTTTTGGAAGAGTACTGGTTTGAGCAACAACCCAATCGTCTTGCCAAGTAACAAGTTCATTCTCATCCTCTCGCCACTGATGTATTTCCTTTGCGAAACGAATGCCCTTGTCGCCCAGTTTGTAATAACCGCGTTCAACCAAAGAAATAAGCTGTGCAGACTGCAAACGTGTGAGCGTAACGCGGATGTTGTTTTCGGAAATACCAAACAGTGCCCCTACGCGAACAGCTGCACTGGCATTCATTTGAATATTGTCACGGGACCCCAATAGCTTTAGCAGTAGCTTTCGTGCGACGGGCTTTTTCTCTTTTTCTGATTGCAAACTCTATTTACTTCTTTGTCTCGGATAAAACTAATTTTTTAATCGAACTATAAGTTGGCTTAAGCCCAAACATATACTCGCTCATCATTATATAAACAGGCGCCGGGCACAAACATTACATCAAATATTAATTTGCATTATTAAATGTAATATTTAAGGTAATACCTACGCTAAAAGCGAAATCCAAAGATATGCTATATGTATTCACTAAGTGGAAATGCCATGACTTCTTCAAACCGATTTGTTACGCACGTTGTAGAAAACCAACCCTCCATTCCTGTCCCCTACAATTTGTGGCGTGATGATGCGTTGCTACGTGTGTCTGTAAATCAGCATTTGCCGCCATCCCACCAGCATGACGAAGGGTTACTAGATAGATATGGTCAACTTGCAGGTGATGCACTTATGAATCATGGTGAACTTGCTAACCAAAATAAGCCCGTCTTTCATGCATTTGACCGCTATGGCCGCCGAATTGACGATGTTCACTTTCACCCCAGCTATCACGCGCTTATGGAGTGTGCGATGCAGCACAATGTACATAACTATTCGTGGAAGCATGAAGGTATTAGTGGCGCACACACCTTCAGGGCAGCGCTTATGTATATGCATTATCAAGCTGAATCTGGTACATCGTGCCCGCTGACCATGACGCATGCGGCTATTCCGGCCATGCGGTATGGAAAAAGCTTACCACCTTACTACTTAGATAAAGTCATCAATGGCGTTTACGACCCTCGTTCTCTGCCGGCTAGCCAGAAAAACGGACTAACTATCGGTATGGGGATGACAGAAAAACAAGGCGGGTCGGATGTTAGGCGTAATACCACTAAAGCGACTAAACAAGCCGATGGCAGTTACCGTATTGTAGGGCACAAGTTCTTTTTCTCTGCCCCCATGTGCGACGCGCACCTCATACTCGCCCAAGCTGAAAGCGGGCTAAGCTGCTTTTTACTACCAAGGGTATTAGAAGAAGGTACACTTAATAATGTTCGAATTCAGCGCTTAAAAGACAAGTTAGGCGACTGGAGCAATGCATCTTCTGAAGTGGAGTTTCAAGACGCCACGGCATACCTTATCGGAGAAGAAGGCCGTGGCGTGCCAGTGATCATCGATATGGTGTCATTAACCCGATTAGACTGCATGATTGGTTCATCCGCACTTATGCGACAATCGCTGGTTCACGCCTTACATCACGTCAGTCACCGCGACGCCTTTGGCAAAACGCTAATCAATCAGCCTTTAATGCAAAATGTGTTGGCAGACTTAACCATAGAATGCGCAGCTGCTACAGCGCTTACTATGCGCGTGGCAAAAGCGGTAGATAGTACACAAAATGATAGCCATGAAGCAGCATTGGCAAGGCTGGCTACAGCAATTGGAAAATACTGGATTTGTAAGCGCACGCCTGAGTTTGTGAACGAAGCACAAGAGTGTTTAGGGGGTATTGGTTATGTAGAAGAAAACCCTATGCCAAGATACTACCGCCAAGCCCCACTGAACTCCATTTGGGAAGGAAGTGGGAATGTACAATGCTTAGACGTACTCCGCGCACTCGCCAAAGAGCCTAATGTTAAGCAGGCCTTATTTAGCGAGCTTAAAACCCAAGTAGGCAAAAACAAGCACTACGATATTCACCTAGGTAAGTTATTAGACGAGCTATCAAATACGCAGAACATGGAAACACGTAGCCGATATTTAACAGAACAAATGGCACTAGCGCTACAAGCATGTTCTCTTCTTGCTACTTCCCTCGACAACGACGCCTTTAAAGATATTGCCCACACATTCTGCGAATCACGACTTAGCAATGCTTGCGGTTTTGCTTTTGGTACGTTACCCGACACCACGCCATTTGAGAAAATTATTGCGCTTGGGCAGGTATCATATGCTTAAGCAACTTCGTATATTTTTTGACAATTAGTACTGCGTCCATCGCGCAAAATTGGAGGCAAGCTGCCGCTTTATACCTTTAGTTCAATTAGAAGTTACCAACGCGCTTGTCCGCTGTAAGCAATACGCGGACACTTGCTTGGACCAAATTTACTATTTCGTTCATCGGGTTAGCGACCGATTAGTTTACAGATATTGGTAATCGCGTATTATTTTGACGGGACAAAAAGGGAATAACAGGGAATGTTTATGAAAAAATTAGTAATCTCGTTAACGATATTCTTTTTTGCTTTTGTCTGCGCATTTGCATTACTGCTCTCCATACAATATTCACCAACGTATGTTTTTCGATTAGCAACAATGCATGTTGCAGATATTAACGATCATCAATTCTTCCCTAAGCGTTCGATTGAAAAGAGTAATTCACCGTCAAAATTCCAATTGAAATCCCAAGAGCAATATATTGAGTCGCTATTTGACAGACGACTAAAAGTATCTGGTTTTGATTCTTTCGACGACTGGGCTTTGAAGTCTCAAACTACGTCCCTTATCGTCATTCGTAACGACGAAATTCTCTACGAAAAATACTTTAATGGTTTTTCAAGAGAATCCTTTTTTCACTCTCAATCAATGGCTAAGTCATTTATATCGTTTTTAATTGGGGTAGCGATTGATGACGGCGTTATCGAAAGTGTTGATGACTCAATTGTTAAATACATACCGATTTTAGCTGAGCGAGATATTAGGTTTAATAGCATCACTATTCGTCATTTATTGGAAATGAGATCAGGGTTGAAATATACGACTCACTACATACCTTTTACCAATATTCATTCACCTTGGCACGACGAGGCTGTTGGGTATTATCACAATCATATGCGAGATAGGCTGCTCAACGATATCGAAGTTGAAAATAGCCCCGGAGAGCTTTTCGAATACAACAATTACAATACAAATTTTCTAGGAATGATTATTGAAAATGCTACGGGTAAAACCGTATCCAATTACCTAGAAGAAAAATTATGGCAACAAATTATGGAATACGATGCATTTTTCTCACTAGACAGCTGGGAGTCTGGTTTTGAATACATGCCCAGCCGATTGATAGCTAGAGCTATTGACTACGCGAGGTTTGGTATGTTGTATCTTAATAAGGGCGAGTTGCAGGGAAAGCAGTTAATATCAGCGTCATGGGTAAAGCAAAGCCTTGCTGAAATTTCTAACTCTTCGCCGGATATGTATCCAGACTGGTTCAATAACAATAATTGTGAGAGAACATATTACAGTTTTCATTGGTGGGGTCATGTTAACTGCGATGGTACAAAGCAGTTTTTTGCAACAGGTAATCTTGGTCAAAATATCTATGTAATACCGGACTTACAAATAGTAATAGTTCATACTGGAAATTCGTTAAAATATTACGGTGATCAGGATATGTGGCACATTGCTAAACTGTTAAGAAAAGATCTAAATAATTGAAACAAAGATAACTGGAATGTTTAAGCATTCCTTTTTAGCGGCGGCTATATGTACTCTTCTGCCGTTTAATTAAAAATATTTGAACGGCAGCTTTTGGCACAACTCGGAAGCTTGCAGCCTAAACACTGCAGTTCAGAACCTTGTCTATTGGTGCCCGCCGACGCTCGCCGCTAGGCAGATAGGCAAACCGGACGTCTAATCGATTTTCCTCTATAAACACTGGTCGTGTTTTTTATGGGAGATGAGTATTACTATGAAGTTTCAGTAATAAGCTTTTGGATTTACATTCAGCCATGGCGATTTTTAAAGGAATAAAATTTCTGGATAAACTCAACAAAGTTATACATAGCAAAGAGAGTAAAACAGGTATTGCCATTCAAATTTTTGGCGCAATTTGTTTTTTTGCTGCAATGACGCTTCTTTTTACATCAACTAAATCAAACTCGCCCACTCTATACTTATTTTTTGCGGGCTTTTTTTCGTTCTCAATTCTTCTATGGGTGATTGGCGCTTATCAGAAGCGGAAATTTTATAAACTGGGCAAGACTCCCTTAACATTAACCCCATCAATCTGCACAATTGGCGAAGAATTTAAAGGCTCTATTGAAATTGAAAAGCCAAACTTTAATAGAGTTAAAATAATATCAATTACGCTATGGCATCGCACAATGAGGGGCGACGACAGCCGAAAAGATATAGTTTGGGAGTCGAGTGCAACAACACACATTAATCATGTAGACGGTAAAACAATCTTAAATTTTTGTTTTGCTATCCCGCATGGTATGGAGCCGACAAACAAAGCGTTCTTTTCAGAAAATAAATATTTTTGGGAGGCTAGTTTCGAGTTTGTTGAATCAATGCAAAGTATTAAAAGAACTTGGGAAATCCCAGTAAAAATATAACATGCAAATCAATAGGCTTAGAACACTGGGAGCTGAGCGCATGCCTAGATGGCGCACCTATATTGAAGCTTGTTATTTAGGTAGTGAATCTCAATAGACTACCGTGAGGAATAAGCACATATTGACATTACATTCTTAGGTAAAGAAACCCGAGTTAGCAGCTCATGTTCAGTAGCGCAAGGTTTGATTTGGTCGATTTCACTTTGTTGGCCCAAGGCTTTTTCACACATTTTGAGTAGGTATGGTTAAGTATAAAAAACTCTATACAGCGTGCTTGTTCCTTAATTTGTTTCTTTTGCCATTATCTACATATGAGATGTTGGTAAGTATTACTTCTTACTTTTGGAACGAAACTAAAGGGGTAGTTGTTTCGACTAATAGAGTTAAAGTAAGGCTTGGAAATGGTTACATTGAAGAAGCAATGATAGAGTTCACTTACAGCGTCGATAACGTTGAGTACGTTTCAGATATAGTTTCACTCGGTCCGAGGATAAGGTTAAAAAACAGAACGTTTGCTTTGGATTACCTCAAACCATATTGGAGTGGTAAAGAGGTGCGCATCTTTTACCCAGTTTTTTTCCGAGTTTTGGAACGTTAGAAAGAGGTATAAAATTAAGCACATTTTTTTGCTTCTTTATTGCAATGGTATTGCTATTTTCTGGAAGAGCTTTTAAACGCAAAGTTATTACAGCGAATAAACTTACGTAGATTGAAAGTGATGTTGATTAATCTCACTTCTAGAGCGTTTTTTGGTCTGAGTTAACTATGCCTTGAACATAACGAAACTTGCCTCTAGTGAAAGAGCTCGCAAACCTGATAGTCGCCTGTGTGCCTTAAACAGCCGACCACCTTATGTTTACGCGTAAGCTAATATACTCATAACAACAAAATCCTTACGCATATCAAACAACCTAAAAAGGATTAACGGAATACCCCTTTTGTGCCAGGCGCGCGTGGGCAGTCATGGCTGATAAGTCCATCTTTCCCCCCTCTATCATAGCTTTTTGTTCAACGCCATGGGCTGCAGCTGACTGCCCGCAAACTATAACTTCAACGCCTTGTTTCATTAGTTCAGTCAGCAGCACTTCATTACCGTTAGGTTGCCCCTTGCGCTGCTTAAAGCTCGCTGTTTTAAGCATTTCTTCTGTGGCAGAGCCATGAACTACGAGCACAAGGGAAAGGTTTTCCTGTTTCACGCCGTTAGCTACGTGCATATTGATAAACCGAGCCAGCGACTCAAACTTGCGGTTGACCTCGCCAGGGCCTGCTGCTTTAGCTACGTCAAACGCAACCTTGAATGCCTGATTTTCAGTAAAACTAACGCCTTCCACTGGCGCATGTTTTCCGAAAGAGCTGAACACCGGGCCATATTCAAATTCTGATTTAGCAAAAGCTTGCCCTGCCATAAAAAATGCCACTACCAAACCAAGTGACGCTCTGCTAGTTACTTTAATCTTATTCATTTCACATCCCTCGAGCACTAATGCGCAGGTCGCGCTGTTTTATGCACTTTAAACGTCATGTCGCTCACATCGCCACTCACATTAAATATTTTGCTATAAGAATATTTTAACGAGCTGTACATTTGTAGAAAAATAACCGTATATTTTTCGTATCAACACGGTTAATGGTGATAAATAGAGATCTAAAGTACGCTAGCATCTCGTTAAAGAGAAGACTAGTTGAACTCTTTTGCTGACAGAGTATTCTTTTAATAGCAATAATTTACAGTGAGCTTAATATGCTAAGTAGTGCTTCAAGGAATTTCGATACCCGCTTTCTTAAGCGTATATCTCGTTTTAAATCAGGATTATTTTTTTTACTGTGTACGGCTTTAGTTGCCGGGTGTAGCAGTAAGCCCCAAGTGAGCGTAGACGAATCACAAAATTTTTCTGACATCAAAACCTTTTATATTCAATCGCCGTTGAATCCCATCAATGAAACCCTCGCCAACCATCTGTCTTCAACCATAACCGAGCAGTTAATTACGAAGGGTTTAACACCGTCGGAAGAAGAGAATGCTGATGTTTCTGTGGGGTATTTGCCATCAACCACAGCAAAAGAAGACGGTACTACTTTGAACCTTGGGTTGGGTACAGGTAGCTTCGGTCGTTCGGGCGGTATATCGTTGGGCAGTATCTTTAGCATACCTGTGGGAGAGCAGACGTCTCTGCAGCAGGGGCTTCAAATAGATATGGTGAAAGATGGTAAGTTTATCTACAGCGCTTCAGGTAGTGTTGAACTTGAATCGAAAGATAGCATTAGTATTCAAAAGAAACTCGATGAACTTGTAATAAAATTGCTAGAACAGTACCCATCAAGTGCTATTCAAAACTAGCTAAATACATTTCACACGGGCCATCATTTACAAACGCGGCTTGCCAATGGCCGTTAGCAAAAAAGCGCCATGAAGGCGCTTTTTACTGATTAAACGTGGTATGAATTAGCTATGTTGACGCTGTTTTTTCCCACGTTTCTTCTTCATTTCATCAAACTTCTCTAGTTGCTCATCAGTTAGAATTTCAGCAACCTTCATGCGAAGTTCTGCGCGTTTTAGAAAGCGAGCTTTTGCTTTTTCTGCTTTTTGATCCGCAATAGCTTCCACTTTCGCTTGATAGTCAGCGTCGTCAGGATTTAGACCCGCTAACGCATTAACTTTTCTGCGCTTTCCTTCTTCTCCCATTTCAGCTCGCTTGGCCTCGCGCTCAGCCTTAAGCTCTTCTTTTAGCGCTTGAAATTGCACCTTTTGCTCGTCGGTCAGGTCAAGTACTTTTTCCATTTTATGCAAAGGCAAGAAATCACCACCTCTGCGTTCATCTGAATTCTTACCGCTTGCGTAAGCAGTGGTTGCGATACATGCACTTAATAAAACACCGGTAATTAATTTTTTCATCTTAATCTTCCTACTTGTTTTGTCATGTTTATGCATGACGTTTAAAAATGATGTTGTTTCATCAACGGAATTAAGTATGCGTGAATCAATCGATAAGTAGGGTTAAGCTAGTGTAAAGTTCGGTAAAGTTGGCAAAACGCCACGGTTAATAGGAGTAATATTCAGGCATGGAAAATGAAAAAATCAATGTTTTACTTGTCGATGATGACCAAGACCTGTGTGCCTTACTCCAAGAATTTTTGGAGGGAGATGGCTTCAGTGTAGATGCAATTCATAACGGTGACGAAGCAGTAAAAACACTTTTAAATACTGATAAGTACGACACCGTTGTGCTAGACATTATGATGCCCGGCATGTCTGGACTTGATGTGTTGAAATCAGTAAGAGCCGAAAAGCAAACCCCAATTCTTATGCTGACAGGTCGTGGCGATGACATAGACCGAATAGTAGGGCTTGAGTTAGGTGCTGACGACTACTTGCCAAAGCCTTGTAATCCTAGGGAACTTGGTGCCCGTATCCGCGCCATAATTCGAAGAACGCAATACCTGAAGGCCACGCCTACCACTTCGCCAAGTGAATTGCATGGTATACATCTAGACCTTGGTGCAAGACAAGCCACGGTTAATGGCAAATCTATTGCACTAACTGGCGCTGAATTCAATGCACTTAGCTATCTTATGGAGCGTGTAGGCCAAACTATATCGAAGCAAGAAATGACGCAGGAAGTATTAAAGCGTCCATTGGAAGCCTATGATAGAGCGATGGATGTCCACGTAAGCCGAATTCGTCAAAAACTCGCAGCAGCCGGCGTTAAGAACGTCATTCAATCTGTTCGCGGTGTTGGCTATCAGATGTTAACCGTACCTCAGCAATCAGAATAGAAGACAAGCATAATGGTGAGTAACATTAAATGGTCAGGTATTAAGGAAAATTTAGGGTTTAAGCGCTTATTCTGGCGAATTTTTGTTGCATTTTGGGTGGCCAGCTTAGTGGTAATGGCGGCGACCGGTTATGTGTTAGTAAACGAATATACAGCAAATAACTACAACAACCGCTTTCTTGATGATGCGACAAATCAAGCTGAAAGAATTGTATGGCGATACGAGCATGAGGCTTTAACCAACGGCAGATCAAAAAGCGAGATCAAAGAATGGGTTAAAAGGCGTAATGGCCGAGAAAACCAATTAATCCCCATGCTAATTTCAACGCCTGATAACGATGTCGTTTATCATTATAGAATGAACAAAGTGCCTGAAGAGCATAGAATTACACGCGAAATATACGGCCCTTCAAATATCCGCTACATCGCTCAGTTTAGGCAGCCGCAAACACCTCGAATTTACAAACAGGTGCTCAGTCGTTTTCAGTCTGTACAGTTCATATTTATATTTTTAGCCTCGGCAATGGTCAGCGCTTTATTAAGCTGGAGTATTGTAAAGCCTATTAAATATTTAGGAGCGTTTAGCCGAAAATATGCCAACGACCAAACTGCGACACCCGTGCCCTCTCAACTTCTTACTCGTGGCGACGAATTGAGCGACCTGGCAGCCGATATTAATTTTATGGTAAGCAAAACCGCCGATGCAATCGGTGCGCAGCAAAGGTTATTACATGATGTATCTCATGAGTTGCGCGCCCCTCTTGCACGGCTACAGGCATCTGCCGCAATCATTGAACAGCATCAACCTGAAAACAAACACGTATTGCAAATACACAATGACTGCCATCGAATGGACCAACTCATTCAACAAATTTTAAACTTTTCTACCCTAGAAAATACACCTCAAAATACTGAACAATGTGATGTTATTGCCTTATGTGAACGTGTTTTGGATGATATGGCAATCAATTACCCGGGTATTCCTACCACATTAACGTTTGATCAAACGCATAGAGACAACGCCACTATTAATGGTTTTCCCGAAGCTTTGCACCAGGCGTTAGATAACATCGTTGGCAATGCATGCAAGTACTCGAATAAAGGCCAGCCTGTTACGGTAGAGGTTACATCCAGTGCTAATAGCGTTGTCATTGTTGTTAAGGATAACGGTATTGGAGTAGATAACGCTGAAATTGAAAAGTTGATGCAGCCGTTTTACCGCGCCGGGAACCAAATGCATACCGAAGGCTTTGGTCTAGGCTTAACGATTGCGCTAAAAGCAGTAGAAAAGCACGATGGAACACTTACTATGCAAAGCCCTGAAAACGGTGGTTTGAGAGTTGAAATTACGTTACCTAAAGACTCGACTACTCAGCTTTAAAAGCACATTTTAGCAAGATGCCGATTGCACAAAGTAAAGGAAGCACGCTTTCCTACATTGAATATTTTCTTTGTGCAAAAAATCACTGACACGTCAGAGGTTGTATTGTTGGCAAAAAGAGAGGAAGTCGATGCGAATTAGCGTTATGCTTGCCTGCATGAAGAAGTGCAGACTAACATAATGGCAGCGCAACAGCCGCTTTCCGTCCAGCAAAACCTTACTATTAGGTTATTGCGTGTATTAAGGTACAACAAAGCCCGTATTGAGCGTGCGCTTACGCTTATGCCTGAAAAACACAAACCACTTTTTCATGTACTTCCATTTCTTGTACACGTTAATCATGAGGCACTACCGGGCTACGTCTCCTCATCGTCGTCTGACGATACCGTTCCTTTTGGCATTAGTAACTATTCATTTAGGCCTGATATTGAAAAAGCGTTATTACGATCTTTCCCTACTGAAAGTCATCTTTTCTCTGACATCAAGCAAATTTGGCCCAGACAAAGGGCTATAGAGTCACTTGTTCTCATGGGCAGCGTGGGCACAATTGCGCAAACCGATGAATCAGATTTTGATTATTGGGTGTGTATTGATGGCAATCAATTTTCAGACATAGAACTTTCCTTACTTCAGCAAAAACTTACCGCTATTGAAAAGTGGGCCGACCACACTTTTGGCATTGAAGTACATTTCTTTCTATCTGAAATAGACAAGGTTAAGCAAAACGATTTCGGTGTTGCTGAAGGTGAAAGTGCGGGTTCTGCGCAAGCCTTGTTTTTAAAAGCTGAGTTTTACAGCACCAATATTGTAGTGGCAGGCAAGGCCCCTTTTTGGTGGCTTACACCGGAAAAAGCCAGCGAAAAACAATATCAGGCCATCTACAACAGTCTTGAAAGAGGTGGCTCACCAGATCTTGATTGGTTTATGGACTTAGGCCACTTAGAGAAGCTTGATGCCAGCGAACTGTTCGGCGCTGCTATTTGGCAATTGGGTAAAGCCATGGACTCCCCCTTCAAGTCGGTTTTAAAAATGGCAAAGCTTGAAGTGTATTTAGCCAATATATCTAATGGACAACCGCTATGTAACTTGCTTAAAAAGCATGTACATCGCGGCGCTGAAGCGCCGGGCCATGTGGCAGACATCGACCCTTACGCATTAATGTTCGACGAACTTATCACCCACTACAAAGCAAACGGCCAAGCTGAAGACGTTGAAGTACTTCAGCAGTGTTTGTATTTAAAGTGCGCATGCCCATTAAGTCAGCCCCTTTTCGAAGGAGAAAAACCAAACTTTAAGCGCAGAATTTTAGCGTCTTACGCAAGGCAATGGGGATGGAGCCGAAAGCAGATCCTCCATTTAGATAATCAACAAGATTGGACATTTAGCGAGCGTGTACAGCTTAGTCGTCGAGTTCACAGTTTCCTATTAAAATGCTATCGACGTATTTCTAAAGAGCTTAGCCACTACCAACAAGTAATGGATGAAAAAGACATGACGGTGCTTGGTAGGCGGTTAAGTACGTATTACGCCAAAAAAGAAGATAAAATTGAGTTTCTGCGACGTGCATTCGACGAGAGTCTGTACTGCGAAAAAATAACGATAGCCATGCGCCAGCTTAAAAACGGTGATGAAGTGTGGTCGGCCTATGCGGGTGATTTGTTAAGTAAATCAGGTATTATTGATGAAGCGCAGAAAATATCCCAAGCATCTAGCGCGATTGCATTAATGGTATGGTTGGTTTCAAGTAAAATAATTGATACCAGCAGTAAAGTTTATCTTGATTACAACTATGGCGAAGTAAGTGAGTTAGACCTTAACGACCTTCTCAAGCATTTGTGCAAGTATTTCCCACCGGTTAAAGTTTCATCGCTACCTCGTATGGATTTACTAGCACCAGAGCGCATCACCGCTTGTTTCGCGATTGTGAACTTTCCTACCTTACGCCAAAAGGCTACGGTTGAAGATGTTGCCGTTATCTACAAAACATCTTGGGGTGAAACGTTTTTGAAATTAGGCAACGATGTGCTGGATAACTTATGGTACGAGCTTCAAGAAGTCTCCCCAAAGCCGGCATGTTATGTCATGGTGCCAAGGGGAAATCAACAATCTCGTATATTGGGCGAATTTTTAGAGTCAAACGACTTAAGCTTTAATGTCCTTTACTAAAAGGAACTGCTCGGCCTTCCCTGAACGTTTAAATGTAAACTCACAGGCTTTACCTCCCACTTTCACATTTCTTACATTCACGCACAAAGCGTTAAACGCTAACCAGATTAAACCACTGCTTTCTACTGACATAACCGCAAACACCAGCTGTTTTAAAAACCTACAGAAAACGCTTGCACTTTAAAATTACAAGTGTAATCTAAACACATAGACTACAACTGTAATCAATAAAGTAGATTCCGTTCCTATGAGCAAAATGTCAGATAAACCCGAAATTTCTAACGCTGAATTTGAAGTACTGGACGTGCTGTGGGACGACCACCCAGCCACATCAAATGAAGTTATTTCACGCTTAAATGATAAGAAAGACTGGCACGAAAAAACCGTAAAAACACTATTAGGCCGCTTGGTGAAAAAAGAAGTACTGGGATTTGAAAAACAGCAACGCCAATACCTTTATTACCCGCTGATTGCGCGAGAAGACTATACAAAAAAAGAAACAGCTAGCTTTGTTAGTCGTTTATTTAAAGGAAAAATAACGCCTATGGTCGCTGGCTTTGCCAATCAGAATTCATTGTCTAAACAAGACATAAGCGAGCTGAAAGCGCTTATAAAGGAATGGGAACAAAACAATGATTGATTGGATTGTTGCTCAGCAAGGTATTTTGTCGCTAGTGCTTGTTTTGCTCATGGTGTGCGAGCACTTTTTCACCAATAAAATTGGGGCTTCACTTACCTATAAGTTATGGGCATTAATTCCAGGATGCCTAATAGTCAATAACCTTCCTATGTCGCTGGTTAGCATGCCATCGAATAGCTTTACTCGCTACGTGGTTGGCGTTAAGCCAACAATAGACACCGCTGAATTCGAAACCGTTTTATTTATTTGGCTAACTGGTGCAAGCGTAATCACAGCCTACGTACTAATGCATCACATAAAGATTTGGGCATCGATAGGAAAACAACGCGCTATCCATACTAATGCGTACTATTCCAGTAAAGCTACCACACCCATGCTATTTGGCTTTATCTCACCTAAGGTGCTTATTCCTTTCTCGTTTAAAAGTGTGTTTTCAACTAAGCAACAAGCGCTGGTATTAGAACATGAGAACATTCATCGCAAACATCACGACCACCTGTGGAATATGTCAGCGCTGATTATCGCAATTGTATTTTGGTTCAACCCACTGGTTTGGCTAGCGCTAAAATCCTTCCGAATCAATCAAGAACTGGCTTGCGATCACGCTGTACTGAAAGACAAGACCGACAACGAAAAACTTACCTATGCAAAAGCACTTGTGCAGTGTGCCGAGCATAGTTCAAACGCCCTGCACTTTACACGAGGGCTTTACCCAACCTTTGGAGAAAAAAGGACTATGATCAAACGTTTAAACGCGATAAAGCAACCTATGCGTAACAATAAAGTACTAGCTGCAGGCGTACTTTCAGTTGCCGCCCTACTCACTATTAACACCGCCTTAGCAAATGCTCCAGTCGCAGAGACAAAATCTGAAGCTAAAATTAACGAAGCATCACCGGTTAAACGCGTTCCACCAACTTACCCAGAGAAAGCAGCACAAGAAAATGTAGAAGGCTTCGTTGTGCTCTCTTTCGATATTACAGAAACGGGGGCTACAGATAATGTAGAAATTGTAAAATCGGTACCTGCTGGCGTGTTTGATAAAAGTGCAATAGTTGCCCTGAAACAATGGGTATATAAGCCTCGTATCCAAGGAGGAAAAGGCGTGAGACAAACTGACCTTCTGGTGCAATTAGACTATCAACTTGGCGCTTCTCTTGATACAGCGAGCGTTGAAAAGAACGCATCCCCTGAAGTAGAGCGGATAATCATTCCACCCAAACAGAGTAAGTAAATCAAAAATCCAATCAGAACATTAAAAGGAGCGCACCGCTCCTTTTAGTGTTTTGTCTAATTGACTAAATTTACGTCTGCTGCACACTACGGTTTCTACAATTCAAGTCTCTTGAAGAAGTGTAAAGCGCCTTTACACTTTGCCTAGAGAATTTACGACCTCGTTACGTTAGAATGTAAGTATTCACACACCTGAATACTTCTAATTTATGGAAGGTTTAAATAGTTGCTAGCGCAAGCTACGATTATTTTCAATCATGTTACTCCAGATGGGCTGGCGCTCCTGGCGTACTAAAAGGAAACCAAATATGAACCGTATCGTTTTAGCACCTGCAGTAGTCGCTCTTACGTTATTTACGACCAACGCAAATGCCAATATTGATCAGCTTAAAGGCCTATTAGGCGACAAAAAAGCGGAATCGACAGTAACTTCAACCAGCCTAACTGAGATGGCAACCAATGCAGCTTCAGGTATTGATTTAGCCAGCTTAATAGGCACAGTCTCTGACAATCTGAGTGTTTCTGAAACTCAATCAGAAGGCGGCATCGCCTCTATTATGAACTATGTGCAAGGCAACCTTTCAGGCGCCGATTACGCCCAGTTGGCAAACAGTATTCCAGGTATTGATAGCCTTCTTGAAGATGTGCCTGCTCTTAGCAGCAATTCAGCAGCAAGCTCAAGCTCTTCGCTATCGGGCTTACTTAACAAGGCCTCTGAATACAGCTCTACGCTTAAGTCGGTAAACGACCTAAAGCAACAATTTGAAGTGCTAGGCCTATCAACTGACATGATTGCTAGCTTTGTTACGCAAATTAGCTCGTATTTAAATGTAAATGCAGATGAAGAAACACAGGCGTTGTTTAAATCTGGTCTAGATAATTTGCTAACCGCTTTGTAACCTATCTAAAGCGTATTAATTCTTTTTTACTACCCAAATTAATACGCTTTAACGTTTTCGCAGGGGTATTTAGCATGGTGAAGTAGCAACCCTTGCCAATCTTTCCACACTCAAAAGTGCAGCCTAATCGCCTATGCAAAACGCAATGTCTTGGTTTTCAGAGAAGCCAAAATGGTTTCGACTATCGACTTATCTTGTTCTCATCTATCTCACTTACGCGCTTCTTATTGGTGTTGTTACACCCGCGGTGCTAAAAGCAAAGTTACCCGATGCAGTGAAAGAAAACATTGGAAGAGAAACTGCTATTGAAGATATTGCAATCAACCCTTTCTTGCTAAAAGTAGACGTTACTAATTTTGTTATCTACTCAAATACTCACTCTACAAATGAAAGCGAAGGTAACCCAGCAGAGCAGCAGCAAGAAAACCGCTTTTTTAGCGTAGAACACGTTTCGCTAGACCTTGGGTTCTGGCAATCACTTTTCACCTTAACTCCTGCCATTGAATCGCTGACCATAAGCAAGCCTTTTATTTCCATTGCACGTTTAAGCGAAAATGAAGACACACAAATCTTCAACTTCTCTGACATTTTTACCCACATAGAAAAGCGCAATACAAATGCCCCTGCAGAGCCTGAAGATGCTAGCGAAGGACAAATTCCCCGAATTACGTTAGGTGACTTTGCGCTTAACGAAGGGCGAGTGGTTATTGAAGACAAGGTGACCAACACCCTGCTTGATTACCCAGAACTGAGCGTTGACTTGCAAGATTTGGATACTCACGCTCTGATCAGCTCAGGCAATGTTGGCAACAAAAATACTAACCCTAAAAGCGATAAAAGTGAGAGTGATCAATCAAAAGGTAAGTTAGCGTTCAACCAATATCAATTTAACTTACTCACCGCAGAAAAAGGTAACATCGCCATTGATGGCGAGTTTCAATTATCTCCACTAAAAGTTACGACAGACATAGCGATAAACGATGTAGCCCTTACGCCGCTTTGGTCACTTTCAAAAGATTTGATAGAAGCAGATTTAGTAGACGGCAAGGTGAGTTTAAGCCTGCATGCTGAAGTTTTTGAACAAGATACAGACTTCCAGTTTATTCTGGAGCGTGGCGAATTTGCTGTTAACAACCTTGCGTTTAACGCTGGCTCTTCGTCTAACACAACAGGCACTGCTAACAGTTCGCAAGAGGTTCTTGCCATACCCTCGTTTGCCATACACGATGTAAACGTAAACGGTTTAGAACAGCAAGTAAGCATTGCTGGCGTTGCCATCGACAACGTTCGAGTGTCGGGCCTATTTGACAAGTCAGGGCTTGATTTACAGCGTCTGTTTACCCCAAAAAGCCCAGCGGCAGATGCTACATCAGCTAACGCTACCCCCCGCGCAGCGCATATAGGTAATAGCGCAGCACATACAAGTAATAGCGCAGCACAAGAAGGAAATAGTGAAACAGAAGATGAGGATGTTTCCAACGTAGCAACCGACAGCACAAATGAACTAGCACAAGAGACCGCGTGGTATGTCGAGCTTCACCAGTTTGCATTTAATGGCGGTAGCATTGACCTTTTAGAGCGTAGCGTAAGTGACGGTACTTACTACCGCATCAGCAACCTTAATATTAAAAGCGGAAAAGTCACTACTGACTTCTCTAAACCTATCTCCTACACCACCAGTTTACATGTCTCTGCCGACCCACAGACGTTTAGCGACACATCCAAAGGTGCACTAAGCAGTAGCGGCAGCGTAGTTATTGCAGAGCAAACCGTGCAGGGTAAAGCAGCGATTGAGCAACTGGTGCTAAGCCAGTTCCAGCAGTACGTTTCCCCCCACGCAAATGTGACCCTTGAAGATGGGCTATTTAATTTAAACGTTGAGTTTGATGGGGCATTTAACGATGCCTCGGATAAAGACGATATAGACTCACTAAACGTTAAGGCTAGTACTAGCATTAATAATTTAAGTGTATTGGATGACGCCAGCTCTCCCCTACTACAGTGGCAGTCTTTAAATGTAGACAACATCGAATTTGACCACGCATCGAACCAGCTAAGCGTAGACAACATTCACCTACAAGCGCCATTTGCACGACTTATTATTGATGAAGCTAAACAGACCAATGTGAGTAAGCTGATTGTCGCTTCATCAGACAAGTCCGCTAACAGTGAAAGTTCCAGCGAAACTGGCAGCGCAACCGCGTCGAAAGCATCAAACGCAAACGTGCCTGCGGGCACTACAGCTGAGCCTTCACAAGCCAACGAATTGGCCATCGCAGTCAACACCATATCAATAGAAAACGGCAAAGCATATTTTGCTGACCATTCACTAACGCCCAAATTTGCGTCTGCTATAGAAAGTTTAAATGGCAAAGTATTGGGAATTGACTCTCGCTCAACTTCCCCTGCCAATGTGGATATCACCGGAAAGATAGACAACTATGCTCCGGTCAAACTAGCAGGCACTATTCACCCATTAAAAGATGATATAGACCTTGATTTGGATTTTTCAGTCAAAGGCGCCGAACTGACTTCAGTTAACCCCTACTCAGGCACCTACATGGGCTATTACATTGACAAAGGCTTGCTGTCTTTGGCAGTGCAATACAAACTAAACGGTAAGGCACTGGAAGGTAAAAATCATGTTGTTATTGACCAATTAACGTTGGGCAAGAAGTCGAACTCTGATCAGGCATTAAGCTTACCGCTTGGGCTTGCCATTGCGTTGCTAGAAGACAGAAACGGCGTTATTGATTTGGGCTTGGATGTGTCTGGCGATATCGACAGCCCAGATTTTAGCTTTGGCTCTATTATCCTTAATGCCATTGGTAACATTATTACCAAAGCAGTTACTGCACCATTTTCGCTACTTGCGAACCTGGTTGGCAGTGACGATGAACTCGACAACGTTGAGTTTGGTTTTGGAGAGCATTTGCTAAATGCGGACGCTCAAGAAAAACTGAATACCCTTGCCAAAGCCCTTAAAAAACGTCCAGGACTTAGGGTTAATATCGAAGGTACTGTCAACGCCATGTCTGATGCAAGTGTCCTAGCGCAACGTCAGTTGAACACCACACTTTTAACAAGAAGCGGCTATTCTGATTCATCTGCTACTTTTGACAACGTTAGTACTAACGAAAAATCTCTTGCTGGCGGTGAAAATGAAAATTCCAACACCCTTGGCAGCGCACAGCGCGACTCAATAAGTGGCAGTAGCATCCCACTGGAAGGCCCGTTAGCCGACGCGCTTTTATCCTACTATGTTGAGGTGTATACACCTGACCTTAATCAAGAATACGAAAACATGGTGGCGCAGCTTTACCCTGAACTCGCAAATTCAGACAATGAACAGAACCAAAAGAGTGCTGATAACAATAAGGAAGTCGTTAACGAAGAAAGTGTAAACCGAGCATTAAGCATTGCCCGATACAACAAACTACGTAACAACATTGATATTCCAGAAAGTGATTTAGTTCAACTGGCTGACGCGCGCAGTAAAGCGGTGAAAGGTTATTTAGCTAACGAAGCTGAAGTTGAAGCAAACCGTTTATTTTTGCTAAATACCCAGCACGACTTACATACCGAATTTAGCGGTGTGGAATTAACGTTAGAGGCGAAGTAATGACCGGGTTGGCTTGAAAATAAGATCCGATAATTTAGAAAGCCATAAGGTCACTAAACAAAAAAAGGGTAGCTTATTCAGTTAAGCTACCCTTTTTTGTAAACAGTGACTACTGATATTACTTGCTACTTAAAACCCAACTAGCAAATGGTACCGTAGTGCGTGCCTTGCCTACTTCTTCAAATGGGGCGCGCAAGTTGCGGATACGTTAGACGCGTTGAAAATTTCAATCCAATAGCCGTCTGGGTCTTTGATAAATGCAATCCCTTTCATAGAACCATCATTAAGCCCTTTCTGAAAAGGAACGTCTAGTGATGCAAATCGTGCACATGCGGCTTCTGCATCAGGCACATGAAAACCAATGTGCCCAAAACCTTTTGGCTCTGTATTTCCGTTGTGATAATCCACTGTTTCTGGTGTATCGCCCCAATTGTGGGTTAACTCTAACATGGCCGGACGACCAAAAGTTTGCTGAGTACGTTCGTCAACATCGTCAGAAATATCGGAGAAATCATCACCTGCCGCCAAAAAATAAAGGCTGAACTTCATTTCTTCAAAATCTAGACGCTTAATTAGCGTCATTCCCATAACTCGCGTATAGAAATCTAGCGAACGCTTGGGATCGGCAATGCGCAGCATAGTTTGGTTGAACACAAAACCTTGTGTAGCGGCATCTTTCTCTTCATACAGGCCTTCGGCCTTATCGAAATGTCGGCTCATAATAGTCGTCCTTAGCGATATAGATAATTAAGGCAAGGCAATCTTGCTTTGCCTAAAAACGAGTGCATAGAAGTGAGGGGTAATCTTCTTTTCACAACAGCACTTAGTCTATCCTCTTACGCGCTTTACCTCAGATGCGTTTTATACAACGTCTATTTTTTACAGCGCTTTTATTTTTTAGGGAGCTTTCCCCAAACCGAACCTGCATCACTCTTTTTCACCGGCGACACTTTAGAATTGGTGTTTTTGCCAGCCGCTTCTTTTTGTTTGCTAGCGCCTTTATTAAATGAGCCTGACTTAGTACCAGAAGTGCTTGGGCTATCTGATTTTTTAGGCGAAGTTTGTCGCGTGGACTCCGGTCGGTATTTTTTCACCATACCTTGCAACAAATTGCGAACCACTTGATCGCCAGCAGGTTTAAAGTTGCGATGGTCTGGCTTTCTAAAAAACGCCGACAGCTCACCTTTACTTATTCTGAAGTCTGCTAATTTAAGCACCGCTATCATATCGTCATCTTTATAACTCATCGCAATACGGATTTTGCGCAGCACTTCGTTATTGCTTAATCGCTCTTTTGGCCCCAGTTCTTGAGGCATTTTCCCTTCTTGACGACCACGGTTTTTGATGATCAATCCATCTAAAAACAGCGCAATAATCTTATCGCGACACGGTAAATAACCCTCTTCGCCTTCCCGCTTCATTACAGCATGTAAATAATCAATTTCCATGTCGTAGTTCACTAATTTAAAAATGCTTATGGCGGCGGTATCGTTTATCGCTAATGCATAACGAAGGCGACGTAGAACATCGTTGTGGATCATGAAAATGGGCCTGAAAAGTGGAGTAGCCAATAATTGGTATGGATTAAAGTGTAGCGCAACGTGCGCTTTCGCATATTTTACACTACTTAGCCGTTTGCATCTATCGCGGGCTGTCGGGTGCGTAATTTCTACCAACACATAGTGAAACCAAATTAACGTACTTGGCGTAACGACATTGTACATCTGGTTTCGCTCATTTCATCGGCGTACCGAAATTGAGCTCATTGGTAGAAGGATACTTCCATGGCAACATTAAATCTCAACGGGAAAGACGTCAGTATTCCCGATGATCCACGAACGACTTTGTTAGATTTTCTCCACCAGCATTTATCACTTTTTGGCACCAAAAAAGGTTGTGACCACGGTCAATGTGGTGCTTGTACCGTTATCGCTGACGGCAAGCGTATTAATGCATGCTTAGTGTTTGCATTCCAGTTAGAAGGCGCTGAAGTCACAACTATTGAAGGTATCGGTGAAGGTGAAAGTCTTCATCCGCTGCAAAAAGCTTTTATCGAGCGCGACGCGTTTCAGTGTGGCTATTGCACATCTGGTCAAATATGTTCAGGCGTATCCCTACTTAGGGAAATGAAAAATGAAGACCCTAGCGCAGTTACTTATAGTCAAACTCGTCACAGTAAAGCTTCATTGAAAGAAGATATCAGCGAACGCATGAGCGGTAACCTATGCCGCTGCGGTGCCTACCCTAACATTGTGGATGCTATAACCGATGTTATTGCTTTGGAGAGACAATAATGCAGCCATTCACTCTTCATCATTATAACGGCGAAAAGCCGTTGAGTAGCCTGCCCCTGGACACAAGATCACGTTTTTTGGCCGGAGGTACAAACCTAATAGACTTAATGAAACTACAGGTAGAAACGCCTAAAACATTAGTAAGTCTTGCGAAATGGGATAAAGCTAACACTATCAGCGAAGACGATAATTACTATTATATTGGCGCCATGGTGACTAATTCTGACTTAGCGAAGTTCGCTCACACGCAGCCCTCTCTGTCTTTACTTGCGCAAGCTTTATTAAGCGGTGCAACAGTTCAACTTAGAAATAGGGCAACCACGGCAGGCAATTTGCTACAACGTACCCGCTGTTATTACTTTTATGACACCACAAAAGCCTGTAATAAACGAGAGCCAGGCACTGGCTGTAGCGCATATGACAGCATGAATAGAATTCATGCCATATTTGGCACCAGCGAGAGCTGTATCGCCACACACCCTTCCGACATGGCCGTAGCCATGATTGCGCTTAACGCACAGGTACATACGCAGCAACCTGATGGCAACACGCGTCAAATCGCACTACGAGATTTCTACCGTGAGCCGGGCGAAACGCCGCACATAGAAACCCAGTTAGACGAAGATGAACTTATCACCCATGTCAGCATAAAGAAAAAAGCAAACGGTACTCAGTACTACCACAAAGTACGCGACCGTTCTTCCTATGCGTTTGCACTCGTTTCTGTTGCGGCTGGTTTGAAAATTGAAGATGGTCGTATTAAAGACCTTTCTCTCGCCTTTGGTGGTGTGGGCACCAAGCCTTGGTATCCGCAAAAAGCAATCAGTGTTCTTGAAGGCGCGGAACCAACCCAAGAAGTCATATTGCAATCCGCGGAAGCTGAGTTATCCGAAGCAAAAACGTTTGGCAGTAATGACTTTAAACCAGAACTATTGCGCAGGACGTTAACAAAAGTGCTTTTAGAGTTAGCAGAACATCAGGTAAAGCACCCAGGACATGAAGGAGCTTTATATGACAACGCATAATGCCAAAACTGTAGGGACGCCAGTTAATCGAGTTGATGGTTCAGCAAAGGTGTCAGGTCAAGCAAGGTACGCTGCGGAGCATATGAGCGATCGCACTCCTTTGATAGGCTGGGTTGTATCAAGTGATACTGCCGTCGGTAAAATCACATCCCTTAATACAGAGCAAGCGGAACAGGCCGATGGCGTACATGCAGTTATCACGTATAAAAATGCAGGTACTCTTAAGCCTTTTAGCAAGCCTGCGGATGAAAGTCGGTTTACTCAAAGTCGCGCCGTACTTAACGAACCTCACATTCGTCATTTCGGTGCGCCGGTCGCTCTAGTTATTGCTGATACGTTGGAGCAAGCACGCTATGCCGCAAGTCTAGTAACCTTCACCATAGACGGTGAAATACCAGATTTGCTAACAGAATTCGATGGTGCAACGCAAAAGCCTGCGTCGCTAGATGGTGGGTTTGAGGCAGATGCGTCTAGCGGTGATAAACCGCAGCAAAGCGATATCCAAGCAAGCATTAACGAAACTTATACTACACCAAGCCAAATCTCTGCCGCTATGGAGCCTCATGCCACGGTTGCCGACTTTAAAGATGGAAAGCTTGAGGTCTATTGTAGCGTTCAGATTATAGCGACGGCTGTTGAGGCGCTTGCGATTACGCTTGAAATGGACGCAGCAGACATCGTAGTGCAGAGCCCCTTTGTAGGTGGCGGGTTTGGCTCTAAGCTAGGTCTTCATTATGATGCAACGCTCGCTTGTATAGGGGCAAGGTATTTAGAGCGGGCTGTAAAAGTGGTGTTAAGCAGGCGACAGGTCTTTTATAACACCCCGCATAGAGGGCACAGCATACAGAAAATTAGCCTTGCTTCTGGTGATGATCATGCACTGTTAAGCGTACAGCACAAAAGCGCTATGCCAAAAGCCAAGGGCTATGAGTTTGCCGAAGCAACAGGTGCCGGCGCACGGGTTACCTATAAATCTCAGTTCATTGAAAGTACCCATAGGGTCAAAGACGTAGACCTGCCGCTTATCGACTCTACCCGTTCTCCTGGAGACGCCATTGGCTCCCTTGCTTTTGAATCGGCCATTGATGAACTTGCCCACGAAGCTGGTGTCGACCCGCTTACGTTTCGCATAAAAAACCTGCCGGTAGTTCACCCTATGAAAGGCACGCGGTTTACCACCCACAACTTAGGTGAGTGCCTTCGTCAAGGCGCGCAAAACTTCAAGTGGCAGCATAAAACACAGCCCACACCGGGTAAACAAATCGGCCATGGCGTAGCGAGTGCTATGCGTATGAATGTGCTGGTGGAAAGTTCAGCTGAAGTGGAATTGAGTGCTACCGGTGAGGTAACGGTTCGCACTGATATGACAGATATTGGTACAGGCACCTACACTATTCTCACACAAATTGCCGCCGATACTTTAAATACGTCGGTAGACAATGTCACAGTAAAACTCGGTGATAGCCGCTACCCTGCTTCATGTGGTTCAGGTGGCTCATTTGGCGCAGCAAGCTCTGGTTCGGCGGTTAAAAAAGCCTGTGAAGCGCTTATTGCGAATATTAAAAGCTCACTTCCACCAGCCCTTAGCCAAGCTGAAGTACAAATTTTAGATGGGCAAATAAAGTTAGTCTCAATTGCACAAGGTGATGATGATGAAGTAAGTAGTCCGGTATTACTCGCCAACTTTATGTCCGACAGCGACTTCCCCATATCAGCAACCGGTAAAGTATCCGAAGATGACACCAGCGATGATGAGCAGTATTCATGTGGCGCTCATTTCGCGGAAGTAGAGGTAGATGAATACACGGGTGAAGTTAGGCTACTCCGCCAATACGGTATGTTCAGCGCGGGGCAAATCTTGAATATGAAAACAGCTGCATCTCAAATAAAAGGGGGAATGGTATGGGGTGCTGGCTACGCACTTACTGAAGGGATCCATCACCATAGAGACACGGCAAGCTTTGTAAATCCAGATTTTGGTGAATATCATGTGGCAGTCAATCGGGACATTGCCGAAGTTAGCCTGGATTTCTTACAAGAGGCAGATTATGCCGCATCGCCAGTGGGCGCAAAAGGTATTGGTGAACTAGGCATTACTGGAGCAGGCGCCGCCATCGCTAACGCAATTTATGATGCATGCAAAGTGAGAGTACGAGACTTCCCCATTACCATGGATAAAATAATCGCAGGTAAAAACTAAGCAAAAAAAGCGGCCTAACAAGGCCGCTTCACATTTTACTATTTCAAATGGCTATCAAAAAACTCTACCGTTCGACGCCACGCTAATTCAGCATCTTTGGGACTATAACGACTTGTTGAATCGTTGTGAAAGCCATGCTGTGCTTTAGCGTAAGTAAAAGCCTCGTACTCAGCAGCATTTTTTTCTAATACTACTTTGTATTCCTCCCATGTAGCATTCACTCGCTTATCGTTTTCAGCAAAGTGAATCAATAAAGGGCCTTTTACTTGATCGACTAAGGGCTGTTTCGCTGGAGTCCCATAGAAAGGAACAGCAGCGTCCAACTTGTCAGGTATGCTGGCTGCTAGAAAATTAGCAATATACCCACCAAAGCAAAAACCTACTACACCAAGCTTGCCTGTGGTTTTTTCGTGCTCTTTTAACCACAGTGCTGCCGCTACCATATCTTGTTCTATCTTGTCCTTATCAAGGCTCTTTTGCATAGCACGGCCATCGTCATCATTTCCCGGATAGCCTCCTAACGGAAACAGCGCATCAGGAGCAAACGCTACATAGCCTTGCATAGCTAGCCTTCTGGCTACGTCTTTTATGTAAGGGTTTAGCCCGCGATTTTCGTGTACCACTAAAACGCAAGGCGCAACGCCAGATTCCGGTAGACTAGTGGGCTGCACTAAATAACCGCCGCCTTCACCATGGCCTTTGGGCGAAGAAAAAACTTCGTAAGTCGCTTTAATTGCGGGGTCGTTAAACGAAACCTGTTCTGCTTTGGCATAGTCAGGGATCAGTGCGCCACCAATAGCGCTCACGGTCAAACCTGCAACTGAAAGCGAAGCAAGCCTGGTTAAAAACGTTCGACGGTCTATATCCCCGTGGGCGTATTCATCGTACCAATCAAACGCCTGTTGAGGGATATTTAGCGATGCTTCTTGCGGTGTTTTTTGCGGTTTTTGGGAGGTATTTTGCTTCATCTGTTTTAACCCTAATGTGGTAGCACAAACACCGTGCTCCGGAAATTGTCGATAACATCTACTCTACGTGGGATAGCCAAGAAAGCAAAGCGCAATTCTTTTACAAAGCAATAACTCTTTACGTCACATAGACTTAGTACCTTGTAACCACCAAGACGCTGCAACTTGTAGTGGCGAGGGGTCGTTAGTTTCAGAAACCCAAACAACGAGGGCGTGTTTTTTGACTTTTATATGAGTATTACTGGGCAAGGGCAGACTAGCCACATATTGCTGAGCATGAGCATTGTCGCCGTTACTACTCAATAACGCGTTTTCATAATCGACTACTATAAAGTCGTGAGTGAGTTTACGCCCCGCGTTTTCTCCCCGCTTGACTGAGGTTTCTATGCCAAAGCCAAGTAACGCAGCGTGAACAACTAGCATGTTCGATGTACTTCTGTTGATATTGTTGAAGGACACCTCAATGATGTTGTTTTGAACTGAAGCATAAAGTTCGCCAGACAGAGGGGCGACTCGGTTAGGTAACGGCTGCCCCCTAAACCATCCATTCCAGGCGCGACCGTTTAAAGCAAAACCTGGCGTAGCAACGGTGTTTGCTTTGCCTACACGCTTGTAGTCTCGCTGTCTTTTGCTAAAAGCACTATCGGCAAATGGATCTTTCCAGCCAAAATAATCCCAGTAATCCACGTGAAAGTTAATGGGAACCAGCTCTGTCCATAATTTATCGCTCTGTACAAACCCTGAAATCCATTTTTCCGCAGGCGGACAGCTGCTGCAACCTTGGGATGTATAAAGTTCCAAGACGGTTGTTTGATTGGGCGAACTGGTAAGTGTAAAAGGCGTGTTTGTTGATTCATTGGTTGCTATATTTGTTGCTAAGTTTGTCGCTACGTCTGTTTCTAGCAGCGGCCCAGATAACAGCTTAGATAACGGCGCTAATTCGGACACTGGAGCATGTGCAAAACCTGCAGTTTTGCTTTCATTAGTATGCAGAGTAAGGGCAGCTATAACTATGGGGTTCGTTGTGGCTTGACTTGAAGCATTATCAACGTCGCTATTTGTAGATGTTGAAACCTTCGGTTTTTCCGGTTGCGCATTGATACGCCAGTCATAATCAATGAACCGTAGCTTATAATTGTTAGGAATAGGTTCGGCTAGATACTGGTTAATGTATTGTGGCAAGTGCTTTACTTTGCCTGAAGCGACAAAGTCTTCTGTATAAAAATCTAAGATTTCCGAAACGTATACGCGCTTTTGCTTATCATCAATGTAAAAGTGTTTCGTATCAGCAAAGAACTCATGGGTGGCTTGTTCAAGGGTGTCGTCTAAGGTTTCTGCATAAAATGGCGTTTGCGGTAGCCTCGGGCAATCTTTTACCATGCAGTTAAGCGCAAAATGGGCTCTGGGCTCGTTAAGCGGTCTAATCACATCATTTTCATAATCATATAAATTGGTAACTTTATTGCCAATAACCACATCGCGAAATTTGAAAAAAGCTGCCCGCGAAAAGAAACTAGTGAAGCCATTTGGAATACCTTTTTCAATAACACCGTACATGGCTAACGCATTATAGCTATTGATATGATAGGCCATCACAGATTGTGGTGTGTCGAACAAATCAGGTGTAACTTCAGGGCTGGCAAAACTAATAAAAGCGACAACGTTTTTAAGTGGCGCTATATCTTTAGATAACCCTTTGAAGTCTGTTCGCCCCTGCTCATCTACATAGTGTTGGAGCACATATTCCCAATCTTGCGTTGCCTTGCGGTAGGCCTGCTTAAGCTGCGCTATTTCTAATGGTGTAGCGCTGTTAATATTTAACCCGCTCTCAGACGCTTGGCTACTGTTGGCAGTAGGTAAAATATACAGCAGCAACATGGACAAGATAATGGCTAACATACGCTCAGATTGAGCAAATCGATAAGACTTCATGATCGTTTCCTTACACGCTTTTGGCTGGATGGTGGCGCTTGTCTCTTGCAGTAAGCGCTTTTGCCGACAGGGAACTAGGTGTTGTTGTATCCGAGATTTGGCGAATAGGGATAATATTGTTTTGTTTGTAGCGCTCTCCCAATGGCTGGTATTGCTTTACCTGCCCATGGCGGTCGGTATATGTCAGTGGTTTTAATATATGCTCATCGCGCTCGGCATTGTGCTTGCACATGGAAACAGGGCCATCTGCGGTCATTACCATAAATGAACACGCATCAATTCTGTCTTGCTGAAGAGCGTTGGCATCCATAAAATTCTGAACAAAAAACGACAGTTTGTGCACACGTCCTTTGCTTTTGAAAAGGCTGCTACGCATTTCAAACAGCTTCGATGAGGTCGCTTTTGCCAGCTTCCAAATCCACTTTGGCCTAGCGAGCAGTGCTTTACTGTAATCCCATATAATCTGTGCCGTGCCGTGTTGCCGTGTTGTTTGTATGTGCTTAAATTCTTCAATAAATTGCGCAAACAATTGGGCGTCATCAACGACAGAATAGACCTGCTTATCAGCCACTAACGTTGGCATGTAGCTGTGACAGTCGCTATGACCAATACGCACTTTCTCCCACGGCAGCGCTTTGCTAATTGTTTTTTCAATAGCAGCTTTCACGGTTATGGGGTCAATTATATCCGCTCTTGCCCCCCACTCTCCTCTGCCTGTTTCTGCCTGTAATTGGAACGAGGCGAAACTTACAGCGTCTGCATGCTGCACAAAAAAACCCACCAGCATGGGCAATTCTTTGAAATTATCGGTGTGCACTGTGGTGTTAAAAATGATCATGAGCCCCAAGCCTTTGGCCCGTTCTATGTATTCTTCACGAATAGCATTTAGCGATGCTTCATCAACGAAACCTTTACGTTCTTGGGTGGTATCAACGTGAAAAGCAACATCGTTTAAGCCAACTTTAGCTAAAGCTGTTAGCAGGTCACGGGAAGCCGCAATACCGTTGGTGAAAAGTGCGGTGTGTAAACCGAGCTTATTGGCATATTCAACGATTTCAATTAGCTCACTGCGTTTTCTTAACGTGGGGTCACCACCGGTTATTTGTACACTAGTACCAGGGCCATAGTGATGAAGAATGCTGTCTAATCGCTTAAACACTTCTTGAATAGGAATGTCACGAACCGCTTGCGAATGTTCAGATAAATAGCATAAGGTGCAGTCAAGATTACACTTTTGCGTGATTTCAACAGCAACACAGCCAATGGTGTGGGTACGGCCCAACAGTTGGTTAGGAGTAAAGTGTTCGCCCATGCGCTCTCGAGTCGAGGCAAGCTGTTGATTTCTTGTGTTACCAGGGGAGCACGCCATGTCAATGCGCCTTTTTCAAACTACTCAGTGTCAACAAAGACCTTTCACACACAAAAATACTTTCATGCTGTGCCGTTTTTTTGCTCTGAGTTTGTTGTCATGCAACGCACTAGCTTATGCTGAAACAACAGAAAACAAGTCGCCATTAACTAAGCCACTAACTTCGTTTAAAGAAGTGAAAAAGCGTGTTTTTTCAGACCCCTACCCGGCGCTTCCGCAATATAAAGTTTCACGCAAATACTTTGATGTTGACGGTAAAAACCTGCTGCTAAGTCACGCTAAAAGAACCCTTTCTTCTAACGCAAACTTTATCGAATTAGGCACCAAGCATAAGCTTCTTCAAGCTAATGGCATTTGCTTCGCCGGCACATGGAAAATGAATAATAGCAGCCCTTACTCGGGGCTTTTTCAAGCACGCACAAACGTGCCTATTATCGTAAGAGCGTCAGTCAGCTTAAGCGGCACAAAGCAGCGAGATAAGCGTGCTTTTGGTATGGCAATCAAGCTTTTCCCCAATGATCAAAGTACGGTTACTGAAAACATATTTTTAATGCACTCGCTGGGTGGCACTAAAACCCAGCATGTCGCCAACTTACCTTTAACTAACGAGCCTGCACTGGGCGAATTGCCGCCTTTTAGTCAATTGCTAACTGCATATCGCTTGGAAAGCGATCTTGAAGAAGCTGATAAGGGGGTTAGCGGTGAAAAAGCGAATGCGCGTTTTAGACCTGTTTCGCATTTGGCAGAAGTAGTGCTTCCCAACAACGACAAAGCGAAGAGTGTTACGCAAGGCCCTTACTGGCTAAAAGCGTCGTTGAAACCTGATACTCCGCTTGTGAATAAAGATGACTTTCGAGATGAATTGGCATTACAGCACTACCCAAATAAGACGCTATCTTGGGTTTTATCTGCTGCCAATTTTAGAGATGTGGGAATAGATAAAGCCCAATGGCAAGAGATAGGTGAAATCACGTTGACTGAGTCTGTGGTCTCTCTAACCTGCGACACAAGTCTTCACTTTAATCACCCTGCGATAAAATGACGCGAAGCAATTCCGTTTAAACGGGTAAACCTCGCGTTAGAGTGTTTTTACTGCCTTTCGAGATTACCGTATAGTGTAAGGTGTATTTATTATTTCGTTTTAAGTGTTGTTTCATGCCCGCGTCTTTTAGCAAAAACAGTCGTAAATACAGTCGCAATATTCACTTGTGGCTGTCGCTGATTATCTTTATTCCTGTGATCATTGTTATTGCTAGCGGCCTATTATTGCAGGTTAAAAAGGAATTCGATTGGATCCAACCTCCAACACAAAAAGCGCAAATACTTCAAACCAACGGACCTACGATTTCCTTCGACGACGTGCTACACGCTGTAAAGCAACTGCCTGAGGTTAGTTTAAATAGCTGGGACGATATAGACCGATTAGACGTGCGCCCCACAAAAGGCATCATTAAAGTGCGAGGGAAGAACCATTGGGAGGTTCAACTGAACGCACAAAATGGAGATGTACTTCAGGTTGCCTATCGACGCACAGACACCATTGAAGCTATTCATGACGGTAGTTGGTTCTTTGAAGGTGCCAAGCTATGGCTGTTTTTGCCAGCCGCCCTTTTACTTTTTGTGCTGTGGGTAACGGGCCTTGTCATGCTGTACAACACACTGAAAAGCAAATATCGAAAGAACAAATTTCGTCAGCCCTTAAACAACTCATAACAGATAAGTTATCGCCAGTTGAACACTTTCGCCCTGCGCAAATGCCGCTTTGTCATCAGCACTGGTGTAATACTGTTGATTGGTAACATTGCTCCAGCTAGCTTGAAGTTGAACCCGCTCGTTTAACTGCCAATCAACGCCCATATCCAGTGTAAAAACCTCATCGAGCGCTCGTTCTCCCTCAGCGATATCTGTCTTGCTTGCGCGATAAGCAAATACCGCAAACAAACGCATAGCTTGCCATTGAACACCTAAATCGAGCCTCTGACTATTTGCAGGTATGTCTGCAATGCTGTTACCCGAGTTGTCTTCACCGCTGATCCACATTCCGCTAAGTCGCGCGTCTAAGAGGCTATCTGATGACTGCCAGCTTAACTGGTAGCTCGCCCCATCTATGGTTGCACTGTCTAAATTTGCATATTGAAGCACGTCTTCTTCAACCGTTATACGTTCAATGTAATTATCGATTTGCTGGCTAAAAAATTCGAGCGAGCCTTGCAGTTGCTCACCGCTGTAGGCAATATTCGCCTGCACATTTAGCGCTTGTTCTGTTTCAAGCTGTGCACTACCTAGCACCGTGCCACGTGGCGTTTCGCCAGCGTAAAAGCGCTCAGTTAAAGACGGGTTTCGAAACGCGCTAGACACATACACACCGGCCGCCCAGTAAGGAGAAAGCCGATAATTTGCGCCCAAATACCCACTTACATTGGTATTAGACTGGGCATCGCTAGATTGGGGTGTACTGGCAATTGAATCATCAGACTGGTGCTGCCAGTCAACTCGAACTCCAAGGGCAAGCGACAAGCGTTCCCACTGATGTGAAGCATCGACAACCGCCGCGGCATTAATCTCGCTTGCATCCAAAGTACGCACTTCATAAGCAAGTTCTGATGCAAATGCGTTTGTTATTTCACTGGCCGTTGTGACGTTAGGTGATGCGCTTTCCGCTGGGGTTAATGTGAATTCTCTCTCATCTGCCACTACGCCTTCTCGACCAGAAACTTGCCACTGCCAATTCAAATCCCAGTCTTTCAAGTGAGTATCTTTGTTTATATTAAACCCATAATCAAATGCCTCGTTTTCGCTATCGTTGATGCGACTTTCTGGTCGCAACACCGAGGTGTCTAGACGAGATTTATGCCACCAGACATTCCCAGTAAATAGATGGCTTTCAAACGCTATTTTGCCAAGCCAATGCGTGTTTTTTGGGTAGGTGGTTATTCTGCTTTCTGGGAAGTCACTGCTCGACTTACCGATGTCGTTGTTGTCAGAATAAAGTGTCCACGCTTCTTTTATGATCCTGTCTTCAGGTCTGTGCCTAAGAAACAGGCCTGTTTGTTCAAATTGGTCAAGCAGCGGATTGCCATTCGCATCTTCTCCATTATCAGCGCTTCTGTATGAAATGTTCCAATCTGTAATGCCTGAACTGTCTGTACTATTAACACTAGCCGCAGTAGCACTGGTGCCAGCATAGCTCACTGCTTTCAATTGCTGATTACTGCTGTAGCCCACCATTAAGTAAGGCCGTTGGGCAGATTCAATGTGTAAATTAACTGCACCACCAATCGCCCCGGAACCTAGGTAAGTGGAAGCGGCGCCCGGTAATACGGATGCTGACGCAATAAAATCAGGTGGAACAAAGCCAATACTTGAGCCTGCCCGCCTGTCGCTCACAATAGGTACGCCATCTAACAGAGTTTGAATTCGCCACCGAGAATACCCTCGAATACTGATACTTTGTATTTGCCCTCCCTGCCCATTTAACGACACAGAAGGGGACTGAAGCAGAACGTCATTGGTGTGCAAAGGCGATACTAAACTGCGCTTATCAAACTCATATTGTGGGAAAATGCGCGAAAGCGTTTCGTCATAGTAGGGGCGTATGGCTGTTACGGTGTAGCGCTCAAGTTCATTATTCGGTTCACTTTGTGCAAAGCTTGGTACAGACAAAAGGGATAACGAAAGCGCCGACCAAACCTGCGACAAACGGAAAATTGGAAGAGTAGTAGATACAGGTTTGCCTGATGGGCGTTTAACAAAAGCTGAAGAATTTGATGCAAACAAAAAAGAAAACAATGACGGTCTCGCTACGCGATACATACAAGGAAAAATCGATATGTACCGAAAAGTTGGTAAAAACAAAAAGTGAAAAGCGCGGCAGTAAATCTACTGCCGCGTGTTAGGTACAATGCTCCCCAGTGACCGCTATTTCGCGATTACAGGCAGACCAGCAGTCCATGGACCACCCGCATCAAGCACTGCCTGCTGCAGCTTCGGTACAGCGGTGTTTTGCAAAGTGCCGATGCGCGTTACTACGCCATCTAAACTGTCTTTTGCATAGCCAAGCTGATCCTTGTGCTGCTGTGTCGGACCGTAAGAAGAGCCTAATGCCGAACGCGCATAGCGCAAGCGACTCATAATGTTCGCCGGCTTAATCCCCATTTTGTCGCGAGATTTCAGACCGAAGAATGCTCTATTTACGGCATTAATTTCTTCTTGAATAGCAGCAAATTGCGCCTCTAGTTTAGCAACATCATTAGGCGTGCGGTCAATAGCGGTACGCAATAAGCCCATTGTATCTTCAAGCTGCGTTAACACTGTCGTTGAAGAGAGTGCACGTTTTTGAGCACTGCTTACGTCATTTGAATAAGCAGCTATTTCCTCATAAGTCGCACCCTCAAGCGCGCCCTGATAGATAGGCTGTAGTTCAAACGAAACAGCTTCAGAAAGTGGCGTTACCTTAGCATCAACGCGCTTAAATAAAGTAGCGGTATAGGTGCCTGGCAGTGCCATTAAACCTCTGTCCTTACTTTCTTTATCAGTAAGCGGCGTTGTTGACGTATGCTTCATATCCCAGGTGATGCGATGTAAGCCTTTCTTCACTTTACCCTCTACACGCTTTATAACGTCGCCTTCGCTGTCTTTTATTTCAACGTAAATAGCGGGTGCCGCTTCTTGATTTTCTGCCTCAACGGCCTCCCAGCTTGGATATTTAGGGTATTTCTTGTCTTCAATTAGCTTTTTCTCTGCTTCCTGGCGTTTTTCTTTTGCCGTAAGCAAGCTGTCTTTCAGATAATAAGTAAACGTTGCACCGTGCTCAGGGTTCTCGGCCACAAAGCGATCGTCACCGTCGGAGTCTGTGTGATTGTCATCTAATTGGAACCACTTAACCGGACGGCTCGGGGCAAACAAAATAGCCTCTTGCTGCATCGACTTTTCAGTTAACGAACGCAGTGGCGCGTAGTCATCAAGAATGTATATCCCACGACCAAACGTGCCTGCAACTAAATCGTTCTCACGACGCTGAATTTTCACGTCTCGGGTTGAAATGGTCGGCATACCACCGTCTAACTCAACCCAGTCTTTGCCTCCATCTACCGAGAAAAACACACCGAACTCAGTACCGATAAACAATAAGTCTTTGTTTACGTGGTCTTGCACAATGCGCCACACCAGGTGCTTTTCAGGTAAGTCATCGGCCAATGAAGTCCAACTTTTGCCTAGGTTAGTCGACTTGATCAGATAAGGCTTGTAGTCACCATATTTATGATTATCAAGCGCCACGTATACCGTATTGGGGTCAAACAAATCTGCGCGAATATCGTTCACATAAGAATTGGCTGGAATGCCCTTAATGTCATCTAGCTCAATCTTTTTCCAAGATTTACCACCGTTTGTGGTTACTTGAATAATACCGTCGTCGGTACCCGCCCACAGTATATTTTCGTCAACCGGGCTTTCAGCAAAGTTAGCAATGGTGTGAAATTCGGTCATGGCGTACAGATCCCAACCGGCTTCCACTGACCACGTACGCCCCATTAGCGGCGAATGCATGCGATTGCCATTTTTAGTCAGATCGCCCGACACCGCCGTCCAGCTATCACCGCGGTCATCGCTTCGCCAAACCCGCTGTGAAGCAAAGTAAATACGCGCCGGATCATGAGCTGAAACATTTATCGGTGCATCCCAGTTGTATCGTTCTGCCGGGTCTCCAGGCAGCGGTTGAGGCTTGATATAAACCCCCTCGCGAGTCTTCATATCAATGCGAGTTAAATTACCCTGCTGCCATTGCGAATACATAATATCCGGGTTGCCGGGCTCTGTCGCAGGGCCATGCCCGTCGCCACCTAGGGTTAAGAACCAGTCTTTGTTCTTTATTCCTTCCTCTCGCATGGTGCGCGAAGGACCGCCTTGGGTAGAGTTATCCTGTGCGCCTGCATAAACCTTATAAAACGGCTTAGAATCGTCTGGCGCTACTTTATAAAATTGCGTAAGTGGTAAGTTCGCCATAAAGCGCCAGTTCGCCATTCTGTCGTGAGACATATAGATACCACCGTCAGACCCCATCAATACAAAATCTGGGTCTGTAGGATGGAACGCCATGGCGTGATCGTCTACATGCTTGCGCTTCGTATTAATAGGCGTCCACGTTTTACCGCCATCATCCGACACTTTACTGTAGTTACTGGCAATATAAACACGGTCAAACTGATGTTGGTCAGCGAAGATTTCCTGATAGTAATGAGGGCCCGTTCCACCGCCTACTTCATCTGACAATTTAGTCCAGCTAGCACCTTGGTCGGCTGAACGGTAGAAGCCACCACCGCGATTATCGGTTTCAATGGTGGCATAAATCACATCTGGGTTCATGGGTGATATGGCCATACCAATTTTACCCATGTTGCCTTGCGGTAAACCTGTTTTAAGCTCGGTCCAGGTTTCGCCGCCATCGTTAGAAGTATGAATACCAGCGCCTTCGTTAGTGCCCACATAAGCGCCAATTGAACGCTGGCGTGCCCAGGTTGCAGCATATAGTTTGTCGGGGTTACGCGGGTCTATAAGTAATGACGTTACTCCGGTCCATTTATCAGCTGGCTTTAGTACCTGCTTCCAAATTTCGCCACCATCGGTGGTTTTATACAAACCGCGCTCGCCGCCGCCACTCCATAGTGGACCTTGGGCAGACACCCATACAATATCTGGGTTAGTTGGATGGATAATAATATCTGAGACATGCTCTGACTTCTTCAGCCCCATATTTTTCCAGGTTTGACCGCCATCTAACGACTTATATACCCCGTCGCCAAAGCTGATGTGACGACCGCCGTTATTTTCGCCCGTTCCCACCCAAATAATATTTGAGTTGCTTGGCGCAATGGTTACGTCACCAATAGAATAAACCGGTTGATCGTCAAAAATAGGCTTCCACGTTGTGCCCGCGTTAGTGGTTTTCCAAACCCCACCCGAGCCGACCGCAGTGTACCAAGTAGACGGGTTGTTCTGGTCAATTGCAATATCGGCAATACGGCCCGACATGTAAGCAGGCCCAATGTTTCTAAGCTCCATGGCTTTAAACGTTGAACTGCTAAAAATACCGCCTTTATCGTCTTTGTCTGCGTAGGTGGGTGAGCATGAAAGAGCAATTGATACCGCAACTGCCGCTTTAAGAAGCTTCTTCATTATTATTATCCAATGTGTGTTGGTAGAGCATCGTGCTCTGTTTAATTTATAGTAATACCAGTTATAGCATTACTAACAAATGCTTGAAGTTACAATGTAACGCACGACCAACAGCACAATACGAAAGTTAAATACATGCAGCGCGTAACTTACAGCAATCACCACTTTGTCAATAAACAGCGTAACTCATAAGAATTTGAGATAAACGCAATATTAATGAACTGGGAAATTGATACTTGTATTTAGACTTTTTTATTTTTTAGTATGAAAAAACACTGACTGTTGTTTTCAACATTAAACAATTCAAAATATGCACAAGAAGGGCAGTGTTAGAAATTATTTGCTGATACACTGTATGCTTCGCGAGCATTATCCTATAGTTAGTGCACGTTATATCCAGTTAGATAATGGTAGTGATATAGTTTCCGTGAGATTGGTTTCAAACCGCTTTTTTTTCCTAATATTTATGCTGTTACTCGGTGTACCGCTAGAGGTGGGCGCATCCCTTCCTGCGCCAGAAAAACAGCGCAATACCACTTATTCCAACGCTGTTAGCATTGAATCACTTAGAGAACGAGCTTTAGCCTTGTATAAGAAGGGCGACTACAAACAAGCCATCTCAACCTTTCTTGCGATTTCTAAAATATTAGAAGACCAAGCTCAAGAGGCCGATTTATCAACCCTAGGCAGAACATATACTTACATTGCTCAATCTTATAAAAGACTTAAGCTGCGCGAGGAAACAGCGGCTTTTTATAGAAAAGCCTTGGCCACCTACAAACGTATTGATAGTAAACGTAATATTGCACGCACCCTAAATACCTTGGCGGAAGCTGAGCGCTACCTTGGTAATTTGGATACTTCATTGAATTTAGTCATGGAAAGCTTACGTATACATGGAACTATTGACGATGAAGAAGGCAAAGCCAAAGCGCATATGGGCGCGTCGATTATTTTGCGTCACATAGAAAATTACGAATTGTCGCTTGAGCATTTGAAGCTGGCTTATGCCTATTTCAAGCGCGAAAATAATGCCGTAGGAACTGCGAAAACAGCGAACGAAATAGCTCACCTTTATGGACGTTTAGCTTCTTTTGAAGAAGCAAAGTCGTTTTATGAGGTCGCCCTGCAATATCCCGCAGATCAACTTCCTCCCGCTACCATAGCGACAGCTTTGCGAGAGTTGGCAGAAATTGAAGTAATAGCCTCGAACTTTCAAAAGGCTCGTAGCTACGCAAAGCGTGCCATGGCTATTTACGAGACGTTAAACGCCCCCGAAAAGAAAACCGCTGTTTTTAGGATCATTGGTGATTCTTATCAAGGTGAAGATAACCTCAACCAGGCTATTTACAATTATCAGGCTAGTTTGGATATTGCTAATCAACTTGATAACGACTTGTTTAGAGTGAAGGCGCTTTTGCCAGTGGGTAACGTTTACTTAAAGCAAGACTTAGTTAAGAGTGAACGTGCTTTCAAAACCGCGCTGACGTTTTCTAAAGATTTAAAAAATAAGACATATCGCTTGGCTGCATTGAAAGGGCTACGCGAGGTATATACTGCCACAGGTCAATTCCAAGATGCCCTTGAGTTTGCTGAAAAAGAGCTGGCATTAACCGAGCAAATACAATCTGAAAACAGTGATAAACTTCTTGAAATAGCCAAAGCGAAATTGCTGTCATTCAAGCTCGAAAATGAAGTAGAAGCGTTGAAGGAGCAGACTCGTTTAGACGAGTTAGAAATTGCCAGGAAAAACAACGAAATTGAAATCTCGCGAAAAGAACAACAAATAGCCAACCTTCAGCTTTCAAAAGAGCGATACGCTAAAATTATGTTATCGCTTATAGTCATTGTTCTGGTAACCATTGCTCTGGCTTTATATCGAAGCTACGTAACGTCACGACGTAAAAATGAGAAGCTTCATTACCTTGCCACACATGACTCACTTACCGAATGTTTTAACCGACGCTACCTGTTTGACTCATTAAGAAGTCTTTTCGCACAAGCACCTGCCTCACACTCTGGCTGCCTTGTGATGATAGATATTGATCACTTTAAAAAAATAAATGATGACTTCGGTCATAACGTAGGAGACGACGCTCTTAGAGGCGTTGCGCACGTACTGCGCCAGAACATTTCCGACGGCGATGTTTTGGCTCGTTTCGGCGGCGAAGAGTTCTGTATGGTATTGCACAACACTTCGCTAGAAGACGCCATGGCCGTGAGTGAAAAAGTGCGTGCACAAATGGAAAACCATACCTTCGGAAAGATAAAACTAACCTGCAGTATTGGTGTTACTTCTCTAGCATTTGGCGCTTCATCTCCCACAGAACTTATAGAGCAGGCAGATAAAGCGCTTTTCTTTTCAAAAGCAAACGGACGCAACCAAGTTAATGCTTATAGCGCTACTTAGGCAACTTTCATCGGCACTGCTTAAGCAGCCTGCCCCCACACTCCACCATTATTATCATCAAGGTGGTTAAATTAACAAACAAACCTCTTAAAACGTAACAATGTCGTCGTCTTTTAAATGTCCTACCACGGTGCTTGACTCTGCATCTTTAAATGCTTCATCAATGGCTTTAAATCTAGCCGTAGTCACCTTGCGATAGTTTGGGTGGGTATAAATATATGTTTGTTTTGATTTCAGCGCCTCTATTACACGCTCTGCTAGCATCGAGGCAGCAATACCCGACTCTACCGCTTTAGTTGCTGCTTGGGCGCCAGCTTTAAGCTTCTCTTTATCAATGCGCTTTTCCGCCGCCAAAGCATATTTTTGTTGCCTGTTTCTATACGACTCATGAATACGGGTTTTAACGAATGCTGGGCATAGTACTGCGGTATGAATACCGAAGGGTTTTAGTTCCGGCACCCAGCTTTCTGTCATCGACACGACCGCCGCTTTTGATGCACAGTAAGCTCCCGCATATGGCATGCCCATCATACCTGCCATTGACGCCACGTTTAGTACCCATCCACCCTCTCCGTGTTCTTTTAGCGCGGGTACGCAAGCTTGAGCACCATAAAGTACGCCCATTACGTTAACGTCCATCACCCAGCGCCAAGTTTCATGCTCTGAATCTTCCACTTTACCCGGCGTGCCGCCCACACCAGCATTATTGATAACCATATGTACCTTGCCAAATTTCTCTTTGGCATTTGTTACTATGTCCTCCCACTGAGAGTAATCAGTAACATCTAGGGCACAAGTCAGTACTTCAAAACCTTGTTCGCGTAAACCCTTGCTAGACTCGGTTAAAGCCACGTTATCAATATCACCCATAACAATATTCATGCCCTGCTTCGCAAGCACTTCTGCCAACGCTAGCCCTATGCCACCAGCGGCACCAGAAATGATGGCGGTTTTACCCGCAAATTCATTAGACATCCTACTCTCCTATTATTGTTGTAACGCCGCAGGCTTGTTGCGTAGAGCTTCTAAACAAACCAAAAAGAAAGATTCTTTCGTCTAGTTAACTGACACCTACGTCAGCAATACAGCGCTTGTAGTCACAAATAGATTAGGGGGAAACCAACGGGGAACATACTTTATTTGGCTAATTTAGAATGCTTCACGAAATTGATAGGTGGTTTGACGATAATAGTAGTAACCAACAGATATAAAAATGTATGAAGATATCGATTTAAGTTGCAGTATGGAAAGCTGGCGACGATAAAGGGCAGCGTGTTCACCGCCCTCTATCTGGGTAAAAAAATTTGAGACCTTTTTATTTCGCAGGCATCACATAAACTTCTCGAACACATGCCAATTCATCTGCGTTTACGTGAACTAGCTAAGAAGAATCTAGCTCAAATCTAATCTGGCAGCGGCACCTAAAAAACGGGTAACTGTCAGATCAATGGTGGGAAATCATCAAAAGCATGGACAGTGGTGTGCTCCGGTAAGTGAAGTACACCTTCTCGTAATGCCTCAATGACTATCGGTATAGCCATTTGCTCACAGACAACACCTTTAGTTCGTTGTCTGTATTCATTCAACCATTTTTTAAATAACGCTGACTCTCGTGAGTCTGGGGATAAATTAACTTCAGATTGCTCCCACAACAGCATATGGCGGTATGCGCTTGTGACATCGTTAGCTAATTCAGTTGGTGGCATTAAAGTTTGTAGCTCTTCATAATTTCGAATGATATCGACCCAGTGTAAAGACGCTTTTTCAGTAGAAGTAAGAACATGGTTTAAAGCAGGGGGGATAGCCGTTACTTTGAGCCTGTTCATATAGTTGCTCAATGAACGTCGAAAGAGAAAGTACTTCTGGCGCATCGACGACGAAAGTACCTTTTTCTCTCATAGCGGCCAGTACAAGTGATTCAGACCTCTCTTTAGCTAGTCGATTGTTGGGGTGATTATCGCGCTCATTCTTATTCCTCGATATAAATAGAAATTCTATGAGGTGAAAGTGACAGTTGGGATAAGCCAAGCAAAAAACGCCTTTAGTCACCCAGTCGTTTTGCAAGTTGAGCGTAAGCTTTGTAAGCATTCCGTAAATGGCAATGTAGTTATCGTACTGCTGTGCAATATTTGTACTGGAATTGTTCACTATAGGGAATCATTATGAATCGTTTTTTAATCTTATTTATCTTATTGTCTGGCTGCTTAGCGACTTGTTCAGTGTATGCTTGCTCATCAAACTGTGTTGATGTTCAGATGTCGGGTAATATTATGACTGTTACTGGTTATAATGCGAAAGGTGAGGCTGTTTACATCAAAACTGTATCGATTGCTGCCACCGATAGTTCAAGTATTAATGCGCTGTCAACGAGTGATGAGTTGGCAAGTTCAACATCTACTGGGTCTGATTCATCTTCTTCAACGACCATGTTAGCAAATGGTGGTAAAGTAGTGGCTACCACCTATTCATTCACAACAACCACAAGTATTGTAATAGTAACATTTACTGCAATATATGATGCAAGCGGAAATTTGCTGTCACTTGATGTAGATAGAAAAGAATACTCCAGATTTGAAATGGCACGCTAAGTCGAGTTGTGAAGTTACTCTAGAAAATCAGTGAGGCCTGTTTTTAAGCATTCTACATCAACCTCACTTTTAAGCTTCACAATTAATTACCAAAGAAAAGAGCCGAAATTAGAGTCCTGAGTTTGGTTTTTTTTCGTTAATACTATTTGCTGCTCAATCAGAATGCAGACTAAGTATTCTGATGATTTCTTCTAGGTATTCGGCGAGAAGCACTAATCATCCGATTCTATTAAATGATTTGTATGATGTGCCAATACCGATTCAAAAATTTCGGTAATAAAATTCTGGCCTAGTTGGTGCGGAGACATTGGAAGAAGCCTTAGATTTCCTACTGTCACCTAACTGCCGCGACTATGAATATGACGTAGAACAAGCCAAAGAGAAGTTAGCTAACGATAATTTCAATAGCACTGAGGTGATAATTCAAAGTTTCGCTAAACGTTTCAAAAATTACGACCGGGAACGTTTGTTACTCATTGTCGAACTGGCGTTTAATGAAGGGTGGGAGTCAGCAAAAAAATCAAAAAAACGAACAGGCAGCCCACGTAAAGAAGCACTTAACCAGTCTGATTTATATAATAGGTTACTGCCCTTACCTGGCGAGAATCAGCTAGACAATGAATAGAGATGTAAAGAGCTTGTATGTTGCATCCAAAAGACATCTACAGATAGTGTTAAAGTAAAAAATTCAAATTCACACATGATAAGTATAATTATCATGCGTGAATATAAGCAGTGAATTATTGTTGATAAAGAGAAATCATTAATGAAGAAAGTAATATTTAGACGAACACTCTTTAACTCAAATCTAGTTGTGCTGTTAATTACATCAGTAATAGGTGTTTTTTTCTATGCTTTAAGTAATGAAATACCCGAAGAGTTAATATTTAAAGTATGGGTCGTTATCTGGGCGACACCATTTATTTGGGTTTATGTTATTTTTGAAATTTATACGGTCTCGAAATATCCTCGAGAAGTATCTATTGATGCGAAGCAAGAGTCATTACTTTTTGGGGATGATATTGCCCTTTTTCAGTCTAATATTTCTTTTGGCTTGATAAAGCAGACAATGGGCAATTATTCGTTGTACATTGAAGTGGTATCCGGCCAGAAATATAACTACAAGCCCTATTATAGTGCGGTAATCAATTCAATAGAGTTACAAGAAATTCTTAAACATTTTCCAAAAATTAAAGTAGTAACTGGTGAATCGACCACCCTCTTACAAAAAACATAAACCACTGTTTTAGATACACTTAATAAAATATGAACGAGCTAATCTTTATCGAATAACACAAAGATTATTTGCACTATCCATGAACGATTTACAAAGAGGGTTAAGCCGTCTTCTTCATTTTTATGTATGAAAGAATACAGACGCGTACTTGTCGAGAAAGATTCGAGGAATTATGAGCAAGGGACGATTCAGCCACGCAAAATCTGCATTCGAGCTTTCACTGAGAAGCTGGTGGAGCATAATAAAGCGTATATTCACTAGCCTTCAAAAAGATAACATTCCCCTTATTGCTGCGGGCGTTGCTTTCTACTGTCTATTGGCAATATTTCCGTTACTAGGTGCAACAATCGCGCTTTATGGGCTTATGGTTTCACCGCAAGAATTACAAAATCATATGTCGTTGCTTGTTAACGTAGTACCCGCCGATAGCCGGTATATTATTGAAGAGCAGCTTACCAATTTAACCGAAAAATCCAGCTCGGCCCTTGGCTGGGGCTTTCTATTCACGCTTTTGCTCTCACTTTGGAGCAGCAGCAAAGGCGCTAATGCACTCATAAAAGCCTGTAACATAACCTACAGTGAATCGGAGGGGAGAAGCTTTTTAAAAGGGATATTGGCTCGTGTGACCTGTACAGTATTTATGATTTTAACGGTTATTGTTGCCTTAGCCTGTATAACCATTTTACCTGAAACGATAGTTTGGATTACGGCAAGGGCTATTAACATAGAGCAAGCTACATGGATAACTTGGCCTATAATGCTTGGCTTGTTCAATTTAGCCTTATCGGCGTTGTACCGCTATGCTCCACATCGGCGCGAAGCCCAATGGCGCTGGGTTACGCCGGGCTCACTGTTTGCCACCTTATTGTGGCTAGTTGCATCTTATGGCTTTTCTATCTATCTGAATGAGTTTGCAAGTTACAACAAAACCTACGGCTCAGTAGGGGGCATCATTATTTTACTGATGTGGCTATACATTAGTGCCTACATTATCCTGATCGGCGCAGAGGTAAATTCGGCAACAGAGCTACAGACAACAGCAGACAGCACCAAAGGCGAAGATAAGCCAATGGGTGAACGAAATGCTTTTGTTGCTGATCATACCCCAGATGATCTGAAACGTTAGTGACTTTTAAACCACGCCTCGCGCTTTGATATAAATAGCTAACTCTACAGACATTTAGAAAGCCGCAAAATAAGGACTTTTTACAAAACTATACCTATATTCAGTTATATTCAGTTAATGCTTTGTATATCTTTTCTCTTACCCAATGTTGGGTCAATTCATAAAAGGAATTATACAATGCAAGAATTAAGTTTTACTGAAATCGAGAATGTTTCTGGCGGCTGTGAAGAGCACTGCTGGGGTGACTTTAGTTTTGCGGGCTTTATGGCTTCTGTAGGTGCAGGTGCACTCGGTGGTATGGGTGCAGGCTGGGCTGGCGCAGCTTTGGGCGGTTTATCTGGCGGCCTAGGTTACGCTGGAGGCAAAATAGGCGACAAAATGTCAGAACGCACAACTGAAGAATAAAAAAACGGAGGCATAACGCCTCCGACTTTGGAGTTTTCTAATGGATATCTCAATGGTGCAAGTAGCTAAATATATTGCCTACATGCTATCAATAATTGTAGTAAGCGTATTTGCGATAAATACATTCTCGCCTTTTTTCCATTTTCATGAGCATGCTGAAATGGCCATTACATCGACCATAATTTTCGTCATAACGTTGCTGTGTACTATGGGAGCGAAAAAGCTAAATGTATTCCCTAAGCTAAATATAAAGCGCTAGCCCTTAAACAGTCTCACCTGCATGCAAGGTATTTTTAGGGCTAACGCTTTCTAAACTTCGTTTCGCCTGGCGTTTTTTTGCGTGGCTAACGCGTCTGCTTAAAGCGTATATCTTTGTCGCACTTTTCGAATACGTTTGCGGATAAGCGAAAAACATCCTTTTGCCATTTTTCTTCTCAACCTCGCCATAATCACTGTTCATAATTCGCCCTATTCTGGGCGTTTAATAATAAGCACCGTCAAATAAAGCGAGCTTATTCCATGCTATTTTCCAAGACACCTAAGCGCGACTATTTTAACCCTAGTAACACACACAAGCCCTGGTTTCGCGAACGGCAGCACTTACCAAAACATCGCAATCATACATTGTTCATACTTGTATCAATCCTTTGTTTTTTGCTTGGAGTGGTGGTAAGCCCACTGAGCCACGCTGAGTCTGGTGAACTCATAATGCAAGGCGAGGATGGAGGAGCCACACCAGCCTTCTTGCATTCAACAGACGTTGATCTACAAGTTAATGGCATGATTGCTCACGTCACCTATTCTCAATCGTTTATTAATAATAGCGATGAATGGAAGCACGGAGTGTATACCTTTCCACTAAATGAAAATGCGGCGATAAATAGCATGGAAATGCTTATTGGCGATAGGGTTATCCGCGGAAAAATAAAGCGAAAAACAGAAGCTAAAAAAGCATTTGATGAAGCAAAAAAAGCGGGAAAGAGAGCCAGTTTAACGCAGCAACAGCGCCCCAACTTGTTCACTCAACATCTAGCGAATATAGCGCCAGGTGAAAAAATCACGGTCACGCTGCAGTACATACAGCAAGTTAATTATGACAACGGAGAGTTTAGTTTTCACTTACCTACCACCCTCACCCCGCGTTACATCCCCGGTATTCCTGTAAAAAAATTGAGCGATACAGCTTTTTCTTCACACGCTCACACTAGCGACAGCGTAGCAATAAACCATAAAGTACTGAGCACTTATAATGAAAGCCCCAGAAAGTCGAATACAGGAAAAGAAAGTCACACCGTAAAACACAGTGACGAAACTAAAAATAAAAGCGAGCAAGAGCCTCAACACTTAAGCCACGATAGTGAACGTTTAAGCGACAGTAACACATTTATTTCAGGCTGGGCGCTACCCACAAATGAAGTTCGTGACGCCGATAAAATAACACCATTTATGCTACCCAACCAGTTCGCTAGCAGCACAAATCAGCTTTCTTTTAGTGCAACTATACACGCAGGGGTGCCGCTTGATTCTATCAATAGCTCTAGCCATCAACTTAACTGGCATGCTATTGAAAACGCTCAATATCAATACCGCGCTTGGATTGATAGTAAACAGGTTACTATGGATAAAGATGTGTGGTTACACTGGCGCCCATCAAGTAATGCTACCCCACAAGCGGCTTATTTTGCTGAAAATATCGATTCAGATCACTATGCGCTAGTTATGTTAACACCGCCTCAAGTTAACCCTGACGATCTTCAAGATTTTCCACGCGATGTTACTTTTATCATAGATACGTCGGGTTCAATGGGAGGACGCCCCATAGAAGATGCTAAGGCGGCGTTGAAACTAGCTGTTGGAAGGCTAGATTCAAAAGACAGGTTTAATATCGTGGCATTTAATTCAAACTACACAAAACTATTCAGCCAGCCCACTAATACTAAGCCACATAATATAAAAACTGCGCTGTCTTTTATCTCAGAACTGCACGCCAACGGTGGTACTGAAATGGCGGCGGCCCTTAATGAAGCGCTAAGCGCACAGCCAAAAGAAAACTACGTTAAACAAGTTGTATTTATCACTGATGGCGCTGTTGGGAATGAAACGGCACTTTTCTCATTAATTCAACAAAAGCTAGGAAGCGCAAGGCTTTTCACAGTAGGCATAGGCAGCGCACCTAATAGCTACTTTATGACTCGCGCAGCGCAATTCGGCCGGGGAAGTTATGTGTTTATCGACAATCAAAATAACATACAAAAAGAAATGCAGCGTTTGTTTACTAAGCTTGAAAGCCCCGTTTTAAGTAACCTTTCTTTAACACTTCCTAAGGATATGCGACATAGCAATAAGGTTGAAGTTTACCCTAAACGTCTGCCCGACTTGTACGCTGGCGAGCCACTTCTCATCAATTTAAAAGCTTCTGATCTTGCCTCTGTAGCATATGGCGATGGTAATGATAAAAATGAGCAGACCGCAGATAATAGCCTGATACTAAGTGGAACCTTAACCGACAAGCACGGTAATATTCATCAGTGGCAGCGCAGCATTCAGGCGCAATACTCGTTAGATGAACACAATAATAACGCAGGCGATTATCCTGCGAATGCAAAACCATCTCACTCAACTCAAAACAAAGGTATAGCTACTGCATGGGCACGCAAAAAAATTGCGGCGTTAATGGATGAAAAAGCCCTTGGTAGGGATGAAGAGGAGGTCAAAAACGAGATTGTTAATGTGGCTATACCGCACAACCTTATTACAGCATATACCAGCTTTGTTGCTATTGAAGAAGTAGTATCCAGGCCTCAATCATCCAACGTTCAATCGCAAAATATAATGAACCTCATGCCGCAGGGCACACAAATGCGCGCCGTTAGCTACCCGCAAACTTCTGCTGGAATTACTTTTTACCTCGCTATTGGCGTTATTTCACTTATTGTACTGCTGCTGTTTCACTCAAAAGAGCTCCAACGTTTTCTATTAAAGCATTGCCGTGTACTTAAAAAAGACGAAAGAGTAACTCAACATGTTTAAGCCTAAAGTACTCATAAGTTTATTACTTATTGCGGCTGCGACTGTTGGGTTTAGTAATGCAGCGTGGATAACGCTTAAGGCTGAGTTGGCGCAAGTGCTGATAAAAAAAGCGTGGTCAGAAACCTTGCAATCGGGGGCAGAGGTTAAGCCTTGGCAGTGGGCAGATACTTGGCCTGTAGGGCGAATAATGCACCCAGACAGCAATACCGACCTATACATACTAGAAGGTGCCCAGGGTAATGCGTTGGCCTTTGGACCTGGAAGACATATCAATGCAGGAGAGTTAGGCAGTGAAACCAGCGTTATTGGCGGGCACAAAGACACCCATTTTGCGTTTCTAAAGAAGGTCAATATTGGTGATGCGCTGCAACTTCAAACCCGAGATGGTGTTTGGCATCCCTATCGAATTTCAGCAAAGCGGGTAGTAGATACACACAAACAAGCCTTGAATGTGCAACTAAATCAGAAAAGACTGTATCTAGTCACCTGCTACCCATTTCATACTATCGCCCAAGACAATCATTTAAGGCTTGTTGTAGAACTCAAACCTTCATGACATCGAGTTAATGGGGTCAGAGTCGTTACTCTGACCCCATTTTATTGATAAGCGCAGCTTTTTCGCTGTCACTTAAAAACGCTATTGCTAATGCATTTTCCTGCGCTTGCTTGATATGAGACGGGGTAAGGCCCGCTTGCTTGGCTGCAACGGAGAATTCATACCCTAGCTCTACACCCTGAACGGCGGGATCGTCGGTATTTAAGCAAGCCAGTATGCCGTGTTCCAAAAACGTTTTTAACGGGTGCTCGGTTAACGATGTGACCGTATTTGTCAGTACGTTGCTGGTTAAACAGCTTTCAATTCCAATACGGTTATCGCGCAAATAGTCCATCAACTTAGCGTCATTTATGGCATTAACGCCGTGACCTATTCGCACCGCGCCTAAGTCATTAATGGCTTGCCAAATACTCTTTGGGCCCACGGCTTCTCCCGCGTGAACAGTGACAGGAAGCCCTTCACGGCGTACTTTTGTAAAATGCTCTATGAACAAATCCCCTGGGAAGCCTTTTTCATCGCCGGCTAAGTCAATAGCAGTAATGTGCGGCTTACAGGCCAAAATCGAATCTAACTCATGCAGGCATACTTTGGCGCCATAAGACCGCGACAAAATGCCAATCAGGTTTACTTTGACACCGTGTTCTTTCGTTGCGCTTTTTACACCGTCTATAACCGCCTCAACCACACCTTGTGTTGGTAGCCCGTGACTTTCAGCCATAAAATAAGGACTAAAACGCAGCTCTGTATAATCAATACCCTGCTTAGCCGCATCTTCAACATTCTCAATAGCTATCCGCTTGCAGGCGTCGAGATCGCCTAACACCTTCACTCCCCAAGTTAACTTAGTCAAAAATGACACCAAGTCCGGCGCTATCTTCATCACTTGAACATGCGGTCGCAACTCCTCTACCGAGTGAGCAGGTAGGTTAATGTTGAACTGCTGCCCAAGCTCTAGAATAGTTTGCAACCGCACATTGCCATCTAAGTGGCGGTGTAAATCTAATAGTGGAAAGGTTTTGTTTGTCATAGATTAAGCGATGAGTAAAGCGTAAGCCTTACTATATCACTTGGCCCGTTAAACCTCGCTTTTTTGCAGCAAATAACTTTTTTATAACGGGACAAAACAGATCTTTTTTTGAAACAGGATTTGTTTTATTTTCGCTTTAGGCACCTAACCGCATTCTATTGATGCTTTTTTCATTACTTTTCACAACTTTCGATAGCAAGAAGCCAGTTATTCGTTGGTCTACAACTTGGACAACAAGCTAGACACCGCCATAGGCCGGCTGGCCTTTTCACTCTTACCCAAAAACACCAACAGGAGCACACTCATGTGCGGAAAATGTATAGAAGGCAGCTATTTAGCTGGCTGGCATAATGGCGTATATTCGTTTGAACACATGCCAGAAGAACCCGATTTTATGGGGCCATGCGTAATGGCCGCCCATGGCTTGGTGGAAGTGGTATGCTCACCGGGCTCTTCGCTAAACGACCTTCACACCCAAGGCCTAGGCAGGTCGCCTCTCATGGCTTGGGCTGCCTGGGTGTATTCACAAAATCAATCGCATCCAAAAATCGATTTAACACACTATAGCAGCATCATCAAAAATCAGCGGGCCAAACGTTATTCAGTTCAAGGTCAGTGGGCTGCGTTGAACACTCTCTACCCGAACATCGCGACGTTTCTTGATAACCTAACGCTTCAAAACGTTGGTAATAATTTCAATGAAGCGCTTTTTGATGAAATAGAATCGTGCCTTCTGGACATTCATGGTAACGGGTATTACACATTTGAACTCGTAGAGTCCATGTTTGCCGCTGAAGGGCTTTTCCCAATTTTTGAACTTAGTAAAACGGCAAAACCGTCGCTATTTGTTGAGCATGCACTCGAAATATTCTTGCTAACCGAACACCTTTTGCACTTTCGCCCTATGTCTTGGGCGCTACCTATGGCATTAAGTGTTGACTTAACCTGTGATTTCGACAGCTACCATATGGCGTGGCGCCGTTACACCGCAAGCCGCGTTTTAAAGACGTTTTTAAAAAGTAACAACCTTGCAGTTGTGCAAGCGTTAGGTAGTTCGCTAGAACTCAACACCGTTCACGCTGTGTGTCAGCGAAACATAGGCGATAAACAACTGCTTGCTCAATTATTGAATATTGTGAACAACTGTAAAGGCGATACGTATATCGAACCTAAACGTCTAGCCACGCAAATCACCTCTTTGCTTTGAGAGTAAGTTTATGTTGGCTTAATCTTAATTAGGTCGAGATATGATACTTGCTCAATGGGATTGAACTACCTGATATAATAGCCAGATAACACTGAACTTCGCTTATTCGCTACTGACCTTGATGAGGTGTATTGCAGGTTATCATTAAGTGCGCTTAACACGCCTTATCAAGACTTTCATCTCGATAAGGCGTAAGAGTCACGTTACATTTCTTTTGTAAGTGTTTTGGCTACCGCTAACACTAAGTCAGCCGATGGGCGTACTTTGTAATCTGGGTTAACATAACTAAACAACACCTGCCCTTTTTTATCGAGCATAAAGATGCTGGGCGCTGGTAAAACACTGTTTCCGCTTTCATCTTTTGTTAAATTAATACCATAAGTTTTGTATTTTAGTTCGGTCATGGTATCTAAATAGAAACCAACGCCAAACTGGCGAATGGTGTCTAGTTTTTCGTCAGATAAAAGCGTAACCAAGAATTCAGTTTCAAGCTTTTGCTCTTGCAAGCGCTCTGGTGATTCTGGCGAAATTGCCAAAATCTGATAGCCCATGTCTACTAAATCTTTTTCTATATCCTTTAGCTGTGCAAGTTGTTCATTGCAGTATGGACACCACCCGCCTCGATAAAAAAGCACAATGCTGGGCTTTTGCATGGTGAGAGCTTGTAAGCTTACTGGTGAGCCGTCAGCCATTTTAAGCGTTGTTTTAGGCGCTAATTGACCATTAAGTAATGGCGTTACAGAGTTCGCATCTTCGGCAATAGTGCCGCGTTCCATTGCCTGCACGTTTGATGCACCTGCAATACAGGCGAATACTAACGCCGCCATAGCCACCAATTTTTTCATTAACCCCTCTCCGGTTTCATATTGTTGTTATACATAGTTTACTACGTTAATTGCTCGCGTTTAGCGCGATATCAAATTATGACCGAGTCGTTTCAATAAAAATTTCATTCTGCATTGGAATAAACACAAAACTCGCTATACCTGCCACTCATCTGCAGCGAAAAATGCATTTTACTGGTACTATAACGCCCGAAATTGCTATGCCACTATTTCACATAGCGCAGAAGGCTTATTACAGGCCTTGTTAGAACAAAACAGGAATACCATGGCTCTTAAAGCGACCATTTTTAAAGCTGACATATCGATTACGGATATGGATCGCAATTACTATAACGACCACAATCTTACTATTGCCCGTCATCCGTCTGAAAACGACGAGCGAATGATGCTGCGCGTGATTGCGTTTATTGTTAACGCTCATGAACGTTTACAGTTTACCAAAGGATTGTCTGATGACGACGTACCAGATTTATGGCAGAAGAGTTTTAGTGACGAAATTGAACTGTGGATTGAACTAGGCCAACCTTCTGAACAACGCATCAAAAAAGGCTGTAATCAAAGTCAACAAATGATGATTTACTCCTACGCTGACAATAGCTTTGAAGCGTGGTGGAAGAAAGAAAACAACAAGCTACAGGTTAGAAAGAATTTATCCGTGTTTACTTTACCTGAGTCGCTGGCTTCAACGTTGGCTAATGCGGTCCATCGCTCAATGCAAATACAAGTCACCATTCAAGACGGGCAAATATGGTTAACTATTGAAGGCGCCGATGTTACAGAAAGCGTTGAAGTGTCTATCGAGAAACATTTGTAATGAAAAAGCTTTCTGCCGTTCAACTTAAACAGCAAGCACTGGTTTTCAGTGTAGCCGATAGTCTTGAAGCGCAAGCGCTTGAGGCGCTTAAAGGCATGCAGCAATGTTGGTTTGACGTTCAGTATCACCAATTCCCTGGTTCACTATTGCTGCGCTTTCAATTTGAAAGTGAGGAAGCATTGTCAGCCGCCGAGCCCGAGTTAAAGAAATGGCAGCGGAAATTAAGCGCTGCGCTACTTAAAAAAGGGGTTGTGCTAAAGGACATGCGTCGACACCTCGTATTCACCACGTTGGGTCCAGATGATTAACGCTTACTCGGTGTAACGAAAACCCTCGTCATAGCGCAATAATTTTCTATAATTTGCTTAAATTTAGTTATAAACCTTTCATTTTTCCGCATAAAGTCTACTTACACTTTGCTATTTAAGTAGGCTAGACTGGACGAGTCGAATATTCAGATTGCCAACTATTTTGAGTAAATAGCCAGTAACGCATAGCGTTACACTGAATTTTCGCATATACCATGTTGACCGGTTACAACAATAACCATAATCCCAGCAAAAGGAGCTTCATAATGAAAACTAAAGCGATGGCGTTAGCACTGTTACTGTCTTTAATGGGCTGTACTGAATCTAGCGAAGAGACTAAAAGCGAAGTAAAGAAAGAGATGGAAAAAGCGGGCGAGACAACTTCTGAAGCTTACGAAGAAGCTAAAGAAAGCGCGGCAGATTCTTGGGATGAAACTAAAGACGCGACATCTGACGCTTACGAAGACGGTAAAAAAATGGCCTCTGACGCATACGAAGATGGCAAAGAAATGGCTTCGGATGCATATGAAGACGGTAAAGAAATGGCCTCTGACGCGTACGATGCGACTGCTGAAAAAGCAGGTGAGTTAAAAGACGCGGCAGCGAAAAAAGCACATGAAGCTTGTGTGAAAATGAAAGAGCAAATGGGCGGCGACGTCAGCGAGTGTGACGATTAATTTAATATTGAAGCCTAAACAGAATGTGAAAGCGAACCTTTGGGTTCGCTTTTTTATTGGCGTTTAAAAAACTGCCTTGTGTAGCTATGTCTATTCACAACCAGCCAGAATTACTGACTCTGACGTAATGGTTAACGGCGCGACACGCAACAAAGTATTAATACCTAAGATATTGTTACCTTTTGGGAGTACAGCCACTTCTACTGGCCCTACTTCACACGTATTACCTATACGAACCGAATTTAATTGATACTGAGATATCTTAACGATTTTTCCATTTGCCATTCTCGCTGCTGAGGTGCGTGTGGAAAGGAGCTTTTGATTTCGTGTTAAGGCGTCGAACGTTGCTTGGTTAAGAGTTAATAAACTTGAGCCTGTGTCTAATAGGAACGAGGCTTTAATGTCCGATTCTAGGGTTGCCTCTAGATATAGCGTCCCGCCTTTACTTTGTGAAAGTGGAATGTTTTGTTCTATCGCTGACACTGTGAAGGCACACACTATCAAAAGAATTAGCGAGGCAAATAAAGGGGCTCTCAATTTTAAACTCACCGCACGCACACCCACTGACGATTTTTATAAACAGGTGTAAACAGACAGCAAAATAAAGACCAAAGAGTAAATTATTGATTTTAGTAGAGCTTCACGAAACGATATCGCAACAAAGCATCACAATGGTGCAAACCACCTTCCACTCCGCACCATAATTAAACACGCTTTACTTTATTACATCATGTTGTTGGTCAATGATCTGCCATTGAGTTGATTACTCCAAACCTATATATGCCCATAGGTGATAGACAACAACTATCGCCAATCTCCATTGTTTAGAACATTTTTGGTCATACAATAGACTAAAGTAGCAGTTCAATATGAGGACACAACATGAAATTTCGCTATGTATTGAGTTCATTAGTTACCGCTCTGTCTCTTGGCTTTTCTGCAACCGCAGTGCACGCAATGGCGTCGTCAACTGATGAGACAGTTGACGTGCAAATTATTGATTATTCAGGAAAGCCACCATTTAAACGCAAAATAGTGAGCTTGTCGGTTAACGATGTAGCACAGTTGGAATCAGTGGGACAAGAAGCTATTGAATACGTGGAAGTAAAAGAAGTCATTATGCGCGGTAAGCCTCCATATCGCAGAGTGACAACTATGATGCCAGTGTATGACGTTGCCCAACTTGAAGTGTTAGATGAGAAAGCAGACACTCAAAAACGCGGCACTCGCCCACCGTTTAAACGCCAATAATACACTTTACGTTTACCAACCTAGCGCACCAAAGCGATTCACTTCTGCCTGAGTGAGTCGCTTTTTTAGTGCATTCGTATTTCTACACCACATTGTTTTACCCGTTTTTGTTTTTAATCACAGGTCATAAGCGATAAAGTAATAAAAAAACAAAAAAGAGATAATAAATGCAGCCTCACGACCATTCTCCGCTTAATGATTTTATTGAATACCCTGAAGAGCAAATGCTTTCGCGAAGCGAAGATTTTTTGAAAACCATGCAGCGCCGCCACAGTATTCGTCACTTCAGCGACAGACCCGTTGATAAAGCGGTAATTGAAAACTGTATTTTAACTGCTGGTACCGCGCCTAGTGGAGCAAATCATCAGCCTTGGCATTTTGCCGCTATTCATTCGCCCGAAGTGAAACAGCAGATACGCGAACAGGCTGAAGCCCATGAGCGCGGTTTTTATAATGGACGTGCGGGGCAACAGTGGCTAAATGACCTTAAGCCGTTAGGGACTGACGCAAGCAAACCTTATCTGGAAACAGCGCCTTGGTTAATTGCAGTTTTCAGTCAAAAATTTGGTGAAACAGAAACAGGTGAAAAAAGCCAAAACTACTATGTGCACGAATCGGTAGGTATCGCTGTAGGTATGCTCATCACCTCTCTCCACAACGCAGGTTTGGCCACTTTAACCCACACACCAAAACCAATGAACTTTTTAACCGAAGTTTGCCAGCGGCCAGATAACGAGCGCGCTTACATGCTTATAATTGCAGGCTATCCAGCAGATAGCGCCACAATTCCAGCACACGCCTTACAAAAAAAATCGCTTAGCGAAATTGCGAGCTTTCTTTAAATTTAAAACGCGCTATGGGCTTAAGCAAATGAACTGAACAAGGCATTAAAAACGGGATGTTAATACAGAATAGATAGTAAGTTCTTTGTCATAGACATGAGATACGCAGCACTTATAATGCGCCCTCGTTATTAAGGGCTGCGACCTTTTCTTTACGAATTTCGGTCTAACACGTTCAACAGTCCCTCGGAGCTAGTATCTTCATGTCATCGCGCTACACATTCTCTCCACAACTTCCCTTTTTATTATTAAGCCTATTAACAGGGCTAACATCGTCGTTCGTTACACCACTCATGAGCTACTTTCTTATTGACGAGATTAACGTTGAGCCCATTTTTATCAGTATTTATATGGTTTCCGTCACGCTTTCAGGGTTGGTGATCAGTCAGTATCTAGGGCACTTGGCAGACAAAGGCTTTAACGCAAATCGCCTTTATGGGCTAACCATGGTTTGCGTGGGTATAGCCATGGTCGCCTTTATCTTTAGCGAGCAGTTTTGGCACGTGTTTCTTGCTGGCGTGCTGTTTATGTCGGTGGGGGCTGGGGCCGTGTCTCAGATGCTAACCGTTTCGGGATTATGGGCAAAAAACCAAGATATCGATTTAGCCGCATTTAACTCAAAAGTTCGCGCCGCCATTTCTCTCGCTTGGGTGGTAGGTCCGCCGCTGGCATTTACGCTAGTTGCCAATTTTGGCTTTGCAGCGTCCTTCTCGGTAGCTATCGCGTGCGTGGTAGTTGCGACGCTTTTTGTAGTAAACGTTGTGCCTCCTCAAAAAGCCAGTCAACAGTCACTCAACACTTCGCTAAAAGGATCGCTTTCGCTGCCCTTCTGGCTAGTTGGGTTGGCCATACTTGCTGGTATGGCGGGCAATGTCATGTATTTATCATCCATGCCTTTGTACGTTATGAATGAACTAGGGTTGGCGGAAAATTTGCCGGGGTTGATGATGGGGGTAGTCGCAGCACTTGAAATTCCTACCATGCTGCTAGCAGCCAAATTAGCTCGACGCTTCCCACCTGCTGCTATTATGGCGGTGGCATTTATTTTCGGCTGTTGCTTTTATATTGGCGTGTACTTCTCTCAATCAAGTTGGGAGTTATTGACCCTTCAAGTTTTGAACGCCCTATTCTACGGTTTATATGCTGGCATTGGCTTGACCTTACTGCAAAAACAGGCGCCCGATTTAACAGGTTTTACTTCAGCGTTTTATTCAAACGCCACCCGCGTGGGCATGATGCTAGGCACTATTGGCGCGGGTACCGTGGCCCAATTCTTTAGTTTTAGAGATGCCACTATTGGGTCGTTGTGCATCGCCATATTTGGTTTGAACGTGATGTTAGTGTTCATGTTTGTAAAGCGCCGGGCACATAGCTAAAAACCTAGATCATTTCGCCTGGCACTGGCTACACCAATAAAGACGCCGCCCGTTATACGTGTTGCGGTTGATTGGTGTGGCACAGACTCTACAGGGCTGTTCTTCCCTGTCGAACACCATAAAACGCGTGCCTTCAAAGTTAACGCCTTTTGCTTCAAGCACTTCGCGTAGTTCTGTGTACACGGTATAGCCTCCGGTTTCGTAGCTGCGTTTGCATATTGCTAAGGTGTGATGTGCCAAGCTGCGTAGCTGCTCATCATCTAACTGCGACGGTTTAAGCGAGGGATGAACGCCTGCTGCAAACAGTATTTCGCTACGAAGGTAATTGCCGAGCCCCGCCATAAATCGCTGGTCCAGATATAAACCACTTAGCGCGCGGTTACGAAATGCTTTTGAACAAAGCCGTTCTAACACCTGCTCTTCTGTTACTAAATTGTTTAGTACGTCGGGCCCAACTCGTTGTAGAAACGGGTGTTCGTGAATAGTTTGCGTTGGCCAAATACTAATATCAGATGCGCTATATAAAATAGCACTGTGCGTTTCGGTGTGAAGCCCAACCCTAAGTTGACGAGTTGTATCAGTTAGTTCATTGCGTTTACAAGTATGCCATATGCCGTAAAGTTGATTATGTGAATACATTGAAAGGCCATTACTGAAATGGGTGATTAGCGCCTTTCCACGGGTTTCCATACGCAAGACTTTTTCGCTTTCTAACTGTTTTGCATAGGGCTTTAGTTGAGCTAAGCCAAACTCTACTTTTTCTAACGGAACATCTTTTATTACCGCTTCAACTTTGTCAGCAGCGCGTCGAATTTCTGGACCTTCAGGCATGTACTTTGAAAACCTTTATTTCTACATTCTTTTTTTAGTCACCTTTGGCGTACTTTTAGTATCATCTAATACAATATTTATGAATACGAAAAGGGCTCGGTGGCCTTTAATGTACCTTTAAACCGAAGTTTGTACATCAAAGATCAACGAGCCCTTTTACTTTAGCTTATTTGATTAAAGCATGAGGCTTCGAACCTGGGACATTAGTCGCCTTTATTTGGCACAATCAGATACTTAGTGCCTGTCTTTTTCGCGTTATACAAAGCCACATTTTCCGGCTGTAGCGCTTCCTCAAGACTTAACTCTTTACTATAAGACGACGCAAAAGTGGTGTTAATTTCCATTGCCACTTTCTTATAAAGCTCGCCTACACGCTTCTTATCAAGCTTGCCTAAGAACCGCATCAACAACCAACCACCTATGCTCCACGTCATGCCATAAGCGCGATTTAAAATAGTTGGAGAGAAGTCTAAACCACCGTAAATATACACTTGCTTATTGCTGTCAGAGCCATAGGTATTAAAGCCTTTTGCATCTTTACTACCCGACGCTTCCATCATGGTAAGAATGTCGCTAACTAGTTCACCACCACCAATGGCGTCGAAGGCAAGCGTAGCGCCAGTACTGTCGATGGCTTGATAAAGCTCGGCTTTAAAGTTTTCGCTGCTTGAATTAAGCACAATTTTCGCGCCGATACCTTTTAAAATATCCACTTGCTCTTGGCTACGTACAATATTGACTAACTCTACACCCTGCTCTAAACAAATCTTGTTAAGCATTTGCCCAAGATTAGACGCTGCGGCTGTGTGTACTAGCGCTTTGTGCCCCTCCATGCGCATGGTTTCAACCATGCCAAGCGCAGTAAGAGGGTTAACAAATGACGACGCTGCTTGTTGCGGCGTAGTGCTATCCATGTGAGGCAAACACGCCTGCACAGGTACACACGCATACTCGGTATACGCAGCGCCTGTAAGAATAGACACGGTTTTCCCCATTAATGCTTGTGCTTCTGGGCTATCTCCAGCTTTCACAACCGTTCCAGCACCTTCATTACCGATTGGCAGAGTTTGGTCTAAACGAGATTTAATACGACTTAATAAAGGCTTATGTACGGGGGCAACCAATGCTTTTTTATCTGGGTCAAACGTGGCTTTATCGAGACTTGCCGGGCCAAACATTGGCCACATGTCTGACGGGTTAATGGGAGAAGCCTCCATCCGTACAATCACTTCATGCGGCTTCGGCTCTGGAACATCCACCTCTTTTAGCGATACCTGAAGTTCACCCTCTGATGTTATTAGCGTAAATAGTTGTTTAGATTTATTCATGTATTTACTTTGCCCTGAAAATTAAACGCTGAATGATGCACTAACCTAACACGCCTCCACTATCAGTAATATTTATATTGCGAATACATATGCGTTTCCACCACTTATACACTCCAAAAAAATGGGGTCAGAGTACTTTTTTGCGAACATTCCCGCGTTGCTACCAAACGACTACACAAAGTAATACTGTAATTCACCCATCGCTCACAAAAATGGGGTCAGAGTACATTTTTGCGAGCATTCCCGCGTTGCAACCAAACGGCTACATCAAGTAATACTGTAATCCACCCATCGCTCACAAAAATGGGGTCAGAGTACATTTTTGCGAGCATTCTCGCGTTGCTACCAAACCGCTACATCAAGTAATACTGTAATCCACCCATCGCTCACAAAAATGGGGTCAGAGTACTTTTTTGCAAACATTCCCGCGTTGCAACCAAACGACTACACAAAGTAATACTTCAATTATCCCATCGCACAATGCGACATGGCATTCATCGATAAAGTACTCTGACCCCATTACTTAGATGGGTTACACTGCTAAGCCTGTATTAACTTGCTATGATGAATTAACGAATGAAAACGTTTTGTGTGTGTTTCTTATTTGGGCTTATTGGAATTAGCAATGCGGCATTTAGTAAAGGTGCGCCTTTGGTCTCCATTCCTACTCACGATGCGTTTTTTAATGCAATAAAAGCCCACTGCGGTAAAGCATTCCTTGGCAAGGTTAGCAAAGACAATGTAGGTAAAACGTTCGGAGATGAAAAACTTGTTATGCACGTAAGGAAGTGCACTGACTCGGAAATTCAAATCCCCTTTCACGTTGGTGACGACGCATCTCGCACTTGGATTTTAACGAAAACCGGCGCGGGCCTGATGCTGAAACACGATCACAGAAATGAAGATGGCAGCTACCATTCTTCAACAATGTATGGCGGCCACACCGTAGATGAAGGGTTCTTGCAAGTGCAGTCGTTCCCTGCAGATGCGTATTCAAAAAGACTGTTCGTAGAATCAGGCATTGCAGCATCTACAGACAATGTCTGGCAAATGATGATTTACCCAAGCCGCTTTAGCTACCGACTAATCCGCCCTGCGCGTGAAGTACAAGTAGACTTTGACCTCGAAAACCCCATATCACCGCCAAGCCCTCCATGGGGATATGAATAATGGGGTCAGAGTACATTCTCTGATTTAGGGCAGTCAGCTAAGCCATTCGTCCCCCCTTCCAACTTGCCCGTTAGACCAGTTTTAGCGGGTACAGGGTTGTAGCCTTTACTCAATTCACTCATTTTAGTAGAGAGAATATCGAAAGGAATTTGGTAAAAATATGGCAAGGAAACCTCGTTTGGCTCCCGCTGGCTATCCTCAACACGTTATCCAAAGAGGCAACAACCGCTCAATATGCTTTGAGTGTGAAAGTGACTACATCGCTTATATCAGCTGGCTCAAAAAGTTCTCTGTTAAGTTTGATGTAGGCATACATGCTTGGGTATTGATGACCAATCACGTTCATTTACTCTGCACACCTAAGCTTGATAACCTTGGCGTAAGCAAGATGATGCAAGCGCTTGGTCGCATGTACGTGAGGTACTTTAATCACAAATATGAACGCTCTGGAACATTGTGGGAAGGTAGATTTCATTCCAGCCTGGTCTCTAATGACGAGTATCTTCTTACGGTTTACAGATATATCGAGCTAAATCCTGTAAGAGCAAATATGGTCGAAACTCCAGTTGAATACAAATGGTCAAGTTACAGAATAAATGCGTTAGGTACAGCTTCGTCACTATGCAGCCCTCATCCTGTATACTTAGGTTTAAGCGCATCAGGAAGTAGGCGGCTTGCAGCTTACCGTGCTCTGTTCGAAGAGAAATTGCCCCAAGCTGTCATTGATAAAATTCAAAGCGGCACTCGAAGGGGATTGGTGCTGGGAAGCGATACCTTTAAACAGCGAATTGAAAGCCTAACTGGACACCGCTTGAAACAAGAAGCATTGGGTAGGCCGCGGCAAAAAAGTAAACAGCTAACCACTAAACATTCAGAATTAGCATAATGTACTCCGACCCCTTTATTTTTTTAAAAACATTGTTTTGATTCAACTAACTCAAACCTGCGGACACTGAGCCACAAACTGTTTGAGAATAAGTTAATGTACTCTGACCCCTTTTTGATCTCGTGAATTGGAAGCTTATTAATGTACTCTGACCCCAATATTTTGCAGCAATTGTTTGGTTTTTCCGCGTTTCGCGAGGGACAGAAAGAGGCGGTGGATTCGCTGTTGAGCGGACACTCGACCCTAGCAATCTTTGCTACTGGTTCGGGCAAGTCTTTGTGCTATCAGTTCGTTGCTACGCAATTGCCACATTTGACCTTAGTGGTGTCGCCACTACTAGCGCTGATGAAAGATCAGCTTGCGTTTTTACATAGCAAAGGCATCGCTGCGGCCAGTATCGACTCCACATTAACACCTGAGCAAAATAAACAAGTCATGAACGACGTGCGCTCAGGGCGGTGTAAAATCCTGATGGTGTCGGTGGAGCGCTTTAAGAACGAGCGTTTCCGGCAGTTCATTGAGTCGGTTCAGGTAAGTATGCTGGTAATAGATGAAGCACACTGTATATCTGAGTGGGGCCATAATTTTCGACCCGATTACCTTAAACTTCCCGCTTATCAAAAAGAGCTAAATATCCCTTTGGTATTACTGCTTACTGCAACAGCCACTAAAAAAGTAAAAGAAGATATGTCGGCTCGCTTTAACATCGCGCCTGCCAATATTATTCAAACAGGGTTCTATCGCCCCAACTTGAATTTGTATGTGCGCCCAGTCCTTGAACCGAACAAAAACCAAGCATTGCTTGAAGAAATTCAAAAGCAACAAGGTGCAGGCATTGTTTACGTTACGCTTCAAAATAGCGCAGAGGAAGTAGCCCAATTATTACAACAAAAAGGGGTTGCTGCGAAGGCGTATCACGCTGGCCTCGACAGTGACGTAAGACAAAATATTCAGCAAGATTTTATGAGCAACAAGCTTCAAGTTGTTGTGGCAACCATCGCATTTGGTATGGGCATAGATAAGTCGGATATTCGTTTTGTTATTCATTACGATCTGCCGAAATCTATCGAAAACTACAGCCAAGAAATTGGACGAGGTGGCCGAGACAGTGAAGCAGCAAACTGCACAGTACTCGCTAATCTAGATGGTATAGTCACCATAGAAAACTTTGTGTATGGCGACACACCAGACAAAAGCGCTATCGAGCGGGTAATTAGTGACATCAAGTCTCAGGCACCTACTAAGCAAGCTACAGCTAATCAAAATGATTCTCTCGTGAACTCAGAAAATAGCCATTACCAATGGGAAACACAGATAAATAGCTTATCAAGTACGAGTAATATTCGTCAGCTTCCGCTTAAAACCCTGTTAGTACAGCTTGAACTGGCTAACGTCATTCGACCTTTATATGCCTATTTCGCAGAATACAAATTCCGCTTCATATCAGATAAAGCCGCTATATTAAGCCTTTTTTCAGAAGAACGAGCGCGCTTTTTAGACGCTGTATTTACTCATTCAAATATGAAGAAAGTATGGGGGATTGTCGATTTTGACAGTATTTATCAACATTACGGTGCAGAGCGTTCAAGAGTCGTCGCAGCGTTAGAGTATTTGCACGAACACAATCATATTGAGCTTGCGTCGCGCTTAATTACTGATGTGTACCGTGTTAATAGTGAACTACTGCAAGATGGCGATCTGGCCAATAAACTAGCTTACTATTTTGCTGAGAACGAGCGTAAAGAAATCGAGCGCATCGCCGCACTTGTAAGCTTTTTCGAATACGACACTTGCTTAAGTCATAATTTGTCGGCGTATTTTGATGATACGCAAGCGCCACAAGCATGTGGGCATTGCAGTGTGTGTAAGGGCGATGTAGCCACGCTTAGCTATTCGTCACCTATTCCAACACCAGACAGCGAAAAAGTATTGGAGGCTATGACAGCGCTAAAAGCACATTTAAACGGTAAGTTTGACGGTCCAATCACCCCCTCCATTTTTTGTCGCTTTTTAACTGGCATGACTATGCCTTTGTTCAGCCGTTTAAAAATAAGGCAAGTGAAAGGATTTGGCAGCATGGAGCACTGCCGATATGCGGATGTTTTAAACGAAGTAAATGCATTATTGAGCCACTAATTGTATCTGCTCGCTTGGGTGAAAGAGTACTTTTTTCAATAACAGCATTACCATTGGCTATGTTTTTAGCGCGCAAAACAGAGTACTTCTGCATAAGGCTTGTTTATAGTTCGCTCTACATTAATTAAAACCACGCTAATAACCTGTTTGAGTTATTTTTACTGTCGATGTGTTTCGATAATAGCGTAAACCAGGTTAGAGTTTTTTAATAAGGCTTATGCCTCCACGGTTAGCCTGGGAATATAGCAAAAACCTTAATTCTATTTTATAGTGGATGAAATATCAGTGTCGCAAACGGTTTAGGAAGTATGGACACCACTAAAAAGGGATCGCTCATTGTTGTCGGCACAGGTATCAGCGTTGCGGGGCAAATGACCATTGCCGCTAAAAGCCACATTGAAAATGCCGACATCGTGTTTATGGGCATCATGAACAAAATTGGCGAACACGTGGTAACCAAACTTAATCCTAATAGCGTCTCGCTAGATGATCTTTACGAAGAAGGCAAATCCCGCGCCCTTACCTATTCTGAAATGACCGACCGCATTGTGCAATCTGTGGTAGAAGGCAATAAAGTATGCGTAGCTTTTTATGGTCACCCTGGTGTGTTTGTTACCCCATCGCATGAAGCGGTTCGTCGTGTAAGGCAGATGAATTTAGAGGCACAGATGTTGCCCGGCGTGTCAGCAGAAGATTGTTTAATAGCCGATTTAGGCCTAGACCCTTCACGTTATGGCTGCCAATCATATGAAGCGACGCAATTTCTATTTCGTGATTACCGAATTGACCCACACATGACACAAATTATCTGGCAAATCGGCCTAGCCGGAGAAGCAACATTAAGTGTGTTAGATGCAAATCATAGTCAATCGGGGTTGGCCATGCTGGCAGATATATTGGCTGAACATTATCCGACTGACCACGAACTCATTATTTATGAGGCCGCAACGCTGCCGCTTTGCGAGCCCAAAATAGAAAAAGTTCGGCTATGTGAGCTGGAATCCGCCAAACCCACATTAGTGTCGACACTCGTCGTACCTTCGCTGGGTTTGCCTGCATACCGACAAGACCGTCTTGCGAAGTTAGGACTGACAGAACAGCAAGTGATTGACTACAGAAACCCAACAATAAATTAGAAAGGAAAATAAAAATGGCAAAATCTATTGAAGATTTCTTGGTTGAGTTAGATACCAACAGCAAGCTAATGGAAGCCTATAAAAGCGACCCTGTTGCAACAGCTAAGAAATACGGCTTATCTTCCGAAGAAGTAAAAATCATTGCCGATCAAGACTGGGACGAGCTAACTAAGCGCTTTGACGATACCAGTAAAACCATTCGCGTTATTAGCTACTAACTTATAGTAAGCGAATTATGAAGCGCTTTGTCTTGTGCATTATTAGTGTCATTGCTTTAATGACACTACCTGCTCGCGCTTTCGCCGCACCGCAAGACAGCACTTCATCGCCCATAGTCCAACTAAATGGGCTTAAGACCCGTATCCAAGAAAACGATCCTTCAGTCCAAGACACATTTGCGGAATTACACGCGTTCTTGGCGGCTCACCCTAACGATTTCGAGCATGCGCGTTTTTTAAACATAAAGTCTTACTTTTATATTTTAAAACAAGACTATGTCCAAGCTTACGAAGCACTGCTTGAAGCAAGAAAATACGCCGAATCGGGAAGCAATTTACTGGGTCTTGCGGAGTCGTACCGTTTAGAAGGCTTAATTCTAGATTTATCTGGCGAACACGCCAACGCGCTTAAAGCTATGCACTATGCGCTAGACTTTTTCAATGAAGCTGAAAGTGACCGCGTTCTGTTGGTATATAGTGCCATGGGCAATGTTTATATGTCGCTAAAAGACTATGAACTCATGCTGACATTTGCTCACCAATACTTGTCTGCTGCACAACGTTTTAACAGTAAAGAAGGTGAAGGCACTGCTTATTTCTTTCAAGGGTATGCGCAAAGAGCACTTGGTAAGTATCAAGACGCAAAAGTTAGTCTGCTTTTGTCCGAAAGCCTGCTTCGAGAAGCTAACTACCCATTCATTGGCATTGTTTACAGTGCCATGTCCGAACTCCATATTGCGCAAGGCAATTTAAGCGAGGCGCTTAAAAAACTTAATCAGGCGGCTGAAGCTGACCGACAGGTTGGATTTCGTTATAACGAAGGTTCGCACCTTCTTCATTTAGTAGATATTTATAAGCAAAAGGGCGAGCTGGAACTTGCCATTGCTGAACTTGAGGCAGGGCTTGATAAAGACATCATAAAAAATGACAAAGCATTGGTCATTGATGTTTTAAATCAGCTTATAACGCTTTGTGAGCAAACCGGCGATTTAGCGGCTGCGCTTGAATACTCTAAACAGTATAGACAAGCATTTAAACAAAGCTTCAACGAACAGCAGTCGAAGCTAATGGCCCTTCACCGCGTACGTCTAGCCATTTCAGAAAAAGAAGAAACAATAAAGCTGCTTGAAAAAGACAACCAGTTAAAAGAGCAGCGCAACCTCATTCAAAAGAAAAAAAATACTCAGCAACTGTACTTTATCGGCTTTGTCATTCTTTCGCTGGGCTTAGTTGTTGGTTTATGGCTTAGAACTCGGCAGCAGAGAAAAACCCTTGATACATTAACGCAAGATTTGCGCAAAGCGACGAAAGCGAAATCAGATTTTCTCGCTCGTATGAGCCATGAAATTCGCACGCCCCTAAATGCTATCATTGGTTTGACCAAGCTTTCACAACGTGCCGCTGAAGACAAAGAACAACAAACAAACTTAATACAAATTGAAGGTGCATCTCAAACGCTGCTGAGTATCATTAATGACATACTCGACTTCTCTAAAATTGAGGCTGGCAAGCTCGATATCGAATCGACGCAATTCAATTTAGATGCGCTCGTTAACCAAACCATCAGGTTGCACCTTGCACGAGCACAAGAAAAGCACATTGAACTTATTCAACATATCTCACGCGATGTACCGCTAAACTTAATTGGCGATCCACTACGCATTCAGCAGGTGCTGAACAACCTGTTAAGCAACGCCCTTAAATTTACCGAAGACGGGCTTATTTCGGTGAGCGTTAGATGCCAACAAACCACTGACGATATTATGCTTGAATTTGAAGTGAAGGATTCTGGCGTTGGGCTGACTACCGCTCATCAAGCTCAGCTGTTTCAACCCTTTAATCAAGGTGATGAATCTATCTCGCGTCGCTACGGTGGTACAGGATTAGGTTTAGCAATCTGTAAGCAGCTTACGTCATTAATGGGGGGTGAAATTTGGGTAGAAAGCCAGTTGGGGAAAGGGTCTATATTCCACTTTACGGTAAAAGTTAAACCCGACGCAACCCAGCAAATCATTTCGCCATCTAATCAGCTTTCTGCGTTGAAAGTGCTTATCGCCGACGATATTGAAGCGTCTAGAAACGCCATTTTAGAGGCCCTTTCTGTGGCTAACATTCAAGCCGACATTGCCACTGGCGGAAAAGATGCGGTTGTTAAAATGCGTACGGCGTTAGCGACATCATCACCTTATGATCTGCTAATTTTAGATTGGAATATGCCAGATATTGACGGCTTGGAAGTGGCCGCAATAATGAATCAAGAGTTTTCAATCAAGCAGCCAAAAGTAATTATGCTTTACGCTTTTGAATCGCCACGCATGCGCGAGCAAGCGAGTCAGTTGGGTATTCGCAACTTTATTAAAAAACCATTTAGTACCAGTGAGCTAGTAGATAAATTACAAGAACTGTGCCTAAACGTAAAAGCAAAAACGTTACCCAAAGACACGCCAGCCGTACCTAACCTAAAAGGCACCCGCATTCTTTTTGCAGAAGACAATGCACTAAACCAAAAAGTAACCCTTGGCCTGTTAAACGACACCCAAGCTACTATTGAAGTTGCTAACAATGGTTTAGAAGCAGTTAGCATATTACGTAAGGACAGCGCATTTGACGTGGTATTGATGGATATTCAAATGCCTGTAATGGATGGATTAACCGCGGCCAAACATATCAGAAAAGAGCTGAAGTTAACTTTGCCTATCATTGCCACAACCGCTCATGCTATGCAACAAGACATCGATAAGAGCCTAGCGGCGGGCATGGATGGTCATATTAATAAACCTGTAGACCCTAACCGCTTTTTTGACGTACTTGTTGAAGTGCTAGATAAAAGGCAGTCTTCGGCTACTTCAGAAGTAACGAATGAAACAACCATAGCAAACTCATCACTTACATTCATCGACAAACCTAAAGCACTTGAAACACTGCTGGGCGACGAAGCACTGTATAAAGAGCTACTTAAAGACTTTATCGCCTTGGAAGATGAACTCAATGCCTTACACAAAGCCATTGAAACCCAAGATTACCCGTCCATCGAACGCATAGCGCATATATTCACTACAGCACTTCGATATATAGGCGCCTTTACCCTTGCTGAATTAGCTAGCACGATAGAGCTAACCATAAAGCGCAACGAGCATAAAACAACCGACATATTCGATAACCAGTTAAAAGCTCTTCACGCAGCTTTGTTGGAATTAAATGATAAAGTTAAGGGGATGCTGAGGTAAATAATCAACCGCTATGGGAATGTTTCTACTCTTACTTTTAACTGTTAGTCATACTCTCGTGCTTACACACAAGGAGATAACGAAACAGCAAACTGATTTTTACCCTGTTTTTTAGCTTCATAAAGAGAGATGTCCGCTTTTTCGTATGCTGACTCATAGTGTGTATAAAAGTCGTTAAGTTGTGCCGCGCCAACGCTTATCGTGACCTGAATGTTTATATCAATATCTAAATGAAAAAGCTTGCTTGCTACGCTTTTAACTAACCTATCGGCCAACTCTTCCACCTCCTCTTCAGAACATATAAATAATACGAACTCTTCTCCTCCCAGCCTTGCTAATACATCTTCACTTCTGACGACATTTGATAGGCGAGTTGAAATTTCTTTAAGAACTTTATCCCCGTGAGAGTGACCATAAGTGTCGTTAATCTGTTTAAAATCATCAATATCAACAATCAGGAGAAAGCCTTTTACGCCCTCTTTTTTCTTCATAGCAGCTTCAAAGCCTCTCCGATTGAGTAGTGCGGTAAGCGGATCATAATTCGCAGACGTCTCCGCCGCTTCTAAGGCAGCTCCTTTTTTTCTACTCAAAAAGCCAGCTATCGTTAAAAGTGAAAAGAAAAACAGTAGATTTATAGCCAGTACAATAGCAAGCATAATGGCATTCGCTGCAACTTCTTGATACTCAAAAACTGCGTCTGATAACGCGTCTACCGCAGAGGAGAAAACCAAAATAGCTGAGATAAATAGTTTTTTCACAGGCTTTCTTTTCCTTTGAGAAAGTAAATTGCTTCAACGATAAAACAAGGAATACTAAAATACAGGACAGACATTAATCCAACAGCTACAACGGGACCTGTGAGTAATACTGGCAGCGATGAGAGTAACACAAGCTTCGCTACTAAAAGGTGTGTCCACCCCATGACAAAAAGCATTACTCCACAATAGCGAAGGGATAATCTCATCATAGAGCGGTGAAAAATTAATAATCCCATGCAGAAAATGCATAACGATATAGCAGCGTAGGCGTTTGCCATAGTGCCTAGATTTGCCACTAAATTACCTAACGTCAAATCACTGAAGTTCCAAAATTCAGGCAACAAAGCTAACTGAAAAAATTCTAAATTTGTGAATAGGTTTATGAACTCAGACAATGGAATCGATAACTTGTCTTCATCAATGTCTAAAAGAAATATGGCTCTTACGACAAAGCAAATTGAAAAAATAGATAGGATCAGTGTTGTGAGATTCAGCTGCTGTGACAGCTTAGAAGAGAAAACGACTTTCAACATTCCTTGTTCTCAAAGTAACGACGTCTAGCCCAAGTCTGCCATATCTAAGCTAAAAATCAATCTCGAAGGGCATAACCAGTAGGGGTGGAGCCCGCACAATAAATGCAGGCACAAGAAAGTTCTCCGTCTGAGCAGCAAACTTATGTTTATCCTTGTTCAGACTCTTGTGACGCATACTCATTTTTCATAAGCCATGCATAAGCGGTGGTGAAGGCGGTTTCTTGGAACTGCTTTAAACCAGTGTCGGAAAAAGGCACTGCAAGTGGGTTTCTACGCAGCGACTCTTTAATATCCGTAGGGCTAAATACAACAACCTCTAACCCATCAATCAATTCGATAGCCGCTTCTAGCTTAAAGCCAATTGCACTTCCCGCAAACTTACCTTTGCTTTGACGCTGACGTATGATCACAGCATCAATTTTGTAGTCTTCTACCAGTTTAGCAAAAGTACTTTGAAAGCTTTTTAGCCCCTTCGCACTGGTATCGGCCAGGGTTAGACGACGAGTACGGCAGTCTGGTAAATGAAACAGACCGTCAGCCAGCGATACTAAACTAACAATTGCCTCGTTACCTTTTAAATCTACACCACAAACTTTCATATTAATTCCTAATAACTTTTGCCCGTTATTATAACGTGATTTGGTGCAGATAATTACCTGCTCGTAGTTTTCTTTATGTATTTAGATGCACTAATTAAACGCGGCAAAAAATACGCCGATTAGGTTAGCCCTACTTGGCTGAAACCAGTTTAATCAGTCGACCGCCTTCCTTGTCTTCAAGCACATAAATGTTGCCCATGCTGTCTTGTTCAACTTCGCGTACTCGCTTGCCCCATTCGTAGCGCTCCGCTTCTTCAACTTTCCATTTACCTTTATCGTCTTTATTAAAGGCAACACGAACCAGCGCTTTTGAAGACAAACCGCCGATGAAACCATTACCTTTCCAGTCGCTAAACTTATCGCCTTTGTAAATGATAAAGCCGGCGGGGCTAATAGCAGGCACCCACGCTAATTCAGGTGACTTAAAAATAGGAATGTCTTCATGATTTGGAATTTTAACACCTGAATAATGGTCGCCTTGCGATACCGTTGGGTAACCATAATTGCGAGCTTTTTCGATAAGGTTAAGTTCATCGCCATGGCGCGGCCCCATTTCATGAGCCCATAAATTACCTTTCTCATCAAAATCGATGCCTAGCGGATTGCGGTGACCTAACGTCCAGATTTGTTCGTTTACACTGCCCTGGCCGTAAAACGGATTATCTTCAGGTGCGCTACCGTCGTCATTTAAGCGCAGCACCTTACCTAAGTTCATTGCCATGTTTTGAGCTGGCGTGAATTTTTGGCGCTCGCCCGAGGTAATAAACAAATAGCCATCAGGTGAAAACGCCATGCGGTGAGAATAATGACCATTCCCGGTCACCTTCGGCGACTGACGCCAAATAAGCTCTCTATCAGACAGCTTCGCTCCACTATCATCAACACTAAGCGTGGCTCGCTCAATTACTGCACCGCTAAACGCATCGTCTTTTTCATCCCGTTCAATATAGGAAATATAAATGGTGTTATTAGACGCAAAGTCAGGATGAATAATAACGTCCCCCAAACCGCCCTGCCCGCGTGCAGTAACGCTTGGCACATTACTTACCGCAAAACGCTTCTGCTGATTTTCATCAAGCAACCACAGAGTGCCAGCCTTTTCCGTTACCAAGCTGTGCCCATCTGGCAAAAACGTCATGGCCCACGGGCTATCGAAGGATGCCAATACATTACCCGTTACAGAAGTGCCCTTACTGCCCTTCATTTCGACTTGTTCAGATGAGTTTGATTGAGCAAGGGTAAAGAAAGAGGTGGCAAAAAGGGTAACCAGTAGTGCGGCTTTCCCACTCTCGCTGGTTTTATGCGTGTTTGTTATTTGCATTGTAGTTCTAGCCTTTTTTAGGGTTTGCGTACTGCTGGGTGCACGTTAAAGCATTAATACCATGTAAACGGGCGGCGCAAAGGGTTTCAGTTAGCATTGATTACGTAGATTTAATTGAACAGGTTTATATTATCGATTTGGTTTCGTTATTCGTATTTTGGAATGGTGTGTACTGCCCTAAACTTTCTTTAATGAAGCCATGCTTTACTTAAGCCTCGCCTATGTTATTTTCAATTTAGTTTTAGCAACGAAGATGAGGAGGTGATCATATGTCTAGAGTTAAGGTATTTGAACAGGCAGCTATGAGTGAGGGTCGTTCTAGCTAACCCCTTTTACGCAATTGCTCTATAAGGCTGCCTTGTCAGCCCAGCTCGGAAAGCCGCATCACGTTGCTGATTGCGGCTTTTTTCTTTTTAACTGGCTATTTTTTGACAAGTAAGAGCGACTATGACAGCGTAGGATAAACAAACTATAGAAAACTCGCGCCTGATAGCGAGAAAGGGAATTTCATATGTATCAGAAGCTTGTCTGTGTTTTTATCGCCGCCTTACTTGCTCTTAGTTTTAGCTTTCACGTAAACGCCAAAGTGCGTGGCGAAGCCGTAGTTACAACAATAAAATCAGAGGTTTTGAATGAGTCGCGAGAACTGCTTATTCACTTACCTAATAACTATTCACGCTACAAAGACACCACTTACCCTGTTTTATATTTGCTAGATGGTCAGCGCAATTTTGCCCATACCGTAGGCACGCTTGACCTGTTAAATCAGTCTGGAATGGCGCAGGAAATGATTGTTATCGGTATTACCAACACCGAGCGCACGCGAGACTTCACACCTTCCTATGATGAAAGCTACAACCAGTGGGGAATATCTGGTGGTGCTGACAACTTTTTAGACTTTCTAGAAAAAGAACTAAAGCCCTACGTAAAGGCAAACTATCGTACCAATAACTACGCGATTATTTCCGGGCATTCATTAAGCGCCCTTTTTACCTTATATGCACTGCAAGAGCGACCTGAACTGTTTCAAGCTTACTTCGCATTCAGCCCAAGTTTGTGGTGGCACGAAGAAGTGATATTTCCAGAGGCAAAAGCGTTCTTTGCATCAAATAGCGACCTTAACAAATACCTTTATATCAACATGGGTAACGAAGATGGAAACATGCTAAGCGCATACGAACGTTACGTTGAACTGCTAAATAGCAGCGAACGAAAAGGGTTTACCTTTGATACCGGGCTAGACACATCTGAAAGCCACAATACGACTGCACTTGCAGGTATGAGCTTGGCGCTTCAAAAGCAGCTAAATTCGTTACGCCCAACAGGTGCGATAATACAAGAAGGTATTCCTGCGGTAGAGCAATACTATAAAGACCTTTCTGCAAAATACGCTTTTGAAGCAAAGCCAGAATATAAAGCCGTAAACCACGCGGGTTATGCGGCACTAAACAAACAAGACTTTGACTCTGCCATTGCAATTTTTAAGAAAAATACAGCTCGCTTCCCTAACAAGTCTGATGCCTACGACAGCCTGGCAGACGGTTATGAAGCTAACGGCGATTTAGCCATGGCACTTGAAATGCGAGAGAAAGCGCTAGCAATGAGCTATGAAGAAAACGTTGAGAACGGCTCTTATAAAACGCGGTTGGCGAATTTGCGAAAGAAGATTGCCGAAGGTACAGGCGACTAGCTATCAAGTGCCTGAACTAGAAAATCGTCAGCATTGGCCGAATAATAGTAGGAACGTACTCTGGTACGTTCACTCGTAATGGAATACACATAATGAAAACAAACAAGATCTTCGCCTCTTTAACACTTTCGCTTTGTTTAGCGTCGTTATTGGGCTGTACAGAGTCTGAAACCCTGCCCGCCTCTGCCTCAGCTGCCGCAGAGTCAAAAGAAGCCAACCTTTTAAAATCTGGGCTTACTGAACGCATTCGAATTGAAGGGCAAGAGGTTGATTACCAATCTTTGGAGCAAAGACAAGCGCATTATGATGTACCTGGTGTGTCTGTCGCGTTTATGAAAAATGGGCAACTAGCTTGGACCATGCAAAGCGGCGTTAAAGATTTAGCCACTGAATTGGCTATTGATGAAAACACGGTGTTCCAAGCAGGCAGTATTTCTAAACCCGCATTTGCGGCAGTATTGATGAAATATCGCCAAGATAACCCGATAGATTTAGATGCAGATGTTAATACCTTACTCACCAGCTGGCAGTTGCCTGAACATGAATGGACTGGGCAAGACGTTGTTTCTTTACGCAGATTATTAAGCCACACGGCAGGCACCACAGTACATGGCTTTCCTGGTTACGCGGCGGGCGAACCAGTACCTACTTTGCAGCAGGTGCTAGAAGGTGCATTTCCCGCCAATACCGATGCTGTTGTTGTTGATATTCAACCTGGCACGCAAATGCGTTATTCCGGTGGCGGCACTACGCTTGCTCAACTTACCTTGCAAGACGTAGCTAATGAGCCCTTGCCAACCATGTCGCAACGGCTTTTGTTTAAACCTATAGGCATGACACGTTCTGGCTTCGAACAACCCATATCGACCAACTTATCAAATAATATGGCTACTCCGTATGACGGCGACGGTGCGCCAATTAAAGGTGGCGCCCATACCTACGCCACATTAGCAGCGGCAGGCATGTGGAGCACGCCATCAGACATGTTGAAGTTGGCAAGCGGCGTGCGAAGTGCGTTTTTAGGGCAGAAAACCGACTGGATATCGCAAGCCACCGCGCAAGAAATGTTAACCAACAATACGCCAACCAATGAAGCACCTAATGTTGGCATCGGCTTTTTCATCAATATGGATGATAACGGTGAAGTTTTAGGCTTTGGCCACGGCGGCGCAGATGCTGGGTTTATGTCGCAGCTATATATTGAGCTAGATTCAGGCAACGGCTACGCCATTATGACGAACGGCAATAATGGTATGCAGTTAATTAGTGAGCTAGAGATACGTTTAAAAGAAGCGTTAGACGTAGGTTACTCGGAAGCTGAAGTTAGGAAGTTAGTACCTATAAGCCAAAAGGAACTGAGTAAATACATTGGAACCTACGTGGTAACTAACCCTGTTAGTGTTGATGTGGTGCTAGAAAAAACAGCCCATGGATTTGTGCTTAATGCCTTACCTTATGTTGAAAATGAAGAGTATTTTCATGAGGGCGGCGGTCGATTTTTTGCTAAGAATGGGAGTAGTGTTCGTTTTGAGAATGACGATGAAAGCGGGTTGGTTAAGATGCTTGTGATGGATGAGAATATTCGCGGTATTAAGAATTAAGCAACCACCAGAATTTACAAAGGTATTTGGTGGTTGCTATTACAGCATTAATTGGAAAAAATGCAGTTTTACTCAAAAAGCTCGCAAGTATAGTCTGAACCATCTTCAATGGTACCGTTGGCTTCCAAGCTATAATAGGAAAGTCCAATGAAGTCAGGTGTATACTTATTAATTCTGAAAACAAAGTTGTTTTGCGGCGAATCACCCTGCGTAAGTGCGCCATTCTGATCTATCGGTGTAATGTATTTCCACACCACCTCACCTTCAGAAGTGACTTCAAAAAATGTGCCTGTGGTACCTTCATCAATGATCGTATTACCATTCGGTAATCGCTGGGCACCTGAAATATTGGTAGCGTAAAAATCGGTTGGGTTATCTGCGGTGTATGTCCACGTAAATTCAGTAGGGCCATAAGTGCCATCGTCATTGATAGTGTAGTCGCCAGCATCACTGACCTCAGTATCTATGACATCAATGGTAGAGTAATCAGTGTTTCCATAAAAATTTGGCTGATTGTTAAACACCATGATTTGACCGGCGTGAGTGTAGCCCTCGTCAATCCAGTAAGCATCGTGTTGTAAATACAGTTTCTGATCGTCTTCATCGCCCATGTCATAGGCTTGTGGGTTACCCCATCGAAACAGAATATCGCCTCCTTTACCTCGAGTTCCACCACTGTGTGAGGCTGCTTCTTCGGTTGTTGTTGAGTGATCGATTATCCAAAATTCACTAAAATTTCGGCTATTAATAACGATTTGATCCAGTTCTTCGTTGTAATCCACCGAATTCATGTGAATAGGATCGGCTTCATATTCAACATCAATTCCTTCGAAATTAATGTTTATAAGTTGCGGGTTTTCTGAGATTACGCCGTAATTATCCAGAGAGTAGTCAGCATCCTGAACCATGTGGTCCCATGAGTCCCATTGCCAAATAATGGCATCATCGGCGCTGTCAGCTGTTGGATCGAGTTCAATAATTTGCTCACTCCATAACGCGTGTCCACCAGTATACCCAGCCGCAGCGGCTTCTTCAGCAGAGTGCTTATTCCACACCATGACTAAAACCGTGCCTGTGCTCTCTATATACTCAACATCATGGTGCATGAACTGGGTGTCTGTATTAACTTCGTAATACCACTCTAGTTCATTCTGTTCATTGATGATTTCTATTCGGCCTGAATCACCACCTGCCTCTAAGAACTCTGAATTCACTGCACTTTCAAAGCGAGCGGTATGCAGCAAGTTACCATTTTCAAGTAAATATGCAGACATGGTGCTGTAATCTGAATCCCAGCTTTGAACCACTTCCCCGCAATTATCAATTAAATAGGTTTGATTAAAACGCAGGCCCCCAAAAAGGGTATAGCCATTTTGCGCATCGGCAGAGTTTAGTAACAGGCCAATAGTATTTGACGTTTCATATTCTGTCACCACCGTATCTGATGTATCAGTATCATCATCGGTTGACGAGTCTGACGTTGTTACTTCTGCTGTGGAAGACGACGAAGAATCGGAATTACACCCCACCAGCGCTAAAGCACTTAGTCCCACTATGGTTAAATATCGTAAAAAAAACGATGTATTTAAAAGCATTCGCTTACCCTTTTTACACAATCAAAAGACTTGAAATAGTACTTGGCAACAGAACAAAGCATGAGTCCACGTTTAACGTTTTCCACTCAAGCACCTTCGTTCACAAGTAGGGAAAGTGTGAGTGAAAAACACTTTTGTGCAATGGCCTTTAAATAAAATTTACCTATGTTAATCCCCTGCTCTAAAAATAAAAAAGCGCCTGTAAATAGGCGCTTCATTCTTAATTAATATAGCGAAAAAATAGCTTTTACCGATTTCAAAGGACTTAAGTGAATAACACATCTGAACTTACTAAATATCGAGCCGCAAGTTTTCCTGTATCTCGTCTATCAGTGTTTGAAGCATTTAAACTTCGTAACTTTGTAGCAGGCGCATACTCAAGAGCCCCATGCCTCGCTTTCCCATATATTGAAGGCGTTGCAGTGGGGTAATATCACTCGGAGAACGACCTTGACCTGCAACCCATGCGTTGAGAACTGCGTTACCAAAATCATCAGGTAAGGAGTCAGCTATTAAACCTGGTAGGCCTTTAAAGGTATTGAAAACCAGTTCGGGAAAGCTGTAAATGCGATTCGATAATGGCATTTTGATCGGGGACAGCTCGATGCTTTTTTTATGAAGCCTGGATCATATTCAAATGACCCAAGCCCCTTTTCAATGTCAAAGCTCACAGCACCAACAACATCGTCTTGGTATGTTATTGTAATGACTTCCATTACCATTCTGATGATTCCTCATCTTTGTTGCTGCGCTGGCCAGAGGCTCTCTGCCTTTTCTTTCCCTGCAGTTTGGCCAGCTGTAAGGGAGAAATTTCTTGTTTCGGGAGAAATAGATCAATCTGCTGAGTAAGGTCTAATGCCATTAATATAGCAATCATGATGTTGAGCTGAACTTTTCCCTTTTCTGCATTTAAAACCGTTTTGCGGGCAACGCCAGCAAGCTCTGCAACTTCTGATTGTGTTAAGTCTCGATTTAGTCGAGCTTGTTTCAATCTGTCGCCGACCTCTTCTGCTAATGCTGTAGCTGTCAAACTCTTCACCATAAAGTCCCGTTTTGGTTACATGAAACGCATTTTAACCATTTAGAGTAACCAATTTGGGACTTTATGGGATATTTTGGAAGTATTATCTATATCAGATGAAAGCGATAATCGGGGGTGAGCATATACATAATGGGGAAAAAGCTGTTACCCCATTCAATTACATCGAAATCGTTAAAGCTAAAATCCGCTGATGGCACAAAGCAGCAGTCAGTTTTAGGGAACCTGATCATCCGCTCCTTGCCTTGAGTTCGATGGAAGAAGGCCCTGAGCAGCCATTCAAATACTAGAACTAAAAGATACAAAAAAGCGAACCAAAAGGTTCGCCTTTCAAATCGCTCAAACTCTAACGGCCACGCTGCTAAACCAGCACCAGTGGTTACATACAATTAAATTTGTGAATAGCGGTTCTTAAAATTCAATCTGTTACAAAACCGGTTTCAACAATTAAAATTGTGAATACCTTACTTACAAATAAGTGCATATTCTAAGTATCACTTTATTGGTCATATTAAAGCTAACTCTTGGTCAAATGCCAACCATTACCATATTTGCATTTATAGACTCGTAAGATTACACCTTGTTCGTCGTAGATAATGTTTGCTCTTTTACGGGCCTCCAGTTTGGTGCGATAGGATTCCTTTTCAACGCCATAGCCCCCAATGCAGCGACTGCATTTTTGACTCGGAGTCTGTCTACTTTTAGGCGATAAGTGCCACAAGTCGCATTTGGCACATTGGTACGGAATTAAGTCATTATCATAATGTTCTTTGCAGTAATCAGCGGCTCCCTGCGCCTCTGCTTCGTCATAATATTGTGTTAATGGCTTACCGGAGACTTTTCCAAAACAAGTTTCACTTTTCACATTGGCCTCCTAAGACTCAGTAACAGTGATGTCAATTGGGCGATATCTTGATAAAAATGTTTTAGGATTAAAGGCTATCTGTGCAAGCGTACTTTCTACACCACACTGATTGATTCTGTCACTGTACTTGTAACCACTAGCACTTGCTGAGTTTTGATAAAAACGACCTAATGGGTCGACCATCAAATATGACTCGGTCATCGTTGAATTCGATTCAGCAAATATTGGGAGTCCTAAGCCACTATGACGTTCAACAAACTGGCTAAACTTTTCATCTGAAATCATTAAGTCGTCATCTCCATAGGGCATCACTTGTAAGACTTTCCATTTATAAGGTGTTAACTCACCAATCAGTGATGAAAAGTCCTCCTTATAATTTAAGCTATTCACAACCGTATTGATCTTGGTTCTTATGCCTGTTTGAGTTTTTACTAAAGCCTTTAATGCCATTTTTAAATCCTCAGCACTAAGCGAATTACCTTTACGGTCAACTCGGCCGATTTTTTTTCGTGTGAGCAAATCCTGGCTGTCAAAGCTGATACCAACCATGTCCAGCACATTTTTTGGAAAATCTAAGCGGCTATTTACTAGATAATGCCCATTGGTAATAACTGAAGTTTTAAAGCCTTTTTGTTTCGCCAGCATCAGTACGATAAAAAACGTACTGCCAAGCATCATTGGCTCTCCGCCAGCTAAATTAAGGCGCACAGTGTCGTAACCAATTTCATTTTTTAACGCAGAATCGCCGTTAATAAAATATGAAGCCAAGTTATTAAGCAGTTTTTCAATTTCCTCAAGAGAACGATGCAACTCTTTAGGACGGCCCCACTTTGCAAAACAGTATTTGCAGTCATAATTGCACACTTCAGTGATGTGCCAGTTAATGACGAGTTCATTGATCTTTTTATTGTCTTCGTTAATAGATTTCATGACTCAGCCCCTTAACATTCAACGGTTAATGAACTGAACTTCTTATTGAAGTTTCGCTCATAATTTTGACGGTTAAACAGCTGTAAAACGAAACTCTTTGAAGTCCGTATTAAGATAAGACGATGATTTCGCCCTATACGAAAACGAACAAGAGATTTGTTACATTTGACCTTTCGCCCCCCTAAAAGTGGATAAGATTTACCTGATGCAATCTCATTAATCAGGCTCATTGTTTGAACCTGTTGATTAGAGGATAAACTTTGCCACACTCTTGCGTTTATGCGACACACTAGCGACGCAACCGCATTCGGTTGAGCAGACTGATTAGTGAAGGGGTGAATACATTGTTTTGTTGACATATTGAAGCACCTTTTTTATATGGGTGCTTCTATACGCGGGTGGATTGATTTTTTTTCGCTTTTTATTTTGACGGCAGCAGTACAACACTCCCAACCGACTCTGCATTGTTTATCATCGACTCTAAATCAACGCTTAAATGCTCACCTTCAAAAAAAGTAAGTAATACGGCGCCTTCTTCAAGCTTGAAATCCCATGAGTCATCTATCCCAATTACTCCATCACCACTAGAAAAGGAGTAATAAACATTAATATTTCTGCCCCCATTGAATTGAATAAGCATATTCCTCTCTAGCGATACTATTTGGTGCTCTCCCCATATAACCTCTATTGAAAAGGTTTGATTTTCATCAGATGTACCATTTAATGCAGCATTAAATGGTTGGAAGTTAGTGCTAAAAAGAGTAATTGATGAGGCATTGAAACTTTTTTTTGTGTATTTTTTTAATTTTTTATATTGATGAACTATTGCAGGCCATCTTGCCGCGAATCGACTGAACCCATTCAAACTTTCTCGACGCTTAACAGCTTCAGCCCAAACGCTTTCAGCCGCTGGATGTTTCAACAACTCAACCCAGTTTTCATCTGCGCTATCTGCACCTTGGACCATTTCATCGAGCGATAACTTACCCAATTTCATGATATCTGCTCCAATATTGTTGATGGCTTATTTTTTAGTTGTTTCAGCTTGAGAGCGCAATCTAAATAGAATGGCTGATTCTTATTTATTTCATACACATCAAGCACCACTTTCTTAGCAATGCCTTCAAACAGAGCACGAGTGATAACATCATTAGCAGGTGTCTCTGCATAGATCGCATGAAATCGATTAATTATTTGCTTAATTGTTAGCCTAACTTGGTGTTTAGCATGATGAGTTTCTGATTGTGCTGCCACATATTGAGGACGATTTAAGCCTTTAACAAAATATTTCTTTTCATAGAGCTCAACATTATCTATGTGTTCCACAATATTAAGGAAAAAATACAAGTACCTAAAAGAAGCGTCCGCCTTGTAGCGTGATTTTTGAGGATCTGACACATCATTTTCTATCTCGAAATCTCGCGGAAACTCGCCCGTCCCGGACAATTCTTTTAAAAGTTTTTTATTAGCATCTAACCAATAACCAATCAAGTCAGGTGCTACATAATTATTTAGTTTTCGTAGGTTTCTTGCTAATTTTTGTACTTGTGAATCCATGCCTGCCTCAATATGCATGGATTGTTCATAATTGGGCTCAACTAAGCTTTGCTTAGAGGAGCCACTAACCTTTCCCGCCGTTTTGTATTTAATCCAAAATGACAACTGGGTAAACAGTGTAATATCTTTCGGAATAGCTGTAGGCAACTTTTCAACACTAAAATGGCTAAGCAAAAATAAGTCTATAATATTAACTACAGCATTATTTTGATTACCAAAAGTAATAGAAATATTTACTTCATCAAAATCTTCTAGTGCTTGCTCAATAATCAGCTCTATAGCCTGTCGATTTATATCAACATACTCTCGCCGTCCAACTTCAGACCAATCGGTAATGGGTAAAGTGTCATCTCTCATTTTTTATAAAGCCTGACTGTAAGTTCATATTCAAAACCAAATCACTTATTTCCTGCTTTTCAGCCGATGACAGCTCTACTCTGGAAATCAAAACATTTTGTTGCTCACTTAAACCACAAAAACGCATACCAGACCATGCCGAGGGATGTTTAAATGCCTCCTCCAAAACGCTCGTATCAAGATTAGCTCTATGAGCACTGCCTGCAAAAACTGGCCCCATAAGCGCTTCCATTGCTTGTTTGTTTGCGTAATGGCAACCATGCGTTCTTAGGTACTCTTCTCGACCAAACATTGTGATTTTTAGCAACTCTTCATCTGCGCCACTCTCAACCCACCAACGCTGAGCATTAAGTAATGCTTCAGACGCTCCTAAACCATTTGTAACAAGTTTATCGTATTTTGCTTTTATGTGTGCAGTGACTAACTCAGGGACCGCCCACAGCGAACCGATAGCAGTTTTAGCACCATACTCTAGCATCCTCATATCCATACCGAAGGCTTCATTGACTTGGCTGGGTAAAATATGCAACGGGATGTTTGAACCGCTTTGGCACGCCCACAACTCTACCCGCTCTGCTCCCCGTACATTATGAAGCATATCAACATCTCTAATAACATAGCCTTTGAATAATAACGAAGGTCGTTCAGGGTGTTTATGTTCACAGTGGCCATAAAAGCTAAAAACACTCGACTGATTCAATTGATTAATAACCTCATCCATAGACTGAGTAATATTAGTTTCACTATGAGCTCCAACTGCGAGTTTCTCAAATAAAGTCTCTCCGCCACATATACTAGTATGCAAGCTTTTTTCATCTGAATATTTTACCTGTTCATTTAAATACATCAGTGAAGGTAGCCAGTTGATCTCGCCAGCTAATTGATAGAGTTTTTCGCCTGTTTTACCTGTTGCTATCCAAGGTATATGCGAGGCAAAAAATGAAGGAAATAGCGAAATTTTATCCAAGTGTTTCGGAAGTATCGTTTTCCAATCGATAAATTCTAAATCCCAATTTGTACTAGCCTTTTTGTTATTAGCAACAAAAGCTGCAACATTATTGATAAGATTTTTAGGAAGATTGAAAGAATAACTTTTAGCAATTATTTCGTTATTTTGCAGATAAGCAACAATAATCAAAACATCATCATAGTGATCTTCAATATCTATCTTAACAAGCACTTGCTCGGGGTGAGCATGAATGGCATCGGTTAAGTCGTCAAAAGTAATTTGTTGAGTTCGCAATCTAGCCTGAAGGTAATCAGGGTCTAACCTATCTATATATTCACCTAATATTTTAAAATCGTCTAAACATAGCTTTGCTCGTACTTTTAAAAAATTAATAGGGTCATTAGCTCGACTCGCTTTTTCGACGATACTTGCATATTGTTTCTCATCGAAGACACATTCATCAATACTAGAAAGTTTTGGTGAAACTTGTGCTTTAAGCAAATTGGCACTTTTAAAAAGGAATTGGTGTAATTTATCTTTGGCCTCAAAACCAGATATAAATGCAAGTTCATTCAAACCATAGTAGGCACTACCCAGCTTTCTATGTGTATTCAATAACACTTGAGCGACAGGATCTTTAGCTTGCAACCAGCACAAACTAGCACTTTCGCAAAATCGCATTCCACTGGCATTTTCAAGTGTTATATATGCTCGTAAATAGTCTTCTTTTTGTATTAATATTCGAGCTAAACCAGAACTTGCCTGCTGAATTAGTACACTCAATCTATCAGATTCTTGGTCTGTTTCGGTAGACTGCCTACTTAGCATCAATGAATGTATTTTATTCGCTAGTTTATCGATATTACCATTGGTAGAGTTTCTATTAGCTTCATGTACTATTTGCTGAATTTCAAAAATGGGATTTGATATATCTTTGAATGGATTAATTCTCATGATATCAAAGATATCTAGGTCGAACGTCAATGATAGTTCTAACACCGCGTCACAGAGATTTTTATGCACATTGCTTTTGGAAAAATAACTCAATCGAGCAAAAGTAATAGGCAATATTTGCTCTGGCTTTAAGGACATGAAACCACCTGAAACAAGATAAGGGCTGTAAGATTTGGCCCACTCGACGGCATCCTTAAAGCAATAAAAAGCTTTAGCTTGAGCCTCACAAGCTTCAGTTATATCTTCTAAGTCGAACAACGTTGAAGCTAAATTGAAATAAACAATAGAAAGTTGGTTGAGCCGAATAAAAATAGGTATATCACGATCTAACACCTTTAAAGCAGCCTCATGCAGCTGACGGGATTTCATTAGACTTTCCGGCTTACTTAAGTGCCACAGATGTTCATTAGCACCTCTTCTGTATGTTGCCCCTAACTGTGACAAACTAGAAGCGTACTTATCTGGAAATTTTTGTCGCTGCTTACTTTCAAGTGCACGTGAAAAGTATGAAACTGCTTTATTTAAGTTTGCATGAGGCGCACCAGGCAGATGTGCAAAGTGAGTAAAATAAAACACTCCTAGCTCATGACATGCAGATGCTTTGGTGTATTCATTTTTAGTCGTTAACGCTAGAGCTTTTTCGAAGTATCGTAATGCTTTTTTCAATGAGTCTTTATCATCGTTAACGGTAAGCCGTCTGCCCTCAGAATTATATTTTTGGTAACTAGCTTTTACTTTATGACTAGCGATGTCATTTTGTAGTCCAGTGTAATAGAAAAAATCCATTTTATCTTTCATATCCATTTTTGGTGCAAGGTGATGTTCGCTTCGCCATTACGACAAATTATAGCTTACGCAAATTCAAAGCTATAGGGTGTTTTTTCGCAAGGATATTACTGCAGCTCTCTTGCGTTGATGAGCACCTGCAAAGTACTTCTTGCAGTAGCTCTAATGCACAATGAACCACTGTTTGCTGTAAAAAATCAGAACTCCAAACAACTACTATCCACTACGTCTATTTGTGGTACACCAATATCAATATCGTCCCCCCCATCAGGGACTACGCCTGTCTTCATCGCATATGATCCTAAGTCAATCTTAGTGAACGTCAATGCTATTTCAGTTCCCGGGATTTTCTGTCTTAAAGAGCAAGAGACAACTCGTTAATGAGCAAGTCGCGTTTGTCCCTTAATGTTTTGTTTTCATCACATATCCCAAGCTTTATCGTGTTGTGAAATGTAGTAAATTCTTTTTGTAAATTTGACATGATTATTCTCTTTCAGTGATGGCAAGAATACATCAACATTTACTACAACAGATGTCAGAAATGCCAATAAATGTACATTTTTCGCGCTTTACACACCCTGATTGTTCTATGGAGATTTATACAGTACATTTCAATAGCTTTAAGCTAAAAATTTTGTAGAGACATATATTTACGAATAAAAAATATGTCATCAATAATAGATAAATAATGTAACGGAGTTATTTGGAAGTTGATACAAGCTAGGATACTTGCGACCAAGCTGTAATGTTCGATAGAAACTGAAGCCACCACTTGAGTACGAATAATAAGTAGTTTATTACTCGCACCACCACACCTTTATTATTTGGACTCGAAGATGAAAATTTGTACTCTCTATTTCATTTCTTTTCCAGTTTAAAACTACCATCGGACATTTCTATTTTCTGAAAGTCGTAAAACAGAGATGGAGCATCGCAATACACCAAATCAAATATTGCACAAGCTACTTTTCTCATCTCCCAATCACCTTCAATGCATCCTCTAACATCAAAAAAATGTCTTAAAGCACGAGCATTAACTGTTATCACTATTTTACTTTCCGTAGCATTGGGCAGTGTTGACCTGGCAGCAGTTCTCAGCTCCCTCAATGACTCTTTGTCTGATAACTTGTTATTTTTTATTGTTTTAATGATTTTTCTATATGTGGTAAGGCTTTTATAGATATCGTCAGCCCATTGTATAAAAAGTTCTCTATCTTTTTCTATAGAGGGTGGCACTACAAATAAGGCTTCTGACTCATCATGGTATTGCTGAGAAAGTTGGCTATATGCAAACCCAACTCGATGACGAACGAGTTGATGAGTAAACCCCCTAGAAACTCCTGATAACAAAATAGTCCAATTAACATGTTCTAAAACACTTTCATGACCTTGAGAAATCAGATTAGCTATATAGGCGCTATTATCTCTGGGAGATTGCCTATTTTTCCCGAACGACAGGTAGCACATTCTTCCTGAGACCTCTACAATCTCTTCAGCTGGAGTTCCACCAGTCCTAACCCAACATAGACCATGGTTTTGCAGAAAATTGATTAATGCCTTGTCATCGAAGCTTGGTCGACTCATTACCGCTGCATTAAACTTCGCACATTTAATTTTCAACTTTCTCGACTCCGTGTCCTTTGATATTTACTGGGGCTTCTTTGTTATTCAACATTATGAACAGTCTATCAACATCGTATAGAAGGTTTTGAATTTGAGAATCTTTTTCACTAAGCTTGGAACGCAGGTCGTCCAGCTGTTGTGTTTTTTCTTCTAAATCTTTTTGTAATGTTACTAATTCTTTTTGCTGTTCATTGCTGACCCTTACTAGTGGCTCAACATGTTCCAGTTGAAAAGCATCAATAATTTTATTCGTAAATATTTGCTCACTTAATATAGGTATCAATGTAAAAGATAATGCTACAACACTTACAGCTAGGCTCGCCCAAATTATCGCTTGTTTTCTGATGACTGAATTGAGCAATTTTGGCATTCTAGTATCTAGACTCGCAAAATCTTTGCTTAAAGTTAACACTTGTTCTTTGCTAACTCCTCGGCCAGTTATATTTCCCTCACCTGTAGTTCCATTAATATGAAATAACAAAAGAGTAGCGACCTTATCCTCTCTCTTAAGTCTCACTGAAGATTTACCCATATTGACCAAATAAACGCTTATATATCCCTTAAAAAGAGGATCAATATGACCGGGGTTAGTCATAATAATTCCAGATTTAGACATAGAATTAGGGGGAAAAATAATCCCTCCTATTGTTGAGGGTAGAGCAAACTTTTCAGCTACCTGAATTACTACCGTTTGCCCAGGTTCTAAATCGATCAAATCCAAACCCGCACTGCAAATATCAACTTTTGATTTGGATATATTTTTGTCTGCTACGTAAATAGATTTAATTGTTAGATCTACAGATGAAGCCTGAGTTCGATTTTTGATATCTTCGGATGAACAGTCGTCAAGGCTCAAAATATTATTATCATCTACTAGCTTTATAATTTCACTGCGTCCTAACACATTTTCTCCAAATTCATTAAAGCCTTAACCATCTACGCATTATGCAGCTATTTGAGTGATACTCAATAATCGACACAAGCTTCTATTAGTAGAACCAGTCAGCCAAATGGGAACTATCATTGCAGGCTGTCCCATCATTCTTCATAGACAAACTTTTATGATTACCTATTTGATGCCCAAATGCTACCAGACTGAGTTGTTAAAGCATGTGTAACAAATGATGTCGTCTGACTCATATCTGTCAAAAAAGGCGAACCATCTCTGATTCGCCTTTTCCTATCTACGTATTCACGATTTTAATTGCAGTTAGTCAATTGATACACTTAGAAATTATGCCGAGCAGTAAAAATAAGGGATACTCAGCTCAGTTAACCATCTTCATTAAATCGTTAACCAACTTCATTCCATGCCCTCAAAACCACCCTACTCCTCAACATAGCTCTCTATGCTAGGGCAAGAACAGATCAGGTTACGGTCGCCATACACGTCATCAATACGGTTAACCGTTGGCCAGAACTTATTTCTGTGTACTTCTGGTGCTGGGTACGCCGCTAGCATGCGGTCGTAGCTGCGGTTCCAATCGCTGTCACAGATATCTGCTAGTGTGTGCGGTGCATTGTGTAGCGGGTTGTCAGTGGCATCCCACTCGCCGCTTTCTACTTTGGCAATTTCTTGGCGAATGCTAACCATGGCGTTAATGAAACGGTCTAGTTCGTACTTCGCTTCCGACTCGGTTGGCTCAATCATAAGCGTACCCGCTACTGGGAAGCTCATGGTTGGCGCGTGGAAGCCGTAGTCGTTTAGGCGCTTCGCGATATCTAGCTCGGTAACACCGCTTGCTTCTTTAAGCGGGCGAAGATCAATAATACATTCGTGCGCTACGCGGCCATTGTTGCCTTTATAAAGCACTGGGAAGTGCCCTTCTAGCTTCTTAGCCACATAGTTAGCGTTAAGAATAGCTACTTCGGTTGCACGTCGAAGGCCAGCGCTACCCATCATTTTGATGTACATGTAGCTGATAGGCAGAATTGATGCACTGCCCCATGGTGCTGCCGATACCGCACCACAGTCTTTACCTGCCGTTTCTACGTTAACAACCGTGTGGTTTGGTAGGAATGGCGCAAGGTGCGATTTAACACCAATAGGTCCCATACCAGGGCCGCCACCACCGTGTGGAATACAGAAGGTTTTGTGTAGATTAAGGTGCGACACGTCTGAACCAATGAAGCCAGGTGACGTAATGCCTACCTGCGCGTTCATGTTCGCGCCGTCCATGTAAACCTGACCGCCGTATTGATGAACAATGTCACAAATCTCGCGCACGGTTTCTTCATATACACCGTGGGTAGACGGATACGTGATCATGGCGCACGATAGGTTATCGCCCACTTCTTCCGCTTTCTTGCGAAGATCGTTAAGATCTACGTTACCTTTGCTATCACACGCTACTACTACCACTTTAAGGCTAACCATTTGCGCAGATGCAGGGTTAGTACCGTGGGCAGAGCTTGGAATTAAGCACACGTTTCTGTGACCTTCGCCACGGCTTTCGTGGTAACGCTGAATAGCCAATAGGCCCGCGTATTCACCTTGCGCACCCGAGTTAGGCTGCATTGAAAGCGCGTCGTAACCTGTTACGTTAATTAGCCACTCGCTAAGCTCGGCAATCATTTCTTGATAGCCTGCAGCTTGGTCTAGTGGTGCAAACGGGTGAAGCTGACCGAATTCAGCCCATGTTACAGGGATCATTTCAGCCGTTGCGTTTAGCTTCATGGTGCACGAGCCCAATGAAATCATTGAGTGGTTAAGCGCCAAGTCTTTATTTTCAAGGCTCTTGATGTAACGAAGCATCTCTGTTTCAGAGTGATACTTGTTAAACACTTCGTGGGTTAGGAAGTCGCTAGTACGTACTAAACCTTCTGGAATAGATTTTACGTCTTGCGTGGATACTTCTGCATCTAGACCTTCCACTGTTAAGCCGTGCTCTTCACCAAGAAGTACGTCGAATAGCGCAACAATGTCTTCACGTGTGGTAGTTTCGTCTAGCGACACACCTACCGCACCTTCAAGGTCTGCGCGCAGGTTCATGCCTTTTGCATAGGCTTTCTCTAATACGTCTTCTTTGTTGCTTACCATTACGGTTAGCGTGTCGAAGTACGTGCTATGTTTAAGAGCTACACCTTTTTCCGCACCTTTCTGGTTTAAACCAGTAGCAAGAATGTCGGCGAAGCGGTGAATACGCTCAGCTATAGTTTTAAGGCCTTGTGGGCCGTGGTATACCGCGTAGAAGCTTGCCATGTTGGCTAACAGCACCTGCGCTGTACAGATGTTCGAGTTCGCTTTTTCACGGCGAATGTGTTGTTCACGGGTTTGTAGCGCCATGCGAAGTGCTGGGCGTCCACGGGTGTCTTTACTTACACCGATAATACGGCCAGGTAGTGAACGCTTGTAGCTGTCGCGTGTAGCAAAGAATGCCGCATGCGGGCCACCGTAGCCCATAGGTACACCAAAGCGCTGTGCACTACCAAGTGCCACGTCTGCACCTAGCTCGCCAGGCGACTTAAGCATTACTAAGCTCATTAGGTCAGCGGCTACTGCCACAATACCTTTTTTCGCTTGTACTGCAGCAATGATGTCGCTGATGTCTTTTACTTCACCGGTAGAGGTTGGATATTGAAGTAGCGCACCGAATACGTCGTGTTCTGCTGCTTCTTCTGCCGCACCTTTGATGATTTCAAAACCGAACATTTCAGCGCGAGTTTCAACCACGTCAACGGTTTGCGGGTGAACGTCGTTAGCAATAAAGAACGCATTCGCTTTTTTGTTCTTAGACACACGCTTGGCAAGGCCCATGGCTTCTGCTGCCGCTGTACCTTCATCTAGTAACGATGCTGACGCTAGCTCTAAGCCAGTTAGGTCAATGGTTACTTGTTGGAAGTTAAGAATAGCTTCCAAACGACCTTGGGCAATTTCTGGCTGGTAAGGCGTGTACGCTGTGTACCAACCTGGGTTTTCCAGTACGTTGCGAAGAATAACGTTTGGTACGTGCGTATCGTAGTAACCCATACCAATGAAAGAACGGTTAATTTTGTTCTTTTGTGCAACGGCTTTAAGTTCACCTAATGCTTCAACTTCTGTCGCCCCTTCACCACATTTTAGTGGCTCTGGTAGCGCAATACCTGCCGGTACAGTTTGCTCAATTAAATCGTCTAGTGAGCTTGCACCAATGGCAGACAGCATTTCTTCAATTTCGCCTTTACCCGGGCCAATGTGACGGCGGATAAATGTATCTTTTTGCTCTAGTTGAGCTAATGTAGGGGAAGTATTCGACATAACGTTGTTAAGCACTCGTAATGGTTGCCGCAAGGGCGCGTTAAATCTTTAAGTTAAAAAGGGGCTGAATTATCTTCATGCCCCTTTCAAATTATGTTTTTTTAAAACTGCGTAACGAATTACTCTTCGTCGATGCTGTTTTCGTAGCCTTCAGCGTCTAGTAGACCTTCTACTTCTGCCGCATCGTCAGCTTTAATTTTGAATAGCCAACCGTCGCCGTACGGGTCAGAGTTAACTAATTCTGGTGAATCTTCTAGGTCTTCGTTAATCGCTACAATTTCACCTGAAATTGGCGCGTAAACGTCAGACGCTGCTTTTACCGATTCAGCAACACATACGTCGTCGCCAGTGCTTACTGCGTCGCCAACATCTGGCAAATCAACGAAAACCATGTCGCCAAGTAAGCCTTGTGCGTGCTCAGAAATACCTACAGTGAAAACACCGTCACCTTCAGGGCGAACCCATTCGTGCGTAGCGGCATAGCGTAAATCAGTTGGGATGTTGCTCATAATCGTTCCTGTTATTCTCTGTTAACTTTCGGGGCCTAGAAGCTTTTGGCCTTACAAAACACTTTTTCCATTGCGAACAAAGGAGGGCTTAACCACTTTTACTGTAACCCACTTTTTGCGCATTTCCACTTCTACTGTTTCACCAACATCACTTGGTACTCGTGCCATCGCAATCGAGTGACCTAGAGTTGGAGAGAACGTACCTGAAGTGATAACGCCTTCGCCGCTTTCTGTTTTCACTTTAAGACCGTGACGCAGCACGCCTTTTTCAGTCATCACCAAGCCTACTAGCTTGTCGGTACCCGCTTCGCGCTGCGCTTCTAGTGCTTTACGCCCTACGAAGTCACGTTCTGCCGGTTCCCATGTAATTGTCCAGCCCATGTTAGCCGCTAGTGGCGATACGGTTTCATCCATATCTTGGCCGTACAAGTTCATGCCTGCTTCTAGGCGAAGGGTGTCGCGAGCACCTAGGCCGCATGGCTTAACGCCCGCGTCTAGTAGTGCTTGCCAGAAGCTTTCCGCTTGCTCAGCTGGCACCATAATTTCATAGCCTGCTTCACCGGTGTAACCTGTAGTAGCGATGAACAAGTCTTCTGCTTGTACACCGAAGAATGGCTTCATGCCTGCTACCGCTTCTTTTTGCGCTGCGCTGAACAAAGTGGCTGCTTTTTCTTTTGCGTTAGGGCCTTGTACGGCAATCATGGCAAATTCAGGGCGCTCGGTGATGGTTACGTCAAAGCCTTCTGCTTTGCTCATTAACCAGTTCATGTCTTTTTCGCGCGTTGCTGAGTTAACTACCAGGCGATAGTTAGTTTCGTCGAAGTGATAAACGATAAGGTCGTCTACAACACCGCCTTCTTCGTTAAGCATGCCGCTGTATAGCGCTTTGCCTTTGTCTTTTAGTTTTGCCACGTCGTTGGCTAAAAGGTATTGAAGATACGCTTTGGCTTGTGCGCCTTTTACGTCAACAATGGTCATGTGAGACACATCGAACATACCGGCGTCTTGGCGCACAGCGTGATGCTCTTCAATTTGTGAACCATAGTTAATTGGCATATCCCAGCCGAAGAAATCGACCATTTTCGCACCGGCTTCTAGGTGCTTTGCGTGTAGGGCGGTGGTACTAGACATTCCACTTACTCTTTTTAATTTGAAAGGTAGAAAACGAAATTGAGTATAGTGAGCTAACGTTTGTGCAACAAATTGGAAATTTTTATCAATACATTTAAAAAGCAAATGTATTCTTAGGAAAACATGAGAAAAGCAAATATGTAAGCGTTTACCGCGCATTGATATAGCTTAACGAAGGTTGCAGCCACGACTATCGAACCTGAAAAAACTTAATATTCAGATGGCGTTTAGAAGGGGGAATTGCAATTTAATACCAACTTTTTTGAAACGTTGCTGACTGCTTGCTGCGAAATTGGTGAGGGCGTAGTAAGGAATGTTTAAATACTGTTTAGTAGCCTGTTGTTAGTTGTTCGATAGCCAGTGTGCTAAACGCACACCTCACCATTTTGCCAAACGTTTGCAAGTGCGTTGTCTTCGCTTAGCTCTACAAAGTTCGCCCGCTGCCCCACTGCAATGCTGCCTAATGTCTCGTTAATACCCATAAACGCAGAGGGTGTCGCGCTTGCCATATAGCTCGCGTCTTCTAGCGAAATTCCGATGTCGTTAACGCAGTTGATAACAGCGCCGTGCATGTCTAAACAACTTCCTGCAAGGGTGCCATCAGGTGTAGTAAGTTTGTTTCCAACGCGAGTAATATGGGTATCGAAAAAGTCTATAACGTCTTCGTCGGCACCTACGTGGGCCATGGCATCGGTAACCAGCATTAATTGCGAAGGCCCTTTGGTTTTGAAGGCCAGCTCAACCGCTTTAGGGTGCAAATGCTGATGATCAACAATAATGCCGCAGGTGTTATTGCCTAAAAGCGCTGCGCCAACCATACCAGGTTCACGAGAGGTAAACGGCGACATGGCGTTGTATAAATGAGTAAACCCAGTCGCGCCAGCTTCAATCGCCCTTTCAACCACATCAAACGGCGCATTAGAGTGCCCTAGCGCTACAATAACGCCTTGGTTTACTAAGTCTCGAATAACATCACACGACGTATTTTCTGGCGCTACGGTAATCAATACCTTGCCAAGATCTTTTCGGGTATAAGTGGCAAGCTCTCTGTCGGTTAACGGTCGTATATATTTTGAAAGGTGTACACCTTTTTTCTCAACGCTTAAGTGCGGCCCTTCAAAATGAATTCCTTCAACGCTCGGGTGCCCGCTTTCTATTGCTTCACTTACCGCATTGGCGGCGCTTTCTATGGTTGCTATGTCATCGGTAATAAGCGTGGGAAATAATGTGGTGGTACCAAACTTACGATGGGCTTTGGCCATTATTTCTATACTTTTAAACGTTGGTGCGTGATTAAACATTACGCCCCCGCCGCCGTTCACCTGTGTATCTACATACCCAGGAATAAGCCTTTTAGACACGCGCTCAGAAATTTCTTCACGCTGCTTTTGTGAATCAGAAAGTGCTTCGATGTGAGTAATTACGCCCTCTTTGATTTTGAGTACTTGGTCTTTTTCCCAGTTACCTTTTATCAAAACGTTTTCGGCTAAAATTGTCTTCATCATTGCGCTTTCATTTTCCTAATTACGTGCGGTTGAAGCAGTGTTTTGTTTGCTGCTTATAACGTTGAGTTTTTTTCGTCGCTTGTCTCATTACTTGCATCGAAATTTGCCGCGTGATCTTATGGCTTACTTGCCGTTATTGGCCATCGTATATTGCTTTAGCGTACTTGATAGCGCCCTGCTCTGGCGATAATTCACATGCTTGTAGGCGCGTACGGATTTTCTCAGAAAAGTAAGGTACATACACATTGCTTAACCCACCAATTAAAGCAAGATTATACGTATTATCACCTAGAAGTCGCTGCGCCATACTTTCTAAATATTCGCCACCTTCGTTAAAAATGCGAACAACTTGAGGATCACCTTCACTTAAAAGTGGCAGCATACACGGCACTAAATTCGCGTAATGATGCGTACTAAACCAAGCACATTTTGCCACAATCTCATCGGCATTTGAGGTACCAAGTTCTGCACATACCTTTTTGGCGAGGTCATCAAGGCTTCGAATATTATCTATACACAGTAAAGTATGCTGAATAGCTTTTAGGCCTAGCCAAGCTCCACTGGAAAAATCACCGATTGGAAACCCGTGCCCGCCTAAGTCTGTAAATTTGCCATTAGCATATACTGCCCCTGCAGACCCCGTACCCACAATAATTACCGCTCCCGGCTTTCCATTATGAGCACCTACGCAGGCTGCATGTAAATCACTTAGTATATGAAGCGAATGAAAGGGATGTGCCCAGGTTTCAAAGCCAGCTTTTGCGGTGCTGATATTAGCGCCAGCCAGCCCGGCTGCTACCACACACTGTGATAGCGTGATAGGTGTGGCAGGGGTTTCGCTATTCTGTGAAGCCAACAAGGTATTAGCAGATTCTATAGCCTTTACTACCCCATCCAATATAGAGGTTTTAGCAAGATCTGCGTCTCGCATTATATTAGCTGGGCCGCTAATGCCCTCACCTAGCTGCGTGCCGTTTTTATCTTGTAGTATGACTTTGCACTTAGTACCGCCGCCATCTATTCCGATAAAATACAAATCAGAGTTCATTACATGCTCTCGTAGTTAACATCACTCAATACGCACCTAGCCAGCACATCGTTTTGCGCAGGTAACTCACTTTAAATGCGCAACGCTTCTTAAATCGACACGCTGATTTAAACTTTACAAAAACGCCGCTGAAGCGTAACTGTTTGCTGCTATTGGTTAATTATCGTATCGATATTTATTTGCTAGAGCCTATCACAATTGCGCGCAGCTTAACGTAATTTGCTACGTTTAATAGCCTGAATTCGTGAATTTATAAATGTGACTACGCTTACTCTACGCCGTCTTGCGGTAGTTGATGGGACGTATTCATGGATGGTTTTATACAACTAGCAACGTAAATCTTATCTAAGTTGATAATATGGGCTTTCAGTGCCATACATTTGCAAATACAATAACAAAGAGCACTTACATTAATAAACCTGATAAATATGAAGCAGCTTTCTCTAGATACCTTACGCACCTTTGTTAGCGTTATTGAGCTTGGTGGCTATGCAAAGGCGGGCGACTTTTTGGGTCGTTCTCAGCCTGCTATTAGTTTGCAAATCAAAAAACTTGAATCGCAGCTAGACCGAAAGTTGTTCACCAAAGTAGGTCAGCGCCACGTACCTAGCGCCGACGGCAACTGGCTTTACCCGAAAGCCAAAGAGCTACTAGAGCTTAACGACAACATTTTTAGAAGCCTTACTCCCGCGCCACTAAGCGGTAGATTACGTTTGGGCATTCCCAACGAGTTTGCCTCTACCCTACTGCCGGGCTTAATTGGTGAGTTTTCGAAGCGTTACCCAGATGTATCGTTAGAAGTAACGTCGGCGCTAAGTCGCGATCTACTTCACCCGTCTCAACGAGATCACTTCGATTTAATTCTGGCACTCGTAAACCCGGGCGAGCAAACCGAGGGTGAAGTGGTAATAGAAGACGATGTGGTATGGGTAGGCGACACCGCTCACCCATTAGTGGGGAATAACATTCCGCTAGTGCTAGCGCCGGATGGCTGTATGTACAGAAGCCGAGTAATTGAACAGCTAAAGCAGCAAACGTTCGCCTGGAAAATTAGCTACACCAACGCCGATTTGGGCGGGCTTGTGGCTGCTATTCAACAAGGCCTTGGCGTTACTGCATTGGCGAAATCGAGCTTACCGGCTAATTTAGCAGTACTAAACCACCCGCATTTACCTAAGTTGGGAAAGGTCAATATTTGCCTATTTAACCAAGACACCCAACACCCAGTTATCAGCAAAACCCTCGCAGAATTCTTCAAAGTGCGCCTAACCCAATAAAAAAGGGGTCAGAGTACATTTTTCTGCCCCTTGCTTTAAAAAGGGGTCAGAGTACTTTTTCTGCCCCTTCATCCGTGTGCTAATCAGCGTTAACCATCATTTGTTATGGTTTCAATAAGCTCAGCAAGCACCGTCTCTGATTTACTGGTTTCAACTTGGCAGGTACCCGCGTTCATGTGACCACCGCCGCCATACTTCAAGCACAACTCTCCCACATTGGTTTTAGAGCTACGATTAGTAATGGATTTACCAATAGCAAATACCACGTTTTGCTTTTTCAGCCCCCACATCTTGTGAATAGAAATATTACAGTCTGGGTACATGGCGTAAATAACGAAACGGTTTGTGGCGTAAATGGTTTCTTGATCTGTTAAGTCGAGCACAACTAGGTTGTCGTGTACGGTGGAGCACTTAGCAATTTGTGCCTTAGCCATTTCGTTGTGCTCATGATATAAATCTACGCGTTCGGCCACGTCTTCCATTTGAAGTATTTCTTCTATGCTGTGATCTTTGCACGCATCTATTAGCTTCATCATTAGCTGGTAGTTAGAGATTTTAAAATCTCTGAAACGGCCAAGCCCAGTTCGTGCATCCATGATGAAATTCATAAGCACCCAATCTGTAGGTTCTAAGATCTCTTCTTCGCTAAACTGCGCAGAGTCGCCTTTATCTACTGCTTCCATCATATCTACTGAGATATTGGGAAACTTATCGGCACCACCGTAATAGTCGTATACGACGCGCGCAGCAGAGGGCGCTTTGGGATCGATAATGTGGTTATCAATGTCGCCTGAATTACGCACAGTCTCACTAAGATGATGGTCGAAGGCAATGTGACACCCTGCGACATAAGGCAGGTTGGTAGTGATGTCATTCTCGGTAATATCAATTTTACCGTCTTGCATGTCTTTAGGGTGGACAAACAAAATGTCGTCTATCATGTCTAAATCTTTAAGCAAGACCGCACATACCAAGCCGTCAAAATCACTTCGTGTAACTAATCTAAATTTTCGCTCTGACATCACTTATTTCCTTTAATAACAAGTCTGAAATAAGTGTAACAGCTAGCAAAATTTTTGAGAGATTACCTATACAAATTTTAATTACAAAGTCATAAAACGCGACAAAAGTATAACTATCGACTTGATTAGTCAGCTTTTTACTTTCTTCAATTTTACTAAAGGTAATTAGAAGATAAGCGACTGACCTTGTGTGGCAATTATAAAGTTAAAGCCTAACTTGTTAGCCTGATTTAACTCTTTTGATATGACAGAGCGTGGGCTCTCTCCCGCTTTTAAGCTGTATTTAATATGGCTTATCACAATATTGATGTCTGGAACCTGGCTTTTATCTTCAACTAGTTCGTAAAAGCGAGTGAGTTCTTGCATTAACCATTTAGGCGTAAGGTGTCCGAACAACAAATTGTCAGGGCGACTGTTATCAAAAGACACTTCAATAACCATACCTCTTAGCGTTTTACTTCGCATTTGCTGTGCGAGGTAGCGCCATATTACGCTCAGCTTTCCTTCTTTTTCGACATCGTCCGGACCAGTATCACCGAAATAAACAAACATATCGTTGTCACTTTCAATAACGAAAGCGGTCGATTCTAAGGGGTGGCTTAAACTAAAAGGCGTTACCGTTAAGTTAGTGCCTTCAATGCTACTGGTATGTTGCGGTGTCAGGTCGATAACATCGTATTTGTTGAGCTTTGGTTCTAAACCTCGATTCGTAAAGTTTGCCCATGCCTGCCAATTAAAATAGGTCGCTCCCATGGTGTCGTTTACTGACTTTAAGGCATAGATGGGTTTATTGTTATCATCTGGTGAAGCAACGAGTAACCCTGCTACATGATCCAGATGGCCATGGCTAATTAAGTATGCAGCAACGTGATTATGCAGTACGTTGCCGTTAGCTCGCAGGTTATCGTCGGGCTTGCTTTTTAAAGTGTCAAAAGCCCCTTCTTTCAACGCAACATCAATACCATTAACTATGCTTCCTGCGTCTAGGGCAACGTAGCGTTCCTCTTCTAAACTTCGCAGTAAAAATGCGCTCAAGTTGCCGTCTTTGATACCGCCAGTATCGCCTAATGTAACAAGTTGAAATGCAGGCTCTGCGCTGCTTTTGCTTCTTCCAATAGCAGTGTTGTATTCCGTTTCATTGTCTTTTACTGAAACAGTGCTGCAAGCGCTTAGCGCTGAGAAAATCAAAAAGCCAAATATATATTTCAAAATTTCTTTTTACCTATTAACAATATTTGTTCCTAGCTTTTGAAAGCTGAGCAAAAAAGATAAACTACAAAATATCAGGCCCACATCACCATAATAGCGGCAGCGCCGATTAGGAGTAGCCCAATAATTTCGCGCTTTGTAACTGCGTTTTTTAGCCAGTAATGTGAAAGCACCAAAGTAAGCAAAACCTCTAGTTGCCCCAGCGTTTTCACTAGCGCCACATGCTGTAGCGCCATGGCAGTGAACCAGCATATAGAGCCCAAACAACTAACCGTGCTTATCGCCAGCACCTGATTTTTAGCGTTTACTAGTTGCTTAAACACAAAGGGCTTAGTTAGCGCAATATAGCCACTTAAACTTATTGTTTGTACACATAGCACCCATAACAAAACCCAAGCTGCGGCTACTGTATGCTGAATGTTGAGCATATGGCTAGCCTCGCGCACTAGAAGTGATGTGAGCGCAAAGCAGGTACCGCAAGCTAAACCGATAGCCATGGTTTTCAAACTAATACCATGAAGTCGGTTACCGCTGCTTAGCACGAATACGGCTATTCCGCCTATGACTATGCCAGCCCACCCAAGGGGTGTTAAGTAACTGCCAAAAAAGAGCATACCAACTACGCCAGCCACCAATGCCTCACTTTTCGCAAGGCCTGCCCCAATGGCAAAGTTCTTCTGCTTGAACAAAATCACCATTAAAGAAGTGGCTGCTATTTGAAGTAGCGATGCAAACAGCACTACTACTATGAAAGAACCTGAGAATTGAGGCAGTTGACTATCAGTACCATTATAAAGGATGAGCAGATAGGCAAGGGCAATTGGTGGAGCCAGGATAAATCGAGACAGCGTTACCCCTGAGGTATTAACGGCGCCGCTCAGTTTGCTCTGCAGCGCATTGCGCACGGTTTGCATAATAACCGCGCCCAATGTAAATAAAATCCAACTCATTCGGGTCGCTTTACCTTTAAATTCGCATTATAACCTGCCGTTCTAGCATGTTTTATTTAACGTTAGTTTCGCTACCAGACAACGCCTGAAGACGCTTTGCTTTGAAGTCACTTTCGCGCTTCCAATAGGGCCATACATCGCCTTGAGCATAATAAGTAAGCATACTTCCAATAAGAGACAGGTCTTGCTTTACGCCACCTAAAGTCCAGCTTGGAAGATAGTCATCATCGGCTTTATGGTAGCGCTTAGCGATAAAGCTTGGGTCGGTATCGCCTAAGCTCATGAACAAAATAGATGGCACCCCCTGTTTAGCAAGCGCGAAGTGATCTGAGCGGAAGAACAAACCGTTCTGAGGGCGCGGGTCCATTTTAACGGTCCGCCCTTGTAACGCCGCTGCCGTCGCCAAATCGTCTTCGATAGATAAATAACCTTCACCGTACTGCAAAATGTAATCAACATTATCGTTTACATTCATGCCGTCGATATTCAAAAAGGCCACCATGTTTGACGTAGGCACGGGAGGGTTATTGGCAAAGTAATCAGCACCCAGCAGGCCCGTTTCCTCTGCGGTAAACGCGCTAAACATTAGCGTACGCGCAAAGCCTTCTTCGCGTTTTGCAAGCGCATCTGCCAGCGTTAGCACACCAGCTGTGCCAGACGCATTATCTACTGCACCATTGTAAATAGTCGTTTTGCCATTCTTTTCAACTTTACCAAGATGATCCCAATGTGCGTGCAGCATTACCCACTCTTCTGGCTTAGCTGTCCCTTCTAAAATACCGGCAACATTCTGCGATTCAGCATGCTCAATAGAGTTAGTGAAGCTTAATGATGCTTTTGTGTTTAACAGAATTGGGGTAAATCCAGGCTTGGATGCTTTTCTTTTAAGCTCGCCGTAATCTAAGCCTGCTTTTTCAAATAATTGCCTAGCAGCATTAAGATGAAGCCACCCCATTACGCCTACTTGTGACGAATTATTGTTGTCATCGACTAGGCTAAACTTAGTATTAGAATTTGAGTTTTCGACAACGCCCCAGCCGTAGCCAGCAGGCATGGTTTCATGAACAATGAAAACAGCTTCTGCGCCCTGCCTTGCAGCCTCTTCGTATTTGTAAGTCCAACGACCATAATAGGTCATGGCGTTGCCTTGAAATAAATTTGGATCTTTAGAAGCAAAACCTGGGTCGTTTACCAGCATTACAACTGTTTTTCCCTTTACATCAAGGCCGGCGTAATCATTCCAGTTGTATTCGGGAGCGTTAATGCCATAGCCCACAAAAACTACGTCACTATCGGCGAGGGAAAATTCTTCAACAATGCGCTGAGTTCGGGCGGTAAATTCGCTGCCTGCACTAAAGTTGAGGTCGCCTATGGTCAACGATGAAATATTACTAGGTGTTATTTTGGCTAAAGGTACAGCTTGTGTATAGCTGTCACCAAAGGCAGGCTTAAGCCCTAGCTTTTTGTATTGGGTTACCAAGTAATCTACTGTTTTTTCTTCCCCTTTCGACAAAGGCCCTCGCCCTTCAAACTCATCGCTTGCCAGAGTTTTAACGTGCTGGCGATACACGTCTAAATCGATAGAGGCGTTACTCAGCGACATCTTTACGTTTTTTGCTTTAGCCGACGAAGGCTCAACCGAGGTCAAACTGGAAGTAGTAACGTCAGCATTCGCCGAACCAATAAGTAAAGTAGAAGTAAGTAGAGATGCAGCACATGAAAAGGAAAAGGCGCGATTAGGTTTGCACAAGAAAGTAAACATAAGCCATTGGTAGAAATAAAAAAGGATACCGAAGAGTATCCTTTACCGGCAACTATCTCAACGCCAAGAATGGGGTCAGAGTACATTTTTAAATAATGGGGTCAGAGTACATTACTGGCATTCTCTACTTCAAAACTAGAGAAATGTACTCTGCCCCCATTATTCATGAGAAATGTACTCTGACCCCAATTTTGAAGCTGGGAAATGTACTCTGACCCCAATTTTTGGTTTATAGGCCCATGGCGTGGCTGACGAAGGCGGTTTTAATGGTGCTGAGTTTGTCTGTGGCTGAAAGACCAATTCCTCTGACTAACTTTTTGAGGGGGTCGTCACCGTCGAATAAGAATTTGAAGCCGTCCATTGCGGCAATCATTTTCATGGCTTCGGTTTTACGGCTTCGTTCGTATCTACGAAGATGCTTGTACAAACCTATGTCTTTGCCCGACGCCTTTAAGTCATTTAGGGTTTCCGCCAGTGCGAGCGCATCTTGCATGCCCAAGTTAGCGCCCTGCCCTGCAAGCGGGTGAATGGTATGCGCAGCATCGCCCACCAGCACCACACCGTCTTTAGCCCACTGGCGTGCATAACGCATGGTAAGTGGAAAAGCAGTGCGCTTAGTTTCAAGCGCTATAGTGCCAAGAACGCTATTACTAGCCGCAGTTAATGCATTACAGAACGCAGCGTCATCCAGCGCCATTAGTGAGTTCGCTTGCTCTGGGGTTTGTGACCACACTATAGAACACACATTTGGCTCGGACATTGGCAGTAGCGCGAGTGGCCCTGTGGGTGTGAACGCTTGTCGCGCCACGTTATTATGTGGCTCAAGCGTTTTGATATTAGCGACAATCGCCGTGTGCTCGTAGTCTTTAAATGTAATCGGCAAGCCAGCTTGTTTTCTTACAAATGAGTTTGCGCCATCGGCACCGACTAATAATCTGCAGCTTAGTACTTCATCATTATCTAGCATCAGCATGGTTTGATTTGGGCCAGCTAATACTCTATCAATACCCGCAGTAATCAACTCTACATTAGGTTGCGCTTCCACAGCTTTAGACAGTGCATTGACTAAAGCTTGGTTCTCTACAATCACGCCAAGTGCATCACTACCCATTTCATCACATGAAAAACATATGTCGCCAAAACTGTCTTTGTCCCAAACATGCATATCGGTGTAAGGGTTGGCACGGTCTTGCTGCAAATGCGTCCATACTTCAAATTGTTGTAATGCTTTAATATTTGCCTGATTTATGGCACTCACTCTTGCCGTAGGCTTATCATCAAGTGCTTGATAACATGAAGCCTTATCAACAACGGCTACGCTCAGTTCGCTTCCTTTAAGCGCCGCTGCAAGGGTTAGCCCTACAATCCCGCCGCCCACTATCGCTATATCAACATGCTGCATTGTTGTCTCTATTTCTCTGTGGTGTTTCGCCGTAGCCCGTTGTGTGTTTAACAAACGCTTTTTTCGCCTGAGGCATCATGCTTAATGCCAATAACGACACATTACGCCCTATAACTGTTGGAAAATACTGGTTTGAAAAAGTACGTACTAGCGTATCGGTAAGGGCTATCGTGTTATCCCTGTCATTCTTACGCGAATTAGCGTAATGCTGAGTAATGCTGAAAGCGCCTGCATCGAAGTTAGCTGATGCGAACGCTTCACTTTGCACGGTGTTTGACTGACCTTGAGCAGAATTCGACGCAACATTTGACGATGACGTATGCCCTTCACTCGCCAAAATTCTTTTCGAATTACTCACCGCTGATTGCTGTGCGTGTTTTTCTGCTGAGTTTTTCAATATAGACACCAAAGCACTTAAATCACGTAAACCTAAATTGAAGCCTTGCCCAGCAATAGGATGTAACGCTTGCGCTGCATTGCCTACTACCACAGTGCGATGACTGGCGACCTGCTGCGCCTTAGTAAGCGCTAACGGGTAACTTGCCAACTCACTCACTCTTAGCACTTTGCCCTGTCGATAGCCAAAAGCTTCCTGTAGGGCCTTAATAAATTCGCTTTGGCTTAACGCCATTAACGACTTTGCGGCGTCGGTATCTACGGTCCATACAACCGAAAAGCCGTTTCCATTAGCCTTGATATCATCAATTTCACTGTCGAAAGGCAAAAACGCTAACGGACCACTTTGAGTAAAACGCTCATACGCTTTGTTTTCATGGGGAAGCTGAGTGTGAACGTTAAAAACAATAGCCGTTTGATGATAGTCGCTAACTGATTTTGTAATGCCAACTTGCTCAGCTAACCCTGAACGACCGCCATCAGCCAGTACCAGCAACTTTGTAGTAAGCGATTGCCCACTATCAAGCTGCACACTAACAAATTCGCGCTGCTGCTTTACCTTAGTTACTTTGGCAGGTGCAATATATTGATAGCTTGAAGTAGCAGTTGCCGCCAATCGAGTCAGCGCGCTTAAGCTTACAACTTGGCCGAACGCGTCGATGTGATAGTCGCTACTTTCAAGATTTAATAACCCCAAGTGCCCTTTGTCGCTAACTTCAATATGCTTAATTTGAGGAGGTAGCTCACCGTTATGCTGCTTAGCTACACCATCAAGGTTTAGCCCCATGCTCGACAGCTCATCCACTGTACGTCTTGCTAGAGCAATAACGCGAGTGTCGGTAAAAGGGTTAAAGTCGACTAAGCTTTTACTGGTTTGTTCGGGGTCTGCTGCATCGATAAGGGTGACAGATAAGCCACAGCTATTTGCAGGAGATACTTTCTCTGCAAGTGCTTTGGCTAATACAGTACCGACAATACCACCACCAATAATTACTACATCAACCGCTGCTGCCGATTCCACTGTTTTTATCTTCCTGTCGCCCAGCGCCTTCATTTTTAAAGCATTGATTCTGGGCTCTATTCTTTATATTAAAGGCTTGTTTTTTCGCGCGCCTTAAAATGAAGGTGTTTACTTCACATTTATCGCAGTTTTTTAAACCTTAGTAAACTCAAGTAAACCCTGGTAGTTAGTCTTTGCTTTTAGCCATAAGTGCTTCTATGGCATCAATGTCTTTTGGCACATCTGCAGTAAGAATATCTACACCTGTAGCGGTAATCACCACATCATCTTCTATGCGCACACCTATACCCTTGTACTTATCTGGCGCGTTACTGTCTTGGCTAACATACACGCCGGGCTCGACGGTTATCACCATACCTGGTTTCAAGGGGCGGTCTTCGCCGTCAATTTTGTAGTTGCCTACATCGTGCACGTCTAAACCTAAAAAGTGCCCCAAACCATGCATGTAAAACTGTCGCCACGTTTCATTTTCAAGGTTTTCAGCCACACTACCTTCAAGAACGCCAAGGTCAACTAAACCTTGAGTAATAATTTCCACGCTATGCAACATAGCCTCGGAAAGGGTAACTCCTGGGGCTAACATGTCCAGCACGCTTTTTTGAGCGTTTAATACAACAGAGTAAATATCGCGCTGGGCATCTGTGAATTTTCCATTGACTGGAAACGTTCGCGTGATATCCGCAGCATAGCCCTGATATTCTGCGCCGGCATCGATCAAGATCAAATCACCGTCATTTACCCGTGCGTTATTTTGTGTGTAGTGCAAAATACACGCATTCTCGCCACTGCCCACTATGGTACTGTATGCAGGTGAACGAGCCCCCGCCATAGCAAATTCGTGGTGAATTTCAGCTTCTAGCTGGTATTCATAACAACCAGGCACAGCAAACTGCATAGCCCGCTTGTGCGCACGGGCACTTATCTCACCTGCCGCTTTCATCATGGCTACTTCACAAGCAGACTTGAATAAACGCATTTCGTGTAAAATGGGCTGTACGTCGTGTATCGCTCTGGGTGCAAGCGACTCTTTAGGCGCATCGCGTAAGGTGTTTAACGCTTCAGAAAATAACAGGTCATTGTCTTTTTTATGACCTAACGAAAAGTACACGTTGTCTTGGCCTTGAATTGACGCTAACAAGGCTTCTTCAAGTTCTTGCAGCTCAAAAGCTTCATCTAGACTAAATCGAGCAAGTGCAGCTTCAGCCCCTAAGCGTTTGCCGTGCCAAATCTCTGCACTTTTGTCTTTCTCTTGTACCACCATTGCACGATAACTTTCACCGTAGCGAGGGTGATTGGACAAAATCAACCATGCATTAGGTTCTTCAAACCCTGTAAGGTACCAAAAGTCGCTATCTTGCCTGAACGTATACTCAGTATCGCGACTTCGGGTTACCAAACCCGCAGCAGGCACAATGCAAACACTGTTCGGCTCGCACTGTGCAAGCAATCGGTCTTGCCTGGCGATAAACTCTTGCGCACTAATCATAAAAAAGACAACCCTAAAAAAGCTCGTTAAAACAAATGGCGACCAGCGGCCATTTTGTTTATTTCAGTTTGTTATTAGTGTACGGATGGCGTGTCTTGCTGATCATCTAGAAGTGATTGACCAAGTTCACTGAAGCATAAAATTGCTGAAATTTTCACATACTCTTCAACTTCAAACAGCGCCTTTTCAGACTCTTCATCTGCATCCATCGGCTCTTCCATACGTGAAATATCAGAAAAGTCTTCAAGTGCTTCTTTTACGTCGTCAGAACATTGCATAAGGTCTTGCTGGTGTAGACCAAACCCAAGCATGAAACCTTGCACCCAATTAATAAGTGCAGCGCCGCGATCGTTGATAGGCGCTTGATCATCAGGAAGTAACAAATTGAGCGCAAATTCTGGCTCGAGAAGCTGCTGACAGGTTTGATTGAAAAGGCTATTCAAAAGGTGCTGGGTAGGGTCGCTAAACGCATCACCCTGGTTAATAGTTTCACTTAACGCTTCTAGCCATTTTTGGTCGGTAAGCGACATGCCGCCGCAAAGCATACCGCACAGAATGCCATGCACTTCTGCAGCGTCAACAATCACGCCTTGCTGAGACAATTTATTGCTTACGCTATCGTAATCGAGCTGTTTTTCCACGAATCGTTCTCTTTTATTTAGAATGAATTGAGATATTAGGGCCGCCGCTTTCTAATTGTAATTTGTATCCACTTTGGCTGCGAGTTACGGCCATATAATGGCGATTTAACGCCACTGTCATCTCTTGATGGAGTTTATAGTAGCAAAAATCAATGTGTAACGCCTCCTTTTGCCTTGTTGTTGCCCTAACGCGAAAGCATTATTGGAAGTCTTTATTAGCTACTTCTAACGAACGTCGTATACACTTTAAACACCGGTAGTTATACGTTGTTTACTCACTGTTCAAACGGTATGTTATTTGGGGTTATTCAACTAAATTTATCGCCGGACTGCTAGCAACACAATAAGAATTCATCTAAGATCGCCATTGTTGGATACGGAATTCCTCTCGCAACAGCATACAATGTTCATAAGCCTTCAATACCAAAATTAGCTGATTGGTTATTATTGAGCTTCTTTTATATGCGTGTATAATTGCTGACCAATTGGTCAAGAAAAGTAATATTTTTTTACCGCTTTTATAATCACCACGCAAAATAGTTATAAAGCGCTGTAGGTGATCCTCTTCACTGGATCTCGCGTTTGTTATACCCTGTTGCGTTATTACAACAACAATGTTTCCTGGGATGTTTGCTAGTTCATTCATGTCCCTGGCCGATGCTTTAAACCAAGGAAGTTGAAACAGCTGCTATTGTGCAAGCTCGACGCGTATCGAGAAGCCTACGGCAATTGTGATACTTCCGCCCTGAACTTTTCGGTTCACGGGCGAAACATGGACAGCGGCATTCTGGGAAGCGCCCTCTTTCGACGGAAGAAGAAATGGCAATAATAAATTTTGGCTCTATAAATATTGACCACGTTTATCAGGTAGAACACTTTGTACAACCTGGTGAGACGTTGGCTTCTACCCATTATCAAACCTTATTAGGTGGTAAGGGTGCAAACCAGTCTATTGCTTTAGCGCAAGCAGGTGCAGACGTAAGGCACGTCGGCAGCATTCACGAAAACGACGCCTCATTTAAACAAGCTCTTATTAAGAAGGGTGTAGATTGTCGTGGTGTAAAGTGCTCAGAAGTTCCTTCAGGCCACGCCATCATCCAAGTTACCCCAAGCGGTGAAAACGCCATCGTATTATTTGGCGGTGCTAACCAAACCATTACCGCAAAAACCGTAATGCAAGCGTTAGACGATACCCGCCCTTTGGACTGGGTATTAACTCAGAACGAAACCAGCAGCATTGAAGAAGTACTTCGCCAAGCGAAAGAAAAGCAGCTAAAAGTAGCCTTTAACCCTGCGCCTATGAGCGAGTCAGTTAAACAGCTTCCGTTAGACTGTGTAGATTTACTTATTGTAAATGAAACTGAAGCGGCTGCGATTACCGGTAAAGAAGAACTTGAAGATATTGTGACAGTGTTCAAAGAGCAGTGGTCACATAGCGAAGTTATTATTACACTAGGTAAAGCCGGTGTAATGATGCTGCGCAAAAACGAAGTTATAGAAGTAAAAGCATTCTCTGTAGAGGCGGTAGACACTACCGCAGCCGGTGACACCTTTATCGGTTATTTCCTGTCTGCATATAGCAACCACACCGATGCTAAACAAGCATTGCGTCGCGGATGCGCAGCTTCAGCCATTGCAGTAACTCGCGAAGGCGCGGCACAGAGTATTCCAACACAAAAAGAAGTGGATCGTTTCTTAGCGAAACACGCCAACTAGCAAGACGCACTGAGAAAATTTGATGGCACATAAGATCATATTAGATACAGATCCGGGGATTGATGATGCAATGGCGATCTTTTTCGCTTTCCAATCTCCAGACATTGAAGTACTTGGCTTAACGACCGTTTACGGTAACGTTCCGGTAACAATGGCAGCGCAAAATGCCCTAACACTTTGTGAAATTGCAGGTAAAGATATTCCTGTAACTAAAGGTGTTGGCATGCCGTGGGTTGGCCCAGAGTCAACCTATGCCCACTTCGTACACGGTGAACATGGCTTTGGTCATATTAAACCTGAAGCACCTAAAACCGAGCTTGACCCACGCAGTTCTGCGCAGTTTATCGTTGATATGGCGCGTAAGTATCCGGGTGAAATCACCATTGTTGCCATTGGACCGCTAGGTAACTTGGCCCTTGCACTTCGTCTAGAACCAGAACTACCTAAGTTGGTAAAAGGCGTTAGCATTATGGGTGGTGCCGCGTTTGTACCAGGCAACGTTACGCCTGTGGCTGAAGCAAACATTTGGAATGATGCCCACGCGGCAGAAATCGTGTTTGCAGCAGACTGGGAACTCACTATGTTCGGACTGGACGTGACAAACTTCACGCCATTCTCACCTGCCTTTGTTGAAAAGCTTGAAGAGAAAAACAATACGCTTGGCGGCTTTGTGAAGGAAAGCGCCCAGTTCTACATGGATTTCTACTCGCAAAACCGTGAAGATCGCGTGTGTTTCTTCCACGATGCGTTCCCAATTGCCCACCTTCGCCACCCTGAGCTATTTGAACTGACTGAGGGCCACGTACGCGTTGGAACAGGGACATTGGATAGAGGGCAAACCGTAGTTGCGCCTAAGGGTACAACACCTAGCCCGCTATGGAATGAAGCAAATACCATAAAGGTAGCGACTAAAGTTGACCACAAAAAGCTGGAACAACTATTCATAGACACCTACGCTCTATGATATGTTTAAGGGATTGTTAATACACAATCCCTTTTTAATGAAAGCGTCAGGTTTAAAAAATGGAATCAGCCCCAATCCCCGTTGATGAGGAAGAACGTCTTGCCGAGCTACTTAGCTATGACGTACTTGATACCGAGGCTGAGCAACTGTTTGATGACCTAACAGCGCTTGCTTCGCAAATTTGCGAAACCCCTATTGCACTTATTAGTTTAATAGACCCTGACCGCCAGTGGTTTAAATCGCGAGTGGGTTTGGATGCCGAAGAGACATCCCGTGAAATTGCCTTTTGCTCTCATGCAATTTTGCAAGAAGAGGTGTTCGAAATTTCTAACGCCACGTTAGACCCTCGATTTCATGACAACCCCTTGGTAACAGGTGCCCCTGATATTCGGTTCTATGCTGGCGCACCACTCATAACGCCTTCTGGTCACGCAATAGGTACACTTTGCGCCATTGACCGCAAACCTAAAACACTGACTGAAGCGCAGAAAGCATCACTTCAAACCCTAAGTAAATCGGTAGTAGCGCATTTAGAACTAAAGCGTAAAAACCGAGAACTAGAGCGCACCAGCCAATTTAAATCTGATTTTTTGTCTTACATAAGCCACGAAATCAGAACGCCACTTAATGCGATAAACACGTTTAGCCAGCTGCTTGAAGGCGAAGCTCAAAAGTTAAATTTACCCTCATCATTTACTTCACCACTTTCCCATGTGAGCCAAAGCGGTGAAAGGCTTTTAGAAATAGTAAATTCTGTTTTAGACATAAAGCAGATAGAAGCGGGTAAAATGCGCGTAATGCCGCGCGCTGTAAACACCAAAGATTTTTTCACCCACCTGTTTTCATTGACGAAGATCCGTGCTGAAGACAGCGGTATCATATTTTCTACAAGTATTGATGACGCCGTACCCGATACGCTATTTTTTGACGACACCAAATTTGGACAAGTCGCGCTTAATTTGCTGTCCAATGCAATTAAGTTTACTAATCACGGTAAATCAGTAAAAACGCAGGTGAAATACAAAAACGGTAAGCTCATATTTAATGTCATTGACCAAGGTATTGGTATTAGCGATGAAGACCAAAAACGTCTTTTCAAGCCTTTCGAGCGTATGGGAAATGCGCACCAAATTGATGGAACGGGTTTAGGCTTAAATATATCACGGCGCTTAATCGAGCTTATGGATGGCAGTATCAAAGTAAGCAGTAAATTAAACCAAGGCACGCGAATTAGCGTGACTTTACCTGCTGATGCTTTAAATGCTAACCAATTTGTTGAGGCTGAACCTCGCAGTTTTGTGGCCCAAGTCAACGTTAGCAAATCCACCAATGTTTTAGTGGTCGAAGACCATTATATAAACCAAGTCGTCATTCAAACCTTATTCGAAAAACTTGGCGTGTCCCTTTCTGTAGTGAGCACTGGCGAAGAAGGCGTTGAATACGCCAGGTCTAATCCTGTGGATTTAGTTCTTATGGATCTTAACCTTCCTGGCATTCAAGGCGATGAAGCCACAGCTCAAATAAAAGGTTTCAAGCCAAATTTGCCTATTGTTGCGTTAACGGCCGATGTGATAACCCAGCCAGAATATTTGCTTGAGCAAGGCCTTGATGATGTCTTGACTAAACCCATTGAGAGTAGTGAATTGGTTCGTGTACTTAATCAATATTTAGGTGAATCTGATCGTTAACTTTCTGTTTTAAAGCCACTAAGGCCTTCAATCATGCAGATAAACGTTTCACAAGAAAGCATGCAAGCTCGCGCTCAGTTACGGAAAAAGCTTCGCGACGCACGTCGTACGCTATCTTACGAACAACATGAGGATGCTGCGAAACGCGTAGCATCACAACTTAATGCCCTGCCTTTACTCGACAACAGTACAACAATTGCGGGTTATTTAGTTAATGATGGCGAGGTGAATTTAAAGTACTACATAGACCAAGTTTGGCACACTTCGGGCAAGAAGAAATTTGCACTTCCCGTACTGCACCCCGTATGCAAAGGCCACTTACTTTTCTTGTCTTATACCCAAAACTCCAAGCTTACTTTTAACAAATACAAGATTGAAGAACCCATATTGTCCTGTCAAAACGTTATCCCCGTGACGCAGTGTGACGTTATTCTTATGCCCCTTGTAGGCTTTGATAGTATGGGTAACCGTTTGGGTATGGGTGGTGGTTATTACGATCGCACATTGAGTTTCACTCAAAACAAAACTGGTTTCCATTCGCCTTCAGAAAAACGTGCCCCAAAGCTAGTTGGCATTGCTCACGATATCCAAGAGGTTGACGCTCTACCTATTGCACCGTGGGATGTTCCCCTTGACGCCATCGTGACACCTTCGCGCACTCTGCAATTTACTAAATCGTGATAGTCGCTATAACAAATTGAGCATACGAATTTGTGGGTTCATGTGCGCTTATACGTTACACTTGCGAACACGATAATTCGGAGAGTCACCATGGATCAGAACGCAAAAAAGCAAGCCGTAGCCAAAGCAGCCATCGAATATGTTGAAGCAGATAGCATTGTCGGTGTGGGTACTGGTTCTACCGTAAATTTCTTTATTGAAGAACTCGGTAACATTAAGCACAAAATTGAAGGCGCAGTATCAAGCTCAGAGGCATCTACTGAACGTTTAAAAGCGTTGGGTATAGAAGTGTTCGAATTGAATGAAGTCAGCAACCTTTCGGTTTATATCGATGGAGCTGATGAGGTCACAGAACACAAGCATATGATTAAAGGCGGTGGCGCAGCACTCACCCGCGAGAAAATTGTAGCCGGCGCTGCGACAACATTTGTTTGTATTGTTGATGAGAGCAAGCGCGTGCCTGTACTGGGCTCGTTTCCACTTCCTGTAGAAGTTATTCCCATGGCTCGCTCTTTTGTAGCCCGTGAACTGGTTAAACTTGGTGGCGACCCTGAATACAGACAAGGCGTAGTAACAGATAACGGTAACGTTATTTTAGATGTTCACAACCTTGAAATTTTAAACCCGCGTGAGCTAGAACAAAAAATTAATAATATTCCGGGTGTGGTGACTAACGGTATTTTTGCGTTAAGAGGTGCAGATATTGTGTTAAGTGCTACAGATAATGGTGTTGAAACCTTCAAGTAGTGCTTAGCTTGATTTAGGGCGGCGAAAAGCTAGGCAAAATACTGCTTTCAACTTAACCCGTTTTCTGTTAATTTCCGTTTAGACGTCTAGATGTCTTAAAAAGATATTCAGCGCCTAAAGATTTACGTTACCGAGGTTCAAAAAACCTTTTTAACTAAAGCAAACAGTGTCATTTTAAAACCGTGATAGCCGATGCTAACAAACACATTTTTAGCGGAATTATCGCAATGAAGTTGTCGCAACGAAGTTGTCGCAGCAAAATTAGCGCAACGTCAGGTGTTTTCGGCCTAGAGCTTCACGGTAAATATTGTTGGCGCTGACAGCAACCCCTATTACATCAGTGAGAGATAGCGAGTTCATGAGCAAAGTTTCATTAGAGAAGGATAAAATCCGAATTTTGTTGTTGGAAGGTGTTCACCAAAGTGCTTTGGAGACACTAAAAAGCAATGGGTATAGCAACATTGAATTTCTCAAAACCTCTCTTCCTGAAGATGAGTTAATTGAGAAGATAAAAGACGCCCACTTTGTTGGTATTCGCTCGCGTACTCAGATTACCGAGAAAGTGGTTGATGCAGCGCAAAAGCTTGTGGCTATTGGCTGTTTCTGCATTGGCACTAACCAAGTTGACCTTGCAGCTACACAACGTCGTGGTATCCCGGTATTTAACGCACCGTTTTCAAATACTCGCTCTGTGGCGGAACTGGTTCTTGGTCAAATTATTCTTCTACTTCGCCAAGTACCAAGTAAAAACGCTAAGGCCCATCGTGGTGAATGGGAAAAAACTGCGGTTGGCTCTTATGAAGCTCGCGGAAAAACGCTCGGTATCATTGGCTATGGTCACATTGGTACTCAGCTAAGTATTCTTGCTGAGCATTTAGGTATGCGCGTTCAATTCTTCGATATTGAAGACAAACTTGTATTGGGTAACTCGGCTCAGGTGAAGTCACTGGAAAAGCTACTTAGTACCTCTGATGTGGTATCGCTACATGTGCCTGAAACGCCTCAAACACAAGATATGATTGGCGAGAAAGAGCTGTCGCAAATGAAGAAAGGCAGCATTCTTATTAACGCATCTCGCGGTACTGTGGTTGATATTGACGCGCTTGCCAAAGCATTAGAAAGCGGCCACCTTAACGGCGCAGCAATTGATGTGTTCCCTGTAGAGCCTAAGTCTAATACTGAAGAGTTTGAATCACCACTTCGCGCGTTCGATAATGTTATTCTTACGCCACACGTTGGCGGAAGCACACAAGAAGCACAAGAGAACATTGGTATTGAGGTGGCTGGAAAGCTGGCAAAATACAGCGACAATGGCTCTACGCTATCAGCGGTTAACTTCCCTGAGGTTTCACTGCCAGAGCACACCGGTCGTTCGCGACTACTTCACATACATAAAAACCAACCGGGTATTCTTACCCAAATTAACCAAGCGTTTGCAGAAAAAGGCATTAACATTGAAGCCCAGTATCTACAGACTAACGCGGAAATCGGTTATGTAGTAGTAGATGTGAAAGAAGACCGCGGCTATGAAGCATTGGCTGAACTTCAACAAATTGATGGAACGATCAAGACCCGCATTCTTCACTAGAGGGCGCTTTTCTTCATCAGGCTTTTTTTGAAGAAAATGGAATAAAAAAACGCTGCAACATTGCAGCGTTTTTTGTATCTGTTCTTCTGTTATATGCTGTATTGACCTTGTGCTAGCGCCACCTCGGCGATAGCGTAACAAAGGCTCAGCAACATACAACATTGCAAGCCTAAACCCATATTAAAAGGCTTAGGCACTCAGCAAAGCTTAGAAGAAGTTGTAAACTAGGCTTACTGCTGTTTCTGTATCAAGCTTTTCTACGTCTTCATCAACGTTGGTGTTGTGGTCAAGTTTGAAAGAAAGACGCATTGATAGATTACCGCTGATGGTAGCTGTAAGGGCTGTCTCGGCACGAGATTTCGTGTTATCAGAACCTACTTCCGTACTCACGGTCTGCGTGAATTTAGCGGTATCAGAAATTTTCCAAGAATACGCCGATGATGCACGAACAATCATGCTATCAAGATTTTCATCTTCCTGCGTTTCAATAAAAGAGTAACCCGGACCGATTGAATATTCGAGGGTGTGACGTTTGTTTTCAAGAACCTTTTGGTTCCAACCCGCAGCGACAGTAGCTTGATAGTTAAAGTTGCTAAAACGGTTATCTTCATATGATGCGAAAGCGAATAGACGGTTATCAGGGTTTTCTAGCTTGTAGTTACCCTGCGCAGAACCAAAGAAACTTTGAGCAGAAGTACGCTCAACTTCTTCGCCTGACGAATCTTCAGTAGTCTCTCTTTTATAAAGACCTTCAAGTGCGTAGTCGTTGCTCCAATTTTCTAGCTCTTGGTGCGCTACTATACCTGCAGTTATTGAGGTGGTTTCAGTGTTACCTGACGTAGAGATAAAACCTAGTTCACCTTCCATTGTAAAAGGCTTAACTTCATCGTCTTGAGCGAATACAGCAGGAGAAAGGGAAATTGCAATTAAAGATGCAAGCGCTTGCTTTTTCATTGAACAATCCTATTGATTAACGGTCCATTCGTTGTACTCGATACCTTTTGAACTGCAAGGCGGTACAACACGAGTTTTAAAAGAAGTCTTTTTAGTAATGCCACAAGGAAGACGACACTACAAACGATGGTGCGCAGTGTACATTTTCAAGCCTCGCAGTCAATGCGAACGCGTTAAAAAGCCCTATTTAGACCATTAATTTACACTAATTGACTAAAAGAATTGATAGACTAAGGCTACTGACGTTTCAGTACTTAACGCCGCAACGTCTTCAGGCGTGTCGGTTTCATGGTTCAATATAAAAGATAGTTTCATCGCTAAAGAGCCAAATACGTTAGCTGAAAGCGAGGTTTCCGAGCGTGATTTAGTATTTTCTTCGCCAGCTTCAGCGCTGACAAACTGCCTAAGTTTCGCCCCAGAGTTCCAATGATACTTATATTCTGCAGAGGCACGAACGATAATGCCATCGTTCACTACGCTTTCGTTGTCTTCTTCCGCTTCAATAAAGCTGTAGCCAGGGCCAATACTGTAACGAAACTCACTGTCTTCATTTCGCCAAACCCGCTGAGACCAACCCGCTGCCAATGAAGCACGGTGCTCATAGCCGGTAAATTTATCGTCTTCATAGTCTCCATACATAAAAAGACGGCGTCCGGGAGTAAGTAGCTTGTAGTCGAATTGTGCACTCGTGAAAAAACGTTGTGCACTGACATCTCGCTCTGTCGTTGGCGTACCACTTTCCTTGTAAAGCAACTCTGCGAAATAGATACTGCTCCAATTTTCGGTTTCATGGTCGGCATTAACCGCCGCTTTCACGCTGGCAGCAGACGTGTTGCCGGTATTGAGCAGAACACCAAGCTCCCCGTCTAGTGAGAAACGAGGTATTTCGTCGTCGGCATCAGGAGTGAAATCAGCATGATAAAGCGTTTCAATGAGATCCCTCGCGTTTGCAGATAAACACATGCCAATACAAATGGCACCAACTACAACACGTGGCCGGAAGATTTTTCTGAACATAATCTGATTTTACGTTGAGCTTTATAGTTATTAGATTACGCCTGGATAAGGCGTTCGTAATACCAATCCTCTGGGAGAGCTTTTCTATATTTTACAATATAAAAAGTGCGGTGACAGAATTGTGCACTGAAAGCTCAGTGAATAAGCGACACAATTTTTGCTGTTTCTTGTTCAGCATATTCAATCGAGTTGCTAATCACTTCCATGTCGAGACTTACTGTATTGGCTATCTCTGGCGTAAAAAGTTCAATATCAGCATAACTTTCTTTTTCAAGTTGACTAAGCGTTATACGACTTGCAATTGCAAGTACACAAACATCAATATCTGATGAGTATTTTGCTTCATCATTCATGAAAGATACCGGATAGTACAAACCAATCGGTAAGTGCCATTTTTCGAGTATGATACCGCTGCAATGCGCAAACGTAAAACCGAAATGGGACAACTGCTCAATATGTGGCAACTCGTTCTTTTTCGCACTGCGGTAATCGTCATAACGCTTAGGTTCTTTTTTAGCGATTATAAGCTCACTCATATTTTGAAGAATGCCCATCACAAAAAAGCGTTCGGCGCCGCGAACGTTAAGTCTCATGGCTAGACTCTTTGCTACCATCCCGCAATAGACAGACGCGTGCCAGTGCTTATCTAACTCAATTAATAATGTATCAAAGTGTTTAAAAGCGGTGGTTGCCGTTTCAGCGATAACTAAATTATAAAGCGCTTCGCCACCAATCACGTTTATGGCTTTTGTGACCGACTCAATTTGAGAAGGAAAACGAAAAAGCGAACTGTTGGCCAAACGCAAAACCTTTGCGGTAAGAGAAGGATCGGCACTAATCAGTGCAGCGATATCTTCAATACTAGAACGAGGGTCGTCTAACGTTGAACGCAGGCGCACGCAAATATCGGGTAACGTAAACGATTTCGCAGCATACGAAACATACTTATCTAACGACATCAATAAATCTCAAACTCTTTTTTAACGACTTTCAGGCGGCTCATCGAAAAGAGAAAACTGTTGTGCCGCTTCCTCGCCTTTCTGTGCTTGTGCTTTACGTAATTTTGCCATAAACGCATTTTTACGTCGTACACATGCACTGATTATTTTTCGTTTTGTGGCATCATCAACTTTAAGCCAATAAAGGCGCTCATCACGGCTTCTATAGCACCCTTTGCAGAACCCTCTTGGCCCAGACTCACACACACCCACGCAAGGACTTGGAATTTCGAAGAATTCAAGTTGCTTAGACTGCGCTTTGAGGTCCGTCATTTCAGGCTTGCCACCCTTAATCAATGAACTTTGAGCGCTGAAGGTTACCCAGCGCCATATAAATTAAAACGTATATTGGCGAATCTAGCCAGTAGACATTAGCAGTAATCTAATACACAAAGTGCACAAGTGCGCATTTCACTTACGATTGAATACGGTTGTTAGCATAGCATGAATATTAGTTGACGAGGGTATATTCAACGTTGGTAAAAAAAGGCCACTCAAATGAGTGGCCTAAAGAGCCCCTTAAGAGGGCAACGCTTGGGTAGACGGGAGAGTTAACCTTTACGCTGTATCAGGTAATAAAATACCGGAGTTAAGATAAGCCCAAATACGGTAACACCAATCATGCCTGAGAATACCGCTACCCCCATGGCTTGACGCATTTCTGCACCCGCTCCAGTAGAGATAACCATAGGTAATACCCCCATGATAAAGGCAATTGATGTCATCAAGATTGGACGTAAACGCAAGCGACTTGCTTCTTTGATGGCCGAAAGCGCATCCATGCCGCTGTCCTGCAGCTCTTTAGCAAACTCGACAATAAGAATGGCGTTCTTCGTAGCAAGACCGACCAATACAATTAGACCAATTTGGGTAAAGATATTGTTATCACCACCGTAAATCTGAACGCCAATAAGCGCGCTCAGCAAGGTCATGGGAACAATCAATATGATTGCCAGTGGCAAACGCAGGCTTTCGTATTGCGCAGCCAATACTAAGAACACTAAAAGCACAACCAGTGGGAATACAAACGCTGATGCATTACCGGCTAATATTTGCTGGTAGGTCAACTCTGTCCACTCGTAGGTCATTCCTAGCGGCAATGTTTCAGCCAAAATCTCTTCGATGGCCGCTTTCGCTTGGTCTGACGAATAGCCAGGCGCTGGAGCACCATTAATTTCGGCGGTAACGTAGCCATTGTAGTGCATCACTCGATCTGGACCGGCACTATGTTGAACGTCTAGGAATGAACCTAGCGGTATCATTTCACCTTGGCTATTTCTTATTTTAAACTGGGTTATGTCCCCTATCTCTTGACGATATTGAGCATCAGCCTGCACGTTCACTTGATATGTACGACCAAACAAGTTGAAGTCATTTACATAAAGCGAACCTAAGTAAGCTTGCATCGTGGTAAACAAGGTATCGATGTTTACCCCTTGGCTCACTGCTTTTTCACGATTTACGTCTACATCAAGTTGTGGCACGGCTACAGTGAAGCTTGTGAATGAACCTGTTAGCGCAGGGTGGGCCCATGCTTTACCAATCACTTCTTGGGTTACACGCTCAAGTTCTTCAAAGCCTAAGTTCCCTCTGTCTTCAACCTGTAAACGGAAGCCGCCTATAGTGCCTAGTCCCATCACCGGAGGCGGCGGGAAAATAGCGACATAGGCCCCTTTAATCGAACCAAACTGCTGATTGAGTTTTGCAGCAATGGCGCCTGCAGATAACTCTGGTGACTGTCTTTCACTAAAAGGCTTAAGCGGCGTAAATAAAATTCCAGAACTTGGACTATTAGTAAAACCGTTAATATTTAAGCCAGGAAACGCTACGGCATCTGACACGCCTGGGTGTTCCATCGCAATGCGAGACATTTCTCGAACTACTTCTTCCGTTCTGTCTAAGCTCGCTGCATTAGGAAGTTGCGCGAAAGCCACCAAATATTGCTTATCTTGACCTGGAACATAGCCCGTAGGTGTAGTGGCAAACTGGTTATAAGTGAGCGCAATAAGGCCTGCATATAACACAAGTACAATGCCGCTTTTACGAATTAACCCGCCTACTGCGCCCGTGTACTGCTTTGACCCGCGCTCAAAAACACGGTTGAAAGGCGCAAAAACAAAGCGACCGAATACTTTATCCATACCGCGCGTAAGCCAATCGTTTGCTTTACCGTGAGGCTTCAAAAGCAGAGCAGATAAAGCAGGGCTCAGTGTTAACGAGTTAATTGCAGATATTACCGTTGAAATAGTGATAGTAAGTGCGAACTGTTTATAGAATTGCCCCGTTAAGCCGCTCATGAAAGCAGTTGGAATAAATACGGCAGCCAAAACCAGCGTGGTAGCAATAATCGGCCCAGTCACTTCTTTCATTGCCTGAACAGTAGCGTCAAATGGCGATTTACCCTCGGCAATATTTCGCTCTACGTTTTCCACTACAACGATGGCATCGTCTACAACGATACCAATAGCTAACACTAAGCCAAATAAAGACAGCGCATTAAGAGAAAAGCCCATTAACTGCATAAAGGCGAATGTACCTACCAGTGAAATAGGAACCGCTACTAATGGGATAATGGATGCTCGCCAAGTTTGAAGAAACAGTACAACTACAAGAACAACAAGTAATACCGCTTCTAAAAGCGTGTTTACTACGGCTTCAATCGAGCCTCTTACAAACACAGTAGGGTCGTAAACAATGTCGTACTCTAAGCCGTCGGGAAACACCTTAGATAGCTCTGCCATGCGCGAACGCACATCGTCTGATATTTGTATGGCGTTTGAGCCTGGCGCTTGGAATATTGGAATTGCCGCAGCTGGGTTATTATTTAGCAGCGATCTTAAGGCATAATTATTCGCCCCAAGCTCAACACGAGCAACATCTTTAAGACGGGTTATTTCACCATTCTCCCCCGACTTAACAATAATATTTTCAAATTCGGCTTCATCTTTTAAACGGCCGCGCACGTTAATCAATAATTGGAATTCGCTGGTACCCGTAGGCTGTGCACCTAAGCTACCTGCCGCAGCTTGCTGGTTTTGATCGGCAATAGCTGCTGCCACATCGCCAGGGTTTAATTGAAGCGCAGCAAGCTTGTTAGGGTCTAACCACACTCGCATACTGAACTCACCGGCACCGAACAAACGTACTTGCCCTACCCCATTAATACGGGCCAGTTCATCCTTCACAAACTGATCAGCATAGTTTGAAAGATACAGCATGTCATAACGATTATCAGGCGATGTTAAATGCACCACCATAGTTAAGTCTGGTGATGATTTTTCAGTTACCACGCCTAAACGCTGCACTTCCTGAGGCAAACGGGGTGTAGCGCGATTAACACGGTTCTGTACCAGTGTTGTGGCTTCATCTGGGTCGGTACCAATGGCAAACGTGATTGTTAGCGTCATACGGCCATCACTGGTTGCCTGTGATGACATATACAGCATGTTTTCAACACCGTTAATTTCTTGTTCTAGCGGCGTTGCAACTGTTTCGGCGATGACTTCAGGGTTTGCGCCTGGGTAATTTGCAGTTACCATTACAGTAGGCGGTACCACTTCTGGATATTCGGTAATAGGCAGTTGCCAAACAGCAATAGCACCACCTATAAAAATGAGTAATGAAAGCACGCCCGCGAAAATGGGGCGGCTAATGAAAAACTGCGAGATATTCATTACTTAAGACCTGCTGTTGCTGTACCTGAGGTAAATGAACCACCAGACAAAACATCTTCAACCTGCGCCATGTTTTGAGTTAGTTGTGTTGCGTTATCAACACGCGACTGCCAGCTAGATAAATTTGCCAGTGCATCTTCATCACCCATAGGCACTTGGTTAGCGGCAACTTGGGCACCAGGACGCACTCGCTGTAAGCCATCAACTATAATGGTGTCGTTTGCATTTAAGCCGCTGGTGATAATGCGCATGCTGCCTACTTTGTCACCTAGCTTAACTGCGCGATATTCCACTTTACTCTCGTCGTTCACAACCAATACAAACTTGTTGTTAAGATCTGTGCCGATAGCTTTTTCTTTAATAAGAATACCCTGTTCATCGGTGTCACCTGCTAACTTTAAATGTGCAAATAAACCAGGAATTAAACGTCCTTCTTCGTTATTAAATACGGCGCGAACGCGAAGTGTACCGGTGCTACCATTTACTTGGTTATCGATAAAGTCAATTTGACCCCAGTGGTTATAATCAGACTCGTTCGCAAGGCGCATAGCCACCGGCTGTTCATTTACCGAGGTAGACGCATCTTTATCACTGTTGACGTAGTTCAGATAAGTCTGTTCATCTATATCGAAATAAGCGTATAAACGGTCGGTAGATACTATTCGAGTCAATTCTGTTTGTCCTGCGGTAACAAAGTTACCTTCAGTGATGTTGGCTCGAGAAATGCGCCCAGAAATAGGCGCCTCAACACGAGCAAAACCACGATTTAGACGGGCCACTTCAAGCGCGGCTTGCGTTTGGTTTAAGCTAGCAAGTGCTTGGTTTTTCTCAGCTAAACGAGCATCAAGAACTTCTTCGGATACCGCTTGAGTTTTGCGTAGTTTGAAGGCTCGGTTATAGTTTTGCTCAGCCAGCTGAACGCGACTTTTGGCTTCTTCAAGTTGTGCTGTTAACCGATCAACCTCTGCTTTAAACGTGCGATTATCAATTAAGAATAACGTTTGCCCTTGTTCGACATACTCACCTTCGTCAAATGCAACAAAGTCAATATAGCCCGATACGCGGGGGCGAAGCGCTACAATGTGTGGGGACTCTAAGCGACCAGTGAAATTATCCCATTCGGTTAAACGCTGAGACACTACCGTTGCCACATCAACAGGAATACCAGCACTTGCGCCAGCGCTCATTGATTGACTTGGATCCTGCTCGTCACCACCGCATGCAGCAACTAGCGCAGTTAGGCTTACAATTGCCAATAAACGGGAAAAAGTTTTCATTGCAAGATTCTCTTAAAAAGTAAACTAAAGTTTGATGTCGCGCATTATGCACACCCTCAAACAATAAAAATAATTATCTTTTTATATGCAACACATCACATTATGTTATATATTGAGAATTAAGCTAAATAAAGAAATCCCGTTTCTAAAATTGAGAAGCGTGGCATTGTAAAGAATTCGAAAGTGAATAGTAGGTAATAGAGACCGGAGAGAGCGATGCGCCCCCATGATTTAAATTTATTGATGATTTTTGATGCCATCATGACCGAGGGTGCCATCACCCGCGCCGCTGATAGACTATCAATGACACAGCCTGCGGTATCTAACGCACTATCTCGAATGCGTACCGCGTGGAACGACGAGTTGTTTGTAAAAGACGGGCGTGGTATCCAGCCTACTTCTTTTGCTAAAAACTTATGGAGTCAAATTCAGGGCCCGCTGGGTGAGCTTGAAGTCGCCGTTAACCCTACAGACTTTAATCCCGCTACAGCTAAGCGCACTTTTCGTATCGCAGCAACTGACAGCATTGTTTCTATGGTATGGGGACCGCTGCGTAAAGTTATTGAAAGTGAAGCGCCAGGTATCAATATCCATGCAATTCCTAATTACGACATGGAAACCGATAAAATACTTAAAGATGCAGAAGCCGAACTGACCTTCTCTAAATACCAAGAGCCTGGCTCTGTTATTCGTGCCGAGCATGTATTAGATCCCAGCTGGGTGGTGGTCATGCGCCCCGATCATCCATTGGCAAAATCTCAATTGACGTTGGAAGACTTTGTCGCGGCTGATCATCTTCTGGTTTCTGTTACAGGCGATGTGACAGGCCCCACAGATCAGGTGCTGGCGAATTTAGGCCTTAAGCGTCGTGTGGCAATGTCTGTAAACCAGTTTTACAACGCCACACCGCTATTAAAAGAGAGCAACCTTATTTGTGTTGCTCCATCTTTAGTAATGGAAAAAGAGATTTTCTCGGGCGAATTGGCAGTATTCGAAACACCTGTTGAGATTGTAAGCTCGCCACTATCCATTATGTGGCATAAACGTCAAGACCAAGACGCTGGTTTACAGTGGCTTAGAGGTCTGGTTGTGAAATTCATTCGCGAGCGTGTGCAGCGCCATGAAATGCTGCTCTCTCAATGCTGCCGTAAAGCGTACTGCGCCGACACCGTTAAACGCTTTATGGATCAGCGAAATATGGACTGTGAGGAATTTACGCCCGCACACTTAAAAACACCGAGCAACGATGAAGCAGCAAAAATCATAGCAGGGAAAGAAACTGCTTAAGTTGTTGTTACTCATTATCTAACGAGCAACCAAGCGCGGCTAACCAAGCAAGCGCGTCACTTTCAGAGTCACTGAAATAGCATGCTAAGTTGGCCGCTGCATACACCCGTTCAAACTGACTTTTAACCAAAGCGGGTATATCAGCCTGGTTAGTGACAAACGCACAACCTTGCATTCCATACTGCTTTCTAAGCTGAACTGATTCAATCAAAGCTTGCTCTGCATCGGGAGTCAAGATACCAACTCCTTGTACAAAGATTAAAAATCCCCACGGTTGCCCTCCTAAAGGTAAAGCGAGTTTTTTGACATCTTCGTGATAGTGTTGAAAAAGCGCTTTTGTAACTACTCCTTTGCCATCCAGGCGAATAATGTTTCCTTTAAGTTCAACACTGTATTCCCCAAACTTCGACTGCACTTTTATTGGGTCTTTAATTTTTGCTGACATCTACCACCACTTAGTATCTCTTTTTACTTAGTTTTTATGTTTAAATCGAGCCTCAGGGTAAAAGTGTAGTACAAAAAAGCCCGCTTAGAAGCGGGCTTTCATCGTTATCTGAAAAGAAGCTAATTTACTTCTTTTTCTTCGCTTTCGGGTTTGGCAGGTCAGTAATACTTCCTTCGAAGATTTCAGACGCAAGACCAATTGATTCGTTAAGCGTTGGGTGAGCATGGATAGTCAATGCTACGTCTTCAGCGTCAGCACCCATCTCAATAGCTAGGCCGATTTCGCCAAGCATTTCGCCCGCGTTGGTACCTACCATAGCACCACCGATTACGCGGCCCGTTTCTTTTTCGAAAATCATTTTGGTCATACCGTTAGTTGCATCAGATGCAATTGCACGGCCTGAAGCAGCCCATGGGAAGGTTGCTGTTTCATAGCTTACGCCCTGCTCTTTCGCTTCTTTTTCAGTTAGACCAACCCAAGCAACTTCTGGCTCAGTGTACGCTACTGAAGGAATAGCACGTGGGTCGAAGTAGTGCTTCTGGCCAGCAATAACTTCTGCAGCAACGTGACCTTCGTGAACCGCTTTATGCGCAAGCATTGGCTGACCTACAAGGTCGCCGATTGCGAAGATGTGGTCAACATTAGTACGCATTTGCTTATCAACGTTGATGAAGCCACGCTCGTCAACGTTTACGCCAGCAGCTTCAGCGCCAACTAGCTTGCCATTTGGCTTACGACCAACAGCAACAAGTACTTTGTCGTAGCGCACTGGTTCAGCAGGTGCGTTCTTACCTTCAAATGTTACGTACAAGCCATCGTCTTTTGCTTCAACCGCAGTCACTTTGGTTTCAAGCATAATGTTAAACTTGTCTTTGTAGTCTTTCATGAATACTTTCATGATGTCTTTGTCAGCTGCTGGAATTAGCTGATCTAAGAATTCAACTACATCAATGTTCGAGCCAAGTGCTTCGTACACAGTACCCATTTCTAGACCGATGATACCACCGCCTAGAACTAGCATTTTCTCTGGAATGTCTTTCATTTCCAGCGCGCCAGTTGAGTCGATTACACGGTCATCTTCTGGGATGAACGGTAGGCTTACTGGCTCAGAACCCGCAGCGATAATCGCTTTTTCAAAAGTAATAGTAGTAACGTCGTCACCATTTTTTACTTCTAGGGTGTTTGCACCTGTAAATTTGCCGAAGCCTTGTACATGCTTGGTTTTACGCATTTTAGACATACCGCTAAGGCCGTTTGTTAACTGCTTAACAACGCCATCTTTGTATTCACGGATTTTGTCTAAATCGATGGTAGGCTCGCCGAAAGATACACCGTGGCTAGCTAGGTGTTTCGCTTCTTTCATCACTTTTGCAACGTGAAGAAGGGCTTTTGAAGGGATACAGCCAACGTTAAGACAAACACCACCGAGCGTGTCGCGTGAGTCTACGATAACTGTTTCAATACCTAAGTCAGCCGCACGGAATGCTGCTGAATAACCGCCAGGGCCGCCGCCCAGTACCACCAATTGCGTTTTAATTTCGCTCATTGTGAACCTCAATCCTGTTCTTGTAGGGTCATGCTATTACTTTTGTGTAATAGCATAACCTAAATGCCACCAAATGGGCTTATAAAATCGTCGAAAATGTTACTGATATTGTAATATTTTTCGACCTTTTATTTAAAGTATGATTCTGCGCAAGTCAGTTAGGTTTGCAGCAACCTCAGTAGAGAATCTTGCACCTACCGCACCATCGATTACTCGGTGGTCGTATGACAGGCTTAGCGGCACCATTAAGCGCGGCTCAAACTCTTTACCATTCCACTTAGGCTTCATCTCAGACTTAGACACACCTAATATGGCGACTTCCGGTGCATTTACAATAGGCGTAAACGCCGTACCACCAATACCACCTAGGCTAGAGATGGTGAACGTACCACCCTGCATGTCAGCCGCTTTCAGCTTGCCTTCACGGGCTTTCTTAGATGTTTCGATAAGCTCTTGAGACAGCTGCTCAATACCTTTCTTATTCACGTCACGAATAACAGGTACAACAAGGCCTCCCGGTGTTTCAACCGCAATACCAATGTTGATAAATTTCTTAATGATTAAGCTCTCGCCATCGTCAGACAGTGATGAGTTGAATACTTCGTATTTCTCAAGGGCTTTCGCTACCGCTTTCATTACGAATACTAGTGGCGTGATCTTAAGACCAGACTTAATTTTCGCGTGATAAGCGTTTTGCTCTTTACGGAATTCTTCAACTTCAGTGATATCTGCTTCGTCGAACTGCGTAACGTGAGGAATAGTTGCCCAGTTACGGTGTAAGAACGGACCAGAAATTTTCTGAATACGAGATAACGGCTGCTCTTCAATTTCACCAAACTTGCTGTGATCAACAGGTTTAACTGGCACGATTTGCAGTACGTTGTCGCCTACTGGTGCGCTGCCAGAAGCGGCTGCTGTGCGAGGTTTCGCAAGCTCAGCTTTCACGTAAGCTTGAACGTCTTCTTTCAAGATACGGTTTTTAGGGCCAGAGCCTCTAACTTGAGTCAGGTCTACACCGAACTCGCGAGCAATACGGCGAACCGAAGGTGAAGCATGTGCTTTACCTGTATTCTTAGCTTCTGGCGCTGGCGGCACAGGAGAACGGCCTTGAGAGGCTTCTTGCTGTGACGCTTGTTTAGGTGCTTCTTGCTTAGGCGCTTCAGCAGGCTTTTCTGCTTTAGGTGCAGATGGTGCCTGTTCAGATGAGCCACCGCTAGTTTCTAGTTTAACAACTAATGTGCCTTGCTTAACTTTATCGCCTGTTTTGATAAAGACTTCTTTAATGGTACCTGCGTGCGTTGAAGGTACATCCATGGTGGCTTTATCAGTTTCTAGCGTAATTAGGCCGTCTTCTTTTTCAACGGTATCGCCTACCGATACAAGCACGTCGATAACGTCAACTTCACCGTCTTCACCAATGTCAGGCACGGCTACTTCAATGGTTTCGCTACTTGCAGACGCCGCAGGAGCTGACTCTTGCTTTTCGCTTTCCTGCGCAGCCGGTGCAGATGCTTCAGAAGAAGCATCGCTAGAAGCCGACTCACTTGAAGACGAGCCTGAGCCCGCTACTTCAAGCTTAATTACAACTGTGCCTTCTTTCACTTTATCGCCAGTGCTGATGAACACTTCTTTCACCGTACCTGCGTGCGTTGAAGGAACGTCCATAGTCGCTTTATCGGTTTCTAGAGTAATTAGCCCATCTTCTTTTTCAATGGTGTCGCCCACTGAAACCAATACGTCAATTACGTCAACTTCATCGTCAGAACCGATATCTGGCACTGCAACTTCAATTACTTCGCTGCTGCCAGACGCAGCAGGTGCTGCCTCTGACTTGCTTTCTTCTTTTGGTGCTTCTTCTTGCTTAGGCGCTTCTTCTTGTGAAGCGTTGTCTGAAGATGATTCTTCAGCAGCGCTATCACCACCTGCAACTTTCATTTCACCAATCACATCGCCTTCTTTGATTTTATCGCCTACTGATACAGACAGGCTTACAATCTCACCTTCAAATGGTGCTGGGATGTCCATTGACGCCTTGTCACTTTCTACAGTAACAACGCCTTCATCGGCTTCGATGTTGTCGCCTACGGCAACACATAGCTCGATAACTTCAACTTCGTCACCGCCTACATCGGGTACGATAATCTTTTGAATATCTGACATATGTAAAATACCTTATCTGGCTTACGCGTAAAGTGGGTTAAGTTTTTCAGCGTTAATTTCAAAACGCTTAATGGCTTCTGCTACCACTTTCTTCTCAACGTCGCCGCGCTGAGCCAATTCGTAAAGTGATGCAACCACAATGTATGACGCATTAACTTCAAAGTGAGTACGCAAGTTTTCACGGCTATCGCTTCGACCGAAACCGTCTGTACCTAGACAGCGGTATTCAGTATCAATGAACGCACGAACTTGGTCTGAGTAGTTCTTCACATAGTCAGTGGCAGAAATCGCAGGACCTGCATCTTTCGTGATTACCTGACCAATGTAAGGTACTTTTTGCTCAGCTTCTGGATTTAGCATGTTCCAACGCGCAACGTCTTGACCTTCACGGGCTAGCTCGTTGAACGAGGTCACAGAGTAAACGTCAGAAGATACGTTGTAGTCTTCACTCAGAATCTGCGCCGCTTTACGTACTTCGTTCAAGATAGTACCCGAGCCCATTAGCTGTACGTTAAGCTTAGACTTGTCGTTTTCAACACGCTCAAGCTTGTAGATACCTTTAATGATCTGCTCAGCAACATCATCACCTTCTGGCATTGCAGGGTGCTGATAGTTCTCGTTCATCAATGTTAGGTAATAGAAGATATTTTCGTTATTACCGTACATGCGACGCAGACCGTCTTGAACGATAACCGCTACTTCATAACCGTACGTTGGATCGTAAGTAATACAGTTAGGGATTAGGTTCGCCTGAACGTGTGAATGACCGTCTTGGTGCTGTAGACCTTCACCGTTAAGCGTAGTTCTACCTGCTGTTGCACCTAATAGGAAACCACGCGCTTGGCTATCACCCGCTGCCCATGCCAAGTCACCAACACGTTGGAAACCAAACATTGAATAGTAAATGTAGAACGGAATAGTGGTAGCGTTACACGTTGAGTAAGACGTACCTGACGCTACCCACGATGCCATTGCACCTAGCTCGTTAATACCTTCCTGAAGTACCTGACCTTTCTTATCTTCGCGATAGTAAGCGACTTGGTCGGCATCTTGAGGTACGTATTTCTGGCCTTCGTTAGCATAAATACCTACCTGACGGAACAAGCCTTCCATACCAAACGTACGGGCTTCATCAGGAATAATTGGCACAATACGCTTACCAATTTTCTTATCTTTCAACAATGCGTTAAGTACACGTACAAACGTCATCGTTGACGATACTTGACGGTCACCTGAACCTTTCAAGATAGCGTCGAATGCACTTAGCTCAGGAATTTCAAGCTGTTCTTCAGCCTGTTCACGGCGAGAAGGCAAGTAACCGCCTAGTGCTTCACGACGTGCACGAAGGTACTTCATTTCTTCGCTGTCTTCGTCGAACTTGAAGTAAGGCAGGTCAGCAATTTTTTCGTCTGCTACTGGAATATTGAAACGGTCGCGGAACGCTTTGATTGAATCAACGTCCATTTTCTTAACGTTGTGCGCTACGTTTTGTGCTTCGCCTGATGCACCTAGACCAAAACCTTTAACCGTTTTAGCAAGGATTACCGTTGGACGACCTTTCGTATCAATGGCTTTTTGGTAAGCTGCGAATACTTTTACTGGATCGTGACCACCACGGTTTAAGCGCCAGATGTCGTCGTCAGACATGTTCGCTACAAGAGCCGCTGTTTCAGGATACTTGTTGAAGAAGTTTTCACGGGTGTACTTGCCGCCTTTGGCTTTACAGTTCTGGTATTCACCGTCTACCGTTTCGCCCATAAGCTGAATTAGCTTGCCAGATTTATCGCGAGCCAGTAGCTCATCCCAGTAGCTACCCCAAATAACTTTCACAACTTCCCAGCCAGCGCCGCGGAACGTACCTTCAAGTTCTTGGATAATTTTGCCGTTACCACGTACCGGGCCGTCTAAGCGCTGTAGGTTACAGTTGATAACAAACGTTAGGTTGTCTAGGCCTTCACGAGACGCAAGACCAATTGCACCCAAGCTCTCTGGCTCATCACACTCACCGTCACCCATGTAGCAGTATACGCGCTGACCTGAACAGTCTTTGATACCACGGTTAGTTAGGTATTTAAGGAAACGTGCTGTGTAAATAGCTTGAAGTGGGCCTAGACCCATAGATACCGTTGGGAACTGCCAGTAGTCTTTCATCAAGTGAGGGTGTGGGTAAGACGACAGACCATCGCCAGCACACTCTTGACGGAAGTTGTTTAACTGCTCTTCAGTTAAGTTGCCTTCCATATATGAGCGCGCATAAATACCTGGAGAAATATGGCCCTGTGCGAAAATAAAGTCGCCGCCTTGATTCTCATTCGGCGCTTTAAAGAAGTGGTTAAAGCCCACATCGTAAAGCATAGCCGATGATGCAAAGCTACCAATGTGGCCACCAAGCTCTAGGTCTTTTTTAGATGCACGCAATACAATCATCAATGCGTTCCAACGAATTGCTGCACGGATGCGCGCTTCGATGGTCAAGTCACCAGGCATTTTTGGCTCTTGCGCTGCAGGGATAGTATTGATGTAGGCAGTAGTTGCGTCATACGGTAGATGCGCTCCGCTGCGACGTGCTTTATCAATAAGTTTTTCGAGTAAATAATGAGCGCGTTCTACGCCTTCCTCTTCTAAAACCGACTCAAGCGCATCAATCCACTCTTTAGTTTCTTGAGGATCTACATCTTGGTGCATCATATCAGACATGGTGCCATCCTATTTTTTGCTTATATAGAAAATCCTCCCTTAGCACTGCCTCTATTATCAAAGGCGCTAAAAGAAGGAAAACTAAATTACGTTGTACTCACAGTGACCCAATCTGGCTCACCTGCTTTTGCAGTGGCACAGGAAAAACCTGACCGGCCTCTGCGAATGAATAGCTATCTAGCCCTTTTTGCATAGGGTAAGACTAGGTAACTAAATCTCTAATCGCCGCAATGCGCGCTGTACACGGGTATCGCGTTGATTAATGGTTAATAGCGTTTTTTCAATAAACGCCAAATGCGTGTTACATGCCTGGCGTGCAGCTTCGGGGTCGCGAGAAGCAATAGCTTCTACAATTTCACGACGCTGTTTAGCAATGTCTTCCACTGCTTCAGGGTGCGCTGCCAGCATGTCAAAGTTTCGTTCAATATTGTCCACCAGCATGCTTTGCATGGTGCTCATTACGTGTAACAGCACCATGTTGTGAGATGCTCTTGCCATAATGATATAAAACTGTCCTAGTGCCTCAGCTTGGGCTCGCTTGCTTTCGTGCGCTTTAGGCGTAGGTACATCATTCAATGCTTGTTTTAATGCCTCGTAGTCTTCAGGTTGACCACGAAGTGCTGCGTAATACGCTGCCATTCCTTCTAAGGCATGGCGAAATTCAAGTAAATCGAATTGAGTTTCAGGGCGCTGGCTGACTAAGTCCATAAGCGGATCTTTCATGGCTGAATTCAGGTTTCGATTAACGAACGTACCGCCGCCCTGCTTACGCTCTACCAGACCGCGAGCCTGCAGATTACCAATGGCTTCTCTCAATGATGGACGAGATACATCAAATTCAAGCGCAAGCTCTCTTTCTGGCGGTAATTTTTGACCAGCCAATAGCGTACCGTCGAGTATCATCGACTCGAGTTGCTCCGTAATCACATCAGAGAGTTTTTTTCGCTGCTGACGCATGCGCTCAACGTATCCTATTATTTGTACCAGCGCTGTTATAACAGCTGTGAATGTAAAAAATAATCATGGAAAATTTAAACACAAACACAATTGGTAATACCATTTTACCTATCTAGTTTAAGGCAGATCGATTTCGAGGTAAATACTCCCAAGCATAGCAAAGGCTATGCGATTTGCTGGGTGTTAAGCTTTATTGTTGAATTTGTTAAGAAAAATTATCAGCCAGCAACTGGTCTGATGAGGTAGGAGAGATGATTAAATATGGGTAAAGCGTCTGATCTACATACAATTAATAAATAGACCAAACGCCTTTCCAGGCCAAGTAGCGTAGTAAATGTTAAAAATAATGATTATGCCAGACTGCCTACAAGCGTAAGTACTGACGTTATTACAAGAAGAAAAATAACATTACGTTTTGCTAACTTTACCAGCACCTTTGGTTCTACTGCTGCATTTTCAGCCTGTAACTTATGCTCATCTGGGGTTAGCACCTCGGCTTTCGATGAAATTTGTGTAAGTACGTCGTAAGCAGGTACGTCGAATTGAAGCGCGTATTTTAACCATTCAGGCAACGCTCGCGAGAAATGCCCCATCATCAACATGCCAAAGGCGGTCACGCGGACAGGAATATAGTCTAGAGCAAACATTAGTCTTCCCGCAGCTACGTTCAAAGGGTGATTAGCGTCACATAGGGCTTCGGTGGTACTTCGGCTTAAGGTATAAAACAATGCGCCTGGTGCACCAAATGCAATAAACCACAGCATAACAGCAGCATAGTGCTGGTAGTTAAGCCAAGTAAGATGTTGACCGAAGCTTTTCCCTTCTGCACCTGCGCTTCCATCACTATCTGTTTGACTTGCACAATGCCCTAATTGATCTGTATACATGCTACAAGCTTGTAGGTCGCCTCTGTCGGCGGCATTTAAAAAGTTTTTATAAATACTTCTTAACACCGGACAGCCAATACAAACGAACAACACCAAACTTTGCTCTATAAAGGTAAGGAATGCGCCAAGCACCCAGTATTCAATAACTCCCAATACGACCGCAGGTAGTAAAAGATAGCAATAAAGCGCTATGGGTGAGCTTTTTTTACTCTCCTTATCACCCGTATTTTCTTCTTGAAACTTAAGTAACCCCTTGTTTTGAAGAAAAGCACGGTACTGAGCAGCATATTTTTCGACATGCCAATTAGGTGTTTTTGTCATCAACCGCTCGAGGCTGAGAATTAATAGTAGGCTCATTAACATCATAGATATTGTGTTTCCCTTTTCCAGCGACCTAGATTAATCAGAATACTTCAACCCAATTACGCGCATTCTGTATCTTGCCCAATCAAAAGCAACACCGGGGTCAGTCTTACGCCCCGGCGCTATATCATTATGACCTACGATACGCCCTAAAGTGATCCGAGGATAGTGTTGTGTAATAAAATCAGTGAGTTCCCCTAGCGCCTTATACTGCGCTTCGGTAAAGGGCAGCGTATCAGTGCCTTCCAGTTCAATGCCAATTGCATAGTCGTTACAGCGACTGCGGCCTTGAAAGGTTGAAACGCCTGCATGCCACGCCCTTTGTTCAAAAGGTACAAATTGTTCTATTTCACCAGTTCGATAAATCACACAATGGGCAGAGACCCTTAATCCGTCAATTTCCTTATAAAAAGGATGGTCATCTGGATTAAGTGTACCGGTAAACAATTGACGAATGCCCGGCGTACCAAATTGTGAAGGCGGCAGTGAAATATTATGTATCACCAACAGGCTGACATCTTTATCGTCAGGACGGGCATCATAATGTGGACTTGGGGTGTACTTTGCTTCGTTGTAAAGCACCATAGTATTTGCTTCGGTAATTGATTTTCTGGGTAATAGCCTACATTGTAAGTTGATATAAGTGTATAGGGCTATTGGTTGTGATCTATCACTTGATTCAGCACTTTGGCCCAGTGCTTAACCAATTACTGAACGATTACGCTGGGTAATAGGCTACACGAGCATTAGTGCACCACTATTATAAGAAAGGTAAAAGCATGAATGAACAACAAGACCCGACAGCATCAACGGGTAAATGGATGGTTGCCCTTGCTTGGATTTGCGGTTTTGGTCTACTGGTTTTTGTTTTCTCAGATCTTCTAGAAAAACAAATCAACCCGAATAGCGAACCCACATCAGAGCGTATTGGTTCACAAACCGAAGTCCGTTTAAAGCAGAACCGCCAAGGGCATTATGTAACAACAGGCTATATCAATGGTGAGGAAGTGGTCTTTCTTGTTGATACGGGTGCCACTGATGTAGCAGTCCCCGCACACTTAGCGAACAGACTTAAACTAAAAGCCGGACGTGAGGGTTTAGCCAGTACTGCTAATGGCGTAGTGAGGGTTGCCGAGTCAACCATTGATACCTTGCGCATTGGCGAAATAGTAGTGCGTAATGTAGACGCAAACTTGAACCCCGGTATGCAAGATGACCATATACTGCTTGGAATGAGTGTTCTTCGCCAATTAGAGTTTACTCAGCGCGGAGATTGGTTAATATTGCGTACCCTTTAAATATATAAATAGCATAGATAAAAGCGATGAAAATGACATCACCAGATATGCAGTCGATCCGAGAGCAAGTATCAAACGCGCTTGTAGAAGATCTTGGCGGCGAATTAAATGCTGCAAACGATATTACCGCAAACCTGATAGATGAAAGCGTTACAGCAAAAGCGACCATTATTACTCGCGAGCCTTGCGTTGTTTGTGGAATAGCTTGGGCAAATCAAGCATTTGCGCTTATTGACGAGTCAGTGTCGCTAACCTGGCATGTAAAAGATGGCGACAAGGTTGAGGCTGATACGGTATTAGTTAGCTTGGAAGGCTCTGCTCGCGCTATATTAACAGCCGAACGTACAGCGCTTAATTTTTTACAGACCCTTTCGGCAACCGCATCGATGACGGCTTTCTACGCAAAATTTCTAGCCGGCTCTAATACTAAAATTTTAGACACCCGCAAAACTTTACCGGGACTGCGCTATGCACAGAAATACGCGGTGCGTTGCGGTGGTGGTCAAAACCATCGCGTGGGGTTGTTCGATGCCTTTTTAATTAAAGAAAATCACATCTTTTCTTGCGGAAATATCGAAAAAGCTGTGAGCCGAGCGAAAACCATGATGCCTGGCAAGCCAGTTGAAGTAGAGGTAGAGAACCTAGCTGAGTTTAAACAAGCCCTTTCGGCGGGTGCCGACATTGTCATGCTGGATAACTTTTCTAACGAACAGATCCAACAGGCAGTAGCGCTTAATAAAGGTCAATGTAAACTGGAAGTATCAGGGAACATTACTGATGAACGACTGGCATCACTTGCACAACTAGGTGTAGATTACATTTCATCTGGCGCGTTAACCAAACATGTTCAGGCAATTGATTTGTCGCTGCGCATTACGCTGTCTTAGTAAGGTGGTTTCAAAGCGTGCATTTATTAGCTAATTGAGTGTCAACACCTTAGTTTACCGCGAATCAAAAAGCGTGAGTTGTAGTATGATCAAAAATACTAGAACTCACGAAGATCCCCAGTCATTTCTCGTTATATTCTTCTGTGTATAGATAGATATACGTAGGTAAGTCATTAACTTTTATACGAAAGTACAAGTGATCACGCCTGCCATAGCGCAGCTATCCATGTCATACTGCAAAAGCTAGACATACGTATATTTGCCTATACTTGTCAGTGACAAATAAAATTCTATACTGAGTATCAAGTACCAGGGGCGTTGAAAAGGACGACTCGGGTATAAACGTCAATTTGAATTAGATTTTAAACTTTACGTGTTATACACGTCCCGGAGAAAAACCATGATGAACATGAATAACAAAAACCAAAAAGGTTTCACCCTAATCGAACTAATGATTGTTGTTGCAATCATCGGTATTCTTGCAGCAATCGCATTGCCTGCTTATCAGAACTACACGCAGAAAGCGAAGTTCACTGAAGTAACAAACGCAACTGCTGCTGCAAAGACTGCTGTTGAGATTTGTGCGCAAACTGTAGACGCAACATTGGCAGCATGTGACGGTGGTACTAGCGGCGTTCCTGCTGACGTAACACAATCTGCTACAGTCGTTGGTGTTACAACATTGAACGGTGTTATTAAGGCTGAAGCTTCTGGCAACTCTGGTGTTACTGACGGTACAAACCCTGCTACATATACACTCACTCCTACAGTAACTGACGGTCGTGTAACATGGGCCGCTGCATGTGTACCAACAACACTTTGCTAATTAAAAGCGCGTAGAGCTAAGAAATAAAAACCCAGTGTTGCAACTGGGTTTTTTTGTTTAACTTAAACTTGGATATTGCAAAATGGCTAAGGCGGCATCGGTATTTACATGGCAAGGAAAAGACCGACATGGTCAAGCTCGTAAAGGCGAGATTTCTGCTACATCCTTATCAGAGGCTAAGAACCTTCTGCGCCGGCAAGGTATCTCTGCAAATAAAGTAAAAAGACTCGCTAAGCCACTTTTCGGCGGAGCACAGAAGATAAAGCCCGCGGATATATCGGTAATTTCACGGCAGATAGCCACCATGCTAGCCGCTGGCGTTACGCTTATCCAATCTCTAGAGATGATAGCACAAGGCCATGCAAACCCTTCAATGCGAAAATTGCTGGGTGAAATAACCGAAGAAGTAAAATCGGGTAATCCGCTTTCTTCAGCACTAAGAAAACATCCTCTTTATTTCGATGATCTATACTGTGATTTGGTTTATACCGGCGAGCAGTCTGGTGCCCTTGAAACCATTTACGATCGTATAGCCACCTATAAAGAAAAGGCTGAAGCACTAAAATCAAAGATCAAGAAAGCGATGTTCTACCCTATCGCAGTTTTGGTTGTTGCTTTTATTGTTACGACTATCCTTCTTATTTTCGTTGTACCTCAGTTTGAAGAAATCTTTAGCAGCTTTGGCGCTGAACTCCCTGCCTTTACTGTTTTTGTGTTGGGAATTTCCCGGTTTGTGCAAGACTACGGTATTTTTATCGCCATGGGTGTTGCCGCCGCAGGCTTTATGTTTGTGCGAGCACACAGACGTAGCCAGAAGCTGCGCGATAGCGTAGACCGTAATATTTTAAAAATTCCTGTTATTGGTGAAATACTTAAAAAAGCCAGTATTGCCCGCTTTACTCGTACTCTTGCGACTACCTTTGCAGCAGGTGTTCCGCTTATCGGCGCATTAGAATCTGCTGCGGGTGCCTCCGGTAACGCGGTCTACCGAGAAGCCATTTTATATATACGAAAAGAAGTGGCAGGCGGTATGCCAATGCATGTTGCCATGCGCGCTACCCAAGTATTCCCTGATATGGTGACGCAAATGATTGCCATTGGTGAGGAATCGGGCGCGGTCGACGAAATGCTGAGTAAAATAGCGACTATTTACGAAGCAGAAGTTGATGACATGGTAGACGGTTTAACCAGTTTACTTGAACCTATGATCATGGCCGTATTAGGTGTTGTTATTGGCGGCTTGATTGTGGCTATGTACTTACCTATATTCGAAATGGGTAACGTGGTATAACTTGCACATATTGCTAGCTTTGTGATTATTAGTTTTACTATTGTTAGCTCTATATATGTGAACGATTTGGGCGACGCTTTTTAGTGGCGCCCATCCAAGTTTAACACCCGACTTTTTCCAACCACTATTAAAACTAAAAAGAATTGCACTTCATGGATGCCATAATTACGCTTAGTCAGCTCTACCCTGCTGTATTTTATTCTCTTATTTTCTTTGTAAGCTTAATGGTGGGCAGCTTCCTAAACGTAGTGATTTACCGCCTACCAATTATGATGGAGCGCAGCTGGCAGCAAGAGTACGAAAGCTATTTTAGTGATGGCGCAAGTGGCGGTGAAAATGACGGCGCCACTATCTCTGCCGATGACAAGTCCCCCGTGTCTACAGATACCTTCAATCTGGTAAAGCCTGACAGTACCTGCCCAAGCTGCGGTCACAAAATTCGCGCTTGGGAGAATATTCCTGTTATCAGCTATCTATTGCTTAAAGGCAAATGTGCTAAATGCAAAGTCGGTATTTCAATACGCTATCCACTTGTTGAACTTTTCACAGCCATTGCCTGTACCTTCGCTGCGTATCAGTTTGGTGTTACGTCACAGGCACTATGGGCGGTCATCTTCACTTATGTGCTTGTTGCACTGCTGTTTATTGACTTAGATAAAATGTTATTACCAGACCAGTTAACACTGCCTCTGCTTTGGCTAGGTTTACTGCTGAGTACACAAAACATATTCGTAGGCACTACCGATGCCATTATCGGTGCAGCGGCAGGCTATTTAAGTTTATGGTCTGTTTACTGGCTATTTAAGTTAGTAACAGGCAAGGAAGGCATGGGCTATGGTGATTTTAAACTGCTCGCGGCACTTGGGGCATTTACTGGCTGGCAAGGCTTGCCTGTCATTATTTTGTTGTCTTCTTTTGTGGGTGCCATTGCAGGCATTCTCATAATGGTCATTCAGAATAAAGGCAAATCGTTAGCAATTCCTTTTGGCCCCTATTTGGCTGTGGCAGGCTGGCTGACACTCCTGTACAAAGAAGAAATCATTACTGCCTATCTTAATGCAGTGCTATAAACCCAAGTGTTACTCAATCTCAAGTAACGCTTTAACTTCAAGGCTTAATGATTATGAATAAACAACACGTGTTCGTAGTAGGCCTTACCGGCGGTATAGGCAGCGGTAAATCGGCTGCAACCGCCATTTTTGAAAACCTTGGTATTGATATTGTTGATGCTGACGAAGTCGCACGTGACGTTGTTGAAGTAGGTTCAGAGGGCTTACGGCAAATTGCCGAGCATTTTGGCGAAACGATTCTGCTAGAAGATGGAAGCCTTAATCGCGCGGCCCTTCGCGAAAAGGTCTTTGCCGCCGAAGAAGAAAAACATTGGTTAAATGGTTTGCTGCACCCCCTTATTCGCTCTCGAATGCAACAGCTAATCAGCGAGTCGACATCACCCTATTGTATTTTATCTGTGCCCTTACTTGTTGAAAACAAACTAACTGAGATGTGCAACCATGTTGTGGTGGTAGATTGCCCAGAAACAATGCAGCTTGAACGAGCGTTAAAACGGGACGGCAGTACTGAGCAAACTATAAAAAGTATCATGGCTTCGCAGGCTACACGTAAAGAACGTGTTGATGCGGCAAACGACGTACTGGATAACAGCACGACCTTGGAAGCGCTTGCTAGTCAAATATCAACTTTACACCAAAAACTACTAAGCCTTGCTTCAGCATAAGTGGTTTACAAAGTAGTAAACCCCTTTTACATCTATCTTAGTTAGTTACCTACCTTCCCTGTCTATCGTTCCTATTTCGCTTTTCTATCTCGTTCTTCTGTTTTCCTTCGAGCTTTACGTTCCTTTTTATTTGCCTTTCTTTTGTTAACCTTCCTTTTGTTAACCTTTTTTTGTTACAAAAAGGGCTTTTCGGCCAACAGCCCTGCTTTTTGAAACTTTTTTAACCAATTAGCGTCAAACTTAGCATTTGTCGAACAAGTAGACTTGGCTTAAATGCCTTGATGCTTTAGGCTTGCTGTTATTCGCCGCACTACAACTTCGTAGTGCAGTTTCTCTAAGTCTATGTGTTTTAAGGGGTTCCATGGGTAGCGCTGTATTCGAGTTTCCACTAAAGGAAAAAGTACGTAACTATTTACGTGTTGAGCAGCTGCTTGGGCAACTTAAAATTACGGCTAAATCAGAACATACTCATCTTCAGCTGGTGTTCTTTGAACAACTTTTTGAACTACTCGATCTCATTGAAAGACTGGATCTTCGCTCAGATTTAACGAAAGATCTTGAAGCCCACGAAAAGAATCTCGTGTACTGGTCAAAACACCCCAAAATAGACAGTACGGCGCTAGAGCAAGCGCTAAAAACGGTGCTTACACTAAAGCAAAAGCTGAAGACAGATCGCCGTTTTGGTAGCGCACTTAAAGATGACAAACTGCTTAGCGCTATAAGACAAAGATTTGCCATACCCGGCGGCGCATGTAGCTTTGACCTGCCTAATCTGCACTTTTGGTTACAACAGCCGCTTGAACAGCGTCAAAACGAAATTGCACAATGGTTAGAGACTTTAGGGCTTCTTGACGATGCAATTGCGGTTAGCCTGTCGTTTATCCGCGAGCGAGGTCAGTTTGTAAATGTGGTGGCCGAGAACGGCTTTTACCAAGGCGCTGCAGAAGATAAAAACGAACTGATACGCGTAAAGTGCAGTGTAGATGATGGCTACTACCCAACCTTAAGTGGCAACAAATACCGTTACGCACTGCGCTTTATGTTATTTTCCCCCCAAGAAGGCCAAAATAGCGCAGTGGAAAACGATATTCAGTTTCGGTTAGCGGCCTGCTAAACTTTAGTTCTCTTTATTACTTAGCGTCTTAGGCTCGGTTAACTTTTCAATCTGTGCCGTTAAGACGTATTTCACTGGAGTCGATTATGGAAGTGAAATGTCCTATTTGCGCCAAACAGGTTGTTTGGGCCCCAACAAGCGAATACCGCCCTTTTTGTAGCAAAAAATGTCAACTTATCGATTTAGGTGAATGGGCCGCAGAAGACAGAAAAATTGCCGGCAAGCCTGCAGAGGATGCCACGCCAAAACATATAGATGTAGAAGAAATTGAAGCGATGCTTGCACAGCAACAAGAAGACTTTTTCAAGCATTGATCCACTGTGCTCAATAGTACTGAGTCTTTATTCTGACGAGGTCGCAATTATAACGCATCAAGAATCAGCCATGCTTTAGACCTCTTGCACATTGTCCATATTAAGTCCCTCAAGTAAGCCATCAAGTTCACAGGCAGTCATACAATGGCCCGCTTTCCACAACTCCTCGAGCCGATGCATTAGATACACCATCTGTGACTTTTGACGTTCCAGCTTTGCCAAAAGTTCATCAATATCTTGCTTTCGCTCGCGCAAGTGCACCATAACTTGCTGGTGGTCCAAGCCTTCACCACTGGCAAATAGTCCCGGCAGGTCGTCTAGGGAAAACCCTAAGCTGGTGGCAAACTTGATCATCTTTAATCGCTCAATTGCGTGAGTATCGTATTGTCGATAACCCTTTGCGGTGCGCGCAGCAGGTGGCAATAACCCTTTTTGTTCATAGAATCGAATGGTACTTGTCGGTAAACCAATGGCTTGTGCTAGTTGTCCAATGCGCATGGTATTCTCTTAAAAAATAACCTTGACCTTAAAGTTAACTTAAAGCTTATAGTGACGTCAATGCACAGTAACGAGAGAGCAAACCATGTCATCAAATGTTTTTACCCCGTTTACCTTGCCCAATGGGCAAACCATTAAAAACCGCCTCGCAAAGGCCGCTATGGAAGAAAACATGGCCCAGCCTAATCAATTGCCAGGAGACGCACTTTTTCGATTATATCGCGCGTGGGCTGAAGGCGGTGTCGGCCTTGTCATTACCGGCAACGTTATGGTCGATCACTTAGCGATGACCGGCCCAGGAGGACTTGCACTTGAAACCCACACACCGCTAGCACCATTTCAGCAGTTAGCGAAGGAGGCCAAGCGCAACAATACGCGTTTGTGGATGCAGATAAACCATCCGGGCCGGCAGGTATTTGCCAAAATGGGAGGTAAGGTACTTTCTCCTTCTGACATTCCACTCAATATGGGTAAGCATTCTCACCTATTCGGTCAACCAAAAGCTATGACAGAAACCGAAATTAATGATGTGGTCAGTCGATTTGTTACTACAGCGTTACTGGCAAAACAAGCGGGTTATGACGGCGTTCAAATACATGCAGCACACGGATACTTACTCGCGCAATTTTTGTCTCCTCTGACAAACAAACGTAAAGATGAATGGGGTGGCAGTCTTGAAAACCGTGCTCGTCTGCTGCTCACCATTGTTCAGCGAGTGCGCGAGCAATGCGGCAAAGACTTTGATGTGGCTGTAAAGTTAAACTCAGCAGATTTTCAACGTGGCGGGTTTGACGTAGATGATGCGCGTGACGTTGTTGGCATGCTGGCACAGCACAATGTAGATCTTGTTGAGCTGTCAGGTGGAAGCTATGAGGCACCAGCGATGCAAGGAAGAACAGCTGATGATAGAACACTCGCGCGAGAAGCGTATTTTTTAACTTTTGCTGAGCAAATAGCAAGTACCACGTCCATTCCCATTATGACTACAGGAGGCATTCGTAAGCTCGCAGTAGCACAGCGGGTGATTCAAAGTGGTGTAGATATGGTTGGTATTGCCTCCGCACTGGCACTAACCCCTGATCTACCTAACCAATGGCGAGCTTCGCCAGATACATTGGGTGTTATACCGGTTGTAAATTGGAAAGACAAAACACTTTCAGGCCTTGCGACTATGGCACAAGTAAAGCGCCAACTACGCCGTATTGGAAAGGGAAAGCAGCCCTCTCAAAATACAAACCCAATAATTTCATTGATACTCGATCAGTTGCGAAGTGCCTCACTTACCAAGCGATACCGCAAACAGTACACCGATGAAGTACAATAAATGTATTCTCGGCAGTTGTAGACTGTTGTACTATCAAGCTAATTTCTCTTATGGCGATTAGCTCGTCGTATTCTGCAGCACAAAGGAAAGTTCATGATTCAATCAATCGCATTTGTTGGTGGTACCCACGGTAACGAAACCAGCGGTATTCAGTTAGTTAAAAACTGGCAAAAACACGGACTACCCTCACGCTTTGATGCCTTAAATGTTTCACTTCACATTGCTAATCAAGCGGCACTAGAGGCTAATGTCCGCTTTATTGAAGAAGACTTAAACAGACAATTTACCTTTGAGCGCTTATCAAACGACAACACCGCTAAAGAAGCAGTGCTTGCTAAATCATTGAATGAAAAATTCGGTCCGAAAGGTAACTCAAATACCGATTTTGTTATTGATATTCACAATACCACCAGCGAGATGGGCGCCACGCTAATTATTCTAGAAGCGGATGAATTTCACGTTCAGTTAGCACGATTTGTTAAACAACAAATGCCCGAAGCGAATATTTTGGTGGAAGACGAAAAGCCTTATCTTGAACACGGTTATTTGTGTACTACCGGTAAGAAAGGGGCAATGATTGAAGTGGGCGGTCAGCCTCAAGGCGTATTAAGAGAAGATGTTTATCTTTTAACACAAACTATGGCCGAGGCCATTTTAGATTTTTGTGTAGCCTATAATAACCAAAAGATAGAAACAGACGCACTGCCTGCGTGTGAAGCTTTTCGCCTAGGTGAAAACGTCGGCTTTCCTTTAGATGAAAATGGCGCGCGTACCGCGATGATCCACCACTCATTGCAAGACAATGATTTTAAGCCTCTATTACCCGGTTCTCCCATGTTTAGAACTTTTGACGGAAAAGATATTCTCTGGGACGGTGAGAAAGAAACCTACCCTCATTTCATTAATGAAGCAGCGTACTTCAAGCTGGACGTTGCGTTCGCTACGGCCCAGCGCATTACTCTGTAAGGATAAGGCGTTAGTTTCGTTAGCCCCTCGGAAACTTGCCACAGTATTTGAATGCGTCTTCACGGGAAACCGAGCTTAGACTCATTAGATACTTGGTTTTGAAATTGCCAGTCAGTGTAGCTGACTGGCAATTTTACAGTAGTGATATCGCTTACCTACGTCCCCGTATTAACTCTCATAGCTTCTAACCATTGTTACTTTCAGCTCTGTCCTAATTTCTTGAAATTCTTATTAAAAAAGCTCTATTTTAGGCTCTCGGGCCTCTTCAAACTCATTTTTCTCTTCAGATGAAGACTCATTAATATCAAAATGTATTTTACGCTGATCTTCCATCACATATTTTTCAAACATTTCTTTGGTACTTAAATTAAACGACTCATCAAAATGCTCGCGGTTATTAATGTAAGAAGAAAACTGTCCAAACAGACTAACAATGGCGTCTTGCTCTAGTTTCACGTGTTCGGTGCGCTGGCGAATAATATCTTGGAATTGAATTTTTGCGATTGCACCACTGACTTTAAATGCAACCTCTGTTGCACTTTGCGAGAAGCAGGCCAGCATCTTGGGGTTAAGCTCTTCTAGTACACGATAGTGTGCCGTTATATTTTCCAGCGACTCAGAAAACCCTGTTAGTAATTCGCACGTATCATTTGCTCGTGTTGAGTTTAGCATTTTTTCGCCCTGCAGATGCGCTGCATCAAGGGCAGATTTAATACCCGTTTCAATTTTTTCTGCTGCTTCTGAAGACTGAGACGATAGAATGCGCACTTGTTCAGCTACCACGGCAAACCCCCGTCCGTATTCGCCAGCTCGCGCCGCTTCAATTGCAGCATTAAGGGCTAATAAATTGGTTTGCGAAGCAATATTTTTAACTAATTCGGTGAGTTCCTTTAGGTTTTCAACCTCACGCATTACCCCTTGAATGGCTTCAGTATCTGCAATCTGTTGCGCGCGCTGTGTATTAATCATTTCTTTTATATTAGACAGGCGCTGCGCCGCCAACTCAAACTCGTCTGCGCTTTTCTCCTTACAATTAAGAGCATTCTTCTGACCCAATTCAACGTTGTCTATACTATCTTGAATACTGCTTTCAATCTCATACAGCGCTTTCATTAGCTCCATTGAGGCGTCTTCAGTTATTGCACTTATGCCATCCATTTGCCCTTTTAATATGGCTACGTAATCATTAACCTGAGCATGGGTTTCGCTTAACTGCGATGAAGTTTCTTGCAAATAGCTTTCTTGACGACTTAACTTGGCAGCAAACATGCGATTCTGTCGGTTTGCATACCAAGGCACAAAGGTCAACATTGCTAAAATAGTTACATAGACTCCCCCATGTAGGCCCATTATCTCTATAGGTATACTCAGCGACCCCACTACGCCTACTACTGTTACGGTTAAAAGCCCGCCCCAAAGTAAAAGCGAATCCTGCATGTTACCTGTCTTTTCCTTAAGCACTTTTATTTTCTCAGCGAGCACTGTTTCGTAATACTGCTTTGCTTTTTCAAGTACTTTCATGTTTTTACCTTATGCAGCTGGTACCAACTGCTTTACTACACCTAACAATTGCTCTGGCTCGACGGGTTTGACAAGCCAGCCTGTAGCACCAGCAGCTTTCGCTTCTTCTCGACGACTTTGCTGCGACTCCGTGGTTAACATCAACATGGGGGTAAACCTAAATTTAGATTGCTGCTTTAGTGTTTTTATTAGTTCTATACCATTCATACCCGGCATGTTTAAATCCGTTATTATTAATTTGGGCGATATGGACTCAAGTGCCGCCATCGCTGCCTCTGCACTTTCTGATTTTGTTACTGTATAGCCTGCCCGTTTAAGCAGCATTTCCATACTCATTAGCATTGTTGCTGAATCATCTACTAAGTGTATTGCGCTCATTGCATTACCTCTTTTTTCTAGCCGATTAATTGTTTACATAATTCAGTATAGTCGTGTGCGCCACGACTGTGAGGTGCATAAGCAAAAACGGGTTTGTTTTGAGCAAATGCCTCGGCTAATTTGATACTCTTTCTTATGGGAACCAGCACCTTGTTACGCCCGTAGCGTTCATACCAGCCGCTAAGTTCCTGCCGGTGAAGCTTTAAATTTTGTTCAACCATTACGGGTAAAATGGTAAGCCTAGTCGCTCTGAACTTTCGCTCCGCCATAGCGTTTCTGCAGGCCGTTAATAATTTTTGCACGCCGTCAGTGGCAAGCGGTAAAGGCGTAGCGGGAATAATAATGTCGGTAGCGGCTGATAGCGCGGCCATCAGTTGCGGACTCAGGGTCGGTGGTGTATCGATTAACACAATGTCGAAATGTGTTGTAACAGGAACTGAGTCGCACCAATTGCGTAAAGTGTCTAAAGTAATGTTATCGTTCGTATTGGCCTTGTTCGTATCGACATTGGTTGCGTAAATGTTTTCTGAGCATTTCACTACTGACGTGAAAAAGTGGCTAATTGGTAATTCGGTAATCTCGTTTTGTGGTGCACATCCAAGCGCTTTTAAGCCATGCATCACGTGCCCTTGATTATCAAGGTCTATGACCATAACTCGTTTACCCGCTTGGGCGAAACCATAAGCAAGGTTTACTACCGTTGTAGTTTTTGCTGTACCGCCTTTGCGATTAGCCACCGTGATCACTTTCATTCGCACCACACATTACTTTTGTTATTCATCATTTTAGTGAGCCAAATCAGCTTTTCAGATTCTGGCCACACACTGACTTTTGGCTTTTTTGCGAGCAGTACCTGATATACCGCAGTGTGCGCACTGACTAAGGCCTTTAAGTTAACTTGCCGAGAGACTTCTTCGTTTAGCCAGGCAAACAGACTTTCTGCCTCTTCAATTTCGCAATGTCCGGTCATCACCGCCACTTTCTTTTTGAACGCTATAGGCATTGGGCTAACACCTCTTGTACATTGATGATTAACAGCACACGCCCGTCACCAAGCAACGCTGTTCCCGAAAAGTGCGCGTATCCCGCTAGCACCCCTTCAAGAGGTTTTTGAATAACATCAATACCCTCATGAAATTTATCGATGATTAATCCGAACTCTCCCTGTGGTGTTGCTACCACCAAAATTGAGTGCTCTTCTTTTTCCTCTGCATCTTCAAAACCCAATGCGTCGCGCAGATTACACAGTGGTATTAGCTTTTCTCGAATAACAAGAACCTGTTCGTTGCGAATGCGCTGAATGTCTGAGGTGGGCACTTTCACAGTTTCCACCACCGCATCCATTCCCACACCAAACATTTGGTCGTTTACTTCAAACATCATTACACGGTTAACCGACATAGTTTGAGGTAGCAGCAATTTGAAAGTAGTACCTACGCCTACTTCGCTGTGCATTTCGATAGTGCCGCCTGCTTGGCTTACCATTGTTTTTACCGCATCCATACCGACGCCGCGTCCAGACAAATCTGAGACTTGTTCTGAGGTAGAAAAACCAGCAGCAAATATAAGCTGTAGGGCTTCGTTATCGTCTAGGCTCTCTAGTTGAGCTTCGCTGATGACCCCTTTTTGAAAGGCGAGTAGTTTAATTTTTTGTGGGTCTATCCCTTTACCATCATCGCGGATTTCAATAATTACGCTGTCATCAAGAGGCGTAGCAATAAGGTCAATACGCCCCATTTCTGACTTGCCCGCTGCAATCCGTTCAGACGGTGACTCAATACCGTGATCGATGCTGTTTCTCAATAAATGAATAAGCGGCTCTGAAAGTGATTCAATTAAGTTTTTATCGAACTCGGTGTCTTCCCCCTGCATACAAAGCTCAATTTTTTTATCGAGCTTCCTCGCTAAGTCCCTCACTAAGCGAGGATAGCGTTGGAATACATGAGAGACAGGTACCATGCGTATTTGCAATACTGCACTTTGCAGCGACTCAGTTAAGCGATTAACAATAGAAAAATGTGCTTTAATTTGCTTACTAAGCTTTCTGCTTCCTCCTTCCTCCTCGGCTTGTTTGGCCAGATAAGGCAATGAGTTTTTCGCCACCGTGAGTTCGCCAACAATATCCATTAAGTAGTCGATTTTAGCTTGGTCGACTTTTAGCATCTTAACTGCTTGGCGCTCGGTTTTTACTGGCTGTGCATTGTCTTCTGCGCTGCTTAAGGGTTTAGTGTCGCTCACAGCTTCAGCGCTCTCTGCCGTATGCTCGGTCTGCGATGCTTCTACTGATGTTTCTTCTGCGCTTTGTTGCTTTTGTACTTCATCGGCTTGCTCCTTAATTGTTTCGTCATCTAGCGCATTACAAATGGCAACGGCCACGGCGTCTTCGTCGCTAAAGTTTTCGCCTAAGATATTTCCTACCAGCCCTGCGATAGAGGGGAACATGAACTCTGACTTATAGCTGTCTGAATTCAAAAGCGTGAGCTGTTGTGTAAGGATTGCTTTTTCATGGGGCGCTAACGTTTTTCCACACAGCACAGAAGCATGTGGTGAATTTCCTCCAGCTTCCTGTGGGCTATCGTCGCCAAGTTTGCCAGCCGTGCTGTCGGTAGAAGTACTTTCTGCGCTAAATGCAGTACTGTCCTTATCAATATGAGTATCTTCACTACCACTTTCATTGGCTTGCGCGTCCCGATTCAGAAAGTCGAGTTCGCCTGCTGTCGATAAGCATTTCAGCACCGCGCGCTTCGCATCATCAAAAGAAGCATCACTTACGTCCTGGGAAGCAAGCAACAGCCCTGCACTCGCGTGCACCTGCTCAAGATCATTCTCTTTCAGTGCATCCGATAACGTTTGATCAGCAATGAGGGCAACATTATCTTTGATTTTATCTACGCAACTTGCTCTTAAAGCGTGGCTAGTAAATACCGTAAGGGAATATTGCCCTTCGTAATAAGCCATGTGCTGCTTAATTGCGTCTGCATCTGCACAACCAAGTGCTTCGATATTGGTCACACAGTTGTAAATATCGGCATCATGGTTAAGTTCGGGCATATCTATGTTGAACGCTTTAAGACCCGGTAAAGCAAGCGCCACATTTATAGGGTCTTCACCCCGAAAAAAACAACCTTCATCTGGCGTGTATTTAATATGGTAACAAAATGGCCCTTCGACCTGACTTAAAAGCTTAAGGTCAGCGTTATCACTGAAAGCCGCCAACATGTCTCTTTGTTCGTCAGTGAGGGCTTTATCATCTGATGATGTCAAATCATTATGTGCAGCGTTATTTTCGTTACCAGGCGAGTCTAAACCATTAGGGTCGATAAAATGCCTTAACTGTGCCCCTAGGTTAACCGAGATGGGTTGCCACTGCTCTAGGTCTTGTGAGCCCACCTCTAGTTCGTCAAACCATATCGAAATTTGATCTAAGGCTTCAAGCAGTAGGTCGCCTATATCGTCACTAAAAGCAACTTCGTTAGCTCTTACACTATCGAGCAAGTCCTCTGCTGCATGGGCTAACCGAGTTAAAGGTTTAATATCAAATAAGTCAGACGACCCTTTAATGGTGTGTAAGTCCCGGAAGATTTTATCTACGCGTTCTGATGCTGGTCCAGACGATTGAATTGCTAACAGCTCTTGGCTTGCCGATTCTAAGTTTTCTCGCGACTCTCCTATGAAGACATCAAGTAATTCACTCATTGGCACTCTCTCCAATCACTGCACTCACCACCGACTTCAGCATGTCTGCATCGACAGGTTTGGTCATGTAGTAATTTGCACCGCACTGATAAGCGCGCTCAGCATCTTGATTAGCCGACTCTGTGCTGATCATGATTATAGGCACTGCGCGTAAGGCATCGTTGCGGCGAATCTCTTTACACAGTCGATAGCCATCCATTTTTGGCATATTCACATCAACGAGAAACAAGTCGACCTGCGTACCTATGGCTTTTTCTAACGCCTCGACACCGTTTTCGGCTTCTTCAATGATCCTGTCAGGAGTAGATACCAGCATTTTATGGAACATTCTTACCGTAGAGGCATCATCAACAATCATTACTGTTTTCATGTTAAGCCCCTCCTGCAAGTGGCTTTTGATAGGCAATCACATCGCCAAACTTGCGAACCTTAAACATTGACGAAATTCGACTCATCGACTCGCTGTGCCCCAAAAAGATATAGCCGCCAGGCTTCATGGCGTCGTAAAGCACGTGTGCCGCTTTCTTTCGAGATTCATCATCAAAATAAATAAGCAGGTTGCGACAAAAAATAAGGTCAAAATGCCGAAACTGTTTCATGTTGCTGCCCGACAAAATATTAGCCAACGTGAATGACACCGACTCACGAATATCTTCACTTAGCTGGTACTGTCCATTGACTTCTTTGAAGTATTTTTTGACGAGAGGCAGCGGGATATTCTGTACAGAACGTTTTGAATAGAGCCCTTTCTTTGCTGAAGCCAGCACGTTGCTGTCGATATCAGATGAAACCAACTCTACATCTCTGTGTGCTAGGCCTTTCCAATACTCAATAAGGTATATTGCAATGGAGTATGGCTCCTCTCCCGTGCTTGAGGGAACTGACCAAATTCTCAAATCTTCTCCTGGCGCACGGTAACCATCTAGCTCATCCATGATGTCTCGTACCATTGCCTCAAACTGGTATTCTTCGCGAAAGAAATAGGTTTCATTCACCGTCATCGAATTCACAAGATTTTGGAACTCTTCACCCGATGCTTGAAAACGCATATAGGTAAAATAGCCTTTAAACGTTGTGTGGCCCGTGGCTTTCATCCGCTCATGAAGACGCTTATCAACGAAGTAGCGCTTTGAATCTTCAAAGTGAATGCCCGTTTTTCGATAAAACATAGAGCGGAACCGTTCAAAGTCGGCAGCATCTATTTTTTCTAGCACTGCGTTACTCATCACCGCCCCTTACTTGGTTTCGTATCAATGAAATAACAAATTGGATATAGCTATGATTTGGGAATCGACTTTCTACGGTTTGCAATATCTCTAACGTAGATACGTCGGCAATTTCGGCGAGTTTATCTAGTGCTGTACCGACTACATTTTCATTGTCATCGTTAAGTGCAAACTGATGTAGCCAGTTTACTGCCTCAATGTGCGCCACTGCGCCAATAATATCCACACAGAAAATACGTGTATCGGGGTCGTCGTCATGCATCAACATATTCACGTTAGCGGCGAATATATCTGGATTTTGCTGCATGAGTTCTATAGCCCCGTTTCGAAGCTGTACATGTTCGCTCTTGAGCATAGTAAGCACTTGTGACGCGTGACTTTCTGATATGTCATGTTCAAGAGCACTAAAAAGTGCCTCGATGACAGTAGGGTCGTCTTCGTGTGGCAGTCTGCTGAGAAACACATCGTGGGCGTCTTTCTGACCACTCAAATCTCTTACCGCCCATCGGCGAACGTCACAGTCGTCTGAATTTAAGTCGCTAACCAATTGTTCTGTAGTTCTGGGGTGTTCGCGCTTTTCTTCAAAGTCTTCAGAAATATTGGCAACAGGCTCCACTTTCTTTTTCAAACCCATTTTTACTACTCCTATTAACGACAAAGCGCATTTAATTTCGATGCGACCTTTGGACTGTCTAGTACAAAACTGGCGCAGCCTGCTTCGATAAGCTCTTTGGGCATACCGAACACGACCGACGTGGCTTCGCTCTCCGCGATAGTTGTTGCTCCTTCTTTGAATGCTTTACTCATTGCGGCAACCCCATCACAGCCCATCCCAGTTAGTTGAACACACAGCATGGAAAGCGGCTTGTAGCAGTTGAGTGCGCTATCTACCATTCGATCTACACTGGGGTGCCACAAAAAGCTGGGGCTAGATGGTACAGGGCGCGCCGACACTTCACTGCCTACTTTTGAAAACGCTAGGTCCGCGTCCCCTTTGGCCAAGTAAACAGTGCCCGGTTGAATAGGCATTTTTCTATTCACTTCAACGACATTGAGTGGGCTAAGTCCATCTAAACGCTTTGCCAGCGCACTGGTAAAAGACGCGGGCATATGTTGAGAAATAACAACTGGAACAGGAAGGGCCGGACTCAGGTTTGCGACCAAATGTTCCAGCTTTTTCGGTCCCCCCGTTGAGACACCCACTAGTACTATTTCATAGGCCGCACTGCTCGTGTTTCGCACAACCCTTTGTTTGACAACGGGCGGCGCTTTAATGGTGGGACGCTGGGGTTTACCGGTTTTCGCTAACGCGTTTATTTTGTTTACCAGAGGTACCGCTAAATCAGATATATCCCGCGTAACTGTACCACCTGTTTTAAGCACAAAGTCACTGGCGCCAAGGGCGAGTGCTTCCAAGGTGATAGTTGCACCTTTCTGCGTTAAAGAGGACACCATGATAATTGGGCATGGATACAGCTTTTTTAGCATGGCTAAGCAGGTCATGCCGTCCATTACCGGCATATTTATATCCAAGGTGATGCAGTCGGGTTCGAACTCTACGGCTTTCGTCAATGCCTCTTCGCCGTTACGCGCCACCTGAACAACAAATCCTTCTTTTTCAAAGAGTTGAGTAAACAGCTTTCGCATTAACGCAGAGTCATCAACGATAAGTACTTTAACTGTCATACACTACCTCAATCGTCTTCTTAACACTGCTGTTGTGCCGCGGCTACGGCATTGTCATTGAGTAACACATTGGGTTCGATGATCTGAATGATGCGCTTTTCGTCATTAAGTTTTATCAAGCGGTTTAAAAACTCTGACTGCATATCAGAGAGTGACGGCGCATTTTCGATGGTTTGTCTTACCACCGTTTTTACTTCCGCCACACCATCGACGATGAACCCCGTGCGCTGCTTGTCTTTGGTTAGAACAACAATGCGCTGGCGCTCTGAGGTCTCGCTGCTAGGCATACCCAAGCGACTGCGCAAGTCGATGACAGGCAGCACCGTACCACGAAGGTTCACAATTCCTTTTAAGTAATCGGGCGTGCTCGGCACACTTTCTAGTTTTTCAGGCACGCGCGTAATCTCTTGAGTATCGTCAATGCTCACGCCATATTCTTGCCCGTTAATCCAAAAGATGACGTATTGTTCGCAATCATCTTCATCGATAGTCACATCATTGCCTTCGCTCATTTGCGACTCCTGCTTGATATCGTCTTCAATGCTGCTAAGTGCGCTCATTAATGCACGACCGTAGATATTAGAAAGGTTAATAATTGACACTAGTCGTTTGCCGCCATCGCTGCGATATACTGCTTCTAGCAAGCCTGATTCCGCGCCGTCATTACATACTGAAGGTACACTCTCTAGCTCTGAATCAGATATAGACACCACATTACTAACTTTAGCGACGACAAAGCCTACACTGCCGTACTCACTGTTTTGCGTTACCACTATTCGCGAGGCTTCATTGATATCGGTATGCATCATGCCAATAGCATTGGAAAGGTCGACAATTGGGATAATGCGGCCACGAAGATTTACCAACCCCAACACTGCTGGCGCACTGTCTGGCAACTGAGAAATTTCTGAAGGTACTCGCACGATTTCTTCTACGTCTTGGAGATGAAAAGCGAACTCTTGCTCTTCAAGAGAAAAACAAACTAGCTGCTGTAGACTGTCATCCTCTTCGGCTTCTTGAACTTCGTCGTTATCAATACGTTTCATTCCCGACAACTGCATGGCATTACCGTCCTGCTTAGTCACAGCTTGCGCCTTAGCAAGTGCAGATACATCTAGAATTTGCTCGACTGGCTGGTCGCTTTGTTTGATGATGCCCAGCATATAGTCATAGGCGATAGAGTCTGTCATTGCCGATTTATCAATGACTGTGTCGTTAGGTGCGCTGTACACACGAAGTACTCTATCGACCAAGAAACCAACGCTGCCAAGCTCAGACTCAACGACAATAACGCGAGTCACATCACTTGTTTGTGTTTGGGTTCCCAGCAAAATCGCGCTTAGGTCATAAACGGGCAATACATTCCCACGAAGATTAGCTAAACCAATCATTTGCGGCGGCCCCAGCGGTACCGACACCATTGTCGGCACGCGAATAATTTCCCCTACGGACAACATAGGAAAAGTAAAACGCTCTTTGTTGACCAAGAAGGAGACAAACTGTTGTTCGCCGTCCGCCGCTTGTTCTGTATTGCGTTCAGTTTCGTCAAAAGTGTTATCGTTACTCATGAGGCAGCTCCTCGTTAAAGCCTAGGGCGATGGATTAGCCGTTTTGCATTTCATCTGCTACTGAAGCGATTTCTTCAATAGACTTAGCCAGTATCTCCATGCCCTTACTTTGCTGGTCGGCCGCGTTGAGTGCCTGCTGACAGTTACTGCTCGCTTGCTCATTTGCTGTCGCAATTTGCTCTAGCCCACGCTGGGCCTGTGTAACACCGGCAGCAATTTCTTCACCCCGCTCTTTCATCGCTTGGTTATATTGCACAACTTCGTTGATGTCAGTCGCAATTTGTTCGACATCTTGCGTCGTTTGCTTCGCTTTCATGACCTCTCTATACGCGCTTTCAGCAACGTTTGTTAAGTCAGTTTTCACGCTCATGGTTTGATCTTGAATGGCTTTGATGAGGTCTTTTATCTGCTCTACGTTTTCAGCCGCTTCATCAGCTAGGCTTTGAATATCTGCTGACACAACCGCAAAACCTTTGCCATACTCACCTGCTCGCGCCGCTTCTACCGCACCATTAACCGCCAGCATGCTGGTTTTCACTGATACTGTGGTGATAGTATCGATAACCTTATCTATTTGACGTGTCATGACTTCCATCTCACTGATGGCACTCACATTTTCCTTGCTAGTTTCAAGGGCGAGGTTTATGCCGCTAACCATTCCCTCAATCAACGCACGGTTTTCTTTAAGCAATCCAGTAATAGCATTCCCTTTCTCTAACGCTACATCACACTGCGCTGAAGCTTTATCAACGCCTTCTCTTAACAGGTCGATATTTCCTACGGCTTGGTCGACAGAGCTTGCCGCTTGTTGCGAGCCATTATTAACTTGGGTCAGTGCCGTCATGATTTCACTGGATGAACGATTGATTTCTTCAAGGGTTGCTGACAATTCTTCTGCTGACGATGCCACCTCTTCTGCGCTCTTATTAATGTCTGTACTGTTTTTAAGCTCTTCAGTGATTATTTCTAGTGACTGTGCGGCCTGTTCAGCCTGAGATAAAGCTACGCTCTGCTCAGAGACATTAGATGACACTTCCTGGGCTGCAGTTGACTGCTCGTCGGCAGCACACGAGATTGCTTCTGAACCGGTTTGAATTTCTTTGGCTGCGGCATCCATACTCTTGACCTGTGCCTGTAGTTCATCTGCACCATCGGCAATACTCTGCATGTCTGATTTGATGGTTGTAAGCTGTTCGGTAACCGCTTCGCCTTTAGTCACTTCCTCAAGCGCTGCTTCTGAAGACGATTTAACCGCATCAGAGACTCGATTTGATTGCTCTTGAATACGCTCTATTTGTTTGGCTATGTCAGCAGCGCTCTTATCGGAGACTTCTGCGAGTGCGCGCACCGTATCAGCGACTACGGCAAATCCCTTTCCGTGCTTACCAGCCCGTCCCGCTTCAATAGCAGCGTTAAGCGCTAGCAAGTTAGTCTGATCGGCAATGCGGGTCACTTGTTTTACAGCTTCGCCGATGTTCGATGCTTGTTGCTCTAACTCGCTCATCATCACCACTGAGCGTGATTGATGCTCAGACGCAGTTTTAACGCTGGTCATCATGGTGCTTAAATCGCCAACCACACGCTCAAGGTAAGTTTGAAGCTCGTTGGTTTTGTCCATTGTCGAGCCTGCCAATTCAAGCTGCGCAACCAGGCCACCTGAAATCTGAGTGATAGCCGCTAAGCTTTCTTGGCTTGCACTGCTTGACTCTTCGGCCCCGGCGGCAATCTCGTTAACCGCCGTTGAGAGTTGGTCGGTGGCACTTGATGCCTGGTTAATACCGCTGGCTAACTCTGTTGTAGCCGAAGCTACTCGCTCTGCTGCCTGTTGCTGCCTTGCTAACGTTCTCGCTTTGCGGCGCTCCTCTTCCGCTTCTTTTCTCATTTTTGCATCTACGCGAACGGCAGGTGCGGCTACTGGGTCAGATGATTTTTTGAGCGCCATAATTAACCTCGATATATAAATGGCTGTTAATGCACCCTTTAAATATCGTTTAAATCTCGACCGCTAAAAGTATAAATCCGTATACGTTTATATAAAAACAAGCACCCAACACGCAAATTCTTGCGCCCCAAACTAAAAATGTCATTAAAGTCACAAATGGCACTTTTTGACATTGCCATATAAAAACAAAAACTTATATATTAGATGTTATGCAAGGCGAGAATGGCAATTTTGTCAAAGTACAAAAGTCTAATAATCTGGTTAGAAGTGTGCTTTTTTTGAAAAGAAAATGTTTCAAAATGAGCAGTTTATACTTAGGTATAATAAAAAAGCGGCCATTGGCCGCTTTGATTTGTTGCTATTTAGATCGCATTCACTGCAGTGCACTAATAATAGGAACGTTAGCTTCTGGAAAGTCAGAGGCGTTAAGTGCTTTCACATTTACCCATCGAGACTGCTGCCCCTCTTTGCCATGGGGCTCACCTGAAAAATCACACACGCGATGAACATCTAGTTTAACTTGCTTGTCGCCGTAATCATGGGTGATCACAATCACAGGTTCACTGCGGTTCACAATAATCCCAACTTCTTCAGCAAGCTCACGTTTTAACGCCTGAAGTACAGTTTCACCGGCTTCTACTTTACCGCCAGGAAATTCCCATTTTCCGCCCTGATGGACATTGTCAGGGCGAAGAGTAATAAATATATCATCGCCGCGGGCGATAACGCCCACAGCAACGTGTACCACTTTCATTACTTAAGCTTACCGTGACACTGCTTATACTTTTTACCAGAGCCACAAGGACATGGGTCGTTACGGCCTACTTTCGCACCTTCGCGAACTTGCGTACGTACTTTGTCGCTTGCCTCTTCTGGCGTTGCGTTCGCTTCTTCGTGCTCGAAGTTCTTAGGCACATCGTCAGCTTGACGACGTTGTTCTTCTACTTTTTGCACGTCTTCTTCAGCTTGTACTTTTACACGCGCAAGAATAGTGATCACTTCAACTTTAAGCGCTTCTAACATTTGTGAGAACAAAGCAAACGACTCACGCTTGTATTCTTGCTTAGGATTTTTCTGCGCATAGCCGCGTAAATGAATACCTTGGCGCAGGTGATCCATTGCCGCCAAATGCTCCTTCCAATGGCTGTCTAGGTTTTGAAGCATTACCGCTTTTTCAAACTGGCGCAGTACCTGCTCGCCCACTACCGCTTCTTTCTGCTTATAAGCATCCACGACTTCACCTAGAATGCGCTCTCGAAGCTTCTCTTCGTAAAGCTTGTCATCATTTTCAAGCCAAGTCTTAATTGGCAAGTCTACGGCGAAATCGGCGCGCATGCGCTCTTCAAGTCCACTCACATCCCACATTTCTTCAAGAGACTGTGGCGGAATGTACTCATCGACAACACTTGAAATAACATCTTCACGAATAGCTGCGATAGTCTCGCTAATATCGCCTTCATCAAGAAGTTCATTGCGCTGTTCGTAAATAACTTTACGCTGATCGTTGGCTACATCATCGTATTCAAGCAATTGCTTGCGAATATCGAAGTTACGGCCTTCTACCTTACGCTGTGCATTTTCAATGGCCCGAGTTACCCATGGGTGCTCAATGGCTTCACCGCGCTCCATACCCAAACGCTTCATCATATTGCCCATTTTTTCAGAGGCAAAGATACGCATAAGTGCGTCGTCTAATGACAGGTAGAAACGGCTTGAACCCGGGTCGCCCTGACGGCCCGAACGACCGCGAAGCTGGTTATCAATACGGCGAGACTCGTGACGCTCTGTACCAATAATGTGTAAACCACCTGAAGCAAGAACAGCGTCATGGCTTTCTTTCCATTCGGCTTTGATCTTCTCGATTTGCGCTTCAGTTGGATTTTCAAGCTTCTCTACTTCTGCTTGCCAGTTACCACCTAGCACGATATCAGTACCACGACCCGCCATGTTGGTTGCAATCGTAACCGCACCAGGTTTACCTGCCTGAGCAACGATATCCGCCTCGTGTTCGTGGAACTTAGCGTTTAGTACCTTGTGAGGAATCTTCGATTTCTTAAGAATGCGAGAGATAAGTTCTGAATTCTCGATAGATACTGTACCTACAAGGGTAGGTTGACCGCGTTTAACGCACTCTTTAATGTCTTCAACAATGGCTTCGTACTTTTCTTCTGCCGTTAGGTAGATGAGATCAGCCATATCTTTACGCTGCATAGGGCGGTTAGTTGGGATAACTACCGTTTCCAGGCCGTAAATATGGTTAAATTCGAAGGCTTCTGTATCTGCTGTACCTGTCATACCCGCAAGCTTGTTATACAAGCGGAAATAATTCTGGAAGGTAATTGACGCAAGGGTTTGGTTTTCGTTTTGAATACGAACCCCTTCTTTCGCTTCTACAGCCTGATGCAGACCTTCAGACCAGCGACGGCCTTCCATCGTACGGCCGGTGTGCTCGTCAACAATTACAATTTGGTCGTCTTTTACAATGTAGTCTACGTCTTTAGCGAATAGCTTATGTGCACGAAGCGCAGCGTTAATATGATGAAGCAGTGAAATATTACCTGCAGCAAACAGCGACTCACCTTCAGGTAGCATGCCTTCTTGCTGAAGTATTTCTTCAACGTGAATTTGACCGCGCTCGGTAAGGTGTATTTGTTTGGCTTTAAGGTCAATCGTGTAATCACCATCGCCTTCTTGGCCTTCTTCGTCTTCTTTTTCTTGCTGAACAAGCTTAGGAATAATGGTGTTGATACGGCGATATAGCTCTGAGCTATCTTCGGCCTGACCTGAGATGATTAGCGGCGTACGGGCTTCGTCAATAAGAATTGAGTCAACTTCGTCCACTACGGCGTAATTTAGCGGGCGCTGAACGCGATCTTGCGGGCTAAACGCCATATTGTCACGAAGGTAGTCAAAACCAAATTCGTTGTTCGTACCATAGGTGACGTCTGCTTGGTAAGCTTCACGCTTTTGCTGAGGCGACATACCAGGTACGTTACAGCCAACGCGCATGCCTAAGAAAGTAAATAACTGGTTACTCCACTCAGCGTCACGGCGAGCAAGGTAGTCGTTCACGGTAACAACGTGAACCCCTTTGCCTGACAAAGCGTTAAGGTAGGTTGGCAAAGTAGCGGTAAGGGTTTTACCTTCACCCGTACGCATTTCTGAAATTTTACCTTCGTGAAGTACTTGACCGCCTAGCATCTGCACGTCGAAGTGACGCATGCCGTATACCCGTTTACTCGCTTCGCGCACGGTAGCGAAGGCTTCAACAAGAATATTGTCAAGGGTTTCACCCTTTTCAATACGTGCTTTGAATTCGTCAGTTTTAGCCTTTAGCGCCTCATCAGAAAGCTTTTCAAATTCTGCTTCCAGTGCATTAATGGCATCTACGTTTTTGCGTAATTTTTTTAATAGTCGGTCGTTTCTGCTACCGAATACTTTTCGAAGGATGCTTGAAAACATTAGCTTTTATATTCCACTACTTGTCGAGGCGCCGCACATCGTGCACAGCTAAATTAAACGTATAAAACACAACGTTCACCACGTTGTGTTTTGCGATGTTCTAAAATAATGCTTCTTCGTTTTAAATGACTTTAAATTATAAAGGCACCGTCTACGAGAATTACCTGGCTGCTGCCTGCGCTACTTTTTGTAAACAAAAGGCAGAGGATCGACTTGTTTTCCGTTTCTTATTACTTCGTAGTGAACATGAACGCCCGTAGAGCGCCCCGTATTGCCCATTTTCGCGATAGGTTCCCCTTTAGTTACCACATCGCCTATTGAAACAGTAAGGGTGTCGTTATGCCCATAGCGGGTAACATAGCCATCACCGTGATCAATTTCTACTAGTTGGCCATAGCCGTAGCGCTCTCCTGCCCAGGTAACAATACCTGCAGCCGTAGCCACCACGTTTTCCCCAGCTTTACCTGCGAAGTCCAACCCTTTATGCATGGTAGGTTCGCCGGTAAACGGGTCGGCCCGCATACCGTAATAAGAAGACAACCATCCTGACTTTATCGGACGACCAGATAATTGGCTCTGTTCGTTGATATGGTGACCCCTGACCAAACTTTCAAGCATAGACAACTGTTGAGACTTTAAATCAAGGGATTGCTCTAGTTTGGCTATTTCGTGAAGGATGGGATCGTCTTGAAGGTTATCCGGTATCGATACCGGTACGAAAGCGTCCAGGTCAGTCGCTGACATACCTAATTCTGTTGCAATTTGCTTACCTTTCTCGTCTAGCAGGGTAGCTTGCGCAGATAGCTCTGCAACGTGAGAAAGCAAAGCTTTTAATTTTATTGTGGTTTGCTGTTTTAGCGCTTCAACGTCTTTCTGTTTTTCGCTGACTTCAGTTTGCGCTAAACGAACCCGAGCAACATCTTCAGAGACCGATTCCGTTGACCGGCTCGACACCAGCATAAAAATAGACGAGAGCACGGTTGCGCTCACGAGCGTACGGACACTAATACTGTGTCTGTAGCGTTTATTTTTACCTGCAAGTGTAATTGTTAATTTCATACCACGAAGAATGTTGCTTTTTCACGCCATTTTTTTTAACACTATGAATGTGTTTTTAGCCAAAGGCGACAGCCTTTAAGCGATATTTTTGTCGCATGGGTGAAATTTATATTAATTATTTGGCTACTGTATCATTTATTCCAGTAATTGCCATATGAAAAAAAGCCGCCCGTTAGGCGGCTTTTCAAATTTTTACGCTAACGCGGGTTGAGCATAACGAATCGGTGCCGTTTCCTGCGAGTCGTAGGTCACGAACTCCCAACACTCTTTTTGCGCAAGTACTGCGTTTAATAGCTTATTGTTCAGACCATGACCTGTTTTGTACGCACGCAATTCGCCAATTAGACTATGGCCGCCAAGGTACAAGTCACCAATAGCATCCAAAATCTTGTGCTTTAAGAATTCATCGTCGTAACGTAACCCTTCAGGATTAAGCACGCGGAATTCGTCTAGCGCTACAGCATTTTCCATGCTGCCACCTAACGCTAGGTTGTTAGCGTTCATATACTCTAAGTCACGCATAAAGCCGAAAGTACGGGCACGACTTACTTCGTTCACATACGAGCATGAATCAAAATCCATCACCATATGCTGACGAGTTTGACTGATCACGGGGTGGTCAAAGTCAATTTGGAAGTCAACGCGGAAACCGTCGTAAGGCACTAATTCGGCCCACTTATCACCATCTTCTACACGAACTGGCTTTTTAATACGAATAAATTGCTTAGGCGCGTTTAGCTCTTCGATACCGGCAGATTGAAGTAAGAATACGAACGGGCTAGCACTTCCGTCCATAATTGGCAGCTCGTTACTGTCTACTTCAACAATAATGTTGTCGATACCTAAACCTGCAAGTGCAGACGCTAAGTGCTCTACCGTTTGGATAGTTACACCGTCTTCGTTATTCAGGCACGTACACAGCATGGTATTACCTACCGCGTTCGCACGCGAAGGTATGTCAACATGTGGTTCAAGGTCAACACGCCTAAACACGATACCCGTGTTTGCTGGCGCAGGTCGGAGAGTCATTGTGACCTTTTCCCCTTTATGAAGCCCAATTCCGGTCTCTTGTACCGATTGCTTGATTGTACGTTGTCTAATCATCTACTTAAGCTTTTACCTATTAAAAAAGCGGGCGCGAATTATAGTGAGTTATTACTCACATGTCAAAAATACCCGATCTGACGGATTTAACTCTGTCAGATTACGTATTTAATCAACCTATCCACGCGAAATTTTTCACGCTGTGTAAATACACCTTACTAGGTAAGACATCACAAACGCAAAATAATTCCCTTCCGTTTCAGGCAGCTAAATTAGTCTGCCTGCTTACGAAGAAACGCAGGAATATCTAAGTATTCCAAATCGTTGTCTGGCTGCGCACTATCATCAGCTTTTAGCGCCTGGTTGCCCTCTGTACCGCCTACTGCAGAACGTGGCTCACTTGATTGCGTGCTACCATATTCTTTTGCAGGCTGAGTTAGACGAGAACCTTCAGAGCTAACTAGCGAAATGTCAGGCTTGCGCTCTGCGCCAATACCGGTTGCAACAACCGTAACGCGAAGCTCATCTGTCATTTCCATATCGATAACCGTACCAACAACCACTGTGGCATTTTCTGAAGCAAATGCTTTAACGGCGTTACCTACAGTCTCAAACTCGTCGATAGCGAAATCTGGACCCGCTGTGATATTCACAAGAATACCGCGCGCACCTGACAAGTCGATATCTTCAAGAAGCGGGCTAGCAATTGCTGCTTCAGCAGCTTCTTCTGCACGGTCAGGACCGCTTGCAGCCCCACTACCCATCATGGCTTTACCCATTTCAGACATAACAGTACGTACGTCTGCAAAGTCAACGTTGATTAGACCAGGGCGAGTGATAAGCTCGGCAATACCTTGAACTGCACCGCGTAATACGTCATTTGCTGCGCTAAACGCTTGAAGAAGCGGCGTGCCCGGACCCATAACTTTAAGTAGTTTTTCGTTTGGAATAGTAATTAACGAGTCAACGTTGTTAGACAGTTCGACAATACCCTGTTCAGCAAACGAAGTACGCTTTTTACCTTCAAATGGGAATGGCTTAGTTACCACCGCTACCGTAAGAATACCCATTTCACGTGCAATCTTCGCCACTTCTGGCGCTGCACCCGTACCTGTACCACCACCCATACCGGCAGTGATGAAAACCATATCTGCACCGTCTAGCGCCTGACGAATGGTTTCTCTGTCTTCTTGTGCTGCTTCACGACCAATGTTCGGATCAGCACCCGCACCTAACCCTTTCGTTACACTTGAACCAATTTGAAGTGTAACGTCTGCACTTGAGCTGCGAAGCACCTGTGCATCGGTGTTAACTGCAATAAATTCTACGCCTTCAATGCTTTGAGACACCATGTGCTCAACAGCATTGCCGCCGCCGCCACCGACACCGATGACTTTGATTACGGCTTCTTCGCCGTGACTATCCATTAATTCGAACATACTTACTCTCCGGTTGTACGTCTTTTTAAACACTACGCCAGGTCATTCCCTTAGGCTAATTGCTTCCTGCTAGCCTTGATGCCGTAGCTATAGCGCCCCCAAATAAAATTAAAATTCACCTTTAAACCAGCTTTGCACTCGATGAAATAAACTTTCACCGGTCTTCTGCGTACTGGACTTCTTATTATCAGATTGTACTTTGCCATATTGCAGCAGTCCTACGACTGTCGCAAAGCCAGCATCATCAACATATTCGGACAAGCCTTTTACGTTGATGGGTTTGCCCACGCGCACGGGCATCTGGAAAAGTTCTTCGGCAAATTCAACAGCACCTTCCATCTTAGCGGTACCGCCAGTAAGTACAAGACCTGCTGCGATTTGCTCTTCCAGACCGCTGGCACGAATTTCATCATGTACCAGCTCAAAAAGTTCTTGATAGCGAGGTTCTATGACCTCAGCTAACGTATGGCGAGACATCACTCTAGCTGGGCGTCCACCCACGCTAGGTACTTCAATGCTGTCTTCCATACTCACCATATCTTTCAATGCACAGGCGTAATTCACCTTAATTTCTTCTGCATTGCTAATAGGCGTTCTAAATATTTTAGCGATGTCACTAGTAATTTGATTACCCGCAACCGGTATAACGGCGGTGTGGCGAATGGCACCATCTGTGAATATAACCATATCCATTGTGCCGCCACCGATATCAACCACGCATACGCCAAGCTCACGCTCGTCGTCAGTGAGAACCGCATAACTCGATGCCAATGCTGAGAAGATCAACTGATCGGCATTAAGTTCACAACGCTCTACACATTTCACCATGTTTTTCGCCATATCGTCGGCACAGGTAATAATGTGAGCATCAGCTTCCATTCTTACTCCTGACATACCAATAGGGTTTTTAATCCCTTCCTGCACATCAATAGTAAATTCTTGTGGTAACACGTGTAGTAGACGACGTTCAGCTGCAATTGGCACACTGCGCGCTGCATGAATAACGTTATCTACGTCTTCTTGTGTTACTTCCTGATTGTTAATCGGTACCATGCCATTTTCATTTTGGCACTTAACGTGGCGACCCGAGATAGACATGAAAACTGAAGACACACGGCAATCTGCCATTAACTCCATCTCGTTCACAGCACGCTGCACTGACTTAACCACCAGGTTCAAATCGTTAACGCCGCCCTTATCCATGCCTTTCGATGCATGGGTGCCCACGCCAACAATACTGATTTGATCATCTTCTAGTAATTCACCCACCACAGCTTTTACTTGGCTGGTGCCGATATCTAGTCCTACAATCAAATTGCGTTCAGCAGGTTTTGACATGGTTTCCTTAACTCTCTTCATCTGTGGCGCTGTCGTCTTTCCATCCGACTGCTACGCCCGTGTCATAGCGAAGGTCGACGTATTTCACCGCCTTCTCTTGTTGCGCCAGAAGTGGATAAACATCAATAAAGCGTTGTAGCCTATCGATAAACTCCTGACGTCCTAAATTCAATTTAATGCCGTTTTTCAACTGCACTTGCCATGCAAATCGCTCGCTTAAAGATAACTCTTCTAACGTCATATCCGTTGTCGCGATTAGCGCGTGCATGGCGTTGTAGCCCTCAAGGGCCGTTTTTTCACTGCCGCCCGGCCCGTAAAGGCGTGGTAAATCTAATTTCACACCTTCGTCGTTAAACGTATCGCCATAAGGGTTTAACAACAAATCTTCATTCCATTGCGCAACAGGCTGCTGCTCAACCAAATAAATTTTTAACGTATTCGGCCATTTTTTTCTTACTGACGCGCGATAAACCCAAGGCTGCGATTCAACAAGCTCAAATACTTCGTTGACATCAAGCGCAAAAAAGCTTCCAGGCTGCGCCTTGCGTATTAATCGCTCTAGCTTGGTAATATCAATGTGCTGATAATCACCAGAAAAATCGATAACCTGTACCGGCATTTGCTGTTCATCTTGCAAATACTGGTTTGCTTTAAGCCCACCAAACACTAATCCTGCAATAACAAACAGTAAGAAAGCGACGCCGCCCCACACTGCCGTTTTACTTTTGCCGCTCTTTACAGAAGCAGGCTTACCTTGATTAGTATTGGTATCTGCCACGTTTACGCCTTGTTTGCAACGTCATCAAAACTAGTAGAAAGAATACTTAGTACCAGTTCATCAAAAGTTAATCCTGCAACTTTGGCTGCCTTGGGCACCAAACTTTTCTCTGTCATGCCAGGTACTGTGTTCGCCTCTAGCAAATAAAATTGCCTTTGGTTGTCCTGCATAACGTCAATTCTTCCCCAACCGCTGCCAGAAATAGCGTCAAAAGCACGAGATGCCAGTTTTGCTAGCTGTGCTTCTTGCTCTTCAGACAAGCCGCTTGGGCAATAGTATTCTGTTGTATTATCCTGATATTTCGCAGCATAATCATAGAATGTATGTGGAGTAGACATGCGAATAGACGGCAACGCCTGTCCCTGCAATACAGAAACAGTGAATTCGGGGCCATCTATGTACTGCTCTAACAGGACTTGATTATCGTATTTAAAGGCGTCCTGAATGGCAGTTTCGAGCTGTTTAGCGCTTGTCACTCTCGCCATGCCAATACTCGACCCTTCTCTGGCCGGTTTTACCATGACTTCATTCCCCAATTTATCCATTATAGCGCTGCACTTACCAGCTTCAAAGTGCCTTTTATCAGCAATTTCATATTTTGCAGTGGGTAAGCCTAAACTTTGCCACACTTGCTTAGTATGAATTTTGTCCATTGCCAGCGCAGAGCCTAAAACTCGGCTTCCCGTGTAGGGGATTTTTAGGAACTGAAGGGCTCCTTGCATAGAACCATCTTCACCACCGCGACCATGCAGCATAATGAGTGCTCTATCGACATTGAGGTCGATAAGGTCGGTCAGAGGTCGCTCTGCTGGGTCAAACGCAAACGCATCGACGCCTTGTCTCAACAGTGCATTTAACACCGCATTGCCCGAATTAAGCGATACTTCCCGTTCGGCAGAATCTCCACCAAGCAGCACAGCCACTTTGCCATACTCGCTCGGCGAGTGGGTTTTCTGTGAGTGAATACTTACTGAGGGTATAGACATCTTATTCCCCTTCCTTTGCAAGTGATGTTGCTTCAAGTTCATGGCGGGCTAGAAGCTTAGCAATCTGTCCAATATTGCCTGCGCCTTGGGTCATAACGATGTCGCCATCTTGCATGATATTCGCCAAAATAGCTGGCAAGGCGTCTTTGTCACCTACGTATACAGGCTCTATTTGTCCGCGCTGACGAATGGAACGGCATAGCGCTTTACTGTCAGCCCCTTCAATAGGTTGTTCACTGGCGGCATACACATCCAGAAGTAAAAGAGCATCAACGCTCGACAGTACTTCAACAAAATCTTCATAAAGGTCTCGGGTGCGCGTAAAGCGATGTGGTTGATAAACCATAACCAAGCGTTTATCAGGCCAGTTTGCACGAGCCGCAGCAATAGTTGCCCTTACTTCCGTTGGATGGTGACCATAGTCATCCACCAAACACACCTCGCCTTTGCTGGTATTAAACGTACCTAGCTGCTCGAAACGACGGCCTATTCCACCAAAGCTGGCTAGTGCGCGAATGATAGCGTCGTCATCTACACCTTCATCCGTAGCTACAGCGATAGCAGCAAGGGCATTAAGAACATTGTGGTTGCCGGTAAGATTCAACGTTATATCTAACGGTTCGCGTTCCGGGCGAATAACTGTAAAATTCGCTTTACCGAATGACAAAGACACGTTTTCTGCGCGATAGTCATTATGTGATTCAAAACCGTAAGTAAGAATACTTCGGCCTATACGAGGGCGAATCTCTTGAATATTCGCATCGTCACCGCATACGATGGCCTGCCCGTAAAATGGTAGGTTCGACAAGAAATCGACAAAGGTGTCTTTTACCTTTGAGAAATCGCCACCATAAGTATCCATATGGTCGGCTTCAATATTGGTCACTACAGAAACCATCGGCTGCAAATGAAGGAAAGACGCATCACTTTCATCAGCCTCTGCAATCAGATAGCGGCTTTTACCCAAACGCGCATTGGTGCCTGCACTGTTAAGCAAGCCACCGATAACAAACGTAGGGTCATATTCCGCTTCTGCAAAAATCGTTGAAATTAAACTGGTTGTGGTCGTTTTACCGTGAGTGCCTGCCACTGCGATACCGTGGCGGAATCGCATCAGTTCAGCCAGCATTTCTGCACGGCGAATGATCGGAATGCGCTTTTCACGAGCAACAATAATTTCTGGGTTTTGTTCATTGATGGCGCTAGACACCACAATAACGTCCATGCCTTCAACATTTTCAGCGCGATGGCCAATTTTCACATCAGCGCCTAATTCGCTTAAACGCTGTGTCATTGGCCCTTCTTGAATGTCAGAGCCAGCAATAGCATAGCCTTCATTTAACAATACTTCGGCAATACCACCCATACCGGCACCGCCGATACCAATAAAGAATATATTTTTAACCCTGCGCATTTGCGGGCTTTCAAATGGGGTTTTAAAAACCATTAGTCCCCTACTCCTACCACGCTTTTTACGTGGCTTACTACATTTTCCGTGGCATGAGTGCTTGCACATGTTTTTGCTACAGCGCCCATCTTTAAGCAGTCTTCAGGGTGTTGTAACCACTGACGCACCGCCTGCCCTAAATTTTCTTTTAAAACTGATTGAGCGATCATCAGTGCCGCATTTTGCTTTACTAATGACTGCGCATTTTTTGTTTGGTGATCGTCAACCGCGAATGGTAGCGGAACGAAGATCGCTGCCCGCCCCGCTGCTGCAACTTCACTTACCGTAAGCGCACCGGCTCTACATACAATAAAGTCTGCCCATTCATAAGCTGCGGCCATGTCGTCGATAAAGTCGCTGACATCGATTTTCGACATATCTGCGCCCACCGACGTGTAGGTTTTGATGACACCTTCACTGTTACCTCTACCGCACTGGTGCTTTATCGATAAGCTTTCCAATACACCGCATGTTTCAGGCACAGTTTCATTCAGTACTTGAGCGCCTAAACTTCCGCCAACGACAAGCATATTCAGGCTATCCGTTCGCTCACTGCTGTTTTCAAGAGTGGCTTCGCTATTACTCGCGTTAATGTCTACAGATTTGGGCATTACCTGCCAAATTTCATCACGGACAGGGTTGCCAACAGTATGCACCTTAGCCCCTACACCTGAAAATTGTTCTTTAGCATCGTTAAAGCCAAGTAATACGCGGCTTGCGATTTTACTGAGGAGCTTATTGGTCATGCCCGCAGCAGCATTTTGCTCATGTACTATCACAGGAATACCTAAGCTTTTTGCGGCAACGCCGCCTGGGCCGCTGGCATAGCCGCCAAACCCAATAACGATGTCAGGCTGTAGGCGTTTTATAATTCGTCTTGCTGAAAACAAACTTTTTACTAAAGCAACAGCACCTTGAAGACGTGCCGAAACACCTTTGCCACGAAGCCCTTTTACCGGAATAAAGTGAATAGGTATGTCGTGCTTAGGCACAACTTGCGCTTCCATTCGCTCGGCGGTGCCTAGCCAATGAATGTCCCAGCCTTCATTTCGAAGCGCGTTTGCCACTGCAAGTCCTGGAAAAACATGTCCGCCAGTACCGCCAGCCATAATTAAGCAACGCTTAGCCATTATCTGCCTCCTGCGCTACCCGCGCGAGTATGGCTTTAATGCCAGCTTTGCCTTCATCTTCCGCACTTGATGTTTTAGTGGGTTTAGCTTCAACCGTCGCTGTAGAAAAGTCAGCTTCGTCGCTCTTGTCCTCTGCACTCGCCCCACTTTCAGCATGTGCCGCTTTAGTTTGCGACGCGCTTGTAGGAATAGGCTTTTTACGACGGGCTTTGCTTTTACCGGACTTGCTATCGCCTCGACCAATCGCCTGTACGCCATCAACCCGTAATTCAAAATCGATACGAAGTAATATGGCTACCGCTACTGACATAATGATAAGTGATGAACCGCCGTAACTAACTAGCGGCAGTGTTAGCCCTTTGGTTGGCAGGATACCCGCGCTTGCACCAATATTTACCGCCGTCTGGAAACTGAACCAAATGCCTATGCTGTAAGCCATGTAACCATCAAACGCTCGCCCTTTTTCAAGTGCCTTATTTCCAATGCTTAGCGCACGTAATACCATCCATAAAATAAGGCCAAGTACGGCAAGCACGCCAACAAAGCCGAGCTCTTCAGCTAAAATAGCCATAACAAAGTCAGTGTGTGCTTCGGGTAAGAATTCCAGTTTTTGCAAGCTATTGCCTAGGCCTTGCCCAAACCAGTTACCGCGGCCATAGGCCATTAAAGACTGGGTAAGCTGATAACCAGCACCAAATGGGTCGGCCCAAGGATCTAAAAAGGAGGTAACCCGTTTCATTCGGTATTCTTCAAACACAATAAGCGCTACAACCGCCAATATGCCCGCAAACACCAATGCAAAGAACTGCCAAAGTCTTGCACCTGCTAAAAACAACAGGCCAATCGTGGTGGCAAACATCACGACTACTGTACCTAAGTCGGGCTGAAGCAAAAGCAACATTGCAAGTGCAAAGAACACCACAAGGGGCTTTATGAAGCCTTTTAGGTTCTCGGTAACCTCTTCGTAGCGGCGAACCAAATAACCCGCCAAATAGGCAAAGAAAAAGAGCTTAGCTGGCTCGGCAGCTTGAATGGTTATAGGCCCAATTGCTAACCAACGGGTACTACCATTCACGGTTCTCCCCACCACCAATACTGCTAGTAATAGCGCGATAGCCGCAAGCAGAAGATAGGGATTTGTCATGCGCCAAAACTGCATAGGCAAATTGAGCACTACCATAGCGGCAATGATCGCCCCAACTATATAAATACCGTGGCGAATAGCAAAATAAAAAGGATTGTCGTGCAGCCTATCGGCCACCGGCATAGACGCCGAGGTAACAATAACAACCCCAATGCTCATCAGTGCAAGCGCAATCAAGATCAGCGTTACATCATAGGGTTGCGTTGTCGAGGGCTGCCCGTCGTGCTTCGCGGCAAATAACGCGCTAAGTTTAGTAGAGGCAGTCATCATGATGTAACCTCCACAGCGCCCTTGTCCTTACTGTGTAAATTATGTAGGTCGTGTACATCTTGTTTAAACACGTCACCGCGATGCATATAGTTTTTAAACATATCTAAACTTGCACACGCAGGCGAAAGCAATACCACATCACCAGGGGCTGCAAGTCTCGTTGCTGCTTTTACGGCGTCTTTCATGGTTGCCACACGAGTAGTATGCGCAAAACTCTTTTCAAACAAGTGTGCATCTTTGCCCAATGCAAACACGTGCGAGACATATTTAGTCAGATAAGGCGAAAGGCTGGCTATATCAGCACCTTTAGCGTCACCACCAGCAATAAGAATCAGCTTTCCTTGTATAGTCGGGGCTAACCCTTCAAGGGCAGCTACCGTGGCGCCAATGTTGGTTGCTTTAGAATCGTCGATATAGCGGATGTCGTTTACACAAGCTATTTCCACACAGCGATGTGGTGCAGATTTAAAACTGTATAAGTGTTTAACCGCGAGCTCTGGCGAAACACCTAGCTGAAGGCAAATACCCAATGCAGCCATGATGTTTAGTACGTTATGCATGCCCGCTAAATGGATATCGCTAAGGGCAATAAGCTTTTCGCCATTAAACGTAATGTATAGACTTTGTTCATCGTCACGAGCACTACCATCACCGTCAAAAGACGCAATCGCAAACCCTGTGGTCGACTCTCCCAGTCCATATTCAACGATGGTTTTTGACGCTAGCGCGTCTTCATTAAATTCAGCATTAGATACGGCATTTAATGCAGCATTCCCCTTAGCATCAGCAATAAGCTGCTCGTCTGGCGCTACAAACTCACCGTCCCGCCATACAATCGCAGATTTCGCGTTATCAAAAATGCGATGCTTGGCTTCGATATAGGCTTCAAGGGTACCGTGACGGTCTAGGTGATCATCGGAAATATTAAGCACTGTGGCTGCTTCAAGTTCCAGGCTAGACGTAGTTTCAAGCTGAAAACTTGATAGCTCCATCACCACTACATCGGCATCACTTTGAAGCGCTTCAAGCACAGGGCGACCTACGTTGCCCGCTTCAATACTTTTTACGCCACAGCTTTTAAGCAGATGGTTCACTAATAAAGTAACCGTGGTTTTACCGTTAGAACCGGTTATTCCTACTACGCGCTTTGCTGGCGTAGCGCCGTTTTTGGTGGCATTTAAACGGGCGAACAACTCAACATCGCCGATTACTTCAACGCCACACTTTTGCGCTAAAGCTACTTGTTCAATGTTCAGAGCAAGCCCAGGGCTTAACACCAAGGTGTCTACGCCTTCAAAGTAGTTTTCGCTTAGTGCACTGCAAGTGATCTTGTTTGCCATAAACGCTTGCATGTCGGTATCAAGACCAGAATCAGGGTCGGTAACTAGAGTAAAATTAGCACGTGTATCAAACGCTTTAACCGTTGCCCGCTTTTGCAACAAAAAGCGCACGCAAGCCTGACCTGTGACACCTAGGCCACCGACTACATAACTATGCTCACGTACGTTATACGCCATTACGATTTATCTCTTTACCGCTTATCTAAGTTTGAGGGTAGCTAAACCCACTAAAACCAAAATGATTGAAATGATCCAAAAACGCACGATAACTCGCGGCTCTGGCCAGCCCTTCAATTCATAGTGATGGTGAATAGGCGCCATACGAAAAATACGCTGGCCCCGCAATTTGTAAGAACCCACCTGAAGGATGACCGACAGGGTTTCCATAACAAAAACACCACCCATGATGATTAACACGAGTTCTTGGCGCACTAATACAGCTAACACACCTAGTGTGCCGCCTAACGCTAATGAACCAACGTCACCCATAAATACTTGTGCCGGATACGTGTTAAACCATAAAAAGCCTAAGCCAGCCCCGACCATGGCGGTACACACAATCACCAGTTCACTGGTAAGCGGAATATGAGGAATATTCAGGTATTCGGCAAAGTTCGCATTACCTGTTACATAAGCAAATATGGCAAATGCGCCCGCCACTAAAATAGTGGGCACGATGGCAAGTCCATCCAATCCATCGGTAAGGTTTACCGCGTTACTTGTGCCTACAATGGCAAAGTAGGTAATAATGATGAAGAACGCACCTAACTGCGGAAACACTTCTTTGAAGAAAGGCACCAGTAGTGAGGTTTCAGCGCTTATTGTTGCACTGCTGTATAGATAGAATGCGACGCCTAACGCAACCACAGATTGCCAGAAATATTTCCAACGGGCGATGAGCCCTTTCGAGTCTTTGCGGATCACTTTTCTGTAGTCGTCAACAAACCCAATAATACCGTAGGCCACAACCACGGTCAGGGTTACCAATACATAACGGTTAGTAAGGTCAGCCCAAAGCAGGCCGCTTACCACAATTGCTGCGAGTATAAGTAACCCGCCCATAGTGGGTGTGCCTGATTTTGATAAATGGCTTTGCGGGCCATCATCACGTACAGTTTGACCGATTTGCATACGCTGCAAATAACGAATCATCTTAGGGCCAATAAGAATGGCAATAAGTAACGCGGTCAGCGTGCTTAAAATTGCGCGAAGGGTAAGGTATGAAAATACGTTAAACCCTGAATCGAATTGTGTCAGCCAGTCGGCTAGCCAAATTAACATGCTATTCGCTCCCGACGGCTATCGTGCTTTCCCAGCGTAGAGGCCTCGACCGCCTCTACCACACGTTCCATTTTGGAACTGCGTGAACCTTTAACTAAAATTGAAATATCGCGCTGCTGCACTAACAAATCACTCTCCATTGCGGCCAACAAACTTTCAACATCGCTGAAATGGCCACCGTTTTCATTAAACACAGCACTGGCTGATTGACTCAAAACACCCATGGTATACAGGAAATTAATTCCTTTTTGTTTAGCGTATTCCCCTACCTGCTCGTGGTAGAAACGCGCTTTTTCGCCTAACTCTTTCATGTCGCCCAGCACAAGAACGCGAATGCCTGAAAAGCTGCTTAACGTATCAATTGCTGCATTAACAGACGCTACGTTGGCGTTGTAGGTGTCATCTAATAGGCGAACTTGTTCGGTAAGCTGTTTCACATTCAAGCGACCGCTAACTTGCTTCATAGCAAGTAGACCGTCGCGCACGTTTTCTAGTGTGGCGCCAACTTGCAGCGTTAATGCCGCAGCGACAAGAGCATTCCCCACGTTGTGAACGCCAGGAATAGTCAGTTGAATAGACATATCACCCTGCGGGCAAACCAAGTGGAACGCGGCGCAGCCATCTAATCCAATGGTGATATCTTCTGCTCTAAAGTCGGCATTATTTTTCTGCTGCGGGGAAAACGTAAGCGTTTTAGTCTGTTTAAGTTTGCCTTGCCAAAATTCGGCAAACTGACTATCAACGTTAACTACCGCCACGCCATCACTGCCTAAACCTTTAAAAATTTCACTTTTGGCGCGCGCTACACCGAGCAAACTTCCAAAGCCTTCTAGATGAGAAGCGGCGGCGTTTACGATAGTCGCTACGTCCGGCTTAACAAGGTTCGTGGTATAAGCGATTTCGCCAATGTGATTTGCGCCTAACTCCATCACTGCATATTCATGCTGAGGTTCAAGGCGTAGAAGGGTTAGCGGCACACCGATATCATTATTGAAGTTACCGTTTGTGGCTAATACATTGCCTCTTCGCTCCAAAATAGCGGCACACATTTCCTTTACGGTGGTTTTGCCACTACTTCCGGTAATCGCAATCGTTTTGGGCGCCACATAAGCTTTTACTGCCGCACCTAAGAGGCCAAGTGCTTCTTTGGTATCTTCAACCATGATGACAGGTAACGTGGTCGCTACGTCTTCACTGGCAATAACCGCGCTTGCTCCCGCTTTTTCGGCCATTGAGACAAAATCGTGGCCGTTAAAATTCGGGCCTTTCAAGGCTAGATACACTGCGCCATCTTCAAGGGTGCGGGTATCGGTACTTACTGCTGATACTTCGATGTCAGCAGCGCCTTTTAATAAATTTCCGTTAACCTTTTCGGCTATCCATGACAGCGTTGTTGTTATCATTTGCTGTACTCCTGTTGCAGTCGCGCCACAACTGCACGTTCGTTATAGTTAGTCTTTTTGTCACCGATAATTTGGTAATCTTCATGGCCTTTTCCGGCCACAATGATGATGTCGCTTTCATGCGCATGCTCAAGGCAATGACGAATAGCTTGCTCGCGGTCGGGAATAGACACTGCCAGCTCACGGTTCTTCAAACCCGCCATGATATCCTCGGCGATAGATTCAGGGTCTTCACTTCTGCTGTTATCAGTAGTGATCACAATAGCGTCAGCACCAACCTCGGCAGCCTGCCCCATTAGCGGTCGCTTGCCTTTATCACGGTCGCCACCGCAGCCAAACACACACCACACTTTACCCGTTGTATGAAATTTGGCGCTTAACAGCACTTTCTCCAGAGCGTCTGGCGTGTGCGCGTAGTCCACCACTAGGTTCGCCGCACCCGTTATAGGGAAAACTTCCATTCGCCCGGGAACAGGCGTGATTGCATTTACCGCGTTAACCACGTCATCAAAACGCTCGCCTTCAGCGAGTAACGTACCTATAGCGCTAAGTACATTGCTGATATTGAACTTTCCAAATAGTGGCAGCGAAATAGCAGCGCTTCCCCACGAACTCACCAGTTCAAAGCTACATCCACCTGCATGATAAGAAGCATTTGTGGCGAAACAATGGCGACTTTGAGGATTGTTATGCGCTCGCATCAACTCACTTTCACCGCTTTCATCCAGACCGCTTTCGTCTATACCTGTCCAGACGCGTGTAATCGTCTTATCTGCTGCACCATCCCACTTCTTACTTTCATCATCATTAGCGTTTAATACCACAGCCTTTAAACCTGGCTGCTGAAGCAGCAAGCGCTTTGCTTTGCCGTACTCTTCCATGGTGCCGTGGTAATCGAGATGATCTCGAGTAAGGTTGGTGAAAACAGCGATATCGGTTTTTACTGTACCAAGCCGCCCCTGAACCAATGCGTGAGAGCTTGCTTCAAAAGCCGTATGGCGCACTTCGCTTTGCACAAAGTCTGCCAACAAATATTGCATACGTATGGCATCGGGCGTGGTGTTTGCTGCAGGCGTGTTCGACCACTGGGTTTCATCGCCCTCAAACACACTACTTCCTAAGGTTCCTATGCTTGCGCTACGTGTGCCCAAAGCATCTTTCAACTGGGTAAGCAATTGAACTGTAGAGGTTTTTCCGTTTGTCCCTGTTACCGCTACCGTAGTCATTTTCTGGGCTGGGTAGTCATAAAATGCAGCAGCTAATGCAGAAAGCATTTGCGGTAGTTCATATAGCGAAATGATGACACTGTGATCACGCATTTCCATTTGACCATGGGCACTACTGTCTTCAGTTTGCGCCAGAATTACACGGGCCCCTAAACTTATTGCCTGGGGTATAAAATCTCGTCCATCACGTTCATGACCTTTCACCGCTACAAATGCTAAGCGCGTATTCACTTCTCGGCTGTCTAGCGTTAAACCCTCAATGCGAATATCGGGGGCATCTACACCAAATTTCGCCAACAAGGCTTTTATACTTTGAATAAAGGCACTAACTACCACTTTGACCTCCTTTCAATAAGCGACTAGAAGTAACCTGTTTGTCATCGGGCGTAACGTTCAGCATATGCAGTGCGCCACTCATAATTGATGAAAAGACAGGAGCAGCAGTATCCCCAGCATGATACAAATCACCACCAGGTTCGTTGATCAATACAATTGTCACTAATCTTGGGTCAGACACTGGTGCAATACCGGCGAAAATATTGACGTACTCTTCACCGTAGCCGCCGGCTACCGCTTTTCTACTTGTTCCTGTTTTACCTGCTACGCGATAGCCCGGAACCGCTGCTTTTGTTGCCGTGCCGCCACGCTGGGTGACGCTTTCCATCATTTGAACAATGGCTTTTGCGTTTTCTTCGCTGATCACCCGTTCTGATTGGGCTTGCCACGACGGTTGTTCCGGTGACTTGATGATATTAAGTGGTGTTTTTATACCGCCGTTTGCCAACGTTGCGTAAAGACGCCCTAGCTGTGCTGTAGTGACAGAGATACCGTACCCAAACGACAGCGTGGCTAATTCAAACTCAGACCAGCGGCTGCGCTCATGGAAAATACCGCTACTTTCCCCAGCCATATTAAGTCCGGTATCGCTCATTAAGCCCATGTTGTAGTAAGTATCCAGCAGGAACTGTTTAGGCACTGAAAGCGCCAGCTTCGATGTGCCCATATTGGAGGAATGCTGAATAATTTCTTCCAGCGTTAGCTCGCCATAGTTGCGTGAGTCTTTCACTAGGCTACCGCCTAAACGCATCCAACCTGGATGGGTGTTTACTGAATCTTCAGGCTCAACTTCACCGAATTCCAATGCAGTGAGGACAGCTAGAGGCTTCAATGCTGAGCCTGGCTCGAACGCATCAGTAATAACCCGGTTACGCATTCTGTGTGCAGACAATTTGCTTCTGTCGTTCGGGTTGAATGACGGTGCATTCACCATAGCTAATACATCACCACTTTTTACATCAATTACGATGGCGGAAGCCGAGCTTGATTGATAGTAAATCATGGCTTCTTTGATTTCTTTATAAGCAAGTGCTTGAATGCGCTGATCGATAGTTAACTGCAGGTCACCGGCTTTTTCACCAGATTTAGTTTCTAATATTTCAACCTGGCGGCCTTTCGCATCGCGGCGTATTTTACGAGAACCAGGCGTGCCTGTTAGCCACTCGTTATACATGCGCTCTAAGCCTTCAACGCCCGTGTCGTCAACATCGGTTACCCCAATTAACTGCGCTGAAACTTCACCAGTAGGATAGTAACGGCGGCTTTCACGACGAAGATAAATGCCCGGAATGTCTAGTTTGTCAACGTACTCTGCCATTGCAGGCGAGACTTGACGCTGTAAATAAACAAAACGGCGCTTGGGGTTGGCTACTTTTTCTTTCAGTTCATTGACGTCTTGGCGCAGTACATCCGCCAGCGCTTCCCAGCGGCGCTCTTCCTCAAAGCCGTTATTTTCATGGATAATCTTAGGGTCTGCGTAAATGGCCCGAACAGGAACACTTACCGCCAGTTCGACACCATTTCTGTCGGTAATAAGCCCGCGATAGGTCGGCATATCTCGGGTTCTAAGCGTGCGGTTGTCACCCTGTTGAATTAACTCGTCTGGTTCAATAACTTGGATGTAGGCCGCTCGAGCAGCTAGCACGCCGAAAACCAGCATGATTACCACAAGTACAACGACAAAACGCCAATGCACTAAACTTGGCGTTACATTTTGCTTTGCACCGGTCTTTTTACGCTTACGAGAAAGTGCTGTTGTACTCATTTCAACTTCACCACTACTTCATCGTCTGCGGTTGGACGGTACATTTCTAACTGTTTTTCAACCAGGTTTTCTATGCGGTTGTGCTCGGTCAACGCACGTTGCTCAAGCACTAGGTTTCGCCATTCAACATCCAGCTCATCTTTCTCTTGCATAAGGTCTTCAAGAGCAATGACCTGCTGTCTGTTGTGATGACTGCTAAGCGTTACCGCCATGGCACTTGCGATAACCATTAAATACAACAAAACCCGCAACTTGTTGCGGGTCAAATCTGAAACAATTATTAGCAATAATTTAAAATTAGTGCTGGCCTTGTCTGGCGCGGCTTTGGTCATAACTTTTCTGCCACACGTAATACCGAACTGCGAGAGCGAACGTTGTTCGCAATCTCCTGTTCTGAAGGTTTTATTGCTTTACCCAGAGCTTTTAGCACTTTATCTGCATCTATTTCAGCCTGAGTAATCGGCAAGTTGTGTGGTACTGATTTCCCTTTACTTTGCTCCTTAATGAAACGTTTTACTAAACGGTCTTCAAGCGAGTGAAACGAAATAACGGCAAGACGGCCTTCTTTCGCCAACACTTGCGTCGCCGCTTTAAGGCCAACGCGAAGTTGCTCTAGCTCCGCATTGATATAAATGCGAATGCCTTGGAATGCACGAGTTGCCGGATGTTTAAACTTATCCTTTACAGGAACCGCTTCGTCGATAATTTTGGCTAGCTGAGCTGTGCGCGTGATGGGTGTTTCTTTGCGTGTGTTCACAATGGCGTGAGCAATGCGCTTGCCGAATTTCTCTTCGCCAAACTCTTTGATAACCTGCGTAATGTCTTGCTCTTCGGCGTTAGCCAACCAGTCGGCTGCACTCTGTCCACGTGAGGTATCCATGCGCATATCAAGGGGGCCGTCACGAAGGAAGCTAAAGCCACGCTCAGCATCGTCTAATTGAGGTGAAGATACACCTAAATCCATTAGCACGCCGTCAATCTTACCGGTTAGCCCTAGCGCTTCGATTTCTTCTGCCATATCACCAAACGGTGAGTGGATAATGCTAAAACGCTTATCATCGGCAAAGCGTTCAGCCGCTTTAATCGCTTGTGGGTCACGGTCAAATGCTATAAGACGCCCGTTTTCACCCAATGCATCCAAAATATGCGCTGAGTGCCCCCCACGGCCGAAAGTGGCGTCTATGTAGATACCGTTCGGCTTAATCGCTAGAGCTTCAATGCATTCATCAAGCAATACTGAAATATGTTTAAATTCGCTAGGCTGCGTCATAAAGAAAAGTCCTGTAATCGTTCGGTAAGTTCAAATTCGCCTTTGCGTTCGGTGTCTATATCAGCTTCAACTTGTTGTGCCCAAATATCGGCATCCCAAATTTCGAATTTGTTTAACTGACCAACTAACATGACTTCTTTTGAGAGTTTTGCGAAACTTCGCAGTGGAGTAGGAACAAGAATGCGCCCGCTTTTATCCATCTCACCTTCTGAAGCATAACCTAGTAGCAATCGCTGCAAGCGACGCTCAGCTGGGATCATGCTTGAAAGTTTAGAGAGTTTAAGCTCAATCTCTTCCCATTCGGGAAGTGGGTAAAGTAGCAAACAACTTTGTTGTGTATCGACTGTGCAGACCAGTTGTCCCTGACAATCATCCAGCAGCGACTGACGATACTTCGTCGGTATAGCCAGTCTGCCTTTTGTATCCAGATTGATTGCGTTAGCGCCGCGGAACATTCCCCTAGCCTTTTATTATTTGCTCTTGGTTTTCTTGTTTTTTGAGTACTAATCTGCAAAGTGATGATGATTTGATCCACAATTCGCCACATTTACCCACTGAGATACAGTTTAGGTACCAATGATCCCCACTGTCAAGTAGAAAAAAGGCGTGAAAGCCGCATAAACACTGGGATTAAACTGTTTGGATATACAGTACTTTTGGGAAGTGTATGATTAGGCGCGTAAAAAAGATTAAAAAATATTCAGATGGGCAAAAATAAAGGGGAAATTAATCGATGAACTGCTGTTTTTATCTAAACAAAGAGGTTAGGTCTCGCAAGCGGGTACAATGCTACATTACCTGACGTAGAGCAAAAACCAAGTGCAAAAATGAACGCTTACATCGTACATTAGCTTTTAATAGGTGTTTACGAAGCGCAGTGGATTACGCCACATTTCTTATAAAGATCTTTGTTCAAAACAAACGTCTGCATGTGAATAGCGCTTACAACCGAGAAAAGGCTTAAAGAAAAAAGAGTTAACACCTTAGGGCGTTAACTCTTCGCAATTCATCAATAGCTGACAATAGCGTTAGTATATAGCTGGCCCGCTCTTAGAAACGATAAGAGGCAGTGAGCGAGGCCACGTCACTGTCTACGTCGCTATCGATATCTGTTTCATAGCTAGCTGACACCGAAAACTGCTCATTGACCCAATAATCGAGTGAAACACCTGCGGCTTTCACGTTATCGAAACCATCTGGTGCATTGGTATAGCTATAGCTTCCTTGAACACTCAAACCTGGGCTAAAGAAGTATCGTGCACTTCCTGATAAAACATCAACATCGTCTGCTATGTACTGGGCGGTGAAGTCCCAGCCAGTTCCCCCATTACCTACCGTGGTGTAGCGAGTAAATACAAGTGGTGAAGTTTCATTCTCACTTTCGCTGTAACTTTGTCCACCGGCATTAAAGTCGTACGTGGCACGCTGATAGATGACACCTGCACCAATTTGCCATTGACGGGATAAGTTAAATCCGACTTTGAAATCAATATTGGTGTAATCCTCTTCACTAAATTCGTCGTCAAATTTGCTGTGGGCACCTTCTACAGCAATCATCCATGTATCGTCTAGGTAGAAAGTACTGCCTAGATTAAATACATCAATACCATCTAAATTAGCGTAACCACCAGACAAGCTAGACACGCGCTGTAGATAAGGGTTGATAAGGTAAGCGCCGCTATTTCCGCTAACTTCATCAAGGTAGCGCACATATCTTGCACCGTAGAGGTTGTCATCTAACCCCTCAAAATCAACAGCGGTAACTTGTACTTCGTTTTGCGTAGCTGCATGTGATGCTGAGACTGTAAATGCTGAAGCTGTAATGAGTGAAAGTGCAGTTAGCGTTGTTGAAAGTTTATTGGATTTGATATTCATGTCTTTTGTCCTTAAAAAATGTGTTGGGAACGTCATGTAAGATAAGGTATTCAAACTTAACGGTTTCTGAACGAAACATGACGAAGTCTGAACGAGTGCAAGATACATTAAAAAACCCGCTGTTAAGCGGGTTTTTTATATTTAGAATGAAGAAGCAATTAAGCTTTTGGTGCTGCTTCAGCGTCAGCTTTAACTGCTGAAAGCTGCATGCTGCGAATTGGGTTTTCTGTGTCGTTAGAAAGCTCAACAAGACGGTTAAGCTGACCAACAGACATCATTACTGCGTAGATAGCACCTAGGAAGCCTTGCTTGTGTAGCTCAAGTACCTGCTCTTCTGGTAGCTCAAGAAGCTTCTTCTCGTTGATGCTCATCATGCCAGTAACATTGCGCTGTTTACCATCTTGATAAGTTAGACGAATTTGAATTGGATCAAGAAGGTCTAGTTCAACCACTTTAGCAACAAAACGCTGAGTTAGCATTTCGCTATTTGCAAGGTCTGCCAAGAACTTCTGACGGCTATCAAGGAACTCAGTGGCTTCACCAGCTTCTGTAAATAGTGCTTGGCCTTCATCAGAAATAAGGTCAGAGTTTTCATCAATGTAAACGCCTAGCTTATCGCCGTCTGGACGCACGTCAAACGGATAGCGAAGGATATTCATTGGTACATGAGGGCCTTTCCAGCTGTCGCCAGTTAGGAATAGGTTTTGACCCTGCTCCATACCAAGCATAGTTACAACATGGTGACGCTGAGTATTATTGTCTTCAATAAATACTAACGGCATAGTGGCTGCTAGTTGAGCAAACTCACGGATTGATGCTGCTGCAAGGTGTGTATTTTTCGCAAAGCTGAAAGATGTATTTACCGCAACCTTTAGGTCTTTATGCTTTTCTTTGTCTAGCGGTACAAAATTAATAGCCATATTTATTTCTCATACTTGTTAGCTGTGGCCCCGGCTTGATTATGTGAGAAGAGCGGGTGCCACTAAAAAATTACGTCGGCCGCGCTGATGCATAGTAGTCATCGATAATTGGCGGAGCGCTTGGGAGTATCCCGTATTCGCGCAATGAAGTCACGCAGTCTTCACCATAACAAGTTTTAAATTTTTATTGCAATGTAAACTTGAAGTAAACAAGCACAAACGCTCTAAAAATGAGCAATATCGACTATTTTAGGGCTTAGCGGGAGCGATATAAGCTAAATGCATAGCAAGTAAAAGCCTATTGTCGCGGTTCGCATTATCCTTTAGTCTCGTATTGCTATTAAGTTAGCAGTTGTTGACCTAAGCGATACAAAAACAAAATAAGGATTTACTATGAAGGGGCGCTTCCCACTCTCATCTTGCGCATTACTTATCTCTGCGCTTTTTGCTTCACATTCTGCACTTGCTGATACCCCCACGTATTCAGCATCTGAAAAAGCCATCAAGATCGCACAAGAAACTATTATTGTAGATGGTCACATTGATGTACCTTATCGCGTAAAGGAAAAGTGGGTTGATGTCACTAAAGCCACGCAGGACGGCGACTTTGACTACCCTCGCGCAGTATCTGGTGGCTTGAACGCTCCTTTTATGAGTATTTACGTGCCCGCTAGTTTAGATAACTCGCCAGAGTCTACACAGCTTGCCCATGAGCTCATCGATTCAGTAGAAGCCATTGTTGCCCGTGCACCTGATAAATTTGCCATTGCTAAAAGCCCTTCTGACGTAAAAGCACAATTTGAAAAAGGGTTAATTTCACTGCCAATGGGTATGGAAAATGGTTCGCCTATTCAAGGTGACTTGGCGAATCTAACGGCTTTTTACGAGCGAGGCATTCGCTACATCACCCTTGCTCATAGTCAAGCCAACCATATTTCTGACTCTTCGTATGACCTGCGCAGAAAATGGAAAGGCCTTAGCCCGTTTGGCAAAACCCTAGTGGGCGAAATGAACAACATCGGCATTATGCTGGATATTTCCCATGTGTCTGACGACGCCTTTTACCAAGTTATTGAGTTAACAAAGGTACCAGTTATAGCATCGCACTCTTCACTGCGCCGTTTTACACCTGGCTTTGAACGCAACATGGACGACGAGATGATCAAGAAGCTCGGTGAAAATGGCGGTGTGATCATGATTAACTTTGGTTCTAGTTTTGTATCTAAAGAAGCTGGTAAGTGGCGTAGTGGCCTTACTGCTGCGCGCAAAGCATTGATCGAAAAAGAGGGTGAAGACAGCCCTAAGCTAGAGAACTTTGAAGAGAATTATCGCAAAGAAGTGCCTTACCCTTATTCAACCCTAGACGAAGTGCTTGACCATATCGACCACGTGGTAAAACTGATTGGTGTTGATCATGTAGGTATTGGTTCAGACTATGACGGTGTAGGTGACTCACTCCCCATTGGGCTTAAAGATGTGGCGAGTTTTCCAAACTTAGTACAAGGATTGCTGGATAGAGGTTATAGCCGTGCCGACATTGAAAAGATATTGAGCGGAAACCTTTTACGCGTTTGGCAACAAGTTGAGGATTATGCGAAAGAGCATGCGGAAGGTTATTCGGAAGATCATGCGGCAGCGCACTAGTCGCGCAATGCTTTAAAAACGAAGCGTAGGGAAGCGTGTTATCGCTTCCCCATGCTTTTTCTACTGTATCGCACGTTCAATTCTATTATTTTTTGCGTGACACAATTAAGTAAAACACGCTTGGCAATACCAACAGCGTTAATACCAGTGCACTCGCCATACCGCCTACCATAGGCGCCGCAATTCGCTGCATCACCTCACTACCAGTTCCAGTGGCATAAAGCACAGGCAGCAAGCCCACAATAATAGAAAGCGATGTCATCATAACAGGGCGAAGCCTTGCCGAGGCGGCATGGACAATAGCCGTTTTAACAAGCTCAACTTTTTTAGTGTTGCCATTTTCTTTTTCGTGGCTAGTGAGTGCTTCTGATACATATTGGTTTAGATAGACCAGCATGATAACGCCTATTTCTACCGCTACACCTGCTAAGGCAATAAACCCAACACCTACCGCCACCGACAGATTAAAATTAAGAAGGTAAAGCAACCATACACTGCCCACCAGCGCCAACGGTAAGGTAGCGAGTATGAGTGCCACATCGCGAAAGCGTTTAAATGCCAGATAAAGCAAAAGGCAGATAATGGCCAACGTTAGCGGTATAACCACCGACAGTTTTGCTTTCGCGCGCTCTAGGTAAGCAAACTGCCCCGCCCACGTAATAGAGTATCCAGTGGGTAAATCAAGGTTCTGTGACAAATGACGTTTCGCGCTATCTACATAGCCCCCTAAGTCAATACCTGTGGCCGAGTCTGACGAGATATCAATGTATACCCATCCATTTAATCGGGCATTTTCGCTTTTAATCCCGGCCGGCCCGTCGTCAATACGCACAGTTGCCACATCGCCAAGAGTAATGTGAACACCGCTTGGCGTGACAAATGGCATGGATGCTAAAGATTCAGGCGTATCGCGGTAGTGCTGTAAAAAACGCATGGCAATAGGAAAACGCTCACGCCCTTCCACTGATTGTGTAATCACTTTGCCGCCCACCGCCGAGCCTACAATACTGTGAACATCGTCTATCGTCATGCCATAACGCGCCGCCAACTGCCTGTCGATATCGATATAAACGTAACGGCCACCCACCACCCGCTCAGCGTAAACTGATGCTGTATTGGGCAGGTCTTTAAGCAGTATCTCAATATCCTTTCCAATGGCTTCAATGCCTGCTAGGTCAGGCCCCGCAATCTTGATCCCAACAGGGGTTTTTATCCCGGTTGCCAACATGTCGATGCGGGTTTTAATTGGCATTACCCACGCATTGGTCAGCCCTGGAAATTGCACCAGAGCGTTAAGCTCTTCTTTGAGCTTTTCAGTGGTCATGCCCTCCCTCCACTGGGCTTTCGGTTTAAGCTGAATGAAGGTTTCAATCATAGTCAATGGTGCAGGGTCTGTGGCCGTATCGGCGCGTCCTATTTTCCCGAATACCGTTTCAACCTCGGGCAAGGTTGCAATAAGCTTATCTGTCTGCTGTAAAAGCTCTCTGGCTTTACCCACCGAAATACCCGGGTAGGTTGTAGGCATATACATCAAATCGCCTTCGTCCAGTTCGGGCATAAATTCACTACCTAGTTGGCTTAACGGCCAGTACATGGAAAGCAACAAGCAAAATGCCCCCGCCAAAGTGAGCAGTGGGTAGTTAAGCAACCGCGTCAGCAATGGTTGATATACGCGCTCTAAAGCTCTATTTACCGGGTTCTGGGCTTCAGATCGTATTTTTCCGCGTACAAAATAACCCGCCAGCACAGGAATTAGAGTAATTGCCAGAGCCGCAGCTGCTGCCATGGCATAGGTTTTGGTAAAGGCAAGAGGCGCAAAAAGACGCCCTTCTTGCGCTTCCAATGCAAAAACAGGAATAAAGGATACGGTGATAATTAGCAGCGCAAAGAATAAAGCTGGACCAACTTCGGTGGTCGACTTAATCACCAGTTCCCAGCGTTTGGCTGCCGAAAGCTTTGCAAATGTTGGCGCAGAGGCTGGTATAGATGTTCGCGACTGGGCACTCCCTGTCCCCCCCTGACTTGTTGAATCCCTTTGACTCGCCAAAGCTCCCTGACTTGATGAAACAGCATGCTGATGAATGTGCTTGTGTAAATTTTCAACCACAACAATAGCGCCATCCACCATTGCACCGATAGCGATAGCAATGCCACCTAAAGACATGATGTTGGCATTAAGTCCCTGCAGCTTCATTACGATAAACGCGGCGAGAATACCAATAGGCAAACTGATTAGCGCAACCATAGATGAACGTAAGTGAAACAAGAAGATAGCGCACACCAAACCGACAACCAGTAATTCCTCCACCAACTTATTGGAGAGGGTATCGACGGACTTATCAATAAGGGTGGAGCGGTCGTAAACGGGGACGATGTTCACCCCTTCCGGCAAGCTCGCTTTTAGTGAATCCAGCTTAGCTTTAACCGCATCGATAGTGGCTTTTGCGTTTTCGCCATAGCGCATCACTATAATGCCACCCACGGTTTCGCCATTCCCGTTTAGTTCAGCAATACCGCGGCGCATCAACGGGCTTTCTACCACTTGAGCTACATCGTTAATCGTTATGCTAACGCCGTCTTTGATAACGCCTGTGGGCAACGCCAGTATGTCATCAATGCCCTGAATATAGCTTTGTGCACTAACCATGTACTCTGCCTCGGCCATTTCAATAACCGAAGCGCCTGACGCGCGGTTACCCCGTTTAAGGGCAATGTCTATCATGGATGGCTGAATGTTATAGGCACGTAATTTTTCAGGGTCGACAATAACTTGGTATTGTTTAACCATCCCTCCAACGGACGCCACTTCAGATACGCCTTCAACTGACTGAAGCTCAAACTTTAAGAACCAGTCTTGCAACGCCCTTAATTCACCAGCATCTAGCGCATTTGGCTGACTAACATCGTTCTCCAACGCATAAATGTAAACCCAACCTACCCCTGTCGCATCTGGACCTAGCTGAGGTGTCACGCCTTCTGGAAGTTGCGAAGACGCTTGGCTTAGGTATTCCAATACTCTGCTCCGCGCCCAGTACATGTCGGTATCATCATCGAAAATGACATAAACGTACGCGTTGCCAAAGAACGAATATCCGCGCACCGTTTGTGCTCCGGGCACAGACATAAGTGCTGATGTAAGTGGAAAGGTCACTTGATCTTCGACCACTTGTGGCGACTGACCGGGATAGTTTACTTTCACTATAACTTGGACATCAGATAAATCAGGGATAGCATCGACGGGGGTGTTTTTCACCGCCCAGACACCTGCAATACTGAGCATAATAGCGCTCAGCAATACCAGTATTCTATTGTTTACCGACCAGCGAATTACCGATTCAATCATGGTGCATATGCTCCTTATGATTTATCGATTTTTGTTCTGCCGACTTGTGAACCATTGACTTATGAACCGATGACTCGTGAGCATCGCTTTGCTCTCCATCGCCCTTCAGGTTGCTCGTATCATGTTTATGATTGCTGTGACCTGAGTCATGCATTATGCCCCTGTCCATTGCATGTTCACTGCGCTTTCGCATATCGATAACCGTGAACTCTTCGCCAGTCACAAAGGTGAACATGATGTTGTCACCTTCTTTGAACTGAGATAAGTCAATATGCTTTGATACAGCAAATGACATTGTCGCAGGTCCCCGCCCCCATTTTTCAATCGGACCGCGAGCGATCACTAACTTTGCGTTATTCGAAGCGCCATTCGTTTCGGTGTCAGCCGGCAATTCAATTGTCTCAATAGTACCTGTTGTCGTGGCCTGGTGATCTGGCGCTTTCATTCGCTTAAAGTCACTGCTTTTCGACGACTCTGAATCAATCAAAAATTGTGCTGATACCACAACATCATCCTCTGGCAACAAGCCTTCGACTACTTCAAAATGTGTACTATCGCTTTGCCCCAGCGTTACCCGTACTGACTTAAAATTGCCATCGCCATCACTGAGTACCACTTTTACGCCTTCAGCCGTGCGAATGACGGCACTACGAGGAACCAGTAACGCCGCTTTACGTTGAGTAGGCATAATTACAACGTGGGCAAACATATTGGGCTTTAACGTGTGGTTGCTATTGTTTAGCGGTATGCGCACTTTCAAGGTTCGGGTTGTTTCTGACAAAGACGGATAAATATACTCTACGTGGCTTTCCCATTTAGCACCTACCCCATGGGTCATTTCATCAAGGGTAACCACAGCGCTATTATGAGGCGCGATAATTTGCGCGTATTTTTCAGGCACCTCAGCAATCACCCACACCGAATCTAGCTGCGCGATGCTCATCAAGGTTGTCCCGGGCTGAACGTAAAACCCCTCCCGAATATTCAGCGCTTCTACTACACCGCTTTGCGGCGCGTTAAATGTAACGGTTTGTGTTACTCGTCTAGTTTTTTGTAATGCTTCAATAACGCCCTTTGATAGCCCCAGAGTTTTTAAGCGCTCGGCTGCGCCTTCAATTAAACGTGCGTCTCCTCGTCTAAGGGCTAGAACGAATTCTTCTTGTGCGCTAACTAATTCTGGCGAATACAGGGTATAAAGTGCCTGCCCTTTTTCAACTTGCTCACCTTGGGATTTAATGAAAAGCCTGTCGACCCAACCAGATACTCTAGGGTGGATGTGCATAATACTCTCTTCATCGTAAGCCACGTTGCCCACCGCCGTTACGGTCTGTTGAAGTGTTCCAATGGTAACAGGCGCGACTTTAACCCCCATATTGTGCTGAACATTTGGCAGAATCATTACGGTACCAGGCGTACGCTCATTACTTTTCGCAGATGCTGCGTCGTCATTGGCGTATACGGGGACTAAGTCCATTCCCATCGGTGACTTTCCCGGTTTGTCACGGCGGTAGCTGTCATCCATAGGCGCTACCCAATATAAAGGGGCTTTATTGCCTGCTTCGTCGCTGTGGGCACTTTTCTCGCTGTGGGTACTTTTATCGCTGTGGGCACTTTTATCGCTGTGGGCACTTACACCGCTGTGGGTGTTTACTCCGCTGTGGGTGTTTACTCCGCTGTGGGTGTTTACTCCGCTGTGGGCACTTTCACCATTTCCGTGTTTTGATGAATCAGACAACAATAGTGAGGCCAAGCCGAACGCTAACAGGCCGCCAAATAGCAGACCTATTAGCAAGCCTTTTATTAGCGTGCTTTTTGTATCTGGAGCAGGGCGAGTTGAAGATGTCATATTAACTACTCTTTATTCGAAAAATGGGCGTGAGTGGGCAAGTACAAATAAGCAAGTGACACCAGTGTTCTGGCGCGCTCGATGTCTATTTTGAGTAAATCATCCTGTACCTGTACTTGCTTGAGGTTGGCATTAACAACATCACTAATATCACCGGTGTCTGTGGTGTAAGCTGTCAGTTCCGCTTCAGAAAGTTGCTGTGTTTCACCAATTAACGCCGTTTCATAAAGCGCTTTGCGCTCACTTAGCGCTGACAAGCGTGATTTAAGCACCTCTGCGTTCGCGGCAAGCTCGTTCACTTTCAATCGGAAGTCCGTTTCAGACGCACTCATTTTGGAAGCCGCCGCGGCTATTGAAGCGTCTTGACGAGATTTATTGAAAAACGGAAGGTCTACTTGAACACCCAATGACACAAAATCAGCTCGGCTTGCGCCATTTTGCGCGTCTTGTCTGTATCCATAACTTGCTTCAAATGCCCACTGAGACTTAGTTTGCTCTCGCGCTATGTTCACATTTTGTGCTTCTATCTGGGTCTGAATTTGAAGCAGCATAGCCTCAGGATGATGCTGTAGTATTGAAAAAGGCTCACTGCGCTCAATAACCGTTAAGAACGAAGAAAGACTAAGGCTGCTGTCGTTTAAGATAGCATCGACATCGATACGCTTTGGATAAGAAGGCGTTGACTCATGCATTGATTGAGTCAGCGGCGCGCTCAATGATTCATCTAGTGGCGCACCAAACCATTTTGATAGTGCCGATCTCGCTTCATTTTTTTGTTGATAAGCCTGCACGTATTTATCGTCTAAAGACAATAATGCCAAACGCACTTGCAGTATGTCTTGCTGGGCCGCTGCACCAACGCCTTGACTGTATCTGGAGTCAGTAAAATCGAGAAGCTGTGTAAGCAGTGATTTTTCTTTATCCAATAAGCCAATACGATGCGTTGCATAAACCCAATCTAACCAAGTAAGGGTAACTTCACGTTTAAGCCACGCCTTTCTTGCTTGGCTCTGCACCGACATTTGATCAGCCATAACCTGATACTTTCGCTGGCTGTAAAGATTTTCATCGCCTCGCGGTAACTGCTGCTTCAAACCAACTTTAAATTGCGTCATAGGCTCTTGGTCAAATGCGAAGCCGTCGGTAGGCAAGTTTTGTACAGACGCTGAAACCTGAGGGTTTGCCCAATATGATGACGCCTCGGCTTCTGCATTAAAGCGCTCCTTGCGATGCACATTCCCTTTAAGCAAAGGGTCGTTTTGAATAGCTAGCTGCAGCGCTTGCTCCAGGCTTAGGGTTTGCGCCACAACAGGCTTATTAGCCATCAAAAATAAAGAAAGCACAAAAAATAGAGCGAACGAGGCCCTTATTTTATTGTGCTTGGCAGTGCCCAGTTTTTTAGGTGCCGAATAGTTACTCATGTATAACATCACTTTTCAGGTGTAAGGCGTAGTGACGTTGCATGCTTTTCGCTGAATTCGACAAAGGGAATTAGCAAAACCACTTACCACGCGTTACATAGATAAAAGATCAGAGATATCTCAAAACGAAAAGACACCTCGTTGAATCAAAAACGTCTCTGCGGCAAAGCAAATCCGCAAGATGGATCTATGCTGTGAAAAGTGATTTAGGTGGGCGAAACTGCCCGAAGTGAGGAGGTGTACTTTGCCCTAGAATAGGCGCAATGGCAGCCATTCTGGCTACTGATACTTCGGTTTCAACGGTAGGCTGAATTAGCGCACTAGCGCTCAGGTTAAAACAGTGATCGGCTGGGCATTTACATTCATCCTTGCAGCAAGACATGTCGCTCATCTGTGATGCTTTCACGCTATTCACGCCTGCATCGCTGACCGGGACGCTGTTGAATTGGGCAGGCTTGCTCATGCTGTTTTTAGCACTTAAATCCGCCTGTGGTGACGACAATTCTTGATGCTGACAATGTGTATTAGCAGATTCAGGTGATTGAACCCGATGGTTAACATGAGCAGCATCCACCTGCGGTGTCATCGCCGACATTGAATGGTCATGTTCGTATGAATGTTCAATAGACACAGCGCTGCCTGACGACACAAGGGCCATCATTAAAAACAAGGTAAGAACCCACGAACTTGCATTCGCCGACCTATACCTTTTGAGCGTTAAACCAATCCGAAACTTTCTCAAAGACTCTACTTAGAAAATTGCTGTCTATTGCAACGAAATAATAGCGTGATGAAACCGAGCAGTAAAGCCAGGCGTTGATCTCTCTAAGCTAGGGCCTGTTGACCTTGTTGTTCACCACAGGTCAACAGGCCCCAGTAACTTATTCAAACTGCGACAAATAATCACGCAACATAAGGCTCATGGTCGAAAACAGCGGGTTTGCTTTAGGTACCGCACATTCTTCCTGCTGATTAACCATACTTGCATTGAAATTCATTTTATTGAGCAAGCTTGTATTCACAACTAAATCTGCATGGCACAACCCGTACGATTCATCGATAACAAAAAAGGTATTCGGACCTTTACTTGCGTCCATTAACTGCTCTATGCCGCGAATTGGCGTAGTTACATCAGCTTGAGAATGAGCGGCAAATAATGGCACTTCAATTTGCTGCCCTTCTTCGACTTTGTCGCGAATGGTGTTTATTAAATCCATCAATTCTAACCCTGCTAAACCCGCTACATTAGGATATTTGTAAGGGTTAGGGCCATGGGTTTGATAACTTCCATCAATCACTCGTGCTAAAAGTTTAATACCCCAAATTCGAGACATACTTTCAGCGTTATCAGACAGCGCCAGCGCGCCAGAAAATAACATAAGACCATCGATATTATTTAGTTCGTTATTGGCATTGTCTAAATAATGTTCAACCGCCAGTGCGCCACCTGTAGAGAAGCCGCCTACAAGCAAAGTATCCCCCATGCTATCAGCCAATTTAATGACTTCATCCACGTGTGACTGCCAGCGCTCTGCTAAATCCCAGTCAGACATATCGTCATTGGCATCTCGCTTTCCATGGCCGGGTAAAAGCGGCACGACTACGGTAAAACCCTGTTCAAATAATATGTTGGCGATTTCACGCATGAAGAAAGGCGAATCACTCAGGCCGTGGATAAGGACTGCCACCTTGCTGCTTGATTTGTTGGTCAGCATGAAAGGTGAGTTTCCTTCATTACGCAATACGTTGCTGCAAACAGAAAAGCGATTGAGTGCTGTTTCTCTACACGGCTGGGTTTGACCCCATTCTTTTTCGTAAAATGCTTTGAACTGATTTTGAAGATCTGAAAAACTTCTGCTTTTCATTCCGCTAGTATCGGGTATAGATAAATTTGCGGCTATAGCCATATTTGCACCTAAAAGCGCAACAATACCTATGAGCAATTTTACAAAAAACTTCGATGACACCATTATTCTCCGCTACGGATAATTAATAAAAAAACGGGAGCAGTTTACCATGCTCCCGTTTCTTGTGACGATTAATACGTATATAACGTTAGCTAAAGTAAACCTCTAGGTCGTCAGAACCACCGATGTGCTTACCGCCAATGAAAACTTGCGGCACGGTTTCACGACCGCTAATCGCCGTTAAGCTGGTTAGAGAGGCATCTTTGCCCAACACGATTTCTTCGTACTCGTAACCTTTTTCATCAAGCAGTTTTTTCGCTTTAGCACAGAAAGGACAACCCGGTTTTGTGATGATAGAAACGGGTGCGTTAGTTTGCTCTTCTGGCGCAATGTAAGCCAGCATGGTATCTGCATCTGACACTTCAAACGGGTCGCCAGCAACATCAGGCTCAATAAACATTTTGTCTACCACGCCGTCTTTCACTAGCATTGAATAACGCCAGCTTCTTTTGCCAAAGCCTAAGTCCGCTTTATCTACCAGCATACCCATGCCGTCGGTGAATTCACCATTTCCGTCAGGAATAACCGTAATGTTCGCGGCTTCCTGATCTGCGGCCCATGCGTTCATCACGAAAGTATCGTTCACCGATACACAAACAATGTCATCAATACCGTGTTTCGCAAATTTTTTCGCTAATGCGTTATAACGTGGTAAGTGAGTAGAGGAGCACGTGGGTGTAAATGCACCAGGTAAGGAAAATACCACCACGTTTTTGCCAGAAAATAATTCATCTGTCGTTTTCGTTACCCATGCATCGCCTTGGCGGCATGGAAATGACACGCTTGGTACTTTTTGGCCTTCTTTAGAAGTAAAGCGACTTTCTGACATAACAACCTCTTATCGGTATTTCTACTGTGAATTTGTGTATAAGCGTAGAAGACTAGATTGAGTTATCACACAAATCAATAGGTATTGTCTTACATTCGTTAATATCGATTTTGATGCTGAACCTCCTCAATAGCCTGCCTATGCTTTTATTCGAGGTTAAGTGGGGTTGTAACACCATTTGCGATCAACTTAAGACTTAACATTTTAACGTAAAGCGATATTCGAGGGTTATCACCATGATTATTTTGGTTGGTGGAGAAAAAGGCGGTAGCGGAAAGAGCTGCTTGGCACAAAACATTGCGGTTTATCTTCGTACTGAAAAAGGTGCCAAGGTGTTGATGGTGGACTGCGACCCGCAGCGAACGACTTCCGACTGGATCCAAGAACGCAAAGCAAATCCTCGACTTGCTGAAATTAACTGCGTTCAGTTATACGGAAAAATACGTAACGAATTACTTAGCCTTCGACAGTACTACGACTACGTTGTAATAGACTGTGGTGGTCAAGACAACCTTGCTTTGCGCTCGTCAATGGCAGTTGCCGACCATATTCTCATTCCACTTAGACCTAAACGCCGCGACCTTAAAACGGTGCCTCACATGGAAGACATTTTATCTACCTGTAAAATGGTCAACCCAAAAATGAACGCAGCCTTTGTCATTACTCAGTGCCCGTCACTTCCAAGCTTGGCTAACCGCATTCTAGAGGCAAAAGAGGTGTGTCGTTCATTTGGTATCCCTGTATTAAACGCAGTCACCTTTAGCAGAAACATGTATGACGACTCTGAAGAATCAGGGCAATCGGTGATTGAAAGTGAGCCCGAAGGTAAAGCAGCCACGGAAATAAGGACCCTGTTTGAAGAGTTACTAGCTGGCAAAGTGGAGGATGCTTATGAGTTTACTCAACCTCAAAAAGTCGAAGCCGTTAGCTAAGCCCAACCTTCGCTCTGTAGAAGATTTCATTGACGATGCACTGCTGTACGCACAAGGTAAAGTCGATGTGCGGGGACGAAAAAACAACATCACTGGCGTTAGCAATATTCAAACGCAATGCGTTGCACAAGTTAAGAAACCAGCGAAGCCAGAAGGTATGAGACATGCTACCTTTACGTTAACGCCGCAATGTATTGAAAAACTTGCAAACATTGCTCAGAACACAGGTAAAGCTAAGTCTGCATTGATTCGAGAGTGGATTGAAAACAACAGCAAAAATTAAACTAAAGTATTAATCCAAATACGTATTAAATTCGTTTTATCCTTCACAATAATAAAGTTGCCAGGGCGGAAGCCTATTGAGATACTCAGCAATGATATATTCTGACAGCGTATGGGAGATACAACAGAATGGGCAGTGGAGGATTGAGCACAGTGCGCGTGCTAATGTGTGCCCTACTATGTGCTATGTGTCTTTTGCAGGTTAAGCCGGTAAACGCTGTTAACTCAATTAATAGCGAAATCACGGGCGTTGAAAATCTTCTAAAAGCGAAACAATATGCCGATGCTGACAGCAAGGCACTTTTATTGTTAGAGCAAGCCTTGCAACAACAGCAGATGTCTGCCGATGCTTTTTCATCACTCGGCCTGCTTCTTCAAAACGCTTCTCGCTTTGAAGTATCAAAAGCTATCTTTAACGCTGCGCTAGAGCGCTACACCGTTGAGGGTAAGCTTAGTAGAATGGCGTCAACTCTTCTTCAGCTTGCTATTTCTGAAAGGCATCTATCAAATTACGCCATGGCAATGACTTATGTCAGGCGTGCCATGTCTATTGCACAAATTGAACAAGACGACCTCTTAAAAGCACGGTTGAACCTTGAATTAGGGATAATTCAACAAGAACAAGGCGAAATTGAAACCGCCCTTGAACCGTTGAAGCAAGCCCTAAGTTACTTTCGTGAAAATAATATGGCGAATGAAATGAGCCTCTCGCTTCTTCGCATTGGCGAAATTTATAGTTTGCTAAATCAAGGAGCGCTAGCCCATACCTATTACCAAGATGCTTTTGATAGCATTGAAAATACGGGTTCGCCCAAACTACTTGGCACTATTAAAGCGCGTATGGGTGCACTAGCACTGAAATCGGGCTCCATTAAGCAAGCAATTGAAACTATTAACGAAAGCCTGACCCTTCTGCTTACCAGCGATGATGTTGGTGCAATTGCCCAAGCAAAAATGTTGATGGGAAAAGCGCTTGTAGAAAATGGCGATATTCCGAAAGGCAGAGACCTACTAAAAGAAGCCATGCAGTTTGCAAGCTCATCGGGCCAAGCCAAATTAATGAAAGAGGGACGACTGGCCCTTGCTCAAGCATACATGAAAGAACAGAGCTTTGAACTGGCTTTAGCAGAAGCAAGAACGGGTACTATTGATGCACGCAAAAATAGGGATATTCGCGGGCAGTTGAGCTTTCTATCACTACAGCTAAGTGCCTTTGTGTCTCTAGGAGAATTCAAAAAGGCGTTAGACGTTCAATCAGTTATTCAACAGTTGCGTGAAGTGTTGCTGGACTCAGAAAACAAATCAGCTATAGAAGGGCTACAAGCTGAAATTGAGCTTGTACGCCAGTCTCGAACGCTAGAAAAATTAGAAGAGTCGAAACAGCTCGTACTTGCTCAAGCCGAGCGTGAAAACTTACAAACCACCTTATTTTGGAGTGTATCTTTAGCCGCTCTGTTACTGACATTTTTAGTATGGAGCCGTTACAAACAGCGCCAACAAACTATTATTTTACGTCGCGAAGTAAGACAGCAAACCTTAATCTTGCAAGAGAAAAACCAAGAACTAGAAAGAGCCTACAAAACTCTTGAAGAAGTGAGCTTGCGCGACCCCTTGACCGGGTTGTACAACAGACACTACCTCGAATCACAACTTCCAGGCGAAATTAGGCGCAGTCAATTTTCAGCGAAACAAAATATCGAGGCCAATAAATCTAAGCAAGACCTACTCTGCCTGCTTATTGATATCGATCATTTTAAACGCATTAACGACGACTATGGGCATATGGCTGGAGACAAGGTGTTGTCGGCATTTGCCAATGTCCTTAAAGAAGTATTCAGACAAACCGATCTTATTATTCGATGGGGTGGCGAAGAGTTTTTGGTTGTTTGTCGACAGTCAAATAGAGAAGAGCTACCAGAATTGGCTGAGCGATGTCGAGAAATGGTCGCTCGAACTTCTTTTGATATAGGTTTAGAAGACCCCATTAATATAACCTGTAGTATTGGCTTTTCATTGCTTCCTCCTGATAAGGAAGATGATTTTGATACTGCATGGAAGCGAACATTTGCTGTCGTCGATTACGCGCTTTACGCCACTAAGCTTTCCGGAAGAAACGGCTGGGTAGGCGTTATAGAAACACTAAAAAGCCCGAGAGCCAACCCAACGTTGTTAGATACTAGGTTCAACTTTCCTGGTTCAAGAATTGCCACGTCCTTCAATAATGTGGCAAGTATCACGTGGCCAGACACCCTCGATAAATAGCAGTAGAGGAAATGAGATATGTATAGAGGAAGCTGTAGCTGTCAAGCCATTCAATATGAAATTGAACATATTGATGAATTAGAAGCTGACGATGAAACGCTCACTCAAACCGATACCAGTAAACTGAGTATGACAGTTGAAAAAGAGAGGCTTGTAGTTGACTGCGCACCTTCTTCCTTAGCAGAGTTACATGAAGCTAATGGTGAAACCCATCATGTCTGTAATGTATGCGGAAGCGTCATTTTTGTGGAGCTGTGCCCCAATAAAGTAAGGCTCGAAGTCGCATTTACTGGTCACGACGCACTAGCAGAGCCGCATTGTCAGTTCGTACTTTAAACACATTTGTAAAAGGTGTTATACAAGCCCCTTGAATACTTCTAGGGGCTTAATAATTTGGGCAAACCATTACCTCTGAATTACCCACAACTCACAGGTAAAGTGAACCCGCCTTTAATCGCTACTTTTAATATCTTCCATATGATACTTGTCAATTAGCGAATACAATGTAGGCCGTGTTACGCCTAGCAACTCTGCCGTTTTAGACATGTTTTTATCTGCTTTTTGATAAGCTCTTCGTATGGCACGGCTTTCAGCTATTTCTCGCACTTCACGCAAGTTTAGTGTCTCAGGCTCATCATGGGCATCTACTGGCATCAACCCTAGGTCATCAGGCTGTATTACCGTACCTTCAGCCATAATGACTGCTGACTTGAGTTTGTTTTGCATCTCGCGAATATTCCCCGGCCATTTGTGAGCCAACATGGCATTGACTGCTGTTTCTGAAAAGCTCTTGGCTTTGGCTTTAAATTCTTCGCGATAAATATTTAAAAAGGTACGAGCAAGCAAAATAATGTCTTGATCCCTCTCCCGCAGAGGGGGGATCATAATAGGCATTTCACCCACTCGGTAATATAAATCTTCTCTAAAAGTTTCTTGCGACACCATTGACTGCAAATCTCGGTGAGTCGCACAGATAACGCGTATATCAACAGGGATTTCATTACGACCGCCTACGCGCTCTATCACTCTTTCTTGTAAGAAGCGGAGCATCTTAGCTTGTAGACCTATCGGCATGTCCCCTATTTCATCAAGAAACAGGGTGCCGCCTTGCGCCGTTTCAATCTTACCTATTGTAGTTTTATTCGCGCCTGTGAATGCCCCTTTTTCATAACCAAATAACTCACTTTCTAATAAATTCTCTGGTATTGATGCACAGTTAATCGCCACAAATGGTTTGTCTTTTCTGGGGCTGTGTTCATGAATACTGCGTGCAAATACTTCTTTACCCGTTCCACTTTCACCAAGCAGTAACGTGCTGATATCCGTATTGGCAATTTTCTCGGCTCGGCGCACGACTTTTTGGATAGCCTCGCTATTGCCGACGATCCTCGACATACCTGAACGAGTGCGCGATAAAATACTGTTCTCGTGCTCTAGTTTCGACAAGTTCAAAGCGCGATGGACAAGGAGTTTGATGGTATCCGAATCGATAGGTTTTTGATAAAAATCGTAAGCACCAAAATCGATAGCTTTAAGGGCATTTTGTTTATCACTGTTGCCGGTAACAACAATCACTTTGGTTCTTGGCGCTAACGCGATAATGTCGTGAAGAATTCGCAACCCTTCTGACGCATTAGCGGGGTCTGGAGGAAGCCCTAAATCTAGCGTCACAACCTTGGGCTCAAAACGACGTAGCTGCGCAATGGCAGAGGTATGATCGTCAGCAAAAACAACATTGTAATCCGTAAGACTCCATTTAAGCTGTTTTTGAATGCCTAAATCATCATCTACTACCAAAATGGTATCGGTCATTTTATCATCCTATTAATCTACTTCATCCGTCCAAGGAGTGTGGATTTTCAACTGGGTCATCCACTTTTTATAATTGTCTATATTATCCTATCGGAAAATACAGTGTAAAACAGCTACCACGTCCCGGTTCACTTTGCACTGTCAGTTTGCCACCGATAGACTCGATGTAGGTTTTCGCGTCGTAGGCACCAATTCCCATCCCCGCGTTCCCCTTTGTAGTATCGAAAGGTTTGAATAAGCGCGTTTCAATAAACGTTTTATCCATTCCTACACCGGTATCTTCTATCATGATAAGCTGAGTATTATTGTCGGAATTAGCAGTAATAACCACTTCTACTTCACCATCATCATCCGTTGCTTGCTGTGCGTTGCTAATTAAATGATAGAAAACATTGGCCACTTTTTCTCTATCTACCACCACAGGTGACTCTTTAAGCACATGTACTCTGGGTAAAGGACTTAATCCCGAACAACGTTTACTTACCACATCTTTCGCAATATCCGATAGCAAAAGCTCGGCGTTCACGCCTTCTTCTACCGCTTTTTTATCGGTTAGTTGCTTGAGCATTTTTTCCATTCTTGACTTAGTGTGCTCTAAAGTTTCGAATGTGTCGTCGATAAATTCTGGGTTGTGTTTATGTTGTTGAGCGTTAGCAAGAATAAGGTCAACTTGGGCAAGCACATTTTTTAAGTCATGTAGTACAAAAGCAGACATGCGATTGAACGCAGCAAATTGTGCATTTTCTGCAACAACTTGGGCAGCTTCATGGTGCTGCATATAGGTACCTACTTGCTCAGAAACAGCAGTGAGATAATCTTTTACTTCCCAATTGAGGCTTATCTTTTCTTTATCACCTGACGCAAGCACGGCAAATCCCCATAAACCACCGTCTTTAAGGAAGGGGACAAAAAGTTGATATCCCCACTCTTTTAAGGCATTGCGATCTAATTTTAACCCTTCGTAGTCAAATGGTTTAACTAAATAAGCGTCCGTATCAATAATCCATCCGTTTTTGTCGCTATATTGCGCTAGGGTCTCTAGAATAGTGCAAGTAGCACTATCGCTGCCCTTCTCGGCCGATTCTGAAATCGGTGAAGCTTCTGCTACACATTCATAGCCATTTGACGTCACTTTAAAAAGTTTGCCAGATTCATATTGGATCGCGTTAAGCATACCCGTTAGACCGGCATGAAAAACATCGGAAGAAGTATCGCCAGTGCGAGTAAGCCATTGGGTTAATTTTACCCATTCAACGCGATAATCAAATTGGTTAGCAAAGAAATGCTTAGTGATAAAGACTTTGATTTTGGTACGAAAAGCGTTTGACAAAAACACCGTAGCCAACAGGGCAAATGACATCATCACAAGGATAATTTGCACGGTAGCGCCCCAGTTTCCGCCCATATAGTTTATGGCATAACCTACAACGGCCATTACAAAAAGGTAGCCACCTGCTACTAATAAGAGCGAGCTGTGCAAAACTACATCACGGGAAATGAATATATCAATGCCCCAGTGATGAATACGTCGAATCGATATCACCAGTAAAGGCATTAGCAAGAAGTAGATATACCCCCGAGCTGCGATGTAACCTATCTCCACCTGGTTGACCATAGTAGCGTTCGCGTAGGTTACAAATTCAAATAGGTTTGTGGCACCCAAATAGATAATAAGCGGTTTAAATGCCCACTGCTCTCTTCCTGCCTGACGATAGACAACCTCTAGAAGCACAAGTACTTCCAAAGAAAGTACAATGAGAACAAGAAAACTCCACGCTGGGTTTATTGCCAGTAAGTAAGGGGTGAATAGTGCAATAAGTGCAGGAGCAACAATGATAAGGGTTATCGGGCGCTTTAATACTGCGGCAATATTACTGAAGTTTGTTTGAATACAAGCGGCCAAAAACAGCAGCCAAGCTAGCTGCTTTACTACGTCAACGCTAAGTAGCCAGCGAAGAGAAATGGGGCCAAAGAACGAGGTGATTAAGCTTGTCGACCATAACAATGTAGCGGCTGTAGCTAACACCAGTAAGTGTTTCGCTACTCCGGGCTTTCTGACGGTTAGCAACAACAATAAGAGGGCTAAGTGTGCCAGGCTGTTTAACCCATAGCCTAGATCTGAAATCATCCTTTTATCTCACCTTTATTATTATTTAGGAGACGCTAACCTAAACGTTTACAACGCGCTGCACGAACACTACCGTTTTTACACTGTCCTTCTTAATGCTGCGAAGCTCTAAACAGAGCACGGGTTCTTACAATGACGACCTTGACCTTTTTTGCGCTATCAACTTAGGTGGAAGCCTAGCAAAGCAAAGTAAGTGTGTTAATCAACAATAAGAACCTGTGCTCCATACATAATTTTGGAAAACCTGCGCGTCGAGGTTTATCGTTTACGTATGACTAACGAGCCAATCGAATATCCCGCACCGAACGAACAAAGAACGCCTACATCTCCGGCAACAAGGTCTTCATGATTTAAACCAAAAGCAATCACGGAACCCGCTGAGGCAGTGTTAGCGTATTCGTCCAATACAATTGGTGCTTCCGTGCGATCTGCATCGCGCCCTAACAGGCGTTTGCAAATTAAAGTATTCATGTTGATATTTGCCTGATGCAGCCACCAACGCTTAACACCGGATGGCGTAATGTCGTGGCTTGCTAAATGCGCTTCGATATGGGCTGCTGCTAAAGGGCATACCTCTTTAAAAACCTTGCGCCCAGCTTGATGAAAGAGCTTATCAGGTCCATACGGGTCAACATCTTCAGCGCGCGTCATATAGCCAAAGTTTGAACGGATATTGTTCGAGAATTTCGTCAGCGCTTTAGTACTTAGTACATCGTAAACGTGTTCGCTCTTCGCTGTTTCAGCAAGCTCTAAAACGGTTGCCGTTGCTACGTCGCCGAAAATAAAATGGCTATCGCGGTCTGCGTAGTTAATTTGTGGCGAAACTAACTCTGGATTTATTACCAGTACGCGAGTGGCATTTTTAGCGCAAAGCATTTCATACGCGCGGTGCATACCGAACGTAGCTGCTGAGCATGCTACCAACATATCAAAACCGAAACCTTCAATATTTAGCGCTTCTTGTACTTCGATAGCAATAGCTGGATATGCACGTTGAGTATAGGCACAAGACACTATGACAGCATCAATCTCTGAAGCGCTTACATTGGCTGACGCAAGTGCAAGTTTAGCGGCTTCGACCGCAATTTCAGCTTGGTGTGAAAGCTCGTCATCTGCTCGTGGCGCAATTTTTGGCTTCATTCGAGAGATATCTAGCGCACCCTCTTTTTTATAAATGTACCGGCTTTTTATTCCAGACGCTTTTTCGATAAATTCTGCACTTGAGTAAGGCATTGCAGAAACATCACCTGATTCGATTTGCGCTTTATTTTCTTCGTTAAACGCATCGGCATAAGCGTTGTAACTCTCTACCAATTCTTCGTTGGTAATACTGTCATCTGGGTGCCATACACCCACACCACTAATCACTACTTGTTGAGACATAAGCGTTCTCTACTATTTGTTAACACCTCTGGCTTACAGAAGCATTGCATCACTTTGTGTCCTTGACGCAATGGTGCCAGTGCAATTAAGCCTAGCCGTATTTCTCATTGAAGATACGACCGCGTTTGATGAGCTATAGCTTACCTTAATCCTCCAGCGGTGTAACTATGATGCATGTAACGAAGTCACCTTTGCCAGCCAAGTATGCGTTCGACCTAAATTGACTTGACCAATAAAACATCATCTAGGAGATTGGTACCATAAAAGTCATTTACTAAAATGAAATAGGTTTAAGACATAATTGCGCCAGTCTAACCCACGCCAACAAAAACAATTAAAGAAATAAATTTCAAGTACTTACAACAAAAATACTGACTAAACAAAAAACTAAGAAAGAATATCTTAAATTATCCCTCTACATTTCATTTACAAAATGGTGACCTCAGCCTCGATATTGGTTGACAAATTGGCAAGATAGAAATAGGGTTAAAATATGAAATTGGTAATAACAATAGTCACTAGATTACGAAACACTGATTGTTCGGCAGTAATTCAGTTAAAGACTAGGTGATACCAATGGTGACAAGGTTGTATCTAACCTTCGAAAATTTACTTATGAGGAAAAGATAATGTCTAAACCATCAATTGGTTTCATCGGGCTTGGTCTAATGGGCGGCAACATGGTTGAAAACCTTTTAAATAAAGGCTTTCCAACTACGGTTATGGATTTAAATCCAGAAGCTGTTGCAAAATGCACCGAGCGTGGAGCAAAGGTCGCTACCACTGGCAAAGAGTTGGCTGAAAGCTCAGACATCGTAATGTTGTGCTTAACCACATCAAACATCGTTGAATCTGTGATGTACGCGGATGACGGTATTATGGCCGGACTTAAAGAAGGTGCTGTAGTTATTGATTTTGGTACCTCTATCCCTTCTTCAACAAGAAAGATTGGCGCTGACCTGGCAGCCAAGGGTGTAGGCATGATAGATGCACCACTAGGTCGTACGCCAGCTCATGCGAAAGATGGCCTACTTAATATCATGGCCTCTGGCGACAAAGAAACATTTGAAAAAGTTAAACCTGTTCTTGATGAACAAGGTGAGAATGTCTTCTATCTTGGTCAGCTTGGCGCAGGTCACACCACCAAACTGATTAATAACTTTATGGGTATGACCACGGTTTGTGCAATGTCACAAGCGTTTGCGGTAGCAGAGCGCGCCGGCGTTGATCGCCAACAACTTTTCGACATCATGTCGGCAGGTCCGTCTAACTCACCATTTATGCAATTCTGCAAAAACTATGCAGTCGACAATAATAGCGACCTAGGCTTTTCTATCGCTAACGCTAATAAAGACTTAGGCTATTTTTTGAAAATGGTAGAAGACCTAGGTACTGAGTCAAAAATTGCTGAAGGTTCATCAGCTAATTTGCAAGCTGCTTTGGACGCGGGTTTGGGTAACGGCAACGTTCCTGAAATTTACGACTATTTCGTGAAATTAAATAAGTAATAAACGAACGCTCTGGCGAAACTATACACAACCTAAAAGAGAAGTGATGCCGTGAAAATTCAAGGTCTACGTTGGTGGGTAATTACACTTATTGCTCTCGCAACAATTATAAATTACATCGATAGACAAGCTTTAAGCGTATTATGGCCTGCTATCGTAGAAGACTTGTTTCCCGATGAATCAGCGTTAGAAAGGAAACAGATTTACGCTAATATCTCCATCGTGTTTGTTTTTTCTTACGCGTTTGGTCAGGCGATTTTCGGTAAGATTTTCGACTGGATTGGAACGCGAATTGGTTTTGTTCTCTCTATTGGTGTTTGGTCCCTCGCCACCATCGCGCATGCCTTTGCACAAGGCATGCTGAGCTTCAGTATCTTTAGATCAATTTTAGGAATTGCGGAGGCAGGCAACTGGCCAGGTGCGACCAAGGGTAATGCCGAGTGGTTTCCTACCAAAGAACGTGCACTAGCCCAAGGTATATTTAATTCTGGTGCAGCTATTGGTGGCATTATCGCATTCCCCATTATTGGTTTTTTAACCCTGCATTTCAGCTGGCAAGCGGTATTCATTATTGTAGGTGCCATTGGTTTATTATGGCTATTGCCTTGGGTGATTATTGTTAAAGCTCCACCAGCAATGCACGCGTGGATAACTGAAGAAGAGAAGCACTATATTCTCTCTGGTCAGCGCACCATGAGTGAAGAAAAAGATGAAAGTGGTAACACCAAAGAAGCGGAAGAATACAGCCCTTCAACGGGTGAGCTTCTTTCTCGTAAGCAAAGCTGGGGGGTAATTATTGCGTCAGCAGCTATCGACCCTATTTGGTGGCTGTTTGTATTCTGGATCCCTATTTATCTTAACGAAGTTTACGGCATGAACGTTACCGAGATAGGCATATACGGCTGGGTACCTTACGTGGGTGCGATGCTTGGCGCATGGTTCGGTGGTTTACTAGCGCAAAACCGTATTGCAGCAGGCTGGAATACGGACAAGACAAGGAAGCTGGTTATCACCTTGGGTTGCTTAATTATGCTACCTGCACTTATTGCCATGTCGAACCCTGGAGCGCCTACAGTTGCGGTACTTATCATGGCTGTCATCTTATTTGGTTTCCAAACAGCGATAGGCAATGTACAAACCCTTCCCAGTGATTTGTTTGGCAAAAAAGCGGTGGGCACGCTATCAGGTTTTTCAGGTATGGCAGCGAAACTAGGGGCTGTAGGTTTAACCTCTTTAGTGCCATGGCTTACCGCCGATGGTAATTATACGCCAGCGTTTGTCATTGGTGCATCGCTAGCGATTATTGCAATTGCAGCCATCTGGCTTCTTATTCCAAAAATAGAAATGCTTAAGCCTAAGCAATAGCAGACTGCTGCGCTACCAGAGCCACACGGTTTCTGGTAGCGCATTTTGCGCATGGAGCTTAGTCAAAATTTGCATAGAAACTTACATCGTCTCAGTTCTAAAACATTTCTACTCACACGACTAAAAGTACTTCGTCCCCCATCCTATCTGACCAATTTTCCCCCTTGCTTGTAAAAGGCTAATTTTAAACATCTTAATTTTTAAGAAATTTAGTAAATTTGCTAGCAAATGTTAATAAATTGTGTTTTTATTAGCCTTATTACCAATTTGGTAAAAACAAATACACATATTGGTAACACCAAAACAAAATAATAACTTTACCACCCTATAATTAAACTCGGAGCACGATGCCATCATGAAGATTAAAGCATTTGCACTTTGCGCCATAGCCGCAGCCATTACGGGATGTGATGTAGATTCTGATAACAACCCGAATACTTTAGGCAGCATCACACTATCTGGTACGCCAACTTCTGGTGAAACGTTAACGGCGTCAGTTAGCGATCCAGACGGCATCTCTTCAACAGTGAGCTATTTTTGGTACGCGGATAACCAGCTCATTGCGGATGCAAGCGGAGAAAGCTTTACGCTAACTGACGATCAAATTGGCGCAGCTATTACAGTGCAAGGTTCTTATACTGACGATGGTGGTATTAATGAGTCTCACGTGAGCGAACCGACAAGCGATGTAATGGCAATTGCCTTTGACTCAACTATCGCTATTTCTGGTGACGTTGTAGTTGGCGGTATGCTTACTGCTGTGGTGTCAGATGACAATGGTGTTCAACCTGAAAGTATTGTCTACACATGGTTTGCAGATGATGTCGCTATTGAAAATGAAGTGACATCAACACTTACTCTTACAGAAAATGAGTTTGGTAAGGTTATTACCGTATCAGCAACATTCACCGATGACCGTGGTTTCGATGAAGCGCCAGTGTCCGCACCCACAGATCCGGTAGGCCGCGTAAACTCAGAAGGTGAAGTTACGATTGTTGGTACACCCACGGTAGGCAATATACTGACTTCCGAAATTAGTGATGAAGATGGTGCTACTGGTGACATTGCATACCAATGGTTTGGCGATGACGTAGCAATCGATGGTGCGACGCAAAGTAGCTACCTTGTCGAAGCAAGCCTTGTAGGCCAGGTCATTACGGTAGAAGCCTCTTATACTGATGATAACGGTTTTGAAGAAGTTATTACCTCAGAACCTACCATTCCTGTTAATGAGCAAGCTGTTGACGAGGCTGGCTCAATTGAAATAACGGGAACAGTTCCATACTTGGTAGACGGTGTTTTAACGGCAACACTGACAGACAACAACGGGTTTGACGAAGCAAACGTAGAATACACGTGGTTTGCTGATGGCGTAGCCATTGCTGATAGTAACAGCAGCACTTACACGCCGAGTGCGAACGCTGGCGCGATTATTTCGGTGGAAGCCTCTTACACCGATAATGACGGTTTTGAAGGTTCAGCAACAGATGCTGTTGATACCATTGTTTATACTACTGTGGTTAACGATAAAGCCGGTCTTGAAAGTGCACTTAATAGCGGCCTTGCCGACGGCGATGTCTTAGGTCTAAACACCAACGTTTATGCTGACCTAGCACCAATTTTGTTAACCAGTGCTGTAACCATGACTGCAGTGGAAGGCGAAACCCCGGTTATTTCTGGTGAAGCATGTGTGAATATTGCAAGCACGGTAGACGGTGCTGCGATAAAAGGCATGCGTTTTGAAAACATTGATACGGCATTAGATTCTTACTGTGAAAGCGAAGCCGCTGCAGTTATTTATTCGGAAGGCAATAACTTCACATTTGCTGAAAACACAATGGATGGTGACCAAACCACCTTGAATGAAGAAACCCACCATTGGCTGGTAATTAATGGTGAAGGCGCAATGATTGAGCGTAATACCTTCCGCAATAGAAACAACGCGGTTAAAGGTTCAGTGATCAAGCTTTCTTCATCGGGCCTAAATCATACTATCCAGTACAACTTGTTTGAGGACGCAGTTAACCCGAACTTCAACCAATCAAGTCTGTTACTGCTTAACGTTGGTAGTACCACGGGTTCAGATGCGGCAGACGACGCAAACTTCGTTGTTCAGTACAACCGTATTGATAACTTCACTTCAGGCCGTCGCCTAATGCGCGTGCAAACTTCAGGCGCGACCATTCAGGGCAACACTATCATTGATGCTAATGGTGGTATTTCTTTAGAAGATGGTGGGTTTAACACCGTTGCTGACAACATCATTATTAGAACCACCGATATTTCTGGTTCAGACGACCGCCCAAGTGGTGTATTGATGACACCTCTCGGTCATACGGTAACCAATAACTACATTGCAGGTATTCGTTCAGGAAATAAAGAAGCTGGCGGCTTAGTGTTTACTGCTAACCCATTTTCGCAAGCAGACGGCGGTGTACCTAACGCAGGTAATCAAGCTGTGCTAGACGGCAGCGGTGACCTAACGCTAACCGTTACTAACAATACAGTACTGAACTCACTACAACCTATCGTATTCAGTACCGAGATTGGCAGTAGAGCACCAGTGGGTGATTGCGATGAGTTAACCGCAGATAACGCGCCAATTCTTTATGGTCTTACCAAAAACTTCTTTGTAATCGACTTCGATGCTAATGCTATTGCAAATGGCTTTAACGAAGAAGGTAAAGAAAGCACGCTTGGACTCGCATTTGATTCTGAAGCAATTAGTAGTGACCACGCCTTCGAGTATGACTGTGACCTTATCAATCACGAGGAATCCCTACTTTCTAACAACTTTGGCTTCACCGATAGCTATGCGTCAGGCGATGTTGAAGACGAGTCTTGGGTAGATATTCGCAACCTTAATGGTAACGGCGAATTTGATACCGATGGCGCTATCGACCAAAACCCAGCAGACAATGGCAAGGAAGTGCCAGAGTTTGTTACTGCTACCAATGGTTTAATTGAAACCGACCCGAATGGAGCACAATCTGTAGCGGGTGCTAAAGGCCTCTACTACATCCAGTCTACTGATGTAGGCGCGGGCTCTACATGGACAGCGGATAATTAATACACAAAACACAACTACCCTACACATCAAGTCACAGCGCCCTTCGGGGCGTTAGTGCATCGATAACACAACGGAGAAATTGTAATGTCGTTGAAAAAAAGCACACCCTTTACCCTAAACCCAACCGCGCGTTGGGTAAAAGCTGCATTTATCGCTGGTGTAGCCAGCACTGCTGCTTTCTCACTACAAGCGCAAGAGGCGCAAGAGGAGGCCGCCGCTGAAGACGTAGAAGTTATCGACGTTGTTGGTTCACGTCGTACCATACAAGATCAGATTTCAATCAAACGTGAATCTACTACCGTTGTTGACGGTCTGTCAGCTGAAGATATTGGCGATCTGCCAGCTCTTTCCATTGGTGAAGCGCTAGAATCAATCACGGGTGCTGCTTCGCATCGTGAAAATGGTGGTGCCACCGAAATTACTATTCGTGGTCTTGGTCCGTTCTTAAGTGCTACGCACATTAACGGTCGTGAGGCGACTAACGGTAGTGGTGACCGCTCTGTTAACTTCTCACAGTTTCCAAGTGAACTTGTAAAGAAGATTGCTATTTATAAAACTCAAGACGCCTCTATGATTGAAGGTGGTGTGGCTGGTGTTATCGCCTTAGAAACTGTTGCCCCGCTCGACTATGGTAAACAGCGTATTCAGGGTGAAATTAAAGGCAACTATAACCCTGACGAAGGCAATGTAGATAATTCACTTCACAGCGACTTAGGCTATCGTGGAACGATAAGCTATGTTGATCAATTCGAATTTAGCAACGGCTCTGCATTGGGTATCTCTGTTGGTGCTCAGCGTCAAGATATTACACAGCCTGAAGCCGAGTACCGAAGCTCTAGCCCAACGGGTTCGTCACTGTGGGCATGTTTGAACGATCCTACTAACACCAACGAAGGCTTTTTCCGCAGCAGCGCTGGCGACTGTGAAGACCAAGTTAGCGGTAGCTCAAACCAAGGTTACAACACAGAAATCGACCCAGAAACTGGTGAAGCGGTTAGTGCAGGTTCACCTTATGCGTGGACAGGTAGCTCGCGTAGCTATCGTCAGAACGAAACATCTGATGAACGAGACGCGTTCTTTTTAGCACTTCAGTTCCAGCCTAACTCGGCTTGGGATATTAACACTGACTTCCAGTACTCGAATCGCTTGCAACAAGAAGCAAGACACGACTTAATCTTTTTACAAAAACGTGCGATTCCAGGTTTAACTGGACCTACGTTAGTAACCAATGATGTAGGCGGTATTCTGCATTGGGAAGGACAAGATCGTATTGAAAGTTCTGGCGAACAGTTTTCACGTGACGAGACTTACCAAGGTTTCGGTATTAATGTTGAGCATTTTGCTACCGACGCTTTAACACTAAGTTTCGATCTTGCTTACTCAAAAACAGAGCGTGAAGAGCTTCAAATTTCAAACCGTGCCCGCACCGAAGATAGACAATCTTTCTCGTGGGATATGGGCGATAATATTCCTCATTTCACGGTACAGAATTTTGATGTGACTGATATCACTAACTTCTACGATAGCCTACGTACCCGCGCAGACAGAGAAAACACGCGCGAGAATGAAGTTAAATCGGCTAAAGTAGATTTTAGCTATATTCTTGACCACAACGTGTTCGTTAGCGTCGAAGGTGGCTTACGTGCCTCTGAAATGACATTCGTTCAGCTAGGCGGTTCTCAGGGTAACGGTTCTAGAACTGAATGGACCTTCTCTCCTACTGAAGGCTCAACTGATGAAGAAGAAATCGCCCAAGCGATTGCGCTTATGCAAGGTTGTCAGATTGACTTTCCCGAAAGTGATTTCCTATCGTCTGTTTCAGACGGTGATATCATCACTCACGTTGATTCAGACGGAAATACAGTAGCTAGCGGCACTGGTTCTTCATGGGCAACTTATGACAATAACTGCTTCGCTCGTGCCGTTGCTGCGTCGAATGGTGATGATTTTGCTTACCCAGAACTTGAGTATGAAAACGCTGGAACAATTGACGTTACTGAACGTACTTATGCTGGTTATTTAATGGCAAATTACGACACAGAAATGTGGGGTAAGTTCGTCCGCGGTAACTTTGGTGTTCGCGTTGTAAATACTGAAGTTACTTCAATTGGCTTTAGAAACTCATTTGAAGTTATTGAAGGAGAGCTTGGTACGCTAACGCTCGTTGAAGATGACTCGGTAGTTGAACGCATTGAAGGTGGCGGTAGCTACACAGAGATACTTCCAAGCTTTAACTTCGTAATGGATTATAGTGACGACATTTTATTACGTGCTGGCATTTACCGCGGCATGTCTCGCGCTAATCCATCAGATTTGGGCTACAGCCGTACCTTCCAAACGGATGACGAAGTGGCTCCTACGACAATTTCAGACCTAATTGTTGGCGTAAACGGCTCAGGTAACCCTAGCACTAAGCCGCTAATGTCTTGGAACTATGACGTGGCCATTGAATGGTATCCAAATGAAGATTCAATCTTTGCTTTTGGTGTGTACTACAAACAGTTTAACGGTGGTTTCCAACAACAAACTGTCTTAGAAGACTTTGTGATTGAAGGCGACACCTATGCCCTACCAATCACCAACTCTGTAACAACAGATGATAGCAGTAGCATCATTGGTATAGAAACCTCGGTTGCCTATCGTTGGGATAGCGGTATCGGTGTGAAGTTTGGTTATAACTATGCTGACACAGATTATGAATTCGAAGACAGTTTGTACGGCGATACTTTTGTTACCGAACTTGATGGCAGCACAACGCAATTAACTCAGGGTATTGTGCCACCGGGTTCGGTTCCAGGCTTCTCTGAGCACGTATTTAGCGGTCAGGTTTATTACCAAATTGGCGACCTAGATACTGCACTTATCTATAAATATAGAAGCGAGTACTTCCAGCCTTATACAAGCAATGGTACCCGCCTTCGCTACGTAGATGAGGTAGGTGTATGGGAAGCCCGTGCATCGTACAAGGTTAATGACCACGTACGCGTTAAGGTTGAAGCTATTAACCTATTCAGTGCACCTAAATCTCAAGACTACTTCGTACAGGGTAACCTTGGCGAAGTTAATGACTATGGCCCACGCTTATTTGCAGGCGTAACGGTTAAGTACTAAGCACTTCCAACCATAATAAGTAATGCCTTAAAAAGTAAGGCATCGCGTAATACTAAAAGCCCGAGCTCTAGCTCGGGTTTTTTATTAGACAATAAAAAACCCGCTTGGCAAAGCGGGTTCCTGTCTAACTATTGAATGTTAAATTACAGTTGGTTGATTTGCCAAACTGTAACTGTGCCGCTAACTTCGTTGCCAACGACAAGAAGAGGAACGCCACTTGGACTGTCATCGGCACTAACAAATACCAAACTTTCTGGTGCTAGGTCACCAATAACATCGTCGCTGGTAAGTCCTTCGGTAAGGTCGCGATTAATGACATATTCTGCAAATTGAACATCATAAGGATTTGTAACGTCGTAGACGAAAATACCGCCCATACGCTCAGTGCCAATGAAAGCGTAAGTACGGTCGCCAACTTGGCCCACAGTTAATGCTTCTGGCTCAGGTCCTTTGTTCTCAGAACGTGAATCGCTAGCATTTTCGTCGTCACCATTGTTGAACTGCGCCCCGTGAACTGAAGCTGTAATACGCTCAAAATCGTCGCCAGAATCATAAACCACTAGGCCATTTTGATCCCAAATGGTAAATGAACGTGCACCGTATGCATATGCCGCATCGTATTCACCGTCACCATCTGCATCACCCATAGCTGAAGTTACGCGTAAATCATCAGCCTCACCTGTAGCCTGTAGCATGGCCAGTTCAGAGTTTGCAGCAGCAGTAAGGTCTTCTACTTTCACTTCATCTGTGTAGGCAAGGCAACCATCATCCTCGTCGAAATCAACCCCGCCAGCAGCAGTACATGCAGCTTCATCGGCAGCTTCGAAGAAGTACTCACGGGCATCACCTTCGTTGGCAGTTAGAATGAAAGTCGCGTCTTTCCAGGTAAAATTAGCGATAGTATCTGGCTGATATACGCCATAAATGCCAGTATATTGGCCAAAGCTAACCGCATCGTTCTCTTGTATATCAATATTAAGTCCAGCCCAAGATTTGGTCCCAAGACCAACCACATCAACGGTCAATTCTTCTAAATCTACAATTGCTAGGCCATTGTTTTCCTGAAGACTTACATAAGCGACATCATTTGTTGCTGTGATGTACTCAGGTTCCAGATCTTTCGCCACCGTAGAAGTAATTGCTGTACCGTTGATAGTTCGCCCCGCTGGGTTTGGAAACATCATGCCCTGAGCCATTAAGTCAGCTTCTGTACCATTGAACGCAGTAAAACCTACAGTAGTTCCGGTTTCTTCAGGCTCGCCGCTAGCTAAAATATTAATAACGGTGATCGAACCTTCAGGGTCAATGGTGTAGTCATCAGAAGGCTCACCTTCGTTCGCTACTAACACCTTGCCACCGTCTGGAGTAAAAGTGACCATGTCTGGCAGTGCACCTACCTCTACAGAGTCTAAAAATGCAGGAGCGGAGCTGTCTAAACCGCTATAAAAGAGCACATAACCATTGTCAGTTTTAACGTCGGCAGGTACAGCAACAGCCATAAGATCACCGCTTATTGCAATACTTGTTAAGCTGCCCAGCGCCACACCGTTAATATCAGCAGGCAAAGCAATAGTAGTTAGCGTTAATGAAGTCGTGTTAATTGGGTCTGCCATTGTGGCGGTGTTAACACCAGAGGCATCAATAACAGCAATTGTATTCGTTTCACCATTCGTGGCGTAAATGGTGCTGGTACCGGCATGGTATTGAACGATTTCAGCCGCTGTTTGGTTGCCCAAAAAGGCGCGACCAACCACATCCATGGCAATGCCAATAGAAGCATCAGTACCATCGCTACCATCTGTGCCCGGGTCACCTTGTTCCCCTTGCGGCCCCTGTGCCCCTGTTTCGCCTTGCTCACCATCGTCACCGTCAAGGCCACACCCTGAGAGCGCTGCTGAAACTAAAAATGCTAGTAGTCCATATTTAAACTTGTTACGCACTGCCATTTGATTTCCTTTTTTATTTGTTTTTGTCGTACGTTGCGAGGTCAGAGAAATCTTGGATTTCTGAACCCAGTACACCAGAAAATTTATTCAACTTCTATGTATAAATTAGAATCAGTTTATGACACAAATATTAAGAAGGCAAAAGCCTGTAACTTTTCTATAAAAAAGCAACTATTTACGTGCTAAGCGCTAATTGTAAGCATTTATTTCAATTTAATTTATAGCCAGATCACTTTAATGAGAAAGCTGGAAAACTGTCATATTGGATGATTAGCGCGAACGTCTAGTTTTATTTATACGTGCTATCTGATACTAATACTGCTAAATCGATGTATACACTGAAGGGCATGCATTTTTCGTGTTTTAAATACGCAAAATGGCGTCTTCAGCAAATAAAAGGATTAACCATGAAATTGAAATTCACTGCTTCAGCGGTTATTGCTGCTGCACTCACATTAACTGCTTGTGCGACTTCACCGACGGGCAGAAACCAAGTACTTCTCTATTCAGAGACCCAGTTAGCGCAAATGGGCGACCAAGCTTTTACTGGCATGAAAGAGGAACTAAAAATTTCTAATAAAGCCGTACAAAATTCGTACGTAGAATGTGTTGCAAACGCTATTACGGCTCAAGTACCTACGAGTGTTTTTAGCGGTCAATGGGAAGTCGTAGTATTTGACGATGAACAGGTTAATGCGTTCGCACTGCCCGGCGGAAAAATAGGTGTTTATACAGGCTTGTTAAATGTAGCGGAAAACCAGCACCAGCTTGCTGCGGTAATTGGTCATGAAGTTGGTCACGTTATAGCAGAGCATGGTAACGAGCGTATGTCTCAGTCAACGTTGATTAATGTAGGTAGTCAAGCAGTAGGTCAAATATTGGCAGCGAACGAAGTCCCTCAATCGGGCCCTATAATGGCGGCAATAGGTTTAGGTGTTCAGGTAGGTGTCCAGCTTCCGTTTAGTAGAACACATGAGTCAGAAGCGGATGTCATCGGCCTTCAGCTGATGGCAAAGTCTGGGTTTGATCCAAGACAATCTGTGAACTTATGGCAAAACATGGATGCTGCTAGTGGTGGTGAGCGCCCTATGGAACTATTATCAACCCACCCTGCGCCCCAAACAAGAATTGATAATCTACAGGCAAATATGTCTGGTGCGTATGCTGACTACCAAGCAACTGCATATCGTCCGAACTGTCGCTAAAAACTGGTATCAAGGATGACGCTGTTACATCGTAATTAAGCTAGATACAAAAAAACGCTGCGAAATGCAGCGTTTTTTTGTTTAGAGCAGTCGAGTTTATTCGCTGTCTGTTTTGTGTAGGTGAACATCCATTTGAGGGAATGGAATTGAAATACCTTCTTCATCAAAACGTAGTTTAACGTTTTCAGTGAAGTCGAATTTAACACCCCAGAAATCGGCAGAGTTAACCCATGGACGAACAATGAAGTTTACGCTGCTGTCAGCCAGTTCAGACACCGCAATTTTCGGCGCAGGTTCAGCAAGAATTCTGTCGTCTGCTGCAACCATTTCTTCAAGGATCTTCTTCGCTTTAAGAAGGTCTGCGTCGTAACCAATACCCACAACCATATCTACACGACGAGTATCTCTTGCTGAGTAGTTAGTAATATTACCGCCATAGATATTACCGTTTGGAACAATAATTTCTTTATTGTCTGGTGTATTCATTGTAGTGGTAAAGATACCGATCTTAACAATAGAACCCGCAGTACCCGCAGCCTCAACAAAATCACCTGCTTTAAACGGCTTAAATACAAGTAGCATTACGCCTGCTGCAAAGTTTTTCAGTGAATCTTGTAGTGAAAGACCAATAGCTAGACCAGCCGCACCTAAAATAGCGACAAGAGAAGTAGTATCTACACCTAGTTGGTCAAGTGACGCAACAATGACGAACAGCATCAAAATAGCGCTAAGTATCGCCTCTAGGAAATCTACCAGCATGTCATCATATTTAGACTTAGACATTAAGCGTCTAAATACAGACAAAATAAATCCAACTACGATCTTACCGACTACATAAATCGCAATTGCCATTAAGATGTTGATACCCCATGGAATGGCGTAGTCGTTTATGTACCTTTCAACATCGCTTGCTGAAAAAAGCGAAAGTTTCTCTTCCATAATATGGTCCTTGTCATGGTTTGTTGTAATTAACGCAAATACGTTAGCAGCTAATCGTATTATCACCAATACTTAATCGGTTTAAAAAGCGTAAATTCGCTCTAAAGTCTAAGCCACATAGGCTATTGATAGTGTTAGCATTATCCTAAAGTAGCGATACATAACGTCATTTACCGTTACTTCATAGACTAAAGTTTGAGTATATTTTTCAGTAATTGTCACACGCATGTCACCCAATATTTGTACTATCTCATACCGAAGCCTTGATGCGCTTTTTCCAATTTATTGGAAGTTACCGAGTTTTAAGACATTTTTTTTGATGATTTTTTAGCCACAAAGTTTTAGACTAAAGTCTCATAAGAATTAAAGCGTGCTATCTATTTCGATACACTTGCTATCAATTCTTTATGAACGGGCTTTAGCAAACTATGTCAATTAAAGGATTAACGCATGTTGCTTCTATTAACCCTATTTTCAGTCGTTCTGTGTCTATTTTTGTATTCACTACGCACTGATAAAGGAAAACACACCAAGTATGCAAGAGCGGAATACCGCCCAGAACCAACATCGAAGTCTTCTTCCACCGTGTTGAAATCAACTTCGAACAACTCTTCGCCTACTGCAGCGTAGAGTTAATTTACGAGTCAGGTGATTTTAATATAGGCCGCATGCTGTTGTTTATGTAAGTTTTTACCCAATAATTTACATGGTGCCGTCGACAGCATTGCAACCTGTATGTACACACACGTATCATACGCATTAAAACCAAACACACGAATTATTATGCGTATACCGAGAGTTTATTACCCCAATCCTATCCCGTTAGAACAAGAGTTTGAGTTAACTGAAGACGCCGGTCATCACATCGCCACGGTACTGCGCATAAAGCCCAATCGCCCTATCGTGCTTTTCAATGGCGACGGCAATGAATACAGCGCGCAAATTATTAGCGTTCAGAGAAAAAAAGTGACGGTCGAGGCCGATGCTTGCCTATCGCTAGCAAAAGAATCTCCCCTTCATCTGCATTTGGGGCAAGGTGTATCTAAAGGCGATAGGATGGACACTGTACTACAGAAAAGCGTAGAGCTTGGCGTAACGGAAATAACACCCGTTATTACTGAGCGCTGTACAGTTAAACTCGACGAGTCACGTTGGGAAAAGAAAGTTCAGCAATGGCAGAAAATTATTATTGGCGCCTGTGAACAAAGCGGTCGCAACATAATTCCCGTGCTCAATGCACCAGTTAGCTTAAATCAATGGCTGTCATCATCTACCAATACCACAAGACTCGTTCTTGCACCGGGCGCGGAACAAAGTTTGGCAAGACAACCTTATAATACTCAAGGTTTTCGTTTGCTTATTGGCCCTGAAGGTGGGTTATCTGAAACAGAGATTCATCAGGCAAACGAAAACGGCTATCAGTCGGTAAGTTTAGGCCCACGAATTTTGCGCACTGAAACAGCGGCGATCACCAGCTTGAGTATACTTCAAGCTCAGCACGGCGACTTCTAATTGCGTATGTAAAAGAAACTTTTAAGTCCGAATAGGGTTAGCTCAATAACTTGAAGAATTACGCTGTGCCCCAATATATGCTTACAAATTGAAAAGCCGACTGTAGCGGCATTTTATTAACATTCAAGGTGAGAACATTATGCAATATACCGTTGGCGTAATTATGGACCCCATCGCAAGCGTTAAGCCACATAAAGATACAAGCTTTGCGATGATGCTTGAAGCTCAGCGCCGCGGTGCAAAGATCGTTTATTTTGAATTAAAAGATCTTTACTTAAACAATGGTAAGCCAATGGGTTTAGGCAAAACCGTGTCAGTGAAAGATCAAGCGACAGATTTCTATACCATTGAAGATGAATCAACCCTGCATTTAGGTGATATTGACGTCTTACTTATGCGCAAAGATCCTCCTTTTGATAGTGAGTTTTTGTACGCGACTCAGGTGCTCTCGCTTGCACAAGACGCGGGGGCGTTGGTTGTAAACAATCCTCAGGCGCTGCGTGACTACAACGAGAAGTTGTTTACGTCGTACTTCCCAGAACACATTCCACATACTTTGGTAACGAATAATCAAACGCTTATCCGTGAATTCCATGCCAAGCATCAAGATATTATTTGTAAGCCCCTAGATGGTATGGGTGGCGCCTCTATTTTTAGAGTAAAGCCGGACGGAAACAACTTAGGCGTAATCATAGAGACGCTGACTAAGTTAGGCGCGCGCTATATGATGGTACAAGAGTACCTTCCAGAGATTAAAGACGGTGACAAACGCGTGTTAATTGTAGATGGTGAAGTTATGCCGTACTGCTTGGCGCGACTGCCCACTAAAGGGGAAACCAGAGGCAACTTAGCCGCTGGCGGCACGGGTCGTCCGCAGCCCATTTCTGACTCCGATCGCGCTCTGGCCGAAGCTATTGCGCCAACGCTAAAGGAAAATAACATCTTATTTGTAGGGCTTGATGTTATTGGCAGTAAAATAACCGAAATAAACATTACTAGCCCAACCTGCGTAAGAGAAATAGAAGCGGCTTACGATATTAATATTATGGGCGCATTGTTCGATGCCATCGAAAAGCGACTAGCCAGTAAATAAAGTAAGTTTGCATTAACAGTCTGGTGCGGCTTGTGTCATTAAAGATAAATATGAGCGAATGGAGTGCGTTTACCATCAATAGTGTAAAAGCCCTGACAAAGTAAAAGATAGTAGATAAAAGACAAACTATGACGGAATTAAAAAGCCTACAAAATCACTTTCTGGTCGCGATGCCTAGTTTGGATGATCCGTATTTTTCTCGCTCGCTCATTTATATTTGTGAACACAATGCTGAAGGTGCTATGGGTATTGTAGTCAACCAGCCTTCGACCATGAACGTGAAACAGCTTCTCGAGCAAACTGACAAAGAGCTTGATGTGTCTGACGACAAAGCAGAGCAAATCGTGTTGGCTGGCGGCCCTGTAAGCCAAGAGCGAGGTTTTGTGCTGCACTCCTCTCAAAAAGCATGGGCATCAAGCCTGAAACTAGCGCCAGGGATCATGGTTACTACATCAAAAGACATCCTCACCGCAATTGCTAACGATGAAGGCCCTGAAGATGTATTGATTGCTTTGGGGTACGCGGGCTGGACTGCTGGGCAACTTGAAAAGGAAATGCAGGAAAACGCATGGCTTACCATAGAAGCAGATGAAGATATTCTGTTTAACACGCCAATGCATAAAAAGTGGCAAGCAACGGTAAATAAACTCGGTGTTGATGTATGGCAACTAGCGCCGGGAGCTGGGCATGCCTGACATAGGAAACCGCACTGTACTTGCATTTGATTTTGGTACCAAAAGCATTGGCGTGGCGGTAGGTCAGGAAATTACCGGTACAGCTTCTCCTCTTGCAGCGCTAAAAGCACGAGACGGTATTCCTGATTGGACGCAAATAGAAAAGCTTTACGAAGAATGGCAGCCGCATATTGTAGTGGTGGGTTTACCCCTTAATATGGATGGTACTGAGCAGGAGATGACTCAACGGGCCCGCAAATTTGCAAACCGCTTACATGGGCGTTTTCGCGTTGCGGTTGAAACCTGTGATGAGCGACTTACTACCACTGATGCTAAGGCTATGCTGTTTGAGTTAGGTGGCTATAAGAAATTGACCAAAGACAAGGTAGATAGCGTCTCAGCCTGCGTAATTTTCGCTAGCTGGAGTGAGAGTCAGTACGAATAGTTGTTAGGGCCTGTTGACCTTGGCTGTACACCAAAGGTCAACAGGCTCTAGTATACTGCTGGCTCTTGCTGTTATTACTTTTCTGCCCCACACTGCCAGCAGACATCAAAAGCGGCGCCGTTTTGTTCACGGCATTCAGCACAAATCCAGTCTTCACTAGATACTGCCTTATCGTTTGATTTCTGAATGAAGAGCTCAATAACTTTCGACGCTCTTGCATACCAGCTATCGTCAACCAGCCACACTTCTTGTTGAGAGTCTTGCCAAGGCAGTTCACCGATGGCACCGCCTGCAAATTCGTTTTTAACCATGTAGGGGATAGACAGCGCGTCAAGCTCGCTGCGAACCGCTTGCATTTCAAAAGCGTCTTGTGAGGTGAAGAGTTTTTTCAACGGCTATCCTTTTATTAAACAATCGAACGCGAACTGGTATTAAACAAGAAAGCAGCCCGTGGGCTGCTCAACGTGCCAGAGAAACACATCATCTACTGATTGTTTATCCCTTTGCTACTTTATCTAGTGCACCAATGCTATTAATACATCAGCATGATGCGACAGCAATTAGTCATCCATATCAATAGATACATTTGACAGTGTTCCCAAGCTAGAACCGTCACTAGTATCAAGCTTGATCATTAAGCGCAGATCATTTGGCGAGTCGGCATGGTGAAGCGCCTGGTCCATATCAATCTTGCCCGCTTTGTAAAGGTCGTAAAGTGCCATATCGAAGCTCTGCATCCCCTGCTCTTTACCTTTTTTCATTGCCTCTTTTAGTGCGCCTATTTCATTGCGCTGAATAAGGTCGCGTACTAGCGGCGAGTTCAGCAATATTTCTATTGCCGCTACCCTGCCCTTTCCATCTGGGGTAGGTACTAACTGCTGCGCGACAATAGCACGAATGTTTAAGCTTAAATCGAAACGCAGTTTATCGTGCTGATCTTTAGGCGCTAAGTGCATAATACGCTCAATAGCTTGGTTTGCGTTGTTAGCGTGCAGCGTTGCCACACATAAATGCCCCGTATCAGCAAACGACATGGCATATTCCATGGTTTCCATTGAGCGAATTTCACCAATCAGAATGACATCAGGCGCCTGACGTAGTGAACTTTTAAGCGCATCATCGAAAGACTGGGTATCTATGCCCACCTCGCGCTGAGTAATTACGCAATTTTTATGCTCGTGTACAAACTCAATGGGATCTTCAATAGTTAATATATGCCCGTGCGAGTTTTCATTTCTGTGCCCAATGAGCGCAGCCAATGACGTTGATTTACCGGTTCCCGTTCCACCTACAAATAGAACAAGACCGCGTTTAGACATAATAATTTCTTTTAGTACTCGCGGCAGACCCAAGTCATCTGCTTTAGGAATTTGTGTCACGATTCGGCGAATAACCATACCCGCTTGGTCGCGCTGCCAAAATGCTGAACAACGGAAGCGACCAATACCTTCTCGCACAATAGCAAAGTTACACTCTTTTGAAGTATGAAACTCATTCTGCTGCTTTTCGTTCATCGCTTCATGAACAAGTGCGAGTGATGCCTCTTCCGAGGTCGCGCTTTCCGTCACTGGCGTCAATTTGCCGTTAATTTTGGCGCTGACAGGAAACCCCGCGGTTACGAACAAATCTGATGCGTTGGTATCGACCATTTTTTGTAATAGTGAATCTAGCATAATGGCCTCTAGAAATTGTTCATTGACTGTTTATCAACTGACTTTGCGGCCGCGTCCTGTTTGGTAATCACACCCATAGCTACTAAGCGCTGAAGACATTGATCCATAGTTTGCATACCGTGAGCCTGACCCGTTTGAATAACCGAATACATTTGCGGTACTTTATCTTCACGAATTAGGTTTCGAATTGCTGGGATCCCTACCATGATTTCATGGGCAGCAACTCGGCCTCCCCCCACTTTCTTAAGCAGGGTTTGTGAAATTACCGCGCGTAATGATTCCGACAACATAGAGCGCACCATGGCTTTTTCTTCAGCCGGGAAAACATCAATGATACGGTCAATGGTTTTTGGCGCAGAGTTGGTATGTAGTGTACCAAAGACTAAGTGGCCGGTTTCGGCAGCTGAAATGGCAAGGCGTATGGTTTCTAAGTCACGTAGCTCACCAACTAGAATAACATCAGGGTCTTCACGAAGTGCCGAGCGCAGTGCGTTGTTGAACGAGTGCGTATCGCGGTGCACTTCCCGCTGGTTCACTAAGCTAAGTTTATTGTCGTGAACGAATTCGATTGGATCTTCAATAGTGAGAATATGTTCGCGCTTATGCGTGTTGATATGGTCGACCATGGCCGCAAGCGTGGTACTTTTACCTGAACCAGTGGCGCCTGTAACAAGAACAATTCCGGTAGGCTGGTTAATGATGTCTTTAAATATTTCAGGCGCACCTAAGTCGTCTAGCGTTAGCACTTTACTTGGAATGGTACGCAATACCGCTGCTGCGCCTCGGTTTTGCACAAATGCGTTGACACGAAAACGCGACAGACCATTCACTTCAAAAGAAAAATCGGTTTCTAAGTTTTCTTCGTACTCTTTGCGCTGCATGTCATTCATAATCTCATAAACGAGACCATGAACTTGTTTGTGATCGAGGGCAGGCACGTTAAGTTTACGCATCTCGCCATCTACACGAATTATTGGTGGTAGGCCCGCTGATAAGTGTAAATCTGAGGCGTTATTCTTAACACTGAAAGCCAAAAGTTCGGTAATATCCACAACCACTTCTCCAAAACAAGGTGAATAATGCAAACAATAGCAGAAAGACTAGATTCCGCACGAAAAGGAATAGACCAAGCCGCTACCAGTGCACATCGTCCACCAAATTCCGTTAAATTGCTAGCGGTTAGCAAAACAAAACCCGTATCAGATATCATGGAAGCGTATGAAGCCGGACAACGTATGTTCGGCGAAAATTACGTGCAGGAAGGTGTTGAAAAGGTTCAGGAACTTTCTCACTTAAGCGATATAGAGTGGCACATGATTGGTCCAATCCAATCGAATAAAACCAAAGTGGTAGCCGAACACTTTGATTGGGTTCAGTCTGTAGATAGAGAAAAAATTGCTCGCCGCTTGAACGAGCAGCGACCTAAATCCATGCCGCCGCTAAACGTGTGTATTCAAGTAAATATTGATGACGAAGAGAGCAAGTCTGGGGTGGCGCTAAGCGAATTAGACGCGCTAGTAGCATTTGTCGGCTCTCAAGAGCGCCTGATTTTACGCGGTTTCATGGCCATACCTAAAGCGGACCCTAGTGAAGAGCAGCAGCACGCTACACTAACCAAGCTTAAAGAATTATTTGACCACTACCATACATCATTGAGCAATTTTGATACCCTATCCGTAGGAATGAGTAGTGATATGGCAGAAGCAATTCAACACGGGTCAACTATGGTCCGCATCGGTACCGCTATTTTTGGTAAACGAAACTAGCGCGAGCAAACCTAACGAATAGCGCTTCGCCTCGCTACACAGACTTAAACGCAACCAACAAATAGGATTTACATGCAACAGAAAAAATTAGCATTTATTGGCGCGGGTAACATGAGCCGCAGCATCATCAGTGGTCTTATCAAATCAGGGTACGCGAAAGAAAACATCCTTGCGGCAAACCCTTCCACACCAAAGTTAGATGGCCTGAAGGCCGAGTTTGGTATTCACACCACACAATCTAACGATGAAGCCTGCCAATTCGCTGATGCCATAGTGCTTGCGGTAAAACCACAAATAATGGGCGATATGTGCGGCGAACTCCAAAAAAACAATGATCTATCGGGCAAGTTGTTTATGAGCATTGCAGCTGGGCTTCCGGTAGCCAGATTGCAAGAAATGCTAGGTGGTGAATACCCAGTTGTTCGCATTATGCCAAACACCCCAAGCTTATTAGGTAAAGGCATGTCTGGAATGTATGCCGACGACACGGTTTCTGAGTCAGACAGGCAATATGTTGACGATGTTATGAACAGCGTTGGCGAAACAGTATGGGTAGACAAAGAAGAGGGCATTAACGGCGTTATTGCTGCAGCGGGCAGCAGCCCAGCTTATTTCTTCTTATTCTTACAAAATATGCAGGAAGAAGCCATGAACATGGGGTTTGATAAAGCGCAATCCCGCTTAATGGTTCAGCAAGCGATGTTAGGCGCAGCCGAAATGGTTTGTAACAACCCAGACCTTGAATTAAGTGAGCTTCGTGCCCAAGTTACGTCTAAGGGCGGCACTACCGCAGAAGCCGTTAACACTTTCATTAATGAAGGTTTAAAAGATATTGTCAGCAAGTCGATGCGCGCCGCCGTAGCACGTGCTGAAGAAATGGCAAAACAGCTATAACGTTTTAGGAAAAACACAACATGAACGCAACGGTATTTTTGGTTGATACCTTATTTAGCCTTTATTTGATGGTGGTTATTCTGCGCCTTTGGTTACAAATGGTTCAAGCAGACTTTTATAACCCAATGAGTCAATTTGTAGTAAAAGCAACCCACCCTATTGTGGGGCCGTTGCGCCGTATCATTCCTTCAATCGGCAGGTTCGATACCGCTACTTTTGTTTTAGCGGTGGCGGTATGCGCGCTTAAGCTAATAACCCTAGGGTTAATGTTTGGCGGTAGTCTAAACCCTGTAGGTATCGCGATTTTGTCAGTGATTGGCGTGATAAAAGAAACCCTGTCGTTAATGTTCTGGGTGTTGCTGCTACGCGCTATATTAAGCTGGGTGTCTCAAGGCCAGTCTCCGGTTGACTATGTTCTATATCAGCTAACCGAGCCTTTTTTAGCGCCAATACGCAAAGTCATTCCACCATTAGGCGGCTTAGACTTATCGGTGCTTATTGCTATCATCGCATTACAGTTTTTACAGCTTCTGATCCAAGACACTTTCCCCATGTAACTAATGTAAGTTCAAGACACTTTTAGGGAAAGTATTGGCTTTGCAGTTTGGTTCATAGAGCAAAACAAGCTGTAATGGGTAAGAATTGAAAATAAGATCAAGGCAGAGGTAGTTTCTATCATGGGTGGAATAAAACATATCAAAAAAGCTTACGTAGCACTTCTTGTGATGGCTGTGTCATGCTTAAGCTTTTCCGCACTTGCCGAGCAGAAGCAAACGCTTGGTGAATGGGATGTTCACTATATGGTGGTGAGTACGCCATTCCTGACACCAGAAGTGGCCGCTAACTATGGTATTGTAAGAAGTAAATTTAATGCATTAGTTAACATTTCTGTATTGGACAAAGTTTCCGGTAAAGCGCAACGGGCAGATGTCACAGGTACGGCTAAGAATCTGTTAGGTAACTCGCGTAAGCTGACGTTCAAAAAGGTGGAAGAAGGCGATGCCATCTATTACCTTGCCGTGTTGCCATTTCGCGATCAGGAAACTTTCAGGTTTGAGATTGACGTTCAAAAAGGTGCCAGCAAACAAACGCTGAAGTTCCAGCAAAAAATGTACGTAGATGAATAACGTTTTAGGCAGGTAGTTGTTAAAAGGTGCTAATCGCAAGCGCCCACTCATAACACTTTCGCGTTTAAAAAAACTAGCTAAATAGCAAAGCGAGATATCCGTTAGCCCGGTATCTCGCTTTTTTATTATGTTAAAAATATGGTAACTACACTTTACCAATTCAATGAGGTGGTAAATAATCAAAGCAACTGGTCGGGCAAGTTAGTGAGCACCGATTGCACGTTTATAGGTGTAAAGATCACGATAAACAGTCTAGCGTAAGCTTTAACTAGCTACCGTTATGAACTAAGCGCTAACTGCCTACAAAGCAAATAATACAGAGAATAACTATGAATACGCCCTCACCTCAGACTGTATCTCAAACAGCTACACCACCGTCTGCGAATAACTCAGAACAACCGACAGCTTTTTTCCCTAACCTTTTAGCCCCATTAGATTTGGGCTTTACCACACTTCGCAACCGCACCCTAATGGGTTCAATGCATTTAGGCCTGGAAGAAGAAAAAGGCGGTTTTGACAAACTTGCTGCATTTTATGCTGAGCGAGCGAAAGGCGGCGCGGGGCTTATCGTAACGGGTGGCATTAGCCCTAACATTTCAGGCTGGGTTGCGCCCTTTGCGGGCAGAATGACCCGTTCTCGTCACGCGAAAAAGCACCGTGTTATTACTGACGCCGTGCATAAAGAAGACGGCAAAATTTGTATGCAAATACTGCATTCGGGCCGCTATGGTTATCACCCACTTGCTGTTTCTGCTTCACCGATGAAGTCGCCTATTACCCCTTTTAAACCTCGCGAACTGTCCTCACGCGGTGTAAGAAGCACAATTAAAGACTATGTTAAATGCGCCAGCCTAGCTCAGAAGGCGGGGTATGACGGCGTGGAGATTATGGGTTCGGAAGGCTACCTCATAAATCAGTTTTTCTGTGAGCGCACCAATCATCGAAATGATGAATGGGGTGGCAGCTTAGAAAACCGCGCTCGCCTAGCGATAGAGATAATAAAAGGTGTACGCGAGAAAGTGGGCACTAACTTCATCATTATTTATCGCCTGTCTATGCTGGATTTAGTCGAAGGCGGCGCTAAGTGGGACGAGGTTGTATATTTAGCCAAAGAAATTGAAAAAGCAGGCGCTACGCTAATTAATACCGGCATTGGATGGCACGAAGCAAGGGTACCTACTATCTCCACATCTGTACCTCGCGCGGCGTTTACCTGGATAACCGAACGCATGAAAAAAGAGGTGTCTATTCCTCTTATTACCACTAACCGTATCAATACGCCTGAAATTGCAGAGTCGGTACTCGCACAAGGCCATGCTGATATGGTGTCGATGGCGCGACCTTTCCTAGCTGACGCTCATTTTGTAGCCAAGGCCATGCGCAATGAATCTAAGTTAATCAACACTTGTATTGCGTGTAATCAGGCCTGCCTAGACCATGCGTTTGAACAAAAACGCGCAAGTTGCTTGGTGAACCCACAAGCGTGCTATGAAACCGAACTTACCTTCCCGCCTACGCAAAATAAGAAAAAACTAGCGGTAGTAGGTGCAGGACCTGCGGGTTTGGCGTTTTCCATGTATGCCGCAGAGCGCGGTCACGAAGTGCATTTATTTGATAAAGCAAGCGAAATTGGTGGTCAGTTTAATTACGCGAAGCAAGTGCCAGGTAAAGAGGAGTTTTATGAAACCCTACGCTACTTTGACAATCAGTTAGCTCGTGTGGGCGTTACGATTCACCTTAATACCGAAGTGAACGCAAAGAGTCTTGTCGATGGGGGATTTGATGACGTGGTGCTTGCCACCGGTATTAACCCTCGCAAACTGACTATTGAAGGCCACAACCACCCTAAAGTGATGAGTTATCTAGATGTCTTGCGCGACCACAAGCCAGTAGGCAAGAAGGTGGCTATTGTTGGCGCTGGCGGCATTGGTTTTGATGTTGCAGAATTCTTAGTAGAACACGAACATTTAGCCAAAGATAAAGAAAAATGGCTGGCGCATTGGGGAATAGATAAAGACTACGCAGCACCGGGTGCACTAAAAGAGAAAGCCATTGAGCCTTCTGATCGCGAAGTGTATCTACTTCAACGTAAAACCTCTAAAGTGGGCAAAGGGCTAGGCAAAACAACGGGCTGGATCCACAGGCAATCATTGAAACACCACAATGTTCAAATGATAAATGGTGTGAGCTACGAGAAAGTAGACGATGAAGGCCTTCACGTACTGATCAACGACACACCAAAAGTATTGCCTGTCGATAACGTTATTGTATGTGCAGGCCAAGAGCCATTTAAGCCTTTACAGCAACCTCTAGAAGAAGCAGGATTTAGCGTACACATTATCGGTGGTGCTGATGTAGCGGCTGAACTCGACGCTAAGCGAGCTATTCGTCAGGGCGCTGAACTGGCTGCGCGAATTTAAGCGCGCAGCCAGCTCTTAGAAACTCATTCGTTATTGGCTATGTTATTGGCTATTTTGAATAGCCTGTAGCTTGGCGGTGTAAAGCGCTCTGTTCTGTGAAGGCAGTGAAAGAGAGAGCGCTTTTTCCATCATACTTTCAGCTTTGATCACCTCGCCCTGTAAAAAGTAAGTTTTAGCCATAGCCGAGTAACTCTCCCCCAAATAAGGTCCTGTAGCGATGGCTTTATTGAAAAACATTTCTGCCTCTGAAAGCTTACCTTTAGCTAAGAATGCATTGCCTAAATCTATCCATCGATAGGGGTTGTCATCGTCTGTCTTTAAATACATATCCCCAATACGCGATAAGGTTTCTACGTCGCCTATTTTCTTAAGTAGCACTGCAAAATTTGATAGCGTATGAACCGATTGAATATGATTTTCAATTGCGAATTCATATAGTCTTCGAGCCTCTTCTTCATAGCCGTTAGAGCGGTAAAGTACAGCGAGAGAGTTAAGTGTGGAGGCATTCGCAGTGTTTAACTGCATTGCGCGATACAAATAACTGTAGGCTAAATCAGGATTATCACTCATCGCTTTAGCAGCCATGTTTTGGTAATACATTGAGATAAAGTCAGCCTCGGAGATATAAACTCCCCGGTCGTTGCGGCTTGATGGAAAATAATCGATGATCGCTCTTCCCCTGAAAACAATGCTGTCGCCTGTTTTTTCAGGTTCAGGCCCTAGAATAATGCTTCTAACATGAGTTGACGTAGTGAGCGTTTTTCCAAACCGTCGATACAGTGGTGGGGTATGGACTTGTTGATAAATCACATCAAGGTTAACCAGCTTGGCAAGCGCTGTAGTAAGTAAAGCAAGCGACATGCAGTTTCCGTAACGCTTGTTCAGAACATCTTGTGCTTTTAGCGTATCGCCAGCGTAACTGAAGTTCGAGACTAAATTATCTAGATAATAAGCGAGACGAAAATTAGGCGATACGTGTGCTTTTGTGGGCGAATTATAATAAGAGAGAAAGTGCTGCTTTTGCCGCTCGGATAATGCAAAGAGCGCCTCTGGCTCTTCCACATCGACCAATGCGAATTCGCTAATCTGCCAGTTGAAAGGTGCTAACTCACTTTTACCCTGAACATTGCTGGTCTTAGTACTCTGGCACGCAGCGGTTGTCATCAGTGCCACAACTATAAATAACAGTTTTGTATTCAACATGCTTTCCCTTTCTGACTTTCCCTCTATTTAAGAGTAATTGTTCAAAAAGCGCTTTACAAGTAAGACACCAATCGCGATTAGAAGGGACTTTTTGTATTAAAACTGATCGAACATGATAGCGTTGCCGTCGGGGTCTTTTACGATCAGGTGCCCTGGGCCGCTGTCTCCTTTCACAGGCACGTCCAATGCGATCCCTTGCTCAACTAAACTCGCCTGAAGTGCTCTAACATCGCTGGGGTTAAATGTCATAATATTGTCTTCAAACATTCCTTCAAATAAGCCAATCATAGTGGTGCCATTTTTCATCATTAGCCATTTGTCTTCCACCGACCCACAGGAAGGCATAGCTGCGAAGCCCAAGGCTTCGTAAAACGCTTTTGACTTACTGATATCTTTTACCGCTAAACTTAACGAAAATAATCCTAACTCCACTTCATGCTCCCTGATAATCTTCAAAAATTGCTCACTCTTACCAATCCCCATAGATAATTGCGGTAACACGCCGCGATTACGAACATTTTAAATCCCGCTGCGTGGGTAATAATCTATGCGGATTGGTATCACTACTCTAGTGAAGCTATTAAACAATATCACTGCTATTGGTCGCAAAAATAAAAAAGCCAGTAATGACGAACATTACTGGCTTTGTTTTATATATCAGCTTTTTGCCGTGCTTAACTTATCGTTGATTGCGGTTTAAAAAGTTTAAGCCAAGACTTTAACCCTTAACTCTTTTGGCTAGCAATCCAGCGGTCAATTTTCTGCTCAAGAATAGCAAGAGGAATGCCGCCCGTATTTAACACTTGCGCGTGGAACTCACGGATGTCGAAATCATCACCTAATGCCTTTTCTGCGCGTGCGCGCAGTTCTTGAATTTTAAGCGCGCCGACTTTGTAAGATAAAGCTTGCGACGGGATCGCAATATAACGCTCTACCTCGGCTACAACTTCCGTACGGGTCATACCTGAGTTATCAAGCATAAAGTCGATGGCTTGTTCTCTGGTCCAGCCTTTGGCGTGAATCCCCGTATCTACCACTAAACGCATGGCGCGTAGCTGTTCATCTTGAAGTGTGCCATAACGATTCCACGGATCGTCAAAGAACCCCATTTCATAACCCAGCGTTTCAGAATACAGCGCCCAACCTTCTCCGAAGGCGGGTAGGAAACTAAAGCGCATAAACGACGGTAGCCCTTCATTTTCTTGCGCTAAACTCACTTGGAAATGGTGACCTGGAGCGCCTTCGTGCAGGTACAAGGTAACGTTGCCCGTGGTTAGACGACTAGGTAAATCGTAAGCGTTAAAGTAGAAAGTACCAGGACGAGATCCGTCTGGCGTGCCCGGCTGATATGAGCCACCCGCACTGAATTGCTCGATAGCAGGGTCGTAAGGTTTTATTTCTAACTCAGACTTTGGCAATAGTGAGAAGTACTGATCAATTTTCTCATCAACTTCACGGCCAATATCATAATAGCTCTGCGTTAGCGCCTCACGGCTTTCAGGCTTGAACTTAGGATCGGTGCGTACATAGTCAAAGAACTCGTTTAACGTCCCTTCAAACTTCACTTCGTCCTTAATTTCAAGCATGTCATTTTTGACACGCTCAACTTCTTTTAAACCAAGATTATGAAGTTCATCAGGCGTCATCGGCAGTGTGGTTGAACCTTCCACCATCAATTGATAGAGCTTTGCGCCACCTTTCATATCGCTAAGGCCAATGCTTTCACGGGCAACAGGCAGATACTCGTCGCGAAGGAAATCGCGCATTCGCGTGGTTGCATCGTAAATCTCTTGCGTCGCTTTCTCGTAGTCAGCGGTTAAACGGGCCTTTTCTTCGTCAGAGAAACTTTCGGGGAACATGGTAATTGGCCCCCAAAACTGTGACTCTTTAATTGGGATAGCCAGCTGAGTATCGAACTGCTTGATCACGCGATCGATAGTCAGCTTAGTTTCAAGAACACCGCTTTCCATGCCCTCGCGGAACTTTCCAATAGCGCGGTCAGAAATAGCAATGTAATCCTTATGGCGAGATAAGTTATTATCGTAATCTTCTACTGTTTTAAATGGCGCTGCCCCCTTCCCGCTCGCAAAGGTCGGGTAGAAGGTGTGGAACCCACTGAAGTGATTAATAGGACGTACTTCCGTTAGCGCTTCAATCTCGTCGGTGGACATTTTAAGCGAGCGCTCTTCGTTATATTTAAATACGTCGTAAGCAAGTTTATCGGTATCGCTTAACTTACTGCGGTCAATGTGTTTAAGCTCTGACAAATTCAGCAAAGTCGCTGTTTTTCCCGCTAAAGCATGAGAGTCAGTCAAGAAGTCGCCCATTCTGTCTGCATAACGCATATCGCCGCGAAAAATGGCCATAATTGGGTTTAGCTCAATATCACGCTGGTCAGCGGCTGCAAATAACGCAAAAAGTTTATCGTGCTCAGATGCTTCCTTTGACACTGAAGTACTTTTTGATGAACTCTGCACATTTGCGTTACTGTGTTCATGTGCCACCGCCGAGCTAAGGCCCAGTGCCATGGTTACTGCACTACTAACAAGTAGTGTTTTAAATGCTTTCATTTTTCTTACCTTGTTATTTCGTCGCTGTTTTTGCTTAAATTTCGCAAAAACAGCGCTGTCGTTATGTATTTTTTTTCTTGCTAGTAGCACGATTTACTCTGGTAAATTAGCCATCTCTTTTCGCCACGCTCTCTCATACGCCTCACGGCCCAATATACGCTGCGCATAAGCGGCTACGTTGTCTATTTTACCGTCTAGCGTAATATCAAGCTTGCTGCCTTTTGCCCACGCCAAAATATGACCTGCTATTATGTCGGCCATAGTAAACATGGTGCCGCATACAAATTCTTTATCGCCCAGCATAGAAGAAAATACCGGCAGTACGCGCTTAAATTCCCATACCGCCACGTCACGCATTTGTTCAAGTCTTTGCTCTTTAGGCAGTGCGAAAGTGTGCTTTGCCAAATTCCAAATGGGTTGCTCTAACTCATTAGTAAGAAACAACATCATTTCTTCATATTTGGCACGCTCAAAACTACCTGGCTCTGGAATGAATTCATGCATGCCATGACGTTCAGCTAAAAAAGTGACAATAGCGGCTGACTCGGTCAAGGTACCTTCGGGTGTCGCTAGGGCTGGAATTTTCGATGCTGGACTAATGGCTTTGTATTCTTCTGATAGATGTTGCCCTTGTTTTAAGTCAACTAAATTGAAGTCAAAAGGTAAACCTAGCTCTTCCAATGCCCATGCCACGCGCACCGAGCGGGTTTTCGGGTAACCATAAAGTGTATACATGCCTATGTCCTTTGATAGCCTAATTGGTGCTAACTGTAAGTCGAATAGGAAAAAAGTGCTACTGCCATATTGTTACTGAGTTTTAACACTGTAACTTCTGTAGGACAGGGCCAGTAAAATAAGGTGAGGTTACCTGTGGAAAAACAGCATACCGAGAAGCTGCAAATAGACGAATTAAAAAGGGGAAGAATACGAAAAAGAGAATGTAGAGGTCAGTAACTTTTTCACGTAGCCATTATAAGCATTTCAGTAAATCCCAGTAGCTAACCGCTTACACCCGACTCGATTGTAGCTTCAAAGCCCTAATCTACTTAGTATTGCGCACCAACCCTGGGTTATTCGCCACACTGGTTCGCTTTATGCTCATCTAACTTTATAGCTTTTAACAAATGGGTTAACAAATGAGTGAAGGAGAACACGATGAAAAAACGTTTATTATCTACTATAGCAGGCTCGCTAACATTAATGTTAAGTGCGAGCAGTTTCGCCGGCCATCATGAAAACGATGGAAAAGAAGTGATAATGAATAACCTAGAGACAGGTATGAGCATGGGCTCGGTAATGGTGAGCAGCTACGACGATGACGGTGTAGTATTTACGCCTAACTTGTCGGGGTTAACGCCAGGTGCCCATGGTTTTCATGTTCATCAAAATGGTGATTGTTCACCCTCAATGAAAGATGGAAAAAAGGTGTTAGGTGGGGCCGCAGGAGGCCATTTTGACCCAGAAGATACCGGTAAACACCGTGCGCCTTGGTCTGAAAAGGGCCACGAAGGCGATTTACCAGTGCTTTATGTAGAAGAAAATGGAAAGGCAACCCAGCCTATCTTTGCACCAGAGCTTGAACTAGATGATATTGAAGGCCGCGCCTTAATGATTCACGCAGGTGGCGACAATTATTCTGATTCACCTAAAAAGCTAGGTGGTGGTGGCGACCGCGTAGCTTGTGGCGTAATTGGGAAATAAACTAACGCTATTTCATCTTATACAAAAACGACTTATACGAAAAAGCGGCTTCAAAGCCGCTTTTTTATGCATCACTTGATTAAAACAATTTGCCTGCTCTCACTTAACAAAACGACGGTTCTGTTCATAAAGACTAGCAATACTTGTTAGGCCTTGTTCAATCGGTATTCCAATGTGATATTGGCATTAAGAAGTTGAGATACCGGACAGTTTTCTTTTGCTTCCTGTGCAATTTTCTCAAACTCGTCTTCAGTAATTCCGTCAATTTCTGCATCAAGGCTTAGTGCTGACTGCGTAATTTCAAAGCCGTCATCGCTTTTCTCTAAACTGATTTTTGCAGTAGTATTTAACTCGCCGTCATCATACCCCGCGTCTGAAAGCGCAAAAGAAAGTGCCATGGTAAAGCAACTCGCATGCGCAGCACCAATCAACTCTTCTGGGTTAGTCCCTTTACCATCTTCAAACCGCGTATTGAACCCATAAGGCTGGTTAGATAAAGCCCCTGTTTCTGTAGAAATACTGCCCTTTCCTTTTTTACCTAAAGGTTTATATGCTGCACTACCTGATTTGACTATAGACATGTTTCCTTCCTTACTTTTCTACTAAATTGAATAAGCGCCAAGCGCTTTTTTTAGGTCGTTACAGGGATAACCGGCTATGTGAAGCAAATAATGTGTGCAAAACCAACCTGTCACACAGATTGAATCACGTATTGCCGCTTACCTAGACCCACGTGTGATTAACGTAATGCAAGTGCTCTGCCGATAGGAATACTTTTGCTCTGCCCCCTGTCATGGGGCTCTATAGCGTGATTTTACTAATTCAAAAACAGGTGGCTGTAATATCAATGACAGTAGGCTACAGGGTGTGATGAAAATTTTACTTACTTTCTTTTTATCTTTTTCGGTATCTAAGATTTTATACTCAGGCCGATATAGCTGGCCGCTGACCACGGCTAGCCCTCTTTTCTCAACACCTAAACAGAGAACTTCAGGCAGCTATGAAATTAATTGCGGTCTAAACCGTTCTTTATCTAACACTCGTATAGGTTCACTGACCTAGCCGCACTTTTAAATAAAAGCGCGCGGAAAGAAAGCGCAGTCATAACGCACTGCAATATTGCTCAGTCAAGACGTAAAGGTAAATGATGAAATCAACAATCACCGCTGTATTTTTCGGCGCAACGATAAGTGCTTCGATATTTACTCCAACGACAAACGCCGACGAAGCTATTTTAGCTGGGGGCTGCTTTTGGTGCATGGAGTCTGATTTTGAAAAGTTAGAAGGGGTTACTGATGTAGTGTCGGGATTTACCGGCGGGAACACCCCAAATCCGACGTACAATGGCAACCACAAAGGGCACTACGAGGCGGTAAAGATCACTTACAACGGCGATATGCTGTCTTATGAAGATATTCTTGATCATTTTTGGGTGAACATTGACCCTTTCGACAGCGAGGGTCAGTTCTGTGATAAAGGACCCAGCTACTTAAGCGCTATCTTTGTAGCAAACGAAAAAGAGCGTGCTATAGCCGAAAAAACAAAAGCTGACGTAGTAGCCCAGTTTCCCAATCAAAAGGTAGTAACGCCCATACTCGATGCTTCTACCTTTTACCCGATTAAGGGCGATGAAATTGGTCACCAGGATTTTTATAAAAAAAGCCCCGTACGTTATAAGTTCTACCGATGGAACTGCGGCCGTGACCAGCGCTTGGAAGAAGTTTGGGGTGAGAAAGCCCCGGGTAAGAATAAGTCGTAGCCCAGCAACTCAACATCTACGCCCAGCGCTAAACCAAAGCGATACCACGAACTATACCAAAAGCCATACCAAAAGAAAGAACGCCACACAATACTGGTAGCCCTAAGCTTTTGTATTTGCGCCAAACAAGCACAGTGACAACAGTGCCTATCGCGGTTGCAATCCAACTCGCCGTTGACGGCGCTTTTGGAATAAGTGATGCCCCTAGCATAGCGGCAATCATCAGCGGCCCCAACACGCTTAACCACGTAGGCAAGCGCGCTTCGGTGTTATTAGCCTTATGTTTTTTAAAGTGACGCTGAGTCCACAGCAACGGACCTACGCGCAATGCGTATGTCCCAATGGCTGCAACAACAATGGCTATCCAGATATCAACGTGCATGAGATTGCTTCCTTTCAACGCGCAAGGTAAGAAGGTAGAAGGTTATCGCACCGCATAGTGCAGCCAATGGTATTGCAGCGTTTTTAAACGTGCTGAGAGCTAAAAAGAGGGCCGCCGTCATAGTAACAAGCAAGGTAGCGCTCCACAGTTTACTTGAGAATTTTGGTGCTAATAACACAAGGAAAAGCGCAGGCAAAGCGAAGGGCATCACGCTGTCTAATATTGGCCAATGTTGAGTAAGGGAATCTCCTGCGATACCGCCAAGTGCCGTTCCTGCTATCCAACTAAGCCATGCCACCATAGATACACCTTTAAACCAATCTACCTTTTTAGCGTCTTCCATTAGCGGTAATCGAGTATGGGCTAACGCAAAAATCTGGTCAGTAAGACCATGCATTAAATAGGGCCAAGCCTTACTTTGCGGCAGATAAGGCACCAAGTTTGGCGCATAAACCACATGACGAACATTAACGAGTAACGTCATACAAACCGCTAACCAAAGTGGCGCACCTGAAGCCACCATGGCAACTAAAAGAAACTGCGATGCGCCTGCGTAGATGAACACGGAAATAAGCGTGGCTTCTAGTGTGGAAAAACCGGCTTGAACTGCAATCACGCCAAATGAGATAGCTACGGGAATATAGCCACCTAGCAAAGGTAAACCGTCAATAACCCCCTGCTTAAGTCCGCTTTTTGATGAACCTTGACTCATTCCTTTGCCTCTTTGTGATACACAATTGTAATAAGACATGTCGCCCACTCATCTAGCGTTTTATAGACATGAGGCAAATCGGCACTAAATGTTAAGCTTTGGCCCGGATGCAGCCATTGAGTGTTTCCACTATTCCCAGCTTCTAGAGAGCCGCTAACAACGGTAATGGTTTCTTCTGTTCCAGTAGCGTGAGCTTCTGCCTCTCGAAAAGTATTGGGTGCAACCGACATCCAATAAGCATCGACGTTGGGTACACCTTGCCCCTGGTCAATTAAACGTACTTCAACCCCCTTCTCACCAACGCTCGCGCTAAGAGGCTGTACAAGCTGACCGAATGGAACGTCTAGCTGCTTAGCTAACCGCCAAATGGTGTCTAGCGTCGGGTTGCCATTGCCCTGCTCTAATCTGGAAAGGTTAGATTTAGCGATACCTGCCCCCGCTGCTAATTGCGACAGCGAAACACCTTTGTCTTGCCTGAGCTTCTGCAAATGCCTACCGAGGACGTTGAGCGTTGATTGATTCACACAATACCGACATAAAAATTGTTCCATTTAGAGAACGTTCTATATATAGAACACTTTGAAGTCAAGAAATTTGTTCGTTAACCAGGAAATAGAGGTGGCATTATGAAACCGCCATTGTTGGCATACTTAGGCAAATGTTAATGTGTGTCAGAGTAATAAACTGAAAGGCCAAGTTTATTTGTGTATAAAAAACAGGCACATTTGCTTTCTTCGGTCACTCGTACGATTTCCTATGAATGACGCGCGATGAATTCCATTAACAAAGGCACTACATTTAAATCGTTGAATTGGTTAAGAAACCTTATCAGTTACCGTTACTTAGTGACCGGACAGTGCTACGATCTTTGATATTAAATGAGCGTGTAAAATCAAAGCATGTGACTTGTTGATCGTTGCTAAATATCCCCGATCAATAGTGTCTGACAATTGAAAACCGGCAAACATTTCGTTTGGCCGGTTTTTGTATTTAACCAAAGCGCTTTAGCTAAAGCAGGCACCAAGCAACAGATTGGTTAAGTTTAAAGAACAGAAGGACGTTTATGACGAATAAAACTGAAAAGATTTTTTCTGACCAAGCCTCGTCCAAGAAGGCTTGCTCAGAACAAACATCAGCGGTGGGTGAATACTCACTGGCCACTATTACATTTTGGCTCGCTTTCGGAACCTTTGTTATTGGTTGCAGCGAATTCGCAGCAATGGGTTTATTGCCCTATTTTGCGGAAGATTTTGGCATTACTGAAAATGTTGCAGGTCATGCGATAAGCGCCTACGCCATTGGTGTTGTAGTGGGCGCGCCGCTAATCACTATCTTTTTTTCCAGACTTGCCCGACGCACCATGCTTATTTCAATGATGATCTTTTATGCCGGTGGCAACCTTTTAACCGCATTAGCATGGTCAGAATGGACCATGAATATAGCTCGATTTATTGCAGGCCTTCCTCACGGCGCTTACTTCGGCATTGCCATGCTCTTTGCTGCAGACATTGCCGGAAAGAATAAACGGGCGCAAGCGGTCAGCAACGTCATTTTAGGCTTGGCTATTGCCAATATTATTGGTGTGCCCTCAATTAGCGGTATCGGGCAAATGTTTGGATGGCGAACTGGCTTTTTTATTATTTCAGCTTTTGCGTTAGTGACTGCACTTATGGTGTGGAAAACTGCACCGTACCGCGGACCAAATCCAGATGCCAAGCCACTAACTGAACTTAACGCTCTGAAAAATAAAGACGTACTGCTTGTATTACTCATGGGCGCAATTGGCTTTGGAGGCATGTTCTCGGTGTACTCTTACTTTAGTGCCTCGTACCTTAATACTACGTCTTCGCCTGAGTGGGGAATATCGGCCACATTGCTTATCTATGGCATAGGCGTAACCTTGGGCAATGTTATTGCAGGCCGCTATTCTGAAGGCAGGCTGCTGACTTCAGCGATTACGTTTCAGGTTTTACTAGGCCTTTCAGCTGCAGCTTACGCCGCGTCTATGGGCAATCCGTATCTAATGGCTGCCTCACTGTTTTTCATCGGTATCGGTGGAGGTATGGTAGTGCCACTTCAAACGCGTTTAATGGACGTTGCTGGCGAAGCTCAGACTTTGGCTGGCGCCATGAATCATGCAGCATTCAACACGGCTAACGCGCTTGGCCCCTGGTTGGCTGGAATGACACTGTCAGCAGGTTACGGCTATACATCGACGGGTTGGGTTGGCTTAGCGCTGGCCGGCGGAGGTGTATTGGTATGGATAGCTATTGTTATGACTGCTCGCAATACTCAAATTAAAACAGCAACCGTATCTGGTTAAATGAGCGTCTAGCGCTGATAACCTTTGTTGTCAGCGCTAGTTAATGACATTACCTCGGTATTACTCGTCGTCGTTTTCACGCTCAGAACTATTGCGAGAAGCACTTCCCCACACATCTTCAGGAATGTCTCTTTTAGGCGCTGGCGCACTGGCTATCGCTTCAGCCTGCTTTTTCTCTTGATTTGACCACTTAACACGAATTTTCTTACCGTCTATAACTTTGGCGTTAAGTTTTTCAATGGCTTTATCGGTTTCTTTCTGTGTGCTCATTTCTACAAAGCCAAAGCCTTTAGATAACCCTGAAGCCTCATCCATCACCAAATCGCACGACGCTATCGTGCCAAACTCAAAAAACAAGTCTTCAAGATTTTCCTGAGTAAATGTTTTAGGTAAATTGCGAACTAATATGCTCAAGGTTTAGCCCTACTTTGTGAATAATTGGTAATGCGGTCAGTGTAGCATGCAGCAGTGAGTATGATAGCTAATCTTGCCAAGGTTTTGCTATTTATACTTCTTTAGGGAATGAAAGAATTCGAATCACATTTTTTTAGGTGGGAACGTTAACCTAAAAGTAAATATAGCCATCGCACGACTTCGATGGCTATATAGCTGGAGCGAATGCGTTTCTTTAGGTACTGAACGAAGCTGTTCAGTACTGTTCAATTATCAATTGATAAAGGTATTAACTTTCTTGATTGCGTAAAAATACTAATTCAGTTGATGAGCTTTGTTCTTCGCTGAACGCATAACCGTCTACGTCGAAGTTTTTTAAACCTTCCACATCTTCTACTCGGTTTTCAAGAATATAACGCGCCATCAAACCACGGGCTTTCTTCGCAAAGAAACTGATAATTTTATAGTGACCGTTTTTGCAGTCTTTAAAGGTTGGCGTAATAATCATGCCGTCTAAAGACTTCTTCTTTACCGCTTTGAAGTACTCGTTCGAAGCAAGGTTGATCAGCACATTATCCCCCTGCTCTTCTAGTGCTTTGTTGAGTACATAAGTAATGCGATCTCCCCAAAACGCATACAAGTCTTTACCTTCGGGGTTTGCTAGCTTGGTGCCCATTTCTAGACGATAGGCCTGCATCAAGTCTAAAGGACGAAGCAGTCCGTATAGACCAGAAAGAATACGAAGATGTTTCTGTGCATATTCTACGGTATCGCTCCCTAGCGAGTATGCATCTAACCCAGTGTAAACGTCGCCATTAAACGCATACATTGCTTGACGGGCATTGTCAGGCGTGAAGGGGGTAGAAAACTCAGCAAAGCGGTTAGCGTTCAACGTTGCTAACTTGTCGCTTATTTTCATCAGTGATGATAGGTCAGCCGGCGATAGAGTGCGGCAAACTTCCATTAAACGTTCAGTGTCATCAAGCATGGCAGGCTGACTAAACTGGCTCACTGGGATTTCGCTTTCAAAATCTAGGTTTTTTGCTGGGGATACTACAACTAACATTTCGACTCCTTAATTTTTACGCTTGTATTGTACCACCTGATACGCACTAAAAAGCAAAATGGCATTAGAAAGACGCAAATTGGCTTAACCGAGAAATCCGATTAGCTAATTTGTCACTATTCGATATATGAATTGTCACACGGGTTTGATATAAATAACGTTACAAATAATTATTCAAATACTAATTGAGTTGCGTCCATCGTATACGCACCTCAATTACCAAAGCGCTGCATGTAACCGGTACTATTTCTTAAGAAGTCAGGACTGTGTATTGAGAACGCGAGCGCGAAACCCTACATAAGCGCAAGCGAACCGTTTTATTCAACTGGCTTTTCCAGCGAGTTGTCCAAATTTATTTTGATAAAGAACAGAGAGAATTATGAGCAATCAGTTAGCTTCATTACGTGATATCACTACCGTTGTTGCCGACACGGGCGACATCGATGCCATCAAAAAGTATCAGCCAGTCGATGCCACAACTAACCCGTCGCTACTTTTAAAAGCGGCTGGTCTTCCTCAGTATGCAAGCCTAATTGATGATGCTGTTGCCTGGGCAAAACTTCAGTCAAACGACGCTGACCAACAGCTTACCGATGCCGCAGACAAACTAGCAGTAGCCATTGGTAAAGAAATCTCTGCCACTATTCCTGGCCGAATTTCAACTGAAGTAGACGCGCGCCTGTCGTTTGACACTGCCGCTACTATCGAAAAAGCGGAGCGTTTGGTTCAGCTATATGAAGACGCTGGTATCGATAAGTCACGTATTCTTATTAAAATTGCGTCTACTTGGGAAGGTATCCAAGCGGCAGAGGAACTAGAGAAGAAAGGCATTCAGTGTAACTTAACGCTTTTATTTAGCTTTGCCCAAGCACAAGCATGTGCAGAAGCCGGTGTTTATCTTATCTCTCCATTTGTAGGCCGTATTCTAGACTGGTACAAAAAAGCGACTGGTACTGAGTCATACGCGCCAGACGAAGATCCAGGCGTAGTATCTGTAACTAAAATCTACAACTACTACAAAGAGCACGGCTACAAAACCGTGGTGATGGGCGCAAGCTTCCGCAACATTGGTGAAATTCAAGCGTTGTCAGGTTGTGATCGTCTAACTATTAGCCCAGCTCTGTTAGAAGAACTGGCCAATGAGCCGGGTGAGCTGGAAGTTAAGCTTAAAGACAACGGCGCTACAAAAACACCAGGTGATCGCTTAACCGAAGGCGAATTCCGTTGGGCTATGAACGAAGATGCTATGGCAACTGAAAAGCTTTCTGAAGGCATTCGTAACTTCGCTGCTGATCAAGAAAAACTTGAAACCATGCTTCGCGAAAAGCTAAGCGCGTAAGGGACTAATTTAACAATGACTGTTTTAACTTCTCTTCCTGAATGGAAAAAGCTGTCTGAGATTGCTTCAACGGTAAAAAATGCACACATGCGCGATTGGTTTGCACAAGATGCAAGTCGCGCAGACAAAATGCAGCTTGAAGCCTGCGGTATTTTTCTTGATTACTCGAAAAACCGTGTAAATGAAGACGCGCTTAAAGGGCTTTTCGACCTTGCACGAGCGTGCAAACTAGAAACCCTTCGCGACGCGATGTTCTCTGGTGAGCAAATTAACTCAACAGAAGGTCGCGCTGTGCTTCACACCGCGCTTCGTAACTTCTCTGACCGTAAAGTGATGGTAGATGGCGAAGATGTCATGCCTGAAGTGCATGCTACGCTTTCAAAAATTGAAGCGTTTACTGCATCGGTTCACAGCGGTGAACACAAAGGTTATACCGGCAAACCAATTAAGCACATTGTAGCAATCGGCATTGGCGGTTCATTCCTCGGCCCTAAAATCATGACAGAGGCACTTAAGCCGCATACTGTTGATGCTGTGAAGGTTCACTTTGTTGCCAATGTTGACGGTTGCCACATTCACGATGTGCTATCTAGCATTGATTTTGAAGAGACCCTGGTGGTCATGTCATCAAAATCATTCTCAACCCAAGAAACACTTCAAAATACACTCACGGCTAAAGACTGGTTCTTAAAGTCTGGCGGTACTCAAGAAGATATTGCTAAACACTTTGTAGCCGTGTCTTCGAATGTTAAGGCTGCCACCGAGTTTGGTATTAGCGCCGATAACATTTTCCCTATGTGGGATTGGGTAGGCGGTCGTTACTCGCTGTGGTCAGCTATCGGCTTACCTATCTCGCTTGCCCTTGGGTTTGAAAACTTCAAAGGCTTGCTTGAAGGTGCGTTTGATATGGATACCCATTTCACCACTGCACCGCTAGAAGAAAACATGCCTGTATTGCTTGCGCTATTAGGCGTATGGTACAGAAACTTCTTTGATGCACAGTCTCATGTGTTGCTGCCTTACTACCACTACCTTCGCGGTTTACCTGCTTACGTACAGCAGTTAGATATGGAAAGTAACGGTAAAGAGGTTACGCAGGAAGGTGAGAGCGTAGATTATCCTACTGGTCCAATTATTTGGGGTAGCGAAGGAACAAACGGTCAGCACAGCTTTCACCAGCTTATTCACCAAGGCTCTGCCGTAATTCCAGCAGACTTTATGCTACCGCTTAACGTGCCTAATCAAGATGACACTCATCATGCCATGCTTGCGTCTAACTGTTTTGGTCAAACCCAAGCGCTAATGCAGGGTAAAACTTTTGAAGAGTGTTATGCAGACCTTGATGGTAAAGGGCTAGACGATGCTGAACGCAAACGCTTGGCGGCTCATAAAACCATGCCGGGTAACAAGCCTAGCAATACTTTCTTGTTTGATAGCCTTACACCTAAAACACTTGGCGCGTTGGTTGCAATGTATGAGCATAAGGTATTCGTTCAGGGTGTTATCTGGAACCTTAACTCATTCGACCAATGGGGCGTTGAGTTAGGCAAAGTACTAGGAAACCAAGTACTTGCAGGCATTCAAGGCGAAGCAGACAAAGATAATTTCGACGCTTCAACACAACAATTGATTGCAAAATTCAGAGCAGCGAATGCACCAAAATAAGGAATGCGAGGTGATTTAAAATCACCCACTTGGTGCAAATAACAAACTGAACGGCTAGCTTTTTCGGAAGCTAGCCGTTTTTTGTTGCGGTATTCATCGACTATACGACAGACACTTTTGATATCCGTAGCACTGTATAATTGATTACTAATAAAACAAATAGGATCAAATACATACAGTTATTGTTTACGCTTTAAACACACTGAGCTTTCCTTACCCTTGTCATCATATCGTCACAATTTGTTAATAAAAGGTAAATTAAACTATTTTATTTTAGTGGCGGCTGTGATACAAAATTGTACAGAGGGAATTAAAAACAAAAACTCTGTATTAGTTGTAGTGGTATAAAAAGGAGATCCCAGTGGATAAATCAGATCTATTTGCCATGTTAGACATCGAAGCAAGCCCAGCAAAAACCAAAAGTAAAAAACGTAAGTGGAGAGAAATCGAAGCGCTACAAGATCGCTACAAATTAGAAAAAGAACTTGCCGAACTCGACTGTGGTTTCGAGTACGAGCTAGAAACACTGGAAAGATAAAACTAAGGCCGCCTGTTATACAGGCGGCCTTTTTACTTTCTAGCGTGCTGTAAATGCTTCGCCATGCAAGCATGGTGTCTCTTTGCTGGTTCTATGTAATAGCTAAGGAATACGCTTTGTGGCTACATGCGGCAGACCGCATAACCTAGCCTCATAGGTGTTTGATTAGATGTTTAACTAGTTAACCATCGAGCTATTTAAGGGGCGGTGAATAAGGCAACCACACCTGCGGTGTGGCTAGTTGCTATTTTTGCCAGTCGCTATACCTGCCAGTTATACCTGCCAATTGATCGGTTCTTTACCCTTGGCAGTAAGGTATTCGTTAGTTTGACTGAAGTGTTTACAACCAAAGAAGCCTCTGTGTGCTGAGAGTGGCGACGGGTGAGGTGCATGTAAGACATGATGTTTTTCACGGTCTATATGCTTACCTTTCTTCTGCGCGTGACTTCCCCACAGAAGGTACACAACGTTGTGGCAATGTGTGTTGACCACATCTATAACCTTGTCTGTGAAGGTTTCCCACCCCCATTTAGCGTGACTGTGGGCTTTCCCTTGCTCAACCGTTAGCACGGTATTGAGTAAAAGTACGCCTTGTTCTGCCCAATACGTCAGCGTGCCATGATTAGGCTCGCTAAAACCGTCTATATCGGCTGACAATTCTTTGTACATGTTCTTCAAAGATGGCGGTGTTTTAACACCCGCTTTTACCGAAAAGCAAAGACCATGAGCTTGATTCGGCCCGTGATACGGATCTTGTCCCAGGATCACGACTTTAACTTCATTTAACGGCGTGTATTTTAGCGCGTTAAACACATCTGATTGAGGTGGGTAGATAACGCATCCCGCTTCACGCGCGTGCTCCACGCGCTCAAGCAACGCAACAAAATAGTCTTTTTGCTTTTCGTCACTTAGCGCGCTTTGCCATGTTGGAACCAGCGGTGTCATTACTTAAGTAAATCCATCATATGCTGCTTGAGTGCATCGTAAGATGCAGGTAAATCTACCGCCAAGCTGTCTTCGCCAGCTACATCGGCTAGTGCTTTAGGCAGGCTAATTGGATTGCCCAACACGTTTTCAACCGTTTCTCTAAACTTAGCCGGGTGCGCAGTTCCCAAGAACAAACCAATTTCACCGTCTTCTAAGTCGTGGCTTACCGCACGATAGGCAATAGCGGCATGCGGCTCGCTGGTATATCCTTGTTGCGCTAATTGACGCATTGCAAGCTGAGTATACTCTTCGTCTACCATCTCACCTTTAAGGCACGCTTTGTCGATGTAACCACGCTCGATAAGCGCCTCAATACGCGGCCAGTTGTTTGGCTGACTCACATCCATAGCGTTAGACATGGTTGCAACCGTCGTTTTAGGGTCCCACTCGCCTGTTTTCAGATAGCGAGGAACAGTATCGTTTAGGTTAGTTGCTGCGATAAAGCGCTTAATAGGCAGGCCTAAAGATTTGGCTATCATACCTGCAGTTAGGTTACCAAAGTTACCGCTAGGTACTGAAATAACAAGCTGGTCACGCTTCTCTTTAGGCAGTTGGCTTACCGCTTCAAAGTAATAGCAAACCTGCGCCAATAAACGGCTGATGTTGATTGAGTTTGCTGAGTTTAAGTGAAGACCTTCACGCACATCAGGATCGTCAAACGCGGTTTTTACTAGCGATTGACACGCATCGAAGTCTGACTCTACAGCAACGGTGTGAATGTTACCGCCTAGTGTAGTAAATAGCTTTTCCTGAAGCGCACTGATCTTGCCTTTAGGGAATAAGATAACCACGTTGATGTTATCAATACCGTGGAACGCGTGAGCAACCGCGGCACCCGTATCACCTGAAGTTGCGGTTAGAATAGTTATTGGCTTACCTTCGCTAATACGCGACAGGGTTTGTGCCATAAAGCGGCCGCCGAAATCTTTAAACGCCAGCGTTGGGCCGTGGAAAAGCTCTAGGCAGTAAACGTTATCATTAACTTGCTCGACTGGTGCGCCAAAAGCAAAAGCCGTTTGAACAATTTCTTCTAGCTCGCCATTATTCAGCTCATCGCCAATAAGCGCGCGAAGTACTTCAATGCTGCGCTCAACGAATGGTTTTTCCAACAGTTCGTCAATATTATCTAGAGTGGGAATATGCTCTGGAAAATAAAGCCCTTGGTTTTTACCTAAGCCTCGCTTAACGGCTTCAGCAAAACTTGCTGTGTCCGATGAATCTTTTAAATTTACCAATTCCACTTGCTGTTACCTTTTTATGTGGGCAGATACTCTGCCCTTTAAATCTTTTTAAAATTTCTGTGTTTTAAAGAAAGACTATGTCTTTAAGAAAAACATGTGCTTTTAAGAGACCATGTACCTTTAAAAATCATATGCCTTTAAGAAACTATATGCCTTTAAGAAAGAATGGTACCTTCGCTTGGTATTTGGCATACATGGCTAAAGCCATCTTCATTTTGAATGTAGTTCGCCGTTAAATATGCTGCGACTTTTTCCGCCTGCTCTTTGCTTAGGCATACGGCAAACACCGTTGGTCCTGAGCCCGATATACCAAACGCGAGCGCGCCCGCTTGCTCACTAAACGCACGTGCTTCATCAAATCCAGGCAGTAACGATTTTCTATAAGGCTCAGCTATAACATCTTTCATTACCGACGCCGCCAAATCAAAGTTACCCGCATGCAAGGCATGAACAAACACACCTAACTGTCGTCCGAATGTTAGTGCCGTCGCCATATCCACTTGCTTAGGTAGGATATCGCGAGCAGCCGCTGTTGATACGCTAATACCTGAATAGCAAACGGCATAGTACCATTCGTCATTTAAAGGCAAAGATAGCGTAACCGGCGCATCGCTACCTGTCATTAACGTCATACCGCCTAAATAACAAGGTGCAACATTATCATAGTGAATACTACCGCTTATTTGCCCTTCTAGCTCACCCATCATAATAAGTAGCGTATCTTCATCAAATGGGGTATCGAAGTAAGCATTTAGTGCTGCAAATGCTGCAACAATAGAACTTGCACTTGAACCTAAACCACTGCCAATAGGTAGGTTTTTATGCAGCGTTAGCGCAACAGTCGAGGTTGGCTTTCCAGCCTTTTCCATTTGCTCACAGAAATAGTGATAGCACTTAGTTACAATGTTGCTATCTGCATCGCCTGGGAGTTTATGCGCAAAGCGCCCCACCGTTTCTAATGAAAATGACTCAGCCGCCTTTATTTCAACTTCATCACCAAGCTTAGTGCCGTCGACAGGCGCAAGCGCTGCGCCCAGTACGTCAAAGCCTAAGCTCACATTTCCAATTGATGCAGGCGCAAAGGCCTTGAATACTTTCATATTATTTCTCTTACTTCGCGTTTGGCGTAGCTCTTAACATTAGCTCTTCAAATTAGCGCTTATAATTAGCGCTTAATGCGCCATTTGCTTCCACGGCATAGTACGCAGAATGTCAGCAAACACACCTGCAGCCGTTACCGTACCACCTGCACCATAACCTCTAATCACGTAAGGAATGGGGCTGTAGTAATCGCTGTTAATGGCAAGCGCATTCTCACCGTCTTTTACCTGCGAAAGCGGATTACTTGCTGGTACCGCCTGAATGCTTACTTTGCATTTTCCATCTTCAATGCTGCCGATATAACGAAGCACTTTACCCTCTGCTTTCGCCGACTCAACCTTTTCGCCAAACGACGCATCTAGTTCTGGTAGCTGCTTCATAAATTCGTCAGTTGAACAGTCTTCAGCAAAGCCTTCTGGCAGTACAGACTCAATTTCAATATCAGATAGCTCTAACGCTAAATCAGCTTCACGGGCCATAATAAGCAACTTACGGGCAACGTCCATACCGCTTAAATCGTCGCGCGGGTCTGGCTCGGTGAAACCATTGTCTTTGGCTGTTTGTGTCGCTTGCGACAGGCTCATGCCCTCTTCAAGCTTACCGAATACGTAAGATAGGCTACCCGAAAGAATACCTTCGAATCGATGCAATACATCGCCTGCACTAAATAGCTTTTGTAGGTTATCGATAACAGGAAGACCCGCACCCACCGTTGTTTCATAAAGATATTGACGATTGGTACTAAGTGCTGTTTTACGTAGCTTACGGTAGTAAGACATCTCGCTGGTATTCGCCTTTTTGTTTGGCGTTACCACGTGAAAACCGCTTTCCATCATATCTACGTATTGCTGTGCAATCGCTTCGTGACTGGTACAGTCAACAATCACCGGGTTCACCAGACTATTGTCGTTAGCGAACTGATGTAGGCGTTCAACACTCAATCCTTCGCTTGCCGATTCAAGTGCAGACTTCCAGTCACCACTTAAATCAATACCTTGACTGTTTAACAGCAGCTTACGGCTATTTGCAATACCATAAACTCGAAGCTGCACGTTGCGTTTAAGTAATGCAGGCTGTTGTTTCTCAATCTGACCTAGCAGTTCAGTGCCCACATTGCCACACCCTACTAGGAATACGTCAATGGTATGGCGGTCAGAGAAAAAATTCTGGTGAATGACTTTTACTGCTTTCTTAGCACGCTTACTTTCAATTACCGTTGAAATAGAGCGCTCTGAAGAGCCTTGTGCAATAGCTACGTTGTTTACTCGCGCTTGGGCAAGCGAGTTAAAGAAGCGCGCAGCCAACCCTTTGGTTTGACGCATACCGTCACCAACCAAAGTAACAATGGCCAAGTCATGACGCACTTCGATAGGATCTAGCAATTGATTTTGAAGCTCTAGCGCAAAAGCATCTTCAAGTAGCGTTAATGCACGGCTGGCATCTTTGCTTTGAATACAAAAGCTAATTGAGTATTCTGATGATGACTGAGTAATAAGGCTAATTGAAATATTAGCGTTAGACATCACCTCGAACACACGGCTTGCCATGCCCACCATGCCTTTAAGGCCTGGCCCTGCAACGTTAAACATGGTGACGTTATCAAGCTGTGAAATACCTTTCACAGACGTCCACACTTCGCTTTTCTCATTACTTATTAGCGTACCAGGTGCAGCTGGATTGAGTGTATTTCTGATCAGGCAAGGAATGTGGTGCTGTGCAATTGGGCCGATAGTTTTAGGATGAAGCACCTTGGCACCGAAATAAGACAGTTCCATCGCTTCTTGATAAGTAAGCTTATCTAGCAGTACTGCACCTTCCACTTGATTCGGGTCAGCGTTGTAAACACCGTCTACGTCTGTCCAAATTTCACAGCAGTTTGCATCGATACACGCCGCTAGAATGGCCGCAGAATAGTCAGAGCCATTGCGTCCCAGCGTTACTTTCTCGCCCGCTTCATTAGCGGCAACAAACCCTGGCATAACCAAAAACTCACTGCCGTCTGTAGGTACATCTGAGAAACGCGCTTTGCTTAGCGATACATCGGCAATGCTGTCTAAATAATCGCCCTCGGCAAGCACATAGTTAACCGGGTCAATAACGCGATTAACTATACCTTTAGCTGTTAGCATCGCGCTAAAGAGCGTTACCGAGATGTACTCACCAATACTTAGAATACCGGCAGCAACATTATCAGGTGCAACACCAAGCAGCTTAATACCCTCAAGGTGCTGTTTTAATACTGACAAATGACTATTGATGAAAGCCACCACGCTTGCGTGTTCAAACCCGTCGAGCTCTTCATTCAGGTCGTTGGCGATGCCTGTAACCGTGTCGTTCAGTTTATCGAATAATGGCTGGAAATCTTCACCCGCGGCTGCTTGTTCACAAAGGAGTGAAAGCGCGTTCGTTACCCCCTTTGGGGCAGAAAGTACAACCGCAGCACCGTCGGTTTGGTGGGTTGCCGTGCTAATTTCCATAACGCGCATGTATCGCGGTGCATCGGCTAGAGAAGAACCCCCAAACTTTAAGACTTTCATATGCTGCTCCTTAAGGTTACGCATGCTAAAACGTGTGTAAAAAAAAGCCCGCTCTGTGTTAGGCGGGCTTTCGTTGTCTTTTGCTTACTTGCACTAGTCAGCGACCGCCCTTTTTAAGGTGGTAATTAACATAATGGTGGTGCGAGTAAGTAGAATCTTTTTCATACAAGCAATTTGCCGTATAGACGTCTATAAGTCAACCGCAGTTTTCACTACACTGTATTGCAAAAAGTGAAACACTCTTAAACTAATATTTCTTTTTAAGGTACAAATGATAATTTCAGTATAGACACTTACACGCATCCTTCGAAGCACAGTAAGTTACCCATTGTGCTCACAGAGGAAACATTGGAGCCGCGCTTCAGCTATCTGAGACAAGATGTTGAGCTAAAAAATCCACCAGTAACCTTATTTTAGGAGCAACATTTCGGTTTGAAGGAAATACAGCCCAAATAGCCTCTTGTTTGTCTTTGTACTCGGGGAATAGCTCAATTAGCTGACCTGAGGCTAGTGCTTTACGCACGTAAAATCCGGGTAGCTGTGCAATACCCAAACCAGCAACCGCGGCGCTGCATAGGGCATTCCCGCTGTTATACCGTACCCTTCCCTGCACGGGAATTGATTGAATTTTATTATCGATAAATAAACGCCAATAAGGTTGTGACCCCACCAGCAACGAGTGCTCTTTTAACTCTTCAATACTTCTGGGCTGACCTTGCTCTTTAAAATAATCCCTACTTCCACATACAAATAAATGTCGGGTAGCTAGCTTTTTGGCAACCAGTGTCGAGTCTTCTAGTTTGCCAATGCGGATAGCTAGGTCGAGACCTTGCTCTACAATATCGAGCTTTTCGTTTGAAAAGGTGCATTGTACGCTAATGCCGGAATACTTTTGCATAAAGGTATTGAGCAAAGGCGCGATGAAGGCTTCGCCAAACGCTACGGGAGCGGTGAGTTTAATTAGCCCTTGCGGCGATGCTTGTAATGCGCTTACTGCTAGCTGAGCATCTTCAAGCACTTTTAATGCAGGTAATACTTGCTGAAAATACTGGGTACCCGCCTCAGTAAGTGACACGCTTCGCGTTGTGCGCTGTAATAATTTAACGCCAAGCTGCTTTTCGAGCGATGCCACTTTACGACTTATCTGTGCCACGGATGTATCGAGCTTGTTCGCAGCTCCGGTAAAATTGCCAACGTCGGCCACAGCACAAAACTCTGCTATTCCCTCAAGATATTTCATTAATGCCACCCGTTAATTGAGCGTTACCCAATGCAGTATTCTTTTTTCTCCAACCATTTTATTTGCTAAACCCAATTATTACAAATATGCAAAAGTAATTTACTTAAACTGTATTTATCATTAGTAATCCGTCTCCTATACTTCGGTCTATAAAGCATCATCAAATATTTATGATTAAGGAGTCATTACATGGCATCGTTTAAAGATTCGTTGCAAGAAGGCCAGACGCATATCAAGTCAAAAGCTGCAGTGGCTTGGGGCCCGGGTGAGCCCTTAAAGATGGAAGAAGTTGACGTAGAGCTTCCTAAGAAAGGCGAAGTACTTGTACGCATCGTTGCAACTGGCGTGTGCCACACTGACGCATTTACCCTGTCTGGTGATGATCCGGAAGGTGTATTCCCTTCAATTTTAGGCCACGAAGGTGGTGGTATTGTTGAAATGGTGGGTGAAGGCGTAACCAGCGTAGAAGTTGGCGACCACGTTATTCCTCTTTACACTGCAGAATGTGGCGAGTGTAAATTCTGTAAATCAGGTAAAACTAACCTTTGCCAAGCGGTGCGCGAGACGCAAGGTAAAGGCTTAATGCCAGACGGCACAAGTCGTTTCTCAAAAGACGGTGAGCCAATTTATCACTATATGGGCTGCTCAACGTTTTCTGAGTACACAGTTCTACCAGAAATATCGCTAGCGAAAGTAAACAAAAATGCGCCGCTAGACGAAGTCTGCCTACTTGGTTGTGGTGTAACTACGGGTATGGGTGCTGTACTTAAAACTGCAAAAGTACAGGAAGGCGACACGGTTGCTATTTTTGGTCTAGGCGGCATCGGTCTGTCAGCCATCATTGGTGCACGTATGGCTGGCGCCGGCCGCATTATTGGTATTGATATTAATGAAAGCAAGTTTGACCTAGCGAAGCAGCTTGGCGCAACTGATTTAGTTAACCCTAATAATTTCGACAAGCCTATTCAGGAAGTGATTGTTGAAATGACCGATGGCGGCGTTGATTACTCGTTTGAATGTATCGGCAACGTAAACGTTATGCGCTCTGCCCTTGAATGCTGTCATAAAGGTTGGGGCGAATCTGTAATCATTGGTGTAGCTGGTGCAGGGCAAGAGATTTCAACACGTCCGTTCCAGTTGGTGACAGGTCGTGTATGGCGCGGTTCCGCATTCGGTGGCGTTAAAGGTCGCTCAGAACTGCCAGGTATTGTTGAACAATACTTAAACGGTGAGTTTGGCCTTCAAGAGTTTATCACTCACACCATGGGCCTTGATGAAATAAACGAAGCGTTTGATTTAATGCATAAAGGCGAAAGCATTCGCTCTGTTGTGCATATGGACAAATAAGCATTAGAGCCAAAGCGCAGATATTTTTGTATAAAAAATAAAGGCCCGCATAAATGCGGGCCTTTTCGTAATTACTATATATGTAAACCTACTTGGCTCTCTTTCGTCTTATCAGCGCCAAAGCCGATAGAGGTAGCAATATTGCTAAGCTTGCCGGTTCAGAAACAGAAACACTGGAAACGCTTGCAGAAAAGCTAGGCGCTGCAGTTACTACGATGTCGTCAACAAAGTTGCCTAAAGTACCTGTATTAATGGTAGAGAAACGAATAGTAGTCAGGGCAGTTTGCGCAACAAAGTCACCGTAGAATTCAGACCAGCTTTTAATCGCATGATCGTCAAACACCTGACTGAATAAAACACTATTAGTATCACTGAGTATGTCTAACTGAAAACTCTCTCCACTGCGTCGTGCAGCATAGGCAAATGACACATCGTAAGTATTTCCTGCTTCGGTAGAAAAAGTCTGAAAAATCGAATATCGACCACCATTTCCATTAGCATTTAGTTCAGCGTATTGGCTACCGTCAAAAGCATTTAAACGTTGAAAGTTATCCCAAAGCTCCATATTCGTGCCGCTCCAGCCGTCTACAGTTCCTGCGGTGAAGGCCTTCCAGCTATTACTTCTGATATCGTTATTTTCAAAACTACCGTTTAATATCAGGTTTGCATGAGCGGACGTACTCACACCAAAAACTAAAGATAAAACTACTAACCACTTGCTCATGTACTTCTCCGAAATCACATGTGATCCTATGATTGTATTTTACCAAGTGGTCCAACCTGTGTATCTTATTCTTTAGCATGTTGTAGAAAAGTATAACTAAATAACTCCCTGCTCTAACGCTTTGAGCACGGCCCTTGTTCTATCTCTTACGCCAAGCTTAGCCATAATCGATGAAACCTGATTCTTTATCGTTCCTGTAGATTTGAACATCGCATCCGCAATTTCTTTATTACTGTAACCCGCAGCGATCAAACGGAGAATGTCGACTTCTTTCTCAGTAAGTGGCTCTGGATTTTCGAACGACTCAAATTCTACGTTCAGTCCTTTCAAGCCTTGCAACACTTTTTCGGTTACCGCGGGCTGAATCAGCGTTTTGCCATTTTTTATTTGTGTAATAGTGTCAACCAGGGTTTCTAGCGATACATCTTTAAGCAGGTACCCTTTTGCACCAGCCCGCATAGCGCCGTTTACCAGCTCGTGATCGTCAAACGTAGTAAGCATTAGCACTGGCGTACTAATCCCTTTATCACTCAGTGCAAGCAAAGTATCGATACCCGATAATTTGGGCATGCGAATATCCATTAATATCACATCACAGTTTAAAGCGTTTTCACTATCAATGAGCTGCTGACCATTTTCGTATTCGCCAACAACTTCAACGCTATCATCAAGCCCTAAAAGTGATTTGATGCCTTCCCTCACCAGCATTTGATCTTCAACTAAAATAAGGCGTGTTTTCATTCGCCCTCCGGTATGTGAATTGCGATGCGAAAACCCTGCTCGGTTTGCTGCCAGCTGATAGTTCCATTTAGCTCATTAACCCGTTCCTGCATTCCTTTTAGGCCATTGCCAGCCACCACATGACTTGAAGTGTCAGATGCCCTTGGTCCCTCTTCCTTTCGAACTCCTTTTGCACAAGCGCTTTCTGAATAGCTACATGATGCTTTGTCGAAAAGCGGTATGCTACTTGGCTGCTCATCCCTGAGTTTATTATCTGCAGCATGCGGCACCATACTGTCGTGCATTAGTAGGTTGTAAACGCCGTTGTGTTGCGTCAGTGATAGGGAAAAATAATGCGCCTGTGTATGGCGGATCACGTTAGTTAGCGCCTCCTGCATACTTCGCAAAAGGCAATCGGCAATTCGCACGTTGGTTAACATTAAATTGTCGTCAATGTGCAGATTTACCATCGGCCTAGGCAAATCTTTAATTAGTGCGTTTACCGCTAATGAAAAATCAATAGCCGCATTTTCCCGAATGTCAGAAATCGCTTCTCTAACATCAGAGAGCAAAAGCTTAGCGATACTGTGGGACTGGTCAACGTGTTGCTTTATGGCTTGCGATTCAGTGCTTTCTAATAAATCCGCCTTTCTAGACGCGACTTGAAGGTTGATGGTAAGCGCCGTCAAATGATGCCCTAAAACATCGTGAATGTTTCGCGCTATACGCAGGCGCTCATCTTGAGTAAGCGCTTGCTTCATTAGTTGCTGAGTACTTAATAATTGTCTATTAAGCGCGTCAGCTTCTTCACGTGCTTTCGATTCTTTAATGGCCGTGTTTGACATGATCATGGCAAATAAATTGAATGTCCAAAACAGCGCGCCGGTTAAGACAGCTTGCTGCTCTTGCCACACCCATCCTTGGATTAGGATTGTGGGCAGAGCCAATGGTATTGAAAGCACGACGCACGTTTTCCAATTAACATAATAAGGAAGAATGGCGGACCAAATAACAATGAAGATGGCAAGGTAAGCATAGGGAAGCAAAAACTGGCACAGTACCGCTAATAGAAACATCGCCCATAACGTTGGCAGCCTTAACGAAAGCATACTGTGGTCATGCCTACTGACAATCACAAAAGACACAGCTAGCATGCAAAAAATAGCAATGGCAGAGAGGGTTCGCCAATGTATGAACGAGTATTGATGATACAAGAAGTAAAGTGCAGAGCCGCTTACAAACATCCACGTAATGCATGCAGATGCGCGCTCAATATCGATGCTCACCCGCCAATGAGCAGGGATTGAGATTTTCATTCGTTTCTGACTACCTATATCTTTTCGTTCTTATAGCGTTACTTTGACAAAAAACACAGTTCAATGCATAGGCCAGAAGTCACTTTTTATTTCATGACTTCTGGCACTGTTGTCAATCTCGTGAAGTTATCACTATAAGCCTACAATTTTGTTCATTGCCAAAGGAAAGCAAGATGCAAACAATTCATGGCTTTATAGTAACGCTTCATATTTTAACGGGTGCTCTGTCACTTTTACTGTTTTGGGTGCCTAGTCTTACGAAAAAGGGCGGAAAATCCCACAAGCAATTTGGTGGTTACTATATAAAAGCAATGCTATTTACGTCTATTAGTGGCGTTATCAGCTCTACCATGGTGTTGTTTATTCCGCTCGTCATCTACCCAACAATGCCCGAGCACGCTGAGTCTGTTGCTTATTTCACTGCCTATCTTAGAGGTCAATATCTCTTTTTGCTGATGTTAAGCCTGTTGGTATGGAACAACGTAAGGCATTCCGTAGCGGTGCTTAAAGCGAAACAAAATCTTGAGCAACTGCGTACTATCGAGTATCTGTGGCTACCCGCTCTGCTTATTGTTGTAGCTTCTATTGCATTGTATCAAGGTATTACGTACGGCATTACGTTAACCTGTATTTTTGCCCCTATCGCGCTGTTAAATGCCATTGGTATTGCGCGCTATGTTTATCAAAAAAACATCGTTGCAGGTGCGTGGGTAACTGAGCACATTGGGCATATCATTGGCTCTGGTATTGGAGCATATACCGCATTTTTTGCCTTTGGAGGACGCGTACTATTTGAAGGCTCGCCGTCACTGCAAATTGTCAGTTGGATTCTACCTGCTCTTATAGGCGTTCCTTTTTCAATCTGGCTTAGTTGTAAATACAAACCAAAGTCGTCTGTTAATAAGTCGCCTTCTTTGAAGCCTAAGGTGGTAAAAAGCTAAGGCCTTACCCAAATTCCAACGGCTTTTATCAATGCTAATGTTGGGCCTGTTGACCTTTGCTGTATGTCAAAGCTCAACGGGCGCTAAATGCAAAACTGAGGCTTTACCGTTTGGACAACACACAATCAAATGTGTAACGTAAGAAATGGCAATAACGCCACCACGAACCAGTGTGAACATCGAGCGCTAAATTATGAAAAAGCACCAATCAGCAGCACTTAAAATATTGAAAGATACACTATCATTTCAAACGTCTAAGCGTAGTCTCGCTGTTGTTGCGGCCTGTATTAGTTTAGGGCTAGGTTTAAGTGCACATGCGAACGCATATCATGAAGACAATTCAACACCGCAAGCCAGTGACCAAGCGCAAATGAATGCCACACCGACACTTGCAACGCTCACTAACTTCCAAAAAAACGCGCCCTTCATGTATTCTTCGGGCTTACCTGATGCCTCTCATCTTTCTTTGCTGAAAGAGGAAGGGGTGACGCACGTTATAGACTTGATCCCAGGAAATAGAACTAGTGAGATTTTAACTACCTCAGAATTAGGGCTCGACTACTTTAATGTGCCCGTTGATTGGGAAGGCCCCACATTAGCCAACTTTTTAAACTACGCAGCATTCATGCAAAGCGTAGATATCGAAGAAGACAAGGTACTCACGCACTGTAAACTGAATTGGCGAGGTGCCGCTTTTACCTATCTTTATAGAATTAACGTACTGGGAGAAAGTGAACAAGCTGCCAAAAAAGACCTTATGGCTATTTGGCACCCGAATCCTACATGGTACGCGTTTATGAACGACGTTATTTCTCATTACAATGAGGTAAACGGTCAACAAGTAGCAATGTCGTTTGAGGCTGCCGCTCCTGAAAGCCATTAGATTTTTGGGCTACTTCATAGTTTTTTTAAACCACTTCCCCCCTATTAAACATATATGAAATTTCAGATGCGTCATTGACACATACGAAATTTCATATACGATACATCACATACGAAATTTCATATGTGATGATTTTTATGTCGACTTGTTGTGAACCTGGGCAGTTAGCGCCCTTAGCATTTTTTAAATGCCTGTCGGAAGACACTCGCTTAAAGACGCTGCTTATGCTTAGCGTAAAAGGCGAGCTATGCGTCTGCGACCTCACCGATGCGCTTCAACTAAGCCAGCCAAAAATTTCGCGGCATCTTGCTGATTTACGAAAGTGCGGCTTAGTGCTCGATACCCGTAAGGGCAAGTGGGTGTACTACCAACTTCACCCTGACTTACCCGCTTGGGCACTAGAGGTTATCAAAAACACTGCGTCCAATAATAGTACATACATCGAAGATCCATTAGCGAACTTGTCCTGCGAGAATTGCTAACGCTCACATACTTTGATGTACATCACTAAGGTGCTTGTCCTTAGCACATTGCAAGCTGCTTACTTTTTAACTTTTCTAATTTTTTGATAGCTATTCAAAGTAGCATCAGCCATTTAAATAAGGTTTTTATATGAAGATTTTATACATTTGTACGCACAACCGTTGCCGCAGTATTCTTTGCGAAGCCATCACTAATGCCTCTAACGGTAATGTAGAAGCGCGCAGTGCGGGCAGCCAGCCTGTCGGTGAAGTACACCCTCTTTCTCTTAAATACCTTGCAGAGCGAGGATTTGATACAAACGGGCTTCAAAGTCAGTCGTGGGATGAATTTGAAGATTATGACGCTGATCTTGTCGTCACCGTTTGTGATTCAGCGGCGGGTGAGTCATGCCCTGTTTATTTCGGTAAATCGCTTAAAGTGCACTGGGGCTTAGAAGACCCGTCAAAGTTAGAAGGTAGCGAGCAAGAGAAAGCCGCCGCATTCAACAACACCATAGATATTATTGAAAAGCGTGTAGCGGCATTAGCAGAACTTGCTGAGAAAAACTTAGATAAAGCAGCACTTAAAGAGGCACTATCAAAATTAGGTGCCCAGTAATGAGTAAAGGTGAATCAATGAGCCCAAATGTATCCGAAAGCCCAGACATATCATCAGCACAAAGCCCTTCTGATAACGCGGTAATGGAGCAAATGCATAAGCCGATTATGGCTAACTTTGCATCAACGTTCTCAGATCACAAGCCGCGCATTTTGTTACTTTACGGCTCGCTGCGAGAACGCTCTTACAGTCGTCTAGTTATAGAAGAGTCAGCGCGGTTGCTTGAATATTTTGGCGCAGAGGCCAAAATTTTTGACCCTCGCGGTTTGCCGCAGCCAGATACTGAAGATGAGTCACATCCGAAAGTTAAAGAGCTACGCGAGCTTATGATGTGGTCTGAAGGTCAAATTTGGTGTTCACCTGAGCGTCACGGCAGCATGACTGGCATTATGAAAAGCATGATCGATTGGGTACCGCTTAGCCTTGGTGGCGTGCGTCCGACACAAGGGAAAACGCTGGCCATTATGCAGGTATCTGGTGGCTCACAATCATTTAATGCGGTAAATCAAATGCGTATTTTAGGACGCTGGATGCGCATGTTAACTATTCCTAACCAGTCTTCTGTAGCAAAAGCGTTTTTAGAATTTGAAGACGATGGTCGCATGAAACCGTCCCCTTACTACAACCGCATAGTGGATGTAGTTGAAGAATTGGTGAAATTTACTTTGCTTACCCGCGACAACAAGGACTTTTTAGTTGGTCGCTATTCCGAGCGCGTTGAAAGCGCAGAGGAAGTGAGTAAGCGTGTTAATCAAAAATCGCTGTAAAATTAAGACAAAGGTGAGTAGAAATGGGGTTCTTTGAACGTTATTTATCAGTGTGGGTTGGTCTTTGCATTATTGCGGGGGTGGGCCTAGGTTATACTTTGCCTGGCGTATTCGAGTCTATTGCAGCGCTTGAATATGCACACGTAAATCTTGTAGTGGCAGTACTTATTTGGCTAATGATTTACCCAATGATGGTGCAGATAGACTTCGGCTCTATTAAAGATGTGGGTAAAAAACCAAAAGGCTTAGTGCTTACACTCGTGGTTAACTGGCTTATTAAGCCATTCACTATGGCGCTCTTGGGCTGGCTATTCTTTAAAGGTATTTTTGCCGATTGGGTAGACCCGCAAACCGCCACTGAATACATTGCCGGCATGATTTTACTGGGCGTTGCTCCTTGTACTGCCATGGTTTTTGTCTGGAGTCACCTAACAAAAGGAGACGCCAACTATACGCTGGTGCAGGTATCGATAAACGACCTTATTATGGTCGTTGCCTTTGCACCACTTACCGCCATGCTGCTTGGCGTAACAGATATCACAGTTCCTTGGGACACACTGCTTCTTTCTGTAGCGCTCTATGTAGTATTACCGTTGGTCGCGGGTTATATAACGCGCCGCCACTTGGAAAACAAAAACAACAGCGCGCAGAAAACAGGTTCAGGAAATGACGCTGTTAACGCGCTAGTAAGTAAATTTAAGCCGTTCTCAGTAATTGGGTTACTGCTTACTATTGTTATTTTGTTTGGCCTTCAAGCAGAAACTATATTATCGCAGCCCCAAGATATCGTACTTATTGCGATACCACTGCTAATACAAACTTACGGTATTTTTGCTATTGCCTACTTTGCCGCAAAACGCATGAAACTACCGCACAATGTTGCAGCGCCGGCATGTATGATTGGTACGTCAAACTTCTTTGAATTGGCAGTCGCCGTAGCCATTTCACTATTTGGCTTACACAGCGGCGCAGCACTTGCCACAGTGGTGGGCGTGCTGGTTGAGGTACCAGTTATGCTTTCGCTAGTGTGGTTCGCGAACAAAACCCGTCACTGGTTCGACTAACCTCTAATAAAAAAGGGCGAACACTTAGTTCGCCCTTCCTCATTGGCCTTTTTCAAGGTTTTTTATCATTCACTCAAGTTTCAGATCTTAAACCGCAATCGCTGGTTTGAAAGTATCGGGAAGTATAAAACCAAAGCGCTGTAAAACCAGCTTAAGCTCGTCTCGTTTAATGGGTTTTTCAATGAAACCTAAAGCACCTAATGACATTACTTTCTCTTGCATCATCGGCTGGATGTCGCCTGAAATAACAACAACAAAAGTCTCGAGTTGACGGCGTTTTATTTCACTTAACACGCTGAGGCCGCCAAGAACAGGCATCGTTAAATCTAATAATACAAGGTCGATAGTGTGATGTGCCAACACTTCTAAAGCATCCATACCGTTGGACACTTCATAGATCGACTCAGCAAAACCGTGAGGTAGGTTGATTCTGGCCATTTTCCTTGCAAGGGCTGAATCGTCGCAAATTAGAATATTAAAACCCATTAACTACAGTCTTATAATTGGTTACTAATCAGCCAATAGAATACATTAAACGAAAGTATAATAAAACAAGAAAAATATCGAATTATTGGGTACTTACTCGATAACAGCAAGAATCTTCCCTCTCCAAAAATTATGTTTTGTGTTAGATATAGCGTGTTGAAAGAAGGAAAACATCCCTATGCAAGAGTTAACTGCGACCCAAGACAAGAACCTGGTGAGAAAAGTTGCCTATCAAATTTTGTCTCACTTCGATAAGAGCTATCGTTGGTTCACCCGCATTACGCGCGGCGCTCAAGAAAGGTTTGAAAAGGGCAATTGGAAAGAAACCCAGTTAGCATCTAAAGAGCGGATTACCATATATGAACAAAGCCTGTCAGACGCGGTGGCCGAAATTTACCAGCTTACTCAGGTACACCAAAAAGATGATGCGTTCTGGCAAGAACTTAAAAAGGTATTTGCGCTACAGTTAGAAGGCCACCCGCAGTTCGAACTGGCTGAAACCTTTTACAACTCAGTAATTGGCCGCTTTTTTAAGCATAGAAAAATTGATAACGACATGATGTTTGTGCTGCCTAGTCGCTGCTTTCTGCCTGGCCAGGACAGAGATAAAGTAGTAAACAGCTTTGACACCACCACGACCGTACGTGAAATGTACGAATCGATATTTAGAATTTACCGTTACAATATTCCGTTTGAGAACTTTGAACGAGACTTGCAAAACCTTGAAACCGCCCTACGCGCTCGACTGAACAAAGAGCAGTTAGCCAGTGTTCAAGCAGTAGAAATACTAAAGCCTACTTTTTTCCGGGGTAAAGCGGCATACTTGATTGGCCGTATCTGTATGCCCGACGAAACCCTGCCCTTTGTCATCGCCATGAGAAGATACAATGAGCCACATATGTTCGTTGATGCCCTGCTAACTGACCGCAAAGACCTGAGCGTAATTTTTGGTTTCGCACGCAGCTATTTTATGGCTGATACTCAAAACCCTGCCGAGGTCGCCGCTTTTCTTCAAGAGTTATTACCAAATAAAAAGCACTTCGAATTGTATATGTCGATGGGGCATTACAAACACGGTAAAACGGTGTTCTATCGCAATTTCTTGCAGCATATGGACGAATCGAATGACAAATTCGAGGCCGCGCCAGGCATTCGCGGCCTGGTAATGATGGTTTTCCACCTGCCGTCCTACGGGGTGGTATTTAAAATCATTAAAGACGAGTTTGCTGAAAGTAAAAAAATCACCCGTGAGCACGTTAAGGAATGCTACAAATTAGTAAAAATGTCAGACCGTGTGGGTCGAATGGCTGATACTCACGAATACGTAAACTTTAGGTTTCCGTTAGATAGAATTGAACCCGAGCTAATCGAAGAACTCAAGGAAACGTGTGCCTCGAGTTTAGAATTCACAGAGTCTGAGCTAATTATCAAACACATGTATATTGAGCGAAAAATGACGCCGCTTAATCTATATCTACAAGAAGAAACGGATGAAGAAAAAATCACACGTGCATTAGATGAACTTGGGCTTTGCATTAAGCAAATTGCTATGGCAAATATCTTCCCTGGAGATATGCTGCACAAAAACTTCGGTATTACCCGTCATGGTCGCGTTATCTTTTATGATTATGATGAAATTTGTTTAATGAACGAACGTAATTTCAGAGCACTGCCAAAATCTGATGATCCCTATGCTATCGATACACTTTCAGTTGCGCCTAACGATGTGTTTCCCGAGCAGTTCGAGCATTTCATCGTAGGTAAGCGAAAGTTCAAAGATATACTTAAGTCACTGCACGGTGATTTGATGACACCTGAGTACTGGCATGAAGTACAAGAGAAGTGCGCGCGCGGGGATGTACAACACTTCACACCTTACAACCCAAGCATGCGTTTTGAAAGAGATTAGCGAGGATGGCATTTAGGTATTACTTAGTGCTGGCCGGCACCATGAAACGTATCAGTTGGGTTGGCGGTGCTTTTTGGCTTGGTTATCTACACATATCACCGCTTTATGCGAAAAAGCTTAAAAGTGATCGTTTCGTTGCTTAACACCCGTAAAAGTACATGAAAGCGATACTGCTTTGCGACTGCTTGTTTTTGCTTGCTGATGATCAAACACCGGTCAAAGGTGACAGCAATGCCAAACAGGTGTGTGAATGTAGATAAACAAAAGAAGCGTAATAATGAAAGTGCTACTTGTAGAAGATGATCCAAAGGTTGCCTCGCACATTGCAAATGGACTATTGGGTGAAGGGCATGAATGTATTACTGTAGGTGACGGAACATCAGGCTACCAACAGGCGTCCAGTAATGAGTTAGACGCTGTGATTTTAGACGTGATGCTGCCTGAACTCGACGGTTTTTCTGTTTTAGAAAAGCTTCGCGAAGAAGGAAACACAACGCCTGTCTTATTACTTAGTGCAAAGAGCCAAGTTGAAGATAAGGTCAAAGGCCTTCGCACAGGCGCTAATGATTATTTAACTAAACCTTTTGCCTTTGAAGAGTTACTTGCTCGCGTTGAGGGCCTTGCTGGCCGCAACAAAGAAGGCGAAGACAAGACCTTAATCAAAGTCGGTGATCTCACGCTAGATTTAGTTAATCGAAAAGTATTGCGTGGCGATCAAGAAATTGATTTGCAGTCTAAAGAATTTCAATTACTTGAGTGTCTGCTGCGTCATAAAGGCAAAGTTGTTACGCGCAGCATGCTGCTTGAACAGGTTTGGAACTACCACTTTGACCCACAAACCAATGTGATTGATGTTCACATTAGCCGCTTGCGACAAAAAGTGGACAAAGCGTTTAACGTGCCGCTTATTGAAACGGTGAGAGGAACTGGGTACCGCATAGCGGATGGGCTTGCATGATAGCAATACGCGATTTTACGCGTAGTTCTAGTTTTCGCGTAGGCGTATTGCTCACCACTCTTGCTTGTATTGCCATTGTTTTAATCGTTTATTTTTGGCGATTAACGAGCAGCGACTTGTTTATTTCCGAGTCTAACGCTGCCGTTAACGCCAAAGCGAACGCGCTTGTAACTCTCTATGAAAACCTTGGTATTGACGCAGTAAAGTCAGCCATTGCGAAAGATACCAACCAATCCTCTCTTAGCGCAAAAAATCCCTCTCCTTCATTCGAACATTTGCGTTCATTTGTCGCGTTGAGTAAAGATGAGCAGGTAGTTGCTGGGAATTTAGCCTCTATTCCACTGGTGTTAGAGCGACACAAAGGGGTTAACTTTGATACTGCAGAAATTGTAATTACCCGACCTAATAGTTCATCTCGGAAAACTTTGCGCCAAGCATTGATGAGAGAGGACGTTTTAGGCAATTACACCCTTTATGTTGGCCGTGGTATTGACGACCTATACAGTGCACAGTGGTTTGGCAAAACCTTTAGCTGGATTATTGTGGTGCTGCTTTGCACTTTGAGTATTCTAAGTTTCGCCATTGCTGTGTATGTGGTTAATCGAATTAATCGCATGTCGCAAACGGCTGATAAGATAATAAAGACCGGTAGCCTCGAAGAACGGCTCGAAATCGACAGCAATTGGGACGATCTAAGCAGTCTTTCTTTCGTTTTCAATCAAATGCTAGACACCATTGAAAGCTCGGTAAATAACATTAAGTCAGTTACAGACAGTATTGCTCACGACTTGCGCACACCGCTTTCTAGGCTTCGTAATACATTAGAAAGAATTGAGGACGACCAACTTCGCGAGGACACTACGCAAGAAGCAGATAACCTGCTTAATATGTTCAATAGCCTATTGCGCATTAGCGGTCTTGAAACCACAAACAAGAAAGAAGGTTTTTGCAATACAGACGCGCGGGCAATAGTAGAAGACGTAGTTGACCTCTATCACCCTCTTGCTGAAGAGCGCAACATTAAGCTATCTAGCCAACTTGAAAACGTCACTATGCTTGCCGACCCTAACTTACTTTTCCAAGCCGTGGCTAACGTATTAGACAATGCGATCAAGTATTCGAGTAAAGACAGTATGGTTACTGTGCAGCTAACTTCCACATCTCGCCATATTGTTATTGCTGTTAATGACGCTGGCATTGGTGTTGGCGAGCACGATATTGTGAATTTGGAACGACGGTTTTATCGCGCTGATGGTAGCAGGTCGAGTAAGGGTAATGGTTTGGGCTTATCTCTCGTTTCAGCAATAGTGAAACTGCACGATGGTAAAACATGGTTTGTACACGACCCACTTATGAAGGGACACGGACTAGGTGTCGTGTTTTGTTTTCCCCGTTAATGTGAGTCAACACAGGCTGTTTAGCGCGAGAAAAAGCGGGCAAACATACCCTACGTGTACTCGCTAAATTTACGCCCTTTTTCCAACGCTGACCTTTTTATAGGTCAGCGAATTCTTCAATGCTCTGTTTGTAAAATATCAATCAGTTTGCTTTTGCATAAAGATAGTGACTTCTGCCATCACAATACCGAACTTGCGAATGTACGAGCGGTTCATCATGGTGCTATCATCAAACGCCCAAAACCAATCATCGAAAGTCACCGAATAGGTTGTGTCGTCCACAGGTAAATCCATCTCGTAGTGAAAATTGAATGCGTTACCATAGCTAATACCCTTTGCCGGCCCTTCAATATCACTCGCCTTTCCGATAAAGCTTCCGTCACTTTGCTTAACAATAGTCCATGTGCGAGACGTTGGACCGTCGCCTACACCATAATCAAAGGTTTCATCAAGCGTTAGAGTGTCGCCCTTTATTGAGCCATCAATGTTTACAACAAACCGTTGGACCACTTCGCCTGAACGATTTTGTACTATGCCCCAGGCTTTAACATTTCCGTCAAAAAACTGCTCAATATTGAACACGGGCGACACCGACTGGTAGTCCTCGCCGTCAACAGAGACGGAGCACCCTGATAATCCCACTATTGATAACGTAGCAAATCCAACCCCTAAACATAGTTTCATCATATTTTTTATCATTTTATTTATCCTGCTTAATCAAGAGCTAATTCAACTTTGTGCCAATACGCAAACTGGGTTAGTTTTTTCCAAGTAACTTTTTTCTAAACTTAGGTTCCGAGGTTTCATCGCTTAACCAAATATCAAAAAAACGTTGTGTAAACCTTTTGTCACTTATCTCATCAGCTTTTTTGCCATTAACGTAAAACACGCTTGTGCCTTCTTTTGTTGCGATACCAGTGATCACATCCCCGTCACTTACATCAGGGAATATTTTCTCCATTAACGACAGCCATTTTTCTGCGTCGTCGGTAGAAACGTCTCCCTGCTTTTTCATTTCATCAATAGAGCGCTGAGCAATCTTTTTACCTTCGAGGTCCCGTTGGTAAGTTAAGCGAAGCGCGAAAGGAGGCTGATTAGCGTACTTACCATCAGGTGCAAAAAGCTCACCTGTGTAAACATCCCAAAAGTAGTAAGAAAACATGCCCTGGCCAACCAGCGCCGCATTAGGGACATACTCAGTAATGTTCTTCAAATTTGGCTCTTGTGCATGGGCGTTGTTTGGCATGGTTAGTCCGCTTAGTGACATGGAAACAAAAATAAGAAATGTAGAGGTCTTGGCTATTTTTTTAACGCCAGTCATGAATAAGGCGCTTGCGCCTCTTACGCCTCTTACGCCTCTTACGCCTCTTACGCCTCTTACGCAATAAGGAAACCAAAATGAAGCGTTAACCACAGCATTGGGTAAAACGTCGTTTTTCTTAATAACCATAAGTATGCTCTTATAAAGCGTAATAAAGACGACAGGTCTTTAATTGAATTTCTATCTGGTTATACTCTTAGCTTTGTGCAAATGATCAACTGTCCTTAGGCTCTCATCGTGCTTTCCCTTGATGAATTTAAAACGTCGCTCACCCTTCCCTCACCTTTGATCCCGTTCAAACCAAATTGGGAAGGTGCTGACAAGGTATTGCTATATGTTAAGCGTGATGACGCCATTCACCCCGTTATGTCGGGAAATAAGTGGCGGAAGCTGAGTCACGTCTTCACTAGCTCTTTGCCAAAGGCGGTAGTAAGTTTTGGCGGTGGTTTCTCCAATCACCTGCACGCGTTAGGGTTTGCTTGTTATCAACTTGGTATTCCTTTCACTGCCATTATTCGCGGCGACTACAGTGCAGCACCATCGCCAATGATAAAGGACCTGATGCAGTGGAATAGTTGCATTGAGTATGTGAACAGAGTGACCTACAAAAAGCGTGGCGATAGCGCCTATCTCAATGAATTGAAGCTGCGTTTTCCAGATGCTGTCATCATTCCTGAAGGTGGAAGTCAGGCGCTAGCGCTTCGAGGAATGAGAGATATGGTTGATGAAATTGAGATAGACTTTGACTTTATCGTTACGCCGGTCGCGAGTGGAGCCACTTTAGCGGGAATTGTCAGCGCATTAAATAAACGTAATGGTAAAGTGGGTACTGACTTTCGCTCTATTCACAAAGCCATTGGCATAGGCGTGCTAAAAGGTGAAGGCTATTTGGAAGGGTTGGTCGAGCAATTTCTTCCCGCTTTTCAATATCAAACAAGTTGGCATATTGAGCACAGCTACCATTTTGGTGGCTACGCGAAAGCGCCGAGTGAGCTTCAAACCTTTTGCAATGATTTTAATAATGCTTTCGAGCTTGATATCGAGCCGGTTTATTCTGGCAAAGCCTTTTGGGCGGTTAAAGATATGCTGGCTAAAGGTGTGTTTGAAGACGGGTCACGCATTGTTGTACTGCACACAGGCGGCTTGCAGGGTGCAAGATAAAGCCCTTTTATTACAAAGTTTTGCGAACACCACCTTTCGGTGTTACAACTATTTATGTGAGCTTGCTCACAATTCTTTTAAATACTAAACAACGATAACAACAAGAAGTTTGTCGCGGGATGCGGCATAAACATTAGCGCTTGCTACCTGCAAACTTCATCAAGGAATGATTATGAAAGATATTTTCTTCTTCGACTCAATGCTAACCCCTAAGATTATCACTTTCGTGTACTGGCTATTGCTTCTAGCGTCAGTAGTAAGTGGCGTAACAACAATGTTTGTAGGGTACGACTCGAGTTTTGTATACGGCCTATTTATTATTGTATCTGGCTGTATTGGCGCAAGAATCTGGTGCGAACTGCTTATCGTACTTTTTAAAATTCACAGCAACCTTCAGAAAATTGCTAATAAAGAGTAACGTTACTCCTTGTTAAAGGTGCCGCTCTGCGCAGCACCTTTAATTAAAACGAAATACTTAAAGCAAAATTACGCTACTGCAACAGTGTCCGTGTAACGTTTCAACGTATCTAAATAATCCATTTTACGCTTTTCAGAAAGCCAACTGGTTTTAAAGCTATTTTCAACAAGCGTGATCAGATCCTCTTTGCTGAATTGCCCTTCTTCTTGTAGGGCAATTAAATTCTCATTCAAGTAGGCTCTGAAATAAGATGGATCGTCTGAATTGATACTCGGCAGCAACCCCTTTTCCAGCATTTTTTTCAATTCACTAGAAGTGAGTGATTGAACAACAAATTTGTTTGATACAGGACAGACCGTTAGTCCCAAATTTTTTGATTTTGCAAGCTCGCACAAAGCATCAGATTCGAGAATATTTACACCATGATCAATCCTGTCGACCTTAATATCCTCAATTACTTGACGTATGTGCTCTTGCGTATTGTCTTGGTTAACATCACAGTGCATTGTCAGTTTAAGGCCCCATGAGCGCGCTTTTGAGAATACTTCTGCAAACTTTGACGGCGGGTTATTTTTCTCGTCGGAATCGAGCCCGACGCCGACTAACTTGTTGAGGTGGGGCTTAGCTAGCTGCAGATGTTCCATTGCTGATTCAGCCGACATATCTCGCAAGAAGCACAGGATAAGCTGACTTTCTACACCCAATTCAGTGCGCGCATCTTTTTGCGCTGCATGTATTCCGTTAATAACGCTATCGAAACTCACACCTCGAATTGTATGAGCTTGGGGGTCAAAGAAAAGCTCAACATAAACGATGTTCTGTGCTGCGGCTCTCTTAAGGTATGCCATAGTAAGCTGGTAGAAGTCATCCTCTTCTATGAGCACGCTCATACCCGCGTAGTAAATATCGAGGAAAGAGGGTAAATCATAAAAATCATACGCCTTTATCATTTCTTCAGGTGTTTTGGCCTTTAGTGAAACGTTATTTTTCTGCGCTAAGGCAAAACTTAGTTCAGGCTCTAATGTGCCTTCAATATGAACGTGAAGTTCAGCTTTTGGCATATTTTCAATAAACTTTTTCATTTAACTTCCCTACTACTTAGCGCCTTTTAGCTACTGTAAAAACTTGGCGAGTATGTTGTTACCAACCGATAAGAAGTTAATTTGCAAAAAATGCGCCTAAGGAAACCAACTTCAGTCAAACGCTGTTGGTTGTATTGCAACTCTAGGGATTGAGAATATTGAGTTGGGAAAGTCTATTTATATGGCATTCCGACTTTGCTTCACCTCGGTCAACAATATGCTTTACTTTGGTGCGCTTCTGCCAATGAATTTGTGCAAATTGAATGCGTTGTAAAAACATAGTTCAGGCGCGCGAGTACCATAGGTATCAATCTGCTACAGGATAGCCAAACAACCGCTTTAACTTTGCTTTAATTCCTTTTGCCTGTTGAAGCTGTTCACGAAGCACACCTATTTGACTGAAGTTGGCGCTAAGTGGATTGTCCTTAGGCATTTTTCCTACAATGCCGTACTTTATCCTTATCGTTTTGTCTTCTTCAGCGAACGTGCCGAATAACTTATCCCATATAATAAGTACGCCACCATAATTTTTATCAATGTAAGGTTTATTCGTTGCGTGATGAATACGGTGATGCGTAGGCGTGTTGAAGATGCGCTCTACCCAGCCTAAGTGTCCAATCGTTTGAGTGTGCACGAAAAACTGATACGCCAGATTGATAGCGACAATGGCAAAGACCAGACTTGGCGAAAAACCAACAAGAATCATGGGTACCCAGAAGAGCCACATGCCCACAAACGGATACAAAACGCTTTGCCTGAAAGCCGTAGTAAAATTCATTTTTGTTGAACTGTGATGTACCACATGGGCCAACCAAAACCAGTGTATGTTGTGTGACGAGCGATGAAACCAGTAATACAAAAAGTCTTGTAGGACAAAACCTGCAAAAAGTGACAGCGCACTAAGCTCTATTTTAAATAGTGAAAACTGGTGCAACCAAATAAAAAAAGGCATTAGTAGAAGTAATACCACGGCATCAGAGCCCTGGTGAAGTAGTGCGAGTAAGGCGTTATTTACACTGTCTTTTACATTGTAAAACTGCCGTGCTTTTTTAAATTCGATAAAAACACACAGAAAAAAAACAGGGCTCAAGCCTAGCAAAATAAGTTCAACGGGGATCAAAACGTGCTCCTAACTTATCTAGACATTGCTCAATATCGTTTTGCAACAGGCGCGACAGTAACCAGTTAGGTATGTACCAGGGCGCGCGACAGGTTATACGATAAGAAACCTTTGTTGCATTTTCTCGTCGCGTAAACGCAATAGTGCCTCTGTGCGCCGTCACTGGAAAATCGTCAACCACTCTATACTCAATACCGTTTGTATCTGCGTGTACGATTTCTTCCTTAAAGCGTACACCCAGAATAGTGACTTCTCTTACGCAGCCCTTTCCGCCGCTTACTTCATTATCATTTTCTGCTTTCAAAACCTTAAACGACGCATTAAAAAAATCGCTAAGATTTTGGTGAGCAAGCAGCGTATCGCGCAGTTCTTGTGGCGTTGCAGCAATATATTTTTGGTAGTAAACGTCAACCATCTACGATATTTCCTTTTCTCATGGCTTCCAGCATAAATTGACATTCTTTTTTTATCTTGCGTTAATGCGTCAATATTTTTGTTATTTTGCGACAAGCTTATGCCTTCTGTTTCGCTAGCTTATATTCAAAGTACAGTGAGCTATTTAGAGAGCTTAGGGGTTAATAGCAATAATGTTTCACTATTTACCCAACAGCACAACTCGCTCTCAGACTCTTCACGGGTTGATATGGAAGTGTACGTCGACTTACTAAATCAAGGGGCAGAACTAACCGAAAACTCATTATTTGGATTTGAGTTGGGAAAGCATATTCAGGCTAAAGACTACGGAGTATTGGGTTACCTTGTAGAGAGTTGCGAAAACTTAGCTCAGGCCATCAGCGCGCTTACTCGCTTTGACGCACTAGTGGCTGACATTGGCACAACACACGTATTTTTTGAACCTGAAGATACCCGGGTTGAGTGGATACCTAAAAGCCCTGACTGCAAACAAATGGTATTGCGCAATACCACAGCGTGGATAGCAACTGTTTTTAAAATACTTGGTGCGGCCTGTCGGTTAAACGCCGTTACTTTTACTTTTCCATTGAGCAATTTAGAAAAAGACATGTTAAAGCAATGGTGTAATTGTGAGGTGATTGATAGTGCCACAGCTAATGCCATTATATTTCCTAAACACCTGCTACAAATTCCATTTACCAGTGAAAATAAAGCGATGTTCAGTGCGCTGGTAAAAGTCAGTGAAGAAGAACTGACGAAGTGTAGAGAAGATAAGCGACGCTCGCATTACAATCCACTTATTAAAGGTACCAGTGAAGATATAAGTCATAATGTCATTGCGCTATTAAAAGCAAACCCGACGCTGAAGGACTGTAATCAAGGGCGAGTGGCCAGTGCACTTTTTATTAGCCCACGAACATTACAGCGGAAATTGAGGCAAAGTGGTACCAGCTTTCAACATATTCTCGATACCGAACGCAAAGCTCGCCTAGACAATTTACTGAAACGCCACTCTATCGCTGACACTGCAGATTTACTGGGGTTTAAGGAGCAATCGTCATTTAACCATGCTTTCAAAAAGTGGTTCTCCACTACCCCACTGAAATACAAAAAGCAATTAGGTTCAAAACAATAACCTTTTCTGTTTTTAGTTCAAGCTACACATTTTTCTACGTTATGAATGAGCGTAAACCGCGTAAGCTTTTAGTAGTAATTGCTCGTTTTTTACTATCGCAAATAGGATTATTAAACTAATGTGACTGATAAAGCGTAGGTATTAGCAAGTGTATAGCAACGCTAACTCACAGGAGATACGCTATGATCGACCGTCCAGTTACATTGCCAACGCCATTAAACGTGCTCGTATCGAAGTCACTAAGCTTATGTGAGCTTATGTTACCCGTATGCGATGTTTTTTATCCTTTCGCGGCCATTTATGAAAATGGACGAGTTGGTTGTATCTTCAACGACGAAACGCAAGGTAAAAAGCGCGAATCGCAGCTTATTGAACAGCTTCAATGGCGAATAATCGATACAACCACAGACACTAACAGCTACAGCGTGCTGGTATATGCCGCTGCAGTAAACACCCAAGACAGTAAAACGCTTGACGCCATTGCCGTTGCTACCGCAACGCCAAATCACGAAGAGCGCCTTATTCTTTATCCTTACTACAAGGTTGACGGAAAAGTTGTTATTTCACCGCCTATCGATACCGTAACCCGTTAGCCTAGTCATCGTCTGGGACATGCTGTGTATCACATGTCCTAGTACAAACTGCCATCAGTGAGTAAAGTAGTCTTTAAAAGGCAACGTTGCGTTATGCGTACGCTACCTCTTACATTCGTTGTTACGATTAAAATTTTTTGTACTATCAAAGGCTGTCTTTGCTTGCCAAATCCCATTGGTCTGCTAGCATTCAGCCCAAAATTCATTAGCAAAATTAGGGATTAGTTATTATGTCTCGCGTTTTAATTATTGGTGCTGGCGGTGTTGCGTCGGTAACTGTGAAAAAATGTGCACGTTTACCGCAACATTTCGACGAAATTTACTTAGCAAGCCGCACGGTATCTAAGTGTGAAGCGCTACAGCAAGAAGTAGGTGCAGATCGCGTTAAGGGCGTTTTCGCTGTTGATGCTGACAACGCAAAAGAAGTTGAAGCACTTATTAACGAAGTAAAACCAGACCTAGTAATCAACCTAGCGTTGCCATACCAAGACCTTCCTATTATGGATGCATGTCTTGCAACTAACACAGATTACCTAGACACTGCCAACTACGAGCCAAAAGACGAAGCGAAATTCGAATATTCATGGCAGTGGGCTTACCAGGACAAGTTTAAAGACGCGGGCATTATGGCCCTTCTTGGAAGTGGCTTCGATCCTGGCGTAACTAACGTTTACACAGCATACGCAGCAAAACACTACTTCGACGAAATTCACTACCTTGATATCGTGGATTGTAATGGCGGCGATCACGGTCAGGCTTTTGCGACTAACTTCAACCCTGAAATCAACATTCGTGAAATTACCCAGCGCGGTCGCTATTGGGAAAATGGCGAATGGAAAGAAACAGATCCGCTTAGCGTACGCGAAGACCTAGACTATCAAAATATTGGTGTTCGTGCGTCTTACCTGATGTTCCACGAAGAGCTAGAGTCTATCGTTAAGCACTTCCCTACCCTTAAGCGTGCACGCTTCTGGATGACATTTGGTGATGCTTACCTAAACCACCTGCGTGTACTTGAAGGTATTGGTATGACTAGCATCGAGCCAGTTGAATTCCAAGGCCAGAAAATTGTACCGCTAGAGTTTTTAAAAGCAGTACTTCCTAACCCAGGCTCACTTGCCGAAGGTTATAGCGGTATGACGTGCATTGGTACTTACATTACAGGTATTAAAGATGGCAAAGAAAAAACTATCTTTATTTACAACAACTGTGACCACGCTAAATGTAACGAAGAAGTTGGTGCGCAAGCTGTATCTTACACCACAGGTGTTCCGGCGATGATTGGCGCAGCGCTTATGCTTAACGGTACGTGGAAAGAAGCGGGTGTATGGAACATGGAACAATTCGATCCAGACCCATTCATGGACATGCTTAATGAGCACGGCCTACCATGGCACGTACTTGAATGTGAAGGTAGCCCTTTCACTAAATAATTGATATTCGGGCGCTTAATTCAAGCGCCCTTTTTATTAACGCCATTATTTAAATCTAGATCAGATTACAAAAACGTAGGATACAGCGTAATTTTGAGCTACGACCTGTAATGTAATACATTAGGCGTTTGATAAATGTTGAAAGCCGTTTTATTTTTTGGAGCTTTATCCCATTGACCGATTTAACTCAACGCAGTGACATTCCCTCTCCTTGCTACGTGCTGGAAGAAGCAAAATTAATTAAAAACCTTGAGCTGATGAAACGGGTTCAAGACGAATCTGGCGCACGTATTATTTTGGCGCTTAAGGGCTTTTCTATGTGGTCTTGCTTCGACATCATCAAACAGTACTTGCAGGGAGCAACAGCCAGTTCAGTATGGGAAGCGAAACTTGCTGCAGAGATGGGTAAAGAGGTGCACGCGTACTCTCCTGCGTATAAGGTTAATGACGCGAAAGAACTGGCGGGCCTCGTTAACCACCTGTCTTTTAATAGCTTGACCCAGTGGAACGCGCACAAAGAAGTACTCGCTGATGTGTCGTTAGGCCTTCGCATAAACCCTGAGCATCAAGAAGCAGATACGCCACTGTATGACCCAGCTGCACCAGGTTCTCGCTTAGGCATACGCGCTAGTGAGCTAGAAGGCGTAGACTTATCGGGTATTGAAGGTTTTCACTGCCACAACCTTTGTGAGTGTGACTCTTTTGCCACTGCACGCACCCTTGAAGCTATTGAAAAGCGTTTTGGCAAATGGCTTGGTCAGTTAAAGTGGTTAAACCTAGGTGGCGGACACCTGATGACCCGTGAAGGGTATGATGTTGAGCACCTTATTAAAACGCTAAAGGACTTCAAGGCGCGCTACCCACATTTAGACGTGATCCTTGAGCCAGGCTCTGCTGTTGCGTGGCAAACAGGCCCTCTAATTTGCGAGGTGGTTGATATGGTGGAGAACGACGGGGATATCGCTATTTTAGATATTTCAGCCACTGCTCACATGCCTGACGTTTTAGAAATGCCTTATCGCCCTACAATTTTGGGTGCTGGAATGCCGAATGAGAAAGCATATAATGTGAAGCTTGGCGGTAACTCGTGCCTTGCCGGTGATGTTATTGATACTTACTCATTCGATGCGCCGCTTAAGGCTGGCGATCGTTTGCAGTTTGAAGACATGATGCATTACACCATGGTAAAAACCACCTTCTTCAACGGTGTAGAACACCCTGCTATCGGTATTCTGCGAGCTAATGGCGATTTTGAACTAGTTCGCGAATTCAGCTACGAAGACTTTAAAGGCCGTTTGTCTTAAAATCGAGCCTTTCATTTGCAATCTATCCCACAAGCAAATTGATCAATTTTTGATCAATTTGCTTGTCCCCGATCTGCTCTAGTGCTATTTTGTGGGTGTTGAGTAGTCAAAAGGGAATTTCGACCTACCAGCCTCATCGAGGGTGAGTCCTTAATCTCCGTCGTCTTTTGTTCAGCACCGAATTCAGGTGTTGTTTCAAACTATCAAAAATTGCCTGTCTCGGTTATATCTTATCTTTATCAGAGGAATTGATTGTGAAGAGGAATAATCTAGGCTCAAACTGTACAGAACAAGTACGCTCGATTGCCAAACCCATTGTATCTGCACTTGGTGCGTTATTTTTAACCACGGCTTGTATGTCAACCACCCCGTCTATGGGAGGTGGAAGTTCCGGCGCGGTCAGTGGTGGTGCCGGTGGGGCAAATGCATCAAACAACAACGCACAATTAGAAAGTTGTGACGAAACACTCGGTACATTGAGTGTATTCGAGGACACCAGCTTACCTTGGTGGTCAGAGTATCGCAGAACCTATCCCAAGCTCGGTAGTACTATTCCCGTCATCAGATTAATGATTCAACAATCTAACTGCTTTGTTATTGTTGAGCGCGGCCGGGCTATGAATGCAATGAACACCGAGCGTCAGCTTATGCAATCAGGGCAACTTCGCTCTGGTTCTAACATAGGGGGCGGTCAGATGGTGGCGGCTGATTATACGCTTAGCCCATCGGTGCTTTTTGCCGAGAAAACACAAGGTGGCAAAGCGATAGCCGGGGCTCTTTTTGGCACGTTAGGCTCCATAGTGGGTGGCGGTTTCAGCAAAAATGAAGCAGCAACCTCTTTATTACTCATTGATAATCGCTCTGGCGTTCAAGTTTCTTCTGCAACAGGTAGCGCAGCGAATCATGATTTTAGTTTATTTGGTGGCATGTTTGCAGGCCCAACTGCGGGGGGCGCAGGCGGCTTTTCCAAGACTCCCGAAGGCAAAATGCTAGTTACTGCTTTTGCTGACTCTTATAACCAAATGGTTGTTGCACTTCGCTCCTACAAAGCACAAGAAGTTGAAGGTGGGCTAGGAAAAGGCGGAAGATTAACTGTAGGGGGCGCTGATGATGCAATGCCCGACGCTACCGATGCTCCAGCAATTACTACCTCAACAACAACCACTGCCGTTTATGTCGACAATACACCATCTAGAGTCACCGTTTCTGATCGTCGTTCTTACAATTTTGATGTAGAAGAATATGATGAAAAAGCCTTTAACAAGTACTATGACTGGCTTAAAACTTATGGCCCGATAATGACGGCATTTGTATCCTTCGACCCGGAAAATCAGAGCCCTAGTTGGCCAGGTGGAATGTCTGTGGCGGCCGCCGCTACCATGCTTTTAACTCAGTTAGACTCTCATCGCATTGAACTGGAAGCATGGCCATATGAGGCTAGAGTTCAAGCTTGGAGAAAAATGGGAAGAAGGTTAGAAAGCCACACTGAGCTGTTTGAGCGAAACCGAGCATTAGCCCTTCGAAATGAAAAACTCGACGACGACGTACGTCACGTTATCGAAAGTATACAGGTAGTAACGAAAGAAAGTCTGTTCCCAGAAGGTATTTAACTTCTAATCTATTGAAACCAAAGCCGTAAATTGCGGCTTTGGCTCTCAATACTTTTAGTTGTATTTAGGCATCATAGTTATAACACACCACTACCCGACGCCACTTCAGACTTATCAATCTCACCTTCAGCTAGTACATCATCGTCTAATGCAATTTTAAAAGAAGTACCTGGTTTACCCTGCAGGCTGTAGCGAAAGCCGTACATCTCGCCTTCGTTTAATGAGACTTCCGTTACATCATTTGGATGAATTAAATCGTATACGCCAGAGTCGTTCGCTTGAGAGAATATATCAACTAGCCATTTGCCTTCGGACATAGTGATCTTAAGTGTCTTTGTCATTTACGCCTCCTTTAGCATTCAACCCGTTCCTCAATAATGGTTGAGGTAGATCTATTGCTTTGTATTTCGCAAATAGCGCTTAAGATCAATCTCGATTAAGACAGTTTACTCTTTTGCATCTAGCCCCGCTTGATACAGTGCATTCTTTTTCAAGTCATAATGGCTGGCAACTACGGCAGCCGCTTTCTTTAGTGGCATGTGTTCGCACAAATTATGTAGCAGTGCCATGGCTTCACTGGGAATAGCTTGTTCATTGACCTTCGCTGGGCCTATCATCACAACAAATTCGCCTTTTTGATGTGCTGCATCGGCATCGAGATAATCAATCACATCCTGAGCGCTGCCACTCACATAGGTTTCGAAGGTTTTGGTAAGCTCTTTCGCTATTACAATATGGCGTTCACCTAAAACGCGCTGAATATCGTTTACCGTGTCTAGGATTCTTCTTGGGGCTTCGTAGTATACGGTAGTGAAAGTTCTATCTAATAACGCCGAAAGCACACCTTCACGCGCCTGAGTTTTAACCGGTAGGAAACCTTCAAACATAAACTTGTCTGTTGGCAGGCCTGAGGCACTTAACGCGGTTATTGCGGCACATGGGCCAGGTAATGCGCTAACCGGAATGCCCTGCTCACGGCATTTGCGTACGAGAACAAAGCCAGGGTCACTAATAAGCGGTGTTCCAGCATCACTTATCAAGGCGACTGACTCACCACCTTTTAGACGTTCACAGAGCATAGCGGTGCGCTTGTCTTCATTATGCTCGTGAAGTGATAGGGTTTTAGTTCCAATACTAAAGTGCTGTAAGAGTCGCGCACTATGACGAGTGTCCTCAGCAGCGATCCAGCTTACTTCACTTAAAATGCGTATAGCTCTTGCGCTTATGTCATCTAAATTACCGATAGGTGTAGGAACAATATAGAGAGTGGCGGTGTCTGTCATAACAGTGGTTAAGTCTTACGTTAATTTGGGAGATTATACGACAAGTGTATCACGCCATTAGTCCAGATTATGCTGGCAAGCGTAGATTTTCACACTGGTTAAGATAAACTTGGCCTATAACGATGTAAAAGGAATGAAACTGTGCGTCATATTGGACAAGCTGGAAAAATTTTTACGCTATCAGCCATTGCTTCGGTACTGCTATTATCGGGCTGCGGAAGTACACCTAAAACTCAATCAAAGCCTGTGGTAGTGGAGCCGACTCCAATCGAAACCTCTCAGGTAGAAGAGAACGTTACGCCCGAGCACAAACTCCTTGAAGCCAAAAAATTATGGGAACGCACCCGTAATAAAGAACAGCGCGATGCACTTTTGTTGCAAGCGGCCGATCTATACCTTCAAAATCAACAGCCTGTTTTAGCCCAGCAAGTGCTGTATGAGGTAAAAGAAGACGGTATTTCAGGGGGTAATCAGTCATACTATTCCCTGTTGGTTACTAAGGCCTATGCGGGAATGCCTAACGCCTCGGCAGAAGAGCTACTGGCAATGTTAGATGGCGTTAAGGCTACAGGTGAAACCGCATTCCAAAAAGCAGAGCTTCAAACACAGCTTTTCACGCAACAGGGCAATTATGCAGCGGCTGCAAATAGCGTGCTGCTCACTAATTTATCCGACGAAGATAAAGTTCAGCAGGTATGGCAGTGGCTTACCTCTCTGCCCGCAGAATCGCTCTTTGAAGTAGGAAAGGCATATCCCGCTCTTTCTCCTTTTATCACCCTTCGCGAGTTAACTGAAAAAAATGCATCCTCTCCCGCAACTTTGGCAGTAGAGCTTCAAAAATTTCAACAAGTTTATCGCGGCCACGTATTAGAAAACACTCTGCCTAAAAGTGTCGTCGCGGCTACACAGCTTACAGACGCTGGCGCCAATGACATAGCGGTTTTGCTTCCACTTTCAGGAAGGTTGGCACGTACAGGACAAGTGGTTAAAAACGGCATAATGTCCGCCTACTATACTGATGTAGAAAAGCGCCAAGATGAACACTTGCTTCCGCGTCTTCGCTTTATCGACACGAACGGGGCCGATACTCAACATTTGCTTAATGAAATTGGCGACACTAAATTCATCGTCGGCCCACTTCTGAAAGATACCGTAGAAAGTTTAATTCCTAATTTACCGGTTGGCGTTAACGTACTGGCCTTGAACCGTCCAGAAGAAATTGCAGCCCCTGCAACGACAAACGTTATGCCAACGAATAATACATTAGCAACGTCTTCTAGCGCTTCGCTAAATGACGACTTACACAATTCTGGCGGTGCGATTGCGGCTAGTGGGGCTAAAGGAGAGTTAGCTGCTCTAGACCTTGTTACCTCACTTAACTATTTCGGCTTGGCACCAGAAGATGAAGCTAAGCAGTTGGCTGAATATGTTTTTAATAAAGGCTATCGCGCACCAATCGTTATTGCAGCTCAAAGCAGTTTATATCAGCGAATGGACGCCACATTCAAAAAACACTGGACGTTGCTTAATGATCAAGAGAACAAGCGTCGCACTAACATTACATCAGTAACATTTAACGACAGTAATTCGCTTCGCGAAGGTATTACTCAAGCCCTGGACGTTGCCCAAAGCAATGATCGTATTAATCAAATTGAGTATATGACCAACGCTGAAGTATATAACATGCCGCGCAGCAGACGTGATATAGACGCCATAGTTGCGTTTGCGTCTCCGCAAGACACTGAATTGCTTAATCCAATTATCGAGGCGAGCCTAAACCCATACGATGGTAAACAAGTACCTGTGTATGCCACATCGCGCTCGATGGATTACGACAGCGGTAAAAACCAATGGCGTGACCTCCAAAACGTGCACTTTATTGACATGCCTTGGTTGATGCCCTCACACAATTGGCAGCCTCTTCAGCAGGAAGTAGAACAGGCCTGGCAAAATCAAAATACTATGCAAAAGCGTTTGTTTGCTTTCGGTTTTGACGCTTATCAATTGTTGCCACAGCTAGGCATGCTTAACACACTGAAGTATCTCACACACGAGGGGTTAACGGGCACGCTTTCTCTTAACCAACAAGGGGAAGTGATACGCAGGCAGCCACAGGCAATTATTCGCAACGAAAAAGTACAGATGCTTTCGGAGTAAAATTATGTCAACACTGCAAGGGAATGCAGCAGAAGACAAGGCTTGTAAATATTTAACGGAACAGGGCCTTACTCTTCTTTGTCGAAACTATCACACTCGACGCGGTGAATTAGACATTGTAATGCAAGACGGGCATACCATTGTGTGTATTGAAGTTAAGTACCGAAAACGAAATCAGTTTGGTAGTGCTTTAGAATTTGTTACAGCTAAAAAGCTACAGCGAATTCAGGCTGCGTTTGGTTTCTATTTGTTAGATAATGGTCTGAATCCAGTATCTACCCCCTTAAGGATAGACGTTATCGCGATAGATGGAAGCAATCTTCAATGGTTAAGAAACGTGGGCTGAACACTGACGTTGGTTAGAAAGCGCGATATACGTGTGTTGGATGGAAATACGTTCAAGAGTTAGTGGCAACGCCTTTAGGGTAAAGGTATTCCATTTGTTTTATCTTAGATTTACAAGCTTCCATCTATTTGATGAGAGTTTCTTGGGTTCCTACATATAATGAGTCACCTCAGCAGAAAAATATCGCCTAGCAGCGCTAATAACAAAGAAATTGAATTAATAGTCGGCAATTCCAGCTCTAACTTTTCTGGCGTAACGTCGACAATGCTGCAAGTGACATCAATTCAAAAACACATGATTAATTTGCGGATAATGGGTAAGCACTTCGTTTCAGACCCATCAATGACTATCACTTTTTGGGAAGTTGCCAAAATGTGTCGACGCCCGCTAAGTAATGGAAAATGGCGAATTTTTCATGCACGTCGTGTTGACGAAATGATTCAGGGCGTAATCCTTAAATATCTTTTTCGCGCCAAAATCAAACTTGTATTTAGCTCAGCCGCTCAGCGTAAACGTTCAGCTTCTACTGTGTGGCTAAGCAATAAAATGGATGCGGTTATTGCAATGAGTAATCGCTCCGCGAAATTTCTGGATAAACCTCCCGCGAGGATAAACCTTCACGGTGTGCAGGTTGACAACTACACACCGGCAGAAAATAAGCAGGAAGCGTGGCAAGCGCTGGGCTACGGCGGAAAATATGGTATCGGGATTTTGGGTAGAGTAAGAGAGCAAAAAGGCGTTCACCTTTTTGTAGAAGCTTGCATCAATGTATTGCCTAAATATCCTGACGTAAACGCGGTAGTTGTGGGCGCCATCTCATCAAGTAATCAGGAATTTGTGAATCAGCTTAAAGAGAAAGTGTCTAAAGCGGGTTTAACTGACCGAATTATTTTTACCGGAGAGTTGCCGTTTGAACAAATTCCGAAAATATTCAGTACATTGTCTTTGGTAAGTGCTCTTAGCTATAACGAAGGATTTGGTTTAACTGTACCTGAAGCTATGAGTGCTGGCGCGGCTGTACTAGCAACACAGGCCGGCGCATGGGAAGATATTGTCAGACCAGGTATTGATGGATATATAGTACCTACCAGAGACCAGCAAGCTGTCACAGAAAAGATGGATTTACTTCTTTCAGATATGGACAAACTTGCAGAAATGGGCAAAGCCGGACGCGAACACATTGTAAAAAACTTCAAGGTTGAAGATGAAGCAAGAAACTTAGTTGAGTTTTTTCGCTCACTACAATAAATAACGCCTAACACGTAATTTTAAACGTTAATGCCAAGCTGTATTTGCAGATTAAGACAGCAGGACTTTAACAATAATTTCGCGAATACTGGGCTTATATTCCACTGCGTAATGTAACGCTGTAATGTGACCAGTAGATAGCTGAAACTAAAGAGACAACAGATGATTGAACAGATAAAAGCGAACTTTACCGAGAGCATTCAGACAAAAATTGCAGCATCGGAAATATTGCCGGAATATATTGAAAAAGCGGCTTACATGATGGTTGAAGCCTTAATAAGAGGCAACAAAGTACTGAGCTGTGGTAATGGCGGTTCTGCTGGCGATGCCCAGCACTTTTCATCTGAAATGTTAAACCGCTATGAGCGTGATCGCCCCAGCCTACCAGCAATAGCGTTGAGTACAGACACCTCAACCATTACGTCTATCGCTAACGACTATAGCTACGACGAAATATTTGCAAAACAAGTACGCGCTTTAGGTCAACCCGGCGACATACTGCTTGCTATTTCTACTAGCGGTAATTCTCGCAATGTTATTGCAGCAATGGAAGCGGCACTTTCTCGCGACATGACCATAGTCGCGCTTACCGGTAAAGACGGCGGCGAGATGGCTGGTTTTTTAAGCGAGCATGACGTAGAAATTCGCGTCCCGTCAAACCGTACCGCCCGTATACAAGAAGTACACTTGCTGGTCATACACAATTTATGTGAATGTATTGACGACAGTTTGTTCCCCGCTGAACACGGCGATGAATGATTAGATTAACAATGAGTAAACACGTGAAAAAACTAGGACTATTGGGTTCATTATTCGCTCTAATTCTTACATTACAAGGGTGCGTGGTGGCTGTTGGTGCAGCTGGCGCAATGGCTGCAAAGGTCGCTAACGACCGACGCACTGTGGGTACACAGCTTGACGATCAAAATGCCGATGCTGCGGTGTCTTATCAATGGTCAAAAAGCGAAGCGCTTAAAGAGCAGACCAACCTTCAGGTAGACGTTTATAACGGCGTTGCACTGCTCACTGGTCAAGCACCAAACCAAGGGCTTATAGACGAGGCTGTAAGCCGCGCTCAAGAAGTCAGTTACATTAAGAAAATACATAATCAAATACGAGTTGGCGAACCTATAGGTGCTGGCACACAAGCAAACGACCTCTGGCTAGCGTCAAAGGTACGCACAAAAATAGTGGCTGATGAGCGCGTGCCCGCTTTACAAGTTAAGGTGGTAGTTCAAGATTCTGAAGTATTCCTAATGGGCCGATTAACCAATTTTGAAGCTACTGCCGCTGTAGATATTGCTCGCAATATTACGGGCGTAGCGCGGGTAGTTAGAGCCTTTGAAATTGTTCAATAGAGAGTTCGCCACTGCCCTGTTGGTTGCAGGGGCGCTCTTTATGGAAATTTTAGACGCCACGGTAATTACCACGGCATTGCCTGTTATTGCTGCCGACTTCAATGTACCGGCAGCTCACCTATCTATTGGGGTGTCAGCCTACCTAGTGGCAGTCACGCTTTTTATTCCTTTAAGCGGTTATGCCGCTGACAGATTTGGCGCTCGCACCATATTCATAGCGGCGATTGCGGTTTTCACTTTCGCTTCGGTTCTTTGTGGCTTAAGTACCAGTTTATTTGAATTTACGTTATCTCGCATTCTTCAAGGTTTAGGCGGTGCTATGATGGTACCGGTTGGAAGATTAGTAGTATTGCGGGATTTGCCAAAAGAAAAACTAGTAAAAACCGTAGCCATTATTACATGGCCCGCCTTGAGTGCACCGTTATTAGGCCCAGTACTTGGCGGCTACATAGCCACACATTTTAGCTGGCAGTGGATTTTTTATATGAATATTCCACTGGGTATTATCGCGATCCTCGCCTCTCTTTACCTATTGCGAAACACCAAAGGTGATGTAGGCAAGTTTGATATTAAAGGCTTTTTGCTTACCGGCGTAGGCTTTGCACTTTTTATGGCTGGTATTGAATTTCTTGCCAGTACCAGCAACAAGCTTCTTCAGGCACTTGGTATTATCGCCATTGGCCTAGTACTCATGATATTCGCTATCCGTCATGTCAAAAAAGCCAAAGATCCACTTTTTTCCTTTGATGCCATGCAGCATAAAACCTTCAGACTTTCCGTATACGGTGGTTCTGTTGTGCGGGTGGCACTTGGTAGCGCACCGTTTCTTGTACCGCTTATGCTGCAGCTTGGCCTAGGCTACTCACCTGTAGAGGCGGGCTCCCTCTTGCTATGGCTTTTTGCCGGAAACTTGGCGATAAAGCCCGCAACAACGTGGATCATGAACACCTTCGGGTTTAAACGTGTGCTCGTGGTAAACGGCGTGCTCATCGCTCTTGGTTTTGTTGCCCTTGCGCTGGTAAATCACTCTACATCGTCATTCACTATTGCCGCTATTTTGTTTGCCAATGGCGTCACCCGCTCTATGCATTTAACCTTGTTAAACACCATAGCCTTTGCCGACGTACCGCCAAACAAAATGCGCGATGCCAATACGCTAGGCGCTATTCTAATGCAGATGAATCGCGGCCTTGGCATTACCCTTTCAGCGCTTGCTATTGCCACAGCAGCATTAATTTTAGGCCAAAGCGCCGATACGCCAAACCTACAAACCTTTACGCTATCCATGCTATTTATGGGTACTTTGGCGCTAGTAAGTATCTACGACAGTTTAATGCTTTCGAAAGAAGATGGCGACTCAGTGTTAAACAAGCGCAAAGCGAAAAAAGCCCGACAAACCTAACCTAGAGAACTGATGACAAATGTCACATGCTATTGGTGACGTTTGTGTCTAACGCAAACTAGCGCGTTTTTGCATACTTTACCTATCGACATTACAACACTAGGTAAAGCAAATGGAACACCTCCTAAATCACACTCCTGGAACCAATGTTCAGAGTTTCCCTCTTTCATTGGAAGAACAGCGTGAAGACTTCAAAAACAATAGATTCATTGCTATGCCGCTTGCAGGCACAATTGTTTGGGCCTTATTGGGAATTAGTGCACCCTTTGTATCTGAATTCACCATAACTTGGATGCTTTATATAGGCACAGGGGCAATTTTCTACCTAGGCGCAGGGTTGTCTTACCTTACTGGTGAAAGATTCTTTGCTAAAAGCGTTGCTAAAAACAGCTTCGACCGGCTTTTTTTCGTCGGCATGTTCATGAGCCTCATGGTATTTGCCATTGCACTTCCCGTTGCGGCTATAGACCACACCACGGTGCCACTCAGCATTGGTATTCTAGCAGGTCTGATGTGGATGCCTTTATCGTGGGCTATAGAGCATTGGGTTGGCTATTTTCACACTATCGCTAGAACCTTCGGCATTGTTGTAGCTTGGTACTTCTTTCCAGAAGCACGCGTAGAAGCAATTTCGTCGGTAATTGTCGCAGTTTACATTGTGTCGCTCATCACTCTTGAGCGTCGATTTCAAACACTCAAATCTCACTAAATTCACCTTAATAACAAGGAATAAACGATGACTTATTTACTTTTAGCGGTTGCAATTATCACTGAAGTTACGGCTACCATGCTGCTTAAAATGTCGAACGGATGGGAAAAATGGGCGTTCGGATACGGCGCAATATTTTTCTACACCGTGTCTGGAATGCTGTTTGCCATGGTCTTAAAAAATATGGGAATAGGCGTTGCCTATGCGATTTGGTCAGGGATGGGTATCGCGCTTATCACCGCTGCTTCAGTAGTATTCTGGAAACAAACTTTCGACATTTACGCCGTGCTGGGTATTATGTTAATTATCTCCGGCACTCTGCTTATCACTAGCAAGTCAGCTGTTGTATTTCAGTAAGGAAGAAGTACTCACCATGCGCAGCCATAACAGCATGCAAAATAACGTCGACGCAGTGCCTGCAAGGCATTTAGATGAAGGTACTGCGAATGTAGGTGAATCTACAAACCATGTAGACGACAAAGATGCCACGCAGGTTATGCCGCTGTTAGGCAGCGGGCGCAAAAAACGTTGGTCTCATGGAAGCTTGTTTTTTTCGCTGTTCTTTTTTGTGCCCCTGATTATATCTCGTCCTCTTCCTGTCGAGATATGGGTGCTTCAAACCCTAGGATACCTCAGCTTTGTTACCCTTTACGTTAAAGCGATAAGTCAGCCTGTTAAAGCACTACCTTCCTATTTATTGTTTATGTTTCTGCTTTCTGTCGGCTGCAGCTTTCAAAATCCAGGTGGCGCGACGATTATAGGTTTCATTGCATTCATCGTTGGCTATTACAACTCGGTCAAAACGGGCTTAGCAAGCATAAGCGCAATGATAATTGTGCTTTTAACACTTAACATTACGATGTTTGAAAGCGCGCATTTTCTCTTAGCCGCATCAATAATTAACAGTTTAGTATTGTTCGGTTTTGGTGTTATGGAGCGCAAAGAAACCCTTCATGCACTAAAAGAAAACCAGCAGGCGGAAGCATTACGCGTATTGTCTGCCATTGCCGAGCGTGAGCGAATTGGCAGAGATTTGCACGATGTTGCAGGTCACGCACTCAGCTCTATTTCGCTAAAAGCACAACTGGCCGATAAACTTATAAGTAAAGATAAAATTGAAGACGCCCATCGAGAGGTAAAAGCGTTGGCGCAGCTTTCTCAAGCTTTACTGAGCGATATTCGACAAGCGGTGTCAGATATTAAGCAACTCTCACTTAGCGATGAAATAGCAAAAGACAAATCACTGTTAGAAGAAAACGGCTTTAACGTTACAACCCGTATTGACGGCAGCGCTGAACAACGCTTGAACACTAAACAAGAACGTCAGCTTGCGCTTATTCTTAAAGAGCTGACTACCAATACGTTACGCTATTCCAAAGGAAGTGCAGTGTCACTTGATCTCGAAGTTAACTCGACGACCATAAAAATGACCTATAAAGATGATGGCGTTGTTGAAAACGGTGCGTCGATTAAAGAAGGAAACGGATTAATGGGAATTAGAGAACGCGTGGCGTCTATATATGCAGAAGTAGACATTTCTTTTCTCCCCCACCCTATCGTTAGTATTCAGCTTAATGTTGAGCAAGCTTCTTCGCTAAAGGCTTCCGTATGAATTCAAAAACCCTAACTACAGTTTTGATTGTTGAAGATCAGTCGCTGATCCGCGATGCCATTGCCATGCTTCTATCATTGGAAGACAACTTGACCATTGTTGGTAAGTGCAGCAATGGACAAGAGGCAATTGATTATTTAAATGATAACACCGCTCCACATATTATTTTGAGCGATATTGAAATGCCGCTGGTCTCTGGGCTTGATTTAGCTACGCACGTTAAAAATAAAAATCTCGGTGCTAAAGTGGTATTAATGACTACGTTTTCTAAACCAGGCTACATCAAGCGCGCCTTGAGTGCAGGCGTTAAAGGGTTCATTTTAAAAGAGTCTGATAGCGACTACTTGATTGATGCCATTTACAAAGTGTCCGCCGGAGAAAAGGTCATTTCGACGGAGCTTGCCATTATGGCTCTTGACGACAACAATCCTCTGTCCAAAAAAGAAATGTCCGCGCTTAAACTCGCATCAGAGGGCCTTAAAACCCAAGACATTGCTCAATCATTGTTCTTATCGGAAGGTACGATAAGAAACTACCTTTCAGAGGCTATCTCAAAGCTCGATGCGACCAACCGTGTAGATGCAGCACGCATAGCAAAACAGAAAGGGTGGCTTTGATAGAGGATTAAAACCACGTCGTAGCAATTGTTGTAGACGCCGGAATATTTAACTTTTCAGACAAGCCGACAAGCACGCGCTCAGGACCGTAAATAATACCCAAGTGCTTTGCGGTCCATACACAAGTTACGATGCTCGTCCCTTTGCGTAATTCACACTGCCATTTAGCCGTTGCTTCTGCAAGTCGCTCATAGTCATCTTCAATTTCCCAACCGGCATCAACATGGTCGACAATAAGCTGTTCAAATTGAGAGAACGGAACAGGCTGAATGATTACCCATTCATTTTTCTTAAACTTTTTTTCTAGCCGCGATTTTTTAAAACTAGTGAACAATCCCACGCCTCATCTCCGTATGATTGAAAGGCCCAACTACTTGAGAACCACGTTCTATTATTTAGACACTGTTCCCATAATTTGCCCAGAAGGTGTGGGGCAAGAGCAAGACGTTCCAACCATTTCACCGTTTGAAGTAGGGCAGACGCCATACTCTCCGTTACCGCTATAACGACATTGGTTACCGAACTCAGGTTTACTAATTGCAACCTTACCGTCTTTGTTCTTGTTACTGCCTTCATCATCGGGCAAATAAACGGTGTAAGTACACCCCAACAGGAGCGTAGAAACTATAAGTAAACTAACACCGCAAAGCGCTTTTATTTTCATAAGTAGCTATTGCACGTTTTTAGAACAGTTTTAAAACTATGCTAATAATTAAGATAACACAAGAAAAAATAAGCAAAAAAAAGCCAGTCTTCAGACTGGCTTTTACCATTATAACTTGCTGTAGCTATTAGAATTCAGTCGAGAACCTAACACCAAATTCGCTAGCGTCGTTGCTTAGAATCTGCAGGATATAGTCACCTGTGTTCAAGCGCGCATTGTCGTAACGCTCATCAAAAATGTTGCGACCGTAAAGCGCAACAGTGTAAGCGTCGTTCGCTGGCGTGTAAGCAATATCAAAGTTTACTAGCTCACGGCTATCTAGCTCAGTCATACGCTCAGGCGCTGAAGTAGGCTCGCCATACATTTCTGCACGGTACGAGTAATCAGCACGTACGCGAATTGAGTCACCACCATCAAGCTCGAAGGTATATTGCGGGCCAATCGCTAGCGTAAGATCTGGAGTAAGCGGTGCCACAGGATTGAAACCGTCTTGCTCCTCAACATCAACATCCATGTAACCAATGCTGGTCATCATGCTGAAGTTGCCGTAAGTAAACGTAGCATCAGCTTCAACACCACGAGATGTTTGTTCAACAACAAGGTTTGCTGTATCGAAACCACCCTCGCTCACGCGACTTACTTGGTAAGGTAGGTCTTCAAACTCAGTGTTAAATACCGCAACACTGATATCGAAGTAATCGTTCACACGACCTTTGATACCCACTTCATAGTTAGTCGCAGTAATGTTGTCAGACGCTGTAAAACAGTTATTTGCGCGAACGGCTGCTTGTGCGCCTTCGATATCGTCAAAGCCACCTGCACCAAAGAACTCACCAATCAAGCAGTAAGGACGTGCTGGGAATTGGCCCGACTGGTAGCCAGACTGGATTGTCGCGTAGCCTGTCATGCCATTTTCAAATGTGTAGTTAGTGGCTAGTTCCCACGTCACTTCGTCCCAATCATTTGAATCATAGATAGTACCAAGTGCTGAGAATACGTTCGCTGATGCTTCTTTTTCGTCTTTGGTGTAACGAAGACCACCAGACACACTCAGCTCGTCTGTTAAGTCATGACGCACGTTTACGTATGCGGCTTTTGATGTTGTTTCTTGGTCTAGCGCGAGTAGGTTAGGACCACCATCGAAGTTAGAGTCGTCACCTTGGCGGTTGCTACCTTCTTCGTTGAAGTAGTAAAGACCTGCTACAAAGTCTGTGTATTCGTTGATGTAGCCGTTAAGCTGAAGCTCAATTGATGTTTGATCTGCTTCACCACGCTCAGGGAATTGATCTAACGAGTAAATTGTTCCGTCATCATCAAGACCTGCTTTGTACTTCGACGTGCGCTGACTTGCAACAACCTTTGCAGTGTAGTCGTCGTTAATGTCCCACTCTGTGGTTAGTGAAAGACCGCGTGCTTCATTCGATACGCCAGTTACTGCTTCAGTACCCGTTGCGTTGTCGTAGATATCAGCGCCTTCAGGCGTTACGTCTGTGTTACGCAGCTCTACACCAAGGCCGTTGCCGCCACCAAAGTAGCGTGCTGAGCCAACTTCATCTATAAGTACAGTATACGGACGAAGGCCGCCGTCACCGTTGTTTGCATCTGCTGTTAATACCATGCGGAAGTCGTTTGAAGGCTCCCATTTTAGTGAAACGCGACCTGAAATATCTTCAGTCTCACCTACATCGTATTCAGCATTTGGCACATTAATGAATTCGCCAAGGCCATCGCGCTTGTTGAATGCCAAATTCATGTTAAACGCAACCGTTTCTGACAAAGCATGATTAACAAAAAGGTCTGCTTTTACGCGTCCACGTGTACCAAATTCGGTATTAATTTTAGTTACATCGCCTTGGTCTGGCTCTTTGGTGATAATGTTAATTGCACCACCGATAGAGTTACGACCGTAGAGTGTACCTTGAGGACCACGAAGTACTTCGATACGCTCAATGTTGTTCAAACTCCAGTTCTGACCAACCTGACGACCTAGGTAAACCCCATCAACATAAACGCTTACGCCTGGGTCAGTGGTGATAAGGTGATCTTGAAGACCAATACCACGGATAAATGGATTTACAGATGACGTATGACCGGCTGAGAACCCGGTAACGTTTAGGTTGGGTACAAACTTACCAACGTCAGTTAGGTCTGTGATACCTTGGTCAGCTAATTTATCGCCATCAAAAGCACTGATAGCAATTGGCACTTCGTAAATAACTTGAGGGCGTTTTGTCGCTGTAACGGTAATGGCTTCAAACTGTTGTTCTTCAGTTGCTTCAGCTTCCTGAGCAACGGCAATGTTTGAAAGAGCTGGAACGGTCATCGCTACTGCTAGTGCGACAGGTGAAAGCTTACTGGCGAGTGTCGTAGACACGTCAGTATTGGATTTCATGGTGTAACCCCTTTTGCGTGAGTGTTAGGTATAAATTTGTTGTTATAGGCTGCTTCAAGTTCTTCTTTGGAACTTTGAAAGACTAAACTCACTGACTAAGAGGCGCACATAACCGTGTGCTTATACTGGATTACAGGCAATAAAAAAGTAAGTCGCAATAAAACATTACAAACTTACTTTCAATAAAACTCTGCTTTAAAAGTAGTAATTACTTTTCCAGCCCTCTTGAATTCAGTACAAGAATTTAGGCTTGAAGACTGGAACGATATGTTACCGTTAGATTGCGATCTTGCAAAGTAAAATATTACACTTTTACTAAAATAAGACTTCAAAATTAGACTAATTGGTTAGATTAGACATCAACCAAAAAACTTTTAAAAAAACCATTAAAAACTTTAAATATCATTAAGATAAACAAAACCAACGCTTCACGGCGCGCAACCGAAAAAGTTAAAAGTGACCTAGACCAAACGGACAAACTTTGAACACTTGTCGCTTACCAAGACGTTTCTTAACTAAGTTTATCTACACTTAAATAAAGCCACCCAATCACTTCTTTAGTCCGTGCAGTAGCCATTACCATGGCAGTGCGATACTTATCTACAAGATTGACAGCACACCGACAGCCTATTTACGTGCGGCGTACACCATTACACATCAATCAACATAGGCTATTGACCATGACTATAAAACTCACACATTCATTGTTGTCGACAATCCTGACCTTTCAGGGTTGAAAAACCATCAAAACAGGCATATATTGTCGACATTATAATTTTTAAGATTCTATACAGTGTTAGTCAAAAGCGAACAAGCCATCACTAACGCCGACCGTACGTTCTTTCAGTTAAGAAAAGATATTGTGGAAGGCGTAATTCCAGCAGGCAGTAAGCTAAGCGAAATGGAATTGTCGACAAAGTATGAAGTTAGCCGCGCCGTTATTCGTGAAGCCATAAACCGTCTTGCCACCTGCCACCTTGTAGAACGCAAGGCTAACGTAGGTGCTCGCGTGGTTGCACTGTCTCCAGAAGGCCTAATTCAGCTATACCAAGTGCGCGAAGCGCTAGAAGGTATGGCCGCTCGCTTAGCTGCGCGCAACATGAGCGATGATGAGATTGCAGATATGCAGGCGCTGCTAGATAGCCATTTCGACAAAGTGAAAGACGGCCAAAGCTATTACCAAGAAGCCGGCGATGTAGACTTTCACTACCGAATTGTAACTGGCAGTAAGAATGATCATCTCATCAGTGTGCTTGTAGACGGGCTTTACCATTTAGTGCGCATGTATCGCGTGCAGCTCGGTATGGCAGGTCCTCGTGTGAGTACTGCGTTTGATGAACACAGACACATTGTAAATGCCATCGCTAATCGCGACGAGGAACTGGCTGAAATGTTAATGCGTCGCCATATTCTTTATTCAAAAAATAATATTGAGAAGAAGCTTAATAATGGCTAACACCACAAAGTTTTCTTCATACCTAATTCACCTCTACCCTACTTTCAAATAAGCGAGTGATTATCATGAGTGCAGGAAAGAAATTCAGAACCGCATTACAGAACAACAAACCGCTACAAATTGTCGGCACCATTAACGCCTATACAGCCATGATGGCAAAGGCTATTGGGCACCAAGCTATATATTTATCAGGTGGCGGCGTAGCGAATGCGTCTTACGGCCTACCCGACTTAGGCATGACGTCACTCAATGATGTGATTGCAGACGTTCAGCGAATTACCAGCGCATGCGACCTTCCACTAATGGTAGACATCGATACGGGTTGGGGCGGCGCATTTAACATTGCCAAAACTATTCGCGATATGGAAAAAGCGGGCGCGGCTGCAGTTCATATAGAAGACCAGGTAGCTCAGAAGCGCTGTGGTCACCGTCCTAATAAAGAAATTGTTAGCACAGAAGAAATGGTAGACCGCATTAAAGCTGCAGTTGACGCCCGAACTGACCCCGACTTTTTCATCATGGCCCGCACCGACGCGTTTGCGCAAGAAGGTTTAGAAAAAGCTATTGAGCGCGCAAAAGCCTATGTTGCAGCAGGCGCAGACGGCATATTTGCAGAAGCAGTACAAACCGAAGAGCACTACCGTGCATTTGCTGAAGCATTGGACGTACCTATTCTGGCCAACATTACTGAGTTCGGCAAAACCGAACTGTGGAACAAAGAAGAGCTTGGTGAATGGGGTGCCGACATGGTGCTTTACCCGCTAAGTGCATTCCGTGCAATGAATAAAGCGGCAGAAATGGTGTACAAATCTATACTTGAAAACGGCGACCAAAAAGCCGTTGTCGACAGCATGCAAACGCGTATGGAACTGTACGATTACCTTGGCTACCACGAGTACGAACAAAAGCTAGATGCCCTATTCGCAGAAGGCAAAAATTAGAATTAATACGACACAGCTGTAAATGAGTGGGGTGCAAGGCACCATTGGATCGGGAGCGATACGCAGGGCGTTACCACGCCGTGAACCCATCCATGGGGGCTCCGTTTCGGCATCCATGCCTCAAAGGGGTAACACCCTACGCACCGCCCCCACTCTTTCGGTGCCTCGCACCCCACTCGCATGCTGAGTTCAATGTAATTTTTATTTCTAAATTTTTAAAAAAAGTACCTTACAAATCACACAAGACCGGAGACAACAAGATGGCTAAACAGTTAAGTGGCGCGGGTTTACGCGGCCAAGTTGCAGGTAAAACAGCATTATCAACCGTAGGTAAATCAGGTTCTGGTTTAACGTATCGTGGTTACGACGTAAAAGACTTAGCGCAAAACTGTCAATTTGAAGAAGTGGCGTACCTTATACTTAAGGGCAAGCTACCTAACCAGTCTGAGCTAGACGCATATAAAACAAAACTTCGCGGCATGCGCGGCCTTCCAACAGCGCTTAAAGAAGTGCTAGAGCGCATTCCAAAAAATGCTCACCCAATGGACGTACTTCGCACGGGTTGTTCAATGCTAGGTAACCTTGAAATGGAAACCAGCTTCGACCAGCAGCAAGACGTGACAGACCGCATGTTAGCGTGTTTCCCAAGTATCATTTGTTACTGGTACCGCTTCTCCCACGACGGTGTACGTGTAGATGTTGAAACCGATGACGATTCAATTGGTGGTCACTTCCTACATATGCTTCACGGCGAAAAGCCACGTGAACTTCACGAACAGGTTATGCATGTATCACTCATTCTTTATGCAGAGCATGAATTTAACGCATCTACTTTTACTGCACGTGTTTGTGCTTCAACCTTATCTGATATGCATTCTTGTGTAACGGGTGCTATCGGCTCACTGCGTGGTCCACTTCACGGTGGTGCTAACGAAGCAGCAATGGAAATGATTGAAGGCTTTACCTCTGCTGATGACGCAGAGGAAAAAATGATGGGCATGCTTGAGCGTAAAGAGAAAATCATGGGCTTTGGTCACGCGATTTACTCTGAGTCTGATCCGCGTAACGAAATTATCAAGCAATGGTCTGAAAAACTGGCTGCTGATGTGGGTGACGACGTACTTTACCCTGTGTCCGTTCGCTGTGAAGAAGTGATGTGGCGCGAGAAGAAGCTTTTCTGTAACGCCGATTTCTTCCACGCCTCTGCGTATAACTTTATGGGTATTCCTACGCCGTTGTTCACACCAATCTTCGTAATGTCTCGTCTAACCGGTTGGGCGGCACACGTTATGGAACAGCGCGCTGACAACCGTATTATTCGTCCATCAGCAGAATACACAGGCGAAGAGCTACGCCCCGTGCCACCTATTAGCGAACGCGCTTAAGATAAGGTTGGGGTTTTATGAATATTGATTACCGTAAACCGCTTCCAAACGCGGGTATCGATTTTTTCGATACCCGTGAAGCGGTAGATGCTATTGAGCCTGGCGCCTACGCCAAGCTGCCTTACACCTCACGTGTACTGGCTGAAAACTTAGTGCGCAAATGCGCACCTGACATGCTTACTGATTCGCTTAAGCAGCTTATTTATCGCAAGCGCGACTTAGACTTTCCGTGGTTTCCTGCTCGCGTAGTGTGCCACGATATCTTAGGGCAAACGGCACTTGTAGACTTAGCGGGGCTTCGCGATGCTATTGCCGCAAAAGGCGGCGATCCGGCTAAAGTAAACCCGGTTGTGCCAACACAGCTGATAGTTGATCACTCATTAGCTGTAGAGCACGCTGGTTTTGAGAAAAACGCGTTTGAGAAAAACCGCGCTATTGAAGACAGACGTAACGACGACCGCTTTCATTTTATTAACTGGACAAAAACGGCGTTTAAAAACGTAGATGTTATCCCTCCGGGTAACGGCATTATGCACCAAATCAACTTGGAGCGTATGTCACCTGTTATTCAAGCCCGTGACGGCGTAGCCTTCCCAGACACGCTAGTAGGCACCGACAGCCACACGCCACATGTTGATGCACTTGGTGTAATTGCCGTAGGCGTTGGCGGCCTTGAAGCGGAAAGCGTTATGCTGGGCCGTGCGTCTTACATGCGTTTGCCTGACATTGTAGGTGTTGAACTTACCGGCAAACCACAGCCTGGCATTACCGCAACCGACATTGTATTAGCATTAACTGAATTCTTGCGTAAAAAGCGCGTAGTCTCTGCTTATCTTGAATTCTATGGTGAAGGTGCATCGCACCTGACGCTGGGCGACCGTGCTACTATTTCGAACATGACACCGGAATACGGCGCCACTGCAGCCATGTTTTACATTGACCAGCAAACCATCGATTACTTACGCCTAACAGGGCGTGAGGAAAAGCAAATTGCGCTAGTTGAGCAATATGCTAAGCACACAGGTTTATGGGCTGATGATTTAGAAACTGCCGAGTATGAGCGGGTGCTTACGTTCGACCTTTCTGCAGTTGGCCGTAACATGGCTGGCCCTTCTAACCCACACGCACGTTTACCTACCAGCGATTTAGAAAGTCGCGGCATTGCTGCGAAATGGGATGAAGAAGAAGGCAAAATGCCTGATGGCGCGGTTATTATCGCGGCAATCACCAGCTGTACCAATACATCTAACCCGCGCAATGTTATTGCCGCAGGCCTGCTTGCACGCAACGCAAACCAGCGCGGTTTAACCCGTAAGCCCTGGGTGAAAAGCTCGCTAGCACCAGGTTCTAAAGCGGTAAAGCTGTATCTTGAAGAAGCTAACTTAATGAGCGAGTTGGAAGATTTAGGCTTTGGCGTAGTTGCCTTCGCGTGTACTACCTGTAACGGTATGAGCGGCGCGCTAGACCCTAAAATTCAGCAAGAGATCATAGACCGCGATCTTTACTCTACAGCAGTATTGTCGGGTAACCGTAACTTCGACGGCCGTATTCACCCCTACGCGAAGCAAGCCTTTTTGGCATCACCGCCGCTAGTTGTCGCTTACGCCATTGCTGGTACCATCCGCTTTGACATTGAAAAAGACGTACTGGGCACGGACAAAGACGGCAACCCGGTAACGCTTAAAGATATTTGGCCAAGCGATGAAGAGATCGATGCGATTGTAGCCAAATCGGTGAAACCGGAGCACTTCAGAAAAGTGTACGAGCCAATGTTCGATTTAAGCGTAGACTACGGTAAAGACATTAACCCGCTTTACGACTGGCGTGAAATGAGCACCTATATTCGTCGTCCACCCTATTGGGAAGGCGCGATGGATGCTGAACGCACCATGAAAGGTATGCGTCCGCTTGCTATTTTGGGTGACAACATCACCACCGATCACTTGTCGCCTTCAAACGCTATTTTAGCCAGCAGTGCCGCCGGTGAATACCTGCATAAAATGGGCTTACCGGAAGAAGACTTTAACTCGTATGCCACGCACCGTGGTGACCACTTAACCGCACAGCGCGCTACCCTTGCGAACCCGAAAGTGTTCAACGAGATGGTGCTTGAAAACGGTGAAGTGAAGCAAGGTTCACTGGCGCGCGTTGAGCCAGAAGGCCAAGTTATGCGCATGTGGGAGGCCATTGAAACCTACATGAACCGCAGACAACCGCTTATCATTGTTGCAGGCGCCGACTACGGTCAGGGCTCGTCACGTGACTGGGCAGCTAAAGGCGTACGTCTTGCGGGTGTTGAAGTGATTGTTGCGGAAGGCTTTGAGCGTATTCACCGTACTAACCTTATTGGTATGGGCGTATTACCCCTTGAGTTTAAACCCGGCACTACACGTAAAACACTAGAGCTAGACGGTACGGAAACCTACGACGTAAGCGGCGAACCGTCACCAGGTGCAACGCTTACGCTAGTAGTAAACCGCCAAAACGGTGAGCAGCTAGAAGTACCGGTAACCTGTCGCTTAGACACAGCAGAAGAAGTCTCGATTTACAGCGCAGGCGGCGTATTACAACGCTTCGCCAAAGACTTCTTGGAAGCTGAAGCTAGCTGATTGTGATAGGAAGACCTTTCAGTGGGAGGAGGTGAATCAGTTACAGGGCACGCCGTGAATACGTCCTTGTAGGCTCCCAACTCGCATCCTTGCGAGTTGAGGGCCCTGAAACTGCCCCACCTCCCCCACTTAAGTTCGGCCAATATTGCATCAGTTTACTTAGCTGGGAGATAAGTTAGTCATAGGGCACGCCCTAAATACGTCCCTATAGGCTCCCAACTCGCATACTTGCGAGTTGAAGGCCCTGAAACTAATCCACCTCCTCCGTAGCTAGTATCAGCTAGTTTGGTTGGAAGCTGTTTGTGATTTGAAACCCTCCAGCCGCAAGGATGCGGCTGGGGAGCGCACATGGATGTGTTCACAGCGTGTTTCAAATCACGAACAACTTTACTTCTCTCCAGATAAAATGGTTTTTAGTTTAAGAGTGCGTTGAGGCACGGTTGAAACCTTCGGGGCTTAGACCTCCTCTCTCGAAAGAGTTAATTACTTTTGAGTGGAAGTTGGTTGCAATTTGAAACCTTCCAGCCGCATGGATGCGGCTGGGGAGCGCACACGGACGTGTTCACAGCGTGTTTCAAATTGCAACCAACTTCCGCACACCACAAAAAAGGAAAAAACATGACAAACTATGCGCCACAACTTCGAGTACCGGCTACCTACATGCGTGGCGGTACCAGTAAAGGTGTGTTTTTTAACTTAACCGATTTGCCAGAAACTGCGCAAAAGCCGGGGCCGGCGCGAGATGCCCTGCTTCTGCGCGTTATTGGCAGCCCCGACCCTTACGGTAAACAAACCGACGGTATGGGCGGTGCTACATCAAGTACCAGCAAAACCGTTATATTAAGCAAAAGTGAACGTGAAGGTTACGATGTCGACTACCTATTTGGGCAAGTTTCCATCGACAAGCCATTCGTCGACTGGAGCGGTAATTGCGGAAATCTAACGGCAGCCGTTGGCGCATTTGCGATAACTAATGGGCTGGTAGATAGAAGTAAAATACCAGAGAACGGCGTCGCCACTGTGAATATCTGGCAGGCCAATATCAATAAAGCCATTATCGCTAAGGTGCCCATCACAAATGGCGAAGTACAGGAAACGGGCGACTTTGAATTAGACGGTGTCACCTTCCCTGCCGCAGAAGTGGAAGTGGCCTTTGTTGACCCGGCTGACGGTGAAGGTGCTATTTTTCCAACAGGGCGGTTAGTCGACACACTGGAAGTCCCAGGCGTAGGCTCACTTCAGGCGACCATGATAAACGCGGGTATTCCGACGATTTTCATCAACGCAGAAGACATTGGCTACACAGGCACTGAACTGCAGGATGATATAAACAGCGACTTCGAGGCGCTGTCCAAGTTCGAAGCCATTCGTGCACACGGCGCGGTTCAGATGGGGCTCATCAATGATGTGGGTGAAGCTGCAAACAGGCAGCACACACCAAAAGTCGCGTTCGTTGCACCTCCAAGAGGCTATAAATCATCAAGTGGCAAAGATATTTTAGGCTCTGATATTGATGTGCTGGTTAGGGCATTGTCTATGGGGAAACTTCACCACGCCATGATGGGTACAGCGGCGGTAGCGATAGCTGCAGCAGCGGCTATTCCGGGAACCTTGGTCAACCTAGCCGCGGGTGGGAAAGACAGAGAATCGGTGACTTTTGGGCATCCATCAGGAACCTTAAGAGTAGGTGCAAAAGCGACGTTTGAAGATGACAAATGGCAAATTGAACAAGCTGTAATGAGCAGGAGCGCCCGCGTTCTAATGGAGGGAAATGTGCGTGTTCCACCTGAACAACTCTAAACCAGTGATGATAAAGACATACCTTATTTAGACATAAGTATGAAACGCCCTCTCTTTGAGGGCTTTTTCATATTTTATTAGTTATTATCACGATTCAGGTACCCAGAGTAGTTCACATGTATAAAGTTCTTGTAGTAGAAGACAGTTTAACTGTCCGTAAGATCGTCAATAAACTTATTGAGGATAACCCTCACTTTACCTGTGATCTATGCGAGGACTTAGCCGAAGCGCGAAGTGCTTTAGAAAGCGATAACGAATACTTAGCCGCTATTGTTGATTTAAACCTTCCAGATGCTCCCAACGGCGAAAGCGTTGAACTTGCGCTTTCATACAACGTTCCTACTATCGTGCTAACCGGTAATTTCGACGAATTTACTCGTGCCCAGTTACTCGATCAGGGTGTACTGGATTACATTACAAAAGAATCCCGCTACTCGTACCTACAAGTTTCTAAACTGGTTGACCGCTTGCGGAAAAATTTAACCACTAAAGTCCTTGTTGTAGAAGACTCAAAAACCAGTCGAAATCATATCTGCTCATTACTTCGCAAATTCCAGTTTCAAGTGCACGAAGCCAATGATGGCCTTGAAGCGCTTGACGTACTTGAAAATCACCGGGATATCAAAATGGTGATCGCGGATCATAGAATGCCCAACATGGATGGCTATGAGCTTGTTAAAACGATTCGACACGAAAGACGGATGCAAGACTTGGTTTTTATCGGCCTTTCAGCTACGGGGGATAGCGTGCTTACTTCTAAATTTATAAAAAGTGGCGCTAATGATTTCCTCTCTAAGCCGTTTTATCACGAAGAATTCTACTGCCGCGTAATGCAAAACCTTGAATCACAAGAAATGATTCAAACCATCCGTGACTCCGCTAATTTAGATGCGCTAACAAAGGTTTATAACCGACGTTTTTTGCATGAAAAAGCAGAAGAGCTGTTCGCCAATAAAACGTCTAGAAAAGACGTTATCGTATCTATGATTGACGCCGACAATTTTAAAAATGTAAACGATACGTACGGTCATAAAACTGGCGACATGTTACTACAGGAATTCGCAGCATTACTTAAAGATTACTTCCCTGACGACCTAATTGTGCGCTATGGCGGCGAAGAATTTACGGTGGTATCGGTAAGGCCGCCCAAGGTGTATTTATCAGCGCTTTCAGCATTTATGGATGCAGTTCGCACTACGCTGTTTACCAGCCACAAATTTAACATTACGTGCAGTATCGGCGTAAGTACCGAAGAGCACAAATGTTTAGAGTCGCAGTTAGAAAAAGCCGACGCGCGCTTGTACGAAGCAAAGCACGCGGGCAAAGATCAGATTATTCTTCGAGATTCAGTGACTAAAGCTGCTCAAGCTTGAAATATCGCTTCTATAGGAGCCAACTTGGTAACATATAGCTAATAAAAACCAGCAAGCCGAAGTAGCCAACCAACACAGTGGCAATTAATTTATCAATACGTAAATTGCCCTCATTCGAATTTGAAACCGAACCCAAGCTGCTATTATCATTTGGTGAAAAGGCAGACAGAATGATAGCGGGTACTACTGTGCCAGTGAATCCCGTGACATTCCACCAAAACCAAAACACGTCTTCTACAAAAAATGCGAGTGACAAATTAGTCAACACACCGCACAACAGTCCGATATTAACCTGCTTGGCATTTACCTTTTTCGAAAGCATTCCAAGTAAAAATACAGCTAACACTGGCCCAAAAAAAACAGAGCCCACTTTGTTCACCGCTTCTATTACCGTAGGCGCTATATCGCCAGCATTGAGCGAAAGCAGCAAAATAACCACTCCCCAAGAGAACCCGGCAAATTTAGCAGAGCTCAGGTAACCTTCAGGTTTTGTTCGCTTACCAGTGATCTTGTAATAGTCTTCTAGTGAGACTGCCGCAAGTGAGTTGATTGCCGAGCTTAATGACGACATGGCAGCGGCGAGAATAGCGACGACCAGCAAGCCGATAAGCCCATGAGGTAAATAGTTAAGAATAAACACGGGCATAAGCCAGTCTGGGTTGTCTTTAGGAATCTGAGATAGCAAGTTAGCGTCGTTAAACGCTAACGTGCCAACTACTAAACCCGCTAAACAATATAGCAGTGTTATTGGAAACCTAAAAATGCCGTTGGCTAGCATCATCTTTTTTAGATCGCCTTCCGACTTTGCTGACAACGCTCGTTGCGCCTCAGATTGGTCACAACCATAGTAAGAGGCATACAAAATCACGCCACCTAGCACCATAGGGAAAAAGCCGAAGCCGTCGCCATCAAACCCCAGAGAAGAAAAATTAAGGGTAGAAACTCGCTCGCTTGGAAGTAACTGTAAAAAAGGCTCCCAACCGCCTAATGCATTCAAACCAAAAGCAATACAAATAGCTGTACCCATTACAATAACAACCATTTGTACTGCGTCGCCGTATACAACCGCCTTCATTCCGCCTTGTAGTGAGTACAAAACGGTAATAACGCCAATAAGCAAAATTGCCTGGGTAGAAGAAACCTGCATGGTTCCTTGTAAAATAATGGATAGAGCGTACACCATTATACCGGTGGCAAATGCTCTGCTAAATTGAAACACAATACTGATGCAAATTCGGGTAGAGGTAGAGAAACGCCGCTCAAGATAGTCATAAATACTTACCACGCCACTTCGGTACAACGTAGGCAACACTGTGGTAATAAGTAAAAGCATCGCTAGGGGAACAGCCAGCTCATAAGAGAGCCATATTAACCCTCCCCCCTCACGGAAGCCGACAAATGCGGGGGCGGATATAAAACTGACTGCCGACAGTTGCGTCGCCATGATTGAGAGTAACAGGGGTTTCCAGTTTAAGCTTCTTCCTGCTAAAAAGTAGTCTTTCTTTGACTGTTGCCCACGCAAAGTAAAGCCAATGATGAGCAAGATAATGAGGTAAACCGCAATAACACTGTAATCAAGAATATCCATATAAACGCAAGGTTGTACAACTGAATACCTACCTTTACACAAACTCGTCCTATTTGCATAAAAAAACGCACAAAAAAACAGCGCAAAGAGAAACAGTGTTTATTACATCCAAGACTTTCTCGTTGACTCCACCTCAAATAACACGCTGTCTGCTAGTTTGTTAACATATTCTTCTGGCAGAAATGGTACGGTAACCGCCCCCGAAGCCAGCACGAACTTAATAGTAGCCTGCTTTCTTCGCTTCATAAATACGCTCTGCTTTACAATAACTTGCTGAGCTTTATAGGGTTCAAAGCACTGATAATCGACACCTACTCTACCTCGCCTTATGTAAACGTACTTATTGTCATAGGCTATTCCCCATCGCCACCACCTAAGCGTAAGCAAAAGCGCTACCGCACCATAGACAACGAGTGCACCAAGCATAATGTCTAGGTGGGACGACGCGGCGCCGATAGCGAAAAAGACAATAAAAGGAAGCGTCCAACCTGCAAGCAACCAAAAAGTAATAAACCGCTTACTGATAGTTTGATAGTTTCGGCTTCGTAAGTCACAGCCAGGCATCACTTCTTGGCTTAGTGCAAAGGCTTCGTTTTCAGTTACCGATGGCACAATAAGTTTATTTGGCGACATCAGTTCTTGCATTTGCTGGCCAGCCGTTGAGTTCTGCTCAAAATACAAATTGACCCGCTTTAAAATTTTATCCAGCCAATCTTGCTTCGCGGTTATCATTTGGATACGCGATGCACGCATGCTTACTTCCAGCTTATTGAGTAAGCCGCTGCGCCGGATATAGCGATCACCTGATCGTGAAAGTGTGTAGCCGTAAAAGGTGAATAGCGCGCCACCAACACTCAGTAGTGCCACTAACGCCATTAGCATCATGAGAACGACAAAGGCATACAATCCAAATTGCCACCAAGCTACCGTTTGTTCACCGACCAGCTGATTTAGCTGTAAGCCCTTATCGGCTAACCACTCTGACACAACCCCAAACACATCGTCATAAAAAGGCGCGGCGGCACCCAATATGATCCACACGCGATTATTGGTGATACCGTGAATAATAATGTCTTTCACAGACCGTCGATTAAGCACTTCTTCATTTGAATGGGAAGCGTCTATGGTTTCAGCGCGCGTTGTTTGTGTGGGGAACGATGAACTTTGGCCATCAGATATGACCTCATCACCTAAACCATTCAGAGCCCCCTCATCAAACTGAGCTTTTTCGTAAAGCACCTGCTTCTTCAGCGCTTCAGCATAATCTTCCGGAACGGCTACTATTTTGGCTTCTTCTTTACCGCTACCTGCCGTATCAAGCACCACCAACGCATACCCAAAAGGACGATAATAAAAGGGGCGCTCAATCTTAACGTTTTGAATACGCCACAACGGCAAGTTGGTATAGCGGCGCTGAAACACGCCATGATGAATCTCAACGTGTTGGTTGTGCACGCGAAACTTGTACATTAAAAAGCTTATTACGCCGCTGCCACTCGTAGATAAAAAAAGGATACCGGCACCGATCAACACTTCAGGCGACAGCAGGTTATCCCAAATATTAAACGATATGGCTAAGGCGGGGATGGTATAAATAAGTACTTGTGCCGAAGTGGTAAAATTACGAATAGTAAAGTACAAGATAGAAATAAGAGAGAGGCGCTGCCACTCATCACCCGTTTCTACTTTAAGTGCCGTTTCTTGCACAAAAGCATCTGAGCTAAGAGATTGCTGCACAGTATCTGGTTTTAGAACCTTTGACTGATTATGTTCAGATGCTTGGTTTGAAGACGTTTCAGATACTATCATTAGCGAGCACCAATATCTTTGTGAGCAAGTATAAACTCTCGTAATTGCTCAGCCCTCTCAATACTTAGCCCAGGTATTTCAAAGGTATGCATTTCACCGCCAGCCGAAAACACTTGAAGAGAGGCAAGGCCCGCCCACCTGTCAAGCGGCCCTCGATTAACCTCTACGTGCTGGACACGCAAAATAGGTTGGCACGAAAGTTTTCTAAAAATTAGCCCTGACTGTTTGCTGATGTCTTGCTCTCGAATCGCATAAAATATGCGGACATCAGCAAAGAAGTGGTACAGCGCCCATACGGAGCCTAAAGCTACGATACCTGCAACCACATACGGGTAAGCTTGCAGCAGTCCTTCAGGCAGTGACCAGAAGCTTTGGAATCGTAGTACGGTGGCAATACTTATTAGCACCAAGGCTATCAATCCAATTGAGAAAATATTTAGCGCTCGGTACTTTTTAGAAATAGGAAGTAATGCGAGCGTTTTAAGTGAAGGAATTTCCTCAACACTCAGCTGGTTATTTGAAAATACGGTCTCTTGTTGTGCGCTTATTGTCATCACATTAATTCCTTTTACCACTACATAAATAAGATAAGCCTGCCGCTTTTTTTAAGAGTAATTTGACCTCTTTGGAATACCGCACCCAAGGCTTACTCTACCGCAGTTTTTATAACAAAAAAGAGGGCAAGCCCTCTTTTTTACATTAAATATTAGAAGGCGCATGCGCAGACTAGTCATCAACCTGCTGCTCGTTTAACCAATCGTGCAGAGCCTTCATATCGTGCTGAACGGCCATTTGAAGCTCTTCCACCCAATCGTGCACATTTTCCCACCATGTTGGGTGGTCTCCCTGTTGAATTTGATTCGCAATACGCTGTACGCGAGCCAAGCCAACAGAGCCAGCGGCGCCTTTAATTTTGTGAGCCTGTGAGCACACTTCTGACTTTTCGTCAGCGCTTAGGCTTAGCTGCAGTATTTCCATGTATTCAGGCATTTTTTCTTGGAATACTTTAACGCTAGCACGCACCATCTCATCCCCTATGGTATCAACTAACATCTGTAGTAAGTCCATATCTAAAATGTTACTTAATATTTTGTTAGGTTCAGGGCGCTCTACTTCACCGTCAATTTCCAAAGGTGCAGGCGGTGCATGAAACAGTTCATTAAACACTTCAATAACGCGAGACTTTTTAATCGGCTTGGCAATAACGTCATCCATACCATTTTCAAGGTATTCATCACGCTTTTTAATGACATTTGCCGTTAGTGCTACTATGGGCGTTTGCATGACCAGATCTTCTTCGATAATCGTGCTCGCAACATCAAACCCGGTCATATCAGGTAGCTGAATATCAAGTAAGATAAGGTCGTATTGGTTTTCTCTGACTTTATCTATGGCCTCTTGCCCCGTCATAGCCACATCGACTTTTTGACCCAATTTTTCAAGTAAGGCTTTCGCTACCATAACGTTCAACTCAATATCTTCTACCAACAAGATATTAAGCCCCGTTACTTGTAGCTGCGCCACTTTCATTGGGCTGCTAGAAATTTGAACTGGCAACACAATTTCAAAACGCGTGCCCTTGCCCACTTTACTAGAAACGTGGATTTCACCTTTCATCAAGTCGACCATTTGCTTACAAATAGCCAACCCAATACCAGTACCTGTGGCCGATTGATGATCAGGGTGGTCAACCTGATAGTACATAGCAAAAATTTTATCAATTTCGCTTTCTGGGATACCTACTCCCGTGTCTTCAATCACAAACGTTACATACGCCTTATCACCATCGGGTTTAGTCGAAGAAACTGATAAGCTTACGTGACCTTTCTGGGTGAACTTCACCGCGTTAAATAGGATGTTCCACAATATCTGGCGAAGGCGCGTACCATCTATTTCAACAAGACGGGGAAGCGGTTCATTAATTGTTGTTTTAAGCTCTAGCTGTTTATCGGCGGCAAGCAGGCGAATAATGCTACTTAGTTCTTCGGTGAAGTCTTTTAACGAAATCGTTTTAAGACTCAATTCAAGCTTGTCTCTGTCTAATTTGTCTAGGTCAATAATGTCGTTAAAGATGTTACCTAGGGTGATCGCACTAGCGTAAATGGTACTAACCCAGCTAAATTGCTCGTCGCTTAACTCTGTATCACGCAACATGCGGCTTAAGCCGACAATACCGTTTAACGGTGTACGAAGCTCATGGCTTATAGTCGCGATAAAGCGGGTTTTATCTGTGCTTGCTTTCGCCGCAGCATTTTCAGCTTGTTTACGCTCGGTCATATCACGACCGAATGATAGTAGTCCCAAGCGGTTACCTTCTTTATCGAAGAACGGCACGCGCTTCATTTCAAAGTAGCGACGACGTCCATCAGCGAAGCGAAGCCATAATTCCTCTGTAATACTCGCATTGGTTTCTAATACTTCATGATCGCTCGCTACAATTTGCCTAGCTAGCTCTTCTTCGTATACATCTTTTGGCGTTAAGCCAAGCAGTTCTTGCTCAGTTTTGCCTGTCATCAACTCGGCAATGCGATTGCAACCAGCAAATCGACCTTCTTCATTACGATAGTAAATTAAGTCTGGCGAAGCATCGATGATGGAACGTAACAGTGTGGATAAGCGTCGTGCTTGTGCTTCTTGTTCGGATTTATCCTGAATTTCTTTTTCTAAATCTTTAAACAGCGCTTCACGCTCTTCTTGCGCCTGCTTTCGCTGCTCTATTTCATGGTTTAATTGGCGAATATTGCTTTGTAATTCTCGGTTAAGAAAAACATCTTCTTCCCGTAAGCTTTCTAATTGGCTAACGACTTCTTTAAGATTAGTACGCGAATTCTCTAACTGCTTTATCAATTCACTGAAAAAGTAGAGTACCCAAGGCGCAGACAACATAGTAAGGATAACTGCGCTTATGAAATCGTCGGGTTGAACTTGGCTTCCCATACTTACGCGTATCACGTAGGAACCGCCTAGCGTGAACACCAGCGAAAGAACAACAAACAAAATGCTGAGCTTTAGAGTGCCAAAACGCTGAACAAATTGAGCAAAGCGGATTGCCCAAGAATCGTTTGGTGAATCTGAATGCATGTACGTCTATTCTAAACTTATTTTGCCTGTATCCTATCAGGCTTTCCCCTTTTCGGGAATGCGGTTTGTCAAAGCGGGAATCTACCGTCCTGAACGACCTCAGGATTTGAAAGGTGACTTTTCGGTAATTTCATTTATATACCGAGTATTTACCCACCCTACTTTTGTGTAAGACACTTTCGCCCACTCTCCTTGCTTTTCCAGTATTTTAAGTACCTCTCCCTTGTTCAATCCATTTTCGATCTTTGAGAAAGTAATATCTGGTCCTTTTCTTACATTCAGTGAATTAGCACTTACGTTAGCCACTCGCTTTACTGCGCTGACACTATCCCGTTGTATTTGATCATGCGCTTCGCGTTGTGAATTCGTTTCGCTAGCTTCCGTCGCCCACTGTTCACTATTACCTTTCAAGGCGGCAGCCTTGAATTTTTGGATAGGAAAAGCGGGGCCGGGATCGACTTTTCTAGACGGCGCAATTTCATCGTGGCCAACAATAGTAGAAATATTGTAATGGCTGCACAACGCTTTGCAGAGTGAAAGCGTTCTCGAAATTTGTACTTCGGTATACTTGTGCCAGTAACCGGTTGACTGCTGATTAATATGTTGCGCAGCTAACACTTCATGCTTATCGTAAATTTCACCAAACCAACTTTCATATGCGCCGTTTCCTCTATCCTTAAGCTGGCCCGCATTGTCTAGTTCAATACCAATAGAATACCGATTTAAGCCATTGCGACCTTCATAGTAACTCTCTCCCGCGTGCCACGCTATTTTATTGGTCGAGAGCATTTGAACAATGTCGCCATTTCGCCCTATGGCAAAGTGAGCAGACACACCGCTGTCTGCATTGGTTAATACGTTTACAGAGGACTCCAGGCTACTGCCAGCCGTAAAATGTATAACGATGGTATCGGGGCTACCGCTTTGGAAATATCCAGAGGTATTTGGAGAGGGCTTAAAACTCACGTTTTCGCCGTTCAATAAATGGTCTTCTATTTCAAAGGAATAAATAGATGTTGCGTGTAGTGCTTTCATAGAATAGCCCTTATTGGCCAGATAGCATGTGCTTTCAGTGAATTTTTATTCCGTAGCTGTCACCTATACACCCTTAAAAATAAAACGAATGCCGTATCAAGTCTTGCAGTGATGAGCAATAACATTACACGCGAATAATTTTTAACCAATATAGCAAAGTACTTATGTAAGTGGAACCTTGTCTTTACAATTAAATAAAAATACAAATAAACGCCATTTGACAACATAAAACAACGATTGAATCGCATAATTATTCACTGATTAAATATAAATGAGAACCAATATCATTTGATGACGCTAAACTATCTCCATTTATTGGCTGATAACATTTTTGTTACAAACATAAATAAGAAGATGTATGCACTTGATATTTAAGGACTTAATTATATTTATACGAATTCACTATAAAGCTTATACTTTTAGCGTTTGATTTTAGTTTTTAATGTGGGTATTTTGTACGGCCCGCATCGCAATAATGCATAAAAATGCGGAAACGACTGGAATCCTCTAATAATAAATAACGACAAGAAAGGCGCACGCCGCAAGCAATACCGCTCGCAGGCTTAAAAGACGTCTAATAATGTTGTGATACGCAAACCTAGGCGCATCTACACGCAACGCATACCTTGCCCAGTCAAAAGGTTGAAGGAGTTAAGAGATGAGTTTATATAATCCCAATGATTCCCGGGACAACTGTGGGTTTGGCTTAATTGCTCACACTCATGGGGAAGCCAGTCACGAATTGGTAACGACTGCTATTCACGGTTTAGACCGTATGCAGCATCGTGGCGGTATCGCCGCCGACGGGAAAACCGGTGACGGTTGTGGTTTACTACTACAGAAACCGGATGCGTTCTTCCATGCAATCGCCGAAGAAAATGGCTGGAAACTCAGCAAAAAGTACGGCGTGGGCATGATTTTCTTAAGTCAGGACCCAGTACTTGCGCAAGCCGCGCGCGAAGTACTTAATGAAGAACTCGAAAAAGAAACACTTTCAGTAGTGGGTTGGCGCGAAGTGCCTGTCGACCGCTCAGTACTGGGTGAACTAGCGCTAACAGGTGTTCCACAAATCGAACAGGTATTTGTGAACGCACCAGCAGGCTGGAGAAAACGCGACCTTGAACGTCGTTTGTATATGATCCGCCGCCGCGCTGAAAAACGTCTTGAGAAAGATCCCGATTTTTACGTAGCTTGTTTGTCAGGCTTGGTAACGATCTACAAAGGCTTGGTAATGCCAAAAGACTTACCTGTCTTCTACCACGATCTTGCCGATGAGCGTATGCAAAGCGCAATTTGCGTTTTCCACCAACGCTTCTCAACAAACACATTACCGCGCTGGCCTCTTGCTCAGCCTTTCCGTTTCCTTGCACACAATGGTGAAATTAACACCATTAAAGGAAACCGCGACTGGGCCATGGCACGTGCAGCTAAATTTGCAACGCCACTTATTCCAGACCTTAAAGATGCAGCACCTTTTGTTAATACTGAAGGTTCAGACTCATCATCGCTGGATAACATGCTGGAGCTATTCTTAGCCGGCGGAATGGATTTATTCCGTGCTATGCGCTTGCTTGTTCCACCAGCCTATCAAAACAACAAAACCATGGACGATGACCTTCGTGCATTTTACGAGTTTAACTCAATGCACATGGAACCATGGGACGGCCCAGCGGGTATCGTTTTAACTAACGGTCGCCACGTAGCCTGTAACCTTGATAGAAATGGTCTACGTCCTGCACGTTACGTTATCACTAAGAACGGTTTCATCACCCTAGCCTCAGAAGTAGGTATCTGGGATTACGAGCAAGCCGACGTAATTGAAAAAGGCCGTGTAGGCCCAGGTGAAATGCTTGCTGTAGACACCTATACAGGCAAAATCTGGCGCTCTACTGAAATTGATGAAGACTTAAAAGCACGTCACCCTTATAAAGAGTGGCTAGACAAGCATATTCGTCGACTTACACCAATTGAAAAGCTTGATGCGTCATTAATTGGTAAACGTGTGTTTGACGACGATGCCATGGCGGTGTACCACAAGCTACACGCCTACAGCTATGAAGAAATTCAACAAGTTGTAAAAGTACTTGCGAAAGACGGTCAAGAAGCCGTTGGCTCTATGGGTGATGACACGCCAATGGCGGTTATGTCATCTCGTCAGCGTACGGTTTACGACTATTTCCGTCAGCAATTTGCACAGGTAACTAACCCGCCAATCGATCCGCTACGTGAAAACCACGTTATGTCGTTGGCAACCTGTATTGGCCGCGAGCAAAACGTATTTAGCGAAACCTCAGGTTACGCCGACCGCGTATTGTTCGACTCGCCAGTACTAATGTATACCGACCTTAAACAATTGCGCGAATTTAACCCAGACAACTACTATTCAGAAGTCGTCGAGCTTCAATATGCGCCGCAAGAAGGTTTAAAGAAAGCCATCGAGCGCGTGTGTAACGAAGTAGAAATGCTGGTTAAAAACAAGCGTGCTGCGTTCGTTATTCTGTCTGACAGAAACATTAAGCAAAATCGTTTGGTTATCCCTGCAGCTATGGCAGTTGGTGCGGTACAGCGTCGCCTAGTTGAAAAGTCATTGCGCTGCGATGCTAACGTTGTTGTTGAAACAGCAAGTGCCCGCGATCCACACCATTTTGCGGTGTTGATTGGCTTAGGTGCCACTGCGGTTTACCCATTCCTTGCATATGAAACTATTGAGCAGCTTTGTGAAAAAGGTGAGCTAGATATTTCTCCTATGCAGGCCACGTTGAACTACCGTAAGGGTATCAACAAGGGCTTGTATAAGATCATGTCGAAAATGGGTATTAGCACCGTTGCTAGTTACCGTAGCTCTAAACTGTTTGAAGCAGTGGGTATTAACAATGAAGTGATGAAGCTATGCTTCAAAGGTGTAACTTCACGCATTCAAGGTGCGGGTTTCGATGATTTCCATCAAGACCTTATCAACCTAAACCGTATTGCATGGCTTAAGCGTAAGTCTGTCGATCACGGCGGCTTGCTTAAATACGTTCACGGCGGCGAATATCACGCTTATAACCCAGACGTAGTCAGTACGCTTCAAAAGGCTGTGGTGTCGGGTAACTACGACGACTACCAGCAATATGCGAAGCTTGTTAACGAGCGTGCGCCTGCGCACATTCGCGACTTGCTAGCTATTAACCCTAATTGCGACCCTATTGATATTAGCGAAGTTGAAGCACCGGAAAACTTATTCCCACGCTTCGATACAGCAGCGATGTCAATTGGTGCACTAAGCCCGGAAGCGCACGAAGCACTGGCGATAGCCATGAACCGCCTGGGCGGACAGTCTAACTCAGGGGAAGGTGGCGAACACCCTTCTCGCTTTGGAACTGAAAAGAACTCCAAAATTAAACAGGTGGCTTCAGGTCGCTTTGGCGTAACGCCTCACTATTTGGTTAACGCTAACGTTATTCAAATTAAAGTGGCGCAGGGTGCAAAACCGGGTGAAGGTGGTCAGCTTCCAGGCGATAAGGTAAATAAGTACATCGCACAGCTACGTTTCTCTGTGCCGGGTGTAACCCTTATTTCACCGCCTCCGCACCACGATATTTACTCAATTGAAGATTTAGCACAGCTAATTTTCGATTTGAAACAGGTTAATCCAACGGCACTTATATCCGTTAAGCTAGTATCTGAGCCGGGTGTTGGCACCATTGCAACGGGTGTAGCGAAAGCCTATGCCGACCTTATCACCGTTTCAGGTTACGACGGCGGTACAGGTGCAAGCCCGCTAACATCAGTTAAGTATGCGGGTAGCCCATTTGAGCTTGGTTTATCTGAAACTCAGCAAGCGCTTATTGAAAACGGCTTACGTCACAAAGTACGCGTTCAAACCGATGGTGGTTTGAAAACAGGCTTAGACGTAGTAAAAGCCGGTATTTTAGGCGCTGAGAGCTTTGGTTTTGGTACAGGTCCAATGGTAGCTTTAGGCTGTAAATATCTACGTATTTGCCACTTGAACAACTGTGCGACTGGTGTTGCAACGCAGGATCAAAAACTGCGTGACGACCACTTCATTGGCTTACCTGATATGGTAATGAACTACTTCAAGTTTATTGCTCAAGAAGTGCGTGAGATCATGGCGTCTATGGGTATTGCTAAGTTCGACGACCTTGTTGGTCGAACAGAGCTACTTAAAGTTCTAGATGGCATTACCGCTAAGCAAAACCGTTTAGATTTGTCTCCGTTGCTAGCGCAGCCTAAAGCAGGCGACCATACGCGCTTATTCTGCTCACAAACGACTAACGCGCCTGTCGATAAAGGTGAATTGAACGCGCAGATGCTTAAAGACGGCCAGCAAGCGGTTGTTGACGGTAAATCTATTACCCTTAAATACCCAATCCGCAATACGGATCGCTCTGTCGGCGCATTGCTATCAGGTGAAATCGCTAAACACCACGGTAACCACGACTTTGAAGATACACCTATCAAGGTTGAACTTACCGGTACAGCGGGTCAGAGCTTCGGTGTGTGGAACGCTGGCGGCCTACATATGCATCTTGAAGGCGATGCCAACGATTACGTGGGTAAAGGGATGACTGGCGGTAAGCTTGTTATCCACCCGCCGCGCGATATCTCGTATGACGCCCACGACAGTGCCATTATGGGTAACACCTGCCTTTACGGTGCAACAGGCGGTAAGCTGTTTGCTGCTGGCCGTGCTGGCGAGCGCTTTGGCGTACGTAACTCTGGTGCTATTGCGGTAGTTGAAGGCATTGGCGATAACGGCTGTGAATATATGACAGGCGGTATCGTAGCTGTACTTGGTCCGGTTGGTGTTAACTTCGGTGCCGGTATGACAGGTGGTTTTGCTTATCTTATGGATGATGGCGACGACCTTGATAACCGCGTGAATGCCGAACTGGTCGATGTAATGCCAATTGAAGATAAAGCAATTCTTGCTGAACACTTACGTGGCTTAATCAATCAGCATTACGAAGAAACAGGAAGCGAGCACTCCTTGTCTCTGCTTACTGATTTCGCCGCAACGCTGAAACGCTTCAAGCTTATTAAGCCGAAAACCAGTGATGTGAAAAACTTGCTTGGTCACATCAGTCGTTCAAGTGCTGAATTACGCATTCAGGCTCAGTAGGAGGATTTAGTTTATGGCAAAGAACGTATATCAATTTGTCGATGTTGAACGTATTGATCCGCCTAAAAAGCCGATCATGGTACGTAAACATGAATTCGCGGAAATTTACCAGCCGCTAAGCCAATCTCAAACCGAAGGCCAAGCAGATCGCTGCTTGGACTGCGGTAACCCATACTGTGAATGGAAGTGCCCCGTGCACAACTATATCCCTCAGTGGTTAAGCTTGGCAAATGAAGGCCGCATCCTAGAAGCTGCGGAACTTTCTCACAAAACCAACAGCTTGCCTGAAGTATGTGGCCGCGTATGTCCACAGGACAGACTGTGCGAAGGTGCATGTACGCTGAATGATGATTTTGGCGCTGTTACCATTGGTAGTATTGAAAAATACATTACCGATACGGCATTCAAAATGGGCTGGCGCCCAGATATGTCTGACGTGGTATGGACCGATAAGAAAGTGGCGATTGTAGGTGCCGGCCCTGCGGGTCTTGCATGTGCTGATATTCTGGTTCGTAACGGTGTTAAACCTGTTGTTTACGACAAATACGAAGAAATTGGTGGTCTACTTACATTTGGTATTCCGTCTTTCAAATTAGAGAAAGATGTAATTAAGCTACGTCGCCAAATCTTTACCGAGATGGGTGTTGAGTTCGTACTTAACACTGAAATTGGTAAAGACATCCAGTTCCAGGATTTGCTTGATAAATACGATGCAGTATTTCTGGGCATGGGTACGTACAAGTCGATGCAAGGTGGTTTCGATAACGAACACGTTGAAGGCGTATATGATGCACTTCCTTTCCTTATCGCCAACACCAACCGCGTAATGGGCCTTGAAAAGGACCCCGCTGACTTTGTTGATATGAAAGGCAAGCGCGTAGTAGTACTAGGTGGTGGTGATACCACGATGGACTGTGTTCGCACGTCAATCCGCCAAGGCGCTGCACAAGTTACCTGTGCATATCGCCGTGATGAAGAAAGCATGCCGGGCTCTCGCCGCGAAGTTGTTAACGCAAAAGAAGAAGGGGTTGAGTTTAAATTTAATCTTCAGCCGCTAGACATCGCAGTAGACGAAAATGGTAAAGCGTGTGGCGTTAAGCTGGTTAAAACCGAAATGGGGCCGCCTGACGCCAATGGACGCCGCCGCCCTGTTGAAGTAGAAGGTTCAGAGCACGTACTAGAAGCTGACGCGGTAATTATCGCCTTTGGTTTCCAGCCAAGCCCTGCGCCATGGTTTGCTGACTTCGGCATTATGCTTGATGAAAAAGGCCGTGTGCGTGCGCCGTCGGCTGGCAAATTTGCATTCCAGACCTCTCACCCGCAAGTATTTGCCGGTGGTGATATGGTGCGTGGTAGTGACCTGGTTGTTACTGCTATCGACGAAGGTCGCAAAGCTGCCGAAGGTATTATGGATTACATAGGCGTTTAACCGTCGCTCTCAAGTCGCTTTATAAAAAGCTCGATAGTTTTGCTATCGAGCTTTTTTTTAAATAAAGAGATACGATTTACATTAGCCAATATAATGGAGTTGCGAATTGGTAGCTTTCACAGCGGCCTTTATATTCTGAGTCAACTGTTGACCACCTTCATTCCCAATGAATGCAGATACTAAAAAACGTAAGCAGCATACTAGAAACGTTGAAAATATACGTTAATAGACCAAGGTTTAGTTGATGTACAAGAGCAACAGCTCTAGTATTTTAAACTCAAATAAAAACTAAATTGATCAAGAGCCTATATATGAAGAACTGGGATGTTAAAAGACTCGCTATGTATCTGACCTTATTTTCAGGCATCAGTGGCTTATCTCATGCTACCTATGCTAATAGCCTTTCGGTAGAGGCAACCTCAAAAGAAGGTCTTTCCGATAAACCCAGCATAGTGTCTTGCCCTTCAGAGTTTCAGCAGGTGAAAATTGCACAAGATGCTCGTCAATGCCAGGCCTTTGACGAACCATTGACGTCTGTCATGGTGTATCATTCACCTGCCTCTCCCGACGCTATGGTCAATCTTTATCAAGTGGCGCACCCTGGATTAAAAACTCACTCACCAGTCAACGGCCGTACACTACTGTCCTCTCAAGACAAAACCGTCAGGGTTATTGTAAGCCCTGATAAGACAGGTTCTCAAATCGATATTCTGGTTACCTCGAACGCTAATTAAGCCCTACTTTCAAAGGTCAGAGTGAAACATCCTCATGTTGGCATCTGGCTTGCAAATTCATCGTAAACAACACGATGACAACCTCTGGCGTCATTTTTCTGACACCAGAGAAACGAGAGTAAACAGGCTAGTTTGCCAGACATAAGCTGGCACCGCCTTCAAACTCTACTGTCATTGGCTTTTATTCTTGATATTTGCGAGGGTTACGATGGAATTGGCAATTATTCTAATGATGTTACTTATTGTCGTTGCACTAGGTGCCATAAAATTGTCAGACGGTGGAGTCGCTTTTCCTTTCAGGCGAAAACCACAGTTGTTTACGCCAGTAGAGCACACTTTTTTAAACCTTATAGAACAGGCTATGGGGCGAGAGTTCAGGATTGTATGCCGCGTGCGTCTTAACGACCTGGTATCGGTACGTCAATCTGCCAACAAGAAGACGGCAAGCCAAGCGCTTAGCAGAGCATCAAGCAGACAACTCGACTTTGTGTTGGTCGACAAACAAGATATGAGCCCGGTAATGGCTATCGACTTAGTCCATAGCCAAGGTAAAGAAGGTTACAAAGCACAAAAGGATTGGTTTGTAACCGGTGCGCTAGATGCAGCAGGCCTTCCTCACGCACGAATTAAGGTAAAATCTGGCTACACCGTCGATGACATTCGCGAATGCTTAGAAAACAAACTTATTCCGTACCGACGCTTACAAAATAAGATGGCACAGTTACCCGTACACAACCCTGAGCCGCCTAAACGCCCAACGCGCCCAGTGCGTTCGAGCAGACCAGCGGCCGCCTGATAAGATAGTTTCACACTTCCCCTGGCCTTTGCTGCTTTACTGTTTTCTTACTCTCAAATAGTGGCAACAAAGGCATTTTTCTGTCAGTTTTTTGGTTTTCCTTATACAATTAATCCATTCGTTAAACTCCCTTAACACCCTCGGTATAGTTATGAAAAAAATTGGTATTTTAGGTGCAATGGATGAAGAAGTTGCGCTACTTAAAGCGTCACTTTGGAATGTTAAAGAAACCCAGTGGAAGCATCTTACATTTTATGAAGGCACCCTTGACGACATAGAAGTGGTGTTAGTCAAATGCGGTATTGGCAAAGTTGCAGCCGCTATCGCCACTACTGTACTCATTGAACAATATTCACCAGATGCTGTGGTTAACACGGGCTCTGCTGGTGGTTTCGACAAAAACCTAAACATTGGTGACTTAGTGATTGCCAGTCACGTTATCCACCATGATGCTGATTTGACCCACTTTGGTTATAAGCTGGGTCAATGTGCAGGAATGCCTGAAGATTTCCGTTGCGATACAACATTAATGGAAACGGCCCGTACCGCTGCGGCAGGTATAACGTCGCTTCAGTCGACCACAGGTTTAATCTGTACGGGCGATGCATTTATAGGTAGCGATGAAGCGGTAGCAGAGTTGCGTGAAAACTTCCCAGACATGAAAGCCGTCGAGATGGAAGGCGCAGCTATTGGTCAAACCTGCCATATGCTCGACACGCCATTTCTTGTCATTCGTTCGTTATCCGATATTGCTGGCAAAACATCATCGGTAAGCTTTAAAGAGTATTTAGACACTGCCGCTAAACATTCTGCACAACTTGTTATGGCAATGATTAAAGCCTTAGCAAAGTAGGATGGCAGACGTAATTAGCGACTGGCAATACCAGCCGCTATTCGTACTTTGGTTGGCTATTGCCGTAGATTCACTATGGCGCTGGCCCCAAAGTACTCACCCCTTAACGCTGATGCGCTACCTTGTTTTACAAATGGGGCGTAAAGTCGTGCCCTCCTCCAACTACGGTCCGTCTCAGCACTACATTTCAGGCACCTTAGCTGCGCTGGTACTTCTTGCACCACTTATAATTTGCTTAGCTATTTTGGTTTATATGGCGCAGTACCCCGTTTTCTTTGAAGCAGTTATTCTTGTTGCATTACTCGATTTTGGCTACCAGCGTCAGCAGTATAAAAAAGTATTGGCAAGCGTGGGCAGAAACAAAAAATCCCTCGCGCGAGAAATGGTCCAAACCATTACTGCTCGTCAATGTAATTCACTTACCGATATTGGGGTTGCCAAAGCCGCGATAGAATCGCTATGGCTCAAGTTTCTTTACCTTTATTGCGGCGTGATTTTTTACTTTGTGGTAGCGGGACCAATTGGCGCACTCATTTATCGACTACTATTGCTTACCTCTTGGCAGTGGCACCACCGCACGCCAGAAATGGCACTTTTTGCCAAACCTGTACGCAAACTTGTTTATTTACTCACCCTTCCACCAGCCGCCATCGGAGGATTGATAACGCTGCTAATAAGCCGTCCTTTAAAAGGAGTTCGCGCTATAAAGCGTTCGCCATTGAAAGATAAAACGTCGTTGTTGCTGGCACTTCTAGGTGGTGTACTTAATGTGAAATTAGGTGGCCCAGCAATTTACGCAAATAAAAAATTTCGTTACCCCCGAGTGGGTGGAGGTAATGAGGTTAAGTATTCTCATATGCTATTGGCCCAAAGTACTGTCACTCACGCCATGATAGCGGTTAGTGCTTTTGCCTCGTTAGTATTGCTTACAATGGCAACGACACTATGAAGGAAGTTGGCCTAATGAAAACCTTAATCATTGTATTTTTTTGCTATTTGCCTCTTCTTACGCTCGCTGATTCAGCGTCAGATACCGACACACTGCAGCAGACAAACGCAGATCTAGTTGACTCCGCCGACATAGCGTCTATCCCGCCATCACGCTCAGAAGCGCCCCCTAGCGAACTAAAAATAGTCAGCCTTGCTCCTCATTTAACCGAGTGGGTATTTAGTTTAGGTTTAGGTTCCAACCTTGTAGGCGTCAGCGACTATAGCGATTACCCTGAAGCAGCGAAAAGTATTGAGCGCGTCGCTGATTTCCAAGGGGCTGATATTGCTGCAATAGTGGCATTAGAACCGGATCTAATCTTGGCTTGGGAAGGTGGCAACAAACCGCAAGATATCCATAAACTTGCTTCAATGGGGCTTCGCGTATTTAAGAGTAAAGTTGAAAAGATTTCAGATATTGCGAGTGAAATAAAAAGGCTTGGTGCTCTTACCAACACGCAAAAACAAGCCACCCAGCTCACCAATGACTTTCTCGACGACTTAAACGCGCTTAAACGCGAATATGATAGTCGCCCATTGAAACCGGTTTTTTACTATTCATGGACAGCTCCACTAATGACAATCGGCCCTAATGCATGGGGCAACAAGCTTTTAAATATTTGTGGTGCACAGACTCTATTTTCAGATAGTCCCGTAGACTATCCTCAAGTCTCAATTAAAGAAGTACTTATCCGACAACCGCATGCACTTATTGCGGCATCTAAAAGCTCGCACCAAGAACTAGACATATTCTGGCGTGAACATCGGAATTTCCTTGATGCGCCTCTCGTTGTTGTCAATCCCGACGTAACAAGCCGTTTTTCGCTGCGATTAATAAATGAACTAAAATCGCTATGTGAAGGTATTAAATAAAACGCATAAGCGTTATACTTAAGTTTAAAATATCGATAAGAAGGTAAGAGCACCATTTCATGCGGATTGTTGTTGCGGGTTTTCTAGTTGTTGTCAGTATTGCATTATTTGTGTCGCTTCAGTGCACGGCAAAAGCGACTGCGCAAGCCTCGGTCGCAGCTTCCCCTTATCTTATTGAACGAGTCGCGAATAACGATTGGCTGCTTATTGACGTCCGCTCCCCCGAAGAGTTCGCCGATGGTCATATTCCCGGTGCAGTCAATATGCCCCATGAAAACATCAATGATTACCTTAGCGATTTAGAAGATCACAAAAACAAGCCTATTATAATTTATTGCCGCTCTGGCAGGCGAGCAAAATTGGCTATGAAAGTATTGGAAGAGCTCGACTTTTCTGAAGTCATGCACTTAGAAGGTGATATGTTAGGTTGGAGCGCCGCCGGCATGACAGTTGACAGAATGTAGCTGTGATCTTCAGCTAGTTTTTTTGTACCTTCCGCTGAACAAGTTTTACTGTGTTGTTGCCCCTTGGCTGATTACTGTGTGTAAATGATCCCCTGTGATACACTCTTTGTATTCGACAATTGCATGAACCTCCTATGAAAATAGATATCGCTACCCCTGCCATGTTGTTTCCGGCAATTTCTTTATTGCTTTTAGCCTATACCAATCGCTTTTTAACTCTTGCAACTATCATCAGAAACTTTTCGAAAGAAGAAAAGGACGACAATACGCAAGCACAAATAAAAAATCTTCGATTGCGTATTCAGCTTATTAAGCGCATGCAAATAGCGGGTGTGGGCAGCTTTTTTCTGTGCGTGGTATCTATGCTGGCGATTTACCTTACCTATCAACAAGTAGGCAACTGGGTATTCGCTGCAAGCTTAGTGTCGCTACTATATTCACTATGGATGTCGGTAAGAGAAATTTTGATTTCTGTGGAAGCATTAGATGTACACCTTGACGGAATGAAAAACGCTCCACAAAAAGAAAAAGTATGAAACCCTCTAACCATCTGAGCCACATAATTCAGAGTGACATTTACTACGAGCCGTTAGCGCCTGAGTTTTTTGCTGGCGTTATTTCTCTTGGTAACCTAGTGCACGGAGACAACTACCTGACCGATGCGTTGCTCGCCGATTACTACACCAAAAGTTTTGTTGGAAATACTAATGCTAGCTGGGTAGCACTATACAAAAATAAAGTGGTGGGTTTCAGGCTTACCTTTGCACATACGCAGTGGCAAACCGATGAGTGGTGTACGCCTACTCTTTGGCCCGTAGAGTCAAATACCGTATGTTATTTCAAATGCAACACTGTAGACCCCGCCATGCAGGGTTGTGGAATTGGCAGTGCGCTATTACGCAAGTCTATAAAGTGTGCGCAAGCTCAAGGTGCAGAAGCAGGTTTAGCACATATTTGGTTGGCAAGCCCTGGTAACAGCGCATTTAAGTATTTCACAAAAAATGGCGGGCAGCTTATCAAAAAGCACCCTAATAAGTGGCGCTACGCTTCTATTCACGAAGGCTACGACTGCCCTGTTTGCCACGGTTTTTGCGAATGTGAAGGAGCAGAAATGCTACTTCAATTTTAAGCATACTTTACTGCACAACGTTTTAGTCTATGATCTACGACCCCCTTATTTCCCGCGGCGTTTCATCAATGTTGCCTGCGCCCGACAGTTACTGGCACGCTACACACAAAGTGCCTACACTACCGCCGTTGAACAAAAAGGTTAATTCCGAATACCTCGTTATAGGTGGTGGCTATACGGGCCTATCCGCTGCAATCACGCTTGCTCAAGCTAAGCAAGACGTTACGTTACTTGATGCAAATTCACTCGGGTTTGGCTGTGCAGGCCGTAATGGTGGTTTTATCCTCTCAGGTAGTGGTCGACTGAGCTTAAGTGCCATAGAAGACAAATGGGGGCGTGGTATTGCAAAGGCTATGCAAGGCGAGTTTGATGGAGCAGTACACCTTCTTAAACAACGTATTGCTGACTTTAATATGCAGGTTGATGTAGTGGAAGGCCCCTATTTAAAGCTGGCTCATAACCTTAAACAAGCCAAGCAGCTTTGCGCCAGTGCGAAGCACCTTGCTACTCATTTCAATGTACCTAGCACTTTGCTTAGTAAAACAGAATTAACTGCGCGCTTAAATATTGAGGGCACTCACGGTGGTGTGGAGTTAAAAGGCGCGTGTTTACACCCACTAAAATTAGTAAGCGAATATGCAAGGGTAGCAAAGGAACTTGGCGCCACGCTTTTCTTCGACTCGCCGGCTATTCGAATCGAAAAAAGCAACAAAGGATATCTAGTTACCACTCCAAGCGGTTCTGTATCGGCCAAACATATACTTATTGCCACTAACGCTTATACACCTAAACGCTTTCACGACAGCGTGGACCATAAACAGTTTCCGGTACAATCGAGCATTTTTGTCACTGCTCCTATGAGCCATGAACAGCGCGAGCGATCAGGTTTAACAACGCCGATGAGCTTTATGGATACACGCATGATGAAATACTACTACCGTGTACTGCCAGATGGCCGGTTATTGTTTGGTGGCCGTGGTGCCGTACAAGGGAAAGATGCCAATAGAGCTTCTGAGAAACAGCGCCTATATCGCGCAATGCTAAATAGCTTTCCTTCGCTTAGCGGTATTACTATGGATTATTTTTGGAGTGGTTGGGTTAGCGTTTCGCTAGACAGTATGCCGCGAATTTTCGTCGACGATCAGCCTAGCGGCAACAATGCAAGCCGCTTTAGAGGAAATATAGGCTATGCCATGGGATACTGCGGCTCAGGTGTTTCCTTTGCTGCCTTCGCCGGGCAACGACTGGCTCAACGTATGATGGGGACTAGTGATATTGATTTATCCCTTCCCCTCTATCGCTCGCCGCTTAAAACCTACCCTTTTGCAAAAGCGAGAAGGCTTGCGCTGCATAGCTTATACCAATGGGCGAAAATTGCAGAGCGATAACCAAGTTGATATTTTCTTGTTGCAGACCATGTTAAGCATTGCATTCTGTATATAATTTAGGCTATCTTAGGTTTCACCTCTTTGACGGAGTTACCTCATGTCATACATCGATGCCTTTGCTGTAGCCGTTCCCACTGAAAATAAAGCGTTATACATTGAACACGCCAAGCTTGCTGGCGATATCTTTAAAGAATATGGCGCGACTAAAATACTCGAAGCCTGGGGTGACGATGTCCCCGACGGAGAAGTAACGTCGTTTCCTTTAGCGGTAAAAGCCAAAGAAAATGAAACCGTGGTGTTTTCTATCGCGTTCTGGCCATCAAAAGAAGTACGCGATACTGCGTGGAAAAAAGTAATGGAAGATCCACGTATGCAGGATAACGAAAACCCCATGCCTTTCGACGGTAAACGCCTTATTTACGGGGGCTTCGTACCAATGCTGGAATTATAACACTATCAGTTTCAGCTATTTCATATCTTCTATTTTCTTTAGCGCCGACGGCAAATCGGCGTTTAGCTTTTTGTACCTGCGGTATACGATATAGACGACCACGCTGTTTATCACCAGCTGCGTGCCCCACAGAGTATAGGCGTTGAACATGACTACGTTGAAAATGGCTAATACAAATAACCCACACCAAAGTACTGCACACCCATAAAGACTAATTTTCCAGTAATGTAACTGCTGCTGTAGCTGGGTTTGTTTAAATGACAGCATCGAATGCACATCTAACGTTTGAGCTTTCCACTGTTTTTGTCTTACCCGATATCCCCATACCCCAAAAGCGGCGGGGATAGGCGCCAGTGCAGTGAATAGCAAAAGTTGGTACGTGGAGAGCGGCTCAAACAATACCAAAGTCAAACACCACACTGAAACCGCAAGCCCGAGTAGCAAATCAACGGCACCTTTTAGTTTTAGTTTAAACCTCGCGCTTTTGATTTCTTTAATCAGTGAACCTGTATCTACCGAAGGGGTTGCATCCTTATAGGCACTTTGCCACTGTGAAAATTGCTTATCTAACTCGCTCATTTGCGGGCTGTTGGCGCTAGTATCTGATTCTTGGTCACGCACACCTTCTCTGTATTCGCTAACGAGTTTTTTATCCTCGCTAATGGCTTTTTTATCTTCGCTAATGGCTTCTTTATCTTCGCTAATCACTTTTTCGTTTTCGCTCATGGCTTTTTTGTTGTCGCTCATGGCTGCTGCTCCATTACCTGAGTAAGCTGTTGGCGGGCTCGATCTATTCGCTTGGCGACAGCGCCCTCGTTGATGCCCAACATATTGGCTATTTCTATCTGACTGAACCCCTCTAGCATCATAGAAAGTACCTGTCTGTACTTTATTTCTAGCTGACGTAAGCCTGTCATAAGATCCATCGCATTCTCTTGCAAGGTCGCATCACGAGATGAACCGGCGCCCGCTGCATTAGAGGGGTCAAATTCTCCGTCGTGTGTGAACTCTTTGCGTCGCTGCTCTTTAATTACGTGGTCTACCGCCTTGTTATGCGCAATTTTGGCCACAAAGGTTTTCACACTCGCCTCACCGCGAAAGCCCTTATCACTACCTTTCGAAGCTCCATCAAAGGCACGCCAGACCGCCAGTGACATTTCTTGTATCAGTTCATCTTGAAGTGATTTATTGGCCTCAAACGTTGCGGCAATACGCGCCATAAGCGGCGCGTATTCACTAAGCAGTTTTTCTATTTGAATGGTTTCTTTCACTGCAATTCCATTTTTATTCTTATTAATTCCACGCATTAAATAGCTGGTAACTTTTTTGTTGTCGATTAGCGAAACAAACGTTGGTAAGCAATAAAGCACACACAAGAAACAACAGGGCCGAACACTAACCCCGACAGGGCGAAGGTATAAGGTGCAAGTGCAACTGTTAAGAAAATCATGGCACCTATTACCAACATTGGCTTATAAGCTCCCGCTACAGTAGCAATACTATTTGAAAATGACGCTGAAAGTGAACGATGCTTTAAGATAAGCAACATAGGTACAAATAAAAGCAGTAGGTTTATTGGTGTTGCCGAGCCCATCATTAGACTTACTTTCCACGCCGGTACGTCTACCACATTACCGCTTGCTAATGCCGCTACTGGTTCTGCTCCCATTAACATAGCGCCAATTTGAAACTGGATCCATGCGATCAACGGGCCGGTTAAACTCCAAAGAGCAATGTTTGCCCATGAACGTACGGTTCCTCCCGTTAAGCTTACCTTGCCTTTTACCGCTAAATTAGCAATGGCCAACCACATTACTGTGGCTAAAAGCGGGCTTACCCATTTAGATATCCCTAAACCTACAGGACCTGCCAAAGCCTGCATGAGGCCAGCAGTAAGTAGCGTAGCAAATGAGAGCCCTAATAGTTTAAATGGCGCTTTTGCAAAAAGCTGCCAGCCCTCTTTAAGCCATGTAAGCGCTTCTTTAGCTGGAAGACTTTGGTTAACTTGTTGGTATGTTGCACGGGTTGTAGTTACAGTTGTCATCACATTATCCTTTTGCATTGCGTAAGCGTTTATTTAGAGGTCCGTTGACCTAAGTATCTTTGGAATTTCACCCCGGCTGCTACGCGTAAACTGCTCATCGTACAGTTGGGATTATTGTTTAACTTTTCCCCTATAGACGATGGCTATGACAAAAACCTGACAAACTTTTTTTAAAAAAAGTGAAGAAATTTAAATATCCAATTAAATCAATCAATTAAACCCAAAAAAGCAAATCCCTCACGCCCAAACGGGAATTACAACGCTGTTGCATATCAGCAAAAAATCCTTTTTTTAGAAAGATCGCCCTTTCTTGAACGAGATATTTAAGGCAAAAAAAAGCCCGCTTCAATGAGCGGGCTTTCAAAAAATATTAGAAAAACATTAGGCTAGCGTAATACGCGCAAACTTGCGTTTGCCCACCTGATACACGTTTTCACCTTTTTCGGTGATAACTAAACGAGTATCTTCCACTTTATCACCGTTAATTTTAACTGCGCCTTGCTTAATCATGCGCATAGCATCTGAAGTCGAACCTACAAGGTTAGCTTCTTTCAGCAAGTTACCAATGGCAATACCTTCATCGCTTAATGCAATTTCAAGCTCGGGCATGTCATCCGGAATGGCATTTTTCTGGAAACGTTGAATAAAGTCCTGATGCGCGCCTTCTGCCGCTGCATCGTCATGAAAGCGTGCAATGATTTCTTTCGCCAACATGATTTTAATATCACGCGGGTTTTCACCGTTAGCAACGCGAGTTTTAAGCTCTGCAATCTCTTCTAGCGGACGGAAACTTAGAAGGTCGTAGTAACGCCACATCAAATCATCAGAAATAGACATCACTTTACCAAACATGTCGTTTGGCGCGTCTGTAATACCAATGTAGTTGTTTAAAGACTTAGACATCTTCTGAACGCCATCTAGACCTTCAAGAAGCGGTACCATCACTATAGATTGCTGCTTTTGGCCTTGCTCTTTTTGAAGCTCACGACCCATTAGCAAGTTAAATCGCTGATCTGTACCACCTAATTCAACATCTGACTCTAGTGCAACAGAATCCCAACCTTGGACTAACGGATACAGGAACTCATGAATAGCGATTGGCTGGCCGTTGTTATAACGCTTTTTGAAGTCGTCACGCTCTAGCATGCGGGCAACGGTCTGGCTTGCCGCAAGTTTAATCATGCCTGCAGCGCCAAGGCCATCCATCCATTCTGAGTTAAAACGTATTTCTGTTTTATCTTCATCAAGGATCTTGAAGACCTGTTCTTGATACGTTTTTGCGTTATCTAATACCTGTTCTTTACTTAAAGGCTTGCGTGTTACATTTTTACCTGTAGGATCGCCAATTAGGCCAGTAAAATCGCCAATAAGAAAAACAACTTTGTGGCCTAGTTGCTGGAATGTACGCAACTTGTTGATCAACACAGTGTGACCAAGATGCAGATCAGGCGCAGTTGGATCAAAACCCGCTTTGATGGTTAGGGTTTTGCCGGATTTTAGTTTTTCAATTAAATCCTCTTCGGGGAGTATTTCATCAACGCCCCGTTTAATCTCAGCTAGCGCTGTTTGCCAATCTTTCATTTGTACGTCACACTCTTAAAAAAACTGTATATTCAATATTGGCGGGCATTTTACGCGTACAACGGAACCATTAAAAGGTTTGCGCGTCAAAAAACGGATTACAAACAGTCATGTTGTTAAACCCAACGGCTTTTAGTGCGCAATTTAAAAGCAAGTTTAAGAGCTATTGGGTATAACAATTTGCGCTAACAATATAATGAGAAAAGTTGCATTTTTGAGCAACGTATGTGAAATAGTGATGTGCACATAACATTTCTCAGGTGGGCAGTAGTATGAGAAAGAAATTAGACGCTTCAAAAGCGCTCAATTTATATAAAAAATTACCGAAACAGCACAGAACTGGGTTAGCTGTAGCTAGCTTATTTCTGGGCGGGCTTATTCTTTTTCCAAGTGAAACAGTAGAAGCGAGTCGTCATCAAGACGCACATATTTTAGATGCAGGTGTTCGCTATCCTGTAGAACTTAATATTACGCCATCGACTGATGTATTTTCGAATGAAGAAGAATCTACATGGCAAACATATCGAGTACGAAGCGGCGATACCCTTGCAAAACTATTTAAGCGCGCAGGCTTCACGTCACGAGACGTTTATAATGTTACCCAGGCGGGTGAATTAACTAAAACATTAGTTACCCTACTTCCTGGCGATGAATTATCTTTTAAGGCTAAAAAAGACGGAAGTTTCGGTGAGTTGAAGTATAAATTATCTTCAACGGAAACCCTGTTCGTGCGTCCGGATTCAACTGATGAAAACAGTAGCCTTGTCGCTGAACTAGAAAAGCGCGATGTAGACATTCGCTACAACTTCGCGCAAGGTGAAATACATTCAAGCTTTTGGAACGCAGCCAGCGATGCAGGCTTAACCAGCAACCAAATAATGAATTTGGCGGGTATTTTCGGCTGGGATATCGATTTCGCCATCGAGATCCGCTCTGGCGATACCTTCAACGTGGTATTCGAAGAGCAATACATCGACGGTGAATTTGTTGGTTACGGCGATATTGTTGCAGCGGAATTCACCAACCAAGGCGAGCATTTTAGCGCTATTCTTCACGAAGATGGCACTTACTACACGCCTGAAGGCCGCAGCATGCGTAAGAGCTTCCTGCGTGCGCCAGTGAACTTTAGATATGTAAGTTCTAACTTTACAAAAGCTCGCTTTCATCCTGTGCAAAAGCGTTGGAAAGCGCACCGCGGTACAGATTATGTTGCAGCAGTTGGTACGCCAATTATGGCTGCGGGTGACGGTAAAGTAATTAAAGCTGGATACGATAAATACAACGGTCACCATGTATTCATTCAGCATGGCGAGAAATATACGACCAAGTATCTTCATTTTAAAAAGCGTGCTGTGAAGGTAGGAGATACGGTTAAGCAAGGCCAAACCGTGGGCTATTTAGGTAGTTCAGGTATGGTTACTGGCGCCCATCTTCACTATGAGTTCTTAGTGGATGGTGTTCACCGAAACCCTCGTACGGTAGAGTTACCAAAGGCCCTGCCCATAGCTAAGGAAGAGAAAGAAAGGTTTATGGAAATAGCAGCAATACGCCAAGAGCAGCTAGATAATAACAAGCGCATTATGCTTGCAATGAAATAGCGACTGCATGGCTAAATATATTGGCCTGATGTCTGGTACTAGCATGGACGGCGTAGACGCCGTCTTATGCGACATCTCACTAAACTCTTGTACCACTTTGGCCGCCCATTCTCTTCCCTATTCTTCAGAACTGCTCAGTGCCCTCAACGCACTCTGTATTGAAGGCCCCGACGAGCTTAACAGCTTAGCTATCGCTGACCGACTGGTAGCTGAAACCTTCGCGAAGGTAACACTTGAGCTGCTCGAACAAAACGAGTTAAGCGCCTCAGATATCACAGCTATTGGTTCGCACGGCCAAACCGTACGCCATCATCCGAACTCTGATGTACTGTCAGCACATTTTGCAAAATCTTCCATACGCGGATTTACCTGTCAGATAGGCGATCCGAATACCATCGCAGTACTTACCGGTATTGATGTTATCGCCGACTTTAGGCGTAAAGATATAGCCTTAGGTGGGCAAGGTGCTCCCTTGGTGCCCGCTTTTCACAATGCGGTATTTGCCAGCGACGATAAATATCGCGCACTCGTAAATATTGGCGGTATTGCAAACATTTCATTACTTGCACCGAAGCGCGAAACTTCATCGCCGAAAGGATTTGATACCGGACCAGGTAACACCTTAATGGATCAGTGGATAAGCCTTCATTTAAATAAAAGCTTCGATAAGGATGGTATCTGGGCCGCGACTGGGCAATCTCATTCTGGACTATTAGAAAGGCTTTTATTGGATGACTACTTTGCATTGCCAGCCCCCAAAAGTACTGGCAGAGAGTATTTCAACATCAATTGGTTGAGCAATGCCCTTGCCGATTACTTCCCTTCTAGCGCAGAGCTACAAAGTGAAGAAAAGAATAATAATTTAGCGCCTGAAGACGTACAAGCAACCTTACTTTCGCTAACAGGTAGCACTATCGCTCAGGAAATTGTAAAGCATTTACCCAAAACGAATAAAGAAGGCTTAAAAAGCGAAGTGGTAGTGTGCGGCGGCGGTGCATTCAACAAGGTATTAATGCGTTATCTAAGCAGTGCATTAAGCGATTATGTCGTAACAGACAGCCATGCTCTGGGCATCCATCCACAGCACGTTGAAGGCGCAGCTTTCGCCTGGTTTGCGCACGCATATGAAAATAACATTCCGGGAAATGTGCCCGCGGTCACGGGAGCTTCTAAAGCAGCAGTCTTAGGGGCACGCTTTAAACAGATATAATCGCTCCATGATTATAGACATGTACCTATTTAGTACTTTTCAGAAGTACGTATCAGAGCACTTTATTTGCCTTTTAGTGAGCTTTTTTCCCCGATATCACAATATGATTACCAAAAGCGTCTGTTTAGCGTATTCACAAAAACGTCATTCTCACATCTTAGCATTATCATCTATATTTATTATGGCGAGATATAATAAGCGGCCGCCAAGAAAGCGCTTTCCACTGCGTTCATAATGTTGGATAATAAGTAATCACTGCTTAATTAAAAATGCTCAACCCATTCTTTTGGCACACAGCATTAAAGTATATACATGTAATAAACTTTAACTAAGGAGAGTTATCGTTGCTTGATACCGAAAAACGGACCGTTTTAGTCGTAGATGACATACCGGAAAATATTGAATTACTGTCAGCTGTTTTACGCAACGAGTACAAGGTAAAAGCCGCCCTAAATGGGGAGTTGGCGCTTAAAATAGCACGCAGTGATAACAAGCCTGATATCATATTACTTGACGTAATGATGCCTAAAATGGATGGGTATGAAGTATGTCGCCAATTAAAATTAGATGTGTCCACTGCATCAATACCAGTCATCTTTGTAACCGCTAAATCCGAAGTAATTGATGAACAGAAAGGGTTCGATTTTGGTGCTGTTGACTACATTACTAAACCTATTAGCCCTCCCATTGTTTCTGCCAGAATAAAGTCGCACTTGGCACTCTATGATCAGTCCCGACACCTAGAAAGACTCGTAGCCCAGCGTACACAAGATCTGCATAAAACCCGATTAGAAGTTATCCATAGATTGGGTAAAGCAGCTGAATATAAAGATAATGAAACGGGTATGCACGTTATCCGAATGAGCTATTTTTGTAAGTTTATGGCAGAGCGTTTAGGCATGTCCGAAGAATGGGTTGACCTTTTACACAACGCCGCGCCCATGCATGACATTGGAAAAATCGGTATTCCTGATGCTATTTTGTTGAAGCCAGGTAAGCTTGACAATGAAGAGTGGGAAGTCATGAAAAATCATGCCGCCTACGGTGGCGAAATAATTGGTGATAGCGATGAGCCATTGTTAAATATGGCAAGAGAAATTGCAGTTTGTCACCATGAAAAATGGGATGGTACAGGCTATCCTAACGGTCTTGCAGGTAAAGACATTCCTCTATCAGCCCGAATAGTGTCAATAGCTGACGTTTTTGATGCGCTTACAAGTGAACGTCCTTATAAAAAAGCGTGGAGCGAAGAAAGGGCCATTGACCTCATAAAATCCGAAGCAGGTAAACATTTCGATCCTGATCTGGTGCCACTTTTTCTGTCATGCCTTGATGAAGTAAGAAGTGTTCAAAAACGTTTTCGAGACGAAAGTTTTGACTAACCGTTGTAGAGAAAGATCCCTTTGTATAAATGCGGTCTTACTGAGCATTAGTTTTCTTTGTTATCTATCACTTACTTTCCAAGCCGCTTTAGCTTCAGAAAGGATAGAAACACTTTCGCTAAGTGATGGTTTGTTAAGCCCTCAGATATATAGCGTACAAAAAGATGCAAACGGATTTATGTGGTTTGGAACTGCTGACGGTGTCAAACGTTTCGACGGCTATAAGTTTGTTTCTTTCAGGCATGACCCTCTAGATGAAGGTTCGATTTCTAATAACAGTATTAGCACTATGTTAGTGGATAGTGCTAACAGATTATGGGTAGGAACCTGGGGAGGAGGGCTTAATTTACTTGATAAAGAAACGCAGCAATTTATTCACTATAAACATGACGCTGATAACTCCAATAGCCTTGGAGCAAATAAAGTCCAATCCCTTTTTGAATCTCGAAACGGTGACCTATGGGTAGGTACCAACGGCGCTGGTTTAAACAAGTTTGATCGCGATACTCAGCAGTTCATTCGTTTTTCAGATATAGACAAAAATATTGATAAGGCGGGAGAAAATAGAGTTTGGAGTATTGCCGAGGATAGTAGAGGTGAAATTTGGATAGGTACGTCTAACGGCCTATATAAAAAGGCGTTAAATTCCAGCGAGTTTACTCTTGAAGCATCTAATCAAAACGGATTAGATCACCTGGAGGTCCGTTCAGTTTTTGTCGATAAAAATAACCGAATTTGGTTGGCAACCCGAACGAGCTTCGGGTATTTCGACACTAGTAGTAGCCGTTACGAAATTATTCCATTTCCCGAGGGTACGATTCCAAGTATTACTCAAATATCAAAACACCAAGACTTTTTATTACTGGCTACCTTTGCTGGAGTCTACAAATATAGCCTATCACAAATGCGCTTTGTGCCTGCTGATAATGGGCGCTGGGCGTTAATGGAAAACCGAGATGTAAGACAAGTCTATGTAGATAAAACCGATATCATGTGGGCCGCCACCCGCTATTCAGGAGTAAAGAAAGTATATTTTCGCCCCCATGCTTTCAGAGGTTGGACAGACATATTGAGCGACCAACCTCTAGCGGGACTCTTTTCACAAGTGATTTCAATGTCACCTGCAGAAAATGGAGGTATATGGCTGGGTACAGGGCGCAGCCTCGTACATTTTGACGGTAACGAAAAGTTTGTACCTCACATGAGCCAAGAGAGCCTATCAAGGTTAAATAGGTTAAGAGTGAACAGTATACAAACCAGCAGAGAGGGTGTTGTATACCTAGCAACTGATTTTGGGTTATATAAAATTAGTGACTCTAATGGGACCGTTGAACAACAAGAGCTTGATTGGGCACAAAACAATAATGCGACTATTGAATGGCTAAGTATTGATAAAGACGGTTGGTTTTGGCTCAATCTCGCAGGAAATAATCACGTCACTCGCTGGGAGCCAAGCACTAATCAAGTTCAGACGTTTCTATCGGATGTTGATATTGAGTTCTCATTTATTGATAGCGAAGGCAACGTATGGGTAGGAACACATGGCGATGGCCTTTTCAAAATTGCTTATCAGACGAAAAATATATCTCACTACACAACGGAAAATACAAACACCTCTTTACTTAGCAATCATATAAATGATGCGTTTCAATCAGACCCAAGCACAATTTGGTTTGCCACCAACAGAGGTGTATCCAAATTCTCTACGTCTAGCAACAGTTTTACACCCTATCGAATCAATATAGACGGAATAGGTTTTTCAGTGGTGTCTATCATTGAAGATAAGAAAGGCATGCTCTGGCTTGCCACATCAAAGGGGATCTATCATTTAAACCCTGAGACAGGCTCTTTCCAATATTTCACCACTAATGACGGACTTCACAGTAATAGTTTTCTTCCTCGCTCGGCGCTAACTACGCCAAGCGGCTACATTTTTTTCGGAAGCATTGATGGGTTGACGGGTTTCGACCCGGCTGAAGTAGAGGTGAATGATATTGTTCCGCCTGTTGCAATAACAGGAGTGGATATTGATGGGCAAGATATTTTTCCCATTCCAAAACGTCTGTCAATTCATCAAGATTATAAACAGATATCCTTTACTTTTTCGTCTTTAGATTTCTACGCTAATGAAGATAACAGATATCGAACACGGCTGGTTGGTTATAGTGAAAAATGGGGCGACATTACCGACAAGAATTTCATTTCATTTGCAAAAATGTCGCCGGGAAGTTACCGGTTTGAAGTGATTGGCAGCAACAATCACGGTATCTGGAATAACCAGCCGCAGACTTTGGATTTTGAAATACTTCCCTCTTGGTACGAAACAATATGGTTCAAAACGCTTGGGCCTTTGCTGTGCATCTTGCTCGCTTTTATTTTTTACAATAATAGAGTGAAGCGCCATCACGCTACCGAAAAATACCTTTCTGCTCAAATAGAACAGAAAACACACGATATTTTTGTACTGAGTGATATAGGTAAAGATATTGCGGCAACAGGCGAAATGAAGAGTATTGCTAATTTGCTCTATCGACAGTTAAAGATTGCATTTAATGCCGAAACGTTCGCGATAGGTCTCTACGATAAGCAAACTCAATCGGTAAAGATCATTTTGTCTGTAGTGAAGGAAACGAGAAAAGAAAACTACGTATTACCCCTTTCGAATGTAGGTTGCGCTTTAGAGTGGACAATTGCTCAAAACAAAGAATTTGTTGCTTTAGACAAAAGCGACTGGTCTACCGCAGCAATGCCAGCAAATAAAAATATGAACGGAGAATTTACCAATTCTGTCATATGCCAACCTCTCATGTCGGGTAACAATTTACTCGGTGTGCTAACTGTTCAATCGGACAAAGTTAATGCGTTTGGCAAAGCGCAACTCCAAATTCTACGTATTGTTTCTAGCCTTGCGTCAGTGGCTATATCTAATAGCCTAACGTTTGAAGAACTAGAGATAGCGAAGGATAAAGCAGAGAGTGCTACACAAGCCAAATCAGATTTCCTTTCGAATATGTCTCATGAGATTAGAACACCAATGAATGCAATTATTGGTATGAGCTATCTAGCACTGCTTACAGAGCTTTCACCTAAGCAGCGGAATTACATAGAGAAGGTGAATAAAAGCGCTGAGTCTTTGTTGGGTATCATCAACGACATTTTAGATTTTTCGAAAATTGAGGCAGGAAAACTGAGCCTAGAAAACGTTGATTTCAATCTTGACGATGTATTCAACAACGTTACCAATGCGCTAGCAATTCGAGCAATGGAGAAAGACGTAGAGTTGTATATCGATATGGAGTCGCTCGTACCCTCTCAAGTGGTTGGCGATCCATTGAGACTACAGCAAATATTGCTAAATCTTGGAAACAATGCGGTAAAGTTCACTGATAATGAAGGCGAAGTTATATTTAAAGTTTCTGTTGAAGAGGAAACTGATTCCACAATTAAATTGCTATTTAGTGTATCTGATAACGGCATTGGAATGACGGCTGACCAGCAAGAGCAACTCTTTTCCTCATTTAGCCAGGCAGACTCTTCTATCACACGAAAATATGGCGGCACAGGCTTAGGGCTTGCCATTTCAAAAGATTTAGTAGAACTCATGAGCGGCAAAATATGGGTTGAAAGCGAGTACCAAAAAGGCAGTAGCTTTTTCTTTACCGTGAAGCTAGACGCCTCTTGCAATAACGTGTCCCTTCCACATGATGAGACTAACATCGAAGGGATCAGCGTGCTTGTGGTTGATGATAGTGAGACAGCAAGACATGTACTTCGCAACCAGTTAACAAACTTCGGTATAAAGCACGAACTGGTTGAGAGCGGTATTGATGCACTTAAAAGGCTTGAAAAGCAAACCCTAGACGCTAAGTTTGATCTGGTTTTGATGGATTGGAAAATGCCGGGTATGGACGGTATCGAAACTATAAATGCGATCAGAGAAAGCGGCACCATTACGCACAAACCAAAAATAGTGTTAGTAACCGCACATAGCTTAGACGACGTGCAAGAAATTACACAGCAACTTGATTTAGCAGACGCATTAACTAAGCCCGTTACTCCTTCCACGCTATTAAACACTATCACTGGGGTAACTAATACTAAATGCGTTAAACGGTTACCTTCCACGCCATCTGAATTAAGAGTTCAAGAAAGCGCACAACTAACAGGTCTAAACCTTTTACTTGTTGAAGACAATGATATGAACCAAGAACTGGCGTTGGAATTACTGGAAAGCGCAGGTGCTCATGTCGTTACTGCGAATAATGGTAAGCAAGCCTACGAACTTGTTCTTGAGCAGAACTTCGATGGCGTGCTTATGGATTGCCAGATGCCCATAATGGACGGATACACTGCAACCTCAAAAATTCGCGCCCATTATGATAGTGAAGCACTCCCCATTATTGCGATGACGGCCAATATTATGAAAGGAGACATTGAAAAAGTTTATGCTTCTGGCATGAACGCTCACATCGCTAAGCCAATCGATGTCCCCCTTATGTATAAAACTATTCTTGGTATTATAAAGAATAAAAAGGCGCTGGCACTAGATATCGAAAAACAAGAGGTAAAGTCTGACAACAACATACCTGCTTTACAGGGAATAGATATTTCGTTCGGGCTAAGAGCTACCAACAACAATAGTAAACTGTATAGGAAACAGCTTTCTAAATTCTATGAAAGATACAAAGACTTTCACTCATCTTTTGACACAGCAATGGGTGCTAACGACGCAGAATTAATGACACGAGAAGCCCATACATTAAAAAGCTTAGCGGGTACCATCGGGGCTAAAGCACTATATTCAAGCTCTCACGAACTTGAGCAGGCCTGCTTGGGTAAAAAAGCGGTTCATGAAGCACTCACTAAAACCTTGGATGAATTGAATATTGTATTGCAGAGCCTTTCAAGCTTATCACCTTTGCCTGAGCCAAATAACAAAAAGAACAACGATCCTCTTATATCTAGTGCTATTACAAGCAAACTCGAAGAATTAAAATCTTATCTTAATGACTATGACACCGAGGCAGTTTATGTGGTCGAAGAACTTATTTCATCGGTTGGCAATGTAGATTTCGAAAGCATGAAAAACGTAAAAATTCAGCTCGATGCTATCTCAAAAGCGCTCCAATCTTTTGACTTCGATACCGCACTCGTTCACACGTGTTCACTCCAATCCGAACTTAGTTGAGCATTCGCAAAGCAGTGTTTTTACATCTCAGCTTTGCAACGCCCCTATCAAATAAATCCAAACGAACGTTTAGTCAGTATCTACTAGCTCTCGAAGCACCTAGCTCTCAACGCGTTTAAAGGTAGTTTAAGCTAGGTTTTTAGGTAATTTATATGGGGATTGAAATGACAGACTCAGTACTTTTTAGCTCGTTTGGTTGGGCCGGTAATACATTGCAAAATCGCATGGTGTTAGCGCCAATGACAAGAGGCAGAGCAGGCGCTGATCGCGTACCTAATAAAATTATGGGCGATCATTATGTTCAGCGTGCTGATGCAGGGCTTATAATTACTGAGGCAACCGCCATTTCTGAAGAGGGCATTGGTTGGGTAGATTCCCCTGGAATTTACACTGACGAGATGGTTGAAGGATGGCGCTCGGTGGTCAACCGTGTGCACGAAGCCGGCGGAAAAATTGTTCTACAGCTTTGGCATACAGGGCGTGCATCACATAGCGACTTTCACAACGGCAACCTTCCTCTGTCGGCATCAGCAATAAAAATTGAAGGGGATGAAATTCATACTCCAAAGGGTAAAAAACCCTATGAAGTGCCCCAAGCCATGACCTATGACGATATTAAACGTACTGTTGAAGACTACAAAAGGGCAGCCATAAACGCCAAGGCAGCAGGGTTTGACGGCATAGAAGTTCATGCGGCCAATGGCTACCTTATTAACCAATTTTTAGACAGCCGAAGTAATCAGCGGAGCGATAATTATGGTGGTAGTATCGATAACCGCTATCGATTTTTAGCCGAGGTGATGGACGCCGTATTGAGCGTTTGGGCTAAAGAGCATGTAGGCGTGAGATTATCGCCTAACGGCGCGTTTAACGATATGGGAGCCGACGATTTTCGTGAAACCTTTACCTATGTAGCCCAGCAACTCAATAAGTTAGAGCTAGGCTATTTGCACGTAATGGATGGCTTGGCTTTTGGTTTTCATGAACGCGGAGAAGCAATGACCCTTGCTGAGTTTAGGGCCCTCTTCGACGGAATGCTTATTGGGAACTGTGGCTACACTAAAGAAGAAGCCGAAAAACGTTTATCTGACGGTGATGGTGACATGATTGCGTTCGGAAGACCATGGATCACAAATCCAGACCTTCCTACTCGCTTCAAGCATAACTACCCACTAACGTCATTTGACGATCCGTCTGCTTGGTACGGAGGCGGTGAAGAAGGCTACAACGATTTTGACACATACCGAGAACAAAGCGGAAAAGACGCCATGACATCGCTGACTTAAACTCGTACGGGCAGAGCTTACTTCTCTGCCCTTTTTAATAAGTGTTGCTAGCAAAATCACCATGCGCAGCGCTTATGCATTCTCTCAATTGTGAGGGCTAGCTAAACGACTTTTTCTTAGCGGCTAACACCGCAAGTTTTTCTAAACACGACATCCACGCGTAGTTGTGCTGATCGCACTCTTGCTTATTCAAAAAGCCCTGCTGAATAAGCACAAGCCGTGCGTTGTTTTCTTCGGTCTTTTCGAAATGAATGTCCACCGAAGTCATGACAGACTCTTCAATATCATCTTCCCACGCCCAAGAAAACGACAGCTGCTCGTTCGCTAGAATAGTCACATATTCACCGGTCAATGACATTTCAATACCGCTGGGCTCCATCATTTTTATTCGATAGCGGCCGCCTTCTTTGAAATCACTCATGATTTGCGTGACCGAACAATCTCCCGGTGCGAACCACTCACTAAGATATTCGGGCTCGTGAAATGCTGCAAAAACAAAGGGCAATGATGCATCTAGCGTTACATCAATTTTAAACTCGTGCATAAAGCCGCCTTAGATATTTTATATGTTAAGGGTTTATGTTTATCTTACTTTATAACAAAGGTAAAAGCGCATTAGCGCTGTTTACGTTAGCCAGAAAATAAAAAATCCCGAGCCCGCGTAAGGAAAGGCCCGGGAGAAGGAGAACATCCTCAACATTTTTTATCGACAGCCCAAAGCAACTTCTTGAGCTAAAAAATGAACCTATTCACCTTTCATCAGTGAATCCATACTGGCTTTGCTGCCAAAGTGCTGTGAACTTACTCTTTCACTCACCGATAAATAAAGATTGTCGATATCGGTGTTTGCCATGAACTTTTCGCAAAATCCGGGGGCATGCGGCTCAATGAAGTGTTTGGCTGCAAGCATAAAGTGGGCAATGAGCTGTTTAACATTGTCTGTGCCCATGGCTATTCGCATAGTGGTAAGTTCAATCCCCGCTTTTTTCTGCTCGTCGCTACTGAGTTCAGAGTGAGACGTCAACGCTGGGCACAAAATAATTGTGTTGTTTTGCCCAATACTCACTTGATGGCTAAATGCGGGTTCTAGGGCATCGAAGAATCGCACAAATACATCGCGAGCTAAGTTCGCCGGTGCCATGTCGACAGTGAACAAAGTACAGGGCCAACCGTGTGTATGCTGTTTTTCACGCAATCCAGCATTACCGTGTTCAGGCAACGCGTGGCAGTTAACGCGAATTTGATCGTGAGCATTCAAAAATGCGGTAAAAACTTCTGTATTGATTACCTTCGTCATCATACGCTGTTCAAGAGTCTTCATGCCATTTAGTACATCAAAGGCCTTTTCAGAATCTAAAAACGCGCCTTTAATGTAGTACACATCCCAGAACATGGTTTCTGACCAATCAACGCCGTTTGCTGAGCTACCTTTTGGCTGGAACATGCGGTGTCCCTCGCCTATCACAACGCCCGCGGTGGTAGCGCCACTGCCACACAAGTCTTTGGTGTAACTGTGAATGACATAGTCGGGTCGCGCGGCTTTATTTTTGTGCTGAAGCGGTTGATGCAGTACTGGCGTAGCAAGCGTAGAGTCCAACATTACTAACGCATTTTGTGCATGCGCTAGTTCACAGATCCCAGGCACATCTAATACGTAGCCATGTGGGTTACATGGCGACTCTAAATACACGTGCATTTTTGCACCGTTACTTAAGCGTGAGGCATGCTCGGCCTTGGTTTGCTGCATAAATGTAGCAAAGCTTTGCGCATCGTAACCATCAAACCACGCAATTTGAATATCCATTCGGTTGCTGCGGGCGAAATAATCATGAAGTAGCTGGTACACCCCACCGTATACGTTCCTAGAAACAATAAGTACATCGCCATGACTTAGCACATTTGATAAACAGGCATCGATTGCCGCCATGCCCGAGTTAAAGTTCCATGCTAAATATTCGGCAGCGTAAGGCCCCGCTTCCATATCTACAATGGCATTAGCAAGAGAGATATTAGTAGGGTTTAACAATCGCGAATAAATTTGGTGGGTAAACTCCTTTCCTTGAAACGCATCGTCTACCCATTCAGTACAGGCATACACATAAGTCGCGGTTCTTACTACCACGGGTGTTGCAGAAAACAGTGCCGTTACGTTGTCAAACAGCGGATAATGCCCCTGCGACCCATTACCACTGGACAAGCTTTGATATGTGGCACGAAATGGGTTCTGCAACGTATCCAATATTTTAGCAATTTGAAAAGACAAAAACTTTTTAGCGTTGAAGTAGGCTAGCCTATCTTCTTTATCCAGCCCTTGAAGAGTATTACTCGTGATGTCCCACAATTGCATAACGCTGGCCTGTGCACCATATAAGTGATGGGCGGTATTAGCGAGTGCCCTACCGTAGTCGCTTTGTGCGCTTATACCGAAGTGAGATAATTGTTCCTCAACTAACGCTTGCGTGGTTTTCGCTTGGGTTGTGTTACGCTTAGGTGAAAGCACTTTAGCGAGCGTTACATCAACATCGGTTGAGTTTTGGAATTTATTTTCTGACTGCATAGCGATTCCGTTGCAAATTGACTTCAGGTGTATGTACATAACACCAACACCGTTTACAAAAATGTAAAACTTAAATCACACTTTTAGAACAGTTTGCGCAACGATTGTGTAGCTAAACAGAGGAAAGAAAAGTTTACTTGAGGAGCGTTAAGCGAATGACAGCAAGGGATTCAAAGAGTATCGAGTTAACTATTTTAAGCGATGAAGCCAATGAAATTGCCGAAGCGCTGCAACATAAACTAGCAGATAACAACGACTTCGTAGGCCCTGACGGTCGGCCGCGCTTAACGTTAAAAAAAGTAACCCACCGCCCAGAAGAAGTTGATGCAGGAACCGTTGAAGTGATGCTTGCCGACCCCGACCTTGCATCCCGAATTATTGATAAATGTTCAGCGCTGATTTGGTGTCAGTCTACTTGGGCTGGCAACGCACCACTTCTTAATGCCAATAAAAATGACTACATACTCACTGGGCTAAAAGGAATTTTCGGAAAGCTAATGCGGGAATATGTTTTTGCGTATCTGCTTGGGCATGCCAGAAACGTAAAGGCTTTTGAGCAACACCAGCGCGCCGAACAACCTATATGGGAAGCATCAAAGCGAATGCCGCTAAATGGGCAAACACTAGGCATTGCTGGTCTAGGTAGTATTGGGCAAGCATTGATCCCCGTTGCCCAGGCATTCGGAATGAAGGTTGTGGGTTTAACCCGAAGTGGGCAAGCCGTGAAGGGTGCCCATACTGTTTACACCCCGGACACTATAGAAGCCTTTGCCAAAGCATGTGACCACGTGGTGAACTTAATGCCCGACACGCCATCTACGCAAAACCTGCTTTCTCACGAATTTTTCAATGGGCTAAAGCCCCACAGTGTTTTCATTAATGCAGGGCGAGGCAGCGCGGTTGACGACGATGCCCTTTTACAAGCCTTAGACAGCGGCGCATTGGCGCATGCAGTATTGGACGTATTTCGTAACGAGCCCCTCGATCCCGCTCATCCGTTTTGGCGACACCCCAGAATTTCGGTAACTGCGCACACTGCAGCTGAGTCACAGCCAAGCGACGTGGCTGACGTGTTTTTAGAAAATGCGCTGCGTCACATCAACGGTGAATCGCTTAATTACCAGTTTGATTTTGCAAAGGGCTATTAGCGTTTAAATAGCCCTTCCCGTCATCCATTCAAGGCTAAAATACAGCCTGTCTGTAGCTGGTTACGCTGGCGCTTAAATTCTAGGATCAGTTGCCGTTATCTCAATTCGGTCGTGGTGCTTCTCGTGAAAGGCTAACAACTGAGGATATTCCTTCATGCTGTGTAACTCGCGGAAAAGTACCCAATCAATCATGCTATACAGACAGATTTCCGGATAAGTCCAACCACTAAATCCCCCCGCTTCAAGCTGGTCTGAAAGCGCACTTAACACAGCGTCAATTCGCTCGTTTTGAAGACGGTAATACATTTTGTCTTCGCTAATATCAAAGTCTGAACGCTTCAGTAGCATAAGCTGAACAAAGGAATCGTTGGCCGCATCAATTAGCGTGAGTTGATTCTCTTCTTCCCAGCTCAAGCCGTCATGGTCAAGCTTATCTGCAAGGTAGTTATAAATAATGCGAGAATCGAAAACCATTTGGCCGTCATCTTCAAGACAAGGGACTTTAAGAGTCGGGTTACGAGAAGCAAGCAATTCGCGATCTGCACCTGAGAAGATTTGCAGATTTAAAAATTCATGTTCTGTTGACGCAAGTACGATGCGAATGCGGCGTACATAAGGAGAAGTAGTAGAGCCATATAATTTCATAAACGCTGTCCTAAACCATGATCGTTTGATGAAATCAGTGTAGCCAGAATTTGAAAATAAAAGGAAGTGTTGAAGGCAAGACAACCGACAGACATACAATATGATGCGGTGTATGCCTATCGTGTCTGCATTAAACGTTCAGTAGTAAACGCCTAAAATAAAATTCGCTTGTGACGAAAGCTCTAAACGCTAAAGCTTGCGCCACAGCCGCAGGTCGTTGTGGCATTAGGGTTTTGAACTAAAAACCGTGAACCTTCCAGACCATCTACATAATCGACGATCCCACCTACTAAGTATTGTAGGCTCATCGGGTCGACAACCATGGTTACGCTGTCTTTTTCAATGGTCATGTCGCCTTCGTTTACTTTCTCATCGAACGTAAAACCATATTGGAAACCTGAACAACCACCACCTGTTACGTATACACGCAATTTTAAATCAGGATTTTCTTCTTCTGAAACAAGGGCTTTCACTTTCGCTGCTGCAGCGTCTGAAAACTCAATTGGCAACGCCGTTTCTACAGACATACCCACCTCTACATTAACCTCGTGCTTTCGCACTTTGTGCTTAGTCGCAATTATCTAATACTTGCGGATAGTTAGCAATTATTGGGGCAAAACTTAACGATTCAAGTTATAGCCTCACCATCACAATGCCTGTAAATGGCTGGTTGAGGCAACAAACTTAACTGCACTGGGTAAGACCAAAGCCTGTGAGCTTTACTGAGCATTTTTGCAGCAGAGTCCGACACGCCGTAATATATGATTTAAACTGTAATCAATGCTTTCAAACACAGAAGTACAATTCAAGGAGCGGAAAATGAACAACCCCAACAATACCCAGTTACCTTCTTCCACTCCTTTCCTATATGACGATTTCGGACAGTCTCGTTTTGCGAGCAAGGAAGAATACAAAGAAGCGTTAACAAGACAGCAAGAACAGCTCTTTCACGTACAGCAGACTTACTTTCATCAGAAAAAGCGAGCGCTTATTGTGTTTGAAGGATGGGATGCCTCTGGAAAAGGTGGCGCTATAAGGCGTATAACAGAGAAGTTAGACCCTCGTGGCGTGAGTGTATTTCCTGTGGCAAAGCCCGCAAAAGAAGACCAAGACAAACACTTTCTCTATCGCTTTTGGCAACACATCCCCTCCCCCGGCACAATTAAAATATTTGACCGCTCACACTACGGAAGAGTGCTTGTAGAAAGAGTAGATAAGTTGGTTGATGAAGAGGTATGGCAGCGCGGTTATGAAGAAATAAACGCATTTGAAAAAACGCTGAGTGACAGCGGGGTTCGTATTATCAAACTCTTTATGCATATATCCTCTCGCGAGCAGCGCGAGCGGTTTGAAGAGCGGCTGCACAATCCTTTCAAGCGCTGGAAGTTAACCGAAGAAGATTTACATAATCGTAAGATGCGAAAGGCCTATATCGAGGCTACAAATGATATGTTTAAGCACACCCACACAGGTTATGCGCCATGGCATGTAATTAACGGGGAATTTAAGTGGCAAGCAAGGGTGAACGTACTTGACGCTGTTATCGCAAAGCTTAGTGAAGGCGTAGATATCTCTCCGCCTCCACTTGACGAGCGTTTAATAGCGCTGGCCTCCAAACAACTTGATGTTGATGAAGACCTACTGAACGACTAAGGTAAAATAACCCTGGCAGGCAGCCATAACTACTTAAGCGAATACGCCCTAGTTATTGCTGTCTGGCAAAGTCACGTTCAATTCAAGTACGCTGCAATCATCATTATTGTCTAGCTGCACCGATACTTGATCGTCAGCAATCGTCACGTATTTGCGAATTACCTGAATAATTTCCTGCTGCATCATTGGCAAGTAATCGGGCTCTGTCCGTTTCTTACGCTCATGCGCAACAATAATCTGTAACCGCTCTTTGGCTACTGCCGCAGTGCTCGGCTTTTGCTTCTTTTTGAGCAGGTCGAAAATTCCCATTACTTCCCTCCTAGCAGACGCTTAAAGAACCCTTTCTTCTCTGCCTCTAGGAAACGATGAGGAACAGTTTCGCCTAGCAGACGTTTTACAGCGTCAGCATAAGCTTGTCCTGCATTAGCTTCTTCGTCAAGAATAACCGGCTGACCTTGGTTCGATGCTTTAAGCACAGCTTCAGATTCTGGAATAACGCCCAATAGTGGAATCGCCAAAATTTCTTCAACGTCTGCAACGCTAAGCATTTCAGCGCTTTCAACACGACTTGGGTTATAGCGGGTTAGTAAAAGGTGTTCTTTAACCGGTTCGCCTTTTTCTGCACGCATAGATTTACTTTGAAGAATACCCAAAATACGATCTGAATCGCGTACAGACGACACTTCAGGGTTAGTAACCACAATGGCTTCATCAGCGAAATACAACGCCATTTGTGCGCCTTGCTCAATCCCCGCAGGCGAATCACAGATAATAAACTCAAAGTCTTTCTTAAGCTCGTCTAATACGGCCTGCACACCATCAACGGTAAGGGCGTCTTTATCGCGAGTTTGCGATGCCGGAAGAATGAAAAGGTTTTCCGTTCTTTTGTCTTTAATTAGCGCCTGTTTAAGTGAGGCCTCTTTATTAATGACGTTTACGAAATCGTAAACAACGCGGCGTTCACACCCCATGATAAGGTCAAGGTTTCGCAAGCCCACATCGAAGTCGATGACTACCGTTTTATGGCCTGCTAACGCAAGCCCCGTACTTATTGCTGCACTCGATGTAGTTTTGCCTACACCACCTTTTCCTGAGGTTACTACGATAATCTTTGCCATCTATTCTTTCCTATTAGTGCGTACAAAGCATTAAGCCAACGGCTCTATACGTAATGTTTCTTCTTCTAAATATACTTGTGCAGGTTTCTTCCAGCATTCACCCTTCACGGTTTCATGCATAATGAATTGCCCTGCAATTGAAATAAGTTCCGCGTCTAACGACTGGCAAAATACACGGGCTCCCGTATTGCCTTTTACGCCAGCTAACGCACGCCCACGCAATGTACCGTAAACATGGATATTGCCATCGGCAAGCAGTTCAGCGCCTTCGCTTACAGAAGCCGTTACCACCAAGTCACCGCCTTCAGCATAGACTTGCTGACCAGAACGTACTGGGCGGTTAATCACTTTGGCAGGTTTAAGCGATGGTGCGGCTGCAGGAGCCGTTTCAGCTTTAGGCGCAGAAGCGGTTTGCACTTGTTGTGCGGTTTGAGACGCGTTTTCGCCGCTACCATTATTGTTTTCACTTCCGCTCGCTTTGTTCGAACGAAGTGCGCTGTCTGTAAATTTGCTTTGGCTTACATCGGCTAACCCCAAATCATTGATAGTGGGCTTCAGCTCTGCCACCTCACCTTTCACGGCCATGGGCTGTAATTGCAATCGGCGACAAAGCGCCACCAGCAGCTCGAACTCTGTGGCAGATAAAGGCTTCATTAAATGCAAAATCAGTGAGGAACGGGTAAAGAACTGTGGCGCGCTCGCGACTTTCTGAGATAACTGAGCTTCAAAGTTATCTGGCTCAAAATCTATTACTTCTAACACAATACTGGTGAGCGTAGTGCCCTTCATGCGAAAGCAAGTTTCTGTCATTTTTTCTTCCCGAAAAGGCGTTACTTTTCCCATAGCAAAAGCCATGTTTTGAAGTAAAGCCTATTAGCGCTAGTGTTTGTTGCTGTCTTACGCAGCTGTACAAATAATTTATTGTGTCACTGTATCAAAAAACCCGTTCGCATACAGCAACTGTATACTGGTTAAAACACGTTTTACTCTGATAATAGACCTAGAATAAGCCAAGAACGTGCCAATCGTTGAGTGGTTTTTAATCAAGTCTGAATTGTAAAAGCACTAGGTGAGCCATATTGATTTTTATCCGCCTCTTTCAAAACAAAAAAAGTGCGATCGTAGATCGCACTTTTTTTTCATATTGGTTTTCTCACGGCGTCTAAGGCGTTGTGAGTTTTTTAGGGTCTAGTAATGATTCTAGCTCGCCTCTGGGGATATCTGTCATGGCTTCGGCCACATCTATAACGGGCTTGTTTTCTTTGTAAGCGGCTTTTGCGATTTCCGCGGCTTTTGCATAGCCAATGACAGGATTAAGTGCAGTGACAAGTACAGGGTTTCTGTAAAGCGCCGCTTCAATGTTGTCTTGATTCACAGTGAAGCCTTCTATCGCCTGCTCGCCGATAAGCGTTGCACTGTTGGTCATTAGCGACAAACTTGAAAGCAAGTTGCTAGCAATCATAGGTAGCATTACGTTTAGTTCAAAGTTACCAGACTGTCCGCCTACAGTAATGGCCGTATCGTTACCTATTACCTGTGCTGAAGCCATCGCCACCGCTTCTGGAATAACCGGGTTTACCTTGCCGGGCATAATCGATGAACCTGGCTGCAGCGCAGGCAGCGCAATCTCACCTAAACCGGCTAAAGGCCCAGAATTCATCCAGCGCAAGTCATTAGCAATTTTCATAAGGGTGACGGCTAAACTTTTTGTCGCACCGGAAAGCGTCACAGCTGTGTCTTGCGAGCCAATCAATGCAAAGAAATTGTCAGCGGGCTTAAACCCAATGTCGGTCAGCTCCCCTAGTGTATCTGAAAATGTCGTAGCAAAATTTGCATGGGCGTTTACACCTGTTCCCACCGCAGTGCCTCCTTGGGCAAGGGTTTGAATAGCTGGCTGCACAGCACGTAGGTTTTTTAGCTGCTGCTTAAGCTGAGATGCCCATGCCAGTAAACTTTGATCCATGCCCACAGGCATAGCATCCATAAGGTGAGTGCGCCCCGTTTTACAAAATTGCGCTACCGACTTTGCCTTAACTTCAATAATACTAACCAAACCTTCAATGGCCGGTATAAGCTCATTTGACAATGCAATAGCTGCGCTAACGTGAATGGTGGTAGGAATGACGTCATTTGAACTTTGCCCGTAATTCACATGATCATTAGGGTGAACCTCTTCGCCTGAATAACGAGAAGCCAATCGAGCAATGACCTCGTTGGCGTTCATGTTTGTGCTAGTACCTGAGCCAGTCTGAAATATATCAACAGGAAAGTGCTGTATTACATCATCAAGAGCCAACAGCTCATCACAGGCTCGAACTATGGCTTGGCCGCGATCGTTGCCCAGCACCTTGAGTTTCATGTTTGCTTGTGCCGCGGCTTTTTTTACAGTGATCAACGCGCGCACAAAGGCTTCTGGCATGCGCTGCCCACTTACAGGAAAGTTTTGAATGGCACGCTGTGTTTGAGCGCCGTAGAGTGCATTTTCGGGGACCTGTAGCTCGCCCATGCTGTCGCGTTCTGTGCGTGTTGCTGTCATGACTCGTTTCCTTGTGTTGGTATTACTAATTTTCAGCGTGATTAACACGCTTTCATCAGAGCCCTGTTAAGGCTGATGGCATTAAAGCACTGCACCCTAGACAGTGAATTGTAAAGAATGGGTACTAGGGCCTGTTGCTCTTTGCTGAACATCAAAGGTCAACAGGCCTTCGCGTATTCATATCTATTTTTATTCTCGCAAGCTCAATTCGATCACTCTCGTTATGCGCGTAGCATTCGGCTTTAAGCAACGGCTTGTATAAGTGATCTAAACACACCCGTCGCCATTGCCGACCAACTAGTGGATCGCACACGGTTTCATAAAGCACCTCAACCGCATTTTTATAGACCGAAAATTTATCTCTATCGCGTAGCAATAAATTAGCAACACAAGTCACGCCATCTAGATAATTTTTTAAAAACACAGTGTTCAGCACATCGTCCTTGTATCCAATTCGAACGCGTTGAGCTGTATGTCGTATCGAAGACATATGCATTCCTCATGCATCTAAAAATAAAAAGCTCGATAAATACAAAAGAGCTTGTTCTACACAATAATTTAATATAAATGATAATCGTTAGCATTTACAATGATCCGGTGCTATTCTTTTTCGTAATGAAAATTGAATCATCTAATACCTCCTGCAGGTAAAGTTAATCAACATTCAAAGGACATTTTTTATGATCAAAAAGTTACTTGGTGGCGCCACCCTTTTCCTTATGGCCTCAAGTGCATTTGCTAACGAATGCGAAGTGACTGTGGAATCAAACGATGCCATGCAGTTCAACACGTCAAATGTGGTTATTCCTGCAAGCTGTAGTGAATTTACCGTGACTCTTAAACACACAGGACAATTGCCTAAACAAGCCATGGGCCATAACTGGGTAATGACAACCAAGGCTAATGGACAAGCTGTGGCAACAGACGGCATGAGTGCAGGTTTAGACAACAATTACGTAAAGCCAAACGATGAGCGTGTAATTGGCGCGACTGACATTATTGGCGGCGGCGAGCAGACTTCCACAACCTTTTCTGTTGAAGGGTTAAGTAAGGATGAAGAATACATGTTTTTCTGTTCATTCCCCGGTCACATCGGCGTCATGAAAGGCACGGTTACCCTTTCAAGCTAGGGCGTTGCAATACCAAGGCGTGTCGTTTTCGGCACGCCTTAAAAATGAATAACAGTAAGTCGAGGGTGTAGTTGCAATGAATACGGCGTCTCACACATCAAAAAGCGCTAAGGCGGTGGTCCGGTATAAGCACTTACCTTCTATTTCTGACGCCCTATCACGAAATAGGATTATTCCTCACTTAGCAAACAAACGGCTTTTGATGCCGCTGTTTATAGCCATTCTTCTTACTTATAACAGCACCCGGGCAGTTACCTTGTCGGTGTTGTCAGATGCATTTTTTCAAGTGGCAGCGTTTGTTTATGCATCGCTTGCGCTTTATTACGTCGCCACGTTGCGCGTTTCAGCCGAAACCATTGGCAATTATATGAAAGCGCACCCTGTACATGAGGTGGGATTATCTGCCCTACTTGGTGCGCTGCCAGGCTGCGGCGGTGCTATTATCGTCGTCACTCAGTACACGCGAGGTGTAACAAGCTTCGGAGCCGTGGTAGCAGTGCTAACCAGCACTATGGGAGATGCCGCATTTCTGTTACTCGCCCAAGCGCCTTTTGATGCTTTAACCGTAATGGCCGTCGGCGTCACGGTGGGTGCAATGACGGGGTTGGTGGTCAACAAATTTCATAATTACAAAGCCCCTGAAGCCGATGGTGCGCTTCAACAATCGCAAAACTGCAATAACCCAAAAGCAGTGAGCAACAAAGCCATATCACTTTCTAAAGTATTCTGGATGATTGCGAGCTTACCCTCGTTGGCGATTGCGCTTGGCCTGGCGCTTCAACTTCCCATACACAGCTACCTTGCTATCAGTGAGAATACCCTAACGCTGATTGGCGCATCGCTATGTGTTTCGAGTCTTGCCCTGTGGTCTTTATGCGGTTCAGGAAACGGATACGCTTCGATTACAAAAGAAGATATAACTCCGCCTCCCCCTAAATGGCAAGAGAAAGCCGCCTTAGACACGCAGTTTGTCTTGGCATGGGTAGTACTCGCTTTTCTTGTGTTCGAGCTGTCTGTAGTCTGGTTTGGGCTAGACATTCCAGGGCTGCTTCAATCCATGGGTCCCGGCTTAGTTGGCTTAGCCATTGTCATCGGGTTCTTACCTGGTTGCGGTCCACAGATATTGGTAACCAGCTTATACCTTAACGGCGCAGTTCCATTTTCCGCACAACTCGGCAATGCAATAAGTAATGACGGCGACGCTTTGTTTCCCGCCATTGCCCTTTCCCCCAAAGCAGCACTTATTGCCACCGTGTACTCTGCTATTCCTGCGTTTCTTGTGGGTTATGGCTACTGGTATTTGTTTGAATAAGGCTTTCGACGCTTTAAAGTTTAAATTACCGGCTAAAGTAGTGTCGCTTCACAACCATTACTCTAATTCGACAGAGAGTGCTTCATTCCACGGCACGCTTATCTCATAGTTTCCTTTACGAGTTTTATATTGATAGACAGTGGTTGAAAAGGCAATGGACTCGACGTCTATGTTTTCTTCGATAGTGAGGGTTACATTTACCGCTTGGAAAAAGCGAAAACGGTATTTAACGTCTTCAGCAAGTACGTTCGACTCACCGGATTTAAGCGTAATGGGCTTACCGTTTCGTGTACCCACAACCGCGATATCTAAATTGCCATTTATCACTGCTTTTTTCTGTTTAGATTGCAGTAAAACCAACCTGAGTTGATAAGTATTTTCGCTTAATTTAAAAACCTCTACCCCTTCAATAGCAAAGCCGTCGTCGGTTTTCTCTGGTGCCATGACCCTTTCGTAGAAACTTAAAAGCTCTTGCTGGGCCTCAAGCTCTTTTTTCTGTTCACTTAACGTATTAGTAATATTCTCTGCTTCAAGTTTGGAAAGCTCCATGGCGACTTCAAGCTGATTTACTTTTGTGGTTAACGCATTGTTTTCTTCTGATAATAAGGCAATCGTTTCTTGCTGAGCCTGTACTCTTTTACTGTCGCCTTCATCAAGAATTCGCGCTAACTTGTAGCCAAACCCAACCATGGCAAACATGATAAACGCCACTAACAGTGTCCATTTGTAGTTGCCTAATACTTCTTTTAATTGATCTGTCGTCATGATTTCTACTTCAACAAAAAACACCACGCGCTAAGGCGCTCTAAACATTATGAATTTTAGGTGTTTATGGTAAGCTTCTCTTTACGTTAATCTACTGTACCACAACATGCGCTTGCAGGCTTTAAGAGAGGAAGTAGCTCATCCACGCACATCCATTCAGTTGTGCATGCTGGGCATTGTAGGGGGAACCTGTGCGGCGTTTATCATTATACTGTTTCGGCTGTGCGTAGAATGGCTACAAGAAACGGGCGTTACGTCGCTTCAATCGGTTCTAGCCTACGACTGGTTAGTTTGGCTTATCATGCCTTTTATCAGTGTAGGATTAATTTTATTTATCGCCTTTCTTACCGGCTTCAAGCACTACCGTTTGGGCATTCCCTTTGTTATTCACAGAGTGAAGTACTATTACGGTCATATCCCATTTAGAACCACCATTAACCAATTCTTTGGAGGCATGCTAGCTCTTGCCGGCGGTTTCGTTGTTGGTCGAGAAGGCCCCTCCGTTCATTTGGGGGCATCAGGCAGTAGTTTCCTAGGGCAATGGCTTCGCTTACCTTATAACAGCATTCGAATTCTTGCCGGCTGCGGCATTGCAGCGGGGATTTCGGCATCATTCAATACACCTTTTGCTGCTGTAATTTTCGTTATGGAGGTGGTGCTTAGAGAGTACAAAATACATATTTTTGTTCCCGTTATGCTAGCAGCTGCTTGTGGCTCTGTACTCACTCGCATTGTCTTTGGAGAGATAAACGAGCTGTCATTTTTATCGTTTAATGCATTTAGCCAGTGGATGTATTTCTATTTAGTGTTATTAGGCATTCTTCTAGGCATGTTGGCGGTCTTATTTAATAGCCAATTAATGCGCGTAATGACGTGGTTCAGGCCGGTTTCTATGGTGTGGCGCTTAATACTTGCTGCGCTAATTACAGGCACCATCGGAATGTTTATACCTGAAGCCCTTGGCGCCAACTTTATTGATGTTGAGCACTTATTTGATAGCTCGCCCGGAGCGCTTTTGTTGGTTTCTACCTTGGTGTTTAAAGTTATCTTGGCAGTGTTTGCTATTGGCCTTGGTATTCCGGGCGGGATTATTGGCCCAGTTATGGTCATTGGCATGCTCGCTGGCGCTGTACTTCTATTGCCATTGTCGTACTTCGTTAATGTACCCGAATTTACCAACAGCTTCGCCTTATTGGGCATAGCTGGCATGTTGACTGCCGTATTGCATGCCCCTCTTGCGGCGCTTTCTGCAGTTATGGAGCTGTCGTACAGCCCTCAAATCATTCTGCCAGCCATGCTGGTAATTGTGCCCGCATACGTAACTTCGACACAGTTTTTTGGCAACCGTTCCATTTTCATACGTCAGCTTGACTATCAGAACCTCCCGTATGCTATCTCATCTATTCGTGAAGCCCTTGAAAAGACAGGTGTGCTTGCGGCAATGAATACAGATTACAAGCTATTTCACGATGCGCCAGAACAGGCTTTAATCAATTACTTAGAAAGCGATCCGACAAAAATTGTCATTCAGAAGTCAAAATTTGAAATAGATGTGCAGTATAAGCTGGTCCAATACAATGTAAGTTTAGAACACGATGCAACAGCGTTAAACTATTATGAAATGGAAGGCATTGATGCGCAGTCTACTTTGCATGAAGTGTACGAACATCTTAAAAATTCGCGCTCTGGCGCAGTTTATATTTACGATCAGGAGCTTAACGATATCATTGGCGTAGTGACGTGGAATATCTTACAAAGCTTCTTACAGAAGGCTCATTATTAGTATGTACATATTATGGTTTAAAGCACTGCACATCTTTTTTATGTTAGCTTGGATGGCAGGGCTTTTCTATTTACCGCGACTTTTCGTTTACCATGCAACGACCAAGTCTCAAGTGGTAAAAGACGAATTTAAGGTCATGGAACGCCGACTTTGGTTCTTTGTAACTCCATTCGCCTTATTAACTTTGGTGTTCGGCGTTGCCCTTATTGTCAGCTATGGTGGTACTTGGTTTAAAATGTCGGGGTGGCTTCATATAAAGTTGCTGCTATTGCTTGCTATTTACGGTTACCACTTCTATTTGTTTAAGTTAATGAAGCAATTCGCACGGGATGAAAATAGACACACTCCGCGCTTCTACCGTTTTTTAAATGAAGCCCCAGTGTTGATTATCCTGGCTATCGTATGCTTGGCCGTAGTAAAACCGTTATAAGTTAACAACGAACCAAACTTAACCGGCAAGCGTAAATAAATTAGGAAGTCAGTACTGAAGGAATTTGTACTGCAGTGTGATGTAAAAAGTTTTTGAAAAGTAATGTAGAGCGTGTTGTAGGCATTGCACATAGCCGCCCGAAGTTTGCTGTACTTCGGGTTTATTGAATTGTTTTTATCGGAATATTCACCATGGATGACAGTAATCAACACCTCAAGCACTTGTTAAGGCAAACCGATATAGCCTTTAAAGCGCTTATGAGAGAGCCTGCTTCGCGGCTACTTAATGAGCAATACGAAAAAGCAAAGCTAGAGCTAGATAGCTACACCGCTTCGCTTAAACACACGTTGAATCAACGCCACCAACAGCAGAGACAACGCTAAAATTGGTTTAGCGTTGTGTGGTTTATTTTTCCTTTCAGTTCAATGGCGCTCAGTTAGTCACTAAGTTATTTTGTTAAAGGTTTCAAATTGATTGGGTAATGCACCTGCAAGCTCCCCTGATAACTTAGTGTAATCTGCCAACATTGCAGGAATTTGTTTAACAAGCATATTTATATTGCGTTCAAGCTGATCAGCTTGATTATCGTTTCTGTAAGACAAGGCCAGCTCAAAATTAGCGAGCGTTGAGAAAAGCTTTAAACATCGAGACAAACGAGCTTCTGCTGGCTCTGTATGTTCAGTTTCGTCATTATTGCGCTCGTTCTTGTTCGCCTTGTTTTTTTCTATATGTTTTTCCCAATGGTTCCATGCATTTTGCCACACTGGCTCTAATTGCTTGTGCACGTGTAAAAGCCCGTTTAGCCAGCTTTCTAATTCTTTTGAAGGCCTCGTCGCACCTTGTACCTCTATCGCAACGGTTAATTCACTGGGTATGGGCGACTTTTCCTGACGCATAAAATCTAAATGCGCCCGCAAGCCATTCATTAAGGTGTCGGCAAGCCTATCTACGTCTTTGTCTACAAGGTGGCTATCACTTGACTGTATGAGCCAAGGCATCCACTGTTCGGGCATGGGAATTTCTGGTGCGGAGGCAACGGCAAAGATCATTCCATCTACGTAATAAGCATCCGGAAGCACATTTTCGAAACTGGGATGCGAAACAATATCGCTGATTGTGTTTATTGGAAACCCATCTTTCACCATTACCATCCTATTTTAATTTGCGTTCTCTTTTATGAAGCGGTAGTCTGCGCGGCCACTTTGTAGAGGCATGTTTTGTAACCTTTTATCTACCCAAAATAATGGGAAATAAGGTAAAGAGTAAACAACAAACTTCTAAACTGGGTACGCGACAATAGGTTTAAAACCAATCTGTTACTGTATTGGTTTAGCGGTACTGTTGCGTGCTCGCCTACCTATTGTCATGATAGCAAAACTTAACTAAGAGTCGTTGCAATGGCAAAAGATAAATCAGGATACATCATCGCGGCCGCCTTTATTGGCCCTGGAACAGTAACTACGGCAAGTCTGGCAGGTGCAAACTTTGGCTTTCACCTAGTATGGGCGCTCCTTTTCTCCATATTCGCAACCATAGTATTGCAAGACATGGCAGCGCGTTTAGGTGTGGCCAGCGGCCAAGGCCTAGCCAGTGCAATGAAAGATATGGCTTACAAGCCATGGCTTAAGAACGCCTTTATCGTTCTTATTGTCAGTGCTATTGGTATTGGTAATGCTGCGTACGAGTCAGGTAACTTAACCGGCGCTGCAATCGGCCTAGACGCATTTATCAACATAGGTATAGGCCCTTGGGCCAGCATTTTGGGTACTATTGCTATTGTTCTACTTTGGTCGGGCAGCTATAAGTGGATAGAGACAGTACTAGTGTATCTGGTCTTTATCATGGCTGGTGTGTTTTTAGTGACGCTGTTGGTAGCCAAACCTGATATTGCTGCCATGTTTAGTCAATTCACCTCACCAAAACTAGATGCAGATGCTATTACGACGGTTCTTGCCCTCATTGGTACCACCATAGTGCCTTACAACTTGTTTCTTCACGCTAGTCTGGTAGCAAAATCATCGAAAGACCAAGATAAACAAGAAGCAGTTGTGGCGTGCCGAAACCAGTCAGCTAAAGCTATTAGCATGGGTGGGCTTATTACGCTTATTGTAATGGCAACAGCAATGATGGCGTTCTTCAATCAGGCTGCCACTATGGACGCTTCAAACATGGGCGAGCAGCTTAAACCTGTGTTAGGTGACAAAGCCCAGTGGTTCTTTGCACTAGGATTGTTCGCCGCAGGCTTGACCAGCGCTATCACTGCTCCACTAGCTGCCGCTTATGCGGTAACAGGAGCGCTGGGGCTTTCTGACGATATGCAAAGCAAGGGCTTTAAAGCGGTATGGTTTATCATAATTATTGTAGGTGTAAGTGTTGCAGCACTTGGCTTTAAGCCCCTACCCGCCATCTTGTTTGCTCAAGCGACTAATGCACTTTTACTGCCAATCATTGCCATATTTCTACTGGTCGTTATGAATAAAAGCACCGCCTTGGGTGAATTTAGAAACACATGGAAAAGTAACCTAGCAGGCTTTCTAGTAGTGGGTACTGTAATTGGACTGGGTTTGTATAAATTAATCGGCGTATTTAGCTAATCTCAAAAATGGCAAAAATGGGGTCAGAGTAACTTTCTTCCTTTGTATAGCTTTGCAGTGTGCACTCGCAGGTAACAGTGAAATTTCGTTACTAACAAAATAACTGCATATGAGAAGGGCCAAAGTAATACTTTGGCCCTTTTTAATAGAAAGCGTAGTTACAAAAAGTACTCTGACCCCATTTTGGGGCTGAAAAAGTACTCTGACCCCAATTTTTAGCTGGCGAGGCGTTGAAGAATATCTTGGAGCATCGCTTTACTGCAGCCAAAGTTAATTCTGAAATGATCTGCCTTGTGAAAGTCGATGCCTGGTGAGGGACCTACGCCCTTCTCTTCGGCCCACTGCTGAACGTTTTCTACACCTAGCCCGCTGGCGTCGACCCACGCAAGGAACGTCGCATCAGCCTTTAGCATTTTAAGGCCGTCAATGCTGTTTACTGTGTTAAACACCATGTCTCTGTTTTCACGCAAGTAGGTAAGTTGCTGCTGATGCCACTCGTCACATTGTGTGAATGCTGCTTCTGTTGCCGCTAACCCCAATACAGTAACCCAAGGTACGATGCCCGCGGCGGCGTTGGTAAATGCCTGACGCAGTTGACGATTAGGAATAATGGCAAAAGACGTACCTAAGCCAGCAATATTAAATGTTTTACTGGCAGCCATTAGCGTAACGCTATTTTCAGCAAGATTGGACTCGCGGCCCGCCGGTATGTGCTGTTTGCCATCTTCTAGAATAAGGTCGCAGTGAATTTCATCAGAGCAAAGCTTAACGTTGTTCGCGTTACAAATCTCAGCAATGCGATCTAATTCAGCTTTACTAAGCACCGAACCTACCGGGTTCATCGGGTTACAAAGAATAAATAGCTTACATTTAGGATCGGCAGCTTCTCTTTCTAACGCCTCAAAATCTAACGTATAGCGCGCACCTTCTACACCTGAAATATTATCAGAACTCGTGCCGTCGGCATTTTGCACTACCGTGCCTATATCTACTCGTTCAAGACCATTTAATCTTGGGGCAGCCAGTAGAGGCGGATAATTAGGTGTTTGAATAAGTACTTTATCACCGGGTTCACAATACGCTTTACACGCTACGTTAAACGCTGGCACAACGCCAGGAGTCCACACTAGCCACTCGGGTTGAATTTCCCAACTATGCTTATCTTTAAGCCACCTCACTACAGCCTGAATGGCACCTTCGTGATGTGCGGGCAGTATGTAACCCATGTTGCCATGTTCAACCTGACCCGAAATGGCGTCTAGAATTGGCTGCGCGCAACGAAACTCGGTATCAGCAACCCACGCAGGAATGATGTCTTTTCCTTTGTACTTTTGCCATTTAAACGAAAACGTGTCTTTTCTAGGTGGGGTATTATCGAATAAGGCGCTCACATTACATCCTGTTGCATAAAAACTTATGCCAACAGTGTAGAATTTTAGCGCCTCATAAACTAGGGGCGTGAGATGAATTAACTCGAATTTGCTATATCGAAATGTACTTAATTAGAGATAAAGTAACACTTCAATAAAATCAAAGATATTACGTACTTTGCTGTACCTATCGCGTTTTACATCGATAGAATTAACTCCAAAGTCGATTTTGACCCACATGCATACATTTAACGTGCGATACATCAAATGTGAAACAACCTGTAGGCTTAGCTGGCGTGCGACACCGCCTCTTTCGATTTTTGAACTAGCTCTTCCATATTGAGTGGCTTAGCCAAAAAACCGGTGACTTGCAGCTTACGCGCTTCTATCACTAACTCTTTATTGGGGTCGGCAGTAATGAGTAAAAATGGAACATTTAAACCCGACGACTGACAAGTTTTTAGAAGACTCAGTCCATCATAATCCGGCATTACTTGGTCACTGATGATCAAGCTGATAGATTCCGCGGTTTGTTGCAGCAAAAAATCCCTTGCAAACTTACTACGCGTGAACGGATATACGGTAGCGTCTAACTGCGTTTCCAACGCGTCAGTGATAAGGTCAAGCGTGATAGGATCATCTTCTACTACTGCTACAGAAAACACTACCCTTCCCCTTTTTGTTAGGTCATTAGATGTAAATATTACAACGACTTAGCTTGCGTGTTAAGGCATCAGTCAATTATACCAATCCGCATAGATAAATGCTCACTCTCGCTGAGCGAGTATTGATCTATACGGACTGATATTTTCAAGCATAGAGTCTCTGAACGCTTTTAACCACTAACCTTTGGTCGATATTTAAACTTTTTATAACGTTTCGATGATAATGCTAAAAAGCAGCTTTTTTAATAGGAGTGGCGGTGTGTAAGTTGTTACACGATTTGAAAATTTTCAGGCAAAATTCTTCAGGAAATAAAATAAAAAATGCCAGCAGAAGCTGGCATTTTTAAAATCGATTTAAGTCTTAGAAAAAATTAAGACTTAGGCGCACGTGATGCACGCTTACGCTCGTTTTCTGTAAGAAGCTTCTTACGAATACGGATAGACTCAGGCGTAACTTCTACTAGTTCGTCGTCATCGATGAACTCAAGCGCTTGCTCAAGTGACATTCTGATAGGCGGAACAAGTGTTTGCGCTTCGTCAGTACCTGATGCACGAACGTTAGTAAGCTGCTTACCCTTAAGCGCGTTTACAGTAAGGTCGTTGTCACGGCTGTGAATACCGATAACCATACCTTCATAAACTTCAACACCGTGACCGATAAATAGGCGACCGCGTTCTTGAAGGTTAAACAGCGCGTTAGTTAGTGCTTTACCATTTGCGTTGGCAATAAGTACACCGTTCTTACGCTTACCAATGATACCGCCTTTGTACGGACCATAGTGATCGAATGTGTGGTATAGCAAACCAGAACCTGACGTCAACGTCATGAACTCTGTTTGGAAACCAATTAGACCACGGCTTGGAATGATAAAGTCGATACGTACACGACCTTTACCATCTGGAGACATATCAGTCATTTCCGCTTTACGCAGACCAAGCTGCTCCATGATTGAACCCTGGTGCTGCTCTTCACAGTCGATAGTCAAGGTTTCATATGGTTCTTGCGTTGCGCCGTCAACTTCTTTCAGAATTACTTCTGGACGTGACACTGCAAGCTCGTAACCTTCACGACGCATGTTCTCGATAAGAATACCAAGGTGAAGTTCACCACGACCAGATACGCGGAACTTGTCAGGATCAGGCATTTCTTCAACGCGAAGTGCAACGTTATGAACTAGTTCGTCTTTAAGGCGCTCAAGGATGTTACGTGAAGTTACGTACTTACCTTCTTTACCTGCAAACGGTGACGTATTTACCTGGAACGTCATGGTTACTGTAGGCTCGTCAACCGTTAGTGGAGGAAGCGCTTCTACTGTGTTCACGTCGCAGATTGTGTCAGAGATCTTAAGCTCGCCAAGACCTGTAATTGCAATGATGTCACCCGCGTGCGCAGATTCAACTTCGTGACGAGCAAGACCAAGATAACCATATACCAAGCCAACTTTACCGTTGCGCTTCTTGCCATCGGCAGTAACAACCGTTACTTGTTGGTTAGGCTTAACAGAACCACGCTTAACACGACCTACGCCGATTACACCCACGTATGAGTTGTAGTCAAGCTGAGAGATCTGCATTTGGAATGCGCCATCGATATCTGCATCAGGTGGAGAAACTTGGTCAACGATAGTTTGGAACAACGCCGTCATATCGTCTTCTTTAGTATCTGCGTCTAGTGATGCCCAACCGTTAAGTGCAGACGCATAAACAACTTGGAAATCTAGCTGTTCGTCAGTTGCACCTAGGTTGTCGAATAGGTCGAAAACTTGATCCATAACCCAGTCAGGACGCGCACCAGGCTTGTCGATTTTGTTGATAACAACAATTGGCTTAAGACCTTGAGCAAATGCCTTTTGCGTAACGAAACGAGTTTGTGGCATCGGACCTTCTTGCGCATCTACAAGTAGAAGTACAGAGTCAGCCATCGACATTACACGCTCTACTTCACCACCGAAGTCAGCGTGTCCTGGAGTATCTACGATGTTAATACGGTAGTCGTTCCAGTTAATCGCTGTGTTCTTAGCTAGGATGGTAATGCCACGTTCTTTCTCGATGTCGTTCGAGTCCATTACGCGCTCTTCTTGCTCGCCTCGAGATTCAAGGGTGCCAGACTGCTGTAACAGTTTGTCTACCAGGGTGGTTTTACCGTGGTCAACGTGGGCGATGATTGCGATATTACGCAATTTATTAATATCAGTGGTATTCATGCTTATATAGAGCCTGTGTAAATCAACGTCTACTTCAATTCAGTGGAAAGGAGTATGCGTTAGATTTGTTGCAAAAAAATGCAGATAGAGAAATTTGCGCGGATTGTACAGAAAAACCACGACGTTTGCGCATCTTTTTTTTAATGGAAACGAGTTTTATTGGTTTTCCAACACTTGATTAACAAATAGACAATGCTATTGCACTGAATTGATCATAATAGGTGGCTATACATTACAAAGTAATCTAGGCTGATTGACGTACAACTGAGCAAAAACACCACAATGGTGCACCACTGCATCATTGTGGTGCATTTTATTTCAAATGGAAGTGATAGATGGCCGTCTATGCCACAGAAATCGGCACACATATAGATGGCATGATAATCGCTTTCACTTTTGCCACTGTTGGAGTGAAGCTGATCATTCCGCATTTTTACATTAAACCTGGAGGACACGATGTCAGTAGAAAAGGCATTAGAGCTGATTAAAGAAAGTGAAGCGAAGTTTGTAGATTTACGTTTTACCGATACCAAGGGTAAAGAACAACACGTATCTATCCCTGCGAGCGTTGTTGATGAAGAGTTTTTCGAAGAAGGTAAAATGTTCGACGGTTCTTCAATCGCTGGCTGGAAAGGCATCAACGAATCAGACATGGTTCTTCTTCCAGATGCTGACAGCTGCGTAGTTGACCCTTTCGCTGAAGAAACTCAAGTAAATATCCGCTGTGACGTGGTTGAGCCTTCTACAATGGAAGGTTATGAGCGTGACCCACGTTCAGTTGCTCGTCGTGCTGAAGAATTCCTAAAATCAACTGGCATCGGTGACACATGTTTCTTTGGCCCAGAGCCAGAGTTTTTCCTTTTTGATGACGTACGCTTTCACACTGACATGGCGGGCTCTTTCTACAAGATCGACGCTGCTGAAGCTAAGTGGAACTCGGGCGAAGAGTTCGAAGGCGGCAACATGGCACACCGCCCTGGCGTTAAAGGCGGTTACTTCCCAGTGCCTCCAGTAGACTCTGCTCACGATATCCGTGCTGCAATGTGTCTAGTTATGGAAGAGATGGGCCTTGTTATCGAAGCGCACCACCACGAAGTAGCAACTGCTGGCCAAAACGAAATTGCTTGCCAATTCAATACGCTAGTTAAGAAAGCTGACGAAATCCAAGTTTACAAGTATGTTGTTCACAACGTTGCACATGCATACGGTCAAACAGCTACCTTTATGCCTAAGCCGCTTGTTGGCGATAACGGTTCTGGTATGCACTGTCACCAATCTATCTCTAAAGATGGCGTAAACATCTTTGCAGGTGACAAGTACGCAGGTCTTTCTGAAGAAGCACTTTACTACATTGGTGGTATCATCAAGCACGCGCGTGCAATCAACGCGTTTGCTAACGCTTCTACTAACTCATACAAGCGTCTAGTTCCTGGATTCGAAGCACCGGTAATGCTTGCATACTCTGCACGTAACCGTTCTGCGTCTATTCGTATTCCTCACGTAACTAGCGATAAAGCACGTCGTATTGAAGTACGTTTCCCTGACCCAACAGCTAACCCATACCTAGCGTTCACCGCTATGCTTATGGCAGGTATCGACGGTATTAAGAACAAGATCCACCCTGGTGATTCAATGGATAAAGACTTGTACGACCTACCGCCAGAAGAAGCTGCTGAAATTCCAACAGTTGCAAGCTCGCTAGAAATGGCGCTTGAAGCTCTTGATAACGACCGTGACTTCCTTAAAGCCGGTGGCGTTATGACTGACGACATGATTGATGCATACATCGACCTTAAGTCTGAAGAAGTAACTAAACTTAACATGACTACTCACCCTGTTGAGTTTGACATGTACTACAGCGTGTAATTTCACTCTGTATAGCGATTTATACTAAAGCCCGCAATGCGGGCTTTTTTTATGCGCGCTAATTATCTACTATGTCCTTATTCATTATTAAGAAGTACTTACAAAGATTACGTTTTCGGTATATTTCATTGCATGCTACATCTATTCTGAATTAGCCAATCACATATGCGATAAGCCATGGTAATCAGTTAGCACCCTTCAAAACAGGTTAATTAGGTAATAACACGTGCAAAAGATGACGCGAAACTTCTGCTTAATTTCACTGCTATCAGTTAGTTGTTATGGGTTGCTTTCACCACAAGCCGCTGCGCTTAATCAAGATAGCGAACGACAGATTACGCTGCAGGAAACACAAAAAGACTCACAAAATAATGTAGCACCACAGAGTGCTAGCACCCCTACCGCTGCAACCTCTTCTTCTAAAATGACAATCTATAAGGTAATTGGAAAAGACGGCGTAGTGACTTACACCGATAAGCCACAGAGAAATGCAGAGCCATTAGCGTTCGATGGTAAGACACAAAATGTCGTAACCGCGCCTAAGGTTTCCCCACTTCCGTCACCCAAGCCTGTAGCACCAAAACCGAATTATCGCGTAGTAATAAAATCTCCTGCACCAGAAGCGACAATTCGAAATAATTTGGGTGAAATCACAATCTCTGCCGCACAACCTGGTGCACAGAAAGCGCCAATCTACCGATTAATATTTGATGACGCCCCATTAGTTAGCAATAGTTCAGGTGTTTTTAAACTATCTGGTATCCATCGTGGGGCACACACTTATAAAGTTGAACTAACCAACAATACGGGCAAGACTCTTGCATCGTCTCCAGTACAAACCCTTTACCTACATCAGGCATCGGCGTTAATTAATAACTAATAGCGTGCAACCATTGTTATGTATGCGCACCATAGAGGTTCAGTGAACATTTCTTCTTGAGCTCTTTATTCGCGTAACGCAGCATTGCAAGCTACAATGCACAATTATAGTGCAAAGGAGACGAGCTCGGATGCATTCCACCGAGTTAGAAACACAACAGCTTATTAATAGCCTTAATACCGCATTGGTGATGGTAGACAATAAACTTACTATTGTTTATGCCAACCATGCGGGCGAAGCTCTATTTGAAACGGGGTTGAAGCAACTTATTGGGCACCCACTTCAAGACTTTTTCCTGCCTGGCACAATTGAGACCACTCGCCTTAAGGCCGCCATCAGGAAGGGGGAGGATTTCACAGAAAATGAAATCAAATTGGCATTTAGAGATAACCGTTATGTCTCCGCCGACTTAACCGTCACAAATTTACACTTTGAAGACGGTCCCAGGCTGTTGTTTGAAGTAAAAAAGATTGACCAGCAAAAACGAATTTCTCGAGAGAATTTACAAAACGCACAGCATTATGCTGCACGAGAGTTAGTAAGGGGTTTAGCCCACGAGATAAAGAATCCACTAGGCGGGATTCGAGGCGCAGCCCAGCTATTAGAAAAAGAGCTATCAGAAGATCACAAAGAGTTTACGCGCATGATCATCGAGCAATCGGATCGTTTACGAAACTTAGTTGACCGCCTACTAGGTCCAAATTCGTTGCCTCGGTTTGAAGAAAGTAATGTGCATCAAGCGCTTGAAAAAATACGCAGCTTAATGCGCTTTGACTCAGACAATCCTATTACTATAGTTCGCGATTACGATCCGAGTATTCCACCGCTCATGCTAGACCCAGACATGATCCAGCAAGCGGTACTCAATATTGTGCGAAACAGCGTTCAGGCATTAACCGAAAGCCAAACCCCTAACCCACAAATTAAGTTAATAACGCGAATAGAACGCCAAATGACAATTCAAACGAAGCGTCATGCACTAGTAGCTAAAATTAAAATTATTGATAACGGCCCGGGCATTCCAGCTGAAATAAAAGACACGCTTTTCTATCCCATGGTCACGAGTAAGCAAAATGGCTCTGGGCTGGGTTTGTCTATCTCACAAACCCTTATTAATCACCACGGCGGCAAAATAGATGTAGATAGCTACCCTGGTCACACTGAGTTCGTAATTTACATACCAATAGATCGTAAGGAGACAGACGATGACGAATGAGTCTGTGTGGATTGTCGATGACGACAGTTCTATTCGTTGGGTGCTGCAAAAGGCCTTACAAGCAGCCGATATCAGCTGTTTGAGTTTTGAAAACCCTGAAGATTTATTGCTTCAACTTCAAAGCGGTCAAGCCCCTGAAGTCATCATTTCAGATATAAGAATGCCACAAATGGACGGCATGACGTTACTGAACGAAGTACATGCATCTCACCCACTGCTGCCTGTTATTATTATGACGGCGCATTCAGATTTGGACAGCGCGGTGAATGCTTATCAAAAAGGGGCATTCGAATATTTGCCAAAGCCTTTTGATATTGACGAGGCGGTAACCTTAACGCAGCGCGCGCTTGCTCACGCAAGAGAGCAGTCAACCGTTTCTAAAGCACAAGTTGAAGATGTAGTAACGGAAATTATTGGTGAAGCACCTGCCATGCAGGAAGTGTTTCGTGCCATAGGTCGCCTGTCTCGATCTTCAATTAGCGTGCTTATCAACGGGCAATCGGGTACGGGTAAAGAACTTGTGGCGCACGCGCTACACAGGCACAGCCCTAGAGCAAGTAAACCCTTCATTGCGCTAAATATGGCCGCTATTCCCGCCGATTTAGTAGAGTCTGAACTATTCGGACATGAAAAGGGCGCGTTTACCGGAGCCCAGGCTGCTCGTCAGGGCCGCTTTGAGCAAGCCGATGGCGGTACTTTATTCTTAGACGAAATCGGTGATATGCCGCTAGATGTGCAAACCCGCCTACTGCGCGTGCTCGCAGACGGTCAGTTTTATCGCGTTGGTGGACATCAGTCGGTGAGTGTAGACGTACGTATCATCGCTGCAACTCACCAAAACTTAGAGCAGAGGGTTGCTGAAGGTAAGTTTAGGGAAGACTTATTCCACCGCTTAAACGTTATTCGTGTGCATCTGCCATCGCTTAACGAGCGCCGCGAAGACATACCATTACTCACTCGTCATTTCCTGCGTCGAGCAGCTAAAGAACTCGATGTAGAGGCCAAAAGCATATCGAAAGACGCTGAACGCGTCATGTCGCAACTTCCATGGCCGGGTAATGTTCGACAGCTTGAAAACGTGTGCAGATGGTTAACCGTAATGGCAAGTGGGCAGGAAGTTCTGCCAAGCGATCTGCCACCGGAAATTCATAGCGATAGCAGTATTGAAAAGCCTACAGCAGAGTCTGGTGATTGGCCTGACTTACTCGCAAGCTGGACCGACAAACAGCTTCGCGACGGCCATCACAACATTCTAAATGACGCGATGCTTACGTTTGAGCGCGTTATGCTTGAACGTGCGCTTCAGCACACACACGGCCACAAGCAAGATGCTGCTAAACGTTTAGGATGGGGAAGAAACACGCTTACAAGAAAATTAAAAGAATTAGGTGTTAACTAAGCCTATGCGTTTTCCAGATAGCAGAGAAAGCCCTCTGCTATCTGATACTCTTTTAATCAATGCCCTTTGGTTAAAAGCGCTGTCATAGCCTGATTAAACAGTCGTACCCACTTCATACTAAACTGCCCTTTGGCACTACGGTTGATCTCAATTACCGCTTCTTTTTTAGAAAGCACATTATCTTCATTGTGCGCTCTTGGATGCGTCATTGCATCGTAGGTGTCAACAATTGCGAGCAGTTTGGCACCCTCACAAATATCGTCTTCCTTGATCCCCAGTGGATAACCTGTTCCATCTGTGCGTTCGTGATGCTGCATCACTATTTTACGGGCCATATCCCACTGATCTAAATGCTCTAGAAGACGTGCACTTTTATACACATGAGAACGCATCAGGTTGAATTCGATATCGCTTAACTCATCGCCTTTGTGCAATAGCTTTAACGGCATAAACGCCATACCGAAATCGTGAACATAACTAGCGACTGCCAGTTGATCTTCGTCAATTGGCTTTTCAGCAACATCGTTGATGTACATAGCCAACTTGGCAATGCGGTCGCCTCTTCCGGCCCAATAATTAGAGCGACGTTCGATGGTTTGCATCAAGTCACGGAAGAACAAAATATCTTGTTTTTTCTCGCTACTAATATCTTTCGGTATACCCGTGGCCGCTAATGTGGGTGGCTTTATCTGCACACTTTGTGGGTCGTCATCATCAGCAACAATATCTAACGCTGGATTTAACAGTAACACAGCTTCAGTAAGGCGTTTTTCATGCTCAGCGGTATTATCTGGTGTCACGCGACCAATTGCTAACACCAGTTGATTGTGAAGGTTATCGTCATATTCAGCCTTACCGTCCGCCATCACAGCTTCTACAAAGGCCTTCACTCTATCCATGGTTAGTAGCACCAAGTCGCTCATGGTACTGGTATACGCTACCTGTCCTTTACGTAAATAATCGAGTAAATCTTCAACATGCTGCAAAAGCGGGATCATGGGAGAGAAGTTCACTAAGCCCAAGTCACCCTTAATGGTGTGGATTGAGCGAAACAGAGCACGCTGTAATTCGTTGTCTTCGGGGCGAAGCTCTAGTTCAATCAAGGTTTGTTCACTCGATTCGTAGAGTTCGTTTATTTCCTCCATAAGGTCAGCAAGAATATCTTCTTCTAGGTCGTCTGGAGTAAATGTCTGCATGTAGTGGTTACCGAGTTAGGTTCGATTAAACTATTTATTATTGTAATTCGGTATCGGCAAAATTTCCTCATACTAAAGGCGATAAAGAAAGAACTTTCACAAGGGGCGCGCCTATTTAGTTTCGGCGCTGTAAAAACTCATCGGACAAGTGTACGCTGAAACTTCATCTATACTGCGCGCGTCAATTGTATCTAGGAGTTGTTTTGATCGCTTTATTTCGCATACCGGCACTGTTTATCGCCTTTTTATTAATCAACATTATTTTGCTGATCATTTGTATTGTGCGCCCTTTTCACAAGGATAACGTGCATGCCGCCGGTAGTTTGTATTCGCTTATGGCTAAAATAGTGGGCCTCAAAATTGTTATACAAAGAGACCCCGCTGTAAAAACGAACGAGCCTTATGTTTTTATCGCTAATCATCAAAACAGCTTTGATGTAATTACAATTTGTAAAGCAGCGCTTCCCGGCGTGGTCACTATTGGTAAAAAAAGTTTGAAGTGGATCCCTATCTTCGGCCAAATTTATTGGCTATCTGGGAATATCATGATCGATAGAAAAAACTCTGGGAAAGCCAGAAACACCTTGGATATTGCCGCTAATCGCATTGCCAAAAAGAAAACATCTGTATGGCTTTTTCCTGAAGGCACGAGAAGTTATGGCAGAGGTATTCTACCTTTCAAACAAGGCGCATTTCGTTTAGCCAAAACCACTAATGAGCCGATTGTCATGGTAACGGCTAGCAATTTACACAACAAAGTGAAGTGGAATCGTTGGAACAACGGTATTGTACTGATTGATATTTCTGCGCCTGAACCGCTAATGGAAGAGCGTTCGATCAAAGAGTGGATGGCCTATTTCAATGATGAAATGAAACAAAAGTTTGATGCGCTCAATACACAGGTCGATGAACTGGAAAAAAGCAGGTAAACTTGCGCCTAAATTGCTAACGAGTGTTTATTATGACCCAGTTCGATGAAAGAGAAGAGTGGTACGAGTTTAACCAAGAAACTATTGATGCCCTTCTAGAAGATGGCAGTCAAGCAGATGCCGACTACACCATTGAGCACCATTTCGCCAGCACCGACTTCGACGTGTTAGAAAAGGCAGCCGTTGATGCGTTCAAAGCCGGTTTTGAAGTGACAGATGCCGAAGAGCTTATTCTAGATGATGGCGAGACCATTTTTTGCTTCGATGCCGTGGTAGAAAGAAAGCTAGATATTGAAAAGCTTAATGCTGATTCAGACACTTTGCTAAAAATTGCAGACAAGCACGACGTGACCTACGATGGATGGGGTACGTACTTTGAACCACGTGAGGAAGGTGAATACGAAGAAGAAGACCATTTCTTCGACGACTAAACCTAACCGCCTATTTTACAAGCTGAGGGGTCATTAAGTTACTCTTCAGCTTTTGTTCATCTTTTTTGGTTAACAATGACCCTGTCATTATCGATTGGAAAAGGATGGACAGATGAAAAACTTAGTATTAGCACTTACCGCATACTCTGCTATCGCCACATTACAGCTGGCTCTTTTATCACCTGCACATGCAAATTCTGATAGTAAATCAGAAGATAAACACGTTACCTCAAACGAATTCCGTTACGACAAACCCTTCGTAGCTTCTGAATCACTTTTACCTAAAACAACAGGCGAGCTGGCAAGTGACAGCCTGGTTGAACAGTCTGCCGATAGCACTGTCGCACAACAAAATACAGTTAGTGAAACGAACAAACATCAGCAACATCTTGGTGTAAACAAATCATCAAGCGACATAGTGGTAAGCAGCGTTAACGAATTTTGGATTTATGAAAGTTGGGTAACGCTTGAGCAAGATATTGACTACGACGGTTATCACTCTACATTTTCAATCGAGTTTGACGCCGACACAATTTTTACACGAGCGCCTGTATACGCTGTTTTGTATTTAGGTAAAGAGGGTGTTTACGATGCAATTCACGTATCGTCTGAATTTTATATTTATTCAGAAGATTCAACTGATACATTCACCATCGAAAGTTCATTAGTATCTGGATTTCCACCTAGCGAATACGACATTTTGTTGGAGCTTTACGATGCCGACACTGAAGAGCTAGTGGCTTTTACCGATGCCTATGACGACAGCGCTCTGGCCTATCTTCCTCTTGAAAGTGAAAACAACGAGTACATTGTAGAAGATACGGTAGTAATAGTAGAGGAACACGGTGGTGCTTGGTCGTTACTTCCATTGTTTTTACTAGGTGGCATTGTACTGGTGAGACACTCTCGCCAACGCAACATTTAATTACTGATTGACTTGAAGCATCTCGAAAAGTTAACTGATGATTTGCACGTTCAACATCAGTTAACTTTTGAACCAAGCTCTATTTCTTCAACTTCCACCACTACCTTCTCTACAAGTTTGACTCTGCCTTGCTTCACAAGCGCTTGTCTTAATACATACTCAATTTGTGCATTAACACTACGCAAATCATCAGCGGCCCACCTTTCCATAGCGGCAAGTACATTTTCATTAATCCGAAGTGGATACGCTTTTTTCTTCGCCAAAATAAAAACCTTATGTGCCACAGAGCGCCTCTGCGGCACCAAAATTAGAAACTCAAAACTTTACTAATAAATTGTACCTGTATTAATAACAGGCTGCGTTGATTTATCACCGCACAGCACGACTAGTAGGTTACTGATCATGGTCGCTTTGCGCTCTTCATCTAGCTCAACAACCCCTTTTTCGTTTAGTCGTTGAAGGGCCATTTCAACGGTTCCCACAGCACCATCCACAATTTGCTTACGCGCAGCGACAATCGCTGAGGCCTGTTGACGCTGTAGCATAGCACTTGCGATTTCTTGCGCGTAGGCAAGGTGGCTAATACGAGACTCTAATATGGTGATCCCTGCTTTTGCTAAACGGGCTTGTATTTCTTCTTGTAACCGCTCTGATATCTCTATTGGGTGACTACGAAGGGCCACTTCAGCTTGTTCGTCATCGCGAGGGTCGTAAGGAAAACTACTCGCCATATTACGAATAGCAGACTCACTTTGAATGCGAACAAAGCTTTCATAATCGTCTACGTCAAATACAGCTTCAGCAGTATCCGTTACTTTCCACACTACAATTGACGCTATTTCAATGGGGTTACCCTGGTTATCATTTACCTTTATTTTAGCGCTTTCGAAATTTCTTATGCGAAGTGAAATGTTGGTTCGGCGAAATAATGGAATTGTCCAACGTAAACCTACATCAGAGACAGTACCGACATAGCTTCCGAAAAAAGTCATTACTTTGGCTTGATTTGGTTGCACCATAAAGTACCCCATCCACAGGGCACCAACCAGAAGACTCAATATAATTCCACCCTCTGGACTCCCTCCAACGGCATAGAAAAAAGCCGCAGCCTGTGCAACCAATAAGACACAAATCATCAAATATCCGTTTACTGAAAAACCGTTCTTTTCTTGCATACCCATTACCTTTGATATCATTTTGATATCTTTATAATGGAATCGTAATTACTTTGCCATAAGCTAAGTGTTACCAGATATGTCCAAAACACGATTGCATTAAATTAACTTCAAACATTTTTTGGTAACTCTCTGAAATAGATGCCAGAATGTTACAAAGGATATTTCTTATACGGACTTTGATAATGTCTACTAAGCCTTGCAACACTAGTAACGCCTCTACATCACGCCGCACTTTGTTAAAAGGCGGGCTAGCGCTTGGACTGACAGCCGGCATTACCCCCTTTGCTATTGGTAAAACAAAACCAACCTTGCGGGTTATGGGAACGCACGTCACTTTGCAAGAAGCTATTCGACAGCGCGCTATTGAAGATCTAGGCATTAACATAGAGTTTGAACCTGGCGGAAGTGCTACTGTATTGCAAAAAGCCTCTATGAACCCTTACTCTTTTGATTTGTACGAGCAATGGTCAAATAGTATCAACGTACTGTGGCGTGCAAAGGCTATTCAACCTATACAAAAAAAGCGCCTTCACTATTGGGAAGAAATAAACGACTTAAGCAAAACCGGTAAGCTCACCAAAAACGCTCGTATGGGAGCAGGCGACGCCCCCCACAAAATTCTCAATGTCCAAGGAGATGGCTCGTTGGGTGAGAAGCACACCGATACCATCAGCTTTTTACCCTACGTGCACAATGTAGACTCATTTGGTTATGACACGTCTACGCTACCTGCTGAACTACAGGGACAGGAAGAAAGCTGGGGGTGGTTGTTAGATCGTCATTTTTCTGGAAAAGTGGGGATTGTAAATGACCCTACCATCGGATTATTCGATTTAGCGTTAGCCGCGCAAGCAAAAGGGTTTATTACTTTTAAAGATATTGGCGCCATCACCGAATACGAACTAGACGACCTGTTCAATCTGCTAATAGAGTTAACCCAGCTCAACCACTTTAGTGGTTTTTGGACATCGGTGCCCGAGTCTGTTGAATTTATGAAAAGCGGCCGTGTTGCCATTGAAAGTATGTTCTCCCCCGCTGTCTCGGCACTGAATGGTCAAAATATTCCGGTGACATTCGCGGCCCCTAAAGAGGGCTATCGAGGTTGGCACGGGGTAATGTGTCTTTCTTCTGCTACTCAGGGCAGAATAAAAGATGTAGCTTATGAATACATGAACTGGTGGCTGTCGGGTTGGCCTGGTGCATTTATAGCTAGGCAAGGATATTACATTTCAAACCCTCTCCGCTCCGCCGAGTATTTATCACAAGCTGAATGGGACTATTGGTATAAAGGCGAAGTTGCCTCTGAACCTCTAAAAGGTCCAGATGGCAAAGTGAGTGTACAAAAAGGCGCACAGCGAACAGGTGGCAGTTACGAAGAACGCTTTAGCAATGTTGCAGTTTGGAATACTGTTATGCCAAGCTATGAATATAGCTTACAAAAGTGGTACGAATTTATCACCGCATAAACCAATGTAATACCACGTCTTCAATGGAATAAGGTTCTTTAAGCTCATATGTTATCGTCAATTCGGGTACAGCTTATAACAGTATTACTTGCGTTAATCGCACTCATACTTGCACAAGGCTACGTGGCGCGAAAAAACCAAGAGGTTTTAAGTAAAGGCGTGGCGTCTGCATCTAAAGCCGTCATTGATGTAAGTATTGTTAAAGAGCTCGAGCGTGACGTTGTCGATTTACAGCGCAATGTTTTAATCTTCAAAGAAAACGCGAGTAAGTCTGCCATAACTCGCTTTAGTCGCCTTATGGTTACCATTAACAGTAAGCTTGATAAGCTTGCGGAGGTAAACGAGCATTCCAATCTACAAGACGATAGCAATCAAATTCTTAGTAGAATGAGAGAACACCTAAACGCCTATCAAGAAAACTTCTCTCAGGTTGTCGATGCTCGCTCAGAAAGAGATAACCTTATCGATCAAGGCACCATGTCTGATATCACTTTACTTGAAAGCGTACTTGATAAGGCCCTTGCCAAACAGGAAATTTCCCCCGCTTATGTCGAGGATGCTAAGGTCATCCTTATTCGCACAGAAAACGCGATGTTAAAGTACTTAATGAAGCCCGACATGAAATTCATTAAGTCATTTAATGACTCTATTGATGCTTTAAAACGTTTGCCTTCCCCCGTTAATACTGACCTACAACAGCGTATTGAGCGCGTTGTTGATAGAATTAAAAACGACTTTTTTAAGTTGACTCAAATAACGCAAGGCAACCTCTTTCTGGTTAATGTGGTTATGGCTGGCTCTGCTAACGAGTTTCTTTATTTGAGTGGCGAGTTGGCGAAAAAAGTCAGTAATGATTCTGAAGTTATTGCTCAGCGCACGTATCAAATAGCTGAAAACACACAACGTAACGGAGAGCTGTTCTCTTTATTTGCCATTTTACTTGCGATGGCAGCCGCGTTGTTTTCAATATTCCGTATCCTTGGTCCCATCCGCTCCATCACAGAAGTGTTCAATAAACTCGCTGAAGGCGTGCAAATCTCTAATATTCCAGGCAGTAACCGAAAAGATGAAATAGGAAAACTAGCAAAAGCAGCGCTTGTATTTAGTGACAAAAACCGTGAAACAGAAAAGCTGCTAAATGAAGCGAGAACGATGAACTCTCAGCTAGAAAACTTAAATAAGGTCATTACTGAATCTAAAGTTAAAGCCGAGCAAGCTACCGCATCTAAAAGTATGTTCTTGGCAAATATGAGCCACGAAATTCGCACGCCTATGAACGGTATTTTGGGGCTTATAGAGCTGGCACAGCAGCAAGAGCTTTCTACTTCTGTTAGAGGCTACTTGGATAAAGCTGCCTATTCAGGGCAAATATTGCTGAGTGTAATAAACGATATACTCGACTTCTCTAAAATTGAGGCCGGTAAGCTAAAAATAGAAGAAGTGAGCTTTTCATTACACTCGCTGTTTGACAACCTCATTGCCGTGATTGCACTACGTGCAAAGGAAAAGAACTTATCTGTTCACTTTACAGTTAACCCTGAGATACCGCCTCAGGTCATAGGCGACCCGCTACGTATTGCCCAAATCATTATGAATATTGGTAATAATGCTGTGAAGTTCACCGAACAAGGGCGTATAGATATTGAATTTGACGGTAGCTTAAATGAAAAAGGTAACCTGCTTAACCTCACCATGCGAATTACCGATTCGGGTATAGGTATGAGCGCTGCGCAACTCGATAAAATATTTAAGCCCTTTACTCAAGCGGATGGTTCAACCAACCGTAAATACGGCGGCACCGGACTAGGCCTAGCAATTGTCAGCCAACTTACTGAGCTTATGAACGGACGACTCGATGCAACGTCTACTATGGGTAAAGGCAGCACATTCGTGGTTGAGCTTCCACTCAAAGCATTCAAAAATCAGCCAGGGGTGTTACAGAACTCACCACAGTTACCTAATAACAGCCTTTACATTACCGAATCACCGTTACTTCCCGAGGCTTATTGCAGTCAAATTCAGCTGTCGACAACAGCTATTATGTCAATCGACGACGCTAAGAATGCAACAACCCTCCCCGATCATATTGTTGTTGATGTTCATGAGTTTAGTTTCTTTAGGAAAAATATTAGCTGGCTGAATAGTTTATTTGAAAGCGGAAAATCCGTGGGCTTAGTAATGGAAAGTGCAGGTAGTGCTCTGCAAGCTAAATATGACTCGCTCTGGAAAGGCCCTTTAATAATGCATCCCTTTACGCCCGCCCAGTTTGAGCGTTTTGTGCACCAGATAATTACAAAAGATGCCAGCTATGAAGGACAACATTATAAAGATGAGGCTGAAGAAACGGCGCTTGAAGGGCACATATTGCTAGTTGAAGATAATAACATTAACCAACTGGTGACGGGCGAAATGCTAACTAGTCTTGGACTCACTTTCGATCTTGCCGAAGATGGTAAACAAGCAGTACAAAAGGTAGAGAATGCCCCACAATACGACCTTGTATTAATGGATGTACAAATGCCGGTAATGGACGGATATGAAGCCACTACCATGCTACGTGAGAAAGGATTTACTGCCTTACCAATCATTGGTCTTTCTGCCAATGCAATGAAAGAAGACAAACAGAGTGCAATGGATGCCGGTATGAATGATTATCTTACCAAACCGATAAAGCAGAAATCGCTCGTTGGTATGCTTCGACAATATTTAGGCAAACATGTCTAAATTCATACTTAGCGAAGCGCATTAATAGCAGCGCTTGAGTTTAACTAGGCCGTGCTTTTGATAGAAAGTTACAGTGTTAGTCTTTCGAGTCAATCAGCGCTTATGCGAATGTGCGCTGATGCCTTATTCGAGAGCCAATAAAAAAGGGCTACCTTTCGGTAACCCTTCTAATTTTTATCGATAAACCCCGTTCTAGGGCTGCACTTAAAGCGCTTTAATGGTCTCGAACTGCTCTTTAAGTTTGGCTAGAGCTTTTTCACCCTCTTCCAACTTAGCGCGTTCTTTTTCAATTACCGCTTCAGGCGCATTGCTTACAAACTTCTCGTTACCCAACTTGCCACGAGTACGAGAAACATCTTTCTCGATTTTCTCCATGGCTTTAGTAATACGAGCAAGCTCTGCGTCTTTATCGATAAGCCCTGCCATTGGGATAAGAATTTCCATCTCGCCCACTAGCGCTGTGGCGCTGGCTGGCGCTTCTTCACCGTCTTTCAAAATAGTTACGGTTTCAAGCTTAGAAAGCTTATCTAGGAATGCCTTAGCCGCATCAAGACGACGCGCGTCTTCGTCGCTTACGTTTTTAAGTAGCGCATTAAGCGGTTTGTTTGGCGAGATATCCATTTCACCACGGATATTACGAATACCCACGATAAACTTCTTCACCCACTCGATATCAGCAAGTACTTTGTCGTCTTGTTTCGCTGCATCAACTTCAGGGAATGCCTGAACCATAATGCTTGCGCCCTCTTCTACCTTAAGCGCACTTAGTGGCACAACGCGCTGCCAAATAGTGTCGGTGATAAATGGCATAAGCGGGTGCAACAAGCGAAGCAGGCTTTCAAGCACGTTAATAAGGGTATGACGTGTACCACGCTTTTCAGCTTCAGTGCTGGCGTCATTGTTAAGCACTGGCTTAGTAAGTTCTAGATACCAGTCGCAGAACTGGTTCCAGGTGAACTCGTAAACGGTTTGTGCTGCAATATCGAAACGATAGTCTTCAAGCGCTTTTTCAAACTCAACCAGCGTTTGTTGGAACTTAGCCCAAATCCAGCGATCGGCCATGCTAAGCACCATTTCGCCGCCGTCACGACCGGTATCGTGCTCTTCTGTGTTCATCAATACGAAACGCGATGCGTTCCAAATTTTGTTACAGAAGTTGCGGTAGCCTTCAACACGGGACATATCAAAGTTGATATCGCGGCTGGTTGACGCCATAGCTGCAAACGTAAAGCGCAGTGCATCTGTACCGTAGGCCTGAATACCATCAGGGAACTGTTTACGGGTACGCTTAGCAATCTTTTCAGCCAGCTGAGGCTGCATCATGCCCGCGGTGCGTTTAGTGACTAGTGACTCAATATCAATACCGTCAATCAAATCGATTGGGTCAAGCACGTTGCCCTTCGACTTTGACATTTTATCGCCGTTCTCATCGCGGATAAGACCAGTAATGTAGATGTCTTTAAACGGAATTTTGCCCGTGAACTTCTTGGTCATCATGATCATTCTGGCAACCCAGAAAAAGATGATGTCAAAGCCGGTTACTAGCACTGAAGAAGGCACGAAGGTTTCTAGATCTGGCGTTTCTTCTGGCCAGCCCATGGTGGCGAACGGCCATAGTGCGCTTGAGAACCAGGTATCTAGTACATCGTCGTCTTGTGAAAGGGTTACGTCACTGCCAAGGCCGTGCTTTTCACGCACTTCTTCTTCGGTACGGCCAACAAAAACCTTGCCGTTTTCGTCGTACCACGCCGGAATGCGGTGTCCCCACCACAGCTGACGTGAAATACACCAGTCTTGAATGTTGTGCATCCACTGGTAGTAAGTCTTGTTCCAGTTCTCTGGCACAAAACGAATTTCGCCGCTTTCAACCGCTTCAATTGCAGGCTTAGCAAGCGACTCAACGGCAACATACCACTGGTCAGTTAGATATGGTTCGATAACTGCGCCAGTTCTGTCGCCACGTGGCACTTTAAGCTTGTGCGGCTCAATCTTAACCAATGCGCCTTGTGCGTCTAAATCAGCAACAATTTGCTTACGGGCGTCGAAGCGATCTAAACCGCGATACGCTTCTGGCGCATCATCATTAATTTTCGCATCGTCGGTAAGAATGTTGATCATAGGCAAGTTATGACGCTTACCCATATCGTAGTCGTTAAAATCGTGAGCAGGCGTAATCTTAACGCAGCCTGTACCGAATTCTTGATCTACATAATCATCGGCGATAACCGGAATTAAACGGCCAGTAATCGGTAGCTTAATTTCTTTGCCGATAAAGCCTTGATAACGCTCGTCATCTGGGTGTACCGCAACCGCGGTATCACCTAGCATAGTTTCAGGGCGCGTTGTTGCAACCACTAGTTCACCGCTACCATCTGCAAGTGGGTAGCGCATGTGCCACATGTGGCCGTCTTCTTCTTCGTTTAGTACTTCAAGATCAGATACTGCAGTGTGAAGCACTGGATCCCAGTTAACCAAACGCTTACCACGGTAAATAAGCCCTTCTTCGTGTAATTTCACGAACACTTCAGTTACAGCTTTAGACAGATCTTCATCCATGGTGAACACTTCACGAGACCAGTCAGGTGACGTACCTAGACGGCGCATTTGACCGGTGATCGTTCCGCCACTGTGCTCTTTCCATTCCCACACTTTTTTGATGAAGTCTTCGCGACCTAAATCGTGGCGCGTCTTGCCTTGTGCGTTAAGTTGGCGTTCTACCACCATTTGGGTAGCAATACCGGCGTGGTCAGTACCCACTTGCCAAAGCGTATTATCACCCTTCATGCGATGATAACGGGTTAAGGCGTCCATAATGGTTTGTTGGAAACCATGGCCCATGTGAAGGCTACCGGTAACGTTTGGTGGCGGAAGCAAAATACAATAAGGGTCGCCGCTACCTGAAGCTTTAAATAAACCCGCCTCTTCCCATGACTTGTAGCATTGCTGCTCGATGGACTGCGGTTCGAAGGTTTTATCCATTACACACTCTCAAATTGAAGCTAAACGCGAATGACTTATGCAGATTTGAACTGCATGTTGCATCCAGCTTGCTGATAGTTTTTGTATCTTACCCGCGCGGCCTGTTTGGCGTTCTCGTCCACGGGTACAAAATCGATGATTTGACGATGCTGGTTGGGTGAAGGCACCATACCGGAACCCACATTAACCACCATTTGTCGTCTGGCTACCTGCTCTGGCCGCCAACAAATTTCCACCGGCGTTCCCGATTGTGGCCCTTCACCATAAAGGTTATGGGGAACAAAGCGGTCAGCCGGCAGCTGCCACAACAATTCATCAACGTCTTCAGCCTGCGCCTGTGTATCGCACAGCACGCTAATCTTTTGCTTATTAGCAAACGCTGAGGCAATAACTTCGCTGGCGCGGCCTGCCACACCATTGTCACTGCTGGTAAGTTGATAAAATATCACTTGTGGCATGAATGATTAGTCCTCTAACTTGATATCAGCGCGGTTCATTAAGAACTGAGACAGCATAGGCACTGGACGGCCTGTTGCACCTTTGTTCTTACCACTGCGCCATGCCGTACCGGCAATATCAAGGTGAGCCCAGTTGTACTTCTTAGTGAAGCGCGACAAGAAACAACCCGCCGTAATTGACCCTGCTGGGCGACCACCTAGGTTCGTCATGTCGGCAAATGGGCTTTCAAGCTGCTCTTGGTAATCGTCCCATAGCGGTAAACGCCATGCGCGATCTGAGCTTTGCTCTGACGCATTCAGTAGTTCGTGAGCAAGCGGGTTGTGCGTGCTCATTACCGCTGTTGCATGGTGACCAAGCGCGATAATCGCTGCGCCAGTTAGGGTGGCTACGTCAATCACTAGCTCTGGCTCAAAACGCTCGACGTAAGTTAGCGCGTCGCACAATACTAAACGGCCTTCGGCATCAGTGTTTAGCACTTCAACGGTTTGACCCGACATAGTCGTTAGAATGTCACCTGGACGGTACGCTTTGCCATCGGGCATGTTTTCACAGCCTGCCAATACGCCAATAACATTAATGGGTAGATTCAGTGCTGCGATAGTGTGCATAGTACCAAGTACGCCTGCAGCACCACCCATGTCGTACTTCATCTCATCCATGGCTTCGCCAGGCTTAATTGAAATACCGCCAGAATCGAACGTAAGGCCTTTACCTACAAGCACAATTGGCGCTTGATCAGCAGGACCACCGCGGTGATGCATAATACTCATCATGCTTTCGTTGTCTGAACCACGACCAACAGCCAAATACGCTTGCATACCAAGCTCGGCCATTTGGGTTTCATCAACGACTTCAGCGGATACGCTGTCGTACTGGCTGGCAAGTTCTTGCGCCTGCTGCCACAGGTACGCTGGGTTACAGATGTTTGGCGGCATGTTAGCCACATCTTTGGTCACTTTCGCACCACGAGCAACCGCTAAACCATGCTCAACTGCACGTTCACCGACGGTAAGTTCACGGCGTGTAGGTACGTTAAATACAATTTTACGCAGTGGGCGACGTGGCTCACCTTTCTTGGTTTTAAGCTGCATAAAGGTGTAAAGCGTGTCTTCAGTTGCTTCAACTGCCTGACGTACTTTCCAGTAGGTATCGCGACCTTTAACGTGAAGTTCGGTAAGGAAACATACCGCTTCCATCGAGCCTGTTTCATTCAATGTTTGAATGGTTTTGGCAATAATGTTTTTGTACTGACGCTCGTCTAATTCGCGCTCTTTACCACAACCGACTAGAAGCACGCGCTCGCTTAGTACATTTGGCACGTTGTGTAGCAACAACATTTGGCCTGCTTTACCTTCAAGGTCGCCACGGCGTAACAAGTTGCTGATATAACCTTCACTGATTTCGTCTAGTTGTTCAGCCACTGCCGTTAGGCGGCGCGGCTCGAAGACACCCACAACAATACATGCGCTGCGTTGTTTTTCAGGACTGCCACTTTTTACACTAAACTCCACGATATCACCTCGCTTTTCGTCGTTTATGGTTTGCACGATGACTAAAATCACGTAACGTTTCGCGCTGCTTTATGTTTTAATACGCAGCATAACTTTTTAGTTCGCTGCAATTCACGCTTAAAGACCTATTGAATATAGGTTAAATTTGCGTCAAAACACCATGCAAACGGTTTATGATTGCAGGCAAAACTTGTAAAAACGGTAAGTTTAAACAAAATTGTGCTTTCTTTCACTAAAATTCCTAATTTTCCGGAAGGGCTGAGATGCTGATATTCCGCTATTTACTTAAGGAAACGCTGAAATCTCAGTTAGCGATTTTCTTTATCCTAATGGCAATTTTTGTCACCTTGCGATTTGTGCGCGTGTTGGGCGATGCGTCAGACGGTGATATCCCCGCTGGGCTAGTGCTTGGCTTCCTAGGTTTATATGCCCCTATCCTCTCTTCATTGGTGCTGCCTATTAGTGCTTATCTGGGTATTATGCTGGCACACGGCAGGCTGTATGTAGACAGTGAAATGACCGTAATGCGTGCCTGTGGTATCAGTGAATGGTACGTTACGCGGGTAATGCTGTTCTTGTCTGTTCTTATCATGATAGTCACAGGCGCGATTACCTTATATTTCGCGCCATTAGCTGCAGAGAACGAATACCAGTTGCGAGAAAAAGCCCGCAATGAAGCTGGGCTTTCTGCTCTTATGCCAGGTAGATTCCAGCAAACGGGTAACGAAAAAGCCGTTATTTTTGTTCACGAAGTAGACAACAACGATAAGCTGCAACGAGTGTTTTTGTCGCAAAATCAAACGGACGACAGCGAAGGCGACGTGCGCGTTGTGTATGCACAAACTGGTGAAGTGGCCAATAACCCTGACGGTACGCGAAACCTTGTGTTGAAAGAAGGGGTACAGTACGAAGGTAAGCAATCGGAAAAGGCTTTCCGCAAAGTAGAATTTGACGAATACCAAATTCAGATTGCCGACAAACCCGCCGACGAAACCCGTCGCAAGGTAAGCGTGCTGCCTACTAACGAACTGTGGGAAGACGACAGTATTGAAGCCAGAGCCGAACTTCAATGGCGTATTGCTATACCCCTTTCTATTCCATTTTTAGTACTGATTGCTGTGCCACTAAGCGCAGTCGATCCGCGGCAGGGTCGCTTTGGTAAAATGTTCCCTGCCATCCTGCTTTATCTGGGATACTTCTTGTTGCTACTGGCAAGTAGACGTGTATTAGAAGACGGCAAAATGCCACCTCAGCTTGGCTTATGGTGGGTGCACACCATCATGCTGATCATTGGTGTCATGTTGATTGTGCGAGACAGAAAAACCGGCACAGAACTGCGCGCTTGGATATTGGGGAAAAAGTAGATGTTTAAGATCCTCGATTTTTATATCGCCCGTACGCTGTTAGGTACTATTACCGTTACGCTTAGCGTACTTATTGGCTTAAGCGCGCTCATTAAATTTGTAGAACAGCTACGTAAAATTGGCGAAGGCGACTATGACATGCTGGTCGCTTTTATCTACGTATTGCTAAGCTTGCCTCGCGACCTAGAGCAGTTCTTTCCTATGGCAACATTGCTAGGCGGCCTTATTGGTATGGGCGTACTGGCTAGCAATAGCGAATTGGTAGTGATGCAAGCCGCAGGTATGAGCCGCTGGAACATCATAAACTCAGCCATGAAATCCACCCTAGTAATGATTCTATTAGTGATGGCTGTTGGTGAGTGGGTCACTCCTTATAGCGAAACCAAAGCAAAACAGATAAGAACCGAGGCTATTTCAGGTGGTAGCTTGTTTTCTTCCGACAAGCTGGTGTGGGCAAAGGATGGCGACCGATTTGTAAGCATAGGCCAAGTTCTCAGCCAAGACTCTCTCAAAGATGTGAGCATATTTAGTTTTAACCCTGACTTGTCGCTAGAAAGCATTACTCACGCTAAAAACGGGGCCTTCGACGGCGACGGTTGGTGGCTAAGCGACGTTGAAGTAACCAAGTTTACAGAAACGAATGTTACGGTTGATGAAAATAATCGCATGCGTTGGAACTCAACGCTTACGCCTGACAAGCTAGGGATTGTTGCCGTTAAGCCAGAGGCTTTATCCATCACTGGGTTGCTAGATTACGTAAACTATCTAGATAACAACGACCAAGATCCCTCGCGCTATGAGCTAGCGCTTTGGCGAAAAATCTTTCAGCCTATTTCTGTTGGCGTAATGCTGTTAATGGCACTGTCGTTCATCTTTGGACCGCTGCGAAGCGTTACCATGGGCGCAAGAGTTATTATGGGCGTACTCACAGGCTTCGGGTTCTTTATTCTTAACGAAGTATTTGGGCCAGTGAGTTTAGTCTATCAGCTACCTCCGTTCTTAGGGGCTCTGCTACCAAGCTTGCTGTTCGCGGCCATTGCAGGGGTAATGTTGAGGCGTTGATCACCTATCAGCATTCATCTCACTCAACAGTCAAAACTAATGAAAAAGAGGCGTTACAACCTCTTTTTTTTGCGATTTTTTAGCACCTTACAAAGCACCTTTACCAGCTCTTGTGGTCGTTCGCTTCTTTGGTCAGCTTCAACACTTCCGTCTTTGCCAGTCGGTCTTGCAGTGATTGTTTATTTTTAAAATCAAATAGAACAAGTAAGGTACCTAGACCACCTAGCGATGCTATAAGGCGAATGAACAAGCGCGGCCAGGTCATTGGTTCTTCAACCGTGCTATAAATTCGTAAACGCCATGCACGCATGCCTAGGGTTTGCCCGCCCCTGCGCCAGAACCACAAGAAAAAACCAGCTATCCACAAGCCCACCCACGTTTGAATAAGCAACTTATAACCAAAAGATGCCTGGATAAGGTCGGCAGGTTCAGCATAGCCTTGCAGGTCAAGGGCACCGTTTTTCAGCATAACCACCAGCGTTACTATCATCACCATGGCCGCACACATACCTACAGCAGTGGCTACTAGTGTATCGTAAATCATTGCCAACAAACGTCTAACGAATCCAGCTCGCTCTAGCGATGAACTGTCTGATTCTGAGTTAGGCGCGTTTTTATCATCCTTCGCTTTTAAGTGATTAGATGATGAGGACTTATTCTTGGCTTTTCTGTCGTGTCTCGCCACGGGTATCTCTTCGCTTCATTAACAACAGCGTTTATTTTGACACAAGCGCCACATCGCTTAAACAACATAAGCCTTAGTTAACGGCATTTAATAGTGCAATAAGCAAAGAAAAATGATTTCCTCCTTTTTGCATCCATTAACCATTGTTAATCGTTATTGTTATAACAGACGGATAATGGACGCAAATACGGTGACAACAAAAACTCTGCTAACAACGCTTATCGCTAGCTCATTTTCACTTGGTATGGGCACTGCATATGCGCTCGACGACCCCGAAAGTGATATTGAACATATTCGAGTTCGAGGTGACTCTTCAGTAAAAGATGGTGAATTTATCTCGGCTTCTCAGGGATGGGTGTCTGGTGACACCTTGATTGAGCGCCCTATGTTACGAGCCGGCGAAATACTTGAATTTATCCCGGGCATGATGGTGACCCAACACAGCGGCTCGGGTAAAGCCAACCAGTACTTTTTGCGTGGATTTAACCTAGACCATGGTACTGACTTCACGGTGAGTGTAGACGGTATGCCAGTGAATATGCGAAGCCACGGACACGGTCAAGGCTACAGTGACCTTAACTTTATTATCCCCGAATTTATTGACAACCTTAGCTATTTCAAAGGCACCTATTACGCCAACATAGGCGATTTTTCTAGCGCTGGCGGTGCGTTCTTCAACTTGCGAGACTCCCTTGAACAGAACCAATTGTTTTTAGGCCTAGGTGAATATGGATTCAAGCGCGCTGTTGCATTAAACCATTTTGAGGCTGGTGAGAGCCGTGTCGTTACCGCCTTTGAATATCAAACCTATGACGGCCCGTGGACTGACGTAGACGAAGACGTAAAAAAGAAGAACGCACATATCCGTTACATTACGCCCTTGCTAGACGGCCAACTTACTGTAACGGGAATGGCTTACGACAACAGCTGGAATGGCGCTGATCAAGTTCCAGAACGCGCTATTCAAAGCGGCTTAATAGACCGCCTTGGCTCTATCGATACCCAAGTTGGCGGTGAATCCTCTCGGTATAGTTTATCTGCAAACTACACCAGTGATACATGGAATGCTTCGCTTTATGTCATAGATACCGAACTTAGTTTGTTCTCTAATTTTACCTATTTCCTTGATAATCCTGAGCGAGGCGATCAGTTCGAACAAGCTGACGACAGAAAAATATACGGTGGCGAGATATTCACTACCCTGCCCTTGGCAATAACAAACGGGAGTAGTATTACCCTAGGTGGCCAGTGGCGTTTCGACGATATCGATAATGTGGGGTTGTATCGGACCCAAAACTTAACCCGCTTTGGCACTATACGAGAAGACGAAATAGACAGTAACAGCTATGCACTTTTTGCCCAGTCAAACATTGTGCTAAGTGACGCATTAAGCCTTTCATTAGGAGGTAGATACGATTACTTAGATGTAGACGCTACCAGCAATCTTGGTGCTAATTCAGGAAGCGAAAGTGACGGTTTATTTACCCTTAAAGCAGGCTTGAAGTACAGTGTATCAGACCAACTTACCGCATTTGCCAACGTTGGGCAGGGCTTTCATTCCAACGATGCACGGGGAGCAACCATTAGTATAGACCCGGTAAGTGGTGACGCCACCGAAGCTGCTCCCTTGTTAGTAAAGAGCCTTGGCTATGAAGCGGGTGTTAACTACACCGACAATAAAACCTATAACCTGTCTGCTGCCCTGTGGCGCTTAGAACTTGATAGCGAGCTGGTATATGTTGGTGATGCAGGCTTTACTGAGGCTAGTCGTCCCTCCGAGCGACACGGCATTGAAGTGAGTGCCTACTACTGGATAAGCCACCACCTTACCGCAGACATTGAAGCAGCGTGGACCAAAGCACGATTTAGCGACAGCGTTGAAGGCGAAGGCCGTCACATTGATGGCACCGTGCCAGGTGTGGTGAGTGCAGGACTAACCTACTATCAAAGAAGTAACCAACTAGGTTTCAGCTATACCCTACGAGGCCGCTACTTAAGTTCTCGCACCGTAGAAAGCTTCGATGAAATTTCACCGCCGTCAACATTTTTAGTGAATGCTCAAGTTGCCTATCGCCAGCCAACATGGGACATAACATTAGAAATGCTCAACGCCTTAGACAGTGACGATCACGATATAGATTACTTTTACGCATCTAGACTTCCTGGTGAGTCAGAGGAAGGGGTTGAGGATTTACATTATCACCCTGTCGAGCCGAGAAATGTGCGCCTTACATTTTCAGTGAAATATTAAAATACCGAGGCTTAGTTTACTCACTGAAAAAACAGTTGGGTTTAATTCTGCAACCATTCAGGCAGTTGTACATAAAGCATGCTACTTTAAAAGTAGCTGCCTAACACTTAAGCAATACACAAATGGCTGCGCCATAACGATAATAATAGGAGCAACAATGGAACACGAAACTCTGTTTCCTCTGCTGTGTAAAACTGTAGACGGCGACAAAAAAGCGTTTGCAGAGCTTTATAATATAACCAGTCCACAGCTCTACGCTGTTGCTTTAAGGCTTTTGAAGCGCCCTGAACTTGCAGATGAAGCTACCCAAGATGCCTACATAAAAATTTGGCATAACGCTGGTAACTACCAGCGAGGCAAAGGCACCGTCCTTACATGGATGGTGAGTATCGCTCGTTATCGCGCGCTCGATTTGATTCGCTACCACAACGTAAGAAATGAAGTTGAATTAAGCGATGACGCACCTTCAGATGTCGAGAGCGCACAAACAATAAAACTTGGCGCGGAGCAGGCTAAGCTAGCCTCTTGTTTAGATGAGTTAGACGGCCCACAGCGCCAGGCTATCCATTTAGCCTATGTGAATGGTATGTCGCACCAAGAGGTCGTTACTCACTTGGCATCACCACTTGGAACTATTAAAAGCTGGATAAGACGAGGCTTGCAAAGCTTGCAGAGGTGCCTATCACTATGAATTATTTAAAAGAAGAGCGATTAAATGCCCTCGCCGCAGAATATGTAGTTGGAACGCTACGAGGAAAAGCGCGCACGCGCTATCAAAAGCTAATGATGCAGTATCAGGCTGTTAGCGATGCAACCTCACAATGGGAGCAATACCTAACGGGCTTTGCAGAAACTTTACCGCCGGTAACACCACCTGAAAAAGTGTGGGAGAACATCCAAGTAAAACTTGGCCATAAGGCCACCAACGATGCTGAATTTATCGATAAAACGACTAACGTTAAAACAAGTAGCGACAATGTTCTTGATTTCGAAAAAGAGAAGCAGAAACGCTGGAAGAACTTATCGTTTATATCCACCGCTGCGGCAATGGTGTTGGCCGTATTGCTTTTCGTTATGCAACCTGTGCCTACCCCAGAGGTCTCCCATATTGCCGTAGTCAATAATGCTGATAACACGCCATTGTGGGTGATAGAAGTTTCTGACACGACCATGAATGTTAAGGTTACCGATGCATTCGTGGCTTTAGCAGACAAAGACTATGAACTGTGGATGGTTCCGGCAAACGGTGAAGCGCCAATTTCCCTCGGTTTGATGCCTGAAGCCAATGGCGATACTCGAGCGACCCCAGATATTTTGCTAGATCAAAGCATCGCGGCGTTAGCAGTAAGCTTAGAAGCACCTGGCGGCTCGGTTACAGGAGCTCCAACGGAGGTACTTTATATAGCACCGATTGTTTCCGTATAAATTCAATCACTTATGCACTTAGTCAAAAGGCCACATTGCGTGGCCTTTTTGCGATTTATACTTATCGCTTTTTTAAAAAAAGCCTTTCAGACAGTACACTTTTACTTTTCATAAAAATTTTATTTTAATTTTTTAAACATTTTTGCATCTAAGTTGAAACTTCAATCGTTTGGTCTTTTGAACTCATAAAAACAGAGAGACCCAACATGATCCAATTCAAACGCAAAACTCTAACACTGGCTATTGCCGTGACATGCGCAGCCGTAACTGCGGGCGCAATAGCGTCAAGTCACCGTGAAGCACCTAATATTACCCGTCACCCAGCCTTAGATAGCACCGACTTTTATGCTTTTAACAGCTATGAGCAAGGGCGTGAAGACTACGTGACGTTTATCGCAAACTATATCCCACTTCAAGACGCCTACGGCGGCCCTAACTACTTTGCAATGGACCCGAACGCACATTATGCCATTCATATTGATAGCGATGGCGATGCGGTTGAAGACTTAAGCTTTGTTTTCCAATTTAACAACATGCTTGCTGCTGATAATGAAGGTATTGCCCTGCCAATTGGCCCAGAAGGCGAGCAGAAAATGGTAAAAGTGCCGCTTAAAAATGTAGGCGGTATCAGCGCAGACGATTCAAGCGCAGCTAATTTCTCAGAGATGTACAGCCTTACTATGGTAAGTGGCGACATGCAGACAGGCACGCGCACCACCCTTACACCCACTATGGGCGATATGTTTAAAAAGCCGCTTGATTACATCGGTAATAAAACCTTTACCAGTGAAGCGGAATACGCACGCTATGCTGAAAGCTTTATTTATTCGTTCAGCATCCCTGGGTGCGATGACATGGCCAAAGTATTTGTTGGTCAGCGTAAAGACCCCTTCGTTGTTAACTTAGGCAAAACATTCGACTTGGTAAATTATGTACCTGTTGAGGGCGACAGCGCACCGGGCGCAGGCGATGGTGAAGGTTTTCCTGGCGGTATAACGCAAAGTGCCATGAATGATGACTTAGCCGATAAAAACGTGACAGCCCTATCCATTGAAGTTCCAAAAGCGTGTGTTACCGGTGAAGGCAATGGCGTAATTGGTAGCTGGACCACGGCAAGTTTACCGCAAGCTCGTATTCTGAACCCAGATGCCACTTTTGCTAAACCCGAAACTAACGGCGGTGCAATGACCCAAGTGTCTCGTTTAGGTAGCCCGCTAGTAAATGAGCTTGTTATTGGTATTGGCGATAAAGACAAATTCTCTAGCTCTCATCCAAGTGCAGATGGTCAATTTGCTGATTATGTAACTCACCCTTCTTTGCCAGAGCTACTGAACATTCTGTTTAAAGATGCAGTGAATACGACACTGGGTACGGATATTGAGACCCTTGCGCCAACTAATTTCCCGCGTATGGACTTAGTTACGGCGTTCCTTACTGGCTTCCCAGGCGTTAACCAGCAAGCCACTGTAACTGCATCAGAAATGCTGCGCCTGAACACGGGTATTCCAGCAACGCCAGCCGAATCGCAGTCAGCATTTGGTGTGGCAGGCGATGACTTAGCGGGTTTCCCTAACGGTCGCCGCCCTGGTGATGACGTAGTTGATATCGCCCTTCGCGTAGTTATGGGCCGTTTGTGCTACCCCATCCCAGTAGCAGGTGAAGATACAGACCTTGGCCTTTGTACACCAGAGGACGCCAGCGTAGGTAATGTACCTTTCACTGATGGTGCACCTGTCGATGCAAGCATGATTGATTCATCATTTCCGTACCTAAAAACACCACTTGCTGGCTCTGAATAAGGAGATCCATCATGTCTATGAAGATTAGGTTATTAAATAAGCGTGGTGGTAACACTGCGCCTAATAAGCAAACGCCGTCACTACGTCAACAACACCGTATGTGGATTGCTTCAGGATTGGTGTTAGCACTTTCAGGTTGTTTCGACAGTGACGACGATAACGACTATCAAGCCCCTGAAGAGAATGCAGCGCCGGTTGCCGTTGACCAAATGCTGACAACGCTGGCTGATATTGCGTTTGATGGCACCTTAACGGCATCCGATGAAGATGGCGATGCACTGACCTTCGGTCTTGGTGAAAACGGCAGTTTAGGTAGTGCAGAAGTAAACACAGATGGCACCTTTACTTACACGCCAAATGCTCAAGTGACAGGAAGCGATAGCTTTACGTTTACTGTTTCTGACGGCGTAAACCCTGATGTTACCGCTACCGTTAGCGTAACCATAGAAGCGCAGCAGGTGTCTTTCTCTAGCTATACCCGCGATGCCTTCAATCAAGCGCCAACGGATGAACCGTTACTAATAAATGGACGCGAGTTCACCCAAGATGCTGACGAAACAACATTTGATGACTTATTGATAGACCAATAACACGCATTAAATAATAGAAATTTGTTAGCAAAAAACCAGTGTCAACCGTAAAGCCAGGGACGGCTTTTTTAAGGACCTATTCATGAAGTTTGTAAAGTGCTCAGCTTTGAAACGAGCCCAAGCAATTGCATCACTCACCCTGTCAGCTTGTTCGGCATTTGCCCAATCGCAAAACCCTGATTTCGATAGTGTTATAGCAACATGGCAACCTCAGCAGCAATCAATAGCGAATATAGGCGAAGCGGAGAAAGTCCTGTCTTCAAGTCGCTTCCTTTCGGCAACAGGAGATGAAAGAGAGCGCGTAACGCGTTTCGCAAACTTTATGCGAAAAGACTACACCTCATTGAATGCCGGACAGAAAGAGCGCTTAGTCATATTAGAGGCTCGGTTGTTACAAGGCATTCATAAATTTGACCAAGCACAGCAACACCTAAAGCAAATTGCCCACTTGCGATCGCCGGCTGCTTATTTACTCATGGCTGATATTGCCATACAGCAAGGTGACGCAGCTAAAGCAAAGGAAACCTGCGTAAAGCTGGTAGGGAAAACGAGTTTTCTGCTTGCATTTACCTGCATGGTAAGCGCTGAGTTTTCGCGAAACGCAGATATTAAGCTATTTCACAAACTCAAAGCTTTTGAGATTTATACCAGTAATGCTAGACCTGAGGAGCGCCAGTGGTTTTACGAAGTGTTAGCCGACATGTCTTTGCAGCTTGGCAACGCAGAAGCCGCTCTGAACTACCTATCTCAAAACGAGTTCGAGCAGCTTCCCATAAGCGCATTATTAGTATGGGCAGACGCCAACTTTGAAACGAGGAGCTATACGTCGGTAACTGAAACCTTCTCCTTAACTGTGCCAGATATAACGAAAGCCGATGACGGTCTTCTGCTAAAATGGGCCATTGCCGAGCGTGCACAAGGAATTATGCGATCAGAAGTGCAAACTCAACTTGCTAAAAACATGGAGATAAGAGTGTGGCGAGAAGACAGCTCGCACGCAGCACAAGTTGCCACTTACTTTTTAGAAATAAAGCAAGACTTCCCACTTGCCCTTAAATTTGCTGAACTCAATTGGCAGTATGCCCAAGCGTTAAGTGACAAAAAACTTTTAGAGCGCGCCCGCCGAGCTAATGTTGCATCAACTAATGCTTAAGGCTTTCAATTACCTCAGTGAACGACCCATGATTAGATTTATTGTATTTCTTATAGCAGCAACTTTCAGTATTCCAACGCTTTCTCACGAACTAAGTAACGGTTATTTAACCCTAAAAAATGAATCTAATGAGACACTTTCAGGCGAACTCTTATTGAAACCCAAAGACATTGGGCAAGTTGCCGGGCTTGATGCTAATAATGACGGCAATTTGACATGGGGCGAAGTTAATAGAAACCACAATCTAGCGAACGGTTACATCCAAAATCACCTGATAATTCGAGGTAGCGAGACACGATGTACCGTTAGTGTTGCACCACCCTCTCTACGTGATATATCTGCAGAGTCATTATTGGTATATCCGCTGTCGGTGAATTGCGCTTTTTTAAACGAAGTGTCTGTAAATTACACAGGTATGTTGAGCGACTTTCCCACACATAAACTGCTTACTTCCATCACCCTTAATCAACAAACAAGCGTGTATGTACTAGACAGTGAGCGCAGCTTTATCACTATAGCCCCAGAAAACAACCATTGGGTTTCCCAATTCGGCGAAATGGTTTATCAAGGTATTTGGCATATTTTTATTGGACTGGACCATATCCTGTTTTTGGTCGCAACACTACTGACCGTTAATTTATTCAGAAAAAATAAGCGCTGGGAAAAAGAACAAAGCAAAAAGCTCATAATAAAAAGTACGGTAATTTTAGTCAGCACGTTTACGCTAGCGCACTCAATTACGTTAACTGCTACGGCACTGGACTTTATTTCCCTTGATAGCCGTATTGTTGAACTAGGCATTGCTATTTCAGTGGTTATAACCGCAATTAACAATGTGTACCCTATTATCATGCGTTTAGGGTTTATCACCTTTGGGTTCGGCTTACTTCATGGAATGGGGTTTGCGAGCGTATTTGGAGACCTTAACGCCGAGTCTGGAAGTTTGGCGATGAACGTGCTTGCCTTCAATATAGGCGTTGAGCTAGGACAACTCGTTATAGTTGCGCTGCTGCTTCCATTACTCATTTTACTCAGAAACCTAAAGGCTTACTCAAAAGCTATTATGCCGATTGCGTCATCAATAATTGCGGTAATAGCGATTAATTGGACGTTGCAGAGGTGGTGATGCGAAATTTGCCTAGGCCTTTACATAAACACTGTTATTTCTTGCTCTTTCTAATATACTTGTATTGACATGTGGTACACTAAACTCGACAGTTAAACGTAGGAAAAGCGATGTCAGAGGCAGGAAGTTCAAAACAAGGAATACAGGTAATTTCACGGGCAGTAAAAGTGCTTCGCGCTTTAGAAGGCAAGCCAGATGGCTTAAGTTTAAGTGCCATTGCCAGTGAAGTTGACTTACCCCGTTCTACAGTTCAGCGTATCGTAGGTGCACTGGCAACTGAAGGCTTTTTAATTTCGGCCAGCCCCACTTCTCGAGTCCGCTTAGGCCCAAGTCTGGTATCATTAGGCTCTGCGGCAAAAGTTGACATAGATAGGGTTATTTTGCCTTATATGAAGCGCCTTTCTAGAGAAATAGAAGAAACCGTGGATCTATCAGTACAAGACGGCAATTCTATGATATTCATTGATCAAGTTATTGCCGACTCACAAAAGCTTCGCGCCGTATCAGGCGTGGGTGATGCATTCCCAATTCATTCTTGTGCGAATGGCAAAGCCATTCTCGCCAGTAAATCTGACAGCGAGATTACTGCCATACTAGCTAATGCCTCATTCACAAAGCTTACCCCGTACACTTTGTCTGAAGCATCTTCCTTACAGATAGAAATTGAAAAGATACGTAAAAAAGGCATTGCCTTTGATAGAGAAGAACACTGTGAGGGAGTATGCGCAATAGGTATTGCCATTGAAGATCCCTATGGTCGTAACATTGCCATCTCTATCCCTATTCCGTCTGTAAGGTTCAATAGAAACAAACGGGAAATATCAGAAAAACTTATTGAATATAAAGCGATTATAGAAAAAGCATTAGGCGCCAGCTTGCAGTAGTATTAAGCGCAATGGTTAAGCGAAACTCGTTAATATAAAGGGCACTACACGTGCCCTTAACTTATCCCAACGCTCAATTTAAAAAAAGGAGTAACCACAATTACCTCCGCTCTTTCGTAGCCTTGGTTACCGATTATTCTGTTGAGCTACCCAATAGGCAGCGCAATATAAAACTATGCCAAATAGAATAATACCGCCCATCCAAAGCTTTGTGACCGTATCAACACTCATTTTTTCTCTCCCCATTTGTTTATCATTGCGTGTATCACGATGAAAAACAAAGTGATGGAAGCAATGGTTATCAGTGATAATAAAAACAATTGTGCCGCTAAGTTCATGATACCTCCTAACCTGCGAATGCTGCAGATTTAAGCTTCTTCGCGAATAACGCTGGTTGGCTATTCCTAACTCCAAGGTTGCCCACAACGGTTAATCCAAAAGCAACGATGGCTACAATGTGTGCGTTTTCGAGCATCGTGAGGCCAAAGTAGGTTTTAATTGGTGTAAAGGACCACAGCAAGTTAACCAGCCAACTAGAGAACAGCACCAACTTGGCTACCCATACACTTCTTTTCCAAAACAACCCGGCCACAATGATAAAGAAGAAAGGCACTAACCAAGCGAACAACCAAGTAATCGCTAAAATAACGTTAGGATGGAAAAATAACGTCATCAACGCAGCCACAAAGCCAATAGTTATGATGGTATAGCGAATGAGCTTTTTTTCTGCCTCTGGGCTAAGCGCCTTCTTTAAATGTAAGCCTACGATGTCTTTAGCGAAGATGGTAGCGGGAGCCAAGGCAGACATTGCGAAGGTAGATAACAAAGCACCTAAGAAACCTGCTTGCAGCAGCACCACTAACCAGGTAGGTAACAACTTAATGATCAATGCCGCGCCAGCCAACTTTGAACCGAGTTGAGCAAATTCGGGAATAGTAGCTGCCGCAATTCCCACCAACACAGGGAATACGCCGAACAAGCCATTAATAGGTGCGGCTATCCACAATGAACGCTGTATGGTTTTTTCATCTTTTGCTGACATTGCAGCCTGCATGCCTTGCTGATTGACAGATTGGGAAAACACCACTGAAAATATGGATGCTAGAGCAAAACTTACGAGTAAATCGGGTTTACTGAGAATGGACAACTTAAAAACTTCATCACGGCTTTCATAGTGTTGCACCACCCCCTCCCAACCATCTGGAAGTACATAGGCGAGATAAATACCCGCCGTAATGACCGCTACATACATCACCACTGCATTGACCAAATTTACCCACATGGTTTGCTTTATTCCCCCCATGCAAACATAGGCGGTACCAATGGCAGCTCCAATCACCGCACTCCAGCCGAGTGGCCAGCCAGACATGGCGGAAATACCAATTCCCAGTGTTTGGGCTTCAAGCGTAACCAAACCAAACACCACCATAGCAGCAACGCATGCGGTATAAATTCGCAGTTTTTTGTTATACAACTTGCCAATAAGCTCAGGGATAGTAGCGGTGCCTGTTCGACGAATCCAGCGCCCTGTACCTAGGCAAATGACGCATAATAGTATGGTATGTGCGAAGCAAAACCATAGCGCCACCGCCCCCAGTGAAAAAGACATTTCCATTAGGCCGTAAACGTGTGCAGACCCTAAATAAGTAATGGCAATCGTGACTGAGAACATAGCGACGCCCGCATTACGTCCGCCAAGCGCCATATCTGTGACTTGCTGTTGTTGTGACGCACGCCAGCTGAGATATTTTCCAATCCCACCGATGACGATAATATTGTACGCAAGCACCAGTACTAAAATGGTATTCATGGCGACCTCTTATCTCTCTTCTTATCAACTCACGGTAATGACGTTTGCGTCCTCACTACCCAGCAGTGCATCCACCATCAACATAAATAACTTGGCCGTTAATAAAGCTCGATGCAGAAGCTGACAACATCATCACTACCCCTACCATATCTTTCGTTTCAGCCACTCTTCCCATGGGTAGACGCGCTAAAAATGGGGCAATTCTTTGTGGATCTTCACAGATTTCCTGCGTTAACGGCGACTTGATTAATGTTGGCGCTATTGCATTGATATTAATAGTAAAGCCTTCTTTTACACCTTTTATCGACCATTCTGTGGCTAACTGCTTAGTGAGATTATCGATGGCGGCTTTCGAGGCCGCATAAGCAGTATAGCCATCAGGGTGACCACAAAAACCACGTACCGATGACGTATTCACAATTTTGCCGTGTCCCTGCTTCATGAAATACTTTCCGAACTCTTGGCAAGGTATCAACGTGCCTGTCACATTTACCGACATAACATGCTCAAACTTATCCTCAGGCATGGCTTCTGCAGGTGCTCTAAACGCCATTCCAGCGTTATTAATTAACACATCGATATGCCCATATTTGCGATCAATTTCACCCACCAAACGACTAATAGAAGTTCGATCTGTGACATCACTACTGTAAGCCACGCAACTTCCGTCAGTGTCTTGAATTGACGCGACTACATCATCTAAGGTGGATTGGTTCCTGGCTGTGACGATTACATGTGCACCGTGTAATGCAAATGTGCGCGCGTAAGCGGCACCCAACGTGCCATTCCCTCCCGTAATCACCACTACTTTATCTTTCATATCGAATAGGTTAAGAGCGAAATCATCACTCCAAGAATCTGTCATAGCCATGGGCTGTCCTCTGATTATGTTTACCGATCTGTTGTTAACATTTTCGTCAAACTAAGATGTTGAAAATGTCACCAACACAGTGGCAACGCGATTGGTATTATTTTTTAGCCTGCGTCCTTCGTTAGGAAAAATCGCAACAGAGTCTCCTGGGTGTAATACCGTTACCCGATTCTTTTCATCAATAACCGTAAGTTCACCGTCAATGACGTAGTACGATTTTTCAAACTCTGCACCAAAAGTACCTGTTTGATACTGCATGTTGGCGCCCCCATTAGGTAGGAAATAGCTTAGTCCTTGCCAGAACTTGGTTAATCCCGTTTCTTCTTCGCCCTGTATTTTGAGGGCCACCATGTCAAAATGAGCCGGAGGGTTGTAGGGTTTGATGTCTGAAAGTGAAACAATTTTCATCACACTCTCCTTAAAAATCGACGTTGTCTTTGCCTTTTAGCCCCAACATAGAGCGGGTCTCTTCTGGCGTGGCTATCTCTAGTGAAAATTCGGCAAGAACCCGCTTAATTTTTTCAACTTGTTGTGCGTTGCTCTGTGCCATTTGCCCCTTCCCAATGAACAAACTGTCTTCTAAACCTACACGAACATTGCCTCCCATTAAGGCGGTTTGTGTTGAAAACGGCATTTGGTGTTTACCTGCCGCTAATACTGACCATTGATAGTCATCTCCAAATAAACGGTCGGCAGTACTTTTCATGTACATCAGATTTTCTTCATCCGCCCCTATGCCACCTAAAATGCCAAAGATGGTTTGGATAAAGAAGGGCGGCTTCACCAAACCTCGGTCTGCGAAGTGGGCAAGGTTATAAAGGTGCCCTACGTCATAGCATTCGTGTTCAAACTTAGTGCCGTGCTCAGACATGATCGTCATGATTTTTTCGATGTCACGAAAGGTATTTCTGAAGATGAAATCGTCGCTATTTCTGACATATTCTTCTTCCCAGCTGTGTTTCCACGTTTTATAACGGGAAGCCAAAGGAAACATGGCAAAGTTAATACTCCCCATATTCAAAGAGCACATCTCAGGCTTCACTTTCATGGCGCATGCCAAGCGCTCTTCTACTGACATGGTAGGGCTACCGCCAGTCGTAAGGTTGATTACTGCATCGGTACGCTGTTTTATTTCAGGTAAAAACTGCATGAATACATCTGGGTCACCGGTTGGTTGGCCCGTGTAAGGATCTCGTGCATGAAGGTGGATAATAGACGCACCTGCATCGGCAGCCTTCACAGATTCATCGGCAATTTGCCTAGGTGTTATAGGCAACGCATCAGACATTGTCGGCGTATGCATAGCCCCAGTCACAGCACACGTTATAATCACCTTTTTGTTCTTTTTCATTGCTCTATCCTCGCTGCTGGGTCACATTTAAAAGATAAGTGTTAAGGTCATCTCTCACCTTCTGAATACGGTGTTCATTCCAAGATAAAAACCCCTGCCCCGTTTTCACTCCAAGGTTATTTTTAGCCACTTGGTCTTGTAGAACCGGCGAAGGGGACTTATCCGCGTTTAAACTTTGTAGAATGACATTGTGTATATCGAGGGTAAGATCTAGCCCAATGAGATCGGCATTTTCGATAGGACCAAGTTGAGGTAGACGCAGTCCAAAACTGTTCTTCACCACCACATCCACATCCTCTGCTGTACAAACGCCGTCGTTGACTAGCGCAATTGCTTCGCGCCACAAGGCGTGCTGCATTCGATTACCTACAAACCCAGGCACATCCTTTTTCACATGAACAGGCTTTTTACCAACGAAAGTGAGCAGCGCCATCATATTTTTAATGACATTCGTACTACTTTTTTCACTTTCCACCACTTCTACTAGTGGCACTAAATAGGGAGGATTCCACCAGTGCGTACCAACCACTTGGTTTTGAAAATCCAAACCATCGAAAATATCTTTAATAGGGATGACCGACGTGTTGCTGGTAACGATGGCTGTAGATTTAACAAACGGCTGTATTTGCCGAAAAACCTCTTGTTTTAAGGCAAGCTTCTCAGGAACGGCTTCAATAATGACATCGGCATTGGCCACGGCAGCTTCGATATCGCTAACTACATTGACATATTGGGTAGCAGAAATATCTCCACCCGTACTTTTTATGCCGCTGGTTATCTTGGATAATGCGGTTTCCCTCGCGCTCTCAAAGGGGTCAAATAAAAACACTGACAACTTATGGCTAGCGAATACTTGCGCTATGCCACACCCCATTAAGCCTGCGCCCAAAACAGCAACTTTGGTTGAATCGAACATAATAAAATCCTAATTCACATTAGCAAGAGGTTCTTAAGTGCCGAACCTCTTTCAGTGCTTTACTCGCTTTCGCCGCTTTCAATTCGAAACGAACCTGAACGATCTATCATTGCAACGAGCCTAACGATACAACCATCACCGCCTTTCCAGCGCCAAGGAAATGCTGCAATGGTACAACGCTTACCTGTTACTTTATCTAATTCACCACCGACATTTTCAATGCCGCATATACCGTTGCCTAACAGCGCACGATGGCAAGGTTCCCAGTCGGGGAAATCATCAATAATGGCTCGTCCCCCCGTATGCTCTTTGTATTCTTGCTCTAAGTGAGGAATTAGCGGGCCAGGACCATGTGGGCCAATCGCGGTTCCTAATGGATGGTCAAGTGCTTGCACATCAATCCCCACCATTTTTACTTTTTTCTTCGCTAGCCATTCGCCAGCCTCTTTGTAAAGCCCAGGGCCATAATGGTAGTACTCAGAAGAATCTGCATAGGTGTGATGCCACCCAGTATTAATGATAACAATGTCTCCTTCTTGAATAGCCGGAGTTGCATTTTCCAAGTCTTCCGCCGTAATTACTTCCCACTTTTTCTTTGGAATAGACACCACAACACCTTTGCCAAAAAAGCGTGGTAATGGCATTTGATCCATAAAAGGCGTGCCTTCCACTACGTGAGCTGGAGCGTCTATGTGTGTACCCGAGTGCATCACCGTTGTAATACGCTGAGTAAGCACGCCAGATTTAGACATACCATGCAGACGTTCAATCTTTACATCTTCAAAATATGGCCAGCAAGGCTGCCCTAGTCCCCATTCATGACTAAGGTCATAAAACTCCAAACCCGTGTCATTATTTATGTTCTCTTCATGAATCATACTGTCCATATCGTGCTTCGAAATTTTATGCACTCGTTTTAAATCATTAATCTTCATCTTATTACCCATATTGTGATACACGTTAACCGCTATATGAAACTAGCACATTAAAAAAACATGTCAATAACATTTTTTTTACACAAAATAGAATGAACAAATAAACAAAAACTATTAAAAACAAAAATTTAAATAAGTTGGAACGAGCAGCACTAGCAGCTCACGAATTGCAAATAACTTTTTGTTAACATTTTTAATAAGAACTATTGACAGGGTTAGGGAGGAGTTGTAGCGTAATTATTGAACAATACAGGTGTATCACATTGTGGTGACAAAAGAGGCAAAGTAATGTCTATAACGAACTTGGGGAAACCTGATATGACGAAATTTAAATGTAGCAAACTCACACAGGCAATATTACTCAGTTGCTCAGTTGCAATATCCCACTCAGTGTTCTCTCAAGAGCAGGAAGATGAAAAGCAAAACAACAATGCTAAGTTAGAGGTGATAGAAGTTACCTCTCAAAAGCGCACCCAAACCTTACAAGAAGTGCCTGCCACTATTACCGCTCTTCCTTCCGATGAAATTGAAAAATATGGTGTAGATGATCTCTTTGAAATTGCCGACTTAGTCCCTGGCATGGTGTTTTCACGAGCACCTGACGACGGCTTAGCCCTAACCCTAAGAGGCTTAGGCACCCCAGCCAGAACGCAAAGCTTTGACCAGTCTGTTGCACTGTTTCAAGACGGCATGTTTGTAGGAAAAGGGCGTATGTATTCCGCTGCTTTTTTTGATGTTGAGCGCATTGAAGTGATAAAAGGCACCCAAAGTACCTTACTAGGAAAAAACACCAGCCTAGGTGCAATTAGCATTGTGAGCCGCAAGCCTACAGATGAATTTGAAGCCAGCCTTAAAGGGGGCATCGAAGTGGCTAATCGAGGCTGGAATCTAGATGCAGCAATCAACCTACCCGTAAGCGACAATTTCAGTTTACGAATAGCTGGGCACGCTGCGGATCAAGACGGCTGGGTAGAAAATATTGCTACTGGTCGAGATGTCCCGGAAGACAGCGACCGGGGGTTACGTATTACTGGCCTTTATACCCCATCGGATACACTCACTATTACAGGTGCGTACCAACATTCTACCGGTGAACGTATTGGTAACGCCTATCAGTATGTGGATAACGGTAATTATTTTACCGACGACGTTATAGACATTATTGGCGAAGCACAATTGGACAATACCAAAAATGCTTGGTGCGACGAATGTAAATACAATGAAAGTTACCACGACACCACGGTAGATTCTTTCACTCTTACCATTGAAAAAGAAGTTGGCGAGTTAATGCTTACTTCGGTAACATCAACCGCGAACTATGACATTCTTTTTTATGATGATTTTGATTTCGGCAGTGCGTTTGACGAAGTTACCTATGTGACAACCGGAGACGTTGAATACTACAGCACATACTTCAAACGTGTTGAAACCTACGAGCAATTTTCACAAGAGTTGAGACTGGCCTCAGAAGGCCGCGATGATTTCGACTTTATGACAGGCCTTTTCTACTTCAACAGTGATTGGGACTCCTTGGAAGAACAGTTCTTTAACACCCCAAATTTCCCCCCTGGAGATATAAGCGGTGAAATATTCAATGGTTCATTCGGCAACGACTTTAAGCAAAAAACAGAAACCCTTTCTGTGTTTGCGCAATCTGATATATATCTTAATGACGACCTCACCTTAGCGGTAGGTTTACGCTATACCGATGAGAGCAAAGATGTAGAGTTTGATCGTATTCAAGGTGACTTACAAACCTTATGGAATACCGTCATCAACCCGCCTTTCGAGTCGGATTTAGACTTTGAAGACAGCTTTTTAAACGGCAATGCTTCGTTAAGCTATAACTACGATCGCGATACTACGCTATATGCATCTTATGGCGTTGGAAGCAAAACTGGCGGCTTTGCTGAATCTGCTGAAGTCACTAGTGGCGACCCCTCATTAGATGTATCTGAAGGAGGGGCACGGGTGAAATCGGAAGAAGCTCATACGTATGAAGCAGGTGCAAAATTGGTGTTACTGGATCAAAGCGTGAACCTAAATGCTGCTATATTTTATACTGAAATTTTCGATTTTCAGGAAACCTCGTTTCTTGTCACCGACTCAAGCGCAGGCTTTTTAACCCAAAATGTGGATGTTGAATCCACTGGTTTTGAACTAGATTCCCTTTATCAAATTAACGATGATTGGCGTATATCTGCCGCCGTAACATACGCAGATAGTGTTCACAAAGACGATGGTTCAGACCTAGCGCAGGCACCAAAATGGACAGGCAATATAGGTTATTCTTATATTAGCGAATTAGGCTTTAAAGATTTGCTATTGCTAAGTTCAGGCACCCTTCGCTATCGTGACGAAATGGTAAGCCAAATAAATGAAACCTACCCTTCTGATAGCCTTACTACGCTCGATTTTTCTATTGGCATTGAACCCTACGATGGCGTGTGGAACTTACGACTGTCAATTCAGAATATCACTAACGCCCGTTCAGCGGATTTCAGCAGCCCACCTGCCGCCCCCATTGGCGCCATACTTGGCGCGCCAACCGGCGATCAAGGCATTACCGCAGAAACGCTGAACCAGCAACGCATGATTAACTTACAATTTGCGTATAACTGGTTCTAACCGCGTTACCTACAAGGATAACGTAAACATCAAACACATAAATGGGCGTGTTGAACCAACCGCCCTTTTTATTTGGGCATTCTTTAATCAACCAATGCTAGATAGCTAAAAAAAGTGTTGTATGACGGCTCACTATCGCTATAATGCCCCACATCAGCACGATGTTGATGTTTTATAAATGCCAGAGTGATGAAATTGGTAGACATGACGGATTCAAAATCCGTTGCTAGAAATAGCGTGCCGGTTCAAGTCCGGCCTCTGGTACCATTCTCTTCTTAATAAATAAAAAGAGAAACAATAAACCGACCTTGAGTCGGTTTTTTTGTGCCTGTAAGAAATTGAATCGGCACGCCTAAAGCGCGCCGTCCGAGTGTCGGTCCAACCAAAGTCTGGCCTCTGGTACCATCCATATATTTTTGCAAAGCGTTTAGCTTGAATCAATTGACCTTTGACTCGTTTTTTTCTGGCGTTTTAAGGCTCTCCTGTCCTTGTCTAAATATAAGGTAATCTTTTGCTAACTTTTTATCTTCACTCATGAAATTAAATCCTTTAAATTAACTTCACTCTGCGCTTACCCAATAGTGCCAACATGAATTTTTGCACTTGATAAGTGGTGTTATGCTCCGCCTCATTATCTATTAGGTGACAATCTGAACAAATAGACAAGGCCAACGTAAAGTTGGCTGGACTTTATATACAAAGTCTAGCTTTGACTGACTATAGGTTTAGTGCTTCTGAACGTTTGAAATTGACGGTGAAATCACATTGCCAAATGTCCGCTTAATGCCCTGAGCCACTCGTCAACCATTTTTATCCAAGCAAAGGCGAATTCCTTTCCTTTAAAACCTTCAAATACTGCGTTTCATTGTACGGAGTATTAGTTTTCCAACAGCGGTATAAAATTCTTATCCATTTGAATGCAAGTGAGCGCACTGCTTGATGATGAGAGTTTCCTTTTTTCTTTTGCTGCTCATAGTAAAGCTGCGCCCAATAAGAGTATAGAACGGATTTTGCTGACCATTCAGTAAACGTTTGACGAATAAATTTCGAGCAACCCCATCGCCAGTGGACCCAAGCGGTTTTTCCGCTGCGCTCAGTTACAGGCGCAATGCCTGCATATTTTTGTACTTCTTGAGCGCTTCCAAATCGGTTTCTGTCTTCTCCAAATGCAACCAATAATCTCGGACCAAGACATTTTCCAACACCAGGTAAAGATTCATACAATGCGGCGTCTGGCATTTCATGGTAGATGGCTTCTATTTCTTGATCGAATGTTTTAATCGCTGTGATAATGGGAAGTATCTGATTAGCCAGTGTTATCGCAAGCAGTTTGTTTGATTCGATGACAACACTATCGTAAGTCAACGGTGTCGCACTTTTTATCGCCTCTAAACGAGGTGATACTAATTTGGCAAAACTACCGCGAGAGGTAAGGAAGCGAGAGATTGTGTCGGGTTTTGCGCGTTTAATTCTATCCAGCGACGGCCATCGAGTAATGAATTCGACGAATAACTGCGAATCTCTATGCGTGAACCACTCCAGAGGTTGCGGGTAATATTGCTTAAGCGCATTGATAAGCCGATTTACATACCGTTTCTTTTCATCCACTAATCGACGACGTTCCTCCACCAAAAAGGCTAGTTTTCTGATTTTATCGTCAGCCATTTTAAGTGGAGTTATTTTATCTGGATAGCGAACTAACAACTCAAGTGCGATTGACGCGTCAGTTGGATCATCCTTAGCTCCACTCGGTGATAACGCTCTACGATATCGGCACAGCATCGTCGGATTAATTGGGAATAAGGTGACAAAAGAATACTTTTGTAAGGCATAGACGATTGGCCCTTTTGACAGCTCAAGCGCAATAGCAATTTGTCCTGGGTGCTGTTGATGCAGCTCCGTAATCCACTGTTCAATAGCTTCAGCCGAGTGTTTTACAACAGCTAACTCCCTTGTACCATCAGCATACTGGATGCAAACATCATGCTTGGACGAAGCCCAATCTAATCCAATAAGAACGCTAAAATCATTTGTTCTAGACATAGTTACTCTCCCAACAGTTAACGTGTTGGATATGTCAGCTCAGTCTTTCGAAGAAAATATAGCGGCTATTCTTAAAGCAACCCCTGAGTATTTGTTTAAGACTAAGCGCACTCAGAACATCGAAAAAAAAGCGGTAAACATCGGGTGTTGTTGTCTGAGATTCGTATGAACCGAGCACATATCCTAAAAACTACATTATCGTTTATAGGATGCGAGTGACTATAGCTTGTCTTGAACTGCCGCCCGGATTCCGTGTAGTAGTGGTCCGGCTAGGCCGCGATTTTTCTGTACATGTGAATGATCAAATGTAAGTCATTACGTTTATCCGCATCAGTCACTTAAATACAGCCTCGCTTTCTATATTCCGCTTCCCATTCTGCAAAGCGTTTGAGTAGGACATCTTTAGTCTTTTGCTCACGTGCTAAGGCGCGTTTACTTTTCTTCTGAGCGGCCTGATTATCAATATGTGACGCCAGATAGTTCTTCTTCAAACATACTTGGCACAACATGGCTATAGTGTTGCTCGATCATTGCGGTGCTAGTCCCACATTGCCTAGCAAGTACATCAATCCGAAGATAACGGCTAAGCAATTGCCATGTTATGTAGGTATGTCTTAACGAATAAAGCGATCTCTGGCCGTCAGAGCTACTTCTTAACTCACATTCATCAAGTGCAGCGATGAACGTCCGTCCCAATTCTTTTGTAGTGCTTCCCTCAGCAAGCCTGAACAGTTCGTCATTGTGCTTTCGTTTTGGAAAGCGATCTCTCAGCTCCATAAGCGGATAGACGATATCGTCTTTACACACGACCGTTCTTGTACCGGTATGCTTTGTCGTCTTGCCCTTTCGGATTTTGATTTTGAAGATGACTTGGTGGTCTTAGCGTGTCATCTCAATGTCAGCCCAGGTCAGTTCTTCTATGTCGGCAAAGTGGTCAGTCAGCAAAGTCAGGCTCTGGGAGCTGCAATGAGAAAGCTGATTCATATTTGCTATGGCGAACTAAAGACAGAGACTGAATATCAGCCCAACATCGTTCTAAATTGAATTTGAATCGCGCGGAGCGAGATGGTATATCGCACAGTTATACCGCCAATGCATGTTTCTATTTGTTAAACTAATACAAATAACGGTTACTACACTCTCATAAAAAAGGTAGATGCCCACGATAAAGCAATCCACCTTAAATAACTCTTTAACTCAATGACACTAAATTTTGTGCTCTATTAGGTTGCAGTATAACCGCCATCTACTACTAAATTTTCACCATTGACCATGCCAGCTGCGCCGCTAACAAGATACAAGGCTGAATGCGCAATTTCTTCTGGTTGAGCAAAACGACGCGCCGGTACTTTCGCTTTAAAGTTTGCACCTGTTTCGCCAGACCAGTAACCACCCGCGCCTAACTCAGTCTCTACAACCGTAGGAGAAATAGCATTAACAGTAATACCTTCAGGGCCCCACTCCATTGCCATCACGCGGGTCATGCCTAGTACACCAGCTTTACTTGCGCAGTAAGCTAAGTGACCATCAAGTGCCACCAATGCCGCCTGAGAAGCAAGGTTAACAATACGCCCACTCTTTTGTCTCAGCATTTGTTTACCCACTTCACGGGCATATAAGAATGGACCTCGTAAGTTCACAGCCATAGTGATATCCCAGAGATCTGCTGGCGTCTCTTCAGATTTAGCAAGGGGGCCAATACCAGCATTGTTTACAAGAATATCAATACGTCCAAGCTTTTGCACCGAGTCAGCAACGATTTGCTGCGCAGATGCTTCATCAGCGACATCAGCTACCCACGCCAGGTTGTTCTCACCAAGTGAACGTGCTGTTTCATGAACGGCTTCGCTTTTATCCACCAAAATAAGTGTCGCGCCACGCTCAGCAAAAAGCTCAGCTATACATTTACCAATACCTGATGCGCCGCCTGTGATAAGAGCAACTTGCCCTTCAAGGTTGTAGGCTTTATCAAACGAAAATGACATTTTTTATCTTCCTCTTAATTAGTTTTATACGCGCTATTTTTTTGCAAGGCCGCTAGCACGGGCGTAGGTTGATACCACTTCTTGAATCCAGTGTCTGGCTAAAGAAAGCGGATCGTTGTTTAGGGTCCCTGCACGAAATGCCGCATATTGAAGTGGCATAAATTGACTCAACAACGTCATAGGTGCAGGTTGCTCTGTAAGGTTGTTAATAAGCGTTTGTACGCTTTCATCAACTTTAGGGTCTGCCCAGTAGTAACGCGACCTATCGCTAAAGCTGTATTTGCGCGCAAAAGCCTGCTCTTGCTCGGTACCTGTGTAATATTTAGCCCAGTTTTTCGGGTTTTCCAGCATTTGCTGTTCAAGTACTTGGCGTAAGTTTGAAAGTGGTTTATTGGTGATCCACTCTTGTTCAATATAGCTTAACGCAAACAACGCCTCGCGCGCCGCGTAGGTTAACCCTGGGCCAACTTTTAGAATGGCAAAATGATCGCGAACCAGATTACTTAACGCTGTTTCAGTTTGATAATCGGTAGAGTGCGCCTCATAAACCAGGTTTTCAATGTCTAATATGGTTTTGCTTAATTCCTGTGCTTTTTCAGGCTGATATCCAATGACCATAGCATGGTCAAACTCAACACCAGGCTGAACCACTACCCCGATGACTCTCTCCCATGCACTTTGCAAACCGCTTTGGTTAAACTTTTCTTTGTGGGTGTTTATGGTTTGTTTCAAGTCATCAATATTGGTGGTGGCAAGCTCATGTAAGTCTTCTTGGGCACCGCCGGGCACAGGTACCTCGGTACCAATAATATACATAGGGGGCACTTTCGAGTCGTCAATCGCGGCTTCGGCGGCGGCACATAAAATGGTCGCGCGCTCGGCGATTACTTCATCCGAAAGTGGAGCTACATCATCTGCGCACGCCATGCTCGCATCTAAGTGTATTTTAGAAAAGCCAGCGGCTACATAATCTGCCACCATTGTTTTTGCTGCTTCCATAGCTTCTGCGGCAGGTAACGATGTCCATGGGTTTGGCCCTAAATGGTCGCCTCCCAAAATAAGATCATCTTCAGAAAAACCTACTTCCTTTGCAATATCTAGCACATACTGACAGAAGTCACTAGGCGTCATACCGGTGTAACCGCCTTCATGATTTACTTGATTACACGTTGCCTCTACGAGCAAGGGTGAGCCATCAGTTTTAGCTTGCTGCATAGACGCTTCAATAACAAGTCGGTGCGCAGAACAAACAGAATAAATCCCTCTGCTACCATCGGCTCTATTTCGTTCAACAGTTTCTTTCAGAAAATTAGCATTCATGTTTTTTCTCCACTGATAGTATAAAGTGATCTAGCTCGTTTACTGTCGAGTTACCTTCCATAGGACCACGTTGTGTCACGGCCAGCGCGCCTGCAGCGTTTGCCAATTTTAATGCGCGCTCTATTTCAATCTCTTGTGCTAAGCAGGCAATAAGGGTTCCGCCAAAGCAATCACCCGCCCCTGTTGGGTCGACCTCGGTTACCTTGAATGAGGGCATTTTTATCGAACGTGTTCGATCGTAGTAAACGCAGCCTTCAGCGGCATTTTTTACCACCACCATGTCCATGGAATATTTGTTTAGTAGGGTTTCAACAGCGTCGCTTTCTGGTACATCACCACAAAAATAATGCAGGTCTATTTCGCTGGGGAGCAAAATGTCGCACGCCTCTAAAATTAGCTGAGTGGCTTCTTGAATCACCGGCGATACCATGATTTCTGGGCGAATATTCGGGTCAAACGATACTTTTCCGCCACTTTGCTTAACCAACGCTAATGCGCGCTTAACCGCTGCAATTGAACCCGCGTTGCCAAGCGATGAGCCCATTACATGAAAATAACGGCAATTGCTGGCAAGGGCAGGGTCAACGGAGTCTTCGTTAATAAGCGCTGCTGCACTGTTACTAATGTTAAAGATAAACTCTCGGTTTCCGTCTTTTTGATAAGTAACAAAAGCAGTGCCTGTTGGTAATTCGTCCGAACGGCTAATACCACTTACATCCACACCATCACTGCGAAGCCGGTTTAAGATAAGCTCGCCAAAACCATCATTTCCAGCACAACCAATAAAGGCCACGGAAGCCCCTATTTTAGCCGCTTGATCCGCGAATATTGCTGGAGCGCCACTTGGATAAGGCCCAAGAAATACACCCGGCTCGGTAAAGGATTGGCCAATATCTTCTGCCATAATTTCAGCGAGTAGTTCGCCCATACATAAAATGTCAGTCATCGCTCAACTCATTGATGCTTGTCGTCCTCTATTAGCACTAGGACAACCGTTTAATTACATAAGCAATCCCGCTTTTTATTAAACAGAATTGCTACTTTTAATCGGCTTTGTTTTACCTTTGATAGCGTTTAACGAAATCACTTACTTTCGATTTTTTCTTTAAAGCTTATCTTAAGCATTCAAAAAATTAACGCTGACTACTTAGCTAGCCTGAAAACGTGCCTAGTACGAAATATCGTGACAACCCGCCATTGTTAGGCATTTAAAAAGTGGACGATATGGTTAAATCTGTATATCGCCTGCTTAAAGCGCGGCAAAATCTAGATTTAAAATCACAATAAAATCGAAACTTTCGAAAGCCATTTATTTCATTTTTTGATGGTAACCTTGGATTTACTGTTCGTAAAGTTATTTCGAAGATTTCGTAAAAAAAAATATTCTAACGAAAGTAAAGGTAAACAATGATCGTTGCGAGCGGTAATATCCGCTAAGCGAAAATAAGAGGTTTAAGATGCGGGTTGTTAGCTTGCCATCCCCCGGTAGGCGAGGATACGGCGAAGACGGCGTGTATAAGGGCTGATTATTTACGGGTGCTTAATTGCGGATTCATAGTGTAAATAAGCAGGCCATAATTAACATTATGGCCGCATAACTTATCCTAGGGCTGGGTCACTGCTGATAGAAGATTACTTCCTATACCACTATACAAGTGGCAGTTAGCGTTGCTAACTCAACGTATTATCAATACGCGCGTATGTGGCCAAGCCCTATTCACTTAGGCACTGTGTTCAGCCATTGATTGACTGCGACTACTCCAGCGCGTAGCAGGTTGCTCCGCTTTATTGAGGGTTTTATGGCGTTGTAGCGACCAATATGCCGTCACAAAGTAAATAACCGTACAAATAAAGCATGCTATTTCAAACTGAGATTTATGCATGGAGTAGATGCTCATGCTGTCACTAAAAAACATCACTTGGCTGGCAAAGGCAAAAATTATAAGTAACGAAATAGTAGAACAGCCGTTCAATACTTTCGTAAATAGTGAGCTATCTTCTAGGGGGGGCTGCACGTTTTTCGCCTGTTCTGCTTGGTAAGCTTTTATGTTTTGCAGTTCTTTTTCCTCAGCCTCAATTTCTTTACTGTAGTTCTCACCTGCGCCATATTTTTTAGCCAGTAAGGTGTAAACGACAATAGTGAACAACCAAGTCGGTATAAATAAATAGTAAAATGACATTACATCAATGATATTCAGACTAACGCCAAACACTAGCGCCAGCACCCACGATGCAATAGCTGGAACGCTGCGAGTAATGTTTTTATATTTAGCCCAATAGCGGGTTAAACCAATTTTAGGAAATAAAACATGCTCAGCAAATACGATACCGCCAACGGGCACGACCAATAAACCTGCGTAGGTAAGTAGTGGCAACATTTGAGAAAATACAAACGGGAAACAAGCAATAATTACGGTAACAACACCAACAATAGCGGTAGTACGTTCGCGAGACTGCGCCACAAAAATAGATTGTGCAGCAAGACCAGCGCGGTAAAGATTTGCGTTTGCCGTAGTCCAACCTGCGATGATAACAACCACAAAGCCCGTCCAGCCTAATGCGTGATAAGCAACATCGCCAGGATCAAGAGATGATATTGTGGTTTTTAGTAACACCGCTACACCAGCTCCCATAACTCCTGCAGCGATCCACGCTAAGTAATGACCAAAAAACATGCCCACACCTGAAAATAAACCGTACCGTTTACGTTTAGCAAACCTAAATATTGCCATATCAATTAAGCCAAAGTGGGTAATAGAGTTTGCTGCCCACGCAAAACCAATAACTTCTAATAAACCAATACCTGGCTCTCCCTGTGCATTAGTGCCGGTCCATATGGAGGCGTCTCCTATTGCTATAAAGTCACCAAAACTATTTAAAGCAGTGGTGCCCAATACATAGTTAGAGAGTTCAGGAAATAAAACAAATGAGCCGGCTAAAAAGATAACAAATAGCCAGGGCGCACAGATTTTAGAAAAGTCTGCCACAGTGGAAAAGCCATACATAGCAACAAACACAACAATTGAGCCAACCGCTAAAACAATTGCTACAAACGATAAACTATTTGGATACCAATCTAGCTGCGCCGGAATGTTAAACAAAAACCTCACCGCTGTTGCCGATACAGTGATCATTGCAGCGGATATCACACTAAATATAACCACATTAGCCCAGTTATAGAGCTTGGTCATCGAATTACCAGCAATCTTATTAAGGTAGTTGTATATACTTAAACGTGTTTCTACCGCAATGGGAGTGGTAATCAACCACCATGAACACATCGCTAGAAAATTACCAATGAGTAATCCTAGTAAAATATCGATGGTAGATGCGCCCAGCGCCACGAAGGTTGCACCAATCACAAATTCGGTTGCCGCTACATGCTCACCAGCAAATAGGCCAGCAAAGTGTTTCCAACCGTGCAGTTTGTGGTTAGCAACGGGAAGTTGCTCCTCATTCACATTGTCTAATCTATGTGTATTTATCGTCATGGATTTTCCTACTATTACAGATATTGTCTGCTTATAACTTCGTCACACTAAATTGTTCATCGCTCCCTACTTTTGCATTATTCATGGTCGAGTGGCGTCGAGACACAACTCACAAAAATAGTTTTTACAATAGCTACTTGTGTATAAATAACGCTCAAATAAGATAATATTGATGCTACTTCGATACTTTTTAACCAGGTAATTCACTTTCGAATAACATGGTGAACATTTTCTGCTAGCGCTCAAAAGTAATCGTCTACTAAATAAACCATTAGCGAGTGCGTAAATAAAAAACGATAAAAGCATTAACTTAAAAAACATACGTGAAGCTTTACTTATGCTTAACGCACGATAATAAGTGCAATACTCGGTTTAACCCCCACATCAAATCGAAAGCATCGAAAGAAAAAAGCTTTCATTTGTTAATAGTAACGCTGCGGTTGAGGTACGTAAAGAAATTTCGAAGACTTTGTAAACAAAAACCTTCACTCGAAAGGTTAATAAAGCAAGATATGCTTGAGTCTACAGCGGTTAATAGGTTAATTATTTTCACGCAGTGACGTTGTAAGGAAGTAGCGAAGAGATAGTAAATAGGCAGCAGGATAATGGTGAGCCTAAGCAGAGGCAGTAAAAAAGACGTGGTGAGCACACTTTATACATTTGCCTGTTTGTTACCGCTCGGGATGTAAGGGGAAATCAAGCCATACTTAAGCTTTTTCAATTACTTAGCGAGAAAGCCCAGTGAGGGTTAGTCACTGGGCCGTGTATGGCTGCCGTTGCTTATTTGGCGCAGCGCTCAATAAAAGTATCAAGCTCGGAAAAGGTAGAGGTGCCTTCCATAGGGCCTTTTCGTGCCACCGCTAACGCACCTGCGGCATTCGCATATCGTAGTGAATCTTCTGGTGACATTCCCTTAAGACGGCATACCACAAAAGCTGCGCCAAAACAGTCGCCAGCGCCTGTAGGGTCTACCTCATCACTGGCAAAAGGGGGAAGTGATATTAGCTCACTGCGGTTATAGAAGCTGCCGCCGTTACGACCACGCTTAATCGCAATTTCGCGCACGCCAAGATCAAGGATTTCCTCAATTGCTTCATTTTCTTTATTAGAGCTGGTCAGCATAGAGATATCGGCACCACTTGGTAAAAATATATCTGTATACTCTAAAATGAAATTAAGCGCCTGACGCATTTCAGGAATTTTTAGCATTTCTTTACGGATATTAGGGTCGAAAGAAATAGAACCACCGTTATTTTTCACTATTTCAATCGCTTTTTTCATTTCGTCAATAATACGGAACGAAAATAAAGACGACCCCATAACATGGAAGTGTGTACAATTTTTAAGTAACAACTTTGCCGAAGGGGTTAGCGAAAAGTGTGCACATGCGCTATTCGTATAGTTGAAAATAAAGTCGCGTGAGCCATTTTTTTGATAAGTAACAAATGCCGTACCCGTTGCAATTTTTTTGTTAACGCTAATACCACTGATATCGACGCCATCGTTACTTAGCCGAAACATATTAAGCGCACCAAAGTCGTCGTCACCTACGCTGCTGATAATGCCACAAGGTTGATTTAGCTTCGCTACTTGGTCAATAAAAATAGCCGGAGCACCGCTAGGGTAAGGGCCTGCTAATGCGCCCGGCTGTCGAAAACTTTGACCGACTTCTGTCGTCATAATTTCCACTAAAATCTCGCCCATGGTCACAATTTTGTTCATTTACACTCCATTATTATACTGCCTAAGGTACGCATAATAGTTAACCGCCACTATATATATTATAACTACCCTGAGTGCTGGTATTTGACATATCTGCTTGCTGAAGTAGCGCAAGCTCTTCATCCCCCAGATCGCAATTAACAATGAGCGTACTCAGTTCGCTTAAGCGACAGACAGGATACCCTTCGCATGCAGAGAAACCTACACGTGAGATTAAGCCGATATTTTTTTCTGCATGACTGACAACATCGCGATATAACCGCGCCATAGCCGCATTTTTAACGGTAAGATAGCCCTCTTCGTTTACGCCCATAAACTCAATGAAGCACTTGTTCACTAACTGCAGACGCACCGCTTGTTCAGCAATAGGGCCTACCAACGCAGTGCAGTCATCAATCACCGCACCACCCAATATTTGTAGGTCGCAGTTAATAAATTGCTGCACAGTGGGAACTATTTCATAGGTATTTACAATGAGTGACAAGCTTTCGTGAAGCGCCAAAAAAGGCACCATTTTATGTGTTAATTCACTCGCGCCTAAAAAAAGCGTATCGCCACTTTCGGCGCTATTGGCGGCCAGCTGCGCTATAAACGTCTCATCAGCCTTACTTACTGTAGACGACGAGGTTGCTTCAACTGGGTAAGATTGGGACGAGCTTGAGTTAGGATTATATTTCGCGCTACCAAACGAGCGCACTATAAACCCCTGCTCTTCTAAATAGTTGAGGTCGCCACGAATGGTGACCGTAGAAACCGAGAATTGCTGACTTAAGGCCTCTACTTTCACTTCGGTTTGTTGGCGAATTACATCTAAAATTTGTAATCGGCGCTTCAGTGAACTATTTCCAGTCGATCTGACCAAACTAATCTCCCTCAACAATCGGCCAGAACGGCACTGCTAACTTTACATAATTAAACGTTTACAAAAACATAGGTTTGTTTAGCGCGGCACTTCTTTGCCCTGCTTTTGATGTATAGCTTGAATGTAAAATTCGAACTATTCGAAAATAAATACTTACAACCGCGAAATACTAACGCCAAGGCCCCGAAGGGTCAAGGTGATGAAGTATGGGCCTGAAGGTAAACGTCTTGATACTTTAAGTTAATGACAATTTTTCGAGATAGCATTATTTGAAGAAGACAGCAAATAGGACAGTCACTTCCTCTGCTGATGTCCAGTTGGATTCTGAGCTAACTCATGACTATTGAAACACCCCATCCATGCAAAGAATTTGCAAAGTTTTTCAACATGCTTTAACTTATTGATTTTTAAATACAAAAGAATGCAGTATCTTTTCAAATTCCGTTGCTAGCGATAGCGTGGCGGTTCAAGTCCGCCCACTGGTACCAAACATTAAACCAACTTTTCAGTTGGTTTTTTTGTATCTGAAGCTCAGTAAATCGCCACGCAAGCGTGTCGGCCGAGTGTCGGTCCAATCAAAGCCCGCCCACTGGTACCATCTCTTCTTTGTAGAAGTAGATACTGAAACCGGCGAGAGTCGTTTTTTTTGTGTCTAAAAGAAAGATAACCTACCTGACAAAAGCGGCTCTACCCCATAACCGGGGGATCAGTATTTATCCTGTTCTATTAATTTGGGGTAAATCAGACGAGTAAATTAACTTTAAACAAAAGCTTTTTCAGATCTTGTCTAGAATCAAAAACTAGAAGAAGAATGACTGTCTTTGTAGACTCTTCAACTCGGTAAAGCACCACATTATGACTATCGACAAGAAGCTGCCTGTATTCGGTTAACCCTAATTCCAGGAGCCTGTCGCTATGAGGCGCAGAATACGGATTTCCATAGAGTTGAGACTTAACTTTTGATTTGATAGCTCGCTTGGCCTCGTTTGCAACATTGTGATTAAATTTTCTGGTTAAAAAGGCATCCAGTTTTTCAAGCAAAGTTTAAAAACCGGTGTCATTTTTATGCTATATTCAATCGTCGTCAAATGCTTCATCCAGATCAAATAGCCCGTTCTGTCGCGCACTGCGTTCTGACAAGTTTATGAGTTTTAATAATGTTATAGTTTTTTGCTGTTCTTCGTAGTCATTCGCATCCTGAATAACATACTTTGGCTTGCCATTTTGCGTGACCAAAATGGGATTATCCAATTCCAGATGATTCGCATGTTCCTTAATGTAAGATACAGTTTGAGTTTTCATGACAATCTCTATTGGTCTAAATATAGACTTATTATAGTCCGATAGACGAGGAATGAAACGGATAGACTTCCTAGTGGATTGCAATATTTTCATGATGTACCCATACCGGAACATTTATTTAATCAATACTTCATTTGGTACTGCCTAACAATTGAAGTCCCCCACCAAACCAATTAAAGTCGCTCAACATTCCCCCCTAAATTCCCAAAAAGGCTTTAATTGATGAACATTGAACGAATGGAAACCAAGCAGCGCATGAGTCGCATTGTGAAGCACAATGGCGTTATCTACTTATGCGGGCAAGTATGTGCAGATGCCACGCAAGATATTACCCACCAAACTCAAACCATGCTTGATAAAGTGGATAGCTTACTTGTTCAAGCGGGAAGCGATAGAAAGCATATGCTTTCAGCGACCATTTACCTTAAAACCATGGATGATTTTGCGAAAATGAATGAGGTATGGGATAACTGGGTACCAGAGGGTTATGCTCCAGCGCGAGCTTGTGTTACTGCCGATATGGCACGCGAGGCACTGCTTGTAGAAATCTCTGTTGTTGCAGCTGAGATTGTAGACTAAGCATAGAAATTAAGAACTGATTTTAGGCTCTATGATTATCGGTATGCCCACACATAGAGCCAACCATTCTAAATTTATTCAAATATTTCTCGCCGTCATATCTCTGAAATAAATATCCTATAGCGTATAAGGTTCTCTGAAAGTGCCGTCAAAAGCACTATTTCAAAATGCACATTGCTCCGATATGAGTTTTCATGAAGAAATTGAAACGCTATCAATACGAACGATATGCCATCCTCTGTCAACTCGCCTACCCCGACGCCGACGCGCAATACGAAAAAATACTAGATCCTTTTCATGAACGTCATCTTGTCGATAAATACGGTAGAATGAGCGTAAGGATATTGTGGGTTGAGAACAAAAAAGAAGTCATCATCGTTTTTCGCGGTTCGTTAGGCTTCAAAGATTGGTTTGCCAACCTGTTTTTCATACCCTATAAATTGCACCAATTAAATAGAAATTTCTTTGTCCACTGGGGGTTTGCCCGATTGCTTGCGCAGCCAATGTACTCAAGTACAAAAACCTCTGATGACGCCTTACCGCTCAGAGAACTACTCGTAAAAGTATTAGAGCCACTTCGTGCACAAGGCAAACGGTTTTCATTTATCGGTCACTCATCCGGTGGCGCGGTCGCCGTGCTCATGGCCGATTATTTCGAAAGACGGTTCCCTAAGTCAGTAAAAAGAGTGGTTACCTTTGGGCAACCTGCTGTTGGCACCCGCTCTTGGTACAAGCATTACTTGTTAAACCATCGAACGTATCGCATTTGCTGCGACCTAGACGTTATTACCTTTATGCCTCCCTTCCCTTTTTACTTCTGGCATGTGGGTAAAATGCTGTGGCTGCATGATGATAAAATTTATGAAAACACGCCTACCCACAGGCGATTTTTAATGTCTCTTAAAAGCTGGTTGTTGCGCCCTATTACCTACCACTACATGCGGAAATATATCCGCAACAAGTCATTGTTTGACGAGCATTAAATCGATCATTTTTAGCCATTTGAGCGTAAATTAAATGAGTTAATACACGCATACCCATCCAAATGAGTTAGTTGGCAGGCGAGAGGAAAGATGGCTTCATTAATCATAGAACGCGCAAGAGCAGCACTTAAAAACGCATTTGTCGGCGACGCACTCGCTATGCCAGTGCACTGGTTTTACAACCCAGCTGATATCTATAAAGCATTCCCATTAGGAATAGAACAATTTGAGGATGCGCCATCCTTTCATCCCTCTTCAATAATGTCGCTACACTCCACGCAAAAAGGTGGACGGGCAAACAAAGCATCAGCTAGCCAAAAAGAGATAGTGGGTGAGGTCATTCTAAAAGGAAAAAGACAGTACTGGGGTAAAGACAACGTTCATTACCATCAGGGAATGAAAGCAGGTGAAAATACGCTTAATGCCCACTGTGCTCGTATCGTTCTAACATGTGCCCTTAAAAGCTATGATGCAAACGAGTTTTTAAACCAATATATTAGCTTTATGCGCGCTGACGAGCCTAGTCATCCAGACACCTATGCCGAGTCTTATCACAGAGGTTTTTTCGCAAATCTCGTACAGGGCATTCCGGCAGAAAAATGTGGAGCGGTTACCCACGATACAGCCTCAATAGGCGCATTTGTATCAGTAACCCCTCTAGCGATAGTAGAAGCTGCTAAAAATACCGCGCTTAGCGATATCAAACACCTGTGCCGTGAACATTTGTATTTAACTCATCCCGATGAGTCCTTAGCTTCAGTCTGTAATTACTATGTAGGGCTGATATACAAATTGGTTCACCGCCAAGATGAATCACCCAAGGATATTCTAGAAGAGATTGCGAGTAAGTCAGCAGGGGTGGACTTGGCTGAGCTTAAGGCAAAGAACAAAAGCGATATTGAAGTTGTAGGGCGCATGTATTCGCCAGCGTGTTATATTTCAGACGCGTGGCCCGCTGTTTTGTATTTCGCATACCGCTATGCAGATAATCCGAAAAGAGCGCTTATAGCAAACACTAATGTGGGCGGTGACAACGTGCATCGCGGTTTTGTTTTAGGGGCCATACTAGGTTTAATACACGGAGCAGAGATAACCCCATGGTTTAGTGAATTAACTGATGCGAAAAAGCTAAACTCGCTAATCGATTCTCTAGCCGAGGAATAATTAGAATACGGAAGTATTGAAGTTTAAAGCTGTGTACTTTCAGGGCGAAGCGAATGCCTAACTTAGCGCTTTGTAAGCTACTAACTAACGATATTCGCTTCAGCCTAGTTAACTTTGTGGCAAAACCTTACAGCCTAACTGTTTGACCCGTTTTCGCCGCTTCAAATATGGCGTTAACAATCTCAATATCAGCAAGCCCTTCGCTACCGCTTACCATAGGCGGGCGACCCGTTAATATGGCTAAAGCGTCGTTATCCATTTGAAGCGTTTGCTGCATTCCGTCAATAGGTTGCAGTGTTTTCCCGTCAGAAGTTGTCCCCGTTACACCGTTGTAGCTCTGCATAGGTTTTAACTGATACCAACCGTCTTCACAGTCCGCTTTGAAATAATTAAACCCTTTTACTACGCTAGTGCCGCAATCGGCCACCAGCCCGTCACCAAAGTCCATGGTAAATAAAGTAGTTTCATCAACCTCGGTGAACTTGTTTGGGAAGCGCTGTGGAGGATGGCTACCGGTAACAGACAAAGGCTCTCGCCCAGTTAGGAAGCGCGCGCTGTTTATTGCATAAACGCCCATGTCATAAAGGGCACCGCCTCCCATATGCTTTTTCATGCGCCAGTTGTCTGCCGCCCTACCCTGCCCGGCATAACCCGCAAAGCTTGATACTGCCGTTATATTCCCATAAGGTTTCGTTTTTAGATACTGATGAAATGCGCGGGTATTAGGTTCGTGCTGCATGCGATAGCCGATAGACAAAGTCACACCATTTTTATTACAGGCGTCGATGATAGCTTGGCACTCCTCACTATCCATCGCCATTGGCTTTTCACACCAAACGTGCTTTCCAGTATTTGCAGCCTGCACAGCAAAGTGTTTGTGCGTACCTGTGGGCGTTACAACATAGATAACGTCAATATCATCATTATCAGCAATCTCAGCCATAGAACCGTATGTATATACGTTGGCGTCTTTTATGCCGTACTTTCTTTGCCACTTGGGAATTTTTTCTTCGCTACCTGTGATGATGCCTCGCAGCTCACAATACTCAGTGTGCTGTAGCGCAGGCGCTAATAAATTTGTGCTGTAATTGCCCAAACCAAGCAAGGCTACGCCTAGTTTCTTTTTAGCAGGCTGAGCAAGTAAAAAAGGGCTGTGAGCAACGAGTAAACCCGAACCCGCTATTTGAAGAAAATGACGACGAGTAATACGAGGCATTAGCCCTCTCCATAAGACAATAATCCATGTATGCTTTTAATAGTGCTTTACTTGTCTATACAGATCACACAAAGATGACTAAGAAGGATAAGAAAGCTCATGGTTGCGACTATATATTTAAGAGGTTATGAGTTCTTAGCTACTGTTTTAAAACCTTATCTGTTGGAGTTTACTCTTTCGTTTCGTAATACTTAGCACTGAACTTTAAACATGAAATTTTCGTAATATTTATACCGAAACCACACCAACATATGCGTGAAAAACGCTTCTCACCAAAGGCTAAGACATGGATAACGCTGGCTCTATCAATGAAAAACAAAAAAAGAATTTAACTGGCGCTTACCCTAAAATAGCCAAGCAAACTAAATTGCTTAACACCTTAGTAATCTTCGCTTTTATTTACACCATGTATTTAGCGAAATCACTTCTAATTCCACTGTTCTTTTCAGCTTTTATAGCCTTACTGTTAAGCCCACTTGTCGCCATCGCTAGAAAGGTATATGTGCCACGGACAATTTCGGCTGGCGCTCTAATAGTACTGTTGGTAGCCCCTTTTACTTTGTTGTCAGTACAGCTCGCTGAGCCTGCTGAACGTTGGCTACACTCCCTTCCTAAAATAGCTGCCGAAATAACAGAAGAAATAGAAGAAATTAGTAGCAGTATTGACGCCTTTACTACCCCTCCACCTCCTCCCGAGACCGAGCCCGAAGAAAGAGAGTCTTCGATTTTTGATTGGTTTGGCGACAAGGATGAACCCGATACGCCAGTGACTCAGTCTGATAAAACAAATTCAGTAACAGACAAAATTAAGCAGACCGGCATTGATATGGGTTTAACGCTTTTCAGCAGCGCGCCGTTTTTATTAGCGCAAATTCTGGGCTGTGTAGTATTAATTTTTTTCTTGTTAGTTTTTGGTCCTAACCTGTTTCATGTTTTCATTAGAGACTTCCCCGTGGTTACGGATAAAAGACGAGCATTAGTGTTAGTCGATCAAATTCAACGAGAACTCTCTTCATACATAGTAACGATTAGTATTATAAATACTTGTTTAGGGCTGGCTACTGCAGGCGCATTTCATTACTTTGGTATCGAAGATGCCTTATTGTGGGGGGCACTAGTCGCTTTAATGAACTTCGTACCCTATTTAGGTGGCGTTGCAAGCTGCGTTGTACTTCTTGTTGTGGGGCTCGTTCAGTTTGGGCTTACAAGTAGTCTATTTTTACCCGCGGGGGTCTTTCTTATTTTAAATATCACCGAGTCTCAGTTGATCACACCGGCTGTTTTAGGACGAAGTATGCAGCTTAACCCACTCATTATTATAATTTGGATAGCAATAACAGGTTGGTTGTGGGGCGTAATTGGTGTGCTGCTTGCTGTACCTATCCTAATGTGTGTGAAAATAATACTGGCAAACTTAGGGGTGTTTAACCACTGGATAAGGCTTATTGAGTCGAAGTAACACCTTTTTATCTAGCTAAAAATTTGACTTCCATTGCTATGAAAAAAAGGGGTCGTTGTAAAAAAGGCCTAATAAAAACATGTAAAAACGTTACATAGGCCTTTTATAGTAGGTGATAAAAGCTATTTGAAAAAAAGCTATCAATCAAAACAATATTGACTACATCCCTTTCGCAATCAAGAGTCTTTGTTGCTACGTTCGGTTAATATAAAAATGCCAAAAGGAGGTAGTTTCACATTACCATTGTTGATTTCGATGGATTGTGTGCTTACTCCATCAGCCCAAGCAAACAAACTGTAAGGCTCTGCAGGTAGATTAGATAACTGGTAGTTATCTAATTCGTCGTTAGCAACATGAAGATAAATCCAAACTGATTCATTCTCAATACCATTAGAGCGGCGATAGCCCAGTACTTTATTCTCATTATCGCAATGAACAATGTCTGTGCGAGAGCCCGTCAAACCCGACGTAGCTTTGCTCTCGCCTTTTCGTAGTTGAACTAAACGCGAGATAGCTTTCAAATACTCGCCGAAGCTTTCTTGGCGCGACCAATCTAAGTCTTTTGTATCGTTAAACCAGCCAGTCTCTTTGAACTCCTGTCCCTGAAATAGCATAGGAATACCAGCGCTTGTAAGCACCAGCGTGGCTGCTAACATGCCTTTTTGACGCGCAAAATAATCGTCATCTACATTCCCAGGCGCAATTTCTTCCACCAAGCGGGCTTTACCATTCGCCACTTCATCGTGAGATTCTGTATAGACTACTCTCGAAAAGGCGTTGCCGCTATATTGTTTGCATAGGGCGCTAACAAGTACATCAAGATTGACGTTTTCATCGTTCGATTGAGTGAGCACTTCACGTACCGGGTGTACAAATGCAGCGTCCCATTGCGCCGTGTAACCACAACCACCTTCGTCTACAAGATTTGTAATGTAGTCGTGCTGATGTAAGTCTTCAGCAATTGTCATTTTTTCAGCGCATGCTTGTTGAATACGCCCATTTATTCCCTTAATGAGTTCATAAGCTTCTGGAATATCATCCTCTCCTGAATCTGCACCAGAGATGGTACGCATGAAAGGCACCATGTCCATACGCAAACCATCTGCTTTGAACTCTTGAAGCCACATCATGGCATTGTCGGTAATATAATCTCGCACCTCTTGACGGCCATAGTCAGGGCGGGTGTCACCCCAAGGGGTACTAGAACGCTCATCGTTATAGAAATAAATTCCGCCCTTGTCGTTCTCGCTCCAGCCATCAAATTGCCAAATATCCAAGTCACTAGGACCAAAGTGGTTGTAGACAACATCCATTATCACACCGATTCCCAGCTTGTGAGCAGCGTCGATAAAACGCTTAAGACCATCTGGGCCACCATAAGCTTCTTCAACAGCAAACGGGCAGGCTGGGTTATATCCCCAACTAATATCACCTGCAAATTCGTTCACCGGCATAAGCTCAATCATGTTTATACCCAGTGACGCTAAGCTATCTAACTTCTCTATCGCCGTGTCGAACGTACCCTGCTCGCCATTTTTACGGTGAAAGGTGCCAATATGAAGCTCATAGATAATTCGTTGATGAATAGGAACAGGCTTAAAGTCTTCTACTTCCCACTTGAAGCAATCATCATAAATAACGCTATTACCAACACTATTGGTCATTAACCTCGCCCTAGGGTCGTTCTTCAATACGCAATCACCCTGAGCATTAGTTATTTCATACTTGTATTCATGACCACCTTTGGCATCATCGGTTTCACAACACCACACACCGTTGTCCTGTCTCCGCATACTGATGCCTGGGCGATTCCAGTCATTGAAATCTCCGGTAAGTGAGACGCTTTTTGCATTAGGCGCCCACACGGAAAAACGATATCCATTTTGTGTTTTTACTACACCTGGACCTATTGGATTTTCACACATTTTATTAGCGCTCCAACGCGAAGGGTTGAATAAAAAAGAGGATTGCATCGCGAAAGTAGCGACGACTCAAATAGAGTCCGTTGGATGTGCAACTCAAATGCCAATAACAAGTGTGGCTGAGCCCTTATAACTCAAGAGTTACTAATGCTGCGTCACCCTGTGCCGTTTAATTTTGCGTAGTTTTTACACATTGCTTGGTAAAATTGGTGATGAGTAAGTTAGGTACTGACTGCATCTGGGTAAATGTAATATCAATAAGAAGAGTTGTACCTCCGCTAGCTAGCCACCCCTTACGAGTTCACGCATTGCATAGCGGTTTAACTTAATAACCGCTATGCAAAGTAACAATATGAGAAGATGTAATAAGTGAGTTTTATTTAAGGTGTTTCTACATAAGGAATGAAGCGACCTAATACAATAACGCTCATCCATAGCGCTATAGATAACCAAGCCACTACCGCTGCTTCTTTGCCTATCGTTGGTGGCTGGTGAGTCTTATGTAGCTGCGGTTTTACTCTTTTTACAAAGTAAATCGTATTAACACCAGCTAGTCCGATAGCCAGCATCTTAAGCCCGAAAGCAAGGTTGACTAGGTATCGTCCAGGGTCGCCTACTACAAATAAAACCCCCGATATCAAATTAATAGCGAAACCGATAAGGGCAAAACGGAGAAACAACTCAACATTGTTTAGCGGAATTTTTTTGGCAACACCTACAAGCCTTAAATCGACGACAAGTAAAGCCCCAAAAAGCATGCTTAAACCTAAAAAATGTGCCATTTCTAATATTGGAAATACTACAGCATTGTCCATAACGAAATGATTAAGCTGGCTTGATTGTAATGTCTCGATCACTGTGGATAGAAAAGTATTCATTTTTACGCCCCTAACCTGTGTAGCCAATCAAGCGGCCAGCAATAATAGCAAACACCCAACAAAGCAATGCGACGACAGCCAGCGTCTTATGCCTTTTATCGTTTTCGCTTGGTGATGACATCGCTTTTTTGACCATCAACTTAGTAAAAGTAAGTCCCAAAATGACCATTACAATTTTTACTCGAAAAGCTAAGTTGAAATAAAGCTCGGAAGCGTTTCCTAAAAACAAAGCTGAACCCGATAGAAAATTAATCACGAAACCAATCAAGCCTATCGACCAATAAGGAGTAAAAGATGAGAGAGGTATCCTTGATGCAAATCCTAAGACACGAGCACATAACATCAATGAAACGCCCACCATAATCGCCATACCAATTGCATGCAGCGACAGGATAATGGGATATCCCCATTGCGTGCTCGATACAGTTGTTCCAATTTTTGTCTCTTCAAACCAATACAAAAGAGGTTTTACCGATTGACCTGCTTCAACTTTTTCTGAGGCGCGTGTTACACCTACACCACCTAAGCTGTCTGACCCTCGTTCAGCGGTTAGGTCTTCACATTCGTAGTCTATGTATTTGTCATTGGTGAAGGTTACCTGATCTTGCCCTTCCATTGGTGACGCTAAAAATAGTGGGTCTGTTATCGTATATTTTCTGGTTAAAACAGTGCCATCTTCACTTAGCGTAAATCGCTCTACTATAGTCATTTGTGTACTGTTCTTAGCTGGAGAAGGTGGGCCTGGTCTTCCCGCAGGGCGACTTCTCCCCTCACTAGGCAGGCCTTGTTCACCGTCTGGGCGTGGTGGCCGGTTTGCCCTTTCTTGCCCCGGTGGCGGGCCGCCAGGATTACCTCCAAGAGGCGCCATTATCCACCCTTCATCAAACCCTGTGGTTGTCACGACTAATTCATCGCCTTCCCAATGTCCTGTAGAAAAACCGGCACGATTAGGCTGGTAGTCTTTTGGAATAGTAGTGCCGTCTAAGTAAATCGTACGTTTCAAATTCATGAAGCCGTAAGTCAACGTAATTCGTTTATCTGTTTGGTCAATATGATTGACCATCATATCGAACCACCAGTCCATGATGATATTGGTAGGCTTACATTGGTATCGAGGGTTGTCTGCTGATGTCGCCCCTTCAACCGCTTTTTCTCCAGCAGGTGTTAGCATAGCTCGACTACCTCCTCCACCGGGAGGGCCTTCGCTTGAGCGAACCATGACCCAATTTCCAGCCATATTCAACGAACCATCTTCGCGAAGACGCTCACGCGAACTTAGGTCTACGGTCTGCTCTGGTGACGCGGCGTCAAGATGGTCGTCCTCATCATGGTGCTCGTCATCATCATGATGATCGTCCTCGTCATGGTGGTCGTCCTCGTTATGAAGGGCTTCTTCTTCATGATCTTCTGCACTATAACCTTTTGACGGCTCGTTTTTTACAGCACCTTCACCGTTTTCAAAAACGCTACCATTTTCATCAAACTCGCTGTTTCGAAATGCGACAACACCATTTTCAAAGGTGATTTCTTTCATGTAACAAGTAGTAGGATCGGTTCTGTCTGGTGAACCTTTGATGGAAATGAAGCTACCCGTTTTAAAGAGCGACTGAGTCCAGCCTCTTCGCTTTAACAAAGAACCAGACTGTAATTCGCACCGTTTGTTCGTAACCTTACCGGTTTCATCAATTGAGTCGAAATACACGTAAGCATGTGGGTTAACAAGACGAACCCTAGTAATGTTACCGCTAAACTCGACCGTTGCATTGGTATCGAATTGTCCGCTACTTCCGTGGTGGGCATGTGCTGATAACGAGGTTAATAGCGCAGCAAAAACACATAAATAAGCAAGGTGCCGCATTACTTTTTCCTTGATAAATAGTTTTGTTCGGGTCACTTGTCACCTAGATTGGAAATGGTTTACAAGGTCAATGATATGTCTTTGGTTTGTAGGTAGATCATAGTAAATCGGATCTCCTCTCACCATAGGAAAAGTGTAAAGACGGGTTAAATTATACGCTTAGCACTACAGACAACTTTTCCAGTTTAACTACTCACTCCTACCTCATTTTTAGCGACCATTCACTTTCGGAATACCTTTTTAACACCTAGTTAGCCTCTTTCCGTAAAGTTCCGTAAAAGAGGTAAACCTGCGTAAATCCACTTGACCATTCCGACCGAAAATCACTCAAATAGATTTATAAATCATTAGCTTATGTAAATTCGAATTTACACTAATGAAATACAAATGAAATATAAAAGACGAACAATTGCGGGCTGTGGAAAACAGAGGCTTTTTACCTCTCTACTAAATACGTATTAGTACCTAGCGCATTGGTATCGACAACAAAATACAAACCTAACTTTCATTAACAAAGAGAAGCACATGATTAAAAAAACTTCGCTTAGTCGCATTGCGATGGCTGTCGCACTGTCTATTGGTGTTACCGCTACAGCGGTCGCAGCCACCGGTCAATCTTCCGCAATGCGCGGTACAATTGTTGGTCCGCAAGGTAATCCAGCTGCAGGAAGCGCTATTACCATTATCCACCAGCCTTCAGGTACTGTAAAAGAAGTCACGGTTAACGAAGATGGCGTATTTTCAGCCCGTGGTTTGCGCGTTGGTGGCCCTTATATGATTATTGTTGAGTCAGATAAGTTCCAAGGCCGCGTTATCGAAGATGTTTACTTAGAGTTAAATGACACCTTCGAGCTAGATACAGCGCTGGAGTCTGCGTCCAGTATTGAGCGTGTGACGGTTACAGGTAGTCGAGATTTTTTTGCGAATAATGGCTCAAACTCAGTCTTCGGAGAGTCCGCCATTTCCAACATGCCTACATTTAATCGCGATATCAAAGACATTGTACGCTCGAACCCACTGGCAGTGGTAAGCGCTGACGGAGAAGAATTGAGCATTGCTGGCTCAAACCCTAAATACAATACTTTCACCGTAGACGGTGTAGGTGTTAACGACACCTTTGGTTTGCAGTCAAACGGATACCCTACTTCTCGCCCACCTGTTTCGTTAGACGCTATTAGCCAAGTGTCTGTTGAGTTTACCCCTTTTACAGCTCGTGCCGGGAAGTTTGGTGGTGGTAATGTAAACGTGGTGACAAAATCTGGTACAAATGACTTTCATGGTACTATGTTTTATGAAGAAGTCCCTTTTTCAGGCACGGCCGAAGACACAAAGCTTTACAATACAGAATATGATGTTGATAACGAAGAGTCCTCATATGGTTTCACGTTAGGCGGACCGCTCATAAAAGATAAACTTTTCTTCTTTGGTTCTTATGAAAAATGGGAAGAAGAAATAGATACAGGCTTTAATGCTTCCGCTTATCCATCAGAATTAGTCACCGCAGCAGAGAACGTCATTACTGCTCTTAGTGAAACATACGGATTGGAAGACTCGATTGCTGGCGCGCCCGACGCCGATGAAGATGAGAAGTTCTTGGTTAAACTAGACTGGAACATCAATAACCATCATCGTGCTGACTTCACCTACAGCTATCAAGAAAATACCGCGGCACAAAACTACAATGACGATGCCGAAGAAGTGCACCTTACCTCCAACACCTGGACACTTGCCCAAAAGAATACTTACTACACCACGCATATCTACTCAGATTGGACCGATAATCTTCAAACTGAGATAAGTGTATCTTACAAAGAATTTGAGCAAGCCTCTGTTACCGCTTCAAATTGGGGTGAAATCAACATAGATACTGCAACGGGTACCGATAACGGCTACTCTATTGTTGCTGGCGTAGATGAAAACCGCCACGCCAATGTACTAGAAAATGAAGTATGGAACTTTGCGGCTCACGCCACCTACCTCGCCGGTGATATTGAATATAAGTTTGGTGCCGAAATTGAGAATACATGGAACTACAACCTGTATGGTCGTGATTCATTGGGCACATGGTACTTTGACGATGTCGAAGGTTTTGCTAACCAAGATATTTCGTTCTTCGAATATGCAAACGCATATACCAATTCTGTAGATGACTTGGCCTATGATGTAGAAAGCACGGTCTACGCGCTTTATGGTGACGCAACCTTTGAGTTATTCGAAGACTTTATGGTAACTGGTGGCCTTCGTTATGAGTACCTTACGGTTGAAGACTCACCGCAACTTAACGATAACTTTGCTAATACCTATGGGTTTGCTAATACTGAGAACCTAGATGGCTTTGATATTGTCTTACCTCGACTAAGTTTCAACTGGACGCTTAGTGATAAGCTTACGCTTCGCGGTGGTGTAGGACGCTTCTACGGCGGTATGCCATTGGTGTGGATATCTAACGCTTATACCTCTGATGGCGTCACAAACGATTCAATCACCTTTTCAGATTTAGACGCTACCTCTGTCGACTTCACATCAGTTCCAACTGAAGCGCAAAGTGCGCTAGTACAAGGTGCTGGTAGCACAAACAGTATCGATCCTGATTTTGAGCTACCCTCAGACTGGCGCTATCAAATAGCGGCAGACTACACCTTCGATATTCCAAATGTGGGCGATAACTTTGCATGGACCACAGAGCTTACCTATGTTGACCGTAAAAATGCAGCCTATTGGGAAGATCTGTCTCGTGTAGACAACGGCAATAGTACAGTGGACGGTCGTATCATTTGGGACAACGTTTACGATGGAACTGAATATGCTGATAACTATGACATTCAGCTTACCAATTCTGACGATGGCGGCCGCAGCATTCTATTTACCACGGCATTGGCTAAGCAATGGGATAACGGCTTCAGCCTAAATGCTTCTTATACTCACCAAGATATTACTGAAGTTAACCCTGGTACAAGCTCTACTGGCGAATCAAACTATCAGTACGAAGTAACCGTAAATCGTAACGACCCGCTGTTAGGCACCGCATACTATGAAACTAAGCATCGCTTGTTGGTTAACTTAGGCTATACCCATCAATTCTTTGAAGGATATAACACTAACGTTAACTTATTCTTTGAGCGCCGCTCAGGCCAACCATTCTCATGGGTACTCGGTTCATACCAAGACGGCGACTTAGGCGATCAAACCGCGTTTGACGATTCAGATATTTATCTACCTTATATTCCTTCTGGTGCAAACGACGCTGCGGTAGATTTCGAAAGTGGCCTAAGCTACGACGAAATTATGGCTATTGCAGAGCAAGCTGGTGTAGCAGGTTACGCTGGAGGCTACGTAGATAAATACGCTAACACGCAGCCTTGGGTTACCACTATGGACTTAGCGATTTCTCAAGAAATCCCGGGATTTGTTGAAGGTCATAAAGGCCGCATTTATCTAAACATCGATAATTTTGCAAACTTGCTGAATGACGACTGGGGTAAGGTTTACGAAATGACCTACCCTCAGCAGATTTTGTTTGATTACGATGTGAATGAGGCAGGCCAATATGTTTATCAAGAAGCTTATGGCGGCACAGATACGCGCAACTACGATTCTTTCGACGAAGAGCAATCAACTTGGAGAATTAAGGTTGGCGTTAAATATACGTTTTAATGCTGCTCTTAAAAGCACTATTTAATTGCTTCTAACGTAACCGCAAGGCTTACAGACGTAGTTGAAAATAAAGCATCGCCCTACATAAACCCAAGGCGATGCTTTTTTCGTTGCGTTAACCGCTGCAATTAGTGAACTACCGCGTCACGCAGACTACTACACCCTTGGGCGCACCGCATGCAGTTCAAAATCTACTGTGCCGTTTTTAAGCTTTTCGAGCTGCGCTGCATATTCTGATGAAGCAAGAACCGCCTCAATATCATTCGCGCTATTCCACTCTAGAATCACAATCTGCTGTGGCGCTACAGCATAGGGGTTATGATCACTTAGTGATATATCCTGAGTTATGGATATCACTTTACCGCCCAACGCTTGCGCTTTTTTCGCAAAGCTGTCGATAAAATCATAATAGTTGTTAGGTGCTTTTGGGTTCACCCAGGCCAATGAAACTGAATATATCTTGTCTGTCGAAAATGTCAGCGTGGTAGGCTTAGTTACTTCATAGTCATAAAGCTTTAACGCTTCCCAAGCCTCTCTTCTTAACGCCTTTATTTCGCTAAAAAGTGGTAGCGATTGAAATGATTTTTGCGCGTTAAGTGAAGGCCACTGACTTACCACAAATACGTTAGGACTAAATGTTCCTATTAGCGTTTTTTCAACGACAAGCACCCCATGTTGGGTATATCCATATTCGCGTGCTGTTGATGCTCCTAATTCAAAATACTTATCACGCAGCGGCCGTTTTTCCGCTTCAGTTACAGGTGCAATAAGCTGCATCACCGCGCCTGGATTAAAATGCACCGACAGCGTTTTCTCTTTTTCATTAGCTATTACGGGTGAAGCAAACAAAACACTCAACAACCCAAAACTTAAAGCCATGAAATTTATTGAATTAAGTGACATTCAAACTCTCTCTGTGATAGTTAACTTTGTGGTTATGCAAATACATTAGCAACTGAAGCAACCCAAAACACGGTTTGTTTTTTACTCACAATGGTGCATTATTGTTCCATGAAAGATTGGAACGATTACGCATTAATTCTTGCCCTTCACAGGTCGATAACCTTAAGAGCGGCCGCTGTAGCTCTAGGAACCACTCATACCACGGTGGCAAGACGCTTGGCATTATTGGAAAAACAATATAGCGCCAGTATTTTCGAGCGTATTCCAGGCGGGTACCGCGCTACCCCTTTTGGCGAGCAGCTTGTCGCCACCGCAATGCAGGTTGAAAATGTAGTTCGCGAGTCAGAACGACTTTACTGCGCAAGCAATGAAAAGCTCGCAGGCCCAATAACGCTCTCACTGGGCGAGCCCATGTCGCAGTTTTTATTAGCCAAAGAACTCGGTGAGTTCACTCGGCTATATCCGTCTATTCAATTAAAAGTGAAAAGCTCCACAACGTTCGCCGATTTAGACAAAGGTGAGGCGGATGTCGTAATACGCGGGGCACCTAAATTACCAGAACACTTAATTGGTAGGCGACTTTACAAGCTAGGCTTGTGCTTTTATGCACACAAAGATTACTGTGAAAATACGCCCCGTAAAGACTGGCGCTGGATTGCGCCGTTAGAGAATGAAGTTTGGCCGCAGTGGCTAGCACAATCGCCTTACCCAGAGGTAACAATTGGAATAGCAATCGATGACATCATCTCTCGATATCACGCTATATTAAACGGCGTAGGTATGGGAAGAGCAGCATGTTTCATGGGCGACCCACACCCCGACCTAGTGCGATTACCGGGCAGCGCGCCCGTTTTGAAATACGATATTTGGCTTCTCACCCACCCTGATTTGTATGAACAGCCCAAAGTAAAATTGCTGATGCAGTTTTTAACCGATGCGTTAATGGCTAAAAAAACGCTCGTTGAAGGAGAGGCATAAGTCTATTTACGGTAAACCATTTAGCTGGCTTACTGCTGCAGAACAACGCTTTGTTTATAACAAACGGACCATATTAGCAGCTGCAAGCCCAAGCCTCCTTAAACAAAAGCGACCCACACTATAAGCCGCCCCTTATGGATATCGCATTATGCAGTCTGACTACGACACCGCTTTGGGTACGTTAAGCGCATTCCGTGCGTCATTGGTTAGTTTCACTAACGCTTTTCGTACGTCTGTTGAAGACATGCATGGCGCCTCAAAAGGGATAAACCAAGTCTGCTTTTCTGTACCGCAATGCATGCCTTCTGGAAATACGCTGTGCATTATCGGCGCTTCAACGTTAACACCTACTTTGTGCTGCAAGATAAGATGCATCGCGTCCTGATGGTCTTCATTCATATGGGTAATCATGCCCTCTGCTGCGCTATGCCAGTCTTGGGCTTCAACGCGCCAATAGTTTTTATCAACCCAATGGATTTTTCCGAACCCACCAATAAAACGTACTCGCTCAGTACGAATAACGTAAAAATTGAAATCGTGGGTTTGCTCGTATTTTTTAGCTTGTGGGAATAAACGAAGATACTGTGCTTTCACGTCATCTTGGTTCGCTAGCTCCGCACTCCCCATAATTGTCACCCGGCCATTCGCCTGAGAGTCATCTTCACTAGCATCGAAAATGGTTAAGCTAACCTTGTCGTTCGCTTTAATATTACGCGTATGCAGTGCGATATCACTGATGTAGATAATTGCGTCACCAGCAGGCGTTAAATAATAAGGTACAACCGAACCAAAAGGGTAGCCGGGCATTGATGTTGAATGCGTACCTAATACACCGCTGTGATGGGTGCGGCTTAGCTGTTTTGCTTGAAATGCAATATCTTGCATGCTCATGGTTAACTCCGTTCTTGTTTATCGGTTTTCGTAAAAGTTAATGTGTCACGAAAACTTGTTTTTGTTCGTTTTTAATTAGGTTTAACTGGGTGTGATAGCACCGAGAAAGCATATCGGTAGTAAGTACTTGCACTGGTGTCCCGTCGGCTAAACACTGCTTTTCCCCCAGTAAAATGAGTCTGTCGCAATAAGGGGAAATTAAATTTAGATCGTGACTTACGCAAATAATGCACAGCCCTTTTGCCCGCAGTGCAACCAGTTGCTGCATGACGAGTTTCTGATGGCGTAAATCTAAGGCTGAGGTGGGTTCGTCTAACAGCAAAAGCTTGCCTTCCAAACTCTCGTTTTGATCGCCCGGTATTATTTGAAGAATAGATTTAGCTAAAAATATTCTCTGCCTTTCCCCGCCAGATAAGGTTTGAATATTGCGAGCAAGTAAATGCGTTATGTCAAACTGCTCGGCAATACCATGAATCAACCGACTCTTTTGTTCTAACGACTCAACATACTGATACCGCGCCAAATGAAGTAACTCGTCGGCGATAAATCCAAATGGTGTTGACGCGCTTTGTGCCATCACTGCACGCTGCTTTGCTAATTGATTTGCACTTAGCAAACTAATTTTTTTTCCGCCAAGCGTTAGCGTTCCAGCAGATGGCATTTCTACACCACTAAGCATAGTAAGTAGCGTAGATTTACCGCATCCATTTTCACCCGCTATCGCGGTAAACTCACCAGTGTTAAATGACAAAGATATTTGCTCAAGCAAACGCGTGTCACCTCTGGCTATCACAACATCTTTTAATGTAAGCAACGCCGTGCTTAACGGTTTGCCATTCTCACTTTGCTTTAAAATTTCCATTTTCATTTTAGCTACACCCCACCACCAAATATGCGGCGTTGTTGCCACAGTAAGTAAAGGAAAAATGGCGCCCCTACTGCTGATGTAACAATACCAATAGGTATTTCCATAGGCACAAATAAGGTACGAGCCAATGTATCGGCAACCATTAATAGCAATGCGCCCATCAATGCGCTGGCAGGTATCAGCACCTTGTGGTTTACACCAAATATTGCCCTGCACATGTGGGGCACCACCAAACCTACAAAGCCAATAATGCCGCACAGCGCCGTCGCTAGTGCCACAGAGAACGCCACCAGCCATAAAACCCAGTGTTTGTATCGGGTAACATTAAGCCCCATATAAGCCGCCTCTTTTTCACCAAGCGCGAGTAAGTTAAGCGCATTACGTGACTTCATAAGACCAGTAAAAGCCACAAGCCCAGCTAGCGCAATAAGACCACAAAGCGTCCAGCTTGCTCCGGCAAGACTACCCATGGTCCAGTAGCTTATTTGGCGAAGTGCATCATCGCTTGCTACATAACTAATAGCCCCTATTACGGTTCCGGTTAAGGCGTTAATGGCAACCCCAGCCAAAATAAGCGCGGCTACTGAAACGCCTTGCGGTCCATTTGAAAACCGAAGCACTGTCCATACAGAAAGTAGTGCACCACCAAATGCCCACATGGCTACCCATATAGACTCAAGCGCGGGGATGAGCGGAGGTACTATGGTCATACTAAGGGCTGCGGCTGCGGCCGCGCCACCTGCAATACCAATTAAACCAGGGTCGGCAAGCGGATTGCGCACTAGCCCCTGCATTGCACAGCCAGATACGGCTAGAAGCGCGCCAATCAGCATTGTCATGATCACCCTTGGCAGCCTTATTTCAGACAACACATACCAATGGGTTGTGTTTGCTGCCGTATTTTCTACCGTACTTTCTACCGTATTTACGCCGCTAATGAAGTATTTAAGTTGCTGTTCAATATCAATGGGTAAACTGCCGCGGGTTAACCCTACATAAGCACAGATCAACAGCAATACAACCAGTATTCCCATGCCTATACGTTTTCGCTGCGCGCGGGCATTAATAAGCTGAAGGACTACAGGCGTCAGTCGGTAATCACTTGAATAATCGCGTGGGTTATCACTTGAGTTATCGCCTAGGTTATTACTATGCTTAGCTGCGGAAGATAACTGCATTATTGACTCGTTCTACTGTTAGCAGCATTTTGCGTTTGTTTCATTTCAATGGCTTTTCCTGCGTGCTCTGCAACACGCTGAAGCGCTACATCAAAGCGCGGAGAAAGCCCCAAGCTAATGCTGCTATCCATGGCATCAACTAGGCAATGAATACCGGCAAAGGTGGTTGCCAACGCATGGTGCGTACAAAGTGCGTCCTTCGCGCTTTTCCCACGTAGCATGTGACCAGCGGCAATCACGATATCAGGGTCTTGCATCAGCACAGACTCGGCACTCATCACTTTGTAGCCTTCCACTGCTGCACCTATATTAACGATACCCAGCGTATCGAATAGCGCTTGGGGCACGGTATTTTTACCCGCAACCGTTATTCCTCTGTCATTATTCGCCACTACAAAAAGCGCTTTAATTGGCGTATTGAACGCTAAGGTTTTATCTGCGTACCGCGCTTTTTGTTGCTCTACCTTCTTTTCAATATCGTGAACAAGGGCAACGGCGTTATCACTTGCCGATAGTTTTTCGCCGATATCCAGTACTAGGCGCTTTAGACCAATTAAGTTTTTGTCTACGTTAAAGGTAGTAACCTCTACGCCAGCATGGGCTATTTGTTCAAGCGCAACACTTGGGCCTGTCGCCTCTGCTCCTAGCAGCATTGTGGGCTGTTGGGCCAATACTCCTTCAGTGCTAAGCTGACGAAAGTACCCAAGCTTTGTTAAACTTGCCGCTTCTTTTGGGTACATACTGGTACTGTCAGTTGCAATTACCCAATCGCCTCGTCCTAATGCGAAAACAATTTCGGTGATACTGCCGCCAGCGGTAACAATTCTAGGAGATGCAGTTTGCGTTTCATCTAAAGGGGCGCTAAACGCCCCTACTGCAAACAAACTCCACCCTACCATCACAGTACACAACGCTTTTACGGCAATAGATGAAAGTGAAAGAGCCTTTTGCAACATCATTTACTCTCCACTTACCGGGTCGGCGCGGAAACTATACGCACCTGATGTTCCCTCTTCATCGTAGTAGCTAGTAATTTGAAGCTTGTAAGTCGTATCGCCTGCCTGAATTAAATAAACCCCAAACTGTGAGTAAAGTAAGTGGCTGGTACTGTCGTAGAAATACCAGTTGTTCGCACTCATCGCGTACTCGCTAACGGTCTCTTCACTGAAGCCATAAAACTGTGCCGCTTCGGTATCCACGCCATCGTACGTTTCAGCGTCGGTGCGAAGTACGGTCGCATCATCAGCAATAGAAAGGGTAAATTCCCCCGCTCCGTCCGCACATGGAATTGATAGATCCCAACCGTCTGCTTGTGTAACTACTTGCTGCATATCGAAGTCAACGTAAACGGCGTCGCTACAACCCACCGCATCAAGGGTCAGTGCGACTTCTTCAGCAAAGGTGGTTTGCCCGTCAAGAACGCTTTGATGCATAACGCCAAGGGTTATTTCACCGATACCTCGCCCTTCAGTAACAATATCGGTAACGTGAAATTTTGTGTAGTTGCTGTCAGAGGACACGATGTAATAGGTTTCTTCATTTGGCGTTACTACGTGAGTGGTGAAGTCGTAGTTGTAAAAGGTATCGCCGATCACCTGGGTTTCTGTATCTGTACTGAACGCTTCAGCTTCTGGTATACCACTTTGAGTAACAGCTAAGTAGTCGTCTAGTTCGCTGTCAGCACTGGCATTTAAGAATAAGTCAGACACTGGCGCGCCCGTATCATCGTAAAAGTCATTATTATTTCCGGTAAAATAAAGGCTAACAGCGGTTTCCTGGTTTGTATTTAAAAACACATTGGTACGCTTAAAGCCAATATCCCACGTGGTATCTGTTGCGGCTTCTTCTTCAGTAAGCGTAAGTTGCGTTTGTGTATCTAAGTCAAAGTACACAGCCACAGGCTCGGATGTAGACCCTGTACTAAAAGGCCCGTAAATGGTTCCCTCTTCGTTTTCGCCGTCACTGCTTCCGGCATCTGAATCTCCGCTACCATCGGTCACTTCATCAGGCGTTTCAACAGAGGTGTCATCACTACTTGAGCTGCCACAAGCAGTTAGTCCGAATGTCATGGCAAGCAGTAACGCTAAATAGGTTTTGTTCATGTGTTTTCCTTATTAAAATTTGCCGAATTAACCAGCGGTTTTTAGTTGTTGGTTTGGGATCTGCCGTTAGGTATTTTTTGTTTTGATCTCAAACGCTGTTTTCTGTGTCGGTGCTTTCGTTATTTGGTTATTTCAATACTGGTAACTCACACCCAGATACAATCGCCTAGCAGCAATGGGCCTTGCATCAAAAGCGCCCGCCACAAGAGCGTCAGATGAGCGATGTTCATCAGTGAGGTTTTCAAGTCCAAGGCGCGCTTGCCACTGAGGCGTGAACTGGTGCTGCACGACTGCGTTAAGCGTGGTAAAGCTGTCTTTGGCAATTGTGATATAGCCACTGGAAGGCGACACATTTCCCTCATGCACTCCGTAAAGCTGAAGGCTGGTGTCGGTTTGGCTAAACTGATAGGTAACGGATGCTTTAACTAAATGAGTAGGGCGTTCAGGCAAGCGCTGTGAGCTGCCATCTTCAGTAATTAAATAACTGTAATTCAGTTGCCACTGCCAATTATCATTCTGCGCGCTGGCGCTTAAATCTGCACCGTAAAGGGTAGCTTCATCGAGGTTTTGATAAACTGAAATATCTAAACCTGCCTCTTGCGATGCATCCACGTCTACCGCTGTGGTGATGAAGTCATCAGCTTTAGTGTAATGAAGGTTAATATCAAGGTGATATAACCAATCATTTTGGGTCGGTTCTATTCGAAGATTAGCACCTAAGTTGGCATTCAGCGCGGTTTCAGGGGTAAGTGCGTCGTTGCCAAGCACCATATAACCTAAGTTACTATGGTCGAAGATGTAATAGCGTTCCTTGAGGTTAGGCACACGATAGCTACTGCCAGCCCCTGCGCGAAGTTGCCATGAAGTGCTGTCAGCACTAAATGACTGGCTTGCACTTGTTTTAAATGCTGTATGCCAACCAAAATCAGAATCGTTTTGTATTCTTGCGCCAGCTAAAAGCTGGGTGTCGTTTTTCTGCCAGTTTCCTTGTAAATAAAGCTCGGCACTTTCTCTACTTACGTCGTCAACTTCAACCGTGCCCGTGCTGAGGTTTTGCTGGTCCAGCGTGTCGCCATGTAAAACAAGGCCGCCTACCCACTCAATATCTTTGGTGGAGTAAATCTTTTGCGCTTCTAATTCCGCAAGCTGAATATCGGTTTGACGTAACCCATTGCTGTTCCCGCTTTCTTCATTATGTGAAAGATAGCGTGTGTTGATATGCCAATCGTACTGCTGTTCAACGCGAACGTCGTGCTGCCACTGGGTAACGTTTGAAAGATAACTAATAATGGTGGCTTGACCCGGTATTGATGACTGAGGTTTGTTTTTTTGCTCGTCCAGCCATTGCCCTTTGTATTGCACGCTAATGTTATTTATCAACGTCGATAAAGACATTTGCACAAAAGATTTGTCTACCGCGCCACCATCTTGTGACGTGGTTTCGTTGTCGTAATCAAAACCAGGGTTAGTAATATTTTGGGCCGTTATGCCAAGCTGCCAATTGCTTACTGCTTTCGCTGCAGTGACCCTAGACGTATGCCCGAATTCATCACCGTCAATTGCATCATCGGTAAAATAAGATGCCTCGTAGTCTGCTGAAAACTGCGAGCCTTCTACCTTTTCGGTAATGATATTGATAACGCCGCCCATCGCAGAGCTGCCGTAAAGCACAGAAGCGGCGCCTCGTACAATTTCAATTTGCTTAATATTAGCAACGCTAATTTGGTCAAGATCGACCGAAGAACCTGTAGGTGAAATAATAGGTTGGCCGTTGATTAACACCAGCACATGGTCACCATTGAAGCCATTTAGCTGAACGTTGTACCCGTCTTTTTGACTGCGTCTAACCACAACACCGGGCATCACTTCTAGCACTTGGCGTAGTGTGCCTTTACTTAATCGAGCAATGTCCTCTTTATCTACCACGTCAACTTTTACAGGTGAGGATGCCAATAACTTTGGTGTTCTAGTGCCTGTAACAACAACGCGTTCAAGATCACCTTCTGCTAAAACTGAAAAAGCCAACGGAAAGCTAGCGGCTACCAAAAGTGGAGGTAAAAAGTGAACTCGTTTCATTTATTTTTCCTTTAACGCAAATGATAATGATTTGCGTTTGATCTTATTTATTTAGAAACGTTTTGCAAGAAGAAATGTAGAAATTCGTTAGAAATACTCTGCTACAGCATTGGGTTAAACGTATTTTTTGCATTAAAAACAGAGCGATAGGACGTTAAAAAATTTTCGATGTTTTGCGAGAAAAGAACAGCATCACGTTGGATTGGCAACACGACATAGTGGAATAAAAAAGAGATAGAAAGAAAAAAGCATTTTCCTTCTACTCTTAGTAATGCGGCTTCCCTTACAACAAAAAAATTAGTAGTAGGAAGACCGCTACACAAATGGTGTAGCGGTATGCAATTTGTAGCTAGTTAGTCGAGTCATTTACGTAAAACACATTGTCTGGTATTTCATTTCCAATGCCTGTGTTGTTACGAATAACATCGGCTAGCGTCACCCCATCAATCATGTCTAGCTCTTCATCTGTTAGATAATTTTGGTACCAAAACCTGTCACCATCTCGAAGGGCTTCAAATTGCTCCGTGACCATTGCGCGAAATAAAGGACCTAACTGAGAACCTTCTTCCGCCACTGGGTCCTCTGCAAGACCGCCAGTAAACAAGTCAATATCGTCAACGCTTGCATAGGTTGCCTCAAGCGCTACTTGTAACTCAGTATCTGAGGTTACTTCACTGAACGACTGTTTGCGCGCTAGTCCGAATTGGTCGCGCATATCATTGTAGGAAGGCACACCGTGATCTCTTCCTCTTTGAATATTTAGCGCAACCAAATCTAAGCCCCCTTGGCCGGGTGAACCGAATAAAAAGTTACGCAGTTCACTAGTAACTTTCACGTCGATAGCTTGGTGTAGCTGACCTGCAAGACCTCTTAAAATAGGCTCAATACTTTGCTCATTGGTAAGAATGCTAGGCGCAGTAAAGAACACTTCTCTTACAGATAAATTTCCTTCGTCAATCGTATTTCCCTGTGCATCAAGTCTCAGTATCTGGTCGTTGATAAGCGAATGACCATGACGAAATGCTGCAACAGAAAACGCATTATAAAGCCCGGGATCAACGGTATTATCATACCCTTCATAGCGAGATAGCGCGTTATCGCCAATAAGCGCGGGCAAATACTCGTTGTAAGTTATAGCCTGAAGTTCAGCTATCACTAATCGACGTGCTGCTTGGAAGATTTCTTCGCCTGATGCTCTAGGCGACTGTTCAGCCAAAATTGCCGCAAGTCTATTGTGCTCCCTAACCCATAAGGTATGCATGACAGTTAGTCCAACCTGTTCGTTGGCACGCACTTCACCGCCTAAAAACAGCTCGTCGTCTTCCACACCAAACGCGTTACCGTTGGTTTGACCGCTGGTATTGAAAGGCAGCAAGTTACCTTCACTTGTCGCTAAGTAAGGGCTATCTTCCCCTACCCTTATTGCTGATGCACGTTGTTCGTCCGAGCCATAGATCATACTGCCGTCTATCCATGCGGTAAGCTCGTTTTCTTGCTCTCTTGGATTACGGGTACTCGTTCCAGTGTCATGGTCAAAAATGGCCCTAGAGAACAAAATAGTCGCGGAACCGGTGCTTTGCGGGTCAAAAAAAGGATCTCCGGTAGGGACCGAGATATCTGCAATTTCCTCAAGACCATCAGTTAACCCGAAGTCGTGATCGATGAACTGCCCCCACTGCCAAACGAAATCAGACGTACCGAAATTGTTAGGAATAACTTCACCGGTTTCTTGATGGTGTATATTGTTGGAAATTAAGCGAGCACTAGGTCGATTTACCCCCGACATAGTAGAAATGCCATTTTCATAGTCTGGCTCACCCCAACGTTTTAATTGGGTAAACGCAGCCCCCCACAGTGGGTTAGCATTATTGTTTAAAGAGCCATCTATGGTTCTCACTTCTCTATTATCAACAAAGTCATTGTCGTCGTCCCTGTCATTATTAACACGTTCTCTTCGTTCGTTAGCATCTTCGTTTATCCCTTGTGAGGATGCTCTGCGGTCGTTAACCACTACGGTCACGTCATCAGAAGCCGTAACCCCTTCGCCATCGGTCGCGGTAAGACGAAATACTAGGGTTTCGTCATCTGAAGTAGATGGGGCACGAAAGCTCGCAGTTAAAGTGTTTGCGTCCTCGATATCCACCGTCTCTCCCGAGATCTGCTCCCATTGAACGCTAACGCTGCCTTGCGTATCGCTAGCATTACCCTGAAGCACTACCATAGACCTTTCATCTATTGTTTGCCTTTCCCCTGCTTCTACTACAGGGGGTGTATTAACATTGTTTTCATCAGAACTACAGGCACTGATGGCAATGACAGCTGCTGTCAGTGACATTCTTACTTTTTTCATATTCAACGCCTTCTTTCACTTCTACAAGAAGTAACTAGGTTTACGAGAACAGATTAAAACGCACTTAATCATGAACTCACTGCTTAGTAATAACTCACTACAACGTGCTAATAGAGCAACACGCGGAGAAATTACTTATAATTTCGACATGGAAAAGCAGCCGTTATCATTAGGTTTAATAGATATCGCTGAACGCAAAACAAGATTAGGAATAATTCAAATGATATAAAAATTTGATAAGCAAAGATTTTTGCGCAAAACCGTCAGAAAAAAGTTGGCAAGTTTATTGAAGTATTCAGTTGAAAATAACGTTTTTGATAACGCTATACCTTGGAAATTTAGCTTTCACACTAGAAAACAACGAGATTTTGACACTATGCGCCTACCTACTAAACAACTTATTAATAAAATCGAAAATTTGTCTAATGGACTGACGCCAGAACAACTATCGAGCTTTTTAGATATTATTGACGCTATGACGGCACTTGTTGAAGAAGCGGGCGAATTTAAGGAATGTAATAAGAAGGATAGCAAGGTAAAACCCGCACAAACACCTTTAGTACCCAACGCTGTTCACTAAGTGTAATCAGCAAACGTTGCAAACCAAAGGTTGATTAACGCTGTGCATTGAAATACTTTAGCGCGCAGACTATTTTGCAGAAAATTGAAGAAGATAATCGCGTGCTATACCTTGTTGCAGTAACTTGCCTATGGGCATTTTCCTTTTCACTTATCGGTGAATTTTTGGCGGGCTCGGTAGATAGCTACTTTGCTGTACTAACCCGCATTATTCTTGCTGCTTTAGTATTTCTTCCGTTTCTTAATTTATCACTACTAAGCGCCAAGCAAAAAGCGGCGTTGGCAGGTTTGGGGGCTGTGCAGTTAGGGTTAATGTACATCTTCTTCTATCACGCGTTTTTGTATTTGTCCGTGCCGGAAGTACTGCTTTTCACCATTTTCACACCACTTTATGTAGTCATATTAAACGACGCTCTGTTTAAGCGCTTTACTCCGTTTCATTTGCTGTGCGCGCTTATCGCCACCGCCGGGGCAGCAATAATCCGCTTTAATGGCATAAGCGATAGCTTTTGGCTTGGTTTTACCATTGTTCAGGGCGCGAACCTGTGCTTTGCGCTAGGACAAGTAGGCTACAAAAAGCTGGCCTCTACTTTTACAACCCAAGTGCCTTATCACAACGTTTTTGCATGGTTTTATTTGGGCGCGCTGGCTGTTGCCTTACCTGCGTTTTTCCTATTCGGCAATCCAAGTCACCTACCAAAAAATACCGAGCAATGGGGAGTGCTATTGTGGTTGGGTATTGTGGCATCGGGGCTTGGGTATTACTTTTGGAATCAAGGTGCGCTTAAAGTTTCTGGTGGTACGCTAGCCATTATGAATAATGCGCTTATTCCGGCAGGGCTTGTGGTTAACTTACTCCTTTGGCAAAAAGACACCGATTTTACTCGCCTGTTTCTTGGTGGTGCCATCATCGCTGTTGCGCTTTGGATGTCTCATCAATACGCCAAAAAACAGGGGCGAGCATAAGCCTTACCAAAGCCAACGCTACGCAGGACTATACTCACTTATCATGGTGTAGTCTTTACGCGGCCCAATGACCTGCCATGTAGAGCGCCACACAGGCCACGCTGTGAAGTCATAGCGCACTACATAATTGTCATCGCCGCATAAGTGCTCAGCGTTTGGGTTGGTCGCACTGAAAGAATGAAAATAACGTTCATCGTCGAACAACACTTCAAATAAACCAGTTTGAGGCTGCTGCCAGAAATACCGACGCTCAGCTAGCATTATACTGCCGTTAGGCGCAGTAACCTCGCCTTTTTCGTAATACGCCAAGCCGCTTTTTTCATCTTGTACGCTGCCTTCCAGCCAGCTAAATTCAGCCTCGCCAGAAAAGGTAAAAACATCGCCATTTCGCTGGATGATTTTGCGCGTTAGCGTCCATCGCCCAGCAAAATCGTCCAAGGTATTAGGAGAGTTAACTGTCATTGTGCCTCCCTTACCAAAAATAAGTTACAGTGGCTGAATATTGATCGCCTCTGCCTGGCGTTCCAGGGATTTCTTCAAAGCGCTCGTCCCACAAATTATCCACGGCCAATACAAGGTTTAGCCCTTCAATTTGAGACGGTGAATAGGTAAGGGTAACATGCGAGAAAAACGCAGAGTCGCTGCCGTTTCTAAGCGCATTGGTTTCTTGTTTTCGCCACTCGTTGTCAATGCGAATTTCAACCGTATCGGTTGCAAACCACACCAACCCAAGGGTTGCGCGATGCGGCGGATAGTTAAGCGCGTAAAAGCTCGCGTCTACCTCATCAATTCGATAGTTTTCAGACTTGTCTAAGTAGGTGTAGCTGGCTACTAAATCTGCGCTATCAAAGCGCTTAACTGCAATCAACTCAGCACCCAGGGTTTCAATATCGACCGGGTTTGCACTGCGCGCTGAAGTAGCATCAAAGCTATACGTCCAATCTGTCAGCTCGTTATCCCAGCGATAGAATACGGCGGTATCAACTTTGAAAGAGGAATGATCAAACGACGCTCCAAACTCTAGGTTTTTGCTGACTTCCCGCTGTAGCTGGTTGTTACTTCTAAACAGACCGCTTGTGGTGCTGCCGCCTACAGCAGTGTAGCCAGCCACCTGCGTCGCTTCTGCATACGAAAGATAGAGCGTACGTGAGGCGTTGTTCCCTGTTTGGGTAAGCCAACTGATATCGCCCACAAAAGACAGTCGGTCGTCGTCGCGATTCGTATCGTCAAACGCCCCACCTAAACGAACGGTAAGCGATTCATTGCTGTTCAACTGAGTTCGATACTCAGGCATTACGCTTATTTTGTAGTAGTCGCGAGAGGTGAAATTATTCTCTAACGTGGTTGATGTGATGTCGTCTGCGGTAAGCTGTGCTGCGTAGTTGATACCGAATTCTTGTGAAATATTATGAATACCCGAAAACGCAAATGACTTCACTTTGGTTTCGTGAAACGCCTGAAACGCTTCAGGATTTTCACGTGAGAACACGTAATGGTCGTCATTTTCTCTGTAGTAAGCTGAAACCTCAAAGGTATTTCCCATCTCCTTTTCGCCGTAGCGCTGTTTATGATTTAGCATGACCAAACGAGTTTGAATATCTTCCGTTTCGTTTACGTTGAAAGGTGTATACAAGTTAGGCCAGCCAAAAAACTTTTGCTGGAAGCCATAAAACAAATCAGTTTGTGAATCGTCACTTGCTAGTTGGATGCGCCCTGACGCACGTTCGAACTTATGATCGCCATTGGCAATAGTCCCATCACTCTCAGAGCGAGAATACTCGCCTTCAATTCCTACGGACCAACCGGGTAAATCACTAAGCGTGTGCTTTACTGCACCGTGTACACGCTGCAAATTGAAGTTGTTATTACCTACTCCCAGTGACACGCTACCTGCTGTTTGAATAGGGCGCCAATCATAAGACACCGTACCTACTGAACTATTTACGCCGTAAAGCGCGTTATCTACGCCCGTAAAAATACTCGGTTTCGTCAACATTTCTGGTGCAATGGGAATTTCAGCGAAATAGTGCCCTGTTTGCGGGTCAATAAGCGTTGCGCTTCCTATGCGAAACCCCGTGTTTTCGAATATACCGCCGCGAATGGTGACGTCAGCCTGCGCTTCTGCCATGTTCCTTGATTGCAAATCGACACGGGGGTCGTACTCTAAATTAGATATAGGTGAATTAAACGTTCCTACCGGCTTGTTATTCGCCGTCGCCGCCCCTTCAATCGTAATTTTTTCTACGCCTACTTCGTTGCTGTTCATGCCAGAGTTAGCGTTTGATGGACCAACACTTTCGGCGGCCATGGTGGCAAAAGATACCGTGAATAAGAGCAAAGATAGGATTGTGTGACGCATCCAGTGTCCTAGTTAAAAATTTATGTTCAGCCTGCAGGCAAGAGTAAAAGAACGCAGAGTGTATAGCATTAGTGGGCCGAGGAAAACGCTGGCTTGAGGAGTTTGGACCATGCCGGGCTTACCGACTAACTATACAGTAAGCGTTAAGTAACAGTTCTAGTAATAAAATCAAACAAGCCGGAGGCTTCGATGTTCCGGCTTGTTTGTTATACATTTTCTATTCGCCGTTTTGCACTGGCATTTTCCCTGAGTCACGGTTTTCCCACCCGTGCCCGTTGAACGGATCTACACCTAGCTGCTGCATAATGTAGGGGAAGTCAACGTTAACCCAGTTATCTACAATTTTACCGTCTACCACTTTCCAAAAATCCATATAGCGAATTTCAACTCTTTTACCAGTAGGCTCTATTCCCATAAAGGTTCCCGTGTGAACCGCTTCTTGGCGACCAAACGCAGCGCACCACTCACCTTGTGTAACGCGAGCTTCATCTATACAAACTTTATCAGAAAACGCAGCCTGAAACGGTCGCTGCCAGTTGTCTTGAAACTCTTTTAACCCTTGTTTGAAGCCGCAACCTGCATTGCCCATCCAGCGAAAGTTCTCGCTGAAGAAACGGCCCATATTATCGATATCATGATCATTTAATCCATCGACCATAGCGTCAATGGTATCAATGGTTTCCTGCGTTTTTGACAAGTCGTTGTCTTTTGTAAGAATGCCTTGTTCTGGACGTGAACCTTTCATCTCATATCTCCCGAAAAAGTGTTGAGTAATGCATATTAAAAGCTCTGTTTAAAGAATGCGTAATTAGGGTTTTGAAACAGAGCGTAAAGTAGATATTTAGCGCTAAGAACCAAAACTGGGCTCATCACCCTAGTGATTGCCCAGTTTGTTCAGCGTTTAAAATAGCGCACTGCGCTACACGTGTTAGTCGAACTTGTACTGTAAGCTTACGCCGTATGTACGCGGGTTATTCCAGTTTGCCTGAATGGAGTTAATAGGCAGCCCATTAAGCACTTGAGACTGAACCACTGCACGAGTTAGCACTTCTTCATCCGTCAGGTTATTTGCAAAGAAATCGACGTTTAAGTTTTCATTTACTTCCCAAGAGATGCGAGCCGTTACCATGGCGTGTGCATCTACTTTTGTTTCAGGAATGTTGATATCAAACGCGTAGTGATCGTCAACAAAGTTCACGTGCAGATAAGGTGTTAAGTAACCGCCATTTGGCAATGAGTATTCATACCTTGCGCTTAGGCCCAGCGTATAATCTGGCGACATAGCTGGAGAGTAACCCGCAAAGCTAAACTGGCTATTTGGATCGTTTATATCCTGACGGCCATCAACATTGCCTAACCCAAGTAGCGGCTGAAGTTGAGAATTACCTACAGCAAAGTCGTCGGCGAACTCGGCGTTAAGAAGCGCCAAGGTTGCATTTAACGTTAACTCGCTTAGTGGGCGCCATTCCAAATCAGCTTCTAACCCGTAGGTGTCAACCTGACCACCATTTTCATAATATTCAAAGGTTGTACTAACGCCAGTAGAAACGCACTGTGCCACGGTTAAATCAGTTGTTGTGTCGTTACACGAAACTGCAAACAGCTGCGCTTTCACATCGTCATATTGGTTTGCAAAAGCAGAAACGTTAAACCGAACGGTGTTATCGAATAAAAAGCTCTTCAAACCAATTTCGTAAGAAATAACTTCTTCATTGTCGTAAAGCGGGTCGGCGCCACGCGCTACCACCCTCGCGTCGTTAGCACCACCAGTACGATAACCTGTTGCTGCACTGGCATAGACCATCATGTCTTTTGCAACATCTAGCTCGTAAGCTAACTTCCACAATACCGCTGAGTCGTCCCAATCGGGAATTGAATCGCCTGTAAATGTCTTTTCGTCTTTGTTATAGCGAAGGCCAACCAATAAGCGGTTGCTGTCGTTAAGTTGATAACGAGCTTGGCCAAATACGGCTACAGAGTCGACTTCATGCGGGTCGTGATTTGGATTTCCCCACGAAGGAACCGTAATAGAATCTGGCTCACCGTTACCGGTTGTATCCTCTCGCCACAGCCATTCCCAATCCGCTTCTTGCGAGAACAAATAAACACCCGCTATCCAAGAAAACGGGCTATCGCTTTCAACAGATGACAGCTGTAGCTCGGTAGAAAACGCTTTTTGGTCGTCCTGACGTCCAAAGCCCCCAACAAAGTCTAAGCCACCATCGCTGTAGTCGTTATCGTAGAATTGCTCGCCTGACAGTTCAGAATAATTGGTGGTCCACTTTGCATTTGCCCAGTCCATCGCCCAGTCGAGCGTCAAGGTTGCCGACCACGCTTCCTGGTTATCGAAAGACACCGCATTTCTGTATACATCATATGGGCCTTCATCATCTCGCTCAGCATCAGCTGGCTGATAAATGTGGCCAGGTGTCACCGTAGCAACAGGGTTGTAAACGCCCGACCCCGGTGAGGTTTCAGAAATTTGATAACCCGCAATTTGTTGGTAACCCCAAATCGCTTCTGAGTTTGCATCTTTCTTACTGTAATCAAGGCGAAGTAATGCAGTAACATCGTCTGAGAATTCGTATTTAGTCGTGTTACGTAAGTAGAATTGGTTCTTTTCGCGTAAATCGTCTGACGAGCCCGGTAAGAAATGGTTTTCGATCATGCCGTCATGACGGTCGTGGCTCATGACAAAGCGCGTAGCGGCTTTATCACTTAGCGGCAAGTTTAAAATAGCTTCATAGGCCGAACGGTCATAGCTACCATGAGTAAGTTTCACAGAACCACTGGTATAGCCAAGTTCAGGCTGCTTTGAAATAACGTTGATACTACCTGCAAATGTATTTCTTCCATATAGTGTTCCCTGCGGCCCGCGCAGTACTTCAATGCGCTCAATATCAACGTAAGCCCCTAAGCCACCGGTGGTCGTTGGCACATAAATACCGTCCTGGAAAATACCAACAACTTGTTCAGCAATACCTGTACCGGCCACGCCAACTTCGTTGGTACGAGCACCGCGCATAGCGGGACGAACTTCACCACCCGAGCTGCCTATTCTTAATCCGGGAACAACGTTTTCAAGACCACTAATATTTTCAATGCCGTTACGCAAAATATCGTCTGCACCTAACGCGCTCACAGAAGACGATACTTCCTGCAAATCTTGAGATTGTCGGTTTGCTGTTACTTCGATACGTTCAACACCCGCTGCTTTAGCTTCGCTGTCGGGAGTTTCTTGTTGGGCGCTAGCGCAAAAACTAACGCTGATTAGAAGTGCACTTTGAATAGCGCGGGAGAGGTATGTTGTATGGTACTTTCGTTGGTCTTGCTTCATCGTGATAGTTCCCAGATTAATAAAACCTTATCTGCAGTAACTTGTTAGTGCCCTGCGTTTATCAAGCCTTTGATGACCCTGCCTGTGACAACATCATACTAGGTTGTTTAATTCTTGGTCTAAACAAACATACAACCCAATTTACTTCGAAGTCAATAAAAATGTTCAAAGATTGTTAATTCATGAATTTTAATTTTTTGTTTAAACACACTAAAAACAAATAAACCAATGTAATAAAAGGCTTTATTCATAAATAAAGAGCTTTATCAATGACAACAACAATAAGATTTCGAAGTATAAATAGAGACTTCAAGTCAAAAACGACTGGTAGGATCTGAATAGAAAAATCGTACTCGAAAGGATAGAAACCGAATGCTGATGCATGAGCTAAGCATTAGTGGAAATAGGTAAGAAAGTGCACTTAAGATAGCTTGGGTTATCAGAAAGCCCACCTAGCAAAAACGGACGTTTTGCTAGGTAGCTTCGAGGGAAAATGACGTCAGTCAGTACACCTATTTCAGGTATAAAGCCCCTAATATTGTTAGCTTAACTGTAGGTGGTAGTGCGCGATAAGATATCTAACCCTTGTTGTTTTAACCAATATGGCACATCCATCAACACCCAGTTTTCCAGTAATTTATCCCCTTTGCGGTAGTACACATCGACTACTCGCATGTCGGCACGAATACCCGACGCCGGCATGCCGAACAAGCCGCCACCAGCCGTATTCGATAGGTTAGGCCAGCCAAAGAAACAGGCAAAACTGCCTTCACCAAATCGCGCCACATGACCATTAAAAACTTTATCTTTCAGTCCTTTACGAAAAGGAAATTGATGTTGCTGCTGGTAGCGCTCGATAGTAAATGTAGCCCCTATTCCCGCTGGCCCGTACCACACCATATCTTCACTCCAGCATTTGGCGAGAAGCTCTGGAGGACAGTTGTCGTTACCCGATTTGTTCAAAGAATCTAGGTCTCTTACCATTTCTTCAACCAGCTCAATGGTCTTTTTAGACTCCTTAGGATCTTGCTCTTCAAACAGTAAACCGTTGTGATCACATGGCCCTGGATAAACAAACGTATGGCCTGTTTCTACGGGCAAAGGATTAAGCCCAACTTGTTGCATTAGTGCAATTAAGTCGAAGAAAACAGCGTGGCTAACTATCTTATTTTCGCGTACTTCAAAAAACTCGGCATACCGTAAAAACGCCAGTTTTCCCGTATTTCTAATACCAAGAAATGGCTTGTCGAACAGTCCAGCAAAGTGACCCATCGACATAACCCATTTGCCTTCGCCGGCGCTGTTATTTCCCGCCATAAATACGTCCTCACGGCGCTTCATGCGCGTAAAACTCTGTTTTAACGGCTCCCACAACTCTTGCACTAATTCTGCTGGAGTCGAACATTTATCAAACGGATAGCAGGCATAAATCTTCGCATTTTCATCAACATACGATTTCACTACGCCTTTAACATCACTTGCCTCACCGTTGTCAAAAGCGGCTTGATAGGATCTGACCACGGCTTTTTCGCTATTAAAACTCATGACTTACGCCTCTTTGTTTAAAAAATTGTTAATACTGGCATGAAATAATTAATGACTTCGAAGTCATTATGTATTAGGTTGAATATTATTGTAAATAGAAAGCGCGCTTATTAAGCAGGCAGAGTAAAGAATATGACTGAAAATTTTGGCGTTTTAAACTGGTCTATCTTAGGCGGGTACATCATTGCGAACCTGTTGCTGGGTTTGGTGATTGGTAAAAATATAAAAAATTCCGACGATTTTTATCTCGGCCAAAAACAAACTCCGTGGTGGGCAATAGGTATTTCGGTTATTGCCACTTACGTTAGCGCCATGACGTTTCTTGGGGCACCAGCCTGGGCTTATTCAGAGGGGCTATCTGTTATAGCACTTCATTTGAACTACCCTCTCGTCATCATGGCTGTAATCATATTCTTTTTCCCATTCTTCTATAACGCAGGTGTAGCGTCCATCTACGATTACCAAGAACGGCGTTTCGGCAAGCGTGCCCGCGCCATGGTATCCAGCATTTTTATGCTAAGCCAAATCATGAGCTCAGCAGCTATTCTTTATGCTACCTCTCTTGTGTTGTCGTTCATTACTGGCGTACCTGTAGTGTGGTCTATTGTTATAGTTACTGCCATAGCGCTTATCTACACCATGATGGGCGGCATTACTGCCGTAATTTGGACTGACGTTATACAGTCAGTGATCTTATTTGTGGGCGCGGGCATTATTATGTACGCCCTGCTTGAAAGCGGCGACACTACGCTGTCTTCATCAATGAGCGAGCTTAAAGCTCAGGGTAAATTAAACCCACTTAATTGGGACTTCGACTTTACTGAAGAAACTACAGTGTGGAGCGGCATTATTGCTATGACGCTGTACCATATCACCGTTTACGGCACCAACCAAATGATGGTGCAGCGAACGCTGGCTGCCAAGAATATTGGTGACGCCAAAAAATCTTATTTATTAATGGGTTTCTGCGCGTTCTTCATCTACTTCTTCTTCATTGTACTTGGCGTGCTGTTCTACGACTTTTATCAAGGCAAAACCTTCGAAAACAGCAACACAATCATTTTGCAGTTCGCAACCGATTACGGCTTGCCGGGTTTAATGGGCATTATTGCAGCCGCGGTTATGGCCGCTTCCATGTCTAGCCTAGACTCCTCATTTAACTCGCTATCGACAGTGGCAACTATCGATTTCTACATCAAATACTTCAAGAAAGACGCGTCGGACGCCCATTACCTTAAGGCTTCACGTATTTTTACCTTGTTCTTCGCTGTACTTATTATTTTTCCAGCAATTGGCTACCACCTATTCAGCGAAGGCTCAATTTTAGAAATTTTGTCTAAAGTAGGCTCCTATTTTGTAGGTGCGCAAATGGGCATGTTCTTCTTAGGATTTTTCTCTAAGCAAACAACCGAAAATGGCCTGATCATTGGCACATTGAGCGGCTTTATTGTTGTGACTTTAGTGGCCTTAAATACAGATATCGCGTGGCCTTGGTACTGCATCATAGGTGCAAGTGCCAACATTGTGGTGTCTATGATTGCTAGTCGCCTTATCGATGGCGTTCAAACCGAATACAACGCTTATACCATTAAAGGGCAGCAGCAACACTTCGCGCGCGAAGGTCTCGATGAGAAAGAGCAAGGATGGTATCGCGTACCCGGCCGCGTAGACCCAATCAACTACATATTGTTTGGGTTCTTCTTACTCACACTCGTGTTCTTATTTTCAATTCAATTTATGTTTTAAAAGCCAAACTCAGCGCTTTTGAGGGAGATTCTATGAGCGAAACATCCATAGCAAAAACGGTGTATTGGCAGCCTCTGCATGACATGCTGGACCCTGCACGAAGTAAAACGCAAACCTTAGCGGGTTTCGATGAAGAGTTTGTCGACTTAGCAGACTATATTTTGCGCATAACCCATCGTATTTGGGAGCAGAAAAACATTGGAGCTTGCTACGATTATTATGCTGACTACTGCCCGGTACATACGCTTGGCGGTTATGCTGACAGTGTTGATGTGGTGGTTCAAAATACGTTAAAAACCATTGCCGCCTTCCCTGACAGGTCGCTTATAGGTGAAGACGTTATTTACCGTGAAGAAGCCAACGATGTGTATTATTCGTCGCACCGTATCACCAGTATTATGACCAATAAAGGCCCCTCTGAATTTGGCGCGCCAACAGGCAAAACCGGGCGTGTAACCACCATTGCAGACTGCATGTGCAGAGACAATAAGATTTTTTACGAATGGCTAATGCGAGACAATAGCTTTCTTATCGCTCAGCTTGGTATTGAGCTAGACGATGCTGCAGCGTTTCAAGCCAAGTTTCCTGTTTCGAGCACGTTTACCCAATGGCTAAATGAAGAGTACGCACGAACATGTGCTAACGAGGCATCGCGCTGGGAAGCATTGCCAGAACAAGACAAGCCGTGGGGCGACTTTGCCAAATCATGGGCCGACCAAATCTTCAATAAGCGCATGTTCAATAAGCTCTCTGACTTTTATAAACCTAATGCTTCTGTGCAGTGGCCGGGCGGACGCCAAGCCACTGGCAATGCAGCTATTGGCGGCATGTTCATTAAGTACTTGGCCAGTTGCCCAGACGCCAACATGGTAGTAGATCACATTTGCGTTACCCATTACGACGACAATCGCGTGAACATAGCGCTTAGGTGGGGCCTGGCGGGTCATTACAATGCTACACAAAGCAAATATGCGCAGTTTAATCAGCAACCCCATTACATTTTAGGGGCAACTCACTTTGAGATTGAAGACGGTGTAATAGCCAAGGAGTTTACGGTGTTTGACGAAGTAGCAGCGTTAGCAAACCTTATGCGCAAACTACCACAAGCGACGGAGGCATAAGCATGTTAAGCACAATTCAGCAGTTGCTAGAAAAACAAGACACACAAACACTTACCGCTGCCTTGCTTCATTCAAGCCGCTGGCTTTTAGGAGAAAGACTGCACTACGGGCCAATTCAGCAGCGGGGTTTAATGGCTAATTGGCTTGATATTACAACGCATTTTGAGACCGTTGAATTATGCGCGAAGGTGCAAAGTGGTGATGTTGAAGCAGGCGTATTTTGTCTTTCATCAGCATCAACAACCACATACTTTATTGTAGAATGCGAACATCGCAATGGCGCTATTAAGCAATTACTTCAATGGGTAGACAGTGCTTCGCTTGCGGGGCGCTACAATACAAAAGAAGCCCCTGGCGATGACAACTCGATCTCGCTACCTTTTTGGCCCGAGCCAGACCCATTACAGCTGAGCGAATTTGACCCTCAACTTCATCTTATGACAACCCATGCGGGCATTAACGATGTGGTTGCAAGTAACACTAGCGATAAGAGCAAGGCGCTACTGTCGCAATGGTGGCAAGTGTGGCAAGGCTTCGACACTGCTGGCATCAAAGAGCTATACAGTGACGCTACCCATATTAGCGTAAATAACCAAGTGTTAAACAAAGAAGATTCCCCTTCTGTCTCGTCTTGGCTGACTCAACTTGAGGGAAAGTTACACCGCCGCTACTGCCAGTTGGAACAAGTAATAGCTGATGAAAGTAACGCGCTAGTTAGATGGCGAATAGATGCAGACCTGAAGACTGATAACGGCCTAATACGTGTGCGCCTGCCCTTAGCAACCATGCTTACGTTTAACGAGAATAAGATTACTACTGAGTACTGGGTAGTTGATTCTATCGCGTTTGAAAAACGTTTTGGTGCCCCCCTTCCCTTTTAACACCCCTTTTAAGGCTAACGTATCAGCTTCCAGTCACTAAAAATTGATACGTTAGAATTTTGCGCCTCTCCGTGTGTAGAGGCGTTTTTTTGGCTTTCTATTAGTGGTGATTGAGAGGTTGAGGAGTTTGTTTTTTTGGCTTTTTTTTGATTTAAGGGGCAGCTATGAGCGTATAGCGGACATGGGGTATTTCTAACTCGCAAGACCTCTTCAGACAATGAGGAACGGACGCTCAAATTGCTTCAGGTTCGAGTGTTCTCAATATTCACTAACTACTGAAATCGGACACTTACGTTTGTCTGCAGACCAGCCCTTGTGTGTACAAAACGAAAGTTGGCTTTATCTTGATTGCGACTATTTTGATATTGAAACTTCCGAAGATTATTGGAACTCTAATACCGTTCCATATTTTTTGGAGTGATACAGCCAAAACAAAAAAAACGTGAAGCCACCTATAATTGTCCAAAGTATATCGTGCAAATCAAATGTAGCTCTAGGCAGAAAAATCTGAGCAAGCTCCCAAATAATTAGCCCTGATTGACTAACGATTAAAACGTATATGTGAGCATATCTTGAGGTTAGAATGGAACTTTGCTTATTGAAAACATGAGGTAATGCCGGATAGAAAAGACAAGGAATTCCGAGTGCAGGTAGGTAGTTTGGTATGAAACCTAAAATGTAAATTATGATCTCAGAGTTACCAGTGTAATTTGCTCTCACCGTATCTTCAAGATAAGTAAATCCAGCAAAACACAATGCGAAAACGCCGTAGTAAAGATAGCTTGGTTTGAACTTCATACATGATCGCTCTATTGAGAAATGAAAATGCTCTGCATCATAAGGGATAACAGTAATCATATCACGACTAGACTAACTTGCTGCTCGCTTTACTTTCGACAGATATAACCAAACGCCAAATAACCGCTTTGCACAATTTGCAAATCCTAGCTTTTAGATTACCTCACCGTCCGTTTTACGCACACACCTGCCATTCAAATCAAAGGCACTTTAATAACAGCCAAGTATCTATCACTGCATCATTACCGATAGCATTTAGACAAGAGCCACACAAAAAATCGCAATGTTTATTAAAAAGTCAGCCAAAAGGCTGCTTCAATCAAAACAAAAACGTATAACTCCGTCTTTTTACGCCTTATCAAACGTCTCGCGCAGTGCTTTGGCGCCACTTAACATACAACCGTGGTCAGAACCTAGTAAGAATAGAGAAACGCCTTTTTCTTTCCAGTAGGCCAACTCTTCTAAATTACCCACGAACATGCCCGTAGCTTTTCCTGCCTTGTGGCTTACTTCAACTAAGTGCTCAACCGCTTGTTTAACTTTTGGGGCGTCTGCGCTGGTTTCGCCTAGCGCTACGGTTAAATCCATTCGTCCTATAAACAAGCAATCGACACCGTCAACGTGTGCAATGGCTTCTATGTTGTCAATTGCATCTAAATCTTCAAGCTGTGCAACAATACTAACGTTTTTGCCCGCTTCTAAATTTTCACTCAATGGCTTTGTTGTGTAGCCTGCAAATCGGCTTGAACCTGCATAGCCTCTTCCACCAGCACCGTAGTGACAATGCCTTACGATGGCACTTAGCTGTTCCGCCGTTTTCACATGTGGCACAACTACACCGTCTGCGCCCATATCTAGCACATTTAGCAGTGTTTCTGGGGCATCGTTTGGTGTTCTTACTAGAACAGGCATGTTCCCTGCTCTAGCCGCAAGAATACAGGTATCTAAATCCTGTCTTGAAAATGGTGCATGCTCAGCATCTAAACACAATACATCCATGCTAGCGTGCGCCAATACTTCAATTACATTGTAATGGGGCGTTTTTATGAACGTACCCAAAAGGCTTTGCTTGTTTTTAAGCGCTTGTTTAAGCATGTGCTGCGCCTCCGAAAAAGTTATACAAATGCAGGTTCACTTGTGCGCTTTGCTCAAGCATTGCGAAATGCCCCGCGTCTTCAATCAGCACCAATTCGCTATTTGCCGCCAGGCTATGCATTCTTTGCTGTTCTGAAGGCGGACAAAGTACATCGTTGCAACCGCCAATTATCAGCATTGGATGTGCGCAATTAGCTAACAGTTCGCTAGCATCCGGGCGCGTTGCAAGAATTTCGAGCTGGGCTCTATAACGCTCAATTCCTGTATCCTGCGCCATCTGAGCAATTAATTTCATTAATGCTTCATTGGGTTTATGTAGATATACATTGCTAAACTGATCGTGAATAAGCGTTTCTAAACCATGCGAAACGGCATAGTTTAAATGCTCGCTTCTGGCTAATCGCCCTTGAGGTTTGTCTGCATGTGCATTGCTGTCTAGCAATGCTATTTTTTCAATTCGCTCGGGAACGCGCGCTAAAAGTTCAAACGCCACCATACCGCCCATTGAAAAGGCGCAAATGCTGAATGGCTCGCCTTCATCAAAAAGACGTAACGCGTGACTGGCAACATCGCTCAGGTTGTTATGCTGGTCATACTCTAAGGTAATGCACTGATGACCAGCATTGGTTAAGGTCGTTATTTGGTTGGTAAAAACGTTTCCGTTACAAAGGGTTCCGGGTATAAATAATAGTTTACTCATTATCTCTTGGCGCAGCGGCCACTGAGTTTCCTTCAATGAGCTTGCCCGGCCAGTAACGTGTCTCTGGCGGTATATCAGGGCTCTCAATTAAGTTAACCAGGGTTTCTACTGCTGCTTTTGTCATAAAATAGGTTGGCTGACTTACGGTCGTCAGCTGGTAGCTGTGCCATGAAGAAGCACTGATACCATCAAACCCAACAACTGAAATATCTTCAGGTACCCGTAAATTCAGGTTTTCCCGTATTTCGTCAATGGCACCAATTGCCATTGTGTCGTTGGCACAAATAATTGCAGTAGGAAGCGCATTTTTTTCGGCATAAGCACTTAAGCACTCTCTCGCCGAGTCATAGCTGTAGTCGCCATAAACCACGTTAGTGTCGGTAAATCCATGAGATAGTAAGGCATTCCTTGCACCACTTAACCTTGCGCGGGCCACATCAGAATCTTTTGGGCCAGCCATAATTAAGAAGTGCTGATGATGATGGCTAACTAGAATATCCACCAACATGCGAAGGCCTTGGTCATGGTTACAACATACCGAGCTTACACTGTGATCAGGAAGCTCACGGTTATACAACACCACTGGAATATTGTGTTTAGCAAACTGCGTGACACTGTCGGGTTCGAAGTGCGCGGTAAGCGCAACTACACCGTCGACCTGGTACGCTAATATTTGCTCAATAACCGTTTCTAGCTGCTCTGCGTCATCAAGTGTAAATAACAGCACCCGCTTGTTTTTCTCAGCGATGTGTTTATTTAGCTGTGCCAACACTTCGGGGAAGTTCACATTAGCTCGCGATGAAATAATTACCGCAATCATGCCCGTGCTTTGGTTTATCAACATGCGTGCAATGGCGTTAGGTTTGTAGCCTAACTCCTCTGCGGCTTTTAGCACTTTTTCACGGGTTTTCTTAGATACGCTAACGCCCGGGCGATATACCCGCGACACTGCCGACTGAGAGACTCCTGCTGCGTGGGCAACGTCATATGACGTCACCCTATTTTTTTTATTCAATTATTTTTTTCCGTAACGACGTAATCGAATGTCAGCCTGTTCTTTGTGACCTGCAAAACCTTCAATTGCACATAAACGTGAACAATACTCGCCAACCATCACTGAGGCTTCTTCCGTAACACGCTGGTATGTACAGGTTTTTAAGAATTTACCAACCCATAGACCTCCAGTATAACGACCTGCGCCCTTCGTGGGTAGAGTGTGGTTTGTACCAATACATTTGTCGCCATAAGACACATTGGTTTCAGGGCCTAAAAACAGTGCACCGAAGTTACGCATGTTCTTTTGAAAGTACGGCACGTCTTTCGTCATAATTTGAACGTGCTCAAATGCTAGGTCGTTAGCGACCTCTAACATTTCATCATAGGTGTCACATACAATGACTTCACCGTAATCTCGCCATGCGACAGAGGCCACATCTGCAGTAGGTAGAATAGTTAACTGGCGTTCTACTTCGGCCATAGTATCTTTACCCAGTTGCTCGCTGTTGGTAAGCAACACGGCCGGAGAATTAAGCCCATGCTCAGCCTGCCCTAGCAAATCCGCCGCACATAATTCGCCATCAACACTGTCGTCAGCAATAACTAACGTTTCTGTTGGACCCGCAAAAAGGTCAATACCGATGCGCCCGAACAATTGACGTTTGGCTTCCGCGACAAAAGCATTGCCCGGCCCAACAATCATACTTACCGGTTCAATAGTATCAGTGCCCACAGCCATAGCGGCAATCGCCTGTACACCACCAAAGGTATATATTTCATCTGCACCGGCTAAGTCCATGGCTACAATTACGGCTGGCGCGGGTTTACCCTGAAACGGAGGAGTGGCAGCAATTACCCGTTTCACGCCAGCCACCTTTGCCGTAACAATGCTCATGTGTGCTGAAGCTACCAGCGGATACTTACCACCGGGTACATAACAACCCACACTGTCTACCGGAATATTTTTGTGACCAAGCACTACACCGGGCAGTGTTTCAACTTCAACGTCTTTCATAGACTCACGCTGAATGGTCGCAAAGTTTCGAACTTGTTCCTGCGCCCATTTGATATCGTTAATCTCTTGCTCGGTTAATTGCTCATAGCATGCATCAATTTCTTCACGGCTCAACCTAAAAGACTTCGGAGTCCATTTGTCAAATTGACCAGAATATTGCGAAACGGCTTCATCTCCGCGCTTTTCAATATCGCTAATTATATTTTCAACTATCTCTTTAACTTTCTGATTATCAATTGCTTTTTCTTCTGCCTGCTTGCCTTGCTTCAAGTACTTGATCACGGTCTACTCCTCTACAAAGGTGAATGAGATGTTACATTAATCGAACAAATATTTATCTTGATCTTCACCAAAAATTACATAAGAATGACTTCGAATGCAATTATTATTTTGAGGTGACATGTGGCTTTCTCTCAAGACCTATTAAAAGACAAGACAATTTTGGTTACAGGTGCGGGTAAAGGCATTGGTAAAGCGTGTGCTTTATTGGCTGACGCATGTGGTGCAAATGTTATTGCTGTGGCGCGTACCGAAAGTGACCTTGTGGCGCTTAAGAATGAGAGTTCAGAAAGGCTAAGCTTTTGGGTGGGAGATGTTCAAGATAAGGCGCTTTATGAAAAGATCCAAGCACTTCCCCTCCTCCATGGGTTAATCAATAACGCCGGAACGAACCGCGTTGCGCCAATGCAAAAACAGAGCGATGAGAATATTGACGATATTTTGAATTTGAATATTCGCTCTGCATACAAAGTTGCGCAGGCCGCTATTACGCCAATGCTTAAAAGTCAGGCTCCATCCATTGTTCACATGTCATCACAAATGGGCTTTGTGGGCTCTCCTGGCCGCACGCTTTATTGCTTAAGCAAACACGCAATTGAAGGCTTAACGAAAGCCATGGCTGTGGAACTGGCGCCGAATAATATTCGCGTCAATAGCGTAGCGCCAACATTTATTAAAACACCAATGACTGAGCCGATGCTTCAAGAACCAGCGTTTGCTGAAATGGTGATGAACAACATTCCCTTACAACGCTTAGGCAGCGTCGAAGACGTTGCTAACGCGTGCATATTTCTACTTAGTGAATTGTCTATGACCACCACGGGTAGTTGTCTTAAAGTCGATGGCGGTTGGACCGCCCATTAAATACGAGGTATCACTGTGTCAGTATTATCCGAGCGTTTAGTCCGCTATGAAGAATTAATCCCATGCCGCAACGCGTTTATCGATACGCGCTCGCCAGGCAGTGATCAAAAAGAGAACTTCACCATAATTGGTCCAGGTGTCGCAGAAAACCCAGACCAGCATGTTCACATTGCTATTCCGCACGGCTTTAACATTGGCGGAGCTCGTCAGCCTCCCGGCTGCCTTAACTCGCAGCATAGCCACCTAACCGAAGAAGTATTTGTTGTGTCTCAAGGTAGCTGGCACTTTACTACTGGCGTTGAAGGCAACGATGCCGTAGTGCGTATGGAAGAAGGCGACATTATTTCTATTCCTATGGATTTGTTTCGCGGTTTTGAAAATGTAGGCGACGGCACGGGATACCTTTACGCAGTATTGGGACAAGACGATCCAGGTCGTGTACTTTGGGCTCCTCAAGTTTTTGATATGGCCAGCGACTACGGGCTTGTCTTGCTCGAAAACGGTGGTTTAGTTGATACTACTCTGGGACAAAAAATTCCTGAAGGCGTTGCGCCTATGCCAAAAACATCGGCAGAACAAATAGCGCAACACCGCGTAATTGATGATGAAGAGTTAGAGCAGTGCGTGGTGCGTTTAGCTGATTTTCCGTTTAGCAACAACACGGCATTAACCCAAGGAACCGATGTTTTAGAAGCGCCGCTTATCGGCCCTTCAAGTGCCGATGAAAAGCTTGGTGAAACAAAGCTAAACTGGTCTCATGGATTCTGCGTTCGCGCACTTAAATTCAAGCCGGGTGCTTTTATTACTACGCACAAACGCTTCGAGGAAGAAGTGGTATATGTGCAAAACGGCAGCATCAAAATGCTTGTTGACGGCGAAGCGCTCATTCTTAATAAAGGCGATACATTTACCACACCTATTGGCGCAGCTCGCAGTTTTGCGCAGCAAGGTGATGAGGTAGCATTAATTTATGTGACCCGACGCGGTGACACAGCCAAAGCCCCAGAATTTATTGATTAGAGGCAAATGCGATGTCTACTTTTTCAAATATAGCACTGAAAAAAGCGTTTCTTCCTTTTCGAGAAGCACAGTACGACTTTGACCTCGAAAAGCTAAAAACGCTGGGCGATACCCTTTTTTCACAGGATGCCGCCATTAAGTTTTGTGTGCCTTTTGATGACATGACAGGCCACCGCGAAATGCTAGATAAGGTGTATGCGCCATTGCTGAAGTCTGTCCCCGATCTTGAGCGCCGTGATACCATAATTATGGTTGGCGAGGACGACAAGCAATTGCGCTGGTTAGGTTGCTGTGGTTACTACACTGGGCGTCTTGAAAAGCCCTGGTTAGACATCCCTGCGACTGGCGATCAAATTCATATGCGCTTTCATGAGTTCTATCGTTTTGAAGGCGACACCATAGTGGAAGTTCAAGCCATTTGGGACTTGCCTGAAGTCATGATGCAGGCAAAGTGCTGGCCGTTTAGTCCAAGCTTAGGTACCGAGTGGCATGTGCCGGGGCCAACAACCCAAGACGGAATACACTTGTTTGAAAAAGACAAGTCGCTTACCGCACAGAGCCATCAGCTTGTACTTGATATGCTAAATAGTTTAGGAAAATTCGCCGAAGGCGGTGTTGCTGCCATGAACCTAGACAAATACTGGCACCCTAAATCAAACTGGTATGGCCCTTCTGGTATCGGTACTGGACGCGGTATTCAAGGCTTTCGCAATACCCATCAAGAAGCGTTTTTAAACGGTATGCCTAACCGCGTGGGCGACCCCGCAAACGGCCATTTGTTCTCCGAAAATAATTATGTGGGGTTCACTGGCTGGCCTGGCATGAGCATGACCATTTCAGGCGATGGCTGGCTTGGCATTGTGCCAAACGATAAGCCCATCACTATGCGCAGCTTAGATTTTTGGCGCAATGAGAACGGCATGATACGCGAGAACTGGGTGCTAATAGATTTACTTCACGTATACCGTCAACTAGGTGTTGATGTATTCGCCCGAGTTAAACAGTTGACCCGTAACAAGTATCGATAACTCCCGTTAAAGATGCTTTTTGCCCCGTATTGCTACTTCGTAATACGGGGCTTTTTTATGGGTTTACCTCAAGTCTACAAACTCTCTAAATCAAACGCGCCTTGCTTTGAGAGCTTTTCGTTCAATGGCTTCACTTCTTCACCGAACAAGGTATCTAGCTGTACTTTATACTGCTGCCACTTTGCCTCTAAGTCTTCCAACCGTTTTAGTGCACCAGCTTGTGCAGGCGCGCCTGTTCTGTCGAAGTTATCCATCAGGAAACGCACTTGTCTGTCGAGCATATTAGGCCAGTTAATGTCGTCTTCAAAGGTTTGATGTTTTGGCTGAATAACCAAAGCTTCCCAATCGTCAATTGCACTAACAATGCGCTCGATTGAAGCCGATACATCACTTGCCAGCATTACGTTGTCTTCAGAAACGCCGTTTAATTGCGCTCGCACTTCACGGGCTTTTTGAAGGTGAGCAAACAAATCATTCAGTAAGGTTTCTGTAGCCTGAATGCTCTTTTCAACCACTTGAAGCTGCGCTTTATCTGCTTCTTCCCTTGGGTCTGGAAGTACTTTAAATGTGCGGGTTTGTGCCTGTTCACCTATAGTGATTTTCGCTTTGTAGTCTCCAGGCATAACACGGGCGCCGTTCCAACCGCCAAACAGTTTTACATTCTCGATGCAGTTCAATGGCTCACGTCGAAGATCCCATACAAATTCGTTGTAACCCGCTTTTGTTGCAGGGTGTTTAAATTTAACAGGGCTGCGAACGTCTTCGTTCCCCTTCGCGCACTTCTCAAATGCACTAGGTGCAGATGACAGTGTGCGAACAAGCTCGTTATCGGCGTTAAATATATCAATGCGTAGCGTTTGCTCTTCTTCTAACGCGTCTTTCAGGTAATAACGGAAGGTAGCGCCACGTGGCGGGTTTTTCGCTTGAGGCTGGTCAGTCATGCCACCGCCAGATAGCAAGCGAATGCCATCTACGGGTTCAAACTGAAACAGCGCTTCGCCATCTAGCGACTTGTGCACTTCACGTAGCGGGCTCATGTCGTCTAATATCCAAAAGCCTCGCCCTTGGGTTGCAATGACCAAATCATCACCTTTAACTTGCATATCGGTAATCGCCACAGGCGGAAGGTTTAAGTCTAATTCTTGCCAGTGTTTACCGTCGTCGAAACTAATAAACATACCGCTTTCTGTACCCGCGAACAGCATACCTTCGCGCTCTGTGTCTTCACGCACTACACGAACAAAGGCATCCTCTGGTAGGCCTTCGTCAATACGCTTCCAGCGCTTGCCGTAGTTGTCGGTTTTGTAAATGTAAGGCGTGTAGTCATTTAATTTATAGCCTGCTACCGCAACGTAAGCTCTGCCTTGTGCATGAGGGCTAAGTTCTATGGCATTGACCTGCGCTTCTTTTTTATGAGGGGTGATATCTTTCCAGTTTTTGCCCTCATCACGGGTTATATGCAGCTTACCGTCATCGGCTCCAACCCAAAGCTCGCCTTTGTTAACTGCCGATTCGGCAATATAGAAAACCGTGTTGTAGTATTCGGCCCCGGCTTGTTCATTGGTGATCGGCCCGCCGTTCAGCCCCTGCTTTTCAGGCTCGTTACGGGTTAAGTCTGGGCTAATTTCCTGCCAGTTCACACCGCGATCTGTGGTTTTTAAGATCATCTGCGTGCCATAGTACACGGTGTGAGGATCATGCTTTGACACTAACACAGGGGCATTCCAGTTGGTGCGGTACTTTTGATCACGTGCGTTTCTGCCAAACACATATTCAGGGTAAGGCATAATGGGCCGCGTTAGCCCAGTATCGCGGTTGTATTCGGTTAATGTACCGTTGATTGTAGTGGCGTAAATCAGCGTTGGATCGTCAGGGTTAAACGCAATATGCGCGCTCTCACCGCCGCCCACGGCAAACTGATCTTCTATTCCCATGCCGTCACCCCAGGTTTGAGAAGGCGTTGCCATGGTTGAGTTATCTTGCTGTCCGCCATACACATAGTAAGGGTTTAAATTGTCGGTAATAACGCGGTAAAACTGCGCTGTTGGCTGATTGTAAATGCTTGACCAGGATTCACCGCCGTCGAAGGTGATCGTTGCGCCACCGTCGTTAGCGTTGATCATGTTTAAGCTATTTTCAGGGTTTATCCACATATCGTGGGTATCACCGTGGGGCAGAGATTTAATTTCGAAGGTTTTACCGCCATCAATGGATTTATGCAGCTGCACATTCATCACATACAGGGTATTTTCGTCGTTAGGGTCAACTTTGATGTGGTTGTAGTACCACGCGCGGGCTTTAAGAATATTGTCGCCGTTCATTAACGACCAAGATTTACCCGCATCATCACTGCGATAAAGGCCGCCTTCATCAGCCTCGATAATGGCATACAAGCGCTTCGGATTAGACGCGGCAATATCTACACCGACTTTACCTATAAGCTTAGGGAGCCCTTTTTCTAACTTGTCCCAGCTTTCACCACCGTCTGTTGACTTATAAAGGCCACCACCCTCGCCGCCTGACTTAATAAACCAAGGCGTTCTGCCGTGATGCCACATGCTAGCATAAAGAATTCTAGGGTTAGATGGGTCTATTGCTAAGTCAGCGGCGCCGGTATCGGCGTTTACTTTTAACACATGCTGCCATGTTTCACCGCCGTCTATCGTTTTGAATATACCGCGCTCTTCGTTAGGCCCCCATATATTGCCCTGTACTGCAGCCCAAGCTATATCGGGGTTGGTGGGATGTATGCGAATTTTAGGGATTTGACCGCGTTTATCTAAACCTACCAGCTTCCAGGTTTCACCACCGTCTGTAGATTTATAAACACCTTTTCCGTGGCTAGTGGTTACGCCTCGAATAGGGCCTTCACCAGTCCCTACATAAATAACGTTAGGATCTGAAGGAGCAACGGCGATAGCGCCAATACTGCCTACTTTGAATGTTTTATCGGATATGGCTGTCCACGATAAACCCGCGTTTTCGGTTTTCCAAACACCGCCACCGGCGGTGCCCATAAAATAAAGGTTGGTATTACCTTCAACTCCAGTAACCGCTACCGAGCGCCCACCGCGATAAGGCCCAATAAAGCGATACTCCATTTTATCGAAAAGCTCAGGGTTAACCGTATCTTCAAGTGCGAATGCAGAATGCGAGAAACTAGAAAGTGTGCTTACGCAAATAGCAAGCGCAGCCACCATTTTCCCAGAAATCAGTCTCTGTGAAACCATAAAAAGTGCCTTGTCGTGTTTTTATTTTTTATAAGAAGAACTTCTTATACTGCGTTGTTAAAGGCGTTATGGCAAAAGTTTTTGTAGTGAACATGTTTACACTTATTAGAAACGAAGAACCTAAGCTTCTCTACTCTTATGGTAAATCAGAAGTAGGAAATCCTCTTATAGTGCGTTGCCGTTAACTGGGATATAGATAGAAAAAGACTAATAAAAGCAACCACTGAGAAGTTTCAACATGGATTATTACGTTTATATACTGTTTGATACCAAGACCAACGATGTTTTCTACGTAGGGAAAGGTAAAGGCTTTAGAATCGATCATCACGAAAATGACACTATCGAGAGTGAGAAAACTTCTAAAATTAAAGAGTTACAAGAGGCTGACCGTTTCGGCAAGCGTGTTGTGGGCCGATACCATACAGAGAGCGAAGCCCATGCTGTTGAAACTGTGCTTATAAAGTGGGTTTACGGCTTTGATAACCTTACGAATAAAGTGCATGGCCGTTATTCCGCGCTAATACGAACAATAGGTAATTACGAAACGATCCCAGGTATTGATGTGGAGTACACACCTAACCTCAACGACGGTTCGTTCACTAAAGCTCAGCAAGAGAAGTTTGTTAAAAACAACATTGAGGCCAAGCTAGAATCAATCAAGGAGAACATTGAGCCACTTCTTGAAGGTACCCAATATTCTATGAGTGAAATTATTGGCACGTCACCGGCTGATACTGGTCTTTGGATAAATAACCCTTCCATGGACGTTTCTATTAGGCTAAAACTGCCATTAGCAGGAAGAACAATTAGCCCAGAGTTTGTAAGCAAAAATACAGACAAAGAATCGAAAGCTCGCTTTGCACAGGCCATGGCCCCACTAAAAGTAAACAATGGCAGCGTAGGTAGCTACATTGGATTACAGAATTATCTTGAGCGAGCAGGGATTAATAAAGATATTGAGGTACGCCCAAAAGCCGATGATATTGATGAGATCTTCAATGTCGTAACATTCATGATGGAACAACTTGAAACTAAACACAGTTAGACGATTAAAAAGGCAGGTCCATAGGTTTTATTAACATGGACCTGAACTAATTCTTAGCTTCCTTTTTAAAAATAGTCCCTCAACACGCACTCGCTGTTGGAAAGTTTAGCGACAATTCGGTCGCCAAAACCAGGGAAAAACTCAATAGTAAGAGAAACCCCTTCTCCTCGGCTTTCCATTGGAAAGCCACTTAACCACTTAAGGTAGGTTTCTACTTCACTATCTGTCAGCGCCATCGACTTATTCAGATCATCTTTAGTTGACTGAATAGTCTCTCTGTCGAAGTCACTGCTACTAACATCTTGTTTTTCAGGCTTTGCAGTATTATTCGTTTTCGTACGTGGTTGTGTTTTCATGGCGTTTCCTTCAAGTCATCACTACCAAACTAGATGTTTCTTTGTCATCAACACGCAGATTAAACAAAGTACTGGGTTGCCTGAATAAGCCGTTGTCTTAGCGAGTTAACGATTTCATTGTTCTTCCCTTGTCTCAGCCCGTACAATAAAGGCACTTCGTTGTTACAGCGCCAGTGTTTTTTGCTCGCACTGTGTAATTCGACAACTCATTGCTTAAAGAGACTTTTTTATGAGAATTTTACTTTCCGTTGCCTTCGCTGCCATTCTTGCCGGCTGCGCTACTATTTCTCAATTGGCGGTTTACACTGTGTCTAATGCCGAGTTAGAACAAGTGCTTGATAGCCAATTGAGTAAGCTGCAAAAGCAAACCTCACTTGCTGGTATCCCTCTTTATCTTGATGTGGAAGATATGACGGCGACCATTGGCCCAGATGGCAGGGACGTGGTTCAGTTAGGCGCAATTGCTACTGCTCGAGTAAGTGCCTTTGGCTTGAACTACCCAGCTAAGGTAAGCCTTTCATTAGAAGGCACGCCTTATTACGACAGTGAGGAAAAGGCGATATTTGTGCGCTCGTTGTCGCTACTTGATAGCACCGTTGATGCAGGCGGCTTTAAAGGTAATTTGGCACCTGTGAGCGGCGAATTTATGCAGCTAATCAACGGTTATTTGGCCACGAATCCCGTTTATCGCTTAGATCCTGCGAACAAAGCGGTAAGCATGCTTTCAACCGTACCTTTACAGCTAACCGTTGAACAAGGTCAGCTTGCACTTCGACCTAAACAATAATCATTGTGTAACCGTACCAATTGTCATGTACCGAACGTCGAGTGTTTCAGTCATACTAAGGTAGGCGAAGTCTCGACGCCAAAGAACAAACTTCCGCTTTAGTAAAATAGGCAGGCATAGTGACAGAACGCATTAAAACGCTAGATGAATTTGCACAGCACGTAAATTACTCATTGCTTAATACCCTTACTCCAGACCCGCAGTCGACGTGCGATGGCAACGACCATGACCCGCGCCAAGTTTTCTCGGGCCACTATGTGCCGGTTACTCCGACCCCATTATCTTCGCCCAAATATATTGCGCACAGCGAAACGCTATTTGCCGAATTGGGCTTAGACGATAGTCTGGCTACATCTAAAGATTTCACCCAGCTGTTTTCAGGCGACATGTCAGCAGTGCCCGAACCTATGCAGCCTTTCGGCTGGGCAACCGGCTACGCACTTTCAATTTACGGTACGGAGTACACACAGCAATGCCCCTTTAGAACGGGTAACGGCTACGGCGACGGCCGCGCAATTTCTATCGTTGAAGCAGTATTAAACGGCAAGCGTTGGGAAATGCAGTTAAAAGGTGCTGGTCGCACGCCTTACTGCCGTGGCGCAGATGGCCGTGCCGTATTGCGCTCTAGCGTGCGCGAATTTTTAGTCCAAGAACACATGCATGCTTTGGGCATTCCCACTTCACGCTCGCTTAGCTTGTTTATGTCTGAATCAGACACGGTAGACAGGCCTTGGTATCGCGAAGGGTCTCATTCCTATGAGCCAGAAGTGATGGTAGAAAATATAACGGCCATATCCACCCGCGTCGCTCCTTCCTTTTTGCGCGTGGGGCAAATTGAGCTTTTTGCTAGGCGTGCTCGCTGTAACGAACACAGCGAAGCGTTAAACGAACTAGAAGCCATTGTTAAACACCTTATTGAGCGAGAGTATTCAAGTGAAATAGACACTACAGCGCCGTTTGACGAGCAAGTGGTAACGCTGGCTGAGCTATTTAGAAGCAGGTTAACTCGCCTAGTTTCTAATTGGGTTCGCGTAGGTTATTGCCAAGGCAATTTTAATAGCGATAACTGCGCCGCAGGAGGCTTTACGCTGGATTATGGGCCATTCGGCTTTTGTGAGTTTTTTGAAGCCGACTACCAGCCTTGGACAGGCGGTGGTCGTCACTTCTCGTTTTTAAACCAGCCCATAGCTGCGCAAAAGAACTTTGATATGTTCTGTCGCTCACTGATGCCGCTACTTGAAGGCAACAGTAAACAGCTATCTAAGCTTAACGAGATCAACGACGGTTTTTCTGGCGTGATGGAACGCGCTATGGAGAGCATGTGGGCAACAAAGCTTGGCATTGCCAGCTACGACCACGACTTGCTAATTAAGCTGCTGCAATTAATGCTGCGCACAGGCGTGGACTACAGTCTGTTTTTCCGAGAGCTATCGTCAATGCCTGAAGATATTGCGGGTTTGACGAAAAGCTTTTACTACCCAGCTAAAGCAGAGGTAATGACAGAATGGAAAGCGTGGTTACAAACCTGGCGTGAGCGTATTGAAAAGGACGCAGAAGCACACGATGATGTGGCGAACGCTACTGCTGCTGTAGCAGAGAATATGCGCAAAGCTAACCCTAAATTCACTTGGCGCGAGTGGCTTATTGTGCCTGCCTATAAAGCCGCCGAGAAAGGTGACTTTACCCAAATTCACGAACTACAGAAGATACTTACCGCGCCTTACGATGAGCAGACAGAAGAGGTAGAGAATAAGTATTATCAACTGCGCCCACTTGAATTTTTCAGTGCTGGTGGTGTTGCACACTACAGCTGCTCTTCGTAATAAAGAGCAGCTTCATTTCATTCTACTTACAGCGCGTCGATGGCTAAACTGGGCTCAGTAAACCAAACAGGCCCTTCGTCGGTCATATAGAAGTGATCTTCTAATCGAATACCGAAATCGTTTGGCACCACTATCATAGGTTCGTTACTAAAACACATACCAGGTGCTAGCGGGTGAGGATTATCTTTTACCAAATACGGCCATTCGTGAATATCCATACCAATACCATGCCCTGTTCGATGGGGTAAGCCTGGCAGGTTATAATCTGGCCCTAAGCCATCTTTTGCCAAGCTATCCCGTGCGGCTTTATCCACGTCACCACAGGGAATACCGACTTTTGCAGCGTTAAATGCCGCAAGCTGCGCACGCTTTTCGCTTTCCCAAAGTACCCGTTGCTTATCGGTTGGCTCTCCAAAACAATAGGTTCGCGTGATATCAGACAGGTAGCCATGCACTTTACACCCGGTGTCAATCAATACTAAGTCGTTTTTCTTCAATATCTGCGGGTCTTTCACGCCATGGGGAAACGAAGTAGCCTTCCCAAAAAGCACGATGCAAAAATAGTTACCGCTGGCCCCTACTTTTTTATGTGCATCATTTATAAATGCTTCAACTTCTGTCGTGGTTATACCTTCATAAAGCATACTGGCTGTGGCTTTGTGCACCGCAAGGGTCATGTCCATGGCTCGCTGAATTAGCGCGAGTTCATTGCTGGATTTGTGCATACGACAGTGCGCAGTTACCTCTGCACCATTGATGATTTGCCATGGTTGTTCAAGCGCTTTATTAAAGCCATCTACAATAAAAAACTGGGTTGATTCATCAACACCCAGTTTGCTGCCCCCCGCTGTATCCAGCTCACTTAACATAGAAATGGCAAGCGCGTATGGGCTTTCATGTTCTTGCCAACCGATAATCTCGCCTTGTACTAGTTTAAGCTCGTTTAATGAATCTATTTCAAACGTAGGGGCCAGATATACAAGATCACCTTTTGCAGGCAAAAGCGCGCCAACTAAACGCTCACTGGCGTACCACTGCATGCCCGTAAAATACGCTAAGTTAGTACCCGCGTTTAGATATAACGCGCCAATGCCATGCTGCTGCATATAATGCTTCGCCTTAGCAATGCGGGCTTTAAATTCTGAAAGTGGGATGGGTGTTAGGTCACCAGTCATGTTGCAAAGGCTGTCCAGCGCCTGCTGCGGTGTTTTTGTACCTATTTCCGTGCTTATTCTTGCGCTTAGCTGTGTTTCTTTCGGAGTGCTCATACGCCCGCCTTAACTATGAATTTATTAAAACGGGCACACTGTACAATAATGGGTAGGAAAGTCGAGATAAGCGAGGGTAGCGATGCCTGTTAAATGGCGTAACTAATGCTGAACACTCGCTTACTACAACTGAATTTTACAGGGCACTTTTCCACGCAGCTTCTGGAAGTAAGTACAAACCTTTCTCGCTTGTTGCACCTTCATTCACAATATAGCCGATGCCTGCAGCCATAACGGCCAAGGTTACGTCGAAGGCATTAATACTGTCACCATAACCCGCCGTTAAGTTAAACATAGAGCCATCAGCGAGAAGATACAGCGTTTTATCGCCTAGCTTATAAGCGTTAACATAAGGCATTGGCACACTGTGAGTAGCGTTATTTTTTAGGTATGGCACATCAATTTCTTGTGCCACGTGGCCTACATTTAGAATAAATGCGCCATCTTTCATGCTGTCTAAATGTTTTGAATTCACCACGCCATACGCTCCAGTTGCAGTGGCAATAACATCAGCTTGGCTAGCAGCTTCATTCAAATCGACCACTGGCCAGCCGTCGTATTTCGCCTGAAGCGCTCTTGCTGGGTCAAGTTCTGCAACTTGAACCTGTGCACCAAACGCCTTTGCCGATGCAGCAACGCCCTGCCCTACCAAACCATAACCAATAACAACCACTACTTTTTCGTGCAGGGTTAAGTGGGTGGTTTCAAAGAAGGTTTGCCATGCGCTTAAGCCCACCATGTGCCTGTTGTGAAGCCCTTCTTTAACTGGCAAGTCATCCCAGTTAAATATCGGGTAGTGTGGCGCCATACCGTTTAAGCGGTTAATGCCAGATCCTGTTGCTTCTAGGCCCGATACAATGCTTGGAACTGGCTTATTTGCTTTTATATTTTCGTGAAGTCGGGTAGTTAGATCAGCGCCCATTTCACACAAGTGGGTGGGTTGCCACGCCAGCGCTTTATCGAATGACTCAGACCAATCAGCCTCGCTCATATCACGCCACGCATGGGCCGTTGCGCCTTTATCAACAAGGTAAGACACCACGTCATCTTGCACTGTAGTGGGGTTACACGTGGTAAGAAAAATGTCGCACCCTCGTGAAAGTAACCCTTCAACCAAAGGTGCCATTTTCAAATCTAAATGCATGTTGCAAGCAAGTTTAACGTTCGACAGATCGGGAAGTGATGCGATGGCTTTGCGAGTGCGCGGCATATGCAGGCTGGCCCACGCCAACTCTGCTTGAAAATCTTGGTACATGAAAAGGATACTCTGAGAAATCTAAGAACAGCAATACTACGTCAGGTATCCTGCAATTCACAAGTTGTGATTATAAAAGGGCTTTTTGTATAAAAGCCCTTTTAATGACTTTATTGGTAGCTAACGTTTTCAACGCTGTATTCTTCGTTGTTAGCCCTAATTTTAGGCGTATTGTGATGCGATACATTTTCAATAACGGTAATTGGTTCGCCGTTAGTTAAGTAAAGCGAAATTGGGGCACTGTCTGTAAGCGTAGTATCGTCGATATGAAGATTTTGTACGCCGTGGAAATACATAGATGCGCCAGTCCTATGGGTTTTACCTTTCCCGACGTTTTGCAACGTATTACCTTTAACACTTACCATTGGGCCAAATGTGCTTTCATCAAAGCCACCGCGGTACACGGTTACTACTTCCTCTTTCACATCGGTGAAGGTATTGCCTTCAATCGTAAGGTTTTCAACACTGTAAACCCCTAAATCTTCCGTTTCTTTATTCAACGAGAGTATAGCCCCTGTGATATTGTTCATGTCAGAGTTGGCAATAACAATTTCATCAGCAAACGTGCCAGGGTAAGCCTTAAAGAAGTAAAAGTAGCCGTTGATGTTAAGGTGTGTCACTTTCACATTATCTACAAGTAGCGAATAATTGATATTCATTGAAGAGCGACTGGTTCTGATAATGCTATTGCCTTTGTAATCGGGTGAAGCGGCGCCATCAAACCAGAGGTTGTTCAGCGTTAAAGCCCCGCCATTGCGAATAACGATAAAGCTTGGTTTCTCTGAACGGATAACAGGTTTAGCGCCCGGCTTTGCCATCACCGTAACCGGGTGGTTAATATTCGCAAAGCGGGTTAACAAATATTCGCCACCATTTTCCAGCACTAGCGTGTCGCCTGGCTTGCTGTTTTCAAGGGCATTAGCAAGGGTGTCTATGCCCTGTCTAACCGCAATTTCTTTGCCGCTTCCAAATGCAACTTTGCCGTCTTTTTTATCGTAATAAGGTGCACCCACCTTATCTTTGGTAACAGGCAGCTTAATTTCCCCGAAATCAATACCATCAATTAAACTTTGCTCGGGGGTCATTAAGCCGTACTCGTTCTTCGTTACCTTATAAGGGGCTGTCGCAAAGCCTTTGCCAATTGGGTTTTCAGACGTTTGCGTTAACACATTACCTTTAAAGTTTATGCCTGATACATCATCAAACACCGTAATGGGTGTATCGTTGTATTTACCCAAAATAATATTGTTTTGCATTTCAGAGCTTTTAGGTGGTGCTGAGCGCTCTTCATCTGCACCCGCACCTAATTGAATATAGTCACTGTCGATCACGATATTATTATTCATGACAGACTCAATTACTGGGTCGTAACGGTTAGGCGGTGAATTAGGTACGCCGTTCATAATGACGAGTGCGCCGCGAAAACGTCTGCCGGTTAGGCCATATAGGTAGTTGTTCTTTACAGTTTGGTGTTCGTTAATGATGCGAATACCGCCGGTATTTGGCTTTCTATTACCAAGAAAGTAATTATTTTCTACCCGTGTATAATGCCCATGGCGCATTGTTAACGTGCCCTGAGCTTCAAAAAACACATTGCCTAAAAAGGTGTTTCCACTCGATTTGTTAGAGATAATTTCGTGTTCTCCGCTGGTGCGATCGAAATAGTTGTATTGCACTAGTGTGTTGGCATATTCGCGGGAAAAGTGACTGGTGCCTATGCGTAAGGTTTCACCACCATTAGCACCAAGCACCTGCCTTGGGCCAAAGTAGTTGTACTCTATAACGTGGTGATTCTCTCTACTTTCTTTCGAGTTCATTCTCACCGCAACTGTTACGCCACGGTTACGTTTATTAATAAACGAGTTATGGTCGATACGATTGTGTTTACCATAAATAGCAAGCCATAAATCTGAAAGCTCACGCTCTGGGTGACTAAAATCGTCAATAACAACATTCGTTAAACGGGAATAACTTGCCAGCTCTGTAGGCGAGGTTTTAAATGCAATCACTTCGCCTGTAGGTGTATGCCCGCGGGTAAACACTAGCCCATCAACCACTAAATATTTGCCCGAAAGACTCAAGTTAGACTGCCCGGTAATTATTACCTCACCGGGGGTTTGTGCATTTAAAGTTATAGGTTTACTTTCAGTGCCTTCACCTTTAAATACAAGTTCAACGTTTGTCCACTCACCGTTCGCAAGGGTTATAGTGTCGCCCGGTTTTGCCGTTTCTACTGCTTGGTTAAACGCTTCAATATTAGAAACAAGAGTGGCAAATGCTGAGCTACTGAAAAACAGCAATAGCGCTACACCCAGAATATTTAGTCTACTTACCAATATATGATTCATTTTCTAACCTTGTTATTAACAACGCTGACAGCCTTAAATGGTTAAGGCGTTAAACATTTCGATTTATAAATTTAATAGCACTATGAACGACTTCTTCTACCGGCATTGCCACATCTATATGCTTGCCATAGTAAGGCAACTGGAAAGTATTTAGCTGCGAACGCAGTAATTTGGGATCGAAAAAGTGATCGTTACGAGAAGAAAGTCTTGAAGCCAACAAAGCCTCACTGCCTGTAAGCACTATCCAATGAACAGGCAACGTTTTATTCGCACTTAGTATATTGCGGTAAGCTTCTTTCAGTGCCGAGCACGCCAGCACTGCCCCTCCAGCTTTTTCATGTTCAATAAGTAAATTGGAAAGCGCTTCTAACCATGGAAATCGGTCTTCGTCATTGAGCGCTTTTCCCCGCTTCATTTTTTCTATATTTGCTTTAGAGTGAAAATCATCTCCGTCGAAAAACGGAAGTGAGTAATGCCCGGCGAGTGCTTTACCCACGGTTGACTTACCTGTACCCGACACACCCGCAACTACAATCAACATATTAAAGCCTTACACTTGTTCAAAAAGCGCTACCACGCCGTTAGCTGAAATGATGACAGCAAAAATAAAAGCCATTACTAGTAGAGTATTTAGCAATTTTCCTGGCGCATCTTTTTTCATTAAGGCTTTTTTGTTTGCCAAAATTAAGATGCCTAAAGTGACTAATGGCAATACAAATACATTGAATACTTGAGAAAGTATTTGCCCTTTTATGGGGTTGAAGCCGAACACGGGAATAATGAGTGCCACCAAACAAGCGATACCTGTTATCACTTTGAACTGTGTTGATTTGGTATCTAGCTTACCAGAGCGATAATCTGCAATAAGAAGAGGGGCTATTAGCAAACAAGGAAACACGGAAGAAAGCCCTGCCGCTAGCGTCCCGAAAAAGAATACGGTTAATGCCGTTTTGCCTGCTATTGGCTCGAGGGCATTCACCATGTCTAATACATGCGTAATCTTTTTCCCTTCGTGAAACAGTGCACCATGGGCAACAGCCATAACCGATGCGCTTATGATAAATACCAAAATGGCTGCAACAATTGCATCTTTCTTTTGCTGCCCCTGATTAGCCATGCCCCAGCCTTTGCCCTGAATGAACAAAGGGCGAGATAAAAACGTGGCAGCGGCCATTGTTGTGCCCACAAACGCAGCCACCATCATCTTTCCGCCTGGTACATCGGGTATTGAAGGTACAAAGCCAGCAACGACCTCGGCAGGAAGCGGGCGGACAACAAAGAGCGAGAATACGAAAGAAATTCCCATGCATGACACAAACATCACCAGTATTTTTTCAAAAAGCGAATATCTACCGATGAGCATAATGGCGTACATAATGCCGATGACCGACACTGCAATGCCTAATACCAACTCGTACTTATATTGGTTAAGAGCGGGGGAATAAAGCGCCAGCATCTCGAATATGATATTTGACGAAATACCAAGAATGCCCATGAGGGAGTTCCATTGCCCAAATGTCACGCCGACTATAATTAAGATGGCGATAGTACGTCCGAACTTAAGATGCTTTTTAAACGCAAAAAGTGCTGTTTCGCCAGTGACTATGGCGTAATTGCCATAGGCATATATGAGCGCTCCTGAAAACAGGCAACTTAAAAACAAAACCCACAATAGCGACATTCCGTAAGTACTGCCCGCCACTATCATAGATGTAACGCTACCTGTTCCTATGGTGTAACCTATTGCAAAGAACGCCGGCCCGAATGCCATTAGCTTTTTGAGAATCGGCAACATTTTACTACCTCTTTTTATAATTTATTCGGCACGCATCAAGCTTCGCCAGGCTTACGCCATGTATACGCCACCGTTGATGTCCAAGGTGGCGCCTGTTATAAACCCGTTGTATTCCGATGCTAAAAAGGCCACTGCGCGAGCTACATCTCGGGGATTTCCCGCACGCTTCAACGGTATTTCGCTAATGGTTTTGTTCGCTGATTCGTCGGTGGTGTGAGTTGAATGAAAGCGCGTCCCTAATATAAGACCAGGTGTAACCGCATTAACTCGAATACCTTCGCCTGCAAGTTCAGCAGCTAGTGAACGAGTGAAGGTGAGCACCGCTCCTTTTGACGTTGAATACGCAAGCGAGCCTCCATGGCCTCCCTTTCTTCCCGCTAAAGAAGACAAATTCACTATCGAAGCCCCATCGTCTGCCGATTTCAAAAGGGGAAGGAGTACACGACTAACCATCATGGTTGAGGTGACATTCACCGCCATGACCTTTTCCCAGAACGCATTGTCTATATCGTCTAGCGTATGGCGTTCTACAAGATCTCCGGTGTTATTCACTAAAATATCCAAAGAAGACGTTAAAGAGAGGATCGTTTTAGCAAACTCATTCACAGCATCTTCGTTCGTTAAATCGGCTTGGACAGGGATTATTTCTCCCACACCCGATTCCAAAACTTCTTTTTGTAGCTCTTTTACCGCATCTTCAGAACGGTAATAGTGAACAATAACAGTTGCGCCTTGCGCCGCTAGTTCAGAAGAGATTGCTCCCCCAATACCACTTGCACCGCCAGTGACTAGGGCTTTTTTTCCATACAATGAATTCACTTTGACTCCTTATTTTTATCAAATAATTTTATTGATAAACCGTTTTAGTACCTTTTCAAATTAACACAGCAATATGCCATGTCAACAAAATAGAAACACAAAAATAACATTTCAAAAAAGCGAAAAAGTGATATTAAAAATAAAAATAAGCTTAATTTACAGATAGTTAGATTAAATCTAATAACAAGTTTAAGAGGCAAACAGCCTTATACTTTTGGCTAAAGCAGTGTCTTTTAATGCTTTAAAACGAAAATATAAGCATGTAAATCATATATTTATCTATTAAATACCCAGCAAGAAAGAAAATTATTCGGTGAAAAAGAAAGAATAATGTTGACTAGATTAAACTAAAGTGTAACTTTAATGTAAACATCCTGCCAGGCGGGATTTTTTATTAACATAAAACTAAACCGGTTTAGTTAACAAAAGAAAACTTCACATGAAATTTTTAATTCGGGGTTTGTGAGGTATAAAGCGGACCAGCTTTCGGAGAAGCGAAATGAATAATAAATTATCTAAACTCACTATTGCCATTCTATCTGCCTCTAGCGTGGGCTTTGCATCACAGGGGCTTGCTCAAGAAAATCAAGAGCTTGAACAAGCCGATGACGTTGAAGTTATAGAAGTACGAGGCATTGCCAGTAGTATTGCCGAGTCAGCCCGTCTTAAGCGATACGACTCTCGCATTGTAGACGCCATTGTTGCCGAGGATATCGGAAAACTACCAGACAACAACATAGCCGAAGCACTGCAACGTATCACTGGTGTTTCTATTAGCCGAGAATTCGGTGTGGGCGAGTCTGTCACCATACGAGGCATCTCACAAAACAGAGTGGAACTAAACGGCCGTTCAACTTCAGGCAGTGGTCGAGGTGGTATTAGTTTAGATGATTTTCCGTCGAGTTTTCTGAAAACCGTTGAAGTGGTGAAGTCCCCTACTCCAGAGATGATTGAGGGTGCGTTAGGTGGAACCATAAACATGACTACGGTCAGACCGCTAGAGCTTAATGAACCTCTTGTGGCTTTCACTCTCGATGGAGAGTACGCCGACAAAGCGGAAAACTGGGCACCTATATTCTCTGGTGCTGCTGGCACCAATTGGGATTTAGGTGATGCCGGTACCTTTGGCGCTTCCGTGGTTATGTCGTATCAGGACCGTACTTTAAGAAGGGACGAATTTTTCAACCTTGTAACGCCTACCGAACTGGATCTAGATGGCGACGGTACAAGTGATCAAGCGAATACTCCTAGCGGAAATTACCTTGTACGCAGCCAAAATACTGTAGAACAAAAAACGGAGCAGCGAGAGCGAACCGCTTACGGTCTTTCGTTGCAGTGGGCACCTAAAGATACCGATGCATTTGTTTATTTAGACATTAACACCACCGAGCTTGATGGTGGGCAGGAAGCCTATTCTGTACTTAACGATAGTAAGGACTATAGCGACTTGATCCTTGATAACGCTTATGGTGATGCGGAAGGACAACTCAATGACTTTGGTTCAGGTAGTGTATTTGTCCAACCTAAAACTTGGGCTGACTTTACTACCAATGAGACTTCTTCTAACGCACTTGGCGGGGAATGGTTTGTTACGGATAAGCTTAAAATATCAGGTGAAATTGCTTATACAAAATCTGAAAGTTTGCGAACGAATTCAGAATTTAACCTACGTCCAATATCTAGAGCGCAATACGAGGAAGACGGTACCGTTACAGAGCACCTGTTTACCCTGACAATGACAGGTGATGGCTCGCAAGTGCCTGGCATCGCTTTCTCAGATCCTGACGCGTTATTAAACCCAGATAACCTTGCTATAAGGCAGTTCACACACCAACGCTACTACGAAGAAAACGAGGAGACCGCCATTCGTTTTGACGTAGAGTACCTTGAGCCCATTCCAAGTTTTAGCTTTTTAACCAAAATAAAAGCCGGTGTGCGCGCAACAGACAGAGATTATGAGCTAGACCGATACGACCTGCGAACCAATGGTAGTGAACTGAAAAACCTACAAACCAGTGTGACATATGATGGTGTACTTCGACCAACTTGGGTAGATGAATTTAATGAATCATTTGGCGGCTTTAAAGAAGTTAACCATAGTAATTCGTTCGATCAATCCGGTATTTCGGGTAACAATGCTCTTACTCACTACTACGTGTACGATGGTGCAGCGCTTGCCTATGATATAGACGGCACCTATGCCCGTGTACAACAAATGCTTGAGGGGAGTAACTATGAACTCGTCGGCAGTCTTGACGATAACATGGTTCGCAACACTGGCTCTTACGCACAAATTAACGAAGAAACGCAAGCGCTGTATACACAGTTTCATTTAGATTTCGACAAACTGACGGCGGTAGTGGGTGCAAGGTATGTCAAAACAGATCTCGTTTCGAATACGTTTGATCAAAGTGGCGAGTATGATTATTCAGACTTTCTGCCAAGCTTAAATGCCACGTATTCACTAACAGATGAAACTATTCTTCGCTTTGCGGCCGCAAAAGTGATGAGACGACCTGAATTTGGCGAGTTAAGTCCTGCGCTTAATGTCGACAACTCATTAGTAACAGGTACGCAAGGCTCTTATCAGTTAGACCCCTATCGCGTTACTCAATATGATTTTTCAGCGGAACACTACTTTGGTGACGGCGGTATGGTGTCTGCGGCTATCTTTTACAAAGATGTTAAATCGTTCACCGTTGCTAGCAGTTCATGTCAAGCAGACCCGAACACGATAGAAGGGCAAAACGTCACTGAGTATGTAAACGTATGCTTGCTTGATACCGCGGGTGTTAGCCAAGCCGATGTGAACTACGTAACGGGCGACCAAGACCTTGCCTATGTTGAAGCTCAGCGTGATGCAGGACTAACAGGTATTGTTATAGATACTGACGTAAACGGCGGAAGTGGTGAAGTTACAGGTATCGAACTTGCCTACCAGCAACAGTTCAGCTTTTTACCTGGTATGTGGTCTGGGCTTGGCATAAGCACTAACTACACTTACGCAGATAGCGAACAGCCCGACGGTAACCCTTTGTTAGATATTTCTAACAATACATTCAATGGGCAAATTTATTGGGAACACGCCGGCTTCCAAGTTCGTCTTGCTTACAACTGGCGTGACAAATATCTAGACTCTCAGGATGAAAAACGCGTTCGTCCAGTTGGCGCACTAGCCACAGGTATTTACAACAGAACTAACCCTGACGAACCTTTCTTCGATCCGACATTGGGCAATAATTACCGTGAAGCTAGAGGTCAATTCGACTTCTCAGCGAGCTACGATATAAACGAAAACATAACGTTAGTCGCCAATGCGGTGAATTTAACTGCAGAACCCATTACTCAAGTAACAGAGCTGGGCAGTATTTGGCAGTACAGTGAAGCAGACCGTCGTTTCACATTCGGAGTAAGAGGCCGCTGGTAAGAAGCGCGCCACCTTTATTAGGCGCTGTAGCCTGCTGCAGCGCTAATTTCTCTCTCCCAATCTATAACAAACACCCTAGGTTAATTCTATGAAAATAAGAACGCCATTGGTTGCGGCTAACATACTTATTACTTTCACTATTGTAGGCTGCAATGGCAACGCACTATCTGAAGACAAAGGGGATTCCGACCGAGTACCCGGTGATAAATTCGATTTGAGTGGGTGGAATATTATGCTTCCCGTTGATGAAGACGGTGATGGTGCTGCAGACCGAGTTAACAATGACGCACTAAAACATTATCAGCACAATACATTCTTCTACTCAGATAACAATGACAATATGGTATTTGTGGCCCCTAACAAAGGCTTCACGTCACCCACTTCAACAAACACACGTAGTGAACTTAGACAAATTTATACCAGCGAAAATGGGCAAGTACCGAGTTATGAAAGCCCTCGTAATTACTTCGCGTTAACCTCCACACCGAATAGTGAAAACTTTGCTGCTATAGGCGGGCAAATGCAAGCAACACTAAAAGTTAATCACGTGTCGTTAAACGCAAAGTATGCCGATAAACCACCCGCCTATTCCGTGGTAGTGGGCCAGATCCATGCTGCAAAATTAAATGATGAAAAATCGGAAGACGCTGGCTTTGGTTGGGGTAATGAGCCTCTAAAAATTTACTACAAAAAGTACCCTAACCACGAAACAGGAACCGTTTTCTGGAATTACGAAAGGAATCTTCCTGAGAGCCATCCAGAGCGCATTGATATTGCTTATCCGGTGTGGGGAGATGGATGGAACGATGACACAGACCCTGGCAGCGAAGGCATAGCCTTAGGTGAATCGTTTAGCTACGAGATTAATGTTTATGGCGATACCATGTACCTTACATTTTCAGCTGCAAATCACCCCACAGTGAAACACCAAATAAACTTGGCAGATAACGTAGATGCTAAAGGAAGTGTTGATAAGCACGATGACCCTATTGGATACAAAAACGATTGGTTGTTTTTCAAAGTTGGGGCGTATAACCAATGCAGCACAAAAGATGCGCCAACGTTTCGCTACCCTGCATGCCCCGGCACGGGCAATTGGGAGATAGATAAAAAAGCAGGTAACTATACCAGTGTTTCATTTTCTTCTTTACAATTAGGCGACGCGGTAGCGCCTAAGTAATGCGGAAAACTATTTGTTACGTAAGCAGTTAGAGAACATAAAATGAATAAAAACAAAGTAAGACTCGTAGACGTTGCGACAAAAGCAGGCGTTTCAAAAAGTACCGCATCTCAATTTTTAAACGGTCGCTTCGACTTCATGTCGTTAGATACCCGCCTTCGTTTGCAAAAAGCAGTCGAGGAATTAAATTATGTACCTAACAATATTGCGCGTAGTTTAAAAACCAATAAAACCCGAACACTGGGCGTGATTGTACGCGATATCGCAAGTTATTACACAAGCCAAGCGATACGAGGAATGGACGATTACTGCAAAAAGCATGGCTATGATCTGTTTATTTATAACTCTGACTTCGATCCAGCTACAGAGAAAAGTGCGCTAACGACACTATGCCAGCTTAATGTCGATGGCGTTATTATTGCCTCCTGTGGTAACAATGCGAAGCTAATCGAAGATATTTCCAACAATACTGTTCCTGTAGTTCAGTTTCAGCTTGAGCATGATGATTGTGATACGGGTATTGTTGTTGCTGATTACAAACGATCATCGTTCGAGGCTACCGAGTATCTTATCGAACTAGGCCATAAGAATATTTGCTTTGTCACTCAACAGTTTGAAACAGTAAAGTCTCGCCATGAGAAATATCAGGGCTTTGTGGACGCTCACAACAAACACAATCTACCGGTTAAAGAAGAGCTCATCCTCCATTGGAGCAGAACTGAAGGTCTAGCCGCATCGCCGGTAGAGCTTCTTAAATCCGAATTAGCCCCTACCGCTTTTTTCACTCAACAAATTGCCATTACCGTTGATGTGTTAAAGGCGCTAGAACAAGCAAACATTAATATTCCCGGCGATGTCTCTTTATTAGGTTTTGAAGAAATACCTATGGCAGAATTTTTCAGAGTTCCGGTAACCGTGGTAAGACAGCAACCGTATGAAATAGGCAGTGAAGCAGCGAGTATGCTATTGAACAAGATAAAAAGCGGAAAGGCCTTTAACACCCGTACCCTAGTTCCCTGTGAACTCGTACTGAGAGAATCTTGCTCTACAGCAAAATCGACAGAAAAGCTTTAAGGAGTAGATGTTGCCGCTCTTTCGTTCCACAGCGCCACCTTATTTCGCCCGTGAGCTTTTGCTAGATACAACCCAAGGCTCAACGAAATACTGGTCAATTATTGCTAGTATTAACTTACGCCACGCTTATCAGAACGTATTGCGTACAGGTTTGCCAATCAGCACCAGATAAAGCTACTTTTTCTTTGAGGTATTACCAATTTACTTTATGCATAAGAGCATAAACTTGGCATACTATGGCTCTTTCTTCCTATTCTTAAAGCAGCAATCTACTGTTTTGTTACGCAAATTTACTCAAAGGCGTTAGTTCTTTTTATGCTTAGCTTTATTACCAGTACGCTTATTCCTGTATTGATCCTTCTTTTGATGGGGTGGCTTTTCTTTCGTATTAGGTGGCTGAATGAAGGCTTTATAGAGGCAGGGTCAAAGCTGGTATTTAACGTTGCGCTTCCTGCTCTACTGTTCTTATCAATCGCCAGAGCTGACTTTTCCAAAGCCGCGAATCTATCCCTTATGAGCGTGGGAGTGATAGGAACACTTATCGTATTTGCAGCGCTTATGGTTATTTCTCATTTGACAGTACATCCGTATAAAGCCAGAGGTGTAGTTGTTCAGGGCGGCTTTCGAGCCAATATGGGTATTATCGGCTTAGCCTATTGCGCTAACACCTATGGGCAAGAGGGTCTAGCTGTAGCGTCTGTCTACATGGGGTGTATTACCATCTTATTTAATGTACTTTCAGTTTTTGTTCTTAACTTTTACCAAGGTACGTCGCGCTCCTTAATGGGCCAAGTTACCGGCATGGCGAAAAACCCGTTGATCTTATCAATTGCCGCAGCCCTGCCCTTTTCATACTTCGAATGGCAACTTCCAGATACCTTAGTGAAAACAGGGGAATATTTCGCACAGCTTACCCTGCCACTTGCCCTTATATGCACAGGCGCCTCACTACAGTTCCGCTCTTTTTCCAGTGACTGGTTTAATATTGTACTTAGCACTACCAGTAAATGCGTAGTCTATCCCTTTGTATTGGTTGTTCTTGCCTATGTACTTGGCTTTAAAGGAATGGAGCTGGGCATTGTTCTCCTCTTAGCTATCTCACCTACTGCTGCAGCAAGCTATGTAATGGTTAGAAACTTAGGCGGGGATTATCGCTTAGCGGCAAGCATAATCGCAGTAAGCACATTGGTGTCTTTACCTATTACCGCCCTGGCTTTTGGAATACTTAGCAAATTGCAGCTTGTGTGATGAATAAGCGTTGGCACTAGCACTATTTCATAAGCTCTATTTCGCAACAGTCTTTTTCATAGTTGTTCGCGTCGATAGAAGAGCCTCCATTCTAACGAGCTGACCGCTCCAAACCTGTCTGACCAATTAAAAAATAAAATTTACCAAAATATTTAATTGGTCTGCTCCATTCTTCTTTAACTTCTGTTATTGTGTTTATTACAAATTGTCATTTTTAAATAACAACATTTTTACCCTACAACCGTTGTTGCCTGTTTTCATCAATGGCTATTTGATAACAAGGAAATAAATACAATGAACATCAAGAAATTTAGCCTTACCATGCTAGCTGTTGGTATCAGCCTGTCGTCTTTTGCTAGCGAAGCAAAAGGTCATCCTAACCTTATTCTTACCGAGCCTGGCGTAGAAAGAATGAGAGACAACTTGGGTGAAGTTCCTCTGTTTGATAAAAGTTTGGCAACCGTTAAGCAAGAAGTAGATGCCGAAATTGCAATGGGTATCGATACGCCTATTCCAAAGGATTTCTCAGGTGGTTATACCCACCAGCGCCATAAACAAAACTTCTTTATTGCGCAAAAAGCTGGCGTTCTTTATCAAGTGTTAGAAGATGAAAAGTACGCCAAATATATTCGTGACATGTTGTTTCAATATGAAGCCATGTACAAAGACTTACCCCTTCACCCGCAAGAGCGCTCATATTCGCGGGGTAAATTATTTTGGCAATGCCTAAACGACAGCAACTGGCTGGTTTACATGAGCCAAGCATATGATGCTATTTACGACTATTTGTCTGCTGATGAACGCAAAACACTAGAGGACAATCTCTTCCGTCCGTTTGCCGATTTTATTTCATTAGAAAACCCACAATTTTTTAACCGCGTACATAACCACAGTACCTGGGGCATTGCTGCTGTAGGCATGATTGGTCTGGTTATGAACGATGAAGAGCTTATTCAACGCGCCCTTTACGGTATTGAAGACGATGGCTTAGAAGTGGGCGGTAAAGACAACGATGGCGGTACTATTAAAGTAGAAGGTCAGCGCAAGGGCTTTTTCGCTAACTTAGAAGAGCCTTTTTCTCCTGATGGCTACTATACCGAAGGCCCTTACTATCAGCGCTATGCAATGTACCCTTTTCTAATACTTGCGCTGGCAATGGAAAACAATCGCCCAGACTTAAAGGTACTACAGCATAAAGATAATGTTTTATTGAAAGGCATTAATGCACTTCTTAACCTTTCTGATGCCGATGGTGAATTTTTCCCGCTTAACGATGCACAAAAAGGCATGTCTTATAAGAAAGCCTCTTTAGTTACCGCTGTGGATCTCGCGTACTTTTACGGAGAGAAAGATCCCCGCTTGTTAAGCGTGGTAGAAAAGCAAGGTGAAGTACTACTACAAGAGTCAGGACTTGAAGCCGCTATTGATATTCGAGATGGCAAAGCGGTTCCCTTTGTAAAGTCTTCCGTAAATTTAAGTGATGGCCCGAACGGTGACCAAGGCGGTGTAGGCATTTTACGTTATGGCAATGAAGACCTAACCCTGGTGTTTAAATATGCCGCGCAGGGTCTGAGTCACGGTCATTACGATAAATTATCGTTCTCCTTATACGAAAAAGGCGAGGAAGTTCTGCAAGATTATGGCCTAGCTCGGTTTGTAAATATCGGTCAAAAAGGCGGTGGTAACTATCTAAAAGAAAATACCACGTGGGCTAAGACAACCATTGCACATAATACTTTATCAATAAATGGCACAAAGCATTTTGATGGAGAGTACGACGTTGCCAGCCAGCATCACTCAGAACTTTTCACTTTTAACGCAGAAGATGACAACGTAAAAGTGGTTAGCGCAACAGAAGAAAATGCCTACCCGGGCACGTTAATGCACCGCACCATGGCGGTGATCAAAGACGAAAACTTTGAAAAGCCATTTGTATTAGACATACTACGAGTTGACACTGACAAGAAGAATCAATACGACCTGCCCTTCTATTACATGGGACAGATAATTGATAAGAACTTTACTCACGAGTCACCCACCACGTTATCACCATTTGGTGAAGACAATGGCTATCAACATTTATTCGTAGAGGGCAAGGGTAACGCGAGTGAAGGTAACACTAAGTTCCAGTGGCTTCAGCATGGCAAGTATTATACGCTGACTATGGTTACCAACGCTGAAGACGAGGTGTATTTGACTCGCATTGGCGCAAACGATCCAGACTTTAACCTGCGCCGCGACGCAGCTATTACGCTTAGACGAAATGACACTCAAGACACTTTGTTTGTTTCTGTCGTAGAACCTCATGGTTCATACAGCCCAGTGAGTGAATCGTCGATTAACTCAAGAAGCAGTATTAAAAACCTTGAGGTTGTTTTTAATAACGATGATTACACAGGTGTACGTATTACTGATGTGAAAGGCGACACTCAACTGTTTATCATCGCTAATCGCGATAATGATAGCAGCGCAAAGCACAAAGTTGAGATTGACGGCAAAAGCTACCGTTGGGTAGGCCCCTTCTTCTATATGTAGATGCCGCTACACACTACTATCAACGAAACCTGAAACAAAGCCTCGCAAGAGGCTTTGTTCGTTTTAAATATTGTTTTTTTACTCGTACATTTTTGTGTAACTGATTTTAACCCTATTTCCCTTGTAAACAGCACTCGCTAAAAAGGCATAGCTGATAGCTTTTTGGGAAAAGCTATTACTACTACTCGTTGCATTCCTTCAAGCCGAACTAATCATATTATCTTAACAACCGTTCCATAAAATTTTTACTATACTGGCTTTAGCTGCTAATAATTGATTGCACATAAAATTTCTATTGGAAAGTTGTGAATATCAAAAGTCACCGATGTTCTCCAGTCTAATTACGCTTAAATGGATTTGAACAAATTACATGTCACAACTTTTTCAGACACTACAGGCAAGAGTCATTATTCTGATTTTGATGATTGCCATACCCGGCTTCATTGGCATTTTTTACAACGCATACATGGAAAGGGATGAAGCAATAAAGACTGCTGTTAGCCAAGCAGTAAATACGACCAAAACACACTCGAATATACAAGCCAAACTTATTGAGGAAACGCGACATTTTCTAAAGAATTTGGCGCAGTTCGATGCGGTGCAGCAGCCTAGCTTACAACGGTGCAGTCGGTTCCTGTCGAATGTGCTTAAAGTAAACAGTAATTATGTCAATCTCGGTGTGCCAAGCGCAGATGGTCAATTGTTATGTAATGCCCGAGAATTGAAACGTTCGGTAAACGTTTACGACCGCCCTTATATACAACAAGCCATCGCCACCCGTAAATTTTCAATCAGTGATTTTCAAATAGACCGGGCGACGAATTTAACTAGTATTAATTTTGCCTACCCCGTTATAAATGCAGAACAAGGCAATTTAGTCGGTTTGGTTGTAGCTGTTATATCGCTCGACTGGTGGAGCGAAATACTCTCTGAGTCTTACCTGCCCGATGATACCGTTGCATTTATAACTGATAGTGAAAACAAAATTGTAGCAGCATTCCCCGCTAGGCAAGAACTGATAGGCACTCCATTAGATATAAAGGGAAATAAGAGCGCATATACAAACGGAACATTAGATAATAATGCTCTTCTTAGCGAAGACCCTTATCAACGCGTTTACGTCACACACCCGCTATTTGATGATGGACAACATATCAACATCACTATTGGTATTCCGCTTAAACAAACGTTCAAAGCAATTGATACCAGGTTGATGACAACCACACTTATTTTGGCGTTGATCGTTTTGTTTTTCGTCGGTGTTTCAGTATGGCTAATTAGGAAAAACGTTTTAATCCCCATAAAAGACCTTTTGAAGTCGACTACCGCGCTGGCCGAAGGCAAAGAGATGGATGAGACATCGACTAATGGCAGTATTGAACTCAAGAAGCTACAGCAACATTTTGCACAGATGGCTAAAACGCGCTTAGAAGCCGAAAAACAACTTATTAGTAGTCAAAATTCTTTGCAAGAAAGCCGAGACATTTTAGCGAGCCATATTGAAAACACGCCTTTGGGCTGCGTTACCTGGAATACAGACTTTATCTGCACAGATTGGAATAAGTCGGCTGAGCTAATCTTTGGTTACAACAAGGATGAAGCGATAGGCAAGCATGCCTCTGAGCTGGTTGTTCCCACTGATCTACGCCACGAGATTGATGGCGTATTCGAATTACTGGTAGAAGGTAAAAAAACCGTCCGCAAGGTAAACAATAATATCACTCGATTGCTCGAAACAATCACTTGCGAATGGTACAGCACACCAATCTTGGACTTCTCTGGCAAAGTAATTAGCGTAGTTTCATTAGTTCAAGACATTACTAAAAACAAACGCTTAGAAGACCAGTTAAAATTATCGGCCAGCGTATTCTCGCACGCAAGAGAAGGCATTTTTATTACTGATAGTGAAGCGAACATCATTGATGTAAACAAGACCTTCGAAGACATAACCGGCTACTCCCGAGACGATGTACTAGGTAATAAACCTAACATGTTCAAATCTGGAAAACAGTCTCCTGGCTTTTACAAGAACCTCTGGAGTTCAATCCTCAAGGAGGGATATTGGGCAGGAGAAATTTGGAATAGAAGAAAGAATAACGAAATATACGCACAGCTTTTAACGGTAAGTGCTGTGAAAGATGACGAAGGCACAATTAAAAATTACATCGCGATTTTCAGTGATATTTCAGAGACAAAAGAACAACAACATCGCCTTGAGCAAATGGCCCATTATGATGTTTTAACGAACCTTCCCAATCGTTCTTTGCTCGCCGAACGCTTGGATGAAGCTCTTAAGCAAAGCAAAATTAAAGAAAACTATGCGGCAGTGGTATTGCTTGATTTAGATGGCTTTAAAGAAGTGAACGATACATTTGGGCACAGCGTTGGTGACGAATTACTCATAGCGCTCGCTCGTCGCTTTAAAGGCATACTTAATGAAGACGATACCATTTCGCGTTTTGGTGGAGACGAGTTTGTCGCGGTTCTTACCAATCTACAACAAGCTCAAGACTTTGTTCCTATCGTTAAAAATATGCTGAAAGCGGCCTCGGACCCAGTCAAGTACGGTGAAAATGAGCTGAGAGTCTCAGCAAGCATTGGGGTGACAGTTTATCCTGAAAATGAAACCGACGCTGAACAACTCATTCGACATGCAGACCAAGCCATGTATTTAGCGAAGCAAAAAGGAAAAAATTGCTATCACCTTTTTGATATTGAATCAGAAGACGCCATTAGAACACGTCATGAAATCATAAAGAGTATAGCTAGTGGTCTTAAGAAAAATGAGTTCGAACTTTACTATCAACCTAAGGTGAATATGCGTACTGGGGCAATTGTCGGTGCAGAGGCGCTGATACGCTGGCAACATCCAAAACGAGGGCTACTGCCCCCAGCCGATTTTCTACCCTTTATCGAAAATCATCAACTTAGCATTGAAGTTGGCGAGTGGGTTATTGAAGAATCACTTAAGCAGTACAATCAATGGAAACAGTCGGGCATAGATATAAAAATTAGTGTGAACATTTCTGCCCTAGAGATACAACAAAGAAACTTTCCAACTCGTTTAGCGCATTTGCTTTCTAAAGTACCTGAAACACCGCCTAGAGCACTACAACTTGAAGTCCTCGAAACCAGTAAATTATCGAATATTAGAAAAGTGTCTGAGATCATGGAAGACTGCGTAAAGCTAGGTGTTTCTTTTGCAATTGACGACTTTGGAACAGGCTACTCGTCTTTAACTTATCTTAGACGCTTGCCCGCTGACGTGATCAAAATAGACCAATCTTTCGTTCGCGATATGCTGGTAAACTTAGAAGATAAAACTATTGTTACCGGCGTGATTGCGCTGGCCAACTCTTTCAACCGCAGTGTGATAGCTGAAGGCGTAGAAAGTATTGCCCATGGAACGTCACTGCTTGCATTGAATTGTGAACTCGCACAAGGATTTGGCATAGCCCGCCCTATGCACGCTAACGTCTTGCCAAATTGGCTGAGGCAATGGGAAACGAAAGAAGAGTGGAAGTAAGCTTCAAAAGTGGTGAATTGACCAAAACCCGTTACTTCCAAAGGCTATGTAATAACGTTAAATAATTTTGGATAACGTTTGGGTAAATCATGCCAGTGATCAATAACCGGAACGCCCTCAAAAATAACAGGCTGGCCTGTTTCTAGATGGCTGGCCCCTGTGTATTTCACTACCGACATACCCGCGCTCAACGCGCCCTCAATACCAGCGTCGGAATCCTCTATCACTAAACATTTTTCGGGTGAAACACCCATCTTCTCAGCGGCAAGAAGAAAAATATCGGGTGCAGGTTTACCCCTAGTTACCTCTGCGCTAGTGGTTACATACCCGTTAAAAACCTTATCTAGCGCTGTTGTTCTTAACGAAAACGTGACTCGTTCTGGGTGGCTACTGGTCGCAATACACTTTTTAACTAAAAGGCGCTGTAAAATAGCCTCTAGGCCAGGTGTGGGGACAAGCTCTTCGGCAAACACAGCCAATAGTGCAGTTAGATAGTCGTCCCTAAACGCCTCGGGTAAACGGGTGTTAAAATCCTCAGCTATTTGCGCTTTTGCAGACTCATAACTTTTACCTAAAAAGTACGTATCAAAGTAATCGCCATCTATTTCAACTCCAAGGTCGTAAAGCATAGAAATAAGCACGCGTTTACACAAAATTTCACTGTCAATAAGTACGCCATCACAGTCGAAAATAACCAACTCTATATCGGCGTTTGTTGCTGTTGGCTTTTTCTGCTCCATAATAATTCCTTGCTTATTTTACCCGTTGTTTATCAGATATGCCTTCCATACCTTGCTACGGTTACTGACTAAATCTCGGTTTAAAGCGTGCCATTTTTGTCTTTCCCTGGCGTTGAACATAAAGGGCTTTTGTATAACCAAGTACACGATTAGTGGTTGTTCACCATCAAATAGTAGACTTGTGTTGTACCCACAAAGCCCTTGCGTTCAACTCTCCATTATCTCGTTAAGCCGCCGAAGACGAGCGCGCTTCACCCCAAGATAGCTCAGGGATGGTTACGCCATCTTTGTCGAAGTGCATGATTTTCTCTTGCGCTGCCGTTAAGTTAATTATGTCGCCGTAGGCCACTTTACAATCACCATCGGCTTTCACTGTTAATGTACCGACACCATCAACATGAACATGCAAAAAGGTTTCAGACCCTAAGTGCTCAATCACGCCAACTCTGCCAGTCCACAGCCCTTTTTCTTCGGTAATTCTAAAGTGCTCTGGGCGCACACCTAAGCTGCACGTCGGGTCACCTGCTTTGGTATCTACACTAATAAAGTTCATTTTTGGCGAACCGATAAAGCCTGCTACAAATTGATTTACTGGCTTTTGGTAAAGCTCCAAAGGCGTGCCTACTTGTTCAATAATGCCACCGTTGAATACTGCAATACGGTCTGCCATCGTCATGGCTTCAACTTGGTCGTGAGTAACATAAATCATGGTGGTATCTAAGCTCTTATGTAGCTCAGATATTTCAAGGCGCATGTTTACGCGAAGTGATGCATCTAGGTTCGACAGTGGCTCATCAAACAAAAATGCTGAAGGCTGGCGTACTATAGCACGTCCGATAGCAACACGCTGGCGCTGACCGCCCGAAAGTTGACCCGGTTTACGGTCAAGATAGTCGGTAAGGTTAAGCATTTTCGCCGCTTTTTCAATTTTCTGCTCAATGATTGCAGGCTCTACTTTCGCTTGTTTTAGCGGAAACGCAATGTTGTTTCTTACCGACATATGAGGGTAAAGGGCATAAGACTGAAACACCATAGCCAAACCCCGCTGTGCTGGCGGCATGTCTGTCGCGTCCTGGTTATCAATTTCAATAGTACCGCTTGTTGTGTCTTCAAGGCCGGCAATCATGCGTAGTAACGTTGACTTACCACAACCCGACGGCCCAACAAACACAATGAATTCACCATCTCGAATTTCTAAATCCAGCGGCTTAATCACGTTAACGTCGCCGAAGCTCTTTGTAACTTGCTTTAAGGTAATACTTCCCATTTTGAAGTTCTCCTACTTAACTGCGCCGAAGCTTAAGCCGCGCACTAACTGTTTCTGACTAAACCAACCTAGGATAAGAATTGGCACCACGGCCATGACTGAGGCGGCTGATAATTTTGCGTAAAATAGGCCCTCTGGGCTTGAGTAACTGGCAATAAATGCTGTTAAAGGCGCTGCGTTAGCTGCAGTAAGAATGAGGGTCCAAAATGCCTCATTCCACGCCAAAATAACGTTTAGTAGTAATGTTGAAGCAATTCCTGGCAGCGCTATCGGCAGCAGCACCTGGAAGATCTCTTGCTTTATTCCTGCGCCATCCATTCGTGCCGCTTCCAAGATTTCATTCGGGATCTCTCTAAAGTAGGTATAAAGCATCCACACCATAATAGGCAGGTTGATAAGCGTCATTACAATGACCAAACCAATACGCGTATCTAATAATCCAAAATCGCGAAATAGCAGGTAAATAGGAATTAACACGCCTACCGGTGGAAGCATCTTGGTAGAGAGCATCCACATAAGTAGGTTCTTTGTGCGCTTAGTTTGGACAAACGCCATCGACCAAGCTGCTGGAATAGCAATAAGCAACCCAAGAAGACTAGCACCAAGCGAAATCACAACTGAGTTCATGAAATGGTCGAAATAAGGAGACCGAGAAAGCACTTCAGCATAGTTCTCCAGAGTCCAATCGAACATAAACAAACTCGGTGAAGCGGAAATGGCCTCTGACTCTGTTTTGAAGCTTGTAATAATCGTCCAAAGAATGGGGAAGAAAATCATCCCGCTTACTGTCCACGCCGCAAGGGTGTAGATAAGTTTTGATTTATTCGTATCTTTAATCGCCATTACTTATCCCTCTAAGTTCTTGCCAATAAGGCGCATTAGGAAAATAGCGACTATGTTGGCAATAACCACTGCCACAATACCGCCTGCCGAACCACCGCCTACATCGAACTGCAAAAGCGATTGGGTATAAATAAGGTAAGTAATGTTGGTCGAAGAATATCCAGGGCCACCACTAGTCGTCACAAGAATTTCAGCGAAAATCGATAGTAAGAAAATCGTTTCAATTAGAATTACTGCCGTCACCGCACGAGAAAGGTGAGGCAACACAATATATACGAACTTGCTCCATGGACCTGCACCATCAAGATCTGCCGCTTCTAGCTGCTCACGGTCAAGCGATTGAATAGCTGTGAGCAAAATCAGTGCTGCAAACGGTAGCCACTGCCACGACACAATAATGATGATTGACAGTAAAGGCAGTTCAGCAAAAAAGTCGATAGGTGTTACGCCAATAAACTCAGCAAAATGGGCAAACAGACCATTCACTGGGTTCATAAACATGTTTTTCCATACCAGCGCCGATACCGTAGGCATAACGAAAAATGGCGCAAGTACCATAATGCGTACGTAGTTTCGCCCCCATATTGCCTGGTCTAATAAAACCGCTAAGCCAATTCCGCCACAAATAGTGATAAACAATACACCGCCTACTAGCAGCAAGGTGTTAAAAAATGACTCGATGAATGCGGGGTCAGTTAAAAAGAACTCGTAGTTGAGAAAGCCGATGAATTCGTTATCGCCCGGCATAAGCAAGTTATAGTCTAATACCGAGAAATAAAGGGTCATGCATAAAGGCACGATCATCCATGCTAAAAGCAAAGAGACCGAAGGAAAAAGCATGATTTTGGCTAAAGTACGAGATTGTGTGGTCGCCATGACTAGCCCTCTTATAATTATTAAATGGGAAAGTGCAATTAAGCACTTTCCCTGTGGTTAACGCTGTTTATTTTGGGTAGCGCGCTTTGCGCATAGCGCGTTCAACTAAACGCTGTGAGCTTTGCAGTGCTTGGTCTACCGTCATTCGGCCGGTTAACGCGGCGCTAAACTGCTGACCTACTGCGGTACCAATACCTTGGAACTCAGGAATTGCCACAAACTGAATACCTACGTAGGGCACAGGCTCTACCGTTGGTTTTTTCGGGTCTGCAGAATTAATCGAATCTAGGGTAATTTGTGCAAACGGCGCGGCCTCTAAATAAGCGTCGTTCTCATACAATGAGGTACGTGTGCCCGGAGGTACATTCGCCCAACCTTTTTTATCTGCAACTAAGTTTGAATAGCCCTTTGATGTTGCCCAGCTGATGAACTTCATCGCCGCATCGGTTTTCTTACTGCTTGATGGAATAGCTAAAGTCCAAGCCCATAGCCAATTACCGCGTTTACCTAAACCGTTATCAGGAGCAAGCGCGAAGCCTACTTTGTCGGCAACTTCAGAGTCTTTTTCGTTAGTAACAAAGCCACCTGCTACGGTAGCGTCAATCCACATGCCGCATTTACCGGTTTGGAACAGAGCCAAGTTCTCGTTAAAACCATTGGCTGAAGCGCCAGGAGGACCGTATTTTTCCATTACATCTACGTAGTACTCTAAGGTGTCTTTCCACGCTTTAGAATCGAACTGCGGCTTCCAATTTTCGTCGAACCAGCGAGCACCAAAAGAGTTAGACATTGACGTTAATAGCGCAATGTTTTCGCCCCACCCAGCTTTACCGCGAAGGCAAATGCCGTATATCCCGGCGTCTTTATCGGTCATTGCTGCAGCAGCTTCTTTGATAAAGCTCCATGTAGGTGCTTTCGGCATTTCTAAGCCCGCTTTTTCCATTAGGTCTGTGCGGTACATCACCATTGAACTTTCACCATAAAACGGTGCAGCATAAAGCTTGTCGTTTACGGAAAGGCCACTGCGAATGGCAGGTAATAAGTCGTCAATATCGTAATCGTCACCTAGCCCGTTAAGTTCGGTAAGCCAGCCTTGCTTGCCCCAAATTGGTACTTCATAAGTGCCAATTGTCATTACATCGTACTGCCCACCGCTAGTAGCAACGTCGGTAGTAACACGCTGACGAAGAATGTTTTCTTCTAACGTTACCCATTTAAGGTCGATATCAGGGTGCTGCTTTTCAAACTCGCTGCTAAGCGACTTCATGGTGATCATGTCGCCATTGTTAACGGTAGCGATAGTGATAGTTTCTGCTTGCGCCGCCACGTTAATGGTTAGTGCGCTGGCTACAATTAAAGATAGTTTTTTTAACATCGGGTCTCTCCCCTTTGTACTCTTATCAGATATGACTTTCCCCTCCCCGCCCAAATATGGTTAACGCGGGGATGAAAAAATCAGAGGTATTAAAGTAAGTTAGGTGGTTAGGCAGCGAAGCAATTCCGTGCCTAACCTTTTGTGTTAAAACTTGGTTAGCGATTAAAACTTAACTGAAATTTCAGACGTTAGACCGTCGAAACCTGCGCCAATCTGACCGCCAGAGTTAACGCCTTCGTCTTGGTCTACGTATTCCACTTTCCAAAGGGTACGGTCGTTGATCCAATAACCCGCTGATACCTGTAGACGAGTAACTTCATTATCTGTTTGCTCAATAAGGTCTGACGTATTTTCAGATTCTGCATAACGTGCAGCAACATAGAGCTTCTCTGGAATAATGTACTGCTGCGCTTCTACCACCCAGTATTCAACTGACGAATCAGCCTCAATGACCTGGTTAGAATCGAACGTAGTACCTGTTGGGTCTAACACGCCTTCATTACCGAAATAAGTGATACCTGCAACAGCATTACCTTCTACGTCTGCAAAGGTATAATCATCAGTTGCTTTACCTAGCATTAAAATAACGCTGGTCTGGTCGCTTGGCTGATACGCCAAGTTAAGCTGCATAATTGATTGATTAAGCCCAGGTAGTGCACCTACGTGAGTATCACGTTCGCTAGAGGCAGAAGCAGAAAAGTTATAGTTTTCACCATCACCAAAACGATAGTTGGTAGTGGTAACGCCATCTAAGCTGGCAAGGCCATTTTCGAATACAAGTTGCTCGCCTTGATTAGCATTGAAGAAGTTAAGTCCGGCTTTAAAGCCACCTTCAAATTCCAAGGTACCTTGCAAGCGGTAGTTGTAGCCGCGATCTTCCTGGAAAGCTTCACCAAAGCTTGACGTAGTCATGTGACCCGCCACATTGTATGAGCGAAGAATGCCGCTATCGAAGGTTTCGGTGTAGCTCAGCTGAATACCGTTTTCGGCGGTAGCGTAGTCGTTAATGCCGTTACCGATAAGTGCGTTACCTTGGTTGTCTGCACCGTCTTGGAAACCTTTAAATTGGAAAGGAGAGGCACCTATGTTGCCCACACGCAAAATAAGGCTAGCGTTCTCTTTTTCATAGCCAGTCAGTCCAAACATATCAAACTCGACACCGGCAAAATCTTGGTGGAATGAGAAGTCTCTGTCGCCATTATTACCGAAGTCATTAGGCTCTTCAGCGATATCAATATCGGCAGTTATGTTTTCGGTGATTTTGAACTTAAACATTAAGTTCACGCGAAGACGACCGAAGCCATCTGACTGAGTTTCATCTTCTGGACGAAACGCTCCGTCTTTGGCTTGGATAGCTTGATAATTCTGCATAGCTAAGAAGTTAACTTGCACTCGACCATCAAGAAATTCATTGGGTTCACTGGGTGGTACGTACATTGGCTTTTCTTGGCTAAGTTCTTGCGCCATACCTAACGTTGGCACAGTGGCAGCCATTACAGCGGCGGCGATCAGACTTAAAGATGCTCGTTTAGCGCACTTAGTTGATTGCATCACGTGTTTCGTTGTGTCAAGTCCCATTATGAACCCTCTTTTATTCTTTCGTAATTGTGTGGAGTGTAATTTTTGAAGAGCATTTGAATCTTGAAGACATTTGGGAAAACATCACTAAAACCCAAATGCCCAAACAAAGATTAAATGCTCAACATGTGAGAATATGACCACCGTTTGTTATTCACGTCAACCAAAAAATTAACAAGTTTTTATCAACAACCTCCAGAAACTATATAAATTAATGTTTTAAATAACTTTTTTATTTTTAACTTAAATGTAAATTTAATAAATTAAAAATAAGATGAAATAACAATTTACATTTACTTAGCAATGACAACTATCAAAAAGGATAAAATTGATAATAAAAACTGGTTAGAAAGCAACTTGATTTACAAATAACCAAAGCAAGGGCAATTGCAACTTGTGCCGTAAAAGTGAGAAACATCGATGAAATTTGTACTGTTGTCGTATCTATGCAGTGTCGAATAGGGAGATAAAGGCAGGTGTGCCATACTCGACTAACACTTACGTTGCCCTATTCATAAGGTGATTTATGCTTAAAAATGCAAAGGTATTGCTAATTCATGGCATGCTGACATTGTTATTCGTTTCACAGGTCTCTCTTGCACAGGGAACCGACGCCAATTCGCTAACTCGCCTCGAATTTGATAAGCGTTTGAGCACGGTGGAGTATCCGTTCGAAGTAAAAATGTTTAGTTTCTCATCACAGGGAAACGACCTAGAAATGGCCTATATGTTTTTGCCTCCCAAAGAGGAAAAGCCTGTGGTAACGCTTTTTCATGGGAAAAATTTTAACGGAGCTTACTGGGAAAGTACGGCGCGTCTTCTGCAAAATCAGGGTTACGGCGTTCTTATTCCCGACCAAATAGGCTTTGGAAAATCGTCTAAACCTACCCAATATCAATACAGTTTTGCCACGCTTGCGAACAATACGCGACAATTGATGCAGTCTTTAAACATCGAGAAAAGTATTATTGTAGGGCACTCCATGGGCGGCATGTTAGCTACGCGATTTGCATTGCTTTCCCCCGACACAAGCGAAAGCCTTATTTTGATAAACCCCATAGGTTTAGAAAACTACTTGCTATATGAAAGTTACACCGACATTGAAAAGGTATACCAAAGTGAGCTTAAGAAAACGCCAGATATGATCGTTAATTATCAAACAAAAAACTATTACGATGGTGCGTGGAACAACACATATGCCGAGCATGCCGAGTTTTTACAAGGGTGGATAAACGGCCCAGATTGGGAAACACTAGCACGGGTTAATGCCCTGACCTACGATATGATATTTACGCAGCCGGTTATTGAAGAGTTTGATGATTTAGCCCTGCCAACCACACTAATATTAGGTACCCGTGATCGCACAGCGCCCGGACGTGCAAACAAACATGACAAGGTAAGTAGAGAATTAGGTCGGTACGACAAATTAGGCAAAGAAGTAAAATCACGCAATTCAAACATCCATGTTGTTGAATTGGAAGGGTTAGGCCACTTGCCTCACATTGAAGCTTTTGAGCGCTTTAAGGTGCCATTTTTAAACGCATTGCATGACTAATTTCCGCGTAGTCATTACTTTCTAGAAAACCGATAGTAAATTTCTGGGGCGCATTAAGGTATTTCTCTTTGCCTTTGCGCCCAAACCCAAAAACGGTCATATAGGGGCGACTTACATAGGTGTCGGGCGAATCATCGTCTTTGTGACTGTATAGATAAATCACCCGTTCGAGCTTTTCATCACCGAATGCAATCCACTCAGGCGAGGGTAAATCGCCGTCGAAAGGTGTTTTTATAGACTGGCGAGTATTGCTTTTACTGCTGTACCAAAAGTCACTACTATCCATTTCTCCGCCGGGCACTCCCTCATATTGAACCCAGTAATGATAGCCGTCGCTCACGTTTAGCATAGTGAAGTCACAACGGTCGGGATAAAAGTCCCACTGGGCTTTCCACTTTCCGTTTGAAGAAATAAAGTGAATTTGTACGTGCTCAGGCTTATTTACGGTAACTTCCCCCTTTGAAGGCGCTGTAGACGCGTTCATCGCGTGGAAATAACTACCATCTTGTTTGTGAACGGCATTCGGAAACCCACGGTATTCTCCTTTCCAGCCAGAACCTTTAATGTTGTTGAAACCAATCCAGTCAATGCCATCTTTGTCTAGCATACTGGATAGCCCTCCTCCTTCCCTTTCTAGGTAGTAGGTAGCATGCGTAGTGGTAATGATATAGGCAGGAACATTATCACCTGCAGATTGATCAAACCCTTCTGTTAACATTACAGAAGATGAAGATGGCAGCACTGCACAAGCGTTAAGCCCACTTATTGAAATAGCAATAAATGCGGCTAAAAACCTTACCCTGCTGCAGCCCGATGCCAACGGTAGCCCGTCACCCTTTTTATTCAGCGCCCTATTTAAGTATTTAAACATAGCTCTTCCTTATCATTCCTGTCCCTTTCATTGCTCTAAAGGGATCGTCGCCATACGGGACGTTGCACTTGCTTTCAACAAATATCCGATTAGTAGCATAATGCCCGCACACAGCAAAAACATGAGCCTTCCCCATAGTGGGTTTGGGATCATCATCATTGCAAGCATCCCAATACTCATCAACATCACCATGACGCCTAACTTATGACGCTGCTTGCTGTCATACTCATCTTGTTCAACATCAGAGATAACCGGGGTTTCCAAGTCTTCAAAGAAATGATTAGTTTCTTCACGGTTAGTATCATATTCTGCCTTGTAGAAAAGCGACGTTACGCAAAAGAAACCAGCAGTGATTATCAGGTGCGCGGCAATCATCATCATAAGGCCAACATCGATTGACTCTCTTCGCGTAAAAGCGGTCTTAAGCCCTATTATTTGCGCCAAGACATCTGCTGTAAAAACGTGAGTCATAAACCACGATACGCACAGTCCTAACCCCACTGTCGCCCACGGTGCCCATTGTGGTGTTTTTCTAATAAAAAGCCCGAGAATGAGCGGTATGAGCAGTGGTACTTGTACCATAGTAGAAACGTTCATCATTAACTCAAACAAGCTCAGTTCTTTTAAGGACTTAAAGAAAAGCGCAACTAAAATAACCAATATACCGCTTATAAAACTGACCGTGCGGCTGACTTTCAATAAGTGCTGGTCACTTACCGAGGAATTGCGCTTTTTCAATAAAGGCTGGTAGACACTTCGAACAAAAATACCCGCATTTTTATTTAGCGCGGAATCCATTGATGACATAGAAGCGGCAAAAAGCCCAGCAAGTAACAAACCTACCGTTCCAATGGGCATAGCATTACGGGTAAATACAAGATACACAGCATCGGCAGCTTTGTTGCCTAACTCTGCATAAGAGGTTGCTGCATCAGGGTATAAAATGGCGGCTGCCCAAGGTGGTATAAACCAAACAATACTACCTATCCCCATAAGTACCATTGCGAGAAGCGCAGCTTTACGCGCGTTAACCGTATCTTTCGCATTCAGAAAGCGAAAAGAGTCGTTAAGGTTCATAATAGTGATAAGTTGTTTGGCTAGAAAGAAGACGAAAGAGCCTATAAGAATTACGCCGTAATTCATGTCTGGGCCCATGACAAAATCCACCGGGAAGTCATTAACAAGGGCAATTGGACCGCCCACTTTTACTAGGGCAACAATGGCACTTGCCACCGAAATAACCGCCACAATCAACGTTTGTACAAAATCAGAGGCAACCACGCCCCACGCGCCAGAAAGTACAGACACAAAAAGAACAGTGAGACCTGTAGCAATAATGGTAAGGCTAATATCAGCATTGAAGACTGCGCTGGAAAATACCCCCAGTGCATTTAGCCATACTCCCGCATTGATCATGCTAAAGACAATAAGTGCCCACGAGAAAAACAGTTCGTTTTGCGTACCAAAGCGACGCTTTATCCCTTCTGTAGGTGTGTCTACACGCATTTGTCTGAACCGCGCAGAGAAATATAGCCACCCGCAAAAATAGGCAAAGGTATTGGCAAAAAACACCAGACTTATAGAAAATCCATCTGAAAAAGCTTTTCCTGCAGCCCCGGTAAATGTCCAGGCAGAGAATTGCGCCATAAATGCGGTTGAGCCAACCATCCACCAAAGCATGCGGCCACCACCGCGAAAATAGTCACTGGTTGAGTTTTTCGCTAACGATTTAAACGCAAAGCCAATACCCAGAATCAGTGCAAAATAACCAGCAATGACAATGTACTCATAGACCATGTCAGCCTCCTAGGCCAAGTGTTTCACGTCAACCCAGTTGTCGTTCTGTCTAATCAAATCAATGAGCCGCTGGTATTGAGCACCCTCTTTAAAGGTCTGATAAGTAACGTTTCGTGTGCCTTCAATGTCGGCAACAAGCTCGCGGATAAGGTATCGCCAATTACGCTCGGTATCCCCTTCACCTTCGGGATTATTTTCAGCAATGTCGTTAGGCAGTGGCTGTTCGTTCCATTGCTGAGTCGTTTGGTCGTAAAGGTATAGCGGTCCGCTGGCGTAGTGCCCCCTAATGTAAATAGCGCCTTTACTGCCATAGATCACCACGTGATCTTCATTAAATCTGGGGTGTAGCCCTCCGTGTTTAAAAAGCACAGAGACAGGCTTTGTTGCGCTTTCACTTTTTATCTGGGCCAGTACGGTATAGCTCCATTCAACATTAGATTCGCCCCATTCAAGTGAAGGGTCGTTAATATCTTCGGGGATAAAATCTCTTCGTTTTTTGAAGTTGTGAACCCCTTTAACGATAGGCGCTTTACCCAGATCGTCTCGCACTTCGCCCATAATAGATAAGATTTCTTCGCCTAAAATAGAGGTAACAATCGATAACTTATGGGTAAAATTGTTATTCAGGCGACCGCCCCCATCTTCCTTGCGGTGAGACCAGCCAAAGGGAATATTACGCTCTAAATTGAAATGAGAAATACATTCGGCTTCTAAAGGTTCGCCGATTTTACCTTCAGCCACTAAGCGTTTAGCAAAAAGGACATCCGGCATGTATCTGAAGCTGGCGGCAAAAGCCGTTTTAACCCCTCTTTGTTCTGCCAATTGATAGAGGCGTGAAGCCGACTCCCCCGTTGTGGAAAGCGGTTTGTCACTGAACACGTGACACCCCTTTTCGATAGCGCTGATAATTGCACTTTCGTGCGCGCCGCCAGGCGTTGCTATTGACACTATGTCTGGCTTGCACGTTTCTAGCGCATGGTCCCAATCGGTGCTGGCGTAAGGAATAGACAAATTTTCAGCAACTTCTTTTACCACAGATTCCGTCCTTCCAACTATGCCCACAACTTCTGCCCCCGCATACCTAAAAGCTTCAGCGTGACCTTGACCGGCAAACCCTGTACCTTGAATTAATACTGTTAATGGCTTATTCATCGTTCGTTCCTCTCGCTCAATGTCTATAGTTACCAGTTCCACACTGTGCCATCTTCTAGTCTGCTAACCGGCAAGTAGGAGCGTTTATATGGATATTTGGATGCAGCTTCTTCGTTAAAATCTACGCCTAGCCCCGGCTTGTCGGGAATAAACGCCATGCCATTCTCAACAGTAAAATCATGAGAAAAAAGCGTGTTAAGCCCAGCATTGTCAAACCCGACAAACTCCTGAATACCGAAGTTTGGGGCATGTAAATTTAGGTGCATATGGGCTGCAAAACAGATTGGAGATAAATCGGGCGCACCATGAGGCGCCGTCTTAACATTGTGGACATTGGCAAAATCCCCAATACGACGCATACCAGTAATGCCCCCAGCATGGGTGGCGGCGGCGCGGATATAGTCAACACGCTGTTCTTCAATAAGGTTTTTGCAATCCCACAGCGTATTGTAGGTCTCGCCTATGGCTAGTGGAGTGGTGGTGTGCTGTCGAATAACGTCATAGCTATTCTGATTTTCTGCGATGGATGCATCTTCTAAGAAAAGAAGGTTATAAGGTTCCAATAGTTTCCCAAGTCGTGCCGACTCGATAGGCGTTAAGCGGCTATGCACGTCATGTAGCAAGTGGATGTCATTACCGAGCAACTCTCGCCCCTTCGCAAAAAGGTTTTCGACCATATCGAAGTATTTCGCGGTGGACCAGGTTTCTTCAGGTGGAAGAGGTCTACTCCCCTGAAGTTCAAAGTAGTCTTTCTTATCGCCTAATACTCCATAAGTAACGCTTAAGCCAGGAATAGCAGATTGCAGTCTAATTGCCTTGAAGCCTTTTTTTACGAGTTCTTGGGCTTTTTCAAGCGTGCTATCTACATCTTCACCACTCGCATGGGCATATAAGTTCACGCCTTTGCGACTTTTCCCGCCTAGTAACTGATAAACAGGCAAATTGGCAACCTTGCCTTTAATATCCCACAGCGCCATATCGATAGCCGCAATCGCCGCCATATTAACGGGGCCTCTACGCCAATACACCCCCTTATAAAGATACTGCCAAATATCTTCAATATCGTGGGCATTGCGCCCTATAAGACAGGGCGCGATATGCTCTTCTAGCATAGCGGCGACAGCCATTTCCCTGCCGTTCAATGTAGCGTCACCTACGCCATAAATACCGCTCTCGGTTATGATTTTTACTGTGACGAAATTACGCCCAGGGCTACTCACGAACACCTTTACCTGTTTTATATTCACCCTGCTCTCCTAATTAACTAATGCTTACGAACTAATGCGTTTCTTAACCGAATAACGAGTTTTCGGGCCTACCGATAGCTTCAACCTCACGACGTGAGAAAAAATAATCACTCTCACAAAACAGAGATAAAACGTTTTAGTAAAACGTTTTAGTGGACGAAATTAGCATATGCAGGCACTATGTCAACATCGCATTAACATTTGGTTTTTGATTTTTTCATGCACAAAGCAAGACTTAAAGACGTTGCTCAACGAGCAAAAGTCTCAAACAGCACTGTGTCTCAATATTTAAATGGAAGATTCGACTACATGTCGAAAGAGACTCAGCAGCGCATAAAGGCGGCCGTTGAAGAACTTAACTACACACCAAACCCCACAGCGCGGAATTTGAAAGGCAAACAAACTAAAATGGTTGGTGTAGTGGTGCGCGATATTACGGGTTTTGATACCAGTAAAACGATAAGAGGTATTGACGATTACTGCAAAAAGTTCGGATATAACGCCATTGTCTATAACACTGATTTTGATCCAGAAGAAGAAAAGCGAGCGCTAGAAAGCCTCAATGATATACGTGTAGATGGAATTATCATTGCGTCCTCAGGCAAAAATGAATCACTGATAAAGAACTACGATAAAAAAGGGCTTCCCATTGTTCACTTTCAGCTAGAGCACGACGGAAGCGAAAAGCGCTTAGTTACTTCTGATTACTGGCGAGCGGCCTATGACGCAACACAATACCTTTTATCTCTTGGACACAAACAGGTAAGTTTTGTTACGCAAACTTATACCAACGTTTTATCCAGGAAGGCCCGTTTCGATGGCTATAAAGCCGCATTGGAAGCAAATAATATCGAATTTAATAACGGCTTAATTTTGTATTGGGACAGGAATAGAGGCTTTGAAACGTCTCCGGTTTCACTATTAGAAAAAGAAAATGCCCCTACTGCTTTTTTCTCTCAGCACTTAGCAATCACCACTGAGCTTTTGACAGAATTTAACCAACACAGTGTATCTATACCGGAAGATGTATCACTTATCGGCTTCGATGAAATACCCATGGCAAAGTTTTTTAGTGTGCCCGTATCGGTAGTGAAACAAGAGCCTTACCAAGTAGGACAAGAAGCCGCTAAGCTATTGCTGAACAGCCTTAAATCACTGGAAACGGAAAGTAAAAGAGTACGAGTGAACTGCACGCTAACCAAACGGGCATCGTGCGCCCCACCTAAATAAAATGTATCTAACTATCAATACATTACAGGGCGTTATTTAACGCCCTGAAATACCAGCTTTTGAACTCGTCTACCGGTATTAACTTCGGTGGTGTAAAGGTTTCCTTCGCTATCGGTATCAATACTGTGTAGCCAAATAAACTGACCTGGGTAGCGACCGTTTTTACCTATCGAGCCTAGCTTTTCATGGGATTTTCTATCGTAAATCCAAATACGCCCGTTCATCATGTCGGCAACGTACAAGTATTTTCCATCGGGTGAAAATGCTACATCAGTTGCTGTACCTAGCCCCCCAGTTTCTGGTCGTACGGCAAAGTTTTTAACAAAGCGGATATCACCGCTTTTTTCCCGTTTAAATATTTGAAGGCGGTTGTTTCGACGGTCACATACATAGATAAATCCGTCGCTGTCTTGATTTATACAATGCACGATATTCCCAAATAATGGGTTTTCCGGGTCTATCCCCTGCTTTTGCGGCTGGGTGGCTTGGGACTGATCAAAGTCTCCTTCGCGAGTGGGCCCTAATGGCTTTTCTCCATAAGCACCAAGCACATGAGTCGCCCTCTCTTTCTCAACATCAAAACTTGCAATGCGCGCATTAATATAGCCATCGGCAATCACTAATTCGTTGTGCTCACTGTCCATAAACATATCTGCGGGATTGCCCAATGTGACAAGGTCCATGTTGCCGTTAGTTTGCCCACGCCTACCTATACCTTTTACAAACTCGCCATCAAAAGTAAAACCCACAGACACATGGTCGTCTTTGCCATTCCCAGCTAACCAAACCGTGTCATTTTCATCAACAAATAGACCGTGTACGTTTACCGGCCATTGATTTACACCGTCTATTGTAGGCGCGTTGCTTTCGCCGCCCCATGCTTTAGCTACCTCGCCATCGGGCGTAAAACGAATAACATGGGGCGCAGGTTCACAACACACCGCGGTGGAGGGTGTTGCAGCAAGGCCTATATCAGTTTTGCCAAGAGAGTTGGGACGCTGCAATATCCAAACATGATCATATTTATCGATAGAAAGACCCGACACCTGCCCCAGCATCCAGGTTTCTGGCAACGATGGCCAGCTTGCATCAACGCTAAACCGAGGCAGGGGCTTGTTATCTATCGGGTAAGTGGCCATAGGGATAAGCGGGGTTGTATTTTCTGATGATGTAGTGCTCTTTACTGTTTCGACACCCACTGATGGAGACATGGCTTGTGGGGTATTAGCGAAAGTTAAACTGCTAAAAAAAGATGCAGCAGTTAGTGCAGTAGCGCAAAAAGCATTAGCATGTATTCTAGTCATGGGGCTTTCCATTTAAAGCAAAATCGGTAAACGGTAAACATAAATAGCATGCTGCTAGGCAGCCGATGTAATTGCAATAAAAAGCGCCAACCTGTATGAGTTTTAAGCTAAACTGAAAAGCATTTTCACCGACTGGCTAGGTAAAGCAAATTCATCCTACCTAAATAGGATGAATTCAATTTTCAAAAGTATTTTTCTTCGTGGGAATATCGGCGCTTCTATATTTGTCGGTAGGGATGTATTTCTAGGCCACTAGCTCTAGTAACGGCGACTAACTTCCTAGGCGACTAGTAAACTGCCCTACCGCATCTACCACTTCTTTCGCACCACCTTGAATTTGTTCAATGACTTCACCCGCTTCTTTGGCATAATTCAAACCAGATTGCGCTTTTTCATCACCTTCGTTAACCAAGTTCACCGCATCGGTGGCCAATGTCTGGTTATGCTTAACCACGTTGATGATTTCTTCCGTGGCTTCTGTTGTGCGCGACGCTAACTGGCGCACTTCGTCCGCAACAACCGCGAAGCCTCGGCCCTGATCCCCTGCTCGTGCCGCCTCAATGGCAGCATTTAGCGCGAGTAAGTTGGTCTGTTCCGCTATAGCACTAATGCTTCCAATGATTGTGGCAATTTGTTGAGACTGAGCATCTAAGGCGTTAATCCCCTCTTTGGCCCTGTCCATTTGCTGCGAAAGCGAAGACATTTCTGAGAGCAACTCACTAATCACTTCTTTGCCTCGTGACGCAATTTGATCCGTATTGTTTGAAGAGCGGTAAGCGATGTCAGCAGCGCTAGAAACAGCGTTTTCTCGCGAAACTTGTTCGGTAATATCTGTAGCCAGTTTAACCACTTTGTACATGCGCCCGTGAGAGTCACAAATAGGGTTGTACGTAGCCTCTAACCAAAAGCTATTGCCATGGGCATCGAAACGTTCAAAACGTCCGGCAACAAACTCACCGCGGGCTAGGCGATCCCAAAAGTTTTTGTACTCAATAGAATTAGCGTATTCGGTATCACAAAAAATTCTGTGGTGCTGGCCCTTTATGTCGTTCAGGCTATATTTAACGGTTCTAAGAAAGGCTTCGTTAGCATCTTGAATTACGCCGTTAAGATCAAACTCGATCGCCGCATTAGATTTGTGCAAAGCAGCAACAAGGTCTTCATGTTCTTTCGACTTCGCAATGGTGCGCGTAAGGTCATTAAGGTTTACCGAGAACTTATGAATCTTACCTTTAATGTCAAAAATTGGCTCAACCACTCCCCTTAGCCAAGCTTCATCTCCATTTTCACGGGCGAACTCTATAGCCCCCCAGTAGTGAACGCGTTGCTCAATAGCATCCTTAAGCTTTTTAAAATGGGGAGTATTTCTTGCGATTTCAGGCACGAAATCAAAAAAGCGATGACCTTTAACCTGAGAGAGAGAGTAACCTAGCTCTTTTTCAAACATCTGGTTGACATCGTCAATTTCTCCGCGCTCATTAAGACGAAGAAAAATCATGTCTTCTCGCAAGCCATCTCGCACTTGCTTGAGTATATGAAGTTCCTCTTTAAGTGCTTCGTTTTCTTTAACTAGGTGTTTGTTAAACATGAACGCTTCCCTGACAAAAAATTTTCGGTAATAAGATGCTTATCGGCTAACTTGGAGTTTCACTTAATAAATTTACAATTCAGTTTTATAACTTACTTGAGAGTAAGTCTAGGCTTTGTGTCCCATGTTGGCTTTCGCCATTTCGTTGCCAAGTATGTTAAGAGTAAACACTTTTTTAATAAATTAAACTTAGGTCTGTACTATTTTGAATGCGCAGAAAATCTTACAGATTATTACTCTTAAAAAGCGCGGTCCCGGTTAATGCCGCTATCATCACTTATCAATAAAGCTTGCCTGATTACGCGCTACGTTTTCAATTAGCCAATGTGTAAACGCTTGGAAACGGGCTTGAGAATGGGTTTCTTTGTGCGTAGCCAACCAAAACGTACGCTTAATGTGGATCTCGTTTTCAATGAGTCGAACTAAACCAGGTTGTTTTTCAGCCATGAATTTAGGCAAAATGCCGACCCCCGCGCCATTTACAAGCATTTGATATTGCGCATTAATGCTGGTGCTGCGAAGTGCACTCAACTGCGAAAGTGCTGTTTCTTCAATGAACTTCAATTGAGGCGCATACACTAAATCGGGAACATAACTTACTAAATTGAACGTGGTAAGGTCTTTTAATGTTCGTGGCTTATAATCGTTGATAAGGGACTGATGTGTATAAAGATAAAGGTTATAGTCAGTTAGTTTCTGTGTTACCAGTAAGCCTTTACTGGGCTTTTCTAATAAGATAGCCATATCGGCTTCTCGTTTATTTAGGTTTAAAAAACCACTGGTAGCTACAAGCTCGATACTGATCCCCGGATATTGCTTCTTGAAGTCGGGTAGCAATGGCGCCAAAAACCAGCTACCAAAACCTTCAGAAACGCTCACTCTGATCGTACCTGCCAAGTGAGAACGTTCATCACCCAGTTCGTTTTGGGCCTCTAAAAAATAGTGCTCAGCTTTCTCAATATAAGTAACTAGCTCACTACCATGGGTGGTAAGTACATAGCCCTTTTTAGTTAGCTCAAACAGCTTGCAATTTAGTGAATCCTCCAGCTTTTTTACACGACGAATTAACGTTGTAGGGTCCACCTTTAAGCCTTTAGCTGCAATGGCTACATGACCATTTCTTGCCAAGCCAAGGAACAAACGCATGTCGTCCCAATTCATTTAAACACCTGCATTTTTACAGCATTATACTGCAAGTATATGTATTGTCTTTGCAAACACAAGGTTTCAATATTGTTAAAAATTATTGGAGCTATGTCATGAGAAAGATTGTTCACTTTATTGCAGGTAAAGATTTTGAAGATAGCAGCGAAAATACCGCGTCTGTATTTGCGCCTAACACAGGTGATGTTCAGGCTGAAGTTAGCTTAGCTAACGCTTCAACTTTGGCCTACGCAATTGAAACAGCCCAAGCTGCACAGGTTGAGTGGGCAGCAACAAATCCTCAACGACGAGCTCGTGTAATGTTCAAGTTTAAAGAGCTAGTTGAAGCAAACCGCGATCGCTTAGCGGCACTATTATCAAGCGAACACGGTAAAGTATTGGTTGATGCCCAGGGTGATATTCAGCGCGGCCTTGAAGTGATTGAGTTTGCCTGCGGTATTCCTCATGCGCAAAAAGGTGAATATACAGAAGGCGCTGGTCCGGGGATTGATGTGTATTCCATGCGCCAAGCGCTGGGTGTGGTGGCGGGTATTACGCCATTTAACTTTCCCGCCATGATCCCAATGTGGATGTTCGGCGTTGCAATTGCGTGCGGTAACGCGTTTATTTTAAAGCCATCAGAGCGCGATCCGTCAGTACCTGTTGAACTGGCAAAGCTTATGATTGAAGCTGGCCTTCCTGCTGGCGTCCTTAACGTTGTACACGGCAACAAAGAAGTGGTTGATGGTATTTTAGATCATCAAACTATTAAGGCGGTGAGCTTTGTAGGCTCTTCTGATATTGCTAACTACGTGTACGAGCGTGGTGCTCGTGCTGGAAAGCGCGTTCAAGCTATGGGCGGCGCGAAAAACCACGGCATAGTAATGCCTGATGCAGATCTAGATCAGGTGGTAACCGACTTAGTGGGTGCTGCATACGGTAGTGCCGGTGAACGCTGTATGGCGCTACCTGTTGTCGTGCCTGTTGGCGATGAAACCGCTGAGAAACTAAAAGCCAAGCTTATACCGGCTATTAAAGACATTATGGTAAGCCATAGTGAAGATCCTAACGCCCATTATGGCCCTGTGGTTACTGCTGCTCACAAAGAGCGCGTGGAAGGCTATATCGACCTTTGCATAGAAGAAGGTGCTGAGCTTGTTTACGACGGTAGAACCAGCCAAATTCCCAGCGACAGCCAAGGCTACTTCATCGGCCCAACGTTCTTCGACCACGTGACCAAAGACATGCGCTCATATCAAGAAGAGATTTTTGGTCCAGTGCTTCAAATGGTACGCGCGAAAGATTTCAACGAAGCGGTTAACTTAGCAAGCGACCACCAATACGGTAATGGTGTTGCTATGTACACCCGTAACGGTCATGCGGCGCGCGAATTTGCGCAACGTGTAAACGTGGGCATGGTTGGGATTAACGTGCCTATTCCTGTGCCAGTTGCCTACCACACTTTTGGGGGCTGGAAGCGCTCTGCATTTGGGGATACCAATCAACATGGTATGGAAGGAGTGAAATTCTGGACCAAGGTTAAAACCATTACGCAGCGCTGGCCTGATGGCTCAGATACGAACGACAACGCCTTTGTTATTCCAACCATGGGCTAAACCAGGAGACGATTATGACTACAGTTGCATTTATTGGCCTAGGTAATATGGGCTCAGGGATGGCAGATAACCTGGTTAAGAACGATTACAACGTATTGGCCTTTGACTTAAGCGAGGCCGCGCTGGCCAAAGCCAAAGAAGCAGGCTGCACTATTGCGAAAAGTACAGAGCAGGCTGTTTCTGAAGCTGACATCGTCATTACTATGTTACCAGCAGGCAAGCACGTAAAAGATATCTATTCAAATCAGATCCTGGCTTCTGTCCGAGAAGGCACCCTGCTTATAGACTGCTCGACCATTGACGTAGAAACGGCGAAGACTGTGTCAGAATTGGCAGAGGAAAAAGGCCTTAAAATGCTGGATGCGCCGGTTTCTGGTGGTGTTGCAGCGGCTGCAGGCGGCACACTTACGTTTATGGTGGGTGGCGACGCTGATGCATTTGACAAAGCGCAAGGCGTACTTAGCGCAATGGGCAAAAAAATTGTTCATGCGGGCGGCCATGGTGCGGGACAAGCAGCGAAGATTTGTAACAACATGTTACTTGGCGCGACCATGATTGCGACGTGTGAAAGCTTCCAGCTGGCACAAAAACTTGGCTTAGATGCGCAAGTGTTCTTTGATATTGCGTCTAATGCATCAGGTCAAACGTGGTCAATGACCAGCTATTGTCCTGTAAAAGGTGTGGGGCCACAAAGCCCTGCTGATAACGACTTTGCTGGCGGTTTCGCATCTGCGCTTATGCTCAAAGACTTGGGGCTAGCCATGCAGGGCGCGAAGGGTGTAAATGCGCAAGTACCTATGGGTGAGCTTGCTGCAAAGTGGTTTGAAATGCATTGCGAAGAAGGCAATGCAGGAATGGATTTTTCTTCGATAATCAACCGATTAGCATAGTAAAAAGCCAATATTTCTCCGACGGCTACTTCCCCTCAGAAGAGGTGGCCTTCTTTTTAAGCGAGTAAAGGATTTTACTCGCTCTTTTTTATCTTTTACCTACTTATCCCACATATCTTTGCGCCGTTAATATCTTCGCGAATTTTCTTGCCAAGCGGGATTATTTCTTTGTTATTTGATGTTTCCTTTTCATCATCCAGAAGCCATTTTTAGGTGACTAATTCGTTCTCACCAGCTTGAATAAAACGAGCCAATTCGGCGTTCGGTCTACATCTTGCAATCCCGTATTTAGCCTAAGAAATTTACACTGCATTAAAGGGCTAAATTTTATACACCCTTATGCAAAGCGATACTTTTTTAAACATAAAAATATTATACGTTTTAATAACTTACTTAATTCACTAAGCAATTTCACTAAACACATTGGTTCTCTATATCGCTCACTTAGAGCGCGCTTTGAGAAGCAGGGTGTCGCTAATTTCTAACGTTCAATTTCCTAAATTCAGTAAGTAAAAATAAAAGGAACACACTATGAAAAAGGGTATTTTTGCCGCTTCGACGGCAATTGTAGCTATTGGTTGTATTTTCGCCTTTATCGATAATTCTCCCTCGGACAAAAAAAAGGTAACAGCAGCCCAAAATGAAACAAAATCTGTTGGTAATGAAAGTACTGTTACTAAGCAACGAAACGGCAAAGTGTTATCGACAGGTGTCGATAACTTCAAACCAAAAAATGAAGCCGAGCTAAAAGCTCAGGCTACTACTAACGGTAAATCAGAGAGAGACACCATTGTCTGGACAACGTCAGAAGATGGCAAAAAGGTACTTGAAGCAGAAGGCCATATTCCCGCGGACGTAACCGATGAAGCTTACATTGAGCTTGATCGTGAAGAATTAATGACGGTAGAAGTTGGCGAGTATCTCGATTTATATATCCCACAATTCGGTGGCAGTTACACCGGTGAAGTTGACCACGTTGTCACTCATCCAAACGGCGATCGTACCGTGGAGGCCCACATCCCAGGTGCGGGCTCTCTCTACGCCGCCGTCATAACACTTGGTGAAAATGCCACCTACGGAAACTTAGCCACGCCTCGCGACGTGTTTGTGCTTGAAGGCAATGATAAATACGCGTGGATAGCCCCAAAGTCTTCAATGATGCAAAACCACATCGAACGTGAACCCGACAGCGAACGCCCGCTTAGCGACGACAACGCTGAAGAAGTTTTCAATCTCGGCCAAAACTAATCCCCTAGTGCCTGTTGAGCTTCACCGGAAATTCAACAAGCTCAAATAAAACAACAAGAAGGAAATAGAAATGAAACACACATTTAAGTGTTTAACGGCAATGGCAGTTTCACTGCTTTGTGCAACATCAGTAACAGCAGCCACCATCGATGTAATGGTGCTTTACACCCAACCTGCTGCAAACAATGTGTCTAATATCGACACTAAAATTAACCAATACATCTCACACGCCAACCGTGTTTATCAAAATAATGCGGTAGATTTACAGTTGCGTTTAGTGGGCGCTCAGTCTTCTGCTGCTACATCTAGCGACCTTCAACCTACCGAAAGTGCACTAGACCTGTTAACGGATAGCAGTGGTGTGCAAAACGCACGATCTTCAAACGGCGCAGACATGGTTGTGCTGTTAGGTAATCGTGAAAACATTTATGAAGGCGGTCAGCTAGTGGGTTACGTGTGCGGCATTGGCTGGGTAGGTCAAGGCAACAACGGTACATTGTACTCTAGCTCGCAAAGCCGCATGTACAGCATCAGCGCCGTTGATTGCGGTCTGTCTACATTTGTTCATGAACTCGGTCACAACATGGGCTTAGGCCACTCTGTTCGCCAAGGTTCAGTAGGCGGTGTATATAGTGATGGTATTGGTCACGGCGTTGATAACAACTTCTCAACTATCATGGCCTACCCTCAGGCATTCGGTAGTGCTACACAGCTAGACTATTTCTCTGACCCTTACTGGTCAGGCTGTAATGGCCAAGCCTGTGGCGTTGAAAACGAGTCAAATGCTTACCGTGCGGTAAATGCGGTTATTAACCAAATTGCTAACTACTTCTAAGTAAGTAATTTATTAGGGGATAAATAAGGGAAAGCAGCCTTGCTTTCCCTTCAACCCTCGCCCTTAAACTCTTCGGATAGTTTACTCCTTGGGCTGCGTCAACATGTCATCATACGCATCCATTTTCCAAGGCAGTTCACCTGGACTGGTATCGAGGAAATGCAGATAACTTTCGAACTGATCTAAGATGTCCTTAGCAATACTCTCTTTGTCATATCCGTAGATATCGTAGGCTTGTCCGCCGCGGCGAAGGAACACTTCAGCGCGAAAATATTTTTCAGACTCGTCATCTTCTGAACGCAGCTCTGCGTAGCTAAACCCTGGTACTAAATACTCAGTCATACGAATATCGTAGATAAAGTCTATGTGATCGTGACGCTCAACGCTGAAGGTGGCTCTTCCCGATTCCTCATCAAGCTTGACGAACGCCTCCCACTCTCGCGCTTTCAAAGCAGCCTGTACATCTTTCATTGCTGCAATAACGGTTTTATCAATAAACTTATGCACCTCATTTCGGCTGGGGTAATCGACCATTGCTGCGAGTCGACCTTTTAGGCTAGTCGAGCGACCGTGATTTCTATTAAGCGTATTCGCCTTCAAACTGTTATTTCGGTAGCCTTCAATGACAAGCGCACGCCATAGACCTGCTGCAGACGCTAGCATAATGAAGGCGAATGGTAAGGCGCTCGCAATGGTCATCGTTTGCAGGGCATTCAGCCCGCCAGCCAGCAGCAACACTGAAGCAACGGTTCCTTCTAAACACGCCCAGAATATACGCTGCCAAACCGGGCTTTCTTCTTTACCACCAGAAGCAAGAGAATCGATAACCAGCGACCCTGAATCTGATGACGTCACGAAGAACGTAATGATCAATAACACGGTCAAGCCTGACATGATTGAGGCACCAGGTAGCAAGTCATAGAGCTTAAATAAGGCAACAGCTTCGTTTTCCTGCACATCGCTAATGAGTGTAGTAACACCTTGGTTCATAATGGCATTTAGCGCAGTGTCGCCAAATACGGAAAACCAAAGGAAGGTGAACATGGTAGGCACTAGCATTACACCAAAAACAAACTGTCTAATGGTTCTGCCTCGGCTTATTTTGGCGATAAACATGCCCACAAACGGCGCCCAGGCAATGGTCCAGCCAAAAATAAACAGCGTCCAGTTACCAATCCAATCGCTACGACTGTAGGCCTGAAGATTAAAGGTACGTTCAATGATGCCGTTGATATAACTTCCCGTATTTTGCAGAAAAGTTTCTAAAATATGTACGGTTTCCCCCATCACAAAGACGGTGCTCATTAGCGATACAGCTAAAAGCATGTTCAGAATAGAAAGTCTTTTGATGCCCTTATCCATACCCGCAATCACCGATATTGTTGCGGCAATGGTTACGATAGCAATGGTGCCTATCTGCACCATAATATCAATGGGGATATCGCCGGAAAGATAGTTAAGCCCCGCATTGATTTGTGTAACAGATAACCCAAGCGTAGTGGCGATACCAAATAATGTACCGAGAATGGCGAATACATCTACCGCGTGTCCAATGGGGCCATAAATCTTATCGCCAATCAGCGGATACAAAGCAGAACGTATAGATAACGGCAAGCCATGTCGAAAAGCAAAATAGGCAAGAACCAAACCCACTAGCCCGTAGATCGCCCAAATGTGAAAACCCCAGTGGAAAAATGCAATTTGCATTGCTTGCTTTGCGGCGTCGACCGTTTCAGCTGCTCCCGCAGGTGGCGAAGAGTAGTGTAAAACAGGCTCTGCCACGCCAAAATAGAGCAGCGCTACGCCGTAGCCTGCTGAGAACAGCATAGAAAACCATTCGGGAAAGCTATATTGAGGCTCTGCATGATCGGGCCCCAATTTTATGTTTCCCCAGCTAGATGACGCTACCGATACAATGAATACCAAAAAGATAGCGACCGACAGCATGTAAAACCAACCAAAGCTTTCGGTGATCCATGCCAGTGTACTGTTAAAAGCCTCGGCAGCGAGTTCGGGGTTACTGATTGTTCCGATAACCAGAAGCAGAATGATGGCAACGGCAGGAAGAAAAACAGGAAGAAGAATGGTGGAGTTGTTTACTTGGCCTTTCATAGCAAATCCCTTTTCACTAACAGGTAAGTTGAAACCCTGCGAAAACTTAGAAGCTGCTTTTTTCTACTCGTGAGGATTTGCTTTGGTTCAGGTTACTTCTGATTAGACCGTTATACGTTAGGCCGAAAGGTTGCAAGAGGATTAAGGGCTCTACTTACTTTTATTTACTTAAATTAAAGTAGGCAGAGCACCATTTGATATTACTTTTAAAGCCAAGTGGCTACTTAATGATGCCCACCGCAGCATCCACCATCATGTTCAGCCCAGTTCTTTAGCTTGGTGGTCTTACCTATTCCCGGGTTAAAGCTATTGGTTGGATCAAGTTCGCGATAGAAATTCTTAAGCGCATCTTTAGCAAAGTACTCATGACCCACATTGTGCTCTGCTGGATACTCAGCGCTTCTTGCATCAAAGGTTTCTAGAATTTTGCCTTTTAGCAATTTCGCGTCCGCGCCTTTTTTCAGTACATAATTCTGGTGCATAACGTGGCAAAACAAATGACCGTAATACAATTTGGTATCAATCTGATCGTCTATTTCCTTTGGTAGTACTTCAAACCAATCAGGGTCGTTACGACGAAGCGCCACATCTATGGTCATCATGGCGCCCACTTTGTTGCTGTGCATTACGTGATAGCGACCTATTGCTCCACCAGCAACAAAGCGGTGTAAAATCGCTTTATCTGCTTCTTCCTCGGTACACTCAAAGTAGCCACCTTCGTTGGTTTTAAAGAACTCATCTAGGTAGGCTTTAGCTTCATCTACCCCGTCGTTGCTCATTTCCAATATCCAGTGATGCTGGTATTTATCTCTGTATTCTTCCATGCGCTTTGGCAAGTGGTTAGGAAAGATATAGCTCATATACTGCATAACGCGATCTGACATTTTGTTGGGTAAAAAACCTAACTTGTCGGTAAAAGCGTCAAACTTCCGCTTAAACGCAAACAGCTTCGGTATGAACTTAGCCCCAAGCTTACTGATAACAATAAACATGTCTTTACCGTATTTCTTAGACACGTCGTAGCAATCGCGGTGAAGGTATTCGCCAGAATCGGGCAAATTTTTAAAGGTAGAAAGAATGTCACGACGCACTTTTGTAAATACAGCGGCATCGTTAGAGCCGACATAAAATACTTGTTTCTTTTCAGGAATAGGGAACGTATCTAGCCTCACCGCGAAGACAGCGAGTTTACCAGCACAGCCTGAAGCGTCGTGAAGTCGTCTGCCGTCATTGTTGAAACGCGATGGCGTGTCAGAGTCTACATCTCGTACGCGCTCATCATATTCATTGTCTGATGCGCGAGCGTCAGGATGCTCTACATCTGCCTCTTTGTAACGCTTGTTTTCAAGGTTACTTAATATTTCTTCAGGCTCACTACCCAAGTTAATGCCGAGGTTGTTTACTAAAGAAAGATTGCCATTGGCGTCGATTTGTGCGAAAAGTGCAAGTTCAGTATAAGCAGGGCCTCGCTTGACCAAAGCGCCACCTGAATTGTTGCATATGCCACCTACGATAGAAGCACCAATACAAGAAGAACCAATAACCGAATGTGGTTCACGACCGTATGGCGCAAGCGTCTCTTCCAGCCCAAACAAAGTACTACCTGCTAAGCCAACAATTTGCTTTCCATTATCAACCAACTGAATATCATCAATCCGCATAGTGCTGATAATAACTAATGGCCTGTCGTAGTCTTTCCCGTCTGGCGTAGAGCCGCCCGTTAAACCAGTATTCGCCGCCTGCATAATTACTGCGACATCAGCTTCAACACAAAGCTTTAGTACACGCCAAATTTCAACCAGTGTGCCCGGCCTTACTACCGCGAGTGCTTCGCCCGCCCCAAAGCGAAATCCTTTGGTATACGGCTGCTTCTTCGCTTTATCTGTTAACAAATAGGCTTGCCCTACTACATCGCGCATAGATGCAATCAAAGACTGAGTGTCAACGTTTACGGTCATGATTCTCTCTGTGTTGAAGTTTTGGAAGGATGAACTTGGTGATGAACTATACACTAACGGCATATTTAACAAAGAGGCCAGGCGTTTTTTATAGAGATAATTTACTTATATTTAATTCATTCAGCATTTAAAAATAGGCTACTTTTAAGCAATGCTTACAAGCGTTTTTCACGGTTACATTTTGTTACGCTTTGGCAATGTAAGTTAGACCAGATGAGTATTGTAAAGCAATTGTATAGTTCGTAAGGTTAACGTACAGGAAAAGGAGTTTTCATGTCACATCAAGCGTTTGTTCTAACAAAAAATAGTTTCTCAGAACATACAAGAACAGAAGGGGCTTACGAACGATTTCTAAGTATCTTGCCAAGCTGCGGCTTTACTGTCACAACAGGGTCAATACAGCCTCCTCGAAGTGTTCTCAATAACACCTACACTTTCTTCATCGATGCACAGTACTGCAGTTCAGAGGCTATGTTGAGCTTGCCGGTAGTTAACGATTACCCCGAATTAAACAAAGTGATTTTCAATGTACCAGTGTCTGACGTCGATTTTCATTACGCGGCTCTTCAGCACGGTATCAATGGCATTTTTCACATAGAGGATAATTTAGAACTGTTAGTTCGCGGGGTACAACAGGTTCAGGCGGGTAACAAGTGGTTTAGTCGCGAGATAATGAGTCGCTATATTGATGCGAATCTCGTAGCAAGATCTAAACCGGTTGCGGCACTGCAATCATCAACCACGGTGTTAACTAAACGGGAACTTGCCATAACCCGTAAAATTGCTGACGGTGCCCAGAATCAAGAAATTGCAGATTGCTTGCATATCAGTGTGAATACAGTGAAAACACACGTGTACAGCATATTCAGAAAGACCGACTGTAGGAATCGCGTTGAGCTTATCAAGTGGTTTGATCATCAGTTTAGTCAGCCTCAACAGGTAAATTACTAAACTGATAACCGATTAAAATAAACGTGAGGATTGGCGCTTACACTTTTGCGCGCCATACACCTTTTTCCATACCTTGCAATACTAATTCAGTCACCGCTTTCTCTATGCTTTGTTTAACGCATTCGAACATGGGTTCGTTAGTGGTGTAACCTGTCTCTGCTTCTAGCAAGCGCTTCAAAGAAACATACCTAAACAGTCCTGCCCTAACTTCTTGGCTTAGCACTTTTTTAGACGTTGAAACCGACACTAAAACTTGCCCAGTCCTTACGTCAACTGCTCGCATATAGATAGAAATTTGATCTTCTCTGAATAGCTCACTCGCTCCAACACCAAAGTACTCTACACCAGCACCGCCGGTACGAATGTTAGTGTCGTAGCTAATAATACCGCCCTCAATAATAATTCTGGCAGTGGTCAATGGTGGCAAATCGCCACCGCTGTTTTCGTCGGCTCGAATTATTTTGCGTTCTGTAAGAATGTTTTGAAGTCCTTCCCGTTCTACAGGCAAAAACCATGACGTCTCGCTTAGGGTCTGTACGAGAATGGAGGTCGCGCCCTGTGTCACTGCAGTTGAAAATGAACTGGCACCAGAACTTGGTTTATATTGCCCGGTTTGATCTCTAAACGCGTACACTGAAACAGGAATTTGTCCCATGGGTGCAGGTAAGCTTTTTACTTCAGACAAGGTGGCACTGTCTTTAATGACATCGGCGGCAGTTGTATCAGGCGGCAGCGTATTTGTAATGGATTGACACCCTGCTAGCGCCATTACCAATATTAAAAAAACGGTACTTCTCATGTGCTTCCCTACCCAAACCGTGGAATTTCTACGACAGTAACTTCACCTGTCAATAAATTAGTAATATTCACAACAATGCTGTCAGGGTTGCTTGTTATTAGCTCTACCTGAAAGTCTCCACTTACAAAAATGCTATCTTGGTTAAAAATACTGTCTATCGGATTACCATCTTCATCGTACTCTTGCTCACCAAATGCGATATCTGTAATTTCTCGAACGATACGATTTATATAGGCACGTTCTAGTGACTCCTGAAGACGCTCATCGTAGGAGCGTTCGCTTAATGATGCAGTGTGCGCATTTTGTGAATTTGCTTTACTCAATAAGAATGAGCCGTTAAGTGGGTTGCCACCAAAAGACGGATTGATTGGCTCATAGACTAGTTCAGTCGCCTGCGTTGTCGCGGATGCCACTAGCGTAGACGCTATGAATGTTGCAACCATTATCCTTTTATTCATTACCATTCGTCCCCTGCTAAGTCTGGGCTTCGACTTTCTATACTTGCATTTGCTACCGCATCTAATACCAACATAATCGCTTGCTGTACTTTTTCATCTATCGGAACTTGCCTGCGCCCCATATAAGTTTGATAAACCACTTTATTGTCGTAAATCACTGAAAGTAGCGTCCCCGCTTGAGGCACAATGATTTCTTTAACAACAAGGTTTTTACCCGAACTGTCGGGTACTTCCCGCCAGTATTGACTAATGCGCGAGGCAAATTCATGACCTTGGCGACTTATGCTGTTGTCGAGCAGCAGGCCACCTAACCGAATTTCTTCTGCGTGAATCGGAGAAAAGAACACAGTTAAAAACAGTGTGATAAGAAAGAAACGATGCGAATACTTCATTTGAAAAATATAGCCGGGCACTCGCCCGGCTTTTTACTTTTACATCTATAGCTTTACATCTGAACAACAGTAGCTACGTTGTAATCACCGACTTGCGTAACACTTACTGTGCCGCCGTTGCCAGTGATACTACCTGTAACTAAGTTGTCGTTACCCATTTGCGTAACTTCAAACGTATTCATATCACCAGAAATAACAAACTGACCACCCGCATCAGCGGTTACCCAGTTGCCTGCGCCTTCTTGCATAACGCTTACTATGTTGTCGTTACCGTTAACAAGTAAATCTAGCAGGTTGAGCTCCCCGGTTTGAGCAACCATAATTTCGTTGCCGTTCGATGAAATATCACGTGCCAATTCCACCGAAGCTATATTCTCATTACCTTCTTGAGACATTTCGATTAGGTTTGCATCAGCGATATATGTCGAATCACCGATACCCGCTTGAGCTAGCGCAAGGTTAAAGTCACCATCTTGTTCTATTTCAACTGTGTTGAACCAACCGTCGAAGTTCACTGTGCTAATTTCATTAGCATCACCTACTTGAGTTAAATCAAACTCGTTGAAAAGACCGATTACCCCTGCATAAGCGGTGTTTCCCTCACCCACTTGGTTAATTTCAAAGGTATTGGCTCCACCGCCGATTGTTTCAACCGTCGCTAAGTTTACATCCCCAATTTGATCGATGTTCACTTCGTTATCCGAACCTTCGAACGCACCCGTAGCAATTTCATTGCCGTCGCCGTCCTGTTCAAATTCAAGCACGCTAGTATCGCCAATCATGGTCCAGCCGATCACGTTTTGATCGCCATCTTGATCTATCTCAACTTCATTATCAGAGCCAATTACGGTCAAATCTGAAATGTTATAAAAACCATCTTGAATAACATCAATTGTATTAGCATCACCGCTAAGTTCACGAACATACGACTCGTGCCAGTCACCACTTTGCTCTACAAACACCGAGTTGTCGTTACCCGTAATAGCATTATTGGCCCAGTTACCGCCATCGCCCTGATACACTGATAACGTGTTCCCACTGCCCGAAATGCCATTGATTGAACGGCTGAAAATAAAGCCAAACGGGCCGCCATCACCTAACTGAACAAGTGAAACCGTGTTGTCATCGCCTTCAACTACAAATTCTGCAGTGCTGTTTAAACTGTCTTGCTCAGATTCCAAGAAATTGCCGTTGCCAGTCACACTTGCATAGAAGGTATTGCCTGATTGCATTTGCGACGCAAGCACTTCGTTCGCGTCACCAGTTACCTCTACAACGATAGCGTTTAGGTCACCTTCTTGACTTAACACTGATTCATTACCTACTTCGTTTCCCTCTGGTGCCGTTTGGGTTAGCGTGATTTCATTACCTTCTGCTGCGGCTACAAAGTCTGCAGAAGCGTTAAAGTCGACTAGTTTGCTTGCAGGAATTTCCTGAGCTGATGCCCACCCTGTCGCTGTAACTAAAAGCAATGCACTCGCTATTTTTGTTTTTTTCATTTTCACATTTGTCTCCCTATGGCAATCACATCATTGTTGATATTGTGTGATGTTAATCACCATTTCGTTCCCTATCTGGTAAACAGTAAAAGACTGCTCACCTAATTGATTAACGTTGGCAACATTGTCGTACCCATCTTGTATAATCTCGAAAAAGTTATTGTTGTTCTGCTGCAATAAGTTAACTACGTTTCCCTCACCCAGCTGAGTGATGATAGCTTCGTTATTGCTGCCGTTTTGAACAACGTTAGATAGGTTGGCGCCGTTGCCGCTTTGGATAATGTTAGTTATGTTATTCAGCCCAAACTGGCTGACAGCAATGAAGACCGTTTCATCGTCTATCGTTATAGCTTGGGCATTCAGACTCATTGAAAGAGAAGATTCCACCATGTCTGAGCTTGTTGATAAGTCGGACTGTTGAGCATGAGCAGAAAGAATGACGGTTAGAAGACTGCATACCGCACGCGCTGTAAACGAAGCAGCTTTTTTCGCTATTACGTTTGTAGCAAACTGGCGCTTTATAACCTTTAGTTTCTTGTCCATGAGAACGACTGCTTCCTTGATTAACAACAAAGGTGACCCTTCTATAAAACGCTTTAAAAGCGCGAGAATCCATCACCATTAAGTTGTATTTATTGAAGGAGAAAGAACGGCTGTTGCTGTTCAACCAGCAACCTAGCGAAAGCCACTCATACCTTAGTGCTAGATTTGAGATGAAATGTCATAGAAAAATTCGGTGGTAAGACCATTTAAGTGTTTTGCGAATTCAGCGCTTTGGAGTAAGCCTGTTCACTAATAAATAAGTACCACTTTATATTACACCTCTGTGCATTACCTAGTGTTTAAGTAGTATTTTTAAACATATTTTGCTGTTAAGGGTGGCAGGTTTTAATATTTGCGTTATACATTTTAACCGTTAGTTATATCAGACCGAACGAGAAGGTTCCGTGATTGAAGCATTTTTGCTAATTATGGAATCTAACTATGAAAACAAAGCCTTTTAAAACAGGCCTTTCAGCACTGTCATTAGCCCTACTTCCGCTAATGGCTTCTAGCCACGCACACGCCGCCAAAGCCGAAATTTTCGATGACAGCGTTATCGTTGTGTACAAAGAAAATGTGAGCAAAGCGGAAAAAATGCGCGCTCGCTCTTCTGTAGGTGCGCAAATTAGTGACGTAAATCGCGATGAAGTTGATGACCGTTTTGCCAACCTTCTAAATGGCCGCATTGCCAAACTTCAACTGCGCGGAAAGTCAGTGAAAGACGCGATTGAAATCCTTAAGAAAAACCCAGCTGTCAAAATTGCCGAGCCAAATTTTTTGTATCGCAAAGCACTGGTACCAAATGATCCTTCTTACGGTGACTTGTGGGGATTGAATAACACAGGCCAAGCAGGTGGTACAAATGATGTGGATATCGATGCACCAGAGGCATGGGATATTACAACGGGCGATAGCGATGTGGTAATTGGTGTTATCGATACGGGTGTTGACTACAATCATGAAGACCTTGCAGATAACGCATGGGTCAACCCTGGTGAAATTGCTGGTAACGGTATTGATGACGATGGCAACGGCTACATTGACGACGTTTACGGAATTGATACAGCAAACGGTGATACCGACCCTATGGACGACGACTCTCACGGTACACACGTAGCAGGTACCATTGGTGCTGTGGGCGGTAATGGTATCGGTGTAGTTGGTGTAAACCACGATGTGTCTATCGCTGCCTGTAAATTCCTTGGAGCAGATGGAACTGGTTCAACCGCCGGCGCTATTGAATGTATCGATTACTTTACTGATCTAAAAGAAAACCGCGGTATCAATATTAAAGCGACCAACAACAGTTGGGGTGGCGGTGGCTACAGTGAAGCACTTGAAACCGCTATCGAGGTAGCTGGCCAGGCGGGTATTCTGTTTGTTGCAGCGGCGGGTAACTCTGGTTCAAACAACGACAACGTAGATAACTACCCGTCTAACTATGTCACCACAACCAATAGTCTGCTTGCGGTTGCAAGCCACACTCGTAATGACGGAGACAGCGGCTATTCATACGGTATTGAAACTGTGGACATCGCTGCGCCGGGTACGGCTATCTTATCTACAGTGCCAGGTGACGGCTATGCGGCTTTCTCGGGTACATCAATGGCAACGCCACATGTTGCCGGTGCAGCAGCACTTGTGTGGTCGCTAAATCCAGAACTAACACCATCTGAAATGAAAGAGCTATTAATGTCGACCGGTGAAACCAGCCTATGGGCTGATGGTCGCACCGTGTCTGGCAATCGCCTAAATGTACTTAACGCCCTTGAAGAAGCCGATCCAACACCTGGCTTTAAACTAGGCATCACTCCAGGTTCAGCTGAAATTGAAGCGGGTGAGACTTACTCTTTCACTATTGAGGTTGGTTCAATTGCTGGCTACGAAGAAGAAGTTCAGCTATCTCTTGCAGAGCCAAGTGATATCGCTTCTTTGAGTGCAAGTTCGGCGATGCCTGGCGATACGGTAACACTTACCGTTGAGACAACTGAAGATACGCCATGGGGACCGTATAGCTTTACCGTTAACGGTGTAAGCGGTGATATTGAAAAGTCTAAATCTGCAAATCTTTATGTTTACCCTCAAGGACTAAACGACTTCCCTTACGCGTATACTGGTGATGTAGTTCCTACGTTACCGAATGAAGAAGATCCAGATGACGTAGGTGTAGATCTAGTGATAAACGTACCTGATGACCTAACGGTGTTTGGTATGCAGGCGTCGGTAGATATTACGCATACGTATAGCGGTGACTTAGTACTATCACTGACTTCTCCTCAAGGTACAACAACCGTTCTGCGTCAAAACCAAGGTGGCGGTACCGATGATATCGTTGAAAGCTATACCACGGATGCCTTTAACGGCGAAGTAGCAACGGGCGATTGGACGTTGAATGTGCTTGATACGTTTAACGGCGACAACGGTACAGTCAATACATGGAGCCTTGTGGTTACTGGTATTGGTGAAGTAGGTCCAACACCGCCAAATTCTGCGTTTACTTATGACGCTTCAGGCTTATCAGTAAGCTTTACCAACAATAGTAACGACGTAAATGACGATATTATTAGCTACAGCTGGGACTTTGGCGACGGCGCAACTTCTACAGAAGAAAACCCAACCCATATCTATGCAAGTACTGGGGCCTATGATGTCACACTTACGGTTACCGACTCTGAAGGCCAAACTGGCGTATCAACAGAAGCAGTGTCAGTTTCAGATAGCAACATTGTTGCCGAAATTGACCGTGCTATGCTGTCTCGATTCGGTTCGTTACGCGTAGATTTGTCATTCAGCGGCTCAATGGCCGATACAGTAATGATTTATCGCAATGGTGAACTGCTTGAAGAAGTAAGCAACACTGGCCGTTATCGCGACAGGAGCAGAGGCGTCCAACCTGGTGAATACACCTATATGGTCTGTGATGAAACTTCTGCATGTTCAGCGCCAGTTACGGTAAATCTTTAAAGCCGTGTTGTGTATTGCTACTTCGCGCAATGTGATGTTTAGCAATTAAGCTTCTAAACACAAAACTTTAAGCAATTGCCGGCCAAGGATGGGCCGGCTTTTTTATGCAAACAAAATAATATATTGCCAATCTAAGCCATCGGCTTATTCCATATAAGCCAAAGACAACGTAAACTTGATGCATTAAGAAACAAAAAGTTTTTTTTCATGCACATACTCCTCATTGACGACCATGAGATTGTAAGGGACGGCATCAAAACTCTCATTGAACAAGAGTATGGCTGGCACGTCGCTTACGCGGTGAGTTCATTAGACGCACTTCCCGCATTCGCCTCTTTAGAAGATATCGATGTTGCTGTTTTAGACATCTCGTTAGCAAAAGAGAGCGGTTTCGATACTCTTATAAAAATTAAGAAAGAAGCTCCGTTCGTAAAGTGTTTGATGCTGAGCATGTATGATCATGTAGGCTATATAAGTAAAGCGCTTGAACTTGGGGCCGATGGCTATGTAACAAAGAACGCAGCCACTAAAGAGTTGATGGATGCGTTAGAATCGCTAGAGCGAGACGAGAACTATTTAAGCTCAGATATTAGTAAAAAATTAGCGTTTGGTGATAAACAGCTAACTTCCATTCTAACAGAAAGAGAAAAAGAAGTTTTTTTACTACTAGCGAAGGGTTTCCAACCAAAGCAGATTGCCTATTATATAGATACTGCACCGAAAACAGTGATGGTGCACAGAACTAACATCTATAGAAAACTCAATGTCACGTCTCAATTTGGTTTACTTAGAATTGCTTTAGAAACAGGATATCTCGATGTTTCTGACGTCATCTATGACGATACACTAGTCAAAGCGAATTAATGAAAATCACGCGGTACATTAATACTAACTATGTAATTCTAGGCCTAGTCTATACCGCATTTTTTCACGGCGTATGGTTATTCAGCACACAATATGAAATTGTATCAGGAACAGTTAGCTGGTACTTACCCGCAGGGATTCGGTTAGCAGCCTTTCTGCTACTGCCTCTGTGCAGTTGGCCACTGCTACTTATTGCCGAAAAGCTAACCCATTTCATTTTATTTCACCCTGGTGGCGTTTTAGATAACACCGCTTTTTTAAGCGGAAGCACAGGCTGGTACTTGGTACATTTGCTTATTTCACCTGCGGTTATTTGCTTCTGCGCTTATCTGTTCAGACGCCGCATTCAAGCTCCTTACTTCGATAATGTTAACAGCACCCTTGCCACGCTTGCATTCGGTGTGTTGACTAGCGTAGCTTTGGGAACTGTATTTTTAGGTCGCAGAGCGATAGAGGTGCAAACAGACATAGAGATTTTTCTCTCTATTTTGTTTGATTTCTCGTTGGGCGATTTTGTTGGAATTGTTGTTCTATGCCCTCTTCTCTTTGCCTTATATACCCGTCAGTACGTCCATAAAGGTAAGCTTACGCTATACCTAACCGCTGGTACTTGGTTACTTTTGTTGGCTTCCAGCCATTACCTATATTCCGATCAAATAAATATAAGCTATCAGATTAAATACCTTGCGGTATTCCCCGCGCTGTTTTTATCGTATCGATATGCTGTGATGGGTAGCGCACTGTCATGTCTACTCATTGGCATTACAGCCTTTGTCGTGGCAAGTCAAAGCACACTCCCCCCCATTGAACATCAGTTTTACATCTTAGCACTGTGTGTTAGCTGTTTAATTTTGGGCGCCTCCATAAACCAATCAAAAGTATTAAATAAGGAGCTAGCCAAGAAAAACGAAGATTTGGAAGCGTCCGTAAAAAGTGCACAAGCCCTCGCCACCCAACTTGTTAATGTGCAAGAAAACGAAAGAAAACGGCTGTCGCGAGATTTACATGACGACTTCGGCCATCGCATTGTCGATTTAAAACTTCAGCTTTCTATTAAGTCCAAAGGCGACGATAACGAAATATTACTCAACAAAATTGACGCCTTGTATCAGGCCATGAAAAAAAGCCTAGGGGGATTACGTCCATCTGGCATCGATACGCTTCCAATTGAGAACGTGATACAGCGTTCTGAGATTATCACTACACTTAAAAAAGCGAATATAGATTGTTTCTACGAACTTAACGGAACGCCCGTGAGCTTTAATTCGGAGCAGAAAATACATATATACCGTATAGTGCAAGAAGCAGTAACGAATAGCATTAAGTACGCCAATGCAACGTCGCTATGGATTAAAATTAACTACGAGCCTCACACTGCTTTATTCACCATTAGCGATGATGGCGACGGCATTCCCCAGCACATTACCCAAGCAGAGAATGCTGAACCTACACTCGGTCTGCTTTCGATGAAAGAGCGCGCTAAATTAATAAACGGAACGCTGGATATATTTCATGGTAATCAATCAGGTACAGTAGTTCGCCTTAGTGTTCCCACTAACGACTTACACTAACGTCTCCCCCCCACGACTACCACACCTGAAATTGGACTTACCAATAAGCATCTTACTTTGTGTTTTGCACTGAGTAAAAACAGCCCTTTCACCATCATTTCCCGCCCCTTACCAAAATCACAAAAAACCACTAAAAATCAGCAACCAAAGAATTAAAGGCTATATTAACAGGTGAACATTTAAAACAATTTTCATAAAACAATGACAAAAAACACACAAAACAGGTAGACCAATTAATTTTATTGACCTAAGATTGGCTTTACACAATGTAATACAACCTAAAGAGTTTTTGTTATGACGAAGAAAGTAGCACTGGTAACTGGAGCAACAGGCGGCATCGGATTTGAAGTTGCCAAAAGACTTGGCCAAGACGGTTTCACTGTTGTTTTAAACGGCATTGAAGACGACAAAGGCGCAGAGCGTGTTAAAGAGCTAACCGACTTAGGCATTGAAGCAGAATACTATGGCTTTGACGTTACAAGTGACGAAGCGGTTAATAAAAACGTACAAGCTATTGGCGACAAGTACGGCAAAATTGATGCTGTTATCAATAATGCCGGAGGCCTTGGTGGTCGAAGCCCAATGGAAGAGATGACAACGGAATTTTACCGTTTTGTTATGGCACTAAACCTTGATAGTGCGTTCTTTGTATCTCGAGCTGCCATTCCATACTTAAAGAAATCTGACAGTGGCTCTATAGTGAATTACACGTCTAACGCTGGTTGGAATGCTGGTGGCCCTGGCGCAGGTATTTACGGTGTTTCAAAGGGCGCTGTACATACACTAACTCGAGCGCTTGCTAAAGAGCTAGCACCAGCAGGTATCCGCGTGAATGCCGTATCTCCGGGCACAATCGATACGCCATTCCATGCGCAAATCAAAGCAACTAAGCCAGAGGTTTTTGCTTCTTGGAAAGACAACATCATGCTTGGTCGCCTTGGTCAGCCTGAAGAGGTAGCATCTGTGGTGTCATTCTTAGTAAGCGAAGATGCATCATTTATTACCGCAGAGACCGTGCAAATTGGTGGCGGACAGGCACTAGGGATTTAATCATTCCGATGTTTCCTGATAAACCACTAACAGAAGACGCCCTGAAAACGCTATCTCATACACTTGTTAATGCGCGTAAGCATGCCAGTGTATTAGAGACGTTTCCGGGCGATGTTCCGACGACACTGGACGCGGCTTATCACGTCCAGGATATGTCACTTGCACAGTGGAATGACGAAATTACCGGCTGGAAAGTAGGAATGGTCATCCCTGAGCTTCGCGAGCAAATGGGTGCAGAGCGCTTAATGGGCCCAATATTTAAAAAGGTTACCCATTTCATTGGCCGTCCTCATGCAGACGATGAGTTCGTCGAGTTAGAAGTCTACGCAGGTGGTATGGTTGCAGTTGAAGCTGAACTGGTGTTTGAATTGGGAGAAGAGATTACTCCTGGTTCAATTGATACCAAAGGACCTTTAAAGCATTTGATCAAAGCCGTATATGCTGGTGTGGAAATAGCCAGTAGCCCGGTCATCGATTTAAATAGCTATGGACCTACAGCCATTATCAGCGATTTTGGTGTAAACCAAGGCATGGTAATTGGCGCTCCAATTGCGTCTTGGGATACAGTGATTGAGAAAATGCAGACATCTGTGTTCATTAACCAAGAACATATCAACACTGCACCTTCCAATAATGTATTACGCGGCCCTATGGCAGCAGTAGCTTATCTAATTGACCAAGCCGCTGCACGTAATATAACCCTTCCGAAGGGCTGTATGATTTGTTCTGGCGCTATTACTGGCGTACATGACACTGTGGCAGGTGCCACATCTACGGTGACTTTTGAAGGTATTGGAAATATCAACATGAAGCTAGTTCCAGTTTCTGTTTAGACCGACCTGCTCAAGCGGTAGTTTACTACGTTTAATTGCCGCTTTTCTTTTCTCTTTTTGTGCTACATTGTTGTTGATTTAACTACTATTTTGACAATCGTATGCAGAACATTTTCTTTTTTCATCACTCTCTATTTATTAAGCGGTGTTTAACTTTCATTACTTTAATTACTGCTTTTGTCGCGCTAAATGGCTGTGTAAGTACACTGGATGAGAACCCTTATACCTATACCCCTTCTGCATCACCTTATCAGGACGTAGAAAATGCACAGCAACGAGCGGTGGAGCAAAGTAAGCTGCTTCTGGTAGTTCTGGGTGCCCAATGGTGCCACGACAGTACAGGCTTAGCTGAGCGTTTTGCTTCGAAAGAAATGGACCTCATTTTACGCGCTCACTATGAAACCGTTTTTGTTGATGTGGGAACGCTTGAAGACAGAAGAAATATAACTCAGCGATTCGACTATCCAATTTACTACGCAACGCCAACTGTTATGGTGGTTGAGCCTAAAACAGGCGCGTTGTTAAACAGAACTTCGATGGATATCTGGGGGCGCGCTGACAGCATTCCCTTGTCGGAGTACATCCAGTATTTCTCTCGCTTTCCCGCAATGACAACTGCGCAAAAAGCCCCTTTCATCAACTGGCAAGCGACAGATGAGGAAAAGGCCTATAACAAAGAGCAAGCGCTGAGATTGCAAAGCGCCTATGACAAACTTGGCCCAATGCTAGCGCTAGATTTACAAGGTAATACCCCACAAGGGCTTAACGAGCTTTGGAAAGAAACCAAAGGGTTTCGCACTGAACTGCAAAAAACGCTTATAAAACGCGCAGAGCTTTCGCTAGACTCTGAGAATGGTAACGGAGTCAACACTGCCCCAGCATTGCGACACTACAACCCGTTTTCTTGGGAACAAAATTAATACAGTCAACGCTATTTAGGATGGGTCAAAGCATTAAAAAAGGGCACAACAAGGGCCCTTTTTTAAATGAACATGGCTTTATTAAGGGTAGTTCAGCAATTTACGCTTTTGCGTGATTAGACGCCCTACTGTTGGAGTTGCCATTAGACGAACTACTTCTGCGTTTAGCTGGTCGTCTTGCAGCAGTACCTTCGCTTCCTGAGCGTCGTTGACCTACTGGCTTTCCACTACCGTTGCCGCGCGAATTCGATTTACCTGCGCGTGGGTTACCGTTTCCGCTACCGTTGCCTTGGCGTTGGCGCTGATTCGACTTTTTCCTCTCACCACTTAGCTTGCTTTCGCTGGTGCTGTCACCCTGTGGTGCTTTTGGCTTTTTAGGTTTTTTAGGCTTTTTAGGTTTTGATAGTGTGGTGGCAGGCACAGCTTGCTGAGGTTCAAAGCCTTCTAAGACTTCACGAGGAAGCAACTTTTGAATAAGCGTTTCAATATCTTTCAGGTTTTGTAGCTCTTCAGCACAAACGAATGACCAAGCTTGTCCGCTAGCACCAGCACGTCCCGTACGACCAATACGGTGAACATAATCGGCAGCCGTGTTCGGCAAGTCTAAGTTAACAACAATCGGCAATTCACTGATGTCGATACCTCGCGCAGCAATATCAGTGGCAACCAACACTTTGATTGCGCCACTTTTAAAGTCAGCAAGGGCTTTAGTTCTTGCACCTTGGCTTTTATTACCATGAATTGCAGCACTTGGGATCTTTGAGCGAGTAAGTTTTTCGGCGATGCGATTAGCACCATGTTTAGTTCGGCTAAACACCAAAACCTGCTCCCATTTCTGCTGTTTAATCAGACAGATAAGCGCAGTCGTCTTTTTAGATTTATCTATGGTTACCAAATGCTGTTGAACAGCATCTACCGTGGTATTTGCAGGTGCGGTCGAAATACTTACCGGATCACGTGTGATCGTTTTCGCCAATGCGGTAATTTCATCGGAAAACGTGGCTGAGAAAAGTAAGCTTTGACGCTCTTGTGGCAATAGCTTCAACACTTTCTTAATGTCGTGTATGAAACCCATATCAAGCATCCTATCGGCTTCATCTAACACCAATACTTCAAGCTGAGAGAACTTCACTGCGTTTTGCTGGTACAAATCAAGTAGTCGTCCAGGCGTTGCAATTAATACATCTACACCTTTACGAAGCTTCATCATTTGCGGGTTAATGCCTACGCCACCAAATACCACAGCCGTTTTTAACGGTAAAAACTCACTAAAGGCTTGCATGCTTTCTTCTACTTGAGCGGCAAGCTCTCGGGTAGGCGTAAGAATAAGCGCGCGAACATTATTGCCCGTCACAGGTTTTCCCGACATCAATCGTTGTAAAATAGGAAGTCCAAATCCAGCGGTTTTCCCTGTTCCCGTTTGCGCAGCTGCTAGCACATCCTTTCCTTGCAACACCTCTGGTATTGCTTTTTCTTGGATAGGTGATGGCGTGCTAAATCCTCGTTTTTCAATAGCTTTCAACAAGGGTTCAGCGAGCCCTAATTGGGTAAATGACATTAACAAACTCCTGTCATAGGTATTTATATAGAAACTGCATACCTCAAAGGTATAAGCGTTAGTGCTTTATTGCTAACCGTGGGGGTTATAGATTACTGGGAAAACCTAAAGAGATACGCTATTGCCAACTTGGCTTATTGGTGTTTGACATCAAGAAAAGAACGTAGGTGTTTACTCTTACAAATTGCGCGCGGAGTCTAACACTAAACACTGAAGGCCACCAGCGCATTTTTTGTTCAAATGACGTTTAACAGAAGGCTGGCACAAACTATAAACACTATTTCCATAGAATGGATAAATAATAAAGGGCATAAAATAAAGTAACCCCCAGTAATTGGATAATCCAACTATTGGGGGTTACTTAAGTATCTAGTATCTTAAAATTAACTGGTCGGGATTATGCTTCGCTCACTAAACTTGTGAACACGCCTCTGTAATTAAATCCCACTGTTTATCTGCAACCCACTGAGGTTTCGCCACCCAAGTACCGCCAGCGGCAAACACGTTACCTAAAGACAAATAGTCTTCAAAATTTTCTGGCGATACGCCGCCCGTTGGACAGAATTTTGTATCTTTAAACAGGCCGCCTACAGCTTTCAAGAATGCAGCTCCACCAGACAAAGACGCAGGAAACAACTTCATCTCTCTAAACCCGTGTTCTCTCGCCAGCACAATATCTGACACATTAGATACACCAGGAAGCACTGGTAAACCAGAATCAACAAGCATAGTAAGCAGTCGCTCTGTTACCGCTGGCGTTACGATAAAGTCTGCACCAGCGTTAATAGCAGCATCTAAAGATGCTCTATCGATAACAGTTCCAGCGCTTACGATCATGTCAGGCAGTGCTTCTTTTATAGCCGTTATACATTTTGCGGAATTTTCAGAACGCAATACGACTTCAACCGTAGTAAGGCCTGCTGCCGCCATCGCTTTGGCAATCGCCACACCATCTTCTACATTATCGGCTTGAATGATTGGAAGCAGGGTTTGATCGCCCATAATGTCTGATATTTTTTTCATGAGTTGTCTCTTTATAAGGTGGGCACTCTGCCCTAATAAGTTCTATGTAGTATTATGTGATATTTGAATTATTTGCTTTTTAAGCGATAGATGACACCAGTTCAGCATAGGCCGCTTTATCGACAATGGCGCCAGGATGTTGAATGACGAAACCTGCACATTTAGCCGCTTTTTCAACACTTGCCTTAGGGCTTTCTCCCGTTAGGTAAGCACCCAAAAAGACGCCATTAAATGCATCACCGGCTGATGTAGTGTCAACTACATGAGTAACAGGGGTTAGGCCTACTACTGAAACTTCACCTTTTTCATTAACCAGCGTTACAGCACTGCTGCCGTTTTTAATTACCAGTTGTTTAAATGAGAATGGAGCCAAGAAATCGATAATCTCTTCTACAGTTTCAAAGCCATATAAGAAGTTAAAATCTTCTAATCCAGGTAACGCTATGTCTGCAATTTCAAATGCTTTTTCGTATAGTACGGTTGCATCGTCTCTTCCCTTCCAAAGCGCAGGACGATGGTTCATGTCAAAGACAATTTGAGTGCCGCTTTCCTTCAACGTTGTCAGTAAACGCCAAAACTGAGGTAGGTCTTCTTTGTTTAATATAGCGAGTGAAATGCCAGAGAATAGCACTAAGTCCAATGCAGTGAGCGACGCTGTATCGTCATTGGTAAGCTGAGACATCAAGCACTTTGCAGCAGAGTCATTTCGCCAATAAGTAAAGGACCGCTCGCCTTGAGCGTCAGTATAAATTTTATAAAGTCCGATATGCTTTTCTGGGTGGGTAAACAAAAAGCGAGTGTTTATTGACTCGCTTTGAGCAAAGTCGACCATTTCTTTTGAAAGCGCGTCGCTACCCACAGCACTAACAAAATAGCTATCTAATTGAGGGAACGTACGCTTTAGATAAACGGCAGAATTAAAAGTATCGCCAGCAAATCCTTCTTCCAATACCCCGTTTACTTTTTTCAGCTCGGCCATGCATTCGCCAATAAAACCAACTCTCATATCATCCACCCTACGCACTCGTAGTCTTTAATTTATTACGTTAATTACTTATGTTCTTTCAAAACTCGATACACAATCATGAACTGTCTTTATTCCGGACAGCTACATTCATCTTTTTCTTTTAAAAAGTCAGTAATGATAATGTCGTGCGTATCAACAAATGTATTTCCGCTGTGTGATGTTTGCGGTTCCCCAACGGTGTGCTCAATTTTAACTGGCGCAGTGGCGTTAAACTCATTGCTTCGAATCTGTGTTTTTTGTACGCCATGAAGAAAAATACTTGCCTTACGCTTATTTCTTTTTCCTAAACCTACGTTAGTTAACACATTCTTGCTTATTGTGACCTTAGGCCCAAAGGTGCTCTCGTCAGTACCACCGCGATAAATAAGAGCTAGCGCGCCCTCTACATCTTTAAAGGTATTACTTTCTAGATTCAATACTTCAACATTGTAAATGCCCAAATCATCTTTCTCTTTATTCAGTGCAAGTACATGGCCGGAGATAGTATCGAATTGGCTGTTAGTAATAGATAGCAAGGTCGCAAAGCTACGGGCGCCTGCTGAGAAAAAATGGTAACTGTGATTAATGTCTAAGTCGGTTACTTTTACCTTGTTCATTACGAATCGGTAGTTAGTTAACATGCCCCACTTTTTAGTACGAATAAAGGTATTTCCGGCAGCATCTGGCGCATCTGCCCCTGAAAGGGTTACTCCTTCAATTTCCAGTGAGCCATTATCACTTATTTCAAAAAGCGCTGAACGCTGGGGAAGAATGACGATGTTTGCATTAGCCCCTCCCTTGACTGAAAGTGTTTTGTCTACTTCTACAATTTTTTCTTCGCTGTATACGCCGTCAGCTAACACAAGCGTATCTCCATCTTGCGCTTTTGCTACAGCTTCAAAAAGCGTATTTACGCCGGGCTCCACAGAAACTTCATTTCCTGAACCAAACGGTGTTTCATACACCTTTTTCTCATACCAACTTGGTCCAACGTCAGATTTATTGAGCGCTTTAACACTGCTGTCAGCACCCACTTGCATTCCGTCTACCGTAATATTGTGAGATGAAGAAGCTTGTATATCGCTTCGCTTAGTGAATCCTTTTTCAATTTGACTTTCTACGCTGTAGTTAGCCACATTATTAGTAAACTCTATTCCGCTTATGTCATCAAAAAAGCTAAACGTAGTAGGTACCGTATCGGCTATCACAAGATTATTACTAAAAATACTGTCCATTGGCGGCGCTGAACGCTCCTCATCCGCCCCTGCAGCAAGTTGAATGTGAGAAACATCAATAAACGTATTGTGGTGAATATTGGCGTTTTTCACTTGGTGATAACGATTTTGTGGTGAGTTGGGCACGCCGTTCATTACTGTAAAACCGCTACCAAAACGGTAACCAGTAAGCCCTTTGAACACGTTATTTGCTACTTCTTGATCGGCATTAATTACACGCACCCCACCGGTATTGGGAACGCCATTTCCTAAAAACACGTTATTGGTGATTGTATTGCCATTTCCATGTCTTAGAGTTAGCGTACCGCGAGATTCAATGAAGGTATTGCCGTTAAGAACGTTGCCACCTGACTTAACGCTAATAATTTCAACTTCGCCATTACATCGGTCAAACACATTATTTTCGACACGGGTAAACGAGTTTTCTAATGAATAATGACTGGTGCCAATTCTTAACGTCTCGCCACCATTTGAGCCTAGCTCTGGACGGTACCCAAAATAGTTATTATCTATTTGATGGTAGTTTTCGATGCTGCCTGCACTATTTAACCGCACTGCAACGGTTACACCTCGGTTTCGTTTTCCTGCCAGATATGAATGATCTAGCCTATTGTGCTTTCCATATAATGCTACCCAATAGTCATTTTCAAATTTATCGGGTTTTGAATAGTCTTCAATAACGACTTCGGTAACTCGTGTGTTATTGGCAAGTTCGTCTTTACTCGTGCGATAACTAATTACCGAGCCTGAGGGGGAAAAGCCGTCTTTAAATACGAGCCCAGATACAATTAGGTGATTTCCCGAAATAGAGAGGTTTGACTGACCAGAGAGAACAACGCCCCCTTTGGTTTCCGCTCTTAACGTAATTGGCGCTTGTTCATTTCCTTGAGCTTTGAATTTAATTTCAAAATTCTGATATGTACCATTTTTAAGGACGATGTCGTCACCAGGTGCAACTTTGGTCAATGCTTCTAGGTAGCTTTGCTCGGAGTCAACTAAGTAGTTGTCAGCATGGACCGCTGAGTTAAACACAAAGAGAGAAATGATCCCCATGGCTGACTTAAAGACATTAACTACTTTCATACATTCCCCGTTTCGTTAGCAACATTGATAACGATATTGCTGCTGATATTGCTCAAATCACATAAATCGCACATAAATTGCCAATGTTCTTTTGCAAAAACGCAATTATGCTGTTATTTATTTGTTATCGGCTGTTTTAGAATCTAACCAATAAATAGACCAAAAACAACCAATTTATTTTACCAATAACAATAAAATGTATTACCAATTAAAATGACAAAGAATGCGCTTAAGCGCTCTATTGCAGCGTGCTAGGGGCTTTGCGCTTTATGCTAATTTCGATATACAATGGTCAGATAGAATTATTTTACCAATTTTGTCCACTTTTTTTGGGTAAGTAACAGGCAAACAAGGGCTGTAAATATGAAGACTCGTCGTCTCTTCTGGAGCATAGTTGAAAAACTTGAAGCGCTAATCGACCAAGGAATCTATCCCGAAGGTAGTCGCTTACCCGCAGAAAGGGAACTGGCGGAGACCTATAACGTAAGTCGGCCTACTATTCGTGAAGCTATCATTGCGTTAGAAGTGCGAGAACGAGTAGAAGTAAAGACTGGGTCTGGCGTCTATGTATTACATCAGAAGAAACAGGGTCAGGTAGCAAAACCTATTAGTGCATTTGAACTTACTCAAGCCCGCGCCCTTGTTGAAGGTGAAGCTGCCGCACTTGCCGCAGCTACAATCTCTAGTGAAGAATTAGAAGCGTTAAAGCAAACCCTCGTCGAAATGCAAAATCCACAGAAAGCAGACGAGGCAGACCAGCGCTTTCATCAAATCATCTCTCAGGCTACCCGCAATAACGCCATTATGTTGTCTGTAGAAAACTTGTGGGACCTAAGAAGAAACGTTCCTCAAGTGATAGCAGCCTACAGCGATGTTTGTTCACAAGGCGAAGAACAAAGAATGCGTGAGCATACGCTTATATACGATGCTATTGCTAACAAAGATTCAGCCGGAGCTAGACGTGCAATGCATCAGCACTTCAACCGCTTGATCAATGCACTTTTTGATGCAAGTGAAGCAAAAGCATTAGAAGAAATAAAGCGTAAAACAGATGAAACTCGAGGCTTATATTCAATTGCTCATCTAAGGCAGTAATGACGAGAGTAAATATTCGTTTTTCTTTTCACATAATAAAACAGGCTTCTTATTTCTAAGAAGCCTGTTTGCTTTGTAGGGTACTCATAAGAGTCACTGTTTTTATTATTTTTGCCTTAAAACGCCAGTACAAAAAATTAAGTTTGCAAATGGTTTTTCCATTTTGCATTCCTGCTTTTTTTGTTTAGACGCGTAGATAAGCTAGTCCACACTCTGCTTAATCAAGCAGCAGAAAACGTCTTCATACTACAATTCGGCCTTACCAGATGTCAACCAATTATTATTACCAATATTTGAAGCTTTGGTTTTTTTCTATCAAAACGACAAAAATTTATCTAATAGAGAAAGTCTTGCCTAGGTTATACCTCATTAACCAACAGAAACAAAAATCAATAAATTCAATATGATAAATAAAAACCTACGTTAAAACCAAACGTTAAAGTGCAACAAAAATTAAAATCACCCATCTCGCCTGTACAAAATAACACCAAAACCTGTATGACCAGCGCTTATTTTGTGCGCCATTTGTATTGTATCGACAAAAAAAGCTTTACCATATTTGGTATAACAGATAAAAAGCGCGCTGTAATTCCACGCTTTTATCACATCCACGCTGCTGTAGCGTGGTGAACAAGTGAAGTAGAAAACATGAATGTTGATAGTTTAACCCAGCACTTTGAAGAAAAGTTAGCGTTAGTCAAAGCGTCAGTAATGTCTGATAGCTTTATTATTCAGCTTACAACAATCGCGGTAATTTACTGCGTGGCGTTTTTGCTTGCCAAGCAGGTAAAAAAGCCTTTTAAATTTACTCGAGAAAAGCCACAGCAAGGTGCTCATACCATGCACGGCTTTTTACACAACCTCGGCGAGGCACTGTTTCCACTTATCACTATAAGCTTACTAAAGCTTACCACCGTGCTAGGTGCGCAATTCCAGTTCGACGCATGGCTGCTAGAAATTGCGGTAGTTGTTGCGCTTATGCTGTTCGTAAATTCTTTAATTACTGGCTTTGTTGAAAATAAAACTATTGCTGCGTTTATGCGCTGGATAGGCCTACCTATCTTGTTTTTGCATCTAATAGACGTGCTTCCACTCATTACTTCGGCTTTAGAGTCGATGGCAATATCAGTTGGTAATGTTGAAATTTCTGCGTATGGCGTAACAAGAGTCTTGCTGTTTGGTGGTTTACTGTTCTGGCTCGGTCGCAGCTCTAATGCGATAGGGCAAGATATTATTCGAAACCACAAATCGCTTGATGTATCTACCAAGGAAGTGTTCGCCAAACTGTTTGAAGTAGCCCTTTTCTGTGTGGTCTTCCTTCTATTGCTTAATGTTATGGGCATTAACCTTACTGCATTAGCCGTATTCGGTGGTGCTGTAGGTGTGGGTTTAGGCTTAGGTTTGCAGTCTATCGCTTCAAACTTCATATCCGGCATTATTATTCTGTTGGATAAATCGTTGACCGTTGGCGATTTCGTTGAATTGGAAGACGGACAGAAAGGTATCGTCAGAGAATTTAAGATGCGTTATGCCGTATTAGAAACCTATGACGGAAAAGATATCTTAGTCCCCAATGAAAAGTTTATCAGTTCTCTGCTAATAAATTGGACGCATAAAGACCCGAAACAGCGTTACCGTATCGATTTTTCGGTGGCCTACAAAACAGATATCCGTGCCATGGTAGAAATAATTAAAGAGGCGGTCTCAGAGCACCCTCAGGTGATAAGTGGCGATGACGTTCCCTTTGAAGAACTGCCTGATTGTGAAATAGATAGCTTTGGCGACTCTGGCGTTAACATGTTTGTCGAGTTTTGGATGGAAGGTGTCGACGATGGTAAAAACCGTGTGGGAGGTGACTTACTGCTTACTGTTTTTGAAACATTACGCGAACACGGCATTGAAATACCTTTCCCTCAACGAGAAGTAAGGGTTATAAACGAACAGGGAATTGGGATTCGAAACACCACCCCTTAGCTACCCCCCATCTTAAAATAAGAGTTTTTAGTTATACCTTCGCGCCGGTTAAAATCTGGCGCGCAGTGTATCCCACTGCCACTCTTTAGCAGACAACCCTAACGTCTGGACAAACTTTGCGTAGTCTTCTTTCCCCATTGCTGACGCTACGGTTTTTAATTGAGATTTAGCTCTAATGGCTTTTACTTGAAGCAACTCCAGTCGCTTATCTGCGCTCGAGTCGAAGTTTTCACTGATGATTGCTTTCGCTTTATTGGTCGCTTCCCACGCGGTAATAACGTAGCCCACAAGCTTTATATAGACTCCCACCATACGCTTTCGCTCAAATATATTTTCAAACAGAGAACCAGATAGCGATCTCTGAAAGCTTGCTTCAGTTTCTAGTGCAACAAATGACTCAGCAATTTTCAGTTCTTCCAGTACACTGTGCAAAAGCTTTATGTGAGCAGCGGTATCAATTACATCATGCTCTAATGCACTAATATCATCGCTGAGCATTTCTAGATTAACCCACGTTCGTTGAAGACTAGCCATTATTGTTTTGTCTGTAAAAGCGAAAAATAAGGGTTCAGTGTATCGAAATAAAGATAGGTTTGCGATGTTCACGCTCTATCCACATTTCGAATTAATAAAGGCATGTGCAATGTAATGAAAAAGGGCGCCAAAGCGCCCTTTTAATCTATGTGTCTATCGAGAATTTATTCACGATAGCAATTCAACCGTACCTATTTACCTAGGTTGGCATTTAAATCATGACGTAAATCAAAACGATCTAGCGTCATCACTTTGGTCCATGCGTCGACAAAGTCTTCAACGAAACGTTTTTTGGCGTTGTCGTAGGCATAAACTTCAGCCACAGCACGTAGCTCACTGTTTGAACCAAAAACTAGATCAACAGGAGTACCTGTGTACATTACTTCACCTGTGCTTCTGTTTACCCCTTCGTATACAGATGGGTTGTCGGTTTTTCTCCACTTAACACCCATATCAAGTAGGGTTACGAAGAAGTCGTTGTTAAGCGTGCCAACCTTGTCGGTAAATACGCCGTGGTTAGTTCCACCTGTGTTAGCTCCTAACGAACGTAAACCGCCTAGTAGAACCGTCATCTCTGGAACCGTTAGGTTAAGCTGGTCAGCCTTATCTACCAACATATCTGTTGGTGAACGATAGCTGGCTTCTGCATTATAGTAATTTCTAAATGCATCAGCGGTTGGCTCAAGCAGTGAGAACGAGTTCACATCGGTTTGCTCTTGAGTAGCGTCGGTACGACCTGGCACCACTGGTACCGTTACCTTAACGCCTGCATCAGCCGCTGCTTTTTCAATCGCCGCAGCACCACCAATAACAATCAAATCAGCAAGTGATACTTTCTTTTTAGACAGCATGCGAGAATTGTAGTCGTCTTGCATCTCTTTAAGCTTTGAAACTACAGCTTTAATCGTCTCTGGTTCGTTAGCTTCCCAATTCATTTGTGGCTCTAGTGCAATACGTGCTCCATTCGCACCACCACGTAAATCAGAAGCACGGAAGCTTGCCGCCGATGCCCATGCTGTTTTAACAAGCTGCTGAACAGTTAAACCACTATCTAAGATGTCTGCTTTAAGCTTCTTCACATCTTTATCAGAGATCATTTTATAGTCAGCTTTAGGAACAGGATCTTGCCAGATAAAGTTTTCTTCTGGAATGTCGTTACCTAAGTAGCGTGCTTTTGGCCCCATATCGCGGTGAGTTAGCTTAAACCACGCTTTAGCAAAGGCAGTTTGATACTCTTTAGGATCGGCTAAGAAACGCTCGGCAATCTTACGATACTCAGGATCATACTTAAGCGCCAAGTCGGCTGTAGTCATCACAGGTGGGTTTCTTTTACCTTCCACGTGTGCATCTGGTACTGACTTATGAAGTGACTCGTCGGTCGGAACCCACTGGATCGCGCCAGCTGGGCTGCGAGTTTGTTTCCACTCAAAACCTAGTAGATTTTGTAGATACAGGCTTGTCCATTTAGTCGGTAGCTGTGTCCACGCACCTTCTAGACCACTGGTAACTGTGTCTTCTGCATTGCCTTTACCACAGTTATTTTTCCAACCTAGCCCCTGCTCTTCCAAGCCTGCGCCACCCGGCTCAGCTTCTAAACAATCAGCAGGCTTGTGAGCGCCGTGCATTTTTCCGAATGTGTGACCACCAGCGATTAACGCTACAGTCTCTTCATCATTCATCGCCATGCGACCAAATGCTGTACGAATATTTTTCGCTGAGCCCATTGGATCAGGCACACCTTTTGGACCTTCAGGATTAACATATATTAGGCCCATATGAGTTGCACCTAATGGACGCTGAAGTTTGCCATCGCGCTCTTCACGGTCACTCGCTAGCATTTCTACTTCTGGACCCCAATACACCATGTCAGGTTCCCAGTCATCAGTACGGCCACCAGCGAAACCATAGGTATCAAAGCCCATGTTTTCCATACCCACGGTTCCCGCGAGGATCATTAAATCACCCCAAGATAGGCTTTCACCATACTTTTGCTTAATTGGCCAAAGCAGACGACGTGCTTTATCTAGGTTACCGTTATCTGGCCAGCTGTTTAGCGGGTCAAAACGCATTTGGCCACCGTCACCACCACCACGACCATCTAATGTGCGGTAAGTACCTGCGCTATGCCATGAAAGGCGAATAAAGAAAGGACCGTAGTTGCCAAAGTCTGCTGGCCACCAATCTTGCGACGTAGTAAGAAGCTCATTAAGATCTTTTTTGACTTCGTCAAGGTCAAGCTTGGCAAACGCTTTAGCGTAATTAAAATCTTCACCAAGCGGGTTTGAACGGTTGTCATGGTCTCGAAGTGGAGAAAGATCTAGCTGATCTGGCCACCAAAATTGATTAGTTTTTGGTTGAAAGGCTTTCGTCATACCCGTGCCTTTCGCACCAGCTGGTTTGCTAATTTGATCGTTAGCAATGGCACCTGTCGCACCTAATGAAAGCGCTACTAACGCTGACAATGTGGTTTTTTTAAACCTATTTAAAGTCATGGTCTTTTCCCATCTGAGTTTGTTGTGGTTAACCAATGAGGATCGCCTAGGGCATCATCTAATCGTTAACATTTTGTTTACCTCATAAGCAGTTAAAAGATAGACAGGCTTACGCAAAATTTACAGTTGATAAAATGAATTCAGCTGATTAAAAAATCCAATTAAAGAAAAGCACTTTAAATTCATACTGTTAGCCTTACCACTTATGATTACTGCGACTATTGAGGCGGATTAGCTTTTAACCTTCGCTAATAAACGAACACCTATGAATCTCTTTCAAACCTTATGAAAATTTTTCGTTCTTAATTTTGTAAAAAGCACGAACCCACCGCAAAAATGGCTAATAAACAAACAGATACATAATTCTCCATGTAAAGTTTGCGCTAAATTGAAGCGAAATTTGAAATTTCTACCATGGCACAACAATTGATGTAGAAAATGTGTAATCAAGACGCATTAGCTTCATATAAGAAGTCGATGGAATGTTAAGAAGTAATGAGGATGAACTTATGAAAAACACACTTAAAACACTAACTGGACTTGCTGCGGTTGCCTCTATCAGCGCAATGGCGTCATTCGGTGCACACGCTCAATCAAATCAAATTGAAGCGAAAGACAGTGGTTTTTATGTAGGTGGTAATTACGGTTACCTACGTGTTGAAGGCGAAGATGACTTTGACGATGACAAAGACGTTTGGCAAGGTCTTGTAGGTTATAAGTTTAACGAGTGGATAGCCCTTGAAGGTGGCTATATCGATTTCGGTGACTACGGTAATGACATTGCTGGTGCTGAAACCGATGGTTACACTGCCGCCATTAAAGGTATTCTTCCACTGACCGAGCGCTTCTCATTGTATGCGAAGGCGGGCCAACTTTGGTCAGAGACAGAATACAATTTTGCAGGTGTATCACGTGATAACGACGACGAAAGCCTGTTTGTAGGCGCGGGCTTAAGCTACGCAATTACTAGCAACTTCCTTGTCAACGCTGAGTACACGGTTTACGACACAGAGTTAGATGCAGATGAAGCATTTGATGACATCGACGATACTGATTTTGAAACTGATCTTAAACAAGCAAGCATCGGTGTAGAATACCGCTTCTAATTGAATACGGTGTTACCGTTTTAGTTAAGTTAAATCAAACTTGTAAGCCTTCGTTATATAACGAAGGCTTTTGTATGTTTAACCATCTATACGCTGAATAAGTTGCGCTAACTCCTCTATTTTTGCCACCGTCGTTTTTACAAGGTTATCAATTTCATTTGATGATGATTGAGAGTTACCCGCCAGCGTTCTGACTTCGTCAGCAACCACTGCAAACCCTCGCCCCATTTCTCCGGCTCTTGCTGCCTCAATGGCCGCATTCAATGCTAACAAATTAGTTTGCTCTGAAATGGAGTTGATAGTGCCAACAATGTTACTGATGGTTTGGCTGGTCACCAACAGTTCTTTCATGGCATCTTGCGTGTCGTTCACGGCTTGTTTTCTAGTAGTTACATTCACAGCAAAAAATACATAGCGCGTTATATGACCATTGAAGTTTTTCAGCGCACTTATTCGTGCATCAAATGCTAAGTAATTCTCACCAACCTCAAACTCAGCTATCTTCGAGACAAATCCTGATGCTTCTAGTGTCGATTTATCCTCTGTAGATAAACTTCCCATTAATTCAGCGGCAAATGCGTCTGTGCTCATTACGCCCTTTAACGTTTCGCGCAGTAATTTATTTACTTCAATAACTTCACCATTTGGCTTCATTTCAAGCAGTACCAAGGCACTGCCAATGGCTTTTAATTTGTTTGTAAAGTCTAGCGCCATCTGTTTCACGCGGGTTATATCAGCCTGGACTGCGATAAAGTTAACTAAATTACCCTCTTTAAAAACAGGGTTAATTGATAGTGAAGTCCAGTAAGGCGTTCCATCTTTTCTATAGTTGAGAATTTCATCGTAAAAGGCTTCGCGGTTATTAATTTTTTGTCGTATAACACTGACGGTTCTCTGATCAGTTTCTTCACCTTGTAAGAATGAACCCGGTTTCTTGCCTTTAACTTCATCAAGCTGCCAACCAGTGAGTCGATAAAAACCATTGTTCACATATTCTATCAGTCCGTTGGCGTCGGAAATAATCACCGCGTTATCGGTCTCGTTAGCAACAAGAGAGAGCATTCGCTGCATTTCTCTCTGTTCAACTTCTTCGGTTACATCTTTGATAAACGCAGTGTAAAGCGTTCTATCAGCCAGTCTTACTTTCGACAAAGAGAGTCTTCCCCATAAACTCCCCCCGTCTTTACGTTCTATTTTAACTTCCCGACTTGTGCCAACAATCTTGTCTTGCCCTGTTTCTCTGTTCGCGTTCACATAATTATCATGATTCGCTTGTATTTCCTGAGGAACAAGCATTTTTACATTTTGACCAATCACTTCATTTCGCGCATAGCCCCATAATTTCTCAGCAGATGCATTAAATAAAGTCACGTTATTATGTTCATCTATGCACACCACAGCATCTAACGCTTGTTCTAATGTTTGCTCCACGATTTCACGCGCTTCGCGTTCTTCGCTGACGTCGCGTACAAATGCAGTGTAGTGCTTCTTTCCTTGGACAATTACCTGCGAAAGTGCGAGTTGAACCCAAATTCGCTCACCACTTTTGGTTTCTAGTTCAACTTCTCGAGCGCTGCCCACAATGTTATTAATATTGGTTTGCCGGTGAGAATTTACATAACTGTCGTGATTCGCCTTGTGTTCTTGAGGCACTAACATTTTTATATTTTTTCCCAATACCTCGCTTGGGGCATAACCCCATAATTCTTGAGCAGCGCCGTTGTAAAACGTGATGTTATTTTTTTCATCAATAGTCACTACGGCCAGAATTGATTGTTCAAGTGCCTGTTTTGAGGCATTTTCCTTTGAAAAAAACTTCATTCTCTTAACCTTTAGTATAAATTTAAGGTTATATAGAAGATATTTTGGTCATTTTCCAATTTTGAACATTAAACTCGTTTTATCGTGAAAAAATTACACATAGTCAAAAAAGACAAGTTTTAAAATCAACCTTATAAAGATAATAAACAATTAAATCAGATAGTTAAAAACCACAGCTTCATTTTGTAATGAGGTACGAATTCTGCAGCACCACCTAAATAGATAGAAAGTAGAAATAGGTAGTGCACCATGCAATCAGGAAAGAGTGTTTTTCAACCAGGTCAAAACTGTTGGGTAAAGAGCCAGGCTCGTTTCTCCACGCCTCTTATAGATTGCGGAAACTATTACAAAGCCTTGCATAGTTCGATTGTCAAAGCTCAGCACAGTATTTTTATTGTAGGTTGGGATATCGATAGTCGAATTCGATTGTTGAGAGGTGAAGATGAAGCTAATAGCGAAGCACCTAGTGTAATTAGTGACCTGCTAAAATGGAAAGCTGAGCAAAACCCCAACATTAAAATTTACTTGTTGCGTTGGGATTCATCATTAGCCTTTTTTGCACAACGAGAGATGTGGGCTAAAGAAGTATGGGAAGAGAAAACCCCAGATAACGTACAAACTGAGCTGGACGATACCATACCGATGGGCGGTAGCCAGCATCAGAAAATAGTGGTTATCGACGATGAACTCGTATTTTCAGGCGGAATGGACGTGTCGACCAATCGCTGGGATACGCGAGAGCACCCTGTAGTTTCAGAAGAAAGAGATGGGCCTGACGGTGAGTATGGTCCATTACATGATGTGCAAATGGTTTCAAGCGGCCCTGTCGTTGCTGATTTTTCACAACTTGTTAGGTGGAGATGGCAGCGCGTGGCAGAAGAATCCCCTATCGATATTCGTGAAGAGGCACGTATTGATGAAGATTCACCGCTACCTGATGCGTGGCCTGAGGACTTTCCCCCGCTTTTCGAAAATGTAGAGTGTGCGCTTGCTCGAACCATTCCATTTATGGATGAAGCAGAGCCGGCTCAGGAAGTACGCCACATGTTGCTCGATCTCATTGGCGAAGCAGAATCCGTTATCTATATTGAAAACCAATTTACTACTCGCCAAGAAATTGCTGAAGCACTCAATAAACAATTAAAGCTAAAACCCAATCTGTCTGTCATTATTGTTAGTTCATACGAGCCGAAAGGTAAATTTGAATGTGAGGCTTTTTGGGCGAGTCGAATTGAATTTAAAGCAATTTTGGAAAAGGGAATCGACCCGAAACGAGTAAAGCTTACCTACTCTTCAATAGAAGACATGCAGGGTCGAAAAGCGTACAAACGCATTCACTCTAAAGTGATGACAATTGATAACAAGTACCTCGTTATTGGCTCTTCAAACCTAAGTAATCGTTCAATGACCTTAGATACAGAGATTGATACGGTTTTATTTGGTAACAACGCAGAAAATCAGTCTTGCATAGAACAGGTGAGAAATGACTTGCTTGCAGAGCATACTGGTCGTGATATCACGGTAATGCCCGGCATATTCAATAATGAATATCCTGTTGAGGCGCTGATGCAAGACCAGATAGCTCACGGCTATGTACTTACCGAAGTGCGCGATGAAGTGTTTACTGAGCATTCAGTGAAAAATGTGTTTCGCGCATTGTCAGACCCAGAAGAACCGCTTATTTCTGTACCTACTTTAGATGGCGCTGCTTTGCCAGCACGCAACCCAAGACGTCGCAGCATAATGATCTTAATTGGGGTCGCTATCATTGCAGTGCTTGGTGGATTAATGTTCTGGGCCAGCCAATCCATTCCATGGTTAAGTTCAGACAGCATTAATGCTTTTTTAGAGAAGAGTAGAGGCACATACTTCGCACTTCCCACGGTATTGTTAGTGTATGTAGTTGGCGGAGTATTATTTTTCCCAGTGACAGTATTGTCACTTGCGGTGGCAGCCATCTTTGGCCCTATATGGGGGCCAATATACGGCATTATGGGAGCGCTGATGAGTTCAGCGATCATGTTTGGTATCGGAAAGCTCTCCGGTAACGCTGGTTTAAGAAAGATAGGCGGGCCTAAGGTTGCTGCGGTCGATGAAAAACTGAAGCGAAGCGGTATAGTTGGCGTAGCCGCTATCCGAATGCTACCGATTGCACCATTCAGTTTGGTAAATTTGGTGGCTGGCATTTCGTCTATCGGCATTTTCCAGTTTTTAGTAGGTACATTCTTAGGTATGTTCCCACCGATGATCGCTAAAGGCCTTGTTGGCGATTCAATTGCACAAATTTGGCAAAACCCTTCCGTTGAAACTATTAGCTACCTTGTGGGCGGAATAATCCTGTGGGGTTTAATGATTTGGGGCTCGCAAAAGTTCGCCCGCTATTATCAGAGCAGAAAAGAAGCAAACGGTGACGCGACACAAAGTAGTAACGATACCAAAGATGAGGGTGAAAAATGTGCCGCATAGTGACTTACAATATTCATAGTGGGGTGGGCAGAGACAAGCAGCACGACTACAAACGCATAGGGCAGTTTCTAGCAAACAGTGGTGCGGACGTGGTACTGCTTCAAGAAATGGACACTCGTCCTGGTGAACGTGATACAGCTCAGGACATTAAAGACATATGCGCTAACAATACGTTCAAACTGATCCCCTCGCCAGCCATAAGAGAGTCAAATGGTTGGTACGGAAATGCAATATTAACTCGATTTGACGTTTTAAAACACGATACTGTGGACGTAAGTCAGAAAGGACGACAGCCAAGAAATGTGCAAATTGTCGAATTGAAGACTGAAAAAACTCCTCTGACGGTGGTGAATACTCACAAAGGTCTAAAAAAGTTAGAGCGTCGTTCGCAGTTCTCCATGCTTCACGAGCACCTTTCACAGCGTTTGAAAGAGAGAAAAACCCCCCTGTTTCTGGCAGGAGATTTCAATGAATGGCAGTTTTTCTCTAAAGCATTTAAAGCATTAAACCAGTTGCTATCACAACAAAAAATTGGCGCCACATTTCCCAGTCATTTTCCGGTGTTTTCTTTAGACCGAGTTTGGGTCACAGAGGATATCGAAGTAAAGTCGTGCAGAAAGCTTAAAAATGCGAAAACTAGGGTGTTTTCAGATCATCTACCTGTGCTGGTTGATATTGCTTTGCCTGAGTCATAAAGCTGCTTGTGCTTGTTAGCGCCTTTATGGTGGTAAGCCTCGTGTTACGCTGATTTCGCTACAAAGGAAGATGCGGCAAACTCCAGTGTGCCGCACCAGTGGTTTAATGCGTTCTCTTGCGCGACGACTTTTCGAATAATATCGATAATTTTTCCGTAATCGTGCGCAGATTTTTTCTGTTTGTTTGTTGCCGCCAGCACGGTTCTATGCATTTCAGGCTGAGTAATTTTAAGTGTTGATACCAGCCCTGACTCCTTTAAATGGAAAATCGCCGAAGTAGGTAGAATCATCACTCCCTCCCCCTGCATGACCTGCCTTAACCCGGTCATAAGCTGCCCAGAATAAGCGAGATCATGCTTTAAACTCACTCCTGTGGCTTTTTCATAATCGGCAATAAGCTGGCCTAGAGCATCTTTATTTCCTGGCGACAGAAGAGGCAGCTCACTTATCTCCCAAAATTTTATGATGGATTTTTCTCGAAGCTTGGCATATTGGGGGTAGGCTGACGAAGCGGTGAAAACAAGGTGCAGCTCCTCTTGAATTAGCGGTGTTACACTCATAAATTTAGGTTCTATTGCCTGCTGGTAAGTCAACGCAATATCCACCTGCTTAGAATCGAGCCAGTCGTTGATTGTGTATGAAGGCCCAGTGCTGATTTCTACTTTTAAATTTTTATGATTCTTCGTAATCTCAGTTAATAGCGGCAGTGAAAGTACGTTTCCAATAGAGGGAAGCATGCCTATTTTTATCACCTTTTGCTGCCCAACATGAAACGCCTCTAACGCTGTTTTCACGTTGTCAATTTCACCCATTATTTTTTCTGCGTGCTTGTAAAACACTTCTCCTGCGGGTGTTAAGCTAACTCCTGAAAAGCTTCTTTCTAACAGCCTCGCTTTTACTTCCCGTTCTAGACTCGCTAGCTGCTGACTAATAGCAGGTTGGGCAATATCCAGAGCGCGAGCCGCTGCAGCTATACTGCCTTTTCGCACCGTAGTAATGAAGTAATGTAGCTGTTTAGAGTGCACTAGATCCCCTCTTGAACATGGCTGAGTTTGAAACGCATTGAATTGCCGTTGAAACAATCTCTTATGAAGGCAGCAAGGTATATGCCATTCCATTAGGTTATATGCAGCGAAAATGTAAAATATGAAGGCCATTCTTGAATTAAAAAAATCTCATATAAGATACTACTTAAGTCTAATATCAAGAAAATCGCGAGCTTCGAGATGGCTCAATATTTTTTTTATACCCCTGAATATTCTTCTTTCTTCCACCAGCGGCAAAGAGTTTTTAGCCTAGTTCCTGTACACGAGTTACACAATAACAATTACAAGATGCCTCTGCATCAAAGTGGTGCTCGTGCGTGCCTAGAAAGAGTGCAAGTTCTAACAACGCGCATTCATAAATTAAGTAGCAATAAGCACGATTGGGAACACTAATGAATCAAAAGAAACTCCACACTGCAGTACGTTACGCACTTACCGGATTAACTCTCTTCACCACCTCAATGCTTGTGCAGGCACAAGAAACAAGTGAAGAAACCACAGAAGCTAAAGACCTTGAACGTATAGCCGTTGTTGGCGCACGAGGCGCGCCGCGGTCAGTAACAAGTTCACCTGTTCCCGTTGATGTGTTAACCGCAGAAGACGTAGAAGCCGTTGCGTTCACTGATATGAACAATGTGCTAATGACCCTAGTACCGTCGTACTCGGTTGGCAGACAACCCATTTCAGACGGTGGAACCTTCATTCGTCCGGCAACGCTTAGAGGTATGCCGACAGATAAAACCTTAGTATTGGTAAATTCAAAACGTCGCCATAGAGCAGCACTTGTTTCAATAGGTGGTTCCGGCACACAAGGGCCAGACATTGCCACAATACCTACCGCAGCTATCCAAAGTGTAGAGGTATTGCGTGACGGTGCAGCAGCTCAGTATGGCTCGGATGCAATCGCAGGTGTAATCAACTTCCAGCTTAAAAACAATACAGAAGGTGGCTCTTTCACTATCGACTATGGCACTTACTATGAAGGTGATGGAGACCAAATAACAGTTACAGGAAACAAAGGCTTCGCTCTTGGTGATGATGGCTTCTTCAGCATATCAGCTGAATATTCAGATAGTGAAGCGACATTTAGAGGGGAACAATATTGTGAGTCGTGGTTCTGTGTAGACGAGCAGTCAGACCAATACATCGCAGATGCAACAGCCATGGCCAACAGTGTTCACGGCTCAGATGTGGTACAACCTTGGGGCCAACCTAATACCAGCGGAAAACGGGTGTTTTTTAACGCGGGTTACGCGCTGAGCGCTGAAGCAGAGTTATACGCTTTTGGTAACTACTCTGAAAGTGAAGGCGACGGCTCTTTCTATTATCGTTATCCGGGTAACGGCACTATCGAAGACATTCGTCTTGAAGACGGCTCTATTTGGAATCCAACAGAATTCTTCCCGGGTGGCTTCACTCCACGCTTCTTCGGAGATGTCACTGATTACTCTTTGGTAGGTGGCATAAAAGGTATGTCTGGCGACCTTACCTACGATATCAGTGGTCGCTACGGGAATAATGAAATCTCTTATACTCTAGCGAATACTATCAACCCTTCTCTTGGTAACGAATCACCCACGTCGTTCGAGCCAGGCGACCTAACTAACGAAGAAACGCAATTACAAGCTGACTTCACCTACGACCTAAGCGGTTACGTTCTTGCCTTCGGTGCAAGTTATCTAGATGAGTCATATGAAATTTCTGAAGGTGAAGAAAGCTCATATTTTGCAGGTCCTTATGCTACTTCTGATCCCTATGGATTCTGTGATGGAACCACTGCTACCGCTGCCGGTTTAGCCGTTATCGCGAACGGTTCAACCTTAAATTGCGCAGACCCAGATGACGCTGTTTATACCGTGGTAGGTGTAGGCTCCAATGGTTTCCCAGGTTATTCACCTGACTACTCAGGCTCATACGAGCGTGACTCATATGCGGTATACACAGATATTTCGGGTGACATTACTGACGAGCTATTCGCACAAGCAGCATTGCGCTATGAAGACTACTCAGATTTCGGTTCTGAGGTGGTGTACAAGGTCGCGGCGTTTTACCAATTGAACGACGATGTAGGCTTTAGATCTTCATTTGGTACTGGCTTCCGCGCCCCCACTCCTGGTCAGCAGGGTACGACTAACGTATCTACACGATTACCTAATGGTTTCCCAGTGGCAACGGGCTTATTCCCAGCGGGCGGTGAAGTAGCACAAGCACTGGGAGCAGAAGAGCTTTCGCCCGAAAAGTCGACCAACTTTACCTTAGGTATGACGGCTAACTACGGTGATGTAACCCTTACCGTCGATTACTACAATATTAAACTTGAGGACCGCTTATATTCTGTATCAACGCGCGATGTATCAACAACCGTTGTTACAGACCCAGATGCTGAAGGTTACGATGCTTACCAAAATTACTTAGCTCTTGCGGGAGCAAACGTTTCAGGCGCTGAGTCAATTGGTGGGGTATTCTTCTTCCAAAACGCATTTGATACCGTTACTGAAGGTTTGGACGTAGTTGCTACCTACAAGATGGAATCTAAATATGGCTCAACCATATTAACTGGCTCTGTCAACTACAATAAAACAGAGTTCGATTCAGACGCTAGCGAGTTCCTAGACCCTGAAGACCGGTTCGATTTTGAGAATAGTACACCCGAAATGCGCGGAGTTTTCTCGGTCACTCATAGCTACGACGTATGGTCTGCAGTTGCTCGTTTAAGCTATTACGGCGAGTACGAAAACGCAGGGAGTGATGACGGAGAGAATGTAAACTTAGACAGTATTCAAACCTTCGGCGACGAGTTTATGTTTGATATTGAGGGCTCGTATCTCATCAATGAGAACCTCACTTTGTCAGTAGGTATTAGAAATCTATTCGATAACTACCCGGATGTAAGCACTAACGGCGACGCTTGTTGTGGTCAAGTCTACGATTCGGGGTCAATTGTCGATTGGCAGGGTGGGTACTATTACACACGCCTAGCCGCCCGCTTTTAATAGAGGTTAACGCACACCGGCTTAGGCCGGTGTTTGCCTATTTAACTAACGGAATATAAGTAAAAATTTAAAGGTCATTCAATGTTTAAAGCTGTATTGTGTGGAGCAAAAAGTCGATGGAAATAGAACTACTGTGGTTTGTAGTTACCTTATGTATAACTGGCGCCATTGCTGGTATCACCGCAGGCCTTTTCGGTAATGGTGGGGGTTTTGTTGTGGTCCCTGCACTGCTCGCCGTTTTTCCTTTCTTTACCCCTCCCTCTGAAGCACTAGTGAAAGTTGCAATAGGCACATCGTTAGCATCAATTGTGGTTTCCAGTGCCCGTTCGGTTATGGCCCATCGAGCCAAAGGCGCGGTAGATTTTGAAATCCTTAAATCTTGGAGTATTTGGCTCATTCTTGGCGTTGGTGGAGGGTTATTAATTGCCAACAACTCTAGCGCAAATGGCTTAACGGTAGTATTCGCTGCCGGTGTATTGCTTTATTCGGTGTATTTTCTTTTCCCAGAATTTGTTGTGCGCCCAGGTCTTGTATTCGATATGCCTAGAGGCATAGGCAAAGCAGTTTTAGCCTTTGTTCTTGGTGGCTTCTCTGCACTACTTGGTATAGGTGGCGGAACTCCTACGGTCATCACCATGGTGATGTGTCAACGCACTATACAACAAGCCGTGGCAACTGCCGCAGGTGTGGGGTTCTTAATCGGCTTACCTGGGGCCATCGGCTTCTTATTTATGAAACATCCAGACACGGCCTCTCTCCCCGTTGGCACTATAGGGTATATCAACATTCCAGCGCTTATTGCTATTAGTATAGGGGCAATTTTTACCGCACCTATCGGAGCGAAGATGGCGCATAACTTTAGCGAGAAAAAGCTAAAGCGATTGTTTGGCATTTATCTCGTCATTGTCTCTAGCGCAATGTTCTATAAAGCCATGTAAAATAAAAGGAGAATCTTTGTGAGTTATAACCGTTCAAGACGTTTATTTTTAGGTGGCTCGGTAGCAGCTTCTGCAATAGGTGCGACTGGTTTGAGTCATCTAGTCAGCGCTCAAACCACGAGTGCAGCCGCAAGTGAAGCGGCATCAGTTATCTATGGCCCAAAACCTGGCGTAGCGAAATTAAATGCTAATGAAAACCCTTTTGGACCTAGTCCACAAGCCTTAAAAGCCATTGCTCAAGCTTCGGCTCAGGGAGGTGCTTATTACGCTTATCCAGCTGCAATGACATTGTTAGATATGATAGCGGAGCGTCATGGTATTACCCGTAAAAATATCTCGTTGAGTGCTGGGTCGAGTCCAATTTTGTCCTACGCCGCCCTAGCCGCCAGCAAAAATGGAAAGATCCTTGGGCCGGACCTGTTTTGGGATACCACGTCTAAAGCACCAGAAAAGCAAGGTGCACCAGAAATAGTCAGAATAGCCAATACAGCAGATCTCGGTATTGACCTTGACGCCATGTATGCTGCCATTGATGACTCAATTGGCATGGTACATATCTGTAACCCTAACAATCCGACAGGCAAAGTACTTGACCCAAATAAACTTCGCGAATTCTGTATAAAAGCCTCTAAGAAAACGCTGGTTCTGGTGGATGAGGCCTATAACGAACTTATCGATGAGCCGCCAAAACATTCTATGATCCCGCTTGTAAAGGCCGGGCATAATGTCATTGTAGCAAGAACCTTCTCAAAAATTTATGGCTTAGCAGGTATGCGCGTAGGCTACTTAATCGCGTCAGAGGAAAATACCGAGTGGATTAATCGCTACGGTATGGGCGGTTACACATTGAATCAAGCGGGCCTTGCAGCCGCAATTGCAAGCTACAATGACGACGCTTTTTTAGCGTTTTCGAAAGAGAAAATCTATGAGGGTAAATCCATGGTTATGGATGCTGTTAAAGCGAATGGTTTGACAGCCCTCCCCTCAAGTACTAACTTTATTTTTGTTAATTTGGGTGACGGCAACGCCGACTATTTCCGCCAAGCTATGGCTGAAAAAGATATACTTATACGAGGCATTTACCGCACCTATAATAATTGGTCTCGAGTGAGCATGGGCAAAATTGCTGACGTTAAACGTTATGTTGATGCTATGCCTGCCGCTTTAGAAAAGATGCAGTTAATGCAAAAGGGTTAGATATTGACGGCGTGTATCAGGACCGATCCACGCCCATCTTGGCTTCCCAACCATTCCATCCCCCACAACCTATCAATTCAACTAAAAGTCTAATACGCACAAAAGTCACCTTTGTCATATACTCAAATCAGTTAACAAGCAGGTAGAGCATGACTACAACAATAATTTTTAGAGGTATTGTTGCAGTAACGCAAAAGTTGCACATACTTTACTAAAAAGGCACCACATTGAATGCCGCTCAAGGAGGCTGTAAATGTCACTTTCTGTACTAGTTGCTGATGATTCCAAGCTGTCGAGGCGCAGCGTTATTCGCTCGCTCCCTCAAGATTTGGAGTACGACATAACCGAGGCAACAAACGGACAAGAAGCGATAAATTCACTTTCCGAAAGCGAATTTGCACTCATTCTTTTAGACCTTACCATGCCTGAAGTAGATGGCGTTGGAGTGCTAGAGTTTTTGCACGCAAGACCTAACATGCCAAACGTGATCGTAATAAGCGCTGATTTTCAGCCTGAAAAACAGAAGATTGTTATGTCGCTTGGTGCTAAGCGCTTTCTTCGTAAGCCTTTAGATAAAGAAGAGCTTGCCATGGCATTGTTTGAGCTGGGGTATTTATGAGTATTGTACTACCACTGGATGAAGAGCAAAGAGACGCCCTTCAAGAGCTGCTGAATATTTCAATGGGGCAAGCTGCAAACTCACTTGCTCAATTAATAGAAACTAAAATCGATATTTCTATACCTAAAATTTCAGCTGTTACCCCTACTCAGCTCTACAGTCTTTTGTTTGAAACTGAAGATGCTTTCTACACTCGTCAGTCTTTTTTGGGCGATGTACACGGTGAAGTCATGTCTGTGCTATCTCAAGCTGGGTTGAGTGAGGTCGCTACGTTGATGGATTACGACGAACCGTTGAGCAAGGAAGACATTCAAGAAATTATTTTAGAGCTTTGCAATATTTTAGCTGGCGCTTGTTTAGCAGGCCTTTCTGAACAGTTGGAACTCACTACCAACCTAAATATGCCAACATTGTTTTTACCCGACAAAGCAAACTTCGATGAGCTACAGTGGCAGCACAGCTTAGTAATGGAAGTTCAGTTTGTTATTGCTATCTCGTCGTTCAGTATGCGCGTGGTTTTTTGCCTAGACGATGAATCTCTTGCACGCATGAAAAACACATTGGATGAGTTACTCGCATAATGTTTGAACAACTGGTAGGTAAATTGCCTGTCGGAATTGGAATAGTTGATGAGAACTTCAACGTCGTTTACCTGAACGACTTCTTTTTAGATCGCCTTCCTCACAATATGCGCGACTGCTACAAAGAAACGCCTGTGGTTGAATTGTTTCAAGGCCAAGGCAAATTTCTCAAACGAAGACTGAAATCAGTATTTGTGCTGCAGCATCCCAGCTTTAGCTATTGGGAGCAACGACCACATATCTTCCCCTTCAAAAGCTCTCGCCCCATAACCGGTGAAGAAACCCAGATGTACCAGAATATGGAGATTTTGCCCATTAAAGACAAAAAAACAGGGCAAAAGCTGGCGTGTATTTTTCTGCAAGATGTTACCGCCCAGGCGAGTTACTTTAGAGCTCAGCAAAAGCTTTCCGAAGCGCTAAAAAAAGAACACGAAGCGCAAAGGAAGCTAATTCGCAAGCTGGATACCGCGCAAAGCCAGCTTATTCAAGCTGAGAAAATGGCCTCCACCGGGCAGCTCGCAGCAGGTATCGCTCACGAAATTAATAACCCTATCGGTTTTGTGAACGCTAATCTCAATACCCTAGGGCAATATGCTTCACACCTTATTGCGATATGCGATGGCGTTCAAGGACAACTTGAACTCTTCACCGACGAGCTTAAAGAGCAGGTCGACGCACTGTTTGAGTCTAATCACTACGACTTGTTGAAGGACGATATTACTGAGCTCATCGCCGAGTCTACTGACGGTCTTACCCGTGTAAAAGATATTGTCGAAAACCTTAAAAACTTTTCGCTGGAGACCACTGAAGGCGTGCAGATAGTTGATATCTGCGCCGTGTGTCACCAGTTGATAACGCTTATTTCCGCCCAGTACAGCGCGCCTCAGTATAAGTTTGAATGTAAGCATGAGAAAGTGGAAGTAATGGGGAACCCTGGGCCGCTGAAGCAGGCGCTTATGAACGTCATGATAAATGCAGCGCAGGCCATAGAAGATAAGGGTTTCATTAAGCTTACGGTTATCGATTCCCCCCAGTTGGTGACTATTAAAATACTGGACTCGGGTTGCGGTATTCCTACAAAACATCTCAAGCGCGTTTTTGAACCCTTCTTTACTACAAAGCCCGAAGGGCAAGGCCAAGGACTGGGCCTTTCTGTAGCTTACACTGCTATAGAACAACATCAGGGTAAAATATCGATTAGCAGTAAAGAAGCAAAAGGAACCGTAGTAGAAATTACTATACCCAAACAGCCCATCGCTGCGGCATCTACTGACGAAGGTAGTGAGAAGAACGAAGCGGAAAACCCTCAAACGGCCTAGAAACCGTTACTCTTTGTGCGCAGTACAGAGCGGACAATAGATAACCCTTACTCAGTTTATATGCTTTATGAATGAACTAACAAGCCAGCTTTTTTTCTTCACAGGCTCTAAATGTATACACCCCCTTGCTGTCTAGCGTTCGCGAAATAACCTCTTGGTTAAGCAAGTAATTAAGATGTGACAAGCACTCTGCAACGGCAAAAACCATGTTACGACTCGAGAGCTTGCGCTTAAACATAACCGGCAGTAGCTCTACGACCGTTTGAGGTTGTTCGCACGCTTTTAATAGTGCTTTTAAGTGCTCGTGATGATGGGCAATAAGCGCATCTACCCGCTCATGCAGACCGATAAAGGGAAGCTTGTGGGCCGGTAACACTGTTGTATCTTTTGGCAAGCTTTTAAATTGCGGCAGAGTACTGAGGTAATCGCCTAGGGTGTTGGCGTCAGGCTCTGTTGAATAGGCGCCAATGTTAGGGGTGATTATCGGCAAAATATGATCGCCTGAAATGAGTATATTTTTTTGTGCATTATAGAGGCAGGCGTGCTCGGGAGAGTGGCCGCGCCCAATGATGATTTGCCACTCATTATCACCAAGCGCTAGCGTCATGCCATGTTTTAGACGGGTGTAGCTAATGGGTAGTGGTGAAACAACGCTGCTATAGCCATTGCCCTCGCCAGAAGTAAGTGCTGCGATCATGGATCCATCTAACCCTGCTCGCTGGTAATACTGCACATCCCGTTCGTTAGTAGCGCCATTTCTCCCTGCAGAAAACGCCCGGGCGGTAAAATACTCGGTTTGAGACATATAAAAGGGGACTTTATATGTATCGGCTATCCAGCCCGCTAACCCCACATGGTCTGGGTGCAAGTGCGTAACAATAACACCAACAATCGGCCCGTCTATTTGCTTAAATATTCGCTCCCAAAGCGCCTTGGTGGTTGACGTTCCTATGCCAGTATCAATGACCACCCAGCCTCCTTCGCCGCGGATCAAATATAAATTTATGTGGTCAAGTTCAAATGGAAGCGGCATTGTTAACCAAAGCACACCATCGGCCACTTCTATAAGCTCGCCCGGCTCTACCTGTTTATCGAATAGATATTCCATATCGCCCTCACCTTATCTAACTTGCACTATTGTCGTTCTAACTCGCCCAGCTTACAAAAACAAACATATCTGCCGAATAGAGATCTATATGAGTTGGTGATAACAAACGTTATACTAAGCCTGCTGCAGTTTCTCGCGTACTGTTGTAGCGCGCTTTTTAGCGACTTAATGCTAATAGTTGAATGGATATGAGCATTGCGAGCTTATACAACGCAAACGCCTATGAGGCGATTTAAAGAAACAATAACTTTTAGAAAACCGGTCAGTAAATTAGATTCATGTCAGCCTCAACAATACAGCAAGGGTTTATACTCAATAAAAGTACGTTTACCCGGCGAGGCAAGGTGTATGTTGAGTTGTGGGTTAAAACGCCTGGTAATACCGTTAGGTTAATTTCTTCACCCCAAAACCCCACGTGCTTTGTATCAATCGATCACGCAAATGATTTACGCAAAATAGCCGAAAGTATTCCAGCAAAGATCAGTATTTCAGAGGACGGATTTCACACATTGGAGCAAGTGCCTGTTGCAACGGTGAAAACTGCAACTGAGTCGCACATGCACCTGCTTCGCCAGCATGCCCAGCAACGCAGTGTTGTATTATACGAAGCCGATATTCGCGTTGCCGATCGCTATTTAATGGAGCGCTTTGTGTATGGCGCAGTGGAATTTCTGGCCCCGCAAAATTTCGATAATTCCTCAGAGGTCGTTATAGAAAATGCGCAAGTCAGACCCTGTCAATTCAGAACCACGTTTACATCGCTAAGCATAGACATCGAATGCAATGAGCATGAAGAACTCTTTAGCATTGCGTTAGCTGGCGAAGGACTTAACGTTGTGCTGCTTTTATCCCCGCCACGTTTTGTTGGGCAATCATTGCAAGGAGAAAAAAGCAGCGCATATGAACTTATCACCGTTGAGTCCGAAAAGGCGCTGCTAGAGGCATTTTTTTCGTATCTGACATCTTACGACCCAGATATTATTTTAGGCTGGAACGTTAAGCAGTTCGATATGGCGGTACTTGAACGCCGCGCAAAGGCGAATTCGCTTAATTATGCCATTGGCCGCCACGGCCGAGAAGCTTCCGTAAGACAGTGGGAAGATCAGACCCTTGTTGATGTGCCAGGACGATGCGTGATTGATGGTATCGAGGCGTTAAAAACAATGACCTATCAATTTGAGTCGTTCTCGCTCGATCACGTTTCTGAAGAACTGCTTGGTGAGAATAAGCTTATTCAAGCTGCCGACAAACTTGAAGCGATCAAACATCTTTATCATAGCGACCCCGTTGCACTCGCTAACTATAACTTTAAAGACACGGAACTGGTCAACCGCATTCAGGATAAAACCCAATTTATCGATTTTTTGGCGCTGCGTAGTATTCTTACAGGCTTAGATATGAGCCGCCCCGGCGGTTCAGTGGCCGCGTTTTTAAATGTGTATTTACCCAAGCTACACCGCAAATCTTATGTAGCGGGAGTAAGACCTGAAAATGGAGGTTTGGCTAGTCCTGGTGGTTATGTGATGCGTTCGCAACCTGGCTTATATAAAGACGTTCTAGTCCTCGATTTTAAAAGCCTTTACCCTTCCATTATCCGCACATTTAAAATCGATCCGTTAGGACTTGCAGAGGGGCTTAAATCTCCTGATAAGGCAATAGAAGGATTTAAAGGTGCAGTATTTAGTCGCGAGTCTCATTTTCTACCTTCCATCATTGAAAACCTATGGCTTCAGCGCGACGAGGCCAAAAAACAGAAAGACGCACCGCGCTCTCAGGCCATCAAAATTTTAATGAATTCCTTCTATGGTGTCCTTGGTAGCGGTGGTTGCCCCTTTTACGATCCTCGCCTGGCTAGCTCTATCACTTTGCGGGGTCATGAGATCATGCAAACTACAGCGGGTTGGATTGAAGAACTTGGCTACACGGTTATTTACGGCGATACCGACTCAACATTTGTTCATGTAGAAGGGAATAATGCACTGGGTTCGCCCTCAGAAACTGGACGCAAGCTTGCTAGCATTATTAATAAGAAGTGGACTGAGTTACTAAAAAGTCAATTCGACATTGATTGCCACCTAGAAATTGAGTTTGAATCTCACTTTTCTACGTTCTTTATGCCAACTATCCGAGGTTCTTCTGAGGGCAGCAAAAAACGTTACGCTGGAATGAAAGGTGGTGAACTTGTCTTCAAAGGCTTAGAGAATGTCCGTTCTGATTGGACGGTGCTTGCTAAAACCTTTCAGTACGAGCTATATAAAAAAGTGTTTACCGGACAGCCTGTCGAAGACTACATAAATAGCACCATAGCCGCTATAAAAGCAGGTGAAATGGACCACGCTTTGATCTATAAAAAGCGGCTTCGAAAGCCTTTATCATCTTATACAAAGTCACTACCTCCTCACGTAAAAGCAGCCCGCTTAGCAGACGAGCAATATAAAGAACAAGGGTTACCTCTTCGCTACCAGTCTAATACTACCATTGCCTACGTCATCACAGTGCAAGGCCCTCAAACTGTCGAAACAGCCGCAGCTCCCCTTCTATATGACCATTATATCGAAAAACAAATTCAACCCATTGCAGATAGCATCTTGCCCCTTATCGGCCTAAGTTTTGAGACGATTGCAAACGACCAGCTTTCATTGTTTTAAAGTCATTAACGGGGGCTTATCTAAATATGAGGTCGCTTCATTTTGATGCATGAAGATCTTGCAAACACTGCGACAATTTAACATAGCAATAACATTGATTTCGTTACCTAAGCTTTTAATTAATATAAAAATCAATTGGTTATGCATTGGCATATTCAATGAATAATAAACTATGTAAGTCATTAACTGTGTTAGGTTGCGACTTCTTTCCAACCGACACCTATATTGAGATCTGTGGACCTAGTGGTTCGGGCAATTGAGCGCCCAAGGTCACTGTAAAAGCCAGAAGGAATTTGATTATGAAGATCACAAAACTAAGTATGATTACCAGTGCTATTGTTGCTGCAACACTTTCTGCTTCAGCAGTAGCAGGCCACCACGAAGAGAAGATTTCGATGGGGTTTAACGCTATGGATAAAGATGGAAACGGCTATATTGTCGGTTCTGAATCTTCTGGCGTTATTGACAGTAAGCTTCGTGCAAAAATGGATACCGATGGCGATAGCATGATTAGTCGTGTTGAATTCAACAAGTTTGTTGATGAAAAACCTTCGATGTTTAGCGACGACATTATCACTCAGGTGAAAACGGAAGGCACCAACGACGCGTTGCTTTCGGAAAAAGGTAATCCTGAACTGTTCTCTAAAACTGACGGTGAGATTATTTCAGAGAAGAATAAAGAGCTTCGCACTGAGATGTCAGCTACCGCCGATAACAAGTTTACTAAAATTGATGTAGACAGCGACGGTAAGCTTACAGCCGAAGAGCTAAAGGTTGCGCATGTAGAAGGTGACTTTGAGATGATGGATGAAAATGGCGATTCTTACGTTACTCGCATGGAGTATCGAGCGTATTTTGAAGGTATTGAATCTGAATAACCTACCATCGGTCATTGGGTAAATAGTTTTTTATAGAGCCTCCTTAGTCGGAGGCTTTTTTATATCGTATAAATCAAATTTTCTCTCTAAGCATTAGTGACATCCCCATTCAGTCTTAACTCTTTCATCAGGCTTTACGACGAATAACACAAATTCATCGTTGGATAGCGCCATATACGACTAACATCTTGTCGACAAAACTCAATTGCAACAATATTGTTAATAAATATTGAATTAATTGTTTTGTTCGTTGCGTATGTAGCATTCACTACAACTCAATTCATTGAATAAATGGAATCAACAATTGTGGTGGCAACGCCATTATTTACATATATATCAGATGCGTACGCGCATGGAGGCAAAATGTGATGGAATCAAAACCTAAAATTACCTCGGTCCCCCCTCTTTACAAAAGTGAGTTTTCAGGCCCTGATGACGCTGAACTAACGTCGCTCACAATTGGCCAATATTTCAAAAAAGTTGTCGACAATTACGGCAATAACACAGCAATAATTGTAAAGCACCAAGATGTTAGCTGGACTTATCAGCAGTATTGGCATGAAGTGGAGTGCGTAGCTTGTGGCTTACTTGCAAACGGTGTAGCACCTGGGGATCGTGTTGGTATTTGGTCCCCAAACAATATCGAATGGTCTATCGTGCAAATGGCGACAGCTCGAATAGGGGCGATCATGGTATGCCTTAATCCTGCCTATCGTCCTGATGAATTAGCATTCGCTATTAATAACGTAGCCGTAAAATACTTAGTCATGGCGCAGTCATTCAAGCAGTCAAACTACGTCGCCATGTTGAAAGAGCTTGCGCCCAAAATAGACGAGAATGAGGATATCGCCTCAAGTACTGCTCTATCGCTTAATAAGTTACCTTCTCTTAAGTATGTATACACAATTGGAGATAAGCCAGTAGACGGATTACAGGCTTTTTCTGCATTGCGAATAGAACCAACGGAAGCGCTTCAATCTCAGTTGGAGGCCATTGAATCGAAACTTAGTGCGGATGATAACATCAATATTCAGTTTACCTCCGGCACCACAGGAAATCCTAAAGGCGCCACGTTAACGCACCGAAATATTCTAAACAACGGTTTATTAGTGTCACAAGCAATGAGGTTCACACACAAAGACAAACTTTGTATTCCCGTACCGCTTTACCATTGTTTCGGAATGGTATTAGGCAACTTAGTTTGCTTAGCGTCGGGGGCATGTGCAGTATTTCCTGGGGAGTCTTTCGATCCCGAACAAACGCTTCGCACAGTAGAAGAAGAAAAGTGCACCGGATTACATGGTGTACCAACCATGTTTATTGCCGAGCTCGAACTATCCAACTTTAAGAGCTTTGATCTATCAACACTAAGAACCGGCGTTATGGCAGGTAGTACCTGTCCAGAAGAGCTAATGCGAAAGGTACATAGTGAATTTCATATGACCGAAGTTGTCATTGGCTATGGCCAGACAGAGTGCAGCCCTATCAATCATATTACTGATATTGACTCTCCATTTGAAAAACAGGTCAAAACAGTGGGGCGGGCCATGCCCCATACAGAAGTTAAGATCATAGATGCCCAAGGCAATACGGTGGCTATTGGCGAACCGGGTGAGATTTGTGCAAGAGGCTACTGTGTTATGAAAGGTTATTGGGGCGATGAAGCCAAGACAAAAGCCACCATAGACGACGAAGGTTGGCTTCATTCTGGCGACTTAGGAGAAATGGACGAAGAAGGTTATGTCACAATAGTTGGCAGAATAAAGGACATGATCATTCGCGGTGGCGAAAATATTTATCCACGGGAAATTGAGGAAGTCTTATATCAACACGAGGATGTGTCTGACGCCGCAGTATTTGGCATCCCAGACAACAAATATGGCGAGCAGGTTTGTCTATGGATTAAAGCAAAAGAAAACCGACATATCGATGAAGAGCAAATACGCGACTTCCTGAAATCTAAGCTTGCTTACTTTAAAGTACCCAAATACATCAGCGTTGTGAAAGAGTACCCCATGACAGTAACAGGCAAGCTTCAGAAGTTTAAAATGCGCGAACACATGATAGAAACGCTGAAAAAGCAAGCCCTACAAACACAAGCATAACCCCCGAATAATGGGGTCAGAGTACATTTCAAAGATTGGGGTCAGAGTACTTTTTCAAAGATTGGGGTCAGAGTACTTTTTTAACCATAACGCTTTAAAGTACTCTGATTCTACCTTCTCACTTCAAAGTCTTGCACCTAAGCTACAGTCTGAACCTATCTACCGTATCGTTAAACTGTTTCTTACATGCTCTAAAGAGATAAAAGCCCGTGTTGTTTAGCTAGGCAACAATAATGGGGTGATGGGGATTAATGTACTCTGACCCCATTATTTTTCTTTCTGCAGAAAGCAAAAAACCCGCCGTTAGGCGGGTTTTTCTTAATGGGACCTGGCAGTGTCCTACTCTCACATGGGGAAGCCCCACACTACCATCGGCGCTAATACGTTTCACTTCTGAGTTCGGAATGGAGTCAGGTGGTACCGTATCGCTATGGCTGCCAGGAAAAACTTTTAGTGCAGAATCATGATGCTTTTTATCATGACTTCTGCGCAAGGAGGACCAACAGTACTCTCAGGAGCATGTTTAATCATCGTTGCTTTATAACTAACAAATCGGAAAACTGGATATCAATTCAATCAGTGAGTAACTACTTTTCACTCTACTTGCTGCTCATTTTTCAGAGCTTAGCTTGTCTACAACACTCAGAAACCTAAAGCTTCTTGGGCGTTGTATGGTTAAGCCTCTCGGGCAATTAGTACAGGTTAGCTTAACGCCTTACAACGCTTCCACACCCTGCCTATCAACGTCATCGTCTATAACAACCCTTCCAGACCTTAAAGGTCAGGGATGACTCATCTTTGGGCCGGCTTCCCGCTTAGATGCTTTCAGCGGTTATCCGTTCCGAACATAGCTACCGGGCAATGCCATTGGCATGACAACCCGAACACCAGCGGTTCGTCCACTCCGGTCCTCTCGTACTAGGAGCAGCTCCCATCAATCATCCAACGCCCACACCAGATAGGGACCGAACTGTCTCACGACGTTCTAAACCCAGCTCGCGTACCACTTTAAATGGCGAACAGCCATACCCTTGGGACCGACTTCAGC
>NZ_SWCO01000004.1 GCF_005117025.1 Alteromonas portus | reverse complement strand
TCTGTGATATCTGGAGCAGCCTTAACTGGCGTGGAAGTAATTAATAATAGTAAAGGTAACAGCGATATAAAGAGCCTATTCATCAACTTATCCTTGTAGAACATAACGCCCAACTTAGGGGCAATAACACGCAGGCTAAACTGGGAGCGGAGCGACTTAGCCTGCGTGTTATTGTCCCAGTGAGCGCCAGCGAACGGCTACAGTTGTTTGTTATGCCTCTGCTTCATATTGCCCCAATATTGCAGATACTAAAAACTCTTCTTTTACACCACTACCTTCAATTTGATCGAGCCGACTACGAAGCAGGTAAAACTCGCTTTCCGATTTTATTTTACCGCGTTTTAAAATGCGCTGAACTCTATTACTTAGCTTTTCCTGGTAGTCGGGCACTATCTCATCTAGTGCACTGTAGTAAGTTTGAAATGCTGTTTCACGGAGGCTTGGCTCCATTTCCTCGAAGAACAAGGGCAACTCGTTCACTCCTTGTTCGAGTCCCGTAGCAATTGCCGATTTAGGGACAGGAAATTTATTGTTTGCTACCCAAATACTAATTTGGTCAATAGAATTTGAAAAACCTTCCATTAAGGGTTGCAGCTCTTTGCTTCCTAGAGCTGACAGCTCCGTAACCAACCTCCGGCATATCTCAAAATAAACATCGAATTTTGTTTTACGCATGAGCTTCAATTTTCCGAAAGGCATAACTTTTAAATAAGGGGCGATAACGCGTAGGGCATAATAGCGAAGCGGCCCTGCGTGTTAGCGTCCCAGCCTGCGCCAGCAGGCGACTTAATTTTTTTGTTAGGTGCGTGCATATAACTGCCTAAGTTTTCTGTACGACAAATAACTTACTAGACCAAAGGCGCACCCAGCAAAAAATTGAATGATTGCAGCCAAGCTATAGCCTGGAGCAACTGCTGCTACCTCTGATGTTAACCAAAAAATAAGCATGCAGAAAGGTGCGAGTATGCCAATAAAACCTGTACACATTAGGCTGTAGCTAGACACAATTTTGTAAAAGTTTATCTTTGGATCTTGGTGCGAAGAAAGATAAGACCAACCAAATAGTGCAAGGATTAGAAAAGGTACGATGTAAGGTGATATTGGGTGGGTTTCTTTAGGTAGCGGGATATAGAGAAAGTCCAAAAAAGTTATCCCTGAACAAATAGCAATTAATCCATAATTGAAATGTTTCAAGTTTCCTCCAAAGCACCTAACATTAAGCTAAGCGGCGCAGTTGCGTGGGGCATAATGGCGAAGCCGCCCCGCGTAAATGCGTCCGAGCGACCGAAGGGAGTGGCTTAAGCGCTTTGTTATACGTTACCACCGAGCGTTCCTAAACCTCTGTAATGACATAGTGACGTAGTGCATTTTTTGAAGCTATCCCCCAATCGGAGTTTGATACTCTTTTTTGATGTTTCTCGAAAGCTTCCTTGTCAACGAACTCTTCGTATACGTCAAAAATATTGGGTTCATTTGTTCTTTGAGTGACTTTAAATGTTAAACACCCATTCTCTTGTTGAGTCAGCTCAATGTGTTTAGGTAGCGCAGATTTGACTAACTTTATTTGGTCATTCGGTACATCAATGTACCCTGATAATATGATTTTTTTCAAACTGACTTCCTTTTCAACAACGTATAACTTTTCAATAACGGGCGCAGACATGTGGGGCATAATGGCGAAGCCGCCCCGCATGTATGCGTCCCAGCGAACGGAGTGAGCGAGTTAATTGAGTTGTTATAAGCCAATTGTTTCGAAGTCAAAAGCTGTTGCCTCAAGTTGCAATGTGTCACCACTTTGTAATTCAATTTGAAAAATGTTGTTTTGAACTCTTGCCATATTAATAGAGTTAGATTCACCCCAAGGTGTAGCCATTGGTACGTTAATTGAGGAAATGCCGGAAAACGTTAATGAACATGGCTGAGCACTTTGGTTTGGCATTAAGAAGCAATCTAAGAAAATCTCAGCTGTCTTACCAGACCAATTTATTGAAATGGTTTTTACTAATCCATCATGTAGTGGTAGGTCTTTAAATTCCATTAAAACCTCTTGGCTTATAACACCCTCATAAAGGGCGATAACACATGGGCTAAAATAGGAACGAAGTGACGCAGCCCATGTGTTAGCGTCCTAGCGAGCTTGCGAGCGATTTAACGCGTTTGTTATAAGCCGCCCCGCTCCCAAGCTAATATTGATTTCGCTACTGGTTTAAAACCCGCCCGACGATAAAACTGCGAAGCTGAGTCTGTACTTAAAGTGAACTTGTTTACTGCAGACAACTCTGGCGCATCAAGTAATGCCGTTAACAATGAACTACCAATTCCCGTATTCCGCAGACCATCTGAGGTAAAGAAGTCCATGATGTATGCATGAGTACAATAGTCTGTTACTACCCTTGCAAATGCAACCTGACGTCCCTTTGAATAGGCTGCAATACAAAACGAGTTTTGGATAGTGTTAACCACTGTTTCTAAGGAACGGCCTTTCGCCCAATACGACTCTTGAGACAAGAAACGATGAATTAACTCAACATCGAGCTTCGTTTTATCAGATGAGATTTCAATTTCCATAACTCAACTCTGGTAAGGCTTATAACAATTTAGTGTACGGAAAAAATCCTTTATGCAAGGTGGAAAATATCCGTATATCAGTTTTGTGTTGTTTTAAGTTATCACCCTAAAACAACACATTAAACAAAAATTAAATGTGGCGGAGCTAAAAAGCCGGAAAACATCCTTTTTATTTTTACTTATCAAAAATTCGGTGGAGGCTGTATATAAAAACAGTGCTTGCCTTATTTGCTATAGATAGGCGTCGGGATGAATTTTGTTTATCTTCCATTCACCATCTTCTTTAATTAAATCAAGGCTTCTAAGGTCTTCCACCTTGTCACCGTTGTAGTTCCCGCTTAAGAATACGGTAATAGTAGATTTTTCCGAAAATTCGTTTCTGCCAATTTTACCTGCACTTTGCGGGGTTACCGTTACGGTGTCGTACTTTAAATTAAGCAGATGCCGCTGAACGTTGCTGTTAGTGTGATATCGCGTCAGTATGCGCGACATTTTTTCGCTGGAAAGTTGAATAGCTGTGTCTAAATTATCGTCTTCGTAAACACTTTTTAAAAACATAACTGTGGTGTATTCAGGTGTGCTTTCGTCAAGCATTCCATATCGCCCAATTCCTTCTTTCTTTTCACCACAAGCCGATAAAATCAAAACTGTAAAAAGCCCGATAAGGGCGTACCACATACGCGTTTTCATTTGAATTACCTTAATGTAAAGAGGTCCATTTCTTAGTGATAGTTTTAAATTTTAACGAAGTCAACGTATCTGTAACTTCGTTAATATAGCTTTTAATTATTTACAATATTGCACTCAAAAGCAAAGAAATAGAACGTAAACTCGCGTGGCAGTTGTAGAAATTCAACATTTATAACGGTTAATACTCATAAAAAAACGAGGTACTAGACCTCGTTTTTTGAATAGCTAAAGCTTATAAAGTGTTATTGCACTTCTTCTTGCTCGTCAAACGCACCAGCAAATAGTGGGCTACTAAGGTAACGTTCTGTTCCACTTGCTAGAAGCACTACAACTACTTTATCTTTATTTTCTGGGCGTTCAGCAAAACGCTTAGCAGCGACAACGGCAGCACCAGAAGAAATACCCGCAAGAATACCTTCGTCGGTCATTAACTTGCGCGCCATTTCCATACATTCTTCGTTGGTAACTTGTTCAACTTCGTCGATTAGGTCTAAGTCCAGGTTACCTGGAATGAAACCTGCGCCAATACCTTGAATTTTGTGTGGTCCAGGGGTTAGTTCTTCGCCTGCAAGCGCTTGGGTAATCACTGGTGAGTCAGTTGGCTCAACGGCAATAGAAGTAATTGCTTTACCTTTTGTGTTCTTAAGGTAGCGACTTACACCCGTAATAGTACCACCCGTACCTACACCTGCTACGAAGGCATCAACTTTACCGTCGGTATCTTCCCAAATTTCAGGCCCTGTCGTTTTTTCGTGAATAGCTGGGTTAGCAGGGTTGTCGAATTGTTGAAGCAACACGTATTTGTCTGGATCTGATGCCACAATTTCTTGTGCAGCGGCAACGGCACCTTTCATGCCCTTAGGCGCTTCAGTAAGAACAAGGTTTGCGCCCAGTGCTTTTAAAAGTTTACGACGCTCAAGGCTCATGCTGCTAGGCATGGTTAGCGTTAGCTTGTAACCGCGAGACGCTGCAACAAAAGCTAATGCAATACCTGTGTTACCACTGGTAGGCTCTACAATTTCTTTACCTTCGGTAAGGACACCGCGCTTTTCAGCATCCCAAATCATGTTTGCGCCAATGCGGCACTTAACGCTGAAGCTTGGGTTACGCGATTCAATTTTTGCGTATACATTACCTGATGTTACGCGATTTAGCTTAACTAGTGGCGTGCGGCCAATAGATAGGGAATTGTCGTCAAATACGTTCATTATAAATCCTTACCTCGTTCCTTATTTTACAGGAAACCCCGTCTGTCGTGATCTGTACGACCTTTTTAGTAGTTAATAATTCAACGAATGTGATAGTTAATAATTCACAGCCTGAATTAGGGGATTTCGTCATACCCCTATATCATTGGTCCCAATCAGTAAAATGCAAAGTGCTTTTTAGCTATATGTTATATCTATGGGCAATCATGAGAAGGCCTTGATATTATAGTTAAAATTGTAAAGACGAAAAATTATACGGAGTACAACAATAATGGCTTTTAGTGGCACGTCTAATTATATCGCAACCAAAGACCTACAATTGGCGGTTAATGCTGCCATTACGCTAGAGCGTCCGCTTTTAATTAAGGGCGAGCCGGGCACGGGTAAAACCATGCTTGCTGAAGAGTTGGCCGAGAGTTTAGGCACTGAATTAATTCAGTGGCACATTAAATCAACCACCAAAGCACAGCAAGGTTTGTACGAATACGACGCGGTGTCACGTCTGCGCGACTCTCAACTAGGTGATGATCGCGTACACGATATCAGCAACTACATTGTAAAAGGCAAGTTGTGGGAAGCGTTCAGCGCAGAAAAGCGCCCAGTACTGCTGATTGACGAAATCGACAAAGCAGACATTGAGTTTCCTAATGACCTGTTGCTAGAGCTCGATAAAATGGAGTTCTTCGTATACGAAACACAAGAACGCGTCGTCGCGAAGCAGCGTCCTATCGTTATTATTACATCGAACAATGAAAAAGAGCTGCCAGATGCTTTCTTGCGCCGCTGTTTCTTCCACTACATTCAGTTCCCGAATCCAGAGGAAATGCAAGAAATCGTTAACGTACATTTCCCAGATTTAAAGAAAAAGTTGCTTGATGAAGCATTGAAAGCCTTCTTTGAAATTCGCGATGTACCGGGCCTTAAAAAGAAACCTTCTACCTCTGAACTTATCGACTGGTTGAAGCTACTAGTTGCTGAAGATATTCCGCCAGAAGCGCTGCATTCAAAAGATGGTAAAGCAGCAATACCGCCATTATACGGCGCATTACTTAAAAACGAACAAGACATTCATTTGTTTGAAAAATTGGTCTTTATGGCGCGTCGCTAATGCTTATTCAGTTTTTTTATACGCTGCGAAAATATCAGGTTAAAACCACGCTGCGCGAATTACTTGATTTACTTAAAGCGTTAGAGCATCACGTGGTATATGCCGACATTGAAGCTTTTTACAGCTTGGCTCGTACCATTATGGTGAAAGACGAAACTCAGTACGATAAGTTCGATAGGGCGTTTGCAGAGTACTTCGAAGGGGTGGAGTCTATCGACTTGTTCGGTAAAGACATTCCCGAAGAATGGCTGCGTAAGGAAATTGAGAAAAATTTAAGCCCTGAAGAGCGTGAGGCACTGCGTAAAGCCGGTGGCCTTGAAGAACTGATGGAAACGTTGAAAAAGCGCTTAGAAGAACAGGAAAAGCGTCATCAAGGTGGAAATAAATGGGTGGGCACCGGCGGAACATCGCCGTTTGGCGCTTATGGCGACAACCCAGAAGGTGTGCGAATAGGGCAAAAGGGCAATAGAAAGTTTTCGGCAGTAAAAGTGTGGGATAAACGCGAGTTTAAAAACCTAAGCTCTGATGTTGAACTGGGTACGCGTAACATTAAAGTGGCGCTAAGGAAGCTTCGCAAATTTGCTCGCACGGGTGCAAGTGAGCAGCTTGACGTGCCAACAACCATAGGTGAAACGGCTAAAAAAGGCGGGCTACTGGATATTCATATGGCGCCGGAGCGTCATAATGCGGTTAAAGTGTTAATGTTTTTCGATGTGGGTGGCTCAATGGACCCACATGTGAAAAGCACCCAAGAGCTTTTTTCTGCGGTGCAAAGTGAGTTTAAGTACCTTGAGTACTTTTACTTTCATAACTGCGTGTATGAGGAAGTGTGGAAAGATAACCTTCGCCGCAATAAAGAGCGCATTCCTATTTGGGATATCATTCATCGCTACGGAAAAGACTATAAGGTTATTTTTGTTGGTGACGCTACCATGGGGCCCTATGAAATTACCTACCCAGGGGGCAGCGTAGAGCATTGGAATGAAGAACCGGGTAGTGTATGGATGCAGCGCTTGTTAAACCACTTTAATAACGCGGTATGGCTTAACCCGCAGCCTGAAAATTATTGGCCGTATTATTCGTCTATCAAAATTATTCGCGACATAATGGAAGACAGAATGTATGGATTAACTCTTGAAGGGCTAACGGAAGCGATAAAAGGGCTTAGCAGAAGCCGCTAAGCCTTTCGCCGTTAGAGGCTTTCATACACATCAAAAACACAATGGTGATTGTGTTTTTTAAGTATTGGCTTTGTTACTGCGTAAATGATTTTACGCTCGTTTGAATACAGTGCGTTAACTGATAGGTGTTACTTTGAATTCTGATGTATTTCGCTTGGCTTTTGTTTTACTTGCGGGCGGGCAGAGCTCCCGCTACGAGGGAAACAAGCTATTGTCAGAACATCCGGTTTCAAAGTCTTCGCTTGTTCAGCACAGCACGTACGAAGTTAATCGCGCGCGAAATCAAATAGTATCATCATCCAAACTTCCGATTACGGTTGTTACAGGTAAATGGCACGACAGCGTGAAATCGCAGTTGGCTGAAGCTTTTTACGGTAAACCTGAATTTCCCATTCAGGTAATACACAATACGCACTGGGAAGAGGGAATAGCATCAAGCATTCGCAGTGGGCTTTCACATGCATTGAACCTAGTAGTGCGCCCAAAAACGTCGACTCAAACACCCTCGCTTTCATTACCTTTGCTTTCAACGCCAACATTGTCTAGCACCAATCCTTCACACGTGCTTTTTACTCTCGCTGATTTGCCAAGCCTTAACACACAGGATCTTATTCGCCTTATTGATGCTTCTAAAGCTTCCCCGAACCATATAGTGTGCAGTGAATGGGTTAAAGAAGGTGATACCGATAACCGACTGACCGTGCCTGCTATATTTCCTAAAGCAATGTTTAGCGAACTATTGGCACTTCAGGGCGATACCGGAGCTAAGCCAATTATTAGAAAGTACGCGAAGTTAGGAAAAGTAACGGCTGTGTCTATACCCAATGCACAATTTGATATAGACACCCCGCGAGATTGGGAAAAATTCAAAAGACGGAATTAACGGCCCCGCTTTTCTTATTTAGTCAAAACGTTAAGCGCGTTTACGCATTCGCTATGCGATGGGCTGCACTTGGTCGTTGAATATATAGAAGGCGCGCCCCAAGCATTACGGCTGCCGTACTTAATCCTACGATGAAACCAATCCAGAAGCCCGCTGCGGCCATTGGTTCCGCAGTTATCCAGTTTGTTCTTCCCAAAATTACACCCGTTGGAAGGCCTATTAACCAGTAAGATACAAAGGTAATAATAAACATCGCCGTGGTGTCTTTATAACCGCGCAATGCATTCGCCGAAATGACTTGAACTGCATCAGACAGCTGGAATAGGGCCGCATAAATTAATAGCGCATTCGCTAACGTATACACGGCTTCGTCACTTGTGTATAAACCAATGATGAACCCCTTCGCTAGAAGGGTGAAGCTAGCCGTACATGCTGCGGTAAAAAAGCCGATTAAAATTGCCGTACGGGCCGCAATTTTTGCCTGACGCTGGTTATTTTGCCCTATGCGATATCCAATACGGATCGCTGCTGCCATACCAATGCTCATAGGAAACATGAACATAAGCGCTGAGAAATTAAGTGCGACTTGGTGGGCTGCGACCGTTGTAGCACCGAATGGTGCCAATAGCAGAGCAACCAATGAAAATAGCGTAACTTCAAATAAAATCGTCATGGCGATAGGTAAACCCATTTTGAAGGTTCGGCTTATGGTCACCATGTTTGGTTTATACAGCTTTCCAAACAAATTATATTTTTGCAGGGCTGGGGCGAAACGTACGTAAATGAAAGTCGCAATTAACATGGTGTAAATAACAATAGCCGTAGCAATACCACAACCTGCACCACCCATGGCGGGCAGTGAACCAACACCATAAATAAACAGGTAGTTTCCAACAATGTTTGCCATTAAGCCAATCACGGTAATGATCATCGTTGGTTTGGTTTTTCCTAAGCCTTCACAATAGTTTCTTAGCCATTGATAAAGCGCGAAACCGGGCATAGCGAACAACACGTATAGCACGTAGTCTACAGTAATGCTGTGCAGCTCAGGCGCCATAGGGAATAAGGCAACCATATTTTCAGTAAAAGGAATGAACCCTGCTACTATAATGCCTACGAAGAAAATGAGGTAGCCAGCCTGCTGACTCGCATCGGCAATACTGCTTATATTTTTATTACCCTGTAGCCGGGAAATAATGGGCGGAAGCGCTAGGGCTATACCTTGAATAAAACAAAGAAGCGGCACGGTTATGCTAAACCCAAGCGCCACTGCTGCCATGTCGGTAGCACTGTAGCGTCCTGCCATTATGGTATCGCTAACACCCATAAGCATTTGTGTTATCTGCGCAACTAGCAGAGGCCATGCTAGTTTTAAAATGTCTCTTCCTTCTAAAAGAAAGCGTTTCTTATTCACGGTAATGTGTCTCTATACGGATCGCCAACGGTGACGAAAATAATGACTAATTGCTTCGGGTAATGTTGCGATCACGCCTTCAATTAGGAAAAGCGGCAAAACTACATTGAAAAGACATGCTGTAGTGCAACGCGCTTAGAACCAGTCGTTCTAAAAATGAAGCGGCATAACGGGAACCTTGTCGCCAACGTTTAACTCACTTATATCCTCATGCACTACCATAAGGCAGTTGGCAGAGGTGATTGACGTCATAACACCAGAGCTTTGAGATTTAAACGGGGTAACTTCCCATTCGCCTTGGCCGTTTCTTACCATAGTTGCACGCTGGAAATCCCGTCGGCCCGCACGGCGTTTAACCGGTATGGTAATTGTAGCGTTAACGAAGAAAGGCTCATGGCTTTGAACTTGGCCTTGCATTTTTTTAATAACGGGCACAACCAATAGCTTGGCGGTGACAAATGACGACACCGGGTTGCCCGGTAAACCACAAAACAGGGTGTTATTGATTTTGCCTAAAGCAAAAGGTTTACCTGGTTTAACTGCAACTTTCCAAAAATCGATAGCGCCTAATTCAGCGATAATATCTTTTACGTAGTCAGCGTCACCAACAGAAACGCCGCCGCTACTTACCATTACATCTACATGCTCGCTGGCCTCATTAAATAGCTTACGCAAAGAGGCTTCGTCGTCTTCCACAATGCCAAAATCTACAAGCTCTACATTTTCATTGCGCAATATACTGCTCACGCCAACGCGGTTCGACTCAAAAATTTGTGTTGGTTTAAGGGGCTCGCCAGGGGCAGCGAGTTCAGAACCAGTTGCTACCACACCAACGCGAAGTTTTCGGTAAACTGCTACTGTGCTGTTTCCCTGAGAAGAAAGTAGCATGAGGTGTTCAGCGTGAAGGCGGGTGCCTTTGCCAATTAGCGTGTCACCACAGGCAATATCATTGGCTTTTTTGCGAATATTCTCTTTAGCTGTAGGGAGTTTTTTTATGGTTACACAACTGTCGTTGCTCTCAGTATTTTCTACCATAACGACGGCATCAGCGTTATCTGGAATAGGCGCGCCTGTCATAATTTTAAATGCTTTGCCTTTTTCAAGCGGCACATCAGCACTCATTCCCGCTGTAATAACTCCCTGTACTTCGAGTTCTGTACTCTTAGAAAGATCTCCAACGTTAACGGCGTAGCCGTCCATTGCTGAGTTGTCCCAAGGTGGAACATTGATGTGTGCAACAACATCTTCGGCCAAGATGCGGTTGTTGGCGTCAAAAATACTCACTTGTTCAATGTCGTTTATCGCTTTTGCTGCGTTAAGCGCTTTAGTAAGGGCCTCTTCGAGTGAAAGCCATTTAGATGACATACCAACAACTCCAATTAATTATTTAACAGGCGGATATTACAGAAAAAACACCCTTATACCAAAGGTTAAAGCGTGAAATAAGAGAAAGTAGGCAGCAAAGCCTGTAAAGCGTAGTTATGCATTTTCGCTAAGTAATTCTGAGAACGCTTTATCAGTGTAGTTTCAGTATGTCACTAAAGTTATCTAGCACCCAGTTAGGCTGATAGGTCGCAATACTTTCGCCGTAATTGTACCCATAGGTAAGGCCTATACTTTTTATATTAGCGGCTTTTGCAGCAAGAATATCGTTCTTAGAATCGCCTACCATTACACATTGTGCAGGCGAAATATGAAGCTTTTCACAAGTATACAGAAGGGGCAGGGCGGAAGGCTTCTTCTCCGGTAAACTGTCACCGCCTATAGTAAGGGAAAACAGTGCTGACAATGAAAATGCAGACAGAATAGGCTCAATAAACTCTGAAGGTTTATTGGTGATCAATACAAGCGTGTACCCTCGATTTTTTAGTGCATGTAGCGTGTCGAAAACCCCGTCGTAAAGCTCAGTACTCTTAGTTTTTAACGTTCGATAATAGAACAAAAACTTTTCTAACGCGGCATCAATCTCAGGTTGCATATGGTGGCGGTCAATCTCCGCCCCCCCACTCAACCCTCGTTCTACTAGAACACGGGCGCCATTTCCTACCCAGAGCCTAATTACCTGTTCGTCGTAAGTCGGCAGTTGATAATGCCTTAGCATCTGATTTAAAGCGGTTGCCAAATCGGGCACAGAGTCGACAAGTGTTCCGTCTAAGTCGAAAAAGAAAGTATCAATTTTTTGCATTACAAATTTAATTAGTGAGCTCGTGTAGTAAGCATAACACCGCAGTATCCTTACCGCGGAAGATATATTTAGCTACCTGGCCTTTAAAACAAACCTAATTATTCAAAATCCTGGTTGCTTATCCAAAGTACTTGATAAGGTTTCATTTGTAAGAAGCCACTCGATAGAGCTATTTCATCACGGGTTATAAGATCAATCCAATTATCTGTACCGATAAGGTTGATATCAGACAGTAAAATAGTTTGTTCTTCGTCTGAAATATTACTAATACAGAAGACACTTTGTTTTCTGTCCAAGCTTTGACGCCAGTAACCAAATAATTGATTACCAAGCTGCAATGTAAACTGCGTTGCATTTGGGTGGAATGCAGGCTGCGCTTTACGTATGCGTATAAGCTGCGAGATTCTAGTAAGTACTTTATGGTGCTGTGAAAAGGGCGAGTCTAATAGAGCCTCTAATTCGTTGAAGTCCCAACGCTTTCTATTGATTGAACGATTTTGTCCTGTATTAGCGACTTTTTCGTAATCGTTGGATGTGCCGAGTAAACTGTGAATGTAAATTCCTGGTATACCTTCCATACCTAACATTATGGCGTGAGCACAAATAAATCGGTCTACTTGATACTTATCAGGGCCCTTGGTGGTTCCTTGCAGCGCGTCGAACAGTGTGATGTTTATTTCGTAAGGCTTTTGCTGTCCATGATCAGAAGCTCGCCACGACACTTTGCCGCCAAAGTGCTGCATTGTATGCACAAGTTCTGAAATTTCCTCGTCGGTTAGCAAGCCTTCCGCCGGGCGCAAGCCAATGCCATCATGTGAGGCGATAAAGTTAAAGTAGGCTGTGCCGTTTTGGGCCGGCGGCATGCTCATCATCCAGCTTTTCAAATAAGTGCAGTCACCCGTTACAAGCGTATTAACTAGTAACGGAGGTAGTGAAAAGTTATAGATAGCATGGGCTTCGTTAGCATTACCAAAATATGTTAAGTTTTCCCTGTTGGGAATATTGGTTTCAGTAATAATAATGATTGAAGGGTCAACATGTTCAATCAGCGTTCGGATCAAACGTATGACTTCATGTGTTTGGAACAAATTAATACAGTTTGTGCCAACAATTTTCCAAAGGAAGGCCACAGCGTCCAAACGAAAGAGCTTTGCGCCCTTATCAATATACAGTTTAATAATATCAATAAACGCTAATAAAACTTTGGGGTTTCTGAAGTCAAAATCGACCTGGTCATGGCTGAAGGTACACCACACATGCTTAGTGCCGTTTGCGGTTTCTGTCTCACGTAGTAACGGCGATACTCTGGGGCGGGTTACCATAGACAAATCATCGGTTGGATCTGCGGTAAAGAAAAAGTCAGATCCCGGACCTTCGCCTTTCACAAAGTTATCGAACCACGCACTTCTTGCAGAGCAGTGATTTATTACTAGATCTGTCATCAGCCCATAGTCAGCAGCTATAGCCTGGATGTCATCCCATGTGCCTAAAGCCTCGTTTACGGTTGAATAATCAATCACCGAGAAGCCATCATCAGAACTATATGGGAAAAACGGCAAGATATGCACGTTGTTCACCGTGTTCTTACAATAGCGATGCAAAAACTTGTTCAATGTAACTAAGGGGCGCTCACCCTCATCAATCACGCTATCACCATAGGTAATCATTATGATGTCGTCTTCATCCCAATAATTGTGATGAGACTGAGGTGAAGCAATATCCGTTTGCTGCTGAATGCCTATCGTGTTCATTAAATCAGTCGCTAGGGTCTCGTAAGAGACGTCTAGCGCTACATCAGCGTAAATGCTTTCTAAATGGTGCTTTACTTTGTCATGGAGAAGGTCCCATGCCATATTACTTACTCCATATATTCTGCAGTATCGGCTTCAACCGCTTCTAATAATCGTTCTAATATATCAGGTACCGCACTGGTTACACGGTTCCAACTTGGAATGAACGGTGTTTCCATAGGGTTTTCAAGAAAGTTCTGTCCCGCTTTCATAATGTTGCTGGCAAACATTTCTACAGCCTTTTCTTCGCTGTGAATATCTAAGCTTAGACCATTCATTACCGCGTCATTGTGGTAGGTTTCTATAAAATCTAGCGCAATACGGAAATAGGTTGCCTTAATTGAACGGAACATCTCATTGCTAAACGTATAGCCTTGCGTGGCCAATTTTCTAAAAATGGCTTTGGTAATGTCGATAGACATTTTTGATAAGCCACCTTGATCATTGTTAAGCGAAAGATCTTGGTGTTTGTGGTCGTAAATATCGCATATATCAGCTTGGCAAAGACGATTATGCGAATAATTGCGGTGCATTTCAGACAGCACGCCAATCTCTAGCCCCCAGTCGCTTGGTATGCGAATGTCATTTAATACGTCGCGTCTAAACGAGAATTCACCTGCAAGCGGGTAGCGGAAGCTGTCCATAAACTCCAAGTATTCGTTATCTCCCATTATGCGTTTCAAAGCACGAAGTAAAGGCGTAACAAGAAGCCGTGAAACACGACCATTAATTTTACCGTTAGCTACACGCGCGTAATAACCCTTACAAAACTCATAGTTGAACATGGGGTTGGCAACAGGGTAGATAAGCTTGGCCAGCAGGTCTTTGTTGTAAGTAACAATGTCACAATCGTGCAATGCTACTGATTCAGCGCGGTTAGAAGCCAACACATAGCCCATGCAATACCAAACGTTACGGCCTTTACCTAACTCTTTCGGGGCCAAACCTTGTGCCTGAAGCTCTTCATCAAGCGCTTTAAGACGCGGGCCATCGTTCCACAGTACCCTGTGATGCTGAGGAAGCTTTCCGAAAAATTTTAATGCGTGTTTGTACTGTTCTTCATTGGCACGATCCAGACCGATAACAATTTCTGACAAGTAGGGAACGTCGGTTAATTCGTTGACGATATGTGGAAGTGCATCGCCTTCAAGTTCAGAGAAAAGCGATGGAAGAATAAGTGCCATGGGGCGCTTTTGTGAAAATTGTAAAAGTTCAGCTTCTAGCTCCTCGGTAGGACGACGAGCCAAGTTATGTAACGTAGTAACCACACCATTTTGATAAAAATCAGCCATGTGTCCTCCTGATTATAGGGATAGCAATTGAGTAAGCATTTCGTTCCAGCCTTCTGGGCCAGTTAGGGTGCTGGTATAGACCTCTTCTTTTTTTACAGTGGGTGGAGGATTTACCGGTGATAAAATGCGAATAGGGACGTGCGCTGCCTCAAGCATTGCTACGTCGTTCTTACCATCGCCAAGGGCGATAGTGTTAACTTTGGTGGTATGCTGTTTTTGATATTCATTGGCCAACCATTTTAGTGCTTGGCCTTTATCGCAATTTCCTGAAATATGAATAAAACGGCCTCCTTCTAGCGGAAAGGCTCCGCGGTCTTTTACAACCTTTAAAAAACGCTGTTTTTCATCGTCAGTACCAAGCCATAAAACGGGTTCGCCAAACTGGCGCTTTGCAGCAAGTGATGCTGAACGTTCATCAAGACCCGTACATTCTTGAATTTCTTCATTCGACATCTTCGAGAATTGTTTATATTTCCCTTCAAATTCACCGCCGATTTTTTCTAAAAGCTTGATCCAATAGTTTTTATTAGAAATGAAAGCTTTACACCAGTAACCATCTATCCAAACCGTACCGCTAGGCTTTTGCTTGAAAAAGCCATGGGGAATAAAAATAGCGGCACCGTTTTCTATGATAAAGGGCCCGTCCAAACCAATACTTTCACGTAATGGCTGCAATTCAGCAAAGGTCTTGCTAGTGGTCGGAATAATGGGAATGTCCCTTTTTTCTAATGCCGTTAAAGCCGGTTTCGCCGCCTCAAAAGAGTAGGTATGGTGGTCTAACAGCGTGCCGTCCATATCGGTGAAAACAAGCGTTTTCGTCATCGTTTTACGTCCTGTTTAGTTATCGTTCTTTTTTCATCAAGATAAAACACGGTGTCGCACTTTTCAGGCAAGTGTTTTAATGCGTGTTCAGTGATGCGTTGGTAGTGTTGCACAAAGTTTGCCACTTCTTCGTCTGTCATAACGCCATCACTGTCTTTTAGCGCTTTTTGTGCAAGTTTATGTTCTTGTTCTAAACGCCATTGATAAACGCAGTCAAAACTTGGTGCTTTAAGCATAATGCGATAGTCGATTTTGTCGAATAGCGTTTGGTAATCTCCGGCTAATTCCGTATTAACGAAAGAGCGCCAAATACTAAGTGGGTCCTCAACTTCTTCAAGGTGATTGACAGGCCTTTTAAGTTCACCTGAAGCCTGTGGTATAGCGCCCACACACCAACCTTCAAGTATGATGAAATCAGGTGAAGATTCTATTACAGGCCATTGTTCTTGCGGAAACGGGTTATCTATCGCCTTATTAAAACGGGGTAGCGAAGAGCGTGCGCCTTTTTCTAAACTACGAAACGTGTTTAAAGCAAGCCTTGTGTCGTGAGTCCCAGGTACACCGCGGGTTGCTAGAAGGGGGTGAACTTTAATAGCAAGGGCATTTCGCTGCGACTGATCATAGTAAAAGTCGTCAATAGAAAGTGATACCACTTGCTTGTTGTGAACCGAACTAAGGAAAGATTCGATAAAACTGGTCAGAGTAGATTTACCTGAACCCTGACTACCATTTATGCCAACTATAAATGGTTTTGTTGCACCTTTTTGGTGCTTAAGCAGTTGCTCACATAATGGGATGAACCATTTTTGTGCAGTTTCTGCATAGGTACTTGGCAATTGATGCGTCGTAAGAAAGCCATGTATATCCATGTTGTCACCTTAATCAATGCAGAATTCGCACGTTCTTCTTGATTACGGTAACAACATTTGTGCCAATAGAGTACTTGGGGCGTGGGTATACTACCTACTTCTTATTTGCGACAATTACGGCCCGTTGTGGTGCAGGGTAACCTTCGATGGTGCGAGTAATATCTTCCGGATTGAGAAAATCTTTCAAAGATTGTGATTCCATCCACGATGTGGAACGTTGTTCATCTAACGTTGTATGATTAATATCCACAACGCGAATATTTTCAAAGCCTAGTCGGCCTAACCAAACAGAAAGGGCAGCAGTGCTGGGTAGGAACCAAACGTTGCGCATTTGAGCGTAGCGCTCACCCGCCATCAACACTGTGTTTTCATCACCGTCTACTACCAGTGTTTCAAGAATCAACTCGCCGCCTTTTCTTAGCTGATCTTTAAGCTGTTTCAAAAACGCCATTGGATCTTTGCGGTGATAAAGCACGCCCATAGAAAATACGGTATCGAAAGCTTTTAGCGGCTGCATGTCTTCAATGCCCATAGGCAGAAAATGTATATTGTCGGCAGCGACATCGGTTTCACTAATAAATTGTTTAATGGCGTGAAATTGAATTAGAAACAGTTGGGTAGGATCTATGCCAATTACCTTGCTGGCACCTTCGCCAAGCATTCGCCACATGTGATAACCACTACCACAGCCTACATCCAATACGTTTCGGTCCTTAAGTGAGGCAATGTGGGGGGCCACGCGCTCCCATTTCCAATCTGAACGCCACTCAGTATCAATGTGAATGCCATGCAGGTGAAACGGACCTTTTCGCCACGGCATAAACTGCTTTAACAGGCCCTCTATTTGCTTTTGAGTATATTTATCAACGTCATTTTCGGTGCCAACTGAAACGCTTGATGATAAATCAACAAAGCTTGGAGATGTAGAAGGTAGTTTGTTAAGTAAGCGGCACCATTTATCAAATTCACCATGCTTGGCGTTTCGCTGCCAGTCATTCATTTGTGCTGGTAGCGTTTGCAGCCAATGCGAAAGAGGGCTGTCAATTAACGATTTATAGCAATCGTTAAACCAAGTCTGTTCTAGTTTACTCATAATATTCTTTGTATATTTTTTAAATCGAAATGATGCGTAAGGTCAACGCGCGCGAGATTAACCCTTAATAGCGACCATAGAGGTGAAGTTATAGCACTTGTACCACATAACAACATCGGCAAACCCCACCTTTTTTAAGCGGCTTTCATGCTCACTGAACGTATCAGTTAGCATTACTTTCTCTAACGCCGCGCGTTTTTGGCTGACCTCAAGTTCGCTGTAACCGTTGTCGCGCTTAAATTGGTGGTGTAAATCTATCAGTAGTTCATTTCCATTGAGGGTAGGGTGACGAATTTTTTCTGACAACACCAACATGCCACCTGGGTTAAGCCCGTCGTAAATACGTTTTAATAGCGCCTCGCGGTCAGCGGGAGGAATGAACTGTAAAGTGAAGTTCATCACAACCAGTGACGCATTATTTATTTCAACGTTTTGAGCAAACCCATGTTCGATTGATATTGGATTTGGCAGCGTGAATGTCTGCACAACGCGCTTACATCGGTCAACCATTGCTTCAGATGCATCGACCCCTATAATTTTACATGTTTCGTTAGGCAGAGCTCTTGCTATAGAAAGGCTTGCGGCCCCAAGACTACAGCCAAGGTCGTAGACTACCGAGTTTTTAGATACGGCCAGTTTGGCGAGTTCACCAATGGTATGGACAATTGTTTCATATCCAGGTACCGAACGCTGAATCATATCTGGAAACACATCAACCACAGACTCGTCAAATTTAAAGTCATCTACTTTATTGAGTGCCTTTGCGTATATATTGTCGTGCTTCTTCACAGTGGTTCTTCAATTAGCTAATTTGAGCGCAATTTTAACGCCTGATGTGTAAATGCCAATGGAAAACACTAAATTTGTGAGATTTTTATGTATTAGGTCTTTTCGTTAATGGTCTAAAGTATTAATCTATACACATAATACAAAAAGGAAGCAGTAACGCTAATGACGAGAATTCTAGTAGCAGACGATCACCCATTGTTTCGCGAGGCTTTGAGCGGCGCGTTAGAACCTTACTTTGAAAATGCGCAAATTATTCAAGCGGGAAGTTTGGATGATGCGTTGGCAAAGCTAAACGAATTTGACGGCGTTGAACTTATCCTGCTTGACCTTAATATGCCTGGCGGTGAGTATTTCAACGGCCTTATTACACTACGTGAGCAATACCCGAACATTCCTGTCGGCGTTGTTTCTGGTAGCGATACGGTTGAAGTTGTGGCGCAGGTAATGAGCCTAGGTGCACAAGGCTTTATCCCTAAAGTATCTCAAACGAGAGAAATTGCTCAGGCTATCGTGGATATCATTGGCGGTAAGAAGTGGCTTCCAGAAGGTATGGAAGAAGAACTTGATAAAGTTGATGACGAATTAAAAGTGCTATTGCAGCGCTTCCGTGAGTTGACGCCAAAGCAAATTCAGGTGCTTTCATATTTAAGAGCTGGTTTGATGAACAAGCAAATTGCTCACGAAATGAATGTTACCGAAGCAACTATTAAAGCACACATCAGTGCCATACTGCGTAAATTAGAGATTAACACACGTACTCAGGCTGTATTGCTGATGGATAAGCTTCAGCTTAGCTAATTCACTCTATATGAATAAAAAAGCCGGATTACTCATCCGGTTTTTTTGTCTTTAAAGTAATATTGCCGCTCTTAGTTACAATGTCTAAACCTTTATCTGGTACATGATCAAACTTCTTTTGGCGTTTCAAGAGTAACATCGTTGATGAGGTATCGTCTTTTAGAGAAGTAGCAGTGTCCGCTAACTTAGTAAGATAAACTGCCCAATATTCAACATGTGGTGTAGAGTAGTCTTTGTGAAACGCGATGCCAACTTGGTCTTGCTCTTCATAGAAAGGTAGTTCGCCGAGCAGGTGCTGCCGATGGGATGTCGACCTTTTCAAAGCATACCAAACATCTTCAGCAGTAGCGTATCCCCCAGCTAGTGCTTCAACTTGGTTGCTCATAGCATTGCCATAGTATTCAGGTAGTGTAAGTCCCGCGTCTCTAATGCGGGTGTTGGGACTGCCCCCCAGAAAATGCGAAACCAAGCCTCTTTCAGCCATGTCTTTTGCTTTAACTTCAGCTAATTCAACAAGTATAGGGTTACACTTTAAAAGTTTTCTTTGTTGCCCTTTATCGTAAGCAATGAGTAAAGATAATGCCTGTGCTTGTTTACTGTTGCCACATGTCACGGTATCGGCAACGCAGTGAGTGTGACCCGCACATATAATTAGCGAGGAAATAATGAGTTTGCGATAAAAAAGGCCGCGACTGCGGCCTTTTTTTCTAGAAGATAAGTTAAGCAGCTTTACCACCTCGCTTTTTAGTAACGCTAGTAGAGTTTACTTTCGCTACCAATTCTTCATGGTCGAAGTCATCAACATTGATTGTACGAAGTCGTCCTGCTTCAGTCTTGCGCAGAAGGTTCGCTTCGTCTTCGTTGATTATGCCCTCAGCTAGCGCCTCTTCAGCCAATGAGTCTAAACGAGTGAATGGAAGTTTAGCTTTCTTATGCTTGCAAATGCGCTCAAAAATAGGCTCGCTTGCTAATACATCATCAAGGGTTTGTTCTAGATCCCCAAACAAGCTACCTTCTTCACGAGTAAGGTATTGACCATAACCCAAGCGGCTACGCGCCGTTGAAGGGGTTTGAAGCATTTGTGCAATGGCGTGTTCAGTTTTGTCAGAAGGCTTGCCAACGCGACGACCAAACGGGATCACCATAACGCGAAGTGCACCAGCGATTGCGCGATTTGGGAAATTCGCTAAAAAGTCATCAATAGCGGTTTCAATATCGTGCAGTGTAGTTTGCATTGCCCAATGTAGAAGCGGAAGGTCTTCTTTTAAACGGCCTTCTTCGTCGAAGCGTTTAAGGGTTGTACTACCCATGTAAAGACCACTTAAAATGTCACCTAAACGTGCTGACAGACGTTCACGACGCTTAAGATCACCACCAAGCACGCCCATAGAAACGTCCGTTAACAATGCTAGGTTAGCGCTGTAACCTTGAAGCAACTTGTAATAACGCGCCGTTTCGTCAGTAAACGGTGCGCTGCTGAATGCGCCATTAGTCAATGAGAACCAAATACTGCGAACAGTATTAGCTACCGCAAAGCCAATATGACCGAATACCGCTTTATCAAACGCCTTCAAAGCTTCTTTCTTGTCTTCTATAGACGCAGCTTCTATTTCCTTAAGCACGTAAGGGTGGCAACGCATTGCACCTTGACCGAAGATCATCATATTACGGGTTAGAATGTTGGCACCTTCAACCGTGATGGATACAGGCACACCTTGATAACCACGGCCTAAGTAGTTATTTGGCCCAAGCATTACGCCTTTTCCGCCGTGAACATCCATCGAGTCGTTAATGACTTGACGCATTTTCTCGGTTAAGTGGTATTTACAGATAGCTGAAATAACAGAAGGTTTCTCGCCTAGGTCAACACCTACCGTCGAGAAACGCGTTACGCCGTCCATTAGGTAAGCATTACCGCCAATGCGCGCAAGCATTTCTTCAACACCTTCCATATGACCTACCGGCATGCGGAACTGACGACGAATACGTGCATAAGCGCCTGTTGCAAGTGATACCGATTTAGCGCCACCAGCAGCAGATGAAGGAAGGGTAATACAGCGACCTACCGACAAACATTCAACAAGCATACGCCAGCCGCGACCAGCCATCTTTGGACCACCAATAATGTAATCGATTGGCACAAAGATCTCTTCACCCTTAATAGGGCCATTTTGGAATGGCGTGTTAAGAGGGAAGTGACGACGGCCAATTTCTAGCCCCTTTGTATCACGAGGAATAAGAGCACATGTGATACCCGGCTCTTTGTTATCGCCTAGAAGGCCTTCAGGATCTTGAAGTTTGAAGGCAAGGCCAATAACTGTAGCAACGGGGGCAAGGGTAATGTAACGCTTGTTAAAGGTTAGGCGCATACCTAACACTTCTTCACCGTTCCATTCGCCTTTACATACCACACCAACATCCGGGATCGCACCAGCATCTGAACCTGCTTCAGGCCCAGTCAATGCAAAACAAGGGATTTCTTCACCTGCAGCAAGGCGAGGAAGATAGTGATCTTGCTGCTCTTTTGTACCATAGTGCTGAAGAAGTTCGCCCGGGCCTAAAGAGTTTGGAACACCAACAGTACTTGATAGTACTGCGCTTACGCCCGCAAGTTTTTGTAGGACACGTGATTGTGCGTACGCTGAAAACTCAAGGCCGCCATACTCTTTTTTGATGATCATGGCGAAAAATTTGTGTTCTTTAAGGAACTGCCAAATTTCAGGAGAAAGATCTGCGTCTTTATGGTTTATTTGCCACTCATCAACCATTGAACAGACTTTGTCACAAGGACCGTCTAAAAACGCTTGTTCTTCGGCGGTCAGTCGGCCTTTAGGTATGCGATGTAGTTTGTCCCAGTCAGGCTTACCGCTAAAGATATCGCCATCCCACCAAACGGTACCCGCGTCAATCGCTTCTTGCTCAGTGCTCGACATTTCGGGCATAACTTTGCGATAGAACGCTAGCAGCTTTTTAGAGATGTGTTGTTGTCTGATGTTTGCAAGTGTGAAAGGCAGTGTTAAAGCAAGGAACACTACCCAACCAAGCAGGCCGATGTCACCAAAAAGAGTGCCTAAAATCATTACACCTGCGCCCATGGCAACAGCCGTTACCAAACTGGTTCGTTGATAACTAGCAACCGCTAGTGTCAGAACGACCAGTAAAAACCATATAAAATCTGCCATACTTCACTCCTGAAAGGCGTTAAACGTTACGCTCGTCTTGTTCTCTATACTGCAACGCGCTTAGATAAAAAGCGGTATAAGTGCGAGGTCTGACCAGCATGCTGTAAACCTATTATTTAATAGGGCAAAGATCAAGATTTTTACATGAATATTCTATTAACAGCGACATAAATAATAGGGTAGTGCGTTATTCGCTCTTCAAGTATAGTCGTTGCTTATAAATACTGATTTAGAATATGAATTGATACGCGAAACTAGAACGAATTTCGTTAGGATAAGACAGCAACAGTGCAAATAAAAAAGCACGTCTGACTGTTAGTCATAACGTGCTTTTTTCAGCAATTGTGAAAAAGTTGTTGAGACAAAAAACGGTCTATCTCAATGCGTTATTGCGTCTCGAACGATTTCAATTTGATATCGCCCTGTTCATCGCCTTCTTTGAACTGTTGCAAACGAACTAACGTGTAGTTAAGTGATGGCGCAAACCAAGCAAACGTCTCTCGCTTATTAGAGTCGCGAATAAGCTTTACTTTTACCGTTTCTATTTTTCCAAAAGGTAACGACAATACTTCTTCATCAACAACCTGAACGCCATAATGGCGAAGCTCGCCGCGATAGTTTACAAAGTTATAATCTAAAGACGTTTTGCCTTGGGCTAGCTGCTTTGCAAGATCTATTCGGTAAATTTGATTATCAAATTCACCGTTCCAGTCAAACGTTTCGCCATTTTCGACAGCAATTTTACCTTGTCCTTGCTGACTAAACGTGACTTTAAGCTCTTTATCAGGACCTGTACCCGAGCGATTATAGTAATACTCTGACGGTACTACAGTATTATCATCGACCGTAAAGATAGAGTGTTCGCTTCGCTTGTCAGACAAGAAAAACTTCGACACCTTTGACGTATAAATCAATGAATACTGTTTATCGCCTAATTTCGAAAGCTCAATATTAGCTTCGCCTACGTCGTCACCCCATTTATATGCGGTATAGGTTGCCTTGTAGGGCTGAAGCGGTAGCTCTACATTGTTAGCACTCTCTGTGCTAGGGTTTGCTTGCGCGGTCATTGAAAGCGATACGGCTAACAATGCGCCTAAAGCAAAAGGCTTAGTCGCTTGCATAACCAGATTCTGGTAATTCTTGCTCATCTAAAACTGCCTTATTGTTTCGCATCGATAATCGTCCTGCACTAAACCATGAAAGTACGACAGGATAGATGCGGCGTTCTTGTTCCTGAACTCGCTCAGCTAAGTCGCTAGCCGTGTCTTCATCAAACACAGGCACACGACTTTGAATGATAACCGGGCCACCATCGAGTTCAGGTGTGACAAAGTGCACGCTAACACCGTGTTCTTTGTCTCCATTGTCGATTGCTCGCTGATGCGTGTTCAAACCTTTGTACTTTGGCAACAAAGATGGATGAATGTTCACTAATTTTCCAGCAAAGCAGTCGACAAACTCAGGGGTTAAAATACGCATAAAGCCAGCAAGAACAACACAGTCTGCGCCGAAAGCTTCAATTTGTGCTTTAAGTGCTTCGTCATAAGACTCTCGAGTGTCGAAACCAGTATGATCAAGACACACCGCATCAATCCCTGCTTCTTTAGCGCGCTCAAGACCGTAAGCATCAGGGCGATTGCTAATGACACCGCTAATTTGCGCGTTAAGACGACCTGCTTTTATTTCATCGATAATGGCCTGTAAATTACTGCCGTTACCTGAAATAAGCACGCATAGTTTAGTTACACTGTTACTCACGCGTTAATCTCTACTTGCTCTTCACCGTCTTTTGCAGCGATATCACCGATTACCCATGCGTTTTCGCCGTGTTGCTTAAGGATGTTAAGCGCTGCATCAGTGTCGTTTTCATCTACTACGATCACAAGGCCTACGCCGCAGTTAAAGGTACGGTACATTTCGTGTCGAGTCACGTTACCGTTTTCTTGCAACCATGAGAAAATTGCAGGCCATTCCCATGTACTTTCGTCAATAACCACTTTTGCATCTTCTGGAAGTACGCGAGGAATATTTTCCCAGAAACCACCACCGGTAATGTGAGAGATAGCACTTACTTGAACTTTTTCGAGTAGCGCCAATACCGACTTAACATAAATGCGAGTAGGCTCAAGAAGCTGGTCGATTATTGGCTTACCGTTAAGGTCTGCATTCACATCAGCACCGCTAACTTCAATAATCTTTCTAACTAATGAGTAACCGTTTGAATGAGGGCCCGAAGAACCCAGCGCAATTAGTTTTTGACCTGGTTTAACGTTAGTGCCGTCAATAACCTTATCAGCTTCAACCACGCCTACGCAGAAACCTGCAATATCGTAGTCGCCATCGTGGTACATACCAGGCATTTCAGCAGTTTCACCACCAATAAGTGCACAGCCTGCTTGTTCACAACCCGCACCAATGCCGGTAACTACTGACGCTGCAACATCAACGTCAAGTTTACCTGTTGCATAGTAATCTAGAAAGAATAGGGGCTCGGCACCTTGTACAATAAGGTCATTTACGCACATTGCTACTAAGTCGATACCAACGCCATCATGACGGTTTGCATCCATAGCAACTCTTAGTTTTGTACCCACGCCGTCAGTACCTGAAACAAGTAGCGGCTTTTTATATTTTGTAGGCAGTTCGCAAAGTGCACCAAAACCACCCAAATTACCTTTTACTTCTGGTCGATGGGTTTTTTTGGTAACAGATTTTATGCGTTCAACGAGTTGATTACCTGCATCGATATCTACGCCTGCATCTTTGTAACTTAAAGAGGTTTTATTTTCGCTCACGGTTGGGCCCTGAAACTAAGAGGTAGAAAACCGCGGATTCTACCAGCAAGTCGACACAAGTCCAATTTGTAGCTGCTATTTTATGCGCTTTTTGATCTTTTTTATTTTAAGGGTGAAATTAAACACAATATAAAAGACAATAGAACGCTATCTTTTGGTGAACATCTTGCTTAGCGAAGTGTCTTGCTCTGTGAACCAGAGCAATCAACGTGAATGGTAGACTGATTTCAAACGAATTTTGAAAAAGGCTTAGCTCATTATTGGGTAGGTAAGGAATTGATTTTAAGAAGGTATGGAGTGTCAATGTCGACGGCAGTAATGCGTAACACCAATGAGACATATAAAAAGAGAGTACGGTTAAAAGCTATTTTGGGCGTCTCATTTTTAGCAATGCTTAGCTGTAGTGCTTTTACGCAGGCAGCTCAGCGCGTAGTTGTTAACGAAGCGCAAATACAAGTTGAAGATCAAACTCAACGTACTCAACAGGCGGCGCTTAAAAAGGCATTAAGGCAAGTATTCATAAAGATGTCAGGCAGCACCCGTGTGCTTGATAACCCCGGAGTGAAAGCAGCCTTGTCCTCACCTCAGTCGTTACTGCGCTCATATCGCTTTGCGTTTGATAACAACAGAACGTATTACATCGCCGAATTCGATCAGGCTAAGCTTAATGATATATTGCAACGGGAACTCTTGCCGCTATGGGGCGATAGACGCCCAGAGACTATTGTGTGGCTAGCACAAGAAGACGAAAACGAAACCCGCGTTATACTTGAAGAGTCGTTGAATACAGACTTACAGCATGCGTTAAAGCAAACCGCAAAAGAGCGAGGTGTCCCCCTTAGCCTGCCTTTGATGGACTTAACCGACAACGTCAATATTTCCACCTATGATGTATGGGGACGCTTTGTTGAGCCGCTACGTAAAGCATCAATGCGATACAGTGTCGATAACATCATTGGTGCAAGGGTGTATCGTAATGACCCCAGTGCGATCCCCGATTTACCTGAAAACGTTGTGCCCTCTGGCACGGTGGAGTCATTAGACAATGTACTCACTGGCGAGGCACAAGTCAGGCGTCAAAACGACCAATTAAATGCCTATGAAAACGGTACACAAGAAACAGTGTCCGAAGAAGTCGTATCTGAAGAGCGGGGGCCAGTAGAAAACACTACAGTACCTTTTACCATGAACGAATTTGCCAATTATGCCAAGCGCGCAGATGAAGGTGACTACGCGCTAGATTGGGTTTTCATCGGCGGTGGGAAAGTAAGCTACGGAAGCATTTACGGTGATTCACCGCAAGCGTTGGGTAATCAACTCGTGGATGCGTATTCGAATTACCTTTCATCCCTTTATGCTATTGTTGGCATTGATGAATCGGAACGCGAAGTTATCAAGGTTTCAATTGCTAACATTGGTTCAATTGGAAGCTATGCAAATGCCACAGACTATTTGAACAGCTTAAGCGTAATCGAAAACGCAACGCTGGTAGAACAAGCAGGAACTGTAGCGACGTATTCTCTTACCCTAGTGGGGACCGTTGAAGATTTACTTAACAACATTAAGTTGGAAAATAAATTGCGCCCTGTGACAGACGCATACGGACAAACCGTGCAGGGACACAGTTTTTATTGGAGCAATTAATTTAGCATGCAGTTGCCTTTGCCTGTAACGTTACCCGTTGACGAAAACTTCGATAGTTTTGTTACAACAGGCAACGAAGAAGTCGTTTCAGTTCTTGAGCAGATTGTAGATGCCTTACCACTTTGGCGAACTGCTCAAGAATTAGGGCCGCTGACTTCGCTGCAACTACCATTGTTAACCTTGTTAGGCAGCACTGCGGTTGGTAAAAGCCACTTGCTGTTTGCCGCCTGTCATCAATTGGCGGGTAAATCGGTTAATCATCTTTATTTGAACCTTAATGATCATAAGGCCTGGTCGCTAGATATTTTCGAGGGGCTTGAGAATTTGTCGCTTATTGCGTTGGACAATATTCACGCAATAGCGGGCGATATGCGTTGGGAAGAGGCACTGTTCGATCTTTTAAATCGCGTTATCGAAACAAAACAAGCGATGGTCATATGTACCAGCCATCTAGGCCCTTCAAACCCAGCTTTTGTCTTGCCCGACTTGCGTTCACGACTAGCATGGGGGGTTATCTATCATGTTAATCAGCTCGATGATAACGGCCGTGAAGAAGCTGTTCGCCTGCGAGCCGCAGAGCGTGGTTTGAAACTTTCAAACCAAGCACTACAGTTCTTATTGCATCACAGTGAACGGGATCTCAAAAGCCTCATGTCCTTGTTAGCTCGCTTAGATACGCGCTCACTCCAAGAACAAAAGAGACTTTCTGTGGGCATGGTTAAGCGTGAGCTTAACTTAAATTAGCTAAAGCGTGAGCTTAACCTAAGTTAGCTAAAGCGAGAGCTTAACCTAAACTAGCTAAAGTGTGGGCTTAACCTAAACTAGCTAAAGCGTGGGCTAGTTGATATTTATCTCCCTCGTATGACAAGACTAAGTGGCTTAAAATATCATAGCCTTTCATTCAATTATTATTGCTTAGTCTGTTCGAAACGGGCTTTTTCTTCCTGCATTTCTTCTTTTAGCTTTTTAAGCCCAAGCCCTAATTCGCGACCGCGTTTTCTGGCAAATGCGCTACAGCCAACAAACATTCCGGTACATAAGATAATTTCTACTACCGCATACCACCGTTCATCAGGTACTGCATATGCAACGGTGCAGCCGTGAATTAAATAAAATAAAACAACGAAGTTAGCCCATGCATGCGTATAAGGTTTGCCCTTTAGCACACCCCAGTAGGGGAGCAATAAAGGTAAAATGTAAAATAAGGCAATAAACAACGGTGAGTAGGTATGCGCTTTAGTAAATGTAAACTGCCAAAGTGATATCCATACGATCAACCCTGTGTGGCTAATTAGTGCTAGATAGCGAAAAAAACGCGTATCTGGTGCCATGTTTATTCTCCGATGATATAAAATTTTATTGCTTGCGTTAATTGTGCATTAACGCCTAATAGGTACAGTGCAGTTTAAACGTTGCTTGCTAACTTCCTGGCGAATGTGGCTAAACGCTTGCCTTGTGCAAAACACAGTGCTTTTTCATCTGAGCTTAGCTGCTCTGGCGCACTTAAACTGTGGTGCGCAACGTGCGTAACACCGTATGGGCTTCCTCCCATTGTGGTATTGTGAAGCTCAGGCTCGCTATACGGTAGGCCACAAATTACCATGCCGTGATGAATAAGTGGGACCATCATAGAAAGTAGCGTTGACTCTTGCCCGCCATGCATTGACGAAGATGATGTAAATACACAGGCAGGTTTATCAATTAATGCACCTTTTAACCACTGGCTACTCGTTGAATCCAAGAAGTGCTTTACCGGCGCTGCCATATTACCAAAGCGGGTAGGGCTTCCCAGCGCTAGAGCGCTACACTGCTCAAGTTCTTGTAGCGTCACTTCAGGTGCAGCACTAGAGGCATCATTTCTCACTTGTGCGTTTGCGTCGCTAACGTCATTGAGACTTTTAACTGTGCGTACAATAACCGGCACATCTTGTGACGATATACCTTGCGCAATGGCATCGGCAAGACGCTTCGTGCTGCCATGACGGCTGTAATAAAGTACAAGAACTGGGTGCACTATAATATTTCCAATACCGCTTCAGGTGGACGACCAATTCGTGCCTCGTTGCCTTTTATGACAATTGGACGCTCGATAAGCTTTGGTGTTTCAGCCATGGCATCAAACAGTGCGTCGTCAGATACAGCGTCGTCGCCTAAATTTGCCTCTTTGTATTCTGTCTCTTTAGTACGCATCATTTCTCTAACCGATCCAACGTTAAGTTTTTTAAATATCGATTTGAGCTCTTGAGCATTTAAAGGGTGCTTCAGATATTCGACAACAGACGGAGTAGCACCTTTTTCTTCAAGTAACGCAAGTGTTTGTCTGCTTTTAGAGCAACGTGGGTTGTGAATAATAGTGATGTCTGACATAAATGCCCCTTTTTACCGATTGTTTCTTTTGGCGCGAACTATTGCGTTTTTGCCTTCGAATATCAAGCAGTTTACCGGTAACTCTTAATAAATTGAGCATTATCCCTATTTCACTGGGTAGAAAAGAACGAGTTCCATAAATTTTACGCTTAAAATTCTATTAGAGAAGCACATGAGAATCTGGCACTATGGATAAAATACAAGAAATTAGGGAGTTGCATGTTGTTCTCACCGTTTTTAAGAAATGTGGGTAAAACTAATCCAGTCCTTCTTGTTCTCCTTTTCACTGCTGCCGTTTTGGCGGGCGCATTCACTTATCAGAGTCTTCAAGAGGATTTTGAAACCTTAGATGGAGAATCATACCGCTGGCATGATCTTCAAGGTCAATGGGTGGTCATTAATTACTTTGCGCCGTGGTGTGCACCGTGTCTTCGAGAAATGCCTGAATTAGCGTCTTTTCATCAGTCGCGTCCCGACAACACCCAGTTATTTGCCATTAATTACGACCCAAAAACAAAGTCTGAACTCATTACCATGACAAAAGAGTTTAATATCACGGTGCCTGTTATCGTAAGTGCCCCTGACATTAAATTACCCATGTCGAAGCCGCCATACCTGCCAGCTACTTATATAATTGGCCCCGACGGAGAGGTAAAAGAGACACTGATGGGTGAGGTGACAGCATCAAGCTTGCGCCAGCGCCTTAACGAATTAAAAGGCGCTGGGTAAATTTAGTGATAAAGGGAAAAGCGATTGAAACAACGGCATAGCAGCAATGTTATTGTTTATAATTGCTCTAAGCGCTCTTCTTGATCGCGAAATTGTTTTATTCGCGCCCTTATACGCTGTTTTTCAAGATGGTCATCGCCTGCAAAGTTATACGCATATTGAAGTTCGTCCACCGCGCGATTGTAAGCACCGTAAAGGGCATAAACTTCAGCTTTGCTTTGATGCATTTGCGAAAACCTTTTTGACTTCTGGTAAGCTTCGCTCATTAACTGATGGGCAATCTGATAATCCTTTCTAACTAGTAAGAAGTCCTTTAGTAATGAAATGGCATCATCATATTTTTGTGCGCTTATTAACGCGTTCGCCTGATTAAGTGCCAATACTTGGTTTCTAGGGTTATGCGTAACGTGAGGCTTCAGCATCTCTACGGCTTTTAATGGCTGGCCCATAGAGATATAAATATCAGTCATCGCGTCGAGATAGAAAAGATTGCCTTTGTCATTAACAATAAGCTCATCCATTAATTTTTTGGCCTGCTCGATTTTCTCGGAGCGCATATATGCCAAAGCCAAACCGTAAAGAGACGCCTCTTTGCTACGCTGTACATCTTGTGCAACGGCCGCTTCAAAATACTCAATCGCGTAGTCAGCTCCAAAAGAGTAGCGGGCTTTTATACGCGCTTTTGCTAACTCAAATTGTTTATTGATTGGCAAATAGCGTCTTGGGTAATCACCAGCGCGATTTCTTGCATCAGCAATACGGGTTTCTGTTAGGGGGTGAGTAAGGAGACGTGCAGGTGGACGAGACACCATACGGTATTCTTCCGCCATGGTTGAGAAAAATGAGGCCGCGGCGTTTGGGTCAAAGCCTGCTCTTGCCAGCATGGCAATACCAATTCTGTCAGCTTCCTGTTCATTTGATCTGGTGTAGTCAATTTGCAGTTGCGCTGAGGCCGCTGTACCGGCTTGCATAGCCGCAATTCCCGCTTCTGGGTTCGCCATAGCGATTAGCACACCACCAATAAGAGAAGCCAAAGCTAAAGGTGAAGAGCGTTGTTGTGCCTGCATGCGTCGAGCAATATGGCGCTGCGTAACGTGAGATATTTCGTGAGCAAGTACCGACGCTAATTCGCTTTCATTTTCTGCACGGCGCATTAAGCCGGTATGAACACCAATATGGCCGCCGAAGAACGCAAACGCGTTAATAGCGTCGTTGTTAACCCAAAAAAACTCAAAAGGAAACTTTGCGTTGTCAGCGTGCACAACTAATCGATTACCAATGTCTTGAAGGTATTCGTCTAATACGGGGTCCGAGATAATAGGGCTCTGACCACGCATCTGCCGCATTACCGCATCGCCTACAATCATTTCCTTATCTAAAGATATAGCATCCGAGGCTACAACACCTATCTCGGGCAAGGCATTTTTATTGCTGTACTTAGCATCCTGTGCAACAGCCGTTAAGCTCGATGTGAGCACGAAGGAAAGGGCAACCAAAGATGCTGAAAACTTTTTTCTCATGAACCTACAATCATTGTACGTGTTTAATACTGCTTAACGCTTAGAGCACTAAGTTGTTAAACAGTTTCAATTTTATTTCTTATTATGTCCGGTTAAATGCAATTGCAATAATTAAGGTATCGCTTTTACATGCACGAGACCGGGATTTACGGAGGTATACTTCACCGTTTCAATGCTATGCATTACGTATTTTGAAACACTTTATCGCATTTTGTTCTACAACTACTCTACACACTAATCATAATACTGTAAAAACATCATACCAGTTTGATTTTGAAAGATTCTTAACTACTACTTATTGCTAATTGCTAGCGCTATCAACTATGATGCGTGTCCTATTCTTGGTTATTTCTAGGCGTTTCTATGATTAGCGTTTTTGGTCGTTGGTACCGACGCAAATTTTCTGACCCTGATGCAGCGATGCTGCTAATTTTGATTCTTCTGACCACGGCAGTATTGCTGCTGTGGGGCGAACTAATCATGCCTGTATTAGTCGCTGCTGTAATAGCGTACCTGCTTGATTGGCCTGTGAGCCGTTTAGTTAGCATAGGGGTTGGTCGCACCTTAGCATGTGCTGTGGTGTTGTTTGGCTTTATCACGGTGACTATTTTAACCTTAATTGGTTTGGTTCCCATTATCTCTAAACAAAGTGTGAATCTTATTCAAGAAACGCCGTTGATTTGGCAGAAGGCGCAGGAATGGATTTTAACGCTACCTGACAAATACCCAGACTATGTGCAGGTGTATCAAATACACCAGATGATGGAGGGGCTAAATGACAAACTCGTGGAAGTGGGGGAAACGTTAATTTCTGCTTCGTTTAGCAACATTGCTAATTTGGCCGCGTTGCTTGTTTACGTAGTTCTGGTGCCGTTGATGGTGTTTTTCATGTTGAAAGACAAATTGTTTTTTGTTGAGAGTATCTCTCGGTTATTGCCAAAAGAGCGTCGCTTGATCACACAAGTTGGACACGAGATGAACTCTCAAATTGCCAATTATATTCGCGGCAAAGTGATTGAAATAATCATTGTTGGTGTAGTGAGTTGCGTAACTTTTGTACTTATGGATTTGCGATATGCCATTTTGCTTGGTGTTTTAGTCGGTTTCTCTGTGCTCATTCCATATATTGGTGCGGCAGTGGTAACCATTCCAGTAGCGGTCGTTGCTATGTTTCAGTGGGGTATATCGCCAGAGTTTTGGTACTTAATGATAGCGTATGGCATCATTCAAGCGTTAGATGGTAATTTACTGGTCCCCTTGTTGTTTTCTGAAGCGGTAAGCCTGCACCCTCTTTACATCATTGTTGCGGTCTTGGTATTTGGCGGGCTATGGGGCTTTTGGGGCGTATTTTTCGCAATTCCTCTTGCCACTCTAGTAAAAGCCGTTATTACGGCGTGGTCTAGTAACCCAGTGGCTATACCCGACGAAGTAAAATAGTGCATTGATTCTCATAAAAAAGCCCCGGCAATATTTCGTTGCCGGGGCTTTTTTGTATTTGAGGCTGAGTTAACTGTTCAAGTAATCAAGTACTACAGTGTGGTGCTCTTTTGTTTTGAACTTATTGAATACGTGCTCAATAACTCCGTTTTCATCGATTAAGAATGTTTGGCGATGAATACCGTCGTATTCTTTGCCCATAAACTTCTTTGGCCCCCACACGCCAAAAGCATCCGCTACCGCGTGGTCCTCGTCGGAAAGAAGGGTAAAATTAAGATTCTCTTTTTCAATAAACTTGGGCAAACGCTTTACGGCATCTGGACTTACACCTAGCACAACCACGTTTTTCGCCTTGAGCTCTTCGTTCACATCGCGCAGGCCCTGTGCCTGAACCGTGCAGCCTGGCGTCATCGCTTTAGGATAAAAGTAAACCAGTACCTTTTTACCAGAAAAATCGGTTAAAGAAACGGTCTCGTCGTCTTGGTTTTGCAGTGAGAACTGTGGGGCTTTATCACCAGCTTGTAACGTTTTCATTGGGATCCTTTTTATGTTTGTCTACTACTTTGCCTGTCACATTTAACGCATCGAACAGGGACATTAGATCAGATTCTAAAGCATCAACATTTTCATCAGAAGGAATCGAAACAACAAATTTACATCGCATATTGTCTTTTCCAGTGACTTTGTCTTTAAACGTACGTTGACGAAACGCGCTTATCATTGCGTGTCGGTCAGCGAAAAAGCCAGTCACTGCTTTAATAAGGCCCGCTGTATCTTCACCACTAAACTCAACATTAAACAAGTGCGCAAGATTCTGCTTTTCATGATGACTTGTACGCTTCATCATTGACAACAAATCCAGTCGCTGGAATAGAGGAGGTAGAATACATTCTGCTTTTGTTATGGCGCTTTGCGCTCCTTCGATGATCATTGTCAACGAGAACTCTCTGCCATATATAGCTTGTCTACTATCGAGAATATTGCACTGAGCTTCTGATACTGTCGTTGCAATTTCGCTTAAAATGCCACTTTTGTCTGTACCCAGAATGGTGACGATAAGTTGGTGTTTCGACATCTACTTCACTTCAATGTTAATAATGTCGGGATGTTAGCACAGAGTTTTTTTAGAAGTCAGCGCCTTTTTCTTGCGTTTGAATAAGATATTGTCAAATTCTTGTCATTTTACACGCGCTATTACTTGTGTTTAAGCACCGACATATTTACCATGTGCGCTCACATTTTGCGGAGAGATTATGTTTACTGGTAGTTACGTAGCACTCGTCACGCCGATGCTCGAAAACGGCGATATTGATTACAAGTCTTTAGAGAAACTTGTTAAGTTTCATGTTGAGCAGGGCACACATGGTATTGTGTCGGTTGGAACTACGGGTGAGTCAGCAACGCTACCGTTTGATGAACATATCGATGTAGTCAAAGAAACAGTAGCAATGGCTTCGGGCGCTATTCCAGTTATCGCGGGTAGTGGTGCTAACTCTACTGACGAGGCCATCTTTCTTACCGAACAGTTAGGTTCTACCGGTATCGACGGTTTCTTAAGCGTTGTGCCTTATTATAACAAGCCACAGCAAAGAGGAATGGTAGCGCATTTTAATGCCATTGCTGATGCCAGTGACCTTCCCGTTATTCTTTATAACGTACCGGGCCGTACCGTAGCCGATATGTTGCCTGAGACAGTTGCAGAATTATCAGCACATAAAAATATTGTTGGTCTTAAAGACGCAACTGGTAATATTGCGCGCCTTAAAGCTACACAGCCATTGGTTCCCGATGACTTTGTTCTTTTGAGTGGCGACGACGGCACAAGCGCTGAATTTATGTGTGAAGGCGGACATGGTGTCATTTCTGTTACCGCCAACATCGCACCAAAAGCTATAGCTCAAATGTGCGAAGCAGCCCTGAGTAAAGATTTCGATAAGTGTCGAGCCATCGACGAGACAATAAAGTTGCTACACAGCGACCTTTTCATTGAGCCAAACCCTGTAATGCCTAAGTGGGCGTTATATAAAATGGGCATGATGGAAAGCGCTGTTATGCGATTACCTATGGTTTTACCGGAACTATCAAGCCAAAAACGTATCGAAGAACTACTAAAAAAATACGCATTGATTTCTGGTTAATAAGGAACACAGATGAAAAGAACGCTGGCTATAGCAAGTTCAGTAGCAATGGTTGCACTTGCAGGTTGTTCAAGCCAACTAGATAGAAAAACCGCGTCAGGTAGCTACGAGTACTTAAAAACTAAAGAACAAAAGACATTAGAAGTACCACCTGAATTAAGTAAACCTACTTTTTCACGAGATTTTGCCTTACCTGAATTAGGCCAAGAAGCTGATCCATCTTTAGTGGGTAAGAACTTAGTGGTGCGCTCGCCAGCGCTTGTTCTCCCGCTAGTTACCGGTTCACATGTTGAAGAAGGAAAAGGCTCAGCAACTATTTGGTTTGACCAAGTAGATGATAGCCAACCTTTAAGCCAAGCTATTTGGAATTCGTTATTGAGTTTCTTGGATGAGCAAGGCATCGGTGTTGATAGCTTCAGCCCAGAAGACAAAGTGCTGATCACAGATTGGATGGTCATTACTAAAGAAATTGATGGTCCTTGGTACAGTTTCACTGATGAAGAGAGTGAAGTTGGTCGTCGTTTTGAATTCAGTTTAGAAGTTAAACCTCACGGTCGAAGCGCTGCACTGACGGTTGAATTAAAAGACTACATGCAGACATTAGGCAACGATGTTATTGCCGATGTGTCTTCAATGGAAGAACGCCGTGAAGAAGTTGATGTATTGAACCAGGTTATCGGTCATTACGAATACCAAATTCAGTTGGCGGAAACGAGAAGAATTGCAAAGATCCGTCAGGGTATCAATACTGAAATGGGCTTTAATGCTGACGGCGACGCAGCTTACTTAGTTGAAGCACAGTACGATGTAGCGTGGCCAAGAATGCTTTTGGTTCTTCGTAAACTTGGATTCGACGTTAAAGATTTAGATAAATCGAACGGCCTTCTATTTGTAACCTATAATGGTGATCAAGGTAGTTGGTGGGACGGTTTGTTCTCAAGCGATACAGAATTACTTAAAAAAGGTGATTATCGTTTGAAAGTTGCAAAAGCGGGTGCAAATCGCACGTCAGTAACTTTTATGAATAATGAAAGTGTACCGTTTGAAGCAAATCAGGTTTCCGACCTTTACAGTGCATTTGCTGAGGTCATGTCAGAAGATAACCTTGATATATAACTGAGACTGAGAATGGAAAAACGCGACGAGCTTTACCGCGGTAAAGCAAAAACTGTTTATTACACTGATGATAGCGATAAACTGATCCTTCACTTTAGAAACGACACTTCTGCGTTCGACGGTGAAAAAATTGAGCAGCTTGACCGCAAAGGTGAAGTAAACAACAAGTTTAACCACTTTATAATGACAAAGCTTGAAGAAGCGGGCATTGCAACACAAGTTGAAGCGCTGGTTTCTGATACCGAGTCTTTGGTTAAAAAGCTGGACATGATCCCTGTCGAGTGCGTGGTGAGAAACTTATCTGCAGGCTCTTTGGTCCGCAGACTAGGTGTGGAAGAGGGCAAAGAACTAAGCCCACCGATTTTCGAGTTTTTCCTTAAAAACGATGCGCTTCACGACCCAATGGTGAACGATTATCATATCTTGTCATTCGGTTGGGCTACAGAGTCACAGATTGCACAAATGAAGGCGCTAACCTTCAAAGTAAACAGTGTACTGAAAGCGTTATTCGATGAGGCCGGCATGTTACTTGTTGACTACAAACTTGAGTTTGGTGTCGATAAAGATGGCAACATCGTGCTAGGTGATGAATTTACGCCTGACGGGTGCCGCTTGTGGGATAAAGAAACCCGCAAGAAGATGGATAAAGATCGCTTCAGACAAGGACTTGGCTCAGTTGTAGAGACCTATATAGAGGTTGCCGAGCGCTTGGGCTTATCGCTTTAACCATTTCGGCATCATAGATACCAGTAAAAAGAGGACCTCACGGCCCTCTTTTTGTTTGGGCGGTACTAAAACTTTTGTCCCTTGTGTTATCTTGCGTTTTAGACATTTTCGATTTGTTTAGCTGAGACATCTTCTACTTAAGCTATTGATTGCAAATCACACAGTGTTTGTTTTTGAATCTAACGAAATGCTCGGGGAAACACTTGCTTAAAACTCTTTCACTGGTCGCCATTGCCATGTTTGCTTTTGCGGCTAACTCGCTTCTGTGCCGTATGGCACTGGCAAATTCATCGATAGACCCAGTAAGCTTTACTATCTTGCGTATAGTAAGTGGTGCACTTGCTCTTTTGTTTTTATCTTTATATTCAAAACGAAGAAAGCCACAACACCACCATACTGAGGGTTTATTGAAGGACCTTAAAAGTAATGCGAGTGTATTTGGCGGCCTTTCATTATTTGCTTATGCTATTAGCTTTTCCTATGCATACATATCTATGTCTACTGGCACGGGCGCGCTGTTGCTCTTCGGCGCGGTACAACTGACGATGATATCTGTTGGGCTATTAAATGGTGAGCGCTTTAAAAAGCGTCAGTGGTGTGGTTTCGCCTCTGCGTTTACCGGTTTAATAATTCTTTTGTTACCGAGTGCATCAGCGCCGTCATTGCTTTCGGGCGCAGTCATGGTAATTGCAGGTATTTCTTGGGGAATATATTCGCTATTAGGTAAGAAAAGTGCCTCTGCGCTGCTGTCTACATCGGGTAACTTCGTTTATGCTTCATTGCTTTGCGTTCCGATGCTTTTTGTTGTGTTAGTGGGCAATGCTGAGTATTTAGATTTAAATACAACCGGTGTTTACTACGCCTTAGCATCTGGAGTTTTGGCCTCTGGTTGCGGGTACGCTATTTGGTACAGCGTGCTGCCACTTATTAAGTCAACAACTGCCGCTACCGTACAGTTGAGCGTTCCAGTTCTCGCAACCATGATGGGATGGGCAGTATTAGGAGAACAACTTAACGTTCAAATCTTAATCGCGTCGTTAGCCACTCTTGGCGGCATCTACTTAGTCATTAAGAAATAGATATGACCTAGCGCGCACTACTCGTTGGCGCATAAAGTCATACCCCGTGTACTTTGCTAAGCATTGGTTTTTTAGGAAAAAAATAGAGTTTTCAGTTGAATTTTTAGACTAAAGGTTAATGCTTGTCGCGTGAAACAATGCTAACGTGATATTTCTCTTAATCTTTCGAGTATTGGCATGCAAAGTGACCATCCAATAACGGTTAATGACCCAGGTCGGCTACTAACCTTAACGTATGTTGTTTCTCTTTCCATAATCGCTATTTTGTCATTAGTTGTTCACTTTATGCTGGACAGCGTTATCGCTGAACAAAACGATACGGGGAAGATAGTTAACGTAAGTGGTCAGCAGCGCATGTTGTCCCAACGAGCCAGTTTGTTTGCGGTGGATTATCTTCTGAGCGGTTCTGAAAAGTCACAAAGGCTTTCTATAGCTGCAATAGAGAAAATGAAACAGAATCACCAGTTTCTCTTATCCGAGCACTTTGAAGCATTAGAAAAGGGCGAACCAAGCCCGTTGTCTGAAACACTTCTTAACCTTTACTTTTATTTTCCCTCTGACGTAGATAACAAGATAAAGGTGTTTGAAGAGCAAATAAAAGCTGTGTTAACACAAGAAGCGGGTGCGGCAATGACTTTAAACTCAACGAAGAGCTTAAAGTTTCTTCAACTCGCAGAAAGCGACCTCTTAATTCCATTACACAATATAGTAGGACAATACGAGAAAGAAAGTCGTGAAAAAGTCGACGAACTTCGCCATGCGCAAAATATTGTTTTGGGCATTATTATTCTTACTATATTAATAGAAGCATTCTTCATATTTAGGCCTATGGTCGCAAAAGTCAGCCGTTTTGCAGAAAAACTTCAAAGAGATGCAAACTTTGACTTCTTATCTGGCTTATTAAACAGACGCGCATTTCAAATTGTTGCGCAGCAAGCCTTAGCCTACAGTCAAAGGTACAAACGCCCGCTTTCAGTAGTTATGCTAGACATTGACTTTTTCAAACGCATTAACGATAGCTATGGGCATGAAGTAGGTGATAAGGCGATTAAACACGTTGCTAAAATATTGAAAATGTCTTCTCGGAATGCTGATTGTGTAGCAAGAATAGGTGGAGAAGAGTTTGTACTATTACTACCAGATACTGACCGCGCTGGGGCATTCAAGTTAGCCGATAAATTAAGAGACAGAATTAGTAATAACCCTTTGGACGTCGACGGTAAATTTATAGACATCACAGTGAGTGGCGGCGTTTCTTTTGTAATGGATGAGCACAATTCCATTGAGACTGCTTTGTCACAGGCTGACGACGCACTTTATAAAGCTAAACAAGGTGGCAGAAATAATGTGCAATTGGCGTAACGACCCTTTTTTGTAAATGGAGAAACTTAATTTGCGTTCTAGTTTTTGTGTAGTCAGGAGGCGATGGTGAGTAAGTTTCAGGGAATAACTAATGAACGTGAGCGGCTAAGTGCATTAGAAAGGCTGGGCATAGCAGATACCCCGGTTGAAGCACGTTTTGACCGAATTACTCAGTTAGCGTGCCGAGCTTTCAATTGTAAATTTGCATTTATTTCGTTTGTTGAAGAGCGTCGTCAATGGTTTAAGTCATCGTGGAACATCGATATTACCGAAACACCCAAGCACGAAGCCTTGTGCGTTCACACCATTGCACAGCAAGACCCTTTAGTCATACCCGATATGTTGGAAGACGAGCGCTTCAGAGATAATCCTCACGTGAATGGGGGATCACATTTTCGTTTTTATGCTGGAGTACAGCTTGTGTTTGAAGGCCATGCGGTAGGAACGCTGTGTGTCCTTGACGATAAGCCCATGCAGTTTAGTGCGTCTCAAATTCAACAATTGAAAGGGTTTGGTGAGTTAGTCGAGAACGAACTTAACAAAAAGGACTATAACGACCTTTCCGATCAGTTAGAGGAATATCAATTTAAGTTAGCGCAAACACAAAAAATAACTCGCGTGCGAAGTGCTATTTTGGAAAAAGTGGTAAATGCAGAATCTTTACACACTGTTCTGCATGACATTGTTTATGCAATTGAAGCTGAATACAAAGAACAAATTTGCAGTATTTTGCTGCTTGAGAACGGAAAGCTTAAAAAAGGTGCCGCGCCATCTTTGCCTGACTTTTATAATGACGCCATTGACGGAGTAGAAATTGGTGAAGGTGTTGGCTCGTGTGGTAACACAGCGGCAACGAACGAACCTACTATCGTTGAGGATATCAGTACTCATCCATTCTGGTCTTCTTGGAAAGGCGTGGCGGCATCGGCGGGTGTAGCTGCGTGCTGGTCGCAACCTATACAAGGAGCGAATGGCGAAGCTATTGGTACTTTTGCTATTTATCACCGCGAAAGGGCGATACCTACAGCAGAAGAAAAAGTGTTAATAAGGCAATTTGCGCATATCGCGAGCATTGCTATAGAAAGAGAATTGGCTAACAGACTGATATGGAGACAGGCCAACTTCGATGCTTTAACAGGCTTACCCAACCGAAATTTAATGCTCGATCACTTGCAATTGGCGATGAAAACCGCTGATAGGGAGAACGAAAAGGTTGCTGTTGTATTTCTAGACTTAGACAATTTCAAAGATGTTAACGACACACTAGGGCACGATGTAGGCGACCAACTTTTAGTAGAGTCTGCAAAGCGAATAACCCAATGTTTACGGGCCGATGATACCGTATCAAGATTAGGTGGCGATGAATTCGTTATTATTCTAAATGGTATTTGCGGACTTAGTTCAATAGAAAATGTGGTTCACAAACTCTTATCCGAAATTGTAAAGCCTTTCACGTTAGAATTTGAGCGCGTACACACGAGTGCGAGCATGGGGATCACTCTTTATCCCGATGATGCAACCAACGTGAAAGAGCTGTTAAAAAATGCTGATCAGGCTATGTATGGTGCAAAAGCCCAGGGGAAAAATAGCTACCATTACTTTACGCATGACATGCAAAAAGCAGCAATTAAGAGAATTTCCTTACTAAATGACCTACGTTATGCCGTAAAAAATAACGAGCTGTTCCTCGAGTACCAGCCCATTGTGTGCTTCAACGGTACCAAAGAGTTAAAAGCTGAAGCTTTGCTTCGCTGGCAGCACCCTCAAAAAGGGCGAATACCGCCAGATGATTTCATCCCTCTTGCTGAAGAATCAGGCCTAATTATCGAAATAAGTAACTGGGTTTTCGAGGAAGTCACTAAACGGATTAAGCAATGGCGAATCTCACTTAGCAAGGATGTTCAGATAAGTATCAACACGTCCCCAAGCCATTATTTTAATCAGGAATCTAACATCACTGAATGGTTATCGCTGCTACTTGATAAGGGGCTCAGTGCGCGCTCTATATTACTTGAAGTGACTGAAAACTTACTCATGGAAGCTGACGCAGACGTTTCTAGGAAGCTTTTCCAATTCAGGCAGGCGGGCGTAGATATTGCCTTAGATGATTTTGGTACTGGTTTTTCTTCGATTTCTTACCTTAAAAAATTTCCTACCGATTACATAAAAATAGACAAGAGCTTCGTAAACTCTATGACTGATGTAAGCAACGACAAAGTATTATGCGAAGCGATAATTGTTATGGCTAAAAAACTGGGTATCGGCGTGGTAGCCGAGGGTGTAGAAACACAAGAGCAGTTTGATATTTTAAACGCTATGGGATGTGACTACGCGCAGGGATATCTGATTGCTAAGCCAATGCACATCTGTGACTTTGAAACATATTTGAAAGAAAACTAGCGCGTAGCGCTAGTTTTAAGTGAGTAGTTACGTTTATTCTAATTGCGCTTAAGAAAGAGTAGCTAGCGCTTTTCCAGAATACTGTTCCAGTTCTTCAGTTCGGTTTTCTTTTATTTTATTGGCCCAGTTCGGATCTTGTAATAGTGCTCTTCCTACTGCAACCAGATCGAATTCACCTGCATCTAATCTTTCAAGTAAATCGTCGACAGAACGGGTGGCAGAGTCCTGGCCCTTAAATGCGCCAAAGAAGTCGTCATTAAGACCAACGGAACCCACGGTAATCGTAGGTTTTCCTGTTATCTTCTTAGTCCAGCCTGCAAGGTTTAGTTCACTGCCTTCAAATTCACTCTCCCAGTAACGGCGTTGAGAACAATGAAAAACATCGACTCCGGCTTCACTTAAAGGAAGTAAGAACTGCTCTAACTCCTGAGGTGTGTGTGCTAATCGAGCGGTGTAGTCTTGTTGTTTCCATTGTGAGTAGCGCAGAACGATAGGGAAGTCGGGACCAGTTGCAGCGCGAATGGCTTTAATTATTTCTACCGCGAAACGACCGCGGTTTTCCATACTTCCACCCCAACTATCGCTACGCTGATTAGTGCCTTCCCAGAAAAACTGGTCAATTAAATAACCATGTGCTCCGTGGATCTCTATTCCATCCATGCCGATGGTCTTGGCATCCGCTGCCGCTTGAGCAAAGGCAGAGATCACAGATTCGATATGTTCAACTGTCATTGGTTCAGCACCCTTTTTACCAGGTTTGAACAGCCCTGAGGGGCCCGCGCTTGGAAGTTCAGGGTAGGGCGCTTTTTCCGCAACGCGTGCCATACCCACATGCCACAACTGAGGCATTATTTTCCCGCCGACACTGTGCACCTCATTTACCACGTTTGCCCAAGCGGCCAAGGCCTCGTCTCCGTGAAATTGAGGAATATTAGCATCCATTGTGGCGACGTTGTCATTGACTGTGGTTCCCTCCGTGATAATTAAACCTGTTCCACCTTGAGCGCGACGTTTGTAGTAAGCGGCTACATTAGAGGTAGGAATTCCGTTTGGGGAGAACTGGCGAGTCATGGGCGCCATAACAATACGGTTGTTTAATGAGAGGTTACCTTGTGTATAAGGTTGAAATAGTGCGTTAGCTGCCATTTGTTGTTCCTGATTTCTTTATTGTAATTAGGGCTGTTAGTACGTTAAACATTCGCTCCGCCTAGATGCTACACAGACCGCAGCAAAAGCGTGTAGTAAACATCAACAAACCCTCGTACACCCTGCGTGGTAACTTGCAGGATTGGCATAATCACTGCCAAGCTTAAAAGACGGTAATTGGAATACGATACTAATAGCGAAGCAGGGTAAGTCAATTTTCAAATGTTGATAGTAAGCTATAAGTAAAAGTGAGCTAAGCGCTCCGTATATGGAGCACTCATTCAGATACAGGCAGGATTAATCCAAAATCTCTACAATTTCCCTTGTAGCTTGGATAAGCCGTATAACTTTGTTTTCAATACGTACTGTAACCAAACCGTCTTTTCCCAAGGGCACAATGACTCGAGCATGGTCATAAATATCATGATCTAATTGTTTTCCAACGGATAGCTTTTTTTGCCATCCTGGAGGCAGCTCGCCTGTCTTTTCATACTTTTTCTCTATGCCCGGTGGGAGTGATTTACCTTTATGGGGGTTACTAGAGTCGGCGCTAGCAGGTAAGCTATTAAGCGCAATCGCCGCTGTGATACCGATAATAGGTAAAATTTTCATTGTTAACCTCACAAATTGCGTGAAATCGCTACATCACTTTGAAGTAGTTATTCAAAACAGTATGTGCAAACTCGTGTGGAAGCGCTTTTAGCGCGAGTGCCGTTAGACTTTGCATTTGGAATGCTTGTTACTGAAAACTAGTAAGTAAGCATTGCGTTCAAAGTGAAGTTTGCGAAAACCATACCAGGTGGAAACTTGATGCACTGAAAATATTTAAAACTATGGTGAAAAGCATACCAACGTTAATGTGCCATTAATTGCTGAGAGGCTGGAATTTAGCCGGCTGGCAAAAGTGAAAAATACAATATTTAAGACGTGATAAAAAAGGAAGAATATGAGTGATATCGCATTTACCCGTGAAGAAAAAGAAGCGTTAGTCGCTAAACTGCAACGATATTTTGATAATGAGTTAAACGTGGAACTTGGCCAATTTGACGGAGAGTTTCTTCTTGATTTTATTAGTAAGGAAATGGGCGCGTCGTTTTATAACAAAGGTGTAAATGACGCAAGGGCTGTTGTTGCATCGCGACTACAGATTATTGATGAAGAGCTGTACGCCATCGAGAAAGTGCTTTAATACGAAATAGTGACGCTTTGTGTCTTTTCCGCTCGTAATGATAAAAACAAAAAGCCATGAGAATATGCGACCAGATTTACGCAGACTTTTAAATCAACATGCTAACAATCTAAAGCGGCACTTTTATTTTTAGCGGGCATTTAGCCACACAACAACACGGAAGAATTTCGTCGTCGTCAATGAAGGCTAGGGGATCGGTGGTGTATTCGACTTCACCTTCAATCAGCTTTGTGCGGCAAGCACCGCAGAACCCTTCACGGCAATGGTAGTGAATGTGGACGCCTTTCGACTCAAGGGCGTTTAGAATAGTAGTATCGGAGGGGGCAATAATCGTCCCCACATCGACAACGTCGATGCGGAGTGATTTATCGTTACTGCTCATTAAGCTGTGGGTTTACAGCTCAAAATCAGCAAAATCGTCTTCGCTCACAGCAGAATCTATCTGCCCAACAAGATAAGAACTTATTTCAGATTCTTGTGGCGCCACTTGCACATTGTCTGAATTTAAGTAGTTGTTCATCCATGGAAGTGGGTTACTGCTTATCTCGAATGGCGTATCTAGACCAATCGCTGACATACGTTGATTCGCAATGTACTCAACGTATTGGCAAAGAATTTCTTTGTTTAAACCAATCATAGAGCCGTTTTGGAACAGGTAATCAGCCCATTGCTTTTCTTGCTCAACGGCGTTCATGAAGATCGCGCGGGCTTCGTCTTTGCATTCTTCTGCAATCTGCGCCATTTCTGGGTCATCTTTACCCTTAGCCCACAAGTTTAGAATGTGCTGTGTTGATGACAAATGCAGATTTTCATCTCGAGCAATCAAACGAATAATCTTAGAGTTACCTTCCATCAACTTACGTTCTGCAAAGGCAAACGTACAGGCAAAAGATACATAAAAACGAATCGCTTCTAGTGCATTTACCGAGTTCATACACAGATAAAGCTTCTTCTTAAGCTCGTACATGTTAACTGTGTATGCAGTGCCATTGACGGTATGAATACCTTCACCCTGAGTCTGCCAAAGCTGAGTCGCGAAAATAAGGTCGTCATAGTATTTAGAAATGTCAGCCGCACGGCGCTTAATTTCATCGTTTACAACGATATCTTCGAATATCTCGCTTGGATCAGAAAACAGATTGCGCAAAATGTGCGTGTATGAACGTGAGTGAATAGTCTCGAAGAAAGACCATGTTTCAACCCACGTCTCTAATTCCGGTAGAGAGATAATAGGCAAGAACGCAATGTTCGGGCTACGGCCTTGTACCGAATCTAACAGAGTTTGGTACTTAAGGTTTGAAATAAAGATGTGCTTTTCCGGATCGGTTAATTTTTGAAAATCAACACGGTCACGAGAAACGTCAACTTCTTCAGGGCGCCAAAAAAAGCTAATTTGCTTCTCAATAAGCTTTTCGAAAATGGCATGCTTTTGCTGGTCGTAGCGTGCAACGTTTACGGGGTTACCGAAAAACATCGGCTCGATCAATGGATTAGTACTTTGCTGATTAAACGTAGTGTATTTCATGATGGCCTAACTAAAAACTTAATGATTAACGCGTATTATTGTTTGTGTTCTTGCTGCGAAACATTAATGGCAAATGCAAAAAATTCCTTTTACGCATCTGCCATTTAAACAGGGGGCGTGTTCTATATCTTACACGCACCACCTGCACAATCATCATCTTCCTCTACAACCACTTCTTCTTGACGTGGCATAGGCTCGCTCGCTTTAGCATCGAGAGCAGATGTGTCTGACGCGCCGTCGCGAGTGTTATGATAGTAAAGTGTTTTAACACCCAGTTTATACGTAGTAAGAAGGTCCTTAAGAAGAAGCTTCATTGGTACCTTGTTACCTTCGTAACGGCTTGGATCGTAGTTGGTATTCGCTGAGATAGTTTGGTCGATAAACTTCTGCATGATACCAACAAGTTGTAGGTAACCATCGTTTGAAGGAATATCCCAAAGTAGCTCGTATTGGTCTCTTAGCGTTTCGTACTCAGGTACAACTTGCTTAAGAACACCATCTTTACTCGACTTAATGCTGATGAAGCCACGTGGTGGCTCGATGCCGTTTGTTGCATTAGAAATCTGAGAAGACGTCTCTGATGGCATTAACGCTGACAGAGTAGAGTTACGCAAACCGTGAGTTTTTATTTCTTCGCGAAGTGCATCCCAGTCGTAATGAAGTGGTTCGTTACATACGCTATCAAGATCTTTCTTGTAGCTGTCAATTGGCATGATGCCTTGAGAATAAGTGGTCTCGTTGAACTTAGGACACGCACCTTTTTCTTTCGCAAGATTGTTCGACGCTTTAAGTAGGTAATACTGCATTGCTTCGAACGTGCGGTGAACTAGACCGTTCGCGCTGTGATCAGAATATTTAACGCCATTTTTAGCAAGGTAGTAAGCGAAGTTAATAACGCCAACGCCCAATGTACGACGCCCCATTGTTGCGTTATACGCAGCAGGAACAGGATAGTCTTGGTAATCAAGCAGGTTATCTAGCGCACGTACTGCAAGGTCAGATAGCTCTTCAAACTCGTCCAGTGACTTAATCGCACCTAAGTTAAACGCTGACAGCGTACATAGTGCAATTTCACCATTTTCGTCGTTTACGTGCTGTAGTGGCTTAGTAGGCAACGCAATTTCAAGGCAAAGGTTGCTTTGACGTACAGGCGCAACTTCTGGGTTAAACGGACTGTGCGTATTACAGTGGTCAACGTTTTGAAGATAAATACGACCTGTGCTTGCACGCTCTTGCATGAACAAGCTGAATAGCTCCATCGCTTTAATTTGCTTTTTACGGATGCTGTCGTCGTTTTCGTATTTAACGTATAGCTCTTCAAACTTCTCTTGGTCGGCGAAGAATGCATCGTAAAGACCCGGTACGTCAGATGGGCTAAACAATGAGATATAGCCGTCTTTCATCATGCGCTGGTACATCAGTTTGTTAAACTGAACACCGTAATCTAGGTGACGTACACGGTTTTCTTCAACACCACGGTTGTTCTTAAGCACTAACAGTGATTCAACTTCCATATGCCAAATAGGGTAGAACAGCGTAGCAGCGCCACCACGAACACCACCTTGTGAACAGCTTTTAACTGCAGTCTGGAAGTACTTATAAAATGGGATACAGCCCGTGTGGAATGCTTCACCGCCGCGAATAGGGCTACCTAGTGCGCGAATACGGCCTGCGTTTACACCGATACCAGCACGCTGGCTTACGTATTTAACAATGGCACTTGCCGTTGCATTGATTGAATCTAAACTGTCGCCGGTTTCGATAAGTACACACGAGCTAAACTGGCGAGTAGGCGTACGTACACCTGCCATGATTGGTGTTGGTAGTGACAGCTTGAACGTTGAAGCGGCATCGTAGAAGCGGCGAATATAGTCCATACGCGTCGCTTTGTCATAATTTGCGAAAAGACATGCAGCCACTAAGATATACAGGAACTGTGCACTTTCGTAAATTTCACCAGTAACACGGTTTTGAACCAGGTACTTGCCTTCAAGCTGCTTAACTGCAGCATAGCTGAAGTTCATGTCGCGCCAATGGTCAATGTACGTGTCCATTTCAGCAAATTCTTCAGGCGTATAGTCTTCAAGCAGGTGCTTGTCATACTTGCCCATGTCAACCATCTTTCCTACGTGCTCAAGTAGCGCTGGCGGCTCAAATTGGCCGTAGGCTTTTTTGCGAAGGTGGAAAATAGCCAAGCGCGCAGCGAGATATTGATAATCTGGCGCATCGGTAGAGATTAAATCTGCCGCTGATTTGATCAGGGTTTCGTGGATCTCACTGGTATTAATGCCGTCATAGAACTGAATTTGTGCCTTGATTTCAACTTGTGAAACAGAAACGTTTTTAAGTCCTTTTGCTGCCCATGTAACGACTTTGTGGATTTTTTCTAAGTCGATGGACTCTTTTTCACCATTGCGTTTGGTGACGAATAAGTTGTTGTTCATGTTACTGGCCGTTTTTCTGTTAGCGCTTGATGCGTGGGCTATCTTGAGCCCATTTTCGTTTTTAATTTTAATTGTGGCGTTGTTATCGAAGTTGGCTCACGCCAGATAACAACACACACTAAAGCGGCCTAGACTGATACTGAGAGTATAAAGTAGAGACTGCTTTTTTAATTCTGTACTGCGTTTGTATTTTCAGCGAGGTTAACGTTGCAAGCCATAAATGACATCACCAATGATGGTCTGCAGATCTATTTGATCCCGAAAATCAGTATTGGGATCGCATGCTGAATTAAACACAAGATAGTGAGGTTTTGACTTGATTGCAACCCAATATCTGGTGGTATTTCGAGCACTCAATCTGGCATGAAATTTATGTTAGTAACAACTAACTTTTTAGCGTTCTACAAGCGTAAAATATCCGGAATGCAAGCGTTTTAAATAAAATCTTAATCGTAAAAATTAATTTATTCTTAGAATTCAGTTTTTATATAAACACGATATATGGTGTTTAAAATATCGCCGCAGCCCAATATATAGTGTTAAATTAACTTTGCGCTACTGTATATAGTAAGTAGTTTACGTCTACGTTATTAGACGAAAGATAAAAGCCCTGCGAAATTGGGTCCATGTGTAAACCCGTCATATCACGGGGTAAAAGACCTGCTTGGTCTGTCATCGACATAAGTTCAGACGGCTTTATAAATTTACTGTGATCGTGCGTACCTTTAGGTACTAATTTTAGAATGTATTCCGCGCCGACGATCCCCATTAAATAGGACTTTAAATTCCTATTAAGCGTAGAGAAAAAGACATGACCGCCAGGCTTAACTAATTTAGCACAAGCCATTACTACAGACGAAGGGTCGGGAACATGCTCTAACATCTCCATACAAGTCACTACGTCAAACTGACCCGCATTTGCTTCTGCAAACGCTTCAGCCGTTGAGCATACGTAGTCAACTTTTACACCTGATTCTAATCCGTGAAGCTTTGCTACTTCTAACGACGCTTCAGCCATATCTAAACCAGTTACTGTTGCACCCGCACGTGCCATAGACTCTGCCAAGATGCCGCCGCCACAGCCAATATCAACCACCTTTTTGTCAAACAACCCTTCGCTGTGTTGATTGATGAAGTCTAAACGGAGTGGGTTAATAAGATGCAATGGCTTAAATTCGCCCTCTGGATCCCACCAGCGAGAAGCGAGTTCAGAGAACTTATTGATTTCTTGTTGATCGACGTTCGTCATGAGTAAAACAATCCTTAACTTATCTCTTTTTAAGATATCGTAAATTTAGGTTGTGTTTCACTGTTTTTAAGTAGAAATAGCCAAATTATAAAAAGGGGTGAACGAAAAATAATCGCTTGCCTTTTAGTTGATTAATAAGCGTAATTAAGCGCTACATAATTCTGTCATCAAGTGGTACACTCGAAGCACGATTATGACCCACATAATAATAACAGTGCGCTCCCATGCCTTGTTTTCACAATGATGTGAAGCTAAGCGCTGGATAACGCAGAACAAACCAAGATAAAGGGATTAAGCAGTTTATGTCTGATAACGCTAAAGAAATCCTCCCCGTTAATATTGAGGAAGAGTTAAAGAACTCTTACCTTGATTACGCGATGAGCGTTATTGTCGGGCGAGCCTTGCCTGACGTAAGAGATGGCTTGAAGCCAGTGCACCGTCGTGTGCTGTTCGCAATGAACGAACTGAAAAACGACTTTAACAAGCCATACAAAAAATCTGCCCGTGTGGTAGGTGACGTAATTGGTAAATATCACCCTCACGGTGACTCTGCAGTTTACGACACTATTGTTCGTATGGCGCAACCGTTCTCACTTCGCTATATGCTGGTAGACGGTCAAGGTAACTTCGGGTCGGTAGACGGCGACTCAGCTGCTGCGATGCGTTATACCGAAGTTCGCATGGCAAAAATTGCGCACGAATTACTCGCCGATTTAGATAAAGAAACCGTTGATTTCGTACCTAACTACGATGGTACAGAACATATCCCTGAAGTATTGCCAACGAAGGTGCCTAACCTTCTTGTTAATGGCTCGTCGGGTATCGCGGTTGGTATGGCGACAAATATTCCGCCACATAACCTCACCGAAGTAATCAACGGCTGCGTAGCGTTAATTCAAGACCCGTCTATTACCATCGATGACTTGATGACTCACATCCCAGGTCCAGATTTCCCAACGGCTGCCATGATCAGCGGGCGCAAGGGAATTGAAGATGCGTATCGCACAGGTCGCGGTAAAATTTATCTCCGTGCTAAAGCAGAAATTGAAACTGACAGCAACGGTAAAGAAACTATTGTTGTTAACGAGATCCCTTACCAGGTTAACAAAGCGCGTCTTATTGAAAAGATTGCTGAACTGGTAAAAGAAAAGCGTATCGAAGGCGTTTCTGCACTGCGTGACGAGTCAGATAAAGACGGTATGCGCATTGTTATTGAAGTGAAGCGCAACGAATCTGCCGAAGTTTTGCTTAACCATCTATATGCTAATACCCAGCTTCAAACGGTGTTCGGTATTAATATGGTTGCGCTTGATAACGGTCAGCCTAAGGTATTCAACCTTAAAGAAACGCTAGAATGCTTTATTCTTCATCGTCGTGAAGTAGTAACACGTCGTACTGTTTTTGAATTACGTAAAGCCCGTGACCGTGCTCATATCCTTGAAGGTTTGGCAATCGCGCTTGCAAATATCGACCCAATTATCGAGTTGATTAAAGCATCGCAAAGCCCAGCAGATGCCAAGAAATCGCTTGTGGCACAAGGTTGGGACTTAGGCGACGTAGCACAAATGCTTGAGCGCGCAGGCGATGACGCTGCACGCCCTGACTGGTTAATGCCAGAATTTGGTATTCGCGACGGCAAGTACTACCTTACTGAGCAGCAAGCGCAAGCTATTCTTGACCTTCGCTTACACAAGCTAACAGGCCTTGAGCACGAGAAAATTCTAGAAGAATATAAGCAACTTCTAGAGATCATCGCAGAGCTTCTTCACATCCTAAACAGCCCAGAGCGTTTGATGGAAGTGATTCAAGAAGAGCTTGAAAAAGTACGTGATGAATTTGGTGATGAGCGTCGTACTGAAATTACGGCAGCAAGTCACGATATTGATATTGAAGATCTTATTGAGCAAGAAGACGTTGTTGTAACGCTTTCTCGCGAAGGGTATGTGAAATATCAAAAGCTTACAGACTACGAAGCACAGCGTCGTGGTGGCCGTGGTAAATCAGCAACCAAGATGAAAGACGAAGATTTCATCGAAAGGTTACTGGTAGCGAATACCCACGATCACATACTTTGCTTCTCAACTCGTGGTCGCTTGTACTGGTTGAAAGTGTATCAATTGCCGTTTGCTAGCCGTAACGCGCGCGGACGCCCAATTGTCAACATTCTACCGCTTGAAGAAAACGAACGTATTACTGCTATTCTTCCTATTAAAGAATTTGAAGAAGGCAAGTTTGTACTGATGGCAACGGCAAATGGTACAGTTAAAAAGACTGACCTAAGCCTATACTCTCGCCCTCGTTCAAGCGGTATTATCGCCGTTAACCTAAATGAAGGTGATGAGCTAATTGGTGTTGATATTACCCACGGTGATGACGACATCATGTTGTTCTCTGACGCGGGTAAAGTAGTTCGCTTTAACGAGAAGCTTCGCGACAGCGAAACCGGTGAAGTTAAGCGTGACCCAGAGACGGGTGAAGAGCTTCTGGCACTTCGTCCAATGGGAAGAACGGCAACGGGTGTTCGCGGTATTCGTCTTCAAGATGGTCAAAAAGTGGTATCACTTATTGTTCCAAAAGGCGATGGTCCAATCCTGACAGCGACAGAGAATGGTTTCGGTAAGCGTACTCCGCTTGAAGATTACCCTGCGAAGAGCCGTGCGACACAAGGTGTTGTGTCAATCAAGGTGTCTGAGCGTAACGGTAAAGTGGTTGGCGCGGTTCAAGTAGACGAAACCAACGAAATTATGCTTATTAGTGACCAAGGTACACTGGTTCGTACCCGTGTAGGCGAAGTGTCAGTAGTAGGCCGTAACACACAAGGCGTTCGCTTGATACGTACAGTAGAAGGTGAGCACGTTGTAGGGTTACAGCGTATTGAAGAAGTGGAAGAGTTACAAGAATTCGACGAAGACGGTAACCTAATCATTTCAGACGATGCGCCAGAACAAGCAGAAACTGCTGTTCAAGAGCAAGAGAACACCGCAGAAGACGGTGACGGCTCAACGACAGAAGAGTAGGGATAGGGCGCAGGTATTCATACTTGCGCATTATCAGTGTTCTTTCAAACAAGCGGCTTTAGCCGCTTGTTTACCTAATAGACCCGCAAAACGTTGAAAACAAAGCGAGTTAAACGGTAATTATCTACAGGTGTTGAAAAACGCGATGAAAGAGGTTTTTAACTTTAGTGCTGGCCCCGCCATGCTTCCAAAAGAAGTTATGGAAAAAGCACAATCAGAATTTACAAATTGGCGCGACCTAGGCTGCTCGGTTATGGAAGTCAGCCACCGTGGCAAAGACTTCATTGAGATAGCCGCAAAAGCAGAACAGGACTTACGCGACCTACTATCTATTCCGTCAAACTATCATGTGCTGTTCACGCACGGTGGTGGGCGAGGGCAATTTGCAGCTGTTCCTCTTAACTTATCTACTGTCAATGACACTAGTCTGCATTTAGTCAGTGGCTCTTGGTCAAAGGGTGCTGTAGACGAAGCGAATAAATATAATCGTGCCGTTGTTGTAGGTGAAGTATCTGAAAAAGATGGCCTTCATTATATTGCGCCACCTCAGCTGAGCGACATAGATCAGTCAGCCGCGTATTACCATTTCTGTCCAAATGAAACCGTTGACGGAATTGCTTTCGATTGGCTACCAGAGTCGGGCAAGGTGCCACTGGTTTCTGATATGTCTTCGACAATATTGTCTCAGCCGTTAGATGTAGCAAAGCATGGCGTAATATACGCTGGCGCACAAAAGAATATCGGCCCAAGCGGCTTATCAGTTGTTATTGTTCGCGAAGACCTGGTTGGCAAAGCACGTAAAGAAACGCCGTCAATTTTTGATTATGCATTAGCGGCAAAGTCTGACTCTATGTACAACACACCGCCAACGTTCTCATGGTACCTAGCGGGGCTTGTATTTGAATGGCTTAAAGATATGGGCGGCGTAGACGCTATGGCTAAACGCAATGCTGAAAAGGCAGCGTTATTATATTCAGCCATCGACAGCTCTGACTTCTATTCAAGTAAAGTTCACCCTGACAACCGTTCAAAAATGAACGTGCCGTTTCATTTAGCCAATACCGAACTTGATGGGCTGTTCCTTAAGCAGTCACAAGAAGCAGGGTTACTTGCACTTAAAGGGCATCGTTCAGTAGGGGGCATGCGTGCCAGTATTTACAATGCAATGCCAGTTGAGGGTATTGTTGCGCTAGTTGAATTTATGCGCGAATTTGAAAGAGTGAATGGATAAAATGGAGCAGTTAACATTAGACCCGATTGCAAAAGTATCGGGAGAGGTCAATGTACCTGGCTCAAAAAGTCTGTCTAACCGAGCGCTACTGCTTGCTGCGTTAGCTGAAGGCGAAACTGAACTAACGAACTTGTTAGATAGCGAAGACATTGAGCATATGCTTAATGCACTAACAAAGTTAGGCATTAGCTATCGCTTAAGCGAAGACAAAACCCAATGTGTTGTACAAGGTAACGGTGGGGCCTTTAACGTAGCTGAACCACTAGAGCTGTTCCTAGGTAACGCTGGCACCGCAATGCGTCCTTTATGCGCAGCACTTGCTGCAAGTAACGTTGATACCGTACTTACTGGTGAGCCGCGTATGGAAGAGCGCCCAATTGGCGACTTAGTCGATGCGCTTTTAGAAGCTGATGCTGACGTCACCTACCTTAAAAACGAAGGCTACCCGCCGCTTCAAATTAAGGGAAAGACATTAAGCGGTGGCGAAATGTCGGTAGACGGAAGTGTATCTAGCCAATTCTTGACTGCGCTTTTAATGGCTGCGCCATTATTTTCAGGTGATGTGACTATTCGTATAAAAGGTGAGTTGGTCTCTAAACCCTATATCGATATCACGTTAGATACCATGGAAAAGTTTGGCGTTACTGTTGAAAACGACAACTACCAAACATTTACGGTTTCTGGTGACGCCAAGTACATTGCGCCGGGTAAATTTATGGTTGAAGGCGATGCATCATCGGCATCTTACTTCCTTGCAGCCGGTGCCATTAAAGGTGGAACGGTACGCGTAACCGGAATCGGCCAAAACAGCATTCAAGGTGACATTCGTTTTGCTGATGTACTTGAGGCAATGGGCGCAAAGGTGGTTTGGAACGATGAGTACGTTGAAATAACGGGTGCGCCGCTTAAAGGTGTGAATATGGATATGAACCATATTCCAGATGCGGCTATGACCATTGCCACAACAGCGTTATTTGCTGAAGGTCCAACTACCATGACCAATATTTATAATTGGCGCGTAAAGGAAACAGACCGTCTTGCGGCTATGGCCACTGAGCTTCAAAAGGTGGGTGCGAAGGTGGAAGAAGGGCACGACTACATAAAAGTGTGGCCAACTGATTCGTTGAAGCACGCTGAAATAGACACGTATAACGACCATCGTATTGCCATGTGTTTCTCGCTTGTTGCACTAAGCGATACGCCGGTAACAATAAACGACCCGGGTTGTACGCGCAAAACCTTCCCTGACTACTTTACTCGCTTTAAAACGCTGTATAGTGCGTAAAGTTTGGTAAATGTCTCTTAAAAAATCGCGGTAGGCGAAAGAGCTATAGCCTCTGTAGCCCAATTATTCTAAGCGATTTATTCTAATGTCCAATGCCGCCACTAAGAGGCGGCATTGCTTATCTCTCACTAAAGCGTATAATTGCGCGCGATTTTTAGTAATTTAAACGATGGAGCAGGTATGCATTCCACACCCGTAGTCACGGTTGACGGTCCTAGTGGTGCAGGCAAAGGTACATTAAGTAGCTTGCTGGCAAAAAAATTAGGGTGGCACTTTCTAGATAGCGGCGCAATTTACCGCGTATTAGCAGTTGCTGCACTTCACCACGACCTTCCGTGTGATGATGAAGAATGTGTTGTTCCTCTAGCAACCGGTCTTGATGTTAGTTTCGAGACGAATGGCGATACCACTCGCATTATTTTGGAAGGCGAAGACGTTACTGACGATATTCGCACCGAAGAAGTTGGCGCCGTGGCGTCAAAAGTTGCGGCATTACCCCGGGTTCGCGAAGCACTACTTCGCAGACAGCGTGCTTTCCAACAAGATCCTGGTCTTGTTGCTGATGGTCGCGACATGGGTACGGTGGTATTTCCCGATGCGCCTGTAAAGATTTTCCTTACAGCAAGCGCAGAAGCCCGTGCTGAGCGACGCTATAGCCAGTTGAAAGCGAAGGGCATGGATGTTAATATTGCGCGCCTTTTAACCGATATCAAGGCAAGAGACGAGCGCGATACACAACGTGCGGTGGCTCCTTTGGTACCGGCACAAGATGCAGTAATTATAGATTCAACGGACTTGGATATTGACCAAGTCTTTGAAAAAGCGATGGATATTATTTCCTCACGCCTTTAATGACGAGAGCTGATCGCATCCAAAGCAGTGTTGCTACAGGAAGTGGCGACTAATTTTAATAACCCCGCGTTATCCGGATAAGAAGCGTGGATATCAACTTAAAAGTTATTTGAGACTTATGACTGAAAATTTTGCACAACTTTTTGAAGAAAGCTTACAAGAACTAGAAACACGTCCTGGTTCAATTGTAAAAGGTACTGTTGTTTCTATCGACAAAGACATCGTTCTTGTTGATGCAGGCTTGAAATCAGAAAGTGCTATCCCAGCTGACCAATTTAAGAACGCTGAAGGCGAACTAGAAATCGCTATCGGTGACCAAGTAGACGTTGCACTAGATGCAGTTGAAGATGGTTTCGGTGAAACTATCCTTTCTCGCGAAAAAGCGAAGCGTCACGAAGCGTGGGTTGAGCTGGAAAAAGCTTACGAAGATAAAGCTACAATTAAAGGCGTTATCAACGGTAAAGTTAAAGGCGGTTTCACTGTTGAAGTTAACAGTGTACGCGCGTTCCTTCCTGGTTCTCTTGTTGACGTACGTCCAGTACGTGACACTACGCACCTTGAAGGCAAAGAGCTTGAGTTTAAAGTTATCAAGCTAGACGCTAAGCGTAACAACGTTGTTGTTTCTCGTCGTGCAGTTATCGAAGCAGAAAGCAGCGCAGAGCGCGAAACGCTTCTTGCTAACCTTGAAGAAGGTCATGAAATCAAGGGTATCGTTAAGAACCTTACCGATTACGGTGCGTTCGTTGACCTTGGTGGCGTAGACGGTCTTCTACACATCACTGATATGGCTTGGAAGCGCGTTAAGCACCCAAGTGAAATCGTGAATGTTGGTGACGAAATCAACGTTAAAGTACTTAAGTTCGACAAAGAGAAGCAGCGCGTTTCTCTTGGTATGAAGCAAATGGGCAACGATCCATGGCAAGAAATTGCTTCTCGTTACCCAGAAGGTACTAAGATCAACGGTCAGGTTACTAACCTTACTGACTACGGCTGCTTCGTTGAAATCGAAGACGGCGTTGAAGGTCTTGTACACGTTTCTGAAATGGACTGGACTAACAAGAACATCCACCCATCTAAAGTTGTTAACCTAGGTGACACTGTAGATGTAATGGTTCTTGAAATTGACGAAGAGCGTCGTCGTATTTCTCTAGGTCTTAAGCAGTGCATTGCTAACCCTTGGGAAACATTTGCTGAGTCACACGAAAAAGGTGACAAAGTGTCTGGTAAGATCAAGTCAATCACTGACTTCGGTATCTTCATCGGTCTTGACGGCGGCATCGACGGTCTAGTTCACCTTTCTGACATCAGCTGGAACAAGTCTGGTGAAGACGCGGTTCGCGACTACAAGAAAGGCGACGAAATCTCTGCAGTTGTACTACAAGTCGACCCAGAGCGTGAGCGTATCTCTCTTGGCGTTAAGCAAATCGAAGAAGATCCTTTCAACAAGTATCTGACAGATAACAAGAAAGGTGCTATCGTTACTGGTACAGTAACAGCAGTAGATGCGAAAGGCGTTACTGTAAACCTAGCTGAAGAAGTTGACGGCTACATCCGCGTTGCAGATCTTGCTGTAGAGCGTGTTGAAGACGCAACAGAAGCGGCAAGCGTTGGTGATAGCATCGAAGCGAAGTTCATGGGCGTTGACCGTAAGAACCGCACTGTTAACCTATCTGTTAAAGCGAAAGATCAGGCTGACGAAAAAGAAGCTATCGATAAAGTTAACCAGCAAGAAGATGTTGGTTTCGCTAACGCGATGGCAGAAGCATTTAAAGCTGCTAAAGGCGAATAATGCTTTTGTGGGTGTGCACCTGCACACCCAATTCGCGATAGCTGTTTAAACAATAATATTGACAATGAGGTTAAGCATGACCAAGTCTGAATTAATTGAACGGCTCGCGGATCAAGCGCGTCATATTCCGGCGAAAGAACTCGAACTGGCTATTAAAGAACTTCTAGAGCAAATGGCGCAAACTCTGCAAAAGGGCGAGCGTATTGAAATTAGAGGATTCGGAAGTTTCTCGCTTCACTATCGCGCACCACGCGTAGGTAGAAATCCGAAAACGGGTGAAACGGTGAAACTTGACGGTAAATATGTACCGCACTTCAAGCCAGGTAAAGAGCTTCGCGAAAGGGTAGACGCCTCAATCGCATGATGCATTTTTAAAAGCCGCTGAAAAGCGGCTTTTTTGTGCCTGATGGAAAGTATCATCACGATAACCCTTTCATTTAACTCTCTGCCTAGCTTAAATTAACGAATACCCTGAGATACTTTTGTTTAATTTTTAATACCTATTGACCCCGACTAAAGTAGGGTTATATATTATTCGAATAATAATAAACGGTATACGTAGAAGTAATGTCAGCCGGCGATGAACAAGCAATAATAAAACAGTACCAGCCGCTCATTCGCGCGTTAATTCCATATGAACAACAAAACAGGTTGTTAGAGGGAATTAACAAGTTTTCGAAGCGTTTACCTAGTAGTGTCCGAAAAGTCGTGAAAGAAGAGGTCGTTCGATTAACATCGTTAACCGACGCTCCCGCCGATAATTCTGCCTTCGCCCAATTCCCTGTCATGAAGTTCAAGCACTTCGGTGTTCAGATGCGCCTCGATAAAGTTGGCGCGCAGATCCTCAAAAACGAAACATCGCTCTATCAAGACAGGTACACCGTAGGTGTGTTTGAGTCAGTAATGAACTCAGACTTTTACCAAAATCAAATAAAAAAAGAACAGTTCAAAAAAATTGTCGATGCATTTAACGTCGAAAGCCAGTCGTTTACCGATATCGACTTTGGTGATGACATTGCTATTCGGCCCAACTTTACTATTTCTTCCCCCGAATTCGAGAAAGGCCGTCATTGCTCAATAAGCTCTATGTCACATAAAGGAATTACTTTAGAGACAAAAAGGCCCCCTAATGCATCCACCGGTGATGTAATCACTTTCACCATTCCCGAAGTTAAAGGTCTAACCAAAGAACCTACTGAAATTACCCTTGAACTAGAGTCTGTAAAATACAATAAACATTTAGGGAAATACGAAACGTCATTTAATTTTCCTGGTGACGTCGATAAGGGGTTTTTAGCAACGCTTAAACGTTATGTTGCGGTAACTGCCTATAAGCAACCGCTGCAGAGAGATTTAGAAATAGAGCGCGCTATGCAAGAACTCGAACGGGATCGTATTCTAGAAAATAGCCCATGGCTTCCCGTTTTTCTTGCTCCGGAAAAGCAATCACTTAAACCTATGATTGCACTTTTTACTAAAGCGAATGTTGAGCACAATGATGCGGACAAACTGCTGGCAAGTTTGCAAGATAAGGCAATTTTCGCCACGTTAGTTGATGAGTTGCGAAAGTATAATGAAGCTTATGTATTTCACGGAAACATCAAAACCAAAAATGGTAACGTGCAGATAACCGCTACACACAGGCAGCTTCTTGCACTAAAACAACTCAACGCGCTGGTGTATCTTCTTGCCAAAGGTGGTGACTTTATTTGTACCCACTGTCGACTTGATAGTGTCACCCGTGAAGATAAGCAAAAAGCCTTTGCAATTCATGATATTGCTAGTAAGGAATTTGAACAGTTAGCTCAGATCTCGCATGTATTATATTGTAAGGACGTGTCTGCTTATCTCACAAATTTAACGCTTTCTGCTAAATGCGATTTCAAACCCTTATCTAAAACACTAAGGGCCAGCGGCAATAATTGGCGAATAGATTATGTCATGGAAGAAGACTTAGATAGGCGTAGTGAAACCCGCTACGTCATAGATAAGCCCGCTTCTATCAAAGTGGGCTTGCTTACTTCCCTTGATGCCCGAGTTGCCGATTTAAGTGCAAGCGGTATGAAGTTGACGGTTGCGCCCCATAGCGATCTACAAAAAGAAATTCGAGTTTCTGTGCCTGAACTGAAAATTAAAGGCGAAAAATATAAGGTTGTGCATTATCATGCGGAAACAGGCGTGGTGAGATTGTGTCTTGTTGAAGACACACGTAAAGCTAAAGTGAGTTCTAGCGTCGATCATATGGTTGAAGAGAATACCGCTTATTTCAAAGTAAGGGATATTGCGCGTATTCAGCGCTCAACTCACCGTTATATCTGGGAATTGGCGGTGAGGCATATGCCGTCTTTATCGGTACTATGTGTGATGAACCGCTTTACCTTAGACAGGCTCAAAACTGTTTATCAAAGTGACACATCTGACGATCTTTATCCTTTTTCTCGTACACAAAATATTATTCCACTGCACGGCTTTTTTGCAGACAAAGGGCAGGCTAAGCCCAAGTCTCAAATTTTAGAGGCTATGTTCAAAGAAACATCTGAACAAGCGTTAGTGGTTCACTGTGTTAGAAAGAGCGATAACCGTTTAGTGTATATAAAAGAACGCGACTTTCTGTTTTCTAAATTGCGTACACAGATAAAAACTCAGTTAGATGAAGAGAAAATTCATCTCAGTGCTACAGATGTCACCGCAATTCGCTGCCATGGTGCGATCACGCCTTTAACTAAAAAGCGTCTTGCCCAGCTATCAAAGCTAGACAAAGCCATGTATGACAAGCTCGAAACTATGCAGGCAGGCTACACACACTGCATTTTCATTACTAATATGTCTGCGCTTCACCACGACCTTGTGGTAGACAACCTCATTGCAAAACCACAGCGTCAGGATCTTGAAAGCGAAGGCGCGGCTTAATGCTAGAGTCTTCTGAGTAGGCAATTATCTTTGCGGATTGGTATAACATCATTTCCCTTACGCTTTTAGTGTTATCTCTTTTCGCATTTTGCTATTCTTGTAAATAAATCAATAAAAAAGGGTTGAGTGTTGAAAGGGATCCTAACGTTTCTCATCATCTTAGTGCTACTTGCCATCGCATTTGTGATTGGCTCTCAAAACGAAGCACAAGTAACAGTTAATTATCTAATTGCTCAGGCGAATCTTCGCTTATCAACATTGATTGCGATTACACTTTCAATAGGCGTGGGTATCGGCATTTTAATCATGTTAATGAGTTGGCTGAAGTTACGTGTTCAGTTGATGTCTGCGCAATCGAAAATACAGAGTTTGGAACAAGACCACTAATGCTCGAACTGCTGTTTCTCCTTTTACCTGTTGCGGCAGGGTACGGTTGGATAATGGGCCGAAATAGTGTCCGTCAAGCGCAGCGAAAACAGTCAAGTATCCTATCTAAGCATTACTATAAAGGGCTAAACTTTTTACTTTCAGACCAACCCGATAAAGCTGTTGATACGCTAATTAAAATGATTAACGTAAACAGTGATACGGTGGAAACTCATATTGCAATGGGCAGTTTTTTCCGTCATCGCGGAGAAATAGATCGCGCCATTAAGGTCCATCAAAATTTAGTGAGTCGTGAAGAGCTCCAACCCGCCCAGCGAGAAAATGCACTGAGGGAGCTTGGCCACGATTACACGCAAGCAGGCTTCCTAGAGCGTGCGGAAAATGCGTTTCTTCAACTGCTTAATAGCGAAAAGCATTACCTTGTAGCTCAACAGCAACTTTTCAGTATTTACCAGACGACGAAAGAATGGGAAAGAGCCATTGAATTGGCTGAGCGTATGGTGCAGTGTCATGGTGACAATGATGATCTGTGCGAACGCCTAGCCCATTTTTATTGTGAACAGGCAGCGGTAGAGTTAAAGAATGACAGCCAAGGGGCAGCGTTAACCTTATTGCAAAAAGCGGTGAATGCCGACGAACATGCAGTTAGGCCGTGGCTTATGTTGGGTGATATAGCACTTGATCAAAAACGCTTTACCGATGCTAACGCGTATTTTACTCAAGTAGCCGAAAGGGATATTAATTGGTTTAGCGAAGCCGTGCCTAGTCTAGAAAAAATTGCCGAAGAGACAGATGACTGGGAAAGTTTTCAGAAAAACTTAGAAGCACATTGGCAAGAATGCGCCACGTCCTATTTAGCCATGGTCGACGTGCTCATGAAGCGCGGAGAAACAGCACAAGCAGCTGAGTATCTACTTGAACAGCTTCGCAAGCGTCCGACCATGCGCGGCTTTAAAACCCTCATGGGGCTTTATATTGACCAGCTTTCAGATAAAACGACAGCTGATAGCTTGCGTCTACTTAAAGAATTGGTAGAAAAGCAAATGTTGCAGCGCCCTAAATATCGCTGTGGCAGCTGCGGCTTTTCTGGCCGTAAACTATATTGGTTATGCCCTAGCTGTAAAAAGTGGGGCGTAGTAAAACCTATCAAAGGGCTAGACGGAGAATAAAAGAACATGCATGACCCACGCGTTATTGTTGCATTAGACTATGACAATAAAGACACTGCATTGGCGTTTGTTGATAAATTAGATTCAAGCTTATGCAAGCTAAAAGTGGGCAAGGAGATGTTCACCTTATTTGGACCGGAATTCGTAAAAGCGCTGATTGCTAAAGGCTTCGACGTTTTCTTGGATCTAAAATTCCATGACATTCCAAATACTGTAGCGAAAGCGTGTAAAGCAGCGGCAGAGCTAGGCGTGTGGATGGTAAATGTACATGCATCAGGCGGCTTACCCATGATGCAAGCGGCTAAAGAAGCGATTGCTGCAAGCACAAACCCTCAAACTAAGCTTATTGCGGTTACCGTGCTTACCAGCATGGACGAAGCGCAGCTGGCTGATGTAGTAAGCGGCGTAACGCCAGAGCAACAAGTGTTGCGCTTAGCAGCGTTAACAGAAAAAGCAGGACTTGATGGTATTGTTTGTTCAGCCCAAGAAGCCAGCGCACTACGTGAAAGACACAATGACGAATTTCTTCTAGTTACCCCAGGTATTCGCCCTGTGGGGGCTGATGCGGGGGATCAAAAAAGGGTTATGACGCCACCCGATGCAATGAAGGCGGGTGTGAGCTATTTGGTAATGGGGCGGCCTATCACTAAAGCAGATGACCCGATTGCAGTGCTAAAAGCCGTAAACGCATCAATAAACGGTTAGCTCTTCACAATAGACCTTTTGTGTAGCTAGCTAAGTGGCTCGTTTAAGGCCGAGTCACGTGTTCAAAATTTACCGGGATATTTTAAAATTAAAGTGCTAAAGCAATAGAAATTAAGTTTGTCTCGTTACTATTTGTTCAAATACAAAAAAGCTCGGATGTAGTGTTTACATACCGAGCTTTTTTCTTGACGTTATTATTTAAGGCTTTTCAATCACCCAAGCGCTCTAACGCCCAGGAAACAGAAAACTTATTCGCCTTTAAGCGCTACTTCAGCAGGCGTATATGTTAGACCTAACTCTTCACCTAGAGCGTCAACAACGGCTTTGTAAGTTACTTTACCCTCGTGAACATTTAGACCGTTAAGCAAGTGCTTGTCTTCTAGCATCGCTTTTGCTGGGCCTTTGTTAGCAAGGGCTAGGCCAAATGGCAATGTGGCATTATTAAGTGCCATGGTAGACGTACGCGCAACGCCGCCAGGCATGTTTGCAACACAGTAGTGAACCACGTCATCAACAATATAAACCGGGTCTTGGTGCGTAGTTGCTTTAGAAGTCTCAAAACAGCCACCTTGGTCAATAGCAACGTCTACAAGCACTGAACCCGGCTTCATGGCCTTGATTTGTTCGCGAGTAAGAAGTTTAGGCGCGGCTGCACCAGGGATAAGTACTGCACCAACAACTAGGTCCGCTTTAGATGAGTAATGCTCAATGGCATCAACGGTAGAATAAACGGTTTTAACTTGACCGTTAAAGATGTCGTCTAATTGGCGAAGACGTGGAAGTGAACGGTCTAAAATAGTGACATCTGCGCCAAGGCCTAGTGCCATTTTTGCAGCGTTAGTGCCAACAACACCACCACCGATAACCAATACTTTACCTGGTGCTACACCCGGAACGCCACCAAGAAGTGTACCGCTACCGCCGTGTGCTTTTTCAAGGTAGTGCGCGCCAGCTTGAACCGACATACGACCAGCTACTTCACTCATTGGTGCAAGTAGTGGAAGACCGCCTCGGTCGTCAGTAACCGTTTCGTATGCGATACACGTTGCACCTGACTCAACAAGTAGCTTTGTTTGCGTTGGATCGGGTGCTAAATGAAGGTATGTGTAAAGGGTCTGACCTTTACGTAACATTTTACACTCGTTTGGTTGAGGCTCTTTTACTTTCACAATCATTTCAGCTTCAGCAAACACCTGGTCAGCAGTTGACGCGATGGCGGCGCCTGCTTCTACATACATCTCGTCAGTAAAACCGATAGCATCGCCGGCATTAGTTTCAACCAGTACACTGTGACCGTGGCTAACAAACTCTTTTACTGCTGCTGGCGTCAAGCCAACACGATACTCATGGTTCTTAATTTCTTTTGGTACACCAACTAACATGTATAGTCCTCAATTTTACAGTGAGCTTCTAAGTGGCTCTGGTTGAACTTTGATTGACAGTGTTCGGCTGTGAAGCGTGCGAACATGTTTGCTGAGTATACGTGATAAAAAAGCGAACTATCTGCTGAAGAAATGTGATTCCTAGCATATAATTCTTTGTAAGTTTGATTTTAAGAAATTTAATATGCTGGTAAAGACGCCGAAACACCTTGACCGAATAGACAGGAATATACTGGTTCAACTGCAAAAAAACGGACGTATATCAAACGTTGAACTGGCCAAAGAAGTAGGCCTTAGCCCAAGTCCTTGCTTAGAAAGGGTAAAGAGATTAGAGGCTCAGGGCTATATAAAGGGATACCACGCGGTTGTAGATCCTGAGAAACTAGGTGCAGCAATGCTAGTCTTCGTAGAGATTACGTTGACGAAAACATCGGTCGATATCTTCGCAGAATTTTCTGCTGCCGTAAAACTGCACGACGATATACAAGAATGTCACTTAGTGTCTGGAGATTTCGATTTTTTGTTAAAAGCACGTGTCGCTGATATGGGCAGCTACCGAAAATTACTAGGTGATACTTTATTGCGTCTGCCTGGTGTAAGTGAGTCGCGGACATACGTTGTAATGGAAGAAGTGAAAAGTACTTCTTCTCTGCGGATTAATTTGAAGTAATGAAAGCGTGGCTCAATAGCGTATTTTTGTGGTAGGCTGTGCAAAAATACAGTGTTTGTGGGCGGCTAAAGGATAGCTGCATTATACAGACATAGGGTAGGGGAGTAGGCCAATAGTTTCATTAGTATGCTCAACTACTTACAAAAATTAAATAATTAATAATAATGTAGGGATTGCAAAGAGTTCGCTAAGCTCTTTGCTGCGTTTAGCGCAAAGATAGAATGTATAGGCTAACACCAATTGTTTATACAAAACTACATGCGAAAGAATTTTAAGGTTTTTTAGGGTTATGGCGCGATTAACAGGGGTTCAGCGAGTGTGGGAAGCAGGCATGATTATCGCCTGTGTTTTCGCCTTCTTCTTATTGCTGGCACTAGTATCTTTTCATCCAGGTGACCCAGGTTGGAGTCAGGCTGGTTTACAACTAGACATACACAACTGGGTAGGCGCAACAGGAGCATGGGTTGCAGATTTGCTGTTGTTTTCATTTGGCTTTCTTGCTTATCTTCTGCCATTCGGTTCTGCCTTCTTAGGCTGGTTCTTGTTTCAACATATCAAAGAACTAGACGAATTCGATTATCTCACCATTGGTTTACGGATAATTGGAGGGTTGTTAATGGCGCTGGGCGCTACGGGTATCGCAAGTATTAATTTCGACGATATCTACAACTTTTCAGCGGGCGGTTTTGTTGGTGACGTCATTAGTTCGGCACTTATACCGTACTTTAATACAGCTGGAACGATCCTGTTGTTACTTTGCTTTTTCTGTACCGGATTTACGCTATTAACAGGTATTAGCTGGCTTACCATTATTGATAGATTGGGCGAAGGGACACTGTGGTTGGGTCGCAAGAGCTTGTCAGCACCTCAAAGTTTATTAGCACTTGAAATGCCACGTTTGGCGTTAGCTAATAAGTCTTCCAGCCAAGAAAATGCCGACGGCGCGGAGTTAGATATTACCAGTATGCGGGCAGAGCCCTTGGCGTCTTCGCCGCAGGTTCAGCCACAGCAAGCGCAAAAGGCTACACCCACTCGTAGCGAACCTAACTTCGGTATCGACGACCTAGAAGATGAACCTCCGTTTTATACCTATAACAAAGATGAGTCCGTTCAAACTCAACCTAACCCTATGCCAAAGGTAGATGAAAATATTACCGCGCCGGTTGAAAGTGACGCTGAGACCAAGAAACCGGCTTTTTCTCTATCGGGCATGCGTGAAGCGGTTACGGGTAGCTTTAAAGATAAAGTGGGTTTGGGCAAATCAGGTCAAGAAGAATCAACGCATTCACCCGGTGAAAGCGCTCAAGATGAACAGGCTCAGCAGGCTCAACAAAGCCCGCATATCAATTTTGACGAGTTAGAGGAGTTTGAGGAAGACCTGCCTTACGAAACAGGAAGCAAGCCAGTAGCGTCGGCAAACAATACAGCTTCCTCAGCACAGGATAGTCAGCCTTCAGCGTCGGTTATTAATACGCAACCAGCGCACACGCAAGGTGATGCTCAAGGGGCAAATCAGGCATTTACCCCTGCTGCACTTGGAGCCAAGCCAGTTAAAGCCAGAGCAGGGCAAATAGACCCTGACTTGCCACCTATGCCGTCGTTTGATTTGCTTGAACGCGCAGACAAACATGAAAACCCGCTTACGCCGGAAGAGATTGAAGGCATTTCTCGCCTAGTTGAAGAAAAGCTTGCTGATTTCAATATCGAAGCAACAGTCGTGGGTGTGTACCCAGGGCCAGTAATTACGCGCTTTGAGCTAGATTTAGCGCCTGGCGTTAAAGTGAGCAAAATTACAGGCTTATCGAAAGACTTAGCCCGTGCAATGTCAGCTATTTCAGTTCGGGTTGTGGAAGTTATCCCGGGTAAGTCGGTTATTGGATTAGAACTCCCCAACAAAAAACGCGAAATGGTGCGTTTAAGCGAAGTAATTAGCTGCGATACGTTCCAGTCTAACAAGTCGCCATTAACCATGGTATTAGGTGCCGACATCTCAGGCCAGCCAGTAGTGGTTGATTTAGCTAAAATGCCTCACCTTCTAGTTGCTGGTACTACAGGTTCAGGTAAATCTGTGGGTGTGAACGTAATGATTTTGAGTTTGCTTTATAAAAGCACGCCTGAAGACGTTCGCATGATCATGATTGACCCGAAAATGCTTGAGCTTTCGGTGTACGAAGGTATACCGCATTTGCTTGCTGAAGTGGTTACTGACATGAAAGAAGCCGCCAATGCCCTTCGGTGGTGTGTGGGAGAAATGGAACGTCGTTATCGCCTAATGAGCGCTCTTGGCGTACGTAACCTAAAAGGCTACAACGCCAAGGTAGAAGAAGCCATTGCTAACGGTACGCCGATTAAAGATCCGCTTTGGAAGAACGAAGAAAGTATGGATGCTGAGGCACCAGACTTAGCAAAGCTTCCAGCTATTGTGGTTGTGGTTGATGAATTTGCCGACATGATGATGATTGTGGGCAAAAAAGTGGAAGAGCTAATTGCGCGTATTGCGCAGAAAGCGCGTGCTGCCGGTATTCACCTTATTCTAGCTACCCAGCGTCCATCGGTAGATGTTATTACCGGTTTGATCAAAGCGAACATTCCAACTCGCTGTGCGTTCCAAGTTTCCAGTAAAATAGACTCAAGAACTATTCTCGACCAACAAGGTGCAGAAACCTTGTTAGGTATGGGGGATATGCTTTATCTTCCACCGGGAAGCCCTGTACCAACTCGTGTTCACGGTGCGTTTGTTGACGATCATGAAGTACACGCGGTAGTGGCTGACTGGCAAAAACGCGGTGAGCCGGAATACATTGATGAAATTCTTAATGGGGAAGCAACCGCTGAGGTGCTGCTGCCAGGAGAGCAGCCTGAGGGCGAGGGCCAAGAATTCGACGCATTCTACGACGAGGCTGTCGCCTTCGTTACCGAAACCCGTCGCGCGAGTGTATCTAGCGTGCAGCGTAAATTTAGAATTGGTTACAACCGTGCAGCACGCTTAGTTGAACAAATGGAAATGAGCGGTGTCGTAAGTGCACAGGGGCATAACGGAAACCGTGAGGTGCTTGCACCACCGCCCCACAAAGAATAATGAATGGATTGAATAAATGAATAAAGCAGTTTCGGTTTATTTTATTAGTGCATTTTTTGTAGGTGCACTGTCGGCATCGGGTGTAGCAATTAACTCTGCCAATGCGGCTGTAGAGCTTAACGGAGCTAACATTGCAATAGCGGATAGCGGTAGCGAAGACGCCGTTAGTGCTGACGCTTCAGGCAGCATGAATGATGATGTTAGTTCGTCGCTGCAAGCTTTATTAAGCGGTATGAAACAGTTTCGTGCAGGCTTCAACCAAACAGTAGTAGATGCGCAGCAAAACGTGGTGCACGAAGCTCAGGGTACGTTAACCATGACTCGTCCGAATAAGTTACGTTGGGAGACTACGTTTCCTGATGAAACCTTACTGGTAGCCGATGGTGAAGCGGTGTGGAATGTGGATACCTTCGTAGAACAAGTAACGGTGCTATCCCAAGCGAACGCTATTAAAGATAACCCAATTGTTTTGCTAACGTCTACAGATGAAACTACGTGGTCAAAGTTTACTATTAGCCAAATGAACAGTGGGATCGTTACTGACAATTCGGCAAATGGCATAAATAACGATGTTGCTTTGGAAAGTTATCAAATCACACCTAAGGAAGAAGGTGGTCAAATTGTCACGCTTACTTTAACGTTTAATCAAGACAATGAACTGGCTTTACTTAATATGCTCGATGCGCAACAGCAAATTAGCACGTTAGTGTTTAAAAATATTGAAACCCGCTTTCCCGTGCCAGCCGATACGTTTTCAGTTGATATTCCAGATAGCTTCATAATTGATGACCAGCGTTAATCAAGAATTCGCGCCGTTAGCGGCGCGAATGCGCCCGGTTTCCATTGAACAGTACAGCGGTCAAGAGCATTTACTTGGTGAAGGCAAGCCACTTCGTAAAATGTTAGAGGCGGGTCACTGCCACTCTATGATTTTGTGGGGGCCGCCCGGCACAGGCAAAACCACTCTTGCAGAGCTTATCGCACAATACACGAATGCGTCTGTGCTACGTATTTCTGCGGTTACCTCTGGGGTAAAAGACATCAGAGCCGCTATGGACACGGCAGAGGAAAACGCCCGCTACAATCAGCGAACGCTGCTTTTTGTAGATGAAGTTCACAGGTTTAATAAAAGCCAGCAAGATGCGTTTTTGCCATTTGTTGAATCTGGTGTGGTTACCTTTATAGGTGCAACCACAGAAAATCCGTCGTTTGAATTAAACAAAGCACTGTTATCTAGAGTTCGCGTTTACGTGCTAAAAACACTTGAACAACACGCGCTATCTGAATTAGTTGATAGAGCACTGAGTGATAGTGAAAAAGGCTTGGGCGATAGAGCCCTTGGTATTGAAGACATAGCAAGAAACGCCCTTATAGATTTAAGCGGTGGCGACGCCCGGCGCCTTCTTACCTACTTAGAGCTGGCTGCCGACTTCACAAGCGCTAACAATATCACCGTAAACGATGTAGAACATGCGGTAGGCGAGAAAGTTGCTAGCTACGACAACAAAGGCGATACCTTCTACGACTTAATTTCAGCATTTCACAAATCTGTGAGAGGTTCAGATCCTGACGCAGCTCTTTACTGGTATGCAAGAATTTTGGATGGCGGCGGTGATGCACTGTACGTGGGAAGGCGATTACTGGCTATCGCGTCAGAAGATATTGGTAACGCCGACCCCAGAGCCATGCAGCTTTGCATTAATGCATGGGACACTTTTCATCGTGTTGGGCCGGCAGAAGGCGAGCGGGCCATTGCGCAAGCAGCCGTTTACTGTGCCTTAGCAGCAAAAAGTAATGCGGTTTACATGGCATTTAATGAAGCAAAAGCATTGGCGCGTAAAACATCCGACGCTCCGGTTCCCATGCATTTACGCAATGCACCAACGTCGCTTATGAAAGAATTGGGTCATGGCGACGGCTATCGCTATGCACACAACGAACCGAATGCCTTTGCAGCTGGCGAAACATATTTACCAGAAAGCCTTGCGGGAACGCGACTGTACAACCCTAACGAACGCGGTTTAGAAAAAGCGTTAAAAGCCAAGCGTGAATTTCTCGATTCACTTAATGCGAGAAGCAACAATAAAAGGTAAAGTTGTTAAGGTGTACCTCACGCATTTGAGTAACATCAATTTATCTATAAAAATAACGCGCTAGGGAGTTTTTCGTGCCTCAAGGGTTAGCTTTGTACTGTTTTATTGCCGCTGGCGGGGCGACCGGCGCCTGTTTACGCTATTTTGTTACCACAAGTGTTGATTCCTTATTTGGAAAACACATGCCGTTTGGTACACTAACGGTGAATGTGGTTGGGTCGTTTGCACTTGCGTTATTGTACGGCATTATCGAACGTCACGATTTAAGCGACTCTCCTTACCGTGCGCTCATCGGTGTGGGCCTATTAGGTGCCTTTACTACATTCTCAACATTTTCTGTTGAAACCTTAACTTTATTAGAAAACGGGTTGTGGCTTAAAGCCGCAGCGAATGTATTTCTTAACGTTGGCGCTTGCCTAGTAGCAGGTTGGCTAGCCATTCAATTAATGAAAGGATAATTAGAAACACATGTTAGATCCAAAGTGTTTGCGAAGCGATATAGAACAAACAGCTAAGCGATTAGCTGCCCGTGGTTTTAACCTCGATGTAGCAGCTTTTAGTTCGCTTGAAGAAAAAAGAAAAACACTTCAGTCCAGAACACAGGATCTGCAAAACGAGCGTAACGTACGAAGTAAGTCCATTGGTAAAGCAAAAGCGCAGGGCGAAGATATAGCACCGCTTTTAGCTGAAGTGGGTAAACTGGGTGACGAGCTTGATGCCGCTAAAGCGGAGCTTAGCGAACTGTTAGAAGAAATAAATACCTTTACGCAAGGCATTCCTAACTTGCCGCATGAGTCTGTACCTGAAGGCGAGAACGAAAACGACAACGTGGAAATTTCCCGTTGGGGCGAACCTCGTACGTTTGATTTTGAAGTAAAAGATCACGTAGATGTTGCAGAAGGCTTAAACAATGGCCTTGATTTCGCAACGGCAAGTAAGCTTACCGGAAGCCGTTTTGTAGTGATGCGCGGCGATATTGCTCGCCTAAATCGTGCAATTGCGCAGTTCATGCTTGATACCCATACACAAGAACATGGCTACCAAGAAATGTATGTGCCTTACTTAGTTAACGCAGATAGTTTATACGGTACAGGCCAGTTGCCTAAGTTTGGTGAGGATCTATTTCACACTAAACCAGCAACCGAAGAAGGACAGGGACTTAGCCTAATTCCTACGGCGGAAGTTCCGCTGACAAACATCGCACGCGATGAAATATTAGATGCGAAAACACTGCCTGTGAAAATGACAGCGCATACGCCTTGCTTCCGCTCAGAAGCCGGTTCGTATGGTCGTGATACGCGTGGCCTTATTCGTCAGCATCAGTTCGATAAAGTCGAGCTTGTACAATTGGTTAAGCCTGAAGAGAGCTTTGACGCGCTAGAAGCACTGACAGGGCATGCCGAAGTTATTTTGCAAAAGTTAGAATTGCCGTACCGCAAAGTGTTGCTATGTACGGGTGACATGGGCTTTGGCGCATGTAAAACCTACGATCTTGAAGTATGGCTACCGGCGCAAAATACCTACCGTGAAATTTCGTCATGTTCAAACATGCTGGATTTCCAAGCGAGACGTATGCAGGCTAGGTTCCGTAACCCTGAAACAAACAAAACTGAACTACTTCATACATTGAACGGTTCTGGTTTAGCGGTAGGGCGTACACTTGTGGCAATTCTGGAAAATAACCAGCAAGCAGACGGAAGCGTAACCATTCCGAAAGCGCTAGTGCCTTACATGGCAGGGCAAGAAGTGATTAAAGCAACGAGTGCGTAAATAAAAACGATCAGTAGACAACCCAAGGCAATCAGACGCCACTTTGTTGTTACTTGATACTAATAAAATCCGGTATCGTAAGTAGGTATCGGATTTTATTATCTTTCCTTTTGTGCCGAATATCCCTCCTATTTTCAAGTTAGTTCGCATATTATTTAGCCAAGCGCTTAGTATGTAAAATTTCTCTATATAAACAACACCTTATAATTCAAAAAAATTCAATAAAAGTTGTTTCTAAATGTAAATGGATTAAGTGTTTTACTCTTAAATTATTTATATTTCATGCACTAACGTCATAATTGACACTTTCTCCTTAATCCTATACTTTTTGCTAACGTTGCTTGCAGCGTAACAAAAATGAAATATGGGTCCGCCTTTATCACAAAAATGAAAAAAAGGTCGAATTCACATTTACTTAAAATAAGAAAGCTTAACGGATAAACGGACTTACCTCTCAGGTAATTCTGTTTGTTCAGAAAGCCGAATTCCAGGGAATCAAAATGGAAAACCGAAACACACTAAATCGATTATCTCAAGGGATAATCATCGCGCTTGGTCTTGGGGGAGCTTCATTCGTAGCTGCTCAAGAAGAAGCAGACAATAGTGCTGAACCTGTAGAACAGATTTCAGTAGTAGGCTCTCGTATCCGCACAGACTCTTTTGCTAATGATACTCCTATCGACATCATTTCTGTTGAAGATGCTGAAGGTGAGGGTCTTAAGACTTTGGGGGAACTACTTCGTACAAGTACTGCGGCAGCTGGTTCAAGCCAGATTACTGCGGCGCTTACCGTAGGTTATGTTACTGATGGTGGTACTGGTGCAGAGACTGTAGGCCTACGTGGCTTAGGTGCTAACCGTACACTTATTCTATTGAACGGCCGTCGTGCTGGACCTGCGGGTACACGTGGAGCAGTTTCTTCATTCGATTTGAACAGTCTTCCACTTTCAGCTATCGAGCGCGTTGAAATACTTAAAGACGGTGCATCTGCGCTTTATGGTTCAGACGCGGTAGCCGGTGTAATTAACATTATCACCAAAAAAGGCGACGAGAAGACAGTAAACGTTGATATCAGCCAGCCGATGGAGTCGGGCGGTGAAGACCGCCGTATTAATATCTCTTTTGGTGAAGAGTACGCAGAAGGTTCATTCCGTGTAACTGCTGACTACCGTAAGGTATCTATGCTACGTCGTGGTGACCGCGACTATTTCAACTGTACTGAACGTCTACAGTTTGCTGCGGATGGTTCACGTGCCGATCCTATCGACCCACGTACTGGTGACTACCACTGTAGCGAAACAGGTTACGGCTTATGGTTGTATGGCGGGGTTTCTTCAGCTTACGGCGGTAGCTTACAAGCAGCGTATGACTACGACAACTTTTTTGCTAACAACGGTTATGAAAGCATTAACGATGCAAACGTTGGTTTCACAACGCCAGAAGGCTGGTATCCAGTATCGTTTAACGACGACTATGCCAGTGAAGGTTGGTGGGATCTAAACCACCCATTCCTAGCTGCGCAAACTGTTGTACCAGAAACACAAAACGCGTCGCTTTATGCAACCGGTGAATATAACCTTACTGACGATGTAGTGATTTACGGTGAGTTCATTCATAGCCGCCGTACAACAAAAACTGATGACTACCGTCAGTTCTGGACTGCTGATGTAGGCACGCTATCTACCGATGTACTAGATGGGTTTGATGGAGATGGTTTCATATTCCCCGTTGCTTTGACAGACCACTTCAGCTCAGAAATTCAAGTTGACTATACCCGTGGTGTTGTTGGTGCAACCGGCGATATCGGCTTCTGGACTTGGGATTTATCTTATCAGTACAGCCACAACGATGGTAAGTACGAGCAAGATATCATCTACTACGATGCTATGTTGATGGCGCAGATCAATGCTGCTACTGGCGGTAGCTGTTCTGGTGAAGTGACAGAGTATAGCGGCAATACTTGTGTAGACATCCCTTGGACTGACCCAGAATTCCTTTACGGTAACAGAACTCCAGCACAAGAGTCGTTTTTATTTGGTCGTGATTACGGGCAAACAACTTACGACCAGCAAACCCTTGAAGGTTACGTAACTGGCGACTTGTTCACTTTACCAGCCGGTGAAGTAGGTGCTGCATTTGGTTTCCAAATCCAAAAAGATGAAATCGAAGATACGCCTGGAGAAAATACTCTTAACGGCAACTCTTGGGGTCTTTCTGGAGCAGGTATCACTGCAGGTGATCAGTTGACTAAAGCGATCTACGCGGAAGTTAAAGTTCCACTTTTAGAAGACGTGACAGGCTTCGAAAGACTTGATCTAACTGCCTCTGGTCGTTGGAACGATGTTGATACTTATGGTTCAGACACAACGTTTAAATTAGGCTTGAACTGGTCTATCGTCGATGGTGTGAGCGTTCGTGCGAGTCGTGGTACGTCTTTCCGTGCTCCGGCTCTATACGAGCTATACCTTGCAGAGCAGACTGGCTTCGCTGGTCAGCTAGCTATCGACCCTTGTCTTGACTACGTTAATCAGTTTAACGCGGGTGCAATTTCCGATACCGTATTTGCAAACTGTCAAGCTGAAGGTATTCCTGCGGATTACGAGCAAGGTGGAAGTTCAGCGTTGCTTGTTACAAGCGGCGGTGTAGGTCGTCTTGAAGCTGAAACTTCAGTTGCAGAAGGTATCGGCCTTGTGCTTACTAGCCCTGAAGATACGTACGCTTTCTCAATTGACTATTTCAATATTGAAATTTCAAATGAAATTGACAACTTGGGCGGTGGAGACATTGTTAGCCGTTGTTATAACTCTATCGATTTCGCTAACGAGCCATTATGTGATTTGTTTACACGTAGAGACGGTTCAGACGCAAACGATTTTGGTATCGACCAAGTTAACGGTGGTTACGTAAACATTTCATACCAACGTGTACGCGGTGTTGACTACAACTTCACTTATGATGAGGAATTCGATTGGGGTAACGTTCGTTTCCGCGTAGAACACACTATGCAGATTGAAAAGTTCGGCCTATTGTTTGAAGATTCTCCGTATAACAACGAAGTTGGTGAAAACGGTGTTCCTAAGCATGTGGGTGTAGCTCGACTAACCTATGGCAAAGACGACTGGAGCGTTACGTGGACTGCTAGCTACTTCGACTCTACTAACGATTACGAGTACTACAGTAGCGAAACAAATACCACTACGCTAAATGGCGAAACAGTGACGTTTATCGATGAAACGAAATGGACGACATATCACGCATTGTCGGGTTCATTTGTTTACGAAGACTTCGATTTTACTGTGGGTGTAGCAAACATGTTTGACAAAGAACCACCTCAATTATCTAGAAGTGGTTTCGAGTTAGGTAACTCTGCTTTATTCTCTCAGTACGACTTTATCGGTCGAAGAGTATTTGCTAACGTAAAATACAACTTCTAAAAGTATGACTTAAAGTAGTAAGCCTCCGATAATCGGAGGCTTTTTTACATGGAGATGATAAATAAATGAAAGCTCGTTTGTCTTTATTGAAAACGATTATGCTGGGAAGCCTAGCTTTTTCTTGCATATCTTATGCGGACGTTCAGCAACCTATTATTGAAAGTTATGCAAAGCATGCTCAATATTTGGATATTAAAATTTCCCCAGAGGGTACCTACTTAGCCTCAACATCCCGCAGCGAAGAAGGTTTAATTTCGCTGACAGTTTTAGATATCAAAAAACAAGAGGTTGTATCAATTACGCGTGGACGCGGGAAAGAGTCGGTCAGTACATTTAACTGGCTAAATGACGCTCGTCTCTTGTTAACAATGGCTCGTGAAGTGGGCTCCTTTGAAGAACCGCTGCCCACAGGCGAACTTATAGCTATGAACGCTGACGGAAGTGACAGCACGATATTAACTGGCTGGCGTTCAGAAAGCGGCGATAAGCGGTTCTCTCGAATTGTTGACTATTTACCATCAGATCCCGATGCCGTTGTGGTTTACAGCGTTGATTTGACCGCAAGAGAGCCTTACCTAGATCTTTATAAGATGAAAGTAAGCAATGGGCGGAAAAGTGGTATGGGAAGAATGCCGCTACGTCGCTATGCAGGCAGTGGAGCAGAGGTTATTACTGGAACCAACGGTAACGTATTAGCGATGTTTAACTCTGACCCTAACGAAGATAATAAGCAAACGTTAATTGTTAGATCGTCTCCCGAAAGTGATTGGTATACTGCATATGAAGCCGGTGCATACGACCCATTTTTCCAACCTTTAGTTTTTTTAGCTGATAACAAAACTCTTGTTGGTTTAAGTACCATAGAAACAGATACACAAGCACTTGCTACATTTAATGTAGATACAAAAAAGCACACTGTTCTTTACGCACATGACAAAGTTGATGTTTCACCCATTGTTCACGTTCAAAATGGCCAAGTTAGAGAAGTTCAAGGGGCTTCTTTTGAATATCTGGGTATTGATGCTGTATTTTTGGACGGTGTCCAATATGGCGAAGATCAAAAAATATTAGCAAGCTTAACAAATACCTTTAAAGGTCAAGTGGTTGAAGCAACGTCTTCTACTAATGATACAAATCAAGTGATCTTTCGTGTAGGTAACGCGAATAACCCCACTGTCTTTTACTTGTTTGACAAGTCAGCACGTAAGCTCGTCAAACTCGCTGAAACTAGGCCTTGGCTGAAAGATTTAACGATCCCTAAGTCGCAACTAATCACCTATAAAGCAAGAGACGGTCAGGAAATTTCGGCAGTTCTTACGCTTCCTGATGGAAAATCTAAAAACCTTCCTTTTGTTTTGCTTCCCCATGGTGGGCCACACGGCCCTTATGATTCATTAAGTGGAATGGACAGCGATGCGAAAGTACTAGCATCACATGGGTACGCAGTACTACAGCCAAACTTCCGTGGCTCGGGTGGTTATGGTCTTCCGTTTGAAAAATCGGGATTTCGTAAATGGGGTACCACGATGATAGATGACATGACCGACGGTACTATGCATCTTGTTAAACAAGGCATAGTTGATAAAGACCGCATGTGCGTTTACGGTGGTTCATACGGTGGTTATGCTGCATTACAAAGTGTAATTCGTGAGCCTGATCTTTACCAATGTACAATTGGTTTCGTGGGTGTATACGACTTAGACATGATGCTTGAGAAAGGTGACATCCCTGAAAACCAAGCGGGCATAAACTACCTTAATCAAGTGCTGCCAACGGGTGGTGAAAGGGATTTACAGTCTCCAGTTAAAAATGTAGACAAAATAAAAGTCCCTGTTTTCATTATTCAGGGTGAAGAGGACGTACGTGTACCTAAAGAGCATGCATTTGCTTTGCGTGCTGAGTTAGAGAAGCGCAACATGCCCTACGAGTGGATGATGAAATCAGGCGAAGGCCATGGTTTCTATAAGCCTGAGAATAACGTAGAGCGTTGGGATGCAATGATCAAGTTTTTGGATAAGCATACACAGTAAATGGCATGCATTACTGAAACTAGAAATTGCAAATAAAATCAAGAGGAAACGGTTAGCTACCGTTTCCTTTTTTTATTTTTAGCTTTGATTTCTAACGCTAAGCGTTACTATTAGACAGGTTTCTTAGTAAAAAAGAGAAAGAATACATGTGCGGATTCATACAACGTATTACTGACTCACCTGAAGTTATAGCGCTACTTGAAGAAGTCGGGCTTACAGAAACCATACCGCTCTTTGTCAACGAATCTTCCACAAGCAATGTCATTAACTTTTATCCCGCATTTGGAAAAGCAGCCGAACGGCAAATAACCAACGCAATTGTGTCTGATGATAGCACCATAGATGCTACATGGTGGTTTGATGCTAAGCCCGTTGAAAACACGTTAGAGGTTGGCAACAGAACCACATTCAATGCCCGTAATCTAGAAAGCCCTTATTGGGGAAAGTTTATTCGAGAACGGCGGGCTATAGTCGTAGCAACGGCAGTAGGGGAGTCTAACCCAATTGGGAAAGGCAAAGCACATTACTTAATGAAACCCACCAGTGGGGCATTGCTTATTGGTGCGGTATATCGGAGGTTTAGTAACGGTCTATATTCTTGTGCAGTGGTGACGCGTCCGCCCATAGATGGCTTTAGTCAGTATCATGAAAAATCCATTCCCTGCTTTCTTCCTCATGATAAGCATGCTATTAACGCGTGGCTAACGGCTGACACTAAAGGCGCATTGAATAATGAGGTAGAGTATATTTTGAATAACCCTCGTATCTATACCGACCTAGAAGTCACGCAAGTAAAAACGTTTAAGAGCGCTGAGGCAGTGGGTGAAGTTAATATGTTAAAGGCTGACTAAAACTTTTAAATAATACCGCGCATACGAATAAAATGAAGGCGGTCAAATCACAGCCGCCTCTAACCTTAGATTTACAGGAAAACGTGTTATTTAAGGTAGGAAAGTAAGGTTTCCTCGTCCACACCTAAAACATTCTTTTTCACTTCTTTATCGACAACGTCCGAACATTGAGATGACATTCCGTTTCGCAATTTACCAAGAAACCCAGGTCCGCTAATAATATCTATCGAGCCCAACGCCCCCCGTTTACGCTCACCATCTAGCCAGTCAGCAATGTCACTAGCAAATCGTTCATCTTCGAGTTCAGCGGCATCTTTTCGATTCATGCTATCAACGCCCGGTACTTGCGAAGCGGGAGCCGATTGTCTGCCGGGTTCATCTGTATAAATGTCTTGGTCACTCGCGCCACTAAACTCATTGTGCCACTTCTTTACCTCAACAAGTGCACTTCCGTGGTTGGTATAGGTGTAAGCTGTGGCGTCGTCGTGGTTGGCCACAATTACGTAGTGTTTTTGAACTGTCATACAGCCTCCTATGTCCATTTATGTAAAACATTCACGTTTATGGTGTTCGGTAAAAGGCAAGTATGAAAAATATGCCTGAAACCCGAGATAAAACGCTAATGTTAGAGGTGAGTTGCAATATCAACACCAAGGCTAGAGCAATTTACAAAAGGGCGGCTCTTTTGATAGTTACCTTAAATCGGGCCTCAATCCGTGCAAAGAGCTTGGTTGGAATAATAACTAGGAAGAAGGAAGTTATGCTTAATCTATAAGCTTAATATAAATTATTGAATCGTAATGTACGTTTTTGAACAGTAATATTGATTAGTGGAAGGTTGCAGTCTACATTAACCATTATAAGAAATAGGACATAAGATAAAAGAGATAAGGACTTTTCAATGAATAAAATAGGAATATTAGCGGCGTTTCTATTCTTACCCGCAATAGTGACTGCTTCAATTATGGATGAAACTGGGCAGCCAAACTCCTTTAATAGCGCGAAAAAAACCTCAAATACTTCACTTGCAGAGGCACAATCTGAAACTTCAGCCACATGCTATGTTGTTTCTGAATACTACAAAGGAGCAAGGAGGCAAAACGAAGTCAGGAACCAAATAGAAAGCAGTATTATAAAATATGTGGAGGGAAAGAACCTAAATCTCAATGATTTAGGTAAAGGTGAGGAGTTGACTGGTCTAGAAATTGAAATCGATGGGCATTCAGTAGACCTTAATGTTTATCGTGACTTAAATGATAAGTCTATCATTGCTTTTGTTGGTGACGCTGAGAATCGCTTGGTTTTTAGACTTGGCCTTTTGCTGGAACTCTCTACAAATCATAAATATAAGTTAAATTCGGCAGCACTAAGCCTAGAGAGAGGCATGTCGAAAATTGATGGGATGACCCATGCGCTAGCATTTATAGACGGCGAAATAGATGAAACAACTAATACCATTGCTGACGACGAGCAGTGCCGAAGAGAACTTGCTAAAAAACAGGCAAAAAACCAATATTGGGGGGCTTATATTGGTCCAGGTCTAGATTCTTCAAATATTTTAGAGCCCCATTCTCCAGGAATATGCAAAAGAACAGTGAGTATGCGTACTTGCTATGAGAGTAATGGCCAGACTTTTTGTGCAGAGACAGTGTACTCTTTTCCGGAGCGGTGCGATTGACGGAAAATAGAACTAAGCGATGCCTGGCCTTTCCAATATCGCCTTTACAAGCATTTCGCGGGTTTAGGTAATCCTGCTAATTTAGTGGCTTGCTTCGCCGGGCCTTTTTTAAAGAGTCGCTGCAAGTAGCGGCTATTACCTTTTTCTGGGCCAAACTTATTGGCCATAGCTTTCACCAAAGCACGAATCGCTGGGCTGGTTTCGTACTCTTCATAAAATGCGCGCACGAAACGCACTACTTCCCAGTGGGCCTCGGTTAGCTCAATGTTTTCTTCTTGCGCCAGCAACTCAACCATACCTTCTTCCCAAAGGGTATAGTCGAGTAAATACCCGGCTTTGTCTGTAGGGATCGCATGCCCTTTATAATTGAAGCTATAGGTTTCTTGTGTCATGAAAGGGGGATCCAGTGCTGATTGTTTGCTGATATTTCAGCAAGTTCTTTGTGGGAAATTGGATTAATATGTTCGGGCAGATTTGCGCCCCTAGCAGCCGCATCTGTACTCAAGAACGACAGGCTAAGCGTTGGTTTGTCTTTTGCCGCGCTTTCTACCTTATCTTCTACCGTACTTTTTACCGTATTTCTCTCCGTATTTCCTACGAAATTGGCCAGTTGCTCAAAAAACGCGGTGTTTAATACAGGGGCATAAACGCCATCACCAACAAATACAATATATGTTAAGTTCGCCTGCTTAAAAGTGGCTTCAATAAGCTGTTTGTATTCAGTGCTCAAATTTGGCGTTGAAATAGTAATAAGCATTAGAACGTCACCACATGATCTACGCTTTGGATAAGCGCGACTTTTTCTTCTGGGGTTGTCCACTCACAGTCTAACTCATCAACTAAACTGTTATTAGCAAGAACCTGTTCAATGTCGTAGGTATCTGCACTTGCTTTACACACAAAACATTCTTCGATATCGAAAAACGGCATGCTAGCCAAACGCTTAGTGTGATTTTTTAGTCCTTTGGTAGATGCTGCTTTAACAAGCTGCAGCACACCTTGGTTTTCAAAAAGCACTTTAACATCGTGCCCATAGTTTGTTGCAGCAAGCGCAAAATCTAAACCGTCTTGGCTTTTAGCATTGGAAAATGGGCTTTGTGTAAACCTTATAAGTAACCTTGCCATTAGAACTGCACCAGCCTGTTGCACTCGTGGAGCGCAGTGAAGAATTCGCCCAAGCCTGCTTGCTCGAAAGGCGCGGTTAAATTGGCCTGAGACAGCCCATTTTCTTTCGCCTCTAACTCACTCACAATACCTCGTTTAACGGCGGCGGTAATGCATACAAGTAATTTCACGTTGTGTTCAGACGCTAGAGTCTTCCAGCTATCAAGTATGAACAGCTCGTCACCCGTGTTTAGCATTAAGTTATTAGTGTGGTGTACACCTTCGCTATAAAAGAAAACATTGTTTATTACATCACCATTATCAATAACACCTTGCGCAAATGCGAGGGCGCGTAAAGCGGTATCGCCTTGAAACGGTGACGATGTGATAAGTATTGAATATTCTGCCATACAAATAAAAACACCCCGGTTAAGGGGTGTTTATCTTTTTAACCTTTAACGCTAAATTAATCGTCGCCGCCAAATGCACCCAGAAGGTGAAGGATAGACGTGAACAAGTTGTATATGTTCAAGTATAGCGAAACTGTCGCGCGAATGTAGTTTGTTTCACCACCGTGGATGATACGGCTTGTATCAAACAAGATGAAACCTGACATAATGAATACAATCGCTGCACTAATTGCTAGGCTTACTGCAGGTACCGCGAAGAAGATGTTCGCAATAGCAGCAACAAGCACTACAACTAGACCTACTACCAAGAATCCGCCCATAAACGAGAAGTCTTTCTTAGTGGTAAGTGCGTAGCCAGAAAGCGCGAAGAACACAAGTGCTGTCGCACCCAATGCTTCCATGATTAGACCAGGACCGGCTACACCTAAATAGAAATTAAGCGTGTAACCAAGTGATGCGCCCATTAAACCTGTGAATGCAAACACCCAGTAGATACCAGATGCCGAGTCAGCTTTTTTCTGAACTACAAAAAGAGTAATAAAAGCGCCGATAGTCATAACAAGAGACATCATAGGAGAAATGCCTACTGCCATCGCTATACCAGCACAAACCGCGCTAAACGCTAGTGTCATCGCAAGCAGCATATAGGTGTTGCGTAGAACCTTGTTCGTCTGCAATACCGATGGTTGAGATGCACTTGAATACATCGAACGTTGATCCATTGTTTCCTCCAACAGGACTTATGATATGACCAAAATGGTACACAATTATTTAGTGTATGTTGTATGGGTTTTAGTTCCCATTTTCAAGTAGTTTCAGATGAAAATGGTGTCAGATGAATATAAAAACGTCTCTTATACGTGCTAAACCGCTTATTTGATTGAAATCTCGGCACTTAGACAACTTTTTTAATTTTTCGCTTTACAGTCATAAAAATATCATTAAGATACGCAGCACTTCAGGAGAGTTGGCAGAGCCCGGTTTAATGCACCTGACTTGAAATCAGACGTGGGGTCAAACCCACCGGGGTTCGAATCCCTCACTCTCCGCCATATTATGAAAACCCGCACTTTGTTGCGGGTTTTTTTATGCCTGTCTATCACGTTAAACTTTCGTATAAGACCACAGTCGCATTGTTACATTCCATTCACATGTTTAGGCTTGCGTTTTCTTCGCGCAATCTAAAGGTGTTATGTGTCACAGGAAAGTTCTTTTTATCAAAATCTTCACAAACCAAGCAGTAGTTTTAAATCAAGAGACGACTATTTAAACCACGAATTACAAATACTTTCTCCTAAACGTTGGCGGTTAAACCTGCCTGGTAAAGATTATCGCGTTGAGTGGGAAGACTTTGTACCCGGTATGGCTGCAACCATAGGTAAAATTGTTATGGTTGCCGCCGTTGTTGGCGCATTTGCAGCGCCACTAGGGCTGTCTCCTGAATTTGTTATCGAAAACGTGCGCTTTGAATTACTTATTGCCGCAGTCTTGTTCGTTGTTTTAATTTCAGCCTTTTTCAATCCGTCTGCCAATTTAGCGGGTACACACGGGCCGCTGTTACCGCTAGTACCTCTTATCGTTGCATCTGGTGGTCACCCCATGGCACTTGGCCTGCTCATCGGTTTATTTGGTTTTATTTTAGGAATAACAAAAGGCGGCAGCATACTCGCTAAGCTCACCAGTAACGGTGTTTGCGGTGGGCTGTTGTTATATTTGGGCTTTATAGGCATTACAGGTCAGGTCAAGAAGCTATTTGCTTGGGCAGAAAGCTTTGATATGGCTTACTTGGCCTTTGTGGTGATCATTGCCACTATTTTAATGTATGCATGGCTGGAACATATTCAAAAGCGTTGGCTGGCCATTCCTCTTGGAGCAATAATGGCGGCAGCAATTGCTTTTGCTTTTGACGCGCCATTTGAATTTACCACATCGCCAGGTATGCCCAATTTGAATCCTGCTTATTGGTGGGGTGAAGACACAGGATGGAAACTAGGTCTTCCAGAATGGTCTCATTTCATTGCTGTCCTTCCTTTTGCCGTGCTGGCTGTGTCTATGTGGTCTCCTGATTTCTTAGGTCATCAAGTCTTCCAAAAGTTGAGCTATCCCAAAAAGAGCGAACGGGCTCACATGAACATTGATGATACCATGATTGCTGCGTCGAGCCGTCAAGCTGTGGGCAGTCTGTTAGGTGGCGGTAATATTTCATCTTCGTGGGGAACGTATATCATTCCTGCGTCAATTGCGCGTAGACCCATTCCCGGTGGTGCTTTGGTAACGGGCTTTTTATGCATAGTAGCAGCTCTGTGGGGGTATCCTATGGATTTAGCTATTTGGCCTCCTGTACTTTGCGTAGCGCTTATAGTGGGAGTATTTCTTCCTTTGATGGAAGCGGGTATGCAAATGACGCGTGAAGGTAAAACTACTCAGTCAGCTGCTTTAGTTGTGATCTCATCTGTATTAGTAAACCCTGTATTTGGCTGGTCATTTACCATGCTGTTAGATAATTTAGGGCTGGTAGGGTGTAAAGACCGAGCAGGAGATTTAGGTAAAGCGGGGCGCTGGGTTATTCCAGGTATTACATTCTTAATTCTCTGTACGGTTATGGCACTAATTGGCATGTTCCCTGGTGTACCTGCAATTATGGAAACGTTTAGAGTTTAATGGCGCTGAATTGGTTAGGGGTAAAGGTAGTGGTGTATACATAACCCCATCAGTTTTGCTCAATCAAATTCAAGACTAATAGACTCAGAAGTGGTTAACACCGGCGGCGTAGAGTAACCTTTACGCCGCTTTCAATTTATAGCAGATTTAGGGTAAGCCCCGTAAGAATGCACTTTTCACGGGTTATGCGTAACTGTTTTAGTTGTCCCAATAGGGCGTGTCTGTGAAATAATTAGATAAAAAGTCGATAAAAACACGCAGCTTATTTGAAATCAGTTTTCTATGTGGGTACACCGCATACAACGATATAGGTTGTGGGACGAAGTCATCAAGTATGGACACTAGCTCACCATTTTTGAGTGCATCTCCTGCAATAAAAGTAGGTTGGAGCACATATCCTTTTCCTTGCTTTGCTACATTAGTTAGCACTTCTCCATTATTAGCTGTTAGCCTTGGGGTTACTTTCTGAGCGTTGGCTTTTAGTGCAGCAATAAGCGCTGACTTGTCGCTATCGTAGTTAACGTAAGAATACTCAAGGTAGTGTTCAGGCTTTAATTCAGCTGGATGTTTCGGTGTGCCATATTTTTTTAAATAGGCTGGTGCGGCACAAAGCGCTAATTTTATCGTTGTAATTTTTTTGGCCACCAGCGTTGAGTTAGCAAGGTGGCCTGCACGTATTGCTACATCAAACCCTTCATCTATGACATCAATTTTTCTGTCGTTTAGCTGCAAGTTTATCGAAACACTCGGGTGTGCTTGTTGAAATGAACTGAGCGCTCCAGCTAAATGCAGAGTGGAAAAAGAAACTGGCGCACTAACATGCAAAACGCCTTTTGCTTCTGTATTAAGCAATCCAAGCTGACTTTCCATATCGGTTACGCTTTCAAGAATATGGTTAGCATGCTGCAAGCATTGTTGTCCTGCCTCGGTTAAGTGGATTTTTCTTGTAGTGCGATTGAATAAGCGCGTATCAAGTTGCTTCTCTAGTTCTGCGACATATTTGCTTACCAGCTGATTTGACGTGACTAGCTTTTCTGCAGCTTTTGTAAAGCTGCCTTCATTTGCAACAACGCTGAAAGTTTTCAATAGCAATAATTTATCCATCGTTCAGCCTTTCATTCTAATAAACAACATGATGTTGGTAATCATTCAATATTAGAGTGCTTTATTCAATAGGTGTTGGTAACTATTCTGTATGCATCAGGTTAGCGCAGTGCCAACGCTATGAAGACATGCACTGCGTTCATCACTTTTTAGATATGACACTTTCAATCACAAAGACTTTAAGGATTCGACAAATGAGTAAGCAATTTTTGAAAAATATTTTTACTTCTAACAACAGTTTTTCTAGTTTGGTTTTACGTGTGCCGGTGGGCATTATTCTTACTGCACACGGCGCACAAAAACTCTTCGCTTGGTTTGGTGGTTACGGATTAGAAGGCACTGGGCAGTGGATGGAAAGCATTGGACTAGCGCCAGGCTTTTTAATGGCATTGCTGGCCGGTAGTGCTGAGTTTTTTGGTGGAATAGCACTTATTGTAGGTTTTCTAACACGCCCGGCCGCTTTGGTAAGTGCATTCACTATGGTGATTGCAATTTTTAGCGTGCACGCAGCCAACGGTTTGTTTATGACCAACAATGGTTATGAGTTTGCGTTAGCATTGCTTGCAGCAACAACGGCTCTCGTTATTCAGGGAGGGGGTAAATTTTCTATCGACTCTCTGATCAGTGACAAGTTTTATAAGTAAGGCGAGCTACGCCCATTTTTTCTGAAGCCGGCTTTAAACAGTCGGTTTCTATGGTAAGCCACGCCCCGCACGGATACGATTTAGAGTAGTGCTATGAAACAGCCAATCGAAATTAAAACGCCATTGCCAGTACAAATGAGTACAGCGTATATATCTCATGGCGGAGGTCCGCTACCACTGCTTGAAATGCAGACAAAAGGTGACGCGAATTCTCCCCAGTATCACAAGGAAATGATTGAAGCGCTCAAAACGTTATCAGCAGATTTCCCCAGGCCTGATGTAATCATAGTAATTAGCGCTCATTGGGAAGAAACAGAAGTTAGTGTGACTACTCACCCAGAGCCTCCCTTGGTTTATGACTATTATGGCTTTTCTCAAGAGGCGTACTCTCTTAAATACCCGGCCAAAGGAGAAGTTTCACTCGCAACAATGCTATTAAAGCGTTTAACCGAACAAGGCATTGCTGTGCGGGAGGATAGGGCACGTGGTTTCGATCATGGAATGTTCATTCCCCTAAGTATCATGTATCCCAACGCTGATGTACCCTGTATTCAAGTATCCATTACGTCTGATTTAAATACGGAAAAGCATGTGGTATTGGGAGAAGCAATTAGGAAAGCTGTAGAACGCGGGATAGAGCCTGTAAATAGTAATGCAAAGAACGAAGTGAATATTTTAGTATTGGGCTCGGGGTCTTCTTTTCACAATATGCAGGGCTTTTTTGATAGCTCCGATGACGCAATACGAAAAGCAACGCGCTTTAATAACTGGCTTCAGACTACTATGCAGACTAGTGCCTACAGCGAGAATGAACGCAAAGCTCGTCTTGTTGAATGGTACAGCGCGCCGGATGCGCGATATGCACATCCTAGAGAAGAGCACCTTCTTCCACTCCATGTTTGCTATGGAGTTAATAACCGAGCGGCTGATAAAGCGATGTCTTTAACGCTTTTAACCAAACCTGCAAGCATGTTTGTGTGGAGTGATTGACCAGTGCTTAACAGTGCTGCGTCAATGTAACGTATGATCAAATAATGTGTAATTTAAACCAGAGCAATTAAATTTTGAGCACTTTGTTTATCAATTAGTCGTTTGATTAAAAATGTTAAAATTAGTGCTTTACAGACCCACATAAATCATTAAGATACGCAGCACTTCAGGAGAGTTGGCAGAGCCCGGTTTAATGCACCTGACTTGAAATCAGACGTGGGGTCAAACCCACCGGGGGTTCGAATCCCTCACTCTCC
>NZ_SWCO01000032.1 GCF_005117025.1 Alteromonas portus | reverse complement strand
GCGAAGGCTTTATCTGCACTCGCTCACAAAATTGGGCGATGTACTTATTTTATGTTGAAGAACCAGCAGGTATTCGATGAAGAACGCTTTTTAAACGGGTAAGTCGCACAGTGGCATGAGCTTAAACGTCTAACTGGTTTAATGGTGAGTATCTCTTTTATCGCGCAATAGTCTGCAAAAGCAGCTTAGATAAATATACCGAAATGCCAAAACCTGTTGGTTTGATTAGACGTGTCACCGTTGCGCATTTCTACCTTTTTACGAATTTGCTTACACCTTCACTGAACCTGATACTAACTGGTCAATGCAGCCACTTAGGTTTGAATAGGACAGAGGAAGGTTAACCGATGAATGTCTAGTGCCGTTGCCAGTCAAAAGGAATTGAAAAGCGCAACAACAAGAGCCTCTATATGTGTTTGACGTAGGCAATTTGCCTAACATCAGCCATGACAGACGAAGTAAACGAGTTCTAAAAAGGCAACGGTATTGATCTTGAAATAGTGGTCAAAGGGCTATCTTTTTTCATTGACAGCCCGGAGGCTCATATGTGTTA
>NZ_SWCO01000030.1 GCF_005117025.1 Alteromonas portus | reverse complement strand
CGCGGTGCGCTGCGAGGTCGTGGGAGGAGTTCATCGTATCCAAAATAAAAAAAGGGCCACCCGTTTGGGTGGCCCTTTCTTTTATTTAGAAGCCTGACGATGACCTACTCTCACATGGGGAAACCCCACACTACCATCGGCGATGTTGCGTTTCACTTCTGAGTTCGGCAAGGGATCAGGTGGTTCCACAACTCTATGGTCGTCAGGCAAACTGGCTTGGGTTGGTGTTGGTCTTACGGGCTGTGCCCTGCGCTACCGTTTGATTGTCTGTCTGCCTTCGCTGTACTCAGCGATAACAATCAACCCAAATAAGTCGGCGAAACATTCTGTAGTAATACACCGCAAGTCGATCTCTTGCGAGTAGCTTGCGCGTCTCTCGGACGCGTTCACAATCCGATCGTTAGTAACCATCTCTGTTGTATGGTCAAGCCGCACGGGCAATTAGTACTGGTTAGCTCAACGCCTCACAACGCTTCCACACCCAGCCTATCAACGTGGTAGTCTTCCACGGCCCTTTAGGAGACTCGAAGTCTCAGGGAGATCTCATCTTGAAGGAGGCTTCCCGCTTAGATGCTTTCAGCGGTTATCCCGTCCGAACATAGCTACCCGGCAATGCCACTGGCGTGACAACCGGAACACCAGAGGTTCGTTCACTCCGGTCCTCTCGTACTAGGAGCAACTCTTCTCAAATCTCCAACGCCCACGGCAGATAGGGACCGAACTGTCTCACGACGTTCTAAACCCAGCTCGCGTACCACTTTAAATGGCGAACAGCCATACCCTTGGGACCGGCTTCAGC
>NZ_SWCO01000003.1 GCF_005117025.1 Alteromonas portus | reverse complement strand
GCACTTCAGGAGAGTTGGCAGAGCCCGGTTTAATGCACCTGACTTGAAATCAGACGTGGGGTCAAACCCACCGGGGGTTCGAATCCCTCACTCTCCGCCATATTATGAAAACCCGCACATTGTTGCGGGTTTTTTTATGGGCTAAATTTACTCGCTTTAAAATTCGGGTATTTCCAAATATTTAATCCGCACATGATCACATCATTCAAAGCCAGATGAGCATAGTTGCTATTGGCTTCATGATCTGTCGCTGTGTATAGAGACCTAGTGAGAACTTCAATCGTTGTACAAACCTACGCTAAGTGTTTTTACGTTCATTTGTAAGAGTTTACGGCTAGAAGCGTTTTAAAATAATGAGAACCCAGAGCATTTGATATAAAGATGGTTATTATTCTTGCGAAAAGGTGAATATTTCACCAGTTGATTGATTTAATTGAAATTAGTGCTTTACAGCGTGACGTAAATCATTAAGATAAGCGTCACTTCAGGAGAGTTGGCAGAGCCCGGTTTAATGCACCTGACTTGAAATCAGACGTGGGGTCAAACCCACCGGGGGTTCGAATCCCTCACTCTCCGCCATATTACGAAAACCCGCACTTAGTTGCGGGTTTTTTTATGTTTGAAATATTTTCTGATCTCTTCCTGTCTGTATCTTGTAATTACAGAACATTTCATAAAAACCTATCTGTGTCGCGCTTTATTCACAAAAGCTTGATATAAATAAAAAGGTTAATAATCAACTGAAATTATTACGGCATTTAAAAGCGTCATTCGTGCTTGCACGTTTCGCTGGTCCTACGCAGTTGGTGGTTATAAAAAGAATTCGAGAGGACATTATGCAGGCAATGCCCACACTTAATTTACGGGATGGAACCGTTGATCAAAAAAGACAGGAAATAAAGGCTTATTTCCTCGATTCCTTCAATACATATGAATCACTTTTCTCTTGCCTTGCCAACGATGACGTCTTTTATCAGCGACCTGAAAAATTGCGCCATCCGTTAATTTTCTATTTTGGTCATACTGCTACTTTCTTTATTAATAAATTAGTACTTTCTAAAGCAATAAACGAACGCATTAACCCAAAATTTGAATCGCTATTTGCCATTGGTGTTGATGAGATGAGTTGGGATGATCTCAATGACGCAAATTACGACTGGCCGCAGGTGGAAGAGGTGCGTCAATATCGTAATCAAGTACGCACATTGGTATGCGATTTAATAGATACCATGTCTTTCAGCATGCCTATTGACTGGGAAAGCCCAATGTGGCCCGTTGTAATGGGAATAGAGCATGAACGTATTCATTTAGAAACCTCATCGGTTCTAATTAGACAGTTACCCATTGCATCGGTGCGCCCCAGCTCAGAATGGCCTGCATGTAACACTATGCAAACTAATGCTAAAGCGTTAGAGGCCAATGTTTTAGTGCCTGTTCCGGCGCAGAAAGTAATAAACGACAAAGCGTGGGACAGTGCTTATTACGGTTGGGACAATGAATATGGTGCTCAGCAAGAATCCGTTAGCGAGTTTAGTGCGTCTAAATTTCTTGTAAGTAATGGTGAGTATTTATCGTTTGTGCAAGACGGCGGCTATAACAACGCAAAATACTGGGAGGCTGAAGGCAGTAAGTGGCGTGAATATACACAGGCTCAGCAACCTGTCTTTTGGATAAAAAAGGGCGAAGACTATGCGTATCGCAGTATGCTTGAAGAGCATCCATTGCCTTTAGATTGGCCAGTTGATGTGAATTATCATGAAGCGAAAGCATTTTGTAATTACTTGAGTGAAAAAACGGGTGAGCTTATTCGTCTTCCTACTGAAAATGAATGGCAAGCGTTACGTCAGCAGGCTGGTATAACACAAACCGTATATGGCGAAGGATTCAACGTAGCGCTGCAAAAATTTGCGTCGAGTGAACCTGTTAATGTAAATAAGTCCGGCGAGTTTTATGATGTCGTTGGCAACGTATGGCAATGGACAGAAACACCTATCTATCCGTTTGAAGGTTTTAAGGTGCACCCTTTGTACGACGACTTTACTACGCCGACATATGATAATAAGCATAACCTCATTAAAGGAGGTAGCTGGGTTTCTACAGGCAACGAGGCAATGAAAGACAGTCGTTACGCATTTAGGCGTCATTTCTTTCAGCATGCCGGGTTTAGATATGTTCAAGGAAAGCGAGTTATAGCAGTGAACGATTTTGATTATGAGAGCGATACACAGGTGTCGCAATATAGTGAGTTTCACTACGGTGACGAGTACTACGGCGTGCCTAATTTTGCTAAAGCCAGTGCACAGTTTTGTATTGACGCTATGAAAGGGCGACAGCATGCTAAAGCGTTAGATTTAGGCTGCGCTGTGGGTCGTTCAACGTTTGAACTTGCCAAGCACTTCGACCACGTTGATGGCATTGATTTTTCTGCTCGCTTCATTAAAACAGCGTTTGATATGCAAGAACGGGGTGAAATTCGCTATAACCTGATTGAAGAAGGTGAATTAACGTCGTTTAAGGCGCGTAAACTGTCGTCGTTAGGGCTAGCGGAAAGCGCGGAAAAGGTTGCTTTTGCACAAGGCGATGCGTGTAACTTGAAGCCTCAGTTTACGGGATACGATCTTATTTTTATGGGTAACTTGATTGATAGAGTGTACAGCCCGAAAAAAGTACTTGTTGATATGACAAAACGCTTAAACAAGGGCGGCCTACTTATTGTTGCCAGCCCTTTCACTTGGTTAGAAGAATATACAGAGAAAAGCGAGTGGTTGGGTGGCTATAAAGACGAGAATGGTGAAACACTTAGTTCTACTCAAGCGTTAGAGAACGCGCTAGGCAATAATTTTAAACGGGTTGGAGAGCCGGTTGAGATCCCGTTTGTTATTCGCGAAACTAAGCGTAAATATCAACACACGCTTTCAGAATTTAACGTATTTGAAAAGGTACACGACGTTTAATTGAATAAGCTCATTCAACAGCAAACAGCATGGCTTGATACACCCGTTTTAAGGTTTAGGTGCATTATACGCTTATTGCTCGAATGAGTTTTTCTCAGGTACATACGAACAAATGAAAAAGTTAACTGAGAAGGTCGCGAAAAGGTGAACGAAGCGCCAAAACCTTTCCCTGTTTTCAATGCGCTTCAAAGCGAATTTATGCCGTATAAGGAAGTATGGCAGACACCGGCACACCTGAAGCTTGACCAAACACGTCTTAAGTACTCGGCAATATTTCGTCGCTTTCAGGGTGCGTCCTCCGTTCAAGCAACGATAATAGAACCTCAGCGGGAGCCTGTTCCTATGTGGATAGCGGATATGGATGTACCGCCTTGTAGTGACATTCTCAGTGCAGTTACTCAAAACCTCCGCTCTACATACGGATATCAATCACTTGATATCGGAGAAGCCGTAGCCAAACGTTATGAGCGCAGTGCGCCGAAACACAGCAGGTTTAGGGTAGAACCTGTTGATGTGGTTGATATAGCAAGTGTTATTGGCGCGGTAGATGTTGCGCTTCACACGTTCTGTAAGCCTGGACAAAAGGTTATGGTACTTACTCCTACCTATTCGCCTTTAACTGAGTCCATCAAAAATAACGCCTTAGAACCTGTTTATATTCCACTTCTACAGCAGCAAAGCTTTGTTGAGAGTAAAGTTTCTGAATTATCGGCCACAGGCCAAGGAAAAAATACGTTAAATTGTGATGCTGACGATATAGATACCAGTGTCGAACTTGGCACTTTAGACAAAACAGCTACAGCCTTTGTCATCTGTCACCCCAACAATCCCACTGGCACCATCTTAAGTGCAAAAGCACAGCGCGAAATTATTGATTTCTGTTTACATCACAATATCTTATTAATAACTGATGAAGTACACAGCGAATTTGCCTTTAACACTTCTAATGAGCCTGCCATTATTCCTATGTTTGGCGCTGGCGTGGATGAAAGTGCTAACCACGCGAAACGAAGCAAGGTAAAAATCAGCGGCGTGACGGACAACAGTGTGAAAAATAGTGCACAAGAAAGCAACACAGACCAATCAAACAATATTGGTGCTGCATTGCCACGTATCATTCACCTCAATAGCGTTTCTAAAGCATTTAATTTAGCAAGCATTCCCGGTGCGTCTTACGCCATTATTAAAGATGAAAAGACCAGAACAACGTTTGCGCAAGCTATTAACGCTCGACACCTTAGTGCAAGTAACCTCGGTAAAGTGGCACTTATTGCAGCTTACGAAAAAGGTAGTATTTGGTTAGACACCGTTAAAAGTGCACTCAGCTTCAATAGAAAGCTTGTTGTGCGTTTTTTCGAACATTATGGCATACAAGTAGATTACACAATGGGTAGGGCGGGCTTCTTTTTGTGGCTAAACCTTTCTTCATTTCCTACCCATTTAAAGAATACCTGCTTATTGCATGAGACTTCTTCGACCGAAACTGCTCGTGTGCTACTCAATTACTCGCCTGTAAAGAGCGTGGAAGAATGTATTGGGAGAGGGGTTATTGGTAACGACGGCACGCCTTTCGGCTCACCACATCATATTAGGCTTAATTTGGCTTGCCATCCCAGCGTTATAGAAACCGCGTTGCAACGGTTGTGCTTTACTTCGTAGCGGAATTTAACCCGCAACACCTGACCGATGGTTACATTAATTCTAAATATTAGAATAATAAGCTCAAATATATGACATTTTATTTCTATTAAAGAGGATTAAAATGACCTTATTAAATAATTAGCCCTTAACACATGTGCTATTGCCCAAAAATATTCAGGTCGGGCAGAAGAGTCAGTGGCGGCTTACGGTTATAAGGAATGCAAGATGATGTATTTGAGAAAAGCGAATGAAAGAGGAAAAGTAAACTTTGGCTGGCTGAAAAGCCAACACAGCTTTTCGTTTGGTCACTATTACGATGCAAAACATATGGGGTTTTCAGCGCTACGAGTTATCAACGATGATGTGGTTCAGGCTGGCAGAGGTTTCGAAACCCACGGACACAGAGATATGGAGATAATTTCATATGTCGTGAGCGGTGCTTTGAAACACAAAGACAGCACAGGCAATGAGTACGTGGTACCTGCGGGTGACGTACAAGTTATGAGTGCAGGTAAAGGCATAATGCATTCTGAGTTCAACCCTTCAAGTGAAGAGCCTGTTAACTTTCTGCAGATTTGGATCCTACCAAACGAGAAAGGAGGCACACCTGGATATTCACAAAAAACCTTTGGCACACAGGAAAGTGCAAATGACCATGATATAAAGCGTGAATTGTTGGTGAGTGATGACGGAAGAGAGGGGTCATTACGCATTAAACAAAACGCGGCGATAAGCCGCTTAACGTTGAAGGCTGGCGAAACATGGGAACAGGGCACCGAAGACCGCAAAGGTTACCTTCACATTATTAGCGGCAAAGCGCATGCTATGGTGAGTAGTGAAACTAATGCTGTTGAAATAGGTGCAGGCGATGCTTTGGGTGTTTTTGAGGAAGACACAATTCGTTTGAAAGCGTCTGACGAGCTGGTGGCACTGTGGTTTGATTTGCCTAAATAAATGACTAAAAGCAATTCAGATCAACAATTTAGTTTCAAATTGTGTATCTCTACTTCACGAATTCTCATCTCGTGGTATGATGACTTGGTTGAGGTTTAAGACCGTTAATAATTATCATTAATAATCATTGATGGTCTTAGTCCTAGTTATTTATAAAACTGAAGTCAGTGAGATACTAGAGTGATAAAAATAATCCTAGCAGATGACCATGATTTGGTCAGAACAGGGATACGCCGGATTCTGGAAGACGTCGACGATTTTACTATTCTTGCAGAAGCGAAGAATGGTGAGGACGCGGTACTGCTGTGCCGAAAAAATGCCCCAGATGTGGTACTCATGGACGTGAATATGCCCGGTATTGGTGGACTTGAAGCGACTAAGAAGATCGTTCGTATGTCTGAAAATACGCGGGTAATCTGTGTTTCAATGCACAAAGAAAGCCCAATACCGATGCAAGTCATGGAAGCTGGCGCGTATGGGTTTTTAACCAAAGACGCCGAATCAAAAGAAGTGGTCCTTGCTATTCGAAAAGTAGCGGCAGGGCAAAAGTATGTTGATCAAGAAGTCGCTAATAGCATCGCTATTGGTAAGTTATTACCAAGTTCAGATAATCCATTTGACGAATTGTCGAGTAGAGAACTTACTATAGCCATGAGATTAACTGAAGGTCATAAAGTGCCAGATATTGCCCAAGAGCTTAGTATTAACTCAAAAACGGTTAATACTTATCGTTATAGAATGTTCCAAAAATTAGGCGTGAAGTCTGACGTAGAGTTAACGCACTTAGCTTATCGTCACAAGCTCATCAATCCAAACACCTTTTAGCGTCACTAGACGCGTAACGTCAAAGCGATTATGCCTGCATTTGATTCAGCAGCATTTCTTAAGAATCTAACCTCTCAACCTGGCGTGTACCGCATGTACAATAGTCAGGAAGAGGTTATTTACGTAGGAAAAGCCAAAAACCTTAAAAAGCGTGTATCAAGTTACTTTCGTACTAACCTTGATAACGCTAAAACCCGTTCGCTAGTCAGTCAGATTGCGAATATGGACGTCACTGTCGTAAACAGCGAAACCGAAGCGTTCTTACTAGAGAACAACTTCATCAAGAAATACAAGCCACGCTACAACGTGGTAATGCGTGACGACAAATCATACCCCTTTATTTTTCTATCTGATCATGAACACCCGCGGCTTTCTTTCCACCGGGGGCCTCAAAAGAAAAAGGGCGAATACTTTGGCCCATATCCCAGTGCGTGGTCGGTAAGAGAAAGCTTGCGCTCTATGCAGCGTATTTTCCCTGTACGTCAGTGCGAAGATAGCTACTATCGAGCGCGTAGTAGGCCTTGTCTTCAATATCAGATGCAGCGCTGCAGCGCACCATGTGTGGAAGGGTACGTTAGCGATGAAGAATATAAAGAACAGGTCAACTTTGCGCGATTATTTCTAAAAGGTAAAAACCAGCAAGTCATTGGCGGGCTGGTGGAAAAAATGGAAAAAGCCAGCGAGGCATTAAACTTTGAAGCTGCTGCTCGTTACCGCGACCAAATTAATGCGTTACGTAAAGTACAAGAACGACAGTGGGTTGCCGGTACGCAAGACGAAATGGATGTATTTGGTTTTGCATTCAAAGGTAATATGGCGTGCATTCAAGTTATGTTTATTCGCGAAGGTCAACTGTTAGGCAGTAAAGCCTACTTTCCTAAAGTGCCTAATACTGCCGACGAGCAAGAAGTGTTCGAGTCTTTCTTTCTTCAGTTTTATTTAGCCGGTAATAAAGTTATTCCTAAACAGATAGTGCTAAGCAATACGTTAAGCGATGAAGACGCTATCTCAGCGGTGCTAGCTAGTGAAGCAGGGCATAAGGTACATTTCTTCAAAGGGGCGAGGGAAGAAAAGCGCAAATATTTACAGCTTGCACAGTCAAATGCGCAAACCGCGCTAGATGCCCAATACAGCCAGCAAAAATCTGTGTTTGCTCGTTATCTAGATCTAGAAGCTGCCCTTGAAGTAGACACGCCCATTCAGCGCATGGAGTGTTTTGATATTTCTCACACGTCTGGTCAGCAAACGGTGGCTTCTTGTGTGGTCTTTAATCGTGAAGGGCCACATAAAAGTGATTACCGTCGTTATAACATTGAAGGTATTACCCCAGGTGATGACTATGCGGCCATGGCACAAGCATTAAAGCGTCGCTACAAATCAGTAAAAGAAGTACAGAAGATTCCGGATCTTTTATTAATAGATGGTGGTAAAGGGCAACTTGCCCAAGCAGAAGCGTTTTTTGAAGACTGGCCACATGATAAAAAGCCAATGCTCTTAGGTGTGGCAAAAGGGACTACACGTAAGCCTGGTTTAGAAACACTAATTCTAGCCGGTAGTCATCAGGTACTGCCAATGGACAGTCATTCGCCGGGGCTTCACCTTATTCAGCATATTCGCGATGAGTCCCACCGATTTGCCATAACTGGGCATCGTAACCGTCGTCAGAAAGTTAAAACCACCTCTAGTTTGGAAAGCATACCTGGTATTGGTGCTAAGCGTAGACAAACCTTGCTAAAATTCATGGGGGGATTACAGGGTCTTAAAAAAGCCAGCAAAGATGAGATTGCAAGTGTACCTGGTATCAGCGCAGAGCTGGCTGATACTATTTACGACCACCTTCATCAATAAATGACTGAGTAACAAGCAATACATTGCAAATTAAGGTAATGTGTAGAAAAAATGAAAGAAGCTGAGCGTTAACGCTAGCGCGCTAAATCGCCCATAGAGGCATAACACCGAGACGTAATTTTTATGTGGACTGTTCCAAACTGTATTACTTTATTTCGAGTAATCCTTATTCCTGTTTTTGTCGTTGTATATTTTCTCGATTGGCGCTGGGCGCACGAAGCAGGAGCTTTTATATTTTGGCTAGCTGCAATAACAGATTGGTTTGATGGTTATTTAGCAAGAAAACTGCAGCAATCAACCCCATTCGGTGCGTTCTTAGACCCGGTTGCCGATAAGTTGATAGTAGGTGCAGCACTTCTTATGATCACACATAGTTATGCAAACCTTTGGATTACTCTGCCATCTATTGCGCTTTTAGTTAGAGAAATTTATGTATCGGCGCTTCGTGAATGGATGGGATCGAACGGAGTGAGGGACGCCGTCAAAGTGTCTTTTATAGGTAAAGCAAAAACCACTGCACAAATGTTAGCCTTAATTGGGCTATTGTCGGGGTTAGAAACTTTCATGGGTATAACTATTTATTGGGTTTCTTTAGGTTATATTCTTTTATATTTCTCAGCGGTGCTGTCTATTTGGTCAATGTTCGTTTATACAAAAGCGGCGTGGCCACACCTTCGAAGTGGCGCCACAAAGTAGAATTGATCGCGGTTTAATCAAAGTGAATAAAAAAATAGCAAACGATCATAAAAAACCGCATTTATCTCAATTTAAACGCTTTTTTGTGTTGACAGTTTTGAATGGGTAGGTAGAATGCACCCCACATTTCGAGAGGACATCAACCAAACGAAATGGTCGATTAAGACATGCGGGAATAGCTCAGTTGGTAGAGCACGACCTTGCCAAGGTCGGGGTCGCGAGTTCGAATCTCGTTTCCCGCTCCAATATCTTAGAGATAGGTTTTAATCACGCGCCAGACGCATCTGGCGGAATGGCAGAATGGCTATGCAGCGGATTGCAAATCCGTCTATCTCGGTTCGACTCCGGGTTCCGCCTCCAAACGCTGCAACGCAGCATCAGGTTCTACGCCTGACACCTTTGCTGAAAAGCAACCCGATGCCCGGGTGGTGAAATTGGTAGACACAAGGGATTTAAAATCCCTCGCTGGTAACAGCGTGCCGGTTCAAGTCCGGCCCCGGGCACCAATTAAATTTCCTTTATATACAACAGCTTACGAAGTACACCCACGCCAATCAAAACACACGAAAAACCCATTTCAGAATATTTCAGAATATAATTTCAGAATATCATCGCTCTTCAGTCACAAAAAAACCGCAATTAAGCGGCTTTTCAACTTATCGGAAATTCCGAATAGTTCACTTGTTCGGTAGTTCCGAACAACTAATTCTTTCACATTCGTAATCTTGGACAAACTCTTCACCGTGAATGGCGCCAAAGGGATGTTTCCAATTGTCCCATTTAACCCTATGACCTTCCCAGCAGTCATGACCTACCACTTCACCTTTCCCGTCTTTCGGGGCGTATAAATTGCCGGGGCTGAATTCGTCTGGCCCACTACTCAGTTCTTTTACAAACTTTATTCTTGTGCCGATCGGCAAAATCACATCTTTTAGTGGTTTAACTTTTGGCGGTAGGGATAAATAACTGTTCACTTCTTACTCTCCACTGTTGGTACCACTGCTACTTTTCTGTCATACACACGAACCTGGCTTTCTGTCTTGTGGCCACTGGCTTGTTGTTTCTCGCTTACTGTTCCTTCGAAATCACTAATGCCTTTTGCTTTAATGTCATGGAACGTGAAATCTAAAGGTAGCTGGGTTTCTTCGCGCGCCTTGATGATAGCTTTGCGCCAGCGCTGATCGAAACTCGCTACTGCGAAAGGGTGACCGTTCTTCTGGTGAAGCACAAACATGCTGAATACATCTGGGTTTATTTCATTTGCTGTGCTTACAGCTTTGCGTAGTCGTGGGCCCCATTCCTTAATTTGCTTCTTACCCGTTTTACCTTGCTGTATGAAAATACCGTCTTTAAGCAGCTGGCTTTGATGCAATTTAACCACGTCAGCTTTACGGGCCATGCACAAATAGCTAATTTCCATTGCTGCTTTAACTACTGGGCAAGCTCTCTGATAAACCGCGTCATACTCGTAGTCTTCAATGTAGCGGTCTCTCGCTTTCTCTTTGAACTGCTTAACGCCTTGGCATGGGTTGCGCTGCACTTTGCCGCGTTCGTATGCCCAGCGAAACACACGAGATAAAAACGCTTTGTGTCTATTTGCTTGCACTGGTGATTTTTGGCCAAGAATGTCCATGAACTTTCTTACATGGACAGGGGTAACCGTATTCGGGTCCATTTTGCCGAATGCGCTGAGTACTTTCTTGCTGTACTTCTGATAGTCTTTGCGCGTGTGTAACGATAAGTCGCGGAAATCAGCGCTATCAAAGAACGTTTCAACTAAGTGTTGAACAGTGTGCTTGTTGTTGGCTATGGCCATATACTTTTCGTAAGCAGCCCATACTTCCGATTGTTTAGCGTCGACATCACAAAGACGCACAGTTCCACCACCTACAGGTTTAAACTCGTAAGCGCTGCGCCCCTTGTACACTCGCTGAGGCATCCATTGATCTTCTACTTTACGTTTACGTGGCATAATCTATTTCAAAAAGTTAGGGTTAAAACCGTCATCATTTGCTGCAGCTGGCGCTTTGTCGCGGCCATTTAGCCAGTCGTCGGTTGTCCACACTTCCCCTTTAGCATTTACACGGTAGGTGATACCGTTCTCTTCAAACCAGCGTACTTGAGAGCTTCGCTTTTCGTACCCGGTCATTGTCGTTATATCTGAGCCTATTACAATTTGCATATCATAGTGCCTCAAACATTTTAGCCTGGTGTGGCTCTAGCGGTTCTGGCCTGTTCGTAACTTCGAACACCTCAATTAATGAGTCATGAACGAAGCAGCTGCAGATTTCAGTGCAGAATACTTTTTTACCATGCGCTTCACAGGTACCGAACTGGGTTCTGTCTTTGGCACGGCCTGTATACTTTTCAACGTAAGGGCAGTGTTTATCCTGCTTATACCCTTCAACTGAAAAGTGATTACAGGCTATGCATGCCTTAGGTAGCTTCATTTGCATCATAAGTTTTTACCCAACGCCAGTAGGCCAAACACGAAAACGGCTACTATAGATGCAATCCATACCCAGCACACAGAACGCATTAAATAGTTAAACACCCTTGGCTCTTTTCGGCAGTCTCCACCGTAGTATTTGAAACTAACAATCAAACCATAAACACAGAGAAGTGAAGAGCAAACCAAAAGCGCCCAGCTGATGTTAAAAAGATTATCGTAGTTCATTGCTCTTGCTCCTTGCGTAGTTGTTCGGCATAGATTTTATTCATGCGAAGCCAGATGTCTTTGCATAAACCCCACGGGACGGTAGCTGTTAAATCAGATAGGCCAGATTCGCCACTCTCACCATTGCACATATCGCAGTCGGCGCTTTGTTCTTCCCAGCACTGAGGGCAGCACACGCCATCTTCAATAATAAAATTAAACTCACCAATACAGCCAGCCTTAGCGTGTCGTGGTATTTGGGCTTTTTCAAACGCGTCAACGACCCGACCAATACAGAACCGTTCTTGTGCTTTTGCAGTTTCTATAGCTTCCTGTTGGTAACGCTCCACAACTTCTTTTTGTTTTTCTAATCTGAGCCTGTAACCTTCTTTTTCTTGTATCAGCTTTTCGAAGCGCTCATTAGCCTTTGCCAACTGATCTGATAGGTGAATAATTTCATCAGACGCAGCTTTTGCCAGCTCATTGATACTGACTTCACACGAACCCTCGCGGCCTTGGTCGTCTTCACCAAAAACCTCCATGCCACCGTCTTCAATCATTTCCTCTTCAGCAGCAGCGAACTCACCAAGGATAAATAGAAGAGCACCCCCAAATTTATTTGTGTTTACATCACTCATGCGCTGGCCACCTCTTTCCATTGATCACGTTCACGAGTGACCTGATTGATTTGTTCCTGCAGCTGCTCACACTGTTTTTGCAATAGGCCGCATTCGACGTTACCGTCATTAATGGTTTCTGCATGCTGCTGCAGTTCAGACATGGCCAAACGCTTTAAGCGCTCATTTTCTGCATTAACGCGCGCCAGCTCCTGAATAATTGCATCAGCTACACATTCACCTTCATCTACCACGTTGATACGAAGGCAATGTTCAAGCAGCATTTCAAGCTTTTGCTCATTGCGTGTGGCAGCTTCAACGATTGGGGCGAATGCCTCTCTAACCTCATTAGCTGAAATTAGGGCGCCATTAACAGGGCAGTGACCTAAGGCCTTAAAATCAAGTTTAATCATTACTGCATCCCCAAATCTTCAAGTGTTACGCCCAGTTCCTTCGCCATTTCCAGTGCTTCTATGCGACGACGAACGCGACAGGCTTCAAGTGACTCTTGCTTGGTGCGGCGCTTTTCAGTCGTTCCTTTGCCGCGAAAGCATGAATCTGTGAATTGTTGAAATACATCGTTATGCGGTCTCATTTGCGAATTCCTTTTCTAAATTTTCAATAGTTTTCACCTTCAATAGGCGAATCACTTTTGCTTTAAGCTCTTCAATTTTCGGCATGTCATAAAATTGATAGATATCAATAGTGCGGTTGTTATAGAGATTGCTGCTTTCACTATTGCCATGCCAGAAAATGGTAACTTCTGCGGTAATATCACCATCTTCAATGCGTGATTTGAGCGTGAAATCTACACTTTCAAATAACGGATTTTTGCAATTCGCAACGATCGTTTGCAAAGGTCTAACGACCTTCATGAACTTGCTTTTCTCGGTCATGTTTCTTTTAAATGGCATTCGCCTAATCCTTTTTGCTTGTTTCTTCTAACGCTTCAGCGCGTTCTAACTGAATGGCAAGGCTCTCTAACTGGCGAACCTCATCAACGCTAAACTGAACCGGCAGGTTCGAACCAATCACCTTGGCCAACGCACTTACTCCGGTACCGTTCAATTGAAATATGTGTTTCATAGTTACTGAGTGGGGCAGAGCCCCACGCCTTATTGATGGTTAAGCGCGAAAGCCGCCGATAAAGACTTCAACTGGCAACTCGTTTAGATTGTCTGAAATCTTCTCTTTAAACTCTTCAGAGATTTGTTCGTTATGCTCTTCTTCACCCACAATGCGCAGCGTGAAGGCAATGCGCGCGTCACCAGTAAGCATTGAAACGCGAATTTTGAACGTAACTTCTGATAGGCCTGCATAGGGTACGCAGGTAAAATTAATGTAGGCTGGCAGGTCTTTCTTGTTCTTGGCCGCTTCGCGTTCTGTCACGCTAGCGCTGTTCTCGAACTGGTCTATTGAGCTTTCAATTTCTCGTACACGCTCAACGGTTACCGTTCTAACTGCGTTAATTGCCACAGCCAGATTCATTTGTTCACCCGAAATACCGTCTACTGTGATGCGGTCTTTCCAGTCTTCAATGAAATCACTAAGGTCTTGCTGACCAGAACGTCCACCGCATGCAGAAATCAACGCCTTATAAGCGGCTGTTTTAGGGATGCTAAGTGTAGCCTTGTGATCACAGTGACCAGGTACAGTTAAATCACCAATGTTTAAAACGGCAGCAGCCTTCATGTCTCCACCGTCGATGAAAACTTGCGCGTTAGGGTAAAGCGGCGTTTCTTCGCCAACGTACTCACTCACGTATGCAACAAAGCTTTTGATATCTTCCGTAGTAAATGAGCCGCGAAAACGTGTTCTGTTCTGCAGTTGGTTTTCAAAGTTAAGCAAAGAAAAATTATCCGGTACCATCATGGCCGGCGCTTCTCTTTCCTGAATCAAGCAAGTAGTGTCAGCCAGCTGCGCATTTAATTGCTTGTTCAGCTCGCTTTTTTGAAGCTCTAAAAGTGTGTCTCGATCGAACATAATTATTCCTTAGTCATCTTAGTTACATTGGCTTGACCCGCGAACAGGTCGTCGTGGCTTTTAGCAAGCAAACTAATAGAACCATCCTTGTTCACCCACATTGGGGTTTCAGTGGTGGTCTCTTCGTTAATCTTGCCCGTTGGGGTAGGACGTGAATATTTGGCAGTAGAAACTACCTTCACCTTTATGCCTGCGCCGTTTTGGGCAGACGTTGCAGCCGGTTCAATTTTGAAGGAGACGTCTAACTTGCCACCCTTATTGAAACGAAAGATTGATTTGCTCACCTCTGTAAGAAAGGCAGTTAGCTGACGCTGAAACGCACCGCTATCTACTTCAGCGAGAAATTCATTTAATGGGCCTTGTTCGCTCATTGTTTTTCCTTAAGTTAAGCTGCTGGCAGCTATTCAATAAAATCGTCTAAACCGCGTTGCTGTGCTCTTCGCTTAAATTTCTCAAGCGCGGCTTTTTCTAGTTTGTCGATGTGGTAAACGTTACAACCACATACCTCTGCAATAGCATCACGAGTAATTATTTGCCCTGGCTCGATAAGCACACTTAGCACTGCCAAGCCAAGGTCAATGTTTAACTCGTCTTCGCGCTTCATTAAGCATTAGCAGCTAGCGCTGCAGCTTTAGCTTGCAAACTGAAGTAGCGGTCTAGGAATAGTTCTTTGGCGCCCATTGGTGGAAGCGGATGAATGATTTCTTCGCAAGGCACTTGATCACTAATGAATGCCCAGTGAGCAGGGTTAGGCGTCATTAGGTCGCGAACCTCGGTAGCCAGCATCTTTATATCTGCGTCTTTTACGCACGCGTGAACTGGCCACTGAACACCAACACTTCGGTAAAGGTTCTGTTCAATAGTGGTGTGAATGCTCTGGTAAACAGGCAGCAGCTGCTTTAGAGGCGAAACCATGTCACCACAGTATGCTTCTGCAGCATCATGAAGTAGGGCAGCTAGCGCATGTTCTTCTGGTACCAACTCACTAACAAGAACGGAATGTTGCGCAACTGAGTAAAATTTATTGGTGTGGCCATTGAAGCGACACATATTAGAAAGCGCGTGAGCAATGTCTTCAATATCAAAAAGCATGTGCTTAATGTTGGCGTAGTCGAACATGGTACCGGAGCGAAGCTGGACCTTGGGAGGTACTTGTGCGTTTGGTAGAGGTACCACGTTGTTTGTGTTAGGCGGGGTGCTAGTTACTGTAATGTCGAACTCTTTACAGATTTCACGAAGCTTACTTACTGTCTCTTGGATCTTCTCAAACAGATAGTTTTCACCAGGCCATGAGTTTGCATTGCTTAAATAACAATGGTTGAGACCATCTTTCCAAACATCGATAAAGAAATAACCTTTATCTAGGGCTATTTGGTGCTGAACACTAAAGCGAACATCATCAGCGATAGCATTTGTAAGAAGCAGCATTTCATCTTTACCAGCTGCGATTGATTCTTTAAGTATTGAATTTGATTGCATTTTGTCGCATCTCCAGTTCAAAGCTATTGCTTTTTTGAACGTCCGTTATATATTAAGGCGCGGTTATTTATTAAACCGACACCCCACAGGGAATATGCTTAAAGGTAAGAATCTTGCCTTTACTTACCAAAAAGATAATACTAATATTAGTAAAACGGTAAGGTTATGCAATACCAAAACGGTAAGAAATTAACTGGTAAGACCAGCTAGTTGGGGTTTGAAGTAAGGGATTTTCATTGAAGCAGTAAGATTTCTGTTAGAGTTGTGCTGTACATCCGTACAACAACATACACAGGAACTATCATGAAAAAGCTGCTTAAAAACACCTCTCTAATTTCAATCGCAATCTTCGCGTGCTACGCCTCTACCAATGCTAACGCTGATACCGTTAGCAAGCTTACTTGCGCCTTAAACCCTTCTTCATGCTCATCAACGCTTGGGGCTGGGGGGACAGGTCATGGTGGTACCGGTGGCAATAATGGCGGTAACACTGGTACGAAAACGGAAATTACAAACGGTGTAAATGATGAGAAAAATAACGAATAGAGGTATTACATGGCGCTCATATCAATAGCTTTTGAATGGGCGTTAGACCAGTGGGCGGTAGTAGTTGCCGCCCTGGCATTTGTCTACAATATGCTCTTCAACTCACAAAACAGTAGGCTTATAGCCTCTTCTCTTACTGTGGCCTTAATGTATGCATTCGGGCATTTCTTATTAGCTTGGATTAACGAGTTACCGTTCGATGAACAGGTGTACTTTCGTTATTCTTCGAGGTTTCTTCTTTATGCGCTCGCCGGGTTCTTTATGGCTGCGCTTATCTTTAGACTAGGGCCCAACTTCACCACGACAACAGTTTTTTCAGTCATGATTTTTTCAATGGTCATGCAGCTACTTCTTCACATTGATAGAAATGTGATAGGGCTAAACAAAATAAGTGAATCTATTGAGCTGGGGACCGCTGTTGTCAACACAGGGCTCCCATCTGGATATTGGTACTTGTGGGATTTTTACACGGTAAGTCTGAATGTTACCGGTTGTTTTTTATTTATATATTTTTTCGTTGGTGAGGATATAAAGGAGTATCTATGTTCACGTTTTTCTTAGTATTAGTGTTTGGGGTAGTCGTTTCAGCAATTGTCTTTGTGACATTTTCAAAACCAAATCATCAGGTAAAGCAAAAGCAATTGGCCATATATATTGCCAATGTAAGATACCTCAAAAAGTGTGCTGAAGAGTGTAGTGATGGATTACAGACGCTGGAGTATTCGAAGAGAAGAGAAGCTCTGATAGAAGAGCTCCTAAGTTACATTGAGAAACACAAACTAACTGATTGTGATGCAGTCAAATCGGCTGATATTATAAAGCTTGATGACTTTCGTTCCCGCCAGAGCGCTTAGCATCTTTGATATTAATTAGGTTTTTATACTCCGTAATAATTAAGCTCGTGACAGCTTCTGAGTCTATCGATTTTTTTGGCTCATAAATACCCGCAGCTATTAACTGGTTTATTACGTTTTTAACGGCCAGTGTAAGTAGGTCCTCATCATTCAAGTGACCAACATTATCATCTTTCGAAACCTGTAGTTTATCCATCCAGCCTACAGGCTTTTCGAAGGCCTTTTCTAGCTTCCTTGCGAACTTATCACCCATTTTCTTATTACTGTTGCCATTTTTCAGTTGGCTTATGTAGTTTGCATCAGTGTCTACAAGGTCCGACAACGCCTTTATTGAACCGATCACAGCTATAAGATATTCAAGGTTTAATCGCCTAACCTCTTTGACATCCATTATAAATTCCAGTCGCTTATTCATTTAGTCTCTCAATCAAACCATATCTTACCTAAATGGTAAATTAGCTTGACGGTAAGATTTGTCAATACTAGAATCTTACTTTAACGGTAAGGTTAAGGTGACTTATGACACTCAAAGAATGGTTTCAAAAGCACAAATCGCTAGATATGAGAATGAAGTTGGCTGAAAAAGCGGATAGCACAGTTGGTTATCTCAATCAGCTTGCATACACCCCAAAAAAGGCCAGCGTGTCTATGTGCGCCGCATTGTATTCGGCATCGGTGGAATTAACACCTGGTGAAGTAATCTTTCCAGAAGACGAAAGACCCGATATTGCGGAAGTATTTAGCACAAAGCAGCAGCACGAAGAAGAGAGCAAGGCAGCATGACTTTAGCTATGGCCTCTCATCAAGAAGCGCTTTATGAATGCTTAACTCGCACTTCAAACATTGCACGAATAACGCTAAATCGTCGTCACAGCCATTCATCGACAGTGGCCGCAACGCTTCAACAGCTTCTTTTAACAGAACAAAAGCCGCTTCTAGGTTTTTTTGTTGTTTCATCACAATACCTTTTAAACAGTGTTTCACTCGAAAGCATAACTGAAGCGCTGCAAACCTATAACTGTACTAAGGAGCAGAAATCATGAGCCAACCAATTCAACTGCCAGTATGGCAAGCGGCAAAGATTGAAAAAAACTTAAGCAAGGCCGCTAGCTGTGCACTCAGTGTCATTACTAGCGTGCAACAAACATGCTCCATGCATAGCGAAGAAAAAAACGCATCAATACAAAAAAAGAGAGACGCGTTTGAACAGACTGAGATTTATAAAAAGGCCGTGGAAATTGAAAAATTAGCTGAAGAGGCGCTAAGCCTCATTAAGCCAACCGAACTTTTGTAATAACTCGACTCGTTGTTCAGGAACGTTTTCTTCAATAGAGGAAACTGGAATTACGGTCACAGTGGTTGTTACGTGTCGGTGTCTATAGTCAAGCGAATGATAAACCTTAATCACTAAGAAATTTTTCATGCCACCGCAGTGGTTATCAGCTAACTCATCATCGATGAAGAACTGCTCACCTACACGGGGCAAAACACTAGAGTTTATTTCGATCGTATTCACATCGCTATTGGATTTCGATTTTATTTTAAGGTTGTACATAGTTTCATTCCTTTGGTTGCGGGTTGTTTTTTGTCCGATTTGCAGCTTAGCAGCCTTTGGAATGACTTTTAATAGGTAATGGTTATGTCTACAGAAAATAAAGCAGTTAAAGGTCACCACCACATGTGGCACCAGCCACCACTTTCTGTGCGCTTGGTTAGAGCAGTTTTGCTCACCATTTCGCTTTTTGTAGTCGCTATGCCGTTCGCTATTGCTGCTTACGCTTTGGTGACCTTATGAGCACGCAAGGTCGAATGATGAAGTACATGGGCTTACCACCAACCCGAAAGAAAATTTTCAAGGTTGGTGATGCAGTTCGACCCATGCCAGGCGCACGCACATTAACTGAACCCACCATTCTTGATGGTAAAAGCTACGGAAAAGTAGCCATTGTTTTTGAACGCATCATACACGTTGATGACGACTTGAACGGGCGCATTCATTTAGCGCCTGAAGACTTAATTCTGATCACTGCCGCAGAGGACCAGTAATGTTTACTGACACTGATTTACTGAATTGTTTTAAGCCTAACTGCACATATAGCCGCGACGCTCTCGCTGAAGCAATTGGTGCTGTTGAATTGCCACCACTTTCTGCGGCATTGGGCAGGCTAAGCGGGCAGGGCTTTATCATTAAAGATCTTGCTGAGAAGACATGGACGCTCACGGCCAAAGGTAAAGCAGCTACTTACTTCGAGCCGATTGGCGGTACTGTGGCTTCACTTAACGACAAAGTGAAAGATATCAGCGCAGCACGAACTGCTAAAGACCAAAAGCAGGAAGACCCGGTTCACACATCCATTAAAAGCTTGGAAGCATTGTTCATCGCAATTAGACGTAAACCGCAAGACCTTAGCATTAAGCGCGAAACACTAAATGCGTTAGCCAGATTCATGGACCCAACCATATCGAGCAAGCTAGTTGAAATAGCAGACGACCTGCTGCAGCTGGAAGCTATAACCAAACTAGGCGAGGGCATGCAGTGAATCAGGCCGAGTATGAAGCGCTAAGCGATAACTGCTTGCCTCCATTCGCAGTTACGCTATACATACGTTGCTTTCGAAAGAAAATGAGATATAGTGACGGGATAGTGCATGTTTCCTTACGCTCTATGAAAGAGGAAATGGAGCACACACCCCCTCGTGGCTCTAACACGGTTGAGCCCAAGCCTACCACTGAGAAAATACGAACAGCAGTTCGACAATTAGAGCGCGCAAACCTAATCGAACTGGTTAGAAAAGGCTCTATTAAAGAACAAAAAGCAGCCTGTTATCACTGCTCTTTAGCCTCAACAGACTTATCAGGTTCAAATGAGGAACAACACGAGAGCAACACGGGAACAACACGCAATAAAAAAACGCCGCAGCCCTCACCACATAAGCGATACAGCGGAAACGTCTTAAAATTTCAAAAGTCCGATGAACAACACATATCCGTTATATCCGATATAGAAGAAGAAGATAGCGCGTGCGCGCGCGAAAATCTGAACTTCTGTAACGACTGGGTAGGTTTGGCCAAGCAAGTTGGTCTTTCAGTCAGTACGGATGAACTACAAGCGATTTTCAACAAGTGGAAGTTTAGCGACACGGGTAACACCTATCGCCACATAGCCACACATCGAAAGTACTGGATGCGTTATTGCGCAACCATCAAGCACAACCAAGTCAAAGGGGGCAGTCATGCACTCAAGCAGCAATCTAGTCAACAAAGTGGGTATCGCAATGCAACCGCAACCGCATGGCGAGACTGTTATGAACGAGCGCAACGAGGCGAAGGAGTCGAAGCGTTCGACTTCTCTACCGAGCAGACTTGATACTGTCTACCAGTTTTGCCTAACGAACTTGAAACCAGTGTTGATGGAGTACTGGCCTGAATTCGTGAACAAGTACCCAGAACTGGATATGCAGCAATGGGCCATTCGTGAATACGCTAAGCAGATGGTTGACGAGGGTGTTTCCAGCAGTCGACAAATTCAATCGGGTATTGCAAAGGCGTGTAAGCAGCAATATCGCCCACGGCCTACAGAGTTTGCGAAGCTTTGTAAACCTACACCTGAGGAACTTGGAATACCCTCACTGCGTGAAGCGTACGATGAAGTGATCGCCAGACGCGGAAGATTCAAAGGTAAAGACTTTGAATTTAGCCATCGCGCGGTTGAGCTGGTAGACGAACGTGTTGGTCATCGTGTTTATCAAATGCGAGACGCAGACTTCATGGAACTGTTCAAAGGCGAATATGAGTACTGGGTGAGCAGGGCGATGACAGGTGATTTGCCTGCTGCGAAAAAAGCGCTTGAATACTCAACACCGAAAAAGCCGGTTATCGATAGTTACGTGGCTAAGCACGGCAAGCCTATGCTTGGGGATGACCTGGTTAGTCAGAAAATTAAAGAGCTTGGCATGTTAGTTTCTAGAAAACGCCAGGCGCACATAAGCACACCAGACGATAAGGTAGCGTAGTAGTGACAGACGTTCAGCACGATACAAGCGAAACCGAGACTTTGCTTAACGAGTGGGGCAAATGGAGCCGAATGGGATTAGGGCTTAATATCGGCAAAAGCGATAACAACAACGTGTATTTCATCAATGACGATATGGCGCTATTGGTAGACCGTCTTGTTGCAGAACTGAAGCGAGAGCGACCCTTATTAGCCAACATAGTCATCATGTACTATCGAAGCGATTACAATTATCCAATGATTTCTAATGCGTTAAATATTGGTGAGACAAAAGCAAGAAGTCTACATAAATCAGCTATTTGTTGGGTTGATGGGGCTTTGATTGGGTTCACCCTAGACGTTAAATTGGCATAATTTGAAAAAACTTGTTGATCTGCGCGCGCGGATCATCTAATTTACTTCACGTAAGCTAAGCGAAGCTGCACTCGACACAAAGGTCACTCATTGAGTGGCCTTTTTTTGTGCCTGCTTTTCTCTGCTTGTTGTGTCTTGTTTATCCCAACCTTGCCTCACCATTTGGTGGGGCTTTTTTATTTGGTGCCCTATGGAATACGAAAAGCTAATTACCCAGCTACGCGCTCACGAGGGAGATAAACACAAAGTTTATCGATGCTCTGAAGGGTATTTAACAATTGGTGTAGGGCGCAACTTGGAGACAAACGGCATATCGCAGGAAGAAAGCGATTTTCTTTTGGCTAACGACTTAAGCAGGGTTGAGAGTCAGGTTCGCAAGCACATTAAGCTTTACGGGTTGAACGATGCACGTGTTGCGGTTCTTATCAATATGGCGTTTAACCTAGGTATTAGCGGTTTACTCAATTTCAAAAAGACGCTGGCCTACATCGAGCAAGGCGACTTTGAAGCAGCATCAACTGAGATGTTAGATAGTAAATGGCGCAATCAAGTAGGCTTTCGCGCCATCCAATTAGCCGAACAATTAAGAACAGGTGAGTGGCAATGAATTGGTTAAAACCTCTAAGCAGCGCTATTGATGGTGTTGTTGGTATCTTCAAGAGTAAGCAAGAGCAAAAGGCAAACGCTGAACAGGCTAAGGCAAAGCTTAAGCAAACTAAATTACAAGGTGAGCATGAGGTTACACTTACTGACGCCGAGGGAGAGGCGCTATTAGCCCAAGGCCTAGAGAGCAGTTGGAAAGATGAGTACGTTACCGTTCTCGTTACCTCACCTTATGCTCTATTGGTATTAGGCGCATTATCGTTAGCCGTATTCAATGACTCTCGCATGTTGGATGCAGCAGTACTGGCCATCAGTAATCTTGAGAGTGCTGGTGTTGATATAGACTTTCTGTTCAAGGCTGTAGTGTTATCTGCTATTGGCCTTAAGGTATGGCGCGGTAAATAATATCCTTTCGTCTAATACACAATGGAACAACATTTGAATAATCATGTTATGGGCCCTACAGGAGTGCATAACATGTCAGCATATAGCGACAGATTTAAAATGAGTGATAAGACCACAGCTACTAACTACACAGCCAGTGGCCTTACGGCTTTATGGGGAATGGTAAACATCGACCATCTAGTAGCAGTGATAGGTATTATCATAGCCATAGCCACCTTCGGCGTTAACGTTTACTTCAAGCGCAAAGAAGATAGACGACAAGAAGAACTTCATGCCAAACTTATGGAAGCATCACCTAACAACGAATGCATTCCTAAATAACTTTCATAAGAATATTTTCGCGGGTCCTTTTGGAGGCACCCCCTCACACGGCGCATAGACCCGCGTTTTTTTAACAGCTATAAAATCCCATAGGGGGGTTATATTTTGTTTGATTTAGATGATAAAGCTAAACAAACAGAATTCGCTTCTTTGGTTGGTGCTTCACAACCGGCCATTCACAAACATCTCGATAACGGAACCTTAGTTCGCGGCGGTACCTACCGCCAGTGGTTACGTGCTTACTGCGAAAAACTACGCGACGAAGCCAGCGGAAGAACCGCAAGCGACCAGCGCTTGAAGTTAGACGAAGCGCGAACGCGCGAAGCTTCTGCCAACGCGAGAATGAAAGAGCTCATGCTATTCAAAGAGGAAAAGCTAATTCTCGACAAGGCACAAGTTCGTGAGGCTATCGACGGTTGGATTGCCCTGGCGAAATCTGAGTACACAAACTCGATAGAAAAAATCTTAGCCATGCTGGAAAGCCAGCATGGGATCACCATAGACAGAGAATCAATTGATGGAACCACAGCTGCTGCCATGCGAGTTATTGCAGACTTCCAGTTCCAATCTACAGACTCTGATTGATGAATGCCGCGCTGGGTGGTTACCACCTGAAAACATTCCAACGCGCGAATGGCTTGAAAAATACTTTCGACTACCCGCTGAAGATGCAGACTTTGCTGGTTTGTACAACGCGGATTACGTGCCGTACTTCTGGGGTGTAATGCATGCCCTAGATGACGACTTTGTTGAAATGGTCGGCTTGATGAAAGCTGCCCAAATCGGCTGGACACTGCTTGAAACTGGCTGGATAGCAAAGCGTATTTGCTGTGAACCCAGTCGTATTCTTGGCTTGTTTCCTAAAGATGACAAAGCGCGCGACTTCATTGAAGAGAAGTTTGAACCTGTTATCAGGGCCACGCCAGAACTTGCTAAAAAAGTTGATGTTAGCAGCAGTAGAAAGGCGGGTAACCGTAGTAACAAAAAGAATTTCCCCGGGGGCTCTCTTAAGGTTTTTGGCTCTAACTCAGTCAGTAACGTTAAGTCGACGCCATCGCCAGTGGTGCTGGTTGAAGAGCCCGACGACACAAACGGTAACGTTGGTGATCAGGGTGATGCGATACGCCTAGCGCGTGAACGCATTAAGCGCTTTCGAAAACGTAAGTTTGTTCTTGGTGGCACTCCTTCTGTTGAGGATTTAAGCGAAGTTGAGCATTACATCAACCTCGGTACCCAGCGAACTTTGCCAGTGGCCTGCCACGATTGTGGCGAAAAGCACGTTTTAGACTGGGAAAATGTCAGCTGGGTAGAGCAAGATGAAGGCCCTGTTCATCCAGTCTACGGTAGAAACTTACCTGAAACGGCGGTTTACGCATGCCCTCACTGCGGTAGTGCGTGGAATGACTGGCAGCGTCAGCAAAACATTTTCAATACCTGCAGAGTTGCAGAGGAAGAAGGTGATAAGTTCTGCGGTTGGGTACCAACGGTTAACACTGATGGCGTAATTGAAACCTTCAAAGGGCTGTCTGAACTTTACGTTTGTATTCCTGGCACCTCGCTTTCAAGTTTGGTTAAGGACTTTCTTGAAGCAGAGCATGAAGCAGCAGCTGGTGATGAAGCCGGTAGGATAATTTTTCAGAACTCTAAACTGGGTAAGCCTTACGCATACCGCAGTAAAGATAACCTGAATCACGAGCAGCTGCAGGCGCTTGCTGATGACTATCCAGAGTTGACGGTACCAAAAGGTGGCTTAATTGTTACCGCTGGAGTTGATGTTCAGCACGATAGATTAGCTATTATCATTCGGGCGTTCGGTAGAAACGAGGAAAGTTGGCTGGTTCTCTGGAAAGAGATAGCCGGTGACTGTGTTGATAAAGCTGATCCGGTATGGGATGAGTTAGACCAGCTACTTTTCAACGGTTTTGAGCACGAAACGCTAGGCCGAATTTATTTGTCAGCGGCCAGTATTGATAGTTCAGACGGTGGCACCAACCACGCGGTTTATCACTACGTTAGAACGAGAAGTAAGAAGCATAGACGCGTTCACCTCATGGCTATCAAAGGTGATAGTAACGACAACGGTAAGCGTGAAATATTCCGCTTACCTTCTGCAAAACTTGACCACAACAACGCCAAACGTTCAACAAAAGCAGATATACACGGCGTTCTTGTTTACCTCGTCGGTACTCACAAGGCTAAAGATCTTCTATCAAAGCGCCTTCAAGGTACCGGGGCTTTTATGCATAGCTACAAAGATGCGCGAGCTGACTACTGGGAACAAGTCACTGCTGAGGTCAAAGCGCCAAGTAAAAAGCTTCGCGGCCAAATGACTTGGCAGTGTCGAAGCGGTAGACGAAACGAAGGTACCGACTGCGAAGTTTATGCGCTTCACGCTGCAATGTCTCAAAAGGTTCACGCCAAAACTAGCGCCCAATGGGATGCATTAGAGAGCAGCTTAAGCCAGAAAGACATGTTCAGCGCTGAATTAGAAACCGAAGTTGAACAGAAAGCTACCAAGCGAAAACGCCAATCATCTGCCACTCGCCCACGGCGAAAGCGTGGCTTTAGCACTCAGGTTAGATAATGAACGAACCAAAACGTTTAGTAAAAGGTGACTACGCAAAGTGGTCACGTAAAGTGGTGAACGCATCACACACTTATCAGTACATTCTGGTTGGCCCCGAAAGCAAATTTACCATCGACACGACTGTGGTTGATGGGGCGCTTCATGTTGACCTGGCTTCTGAAGAAACAAAGACCTATCAGTCTGGCGAATACCGCTGGCATCTTTTTAGCGATGATGGCACAGGCCGCAGAACAGTAGCCCATGGTTACATCATTATCGACGCGAACCCGCATGATTTAGAGTATTGCGACACTACCAGCCATGCCGAACGCGTTTTGAAAGCGATAGAAAAGCGCATTGAAGGTCGCGTTCTCTCAGACCATGAAAACTATACCGTTGATGGCCGCAGCTTAACTCGCATACCCATTGAGCAGCTTGAAAAGTTGAAGCGCAAGTACAGCTGGCGCGTTCGCACAGTTAAGCAGAAGAAGGGCTTAACTAAACCACCCCGTCGAGCTTACTACAGGTAGTGTATGTTTAATCTCTTTAAAAAGTCGAAAGGCGAAACTGAGCGAGTTGAACCAGTTCTTGGGAAAGGCGCTGGTTCTAGCCGTGATCGTCAGCGTCATAAATTGCATGCGCAGGAACGCTTTGCTGCAGCAAAAAGCCCACGTATCAGCTCAAATAATTTCTTTGGTTCCGGTCTTAGCATTGATGAAACGTTAAGACGCGATTTATCAAGAATTAAGGCTGCTAGTCGCAAAGCTGGTGAAGACGTTGGCTATATGAAGCGCTTCTTTTCCATGGTGCAGACTCACGTTGTTGGTGATAAGGGACCGCGCTTACACGCTGAAGTTCGCGGAAACGATGGAAATTTAGACCGCGTAGCTAACCAATCTATTGAAAAAGCGTTCGCTAAGTGGTGCAAAATTGGCGTGTGTGAAATCAGTGGGCGCATGGACTTCATTGGGGCCATGCAGCTCATTGCAAAAACCGTGTGCCAAGACGGTGACATTATCATTCGTCACATTCACGGCGCGCCCAATAAGTTTGGGTATGCCATTCAGCTGATTGAAGCTGACCTGTTAGACGCGACGTTAAACAAAGATTTAGGAAACGGCGTTCGCATTAAAATGGGCGTTGAAATAGATAAGTGGGGCAGACATGTTGCTTACCACTTGTTGACTAACCACCCTGGTGAGCATACGTGGCGCCATGACAATACTGGCAAACGCTACGTTCGTATTCCTGCAGATGAAATCATTCTTCCTTTTCCAATGTTTCGCCCTGGTCAAACTCGCGGTGTTCCATGGGCTCACGCATCACTTTTAGATTTTCACGATATCGGTGGTTACCGCGAATCAGCGCTAGTGGGTAGCAGGGTTGCAGCTAGCAATATGGTTATTTACGAACGCGACCCAGAGCAAGAAGCACCTGAAGAAGAGGACGAAGGTGATTTCATTTTCGAACTTGAGCCCGGTGGTGCTGCAATTACCCCAGAGGGTTACCGCGCAAAAGAAACAAACTTTCAGCACCACGGTGATTCAGTTGAAGGATTTCAGAAGGCATCGCTTAAAGGTGCGTTTGCTGGCGTAGATGTGAACTACAACACGGGCGCGAACGACTATGAGGGCGTTTCATGGTCAAGTCTTCGCCAGGCGGTGCTTGAAGATAGGGAGCACTGGAAGCGACTTCAAGGTTGGTTAATAAGTCAGGTGGTTGGTGCGATATATCAACGCTGGCTTAAACATGCGCTTTTGAATGGCGCCATAGATAACTTGAGAGGTTATGACCTAGAGCGCAGCGTTGATGCATTTTCTTTCAAAGGCCGCAGATGGCAATGGGTTGACCCATTAAAAGATGAACAGGCCATTGGCGCTGCCATGGATAACTTCACCGTTAACCCGATGGATGTTCTGAATGAAAAAGGTGTTGATGTCGACGAAATGGCCGAAGGCTGGCAGCAATATCTTCAGATACTAGGTCCAGCGATGGAGTTGGCCAAAGGTTTTGGTATTGGCAAAGGGGCAAAAGTTGCAGCTGCAGCCAATAAGAACGCCCCTAAAAATGACGAAGAAGAGGGCGAACAGTGAACGTAAATAAAGTTACTGCAGCCATGTTGCGCAAAGGGCAATGTCCTGTCATGCAGCGCGACATGGAAGCGCAAATTGAAAAGGTAGACGAAGAAAGCCGTATCGTCACCCTTAGCTTTTCCAGTGAATATGAAGTTGAGCGCTGGGGATGGGTAGAAACCCTTGGTCACGAAGAAGGTGAATGTGACCTGGCACGCATCAACAATAAAGGTCCGTTCCTTAGTGATCACAATTGGAACGACCAACGCGGCGTTATTCAAAAAGCATGGATTGAGAAAGGCCGCGGCTACGCTGAAATAAAGATGAGCCGCAATCCGCTTGGCCAGCAGCTTCTTATCGATATGCAAGATGAGATTCGCGTGAATGTATCTGTTGGCTACCGTATCCACGCCGCCAAATTAACCCGCGAAGAAAATGATTTAGATTACTACCGCGTTACCCACTGGGAACCGCTGGAAATATCTTCTGTATCAGTACCGGCAGACCCTACCGTAGGTGTTGGTCGAAACGCTGAAACAAACGACAACCCCGTAAAAATAACCACCACTGAGGTACGTAAAATGGATGATATCGAAATCCAAGACAACAACGCCCCGGATGAATCAGCCGACCGTTCGGTATCACCGGAAACGACTAACCAAACTAAGCGCGAATTCGCAGAGCCACGTAAAGTGAAAACTGCACCTGAAGCAAGCGATGCGCAACGTATTGCTGAAACTGCACGTCAGTATGGAGCTACTGATCTAGGTAATAGCTTTATTGCCAAAGGTCGAAGCTACGAAGAATTTAACACTGCGCTTATTCGTGAGCTTCACGGCAAGCGAAAAGATCCTGAAGCCGAGTCAACAATGATTAATTTGGATATCGGTGAAAACGAGCTTCGCAAGTACAGCGTTATTAATGCGCTTCGCGCGGTTGCTACGGGCAACTTTAAGAAAGCTGGCCTTGAGCGTGAAGTGTCAGAGGCTATCGCTAAACGTGTTGGCCGTGATGCTGACGGTATTTACCTTAGCTATGAAGCTATGGGCTATGGTTTACGCCAAATGCAACTTGCGCGCATGCAATCAGCTGGCGGTGCGGGTAAAGGCGCTGAGCTCGTAGCTACCGAACTTCATGCTGAAATGTACATTGAAGCACTTCGCGCACAAGCAGTGGTGGGTCAATTAGGTGCACGCATGGTGTCTGGCCTTGTGGGTGATGTTGATATTCCTAAACAGAATGGTTCGGCAACCTTCTACTGGGTTGAAGAAGATGGTGCGGCTACAGATAGCGACCTGTCTTTCACTACTGTACAGCTACGACCTAAAACGCTAGCTACTGCAGTTCCTATCACTCGCCGTATCATGAACCAGTCTACGCCAGATATTGAAGCGCTAGTTATGGCTGACATCATGCGCGGTCAAAGCTTAGGTTTAGATCAGGGTGCGCTTTACGGTTCGGGCATTGGCAATGAACCTACAGGTATCGCTAACACCAGCGGTATCGGTGCAATTGCGTTCGCTACACCAAATAGTCCTACATGGGCTGAAACTGTTGCATTTGAAACTGACGTGGCAGAAGCCAACGCAGATGCTAACACCATGGCTTATCTAATGCGCCCGTCTTTACGTGGCAAGCTTAAAACAACCGAGAAAGCTTCAGGTACAGGTCAGTTCATTTGGCAGAATGGCCGCGTTAACGACTACAACGCTGCAGTAACAACACAAATGAACGCTGGCCAGATGTTATTTGGTGACTTCTCGCAGGCGCTAATCGGCTTGTGGGGCGCGCTTGATGTAGTTCCTGATCGTGCTACCAAAGTTGCAAGCGGTGGTCTTGTAATGCGTTTATTCCAAGACGCAGACGTTGCAGTTCGTCACCCTCAAGCATTCTGCTTGGGTGAGTAATCTACGTAATTTTTAACTAGCAAAGCACCTTCGGGTGCTTTTTTTTAAGGTAAAAGAAAATGGCTAGAGATAGTAAAAAAGTGAGCTTTGAGCTTACACGCGGTGTGCGCCTTATGGGTAAAAGCTACTTTCCTAAGGCAAAGGGTAAAACAATCATCTCGATTGATGCTTCGATGGCAAAGGAACTGCAGGCAGCGTCGAAAGGTAAGATTGTCGACGCAAAAGCTAACACTGAAATCGAAGTACCAAAAATCGATGACGGTTTAGACGCGGCGTTTGGTCCAGAAAACGATGGTGAAAGCGAATAGCTATGAGCTTTCAAGATGATCTTGCCGCAGATATGGAGTCAGTTTTTTTTGCTGACTTTAAACATGTGGCGGTTATCTCTGGTGTAGAGGTGAATGGATACCTGTACACCAGAGCGCATGAGTTCGGTGAACTGGACACTAATCAGGTTCAGTTCGACACGCCGAAAACATCGCTACCAGCCATAAAACGCAGGGAACCTATCACGGTAAATGGCGTTAAATACCTTTTCGTGACAAAGCAAGAGTCTGGCGAAGTTACAAGCTTGATCCTTGAGCGTGTTTAGTAATGTCAAAAATTGTATCGGTTAACTCAAAACAAGCCTTAGCTGAAATGAAGCGAATGAGTCGTGCGCTAGATACTCATAGAAAAGGTGAGGTTAACCGTGCAATGGCGGCAACCATCAACGATAGCCTTAAAAAGTCACGGACGAAAATAGTTCGCCGTGCTTCTAAGGCCATGCAAGTTAAGCAAGCACCTATAAGACAACGTGTGAAAATCACACGTGCTAAAGCGACTAGTCTGCATGGAAAAGTGTGGGCCGGTACCAATAGGCTGTCTGCGAGAACGGCAGGTGCTAAGCCGCGAGGTGATGGTCATGCGGTCGGTCCTTACGAGTGGCCAAACACATTTACCAATAAAGGCTTACGCAACATTTATGTTCGAAAAGGGAAGGGTAGAGGGAATATTGAAGTGGCTGGTTTTGGTGCAAAGTTCACAGAGCAAACGCTTAAGAACGCTGTAAACCAAGAGACAGAAGCTTCACTTGCTAAAGACTTTCCTTTAGAGCTATTTCGCCAATTGACCTGGCGATTAGATAAAGCGCTAGGAATTAAGTAATGTCCACACGTTCGCAGATACGAGAAGCAATCCGCGCGATAGCGGAGTCTGCTGGCTTCTCTACTACATTTAATTACTCTCCAGCGCAGATATTCGAAGATGAACTACCTGCGTTGAAGGTCTTCTTTAATTCGGGTGAGACTGAATATGACTTCGATGACACCGGAATTACAGAGGCGCAAGTCATCGTCGAAATTATGCTTCGTGATCCGGGCAATATTGATGACGCATTAGACCAAAAAGCCACTGCAGTGCAGCAGCTGCTGCGCGAAAACCCCCAGTTAGACGGCCTTATCGAAGGCATGAATAGAACCAACTTTGCATACGACCGTGACAGTGAAACGACTATCGGTGAATTGCAGCTTACTTACACAATACAATACCTAGACGAGGATTAATCATGAAGGGTAAATTAGTTTCATTGCACTTATCAACCGATGATGGCACTTCTTTCGGTAATTCAATAGCCGATATTATGACCATGGAGCCTGGTGAAATGACCAGTGAAGTGGTTGATGCAACGCAGTACGGTACCGAGCATGACTGGAAAGAGTCTGATTACGGTTTACGTGATGGCGGTGAATGGAATGTCACGGTTCGCTACCGTGAAACGCAGACTGATGTTGAAAGTATTATTGATGCGTTCCACAACGGCACGAAAAACCACGTACAGGTGCAATTTCCAGCGCCAATTTCTAAAGCATTGTCATTCCGTTGCCTAACTACGAAAGTCGGTTATGCAATTCCCAAAGAGGGTCAAATAGACAGAAGCTTAACGCTAAAAGTCGATGGTCCTATTCTTGAAGAAGATCTTACTTAATGTTTGGTTTCTTTAAGCGTTTTATCGCTGAGCGTAAGATGCCGAAGGATAAAACCTTCGTGCATCGCGCGCAAAGTGCAGCGGTTAAATTGGGGCGTTGGCTTATCGTTGAGCTTTCTGCAGCAGATGCTGTAGTGATCATGGACCAACTCAATCTTATTCAGCGTTCCCATGCCGACTTAGAAGAGAAGGGCCGCAATGTAATGGCACTGAGATACCAAGCTATTGCAATGTCGCTGCGCACAAAGACTGGTCGCATCCCTTTAAAGTGGGATAGTGAAACTGACTTGCTGTTTCTCGCATCGTTTCCTCAGTCGAAAATTTCATTAGTGCTTGCAGAAATTGCCAGTGTTTCTGATATGCCCTGGATAGACCCTCATTATCAACCACCAAGCAGTGAAGGTGACTCGCAATCAGAAGAGCCGGAGCCACTTAGTGATGAGGATTTAGCAAGAAACCCCTCATAGGCCAGCCGTATCGAACAGCCACACTTAGGCTGGCCTTAAAGCTAGGCTGCGAAGATGCAGACTCCCTCCTAGATAGACTCAGTGCGTCAAAGCTTCTCGAATGGTTACGATTTGGCGAAATCGAGCCATACGGAGGCAAAATTGACCAGTTCCAAGTAGCTGGTTTACGTGCTCAAGTGGCAAATTATTTACGCAAAAAGGGTGATAAACCCTTTGAATCTAGCGATTTCGTCGTTGGATATCGCCCCAAAATGCAAATCAAACCTATGTCTGTAGAAGAGCTTTATAAGCGCTTTACGAGAAGATAATGAACAAAAAGAACTACGAAGTTGAACTGCGAGGCAATACCCGGTCTTATCGCAGCGAGTTAGGGCGTGCAATAACAAGCAATGATCGCTTTAACAACTCAATGCGTGGGTTATCACAGGGCGCTCAAGCTATTCAGGGCCCAATGGGCGGCGTGGCCAGTAGGGTATCTGTCGTTAATTCATTGTTTTCTTCTGGTGCTGCCGTCACTAGCGGATTAGCTGCGGCTTTAGCTGGCCTAGTTGCGGTTGGCTATAAGTCGCTGCAGGTGTTCAATGAATACGAAAAAAGCCAATTAAGAACCGAAGCATTAGTTAGGGCGACTGGTAATGCAGCTGGTTTCACTGCTGAGCAACTACAACAACAAGCAAACCAGGTCGCGTTAAGCACGCTGGCCAGTGTGCAGGGAATAACCGAAGCACAGAACGTTCTTCAGACGTTTAAGTCTGTGAGCGGGGAAACCTTCACACAGGCAGTGGAACTTTCTCAGGATATGGCCGCTGTTTTTGGCGGTACCGCTAAAGATAAAGCCCTGCAATTGGGTAAAGCATTAGAAGATCCTGTAGCGGGTATTAATGCACTTAAGCGCAGTGGTGTTAGCTTCACTTCTGCGCAGAAAGACATGATTCGTTCAATGGTCGAAATGGGCGATACTGCAGGCGCTCAAAAGGTCATTCTTGAACAGCTTGCGGGGCAAGTAGGCGGGGCTGGTTCTGCCGAAGCTGGCGGGTTAGCAGGTTCAGTAGACACGCTTGGCCAGCGTTGGGATGAATTATTACTCAGTTTTTCTGAAAGCTCATCTTTAGGTGGTGGCGTTAAGAAGTGGCTAGATGGTATCTCGTATTCACTTGATAAGTTGCGCGGCAAAATTGCGCCAACTATTGAAGAGTTACAAATAGAGCTTCAGTACCTCGAAAACACCCAGCAGAAATCAGCGACTAAACGCGGTGCCAACGCGGCAAAAGCAGCTAATGCTATTCGTTCAGCGGAAGCCGATGAGCTCAGAGACCAAATTCTGCAGATGAAAGCAGAACAGGGCGACCTGCAGGCGTTAGATCAGCTGATAGAACAACGAACCAGTGAACTTGGCAATTTACGCCAGCGCCTACCAAATGCGAGTTCGGAAGGTACCGGCTGGTTCGGAAGTGGTGAGTCAGAAAAAGAAGAGTTGCAGAAGCAGCAAAGGAAAGCGGCTGCAGAACTTCAAGAGTTTAAGCGGCAGAAAAAGCAACTTGAAGCAGCTAACCAGGCACACGTAGAAACGCAGGCTGCTATTAAGGAAGAAGCTGATCAGACAGCACAAGTTAAGCGCGAAGAAGAAACTGAAAAAATGGCTTCTAGTCTTCGTGCGCAGTATCAACGCATTAATGATGAAGCATTGGCTGCAGACGGAAGAGAAGCCGAGTTAACGAACTTACGCTATGAGCGTAAAGTTGAAGAAATGAACGCAGAGCTTGAGCTTATGCGTCAAAAAGGCTTGCTCACACAGGAGCTTGAAAAGGAACATCAAGAGGCACTGAACAATCTTCTACTAACAAAAGAAGAGAAGGTTGCAGAACTGAACCAGCGTGAAATAGATGCGGCCACGGAGAAGTACGCGGCAATACGTGAGGCTGCGCTTGAAGCTGGCGGTAAAGATGAAGAGTTAGCCCAGTTCAGACACGACAAACGTGTTGAAGAAATTGAAGCTGAGCTCGACATGCTACGCGAAAAAGGCTTAGCAACACAGGAAATTGAAGCAGCGCATAAGCAGGCAATGGAAGACCTGGAGGCAACGCACCAAGGAAGGCTTGCTGAAATTCGCGATGAAGCAAGAGAAGAAGAGCTTAAAAAAGAAGAAGAGAAAAAAGCGCGTCAACAGGAAGGTTACAGTGCCATGTTTGATGTGGCGAATAGCTTCTTTGATGGCATGGAAGGGCGTGAAGCGGGTTACGCGCGCATGGCTTTATCTATCGGTGAAACTTTACTTAACGAAAAAAAGCGAAAAAGCCTGCAATCTATATGGACTAATACCATGGATGCGGCGATGGGGGCTTATAACGCCTTGGCCAGTATTCCCTATATTGGGCCAGTGTTAGGTGGTGCTGCTTATACAGGCGTGGTCGTAACTGGTGCAGCTGCAGCAGCAAAGTTGACGGGTATGGCGCACAGCGGTATGACAAACATCCCTTCAGAAGGTACCTACCTATTAGACGGCGGTGAACGGGTTGTTCAACCAGAACAAAACCGTGATCTCACACGCTTCTTAAGTTCATCAGAAACCAATAATTCTCAGAATATGAGCGTTAAAAACGAAACGCATATCCACGGTGATGCATCAAATCGCGATTGGCGAGAGATAGCATTGCGCGACAAGCGTTTCATTCGCTTGTTCAAAGCACGTCTTGAGAGGCCAGTATAAATGTCTGCTTTTCCTATTCAGTTTTTTAGACAAGTCGAAGTTACGTTAATCCTCGACATCATCAAACCGGAAGAACGACTGTACGAAAACAAGTCATTGGGGAGTGAAGATCCTTATTACCTCTTTGCGCTTACTTCGACGCCTGTTAGTCACGATGATGCTATGGAAATCAGTGGCATTCTTGACTGGTACAACGATTCGATTAGAAACTTTCTTCTGCCAAATCCACTAAAGTCGGTTAGAAAGCTAAACGGTCTTTATTTAACAACAAGTGGATTCGTTGGTAGCCAAGTTTTACATGTTGCAGGCTTGCCGCCATCACGCGAAAAGGCGGCGTGGGGTGGTGACTTTGTGCAGCCCGACATAAACACCAAAGGCTACCGGATTGCTTTTAGTGCCAATTCAGACGCCACTGGCCGTGCCACAATAACGCTTACTCAGCCACTTCTACACAATATTCCAGCTGGTACACAGATTCGCTACGGCGATGACGTCAACTTTCAGGTGTGCGTTAAGAACCGTAATGGTGGTGAGTTCGGCGTTAAAGATGCGGGAAAAACCATCTTCGATTTAGAGTTAATGGAGCAGCTGTGAAGAATTTGACAGCATCAGAAATTGAGCGCTTAAAAGGTTACAACCCCACTCGCTACCAAACCTACCTAATAAAAATGAACATCAACGGGAATATGCTTTATCTGACAGATAGGGATGCGCCTGTTTTCTACGGCGGTGTTTACTATCAGCCAGGTTATATAACGTCTGACAGTATCGATGACATTGAAGTGACTTCTGAGCCTGCAACGAATGAATTTAACACGACGCTGGATGCGCGTGATGGTGCGTTCATTCCTTACTTTCTAAATAAGGGATGGAATAACTCAGAAGTAACGGTTTATGAACAGCATGCTGATGAGTTAGGCGTGATCGTTACATTAAATGTATTTGAAGGTTTTATTGATTCTCGCGACATTTTCAAAGAAACGAGAAAGATTGACGCGGTTTTAGCGTCAGTCTGGGCTGACTTCGAAAAGCAAGCCGGTACCAAAACCAACTCTGGTTCACATCAAAAATATTACCCAGATGATACGGCCTTTGAGCATGTGGCCAGAGCAAAACGAAAAATTTATTGGGGTAAAAATGCGCCAGTTGCATCAAGTAGTGGCAGTTCCTCTGGTAGTGGTCGCTTTGATCTGCCAAGAATAACGCAGCAGGTTTAAAAAATGAGCTTTTTAGAAGATGTTGGTGGGTTCTTTTTTGGGTGGTTAGCACCTGAAGCGCCAGAGCCAATGCCGCCTGGTACTGAGTTAACATCGGCACAGACTGATGCACACGTTGGTGTGGTTATAGGCAAGGTTCACAAAACCACGGGCAATATCATATTCAAGGAAACCAATGATGGTGACTCTGATGATATTAAAAATGACTTGCTTCATATCATTGTCGTGTGGTCTGAAAAAGTCGTGTCAATTGATGAGGTTTATGTAGACGATATCCCCGTTTCTTCTGACAACCCTGCGTTCTTTCACGATGATGGCGGGCGCGTGGTGCACATGCGTAATTTCCCTGATGGCATGGACAACTATGAAGATCCATTACTTACTGCTGCAGGATGGCGATTATCAGACAAAGCTTCAGGGAAAGCATGCAGCTACATTCGTCTTGAATATCATGGTGGCGAGTTTGCTATCTCATCAGAGCCTAAAATTACCGCTGATTTAACAGGTACCAATCACTCAAACCCAGCACTAGCTTTACTCGACTACCTTAAAGATCCGCTGTATGGCAAAGGCCTTTCTACTGGACTGATTAACACAAATTCGTTTTACAGAGGAAGAGACCTTTGCGACTCTCTTGTCGATGAGGTTGTTGGCCAGCCCGAACAAAGACCGCTTTTTAGCTGTAACTGTAAGCTAGACACCAGTAAAGATATATTGGGAAACGTCAATGTACTGTTAAAGCCAATGCGGGGCTGGCTGCCTATTATCGATGGTCAGTTAACTTTAGTTATTGAGCAAGATGATGATCCAGTTAGCATACCAATCCTTGAGAAAGATATTATCGAGATGGATGGTGTTTCTGAAGGAAGTAAAAATAAGCGGTATAACCGTGTTGCGGTAACGTACTATGAGCCTGCTGCAGATGGTACTGCGCAGGAAGCCGTTTACCCACCGAAAGGCAGTGCTTTAGAGGCTCAATTATTAGAAGAAGATAACGGTTTCATTAATGAGGGCACGGTTGACCTCGTTACCTGTAACAACTATTACGAAGCCCTTGAGTTCGCCAAAACGTGGCTTGAAATTTCACGTGAGCAGACGAAAACCCGCATACATTTGCCCAAGTGGGCGCTTATTTATGATGTGGGTGACATTGTGCCTGTTTACGATTCGTTTTTAGGTTGGGAAGGAAAGCTATTTCGAATAGAACAAATTTCCTCTAATAAAAAACGGGTAACTTTAACGGTTCGTGAGCATCAGCCTTATATCTACGACTTCTTTGGAGAAGGCAATAAGCCTGAAATACCTGATACCACATATAGCTTTACTAACCCTGATGAACCTAGCGACTTAACGATTGAGCACGTATATTCTGCTTTCGTTCAAGTTAAAATCTCTTGGTATTCTGAAGCATCGCGTTTCCTTTATCAGGTATTAGATGAACAAGGCTTGCTAATAGAAACGGATTCGATAGCGCGTTATCACGTAAACCTTTCAGGCTATGCGCTTGGTACCTATCGTTTTAGAGTGATGGCGTTAGGCGGTCTTTCTGCACGAAGTGGATGGGCAGAAATACCGCTGATAATGCAAAAGCCTGGCGTACCAACAGATATTACAATAAACCCCACAGCTACAGAGTTGGAAGTTATCCCATACTTAGCAGGTTCTGATAGCTCAACCGCGTTTTTGTATTCCATTAGTCATGACTTAACGGATGAAGAGCCCCCTTTACCATATCGTGGGCCAGCTCATGCTTATACGTTCCCTGGCTTAGCACCAGAACGTGATTTTAAAATATGGGTTTGCTCATCCAATGCTCTGGGCGAGTCGCAATGGACGTTTGTAGTTGCACGAACGTCTGCAGTAGATGAGTTCTGGGGCAATATCGTTAGAACGGTAATGTTACCAGGCTTACCTGAAAACCTTGGTGATACTATAAACAGTGTCGTAAATGATGTGGCCAACTGGTCACAGCAAACGAACGAGCTAGGCGAAGAGTACTCGACGCTACTCTACAGCGTGACTGAAGTAGCACAAGAAAACCAAGTAATCAGCTTAGATGTACTTGGCGTTAAACAAAAGATAGGTGATAAGAGCGTTCAATCTCAAATTGCAGACTTCAAAAATGCTCAAATAGGCTATGAAGACGAAAACGGCGAATGGATAGAAGGGGCCGCGTTCGCGCAAGCTTTCCAAGAGATAAAAATAAACAACTTGGATGGTGATCAGGTTAGTGTTTTCTCGTACTTCGAAGCGCTTGAAAATGCTATTGGTGAAGTAAGGGGGCAGATTCAATTCGCTATCGATGTGAACGGCCGCTTAACTGGTATGTTCATTGAAGGCAGTGAAAGCGCTAGTTCAATTATTCTGGCTGCTGAAAACGTTAAGATCACCAGTCAGGATGGTGCCGTTTGGCAAGAATGGGACAGTGTATCAGGGACCATTAAGTCCTATGCCACTATATACGCGGAAAATATCGAAGGGGATATAACAGACGGTGCTGTACTAGATATGCGGCCTATTACGTTTGATGGTTCTGGCACACCAACCCAAGAGCATGTTCTTGTTAATTTTCTTATCCAGGCGCAACCATTTGAGCGTGTCGCTTACGTTCACCCCATTCCAATTCAGTGGGGTAGCCTCGATAGCTTACTTATCACTGCAGACGTGAATGGTAGTTCTGTGCATGTTATTTCAACGCCAGGCGATACATTTAAAGGTGATAGTGTCTCTGGTGTTGTTGTCAGAGTTCCGGCCAACACCGATGTCGTTGTTGATGTCAAAATTCAAGGTAACAGCAACAACGGAACATGCATCATCGACGGTGATGTTTTCGTTCAAGTATTCAAACAGGCATTTGGCATACAGCAGCTTCAGCAGGGCCAGCCTGTCCAATAAAAACGACTCTAAATAAAGTCGTTTCTTCTCAGATATCGGAAAAATAATGAGTACCTACGTTTTTAGTCTCAACGACATTAGTGTTGAAGACGGTAGCCCTGTTGTATCTGTAAATAACTCAGATTCATTCTTTGGGTTGATTGAGGGTAGCCAGTTATTCATCGCTGGCAAATTACCAGCGACAATTATTGATCATGACACTACCGCCAACACGCTAACGCTTAAATATAACTGGCAACAAGGTGATTTAAGCAACGTAGCCGCTCAAGTAGTGCCAATAGGGGCGGTGGGTGTACTTCTTCAAGCGTTAGAAAATAACAGAGCTGCTTATGCCGCATTTTTGGAAACTATGGCGGAATGGTCAGGGGATATTAATTGGGTTCAGCTAATAGACCCGCCAGTCACAGCAACGCAGTGGCCCGATTTCACTCAAGTCACAGGAACGTTAGGCGAGAACCAATTGCCTAGTGCAGCATCGACAAAGCGCGATGTCATGCGCGTCAGTCCAGCTTTTGACACCAGCAAAGGTAGACAAGCTTTTGAGCACAACCATTATGACCAACTTGCTAAAAACGTTTCTCCGTTACCGCCAGCAATAGGACCATTAAAACCCGTAGAGCTTCACTTTGATACCACACAAAAGAAAACGTGGGTTATGTGGGGGCATAATAAAGAAGATGCGCAGCCTATCGAGCAATATCTAGGGCGAAGGAATTTCTACCAAGCTGATAGTCCAGTATATATAGATTTAGATTCGCCCTTTACTGGTGATGTAACAATGCGTGTTTACGTTTTTCACGTAACGATTGATAGCGTTACACATCTAAGCGGCACACATGAAATTAAAGGGTTGCCGGGTTCGCCAACGTTAACGCTAGGTCAGTGGGTAACGTTTACCGCATCAGTAACCAACTTACCCGAAATAGGTAATGATGGTATGGGTAACTACTTCTTCGGGTTAGTCGATTACATCAGTTTTTCAGACGGTAAATTTGCTGATTTAAGCAAACCATACTTTCCTAGAATCCCGCAGCTAAACGCAACGATAACGAATACCAGCAACAACGCCAGCAACCCGTTTATTACTTGCAATCAGCGTTTAGATGGCACATGGGAAACTGCAGATATAACACCAAACACACCCATGACAATTTATTCAAGTTGGGTCCAAGACGGTAGAAAATTCACAGCAACTGCAGTAAGTGAAGCCAATGACCGAGTTGAATTTTTCTCATCTAGCTACTTGGATGGAAAAACAGTCGAATACGCAGTAGCTCTGCATTCTCTGGTTGGCTATGGCTCTTTAGCTACATTAAACGCAAATGCAAATGCCATAGAAATCGAAGGTGTTAAGATTTTTACAGCCACATCGGAAAGGTTAGCGCTTAAAAGGGGCTACGGTGAAATAAACGCAGTTGTTGAAGTGCTTTACATCAAGCAACTAATACCGGAGGTGTTCTAATGGGTATGGATTTTATTGATATATCCATTGATGAAGGTGAAGTCGATGCTAACGGAGATTGGTGGGATCAACCGCTAGGCTGGTCAGAACTGCTTACCGCAATAAATTCGCGAGGGGCTGGCGATTTCATTCATGTTGGTTGTGATGCTCAATTTTTGGTAGATAGATATACTTTTTCTAAAGAATTTGAAATTACAGCAACTGGTGATGAAACCGGCCCATTAATACTCAAGATGGGGAACATAGGCTCACGCATAGACTCATCCTTATCAGAGGAAACATGGTGGCCCATCGGTGACAGACCTGAATACTTTAGGCGTTCCACCTACAGAGGAGTTAATTTTTTCACTTTTCAAGGTGACCGCTACTTTTTAGAAGGTTTCCGTGCAAGAAATTACGACACAGCAGCAACATTTACTCAGCCGCAATCAGGCACAAAAATTTATCAGTCACAGCTAAGAAGTTGCCGTTTTGGGTTTGACTTTAAATCTACGGTTGATGATTGCGAAATTTCTGGCTTAGTTAGTAAAAATGTTACCACCTCTTTGGCAATATTTAGAGGGGCTGTAACAAACACTCGTATTAGCGATATTTCTGCGTTGAACGCGAATTGCGAGGATGGAGAAGCAATCGGTATACGCTTCTTATCCAGCGAAAACGACAACGTTACGCTTTCTGACATAAATATAGGTGGTCAACGTGATCACTATATTTCTTTGAACCCGAAAAATCCTTACCACGATGGTTCACAGTATTCAGCTTACACGCAAGGTGAAGCGCTCGCCATCGAGGGAGGTACAAACTTCACTATAGAGCGGTTTATAGTCTGGGATACCACAGATAGATTAATAGACTGTAAAGCTTCGGCAGTAATTAGGCATTCGGGCGGTTTTTTCTGCAAGCGTGGAATAACTGTGTGGGGTGCTAATTCTCGATTGGAATACTGCTTTGTAGGCGGAGTACAGCAATTCGGGAACACTTCAGGAACGGCGTTTTTGCTTTTGGGCGATAGTTGCACTCTCCACTATTGCTCTGTCAGATTCGATTCGCGGTCAACTAGTGAGTGTATATCAGTTAGAAAAGGCTCCACTCACACTATCGAAGGTGGCGAATACGTTCTTCCAGCAACAAAGCCTTTTTTACGTGCGGCTTCTACAGGAACTGGCATAGCTACAGTTGAGTTAAAAGATGTAGTGATTAACGGAAAAACATATAACGAAACAGTAACGCTTAACAGCAGTGGCGCTACGTGGATTGCGCAGTAATTTTAAAGAGAATTAAAAATGGCTATACAGTTTGATGGTTCAGGGGTTGTTGATTTAGGCACGAACTTTAATGCTGCAGGTGAATTTACGGTTAATGTTCCAGCGTTTGAATATACTAATTCAACTAAATGGGTCATAGGTCATACTAACGCAGGTCTTTGGGGGGTAATAACATTAGCTGGAGGAGTGATAAAGACTAGGCTAAATGGGTCTGATATAGACATTACCGTGCCAGGGCTTTCTAGCGGTAGTTTTGTTAGTGGTATGACAATAACGAGGGACGCTAGCAACGTTGTTACCGTTAGCCTCTTGGGTCAATCAGCGTCAAAAACAATTAGTGGCACAATATACTTATCCGTACTTGGTTATGGAGCAGGCTCAGAGTCAACAAAATACGATGGTGTAATGCACGGCGAGTTGTCTTGGGACTACGGTGCTTCGCAAGTAGTTCAGTATGATTTAAACGCCACTAGCGGAGCAGTTGTTAAAGACCTATTAGACAACACGAACGACAGTCCTTTGTCGGGGTTCACATCAGGTGGGTTCACAAATAACCCTGCATCCAACTCGCAACCAGAAGTTGTGATCAACGCTGTAAACAGCACAGGAATAAACAATACTGTAGAGCTTACAGCCATTGTGAATGACCCAGACTTTTCCGATACGCATGTTTTTACGTGGCGGGTAGTTAGTGGCACCGGCAGTTTAAATACTACTACGGGTGATGTTGTTGAATTAACCAGCGCTGAGTTAGGCTCGGTAACTGTTGGAGTTGTCGCTAATGATGGTGAACTAGATAGCTATGAAGCTACTCACACTGTTGAATTTTTAGATACCAGCAATACGTTTACTAGAAGAATATTCCTTGAATCGGGGCAGTTAAACGGCCCTAGTGATAATGTTGCTAGGGGTTTTATAATACCTAATGGATCGGTTTTTGGTGTATCAAATAACACTATCTACTCATTAGGTAACGTGCCTAATGATAGTTCCAACCGTTTAATCTATAAAGATTTTGGGTTATCTAACCTAGTTATCTCCGCAGATGTAACGTCTGATTTGATGCACAGAGTGTGTGGACTAGCATTGCGTGTTGCATCACCCAGCAACTTTTTATTTGTTCACGTATCTTCTACAGCGGTAAGGCTAGTCCACAGGTCAAATGGGGTGGATACTGAATTAGCTTCTACACCTTACGAAATAACGCTTCCTACCCAATTCAAGCAAGTTATCGGTTTAAATGGCACTCAGATAGCTGTTTATTTGGAAAATAACCCAGTAGCTACGTTCAGCACATCAGTAAACATAAACGAAACCCGACATGGTATCCATTCACAAGAAGATAGAGATTCCAGCCACGCTAACATTACGTATAGCAATAACATTACTTTAACTAACTTAGACATACCAGAAAATAACGAAAGACCGGTCATATCCATTCCAAAAGGTACAGTTACGGTACTAAAAGGCGAGCCCTACGTTGAAGAGGCAACGGCGCTTGATTCTCAAGATGGCGATATTACTCAGTTTATTGAGTATTACGATTTCGAGAACAACCCCGTAGATATTGATACGAATGTCAGTGCTGTTTTGGACTTAGTCCTGAAAGTTAATGACAACAACAATAACGTAACCTACGCAACCAAGCGAATTATCGTTGATGACGGTCTATCAGTTATAGAGGCAGAAAATAGAATGGCAAACCCCACCCAGAAAATCAATATCAACAAATCTTCAATGCAGCTTAGCATACCAAATGACACAGGTATTAAGACTTATAGAGTTCAAGCACATCACCAAGATGATGTCAGTAACGTCATAGCAGATTCTTTCGTTGAATTTAATAATGGTGAAGCTGTTGTTCAAACAAATAAGCCCATTGGATTTCCTTACACTGGAGGCATTTACGAAGGAAGTTACCCGCAAGACAACGCTGGGGCTATTGTTGGCGCAACAACGGGTGAAATTAAGTGCTATGCGAACGAAGCCATTGCTTCATACCATGTACTCCCCGAAGGAATTATAGCGATAGAAAACACGCTAACGAATGAAGATTTATCTTTGACGTTGCCGAGCGGTGCAGACATAAACTATCGATACGGTTTCTTTGTTTATGTTCCTAACGGTGCGTTTGACTACTTAGAGCCTGGTGAAACCGCCACAGAAACTATTAACTACCTGATGCCAGGCAATATTGAACAGAGTATAACAATAACCATACTCGCATCAATTATGGTTGAAGGTAACATTGCCCCGAGTGATACAGCTACCGCAATTCCTTACGCTTACGCAGAGGGTGACACCTATGAGGTGGCATTTGATGTCACAGGTAGAACAGCGGGTGAAATACAACCACAGGCAGTAGGTGACGAAACTACCATACCGCGATACACCTTTAATCGAAATGGGCGTGAAGTTTGGCATTTAAAAATACCTGCTAACTGCAACACTATTAATCTCGTTGAAAGTAATGGGTTTGATGGCTCAGTAAGTGGCTTGCATGTTAAGCGCGTAGTTAAGCCAGTCACAGTAGTTGCACCGCGTAAGCTTGATGTATTTCAAGTCAACCAGCGTCAACAGCCTTTAGACTGTCCAGTTGAAGGCACTTGTGTTGTCGAGCCTGTTTTAATTTCTTTGGTTGACCCATCTGAAGCGGTTGAGTTGGAGGATGACGTTCAAGGCGTTGAGTTGGGAAGTGTGGGCGGTAGACTTGGGTATAGGGCGAGTACGGGCGGCAATTACCGATTTACTGACTGCGAATCTTTTGAGAAAAAAGAAGCGATAACCATGTATGGAGGTGACGGTGATATTCTCTATGTGGATAATCTATTCTGCGAAGGAGGATACCCTGAATCGGAAGATGGCCCTTGGGAATATGAATTAGGTATTTCAAATGGTACAACAAACGTTTCGGGATGCGATAGTTCATACATATTAAACACATATATCGATATGAAAAAAGCGTCCATTAATGGACAGTATAGCGGGCCAGTGAACACCGATTGCTTGGTTGCTAACCGCGTAAGCACTAGCCCAGATAACCCCGAAGAAGATTACTACGCATTCAATATAGCTCTATACAACGGTGGTGACGGTAACGTTGATTTAAAACTTACTCATTGTTTCAACTATGCTGAAATGGGATATAGTTTCAGAAACTCACGCCATCACGCTAGAGCGTTAGGTATACACTGCAATATCAAGCATCTTGCTATACCTGAAGAAGCTGAATATACACATACTCACTACTGGCTAGGCTACTCTGATAGTAAAATACTCATGTTTAACGTGCAGGACGGTGATAACCGTATCGTTGATCACACAGACATAACTGAAGATTTTGCAAGAATAGAGTTGGGCCAAGACAATAAAGAGCATCAGATTTACATCTTGAAAACGCTCCCTGCTATTCCCGATAGTATTAATAGCGCGTTCGATGAAATTGAAGGTCAGTATAAGCTTTCTAGTGACAGCGCTTGGGTAGACTTACCTAAGTTTGAGGTTGGACATTGCGGAGACCTGCGTTGGAGGCCTGATTTACCAGCCGGAACTTATGATTTCAGAGTAAGAACACTTTTAGGTACTCAGCAAAGTGAATGGGTCGAAAACTTAGGAGTCGAAATAGCATGAGTTTACCGCTTGCCAATACTGTTCAAACAGGTATTAGGGGTGATTCTACCCCTCCTGTTATTAGTTCTAGTAGTGTTGATGGTTATGCTCCGTTAGACAAAATAACCTTAATTTCTGGTTTAACTGCAACTGATAATGAACTGGGTAATATCACCTCTTATATTTCACCAGTAGAAGATTTTTACGCAGGTTTTATAGGCTCATTCGAGCATGATTTTGTTGTATTGGATAGGTGGGGAAATTCAGCCACCGCTACAGCAACAATAAACGTTGAAGGCGATTATTATCTACAAGAAACGCCATATTATGACGATTTTTCAGAAGGGTTGGGTGAGCACTGGATAAAAGAAAATGGCGATTTTGATGCTGTAAATGGGGCGTTAGTCGCTATCGGCACACAACCCGCAAGTCCTAGGTGGAATGCACTAGTAGAAGCAGACAGTAATGCTCATGTCCAAGCCGTTTTTAATCTTAATGGGGTTACTCAGGTTGGCGGTCCAATAATCCGCTACGTAGATTCCAACAACTTTTTTTACGCTAACTTTAACATTGGCGAAGGGTTGAAGTTAGTTAAGCGCGTTGCAGGTGCTTACTATGACGTTATTACAACCGACATAGAAGTGCCTTTGAACGAAGATTTTACAATTGGTGTTCGAGCATATATAGATGCCATTGCTCTGATATATAATGGTCAGATTGTTGGCGAAGCCACAGATAGAGATAATTTATATGGCAACAAGCATGGCGTTTTGCTTAACACCACATCACATGAAATAAAATCATATTGGATGGCGGCATCTGATATTAATATTAATCTTTTATCGGAGGGCGTTATGTTCCCTAACGGAAATCAACAACCAACCGCCAATGCAGGCCCAGACCAATCAGTAGCGGCTGGCGTCGAATTTACACTCGACGGCACTGGCTCTGAAGATACCGATGGTACTATAGTCGAGTGGCGCTGGACGCAAACGGCCGGCGACTCTGTCGTTCTCGATATTTCAACTCCATCACAACCAAAAGCAATATCGCCAAGTAGAACCTCAGCACAAACTCTCACCTTTCAGTTAATAACGGTTGATGATCAAGGGCAAGAGAGTGCGCCTGGCATCGTCAATGTAAACGTTGCAGCTGTCGTCTTATCTGAAATTTTAAAAGTTATAGAAAGGCTAGATTTTGATTTGGAAACGAATGGCGACATCAATGCATACTTTGGTCGTGCGAACAGAGAAGTAATGAAGCTAAAACCTTCAGAGCCTACTGGATTAGCGCTTGATTCAGATGGCTTCATGATGCTCGACAATAACACTATAGAAGAAGTCAAAGTTATAGCCGGAGGTAGTTCAATATCTTCTAAAACAGATTCAATTAATATTGAAGGCTCTGAAATGCTAGTGAGGTTAGGAGATTTAGAGGCTTCTAAAAACGGTAGCATTTACTTCTCTATCGTCGTTTTTGTCGAGGGTGACACTAAAGGTGTTGTCGTATCTTCGAAGGGGTCCAGCGGCAATAAACCGATGTCATACGTCACGCTTTAGCTTCATAATATCAGTGTTTTTTTAACGGTATAATGCGGCCTCTAGGGCTGCATTATATTTTGAATATCAACGCTATCTAATTGTTATTATTGTTTTTTATAGTGTGATTTAAAATCCCTCGCTGGTAACAGCGTGCCGGTTCAAGTCCGGCCCCGGGCACCATTTATTCCACTATAAAATCAAATGCTTATCTGTATTATAAAGCTTTTTGAGTTTTAGCATTCTTGCTTTGTGATTAATATTTATCGGCTCTACCCCACAAACGGGGGATCAGCATTCACCTTACACGATTGATAACACCATCCCATCCGTTAACCGGCATAGCACAATGCTCATCAGTCTTAATGAACTTTTCTGCCATAGTTTATATTGGGTAGGAATATAATGTCATTCATTGTGGGCTTATATCGCAACATCGCGGCGACGCCATTGGGTTGTGTGCGCCGCGTGTAAAAAATAACAATGAAGAGCGTGTTTAGTTTAACTTACGTCTTGCTACTAGCATTCCTATACCTAAAAGCAGAATTCCAAAAGAACCACTTTCAGAAACAGTAAAGTAAGTTATTCGAACATCAGCTGACGCGAATGTGTCGATTATAGTAGAAAGATTTCCACCCCCAGTAACGCCACTAGTGGCAATAGCTTCAAATAAAAGCTGCCCTTGACCAACGCCTGTGAAAAGCGTCAAAAGATCATCTGAGGTTATCGTTGCTACTTCGTAATCGTTTGTGGCCAGGTTCAAAAACTCTACGCCTGATGAGCCGTCATAATCTAAACTCCCATCAAATGCAGAAAGTACATCGCTACGAAACACAAAAGGTGACGCGGAGATAGATGTTAGCCCATCCATTAAATACAAGGTTATAGAAGTTGAAAGCCTAGCAGTAACATTTGCGCTACGGCTTGGGTTTCTATTTTCAATTTTAACGCTGCCGCTAGAGCGTGCAAATAATTCGATAATCACTGACTGCAAAGTATCGCCAGTCAATGTGTTATCAAATAAGTTGAAAGTTATTGGGGTATCAAAGTCAGTGGCCTGTCTTGTGACTGATAGGTCTTGAACTATGACGGCTGAATGAGCAAAAACGGGTAAAACGGACAACACTGCAACGCAAAAAAAGCGCTTGAACATTTCTTTATACTCAAAAGTTACTAGAGCCAATACTATAGTGGCTGAAATCGCTTAGCACGTATCATGCCACAGAATATTTCCTATAATTTCAAAAGCTTGCTGTGGTTAAATGAATTAGCATGAGAAGAGGTGTAAAAGAAGCCGACGCTTTGAAACTCAGAGTTCCTGTTATTTTTATCTGCACTTCCTGTGTTAACATATCACCAGATTAACCTAGATATTCTTACCTTTGAAAAATAACAACGCTGTAATGCGCCTAAGGAGCGAAGAGCTGCTGAAAGCTGAGCGCCCATTTCACGCCCGCGGTAGTAAAGTAGTTCGATGTGAAGCATGTTTGCTGCCAACGCAAAACTGTATTTGTAAATTTAAGCCTGAGGCTGGCACAGACGTGGCAGTGTTATTTTTGATGTACAAAGGCGAATATTACAAACCCACTAATACAGGCCGTTTGATTGCAGACGTGGTTAAAGATAACCACGCATTTCTATGGAAACGTACCCAGCCTGATGAAGCGCTGCTTAACCTGCTGGGTAACGATAAATATTTCCCCATTGTGGTATTTCCACACGAATATGCTGCAGCTGAACGCTGTATTGACAGCCCACCATTGAATACTGGTAAAACGTTACTATTTATTTTCTTGGATGGAACCTGGCGTGAAGCAAAGAAAATGTACGTAAAGAGCCGTTATTTGCACGATTTTCCCGTATTGGGCGTGAGTATGGACGTTGCATCAGACTATTTGCTACGCGAATCTACTCATGATTTCCAACACTGTACCGCTGAGGTTGGCATTAGCGTGTTGGCGCTCGCAGAGCAGCAACAGGGGGCGCAAACGCTAGCGCATTACTTTAGTGTGTTTAGGCGGGAATATTTAAAAGGTAAACCACATTTGCAGCATAAGCTTGCATTTGCAGAGTCGCAGGTTAAAGAAAACAACTAAAAAGTGTCACTTTTATTTGCGAAAGTATTGTTTTACATCCACTATTTTATATTAACCAAACATGGAGAAAGCGAATGGCATCAGTTACTTTTCAAGGCAATACGGTTACAACTAAAGGTCAGTTACCAGAAGTAGGTGCATCTGCACCAGACTTTACATTAGTAAAGGCGGATTTGGGCGAAGTAACATTGTCAGAGCTTGCTGGGAAAAATGTTGTATTGAATATTTTCCCCTCAATCGACACAGGCACTTGCGCAATGTCAGTACGTAAGTTCAACGAAGAAGCGGCAAAATTAGATAATACGACGGTTATTTGCGTATCGGCAGATCTACCTTTCGCAGCAGGCCGTTTCTGCGGCGCGGAAGGTATTGAAAACGTACTTACAGGCTCAACTTTCCGATCCAGCTTTGGCGATGATTATGGCGTAACGTTCGAATCAGCACCGCTTACTGGACTGCTGTCACGCTCGGTCGTTGTTATCGATACCGAAGGCAAAGTGATTTACACAGAACAAGTTGCGGAAACAACTGAAGAGCCAAATTATGACGCGGCTATTGCTGCGCTGAGCTAAGTTAGTTCGCAACATTGGGTAGTTAACTACCTAACTATACAATGTGTATAAATACGTAGCGGTTAGTTTTTATCGCGGTATTGTAAGGTACTCACTTATGTGGGTGCCTTCTTAGGAGGATGTAATGGCATCGGTATTGCTCTCAGTTGGTGAATTAGCCAATGCAATGCAACAAAAGCCTGTAACGCTTGTAAGAGCGCTAATGGATGACCCCGTTTCAAAAACACCGGATACGCGAACGGCAATGGTTTTACCTGCGTCAGTTGATTTTGATTTAGACAATGAAGGAAGCGACCATACAACAGGACTTCCTCACAGTATGCCTTCTTCCGATGACCTTGCAGTTTATCTAGGTAATCAGGGCATTACAGCAAATACGCCTATAACCGTATACGATACCCGTGGCATTTACTCAGCACCACGCGTGTGGTGGATGCTTAAAGCGCTTGGCCATCAAGATGTATATATTTTGAATGGTGGGCAACCAGCGTGGGAAAAAGCCACATTGCCAGTCTCTGAACAACAGCAATACGGCAAGTTAACTTACCAAGCAACGCCTCGCCCTGGCTGGTTTGCAAATTCCAGCGCAGTACTTCAGGCAATAAATACAGAAGCGCAACTCATAGATGCTCGCAGCGCGCCGCGATTTAAAGGTGAAGTGTCAGAGCCTCGCGAAGGCGTGCGTTCCGGGCATATGCCTGGTGCATTTAACATTCCTTTTGATACTTTACTAAAAGATGGGTATTTCTTGTCGGTAGAGCAACTGAAGGCTGTCTTTGACCGCGCTAATGTGGATCTACGTAAACCCATCATCTGCACATGTGGTTCTGGCGTCACCGCCTGTATAATCGCTGTGGCAGCCGTTATGTGCGGTGCAACGCAAGTTTCCGTTTATGATGGTTCATGGTCAGAGTGGGGAGCCGACACCCAATATCCCGTGGTCAAAGACGTGTCATAAAGTAACGAGCTACAGTTCGCCACAAAGCAAACTAGTAATGTAAGCGGTTTTACATTGCTTATTTTTGAGTAAACCGTAAAGCTAGCTTATGGTAACAGAGTTAAAACAGTTCGATGTCAGCTAATCAAACCTTACCCAATATTGTTGTTCTTACCGGAGCGGGAATTTCTGCCGAATCCGGACTAAAAACATTTCGAGATAATGATGGCCTTTGGGAGAACCACCGTGTAGAAGAAGTGGCGACACCGGAAGCCTTTGAAGAAAACCCTAGTTTGGTGTATCGCTTTTATAACGCTCGGCGTGCTCAATTACAGCAAGACGATGTGAATCCTAACGCAGCGCACAACGCGCTTGCCAAACTTGAGAAAGCGTTCGGAAGCAACCTGATGTTGGTTACGCAAAATGTGGATGACTTGCATGAACGCGGTGGAAGCCAGTCGGTTTATCATATGCATGGTAAGTTGCTATCGGCGCGGTGTGCTATAAGTCAGCAGTCTTTTGATTGGTATGACAGTTTTGACCACACCACCAAATGCCCATGTTGTAACAGAGTAACACTGCGACCGGATATTGTGTGGTTTGGTGAAATGCCTATGTACATGGAAGAGATTTACAATGCACTTGCACGGGCTGATGTGTTTGTTGCTATTGGTACATCGGGTAACGTCTATCCGGCAGCTGGGTTTGTTCAGATTGCTAAAGAAAGTGGGGCACATACCATAGAGGCAAATTTGGAGCCGGGTGTCACTAATGCTTTGTTTGACGAGTCACTGACAGGCCCTGCTTCTCATATTGTCCCACAATGGGTTGATGAAATAATATCTAAATACGCGCTGTAGGAGGCGCAAAGCATGCAGTATATAAATGAGTTTCTTACCATTGCGTTGGTACATCTAGTGGCTGTTGCTAGCCCAGGGCCAGATTTCGCAGTGGTTGTTCGAAACAGCGTGGCCTATGGCAGACGTACTGCCATATACACAAGTATAGGGATTGGCTTAGCTATATTACTGCATGTGGCTTACTCTCTAGTGGGGCTTAGTGTGGTTATTGCAACTACTCCATGGTTATTCACCACGTTTAGCTATGCCGCCGCAGCTTATTTACTGTACCTTGCATTTGGTGCGCTTAGAAGCGGGCCTGTAAAGCAGGACCAGGCCGTTAAGGCTGAAAAGAAAACAACTCAAATATCAGTGAAGCGCGCCATTTGGATGGGATTCTTAACAAACGGCCTCAATCCTAAAGCGACGCTGTTTTTCCTCTCATTATTTACAGCAATTATCAGTATCGACACGCCATTTACTGTAAAACTTGGCTACGGTATCTATTTAGCTATTGCTACTGGACTGTGGTTCTGTTTTCTTTCATGTCTTTTAAGTACAAGCAAAGTTGCTGAACTTATTGGTAAGAAAGGATATTGGTTAGACCGTGCGATGGGTGTGCTGCTGGTTGGTTTGGCTGCTAAGTTAGTATTAGGTTAACGTTTGTTTACCATACAAACAGGCATTTGTTTTTGTGAATTGGTATAATCCCGCCGATTTTTCAAAAATATAAGAGAGTTGTGTGAAAGACGTACATCAAGACCGCCTGAACAATACGTTGTCTAAACAGTATCAATTTGATACCAAAGGTCTATTGCGCCGCGCTGCCGGTTTAACAAAGGCAAACTTTTCGTCATTGCTGCAGGGAAGTATTGTTCTATTTTTGACGTTTGTCGTGTTAGGTGTATTTGCTCAGCAGTACATCACAATAAATGACGATGGGAGCTACGTATTCGAGCATCAGTCTATCATTGAAATTGTGGCAATCTGCATCGTTGCCCCGCTGCTGACGGGGTTGTATATGATGGGCGTTTTTGTTGCCAGAGGTATTAAAACGTCAGTTTTTACTGTGTTTCAGTTTTTCCCTCTTATATTTCTCGTGGCGTTAACCCAATTAGTGAACAGTATTCTTGTGCAGCTAGGTATGTTGCTGTTAATCATTCCAGGCATATACTTTTATTTAGCGTCATCTTTTTCCCTTATGTTGGTGGCTGATAGAAAGTTAACACCAATAAGCGCGATCATTCTTTCATGCCGCGTTTTTAATGCGTATTGGGCGCAAATTGCCAGTATTTTCGGCGTACTAATTCTGCTGTTTGCAACGGTGCCGTTAACCTTTGGCTTTTCTCTTATCTGGGTATTACCTTTTTATTTTAGTATGATGGGGTTGCTCTATCAGGAACTGATTGGCGAGCAAGGAGTGAGCACGGAAGCATCTGAAAACGATGTGAATGAGTCTAGCTTCGATGCATAAACGTGAAACCTTTAAAATTGTCCTTATAACACTTGGTGTATTGGCGGTAATTGTCATTAATGCCATTATTTTTACTAAGGACGAGCCGGATATCTTAGACATACCACAGACGGTAGAAGCTAAAAAACCGGTGCCTGATTTTTCTGCCTACACAGATGTGAAAGAGAAAAAAGAGGCGTTTTTTAACTATTTAAGGCCTGAAGTCGAGAAGCAAAATGCTTACCTGTTAACGCTAAGACATTACGTTCAGACGTTATACAGAAAGGCATTAGCCAACGAGTCGCTCACTGAAGAAGACGTGGGCAGACTTGAATGGCTTGAAGAAGAATATCGGGTTAAGCCTACGCAACCGTTAAAGTTGAAACTACTTGCGCTGTTGCAAAAAATTGATGTTTTGCCTGCCGAACTGGTACTCGTTCAAGCCGCAAATGAGTCGGCATGGGGTACAAGTCGGTTCGCAAAAAAGGGCTACAACTTTTTTGGCTTGTGGTGCTTTTCTAAAGGGTGCGGTTTTGTCCCAAACCGCCGAAACGAAGGTGCGTCACACGAAGTAGCCAAGTTTGATAGCTTATCGCGAGCAACGTACACCTACATGCGAAATTTAAATCGCCATGATGCGTATGCTGATTTAAGAGAGATCCGCAGTCGTCTGCGTGCTAATCAGATCCCTATCACTGGTGTTGCTTTAGCTGAAGGGCTTATGAACTATTCCGAGCGAGGAGCCGCTTATGTCGAAGAGCTTCAAACTATGATCCTATTTAACGAGGAGTTTTTATCCGAATGATACGCGCTGCTTTATTTTTTGCTTCATCTCTGTTTATTGGTGTTGGCAGTTCATCCGTAGCTGCTGAAACAATAGACGTTGAGTACAGCCGTTTCTATAGCCATGTTAAAAAACTGGATAATGAAGACACTCAAGCCCTTCAGTTTGCATTTGGTTTTGTCCGAGTAGGAGAAGGCCGTTTATGTGAAGTTAATGGGGCGTCTATAGTAACTGATAAGAAAACTATGCCTCTAGACGTTACTGATGAAGGGCGCTTTACAGTGCCAACAGAAAAAGCCTTAAAACTCGCGAATGCTTTGGTTCGGATTGATTTGAACGAACGCGCTAACGTGTGTGATATGTCGGTACAGCTTGAGACTAAAGCGGAGTATCTTAAGCAGTATTATTCAAAAGAAGACCTTACTTTTTTGTATAGTCAATACGAAGCTTTTTTTAATGAAATGGGCAGTTTTTTGTCTTTCATGATGCCTTCGGTAAAAGGTCTAATGATTCAGTTTGACGACAAGAATTTAGACTTTGTTACGCCTCAAGGTGTGCAGATAAACAATGGTGTGTTGCATTTGGAGCAATCGTGGATTGACGACGCGAAAGGCTTAACGCTACCGCATGCGCCGCTACGTGTCACCGCTATGGCTTCTAGTTGATCGGCGGCTAAAAGTTAGGTATCAGGTTAGTAACTGATACCTAATTTGCTCTGCTATACGGGCGATGGTTTCTTCACCCTTAGCGCATAGCTCTTCAGCACGATGAAATTCCATGATACCTACGTCGGTAAGTTGAGGTTCAATAAGAATGTCTGGCGGATCGCCTGCTAAGCGAGAGCGTGTAACGCGAGCTTGAAGTATTTCAAGTGAACTACTCATTACGCTCATAATTCCCGGCGGGTTGCGCTTATTCACTTTTGCGGGCACTTCGGTAAACTCTTCTTCCACCTTTTCAATAACTTCAGAAGCAATGCCTTCTTCAGTTTTTACCTCGTCAGTGTCAGATAAAGTTTCGTCTTTACCTTCATTTTTCTCTAACGCTTTGTCTTCTTTACTATCAGGTGAAAACCATTGGCGTAAAACATTTTGGCTTTTAGTAAAAAAGTCCTCTGTTTTGCGTTGGTTTTCCTCGTGATCCTGCCTTAATTTTTCTAAGCGAAGAGGGCGGAAATCCGCGTTGAGGTTAACCGCAATAACGAAGTCGGCCCCTAACTGTCGACACAAGTTTACTGGTACAGGATTGACAACAGCGCCATCTACCAACCAGCGATCGCCATGTGCCACGGGCGCAAAGAGCGCTGGAATAGCACATGATGCTTGAATGGTGTCGCCAATAGGGCCTGAATTAAATACCACTTCACGTCCGGTATAAAGGTCAGTTGCCACTGTTGCAAAGGGTTTCAGCATTTCTTCATAAGAGGAAACACAAAACTCGCTGGCAAGCTTGTCGAAAACTTTCTGTCCGCTTGCGATGCCCCCACGTCTAAGGCCTACACCCATAAGAGCCAATACCTGCCAATCGCTTAGCGAACAGGCCCATTCTTTTAAGCCTTCTAGCTTACCACTTGCGTAGGCAGCACCAACATAGGCGCCAATAGAGCAACCAGCAACAACGTCAATTTTAATGCCGAGTTTTTCTAAAGCTTCAATGATACCTATGTGCGTCCAGCCCCTTGCGGCACCGGCACCTAACGCAAGTCCAATTTTCATCTATTTCGGTTCCATAATGTTTACGATTTCAATCGCATTATCTTCGTCGCTGAAATCTTTACTATTCTCTGTGGTAAAAGAAGGTTCATCAAACCCGATATCACCATCTTCAACTGGGCCATCTTGTGTGGCAATGGCTTTAAAATCGTAAAGGTTGCTGTCGACCAAATGAGATGGCGCTACGTTCTGAAGCGCTCGGAACATAGACTCAATACGGCCTGGGAAGCGACGGTTCCAGTCTTGAAGCATTGCCTTTATATTTTGGCGCTGTAGATTTTCTTGTGAACCACAAAGGTTGCAAGGAATAATCGGGAATTCAGCGGCCTGAGAGTATTTCTCGATGTCCTTTTCTGTACAGTAGGCCAACGGACGAATGACGATATGCTCACCGTTGTCACTAACCAGCTTTGGCGGCATGGACTTAAGTTTGCCCCCGTGGAACATATTAAGGAAAAACGTTTCTAGCATGTCGTCACGATGGTGACCTAACGCAATTTTGGTCGCGCCTAATTCCTTTGCTGTCCGATACAGAATACCCCGGCGCAAGCGAGAACAAAGCGAGCAGGTAGTTTTTCCCTCTGGAATTTTGTCTTTAACGATAGAGTAGGTGTCTTCTTCTACAATCTTGTAGTCAACGCCTATGCTTTCTAAATATTCAGGCAAAATATGTTCAGGGAAACCAGGCTGTTTTTGATCTAGATTAACCGCAACGATATCAAAGTGAATAGGCGCAATCTTCTTTAAAAACAATAGAATATCAAGCATGGTGTAGCTGTCTTTACCGCCAGATAAACACACCATTACTTTGTCGTTGTTTTCAATCATACCGAAATCGCCAATAGCTTTACCTACGTTGCGGCGAAGTCGCTTCTGAAGTTTGTTGAAGTTGTACTTTTGCTTACTTTGCGCAGCGTTCAATGGCGACGCATCAGCACTGTTTGTGCCTAAACTCATAATTAACTAGCTTGGTTTGTGATAAAGCTAGCATTATACATTAAAGCGCCTTTTCGAGACCATGCCTGTATACTTAAATTTATTGCGTCGCGTTGCGTTATCGATGCAGCATTGTTCATCACCTGATGTCAATTACCTCTCAGCACGGTGCAAGTTAGCGACCACCAAAAAAGATGACGAACAACACGTTTTTATTACGCGGCACGTTAACGCAGCGTTAGACAGTAAGCGGTGACTCAAATCCATCTGGCTTTATAGCAAGTACATCACAATTAAGTTCGTCAATTACGTGTTCTGCCGTGTTGCCGATAAGCGCTGCTGATATACCAACACGCCCAACAGTACCAATTACAACGAGCTCTGCATCAAGTGTTTCTGCTACCTGTGGAATGACTTTCTCAGGCAAACCTTCTTTCACCACACATTTGTTTTCCGGAATACCGTATTTTAGCGCGTGACTGCGCATTTCCTTAATATGATGGTTTTTTACCGCGTCGTGATACGTATCGGGGTCGAACTCAGGTACTTCAATTGCAATGTTTAGCGGCGTTGAGGGGTAGCTATTGACCAAATTAACGTTACCTTTCAATAAGGATGCATAGTCGTTAGCAATGACGGTAAGTTTATCGTTTAGTGCGGCATGCTCGTCGTCTTCGCTGCCTACATTCACCGCAGCAATTATTTCTCCGCCTTCTGGCCAGTCGTGCTCTTTAACGAGCAGCACTGGGCGAGGGCACTTGCGCATTAAATGCCAGTCTGTGGGCGTAAAGATGACAGAAGCAAGGTCATCGTGCTTCTTTGTTGCTTTTACTACTAAGTCTATTTGATTGTTAAGGGCGTAATAAATAATCGACTCGTACGCACGATTATTCCACTCTACTACTATGTCAGTTTCTGTGAACCCAAGTTCTCTTAGGTGGGTAGAAAGCCATTTTGCGTGTTCTTTGGTAACCGCATCGCGCATTGACTCGCGCTCATCTGGGCTAAGCATAGTTGTCATATCATATGATAAGTCATATACCACCATCATAGCGGTAACTAAAGCGCCCGTTTTAGAAGCAAGTTCATAAGCACGACTTAGTGCAGGTTGGTTATCGCGCTCGGCATCTACTACGGCCAGAATCCGTTTACACTCAATCATAACGTCCCCCTAACTAGGAAATTTAGTAGCGGCTGTCGAAATCGAAGTACAAAGGCCTGCTGATCTTTTCTGTACAGCAATGCTAAACAAGCCCTTTTACTAACTATAAACGACATTGGGAAAAACGTAACTTGTTTTAGATCAAGAATTTTACATGCTCGCATGCAAATAAATTTGATTTTAGATATGAAATAACCAGCAAAGGGTTAAAGGATTGGGGAAATGGCTAGCGCAGCAAACAAAAAAGCGCGCCTTGCGCGCGCCGTGATTAACGCTTGAATTAAACTAACCGCACACCACGCTTGGGCCGTTTAGCGCTGCAAGTTTGGTGTTCAAGCGCTCGAAATCTAAGATACTGATCAGTTTTCCGTCCACTTTTATAATATTGTCTTTTTGGAAACGGCTTAACAAACGGCTAATTGTTTCGATGGTTAGTCCTAAATAATTTCCTATCTCGTTGCGCGTCATGGTGAGATGGAATTCTCTATGGGAGAAGCCTCGTTCTTCAAAGCGTTGAGATAGGTGTGAGATGAAATACAATAAACGCTCTTCCGCCGTACGCTTGTTTAAAAGCATGATCATGTCATGATCTTGTTTAATTTCTGCGCTCATAAAGCTCATGATCTGATGGCGAAGCTTGGGAAATTGCACAGACATCTCATCTAGTGTGTCATAAGGCAGTTCACACACCATGGCAGTCTCTAGCGCAGAGGTATAGCTTTGATGTTTATTTTCTCGAAGGGCATCAAAACCGATAATGTCACCAGGGAAGTGGAAGCCGGTAATCTGTTCTTCGCCTTCGGTATTGGTTACGAAAGATTTAAATGATCCTGTTCTTACTGCAAATAGAGAACGGAATTTATCGCCAGTTTGAATAAGCGTGTCGCCTTTGTGAAGTGGCTTCTTGCGTTCAATGATATCGTCAAGAGATTCGATTTCTGTTTTGTTTAACGCCACAGGTAAACACAAGTGACTAAAACTACAGTTTTGACAATGGATAGAAAATTGGCTTCCTTTGCTCATAATGCACGCTCTGTAAATGAATACATCACAATAATACACCCATTTTTAAACGATTGCGCCATGAATAAGATAAGCAGCATATATGGCCATTATTACTGCAATAATTTGTCTAATATGATTGTGCTGAAAACTGCGCACAATATATTGGCTACCGGCGCTTGCGGCAAGCAATGTGGGTAATGTACCTAAACCGAAGAAAAACATGATGGCAGCGCCTTGCAACGCATTACCCGCCGCCAGAGACCAGGTAAGGGTTGAGTACACTAAACCACAAGGTAGCCACCCCCAAATAAATCCGTAAGGTATGGCACTAAAAGGTGTTTTGAACGGTAAAAAACGCTTAGACAATGGCTGTAGTTTAGAAAATAGCCCTTTTCCTGCGCTTTCCAATACCGTTAGTCCCGTCCACCATTTGCCTAAATAGCAGGCCAGTAACAGCAACATAATGCCGCTAAGTAAAGACAGGGCATAGTTGGCAAGGGGGATATAATCTGCTGCAATTTTTCCAAGTGCACCAGTAATTGCACCTGCGATGGTGTAGCTCACTATACGTCCCATGTTATAGGCAAGAGTATAGGGTAGTGCTGAAGCGCCTTTAGGGGATACCATTCTTAGCGCAGCCACAATTCCACCGCACATGCCTACACAGTGAACTCCGCCGGCTAAGCCGATAAGAAAGGCAGAGAAGTAGTTAATCCCTTCCATGTGGTGCTTGGCTTTTATCTGCTTTGTTGTCTTGAAGTTGCTTGCGTTGCTCTGCTAACTTTTTCTCTTCTGGCGGAAGATCATCGTCAAACAATATGCTGTAACCTTGGCGGTCTAAATCTTCAAATTGATTAGTTTTCACCGCCCAGAAAAATATTACGATAGCGACGGCAACAATGATGATGGCGATTGGAATTAATACGTAAATAATACTCATGCTATTTGCTCAAAAGTCGCGTTGAGTTTGTGACTACAATGATACTGCTTAACGACATACCAACAACAGCCATCCACGGTGAAAGTAGGCCCGATACGGCGAAAGGTAAGATCAAAACGTTGTAACCTACCGACCAACCAATGTTTTGCCTTATTTTTTGCTTAACTTGATGCGCAGTTCGAATAAGTTCTGGCACAGACAGCAGCTGATCGCCAAGCAGTATCACGTCGGCGGCAGTTTTTGCCACGTCTGTGGCGTTACCCACTGCAATCGCCACATCAGCGCTGGCAAGAACAGGCGCGTCGTTAATACCGTCACCCATCATCATCACTTTTGAACCCGATTGTTGCATTGACAGTACGGCATCGTATTTCTGCTCTGGGGTGAGACCTCCCTTGGCTGCAGAGATAGGCAAAGGCGCAGTAAGAGAATCTACGTTTTGCTGTGTATCACCACTTAAAACCGTAAGAGTATGGTTTGTAGCTAGTATATCTAAGGTCTCTTGAGTGTCTTCTCGTAGGGTATCCTTTACTTCAAACGCTGCCATTATTCGCCCTTTAACGGTGAGAAACACGTTAGCTGAAGGGTGTTCTTTAATGAAGCTTTGATGCGATTCGTGCACGCTGAATGCAGCCGACCCCATAGAAAACAAAGTCTCATTGATTTCACCGCTAATACCGCCTCCTGGCGTTACGGTAAAATTAGTCACTTTTTGTACCGTGTTATCGATAGCGTCAGCACTGCCGCTAGAGGCAGAAATCTCGCTTAGGGCTATACCGCCGCTAAAGGCTTTGGCAATCGGATGTTCAGAACGTGACTCCAAAGCACGAGCGATTGATAGCGCACTGTTACTGTCTACGCCGTCAGCAAACCAGGCATTTGAAATGGAAAACTTGCCCTGAGTAAGCGTACCGGTCTTGTCTAATGCGATGGTGTCAATGTCAGTAATTTGTTCGAGCGCGTCGGCCCGTTTAAGTAAAATACCTTGCCTGTTTAACTTTGCCATAGCACAGGTTAACGCTGATGGCGTAGCCAACCCTAATGCGCAAGGGCAGGTTGCTACTAATACTGATATGGTGATCCAAAACGTGTCGTCGCTATCCTGATAAGCCCAAAAGCTATAGGTTAACACCGAAATCAGCAATACCGCGGTAACGAAATAGCGAGAGAAATTATCGGCAATTTGCGCCGCTTTTGGCTTACTCGCCATTGCACTTGCTTGCAGTCGTACAATTTGATTTACCAACGCATTTTTAAGGGTTTGTGTAACCGTAATGGTCAGGCTGCCGTCTTGACATACAGTACCACCATATACAACGCTATTATTAGACTTGCGAACCGGGTTAAATTCGCCGGTAAGCATAGATTCGTCAACCGCTGCGTTGCCGTCTGTTACCACCCCATCTATGGGGATCGTTTCACCAGGCTTCACCAGCACTACATCGTCAATTTTTAGCTGCTTAGCCAGACACTCGGTTAGGCTACCATCCGGCAGTAGTTTGGTGGCTGATACGGGCACATATTGCATCATATTGGCAGAGATCTGTGCGGCGCGATGACGACTGCGATGCTCTAAAAAACGGCTAAGTAACAGCAGAAAAATAAACATACAGATGGATTCGAAATACACTTCACCTTGTTCTAATACTGTAGAGCGAATTCCAGCAATGTAAGTACCGAATATGGCGAGCGTAACGGGTACGTCCATATTAACCGTTTTGGCACTTAGCGCTTTTGCGGCGCCTACATAAAAGGTGCTGCCTGAATACAGCACCACAGGTGTTGTAAGCGTAAGGGCAACCCAATAAAAATACTGGCGGGTCTCTAACTCAATGGCGCCGAACCAATCAAAATACAGCCCCGTCATTAGCATCATTACCTGCATGGTCATGATACCTGCTAGCCCTAACTTCTTAAGAAAGGTCTTTTGTTCGCGTTTATAACTGGCTTCGTGCTCGTCGGGGTGAAATGGAGACCCAACATAACCAATGCGTTTAAGCGTAGATAGAATTTGGCTAAGCTTAATTTGAAACGGTGACCAAGTGATTAAAGCGCGGCGCTCTTGTACATTAACCGCGACTTGCTTTATTCCTTCTACTTTCGACAACTGCTTTTCGATAAGCCAGCCACACGCAGCGCACGTAATACCTTCGAGGGTCAATTGAATCTGCTTGTCCTGACCTTCTTCAAACACGAACTCTTCTTGAAGGGAAGGGTCGTCATAGACTTTGAGCTTATCTAGTGTTTCTAAAATACCGTCGTCAGATTTTTGCGCCGGTTCGGTTCTAAACTGATAATAGTCTTCAAGGCCGTTGTTAACGATCGCCTCTGCAACCGCTAAGCAGCCAGGGCAACACATGTCTCGTTGTTGCCCTAAAATGACAGTAGTAAATTTCCCATCGTCTGCACTTGCTACAGGCAAACCGCAATGGTAACAGTCGTGCTTGGCCATTATGGATTGAATTTCATTTTGCCAGAGTGGGGCAGATAGACGGTATTTTGAATTTTCCAGCTATCATCAATAGGGGTTAACGATACGCGCCATTTACCATCAAGGTTTTCTTCAATAAAACCGCGATAAATACCGTTGGCATCTCGACTCAATAATACGCTGACATCTCGTTCTTCAAGTGTTACGTGGTAAAAACTTAATTTAACCGCGTTGCCTTCTTGTGGAATTCCTGAATGGAACTCTAGCGCTATGCTGCCATCTTCAATGGTTAAATCGGTGGTAATGTTCATGCGACGGGCTATCGCTTCTTTGTCCAGGCGGGCATTAATTGCTTTTCCTTCTTTGTAGTAGTCGTCTACCACCAGGCTATCTTCGGTAGAAATAGCAAGGTTTAATAACACGCCACCCATGATGAGGGTAATGATAGGAACGGCAATTAAAAACCAGGGCCAGAACTCTTTATACCAGGGTCTATTCATCGAAATCTTTTCTCGTATTTACTTCACTAACAACATATTTATTTTTACTTCCCCAACTACACGTAAAGCAGGCAAATAATGATAAATATAGTGTTGGCGAGACATATTAAAAGTGTACAAAGAATGTTCGCATGGCACTCTCTATACCGCTGTATTTTCTCATAAAAAAAGCCCCGTAGTAACGAGGCTTTTTAAGATATTTAATGATTTAAATCATTAATCATTTGAAAGGCTGTAAACATACGCTGCAACAACGTGAATTTTGTCATCACCCAAGGTTTTCTTGAATGAAGGCATTACACCGTTACGGCCGTAAGTAAGCGTTTCTGTTACCGCTCTGTGGCTGCCGCCGTATAGCCAGATATTGTCAGTAAGGTTTGGTGCACCAAGTGCTTGATTACCTTTACCGTCCATACCGTGACAAGCCGCACACGCTGCGAAACGTGCTTTACCTGCTTCTGCAAGCTGTGGATCCACATCGCGACCGCTTAAACTAAGTACGTAGTTAACCACTTCTTCGATACCGTCTTCACCCATAGCATCTAGCCATGCTGGCATAGCTGCTTTACGACCAAGCGTAAGAGTTTCTACGATTTTCGCACCTGAACCGCCGTACAACCAGTCGTTGTCTGTTAGGTTAGGGAAGCCGCCATTTTGACCACGTGCATCAGAACCGTGACACTGAGAGCAATTTTGTAGGAACAAACGCTGACCTACTTTGTTTGCTTCTGGGTCTTTAGCCAGTTCTTCAACAGGAACTTGTGCATACGCTTCGAAGATCGGGTCGAACTTCTCAGCAGCAAAATCTAGTTCACGGTCATACTCTACTAGGTAGCCTTGCTCTTTTGCATCAATACGCGCCTGAGCTGACTCTTCTAGTGATTGAATATTTTGGTTAGAGCTCTTCCAACCCCAAATACCCTCATACGCTCCTAGGCCAGGATAAAGCGCTAGGTATATAAAGCCCCAAACGATGGTCATATAGAACATAATTGTCCACCAGCGAGGAAGTTGATTGTTTAACTCCTCAATACCATCAAATTCGTGACCCATTGACTCACCTTCAGCTACGCCAGTCTTGTTAGACAGGCACCAGCGAAGAAGGAAGTAGCAACCAATGATTAACCCTAGGGTTATCACTGAAATCCAAATTGTCCAAAACATACTCATGAGTTCGAGACTCCTGCTAATCTTCTTTTGATTTTTCTTTTTCTTCGTCTGCAAACACTAGGTTTGCAGCTTCATCGAATTTTTTCTTGTTGCGGCTGCTAAACGCCCACCACACAACACCGATGAAGCTTACAAAGACGATGACAGTAAAAATGCTGCCTACAATTCCCTGGTCCATATTATTTCAAATGTGTGCCAAGAGACTGTAGATAAGCAATAAGGGCTTGCATTTCCGTTTTACCCTGTACTGCCGCTTTCGCACCCGCGATATCTTCGTCGGTATACGGAACGCCGAAGCCACGGAATACTTCCATTTTTTCAGCTGTTAACTCGCCATTAAGCGTGTTTTCCGCAAGCCAAGGGAAACCTGGCATGTTCGACTCTGGTACTACGTTACGAGGATTAAGCAGGTGAACTCGGTGCCATTCGTCGCTGTAACGACCACCCACACGTGCTAGGTCAGGACCAGTACGCTTAGAACCCCAAAGGAAAGGGTGCTCCCATACTGATTCGCCAGCAACGCTGTAGTGACCATAACGCTCTGTTTCAGCGCGGAATGGACGGATCATCTGGCTGTGACAACCTACACAACCTTCACGGATGTAGATATCACGGCCTTCAAGCTCAAGCGCGGTATATGGACGTAAGCCTGTTACCGGTTCCATTACTTGCTGTTGAAACATCAACGGCGTAATTTGAACCATGGCACCGAAACTGATAGCGATAAGAATTAGTACCGTTAACAGACCGACGTTCTTTTCAATTAACTCATGTGCGTTTTTCATTATTCGTCTCCTTTACTACGCTGGCTGAGTCGCTGGATCTGCAGCGATACTGCCTTTAGGTGCACGAACGGTTTTCCATGTGTTGTATGCCATTACAAGCATACCTGCTACCACGAAACAACCACCAATGAAACGAACCACATAGAAAGGCTTAGACGCTTCTAATGACTCAACAAAGCTATAGGTTAACGTACCGTCAGCATTTACTGCACGCCACATTAGACCCTGTAGTACACCAGACATCCACATTGCTACGATGTATAAAACAACACCGATAGTTGCGAACCAGAAGTGTACGTTAACTAGCTTGGTGCTATACATAGCGCGCTGACCGAATAGCACTGGAATTAAGTGGTAAATTGAACCAATTGAAACCATTGCAACCCAACCTAGAGCACCAGAGTGTACGTGACCAATTGTCCAGTCAGTGTAGTGAGATAGTGCATTAACGGTCTTGATTGCCATCATTGGGCCTTCGAAGGTAGACATACCGTAGAAAGACAATGAAACAATAAGGAAACGCAATACTGGGTCGGTGCGAAGTTTATGCCACGCGCCAGATAGCGTCATAATACCGTTAATCATACCACCCCAAGATGGAACGAATAGGATAATAGACATCACCATACCTAGTGACTGAGTCCAGTCTGGTAGGGCAGTGTAGTGAAGGTGGTGAGGACCAGCCCAGATATACAGAGAGATAAGTGCCCAGAAGTGAACAATTGAAAGTCTGTATGAATAAACCGGGCGACCAGCTTGCTTAGGTACGAAGTAGTACATCATACCAAGGAAGCCCGCAGTTAGGAAAAAGCCTACTGCGTTATGGCCGTACCACCACTGCATCATAGCGTCTACTGCGCCTGCATACAGTGAATACGATTTAGTGAAAGATACCGGAATAGCCATGCTGTTACCAATATGAAGAATTGCAACAGTTAACATGAACGCGCCTAAGAACCAGTTTGCAACATAAATGTGCGAAACTTTACGGATTACTAGGGTTCCGAAGAAGTTAATGATATAAGCGACCCAAACCAGTGCCAAAAGGATATCAATTGGCCATTCTAGTTCAGCGTATTCTTTTGAGCTGGTTAAACCCATAGGCAGGGTGATAACAGCTAAAACGATAACGGCTTGCCAACCCCAAAAGGTAAATGCGGCAAGTTTGTCACTGAACAGTCTTACCTGGCAGGTACGCTGAACGATGTAGTACGACGTTGCAAATAGCGCACAGCCGCCGAAGGCAAAAATAACGGCGTTAGTGTGCAACGGACGCAAACGTGAGAATGTTAGCCATGGTGTGTCAAAGTTAAGCATAGGTGCAAACAATTGCGCGGCAATAAATACCCCTAGGCCCATACCAATGATACCCCAGACTATGGTCATGATGGTAAATTGCCTAACTACTTTATAATTGTAGTCAGGTTGTGCTTGGCTTATTTCACTCATTTTAATGAATCTTCCACTTCAAATGAACTATGGTCTCCAACTGCCGGAATAGTACGGTCGAGACGTGTATCAGCTAAGGAATAACGCTTCACACCGAGCTCGGAAAGAGTAATAATTATTGTCTCCAAGCCAGTTGGTACGCGGATGATAAGGTTTTTAATTACAAAAAGATACCATAAACTACCTAAGCTTGATCTCAGTCAATGAAGAAATACACAAAATTTAAGAAATGCTAAATAACAATAACAATAAACGATCAAAATTTTTACATTCCCAGCTTCCATTAGTGGCTATTATTGTTGTAGCCGTGTGTGTATACCTTGCACATAAATTCCAGTCATCGGTGTTAAAAGACACGAGCGTAGTTAATGGAATAGGAAACAGCTGCAATTTTGTCAATGAAACTTGCGAATTCTTAATTGATGACAAGTTGGCAATTGCCACTTTTTCAACCATGCCTGAACCTGAAGAATCGGTAACGGTTAAACTTCTTATTCCAGACGGTGCGGAAATTGAAAGCGCATGGATTGAAGGGATAAACATGTATATGGGCAAAATTCCCGTGCTGTTAGATAACGACGGTCAAGGAAAGTGGTCGGGTTGGTTTATGTTAGGCAGTTGTAGTGAGCCAGTTATGAAATGGCAACTACGTCTAAATATTAAAGATAAGGACAGCCCCAGCTATTTATATTTTGTTACGCAGCAGTAAGGGGCCAAAGACTTACAATGCCCTTTGAAGATAAAGGTGATAAACAGGCATTAAAAAAGGCCGCGTTTAGCGACCTTTCATTATTTATAATTTGCAAACTGTAGCGTGAACGCTTTTTCTTACATTTGCGACTGAAGGTAGTTTTGAATACCTAGTCGCTTAATAAGGCCAAGTTGCTGCTCTAGCCAGTGTGCGTGATCCATCTCTGTATCGTCTAGTAGCACAATTAGCATGTCACGAGTTACATAGTCTTTCTCGGTTTCACAAAGCGCAATGACTTCACGTAACTTTGCATCAACTTCGTATTCAACACGCAAATCGCTTTCTAGCATCTCAGGTACATCTTTACCCACTTTGAAGCCCGTGCGCTTCGTCATGTCAGGCGTACCTTCTAAAAACAGCATGCGTTCAATTAGCTTAGTTGCATGTCCACGTTCGTCATCAAATTCGTGGTCGATACGCTCGTACAGCTTATTCAGCCCCCAATCTAGATACATCTGAGAGTGAATGAAATACTGATCCATGGCAGCTAACTCATAAGAGAGTAGTTCGTTTAAGCCATTAATGATTGCTTGGTTACCTTTCATTAGTCATCTCCCATTACTTGCGCTTGTAGGTAGTTTTCTATACCCATCGCATCAATTTGGTATTCTTGCGTCTCAATCCAGTCTAGGTGCTCTTCCTCATATTCAAGAAGGTCTTCTAGCAGATCACGAGAGACATAATCTTGTTTCTCTTCGCATAAGGCGATGGCTTCACGAAGTAGTGGAAGCTGTTCCTTTTGAAAACGCGCATCACATGACAGCATTTCAACGGTGTCTTCACCAATATAAAGCTTGCCTAACGCTTGAAGATTAGGAAGGCCTTCAAGGAATAAAATGCGCTCGATCAGATCGTCCGCTTGCTTCATGTCCTTGATAGACTTTTTATAATTCTTTTCGTTAAGTTCAGAAAAACCCCAGTTTTTGAACATACGAGCGTGCAGAAAGTATTGATTTATCGAAGTAAGTTCGCTTGTCAGTACTTCGTTCAATTTTGCAACAACTTGTTTATCACCTTGCATTGTGTAAACCCTATTAACGTATTTGCGTGAAGTTTAGTCTAAATATGTAAGGATGTCAAAAAAGTCTTTGTAAAACAGTTGTTTACAAACGATAACGTTTCTCAATTCATCCATTGTTCGCATTTAGAACAGCATTACTGTTGTGCATGGGCATAAGCAAGACTTTCTTCAGCAAAACCAAGCCCTGCCTCGGTAAAGAAGTTGAAGACTTTATCTACACCGTTTTCTAATAAATGTGATACTTCATCTTCATAGCGTGCAATGGCTGCAATTTTTCCAACATAGCCCGCGTTTTTAAGCTGACGAGTGATATTTATTGAGTCCTGTATAGAAGGCAGAGCAAGCAAAACAAGCTGAATCTGTTTGATATCTAAATTATCCCACAAATCTACGTCTTCACCGTCGCCGCATATTACGTTTAAGCCTTCGTCAGATAATTCTTTCACTTTCACCCGGTCGGCGTCCATTCCCCATACGCTCACATCACTTAATTTGGATAGCGCATTGAAGGCACCGCGACCAACTCGTCCCATCCCCAACACTAAAAATTCCGCGTTGTGGAGAGTAGGATAAATGTCTTCTTTCAATCGTTCGTTTTTCTCAAAACGTTTAATGGTGTGTTTATGATTGTGATATTGAGAATGTGAATTGCGATAAAGCACGCTGGTAATCACAAACGAAATAGATACGGCTAAGGCAATCACTACTAACCAGGAGTTCGCCAATAAACCTAATGAAACGGCTAGCGCACCAACAATAAGGCCAAATTCACTGTAATTTGAAAGCACTAAGCTGCTTAGGTAAGCCGTGCGACCACGAAGGCGAAGTGACGTAAATAAGCCGAAAAAGAGTGCTGCTTTTAACGGTATAAAAAAGCAGAACACAATAGCGAGCACGATCATGCTGAAATCGGGGAGGGCGGTTAGGCCGATAGTAAGAAAGAAGCCGATTAAGAATAGGTCTTTAAAACTGAGTAGTGATTTCGCTAGCTCCGAAGCCTTTTCATGTTGCGCCAACATGATTCCAAAGATTAGTGCTCCAAGATCGCCCTTAATATTAACCAGTTCAAACAAATGATAGCCACCTAGAGCGAGGATAAAGCCAGTGAGTGGGAGCAGTTCACCGTGGCCCGACTTATTTATCATTTTGTTTATAATAGGCATTGCTGGGAATAAGGCCAACAAGGCGAGGGCCCACACAGAGGGGAGCTTTCCAGTTGCTGCGACAAGGAAGATAACAGCAAAAACGTCCTGCATAACTAAAATGCCTATGGCAAGGCGGCCGTGGCGGGTTTTACTTTCGCCACTTTCTTCTAACACTTTAACTACACACACGGTACTGCTGAAGCTAAGTGCAAATGCGATAAGCGCAGCGCTTTTCCAAGTCAGACCGTCAACGATATTGGCGGCAACCGCACCTATTGCAAAAACACAACAGGTAATAACGCCCACCCATATTAAGGTATGTGAAACACTTCCTGCCCAAACTTCTCTACGACTTAAATCACGGATATTGAGTTTTAACCCGATGGTGAAAAGCATAATGGTAATACCCAAGTTGGCAATTTGGGTTAAATCGTCTGTAAGTGTATAGCCTGCAAAATTTAATAAGAAGCCGGCCACCAAGTAGCCAACTAAAGGAGGAATGCCAATAAGTTTAACTGTTAAGCCGCAGACAAATGCGAAAAGAAGAAATGCATACTCCATGAATTACCTTTCAAAAAATATTGAACTTAGATGCTGTTACCCTTTACAGGTTACTTCATCTTTTAACTAGCGATTGCTATAAATCGACGAGCTAACTTATTATACGAAAGTTTGTAGACTAGCACGCTATGGTTTGTTTCCGCAGCTAAAAAAGCATGGAAAATTGATTTTTTGGTAACGCGTAACCAACAATCTATGGCCTTCAATATAGAATATTCAAACACTAAATCAGTTATTTACTGCTAATGTAAATCTAGTTCCCAATTTCGAGTGTATTGAACAGGGTTATAGGCGTAATCTCTTAGATTAAGATGGCCAGAAATATAGAAGGATTTTGAATGCGTTTAACAATTTTAACCGTGCTTACCTTGCTTGTCGCTTTTAATATAGTGATTGGTCTATTATGGACTCCCGTTTGGTGGTTTTTACTTTTATCCGTCACGTTATTGATTTTTGGTCTTTACGACGCCTTCCAAACTAAACACGCCATACTTAAAAACTTTCCCCTAATTGGCCGAGTTCGTTGGACCGTTGAGGGACTTAGGCCTTATATTCAACAATACATCATCGAGACTGATACCAGCGGCGCCCCTATTTCTCGCATGTTTAGATCTATTGTGTATCAACGTGCCAAAAACAGCAGAGAAACTGTCCCTTTCGGCACACAATTAGATACTTATAAAGATGGCTATGAATGGATTGGACATTCTTTATCGGCCCGAGAGGTTGAAGACATGGATGAGGACCCTAGAGTAACGGTAGGTGGTCCACACTGTAAGAAGCCCTATCGAGCTAGTGTACTTAATATAAGTGCAATGAGCTTTGGCAGCTTATCAAAAAACGCCATTTTAGCGCTAAACAAGGGCGCTGCTAAAGGCGGTTTTTATCATAATACAGGCGAGGGTGGTTTAACGCCCTATCATTTAGAAAACGGCGGCGATATCGTATGGCAGATTGGAACAGGATACTTTGGTTGTAGAAGTAAAAATGGTGGGTTCGACCCCATTCTTTTTAAAGAGAAAGCCAAACTCGACAATGTAAAAATGATAGAGATAAAGCTGAGTCAGGGTGCCAAACCGGGCCATGGTGGTATTCTTCCAGCTTATAAAAATACGCCGGAGATCGCTGAAATTAGAGGTGTTGAACCAGGTACCCAAGTAGATTCTCCACCTAGGCATAAAGCATTTTCGACGCCCTTAGAAATGATTGATTTTATAAGCCAGTTACGCGAATTAAGTGGGTACAAACCAGTGGGAATTAAACTCGCTCTTGGTAGAAAGAGTGAGTTCATTGCGATGTGCAAGGCAATGGTAGAAAAAGGTGTCACACCAGATTTTATTACCGTCGACGGCGGCGAAGGCGGTACGGGAGCAGCGCCCCTTGAATACACTAACTCTATTGGTTTTCCTTTACGCGAAGCATTGGCATTTGTTGATGACTGCCTTACTGGCTTTGGGCTGCGCGATAAAATTAAAATTATTGCTTCTGGAAAAATAATCACGGCTTTTCAACTTGCTAAAAACCTGAGTTTAGGCGCGGATTTGTGTAATAGTGCCAGGGGGATGATGTTAGCCCTTGGGTGTGTTCAATCGCTATCATGCAATACGAATAAATGTCCGACCGGTGTAGCAACGCAAGACCCTAAGCTTGCTAAGGGCTTAAACGTTGAAGACAAATACGAGCGCGTGTACCGTTTTCACCAAAAGACCATCCATGCACTAATGGATATCCTATCTTCTACAGGGCATGTGAAAACGAGCGAACTCAATCGCACCCATATATTCAGGCGGGTTGATCAGTGTCATATTGCGCGTTACGACGAGATTTTTCCGCTTGTGAAAACAGGAAGTTTCTTAACAGACGACGTGCCCGATAGATTTAAACTACATTTGAAGGAAGGCAGTGCTGAAAGCTTTATGCCGTGTAGTTTATTGGCTGAAATAGAGAAAGAAACGAAGGCGGTGTCTTAAAAATGATTAAGCCATGACTCCAAATCAAATATCGATTTTGGAGTCACGCTTTGCATTTTATTGTCTAAATCATCTTGAGTTAATCTTTAGATTGCTCGCTTGGAATACGCAGTTGATAGAGGCGGTAATCACTCGTTCTGTAGGGTGTTACTTTATATTTAGGCTGAAGATACGCCACTAAATCTATTAGTTCAGAAACGGTTAGCTCGTCGTTTACAACCCGCATTAATGACACACCGTCTTCGCTGGTGAAACTTGCAGGTTGTCGAGGGGTAAGTTTATGCGATGGGTTGATGATGCTTGTTACTAACTCAGCATATGTTTTAATTCTTCCGCTGCTACCTCCCAATGGAATTGCTTTTGCTACCAAGTATTTTGCGTTTTCTGGTTCTTTTTCTCCAGCAATGCGATGACAATCCTGGCACTGATACTTTTTAAATACCTGATAGCCTTGTTCCGAATTGCCTTCAGGTAAACTAAAGCCCCGTGGCGAGTTCGCCCCCTGCTCGCAGGCAAACAGAAGAAGCACAGCTGTAATAATTATTGCCATTTTCATAATCTTTTCCCTCGTTAGTTTAAAGTTCAGACAGGAAACCTTTACAAGAACTAAATTGCATACGTTAATTATGAACGCCCCTGAGGACTAATCATTGACCTGGCTCAAAGAATAATAAGATGTATGGCTTTACTATTTAACAGAACACTTAAGCTGCATGGTATTAATAATGCCGTTACTAATGAAACGTTGAGGAGTGCCATAATGCAGGGTTACCAAACAATTTTAGTACCTATTGATGTTTATTCTGACTACGAATTGGTAGTAGAGAAAGCCATTGCGATAGCGGGAAATAGCCATAAAATTCACCTCCTGTATGTTGCCTATCCGCAAACAAATGTAGAGCCTTATGGATTATTCTTAGAACGGGATTTTTCAGAGGAAGTAAGGGAGCAGGCATTAAGACAATTAAAAGATGTTGCCGCAAAACACGATATTCCTTACAGCCACATTAATGTTGAGATTGGCTCGCCTGCTGATGAAATTCACCATATGGCCGAAAAGATTAATGCAGATCTTATTGTGGTAGGCACTCACGGTCAAAGTGGTCTTCGACTTTTACTTGGGTCCACAGCGAATGCGGTACTACATGGTGTAAAAACAGACGTACTAGCGGTTAAGGTGTAAATTAGCTTAGCGATAGGTACAAAAATAACAAATTTCAAAATTTTAATGCTAATAAATAGCACAGAAATATTATTGACTGTAATGCATATGTAACGAACGTTGGCTACGTTTTGAAAAAGCTGTCACTTACCTTGTGATTACTTAATATGATTACAAAACGAACGGGCATATCTCGGATACTTTATGCCACTTACTATTCACTAAAAGGGCTTCGCGCAGCCTTTAAAAGTGAAGCTGCAGTCAGACAAGAAGTTTTCGCTTTATTAGTCTTAATACCCGTAACTTTTTTGCTAGAGGTTACAAGCGTAGAGCGAATACTGCTTGTGATGTCGCTATTGATAGTTTTAATCACAGAGTTGCTCAATACTGCCGTAGAGAAACTTTGTGACCATGTAAGTACAGACATACATTTATTGATAGGGCGTGCTAAAGATATAGCTTCCGCAGCTGTCTTTATCAGCCTAACGCTTGCCGGGTTCACATGGGTGAGTATTCTTTGGTAGTGCAAGTAAAGGTTAAGCAAAAAAAGCCCGTGGTTACAGGGCTTTGATTTTCTGACCACAACACTCTAAAACAAGGGTGCGGATGGTGCTATCTAAGTTTTTAATATGCGAATAGTGCAGTGAAGTTTCACCGCCTTTATTTATATCTTTGATTGTAAATACAACATCATCGTCTCGAGAAGTGACGCAAACTCGGACGTAATCGTCCGATTGTGCAAGGGGCACGTGAAGATATAAAGGCTCGTTATTTGAATTAAGATACTCTATCGCTGCTTCTTGCGACTTAAATGGGTCTTGCTTTTCAGGCTGTACATTCCATGACGAAGAAGGAACCACCATTTCAGCGAGTAATTTTCCATGTTTTGTATCAATACCGCTACTCATATATCACTCCTTTTACGCTAGCGTATACCAAACTAATTTGGCCCAGTAATATTGAACTGGCACTTTTAATATTACGAACTCAATTTTTAATACGGACGTGAAGCAGATTAAGATTGGTAAAAAGTCTGAATGGAGTAGGCGAGTACAGTGATTGTGTTTAAAATAGGTTATGCGTAACCTTTTGTGTTGCATGTTATTGTTTTTATGCGCTTTATCTTTTTCTCTTTTCCGACAACTTTGCCATTCCGCCACGTTTTACGTTCGCTTGTTTGGTATAGTGCCCCGGCATTTCTGGTGATTGCCAGCCTCCAGCCAGTTGAAGTTCAGGCAAAGACGCACCATCTTCTGCTAAAGAAACAGCACCACCAACTCGTCCGCTGTGTGGGGTAATGTTTTCACTGATTCCTGCACGCTTAGCAATGCGTTGCCAAATTCTATACACGCTGGAGTAATTAAGTACATTTGCCTGATGACTTGGTATGTTTTCATTAAACGGCAAAAGCGCCGTCTTATGGTTTGTAAGTCGCCTAAACAAGATACCTTTGTGTATACCGCGTAAATCTGTAGGCTGTCGAGGCGCTTTTGTTTTTGGATCTAAATTAGCTTCGTTAATATACTCTTGAACCATAGAGATAGTACTTGAAGATACATAGCGATATTGACCTTGACCCGATTGGTCACTTTTTGAGGAAACCACCAACAAAGTATTATTTCGTGTTGATATATCTTCAATACAAACCCTTACCAGTTCGTCGGCACGAAGTAATGCATCAAACATTAAATTGATGATCGCAAGGTCACGAAGCTCTAATAAAGAGTCTGGAATAATGGCATTATTAATTTGCTCAACCATGTCGATAGTAAGAGGAACCGCTTGTTTGTGAGACAAACGAAACTTTCTATTTTCGATAAGTGATAGGCGAATAAAATCTCTTAGATAGGCAGACCTAATTATTGGGTTAGGTAACTTAGCCACACCTAAGAATTTACTCAGTGCAGACAATCGACGCTTAATGGTTCTATAGGCTAGGGGAGAGCGACAAAGCTCCTCTACGTAATACTTGATACAACGTTCATTATGTTCAAAGTCGTTTTTGAAACCGTCCAGCTTGGCTTGCCTACAAAATATTGCGAACTCGTTGTAATCACTGATGTATGCACGTTGTGTGTTGTATGGAAGCTTGGTGAAAATATCACGGTAGTATTGCTGATAATAGCTTTCAAAACTTTTACCGGAAGATGAATTATCAGATGAGGTTAAACCTTGAGAACTGGATGTGTATGCGTTGTCATTAGAATTATCCATGCCCTGAATATTAATGGTTTCTTTAATTGAGTCTGGCTGAGAAGCACTAGAGCGATTGTCGTTTCTAACTATACTGTGCGAATTTTCCTGTGAATGAGTAAACTTAGAAGACATTAAATAACCTGGTGATCACGTATCGGCAGTATTATGCTAGATTTCACAATTTCATGTAAAGTATTGATTATATTGATATTTCACGCATGATAATTACAGTTATCATGCGTGAAAGTTAGTCCCAACACGCTAATTGAGGCAAAATATTAACCCGCCTCATCAAAATTTGATAAATCACTCTATCATAAAGCTGTATATATAAACAGTTGTAAGTTGGTTTTACAGATTGATTCTATACGACATGTACGTTCATTAGCGGCTTTCACTAGACAAGTGCTTAAGTATTCAATAATTGACGCATTCTTTGTACATTTTTAGCACTATTTTAAATCGTGCCCTACGCAAAATCTGCAAGGCAAAGACCCTAATAAGCGCTCAGATTTCACGTAGCGTCGCCTGAAAAATGCTCAAAAATTTTAACCAAAGCGACACCTTTGTTATCTCTTAGTATCGAACTTCTAGGTTTAAAATTACCAATAACTTTGGTTTTGTGAATGCGCTATAGAAACTGAATACTTTTCTTGCGGAATAGGTGATAGCAATTCGTCCCCGTATCTTCGCAGTTATTTCCTGCATGCGATAGCTCAATACACAGTGATGTACACTTTGTAATAGAGCGTCTATCTGCCACTAAGTTTTCAAACTATCAAAGCGCGGTCGAAGCAATGTCTAATTATTATCCGAACCTTTAATAGTTATTAGTATTATATTGGTTGCTGGTATTGCGTAGATGAAAACTAGGCTTCTAACTTAATTAAATAAAACCGTTATCTTGTACTAATATTCAAGATAATCGTAAGAAAATGCTATTGAGCTGCAAAGGTAAATAAAACATAGCTTAATGAATAAGCTAGCCTTGTTTATGTACTTCATACCAATAAACTACGGCGACTTAGCTCAGATTTATAATCTTAAATCCAACCATGATATATAAAGAACAAGACAATGTTTCGTATTAAATAACGACAACTTATCGTTTAGCTTAGCAAAATAGCTGCATAAGCGTTTAGCTTTTTATCCAAGAACAATAGCTGATAAAAACGGTTAAATCGTAAAGCATGTTGTTCGTAAATATTAAAAATAGCTAAGGTACCTTTAATTTTAAAGCAGATATGAAAACTGTTAAACGTCAATTATGTCGTTGTTTGAAATCTCCATATTTAGAAAACAGTTATCGCATTAAACTGCTTTGATATTAATTACTAACAGTAGGTCAGCGCTGAAATTTAATGTAACGATTTCCTGGTCCTTTCTATATCTATTTTAATACTCTATTTAACATAATATACATTATGCGTAATTAAGTGTATGGAGGATTAGGGCGATGATGTCGCCCTATTTGGTTGGTTTGTTGGCTGTGTGTACTTACAGACTTTTATGCGTGGCTGCTGTGTTGGTGTTTACGCTTGTGCGTGAACATCGCACTTGTGTCTCTACTTTTAATTTAAAACTGCTCAGATGATTTGATTTAGACGTAATAAATTAAATCGTGCGCTACGTAAAATGTGCAGCATGATTACCCTGATTATTTAATTTTATTCACGTAGAACGCGGCTAATTATCTAGGCTATTTTAACGACGAAGATCCCCATGCCAGTCATGATGACTTTCCACGGGGATTTAACTATTTCGCCTGTGCTTTTCAGCACGATACCTCCACCTTTAGCGCGACGTGGTTTATCGTCGATGTCTGCAATCTCTTTTACCCACGTTGGCATTAACCACCAACAACGCTCATTTCTACCTGATTCAGATAATCCACCGAACGCATGAATTCGACAGCCTTTAGGGAATTTTTTATCTTCACCTTTAGACACATATTTTGCTAAATAAGCCACGGGTCTTTTTACCCATTCAATACGTGTCATTCCATGCGGCCACCAACCTTGTTTATCAGGTTTTGGCAACGTCACTCCGATCGGCAACCAGAATATTATGTGGTAATGAACGGCACCGCGTTTTTGTAATTCAGCCACCCATACATAACGCACATCGATGCGTCTACGTTTGCACCACTGGCGAACCAAGCGCATGAAGTAACTCACATCATCGGCTCTCCAGTCATCGGTGTTTCGATATGTCAGCGTAACCATAGCACGTCGATAACGCGCTTTACGTTGCTGTAAATCTTCCTCATGGAGTCTGGCTGAAGTTAATACACCGTGATTCATTCTGCGTAATCTGGATTGGTCACGGTCTATTTTGTGTATTTCAGTGGGCGTTCCAGTTGTTGATAAAGAGATAAACCCAGACGCAGTCCGCTTGGTAATTTGTGTTTCGAGGTCGTTTTGGTGTGTTTTTTCGTCAGTTTTTCGATTCGTGCATTGAAACATACGGGATTGCTTTTAGAATTGGAAGTGCCCGACGGGGCACTGTAATTGACTGAATTAGCGGAAGTAATGTATACAGGGAGTATGCCCCCTGCTCTATTGGGAACTCTTCCCCGCAAGCGGGAACCGTTCCCAACGTCGCAGTAGGTAACTACCATGGGATTTCGGGGTCTAGTTCGGGTGTAACAGACATCCGAACCGCTACGCGGGGTTTAGCAGGATGGCAATCAGCGAATTTACTCATTGCTGACTTCTGCATGCCGTTGGGGGGGTAGAAGATTTGGCGTATCTACCAAGGGATACCCGTTCACTTCGTTCACTGCATGCCCGATGGGCATTAAAAAGGAATTTAAATGAAATTTTTAGATAACTTCACTCAAGAGTACAAAGAGTCAATTCAAAAACTTGGAAGTGATGCTAGAAATAATACCATTAAATCTAGCTCTGAAGCCTATAAGAAACAATGCAATGGGTTGTTGAATAACTATACTCACAAAGTTGTCGAAGAAGTTTTAAAGCTTCAACGAGACAATGAAAACGTGACAGCTGAAGAAATAAAAAGTGCACTAGCAGAAAAGTGTAATTCTAAAGTTTTTAGAACCAACACACTTGAAAGCTCTTACAAAGATATTCTAAACAAATTTTCACAAGCTAAAAACGCTTTGGATAAGTTAGTAGATGTTAAGAAACAATATGCCACAATGGATTGGTGGGAGAAATGTAGAGCCCTTTTACTAAGGGTTTCTACGGCAATATTTATTGCTTCGATAATACTTTTTACAAGTTACTTGGCTAAAGAGTTGGAAATACCACTACCGCTTAGAATGGGTATCCAGTAATAAAAAAGCCCCCAATATCTGAGGGCTTTGATCTACTTCTTACTTTGAAGATAAATCTCGAACGTTTTACAAATTCTACTAACAGTAAAATAAGCAATAATCAAATAAACAACTAATGGCTCGATAGCGATCATCTTTTCAATAAAGTTAAGAGTTTCTTCGTTCATAAAGCAACAGGCCGTTATTCTATTAGCGCTTGATGCTTGGCTTTCTTGCCTAGATTCATTTGCAGAGCTGCGATACAAAGAATCGTCCATGTTTTGGTGTATTATACCGTAAGAAAACGATTTAGCTGCTCTATTTTTATACATACATAATGGCATGAATAAACCAGTAACTTTGACCACTGAACAACAGCTACTTTTGGTACGCATGCCGTGTAGACTACGTGGCACCTACATCACGTGGTTGCTTGGCTTCGATCCATATTTCCTCATGAGCCGCGAAACTTACTACCGTCATGCAGAAGAACTGGCAACAAAATATGGAATTGAGATACGCAAAAAAGCTCGTATTATCAGCCAGATAGTCAGACTGTTTAATATACGCTATGAGTATAATTATGTTTGTAGATTTGGATTTTTATTGTTTGAGTATTAGCTACCAACGAACCATTGTTTTGATGGATTCAATTCGCACACCGAAAGCTTTCCAATAACACCAAGCAAACTCACAGTAATAATTGTTCTATTAATTAAGTGCTTTCAAATAACTAAGCTATCGTGACTATTGGGACAATGTGAAAAAAACAATTTAAAAGAAACCCGAAATGGTTATTACTATCTAGTTTTATTCTGCATCTAGTTAAGGTCTAGCTTTGATAAATACGCTCAATTCGCTTTATATCTTCAGCATAGTCTAATGCTAATTTTGCGCGCTCATAACTCTGTTTAGCTAATTTGTTCGCTACATTGGTGAAGTCTTTATCTATCTCTGTGTCGCTGTTATTGAAACAGGCTTTGATAGTGTTGAGAGATTTTTGAATTCGTATGGCCACTTCTATGTTAGCCGCACCATCTCTGGCAATACTTGTATAAGCGTCATCAAATAAATCGTCGACACTCAACTTGGGTAATGATACGCGGTCATACTTCCTGTCGTTTTGATTTTGGCTTTGTTCCTTGTCGTTTTCATTTTCTGAATGTCGATTAGCACGCGTCTCGCTACCTTTATGCTTTACATTATTATCCTGATAGACAGGTTTGTGCCACAGCAACATCAATCTGGTGATGCTACTGATAGCATTTATCGCTGTACCATGGTCATTGACAGATGGAGACAATGCTCGAGATGCAATTTCAGCCAGTACAATAAATCCAAATCTGGGGTCTGCTTCAAATGATCGTGCTTCGCCTATAGTAAAGGCGCTGATAACTTCATCGTTTTTTAATTCTGTATTTGAGTACGCCAATGCGCGTTCTGGGGTGACAAATTCACCGGGGAGTAAAGCAACATTAATAAAACAGTCTTTGCTTTTTGCTAGAGTTTGTAGCTTCGCGATATCGATAAGCTGGATATACCCTACTTTGTCCGTGAAAATAGCGTAACTCCCCTGCTCTTTTATTTCTTCTTGCGGAACAGCTCCCAGACAGGGGCTTTTTATTCTGTTTTTTATTGCTCGTGTCGTGGCGTTTTCTACTTTTAATAGCGTTGACCCCACACGGCCTAAACGAGCTACGCTATCTACCCATCGGATAAAGGTTAAAATTACCGCCACAAAGGCTAAGCACGTTAAGCAAAATAATATGAACAGCCCAGCCTTATTAAAAATAGCTTGGGTCATTGCAGTAAGCGCTACCGCGCTATAAATAAACGCCCCAATGAATACCGACAATGCATTTTGTGATACATCGTCAGAAATGATAAGGCTTAGTGAACGAGGCGTAGATGATCGACTCGCTGATGCATAAGCGTTAACCATAGTCCCTGCTGAGAATGTGGCAATTACCATCATACTCGATGCCATAATGGAGAGCAGTGCCTCAACAGATTCCGGTTTGATTTCAGGGATATGCTCGGCTAGTGAAGTACCGTCAGCCACTTTAGCTAGAAATACGGCAAGAATAGATAGAAGGCAAAACCCAAGAGGTTTTACCCAAAGCTTTTCTTTCAGGCTATAAACAAGAAACCTAAGTCTATCTACAGTTATTGGTGCTTCCACGTTGCTCTCTTCTGAATTTACTTTCCTCAGTAAGTACGAAAGTTATTAGGTTTTTGATTTATCTTATCTTTATTACGTAAGAACAAAGCTTAAGAGTAATAGGTATTACGCGTCTAAATCTTAGAAGGGATTGAGCTACTATTGCGTTGCCGATTCTAGTTTGACACGAGTTTCCTTACGTGAAGAACAAGGTTCGGGCGTAGCGCTTATTGTTCTGTTTTTATAGTTGTACCAAGGTAATACAAGATAGTGACTGATTAACAAAACAATAAGCATGGCTGCTAAGGTACTCAACATTGATAATTGTTGTAGCCCAACCAGCATAAGCCCCCAACCGATGCATATCCACTGTAGTACATATATCGCGGTAACATTTTTACCCCAAAAAGCAAATAGCGAAACCACATAGGTTGCTTTGAGCCTAGCTACAAACAAATGAATTGCAAAGATAAATAGCATAACAATGCCATTCATTAGTAAGACTACACCCGGACCACTTCGAAGGTTTGTAACGATGTGATAGTCAGGGTTACTTAAGGTAAGCAAAACGCCTAAGGTCGTGCATACTGCGCCTAGCTTAAGACAGTAAGTGAAGTTTATAGCGTCGCAATCATTTTTTCGTTTTAAAAAGCGCCCGAATGCCATTCCTGCAATGGGATAAGCAGCCCATGGAAAAATAGGAAATATAGCCCCTACTTCTTCGTTCCCAACAAATAGTTTCAGCAACTCATCAAAAATAGTTAGTGACGTGTATTTATCCCAAACACTATGCGATAAAAAAGCGATAGCGGTAGCCGCGCCTAACCAAATGCAGATTTTATTGGTCGCATGTTTCAACGAGGAACATATTAATAAAGAAATGCCAGCGAACTGGAGTACATCCCCTATTAGCAGTTCACTTAAAGGCGTGTGAGGTGCAACATCCTGATAAGTTACAAGCCCTAACTTAAGCGACAGCCACATGGGTATTGTTCCGCGAACAAGGTTGAGTAGGTAGCCAAGTACGAATAGCGACAGTGCGCGTTTAATTTCCTCGTGGGGTGTGGACGACGTGGAGGACCCTACAAAAACTCCCATAATAAAAACAAACATTGATGCTGCAGGCCAACCTATAGCGAATTTGATTGCCATTCCAAATGTGCTGAACCTGACCTCGTCCAAACCGTAAAAATCGAGTACATGAATCATTATCATAAGTAACACTGCCACACCTTTTGCTACGTCAAAAGTCAGTTGTCTATTAACGCTAGGCGTGGCTGAGTTATGGGGTAAATAGAATAGTTTCATGCGTTTCGCTTTTTATTATTAGTGGTCAGTAAAGGTTTTGCCTGTCAGTTCACTCTTTTTTAATAAGTTCATACCTAACCAAAGAAGCAGGCAGGAACAACTCAAAAAAATGAAAGACACAGAAAAAAGGCTTTTATAGTTAGTATTAAAATATTGCATTATGCTTTGGCTGTGGCCAAACACTTCAACCACAGTTAAAAATGCTAGGATGATCCCGCTCAGTAGTACCATGCCACTTATTGTTCTAAGCCCATTTTGCGTGAAAAATGCGGCGATTACCGAAAGGCCGTAAACTAAGAAGAAAGCAGCTTCAACCATCAGCGCCCTGTTATCCAAACTGGCAGCTAATGTTCTCTCAAGTAGGAATGCAGTCGCGGTAGCTGGAATAATGCCCGCACAACCTCCTAAAGTAAGCGCGGAGATATTACGTTTAAACCGTTGTGAGATACTGCGATTATTTTGAAATTTATTAAGCCACAGCATGTTGCCAACTATTATCAGACCGCATACGGCAAGGCCCAGAATGAAAAAAACAACCCTGACATCAAAGCCAGCAAAGTGACCAAAATGTAGCGCATAAAGAAAGCGGGTTCCGTCGGCAAAAGCATTTCTTTCAATGGGGTTTAGTTCTGCAGAAAATGCATTTTCACGTACGCGGTAAGTCATATCGATACGCTGGGAAAAGTTTGTTTCATGTTGACCTATGATGCGAATTAACGCGTTTTCGTCACCATAATTTGTCAGCCGTAGCGAGTGAGCCTTTGCATTTTGCTCTTCTTCCCACGATGCGACCAGTGCGTCTAGGTCTGGCATTTCTCTTTCGATGCCAGCATACGACTCTGTTATTCTGGGGAACCCTGAGTCATTCAGCAGCGCAGTTCTATCGCCATCGTAGACAAATAAAAGCGTGACGATTTGCGAAATCAAGCCCAGATTAAACATTAAGCCGGTAAGCGCATACATAAATGTATAAGGTAAGCTCATCACCCCTACTACATTGTGCATATCTGTAAGCTGATTACGCAGTGTAGCTTTTGAGCCTCTATAGTAAAAAAAGTGTGTTATTAGCTTTTTAAACTGAACAATTAGGCCGGTAAAAATGACAACTGTGAAAAATAAGGTAATTATTCCAACAATGTGGTCGCCTAATGGCAAATTTAAATCAATATGTAAACCATAAAGAAAATCAGCTAAGTGGAAACTGTCAATAGAAGCTACGGTTTCTCCATTTATCGGGTCTACATATAGCGAAGTTAGCGCACTATGAGCGGCGCCATCTTTTTTCTCAGGAAGATAAAGCTCATACAGTGGCAGCGTGTCAGTTGGCAGTACCACGAACATTCTTTCTTGCGTGTCCACATTATAATCAGAGAGAGCTGTATCTACTATTTCACTTAACGGTAAAGCGTTTGACTCTGAACGGGCTTCTGTATGGGGTAAAACCGACCAGGCCTTTAATTCTGGATAGAACAAAGTAAGAGAACCAGCCCAAAACACGATAAACAGAGGAATTGAAATAAATAGCCCTATCCATCCGTGACCTTCTAATGCAGAACGAATTGCACTGGCTTTCATGCGACAACTCCTATCTTAATAAGTACATTTAGTACAAGCGAAACTAATAAAACGCATAAGCATTGAAGGAACGGCTTTTTGATGGTTTCAAAACAGTAAAAATAGGTGATTAATCCAGCCCAAAGTAAAAAGCCGAGTATGTAACCCGCTAGTAATTTACTGTCTACATCAACAGGTAAAAAGTGGTTTATATTTAAAATAATGCTTATGCTAAGCACTAAACCGATAAAGAATGAAAGCAGTGTTTTACGCCACATAAACCCCTCCCATTAAAGACAAGGCGAAGTTGATAACGGTGCCATACACAACAACCCTTAATGAGCGATTTTCATGTGCGCCGATAAGGGTTATTAAAATAAAGTTCATCATGATCATAGTGATGATGGAAAACACAACCGCCCAAATGTTGTGTTGCTCTTTTAAAAGAAAAACAGCCACTATTAATGCGGCGACGAACAAAGTTCTGCTTAAAACCTTCGATATGGTGGGGGCATCCGTTCTTTGATGCGTAGATGAAAAGTAAAGTGCTGCGCACCCGCCCCATAATGTTTGTAATGCGAGTATATTTGTAATTAAAAACATATAGATTCAAATCCTTTTGCTTATCTTTACCATTGGGTTTAAATGGCGAGAGCAGTGACGGCTGCTTGACTCATTTTTTGAAGTTTGTACCTGTCTTGACTAAGAACGTTTTTACAGTTGTTGCCAAACCACTCTAACGACGAATCTATGTTGCGTATTTGTGGCTTTGAATACAGGTATTCAATGAACCCTTGGTAATCTACCGCACCGTCAAAAATGGGTACCATTCCTTCTCGTGAACCTGCAGCAGCGTAAACATTATCGGGTGCAAACACGCTTAAATGCTTACTGCTACTAATATTTTTGAAATGAAAGTGGTTGATATATGGAGCCAGTAGTTCACAAGATGCGATAACATCTGCGCCAGACTCCCACACGTGTAACACGTCAAAGTTAAGCTGCAGATTCGTTTTGTTAACCCCCTCGAAAAGCTCGATAGTAGAGGCTACAGAGTCAGCATAGGTGTTCGGGTGTGTTTCAATCACTAAGTTAAGGTCATAGTCACTCAGCCAATCACAAACGAGCTTCAGCCGTTCAAAAAGTAAATGCTTCTTGTCATCAGTGATAGCGCTACTTGCTTCATTACTAGCAAATGTACGTATCTTAGTGGCCCCCCAGTGCTTAGCTAAACGACAAAGGCGGTGGACTTTAAAATATAAGGTGTCAACTTCATCGAAAAGAGGCAAGTAGTCACTTAGCATAGTGACTCTTAATGAATAACTCGAAAGCCAATCTTTTCCATATAGGGGCTGATCCTCTAAATTAGTCGCGTGGGCTCCCCACAGTTCAATACCTTGGAAGCTATTAGCCACAGACCATTTTGCGATTTCTGCTATTGATATAAGCTGATGTCTGAACGAAATGGTGCATACTGAAAGGTTCATACGGCAGCCTCCAGGTCACAAGCACTCGTTAAACTGGGATCTGCTTTAGTATGAAGTTGGTGAAACGCCAACCATTCACGGTAAACATTATTAAGCTTCGACTTTATCTGTTTCTCGGTAGTATCTTGCTCGTCGAGCAACCTGATAATTTCTTCAAAAAGCAGTGTCGTCTCTTTGCTTTCCTTCGCCAGCTCTGAAAGTTTAATTGCACGGTATTGAATTGCTTTATACGTCGATACGAGTTTCTCTATTTCATCGCACCACAGTTCAAACGTGACTTCTGGAAACCCAATGTCGCGCCAGAAATAAGCGAACCCGTGTTCATATGCATACTTCCTAATGGCAAGAACGGGTATTTGCTTTAATGCATCACCTAACTCTTCCCCCTTACCATTTAAATTGTCTCGATGGGCAATAACAATCTTCCTAATGGCGTTTGTAAGGAGGTTTTGCTCAGGGAAGAATGTCGCTTCAAAATATTGAGAAATAGCGTTAAGTGACGAAGGCACGATTTCATTACTATCGAATAGGTACCCCCCTGCAACATGCGGTGATGTAATAGCATTGATAACATCCGTGCGTTCAACCTCTCCTTCCCACCTAAAGTCTGGATCAAACATAAACCAGCGTTGTTGGTTGTCTGTTTTCTTCAACATCACATAATGAGGGAAAGGGTTCTGGTTAAACTTATTCTCCCGTTCAGGTAACAAGTACATGTCTAGCATTACCATGATGTTTTGCGAGGCAGTAGCATTGTCGAGCAAGCTTTCTAATTCGGCTATGTTTTCTGCCTTCGTTTTCTTGCTGTCATACCAAGACGTAACCTCTACACCATAAATACGTTTATACCACTGAATAAAGAAGTCGTGGCTGACAGACTCGTCATGATAAGCAAGCGTATATTCTTGCGTGACGACAACATCGGCATCCCACACTCCGAAGTAAAAAGGTCGGTGGTCGACTTGTGGAGAAGCTTTGATACTTTCACACAAACAGCTTACAAAGCAGTGGACCTTAATATCTTCGAAGGGCACTTCCTGAACCTGGGTGTTATCTTCGTCTTGACTTCCATCTTGATGAGATAAAATAAAACGCGCAAGACTCTCTACCGTTCTAACATCATCTTGGGATATTGCACTTTCGGGCACTTCAATGTCGTAAGACAATTCTAGTTGAATCAGCATCTGCATTAGCACCACTGAATCAATGTAAAGATCTTCATTCAGGCGTGCCGAAGGAGAAAACTTTTCAGCGTGTTGTGATTTCATGTCGTGCGTAAGCACATGCTTAATTGTATTTATTAAAGAGTCTAAATTCATAACGTGCTCTAGGCTGTAACCGCTTGTGTCTCTGCTTCTAATTGGTAGCTTTCTGCTATGGCTTTTCTATTTACCTTGCCATTAGGCAAACGGGTAATAGCGTCGACTTGAACAAAATCAAAAGGGACTTGATAGGTTGCTAAGTGCTGGTAACACCAGCGTCTTAACGCGGCTTTATCCTCATCGCTAAAGCGATGAGGCGCACAAAATTGTAGGAAAGCTCGGTAGCCTGTGCTGTGGTCTTTTACTTTAAATAAAACCGCATCTTTAATGTGGGGATGGGTTAATACAATGTCTTCAACATCTTTGGGGTAAACGTTTAGTCCCGAAACAATTATGGTGTCATCTTGGCGCGCAACGAAGCATAGCTGCCTCCTGCCATCAATGGTTTCGAAATATCCAAGGTCGCTGGTGTGGATCTCTGAAACTTGACCATCGAGTGGTTGCTTTACCTTTATTACCATTTCACTCGGTGCTTTCGAGTTATCACCAGCTTTAACGGTAACATGAGGAAGCACTTCACCTATTACATTAGCGCGGTCAAAGGTTTTGCTTATTGCAACACATCCAGCTTCAGAGCATCCGTATTGCTGATAGAAATGTTTTATTTTGGATTTGGTTCGCTCAAACACGGGGCCTGACATTAAAGTGCCAGAGGTCATAACAGCGTGAAGCTTACTGTTGCTGGGCCAAAGCATACATATGGTATCTATCATTAATGGTGACGAATACAGTAGAGGTTGCTCAAGTTTAAGCAGCGCTTTGAGTAAATGCTTGGGATTGATACTCGTAAAGACTCTAGGGTGTTTACCTCGCGCTAGCCCAACAAATATCCCGCATATAAGCCCGTACGAGTGAGTAACGGGGCAAGCAATAACCGGCGTCATAGAGTTTGGCGCACTGAAATGAGAAACGTAAGCAGATACTTCCTGATTTATGCTACGCCAAGAGCGCTTGATGCTTTTAGGTTCGCCGGTGGTCCCCGAACTCATTTGAATAAGGCCGGGAGCAGTGTCGGGCGCTTCGTTTTCAGGAAATAAAGTCACATTGTCGAGCGTCTGGTAGATGAGAGCATAACACCCAGCTCTATCGGCGTACTTTTTTGCTAAAGCTTCTGGCGTACTAGCATGAATAGGCATTACAGTAAGCCCAGCTTCTTTTGCGTAAAAACACAGTGAAAGCCAATCAGTAACGCTTTCTATGCACACAGCAACACTGCCTTTTTGTGCTTTTAGGTAAGAGGTATTTGAAAATACCTTAAATTTTGAGCTTATATCTTGGGCTGAGATGACTTTATCGTCGATACTAAGCATGTGACTCTCCACAAGTATCTTTGAAAAATTTGGCTAATGGGTTTTCAATGGTGTGATGAAACTCTTCATGCGCATTGCCTGCATGAAGTTTTTTCTTCAAGAGCGATTCAGTAATAATGCGTGGTTCAAATAGACTCAGGCGATCTATACGGGAATAATCTGTAATTCCGCTATCATTGTATGAGCGTATAGCGCCAGCGACTTTTGACCAAAAGAACCCCTCGCTACAATAACTGTGTTTAGAAAAGAGAAAGGATAACTCCGCTAAGTTATAGACAAATACGGTATCAACGAATAGCTCTCGCAATGCGCCGATATTGTCCATCCAGTAATAGCGATTAAAGGGAGCGTTGACGTAATCAGAGTTAATCTTTTCAAATTCAGGCACGCTGCATTCGTTCGCAATAAAATCTGGCACATACTCTAAACTTTCGTGAAAATCACGTAGCACTACTTTCTTGGGTAACCCATCTTTCAATATTAAGGACATGTTTTGCGCATGTGCTTCTACTGCAATACCGTGATTAACCAATAAGTGCCACACGGGAAGCACTGCAGTATTAATGAGTGCGTCCAACCATTTTTCTACGCCGTGATTTTCAATTAAATGGGCGACAAATGGTTTACCGTCTTGTTCAGTACTAGCAAGGATGGCAAACGGTACGGTCTGAGAGTTAGGCTCGTTTAACACGCTAGCGTCACGAAAAATAGTGCTAAGACTCGGTGCTAATGCAGTAGCCCAGCTACTATTTTCGCCATCATCCCGGGGATTTTTTAACGCAATACCCGCGTATTCTTTTTGAATAGATAAAACATTTTGCCTTTGTAGCCACTCATCATTATTAATTAAGGTGGCTAACCAATTAGATATATGGGGTGCAGTACACACTGAATGAGGTTCAATTGTGCGCAAAGACGACGTGTTCACCACATTAAGCGGTAGCTTTACACTGGCTTTATTTACATTGCTTGTATTAAGCAGGGTTCTTAAAGACGTGCTGGCTTGGTACTCATCTCCAGCTAGCCCAAGGGAGTAAACGTCACTATTTGCTAGAGGTTGCTCCAGAAGAGGCCTAATGGTTTTGTACTGCCAAGGGTGTACGGGCACCAGGCCATAGTCTTGATGATTCCCACCCTGCTGGCGCAAGATGTCGGTCAAATAATTGTAGGTAGAATGGCCTAGCTCTCTTTTCCAGAAGCTTTGTTCAGTCTCGCCGTTAAAGTTTGCACTTAAAAATTCACGCTTTATCGCAAGCCACTGAAGCTTAAACGTTCCGCCAGCTTCAGGTCCGTATTGTTCATGATCTGCAACACTAAAACCGCTTCTTGATTTAAAGCACGGGTGGTACGGGTGGCCTTCTATAAGTGCAGATTCTAGGCGGTTATAACTAAGTGCACGCCTACTGGGCATTTGAACCAGATTCTTTTGATTCCAGCGGCAAAGTAATAGCGTGTGTTTTAATTCATCGACGAGTTTATTCCGCTTATCATCAGAGCAAGATAGCGAAGCAATGACGTTGATAGCGTGTGACAGTGTTAACGGTACACCATCTATTTTAAGCGAATTAGGATTTAAACGAACTCTACTAAAGTGAGTTATTTGGCCCTGGGCTGTTATCAGTGCCTTGCCAACATTGAGCGTAAATTTCCCGCCTTTAAAACAGTATTCGACTATGCCCTCATAAAGTAACGCTTCAAACAACTGTCGAACAACGCGCTTCTCACTTTCGCACATTACTGAAACATGTGTTTCTTTCAATGCAAATTCAGGTGCTGTCGTTTTTTGTAAACTGGGGTTAGCAAGCATTGGCAACTACCCTATCTGCACTTTCTTGTCGTTGCTCGTTAACATGCGATGGTGCTTCACTCAGCTGTTCAATATTTTTAAATGGGTTAATTACCCATACATACACAGCTAGCTCATCTTGTGCTTCAAGCTCATCAACATCCTTTACCCGAGTAAGAAGGTTGGCTTTAAAAGGAAGTTTTGCTCGTGCTAATACCGAGGTTACGAAAGCGGTGCCCAGTGAACCTAAACTAGGCAGCATGGATTTTAATCTATGGTAGGTTTTATTTAGTAAGGTAGGCTCTAACGCGAGTTGGTCGCTACCGAGGCGACTGATCACAGCGAATAATTGATTAAAAAACAGATAATATGTAAATCGATTAATTATCATTTGTTCACTGTAAAACAGGTCTTTGCAGTGAACGAGTTGAGGCTCCATGGTTTCAAGTATTTGTTGTCTTTCTTTTGACAAATAAAAACCCTGGTTATCACGGTAATAGTAAGCTGTAGGATAGCCTTCAGATATTGCTAATAGTGAATTTTGTTGATGCGCCTCTAAGGCTATTCCACATTGGTCGAAGAGTCTTATTGCTGGCTCAATGGCACAATTCAAATAAGTATCAAACCATTTTGCAGCCACCTCACTACTATCAATGCCTTCTTTTTGTGCCTGCGAGTGAATGATAGAAGCAAGTCGAGATTGTCCACCGGGCACGAGAGGATCTTGAACTAGGGCTGCTATAGACTGCGTTGTGCAAGAACCAGCAGATTCATTAATTTTATTGAAAGGGTTTTTTCTTAGTATTAACTCAAACCCACTTTCTTTACCGTTACCTGCGTTTAGAGAAATATATGCAGGGTCCTCAATAAATCTGAACTGAGGATAATGTGTAGAAAAGCCACATCGTTTAAGTAGACGGCAAAGGGTGACGCCAGCCTCTAATTCATGGTGCATATTCTTTCTTAAAGAATTAGTTACCTTCACAGGTATAGAAACTTTCACCATGTAGTTTAACTCTGCGTTATACAGAGTTCTTACTGAAGACGTAGGCGTAAATGAAGGCCCTAACTCTCCTAGTTGGAGCAACTCACCTTCAATAAGCATTTTTTGTATAGGAGCCTGAGCGCACAGCCAGTCAGCTTGAAGTGGATGTACCGCTAATAACTTTAAATTTTTACGATGTATTTCTTCAATAAGTGCTTTGGTAGAAGAGGTTCCATCACTTAGCGCTATATTTTCAAGTATTTCAAAAGCGCACTCTGTTTCAGCGCTATTAGAAAATGTGATAGGTTGCTTGGCCGCAAAATAATGTAGCTTGAACTGGCCTTTCAGTTCTGGCGTGAAAAGTTCGTGCTGCCATCGATGCATTCCCTGTCTGGACTTGGGTGTGGGATGTAACCAATGCCCAAAGAGAATAGCTTGTTCAGAGTCGATAAAACGATTACTTTCCAGGTCGGGATCGCCTGCACGATTTTCTAGATACATCGCCATAATTTGATGACTTTCGATGGTCCTGGCGTAAAGTTCTAAGCTTTGCTCTGCGATTGTATTTGTTTCGCCTTCACTGTAGATTTCGTCGATGAGCAATAGAATAGCGCTCATGAAGGAAATTTCTTCCCATTGAAGACTATTAGGAAGTTGTTTGTATATCGAGGTGAATATATGGCGTCCTACCGTGGAACGATATGATGCGGATACTGATAACCGAGTATTATTAGCGGTTAGAAAAAGCTCAACGGCATATTTATCATTTTGATGTAACTGAATACCTGTTCGTATTACCCACTCTGCTTTAGTGTGCCAAACCCCCGTATCGATTTCTTTGATATAAGCATTCATGAATGCCTGAAACGACGCGTTATTAGCCTGTTTCTTAGCGACTGAAGTCATGCATAGACCCTTTTAAGATGAGCAAATTACCGGGCCAATTTAGTGAGAATGGTTCTCATTAGCAAAGACTTTTACATTTGTTACATGTGGTTATTTTTTAAGTGTTTCGTTTTAGATAATAATGTTTATAAACAAAAAAGACTGCGCAGCACAGCGTCACCCACTCTGCAATGGGAAGTGCTATAAGAAACGAAAAGTCCGTACTTTTATCTAATGATGTTGAAGTAGTGAAATGGAATAAAAATAGTAAAAAGCAAACTGGAAACAGAATACTTCTGCCTAATGCAATGACAGCAGAATGAAACGGCCTTTCAATGGCAGTTAAAAACACACTAAGTAGTACATTACAGCCGTTTACTAGGAAAAGCGGCCAAATATACAGAATAATGATATACGCGTAGTTAGATACTTGTTGTGTGGGGGCCAGAAAAAGGCCAATAAAGAATTGTTTAAACCACAATAAGCACGCTGTTATTATCAGTCCAACAATAAACACGGTACCTAACGCTATCAATAAAAAAGCATTAACCCTTGTAAGCTGTGAGGCTCCGCGATTGTAGCTAACAAGTAAATGCAGTGCGTCTGCGATACCAAAGCTGAGCATAATACTTAAAAATATAAAGTAATTAACCACACTGTATGCAGCTACACCCTCGCTGCCAGACCTTATTACAAGTAGTGCGTTGATGACCAAGAAAAGCACACCCACGGAAATTTCATTAGTAAACTCTGAAATGCCATTCTTTAAAACGTAAAAAAGACGCCGCCACGGTTTATTAAACGTTGAAAGCGTAATTGCTCGGCTCTTATCAGCAAAAAATGCTAGTAATATAATGAGCTGAAGAGCTTGTGCTAGGCCAGTTGCATAAGCTGCACCCTCCATGCCAAAGCCCAAATGCCCTACCAATAGCGCATCTAACGCTATGTTAGATACTGCACCTATAAGTAATGCAGTGGTAGCAAGTTTGGTGTAGCCATCTGCTCGCACAAGGTAGTAAAGCACCATGCCTGAGAACTGAAGAATGAATACCCATCGAAGAACGGAAAAATATTGCTTTGTTAGTGGCGCGATGTCAGACGGAATGTGAAGTAGCCAAAACAAAGCTGGTTCCGCAATGTAGCTTAATCCTGCCAATACTATATTGAGGGTTACTGTAACCACTAAAATTTGCGTGAATAATGCACTGGCAGAATGGGTATCGCCCTTCCCCATGAAGGTACCAATAGTAACGCTTCCCCCAATTGCGAGCATTAAAGAAAGAGCTACAAGAAACGTAATGTAAGGTAAAAGTAACGTTACTGCGGCTAGACCTTGTGCGCCGACGTATTGGCCTATAAAAATACCATCAACTAAGCTAGCGGTTGTTAAAGCAATAAGGCCAATGAGTGATAAAAAAAATTGTTTAAAAAATGTGCTGAATAAAGAGTTTTGTAAAATTGCTGCTTTTGTAGACATTGCCATTACTACTTCTAGAACCTGGTTTGTCGTAATCCTAAGTTCGTTATGCGACCCGTTCAATGAAGGTTACATTTGACACATATGTTAACGGCATGTTGCCGCCGCACTGTTATGGCTTAAGAGAAGTAGACAACAAAGGCGGCAGTTAGAAGGTCTAATCTGGGCGACCGTTCAAAGACTGCTGGTGGTAGCGGGCAAACTCGCGCCTCGATAAAACAATGGCAAATTAAAAAGCGCTAAAACTCTTAATTTGCCAGTTTAGTTACGCTAGGTTAACCATAATTGGATTTGGTTTTGTTTTTTGATGAAGCACATCGCTTCGAACAGTAACGCACGTTTTCCCAGTTTTTCTCCCATTTCTTGCGCCATGTAAATGGCCTCTCACAGACTGGGCACATCTTTGTAGGTAAATCAGACTTCTTCATTTTTCGTAAGTTTTGATAAAAATAGGGTCGCGTCCTGTTTCATGGCTTCGATATTCTCTTCTTTCATCCGCCCGTAGGTTTTATAAATCATGGCCATGCGGTGGTTGTTGCTTAATTTTTCCTTGTGCTTATCAATAAAATGCCAGTACAGGTAGTTAAAGGGGCACGCTTTCGGTCCCGTTTTCTTCGAAACCTGGTAGCCACAATTTTTGCAGTAGTTGCTCATTTTGTTGATATAGCTACCACTTGCGACGTAGGGTTTACTTGCTAAGTTTCCACCGTCGCTGTACAAGATCATTCCCGCTACATTAGGCAGTTCAACCCATTCATAAGCATCGGCGTACACAAGCAGATACCATGCTTGTACCTCTTCAGGACTTAATTCAGTTAATAAACTAAAGTTTCCAATCACCATTAGCCGCTGTATGTGATGGGCATAAGCGTTTTGTTGGGTTTCTTTTATACATTGGCGCATGCAGTTCATGTTGGTTTGGGCGTCCCAAAAAAACGAAGGTAATGCACGGCTGTTGTTAAAGTAATTGTCTGTCTTCAAATTCGGCATGAAATGCCAATAGAAGCCTCTTACGTACTCGCGCCAACCCAATATCTGTCGAATAAATCCTTCAGCAGAGTTAAGAGGTACTTGTCCAGCGTAGTACGCCTGTTCTGCGGCTTGAATGGCTTCTTTTGGAGTTAATAAACCACAATTCAAGTAAAACGCGATATGAGAGTGATAAAGCCAAGGCTTACCCTCAACCATGGCATCTTGATACTGCCCAAAATTTGGCAGTCTTTCTTCTATGAAGGTGTTTAAAACGGTAAGTGCGTCTTTTCGTGTCACGGCGAAGTGAAAGCTATCAATATCGCCGAAATGATCGTTAAATTCGTTTTTAACTAATTCGATAACATCTGAAGTAATATCGTCAATGTCAAATGTGGTGTGTTTTGGTACTTTTTGAGTTTCTGGCATAGATTCACGATTTTGGGAGTCGTAATTCCATTTACCACCAATTGGATTTTTACCCTCCATTAGTATGTTGTGCTTGCGGCGCATTTCACGGTAGAAAAACTCCATTCGGAGCTGCTTTCTACCTTCGGCCCAATCTGTGAATTCCTTTGGCGTAGAGAGGAACCGGTTGTCATCGCAGATTGTTACGGGAATGCCAAGCGCGTTTTCCCATTGCTCCATGCTTTTTAGCAAACGGTACTCTCCCGGCATGGTTACTTTTACAGCATCGTAATTATGTACACTGACTTCGTGTTTAACCTGAGCAAGTAAGTCACCTTTGTTATTGTCATCAGTATATTTGACGTAGTTAACGTTAAAATTGTCGTCACGCAACGCCTGGGCAAAATGGCGCATGGCGCTAAACAAGAACGCAATTTTTTTCTTGTGGTGTTTTACGTAAGTTGCTTCCTCACGTACCTCAGCCATTAAAATAGTGTCTTTGCTTTTTACCGCTTCAGCGATCGCGGGCAATGTTTCAGTAAGCTGATCGCCTAATACCAAAATAAGTGTTGCCATACACCCTACTCTTTTATTTGCTGAAACGCATCGAGGGCACGCTGCCGAGATGCTTTCAAATCAACAATAGGCTTAGGGTATTCCTTACCAAGTTCTATGCCTGCGTCTTTCAATATTGCAGTGGGGGCTTCCCATGGTTTATGAATGTACTTGTCTGAAAGTTTGTTTAGCTCTGGGCAATACTTGCGAACATAGTTGCCCTTTTTATCAAACTTCTCACCTTGGAGTATTGGGTTGAAGATCCTAAAGTAAGGCGCTGCGTCTGCTCCAGAACCCGCAACCCACTGCCAACTGGCACTGTTACTGGCAAGGTCAGCGTCTAATAACGTGTCCCAAAACCATCTCTCGCCTTCATGCCAACTTAGCAATAAATTTTTAACCAGAAATGAGCCAACAATCATGCGCACGCGATTATGCATGTAGCCTGTTTGCCATAGTTCTCGCATACCAGCGTCGACAATAGGAATACCCGTTTTTCCTTTTTGCCACGCTTTAAGTGCCTTCGCATCTGTGCGCCAAGGAAATTTATCGAACTTGTCGTTGAAGTTTTTATTTGGCAGCGTTGGAAAATGAAATAGCAAGTAATAGCTAAACTCACGCCAACCTAACTCGCTCAAATAGGTTTCAATGCTTTTGTCTTCGCTATTTCCGAATTTATCTTTTATTGCATACCAAACTTGGTTTGGCGAAACTTCGCCAAAATGTAAATGCGGCGATAAACGTGAAGTTCCTCGTGCAGAGGGAATGTCACGCCCGTCTTTATATTTTCGTGCAGAGTTTTCAATAAAGTCTGCTAAGTTATCAGCCGCACCGTCTTCACCTGGTGTCCATTCTTTAGCAATGGTTTCATCCCACTTAATAGTGGGTAGCAAGTTTAGCGATGCTAATTCAATACCCTCATTTTTTACGTCTGCATAAGTTATGCGTGCCGGAGGCGCTTTAGGGTATCGAGGCTCCTCTACTTGTAAACAGCCTTTTTTGTAATAGGGAGTGAATACGCGATATGGCGTGCCGTCTTTTTTGAGCACTTTCATTGGTTCCCACAAAAGGCTTCCATTGCAACTGTGTGCTTCATATTCACTATCAATCAGTGTTTGCTTAATTGCCTTGTCACGATTTATTTGCCAGGGCTCATAGCATCGGTTCCAGAAAATCCCCCTCGCATTAAAGGTTTCCATTAATTTTGGAACTAGAACCTGCGGATCACCTTTAAATATTTGCAAGTGACCGTTAAGACGTTTATTGAGTGAGGCTAAAGAGTGGTGAAGCCACCATTTGCTTGCGCCCCCAGGCTCTCTACCATTAGGTGACGAATCGTCGTAAATGTAGATAGGCACTATTTTGCCCATATCACATGCTGCGTTTAATGCGGGGTTATCTTTTACGCGGAGGTCTTGTCTAAACCACACGATGCTCACAGGAACGGTCACTTTTTTTCCTCAGGCGTTGCGCCAAATCTAAATATTATTCGTATTTGAGATATTACGTAGTAAAGCGGATTCAAGATCCCTGTAATTCTCAAAAAAACACTTAAAATTAGTATGATAAATCAACAATCTAATGAAAGATGTTCAAACGCTCATCAACGGGGCTTATTCTGGTTTAGACATGACCTAAGGCTACACGATAATGCGGCTATCTCGGCACTGTGTAAATCGGTCAGCGAGGTAACGTTTGTTTATATAATTGATGACAAGAACTTTACCCCTAACGTCTTTGGTATTGCCCCAATGGGCGAACATAGACAGCGTTTCTTGAAGCAAACGTTGGTAGATTTAAAGCACCAACTGAAAAAACTGGGTCACGACTTACTTGTACTTAAGGGAAATCCGGCTGCTTGTTTAGTTGATTTATTAAAGTCTGGACAATTTTCCCACCTGGGCGTCAGTAAGCACTGTGGTTTCGACGAAACTGCACAGCTAAACACAGTTAAACGTTTTTTTGATACGTTAACGGTTATTGAGACCTCAACGTTTGGCCTATTTGACGCACAAACACTTCCATTTAGCATAGAAAATATGCCTGACGTTTTTAGTCCTTTTCGCAGAAAAGTAGAGAAATATTGCCAACCATTATCGGTCCATCCAGTTATCGAAAGCCTGCCCGCTTTCTTTGTGCCAAAGTTTGACCCGTCTTTTCTATTCAATTTGGATGTTGATTTACCTGAACCTTCTGCAACATCGTTTGTAGGTGGCGAAACAGCCGCGCTTTCTCACTTGAACACTTACCTTTACGACTGGCAGGCTGCGGCTTCCTACAAAGAAACCCGTAATGCACTAGATACATGGCAAGACAGTACAAAGCTATCTGCATGGCTTGCCAACGGGTCGCTTTCACCGAGGGAGGTTGTCAGACAAGTGCAACGCTTCGAAGAAACCGTAGAAAAGAACGAGTCTACTTACTGGATATATTTTGAACTACTTTGGCGTGAGTTTTTTCATTGGTTACAGTGTAAATATGGGGCCAAATGGTTTCGCTTTAGTGGCATTCAGGGTAAAACACCTTCGACAAAACATTGCCCCGAAACATTTGCCCGTTGGTGCGAAGGTAAAACCGGCTATCCAATTGTAGATGCCTGTATGCGGCAACTCGCTGAAACTGGCTATATGTCAAATCGCGGTAGACAGCTTGTTGCGAGCTGTTTTGTTCACGAGCTTCGGCAAGACTGGCGATATGGTGCTGCCTGGTTCGAACACCAATTAGTCGATTACGATGTAGGTAGTAATTGGGGCAATTGGCTTTACTTAGCCGGCGTTGGCAGTGACCCACGTGGCCACAGGCAGTTCAACTTGCAAAAGCAAACTGAGATTTATGACCCTACTGGTCAGTTTCGCAATAAGTGGCTGTAGCTAGTTGTCTGTATAATGCTAGTAAATCACAAAGAGTCTGTTACTGTAATCTGGTTAAAGCGAGACCTACGCTTACGTGATCACGAGCCTCTTTATCGCGCTTTTGAAGCGAGTGAAAAAGTGCTTCTGCTGTTTTGTTGGGAGCCATCACTTATCGCAGACCCGCATATGGACATTCGCCACTGGCGTTTTATCCAGCAAAGTATTGATGACATAAATAGTCAAATACCATCACTTAGTGGTGTTTTGACACTGCACTGCGAAGTTGTAGAGGCACTTAAATTCATTGCTCAATATTACAACATTTCAGCGGTTAGGAGTTACCAAGAAATAGGCTTAAAGGTTACGTATAACCGCGATATAGCTGTTTGTAGCTATTTGAAAAATAACAACATACCACTTTATGAGTCTCAGTATGGTGCAGTGATACGTGGTTTGCCGCACCGCGACCAATGGCAGGTAAACTGGGAGCATCATTTTGCAACACCCACCTATGATTTTGATATCGCCAGAACAAATTGGGCAAATTGGCGCGAACATTCTGCCATTTTGGCTACATCGAAATCATTTGATGATGTGGTAAATTTCAATTGTACAAAGATTAGTTTGGCGGAAAGCTTCACAGAGAGTTGTTCTCTAAACGTACTCAATGATACAGCGAATAAAGATGGCGCAATATCCACCGTAGCCAAAATGCAGCTAGGTGGTGAAAAGCGTGCTTGGCAGGCCTTGAAAGATTTTTTTATGGGGCGTGGGAAGAATTATCATCAGCATATTTCTATGCCAGAGAACGCAAGACGTTCATGCTCACGCTTAAGTCCCTATCTCGCGTGGGGTAATATCTCAATCAAGCAGGTCTACCAGAGTGTGTTGGTTGAGAAGAAAAAGAAAAAATCGCTTCCGGCTGAGCAAAAAAAGCAATGGAGCCGTGCTCTATCGGCTTTTACATCCAGACTGCATTGGCACTGCCATTTTATTCAAAAGTTTGAAAGCGAGCACAGTATAGAATGGCGCTCTATGAACAGCGCTTACGAGAACTTTCCCTTTATAGATGGCCCTGAAGCTGAACGTCGTTTTCATCGTTGGGCTACGGGTCAAACTGGTTACCCGCTTGTTGACGCTTGCATGCGCGCACTTAAATATACCGGGTATATCAACTTTCGTATGCGAGCAATGGTCACGAGTTTTCTATGTCACCACCTTAATGTTCATTGGTTGAAAGCTGCTCATTATTTGGCAACACAGTTTTTAGACTTTGAACCCGGTATCCATTATCCACAAATACAAATGCAGGTGAGTGTTACCGGTATTCATACAGTGCGTCTTTACAACCCAGCGACACAGTCACAAAAATTAGATCCCCAAGGAAGGTTTATTAAAAAGTGGGTTCCAGAGTTAACAAATTTACCTAACGAGGCCGTTCATGCACCCTACTTGCTGCCGCCATTAGAGGCACAGATGTTAGACTTTGACATTGAACGCGATTATGTCACGCCAATTGTTGACATCGCTCTGAATAATCGAATGGTAGCCAAACGCTTGTGGGATTATCGAGAGCGGGATGATGTGGTTACAGAAGCTCACCGCATTATAAAGCGGCATACCATGCAAAATAGTCCAAGTCGCAAGTGGCTTAAAACAAAAACAAAATAAAATGGCCTAACGGTTATTTTTTCTAAGCCATTCATTTAAAAGTTTTATTTGACCACATTTGTAGGCCGCATACATTAATCGCATAGCATTGGACATAGCTTCGCTGTCGGTCCAACCTGTTTTGTCACGAATTTCGTCATAGCAAGCCTTAGCCTCTGGGCTCACGTACCCTCTTACAAGTTTCTTTCCTGCGTCTTTCTGTCTTTCTCTGAACCGGCGCTGCTTGTCCGCATTTGCTTTAGCTTTATCCGCAGGACTCTTTTTTATGGCTTTTTTTGTTGTTTGTTCTGTCATAGTTTTCACATAAAGGTACGCTATTGTGAAGCGTAGAATAATCGCTGTTTATAAATTGCGCTTGTAGGGCAACATTTGCACGAGTTAAATTAACTAAGAATATATTAGCATGCGTTTTTCTTCAGAAAAATGACTGTTCAGAGTTGTTTGGCGTACAACTGTTCGCTAAATTAACACCGTCACTTTAATAACAACAATGAGTTGGGAATGTCAGAGAAGAAAAGTAGTTTTAACAAAGAAGATTTATTGGCATGTAGTCGTGGGGAAATGTTTGGTCCCGGGAACAGTCAACTTCCCGCCCCTAATATGCTAATGATGGATCGGGTCGTCTCAATTACTGAAGATGGCGGCGAGCATGGAAAAGGCGAAATTATCGCTGAATTAGATATCTCTCCAGATTTATGGTTTTTTGACTGCCATTTTCCAGGTGATCCAGTGATGCCAGGCTGCCTTGGCCTTGACGCAATGTGGCAATTAGTTGGTTTCTTCCTTGGTTGGAGTGGTGGCCCAGGAAAAGGTCGTGCTTTAGGTGTTGGTGAAGTGAAGTTTACTGGGCAGATCCTTCCAACAGCGAAAAAGGTTACTTACAAAATCACTATGAAGCGCGTCATTAAGCGAAAACTCTTCATGGGTATGGCAGATGGCTCAGTAGAAGTAGATGGTCGTGAGATTTATGTCGCGAAAGATTTAAAAGTTGGACTATTCCAAGATACGTCGAATTTTTAAAATACCCCTATCGCCATTTAGGTATACTTGCTTAACACAATAAAAAAGCCCCAATTCTGGGGCTTTCCTTTTTGCATAATCAGTTCATAAAAGAGAAGTGTTATTTAACACTTAAACCTAAGTGTCTATCCTCTACTGCCTCGCGCCACCCACCTAACCACTGTGAACGTGCATCGTTTTGCTGAAATGGACAATTTTCCTTTGAACGACCGCTAATACCAGCTTGATAGCCTTTAGAATGAGCGCGTGTCAGTTTATCTCTTTTTTGTCTTTTCATTGATTAGCCTCTTTTGTTTGTTGAATGTACAACAAATCATTTTCACGAGCGCTCTACATCATATCGGTTGATAGTGCCGGAAAAGTGATTGCGTACATTACTGTGATAGTGCAATTAACAAAATGGTTCAAGAAAAATATAAAATAAAAACACTTGACAAACTTTAAACAAATGAAGTTTCGATGAAATTTATGTTACATTTTTTATGCATAAATATGTCTATTTTTTCGGTTTTTAGGCATAAAAAAAGCCACACGAATGTGGCTTTCGAAAGTTAGCTGTATTTAATTAAACGCTCGATTATTTCTTTATGCGTCTACGTACAAATGCGGCCGCAAATAATCCGATGAATGCTAGCCAACCAGTAGAAGCACCGCTGCGCTCAAAAGGTTGCTCGTCTTCAGGGATCTCACAATCGTCTATAGAGCCATTAGCTATTGGAGATAGTTTAACCGCAACCACTGAATCAATTAACTCTGTTTCACCGCTTGAGTTAATGATGTCAACGCCAGTTACGTACTTACTATTTGTTTTTACGCGCGCGTTAGCAATAATCTCGTTGTCATCGTTGATATCAACGGCTTCAATAAGCTCATAGGTATTGTCACAAGACACTAAATCATTGAGATCAAGAAATTCTTCTGTATCAATGTTATACATAAACGCAGCAGTTTCACGTAAGGTATCGCTTGTCGCATCAACATCTGCCTTGCCCACAACAATATTGTTATTGTTGATCGCATTTGCAGTAACCCCTGCACTTACGAAAAATCCATCTGGGTATTTCTGCTCTTGCGTATCTAGGTTATAAACAAAAAGGCGTGAGCGTGCGATATCGCTTTGTGAACGAAGCACTGCACCTGTGACCCAGTTCTCGTCGTTAATAGCAATTGCTTGGCTAATGATGTTTTCTTCGCGAGGAAGAAGTTCTATTGTTTCGCCATCTCTAAATACGGTTGCTACGCGCTCGCTTTCAGTCAAGCCAGACTGATTAGGGCGCGTAATGGTAATGCGATCGCCTGTTAAGCCTTCACCCACTGCTATACCTTGATTATTGATATCGTAAGCATAGGTGAAATAATGTGACGTATCGTCTTCATCAGGCTCAAACAACAATGGATAAGTATCTGTGCTAATAACATCACCATTTACGTCAATCTGCCAAATAGTGGCATTAACTTCTGATAGTAAAACGAAGCTCGGTAAATAATTGGTTGATGTGTTTAAGAAGTAGCTAGAAATACGCGGTACTGCAAATTCACCATTGTAAACGGTATAAAGACAACGGCCTTCTGACTGGTCTCCGCGAAGCTCGTCGTCAGCACAAGTTTCAACTGCCTCTTCAACATCGTCTAAAAAGCTAACTGTGCTAAAACCGGCCACTTGTAAGTTCGAATTTACTGCACGAGCAGAGGAAAAGCCGCCAGCAGTAGTATCAACAGCGGGTAACACCTTTGTTACGTTAGACGATTGAACGAAACCTTGTTGCGCTGACTCTGGGTAAGTGTAATTGATGGTGTCACCATCTTCATTTTCGTAAGCGTCTAGAACCACCAAACCAGATGAGTCACCCACGATGAAGTTTCCATTCAGGCTGTCTCTACCTATTGCTTCGACAGAACGGGTATAGTCATCAAACTTTTCAGTAATTTCGTCTAAACCCGGAACCAAGGAAATATCTTGAGTATCAGTAATAAACGTTCTATACGAACCAAGCTTTTGACCGGTTGTGGCAGTAAAATTCGACAGCAGGTAATTAACGATAGTGGTGTAGTCCGCGTCAGTAAACACACCTTGGCGCGCGTCGTCTTCATTTTCTAAACTGGAGCCATTCACATCGAAGAACGTGGTGTCATCTTCCAGTTGCTCTACATCAACGGGAGGGTTGTATTCAAGCTGTACCACAGACAACATTTTGCCCGAATTATCGATTGAACGTGCAAAATTGTTTCTAGCGGTATCCTGCAAAGGAAGAGGCGTCACTGAATAGGTCGCGGCGAATGCCGAAACACTTCCTGTTGCCAACAGAACGGCGGCGGCAAGCTGAGTTCGTTTCATTTAAAATCCTATTTACTGCTGATTATCTTCCAGCATACTTTCTAGTTCATCCCAGCGCGCATATTTCTGGGAAAGTAATTCTTCTTTATCTGCCAGCTCGGCTAACGCCTTGGCAGTAATGTCACTGTCTTGTTTGAAAAAATCTGGGTCGTTGACTTTTTCTTGCATAGCCTCAAGCTCTTCCTCAAGTGTTTCTAGTTCTTTCGGTAAGGACTCAAGTTCACGCTGGTCTTTGTATGATAGCTTTTTCGTCTTACGGGGAGAAGACTTAGCACTAGGACTGTCTGAAGCTGAATTAGTTTCATTCTTTACCTTGGCTTTTTCTTCCTTTTCGATTTGCTGACGTTTTTCCTGTTGCTCTTTATACCAGTTTTCTACGTCAGTGAAACCCCCAATAAATTCGCGAAGCATTCCATTACCCTCGAATACCACGCTACTATTTGCTACGTTATCAACAAATTCCCTATCGTGACTGACTAAAAGCACGGTGCCGGTATATTCGTTGAGTAAGGTTTCGAGCATCTCTAAAGTTTCAACATCAAGATCGTTAGTTGGCTCATCCAGTACCAGAACATTACTTGGCTTAAGCATAAGCTTGGCCAACATAAGACGGTTCTTTTCACCACCAGATAGCGACTTAACTGGCGCATTAACGCGCTCAGGTGTGAATAGATAGTCTTGTAGGTAGCTAATAACGTGGCGCGGATGACCATTTACCATCAGGTCGCGCTTACCGTCGCCTACCGCGTCTATCACAGACTTTTCTAAATCCAAGCCGTGGCGATGTTGGTCAAAGTATGCCACTTCAAGGTTGGTGCCTTGTTTGCAATTGCCGTTGTCGGGTTGTAATTCGCCTAACAATAGCTTGATAAGCGTACTTTTACCGCTACCATTAGGGCCAATAAGTGCAAGCTTGTCACCACGCAAAACATTCAGGTTTAACCCTTTAACAATGGGTTTGCCTTCAATGCTGTAGCTTAAATCTTTTACTTCAAACACCATTTTTCCAGAGCGTGCGCCCTGATGTTGATTGACTACCGCATTACCTTGAACAGCTCTGCGGGCTTTTCGCTCTTCACGTAGTTTTTTCAGCGCTCTTACTCGGCCTTCGTTGCGGGTACGGCGCGCCTTAATGCCCTGTCGTATCCACACTTCTTCTTGAGCTAGCTTTTTATCAAACTCAGCGTTTTGCGACGCTTCAACTTCTAAATCGTGCTGTTTTTTCTCAAGATAGGTTTCGTAATTACCCGGGTAGCTGGTTACAGAGCCGCGGTCTAGGTCAATAATACGTGTGGCCATGGCGCGGATAAAAGCACGGTCATGGCTTACGAACACAATAGCACCCTGATAGTTGCTCAAACTCGATTCAAGCCAGCGGATCATTTCGATATCAAGGTGGTTGGTCGGTTCGTCCAACAGTAATAAATCAGGCTGACGCACTAAAGCACGAGCTAGCGCTGCTTTTCTACGCCATCCCCCAGACAGAGTAGATAACGATATCTCAGGGTCTAGCTTTAGCATGGTGAGCGTTTGTTCTATTTGCTGTTCAAACTGCCATGCGTCTCTTGCTTCTAACTGTTCTTGTAGACGCTGTAATTTATTTAAATTCGCTTCGCTTGGATCTTCACCCACGATACGAGTTTGGTGAAAATAAGCTTTAAGGGTTTCACCTACGTCAGATAAACCTTCGGCAACATAATCAAAAAGTGTCACATCGGTGGTTTGAGGCGGGTCCTGCTCTAAGCGCGCAATAACCTTATTGTTTTCGATAATACGCTGACCGTCGTCGGCAATAATATCACCGGCAATCACTTTCATAAGGGTGGATTTACCGCTTCCGTTACGCCCAACTAAACATACGCGCTCTTTAGGCTGAACAACGAGTTCGACACCGTCTAAAAGCGGTGGATTTCCATAGATAACAGTGATGTTTTTTAACTGCAAAATGCTCACTGAAGAAACTCCTCTAAATCGGCGGTATTAAAAGGCCAGCCGATTTCTTTTTCATTATCTGCCCGTTTTAAAACGGGGATCCTTGCACCGTACAAATGGTAAAGCTCGGTGCTTGTGCGAATGTTAACTTTTTCTATGTCAAGCGATGTAAACATTGACGTTTGCTGAAGTTCAACATCAGCTGAGTCGCACAGACTACATTGGGGCCCGGTGTAGAAATAAATTTTCATGAACTTAATACCCAGCACTGATGAATGTTACCTTTGCGGGCGAAATCTTCAGGAATAGTGTCTTTGGTTATATTCTCCACTGACAATCCAAGATTGTTAATGGCAGTTTCATCTAACTTAAAGCCACGCTTATTGTTAGAGAATATAATAATCCCCTGCTCTTTTAGACACGCTTTAGCGTCGGTAAGCATTTTTACGTGGTCGCGCTGTACATCCCAGGTGCTTTGCATCCGCTTTGAGTTAGAAAACGACGGTGGGTCGATAAAAATTAAGTCGTATTTCCCTTTATGGGTACCTAACCACGTTGTGCAATCCGCTTGAATAAAAGCATGTGGGCTAGTAAGTTTATTCAGTGCTACGTTTTTCTTTGCCCATTCTAAATAGGTGTTAGACATATCCACAGTAGTAACAGATTTCGCACCACCCATACCCGCGAAAACAGACACACTTCCCGTATATGAAAACAGGTTTAGCACATCTTTACCCTGGGACAACGCCTGAACCTTTTGACGGGTATTACGGTGATCTAAGAAAAGACCCGTGTCTAAGTAGTCAGTCAGGTTAACCAGGAAACGCGCGCCATTTTCAAACACTTCCATCATGTCGCCAGACTGGTTAATTTTCTCGTACTGCTTGGTGCCTTTTTGTTGACTACGCACTTTAAGCGCAATGTGCTTTGGTGATATACCTGTTACGGCAGGCAAATGAAGTAACACTTCTTGCAGGCGCTTACGGGCCTTATCTTCAGATACAGTTTTAGGTGGCGCGTACTCTTGAACGACCAGCCAATCGCCATACCTGTCTACAGCAACGTTATAGTCCGGTAAGTCAGCATCGTATATGCGGTAACAGTTAGTGTTAGCGCTCTTTATCCAACCTTTCATACGTTTAAGGTTTTTCTTGAGACGATTCGCAAACTCATGGTTGCTGGCGTCTTCACTAAACTGCACCGTGTTTTGTTCATCAAGCACATAGTTGGCTAAGCGACACTCTAACTTACCGTTGTTCATGGCATAGTCTTTAGTGGCACGTAGCTTAAGCACGCGCAGCAAATCACGATTACTGCTAAGAAGGGATACATGCCATCCTTTCCAGGCTTCTTTAAAGCGCTTACCCCAGTCACTAAATAATGGTATTAGCGAGGTTAGTTCGCCCAAACGCTCACCGTAAGGAGGGTTAGACACAACGTAGCCTGGAGTACTCACCGGCGGCGACGATTTCGTTGCGTCTTGTTGTGAAAAGGAAATATCGTTAAACACGCCAGCGAAATCGGCGTTGGCTTTCGCAATGGCTACCATTTTACGGCTGAAGTCACCTGCGTAAATGCCGCCGCAGCTTGGCTTTTGCGCGGAAATAGCATGTTCGACTAACTCATCCCATACTTTCGCTTCATGGCCAAGCCATTTAGTGAAGCCCCAGTAAACTCGCTTAATACCTGGTGCAATGTTTCGGGCAATGTAAGCCGCTTCTATGGCGATAGTGCCTGAACCGCACATAAGGTCTACTAATGGCGCGTCGATATTTTCCGTCCAACCACTACGCATTAACATGGCGCTTGCAATATGCTCTTTAAGCGGCGCGTCGCCCGTTTCTTGTCGGTACGCGCGTTGGTGCAAGCTGGCGCCAGCTAGGTCTATGCCTAAAATCACGTTATCGCGATGCAGCCTTGCATATACAGAGATATCAGGGGTTTTACGCTCTACTGATGGGCGCGGTAAGCCCTGCTCTACGAACGAATCGACTATGGCGTCTTTAACACGAACCGCACCAAATTGGGTGTTTTTTATGGCAAAGTTTGTGCCGATAAACTGCACAGATAAGGTATGACGTGAATCCATCTGCATTTGCCAGTCAATACCCATAGCCGTGTTGTAAAGTGCATCTGCGTCACCTGCTTTTCCTGATGCAAGCACCCAAATTACGCGGTTGGCTAAGCGTGACCATAAGCAAAGTTTATACGCATCTTCCTTTGAGCCTTCAAACTGAATAGTGCCAGGCCCTTGTTTAATTTGCGCGTCAGGGCATAGGCTTAGCACCTCTTGTTTTAATAGTTCGTCAAGACCGCGACTGGTCGTAACCAGAATAGTATTCATTCATGTACCTGTTTTTGATGTACGTACTTAACGTAAAGCACGTACACGGGAGATTGGTTTCGGGTGTATTATAACGCGTTTACAATGCGTTTAACGAGAGATGGGCCTTGATAAATAAAAGCCGAGTAGACCTGCACCAAAGACGCGCCAGCGTCTAAACGGGCTTGTGCCGCTTCTGGTGAATCAATGCCGCCAACGCCGATAATCGGAATAGCGCGGTCTAGCGCTTTATTAAGCTTTCGGGTTACTTCCAAGCTCATATCCGTCATCACAGAACCACTTAATCCGCCCATTTCTTCAGCGTGCTGAAGCCCCGCTACAGCGTCACGCGAAAGCGTTGTGTTAGTTGCTATTACACCATCCATCTTGCTGTTGATTAACGATGCCGCAATGCTTTCAATTTCAACATCACTTAAATCGGGCGCTATTTTAATAAACAGCGGTACGTATTTTCCGTGTGTTTGCGTAAGTGTTTCTTGTGCGGCTTTTAAGCCTACTAATAACTTATCAAGCGCTTCACCGTACTGCAGGTTTCGCAGCCCAGGAGTGTTCGGTGATGAGATATTGATAGTGACATAGCTAGCGTAAGGATAAACCTTATTTAAGCAAATTAGATAATCGTCGAGTGCATTTGCTTCTTCGGTATCTTTGTTTTTACCAATGTTAATGCCAATGGGCCCTTTAAACTGGGCTTTTTTTACTTGCTCGACAAGATGATCAACACCTTTATTATTAAATCCCATGCGATTAATAATGGCGTGTTTTTCAGGTATTCTAAATAAACGAGGTTTGGGATTACCTGGCTGCGGACGAGGTGTTACCGTACCAATTTCCACGAAGCCAAACCCCATGCTTGAAAACGCATCAATACAATCGCCGTTCTTATCGAGTCCCGCGGCTAACCCCACAGGATTGTCAAAAGTCATCCCTGCGACAGTAACAGGCTTTTTAAGCGTAGGCGTGCTGTACATCCATTTCAGCGGTGTATGTTGGGTCTTGTTTAACCAGTTAATGGTGAAATCGTGACTTTTTTCAGGTTCACACTGAAGTAAGAGTTTTTGCACTAGAGATTGCATGGCTGTATTTAACGCTCGCTTATTAAGGGCCTATTGAACGTTACCGTAAAAGACATTGTACAGGTCTTATATTCAATAAAAACGCTGTAAAACTCTACGCTAATGTTCAAGCAGCCAATAAAAAGCCCTGATTAACAGGGCTTAAATCATTAAGGTGCGTGTATTCTAATGGTTAGACTTCACGCTTAAAAGCATCAATTCACGTAAAGCGACAGAAAATTTCGCAAATTCGTGTGTTGTACTGGTCTTAAACTCTGACATCATGTGATACCAGCGTTTAAGTAGTATCTGGTTACTCTCAATCCACTCATCTAAAATTTGGTCTGCGTTGCTTACATCTTCACGAGAAGCTAACAGATTCGCTGCGATTGAACGCTGCTGCCAATCCAGCTCTTCACGATACGAGGCTCGTGCCAACGCTTGCCAATGGTTGCTTACTGCTTGGTTGTTTATTTGGTCCAAGAACCAGTGAAGCTCTAAGCGAGAACCTAACTGATAATAAAGCTTAGCCACCACGTCAGTGTCGTGTTTGTCGGCTTCTACAATTTGCGCTAAGTCGAAGCTAGAGAACATATTTGAGAAGCTCGCAACTTGATACGCAATATCTTGAGGTACACCCTTATCGATATATTTCTGCGTTGCGGCTTCTAGCTGCGCGTATTCACTTTCAACAAGATAATGCTGTAAGTTTTTCGATAAAATATCGAATGTGCCGCGATAGCTAGCAATCGCTTCTTCAATAGATTGCGCCTTATTGCCGTGACGAATATACCAGCGTGAAGCACGACGCATAATTCTGCGCGCTTCATCAAGCATTTTTAGCTGAAGCTTTGCTGGGATAACGTTGTCTAGTTCCTCTATACGCTCCCACAGCGTTTTCATATTGAAAATACCGTGCACAATCGCATAGGCGTCGGCAATTTCGCTAACACTTGCCCCTGTCTCTTCTTGCATTCTGAACACGAAGTTCAGACCCATATCGTTAACCATATTGTTGGTCAATTTAGTGGCGATTATTTCGCTTCTAAGCGGGTGCTGCTGCATGTGTGAGGCAAACTTTTCGCGCAGCACTTTAGGGAATGCTTCTACTAACAGCTTGCCATGGTAAGGGTTGTCAGTAATTTCTGGAATATTAAGCGCGTCTTTAAGCACCATTTTTCCATAGGCAATCAGCACGCTAAGTTCAGGACGTGTAAGGCCTTGGTCAGTTGCAACGCGATCAGAAATCTCATCGTCACTTGGAATAAACTCAAGCTCACGGTTTAACTGCCCCTCGCGCTCAAGACCGTGAATAAAGCGAAGCTGTTCTTTAAGTTGCTTCACGCCAGCTAACTCGGTAATAGAGATAGACTGAGTTTGACGGTAACAATCTTTAAGTACGATTCGGCTTACATCATCGGTCATATCATACAACAGCTTATTGCGCTGTTTGAGCGTTAGCTCGCCGTCGTTGACCAGACTATTAAGTAAGATTTTAATGTTAACTTCGTTATCTGAGCAATCAACACCGCCAACGTTATCGATGAAGTCGGTATTAACGCGACCGCCATTAGAGGCGTATTCGATACGGCCTAATTGGGTTAAACCTAGGTTACCACCCTCGCCCACGATTTTAGCCTGAACGTCGCGGCCATTAACCCGTAAATCATCATTCGCACGATCGCCCACTTCAGAGTGAGATTCTTTCTTACTCTTGATATAGGTACCAATACCGCCGTTCCACAGTAAGTCGACAGGCATTTTCAATATATTATGAATAAGCTCGTTAGGCGTCATAGTAAGTTGACGTGTACCCAACCACTTCTTCATTTCAGGCGTAAGCTTAATGGACTTAGAGGCACGGCTGAATACACCGCCGCCTTTAGAAATTAATTTACTGTCGTAGTCTTCCCAACTTAGGCTTGGGTTTTCAAATAAACGCTGACGCTCTTTATAACTTGCTGCTGCATCAGGGCTTGGGTCAAAGAAAATGTGTAAGTGGTTAAATGCCGCAATTAAGCGTGTGTGCTTTGAAAGCAGCATACCGTTACCAAATACGTCGCCAGCCATATCGCCCACACCCACAGCGGTGAAGTCAGTGGTCTGACAGTCAATACCAATTTCTCTAAAGTGGCGCTTAACTGATTCCCAACCGCCGCGCGCAGTAATACCCATTTTCTTATGGTCGTAACCAATACTACCGCCAGAGGCAAATGCATCGCCCAGCCAGAAGCCGAATTCTTCTGCAATGCCGTTGGCAATGTCAGAGAAGGTCGCAGTGCCCTTGTCAGCGGCAACAACCAAATATGGGTCGTCATCGTCCAGGCGAACCACATCTTTCGGTGGAACAATTTCGCCATTTACGATGTTGTCAGTAATGTCTAACAAGCTTGTAATAAAGGTGCGGTAACACGCTTGACCTTCAGCTTGAATCGCTGCACGCCCCTCACCGACTGGTAAGTTTTTACATACAAAACCGCCTTTTGCACCAACAGGAACAATTACCGTATTCTTAACTTGCTGCGCTTTCACCAAGCCAAGTACTTCTGTTCTAAAGTCTTCCTGACGGTCAGACCAACGCAGACCACCACGGGCAACTTTGCCACCACGTAAATGCACACATTCAACGCGAGGGCTATATACAAAAATTTCAAATTTAGGTAGCGGTAGCGGCATTTCAGGAATAAGTTCAGGCATCATCTTGAATGATACGTAAGACTTTTCATTGCCTGCATCGTCTGGTTGATAGAAGTTTGTACGCAATGTCGCTGACATCATATCCAAGTAACGACGGATAATACGGTCGTCATCTAGATTACTTACGTTGTCTAGTTGCGCTTTTATGGTTTCTAAAATAGCTTCTTCTTTTTTCTGATTACGCTTTTTCTTAGGGTTAAAGCGTTGGTCAAAGAAATCAACCAGCAAACGTGCGATATCTGGATAATTAGAAAGCGTATTCGCAATGTAGTCGCGACTGAACGAGCTGCCTGTTTGACGCATATATTTGGCATAAGCGCGTAAGATGGTCACTTTTCGACCGGTCATGTTTGCGCCTAGGATAAGACGGTTAAATGCGTCATCTTCTAAGGTTTTGTACCATACCTTTGCAAAAGCATCCTGGAAGAGAATTTGTGCGTTTTCCATGTCAAAGTGTTGGCCACTTTTATGTAACATGGAGAAGTCCATCACCCAGTTACGCTCACCTTCGGAACACGTGATTTTATAAGGGCTTTCGTCGATTACGCGTAACCCAAAGTTCTCAAGCATAGGTAACACGTCAGACAAATGAATAGGTTCAGCGCGGTGGAAAAGCTTTAGTTTAACAACCTGGCTGTCAGCGTCTTCTTCTTGCGGACGATAGAACAACATATCCAGCGTGTGGCTGTCGTCAAGCATCTCTAGCTTACCAATATCAACTAGCGCTGCTGATGGAAGGTTATGCTCCATGTAGCTACGAGAAAACGCATTGTTGTACTTACGCTCAAGTGCTTTGCCAGATGCTTCACCGTGTGCAGCTGAAATAGCTGATGCTAGTCTGTCATTCCAGGTTTTGGTCAACTCAATAATGTTTTGCTCTATTTCCTTCACATCGAATTCCGCGTTGTTGTCGTTGACTCTTGCAATGTAATGCGTACGGGCATACACCGACTCTGAGAAGAACGTGGTAAATTCCACTTCTTCAGTGGCACCTAATGACGCTTTAAGCAGCGCTTGTGTTTCTTTACGTAGTTGAGTGTTGTAACGCTCTCTAGGAACGAACACCATGCAAGAGAAGAACCGACCAAATGTATCTTTGCGGATAAACAAACGTGAAATGCCGCGCTCTTGCATTTGGAATATACCCATTACAATTTGCGCAAGTTCTTCCGCTGGCGTTTGTAGCAATTCGTCACGTGGATAGGTTTCAATAATGTTTGCGAACGCTTTATAAGCGTGTGTGCCAGGTTCAAAGCCAGATAACTCACAAATACGCTTAATCTTTTCGCGCAAAATTGGCAGCTGAGTAACGCTATTGTTATAAAACGATGCTGAATATAAGCCTAAGAAGCGATGCTCACCGATAACTTGGCCGTCTTTATTGAAGACCTTTACACCAACATAATCCATGTATGCTGGCCGATGTACCCGCGCCCGCGAGTTGGTCTTGGTTAAAATTAACGGGTTTTTACTTAATGCTTCAGCTCTTGCCGACGCAGGTAAGCGTGATAACAAGCGCTCGCGGTCGTTCACTGAGTTTTTGAGAAGGCCTAAGCTGGTGTCATTTCTTGGGATCCATCTGTGGTCCCCTTCAATTGCCTTAACGTCATAATAGCGATATCCCATCATGGTAAAGTTGTGATCGCCTAACCATTCTAGGTATGCCTTGGTCTGTTTCTTTGCATCTGCAGACACAGGCCAGTTATATTTTGCATTGCTTTTGATAACGTCTTGCAAGGTATTGGTCATATCTTGCCAGTCTTTAACCGCCAAAGAGACTTCATCAACCACCGAGAAAAGCTCTTTAGTTAACGCGTCGATATCCTTCTTCGATGTCTGGGTATCAATTTCGATGAAAATGACAGTCTCTTTTTTTGCACCTTCAAGAGTTTGTCCTGGCTCGGCGAAAGCTTCAACTTTGTTTCCACCGTCTCGTTTAATGCCAATTGGGCTATGAAGAAATAGGTGTGCGGTAATGTTTAACCGGTTAAGCAGCATTCGAACAGAGTCAACCAAGAACGGCATGTCTGATACGATAATTTCTACGATGGTGTGGCTAGAGTGCCACCCATGTTTAGCAATTTCCGGATTAAATACGCGTATATATGGCGATGCGTGTTCAAACTTTGCTAAACCATTCCATAAACTTAATGTTGCACCATAAAGGTCGCTGTCGTTGCGATTTTCTAGGTCATCGCTTGATATGTTTTTATACAACAGACGTCCGAATTGCTGCACAAGAGACTTCTGCTTGGTATCTACTTTTTTGTCAATAAGTGCAAATACATTGTCTAGCAGTACTGAGTGTCGCTGTGAGGTGACTGTCATTTGTTAACCTTTTTTGAATGTCATAATACCAATTGAACTTGGTATAAGTGCCGAGTACCTAACTATTTTCTCTAATAAATGACGCTAATGAAAGCCCATTTTTAACCTTATATTAACAGCATAGATAACTATGCAGAAAACACCCAAAAAAAAGGGCCAAACGGCCCTTTTTTATGCGTAGCTATGCAAAAATATTTTATGCATCAGGGTCATTCTTGTTCCACCACAGGAACCTAGCCAAGGCAGGCAGTACAATTATTGCGCCGAGCATGTTCACAACGAACATAAACGTTAGCAATATTCCCATATCCATTTGGAACTTAAGTGAAGAGAACACCCAAGTACTTACGCCTATCGCTAGCGTTATGCCGGTGAACAGTACTGCACTTCCGCGCTCTTTTAACGCAGCGAAATATGCTTCCTGTACGGTGGCCCCTTTCTTCAGCATTAAGCTTTTAGTAGAAAGGATATAAATACCATAGTCCACTCCGATACCCACGCCAAGTGCGATAACTGGTAATGTAGAAACGGTGAGGCCAATTTGAAGGTATGTCATTAGCGCTTGAGCCAATACAGACACTACATATAGCGGTATTACAACGACTAACGTGGCACGAATAGAACGGAAGCTTATTAGACACAGCGCAATAACAGCGCCAAACACATAAAGCATCATAGGATCTTGTGCTGCACTAACCGCTTCGTTGGTTGCAGCCATTACGCCAACAGGACCAGAAGCAAGGCTAAACTTCATATCGTCGGTTTGATATTCATCGCGATAGGCTTTTACCGCATCAACTACACGAGATATGGTTTCCGCTTTATGGTCTTCCATAAAGAGGATGATTGGCATAACAGAACAATCACCGTTTAGTAAACCCGATGACGTTGGCACGCGAGAAATAGCCTGTACTAACGTCTGCTGATTACGAGGTAGTACCTGCCATTTGACGTTACCTTCGTTGTAACCTGCGTTTACGATTTTAGCCACAGAAGCCAGCGATACGGCAGATTGCACACCTTTTACGTTTTCCATTTTCCACTGGAAATCATCCATGGCTTTCATCACGCTATGGGATGTACAGGCCTCTGGCGTGGTTTCAACCAGAATTGAGATGTAGTCTACTGTAACCTCGTACTTGTCTGTTATCAGGAAAGTATCCTGATTGTAGCGGGATGTCTCATGAAGAGCTGGTGCACCAGCATGTAAATCCCCTATTTTCATGTTTTGCGCTTGGAAGTGCCCAAGTACAAACAAAATAGCAGTAACAGTTAAGATTAATGCTGCTGGCTTTTTACGCGAACATGCCGCAATCACTTCCCAGAATTTAGAGTTTGCGTTTTCTTTACCCGCAAATTTTTCAACATATTTCTGATCCAGCTTTAAGAAGCTCATCAAAACAGGTAGCAGCAAAAGGTTAGTAAGAATAATTACAGCAACACCCATACTTGCCGTTATCGCTAACTCGCGAATAATGCCGATATCGATAACCAGCAACGTCATGAAACCCACGGTATCCGATAACAGAGCAATTCCGCCCGGTACGAGTAGGTTTCTGAAGGCCGCCATAGAGGCTCGTTTTGCACCAATACCTGTTACTGCCTGCTTTTCTACAGCGTTAATCATTTGCACGCCGTGGCTAACTCCAATCGCGAACACCAAAAACGGTACTAGAATTGACATAGGGTCCATGCCAAAGCCAATTGAAGTCAAAAGCCCAAGCTGCCAGATAACAGCAATAATTGAACAAACCAATGGCAATAAGGTCAGCATGATGCTGCGTGAGAAGAAGTACACCATCACCGCAGTGATCGCGATTGCGATGGCAAAGAATAACAGTACGTCTTTAGCTCCGTCGGCTACATCGCCAATCATCTTCGCAAAACCGATAATATGGATAGACGTATTTTCGTTTTCATACTGACCGCGAAGCTGCTCTTCTAGCTCTGCAGCTAAAGCGAGTGTATTAAGCGGCTCGCCTGTTTGTGGGTCAATATCTAGCAACTGTGCAGTTACCATAGCACAGCTGTAATCACTAGAAACTTGTCGCCCTACAATATTTGCTTTTTCTACGTTTGCAGCCACTAATTCCAGTGCTTCAGGGCTGGACGAATTAAAGTCTGCCGGGATTACTGGACCGCCAGCAAAACCGCCTTCAACGATTTCTGTAAAACGCGTTGATGGAGAGAAAAGAGAAATAACTAATGAACGGTTCACGCCATTAATAAAGAAAAGCTGGTCGTGAACATTTTTCAATGTGTCGAAGAAGTTTTGATTGTAAATGTTGTCATTCTTGTCACAAACAGATACCAGAATATTATTGGCCCCACCAAAATCTTGGCGGTGCTCAATATAGGTTTTCATGTATTCGTGATTAAGCGGAATGTTTTTTTCAAAACCTGCGTCTAAGCGCATTTGTGAGGCTTGGTAACCTAGAAATACCGTTGCGATAGCAAACAGTGCCACCACGATTTTACGGTTTCCAAACACTAATTTTTCAAGAAAATGGGTCATTGTTTTTATACTGCCCTATTTTAAATTCAACGTTTTAACGCCGTTGGCGGAAACAGCAATGCTTGTACCATTAAATTGTGCGGCATTTAAAAGCGCTGCTTTATCTTTTATCTGAGAAACCTTGATGCCTTCGTCAACTTGGCAATCTGAAGGGTTGGCGTAAGGGTCACGCATACTGGTAGGAAGTGGACGCTGAGCACTTACCATCATACCGTTATTTCCTAAAGCGTAAACTTTTGACTCTGACCCAATTAGAATTGAATTAAGTGTACTGGTTGAACAAGTTTGAACGTATTCCCATTCACCTTGATTTCTATTCACGAATATGTTGCCGCGAAGTCCCACCGCTAACACCGTGTTTTCGTCTAACGGTTTTATATCGAAAAATGACCCCGTATAGTCGACATAGTAACGCTCCCAAGACTCTCCCATGTTGGTGCTTTTAGCTAACAAACCCGCTTCACCAGCCATATAAAGCGTATCACCGTCAAGGGTAACGCGATTTAAGTGAGGTAAAATAGACTCTAGCTCTTGCTGGTAAAAGTCTTCGTCTTCCTTGCGAATTTCTTCAAGGTACTCTTGATCCATCGGGTCAAGAAGACTGGCGTGACGTTCTGCAGACCACGTTTTTCCGCCGTCTAGAGTACGGTAAAACAGGCCATAGGCGCCCGTTGCTATCCCCTGTTTTTCGTCAAAGAAAAGTACATCTAAGAAGGGGCGCTGAAGGTCAGGCTGATAGTTTTGAATCTCCCAGCTTTCGCCCTTATCTGAAGAATGAAGAATGACAGCATCGTGACCCACTGCCCAAATATTTTCGCCTACAACTGTAGTTGCAGTAAGCGTCGATTGAGTAGGCACGAGCTTTTGATGAAAGCTTTTGCCATCCTCTGATACTAAAACGTGACCGCGTTCACCGACAATAACGACAAATGAATTAGCGTCTATGTCCAAAAGAACCGATTGCTCAACCAACGGTGCCATGAATGCTTCTTCGGCGAGTGCAGTTGAAGAGTAACTAACTGCGAAAGTGGCGGCAATGCACGCTACAATGGTTTTTTTCATAATTAACCATTCCCCCTATTTATAATTGTCTGTATACAAAAACGGTTGGCATATGCCAACCGTTTGTTGTGTAAGGCGATTAGCGCATACCTTCTCGTCGTAACGCTTGAGGCGTGAATTCCACGTCTCGAGGGCGTACGGTGAAGTCGTACATTTCTTCTTCGTTGTCTAAGCCGATGGCTAGGTAACGTCGAGAGTTTAAGTCGTAGTACGCGTCAAGCGTAGACCACTGAGTTGGAACTTCGTAGTAGTTCACACCATAAGCTACACCAACGCGGTATAGTTCGCCACGATTATCATACATATCAGCAACTTGAATTTGCCAGCTATCTTCGTCAATAAAGAATACGCGTTTTTGATAAATATGACGGAACCCTTCCTTAAGCGTTGCTTCGACTACCCAAACACGGTGCTTTTCCCAACGAGTCAGGTCAGGGTTAACGTGATTTGGCTTCAAAATATCCTCGTATGAGGCGTTATCTGAATGAAGCGCATAGTTGTTGTAAGCAACAAACATTTCCTGCTTACCTACGAGTTTCCAGTTATAACGATTTGGAGAACCATTAAACATATCAAAATCGTCAGTGGTACGCAGGCCATCGGCTGCAGTTCCCGGCGTGTCATATGCAATATTTGGCGCTAAACGCACACGACGTTGACCGGTGTTGTAAGTCCACGCTTTACGCGGCTCTTTTACCTGATCTACAGTTTCATGAACCAACAAAGCCGTTCCCGCCAAACGTGCAGGTTTTGTCACTTTTTGTTTAAACATGAACAAGATGTTTTCGTCTGTAAGCTTTTCGGGCGTAGCACCTTCTTCAGCGTACTTGATTAACAACTGTTCGTCGAAACCAATTACGTTATAGTCACCACCGGTAGTAACCGCTGCCTGTCCGCCGTTACGTTGCACCGCTTCACCACGATAGCGAAGAATGTGGTTCCAAATTGCTTCAAGACCGTTTTGTGGAATTGGGAATGGAATACCTAAAACGGCGCCTTTAATACCATTACCGTCGTCTAGAAGCTCAGCACGCGTTGCGTTTACCTTTGTAGCATCGTATATGGCCTGTGGATTTGACGCAGAACGACGGGTTGGATAAACCGGCATACGGAATGTTTCAGGGTACGCTTCAAAAAGTTTCTTTTGACCTTCTGATAGGAACTCTGAATATTCCTTGTAGTTCTTTGCCGTTATCTCAAACAACACCTTGTCTTCCGGAAAAGGGTCAGGGTGATGGTCGCCTACCGTATAACCAGACGGAGCAGCAGTAATACCGCCTGTCCACGCCGGAATACTGCCGTCTGCATTGCCTGCTTTTTCTGCACCTAATGGGGTTAAATCATTACCCAGTTTGTTTGCGTCTGCTTCAGACACTTTTGCCATCGCGCTTGCACCAGACAGAGCTAGTGACAAGGCTGCAGCGATAATTCCTACTTTTCTAATCATAAAAACCACTCTTAGATTGCGTATTTGATGTTAAATGAAATGAAGTCTCTGTCAGATAGCGCGTTGGTTGTACCAATACCACCCCAGAATGCACTGTAAGACGCCGTTGCAGACCATTTGCTTAAATAGTCGAACGTGAAAGATAGTGCAGCAGACTTAACATCTTCTGTGAAAAGAAATAATGGATCCGGTGTAGTGCCTTCAACGTCATGCGAGAAAGTACCGCGAACGCGAAGGTTCATACCGGCGAAAATTGAGTTGTAATCAGCAACAGCTAACAAGCGATAACCCCATGCATCGTCTGTTGCAAACGGATTAGTTTCTGGCCCGTCAGATAATGCTTGATGTAAACCCTCACGAGTATTGCCGTTAAGCGGTTCAAGTGACGGTGTACGAGCAGTGCCTGGTGCGTTTAGACGGATAACGTCAGGGTCTGGCATGTCAACAACGTTAACGTAACCTACTTCACCAAGCAGCACAAAGTTGTCAGAACCAAACTTAGGACCGAATACGTGTGACGCAGTGAACTGCATCTGCCATGTATCAGAGAAAAGGAAACCTTCTGCTGTTTCACCTGGACCTACAGCACGGCCAATGTTATTCAGCTGTGAAATACCTTCTAAATCAGGGCGTAGTCCAGCATTAGCAAGCTGTTCAGGCATACCCATGTAAAGCAATTCAACATCGTCGATTTGAAGTGGCTCGTCTACGCGATAAGCAAATTCGCCTGCAAGCGCTGTAGTACCGATGTTAGTGTTGAAGCTCATACCATAAAGTTTAATGTCTTCTGGGTAGTAGAACTCAGACTGTGTAAAGGCACCTAATTCAGTAATATTGTCACGAGTGACCGTATTCGTTGCGAGGAACGCCAAGTCTGCGCCAATGCCTTCAGCAGTGAAGTCTGATGTTTTACCAGAAATAAGCGGACGCTGACTATGGTAGTTAATGTGATAGAAACTGAACTCTGTTTCATTCAGTTCTTCAGCGAACCAGGTTAAGCGTAAGCCGTATTGACCCTGATCGTCTGCATCATTGTGCGCTTCGTCAGAGAAACCGCGTATAGCAACCTTGGTTGGATAAGCCAAATAAGCCTGAGATATAGCCGCAGAATCTGCGCCTGAACGCAACAAATCACCGTAGCCATTTAAAGCAGTCAATAGATGGTCAAGGTCAATGTCAGGGTTTCCGCTGAAACCTAGCTGGATATTTTGGCGCTGACCGCCCTCACCTGCAAAGTCGTTGCCGGCGAAGTAACTACCTGACACAGGTAGCCAGCTGCGCTGCCATTCATACTGATAATAACCTGAAATACTTACCGTATCTGTTAAGCCCAAAGACGCATAAACCATACCTACCGGTAGAAATACTTCTTTTAGCTCAGCGCCTGGAGCACGTGCACGGGTAACGTCAACCGGGTTGGTTGTGTTAATACCGTGTTGGATAAAGGTGCTTTCACCCCAGCTGATAACCTGGCGACCTACGCGAAGGGTAAGCGGCTTATCACCAATCCACCAATCACCATAAAAGAACGCATCGTACAAACGAACGTCAGTACAAAGCAAATCTTCTGCTTCCGGATCTTGGCACAAATCATATTGATTACCGGTAATCGGATTAGAGTACGGACGATCACCATCCATTTGCTCAAAGTCGTAGAACCAAAAACCACGAGCGAAGAAACCATAGTCGCCGAAGTTAATATCTAATTCGTGTGTGCCTGAAACTTGTGTTGCGAACGCGTCACCTGGATCGTGCGCAAGGTTACCAAGGTCGCCGTTTGTTGAGTACGCACCATCTGCTAACCCCCACACATCGCCACTTGGGTATAAAGGATTGAAAGCTGCGTGATAACCACTCCAATCGAACTGAGGATGGTTACTGTTACCTATAAGGTCGTAATCTCTTGCCTCTGTTCGAATACTTGTAGCCAGTGTAAATGTAGAATCTAAAGAAATACTTACATCACCCACTTGCCAATTTGCAGCGTGTGCTGGTACTGCAGCAGCACCTAGCAGAGAGAGAACTCCCGCTGCTACTGGTGATATCTTAAAAGCGCTAGGCCCGTTTTTCATATTTTTATACTCCCAAGTCGATGTGACTTAATACGTGACATCATGACCAACCATAACGATTAACAAAATCATTACATCATTTTGCCATAACCGCAAGAACTAATCCTACCAGTTAACAAAATTTACAACATTAGTCGTATCAAATAGTTATTGCTTTATTGTGAGTATAAAAGGCATTTATAAACTTGCAGAGAATTTGAACAAATTTATTGAGAATTAGCAGTAATTACCAATTCTTGTTATTTCTAGGGGGGTGGGTTGTCCAACGTTGACTAAGTTTCGTTGCAAGAATATGAACAGTTCGACTCAACGCGCGAATGATGTAAAAAAAGAAAAGGCCCTACGCGAGCCTTTCAAAAGATTTAATTTTTTTATTGGCGTCGACAATCATTCTAAAACGCCCTTTGATACCATCAGACGTAACAAACTGCCTAAGCCGGTTAGTTGGTACCTGAACGCTTAGTCCTGATTCACTCACCATCACCACATCTGGCATAGTCGCAACGTAAAGCACCTCACACTGCTTGTAAGGTGCTTGTATTGAAAAATAAAAAACCGAGTCGCTCTGACTAATGCTTGTCATAAGCAAGGCTTTTACTTACTTTCTCAAATAGATCCTTACTTAATCCTTTGTGGTTAAGTAACCGACCAAGTTGCTGTTTCATGTGAACTTGGTGTTCGCTTGCATATCCCTGCCATTGGGTTAATGGAGTTACAATGCGAGCTGCAACTTGAGGGTTGACCGCATCTAATTTAAGTAAGTAATCGGTGACGAACTTATAGCCGCTGCCATCCACTGCGTGGAATCTTTCACTATTGTAGAAAGCGAAACTGCCAATTACCGATCGAACGCGATTTGGGTTACTCATTGCAAACTGCGGGTGCTCACACAACATAGTGATAGTTGCAAAGATATCGTCCCTATTTTGCGTAGCGTGAAGTGCAAACCACTTGTCCAATACAAGCGGGTCATGATTCCACGTTGCTTCAAATTGAGCCATTAAGCTATCGAAGGTGCTGTTGCTGCAGTGTTGAGCACTTCTTAGTGCGCCTAAGGTATCTGTCATATTGTCAGCGGAGTCAAACTGAGAAACAACTTTGTGCTCATGCTGCGGTAACCGAGCCAAGTGTGCAAGCACGACGTTTTTGCAGCGTCGTTCGTTGATGGCGGACTGTGTATAGCTATAAGCTTTTTGTTCTATGCGATTGAAAATATCTAACAATTCTTTCTCTAAGGCACGTGCAAACTGGTTGCAAAACGCTTTTCTAGCTTTTGAGAGTGCAGAAACCTTTATGTTGCTTCGGCTTTGGCACAAGGTCTCAAATGAAGGAATAACTAAACACTCACCTAATAATTCAAGGTTATTCTTCTCTTGGGCAATAGCTTGTTTAATACCACTCCAAATGTCATTGCTGATCGCTGAACCCGGGGATTCCTCTAATTGCTTTACACAGCGGTCATACAGCGTTTGCATCGCATCCCAGCGATTAAATGGATCGTTGGCATGTTTAAATATGGTAAGAAGCGCATCTGTTCCCAAAGGGTTTTCAACTTTCGCTGGCGCAGAGAAGTTGCCCAATACTACAGGTGTTAAGCGAGTAGTTTTGGCCTCTACAGTAAAACGCATAGAGTCATCTTTTAAAATGACCATGCCGTTTTTAATGAGCGACTCTTTATCTGTGTAGCTATTCCCTTCATCATCAATAATCTCGATATTTACAGGAATATATAGAGGAAGCTTTTCTTTCTGATCGGAGGTTGCAGGCGTGTGCTGTGACAATGTAAAGCTATGCTTAACAATGCCATCATCATCGACCTCAGTGCTGTGTGCGACAGAAATCACTGGCGTACCAGATTGACTATACCAGCGGGTAAACTGGGTTAAATCTAAATCAGTAGCAGACTGCATTGCTGAAATGAAGTCATCACAGGTGACAGCCTGACCGTCGTGTCTTCTAAAGTACTCGTCCATACCACGTCTAAAGCCATCTGGCCCCAGTAATGTGTGGAACATGCGAATAACTTCAGCGCCTTTGTCATAAACCGTCACCGTGTAGAAGTTGTTCATTTCGATGACTTCTTCTGGGCGAATTGGGTGACTCATTGCACTCGCATCTTCTGCAAACTGGTGTTCCCGCATAACACGAACGTGCTTTATACGGTTACTTAACGCCGAAGTCATATCAGCGCTGAACTGTTGGTCTCTGAATACAGTAAGCCCCTCTTTAAGGCTTAACTGAAACCAATCGCGACAAGTAACCCGGTTACCAGTCCAATTGTGAAAATACTCATGTGCGATAACCGATTCCACATTGAAAAAGTCATCGTCGGTGGCACTTTTCTGATCGGCTAGAACAAACTTACTGTTAAAAACGTTTAAGCCTTTGTTTTCCATCGCTCCCATATTGAAGAAATCGACGGCAACAATCATGTAAATATCTAAGTCGTACTCTAAACCGAACACATCTTCGTCCCACTTCATCGCCCGCTTGAGCGATTCTAATGCGAAGACACCTTGAGACTTTTTGCCTTTATCAACATAAAGTTCTAGCGCAACCTCTTTACCGCTAGTGGTGGTGTAGCTATCAGTAAGTAAATCGAAGTCACCGGCAACTAAAGCAAAAAGGTAGCAAGGTTTCGGATGCGGATCGTGCCATTTAACAAAATGAGTATTCTCGTTTACTTCGCCCTTGTCCACTGGGTTGCCATTGGCTAAAAGCATTGGTACTGATTTGTCGGCAACAACCGTCACTGTGTAGACCGATAAAATATCCGGGCGGTCCATGAAGTACGTTATGCGACGAAATCCTTCAGCTTCGCACTGTGTGCAATAGGCACCGCCAGACAAATACAAGCCTTCCAGCGCCTTGTTCTGTTCGGGGGCAATGGTATTGGTAATCTCTAAGACGAACTCATCAAGTTCAGTAACCACACTTAAAGCGCTATCTGTTACCGTGTATTCATTATCAGATAAAGGCGTACCGTTAATAGAAATGGAATCTAGAGATAAATTATCGCCATCGAGAACTAAAGGGTTAATATGCGCGCCGCTTCGAGTGACGGATAACGTGCTAATAACTTTGGTTTGCGTCGGGTGTAGCGTTATGTGTAGGTCAACTGTCGCTATTGAAAAAGCGGGCGGCTGGTAATCCGCCCGACGTTTAGCTTGAACTGACATAGATCCTCCTAAAAGAAAGCCTACGTGGGTTTAATTGGAACGTTGTGTTAAACCGTACCTTTGCTGTTTACTTCAACATGTGGTGGCGTAATACGTAAAATCTTAATACCTAAGTACGCATAAACAACAGCAAGGATCGGGTTGATAACGTTAAAGAATGCATAGAAAACGTAATCAAATGGATTAACTAATAAAACACTGTGCATGTAAGCACCACATGTGTTCCATGGAATCAAGGGTGACGTTAATGTACCGCCGTCTTCAAGGCTACGAGAAAGGTTTAACTGGTCTAAGCCGCGTTTTTTGAATTCTTCTTTGTACATACGGCCTGGCATTACGATTGAAATGTACTGATCTGCAGTAACCAGGTTAGTACCAAAACAAGTCAGAATAGTACGGCTCACCATATCCCCTGCAGACTTTGCACCAATTAATATGGCTGAAACTGCGCGCTTTAACAGGCCTACACGCTCTAATACCGCACCGAATGACATAGCACAGATTATCAACCAAATGGTATTTAGCATTGATGACATACCGCCACGAGATAGTAAGCTATTTAGATTCTCGTCAGGTGTTGAAAAACTTACGCCATCAAATAATGCAGTCCATACCACTTTAAGCGCTCCCACGCTTGCTGTGTCCTCGCTACTTGCCATAGACGTGACCACATCCCATTGGAATACTACTGCCCAAATGCCACCTAACAGAGCGCCGATAAAAACCGCTGGAAACGCAGGCATCTTTTTAATTGCTAAGGTAAGCAAAACGACAAGAGGAATAAGTAAATGCCAACCCAAGTCAAAAGAGTCATTTAACAGAAGCTGCATCTGCTCAATACGTTCCGCCTTGGCTTCACCCACTTCACTAAAGCCAAGTACCGTAAATAGAATAAGCGCAATAACAAAGCTTGGAATAGTCGTCCAAAGCATATAACGAATGTGTTCAAATAAATCAGTACCGGCAACGGCAGGTGCTAAGTTTGTGGTTTCAGATAAAGGCGAGATTTTATCGCCAAAGTACGCACCAGAAACTACTGCGCCGGCTGTTATAGCGGCAGACATTTCCATGCCTGCAGAAACGCCCATTAACGCAACACCCACGGTAGCCGCAGTGGTCCAAGAACTACCAATACTCATGGCGACCACTGCACAAATCAAGCAAGCGGCTGCATAGAAAAACGAAGGATTTAGTAACTCTAAACCAAAATAGATAAGCGTAGGCACGGTACCTGCAAGCATCCATGTACCAATCAAAGAGCCAACTGCTAATAATATTAAGCAGGCCCCCAGAGACATTGAGATACCGTCAACTATGCCCTTTTCGATAGTTTTCCAGCTATAGCCGTTTTTCATTCCAATGATTGCAGCTAACCCCATGGCTAAAAGCAGTGCAATTTGGTTTGGCCCGTATGAAGAATTATCGGCAAACAAATAAACTGCGCTTCCCATCATTATGACTAACGCAAGAATAGGTAGCATTGCATCGAGAAGTGACGGCGTTTTTATGTCTTTATTCGTCATTGTCGTTTTTTAAAACCTTATTATTGTATTTGTAACGCGTTAAGCGAGCTGTCTGTTTTTACCAGAGTGCGTTAGAAAACTGAGCGATAGAACATAAGCGCAATGATAACAGGACACACAAAGCGTACGTACCAAGGCCAAATTTTCCAGAAAATGCTGTGTTCAGCAAACTCGTCCCCTTGTTTAAGTTCATCAAGTATTGCATCTCTGCGCCACACCCAACCCGCGAAAATACACAAGGCGAGTCCTAGCAACGGTTGGCTATACTCGGTAGTTAATGCGATAACAAAGCCGAACAAAGCTTCAAAATTAAAAATAATAATACAGCTCAATATAAAGATAACTGACGCCATCAACAGCACAGCTGGTTGGCGCTGAAGCCCCTTACTTTCTACCATGAACGCAACTGGCACTTCTAACATTGAAATTGAAGACGTGACTGCCGCAATTGCCATTAAAGCGAAAAACGTGAAGGCAACGAAAAGTCCTACTGTTCCAATGGTGTCAAACAGTGCTGGTAGTACTTTAAAAATCAGCGTGTCACCCTGAATTAACGCACCTTCTGGTGTGAATATTTCAACGCCATTGTTTAGCGCAACATACATGGCCGGAATGATAAGCATACCTGCTATCACCGCAACACCGATATCGACAAGCGCTACCGATGCACCAATGCTAGGTAGGTTTTCATTTTTACTCAGGTATGAGCCATAAACCAGCATGGTACCCACACCTAGCGACATTGAGAAAAATGCTTGTCCCATGGCGTTGATTAACAAGTCTGGGTCTAGAACGCGGGAAAAGTCAGGAACCAAGTAAGCGGACCATCCTTCGACAGCACCCGGCTGTAGGCTTACATAAACAATCAATGCAAGAATGAGAATAACTAATGTGGGCATCAGGCGTACTGACCACTTCTCAATACCAGACTTTACGCCACCAACAACGATAAATGCGGTTAACGCCATGAATAAGAAGCAAAAAATTACATTACGCGTAACCGAAGAGGTAAGTAGCCAATCGCTAGCGCTCGTTAATCCAACCATGCTAACAGCAGCATCGGCAAAATAAACTAACATCCACCCACCCACAATAGCGTAAAACGCAAGGATAAGTGATACGGTAACGCAGCCCCAGATACCCGTTAGCCTTCCGATGAAATTGCCTGATATTTTACCTAATGCGTCAACCATATTTGAACGTGAACTACGTCCAATGATGAGTTCTGCCATAAGTACGGGATAAGCGAGAACAAAAGCGAGAAGTAAATAAACGAGAACAAATGCTGCACCGCCATTACTTGCTACCTTTGTAGGAAAGCCCCAAATATTACCTAGTCCTACTGCTGAGCCTGCCGCTGCTAGCACGAACCCTATTCGAGAGGAAAATTCGCCTCTGATAGCCATGTTATTTCCCTTTATTATTGTTTTAATAATTTATAGACACAAAAAAAGGGCTGGCCCTAGACCAGCCCTTTTTTCTAATCACTTAGTTTCTTGTGATAGCGTAACGGCCTGTTTCGATCATGTCGAATGTAATGTTGGCTGCCTCATCCAAGAATGGATCTAATTCTTCCATATCTTCAGGTAGGTCGTCCAATGTTGTGACAGTTTCCATGCCCATTCGCTGTAAACGTTCGTTAGCACGGGCAAGTGATTTCTCTTCTGCCTCTTTCTTCTCGGCTTCACGAACAGACTTCACTAGAGAAATGAAGTTTTTATCCTTGTTTTCCTTATACTCTTTTATGTCGTCTTGAATATAAGAAAACTCAGGGTCTTGCAAAATACGCTTGTTGTGTTTTGCTGTTAACACATCAAGTGCAGCGGTACCATCTGCGAATGTTGTATAGTTAGCACGGTTAATACTATCCCAAGGTAATGCATTTTCAGCTTGGCTTTCTCCCCACTCAGCCGGTTCTACTGCTGAGGGATAAAGAATATCTGGAATTACCCCTTTGTGCTGAGTGCTGCCGCCATCGATACGATAGAACTTGGCAATCGTGAATTGAACACTGCCCAGCGGGTTATCATAAAGGTCGTAAATTTTACCTAAACCGCGGTGTTGCTGGACGGTTCCTTTACCAAACGTCTGCTCGCCAACAATAAGTGCGCGGTTATAGTCTTGCATCGCTGCCGCAAAGATTTCTGATGCAGACGCGCTATATCTATCAACCAATACGGTTAACGGGCCATCATAAGCCACTTCGCCGTCTGTATCACGGTTAACGCTAACTTTGCTTTGACCGTATCGAATTTGAACCACAGGACCTTTTTCGATAAACAAGCCTGTTAACAAGGTCGCTTCAGTTAATGAACCACCGCCATTACCGCGTAAGTCTACGATAACGCCTTTGACATTTTGCGCTTTTAAGCTCTCTATTTCTTTAGCAACATCCATACTGAGGTTGTTGTAAAAGCTTGGAATAGTGATAACACCTAGAGGTTCACCCGCGTGAGGGCCAGTTTCTGGAACATATACTTCCGATTTCGCTGCGCGGTCCTCTAACTTAATCTTATCGCGTGTTAAGCTAACCACTGAAGTCGTCTTTGAATCACTCGCGCCCTTTTCAACCTGTAGACGAACCGTGCTCCCTTTCGGGCCTTTTATAAGTTCAACCACTTCGTCTAAACGCCAGCCAATCACATCAACGAACTCATCGTCGTCTTGCGCTACACCAACAATTTTATCTTCTGGTTTAATGGCACCTGACTCGTCAGCAGGGCCACCAGGAACAACGCTCTTAATCACAGTGTAGTCATCTTCACTTTGAAGTACTGCTCCAATCCCTTCAAAGGACAAGTTCATGTCCATTTGGAACCGTTCAGCATTGCGCGGAGATAAATAGCTTGTGTGGGCTTCTATTGTACGAGCAAACGCATTCATTGCGGTTTGAAAAACGTCTTCGCTTTTCGCTTGCTTAGTGCGTTTTATCGCTCGCGTGTAGCGTTTAGTGAGAAGTTCTTTTGCTTCTTCCCACGTTTTGTCAGCAAGAATAAGGTTCAACGCGTCGTACTTCACACGCTGACGCCAAATTTCATCTAACTCAGCTTTGCTGGTAGGCCATTCGGCGTCTTCTCTGTCATAAAAGAACTTGTCGCCTTCTTTTTCAAAATCAAAGGGGCCCTTTTCTAACAGTGCAAGTGCAAACTCGTAACGTTCAATTCGACGCTTCGCACTTACATTGTACATATCGTAGGCAACAGAAAGATTGCCTTTGCTCAGAGCGTCATCAAATAGCGTGCGGTATTTTTCAAAACTAACCACATCTGACAACAGTAATACCTGTTTATTGTGATCTAACGAATCGATAAACCGCTGATAAACTCTGGCCGAGAGTGCATCATCCAACGATATTTCCTTGTAATGCGCCCTGGTAAAAAGCGCGCTTACTCGCTTAGCTGCAACACTGTGTTGAGATTCCTGTTGTAAAATAGGAAGCTCGTCTACCTCAGGTGTTGACGTAACTGCGCCTGCTCCTACCCCAACGGTAAGAAAAGCACTGGCGATGGAAATTCGAAGGATGTCTCTCATATTTTACGACCTCTTGGAGCGTGCCAAACGTAAAGCGTCTGCGTTTACTTTAACTACCATGCCTGAGTCTAACTGAACGTGAATGCCATCTTTAGCAACTTCGGTAATTACTGCTGGCATAGGTGCTTTACCCAGCTTAACGGTAACTTGAGTACCTTGTTGTAAATCGCTATCTGTCAATTTTGCAGGTGGTGTACTGTTTGGTCTGTTATTTTTCGGTTTAGTTCCGCGCTTACTATCAGCATGGTCCGAATTTGCAGATTTTTCACCTTTTGGACGATTAAATTGACGTTTATCTTTTCGCTTAGGTTGTTGAGCTAGCTTGGCTTTGCGCTTTTCAGCCGCTTTTGCTTTGCTTTCCTCTAACTGCTGCTGCGCATGATCAGCGTGTTCTTTTTCAATTGCATCGCCTTCAACACCATCTAGGTCAACTCGATGTGCACCTTCTTTGATGCTATGGAGATAGCGCCAACTGTTGGTGTAATGACGTAGTGTAGAACGAAGAAGGGTTTTGCTAACCCGTTCCTCTTCTTCTAAACGTGCTGCAAGATCTTGAAAAATACCGATCTTAAGTGGGCGGGCCTCGCCTTCAATGCTAAAGCACTTCGGAAAGGTCTCTGCAAGGAAAGCTATTACTTCCTTACTGTTATTAAACTTCTCTGGTGATTCCATTAACTTTCTAAATTATTCAGGAGATTTCATCGTTACTTGCATCATCCCAAGTTGCCAGCGTGTGGTCAACCCAATCGAGCAATTCGTCGTCATCTATTTCTAATAAATGCTTATCTTGTTGCCAAGACTCCCATGCGTAGTGCAAAATTTGCTCTAAACGCTGTGTTTCAATATCTTCTTCCGCGTTGTCGTAAACGGCGTGCAAGATAAAATTTAAACGTTCAGATGCCTCATCTGGGTCATCGTGAAAGTCTTCCATATCTTCGAACGTGGATAAAACGACGTGAATATCAACACTGGATTTCATAATTATTTCTGCGAATCCATAAGAATTTTAGCAATTTCAACAAGCCCTTTTTCGTCTTCTTCAGTAAAGCGCTCAAAAACAGGGCTGTCGATATCGAGTACACCAACAAGTGAATCGTTAATTACTAGCGGAACAACAATCTCAGAATTTGACGCAGCATCACATGCAATATGCCCTTCAAATTGATGCACATCTGCGATGCGTTGAACGGTTCTGGTACTTGCACTCGTTCCGCAAACGCCTTTTCCTAGTGGTATGCGAATACAAGCGGGTTGTCCTTGAAATGGGCCAAGAACAAGTTGATCCTCTTTAAAAAGATAAAAGCCTGCCCAATTCACCTCTTCAAGGTTATTAAAAAGAAGCGCACTAATGTTGGCCATATTTGCGATGAGATCGCGCTCGCCACTAACTAAGCTTTTAGCTTGAGCGATTAACTGGCTGTACTGTTGTTCTTTCAAACGAATTTCCTGCTATTGAACAATGTTAAAAGACACACTAATACGCGCTTCTATTTTCTCCTGACCAGGTAAAGACATAGACATGTCCTTGGCAAAAGCTTCTGCGCGCATTACTGGAATCGGCATATTGCCACCAGATTCTGAGATTGCAACAACTTCACCTACTTCAATCTCTAATTCTTTTGCTAATAACTGTGCACGATGCTTTGCGTCTCTAACAGCCGCAATCAATGCTTTTTGGTAAGCATCACCCTCGCCAACTGATATAAAATTAAATTGTTGAATACGATCAACACCACGTTTCAGTACGCCATCAAGCACTTTATCGTATGTTTCAAGGTCAGTAGATGTAACGGTGATATCTCGTGACAACGTAAAACCCTCTTGCTGACGGCCTTGAGGCGTATTGATATAACGAGGTTGTAAGCGTACCTGCATACTCTGAATATGTTTTTCTTCTATACCTTGATTTAGCAAGAACTTAACAATGGAGCGCAGGTCCGAATCAAGCTGACTGTTCAGTTTACCTACTGTGTTACCTTCTTCTTCAACGACGAGTGTTACTGAGTAAGCGTTTGGTGTCACTTCTACCGCCCCTACTCCTTGGACATTTATAACTGCTTCTTGAGCGGCCTGTGCAGATACCATTGGTGCGGATAAAGCTAAGAGTGAAGATGCCAATAGCGCTTTGGCGAATACACTTTTTGCCGTGGTGCATGATTTTGTAAGCGTGATCATTTTCATAGAGATTCCTTTTTACTAGCGCCTTTCTATTAGGTTTCCTAAAGGATAAATGTGTTGAACTGAATAGTTTATGAATATACGCCCAAATTGAAATGTTAGCACTGAACTGAGACAACAATAGATAGCGCTTCGCCAAGATGCGTGTTTTATAAGGTAAGAGTCAAATAAAGAGAATTTTAAGTGGGAAGCTAAGTTGCGTTAGTATTTTAAACTAGAATAAGCCAACAGTTCAGTTGAGCACATCGCTGAACGTGTTGGCTGTAATTTCAGAGCCAATTGACCTTTTACGTATGATTTCAGGCGTCTTTTGGCAGTACCTGTGTACTGCAAGAACGTACAGTAAAGACCATCTATATTAATTTTACTTTAAAACAGTACGTAATGCAGCGAGGCAGTGGTCTATATTACGGGGTTTACATGCGTACCCCATAAGACCAATTCGCCATACTTTACCTGCATGATCGCCCAACCCTGCGCCAATTTCCAAATTGAAATCTTCAAGCAATTGCTTGCGAACAGCAGCATCGTCTACGCCGTCTGGAATTTTCACAACATTCAATTGAGGTAAACGATAAGCACTGTCTACTGTTAGTTCGAGCCCAAGTTCGCTTAACCCATGTGCAAGTTTTTCATGACTCAAAGCGTGACGTTGCCACGCATTTTCTAACCCTTCTTCTTTTAAAATTAGAAGCGCTTCATACATGGCGTACATGCTGTTAACTGGCGCTGTGTGGTGGTAGGCACGTTTTGCCCCCTGCCCCCAGTATCCAACGATCAGGTTCATATCTAAAAACCAGCTTTGAACTTTCGTTTTTCGATTTTGAATAACGCTAACCGCTTTGTCACTAAATGAAACGGGAGAGATTCCCGGTACGCAACTCAAGCATTTCTGCGAGCCAGAATAAATAGCGTCGATGCCCCAACCGTCAACGTCTAATTCAATACCGCCAAGTGAGGTAACTGCATCCACAATACTAAGGCAATCATATTTTCTAGCTAACTCACAGAGTGCTTTAGCGTCATTGCGAACGCCTGTTGATGTTTCGGCATGTACAAAGGCGAGAACCTTAATATCAGGATTCGCTTTAAGGGTATCTTCAACGGCGTTAAGATCAGTTTGCTCTCCCCATATGTTATTAACAGTAAGGGCTTCACCACCGCATCGTTCAACGTTTTCGACCATTCGATTGCCGAATACACCATTTATGCAAACCAACACTTTATCGCCTGGCTCTACGAGATTAACAAAACATGCCTCCATGCCAGCAGAACCCGGAGCAGAAATAGGCATAGTTAAAGCATTCTCGGTTTTAAACGCGTATTGTAATAGCTGTTTGGTTTGGTCCATTAACTCAATGAATAACGGATCGAGGTGGCCTAGCGTTGGTCTCGCCATGGCATTTAGAATTCGAGGGTTAACGTCGGATGGTCCTGGACCCATCAAAGTTCGTTCAGGGGGTATAAAAGTAGAAAATGATTGCATAATCCATCCTCGTATGAATGTAAGGGCCTGTTTTTATAATCTCTGTTATAAACGTTTAACATTAGCGTTAGCGACATACTACAAGGATAATGGCATGGTACAACCGTCTGTATTGAACATAAATAACATGAATGGGAATGCTTTAAGATATTTAATAGAGGTATAAAGGAAGAAACTTTCTTTAAGTGGATAAAATGTGGTCAATATGTGGATATGATATGTACACTTTAAATATTAAAAAAACATCACATCCGACCAGATTTTAGTTCATTGATAAGTAACGTAATAGTTCTACAATTTAAATATTGTTGAGAGTGTAAGATAAAATTCACACATAAATTGTTTATAAAATAAACAAATGTATTCTATAATCATTGTCCGTTTAAAATATTTTATTTAAACTCTCCCTGTAAAAGTTAGCGCACGGCTCAGCAATGAGCCATTCCCCTAGGCCCGGAACGTTTGTTCTGGGCATTTTTTATGGGGAAACAAAATTGCGACTACAAATTCCGCTTAAAATTTAGTCATCTATTGGCTGCAATGACGCTTTATATGATTTTGCGTTGTTAACATAGTGGTCGGCGGACGCCTTCAACTTCGGTTGAATGCTTTCGTCCATAGTCCTTATAACCTTTCCAGGCGATCCCACGACTAAACTGTAATCTGGGATTTCCATGTTTTCTTTAATCAATGCGTTAGCGCCAATAATGCAATATTTTCCAACTTTTGCACCATTTAATACAACAGCATTAATACCAACTAATGAATAGTCACCTATCTCACATCCGTGCAGCATGACCTTATGCCCTACTGTTACGCCTTCACCCAACACTAAAGGAATGCCAGCATCGGTGTGTAGTACGCTGCCGTCTTGGATATTTGTATTCTCACCAATCGTGATTTTATCCATATCGCCGCGTATTACTGCATTGAACCAGACGCTCGAACCTGTTTTTAGCTCAACATTGCCAATTACATGTGCGCCAGGCGCAATAAATGTACTTTCATGAACCTGCGGTGACGTTGTACCTAATTTATAGCGCATAACTGTTTTCCTATTCGTCTACTTTTCTCATGAGACCTTCTTGCATGGTCGATGCGACAAGCTCACCGCTTTGGTTAAAAATTTGTCCGCGAACCAAGCCTCTTGCCCCTCCACTGAAAGGGCTCTCCATCGCGTATAATAGCCATTCATTCATATTTATTGGGCGATGGAACCACATAGCGTGATCGATGGTTGCAATGCGAAGTGACTTATCGGTTACCGCAACACCGTGAGGTTGAAGGGATGTGCTAAGAAAGTGGTAATCTGATGCATAGGCAAGCGCGGCTTGATGTACAGATAGTGATGCGTTCATTGTATCTCTTGCTTTTAACCAGATATAGCGGGTCGGCTCACGCTTAGCTGAATGATACGAGTTAGCCGCATCTATAGTACGAATATCTACAGGCTTATGGTAACTCAGTGCTTCCTGCATAGGCCGTGCAATTTTGTTAAAGTTAGCTTCATAGAATTCTATATCGGACTGCACGTCTTCCGGCGCAGGCACATCGGGCATTATTGGGTTCTGATGCTCCATACCTTCTTGTGGCACCTGGAATGACGCGGTCATATAGAAAATATTTCTACCATCCTGAATGGCTTTAACCCGTCTAGCAGAGAAGCTTCTGCCGTCTCGCACTATTTCGACATCGTAAACCACGGGCTTTTTAGCATCGCCGGGTAGTAAAAAATAAGTATGAAACGAGTGTGCGACTCTTCCTGCCTCCACGGTTTCATAGGCTGCGGCTAATGCTTGACCCAGAACTTGTCCACCAAACAAGGCGCGGAAGCCTAAATCCCAGCTTTGACCTCGATAAATCCCCGCTTCTACTGTCTCAAGTTCAAAAAGTGATGATAGTTTAATTTCAGACATGGTGTGCGTTCTCTTCAATTACTGCTTTTGGGTTTCGCGGATAGTACTTCTCAGGCAATTTTGCTTTATGCTCGAAAAAGCGCGTATCTTTATAGGGTAACTTCATAAACCCTGAAATGCCTAGCCCTTTTATTTTGGGGATTTGCTGTACGAGTTGCGCTAACAATGTTTGGAAGCGCTCTTCTTGGCTATGATCTAGCAAGGTATAATAGTTGTGAATTTTCAGATGCCTTGGTAATGCTTCAAATATAATACAACCAGTGTGATGTATTGTATTAAGCTGGACGATGGTATCGATTATCTCCTGGGGCAGCTTTAGTAATTCATCAGGATCATCACCATCTTCAAAGTATGAGTGAGTTCGGCTTTCATCTTTTTGTGCAGAAATCCGTGATAGTTCGTAGGGTATAAACATACCGCCAGCAGGTTTAAAGTCTTCATCTTCACTTTCGCGTTCAATGTGCAGTGTATTTTTGGCGTTGAACATACAACATTTGAACACCGCGGGCTTGTGAATAGCCCTTGCTAAATTAATGACATTATTCACTGCTAAATCAAACGCTGCTTTCATTGATTCATCATACAAGTTCAAGCTGGAATCAACATATATGCCTTCAGGCTCCCAGCGCACAGCCATACCGCCAACCACAGGGTAACGACCTAGCCTGCTAATTGCCGAAACAAACGCTTTTTCAGTATCACCCATGCCCTGTAAATAGTTTTTGTAGTAGCGATCAAATTGCGCATCGTCTATATAACGAAGTTCCTCTACGTCTTTCTCATCTAATGAATCAGACAGCCTTGCCTGTTGACGTAAGTAAGATTTTCGAGAACTGTAAACGACGGTTTCAATATCAGCACGGTTTTGTGTGTGAGCTAGCCATGTTGGTATTAACGGTGTGTATTGTGCTGGCTTGTCTTGTGTGAAGACCATATTCTTCAAAACGTGAAGGTGATTAAACAGGTAATCTCCGCCTTGTCTTCTTTTTATAGGATCTTCACTTAGCATGTGCTCCAAAATATTGGCGAGCATTTTGGGTAGTCCGAGGGATGACGGTGTAATAACCTTGCTTCCGTAACGACACGACTGCCCTGATGCCAACGCATACAGGGTGCTCGCCAGGCCTTGTTCATCAAAGCGTGGGCTGGAAAGTGCGCCATTAAGTTGCTCTTCTCCAATAAAATAAACATCACCAAGCCGGGCGTTGGTTTGGTGTAGCTCTCCTGACATTAAATCCATGACATTGTTACCCACATACTGCCCCGTAATGTCAGTCTGTGCGAACACTGAAGAGCCCCAATCAATCAAGCCTACAGTTTCATTTTCAGTATCCCAAACCAGATTCGAGGGTTTGATGTCACCGTGCACAATGGGTTTAATCTCACCATTTTCACTGTATTGGCGAAAGCTTGATAAAAGTTCGCCTACTTGTACTGCGATTTTGACGATGATACGGGGCGACAGTGGCCCAGTTTTCAAGCTGACTTTTTCTAGGTCTTCGCCAGGCGCGCGCCCCATGACTAAGATGGATTGCCTGCGTATTTGTTGATATTCAATAAACCGCGGCACAAACTCGTGATTAACGTGAGAGAGCATGAATGCTTCCTCTTCTAGTCTATCTTGCACATGCTGCGGTAACGTTATACGCGAGAACTTAAATACCCGTGATTCACCGCTTGGCGCGTTCCCTGCGAACGCAAATCCAAAAGCCCCTTTTCCTAAAAGTTCGATGTCACTGTAACCCAACCCTTCTAACTGTGAGATACACAGGTTTACCCAGTCTTTTAGTTTTTTCGCATCCGCGTGGGATAGCAGATATATGGACTGCTCATCGGGTATATAGAAATGTTTTAGGCCTTTGAGTTGCGACATGTTTTTTACTTCACGCTTTTAGTGACTTATTTGAAACGGATTAATCAGCAACAATACGCTTACCATTGTTAAACTGCACAGCAATCAATTATCTTCGTTTATCCAGGTAACATGCGCTGTAGCGTGATAACCCGTTTCATTTTCACCTAGCATACCAACAACGCTTTCTAACGCGCTCTCTAAATTAGCATCTAATTGCCAAGGCGGGTTTAAAACGAATACGCCCGAACCATACATTCCGGCATCAGCGGTATTTTCTGCCACGCATATTTCTGCTTTAAAACAGGATTTACCCATTGCTGCAAGCTTTTCACACATAGCTTCACTTGCACCACTTTTCGCGCCAGCTCTCTCTGAAAGTAGTGGATACCACACTACAATTTGTGCCTGCTGCCAGCGTTTGAATACCTGTTCTACACCCTTAACAAGGTCGCTATATTCATTCACGCGCTCATAAGGGGGGTCGATTAAAATAGCACCGCGATTGGGTTTAGGCGGCGTGAGTGCACGAAGCCCTTCGTACCCGTCTCGTTTATGTACGTGGCTATTACGGGTGCGTAAACTGGACACGTTGTTGTCTAGTTTATCGAATTCCGCAGGGTGAAGTTCCATTAGGTGTAAGTTATCACCATCCCTTTTCGCTTTTGCGCTTATTGCAGGCGAGCCCGGATATTGCTGCTGTGCTAAAAATGGTTCACACAACGATAAATAGTCGGCCAACAAGCCTGGCAAGTCCTGAGCGCCTTTATCATCTATAAGCAAACGAGAAATACCTGTCTCGTACTCTTTATTTTTTGACGACATAGCGTCGGTTAAATGGTACGCGCCAGCGCCTGCGTGGGTGTCGAATAGCGTGAAAGGTTTATCTTTTTTCTTTAATGCGTTGATAACGCCAATCCAACAAAGATGTTTAATGACATCAGCATGGTTGCCCGCATGAAAGGCGTGTTGATAACTAAGCACAAAACCTCAGTAAAATTCATGTTTGTTTATAAAGCGATATAATAACGCCATCGCGCTTTGAGGTATACAAAACAAAAATGGCCAACATTTTAATATTGGCCATTTTCATCTTTTGCTTACGCCAATCAGGTTACATTAATCCTGATTGAACAACGGGCGTTTACTTAAGGTGCATTAACATTTTCTCTGGCTGTGTCAGGTAACTCACCCATAGATTATTGAATCGCACCATTGTCGCACCATCAATAATACGGTGGTCACCAGACCAATTAACCGCCATGATATTTTGCGCGCTAACGTTCCCTTCATCATCAAAACGCGGAAGTTTCTGCGTTTTGCCAAGAGCAACAATGGCAGCTTCTGGCTTATTAATTACTGGCGTTGCGGTAATACCACCTATCGCACCAATATTAGAGATACTAATCGTACCGCCTTTAAGGTGCTCGCCAGCCACGCGCCCTGCTCTGGCTTGCTCGATAATATCCTGCATTTGAACAGCAATATCTAAAAGCGAGAGGTCTTGTACGCGCTTAATATTCGGTACAAGCAAACCAATTTTAGAGTCTACTGCAAAACCAATATTGTGGTCTGCGAAGTAGCTTATCTCAGTGGCGTCTTCGTTAAGCTGACTGTTAATTACAGGGAACTCATTAAGTGCCAATGACATTGCTTTAACGAAAAACGGCATAAAGCTGAGTTTTACGTTCTTCGCTTCAAATTCAGGTTTAAGCAGCTTGCGTAGCGCCATCAGGTTGTCCATTACCAACTCGTCACTTACTGTGAAGTGCGGGATAGTATAGACCGAAGCCGACATTTGCTTCGCCATAGCGGCCTGAATACCGCGTACTTTTTCTGTTCTAACGCTACCTTTAAGCACAGTGCTTGTGCTGTTTGAATCACCTTTATCTGCGGTAGATGAACTTGGCGCAGAAGATGTCGTATTTTGAGACGAGGTATCTTGGGGCGACGTGTCAACATTCGAATGTTGTGTATTCAACACGTCAGACTTAAGAATTCTCCCTTTTTTACCCGAGCCTTCCACAGTAGAAAGGTCGATATTCTTTTCTCTTGCAACACGTCTTACCGCGGGGCTAGCCAACACCTTACCTTCTATAGCAATAGGTGGCTCGTATTCGCCGTCGCTGAACTTTGATGGTGCCACTTGCGCTGATTGCTGACTTGAACCGTTTGTTTGCGTGTTCACTGAACTTTGAGGTGCAACGATTGAAGCACTGTTGTTTGCCGATGGTGATTCGTCATTAGTACCACTGGTAATTGTAGCTTCACCGGCAACTTCTAGCGCAAACAATGCACTATGCACTTTCGCTATATCGCCTTGCGCGTAGTAAAGACGATGCACGGTACCTGCGTTTTTAGCGGGGATCTCTACCACAGCTTTGTCGGTCATTACTTCTACAACGGCTTGGTCTTCTTCTATTTCATCGCCCTCGGCCACGTTCCACTTTACAATTTCGCACTCGACAATACCTTCACCAATATCTGGCAAAATAAAGTCTTCGATGCGCTTGCCGTTTGAAGCGCCTGAAGAAGCACTATCATTCGCTGTCGCTGTTTCAGCCGCACTATCTTTTACTTCCGCTTGCGCGTCTTCTTGTGTATGTGAGTTAGCGTCGGCATCATCTGGTGTCATAGAGAATAACGGTGCGTGCACTTTAGCAATATCGCCTACCGCGTAATGCAGTTTATTAACCACACCCGCATGCATTGCAGGAATTTGCACGGTAGCCTTGTCGGTCATTACTTCCGCGACAGGTTGATCTTCTTCTATATGCTCACCTTCAGAAACTAACCACTCCAGAAGTTCACATTCAACAATACCTTCACCAATGTCCGGTAAGATAAATTCAATTGTCATTTCATCGTCCCCCGGCTTAGTAGTGAAGCGTACGTTTTATGGCTTCGTACGTCTTCGTTTCATCTGGCATATATTCTTTTTCGTGTGCCAAAGGATACGGCGTATCTAAACCACACACCCTTGCAATAGGCGCTTCAAGGTATAAGAAACAACGTTCTTGAATGCTCGCGGCAATTTCACTCGCAAAGCCACCCGTTAGCGGTGCTTCGTGGTTTATCAATAAACGACCTGTTTTCATTACAGATTGCATAACCGTTTCAACGTCCCACGGTAATATGCTGCGTAAATCGATAATTTCACACGACACACCATCTTCAAGTGCCATCTCTGCGGCTTTTTGCAGAATTTCTATTTGCGCGCCCCATCCCAGTAACGTGATATCGCTACCTTCTTGAACGATATCTGCCTTACCTAACGGTAGTTCGTAATCTTCTTCAGGCACTTCTGACACTGAAGCACGGTAAAGACGCTTAGGCTCCATAAACAATACGGGGTTTTTATCGCGAATAGACGCAAGCAACAGACCTTTCGCCTGGTATGGATCACGAGGAATAACAATCTTTAATCCCGGGCAGTGAGCGAAGAAGGCCTCTGGTGATTGACTGTGATAATGGCCGCCTGCGATACCGCCACCGTAAGGTGTACGAATGGTAAGCGTACCCACATCGAACTGTCCGCCTGAACGATAGCGCCATTTAGCTGTTTCATTCACGATTTGGTCAAACGCAGGGAAAATGTAATCGCCAAATTGAATTTCAGCAACAGGTACAGAGCCTTGTGAAGCTAAGCCGTTGGCAAAGCCGATAATGCCTTGCTCGGTAAGCGGCGTGTTAAAGCAACGTGCTTTTCCAAATTTTTCCTGAAGATGACTGGTCGCACGGAATACGCCTCCAAAATGGCCCACGTCTTCACCAAAGACCATCACTTTTTCATCTTCGGTCATGGCTGTGATGAGTGCATTATTAATTGCTTGAAGTAGGTTCATCTTAGCCATTATTTTACTCTCCCTGCTGTTTTAGGGTACATCTTCGGATACTTTTTAATATGCGCTTTCAATTCACTGAGCTGTTCTTTTAAGTGCCAAGGTGGTGTGTCGTATACATCTTCGACAATGTCTTCAATGGCACATACGTCTGTTTTTTCACAACTCTTCATTGCTGCTAAAACGTCTTGTCTTGCTTTATCGACGCGCTTTTGGTTTTCCGCCTCGTCAAACCAGCCTTTACTTTCTAACCATTTTGCCATGCGAGCGATAGGGTCTTTTGCACGCCACTTATCTTCTTCTTCACGAGAGCGATAGCCTGTTGGGTCGTCTGATGTAGAGTGCGCCGCTAAGCGATAAGTCATGGCTTCAATAAGCACAGGGCACTTTTCTTCAATGGCAATACGACGGGCTTCTTTGGTAGCAGCATAAATAGCTAGCACATCGTTACCGTCAACACGGATAGTTTTAATACCGTAACCTAAGCCACGAGACGCAATGCCGTCACCTGCGAACTGCTCTTCTGCTGGTGTTGAAATGGCGTAGCCATTGTTACGGCAAAAGAAGATTACTGGGCAGTTTAGTACAGCGGCCATATTCAGCCCTGCGTGGAAGTCCCCTTCTGAGGCTGCACCTTCACCGAAGTAACAGATAGTAACCACATCTTTACCCGACATTTTTTGGCCATAGGCGTAACCAGATGCTTGAGGGATCTGTGTGCCTAGTGGAGAAGATATCGTCATGAAGTTAAGTGGCTTGTCACCATAATGGATAGGCATTTGACGTCCTTTGTTCGGGTCGTCTTTATTGCTAAACATTTGGTTCATAAATTGTTCTGTGGTGTATCCGCGGTACGCCAATGCGCCTTGCTCACGGTACTGAGACATTATCATGTCGTCGTCCGATAGTGCCGCAGCACTTGCTACTGACGCTGCTTCTTCACCTGTACTGGCCAAATAAAAACTAATACGACCTTGACGCTGTGCACCCACCATACGTTCGTCTAATACTCGAATGTAATGCATGGTATTAAATATTTTTAATGCTTCCTCTTTGCTGAGGTCAGGCTCAACCGCTTTTTCAATGAGTTCACCTTCAGCAGAAAGGATCTGCAGCATTGGGATATCAACAACCCCTTTAGTAATAATTTCGACCTTACTTGTTGTTTTTACTTCGGCCAAATGATTTCTGTCTTTCACGTTTTTCTCCCCTTAAATATGAGGGTTAATAGCGACTTATAGTGATAACAATATGCTAGTTGAGGAGAAGCAGGAGTGTCATTTTCATTAATTGGCTTTTATGAATTACTAAGGTATAAACCTCCTATCGTTCCATGCCAATACGAAACAAACATCCTAAATCACGTGAAGGAGATGTAAACCCTGTAAACAGAGTGTGAATGCTGGCTTGCTTAGTTAACAGTCGGGAATGAGGAAGTAACCTTCCTCTGTTTTTAAAATATCGTCTTAAAACTGCTTTTTTGCGTCGCCGTCATGACTTCCTAAAAACATGATATTCATTTCAACATGCAAAAATTCAGGAGTGAGTTTTAATTCTCTATAAATTTCAAGTAGATGAGCTTTTCTGTCTAGTGGGATAAATTCAAATGTATCGTTAGATAATGGCTTTATTTTGAAGCGAGTGTTAAGTTTGTTAAATTCCATCTTTTTTTCTATCGATACATAAAAAGATCCCATCACTGTTCCAATCTCGTTAGTTAGTACATTTCTTACTTTGCTTCCCGCTTTAAAATCATGAGAGAGTAGTTTGTATTTCTCACCGTTTATATCAAGAGAAGCTGATTGCTCATTTTTGCTGCCAATGACGGACTCTACTTTGTTTTCATATGTAATATCCTTTGCTTTATCACTGTTATTACTCTCGCCTTCTCCCACAATTTCTTTCATTACAACAGCTTTTTCGTTTTCACTACTACACGCTATGACCGCTACGCTTGTTACTAGTATCGATAACATTTTGATATGTAAATTAATTTTTGATTTTAGGTTCACTGTTTTTGTTTCCTCTTGGTACTTAGGAAGTAAATATAAACAATTTTTTACAATTAAAGTTAGCTAATAAACAGAATTTTTCTTGCCTTTGTTGAGTGTAAGACCTTATTTTCTAAATTGGCTCTTTTTCATCACAATCGCATTCTGCTGATGTTAAAAGCGTAGGACAAAACTTTGCTTTGACAGATGTATTATCGGATAAGAGCTAACAGCAAAATATAAGACCATAATAAGGTCACTTAAAAAAATACCAGGGAAACAACATGTTAAATCTCAAACTTACCACAGTGTCAGCTGCCGTGGCTGCTGTTCTTGCCAGTACAGCCGTGGACGCCGTCCCTACTAATTACACAAAGCTTTCAAATAGCAGTTCTGTTTCAAAAGCGTCATCGTTTAACGCAACAAGCCACGATGCTGACTTCCAACGTGAATTGGCCGCAAGACCAACAGTATCTGGCATTGCTAGTCAGTTTGATAGCGAAATGGGCAAGGCGACCTTTGTATGGGCCCCAAAAAATTTATCAGCACCTAGTCTTTCAGCCCTAGAACCTGAGGCACGCGCAGAGTTTGCTGCTGATTACTACCTATCTGCATTAACAGGTGTCAATCGCACAAAATCAACAGTTAATAGCGCAAATCTCGTTTACATGCATGACCTTGGTAAAGGTAGCCGCATTGCAAAATATCGACAAAATATTTTGGGGGTAGAAGTATTTAATCGTGAATACAGCGTAATGTTAAACGCTGAGTATTCATTAGTTGCTGGCTCTGGTTATTTTTCACAGAATCTTCTACCAGAAGGTCAGATTGCACCTAATATGGATTTCGGTAATTCGAATACCGCAGTTTCTATAGCGTTCAAAGACCTTAATGCTGGGGACATCAACTTAAGTCTTGATGCTGATTCGGCAAATGAAAAGTATGAAACTTTTGTCGCAACGCCGTTTTCGAACGACCTTGTCGTTGATAGTAAGCCTCGCGCTAAAAAAGTATATTTTGACAGCGACAATGGGTTGATCGCCGCATATTATGTTGAAGTGTCTGTTGCAGATGTTAACAGTGTGGAAAGTGAGTACTTTGGTTATGTGGTAGATGCTAATTCAGGTAAAGTTTTATTGAAAAACAACCTCGTAGCACATTCAACAGAATTTACATATAGGGCTTACGCTAAGGAAAATGGTTACCCATTACAAGGACCTCACGGCGACGTCATCCCCCAACTAACTGAGGGAAATGATCCAACTGAGATTCTTGATGCATCTCTTGTTACTCTCTCTCACTATGAAAGCCTAAGCACAGAAGATCCATGGTTGGAAGAAGGAGCGACCATTACATCCGGAAACAATGCGTTTGCTTACGCAGACGTAATTCCCCCGCAAGGTTTTAATAATGGTGACTTTACTGCTGAAACAACGTCGCAAAACACCTTTGACTACGTACTTAGTGATGACGAGCGCGCAAACAGTTATAACAACAGAAAAGCTGCCATTGTAAACCTGTTTTACATGACCAATTTCTTACACGACTACTATTATGATTATGGTTTCGATGAAGCATCTGGGAATGCGCAACTGTCAAACTACGATCGTGGTGGTTTTGAAGGAGATCCTTTAGAGCTTCAAGCGCAGGATTATTCTGGACTAAACAACGCTAACATGGCAACGCCAGCAGACGGTTCAAGCCCTCGTATGCAGCAATATTTATGGAACGATAAAGATGCGACTGTTGGCGAAGACTGGGGAACAGTCGTTACTAACGTTGATGGTTTAGGCTTACTAGAGTCAAGTCAAATTGCTTCGTTTGGGCCTCAACAATATTCAGATGTTTCAGGTAGTGTCGTACGCTTGGTTGACGGCGACTTAACAGCTGGTTCCGAAACAGATGGTTGCGAGCCCGCAATCAATAGCGACGCTCTAGCTGGTAATATTGCAATAATTGATAGAGGCGGTTGTGCCTTTACTGAAAAAGTAATTAACGCACAAGAAGCTGGTGCTATCGGAGCGTTAATTGTAAACAATATTGATGATGGAACACCCGCTCCTATGGGAGGAACTGACCCTTTAGTATCAATTCCTAGCATGGGTCTAAACTTTGAAGAAGGTAGTCAGGTTTATGCTGAAGTTGACGCAAACATTGACCTTCAAGTTGAAATGTTTAGCAATTTCCCTCTTAAAGATTCAACTTTTGACAATGCAATTATTGCTCACGAATTTGGTCACTACATTCAAAATCGCCTAGTTGGAAACGCAAGCGGTCTTATAAATTTCCAAGGTCGTGCGATGGGTGAAGGTTGGTCAGACGTACACGCCTTATTATTTGTTACTAAAGAAGAAGACCTTGCCATTCCTGGTAATGACATGCTTCAGGCAAACTATGGCGTTGGAACTTTTGTAGCTGATTTTTTCCGTGGTATTCGTCGCGCACCTTATTCGACAAACATGGAAATTAACCCGTTCACTTTCCAACATATTTCTACAGGTGCAGCCCCAGATGGGTTCCCTGCTACGACAAATGCTTCCCCTCACGGTGCTGGCGAAATTTGGGCAGTAACTCTTTGGGAGATGTACGTAGCACTTGTCAATGAGCACGGTTTTGACGAAGGTCGAGACCGGATGTCTCGCTATATCGTAGAGGGTTATAAGATGACGCCTGTTGCGCCAACTTATACCGAAGCTCGCGATGCAATTCTTGCCTCAGTTTACGCAAATAACCCTGAAGATTTTGAATTATCGATTGCTGCTTTCGCGAAGCGTGGTATGGGTTTGGGAGCAATTTCTCCAGACAGATTCGATGCTGATCTCATGAATGTAGTAGAATCTAACGCAGTAGAGTTAGCCTCGTTTACAGCAGCATCATTCACACTAGATGCAAATTATGATGGTGAAACTGTTGGTTATTGTAGTGCTGATGGCATTCTTGACAATGGCGAGACAGCTACTTTATCGGTAACTGTAAATAATAGCGGGAGCGAGTCGTTAACGGGAGTAACCGGACAGATTGTAGTTGTAAGCGATCATGATGTTGTAATTGAAAACGATGGCGTTATTGTGTTCGGCGATATGACGCCTTTTAGTTCCTCCACAGTTGATGGAATTGAAGTCTCATTAGAAGGGGCTGGAACAGCGGATGAAATTGAGTTAGAGATTCGTTTCCCTGAGCAAGTTGAAGGTGATGACATTGTCGAGCCTGAACCTATTTCGCTAACAGCTTCTGTAAACTTTGACTTCGACAAGAAAGCACCTGTCGGTGGTTCATCGACCAGCGATATGGAAACAGTTTCTCTTTTTGAAGACTTTGTAGAAAATGTTATAGATGGTGATGGCCTTGCTCTTGGAACTCGTGTTGTAGATACGGTAAACACAAATTTCTTTCAGTCTAGGAATCCAGGCGTTAACTTGGGTGCTCAAACTATGCTGATCAGAAACAACGACTTTATTTCTGATGTAGCATATGAAACCGATACTGTTGAAATTGGTTTCAACGGTAACTTCACCATATCTTTCTGGCATGCTTATCTAATTGAGAGCGGCTATGACGGTGGTGTTGTCGAAATCAGCATAAACGGCGGTGAATGGCAAGATGCCACTAACTTTGGTCAATTTACAAACGGGGGCTATAATCAAGTCCTTGGTGAGATTGCTGACCAACCTCTAAGTGGTAGAGCAGTCTTCAGCGGTCGTAATTTAGCTGCCGACTTTAGTACTGCAGGAAATACAGAGTCAATAGTGTTTGACGAAGTTCTCAACGGAAACGTCGTTAAATTCCGTTTCCGTATGGCTTCAGATTCAGCTGTAAGCGACTTTGGATGGTTTATCGATAATGTAACATTTTCCAATATAGAAGGTCCTGTATTTAACGAAGTCGTTGCCGGTGATACAGCAGATTGTGACAATTCACTACCGCGTATAGTAGTACCAGAGACTATTGAGGTAATTGAAGGTGAAACTGGAACTATTGAAGCAGTAGCAAGTGACCGTAACGGTGATACCCTATCTTACTCATGGGTTCAAACAGCCGGGCAGGATGTAGAATTAACCAACGCTGACACGGCAACGCTCACATTTAGCACTCCTTCGATTTCAATTGACGCTACACTTGAATTCGAAGTGACTGTATCTGACGGTAAAGGTTCAGTTACTGCGCAAACTACAGTGAATGTGAGTAATGTTTCTACTCCACAACCTCAACCTTCAAGCGGAGGTTCAAGCGGTGGTTCAATGGGCTGGATTGCACTACTTCTAGCTCCAGCGGTCTACTTACGTAGACGTATGAAACGTTCATAACGTTTCCTTTATATGAAAAAAAGGCCGCATCTGCGGCCTTTTTTAATCGTCTTTCGAAAGCTGTTGAAGGTGCTGTGACATTCTTTTGCTTGGCTGCACCCCAAGTTCGCGAAACTTTTCAATTTGCCTGACTATATTCCCGCGACCACTGGTCAATTTGCCCATTGCTTGTTCGTAACTTGCGTGAGCGGTATCCATAGACTTCCCAACCTTTTCCATATCTACCACAAAGCCAACGAACTTGTCGTAAAGCTTAGCCGCTTGGTCAGCAATGAGCTGAGCATTTTGATTTTGATACTCGTACTGCCAAATATTGTTAATGGTTCTCAACGCTACCAATAAGTTAGTTGGGCTCACCAGCATTATGTTGTGATTAAGTGCCATAGTCACCAATTCAGGCTCTTCTTCTACTGCAATAAGAAATGCTGGTTCTATAGGGATAAAAAGTAAAACATAATCTAGCGTTTTGATGCCTTTCAATGTTTGGTAATCCTTAGCCCCAAGGCCTTTTATGTGACCTTTAATAGACGCTACATGTTGACTCAAAAATTGCGCTTTTTCGGGTTCATCTTCGCAGTTGTAATAACGTTCGTACGCGGCAAGACTAACTTTTGAGTCGATAATTACATCTTTATCGTTGGGTAAATGAACCACCACATCAGGCTGGAATCGCTTGCCCTGTTCCGATGTTGCAGACATCTGAGTTTCAAACTCGTGACCTTCCCGTAAACCTGACTCTTTAAGAATACGTTCAAGCACCACTTCGCCCCAGTTTCCCTGCTTTTTATTATCACCCTTTAACGCACTGGTAAGTGCTGCCGCTTCTTCTGTAATTTTCTGATTAAGTGCTTTTAAGCTTAATATTTCGGTTTTAAGCGATGCGCGTTCTTGCCCTTCACGAATATGTTGTTCCGATATTTGACGCTTAAAACCTTCTAACTCATTTTTAAACGGAGCGAGTACAGCTTCTATGTTGTGTTTTGTCTGTTGAGAGTAACGCTGTTGTTTTTCTTCAAATATTCGATTTGCTAAATTTTCGAATTGCGTATGCAGACGTTGTTCAGATGCATTCATAGACGCAAGCTTATCTTCATGCGCAGCATGAAGGGCCTGAATTCTTGCTTGGTGCGCATCGTTTTGTGCTTGAAGCTTGGCAATAGCAATACGCTCGCTATTCAAGTCATTTTGTAGCTGCTCATTGATTTGCGAAAGCTGTGCTATCTTGGTGGCATTCGCCTGACCACGAATAAATGAATAAAGTGAAAAAGCACACACACTTACGAAGGCTATTAAAAAGGAAATGGGTTCGCTAGAAATAAGGTTAATTAACATAGTGCACGTTCATACTGTTATTTTGTACAGCACTATAAACAAAATCAGATAAATATACCAACTGGTATAAATTTAAAATGAAATTAGGGCAAAACGTCTAGCACGAAAACCTTTTAAAAAATGAAACCACACAAATGAAAACGGGTGCTATTGCACCCGTTTTTTGTTTTGTGACGAAAAACCTCAGTAGCTTTCTTTAGCAGAACGGCTCATCTTAAGTTTTGCCTTCCTATCTATTTAGATAGCGAGGCATCAAGCTCTTCAATTTTTGCTTTCCAAATGGCCGGACCATTTTTGTGAGCATTGGCACCCGTGCTGTCTACTGCAACGGTAACTGGCATGTCTTCTACGTCAAACTCGTAAATCGCTTCCATTCCTAAATCTTCAAATGCTACGACTCGAGATTTCTTAATGGCTTTAGATACAAGGTAAGCCGCTCCACCAACTGCCATTAGATAAACCGCTTTGTGTTTTGCAATTGAATCCACGGTTGCTGGACCGCGTTCTGCTTTACCAATCATGCCGATTAGGCCTGTTTTCTCAAGCATCATGTCGGTGAATTTATCCATACGGGTAGCGGTTGTTGGGCCAGCAGGACCAACGACTTCATTACCAACGGCGTCAACGGGACCTACGTAATAAATAAAGCGGTTAGTTAGATCAACGCCTTCTGGTAAGCCTTCACCGTTTTCCATCATGGTTTGAATGCGCTTGTGAGCAGCATCACGACCGGTAAGCATCTTACCTGAAAGCAGCACCGTTTCGCCTACTTTCCATTCTTGGATATCTTCTTTTGTTACTTCATCAAGGTTAACGCGGCGAGTGTTTTCGCTAACTTCCCATGTTACTTCTGGCCAGTCTTCTAACTTAGGTGGAGTAAGTTCCGCTGGACCCGAACCATCAAGATAGAAATGTGCATGACGGGTTGCAGCACAGTTAGGGATCATTGCTACAGGTTTTGATGCAGCATGAGTAGGAAGTGACTTAATCTTAACGTCAACAACAGTCGTTAAACCACCTAGGCCTTGCGCACCGATACCCAACTTGTTAACGCGGTCAAAAATTTCTAGACGAAGTTTTTCATCCGTTGTTTGTGGTCCACGCTCAATAAGTTCTTGAATGTCTACAGGGTCCATAAGGCTTTCTTTCGCGAGTACCGCTGCTTTTTCAGCCGTACCACCAATACCTATACCCAGCATGCCTGGCGGACACCAACCAGCGCCCATTGTTGGTAATGTTTTCACCACCCAGTCAGCAATATCATCGCTTGGGTTAAGCATTACCATTTTCGATTTATTTTCTGAACCGCCGCCTTTAGCTGCGATCATCACTTCAATCTTTTCGCCCGCTACCATGTCGATATGCACAACAGATGGCGTATTGTCTTTGGTATTTTTACGCGCGCCTGCTGGGTCTGCAACAATTGACGCTCGTAGTGGATTGTCTGGATTGAGATAAGCGCGGCGCGTTCCTTCATCAACCATTTCTTGAACGGTCATGTCAGTTTTGTCCCACGTCACTCCCATACCAACTTTAACAAAACACGTCACAATTCCCGTGTCTTGACATAAAGGGCGCTTACCTTCGGCAGACATGCGCGAGTTGATAAGAATTTGTGCCATGGCATCTTTTGCAGCTTGGCTTTTTTCTTTTTTATACGCCTCTTCTACGGCTTTCACGTAGTCTAGCGGGTGATAATAAGAAATAAATTGTAGGGCATCTTCAATGCTGTCAATGAAGTCTTGTTGACGGATAACGGTCATGACATCCTCTTTTTATTTGGCTTTCGTGGTCTTAGCTAGCTAAAAAAGCGTATACTAGCGCATCTAAAGACATCGCACCATGTAAAACCATGCGCATTAGGCTAATTCCAGTTATTTTTGAAAACTATGAGAATTAGAGCACCAACCAAACGTTCTAACGCCAATGGTGAAATGCGCTTATTAGCCTATAACAGTTAGAAATAGAAGGTCGTTGCATGTTTGTATTACGCAACAAAACGCCGGCCATAAAAAGAAGTACAGAAAACACCTATGTTACACCCAGATACAATTCACGTTCATGTCTCCCGTTTTACTCAAAAAGAGTTAGCCGAAAGGTTTTCCCTTAACTGTGAATGCACTGCAGTGTTTAATCACCTTTTTGAACAAGTATCTACACTGCCCTATTCAATTTTGTTAGATACATCGGGATCGAAAAAAAGTGAAGGCCGGTTTAATATTATGGCGTTTTCACCAGAAGCGGTTGTTGAAGCTAAAGACGGCAATGTTGAACTAGTCGAATTAGATACCTCTTCCAGAGAGCAGCTAGACATGCAGCCTTTCGAGGCGGTTCAGACACACTTGCATACCAGGGTGAAGTCTGTTGAATTAGACACAGAATATGATCTCTCGTGTTTGCCATTCATAGTTGGTGTAGCGGGCATGGCAGGCTATGACACAGGGCGTTTTTACGAAGCATTGCCAAGTAATGCTAAAAGTGACTACAACACGCCTGATTTTGCTGTGGGACTTTACCTTTGCTCTCTTATTGAAGATACCCAAACGGGATTCATTTATTATTGCACTGCAAAAAATCAACCACTGGAAGAGTATTTTTCTGCAATTACTAACGTGTCATCAGACTCTTATTTTGCGCTTACGTCTGACTTCAAATCTAATTTAACTAAATTAGAATATGAAGCTTGCCTAAGCAAAATACACCGGTATTTGCGAGCTGGCGATTGCTATCAGGTGAACATGGCACAGCGATTCAGTGCAACGTTTGAAGGCAGTGTGTGGCAAGCATATTGTGAGTTACGCAATCAAAATCAAGCGCCCTTTTCTGCCTACTACAAGCTTCCTGAAAGTTGTATTGCATCTATTTCTCCCGAACGCTTTTTGCGTGTAAGCAATGGGGCAGTAGAAACAAAACCAATCAAAGGCACACGGCCGCGCTTTGCCGATATCACAAGAGACAAAGCCAGTGCACAAAGTTTACTTAGCGCAGAAAAAGACCGCGCTGAAAATCTTATGATTGTAGACTTGCTGCGTAATGATATTTCTAAACACTGTAAGCCAAATTCTGTAAAAGTGCCGGCATTGTTTGCCCTTGAAAGCTACGAGGCAGTTCATCATTTAGTAAGCACAGTAATTGGCGAGCTGAATGACAATTCTTCGCCCTTGGCCCTATTGGCTTCTGCATTTCCCGGTGGCTCTATAACCGGTGCGCCTAAAATACGTGCAATGGAAGTGATTGATGAACTTGAGCCACACCGCCGCCATATATATTGTGGCAGCGTGTTTTACATGGGATTTCGCGAAGATATGGATTCAAGCATTTGTATACGAACGGTTTTAGCCGAAAAGAACACGCTACATTGCTGGGCCGGCGGTGGTATTGTGCTAGACTCTAAGCCAACCGAAGAGTATCAAGAAACCCTAGATAAGGTGTCCAAAATACTGCCAGTATTAGAAGCTATGAATCGAAAGCACGATGAAGTTTAAACACTTAAATAATGCATAGCGTAACGAGTATGTGTCGTGCATGATGGGTACATTTGGAAAGAGGTAATACGAAGCACCAATGACCAGAAGCGAATTTCTATCTCAGTTTCATCACTTGAGGCAACCCCACTCAGAGCCTGACTTCCCGCTTAGAAAAGCTGGACGACCGGCGGCCGTGTTAATCCCTTTGATAGACTATGGCAACTCGCTTCAAGTATTACTTACCGAACGTGCACACCATCTAAAACACCATCCTGGACAAATCAGTTTTCCAGGCGGTGCGGTTGACGAAACCGACCGTTCTTTCTTTGATGCTGCGCTTCGCGAGGCTGAAGAAGAGGTGGGCTTGCCTTCTACTCATGTTGATGTTGTAGGCATGCTGCCCAAATACCGGACCATCAGCGGCTACGAAATAGCGCCTGTTGTCGGCTTTGTAAATCCCGATTTCACGCCGCTAATAGATAAAAACGAAGTTGAGAGCGCATTCGAAGTCCCCCTTGCTCATGTGCTTAATAGAAAAAATCACCTAGTACACACTACGCACCGTAATAAACAAGCCTTTCCTATCTATTTCATTCCCTGGCAGCATCGCATGATTTGGGGGGCAACTGCTGCTATGCTCAGAAACCTTTCCCATCACATACATCCGTAATCGGCTTACAAACCTATATAGAGCGCCGCTTTACTATAAATTAAACTTTACAGCATATTAGCAAAACTAATCTTATTATTAGCTTTTCTGTATTGTGGTTTTCAACCAGTGGATGCATGATCTAATTATTACTTTGTTTTAATTTTTGAAAGTTTATGATCAGTGTATTTGATATGTTCAGCGTGGGCATAGGCCCATCTAGTTCGCACACCGTTGGCCCAATGAAAGCAGGCGCTGAGTTCGTTTCGGAGCTCTCTCAAGATGCAGCGCTTTTTGAAACGGTAGATAGCGTAAAAGTTGAACTGTTTGGTTCTCTTGGTCAAACGGGCATTGGCCATGGCACTGGCAAAGCTGTCATCTTAGGTCTTTTAGGTGAATTACCTGACGTTGTCGATGTAGACACTATTGAATCTAAGCTTGAAGAAATTCGAAACAGCGAGAAACTCTGCCTTAACGGTCAAAGATTAGTACGCTTTCCTAATAAAAACGCCATTGTATTTCATCGCCGGAAAACATTACCAAAGCACGCTAATGCATTGACGTTCTATGCGTATGCAAAAGACGAATTAGTTAAAGCGCAAACCTACTACAGTATTGGTGGCGGTTTTATAATAAAAGACGAAGATTTCGATGCGACTAAAGCCCATGCAGCCAGCCTTCAGGCCTCAGTCCCCTTTCCATTTAAAACTGCCGGCGATTTACTCGCTCAGTGTAAGAACAATGGGTTAAGTATCAGCTCATTAATGTTGCGCAACGAGGCAACCTTTAGGCCTAAGCATGAAGTAAAGCAGCAGCTACATAATATCTGGCTAGTCATGAAAGCCTGCATACAGCGCGGTATTGAAAGCGAAGGTATACTTCCTGGCGGCCTAAAAGTAGTACGCCGCGCACCTGGTTTGTATCGCCGCCTCCAGACTGAGCATACTAACGACCCTATGCAAACCATGGACTGGGTAAATTTGTTCGCGTTAGCAGTTAATGAAGAGAACGCAGCGGGAGGACGGGTTGTTACCGCACCCACTAACGGTGCAGCGGGTATTATTCCAGCCGTACTTCAGTACGTTGATAAATTTATTAGACCTGTAGATGAAGAAGTGGCAAGTCGCTTCCTTCTTACTGCCGGAGCCATCGGTATTCTTTATAAAGAAAATGCGTCGATTTCTGGTGCCGAAGTAGGTTGCCAAGGAGAAGTTGGTGTGGCCTGTTCAATGGCTGCTGGTGCCCTGGCGGAAATTATGGGTGGTACTGCGGCTGCAGTTGAAAATGCTGCTGAGATAGGTATGGAGCATAATCTAGGTCTTACCTGTGATCCGGTTGGCGGTCTTGTTCAAGTTCCCTGCATTGAACGTAATGCCATGGGCGCAATAAAAGCCATCAATGCGTCTCGCCTTGCATTAAGAGGAACGGGTGAGCAAAAAGTATCGTTAGATAAGGTGATTAAAACCATGCGCGATACAGGTAACGACATGAAGACAAAGTACAAGGAAACCGCACGAGGCGGACTTGCAGTAAATATTATTGAGTGCTAGCTCCGTAAAACCAGTATCGAAAATACAAAAAAGGGGCATTTGCCCCTTTTTTATTGATATGCGTGAATTTCAACACGTTACTTAACTGGAAGCGTTACGCCTTTAAACATCTTTTCAACTTCCTCGTTGTTTTTCAACATCATGGCCTTTTCCACCTTATCCTTTGTTAAGTGAGGTGCAAAACGTTCGATAAAGTCATACATGTAGCTTCGCAAGAACGACCCCTTTCTGAAACCTATTTTTGTTGTGCTGTAATCGAACAAGTGGCTCGCGTCTATCTTTACAAGGTCATCGTCTAGGTCCTCACTTACCGCCATAGACGCAATAACACCAATACCTACCCCAAGGCGTACATAGGTTTTAATCACATCGGCGTCGGTTGCGGTGAAGACAATTTTGGGTGTAAGCCCAGCTCTCTCAAACGCTTGGTCTAATTCAGAACGGCCCGTAAAACCAAAAACGTAAGTAACCAATGGATACTTCGCAATGTCAGAAATATCAATAGTGCCTTTTTTAGACAAAGGATGGTCTTTATTAACGATTACGCTTCGGTTCCAGTGATAACAAGGCAGCATAACTAAATCGTTGTATAAGTGTAATGCTTCCGTAGCGATAGCAAAATCAGCTTCGCCTTTAGCGGCTAAGTCACTAATTTGAGAGGGGGTGCCTTGGTGCATGTGCAACGAAACTTTCGGGTATTTACTCATAAACCCTTGAATCACGTTAGGTAAAGCATAGCGTGCTTGTGTATGAGTCGTAGCTATATTCAGTTTACCTTGGTCAGGAAGCGTATGCTCTCTAGCTACGGCTTTAATACTTTCTACTTTTGCTAGAATTTCCCGTGCGATGTTGATAACGTCGTTGCCCGCGTCTGTCACATGTGTAAGGTGTTTGCCACTACGGCCAAATATCTGAACGCCTAGCTCGTCTTCCAACATACGTACTTGCTTGCTGATACCTGGCTGAGACGTATATAAACTCTCCGCCGTTGCTGATACATTCAAGTTATTATTGAGAACTTCTACGATATACCGTAGTTGCTGTAGCTTCATATTTTACACCGTTTTAGGGATAGACTGACACTTTACTCCCTCCGTTATAACCAAAACTGCTGTTTTTTACTAGTTGCTATTACAAAATTAGCATTATAAAGTTGAATTTAGTTCATTTTTTTACAAATTTAGGCGTAATTAGCCCTTCATAGTTCAATCTCTTCTACAGTATGTAAAGGGTTAAAAGTCGCACGGCGTTTTATAGATAATGAGTAGCAGTAAACAGGTTACATCCACAATAGATTTTTCATCGGTATTAGCTGCCGCGGTACACGATATGAAAAACTCACTTTTTCTTTTGATCCAGTCTATTGAAACGTTAAGCGACACCCTCTCACCGCATGATACTAAAGCAAGAGAACAAGTTGCCAGTGTTCACTATGAAGCGTCGAGACTTAACACGAACCTTGTCCAGATCCTTTCGCTGTACAGAGCTGAGCTAGAAAGTCTACCTATAACGGTTGATGAAAGCTTTATTAAAGATTTAGTCGAAGATGTTGTTGGCTCAAACGCCTTGTATGTCTCTCAAAAAAATATTGATATAAGCATTGATATAGAAGAAGACCTGAGCTGGTACCTAGATAGCGAGTTAATTTATTTACTTTTGAATGACGTTATCATTAACGCCATGCGCTATGGTACGTCGAAAATACTTGTTTCAGCACATGTCGACGACAATGATTTTGTGACATTAAGGATTGAAGATGATGGCAGTGGTTACCCCGAAGATATGCTATCTAAAAGTCACGAAGATTTGTGTGATTTTGAATTAAGCCAAGGCAGAACAGGCCTTGGTTTGTTCTTTGCTAAACTCATCGCACGTGCCCACTCTCAAGGCGATAAGAAAGGAACGATTGCTCTTTCAAATGGTGGATGTTTCGGCGGAAGTGTATTTGAAGTAAAAATACCGTAATATTGACCGATAACAGTAGAGAATTCAGAAAGTAACGCTCATGGTTAAAAATAACTGACGTTATAAGAAATAAAAACAGACGGAAAAACACGCATGTACGTGATCATTATTATTTTAATTGTTGTTTTGCTCATCGCCGCTATTTTCATTAACGCAATCCAACAGCATCGTCAAAAGCAAGAAGCAGAGCGTCGAACTGAACTAGCTAAACAACGCACCCTTGTTGATGAAACAGAGAACGTTATCGCTGCTAGTGTCAACATGCCTGTTTCTTCGAGAATTATGGGCATCCTTCATAACCGTATTCTTAATGCGCTTAAAGCGATGAACGAATTATCAAGCACCGCAGAATTAAAGCAAAGAATTTCTAGTAGTGAACAAGCAACTGCCGCAGCACTCTCTGATAAATCCGGTGCTACGTCTGAGTTTTCATTGCCAGATAATGACAAGATGATTATTCAGTACATTCAAGCTGTTAAGAGACTGCGTATTATTCTCCGCTCTGAGCATAGTAAGGGACAAATCGATTCAAAGGTGTTTATGGATGAAGATAAGCAGCTTGAACGCTTGCAGGTAAAGGTGAATGTGGAGACGTTAATCAAACGCGGCCGCGCTGCGCTTCAAACCAATATGCTTGGCTCTGCAAGGCAGTACTTTGAAAAGGCAAAGAACGCACTAGAAAATCAAAACCCTCAAGATGATTATTCTACGTCCAAGCTTGCTTCACTTAACGAGTGGTTACACGAGATACAAAGTAACCTTAAAAGCGTGAATGAAAAAGATCGCGTTAAGAAGCAAGAAGAAGAAAGGGACGAGCTCGACGAGCTTTTCGCGCCTAAGAAAAAGTGGTAATTCCTTAGTCCTTAAAGCACTTATTTTGCGCATTATGCTTTTCTAGCATAATGCGCAACAGCCAAATCCCACATCGACTGTGCAGGCAGCGATAGTCCCTTTCGCTCATTTATTATTATTCCAATATTTTTAACCAAGGGCTCATCAGATATTTGTTTTGCTACTAGCCCTAACCTCTCCATTTGTGCCTTGCAAATAGCCGGCATGATAGAAATGCCTAATCCATTTTGGATAAGTTTACCGAGCGTAGATAGCTGACCTGTTTCAGCGATAATATTTAGTTCGCCATACTGTGCTAGTTTCGATTCGGTCCAATGGCGCACCGCAGAGCCTCTATTCATCATTACTAATGGTAGTTTAAGGCAATCTTTCCAAAGTAATTGCTCTTTCAGGTTGGCTGATTGAAATTTATTGGTCACCACAACGAACTCATCGGCAAATAAACTTTTGAACATTAAGCCATCTTTGCGCTCTGGCTCAAAAGAAAAACCTATTTCACTGCGTCCGGTAGTCACTTCATGAATAACTTGTTCCATCACTACATCTACTATTCGCAAGTTTACGTTCGGAGTACGCTGATGAAAAATCGACAAAATTTCTGGTAGGTGAGATTCTGCAAATGACGGCATAGCGCAAACGGTAAGTTGCCCTTTCGCCATGGCAAAAAGATTTTGCATATCTGAAAACGTGTTGTCCCAGTCATGAAGAAGCCTCAGCGCGTTTGGAAACAACACTTCGCCTTCTGGTGTTAAGCTCACGTTACGAGTATTGCGTTGAAACAACTTTCCACCCAACTGCTCTTCCATCTTTTTAATCGCCGAGGACAAAGCTGGCTGCGTTAAATGCAGGTTTACTGCTGCTTCAGCAAACGTTGATGACCTAGCGACTTCTACGAAGGCCTTTATTTGACGGTATGAAACATCCATAGACGTAATCTATAACCCTGCCATTAATAAAATATATTTATTAATGGCAAGATTAATTCGATTTTACAAATAACACAACAAAGTTAATACTTATTTTTAACAATTGGGTTGGAGATGGAAAATGGCAGGATTTAACAAGGTCGTATCGTCATATGATGAGGCCATGGCTGGGCTCGCGAGCGGAATGACGGTTATTGCAGGTGGCTTCGGATTGTGTGGTATACCAGAAGGACTCATAGCTCAAATTAAGAAAATGGGTACGTCTGGACTGACTGTAGTTTCAAATAACTGTGGTGTGGATGGTTTTGGGTTAGGTCTTTTATTAGAAGATAAACAAATTGCCAAAATGGTGTCTTCTTATGTGGGTGAAAACGCACTTTTTGAAAAGCAGTTGCTTAATGGCGAACTGGAAGTCGAGCTTACGCCACAAGGAACACTAGCTGAAAAAATGCGTGCTGGCGGTGCTGGCATCCCTGCATTTTATACCGCTACAGGTTACGGCACGCCCGTTGGTGAAGGTAAAGAAGTCAAAGAGTTTAACGGTCGCCCTTATATTCTTGAACACGCTATTACTGGCGATTTTGCCATAGTAAAGGCATGGAAAGCAGATACTTACGGAAACTGTATTTATCGCCATACAGCACAAAACTTTAATCCTATGGCAGCTACAGCAGGTAAAATCACTGTGGTAGAGGCGGAAGAGATTGTAGAGCCCGGTGAATTGAACCCCAGCGAGATCCACACCCCGGGCATATATGTGAACCGTGTTATTCAGGGGTCGTTTGAAAAACGTATTGAACGCCGTGTAGTCAGCAAGGAGTCAGTATAATGCTTAGTAGAGAACAAATAGCAATGCGTGTAGCCCAAGAGTTCAAAGATGGAGACTACGTCAATTTGGGTATTGGCATCCCTACTCTAGCAGCTAACTATGTACCGGATGACATAAGCGTTATGTTGCAGTCAGAAAATGGCCTGTTAGGTATGGGGCGTTATCCCACTGAAAATGAAGTAGACGCTGATATGATAAACGCCGGTAAAGAAACGGTTACCGCTATTACAGGCGCGTCAATTTTTAGCAGTGCTGAAAGCTTCGCTATGATCCGCGGTGGTCACGTAGATTTTACGGTACTAGGTGCATTTGAAGTTGATGTATCAGGTAATATTGCATCGTGGATGATCCCAGGAAAACTTGTTAAAGGCATGGGGGGCGCTATGGACTTAGTAGCTGGCGCAAAAAACATAATAGTCACCATGACCCATACTGATAAGCATGGTAATCCCAAATTGCTTAGCGAATGTACTTTACCGTTAACTGGTGTGAATTGTATTACCCGTATTATTACTGACCTAGCAGTGCTCAGTGTGGAAGACGGTGCTTTTGTTCTTCAAGAGCGCGCACCAGGGGTTAGCGTTGACGAAATTAAAGAAAAAACAGGCGGAAAACTTGTAGTGCCAGACAGTGTACTAGAAATGCAGTTTTAAACCTTAGCTTAATAGATACTTTCCTTTTCGCGTTTACCCTTTCGCAAATAAGTCGTTTGGGTAGGCGCGGTCCATACAATTAGCAGGCACGCTCCCCTCCACAATACTTTGCCCTTCTATTAGCGCTACAAGCTCTGCACTACTAAGCCAATATGTTCACTGATGCGTTTTGTTTTATATCAAACAATGTCACACATATACACCTTGCGTATTCAAGCAAATGAACCGTTCCCAATAAACCTTTAAATGAACCCTGCATTAAGGGATAATACACGCGAATATTAATTTAAAAAGGCCTACCCTTCTTGCTAGTTACCGATTTACCTGTCCACCACAAAATTATTTCAAAGCTCGAAACAAAAAACATTTCGACGCTAACCGAAATTCAAGAACGCACTATGCTGCCTGCTATTCAGGGCAAAGATATTATTGCGTCATCAAAAACGGGGTCAGGTAAAACCTTCGCCTTTTTAGTGCCAGCTATAAACCGCCTAATGTCGCAAAAAGCGTTAAGCAGACAAGATCCACGTGCACTTATTCTTGCGCCAACACGTGAACTCGCCAAACAAGTTTTCATTGAAGCCAAGTCAATGTGTACAGGTTTGAACCTTACTTGCTCGCTTATTGTGGGCGGCGAAAACTACAACGACCAAGTTAAAGCGCTTCGCCGTAACCCTCACATTATCGTTGGCACAGCAGGTCGTGTAGCCGATCACCTTTTAGATAAAAGTGTGTATTTGAACGGTTTAGAGCTGTTGATCTTCGATGAAGCCGACCGTATGCTAGATTTAGGTTTCTCTGCTCAGCTTAAAATGATTAACGACTATGCTGATCACAGAAAGCGTCAAACTATGTTGTTTTCAGCCACGCTCGATAATATTGAGCTTAAGCATATGACCACGCAGTTGACCAAAGGCGCTGTTCGCGTAGCTGTAGGAGACTCAACTGCAGAGCATGGCGATATCGAACAGAAGTGCTTCTTTGCAGACAATGTTGAAAACAAAGATCAAATTTTACAATTTGAGCTAGCCAACCGTACTTACAACCAAGCTATCGTATTTACTGCTACCCGTGAAGATACCGATAGAATTGCAGCATTGCTTAACGAAGAGAATTTAGAAGCGATTGCGCTTCGTGGTGATATGCTACAAAGCCAACGGGCAGCGGTAATGAGTGCGTTTGCTCGTGGGCAGCACAGTATTTTGGTTACCACTGACCTCGCCTCTCGTGGTCTGGACCTGTCAAAGGTTGGCTTGGTAATTAACTTCGACCTACCCAAAAACGCCGATGAGTATATTCACCGTATTGGACGCACCGGTCGTGCTGGGCAAAAAGGCGAAGCTTTCTCGTTAATTGGCCCGCGCGATTGGAACAGCTTTGAAGGGCTTAAGAGTCATCTTCAATATGCATTAGAGTGTTCACCCCACGACGAATTCTCGGCGTCTTTTAAAGGTTTTACGCCGAAGAAAAAAGTGTCGAAAAAATCAAATGCGAAAAATGGTAAAAAGCGCGTAGCGAAACCAGCAAAACCTGTCACTAAAAAGCGTGTAGATACCATGTCTGGAGAAGATATTGGTATGGTTCCTGTTAAGCGCAAGCCAAGAAACACACAATCCGATGACGACGAGTAAAAACTACTCGTTAGCTAGCTTATAAACCACCGCTATCGTTGAGCTTAGTGGTGGTAGTACAACTTTCTATTCTCACGCACATTTTTTACACTCTTTCAGTGTAATGTCTTTCCAGTATATGCTGTACTACGCACATTAAAATTTTCAACTCATTAGTTAAGTTCGTTGTTTATTAGCGCTCTTAAAAGACTTTTAAAAAGGATATTGAAAAAGTGAAACTATTCAAGCTTATATCAATAGCGGCAATTGTTGTTGCACTCATCGCGGTACTTTTTCATAAAACGTTAATAGCCAGTGTGTTATTGCCACAGTATATAGGTTGGGCGCAAAAAACAGACAAGGAAGGCATGGAAATAGGTGTACCGTTAAATCAAAAAGAGCTGGCATTAGCAGCTGAAATAGGCATTAAATACCCTGAAAAAGTAAGAGTTGTCTATGTTGATGAAGTGCCATTCCCTCATGAAAACTTCGCACTTAAGGTTTTTGGTGAAGCCGTTGGTCTAGTTGGAGAAGGCATAATAAATAACGCACAAGTTTTTGGGTATTCAATATACGCGCGAAAAGATTTCAAACTCACTAGGCCCAAGCTAGCCCATGAGCTTGTACATGTACTTCAGATTGAAAGAGCCAGTTTAGATGACGTTGTTACCCAACACTTTTTTGACATGGCAGAATATGGGTACGAAAAAGCACCGTTAGAAGTAGAAGCTGCTAAAGCTAACGTTATATATAGTGGTGATTGGTGATCTCTACACACTAACTTCTACCTTTATTCAGTAATAAAGAAGTCTTCCCAACTAAATTAGAATGGCTAAGCCCCCAAAATAGAAGTGTATTGTGACCGCTATAGTTAATTAGTTAAAAATGGCCACACTACTTGGATCAAATTTCAGTTGGGCAATTTACACGCGCTAAATCAATCGTTAGCTAGCCCAAGAAAATGCTATTTCATATTTATTTTCGTCGCTTAGGCGGTAGCGTTTTTTAGTGCCGTTGTGTGTGATGCTAAGCACATTGACTTGATGGGTATTGTTGCTAAAGCACGTAACTTTAGCTTCAATCTGAGAAATTACTTCTGGAACATTGTTTAGCTTTAGCCGAGCACGGGTTTCATGGCTACCGAGCTTTAGCATCCCCATACCATACGTAATAATACTGCCGTTCACAAACAGTCTTGTATTGTCTTTGATATGCTTAATTAAGCGCTGCTTAAAAGCCGTGCTATCAGTATCATTACTATCTGACGAAGGCTGGCTTGCTTTTAATGCTTGCTCTACCCCATATTGGGACAAATATAGGTCGATATAACTTTCGGTGCCGTTAAGAACGACATTGAAGCTGGCTTGTTGGGTATTGTGAGCATAAGCACTGTTACTCAACAAGCTCCCGATTAAACACAAACTATAAAACATTAGCTTGTATCGATACCACGGTATCCACTTTATATTGGCACTATTCATAACGAGCAAACCCATTATTTTCAGCTGTTTCGCCAACAGTGCAAGGGAGGATGTTAGTGTAACCAGTATCGGTAGATGGACTAAGTTCATTGGTAATATGATAATGATAAGTCTCATTGTCATCGTCAGAGGAATGGGTATGACCTTGACATTGGTCTAGATCGTTAGGAATTGTGTCATCAGCATCTCGCGTACCATAAATAGCGAAACCGTCTCTTGCATAGCCTAAAATGGTATTGTCAGTTTGTGGAATGTACTCACAAACCACTTTAGTTATGTCATTCTGTGCGAGTAAATCGTCGATGACATGGGGTACTAAATGGTAGTGATACGGGCCATCAGGTTGTGGATGCCCGCCGCAGCTGTCTAATCCAGGGATAGCGACACCCACTTGACTCGCCGCACCTGGTGGCTTTTCAGCAAATGGAAAGCCATCTAACGATAATCCCCAATATTCCAGTGAATTCGTAGTGGCAACAGAAGTTGCTTTTGTCGGGTAAGCCGGAATGGTATATGTGATCTGATAGGTTTCGTCTAACTCTGCATCTAAACACGAGCCACTGATGCCGGAGCCCGCCTCAATAAAACCAGAACCGGGGCCGCCTTCTGGTACTTGAATATTTATCGTGCCATCATCATTTATAATATCGTAACCGTCTGTTGCGAAATCTGCCCATAAATCATCATCTAAAACACGTATACCCGGGTTCGTTGTGCCGTCATATATACCTAATCCGCCAACTTCACCTACGTTTTCCGGACAAATAACCGTTCGGGTTTCGCGAACATTTTCATATACCGCGGTATAACATTGAGAGTCCTCACCGTTTGACAATGTACAGTCCACTAGCTCAAATGGACTGATTTGAGAAAATGAGGAAAAAAGATTGGGGTCAAAGACTTCTACACTGGTAGTGTTTTCATCTGAAGTATTGGTCGAGCTGTCGGTCTCGGCAACGACGTCACTGTCTGAGGTATCTGAGTCTTCCGAACCGCAAGCAATAAGTTGCACCGCCAGTCCAAATAGAATTATTAGGTTTACTATTCTCATAGTGTGTTTCAAGCCGCCCTTTAAGTAACTAACTGTACATGGAAATGGTAAGGACTACTCTAGCAACCTTTATTTTCTATAATGTGCAGTTTTAGCGCATATTTCGAAGGGATTTTCAGCAGAAACCACCGATACTAGTGGGCGTTTTTACGCCACGGTAGGCTCAGAACCTTTATACTATTGGTACATACTTGTTTAAGAGACGGCCTAAGGTGTTCACTAAGTAGCATAAACCTAGGGCATAAAAAAACGAGCGCTCCGGTGGAGCACTCGTTTGCGTTTATATTTGCGTAGCCAAGGATCTTTATACACACACTTTGCATAGTGTGTTTTAAAATCTCAGTTATGGACAGGTATTACTAAGGCTACGCTTAGTACTCCCACCATCCTTCTTGCCACCACTCCAAAAACTCTTCAAAGTCGATGTAACCATCGTCGTTACTATCGATAAGCTTAAAGCCTTCTTGAACATGGCTAGCTTTCGTTTTTGGTGAAATAACGGTTAGAAGCTCGATGAACTCCGGTAAATCGATTTGGCCATTGCCATCACGATCGAAAAAGCTGAAGTCCTTTCTAATTTCTTCAATTTTAGATTCTGAAAGTTGAGTGCTCACTCGCATTCCTTATTTCAACTGCAATAACCACGAGTGTAACGCCCTTCTTTCTAGCTGTCTACGCCTGATTTTCTTTTGCTTTAAGTGCGCGTAAACGTTGAGCTTCTGCTTTTTCCTGGCGCTTTTGTTCCATGGTTAAACGCGCTTCAGTACCTACGTGCTCCTGTTGACGCTCTTTCGCCAGCTGAACCTGTTTTTCTCGTTCTCTAAAGCGAGCAATTTGGTCGTCGGTATGGGTGCCAAAGCAGTGAGGGCAGCTTACACCAGGCTCGTACTTATCGCTTTGTTTGTCGTCTTCGGTAATAGGAAGTCGACACGCGTAGCACTGCTCATAATGGCTTTTCTCTAAGTCGTGGTTAACTGCAACGCGATTATCAAATACAAAGCAATCACCTTCCCACAATGACTCTTCTTTCGGCACATCTTCCAGATACTGAAGAATGCCGCCCTCTAAGTGGTAAACCTCGTCAAAACCTTGCTCTTTCAAATAAGCTGTCGATTTTTCACAGCGTATTCCACCTGTACAGAACATCGCTACCTTTTTGTTTTTTGACGGGTCTAGTTCTTTAGCTACGTATTCAGGGAACTCGCGGAACGTTTCGGTTTTAGGGTCGATAGCGTGTTTGAACGTACCAATTTCAATTTCATAACCGTTTCGCGTGTCAATAACCGTAACATCTGGGTCGCTAATCAATGCGTTCCAGTCTTTAGGTTTTACGTAAGTGCCTACGGTTTTGCGAGGGTCAATTCCCTCAACGCCCATAGTCACGATTTCTTTTTTCAGTTTTACTTTCGTGCGATAAAACGGCTGTTCATCGTGAAGTGACTCTTTATAAGAAATAGGATTGATACGTTCATCGCTATTCAGATAAGCGAGCAATGCGTCAATGCCTTCACGGGTACCAGAAACTGTACCGTTGATGCCTTCGTGAGCGAGTAGAAGTGTACCTTTGATACCATTGGCTTCCATAGTTTCTAGAAGCGGTTGGCGAATTTCTTTGAAGTTTTCAAGCGCAACGAACTTGTACATCGCGCATACAATAAATTTAGACATATTTTAACCTTTGCTGATTGGAGCGTAAGACCAGTGCAAAAATGCGGCGCGGAATATAACAAAAAAGAGCGGTAAAAACTAGGCCGGATACGGGAGCGGGCTAATATGCTTGTTCTAGCTACTATCAGCAAGTTTACGCAATCTTCTCAAAGGATGACAAACTATCGTGAACCTGTTTGTTATTTCCGTCTTTCGTAGTTTGTCTTTCACCTTGTGCCGAGAGAATATCGTAAAGTATTGTATTATCTTCTTTTAGCATATTGGCATATTGTTTTTTGAGTCGTTTTTGCGCTGCTAAGCTGCAGTTTTCTACTACGTCATCAGGGAGTCGTTTCGCGTTATCAGTTTGCGCAAGCGGCAATGGTTTCATGTGAAGAAAAAGACGGGCACTTTCGAAATCCTTAGACACTAAGCTTGAACATACGTGCATATTTTCCCACGCTTTTTCATTAGCCGATAATGAAGGCCGCCTGTAATGATTAAGCGAAGCAAGCTTTGCTTCTATGCTTTGAATATTGTCATTAGCGGATGTTGCTACTTCTATTTCAAATGGCTCTGCCACACTGTGCTGGTGCATGGCAAGATATAAAGAGAACAAAGCCCCCTGAGACGATGAACGCGCAAGAACACCGCTTCGCTCCCAGAAAATACTGGGGTCGATTGTTGCTTTTTCACTCGCTTGGGTTATTTCTGCAGACATTCGTAATAAAGGCTTTGTGTGTATACGTATGTTTTCGGCAAGATAATGTTTTTCTTAAGCTTATTTTTTAAAGTTAGATATACTTGTAACAAGTAAATGCAGCGCTCATTCATGGATTTGAAATGCAATTTAGCAACAAACAAGTATTGATTGTTGAAGATCAACGCCCTTTCTTACTTCTTTTGAAAGGGCTTATGCATTCAATGGGCGCGTCCGATGTAGTCACGAAATCTTCCGCTGAACAAGCTGTATCGCTTTGCAAAAAGCACAAGTTTGATATTGTAATTTGTGACTTACATCTGGGGACAGAGAATAAAAATGGCTATGAACTTATTGAAGAGTTGCGCACTCGCAGGTTAATTAATCCTACCTCAGTATTTATTCTTATCAGTGCCGATAGTGCCCGGCCTGTAGTTCTTGGCAGTATCGAACGCCGCCCCGATGACTTCTTAATAAAGCCTTTTTCCCAAGTCCAATTAAAGTCTCGGATTATACGCGCTTGGCAAAAAAGGCAGTTCCTCCAGCTAGCGTTCAGCTTAATAGAACAAGGTGAATTCAATAGCGCAATTGACCACATCGAAGGGCTTTTAGAAACCCCGCGTCACTATAAGGGTCATTGTGAACAACTACTCGTTGAGCTCTACTGGCGTATATCGCAGCCTCAAAAAGCACTTGATGTTCTGCGTGACTATATAGAAGGCAAACCTGTGCTATGGGCGCAAATAGCAATTGGAAAGTCTTATCTTCAGCTTAACGACTATGAAAAAGCAATTTCTGTTGCCAAAAAAACGCTAAAGCGTAACCGGTTTAATGCAGACGCCCATGATATTCTCGCACAGGCTCATCACGCCATGTCATCGTCGGAAAAAGCCCTTGAGTCAATAAAAGAGGCAATTAAATTGTCTCCCTTTTCGTTACCTCGTCACTATAAAGCGTGCGAAATTGGTCGTCAGAGTAACGATTTAGTACTCGCTGCCACTTCCAGCCAAGCTATTTGGGACTTATCTAAGCGCACTGTCAATAAAACAAGCCTGCACTGGTGCGGCATTATTCGCAGTTTGCTTGATGTAGCCGAGAGCGCTGAAGATAAAAAGCAACGTAACAAGTATCAACAAGAGGCGCTACTTACCCTTCAACGAGGCAAGTTTGATGAGCATTTACAAAAAATAGACAGAGAGTTCGACGTAGACATCTTTGGCTATATTGTAAACGCAAGAATAAGTGCGATAGACGGAAAGTTAATTGATGCGAAACGTCACTTAAATACATCACAAACACAGTTGGAGGATAAATACACAGAAGTCCCTACGGCTTTTCTTCCAGACAGTATCAATATTATGTACAAACTGGGTGAATTCGACGACGCGCTTCAGCTCAATGCAATGCTTTCATCAAGAGAGGCCGAGCTCGATCCAAATAGTTCAAACATGCTAAAGGCACAGGCTCAAAACGCACAAAAAAACCTGGCATGTTACCAACAGTTTAACCGAGAAGGTATTCAGCATTATCAGCAGCAAGACTACGAACGAGCTAAAGCCTCGTTTGCCTTAGCCCAAGGCTTTGCACCTGTAAATACAGGGGTTGCGCTTAACCTACTACAGTGCTTACTGCAAATAGCTATAAAAGAAGATAATGCGGACATTAAACTCGTTAACGAGTGTAAGCGATTATTCAAACTAATTGATGATATGACCTTAAAAGCGCCGTACAAAGAAAAGTATGAGAACATAAGAGACGAGCTCTCTAAATTCATTGGGTTTTAAAGTGTTCCAGCAGCGTTATTATTGGTACATCTCCCCCGTTTTCTTCAATGCTTTCACCTAGCTTCTCTCCTTACATCTATAAACTTAAATTTCAGCAATAGGAATTTAAGTTCAAATTTTTCTCTCTTCAAGATATACTGTATAAATATACACTATACGGATTCTTCATTCTTTATTTTCTCGCAGATAACGTGTGGGGGCGCCTATTTTAGGTGAACAGAGAATGACTAGCCGACACTATTTTTAGGAAGTGCTCACCAGCGATGCATGACAAACTGATACAAAAACTCGAAATATTATCTGATGCGGCAAAGTATGACGCCTCTTGTGCAAGTGGTTCAGCGGGTAAACGGCACGCTGGAAAAGCCGAAAAAACGGGTATAGGTTCACTTACCGGCGGTGCGGGGATTTGTCACAGTTTCACACCCGATGGAAGGTGTGTGTCTTTATTAAAGATCCTCATGACTAACTATTGCATCTACGACTGTCATTATTGCATCAATAGAGTGTCTAGCAACGTTCAACGGGCTCGGTTTTCGGTAAAAGAAACGGTAGATTTAACCCTTAACTTTTATAAACGTAACTACATTGAAGGGTTGTTTTTAAGTTCAGGTATTGTTGGCTCTCCTGATATCACTATGGAAAGTATGGTTCGCATAGCAAAGTCTCTGCGTCTTGATCATGGCTTTAAGGGGTATATTCATCTTAAAACCATTCCAAATGCATCGCCCGAGTTGCAAGCAGAAGCGGGTTTGTATGCTGACAGGCTCAGTATAAACGTAGAGATGCCAACACAGTCTTCGTTAAATAAATATGCGCCAGAGAAAGACCTTAGCGATATTCACGGTTCGATGAATTCGCTCAAAGACAAAATAGCAGAACATAAGTTCGATAAAACCTTTTCGGGAAAACGCCCTCCCCGTTTTGCGCCTGGCGGACAATCGACACAAATGATAATTGGGGCTGATGATTCTAACGACAAAACAATTTTGGGTACAAGTGTTAAGCTTTACAGCCAACAAAAATTACGAAGGGTTTATTATTCAGCGTTCTCTCCCATTCCTCATGCTTCAGAGGTTTTACCTCTAAAGCCCGCACCGTTAATACGTGAACATCGACTTTATCAGGCTGATTGGCTGTTGCGATTCTATGGCTTTGAACTAAACGAAATATTGCAAGACGATATGCTAGATATGGACTACGACCCTAAACTTGCATGGGCATTGCGTAACCGGCACTTATTTCCTATCGATTTAAATAAAGCAGACAAGCAACTCCTATTGCGGGTGCCCGGTCTCGGTGCGCGTACAGTACAAAAAATCCTTTCTATTAGACGAAACACAAAGCTTAACTGGGTAGACCTAACCAAAATGCGTCTTCCACTTAAAAAGTTAAAGCCCTTTATAAGCGTGGGAGATTATTTCCCTGACATACATTTACTAGATAGTAATAACTTCGAACTTCAGTTCAAGCAGCCCAAACAGTTTGAGTTATTTAGTGCTTAAACGTGCCTTAAAAAGACACAGTTCAGAATTACTCGTAAAGATTACGCGATATGAAAACCATTACAATTTCCTCGGTTCCAGGCTTCGACGAGTGGCGACAAGTTTCGCGAGAATGCTTGGCTAATCTCATAACGCCTGAAGATATAATTTGGCAAGGCGCTCAAGCTACCCAAGATGATCTTTTCGGTAATATTATAGATAACGCTTCTAGCAACAAAACACAGCGCAACCTTAGAATACCTAAGCCCCTGCTAATGCTTTTAAAATATGCGTTATGCCACCAAGACGAAAGCCGATTCGCTTTGTGTTATCGGGTGTTATGGCGCGTTATTTATGAAAATAAAAACTTAATTCATTTAAAAACGGATGATGACGTCATGCAATTGTATTCTATGGCTAAAGCCGTCAAACGAGACGCATACAAAATGAGTGCTTTTTTGCGGTTTAGAGAGGTTATTCTCGAAGGCCAAGAGCATTTTATTGCATGGTACGAACCGGAACATTTTTGTTTAGAAGTTAAGCTAGACTTTTTTAAAACCCGCTTTAAAAACATGCGATGGTCTATACTCACACCCTATCGCGCTGCTCACTGGAACACCGAGACCCTTGTACTTGAAGATAATCCCGATCCTAGTGTCGTTCCTAATAACGACCGCATCGAGAGTTATTGGCTTACATATTATTCGAACATCTTCAATCCGGCTCGTATTAAAACAAATGCAATGCTTAGCCAAATGCCTAAGAAATATTGGAAAAATATGCCTGAAACCACACTTATAGACGACATGATCAAGCAATCAGACGCTCGTGCCAGAAAAATGATAAGCGATGGAAATACTCAACAATCAGACTAGTTTTCGCTGTAAAATAACGAGTTATTTTGAATTAATTTTTAAAGTTTTCTACCGTATCAATTAAATCATCTAGGTTTTCAATAAGCCTTTCACGTTGCTTGTCACTAAGCGTGGTGAAAAGTTCTGATATTAATGTAGCGCTAACGTTCATATTGTGTGCACTACTTTGCTTGTAAATATCGCTCTTGTAGTTATCAGGGTTTTGCATTAATTCTATAAGTTCGGCTTCGAAATTGTTATTGAATTTGCGTGTTACAAACAGTTTTCGGGCAGCGTTTTGTATATTCCTGCGATAGGTCAGCCACTCTCCCCCTGTGGAAATAAACTGTGTTGAGTAGGAACTTACTATTTGCTTTTGTTCGGGGGTCAACTTACCGATACGTTCACTGATTGTATTTTCTATACGCTCGACACGTTCCTCTAAACGTTCTTTTTCAGATTTTTCTAACGTATCTTTACGCTCTTCTTCTTCCTCTTTGTTATCTTTTTCAAGAGCTGCAAACAGTGAAACCACTTGTTCATCGTCTAGCGTTTTTGCAATTTCAGCTAACTGTGGGCTAACTTCATCACGCACGCGTTCCCAGTGCGCCCTCATTAGTTCAAGATTGCGATAAACACTTCTCGAATCTAAGGTGCCGTTTTGAATCTGCTCTTTTATGCCCTCTAGTTGCGTCTTATAACGAGTAAGTTCACTTTCTTTGTGCCAGCTCAGCCAATTTTGAAGGTAGGCATCAAATTTTTCTTCTTGTTCATCTTTAAGGTCAATGTAGTCGTCCAGATACCAATAGACCCACCAGTCGATATTGTTGTATGCCAGCTTTGAACTACACGATGTGAGAAAAATCAGAAAAAATAGAACCAATAAAGAACGCATAATATATCCCTTTTTACGTTAACTACGCTGTGGCGAGCAAATTTGCTTAATGCTGTGTACTTAAAATTTTGTTTTACTTTGTTTCCACTCAACAAATATCCGCAATAGCGCTCTTTACGAAGCACAGCTATTACTCTACTTTAATGATATTACCTGCAAAAAGAAGGACTTTAATGTGTCAAAACGTGTCGCAATTTTGACCTCTGGTGGCGACGCACCAGGTATGAATGCGTGTATTCGCGCTGTAATTATTGCTTGTCAAAAAGCCAACTATACCCTCATTGGCTATAAGCATGGCTACAATGGTTTGCTACAGCAGGAATACATTTCCCTCTCGCTAGACTCGACTCACAACCTTATTCAGCAAGGTGGTACTATTTTGCACAGCGCCAGATGTGAGGAGTTCAAAACCCGCGAAGGCGTTTTTAAAGCCGCGAAAAACTTGGACAAGGCAGAAATTGATACCTTGATAGTCATTGGTGGTGACGGGTCGTTTCGCGGAGCAGAAACATTGGGCGAAGAATGGGATGGCCAAATTCTCGGAATACCGGGTACGATTGACAATGATATAGGTGGTACAGATGCAACCATAGGTTATTTCACCGCTATTGATACCGCCATGAGCTCTATCGATAAAGTTCGAGATACCGCCGATGCTTTTGAACGTATTTTTCTTGTAGAGGTAATGGGCCGTAATGCGGGCTTTCTAGCATTAAATGCTGCCCTTTCAGCTGCTGCTGACTATGTAGTTGTTCCTGAGTTTTTTGAATCCCCTGACGTAGAAGTTACAAAGATCGTAAGCCAAATAAAAGCGCAGCGTGCGTTGAAGGGCCCTGTCAGCTTTATCGTTGTAGTCGCAGAAAATGTATGGCCGAATGGCTTAAATGGGCTAACCGAAGCATTGCAACATCACCATATTAACGACGTTAGACCGGTTACATTGGGGCATGTTCAGCGAGGCGGTTCGCCTGTTGCGCAAGACAGGTTACTGGCGACTACCTTAGGTGAGTTTGCTGTAAGCTTAGTCGGTAGTGACATTACCAATATTATGGTTGGTGAAGTCAATCAGCGCCCTGTTACCGTCCCTTTACCCAAAACATGGGAAAACGCCAAGCCGTTAAATGTGGCCCGTGTAGACGCCATGCTAACATTGATGAACGAACGATATAACAACGTGTAAGCAGTGCGCTTCAGGCGCTGTTTAGACTACTGTATTTCTCGCACTTACAAATAAAAAGGCGGTGTTCTTACGTACAACACCGCCTCTATGTATCTGTTGCTGACAGCTTTTTACATCTTCATCGCCGCTTTTACTTTATCTCGATGGCTACGGCTTACTTTAAGCTCAGTATCATTTTGAAGTATTAAGTGATACTCGCCGCTAATGTGGCTCACTAATTTCTTAACAAATCGTATATTAGCAATAGCTGAACGGTGGACTCGGACAAAAAATTGCGGATTTAGCTCTTGTTCAAGCTCTTTCATGGTTTTACGCATAATGTGCATGCCATCTAGCGCATGTACACACATGTAATCACCTGCTGCGTCAATCCATTGTATATCTTGAACATTTACACGAGTCACTTCTGAACCATCTTTAATTGCCAATACATCTGGATAAGGGTTTGTTTCAACAGGCTCACCGTTTGCTAATTTACGTAAAATTTCCTCGCAATCATCGCCTGTTAGTTCGGCAACAAGGCTGACAAGCTTTTGTGATTGCTCATCCTGATGCTGAGTCGAGAAATATTCGCGAACTTTATTTAATGCCGCCCCTAATCTTTCGTCATCCGCAGGCTTTAATAAGTAATCTAATGCGTGCACGTCAAACGCTTTAATAGCGTAACTATCGTAGGCAGTCACAAAAACAATCATCGGTATCGGTTGCTTCAATTCGCGCAATTTGTGAATCACTTGGAAGCCATTTAAACCAGGCATTTGAATATCCAGAAACACTAAATCTGGGCGATGCTGCGAAATACTACTCACCGCTTCAAGGCCGTTTTGACATTCGGCAAGCACCTGCACATCTTCATGACGTTCTAGCCTGGCGCGAAGGCCTCTTCGCGCTAAAGGTTCGTCATCAACTACAATGGTTTTTATCACTTGCTTTGTCATGTTATACGTCCTTAACTTCATACGGAATGCGTAGTCTAACTCGCACACCAGAAGGCTGATTGTGTTCTATAGAGAATGCAAAATTACGATGATAAAGGGATTGCAAACGTTCTTTTATGTTGGCTAACCCTACGCCATTTTCACGGCTCAGTGTGCCGTCTTTGATGTCTGCGCCAGGCCCGTTGTCAGCAACATCCATTAGTAGATCATTACCAAAAGTACGAGCAGTAATTGAAATTCGCCCACCATTTTCCATCTTAGATATGGCGTGTTTTATGGAATTTTCAATAATGGGTTGTAGGATCATGCTTGGTACGAGTGCACTTTCACAGCCCTCGTCAATGTCCCATAGCACTTCTAGACGGTCGTCAAACCGCACTTTCTCTATTTCTAGGTAAAGCCTTAGCGCTTTTATCTCTTGGCCCAGAGGTACGCGTTTTATTGGGTCATTATCAAGGGAGTAACGCAAGAAATCGCTTAAGCGCGAAACCATCGCCTCAGCCGTATCATTTTCTTTTAATAAAATAAGAGTCGAAATAGCGTTAAGCGTGTTAAACAGAAAATGTGGATTGAGCTGGTAACGCAACATCTTAATATGTGCTTGGTGCGCCATTGTGCTTGCCTTGAGCGCATTCTGCTTCTCTTTTTGAAGCATCTGAAAGTTTTTAATACCGAAGTAAACACCACTCCAACACCCCACCATAATCAGTGAATTTATCGTGTTGGTGAAATACATATACCACTCGTCTGGGCGATATCCATGTTTGTAGATTTCCCAGTAGTTTATGTTTTTCACAACGGCCCACAGTAAAGCAATTAAGTAACAAGAAACAATTACTATAATGATCATGTTGAGCGGAGATTGTTTTCTCGCCCATCGATAGATGTAGCGAAGCGGAATGGTTAACAACCATCCTGCGTAGGCATTAAGCATGATGATAAAAACCCAGATAGGTCTTACATCATGGAGAAACGAACCAATGTAATAAATTATTGCAAACCCTGCCCAGCCTGCGCTGTGCAACGTCCAAAATAAACGTTCATTACTTTCTATTACACGCTGAAAGCGACTCACAATATTACCAATTTAAAAACTTATACGAAGATTATACGCAAGCCTTGCCTCGACCCAAGCATCTTGGTCGTACCCCTTATGCCTCTGGTCGCAGGGCAAAATCTTGAAATTAGACATGTTTTAACTGGATTGACTGGTTCATCGAACTCAGTAGCTAATATTCATTCTTTTAAGCCAATGCACCCACCACCAGGCCGGTCCTACCAACAAGAAGCGTAAGTCATCAAAAAACGAAGGCTTTTTGCCTTCTATATGATGGCCGATAAACTGTAGTCCCCACATAACAAAGAACAATACAAGAGAAAAGAGCCACACCGAAATATTGAAATGAGCTAACGTATTTACTGCACCAAAACATAAAATAGTTAGGAGGGTCATTGCCGCCCCTATCGGGCCTGACAACATGAAATAATAATACAATACGGGAACCGCTATGATATGCGCCCATGTAATATCGAATTGCGCTATCACATAAGGGACCGGTAAACTCCACAGCAAACCAATTGTTACGAAATAGATACTGGGTACAGCAATAGCATGGATAATAACGTTGGTCTTGTTTTGGTGGCTTTCGCCGTACTGCATTAAAAGTCGTTCAATACTTCTCATGTAGATCCCCTTAGCCTATTATTTTAATTGTTATCTAACACGCTCCCAATTATTGCTTTATCACGTTAACAATGTGTGTCGGGACAACAGCGTTTTTATCAATTTTTCTTCACAGGTAAAGGCGAGCCCATAATAAACCACATCGCTATCAAGCTTATGGTTTTTAACTTTTGCAGTAAGCGCTACTTCTTTACCGTCTAGTGAATAGTTTAGCTTAACTTCAGCTTCATCAAGCATTACTGGCCAATTTGGTTTAGCTTGTAACGCTATTTTGCACCCCTTTTCACTTAGGTCAATGATAACCCCGGTAACATTCTCGTCATCTGGATAGACTTCGGTTTCAAGAGTTACAGAAATACCCAACTGTGCTCGCTTAACGGCACGCAACCCGATACTTTCAATACGTTTCGGAAAGGATGTAATGAGTATGCCGGATGGCTTGGAGAGCAATTTGAGTACTTTCACTTTAAAGGCAATAACCTGACCCGTATCGCCTTCAAGTACTGAGCGTACAACAATCTCATTACCAACGGTTAAGGCATCCCTTATTGTTATCCACTTTGCAGACGTTGGAATGTGAAAAAGCAAACCTTCGTCAATAAGCATACCCACATAATCAGTCTTCACACGCTTTGGTGCTGCAGGCATAGCAATTTGTAAATCTACCGTATCGCCAGGTACTAGCGAGCGTAACGATTCCAAATTATCTTCGCTTAGTAAATTGCTTTTTATTTTTTCAGCCATTTGTATTTGTTATTGCTGGATTTAATGTTGATTAACTCAATGTACGCATCAAAACAAAACATATCAACACTACGATGGAAAACCGCAGTTAATAAACGTAAAAAATTGAGCGGCAGTATCGTGCAATCTATTGGGATTAACACAATAGATTGATATAGTTAAGGGATAGTTTTGCTTATCTTTTCGGACGTTTATGACCTCTGCTCTTCGCTATACGTTAACTATTTCAAATTGGCGTGCCCATCAATTTACTGTCGCACTGCAAATACCTGAACATTCTGGCTCATCAATAGAGCTAAGCCTGCCAAGCTGGATCCCCGGAAGCTACATGGTGCGCGATTTTGCGAAAAGCATTATTGAGCTAAATGCTAATACTTCTGAAAGTAATAGTGCTGAAAATGTTGGCGATAAAAGCGTTCATAGTCTTTCTGTTGCTAAGCTTGATAAGCAAACTTGGCAAGTAGAAACAGATGGAAAAGCTTGTACTGTTAACTATACCGTTTATGCCAACGACTTATCTATTCGCTCTGCTTTTATGAACGATCAATATGCGTTTATAAATGGTACCAGTGCGTTTCTAAACGTTTCCGGCTTTACGAATGTGCCTTGTGAGGTGGACATTGAGCTAAACGACAGCGATTCGGCAATCGCAAACTGGAAGGCTTATACGTCTATGCCTTCTCGTTGTGAAAGCACAAGTCCGTCTCGTTGGCACTTCATTGAAAAAAATTACGATGAACTCATCGACCACCCTATTTATGTGGGCATTGCAGACACTCATAGCTTTGAGGTTGACGGCATTAGGTTCACGTTACTTTTCTCAGGTATTAACAATATCGATTATGAGCGAATAGCAAATGACTTAGCGCCAATATGTAAGCATCACCTAGATTTGTTTGGTGCTCCACAACCTATTAATGACTATCTGTTTATGACGCTGCTCGCCGATAATGGGTTCGGCGGTTTAGAGCATAAGTATTCCACTGCCCTTCTATACCCTCGCTTCGACCTTCCTCAAGTTGGTGAAAGTGAGAAAAAAACCGACAGCTACATCACATTCTTAAGTCTGTGCAGCCATGAGTTTTTCCACACATGGCATGTTAAGCGCATTAAACCTAGCGTAATGGTGAAACCAGACTTATCGCAAGAAACATATACAAATCAGCTATGGATATATGAAGGCTTTACCAGTTTCTATGATGACGTCACCCTTGCTAGAGCCGGCGTTATTGAACCACAGAAATACCTCGATATTGTTGCGCAAAATGTCAGTCGACTTTTGCAAAACGCTGGTCGCTTTAAACAAAGTGCAGCTGAAAGTAGTTTCGACGCATGGACAAAGTTTTACAAGCAAGACGCTAGCGCTACTAACAATATTGTTAGTTATTACACTAAGGGGGGCATTATCGCCCTTGGGTTAGATTTACTGCTTCGTAAACAGTCAAACGACCGTGTGAATTTAGACACCTTGATGCAACTATTGTGGAAACATTATGGGGTGGATGAAAAAGGCACACCTGATGACGTGATCCAATCTTTATGCAAAACCCACCTCAACATCGACGTTTCAGATTACTTGAATCGCGTGGTGTATGGCACAGACGATGTAGAATTAGCGACATTGGTATCTGAGATGGGCGTAAATTACGCTATTCGTGCACGCGTATCAGGTGAAGATAAAGGTGGCGTTTCCTCGCTACCTGTTATTAAAAATCAACTTGGCGCCACGTTAAAACCTGCCACCTTCGGACTTACGGTAATGCAAGTATTTGAAGGCCTTGCCGCAATGAAGGCAGGTATTCTTTTGAACGATGTAATCATCGCGTTAGACGGCCACATCGTCAATGCTCAGAAACTTCAGCGCCTTTTAGATAATGCCCAGACACCAAAGGTAGATTTAACGCTTATTCGAGACGGGCGGCTTCTAACCCTTCCTCTTGAGGTAACTGAGGCTCGAAAAGAAATGGCTTACTTTGAAATTACTGATGAAGAAAAGCTTAATCAATGGCTAGGGAAATAACTTCGCCCAGTAGCGCAAATACGATAAGGTAATGTAAATACTAAAAAGGCGCTTTTAGGTGAGCCCTGAAAGCGCCTTTTCTTTATGGCTGTAGAAACTAAGTCAAATTAATGGTTACTGTTCAGGAGACCCCGACATTATAGTGTGGGGATCTAAGCGAATGTTGCCTAAATTTATTCGCCAATCTAGATGCGGGCCTGTCGAGCGCCCTGTCGAGCCAATTGTACCAATCTGCTCGCCTTGCTTAACGGTGTCTCCCACTTCTACCGTTATAGTATCCATGTGAAGGAATGTCGAAAACACGCGCATGCCGTGGTCTAGAATCAAGGTGTTACCCGAATAATAGAGATCATCAGCCATGGTTACCACACCATCTACTGGGGCATACACAGGCGTGCCCGTTTCATTGGCGATGTCCAATCCATAATGCGGCCACTTCGGCACACCGTTTAGAATGCGCTGACTACCATAAACACCAGTGATAGCACCTTTTGCAGGCCATTCAAAACGAGTGAACAGTGCATCCAAATCTGTATTGCCACTGCGCGCGTTTGCCACGTTGATATTGTCTTGCTTAATTCGCGCCGTCACTTCTGCTGGCGGCGTAACCATTTTTTGCTCTAGCCCGTCAATTCGCTGAATGTTGTACTCGCGTTTTTCAAGAGTAATATCGCGCTGCCACTTTTTGCCATTGTCTAACTCTACAGCCAACGTCTGCTGAAGCTGTGCTTCTCTTTCAAACCCAACCACAAATTTTCCGTCTTTATTGGTTTGTACGGGTTCGCCATTAAGCGTTACTTTGGCACCAACTGGGGCTTGCCCGCGCAACAGAGCACCTTGCGTAAACTTACCGTTCAGCACAACGTCTATTTGCTCTTGACTAGAAAGCCCAGTGGCTTGTTCATTTAATTCTAAAGCCGCAGAAACAAATGATATAGAAGCAACTGCACTAAGCACTACTACACAATTTAATATAGAAGATATTTGATTGCGTAATGTGTCTTTTGAAAGCGTGAATGCCATAGCTATTTCCTTTCCCTATAACGAGCAGTATCGAATATTAACCCTTTACTGTGGCGCCTTTGCCTACGCCCTCGTAAGCGATGACTTGGCAAACGCCATCAGGCGTGCGTTTCTTTTGCTCTTCCAGCAAATATTGCGCTAAACACTCTACGGTTGAGTCAGTTTCAATCACTTCACAATCTGACTTAGGTATGAGTAATTCAAAATAGCCTTGTGAAGACTCGTAAGCAAAACAGTAATAATCTGCGTCATTAGCTACTTCACCTTTAAGCTTTCTGTCGCTGTAGGCTATTTCGTCCTCACGGGTTGCTATATAAATATCGGCCCAACGGTCAGCCCAATACTGTTGACTTTCAACACACACTTTGCCATCAATAATAATATCAATGCGCGAACGGTGACCGTGCGCTATGCGCTGGCAATTACCGTCATGCTTTTTAAGCCCGTGGGTATAGTGATAAAACGGAGAGTTAATCACTTCTTCACGTAAATGTAGCGTGATGTTCTCAACGTTTTCAGGAAGATGGGTCGCCAACACTTCTTTTAAGTAAACGCCGACAGATTCCATGTTTATCTCATCAGAATAAACAAATGCATAAGCTTCAGCGGGGCAATGTAGCATAATGCTACGACCGTCAGTACAGGTAAAGCGCGCCTCTACTTGTTCAGAGTCGTCATCGTGGATAACTTCTGAGCCACTGTATTCAGCAGGTATAAGCAACTTATGGTCGACATATTCGTCGATAAGCCGCTTTAAGTTCTTTTTCACGTGACCAAAGTCTTGAACCATGCTCTCTTCGTTAAGCTCACCGTCCAAAATCACATCGACAATCCAGCTTTCCCCTACCATGCCGCGTTTTGGGCAAAGGTAAGAGAAGTCCATCACTGTCAAATCATTTACAAATAATTGCATAACACCCTTGAATCGAGTTTATATTCTACTAACTAGTATACGTTTTTTAACTTTGCTTCGCAGCGACTAGTCCATTGAAGATTGGCGATTAAGCTGATCTTTTAAATTTGGTGGAATTCCGCGAATAGTTAGTGTATCGGTTGCAGGGTCGTAAAACACCCTATCACCCATTAATTTGCGTTCGAAGCTTAACGATATACCACCGCCCTGACCGGTAAATTTAGCAAGCTGTTTTAGCGCCGCAGGGTCTGGCTGAATTTCTTTCTCAAGCGGTACTTCCATAGACTGAGTAAAAGCAGAAAAGTTGCTGCTGGTCTCTTCATTTTGAGGAAGTCGGTTCGCCAGTTCATCTACCGATAAACTTTCGCCTGCATCAATCTTTTCTTTAAAGTAAGATTTAACTTCTTCTCTATGCTGATGCTGTTCTTGCGGGTCTAGAGACTCACTGGCAAGGTAGGCATCAACTGAAGAAATCAATTGTTTGTTTTGCTGTTTAACATCAACCAGCTCTTCACAGCCTACAAACTGCATAAAGAAGTCAGATACCTTTCGCCCCATTCTACCTTTAATAAAGCTAACGTAGCGCTGCTGTTCTGGCTGAATATCCCACTGGGTTAAATCGAAACGTACAGCGAGCTGCATTTTTGCTAAATCTAAGTGTTCACGAGCAGAAAGATCTAAAGAGTTTGTCACTTCAACGTGCGAACGGGTATTTAACAATGCAATCATCAAATACTGTGTGGCCAAATATTCATACTGGCAGAAAATAAGAAAACCGGTCTCAACAGTACCCGTTTCTGCCAAAGTGCGAACCAAGCGGTTAGTCGATGACACTGAAAATGCATGGAATGCATCTTCAACGTTATCACCCGCCGCTTTTTGGATATCCATGTATTGCCTAAGGCCTTCCGCAAACTCAGCCACGTTTTCGGTGCTTTTTTGCGTCGTCGCTTCGCCTTCTTCGTTTTCCACCTTTGCTTCACGGGTAACTTCCGTCACGAAGTGGCCAACCCCCTTTCCAGGTTTAGCATTGAAACTGTGGTTTATTTGATGGGCAAGAAGCTCGATTTCCGGAGTAACAGCTAAGCAGTTGTCACGTGGAATAGCTTCAATTTTCTCTTCTTTGTTTACAATCAAACGATGTACAACAAAGTGATGAATCAGTGCACTCATAGAGTATCGGGTGTCCTGTTGCTTAAAAAGTGTCAGAAATATCCAAAGAATTGCGGGATTTTAGAATGAATGATTGTACTCACTCAAACAACGATTATAATCATTTTACGTGTAAAACCATTCTTTTTATCAAAGAAATCATAAAAAAGAGGCGTAGCAATGCCCCAACAGAGCCGCTATAGCAACGACGAATTCGAAACGCTAATGAATAACGTTATTCTAACCCTTGAAGAAGGCGGTGCAAACCGCGATCTTTCACTAATGGTGTTAGGAAATGTCATTACGCACATTTTAAATACTCAGGTAGCCCCTGAAAATCGCGAAGCCATGGCAACCCAGTTTGCCGATGTACTGAAAAAAAGCGTTAAAAATAGCTAAGGGATTGCATGATACTTGCCGAATCACCTCGTCGCCAGCGCGTTACTAAACTGGTAAATTGGGGGCATTGGTTTGCCTTGGCGAACATTATCATCGCCATTGTTATTGCCTCGATTTTTGTTTTCTCATCACCTATGCCAGGCACAGGTGTCGGCACTTTGTATCTTCTCGCCAACTGGTTCGGTCATATTGGATTTATGACCTTTTTTGGCTTTGTTATTTTTATCCTCCCCCTTTGCTATTTAGTTAACAACCCCAGAATTATAAAGGTAAGTGCATCTGTTATTGCTGCTGTGGGTTTAGCGCTATTAGCTTTCGATGCGCTGCTATTTAACCGTACAGGCTTTCATATTAGTTTCCACGCCGCTGACCTGCTGCGCAGTGAAGCACAGTCGACAATGGCAATAGAGAGCTGGCAACAGTGGGCTTTCTTATTTCTTTTATTTGTTGTTTGGCTTGGCTTTCAGCTGGTTTTAGCCAATGCAATCTGGAAGCGTGTTGAACGCTTCACTCGTCATAAAGTTGGCATTCCTGTCACTACATTTTTTGTCAGCTGTTTTGTTACCAGTCACGCTATTCATGTGTGGGCTGATGCCAAGCTGTATCAACCTATCATTAAGCAAGACAACATGTTTCCGCTTTCTTACCCTGCCACCGCTAAGACTACAATGTCGCGTTATGGCTTGCTTGACTTAGCGGCCTATGAAGAACGAAAGCAACTTCAGTTCAACCCTGATATTCACAATATCACTTACCCTGCTGAGCCTGTTTATTGCTCTATAGAAACGAGTAAAAATCTTACCGTTATTGTGCAAGTTGACGGTGATAACGATATCGATTTAAGCAGGATTAAAGGTAAACAGCTGAATCAGGTTGCTAATTATTATTCAACAGCAAGTACCGTTGAAGGTCTTATGACAGCAACCTTGTTTGGTGTGCCGGAAATTTATCAGGACGCGTTATCTAAAAAACGTCCCGTGTTGCTTGCCCTTCCGCTAGGCTCGGGTATGCCAGTTTCTATTCACAGCGATGTACCTTTGCCGCTGCCACAATTATCTGGCTATTTACAGCCTTTAAGTAACAATCATGAGGGGCTGCACATTGCTTTCATGAATGGCGCAGACATAAAGGATTACGTTGAAAGTACAATAGATAGAAAACATGACGTTATTGTAGCGACAGGCTTTGCTAGTGAAGATGGTAAAGGGGCGCTATACAGTACCCTTAAAATCAAAGCAGAACTTGCAAGTACTGAAGATTTAGCACCAACGATTTTGAACACTTTAGGCTGTAACGCGCCCTCTACGTTTTATTCAACAGGTCAAAACTTACTGGCGCCGTCCAGACCCTGGTTGGTTAGCACATCTGGAGAACGAATTGTTGTTTTCCATGGAAATAAGCGCACAGACGTTCTAAGTAACGGTAGCTATGAAATTAGTGACTTATCTTCTGGGAAGCGAAGTAAAGAATCGTTAAATATTGACCTGCTAAGCCAAGCGGTTAAGCACTTATCTCGCTTTTCCACACAGAATTAACGGCGTAACAGCAGCGATTAACCTAAGCTATCGCTGCTACCCGTTGCGACCTTTAAATAGGGAATAATAAGGTTTAATTTAAATTTTTCGGTTACGCATAACCTTGTTTTGACGAGATGTCTAATAAGGATGCAACCTGAATGACTTCATGAGGCGCAGCAAGTCGGTTTAACTGTTCGTCTGTTATACATTCCTCTGATAAATAGAAGCTTTTACTAACACCTGCTGCGCTAGCAGCTTCTATGTCTCGCCAGCTGTCACCGATTAATAGGCTGCTTTTTAAGTTAATATTTAGCTCCTGCGCCGCTTGATTTAGCATTCCGGGTAGTGGCTTTCTACACTTACAGGCAGTAGCGTATTGTTCAACAATACCTTGCGGGTGATGAGGACAAAAATAAACAGGAATGTTCACTATACCGTGGGAAGAAAAGTCTTTTTGTACTCGCGCCATTAATGCCTGAAAGTCCATTTCGCTATAATAGCCACGGGCTATCCCACTTTGATTGGTAACAATAACAGGTAAGTAGCCGTTATTTTGAAATTTCAGAATAATGTCGAAGATACCTTCTACAAATTCAAAATCTTCATACTTACCCACGTAGCCGTGGTCGACATTAATTACACCGTCTCGGTCTAAAAAGAGCGCTTTTTGTTTGCTATCGGCCATTTAGTATCCCTACCTGAACCATCTTATTCTCACTGTCATTGCCCAGCAATGCTGTCACTTGAGCTTTTCTTCCACATTTGGATATGGAAGTCTGCGGTTACGTGGCCTAACGATGCAACAATTGCGTCAATTTTGCCCTGAGGTAGCTTCCAGTAAAAAGGCGTCATTTTTATTAAAGCTAGAGCGTGTTCGGTGTTTTCAAAGTGTATAGGAAATGAGAAGCACTCATTGTGAACGCGAGTAAAACCGTCCCTAGGCTTTTCATTTATCTGATGCTGCCTTGCATTGTCATAAACTTGCTGCTTTAGTTCATATAAATGGTTTGGCGCAGGGTCTACTGTGATCAGTATCCCTTGTTCTTTTAATACTCTTAAATACTCATCATTACTGCCTGGCGCAAACACCTGCATTACTACGCTTTGCGTGTTGTCCTGAACGGGTAATTCAAAGCTACTTGCTACTACAAACTGTGTTTCCTTATAAGCTTTAGCGGCTAACTCTACCGCTATTTTAGCAATATCACTTCCTGCACCTTTAACCGAATGACCATTACAAGACAGTCCCTGAACCATTGCATCTAAATAGCTTCCTTCGCCACACCCTGCGTCGTATATAGACAAGGGTTGTTTAGAATTAACATTCGAGAAATCACTCGCTTTTGCCGATTGAACAAGAAAATTTTCCACCAGCGATAGCATTTTCTCTTTCAATGGTTTGTAGGTGTTTAACTGATGAAATTCCCTTCTGGCTTTCACCATATCTTTATCGTCACCCGGAAGTTTCGATTTTTTGAACTGAACAGGTAACAAGTTAACGTAACCCGATTTCGCTTTATCAAAGCTATGATTATTAATACAGCGTATTGGCGTAGAATTTAGTTGTATCGGTGATTTACAAAGTGGGCACTGCCACATGGTGAGAACTTTGTTGTTAGGAATTTGCCGTAAAGGATACCAAAATCGGTGCCTTCACGGCAATAATAGAGCGTAAGAACACCACGATAGATGGCGTCGCCTACGCTTACTGGTTTAGGCAATCAGCCCTAATAAAGAAACGTTTGCCATACTCGCATGCTCACGCAATTGCGAAAAGCAGAGTTTTCACAACTGTACTAATGGGTGGTTTTCTTCACTCCAAGGTGAGTGAAAGAAATGCTCGATTACGTCTTGGGGTACATCATTTACCGTTTTATATTTCCAGTTAGGCGACATATCTTTATCAATTAATAAGGCCCTTACCCCCTCTTGGAACTCCCCTATTTCACCGCACCGGCAAGACATATCTGCTTCCATCCTAAAGCAATCAGCCAATGTCATGTCGGCTCCTTTAACGCACTGCTCGTAAACTAAATGCATAGTGATAGGCGACCCCTTTGCAAGGGTACTTTGCCCGCGGAGAAGCCATTTATTGTCTTTCATATCTGCGCTTAAAATAGCGTTGACTATTTCACTCACACTGCCTTGCGAACATAAATCATTGATAAACGACATATTTGGCTCTACATTGCCAATAGGCAAGGTATTAGGTTTTTCTAAAGCATTAATAATTGTCGATACAGATGCCGCTAAACTTGTGTCATCTGTCTTATTCCATGAATATTCTGTTAGAGCGCTTAAAAGATTGTGTTTCTGTGTGCTGGCTACCAATGCGTCGGCAAGGCCAACGTAAAGGGCATCCGTACCGTTCATTTGTCCGCCTGTTAGGCCAAGGAATAAACCTGACTTTCCTGGCAAGCGAGGAAGAAAATAGCTTCCCCCAACGTCAGGATATAAACCTATTGTGATTTCGGGCATAGCTAACCGAGATGTCTCGGTAACCACGCGATGGCTTGCACCGCATAGAAGCCCCATACCACCGCCCATGACGATGCCGCTACCCCACACGATTATAGGCTTACTGTAATTATGAATGGTGTAGTCTAATGTGTATTCTGTTTTGAAAAACGTCTCTAGAAAGGGCGGTATTTTGCCCTTTGCTTCTACCATCGACTGGTACATAGAAACAATGTCACCACCGGCACAAAATGCTTTTTCTCCTTCCGCATCGATCACCACAGCAACAACATCATTGCGCAACTGCCATTGCTGAAGTGCATTGAGCATAATGTCCGCCATCGTTAGGTCTAGCGCGTTGAGTGCTTTTGGCTTATTGAGAGTTAAACGCCCAATAGTAAAGTCGTTACAGCTTGTTTTTATCTCATCAACAATGACTACCGGCTCTACGTTTGTCATGTTTACTCCTGCTCATAATCCATTAGATAGTATTCAGATAAATTCATTTTCTTACTTTACTACAATACGCTTCGCTCATCTGACAGCAAACGTCTTCCAATTATGACACGCATAATTTCGTTAGTGCCCTCTAATATTTGATGTACGCGGACATCCCTGAAATGGCGCTCTAATGGATATTCTTTGATATAGCCATAACCACCATGAAGCTGCAGCGCATCATTACATACATTAAAACCCACATCGGTAGCGAAGCGTTTAGCCATAGCACAGTAAGTGGTTTTGTCAGGATCATTATTGTCTAATTTACACGCCGCCATTCTTACCATTTGCCTGGCCGCAACCAACTCTGTCGCCATGTCTGCTAACTTAAATTGTAGCGCTTGAAACCCAGCAATTGTTTTACCAAACTGTTCACGTTCGTTCATGTAATCTCGCGCTACATTAAGAGCTTGCTGTGCCGTTCCTACCGAACAAGTTGCAATGTTAATTCGACCGCCATCAAGACCCTGCATGGCCATTTTAAAGCCTTGCCCCTCTTCTCCGAGCAACCAATTTGCATCGAGCTTCACATTGTCGAATGTAATCATCCTTGTGGGCTGTGCGTTCCATCCCATTTTTTCTTCTGCTTTTCCATATTCAATGCCCTTCGCATTAGCCGGCACGGCAAAAGCTGAAACTCCTTTTGGGCCATCTTCACCGGTACGCGCCATAACAACTAAAACGTCTGTACTTCCCGCACCTGATATAAATACTTTCGCCCCATTTAGTACGTAAGTTCCGTCTACTTTTACCGCTTTTGTTTTAAGCGACGCGGCATCAGAGCCTGCACCAGGTTCGGTTAAACAGTACGACGCTAATTTGTTACCTGTTACAAGTTGGTCGCACCACATATCTTTAACTTCATTGGTACCCCACGTTGCTATCATCCATGTCGCCATATTGTGAATGGTTAACATAGCTGTGGTAGTGGTACATCCCATTGAAAGCTGCTCAAAAATAATTGAAGAGTCGAGCCTCGATAGTCCAAGACCACCAGCACTCTCTGGTGCATACAAACCACAGAAACCTAATTCGCCTGCCTTTTTTATCGCATCAATAGGGAAATGGTGCTCCCTATCCCACATAGCAGCATTAGGTGCCAATTCTTGCTGAGCAAATTGGCGGGCAGTTTCTTCAAAGGCGAGTTGGTCATCGGTTAATTCAAAGTTCATTAGACGTACCTTCAATAAGTTGCTTTTAAACAACAATAACCAATACCTACCCCTTACGTAAACGTAAAGGTAAATTTTTATTTAAATATTATAATACTAATCGTAAATATTTTGTGACGAAGCTTCGTTTCTACCACTTAGGCGGGAAATAACCGACGAAAGTTAACCTTATTAATAATGCACTTTTATTTTTCCGCTGATAAGCTAGCTTCATGTAATCGTACAGTTAAGCAGCCTGTGGAATTTAGAATAGCAATAGTAGAAGATAATGCTACCGCTCGAACCGCGCTTCGAGGGCATCTCATGTCTATCGCTAATTTATCTGTGAGCAGCTTTGCGTCTGGTATAGAGTTAAAAGCGGCGCTTAAGAAACAAAATTTCGAACTATTATTGATGGACTACCATCTTGGTCAGGGCAAAACCGGCGTTGAATGGGTGCAAAGCTTAAGAGAAGCTGGGTTTATTCGGCCAAGTACGGGGATAATATTTCTTACGTCAGACCGTTCTCCGCAGATAATCGGCCGGATCATGGATCTACAGCCCGATGTTTTACTTATCAAACCTTACACTATCGCCTCACTCACTCGCCAGATTAACCACTATTTAAGCTACCGTGATTTTGTCAAAAACGTTTTACATTCGTTAGACAATAAGCAGTTAGAGCGCGCCATCAGCGTTATACGAGCCAAAATTTCCGAAGGCATTCCGCCACGCCTTGTTGCAGACATTCGAAAGCTGTACGCGCGCCTTCTTTATGAGAATGGCGATCTTCAAAGAGCACTGAGCATTTATGAAGACGTGCTAACCCGTTCCGATAAAGTACTCTGGGCTCAGTGGGGTAAAGTAAAGTGTCAATACGCCTCTGGACAATGGCCTCATTGCAAGAATCACTTAAGTCAGATGGTAAACTCAAGTTTAGCTCGTGATAAAGCATTCGAATGGCTTGCTTCCATATCTTTTGAACAAGATGCGTATGCTCAAGCAGAGAAGTATCTGAACGAAATTAAGTTCAGCGAATTAAGTCTACACGCAGCTAAGCTTAAAACTCTTGCTTATCAAAAACAGGATAAAGTCGTTGAAGCCATCGACCTTCTCCAACGTAAGCGAGCGATGCACCGCAGTGCTAAAGACAGCTTTAACGACTTTACCTTTGAATTGGCTGAATTCTATTTGTTTTTGGCCGAGGAATCGCCTCAAACCAACAGAAGTGAAAGTTTGTCTCAAGCAAGAAAACTGGTGGGTATTGCAGGAAGAAGTCAGAGCGACCCTCAAACGCTGCAAAAGAGAGATTATCTCTTGGCGTTCTCAGCAGTGTTAGATAACGATCTAGAAAAAGCTGCACACTTTCTTGAGAGTGAACACATCGACAACTATTTACGCACCGAGCCCTCTATCTTAGTTATTGCAGCAAAAGTACATCACGGGCTTGGTGATGAACGCAAAGCGGGTGAATTGCTGTTAATGGCTAAACAAAAAAATGCCGAACTGCAAGCCATATCGGAACAGGTGATGAACGACGCCCTTATTTTCACTGGTGGGGAACGTTTAGGGCTAAACCATGAGCAGGCCATTTCTATTAATGAAACTGGTACTCAGCTTTTCATCGAAGGGTTGTTTACCAAGGCAATGAAACATTTTTATGATGCGTTTCAGCTTTCACCAGATACCGCTGCCTTTGGCTTGAACCTGCTTCAATGTATGATTGAAGCAGACACTGGCGTTTACCGTAAATTTAGTATCAAACATTTACTCGAAAACATTACTGTTTTACCGCTTAATGACACTAATAAAGCGCGTTTAGCGCAACTTACCTTATCTGCACAAGAGCAAGCACTTTAGTCATTCACAGCGCTTACATAATGCACAGCTAGCAGCGGCTTTATTCCTTATACAAAATTACTTCAATCGAGTAAGCAAGCTGGACGTATCCCAACGACCGCCACCAAGTTTTTGAACATCCGCGTAGTATTGATCAACCAATGCCGTAAGCGCGAGTGTTGAACCATTTTTACGAGCCTCATCCAACGCAATGCTCAAGTCTTTACGCATCCAGTCAACAGCAAAACCAAAATCGAAGCTATTGTTAAGCATTGTGCTGGCTCTGTTTTCCATTTGCCACGATTGTGCTGCACCTTTACTAATAACGTCCACCACCGCGTTACAATCGAGTCCAGCACGCTGACCAAAATGTAGCGCTTCAGCCAAACCTTGTACAATGCCTGCTATACAGATCTGATTCATCATTTTCGCCAACTGTCCGCTACCGCTCCTCCCAAGTAACTGGCTATGACGTGCATAATGTGCCACTACTGGCTCTACATTCCTGTATACGTCTTCATCGCCACCCACCATAATAGTTAACTGGCCATTTTCAGCCCCAGCTTGACCTCCAGAAACAGGGGCATCTAAGAAGCCAATCTGTTTCTCTTTACTACTTTCATAGAGTTCTCTGGCGATATCTGCTGACGCCGTTGTATGATCCACAAGCACACTGCCCGCTTTCATTACAGCTAAAGCCTGATTGCCAACATCTCTCACGTCGTTATCGTTACCCACACACATAAAAACAATATCAGCGTTTTCGCACGCCTTGGCAACAGTATCGCCTGCGCTAACGGTAGCGCCGTCTGTGTCATAAATTGATAGCCATTCTTGTGCCTTTTGAGAGGTACGGTTAAAAACCGTGACCGAATAGCCAGCTTTGCTCAAGTGCCCCGCCATAGGAAATCCCATCACACCCAGGCCCAAAAAACTCACTTTCAAATTACTCATACAAAATATACTCTAGATACTTAATAAAGATGTTTGGATTACCTAAGAGTAACAGACTTAACAACAACAAAAATATAGGAAAGTAATTTTGACACTCTATGAACACCCTATTACGTTAAACAACGGTGAACAAACAACCCTTGAACAATACAAGGGAAAGGTACTACTCATTGTTAATACGGCAAGCAAGTGTGGCTTTACTCCTCAATACGAAGGGCTAGAAGCGCTGTATAAAAAATATAACGATAGAGGCTTTGAGATTTTGGGGTTTCCTTGCGATCAATTCGGGCATCAGGAGCCCGGTAGCGACGAAGATATTGCTCAATTCTGTAGCCTTAACTTCGGCGTTTCGTTTCCTTTATTTAAAAAAACGAATGTGAATGGACCAGATGCCAACCCGCTATTCGAAGAAATAAAACACCAAGCTCCCGGCCTATTAGGTACAAAGCGTATAAAATGGAACTTCACCAAGTTCTTAGTTTCAGACCAAGGTAAGGTGCTAAAGCGCTTTGCGCCGACTGTAAAACCAGAAGCCATTGAAAAAGATATTGTGAAGCTACTTAAAGCGCAGTAATAGATTTCTGAACATATATACCAACTAATCACGAAAGTAGCGAAAGAATATATTCAGCACATGGGTTTAGTGATACTAAGTCGGCACGTGCAATTCCTTAGCGTAGTAAACACTCTTTGCATATTGGAGATGTATTGAGAAAAACATCACAAGTTAGTGCTTTATATGTTCTGCTACTTTTATTGATCTATATCTACGTTGATTGAATGTTGCCGTGGTAAATTTTAGTGGTCTACGTGACCTAATTGAGTACTAAAATGAATACGAGTAGCACCGACAAAGCCCAGCCAGAGTGTTGCAACCAACAACAGAGAAACGTCGCGTTCTTCAGTACACGCTCCTATGAACGCATTCTGTTTTCCGAGTTAATAAAAAAATTAAACGTTGCAAATGATTCATCTATTAACGCCACGTTCTTTGAACATCCACTGAATGCATCTACCGCCGCTAGTTGCCATGGGTATACTGATGTTGTTGTATTTGTAAATGATGATATCAATGCCGCTACTATCAAAGTACTTAAACGCTGTGGCGTAAGACATGTTGCGCTTCGATGCGCTGGCTTTAACAATGTTAATGTAAACGCCGCAGCAAAGGCAGGTATTACGGTCAGTCGCGTGCCCGCCTACAGTCCACAAACTGTAGCTGAACACACTCTTGCACTTATTCTCACGTTAAATAGAAAAACTCATAAAGCATATAATCGCGTTCGTGAAGGGAACTTTGACCTTGGTGGTTTGATGGGCTTTACGCTTCATGGAAAAACTGTGGGGGTGATTGGAACAGGGAAGATTGGGCAAGCGGTTATTCGCATTTTGTTAGGTTTTGGATGTCATGTTCTTTGCTTCGACCCTCTGCCAGACAATAATGTGACCGCAATGGGAGGCCATTATGTCACGCTAGATGAACTACTTGAAAAAAGCGTGATTGTTACCCTGCACTGCCCGCTCAACGAACAGAGCCATCATATAATTAACGCTGAAAGCATTGATAAAATGCCCCAAGGCGTAATGCTTATAAATACGTCAAGAGGCGGGCTTGTCGATGACAATGCTGTTATCAAAGGGCTTAAGACGAAAAAAATTGGCTATCTAGGGTTAGATGTATACGAAAGGGAGTCTGAGCTTTTCTTTGATGATCATTCACAAGAAATTATCCAAGATGATATTTTCCAGCGCTTAATCACGTTTCCCAACGTGGTAATAACAGGTCATCAAGGCTTCTTTACCATAGAGGCGCTAGAAGAAATCGCAAAAACTACACTCGATAATATACTGACTGGAGAAAACACACTCTAAGTCGCCAGAGCTAATATTCTGTTATTTAGACACTTGCAATCCTTTGTAGTCCGTAACGAAAATGCACTAGTTTGATTTTGTCCTAACTATTCTTCTCTAATTCCTTTTCTAGCTCTCTTTTTCTAGGATCAGTTGAAAATATTTTCCTAACCAAAGGTAAGGCGCTTTCTTATGATACTGTCGCTCCAGCGCCAGTAAGTCGTCAAACTTACTGCTTTGATGAGAAATGTCTCGCATGTAATCATGAAAACAACGAATCCCCGCTTTATCAACTATTTTAAAGCCGAGCGACTCACAGTGTTCAACCACACGGGTTGCACTTAACGGCTGTTTTGGATTCAGCCTAACTTGCTTTTTTACTTTCATTCCTTTTGCAATGTAATCAAAGTTGCCGTAAATGGCATTGGCAAACAAGTTCGCATCTTGGTTAAAAAAACTTAGGCTTAAACGTGCTCCTGGTTTCATGTTGTTAAACATAAAATCAATTGCATCGAAAGGCGCATCCAGCCACTCCAAGACCGCATGGCAAACCACTAAATCAAATTCGCCCAAGTCCTCTATCTGCTGCAAATATTGGTGCCTGATTGTGATATTAGGCGCATCAGCAAGTAGCGTCTCAGCTTGTTTAAGTACATCCTTCGACGCATCAGTTAACACTACAGAATGCCCCTTAGAGGCAATATGCGCGGTCATCACCCCCGTGCCCCCACCAATTTCAATAGCGCGAACAGGCGTGGTTAAGTAAGGCTCTAAAACATCACATAACAAGGTATGTCGCAGTTTTCCCTTGGTAGTGCCATATATATTGCTTGAGAATTTTTCTGCAATGCCATCGAAGATACGATCGTTATTCATAGACTACTGTCATCGTTAAGCAGGGTTGTTAATATCAATGAACTCAACGGGAACATCGAAATGCTGGGCAATATGCTCCCCTAAAGATTTAACGCCGTAGCGCTCAGTGGCATGATGACCAGCAGCGAAAAAGGTGATCCCCATTTCTCTTGCTGTGTGCACAGTTTGCTCAGAAACCTCACCTGTGATGAATGCATCAACGCCAAGTTCAACCGCTTGCTCAATAAACCCTTGTCCACCACCTGTGCACCAAGCTACGCTTGATATAGATTTTGACACAGGCCCTTCTATCAGCACCTCTCGTCCTAACAACTCCTGCAATTTAGCCTGCAGCGCGGCCCCTTCAATTTCTTCTTCAAAACTACCCTGCATAACAACACCCACTGGCTTAACGCTACTTACCGCGCTTATATTTTGAATGTCCAATAGCGACGCGAGTTGTCGATTATTACCAAATTCAGGGTGAACATCTAATGGGAGGTGGTAGGCGTAAAGGTTGATATCATTAGCCAACAACGCTGATAGACGGCGCTTTTTCATACCAGAAATGACCTGTGATTCACCTTTCCAAAAATAACCATGATGGACAATCAGTGCATCAGCTTTAGCGTCTATTGCTGCATCAACTAATGCTTGGGAAGCCGTTACCCCTGTCACAATTTTTTTTATTTTATTTGTGCCCTCTACCTGTAAACCGTTAGGGCAATAATCATTGATTTCGTTAACCCTTAATAATCCATTGAGATAATTTTGTAGTTCTAGGCGAGTAATAGACACACGTCCTCCGGTTGATAGTTAGACAAATTGCTCAAAAAACGTTATAAAATACGCGAACGTTTCGGATTTTCACTGTAAATCGATCATACTTGGCCACGAGTAACTGGATGAAAAGAAAAAGTCACTCATCGCCTGTCTAGTTTACGCTTTGACTCATTATTTTTATACATTGAGTTATCAGTACGTAGCACTAAATTTTCGGTTTTACAGGCCCTATAGCGTTCGTCATCTTAACAAAATAAAGAGCAAAAAAGCATGGCAAACTTAGACAAAGATGCAGTGATAGCTGCTTTCACTGAGGCTTACAAAAAAGCAAATGGTAACGCGCCCTCAATAGAAAGCAAAAGCGGGTGGTACAGTGTAGACGGCGGTAAGAATATGCGTTTAGCGCAGCTTCAGGAGATGACTGAGTCGTTAACAAACGGGTCGTCCGTCAGTGCTGAAAAGAAAGAAGCCAAAGCCAAGGCAAAACCAGTGAAGAAAAAGACTTCGAAAGCTTCTAAACCTGGGTTCTCAGTTAAAGACTTCTGGGCAGAAAAACTTAAAGCTGAAGCGCCGGGCGCTACCCTACCTCGCTAAAACGTTTCAAACTTCTTGGACTTTACGCTTAGTCCCCCAGGGGGCTAGCGTTATATGCCGTTTTTCTACACCACTTATTTTCCAGCAAGTCCTTGCGCAACAAAGGGTACGAGATGTTGCATGACTTCTTGTATATCCACATGTTTATGAAAATCAGATTCAGCAATTTCTGTTAACGCCTGACTCGACGCCATGGAAAATACAAAACTCCCCATCGCAAAATGCAAGCGCCAGAATAGTTCTTCTTCAGGTAATTCAGGTAGACAACATCTAATGGCGTCGACAAGTGCACGAATACAATCACCGTAATCGTTCATTAAAAACTTACGCAAATGCCCCTGCGTCTCGTTGTAACCGCGCCCTAAAAGTTTCACAAATGTTGCAGTGCCTTGCTCTGATATAGCGTTTAAATTGAGCATAGGTGGGATAAGCGAATATAGAAGTTGCTCTACGCCCTTAGCCCCCTCTACAGGTGATAAAGACACTAGGCAAGATTCAATTTGCGGCATTAAGTGATCAAAATACCGCTTAAACACAGCTTGAATTAAGTTTTTCTTGCTGCCGAAATGATAGTTTACTGACGCCAGATTGACTTCTGCTCTAGCAGTGATCTCACGCATGGATGTTTGGGTAAATCCGCTTTGCGAAAACAAGTACTCTGCCGCATCTAATATATCGGTTTTAGTATGCTGTGCCATATTCTTTTTATTATCTTTTATTAGGTTATATAGTTAACGCACGCCTGTGTTTATCACCTTATTATAGGCCCTGACTTTTTAAACACAGACGTACTTTCTATTCTAAAACCAGTGGCGCGCTTTGCTCATCGATTTCATAAATACGCGTTCAACTACGTTCGCAGCTGACATGCCCAATTTCTCTGCTACATTTTTCTTCACAGCATATTTAACACTGAATATTTCTCGTGCTGGGTAATGAGAAAGAATATAGTCATCAGATGTAGTGATATCGTCAATCAATCCAAGCGCCTTAGCTTTAACACCTGGCCAATACTCGCCAGTAGCAACTTTGTCGATGTCCATATCCGGACGCTGGCTTTGAACAAAGTCTTTAAACAACACGTGAATTTCTTCAATTTCTTCTTTAAATTTCGCACGGCCTTCGTCGTTATTTTCACCAAAAACCGTGAGCGTGCGTTTAAACTCACCCGCTGTATGCTGTTCAAATTCAATGTCGTTTTTCTTTAGTAACTTATTGAAGTTTGGTAACTGTGCTAAAACACCAATACTACCGATATAGGCAAACTGTGAAGCTAATAACTTATCTGCAACACACGCCATCATGTAACCGCCGCTTGCTGCTACTTTATCTACCGAAATTGTTAGTTTAAGGCCCTTTTCTTTTATACGTTGAAGCTGTGACGCCGCAAGTCCATACCCATGGACTACTCCACCGCCGCTTTCAAGTCGAACCAAGACTTCATCTTCTTTATTCGCTACACATAAAATAGCGGTAATTTCTTCACGTAGATGCTCGACTTCATTGGCGTCCATAGACCCTTTAAAGTCGATGACGTAAAGGCGAGACTTTTCAGATTGTTCGCCTTGCGACTTGTCTTTTGCCTTACTTTTGGCCTTGGCTTCTTTTTTCTGTTCTTTTGCCAGTTTTTTTAACGCATTTTTATCTAAAAGGACTTCTTTAGCGTAGTTTGTAATATCCTTTAATTGTTCAGAAATAGACACGATTTCAAGTTGCCCTTTCCCCTGTTTCTGCTTGCTAGCTACACCAACAATGGTTGATACAACAACAACGAAAGCGATAACTAACGTTACTGCTTTGGCAACAAACAAACCGTACTCGTACAAAAACTCCAAACTTTACTCCTAGTAAAATAAACGGGTAAGCATCGTTGTTTACCCACAACGTAAAGAGCGGCCGTACGTAATATGAGTAAAGCCGCTGATGTAATTACGTTATAATACCAGTCTCGTCTTATTCTGACGATAGGGTAACCTGCTCTATCTTGTTTGCTTCAATTTCATCATCTGTGAAATAGATATCCCTTAGTGATGGTTGAGTAGAATACAACCTTGTTTGGTCTAAGAAATGCTCGCTTCCATATTTTCTGGATTGGGAGTAGGTCAATATACCCCGCCCCTTTGGCCCTTCATCAGTGAAGCTAATAACCATCGCCCAACTCGTGCCGTAGTTAATGTGATACCCCTGTGCTTCAGCACTCATCGCCGTATTATTATTGACTGTAGCGTAACTATGTCTTGGCAACTGAGTCCCATTTCGATTGCTACTCACATCAAATACGTTAAAGCCACCTTCGATATTATGAGCGCCAGCCCAAGGCAATTTTACCCCTGAAGCGGAGCCATCTGGTAAGCTACGCTCAACAAATTGAACTTCGCCTAACGGTGCATCAAATGCAATGCCGGCTTGTTCAATCACCCGTGTTGCTTGCGCTAGTTGCTCTAGCGTTGCCTCATTTTGAACCAAACCTGATGGCGTAGACACAGGTGCATCAAGAGAAAACGGGGTTTCCCACTGTGGTGCTTGATTGAATTGGAATGCAAATTCTCTAAATACATGTGCACCTGTGCTTGCAAGATTCATGGTGCCATCCCAATCCTCTAAGGCAGCACAGGCCGCTGAAACATCTACACTAGCACCATCTAATTCCACTGGTGTATTGCCCTGCGCTGCACACAAGGATAGCAATGAGGGTAAGATATTTTCTGCTAAATAACTTCTGTTATTAAATAATAGGCCTTCAACTTCAGCAGGTGTAAAAGTGCCATCACTTCCAGCTTCATTTTCAATAAACTGCTGCCCCATACGTGAACGCAACGATTGTTGATTATCCACATTTCCAAATAGTGGATTACTTACAACTATTGGTGAGTTTAAATTTGTTAACCAGTAGCTGTCATTTGAGTTTTGAACAGAATCTGTACCCTCGTATTTGGGTGCCTCTTCATAGGGAACAGGACCTTCAAAATCAAATTGTGAAATATTACCCGGTAATACGGTAAAGCCAGCCGCTGCTTTAGTTTGAATAAGTAACGGGTTAGTCGTTAGTTGCTCAATTGCAGTTTCGGTTAGGTTTGGCACGGTTGAATCGTCAATATAGAAAACTTGGCCGTCAGCAGAAGCCGCCATCGTATTATTGAAAATCACACCATCATAATCTTTAAACGCCTGCTTAAACTCTTCCATCGATGTCGCCATATTCATGGCAAGCCAATGGTCTACGATATCGAAGTTGGGCAGATTCGCGTCTTTTATGGCAAATGCATTGCTACCATTCCAATCAAAGTTTCCAGGCACTTCAATCATAGGCCCGTAGTTGGTGTAATACGCCGTCTTATTAAGCTTAATGGTTTGACCGCCACCTACTGCAACGTCAATTTGAAGTGGCTTTTCATAGATGGTACGTCTGTTGCCGTCAACCACATGAGTAAGACCAGTTTCATCATTTTCGTCGAGGGTTAGTTGGTACACTACAAAGTGCTCAGCAGTTGAGAATGTATGAGTCCACGCAACATTTTCATTAAACCCGATATTTACTGCGCCGGGTAACCCCATCAACGAGCCACCTGTTACATTCAAGTGCCCGGGTATTTGAGCATGGAAGTTCCAAAAACGTAGGTTGCCTGTGTGGGGAAAATGCGGGTTGCCCAAAACCATACCTTTGCCATTGGTTGTTTTATCACTGCCTAATCCCCACCCATTAGATCCCATTTCTTGAGGATTTCTTTCAGGCAGACCAACCGTAGGGTGAATCTTAAATGAAGATGCTACGTCACTTGAGGATGCAGCAGGGGTTGGTAAATAGCTATCGCCTTCTGGTGCAGCAATAAACATAGGTCCTAGGAAATTTGCTGCGCCAGGAAGTAACGCTACGCCTAACGAATACGTTAATAGATCCACACTATCAATTTCATTGACCCATGGCTGGCCCGCACAGCTTTGATCTTGTTCTTCTATAGGCGTTTCACTTAGATATTTATTATAACCTATCGTGTAGCCTTGAAACATAGCGCGAGAATTCGCAGACAGGCGCGGTAAGTTTTCTTCTGCTAGCTCTCTAATACCTAACGTAAGAAACCCGAAATCGTTAATGAGATGCTCTGAGTCGCCGCTACCAGGCACTTGATCGGGGCCAAAATATTTTGCGCGCTCAGAGTTGTATTTAATAATTTGATCTGCCAATACGCACAGATTATCTCTAGCAAAAGCGTAGCCTACACCATAAGCCATGCTTTCGAGGTTATCAGCCTTTACATGCGGTACACCATAGGTCGTCCATGTTACATCTGCTGACAATGAGCCTTCCGGTGAAAAAGCAGGAATAGGTATAGGTGCGGGTTCTGGTGTGGTAGGCGTGGTTGCATCTGGCTGCTGAATGTTTGAAAAGTCGTTGTCATTATCGCCACAAGCAGTTAATAGACCAGCAAGCGAGAGTGCGATTAGCGTCCGTTTTGCAGTAAATGTGTTTTTTTTAATCATCGCAAATGTTCCCTAATGATGAATGAGTAAGGTCGATGGCTTCCACTTCACTCTCTTTTTGAGGAGTTAATTGTCTTCGTTCAAAAACTCATCGGACCAAATTCACACTACATTAACATTAAAAAACATACAAATAACATTCTACTTTTAAAGACAAAAAAGCCGGCTTTTACGCCGGCTTAGGTCAAGTAAAATGTAAGCAGTTGTAACACTGCATCTGTTTTGCGAACTAGTTCGCTACAACACTTTCATCAGAAATTGGCAGCATAAGCGCATCGGACGCAATATAGCCTGCCACTTCTTTTTGCATTTCAGTTGTTACTGCTGCGCTTGCTGCTGGGCTAAGGCTAGAAGCATGCGCGCCACTATTGAACTGCACGATACCGCTAATTGGATCAGCAACAGGTCCTTGAGTTGTGGTGACTTGTTCTAAGCCAATGGTAGCTGCCAATGGTAGCTGGCCTGACAGAGGCAGCGCCGTTGAAATTGGAATAACTTGGTCAGGCAGGTTTTCATCACTACCGTCACCCACTACCGTCATCATATGAACAGGCGTGTTGCTACCCAGTGTTTGCGCGTAGTTAGTCGGATCACCCGCATCCATCACTGTTTGCGCAGCAAAAGCAAACTCTGCAAATACTGCGTTAACTTCGGCAGCTTGCTCAGCCGTTAGATTGTCTTCGAAAATAGCTACCGCTGCAGCTAACTGCTCTTCGCTAACATCTGTTGTCTCATACAGCTGATTTAGTAGAGCAACAAAGTCTTCTGAAGCTTGTGAAAGCAATAGACCCTTAATTAGCGGACCGAATGCCGCAGACTCTAGTAAGAATTGTGCTACGCCGCCCCCAGGAGATTCAAGCGATGCTTGTCTGACCGCAAACATGCCATCTAGCGCAGCAAGGTCGCCGCCCATTGATGTGTTTGCAAGCGATGCAAAATTACCACCTGTAATCGCACCTAAGGAAACGCCCATGATAGACACACGAGACATATCGAACTTAACATTTTGCGCCGCAGTTGTATCGACCACAGCATTAAGCCCTAAACGCAAGCCAAGCAAATCCGACACACTTTGACGTAAGTTATCACGAGCAGTTGGCAGGCTAGCAAGGTTCATATAGTGCGTAGCACTAACGGTCGTTGCATTTAACTCGTCTGTACCATCGCCGTTTAGGTCAAAACCGCGGCTACCATGTATTGGTTGATCGATTGCCACAGACGCAATACCAGCAAGCGAAAGCGTACCTGTGATGGCAAGCATATCTTCTTTTTGACTGGTAATACCGTGCGCTAAAATAACGACAGGCCACCCTGCTTCTGGCATACTAATTGGGAAGCCCAACGCCCCTGCGATAGCCGGGTCGGGGATCGTTACCTGAACGTCTAAGCTTTCCGTACCCATGTTTCCGCCAGTCGGCTGAGGGTATGGATTGAACTTAGTGATGTTTCTAGCGCTATCTAACATTTCGCCGTTAATGCGAACATCAGCAAGACCTAGCGAACTACATAATTGAGCATTTGGACCTGGTTCTGCATCTGCAAGCACTTCTTGCGACGCACTAGCTAATACGATGCCGCTATCACAGGCCGCTTTCCAGAAGTCATTTACTGGCGCTAATGGATTTTCAGCACTCGGTACGCCCAGGAAGTATGGCAATGCAATATTACCTTCATAACGTTGTGCAGCACAGAATGGACCAGCTTGCGCTAAAATGCCTGTAGACACGCCAACAGCAAACTCATTTAACGCCCCCCACTGAGCAGCTAGCTGACCCGACGCCGTGCCGGCTAGACCTGCACAAGTTTCAAGTAAACTAAAGTCAGTCGCATCAATTGCCGCTTGAACGTTCTCTGGTAGACCTTGTTTGCCTAACTCAACCGCTCCCGCAACCACAGTCGAATTCACAAGGCCTAAGGCTTCCATTGCGTTTGGCGCAGCAGACACATCACTAACGGTGATTGCTGGTAGCGCTGTCGGCGCAGATGGGTCGCCAGCAGCTGCTAATTGTGCAAAGGTGCTAATCATCACCTTTTTAATGGTATCAAGCGAGTTAGCGATAGACTGGGTGGTAAAAGCAGAAACATAGGTAATGTCTTCACGGTCGAAACCAGCACCTAGCACAGGGTTTACTAATGAATTTACTAAGCCTTGAAGCTGAAGCTGTGCATCGCTCGATAGTGGATTGGTGCTGATGTCTTGCCTTACCGAGTCCCAAGTAGTTGATCCTTGAACCGACTTGCCAGATGAGTCTTTCAAATCAGTGGTCATTACTAACATATAGCCTTGAGCTGCTTTTAGCGGCTTAAGAGGAACAAACGTGATTGTGTTGCTATCAGCAAGGCTGAGTACGTAATCAACACCAAAGGTGAGTTGTTCACCAAGCTTACAGCCTGCAGATGGTGTCGTAACCTGCGCACAGTCAGGATCGCTCTGGTCAAGGCCTAACGTCGCCTCAAACAACAAAACACCAGAGGCTAATGAACTTTCGTCCAGCGATACGCCGACAGGAGTTTCGATGTTAATAACAAACGGATGTTGAGTAGACCAACCGTCTAACACATTAAGTGCGTTTTGAGGGTCAGCAAAATCTGTAGGATCATCGACCGGAATATTGAGTGTGTAATCAAAGAAACCATCATCGCCCGGAAGCATTAGAAGGTCATTAGGAATGTTCAGATCCCCAGCAGCTGGGTCAAAAACAATTCGTGAAAATGGTGTTTGGACTTCTGTTTCGGCCTGAATGTCGGAAAGGGTTTCATCGGAGCCACCACAGCCTGCTAGACCCAGCGCAAGGGCCACACTGGAACTTAATACGAGTTTTCTCATCTCTACTCCCTACAAGCATTGTTGTTATTCTGTGTCTAAAACTTAACTCTATTAAAAGTAGCTTGGTCTACGCTGACTTTACAGGCGTAGTTGATAGTTTTAAACATGTTAGACCAGTTGTATCTTCCTCAATCTTATTGACTTTGTTGCAACTTTGCAAAGTTTTGTTAACTACTTTTGTTAACTTTTTTTACGTTTGAAGAATTTTTCATTCATTGTTTTACTTGTGAGTCAGGCTGAGTATGATCAGGGGTCTTAAGTTTAATTGGGTCTACAGGCCCTAATCACTGCGATAAAAACTAACCTTTTAAAGGAAGATAATGAACGATTACAACGCACCAGCGAATTTATTACGCGATAAAGTTATTCTTATCACCGGTGCTGGCGATGGGATTGGTGCACAAGCTGCAAAAACGTATGCTGCACATGGCGCTATCTGTATTTTGTTGGGCCGCACTGTGTCTAAACTTGAAGCGGTGTATGACGATATCGTCGCCGCAGGTGGTCAGGAACCCGCCATTGTTCCTTTAGATATTAAAGGCGCAACGCCCTCTCATTATCAGCAAATGACGCAAACCATAATTGACCAGTTTGGTCGATTAGATGGTGTACTGCACAATGCCAGCATTTTAGGCCATCTAAGCGCATTTAAAGATATTGATGCGCAAGAGTGGCAAGACGTGATGCAGATTAACCTTAATGGCATGGTCTTTATGACACAAGCGCTTATTCCTGCGTTAGAAAAAGCCAACAATGCGTCAATTATATTCACTACATCGAGTGTAGGCAGAAAAGGTCGTGCGTTCTGGGGAACATATGCGGTTTCTAAGTTCGCAACAGAAGGTGTTATGCAAACGCTTGCTGATGAATATCAGAACAAAACATTGCGCTTTAACTGTATCAATCCGGGTGGCACACGCACCCACATGCGAGCACAGGCTTTTCCTGCGGAGAACCCTGACACATTGAAAACCCCAGAAGATATTATGCCTATGTATCTATATTTAATGGGTGAGGACAGCAAAGCAGTAAACGGTCAATCGCTTGATTGCCAGCCAAAGTAGTTAATGTTATCTACTTTGAGCATGAAACAAAAAACCGCTTAAGTGCACTTAAGCGGTTTTTTAATTTATAAATAAAACATATTAAAGGACAGTGTTTACTCGCCCATTTTTGCCCATGTGTCTCTTAGGCCTACGGTACGGTTGAACACTGGCTTGTCTTCTGTGCTGTCTTTGTCTACACAGAAGTAACCGGTGCGTTCAAACTGCCATGCCCCTACTTCAGGAACATTGTTCGCCAAACCCGCTTCAACCCAGCCTTGTTTAACTTCTAATGAGTCAGGATTAATCGCATCAGTGAAGTTTTCTTCTGCCGCCGGATTAGGCACATTAAACAAACGGTCATACAGTCTAAATTCCGCTGCCTGCGCGGTTGCTGCATCGACCCAGTGAATAACGCCTTTGACTTTGCGGCCATCAGCCGGATCTTTACCAAGCGTATCAGGGTCATACGTACAGTAAACGGTAGTGACATTACCGCTTTCATCTTTCTCAACGCGATTAGCCTTCACAACATAGGCATTGCGAAGACGAACTTCTTTATCAAGCACCAAACGCTTGAACTTTTTATTCGCCGACTCGCGAAAATCTTCAGCCTCTATATATACTTCGCGACTAAAGCCGATGTTACGCGTACCCATAGTTTCATCGTTAGGATGATTAGGCGCGACCAGTGTTTCAGTCTGACCTTCTTCGTAATTTTCGATGACCAGTTTAATTGGGTCAAGTACGGCCATAGCACGTGGTGCATTTGCGTTTAAATCGTCGCGAATACAAGCTTCAAGCATGGACATTTCAACCATGTTGTCCATCTTGGTCACACCAATACGCTTACAAAACTCGACGATAGAGCCAGGTGTATAACCGCGGCGGCGTAAACCGGCAATCGTAGGCATGCGTGGGTCATCCCAACCACTCACGTGGTTCTCTTCAACCAGTTGAATAAGGCGGCGTTTACTTAGTACCGTATATTCTAGATTTAGGCGAGAGAACTCGTACTGACGTGGCGTGCAGTCGATAGAGATGTTTTCGATAACCCAATCATAAAGACGACGGTTATCTTGAAACTCTAGTGTACAAAGCGAATGGGTAATTCCCTCGATGGCATCAGAAATACAATGCGTAAAATCGTACATTGGATACACGCACCACTTATCACCAGTTTGATGGTGGTGAGCGTGCTTAACGCGATAAATTACCGGGTCACGCATACACATGAACGGTGATGCCATATCAATCTTTGCACGCAGACTGCACTCACCTTCTTTGTATTCGCCAGCCGTCATTTTAGCAAACTCATTAAGGTTTGTTTCTACGTCTGTATCGCGATAAGGGCTGTTTTTACCCGGTTCTTTAAGCGTACCACGCATTTCGCGCATAACCTCTTGCGCAGAAAAATCTACATAGGCTAAGCCTTTTTCAATAAGTTCAACAGCGTATGCGTGAAGCTGATCAAAGTAATTCGATGAGTAGCGTGCCTCTTTGTCCCACGTAAAGCCAAGCCATTGCACGTCTTCTTTAATGGAATTAACAAAGGTAATGTCTTCTTTTGCAGGGTTAGTATCGTCAAAGCGCAGATTACACGTGCCCATGTAATCTTGTGCAATACCGAAATTCAAGCAAATAGACTTGGCATGACCTATGTGTAAAAAGCCATTCGGCTCTGGTGGGAACCGAGTTTTGATAGCGTCATGTAGACCATTAGCCAGGTCTTTATCAATAATCTGACGGATAAAATTGGTCGGACGGTGTTCAGTCTCGGCCATTCGCTTGTTCCCCTTATACACGTAATATTTCAAAATCTCGCTGAGTATAACACTCTCGCAATTACTTCAACCATGTTTTATTAAAAGAAGCCTGACAAGTGGTTGAATTAAGAGCGATCCATGGTTAACACAGACAAGGCACTCGTCTGCGAGTACAAAAAACTATGAGCAGAATATAACGATTTGTTAACTTTAGTTGGCTTTTAATCGCCTATGCTTCAAAAAGCACGCGGCAAATCAAAAATATGCTACTCTAATTCTGCGACAACGAGGTCGTAGCAGCAAAACATGGTGTTTATGAAAGAAAAAGCAACCTCTTTTGACATTGCCCATTTGGCAGGGGTTTCGCAGTCAACCGTTTCACGGGCATTAAATAATAGTCCACTGGTGAATCAAGAAACTCGTGATCGCGTTCAGCGTATCGCCAAAGAACTCAATTACAAAGTGGATAAAAACGCGAGTAACTTGAGAAAGCAAAAGAGCAGCACAATCGCCCTACTTTTATTTGAAGATCCAACCTCTGACGATTCGATGATCAATCCGTTTTTCCTCGCCATGCTTGGAAGTATAACCCGTGCGTGCGCACAGGCTAACTACGATCTTCTTGTATCGTTTCAAAATCTAGAAGATGACTGGCACGCTGAATACGAGGACTCGAATAAGGCTGACGGTATTATCCTACTGGGTTATGGAGACTATACTGATTACCAAACTAAAGTGGCCCAATTGGAGTCTCAGGGTACCCACTTTGTGCGTTGGGGAGCGCCAGATGAAGCTCACCCCGGTGTGAGTATCGGCTGTGACAACTATCAAGGTGGCCAAAGTATCACGTCACATTTAATTGGTTTGGGTAAAACATCGTTTGCCTTTATTGGCGACAATGGCGATCACGCCCCTGAATTCAAAGCGCGCTTTAACGGATATTATGAAACATTGCGCTCTCACGGTTTCGCTGAGTCTTGCGTTCAGCGAAACGCAATATCTACCGAAGATGCTGGCTCTGAAGCAGTGAAATCGCTACTGCAAAGCGGTGAGCTACCCCAAGCAATTGTCTGTGCATCAGACCTTATTGCAATGGGGGTGCTAAGAGCCCTGCGTCAGGCTAATGTGAATGTGCCATACGATGTTGCAGTGGTAGGCTACGATAACATTGCTGTATCGGCCTACACCACACCCTCGCTTACTACTGTTCAACAAAATACCAAACTGGCGGGCGAGTTATTGGTGAATACCTTATTAAAGGCCATTAATAATGAAGACGTTCAGGATTACTTGATGCCAGCAGATGTCATTGTTAGGCAGTCATGTGGCAGTGAGTAGGCGTCCGCCACTCTCTCACATCTAATTGTGTAGCTCGTACATCAAAAAAAGCCCGGACGTCTGAAGTGACATCCGGGGCTTTTTGTATCATTGTTTTAAAGCCGTTTTATTGACGTGCTAATTGCTGTTTGATTTGATTCAGTAACGCACTATTAGCTACCTTACCTTCGCGCACCCATACATGAACGCTATTTGGTGCAACTGTTGCGTTTAAAGCATCGCCTTGTTCTACCGTTTGCGTCTGGCCAGACAATTGCTCTACCCATTCGCCCATCTGCATAAAATCATCAATCTCAAAGGTTTGTGGCGAATTACCTTTATTAAGCAATATGAGCGCAGTCTGTTTAGCGTCTTTTGTGTCAACAACACGGTAAAACGACGCTCGATGGCCTTTTAGTTCTACATTAACTTGTACGCCCCGCTGTAACGCTACTGTATTTTTGCGCACATTGGCAATTTTTGTAAGCGCCTGTTGTATAGGATGTGTTTTCGCTTGGTCCAACCGTTTCTGGCCCACGTAGTTTCGATTACCGGCATGTTCTGCCGTGCCGCGCATGAAACCAATTTCAGACCCCATATATACAACCGGAATACCTCGAACGGTAAACATCCAGTTATGCGCGTTAATGAAACCATTGTCAGTGGCATTTATTCGCGCCATATCATGATTATCATAAAACGTGGTCAGTTCATAGGGGTTATTATATGGTCCATGCGTAAGATAAAGCACCTTTTCTAGATCAGCAAAATCACTTTCTATTGGCTTTTCAAATACACTAACCATGGCCTTCTGCATAGGAAAATCTAATACGCTAACGCCTCCGTTTTTAGGTAACGTATGCTGTGCAATATTGTTTGCCTCATAGTCAAACGCTTCGCCAAACATGAAAAAGTCAGGATTTTGCGCGCGAATGCGATCTGACGCCTCGCGCCAAAAAGCATGTGGCACATGCCTGATTGTATCTATCCTAAATGCATCAGCGCCTTGGGAAATCCAATACAAATAGCTGTTAATAAGGTAATCCCGTACTTCGGGGTTCTCATCATCTAAGTTAGAAAGCTTGACTAAGTCTGGATAGTTGTGAAAAAAGCTGTGAAGCGGATTGTTTTCAGGATCTAGGTCTTCAGGCGCTAGGTTTTGATGGTCAGCAACCAAGTTTCCATCTCTGTCATATATTTCGCCGTATCCCGGTAAATCCTGTTCCATTGTGAAACTTGGTGTGCCGTGATTTGCCACAATATCAAATACAGACTTGAGTCCGTGCTGACGCATTTTCGCAGTATAGTCGCTCACGCTTAAATTGGTGCTAACCAAATGTTCGTCTGCTTTATAGAAGTTTGTTGCCCAGTAACCATGATAGCCAGTTTTACCGCCGTCTTTAAATGCACCGCCATAAGTAATGGGTTCGTCGCCATTAAACGCATAGTCTGGATTATCGTGTACAGGGGTCATCCAAACCGCCGTAAAGCCCATTTCTTTGATGTAATCCGCGTTATTTAGGATGCCTTGCAAATCCCCACCCATGTAACCCACATAGGCTTTTTTACCATCAGGGCCCTCTAATGGTAATTGCCAGGTAGGATGCTCACCTCCCTGGCCTTCGTGATTATTAGTGGGGTCACCGTCGACAAAGCGATCTGTTACGACAAAGTAAACCGCTTCGCTTGCAAATGGTGTACTAGTGCCAACAATCTCCCAGGTGTTTTCTTGTTTATCGTTAGATGAAGTTACATGCGTACTCGAGCAAGCCGAGCAAAACAATCCAGCCAACGATATAGCAATAGCTGTTCGATTAAATGACATGTTATGCCCCCTTCTGTGTTTCAAGTTCTTGTTTATCCGCCTCTTTAACAAAGAAAACCGATACCGCACCAATCAGCATAGAAATACCAGCAACAACGATAATGTACTTAGCATCGTTATCGAACACACTACTTAAGATCCACCCAGCAGTTAGACCTGAAACAATTTGCGGTGCAGCAACAGTGAAGTTAAATATTCCCATATAAACCCCGGTTTTATTCGCGGGTAATGCGCCGGCTAACATGGCGTAGGGCATCGCAAGAATAGCCGCCCACGCAATCCCCACGCCTACCATTGGAATTAGCAGCTTCACTGCGCCCAAAGGTACGGTTACTTCTGTGATGAGCAGGTTTACGTTCACCATAGTAAGATCTTGAAACAGCAAGAAGCTGACATAGCTTAATCCGCCCAACGCTAACGATGAAGCGTAAACCGTTTTGCGACCAAACTTGTCAGCTAGCTTTGCCAGGAAAACAGAAAAAATTGCAGCAAAAACAGAATATGCTGCGAACAGTATGCCTACCCAGTCACCAGCAGCACCTTTGGCCATAACAATCGTCTCTGGCACCATAGGCGCAGCAGCAATATAAGCGGGGTCAAACCACTGTTTATCAACATTCCATATATGTTGTGTAATCGCAGGCGTGGTGTACACCCACATAATAAAGAGCGCAAACCACGAGAAAAACTGCACAACAGCAAGTTGTTTCATCGTCTTTGGCATATCTTTTACTAAGGTGAAAAACTCACTTAAGCGTTGCCCAAGTGGTGCTTTAGGCATTTTGTCATTACAATGCGCCTCTTCAGTTAGCCCCTTGTAGCGGTTGTATTCCTCTGGTGCGTATTCTTTGGTGCGAATTACTGTCCAAATAACCGTTCCAAGTAGAACCGTTGCACCGATGTAGAATGCCCAAATAACGGAAGGCGCAACCTCACCCATTTGTGCCGTATTTTCAAGGCCGATAACATTAGTAAGAACAAACGGTAAAATAGAACCGATAACCGCACCGATATTGATCAATAACGACTGTATTGAGTAACCTACATTGCGCTGTGACGGCGGTACCATGTCTGACACCAATGAACGAAATGGCTGAAAACAAACGTTAAACGATGCATCCATCAGCGCAACCATTAATGCCCCCATAATCATGGGAGCCAAAAACGCGACAAAAATGGGGGCATTAGGCAGTAAAATCATGCCCAGTACCGCTGCTATCGCACCGGCGAGAATAAACGGACGACGGCGACCTAATCGATTCCACGTTCTGTCAGATGCTGAACCAACAATCGGCTGCACAATTAACCCCATTATTGGCGCTACAAGCCAAAATAAAGATAGCGAATGAAGGTCTGCCCCTAAGTCAGATAAAATCCGACTTACGTTTGCGTTTTGCAGTGCAAAACCAAATTGAACACCTAGAAAACCAAAACTGACATTCCATATTTGCCAAAAAGAAAGGCGTGGTTGAGTTGATTGCATATTTTGCTCTATTTATTGTTTTAACTTAATTAATACGGTTATTGCACAATGAAAACATTAGCCGACATAACAGGAAGGCTTAAGGTTTCAGAGGCATTAAATATTTGGCCGTCGCTGACACGTGTTATTGATACATCCGAACCCAATACCTCTGCGTACTTTGCTAAAGGTAAATCTACCGATTTTTTGTTAAGGATAACCATAAGCTTCTGGTCAGAAGTATCAGCTGTATCGTCGACTACACGAAAATATGTGTAAACACCGTCAACGGGGGCATAATGTTTAAGCTTGCCTTTAAATAGTTGAGGGTGAGACTGACGCAGCGCTAACAGGTTTTTTATACGCTTCTGTGCCCACAATTCATCATCAGAAAGGCCTTTACCGCTAAACGCATTTTTATCGCTATCCGATGGCCACCCGCCAGGAAAGTCTGAGCGAATAATACCGTGGTCTTCTGTGCCTTCATTACCCATTAAAATCTCAGTTCCGTAGAATACTTGAGGTATACCACGGGTTGTCAGAAACAACGTCATTGCCATATTCCACTTAGCTTTGTCGTGGTTTAATTGAGTGAAGATCCTGCTCATGTCGTGGTTGTCAGCAAAGATAACCAGGTTGTTCGGGTCACCATATAAAAAATCTGTAGCTAGTGTTTCATAAATAGATATAAATCCTGAGCTCCAGCTTTCTTCGCTATTTAAGGCTTTAACAACGGCTGCTTGAAGTGGGAAATCCATCACAGAAGGCAATGCGCTATCATAATCATCGTGTCGCTGACTGCCTGCTTGCCAATAGGCGGTTATAGCAGGGTTTACCGACCACTCTTCCCCAACAATATTGAAGTTAGGGTATTCCTTCATAATACGGTTAGTCCACTGACTTAAAAAACCTTTATCTGGGTATGAATAAGTGTCTACTCGTATGCCGCTCAGATTGGCGGTTTCTACCCACCAAATGGCATTTTGAATTAAGTAATTTGCTAAATGTGGATTGCGCTGATTCAGGTCTGGCATGGTTGCTACAAACCAACCGTCGCTAAACCCTTTGACATCACTCGCTACGGCGTGAGGATCGTGAAGTGATTCCCGCTTGTGGGTAGTACCGACAAACTGTCCGTAATTGTTTATCCAATCAGAAGACGGTGTATCCTTCATCCATACATGTTCACTACCGATATGATTAAGCACCATATCCATGATAACGCCTATACCGTTTTCGTTGGCTTTTTTACTTAGTTCTATAAAAGCATCATTGGAGCCAAAACGTGGATCTATATTGTAGTAGTCGGTGGTAGAGTAGCCATGGTAACTGTAGTTTTCCATTGCATTTTCAAGCATGGGCATGGTCCATATTTGGGTGAACCCCATCTCTTTTATATAGTCGAGGTTGTTAGAAATACCCTGAATATCACCACCGTGACGTCCACCTTTAAAAGACCTATCTACCTTATCTTTATACCCTTCAATGTTGTCATTACCCACGCTGCCATTGGCAAATCGGTCTGGGGCTATCAGGTAAATGGCGTCTTCCGGTCCGAAACCTTTTCGTGCTGATGAACCTTGGGCACGTTTTCCCAACGAAAAGTGAATGTCCCGTGAACTACCGTCCTCGTCTTTTAACGATAGCACCAATTCTTGCGGGCTCGCGTCGGCAATATCTAGCGTTACAAAAAGATAATTTTCACTATCAAGTGCCCTGCTCTGTTTTATTTGCACATTGCCCTCGGACACTAGAACCTTGTCATCGGCAACATTCTCGCCTGATATCATTAGCTCTACTTCGGCGTGTTGCATGCCTGCCCACCAGTTAGGCGGGTACACGTCTAGGTTATTTTCCTGATAAGAATAAACACAAAATACCGGCAAAATAGTAACGAAACTGGTAATCACAGAGAGCGAAGTATTGCGCAACGATGTAGTTTCATTACTTATGCGGTTACGTTTAAGCATAAAGATACCAATGTTAAAAATACGTTAAGTGCAAGGTGTAATCGCGATACTACATCGCATGGAGTGACTGACCAATGCTCTGCATACGTATTCACAAGAGGCCATGTTATTTACCTTGGCATTTCCCATGGTATTTCCCATGGCCTCTTGTTTACATAAATCCACTAGTAATACGACGTGTTAACAAGGCCAAGCACTTACTAAAACGCAAATACTTTGGTTTCTAAGCCATTCAGTGATAACGAGACTTTGTAATTAACATTATCTTTTTCTAGGTTAATGCTGTCATGAAAAAGAAGCGGCTCTAGGGTAACGTTTTTACTATCTTCACCAAGCACACTTGCTGGAACCGTGAACTTTATTTCCCCTGTGGGCTTTTCACTAAAGTTTGAAATAACCACAAACCCATGCTCGCCTTTAACGCGAGCAAACGTAAACTGTTGCTCTGAATAGGCTGAGCCTTCGACACCGAGGTTCAACGCATGAAGGCTTTGGTACTTACCAGCAATAGCCGGGTTACCAGCAGCAATAGACATAACGCGCTTGTAAAAGCTATGCAGTTCTTTTTCATCCTTCGTAGATTGTCCACCATCAAATTTACCGTTATTCATAAATCGCTGGTGAGCTGGAACACCCACGTAATCAAAGATTGAGGTACGTGTTGGATCGCCAAACCCAGTCTCTTCGCTGCCGTCTTCACCCACATCTTGGCCAAAATAAAGTAGCGTTGGTGAACTGCTTATTAGCGCACTCACAGCAAGTGCTGGCTTGCCTTTTTCGGCGCTACCTGCAAAGTCAGGGCTAGCGATACGCTGCTCGTCATGATTTTCTAAGAAGTGCAGCATGTGTGGTGCGATATCGCTGACTTTTTTATGAACGGCCACCAGGTCACTCACCTTGCCTTTTCCTTGCATGATTTCTTTTAACGTATCGTAAAAACCTACCTTGTCGTATAGGTAATCCATTTTACCTTTATGAATATAATCGCGATATTTGTCTGGCTGATAAACCTCTGCCAACAAGAATGAATTCGGCGCTTTTTTCTTGATGCTGCTGTTCAGAAAAGACCAGAACTCTACTGGCACCATTTCAGCCATGTCGAAACGAAATCCATCGACACCTTTTTCAATCCAATAATGGGCAATGTCTCTGAATTTGTACCACGAGTCTGGAAGGTCCTTCCCCTGCCAAAACGCAGCGTGTTCTTCGATAGATTTTTGTCTGTATTCGTCTGGTAGTATGGGAAAATCGTAGGTGCCGTCTGGCTTCACGCCGTAATTTACTTTTACCGTTTCATACCAGTCGTTAATATCTGGCTTCGCTGCTCTTGCGCCATTACCTGTCCACTTCGCTGGAAACTCCTCAAACTTACCGTCTGCTAACGGATGTGCTTCGCCGCCTAAAGGTTGATAATTATCAGCTGTAGGCACTTGAAACGCTTCACCCACTACATAGTAAAAGTTATTATCACGGGCGTACTCAACCGTTGTATCGTCTGTGGCGCCGAAATCGCTTACCCCTTCCGGTGCCGAAAGCGAATGATAGTCTCGCGCAACGTGGTTGGGAACGATGTCGATGACAACTTTCATTCCCGCAGCATGCGTTCTTTTTATCAGTGCTTCGAACTCTTCTAATCGCTTAGCTGGGTTCTCTGCTAAGTCAGGATTAACATTGTAATAATCTTTTACAGCATAGGGCGAACCAGCGCGGCCTTTCACTACATCTGGGTCGTCATTCGATATACCGAAATCCTTATAGTCGTTAATTACCGCATGGTGTGGCACGCCTGTATACCAAATATGACTGGTGCCTAAAGACTTTATCGCCCTAAGTGCTTCCGGTGTAAAATCACTGAATTTACCTACGCCATTTTGTTCAACTGTACCCCAAGGCTGATTGTTTGAATTAGTATTACCAAATAGTCGAGTAAACACTTGGTAAACCACAGGCTTACCTTGCCTTTCGTCTATATCAGAGTGCGTTTTCATATCGCCTTGTTGTTTTGATACCAAAGGTTTGCCTCTTTCGCCCTCAAGTGTTTGATTATTCGCTGGAGACGAAGGCCCTGAGCACGCGGTTATTCCAATTGAAAGCATAGCAATGGACAAGGGTTTTAAACAAAAACGAAGTTGGAGATTTGGCATAGTAATCATTGTGATAAACATAAATTATGCCGATAGGATACGCGTTAACTGGATGTTAAAAAACATGCATACGTATTCAGACCAAAAAAAACCGCCCAAACGGACGGCTGTTTAGTATCACTATATTGGATAATCTTACGCTGCTTGTGCTACGCGCAATGGTTTCTGCATAGAACGAGTGGTATGAGTTGGTTTATTTTCGATAAATTGTAATGCACTATAAAGTTTATTATGTATTTTTTTATGGAAACCTTGGAGTGGCTTAGCTAATTCCGTAGCCAAAACATTTGGAGAAACTCTATAAGGCACACGCTTACCGTTAAATTCTATCGCGTCACCGACTGAGTTGAAGTTAATACCAAACGCTTTCATTCTTCTTGCCAACTTAGGCTCCATTAACACGTATGCATGTTGCACATTTAAATGTTGGCATATGCTGGTTGCCATTAAATACAGCGCAATAGAAAGATAAGGAAAGTGCTCAACGTTAAATGGCGTGCTTTTCCTTTGTTTTATTTTTTCAAGTTTTTCAGTGGGTAAAATTTTGGAACGCATTTGGCGAACTCTGAACTCTCTTGGAATGGCCAACCTTGATATTTCACATACGCTCGTTGGGTCGCAACTAGAGGGAAGCAGTGCCCCATCTTCAAACGCTTCAGCACACTTTTCCTCTAAAGGTAGCGATAACCCAGCTTCAGTTGGCAATACCAACCGAATTGTACCTGCGCATTCACCTGTAGGGCGGTGTTTGATATAACAGTTGATTGCGCGATCATCGTACTTATCCTTTTCAATCGAAGCCGCATTTTTTTGCTCGAATTTCATCTCTTCACAATACACTTTGTGGCGAGTTTTATAGCTTACCTGCTTTTCATTTTCTTCGTTAGCGATCACCAGTTCGTAACGACTAAAGAAGAAATTAGAAATACTTTCTTCAAGTGACAATCGGCGTGGAAAGACGTTTAGCCATTGCCGTGGTAATTTAGATAGTTTATTGGACACGGCGCAGTTCAGCGCACGAACTGCGCTTATCGTATGAGTTTTCAACGCAAAGCTCCCCTGATTTTAATTTATTGTTAGGCTTGTGGGTAACTTCCTGTTCGCAGCAGCAGCCTTAGGTATTTTGTTAAAGTTAATAATTGAATTGCTATTAAATTTTTGCTTTGTTATTGGTATCACGACTTTGTCTGATAAGTGCATCCCCACTTACGTAATCAGACTTTGAAAGGCGGTCATAAAGTAAAACATTGGCTGTTGCCGCTAAGTTCATGCACGAATATGTGGGTATATAAACCACGTGGTCGCACCATGACAGTATATCCGCACCTACGCTTCCATCTTCAGGTCCCAAGATATAGAACGCATTTTCCGGGTGTTCGAATCTAGGCAAAGGCGCGGCTCCTTCGACAAGTTCTACTGCAACAACGGACGCACCTTCAGGCACCACTTCCCGCAAACTGTCAACGCCAATGGTTGGAATGACTTTATGGAACGCTTTAGTATCCGCGTTAAAGTCCTTGGCGAATCGATAGCGCTGGCCGGTGTAAAATACACTTGCAACACCGTAACAGCCCGCTGCTCTCAAAATAGAAGCAACGTTTACAGGATTTTTCGGGTTTACCAACCCAATTGAGATTTTCTGACTTGCTATTTGCACGATTTATTAGGCTTTTTCTATTTATTTTTCGATACTGCCACGTCTTTGGACACGCTTCTATGCGTAACCAGAAAATGTAGCCATAAGTATTAATTCACATACATAAATACCGTAACGCCTTTTATGAATACTCCGCAAAGCGACCACCGTAGAAGTCGTATTCACCACTATACTATTGAGTAAAATACTCAGTTTTTATGACGTTTTAACTAAATCTTGGTCGTCTGCTAACGCTTAAGGAAATCGAGTAAATGCTATCTTGGACGTATTGTTCTTCTGTATGAAAGTTCATAACTTTACCCGATTTAGTTCAGCAAAATACAGACCAATTCCATGAATTTTTTGCAAATTAAGTGCAAAGTTTACATATTTGTCTTTAGTCTTCGTACAAATTTACTGGTTTTCAGATAGTTATGCAGATGCGTTATTCAATGCTATTTCTTGGCACTGGCGTGATAAAACCCGTTATTGTCGAAAAGGACTATCTAAATTAAAGCCTGAGAAGGATTGAGAAAAGGGAAAATAAATAACGCGGCAAAAGGGGTGTAGCCAATTTGGTACATTATAAGCTACTGAGATTTAATGATTTTAAATCCATCAAAAAAAAAGCTTGGATAAATCCAAGCAATGAAGTGTTAGTGTTGCCTAATTACTACAGGTTAGGAAACAGATTATCAGTTGAGTTCACGCGGACTTTTGGTTTGTCACCCAATCAAGCTCTTTAATATAGCGTCTAGCCATACGTCGCCCCTGCCCGTATCCCCTCAATAACTTTTTCTTGTCCATTGTAAGCCGTTTTACGCAAAAAGCTTCATCTGGCGCTATAACTCGAATGGTGCAGTCTTTCGGTGGTTCGCTTAAAAAACTAAGCGTTTTATTATAAATGGTTGCCCGTTGCAGCATCTTCTCTAAGATGGCAGGTTGGTTGCCATACATTTTTTGCATTAACCATGCAGACTTAACCTCTGGCTTTGTAAAGCCAAGTGGTTGAGAGAGAATGACCGTAATATCCCTCGCCCCCATTTTGTACGCTTGAATAGCAGGTATCGCATCAGCCACACCCCCATCCAAATATCGGGTGCCGTTAATTGAAATCTCGTCACGATAAGCCGTTGGTAGTGCACAGGAAGCGACCATTAAATCATCAACATTATCTTTGGTGGCCTGTATATATTCACACTCTCCTGACTCAGCATTAGTAATACCTACATAAAGCGGCATACTGCTTTTTTCACCTGGGGCTGGAATGTTCATAGATTGTTTTGAATGATGCCATAGCCAATGGACATCCGTCATGTGTCCACCTTTAATAAAGCGTAGTGGACTAAAAAATTCTCTCTTCGTAGCGTATTGTGTAATGATTGTCTTACTCAAACCCTGCATTTTCGACACGTAGGTTGAGAGATTAGTGGCTCCAGCTGAAACTCCTATCGCGAAGTCAAACGAATAGTAACCATGCTCCATAAACTTATCTAGCACGCCTGCTGCAAAAACTCCGCGCATTGCACCACCTTCAACAACAAGGGCACTTTTCATTTTCATCTCCTTTTGAATTGACCCAGTCAATCTGGTATGACCACTTTCTACATCTTCATACTACTAAAGAATCAAGAGATATGCCAAATACAAAAAACCGCGTACTAAGACGCGGTTTTAAAATTATCGGCTTTTATAAACCGACCTATTAAAGGCCTGTCGAACTTACTTTTTCGTGACCGTTAAAGTAGGCGCAATACCATCAGGTCCAGACACCATAAACTCATAAAGTCCTGACTCAGAAACTTCAATCATAAGGTTGTTGTTACTCACACCTAATATTTTAGGCTCACCTGGAATAACAACATTACTTGCTGCATCATTAGGATTACCCAGGTTTACCGTCGACCAGTCTTCAGAGGCGACCTTAAATTCAATGCTACCTGCACTCAACTCGATGTCAGCGGTGTAAACGCCTTCCCCTTGATATTCAAACATATCTACCGCACCCCATCCATTCATACCGCCACGGATATAGACTTGAGTGTCCCCCCAAAACGCTTCTTTAAATACACCAATAGTAGGCGCACCTAAGTCAGTCACGTTGAAAACAAACACATAGCGGTCTGCAGTTTCAATGTTCAAGATAAGGTTATCGTTAGTTGCAGCAAGACTTAGAGTTTGACCCGGAGCCAGATTTCGATCCGCGTCATCTGCTGAGAATGCACCAAAGTTCACGGTACTCCAGTCTTCAGAAGCCACTTTAAACTCGTAAGTCCCTAGCTCAACATCACGAGAGAAAGTGTAAATACGTCCGCCTTGGTAAGCAAACTCCTCAGCCGTACCCCAGTCGTTCATTGCACCACGAAGATACACTGGTGTGCCAATATAGGGCTCTTCGTTTTCAACCATTAGGATTGGTGCTTCGCTATCAGTCGCATCAATAGTAAACAGGTAGGCCGCGCTCGTCGCTGGTGTAAATGAAAGGTTGGTATTAGTACGTGCAAGAACCTTTTCTTCACCCGCTACTACTGTACCTTCTTCACCATCCGCTGCGCCAAAGTTCACTGTACTCCAATCTTCAGATGCGAATTTGAATCCATATGTAACGCCACCTTCAAGTGTAGCTATTACGGTGTACTTACCGTCACCCTGATAGATGAATGCATCATCCGTTGACCATCCATTCATGTCTCCACGAAGGTAAGCGATGATGTCGCCGTAAGGAACAACATCTGGCGCACCAGACGTAGCAAACGCTGAAAGACCATAACCTTGGGCGCCAGATTGTGGTTTAACAAACACGGCAATGGTAAGCGCAGGAACGGTGAAGGTACCGTTACCGTCTTCGCCCTCAACAAAGGTAGCGCCGCGTACCGTGGCATCAACTGAATTCATTTGTGTGGCATGGAGCGAAAAGCCCGTTGCAGTGTTGACGGTGATAGACTTCTCTTCATATCCCGTATTCACTAGCACCATAATCGCATCATTCATCATGTCTAGGTCTAGACGAGACTCATCGCTGTTTTCCGATACGCCGTCATCAATGCTCATCGCAATGAGGCCTCGCTGCTGGCGCTCACCGATATTGTGGAAACCAATACGATCGATAATGTCTTCAGCGGTGGTCAATCTAAACAATGGGCTCGTCATACGAATGTTTAGCAACTCTGCAAACACGTCTGAGGCGAACATGATATCTGCCATCGACGCAGCGCGGTTCGGACTATAAATAAACTCACCCATTTCTTCCCAACGGGCTTCATTGTCCTGTGCTAGCGGTAAGCCTACATTCCAGTTATTGGTCTCGTAAGTGAAATCCACATAGTTAAACCAATCTCCTGCATCATAAGTGTTTCTATCCATTGATTTGGAGCGGAGCATGTCGCCGCCCATTTGCAGGAATGGAATGCCTTGAGATACAAGGTTGATACCCATAGCTACGTTTTGTGCACGAACTCGCTGCTCTAGGGTGATATCTTGCGGAAGCGTATAGTTTAATTGATCCCATAGTGTTTCATTATCATGCTTTGACACGTAGTTAATGATATCTGCAGGGTCTTCAGCATAGCCACCCAAGTTACTTGTCGCACCAGCACTGCCTGAAGACGTTTCTAATACATAGTCTTTCAACGTGCCTATCATGCCCATTTTCACACGGTCTTGAGCACTTAATAACCCTTCATCTTCTGCTCTGAAAATAGCGCCCTGACGAATAGCCTCACGAATACGGTCGTTATAGGTACCAATCTCAGTACCGGCCATATTCAGCTGACTTGCCTGCTCGTAACCACGGTCTATTTTGGTCCAACCTTCCCCATAAAAGTAATTGTCTTCGTCAATAGAATGAACCGCATCACGCAAGCGCACCATGGTGTCTTTAGTGGCTTGGCTCATAATATCGAAACGGAAAGAGTCATACTTATAGTGTTCAGTCCACATAAGCAGTGAGTCTTTCATGAATTTTTCCATCATGACATTACGAGGTTCGGTGTCATCACAGCATGTTTCACGAACAATCGCACCAGTATCCACTTCGTAACGGTGATAGTAGCCCGGTACCGCTTTGTCTAAAACTGACTTGCTGAAAACACCCGATGCATTGGTATGGTTGTAAACAACGTCTAATGCAACACGAAGTCCCATCTCGTGAAGTGCTTGGATCATGGCGCGCATTTCTACAATGCGTTCTACACCCTCTGCACTCGACGCATAACTTCCTTCCGGCGCGTTAAAGTGATGAGGGTCATAGCCCCAGTTGAACGTATCTAGATTCCGCAAATCATTAGTAAGCTGTTGTGCCTTGCCCGCTTCAGATAGTGGATCATAAGAATTGTAAACATCGATTAGCAGTGCGTTTGCGCTTTCTTCTTCACACACTGCCGCACCGCTGTTTAAGCGACACAATTTGCCTACCGTATCGTATAAATCAACGGTCTTAGTAGGGTCTTCGTCAATGGTTGCGATGTCATTCGCTGGAAGGATATGGAAGTAGGTAAGCCCTGCCTCAACTAGCTTTTTAAGGTGTTCGACCGGCGCTGTACCTTCTTCCGTGAAGGCAAGGTATTTACCTCGATTTTCTTCAGAAGTAGACATATCACGCACACTGAAATCACGAATGTGACCTTCGTAAATAACTGCGTCTTCGTAATTTTCAACCGTAGGGATGGTGTGAGAATCCCACCCTTCAGGTTTTAAATCATCATCCGCTAGATTTACAAACTGCGAGAAACGGCCGTTTGTGCTTAGTGATACAGAATATGGGTCTGTTACAAGCAGTGTCTCTACTTTGCCCGTTATCGGGTGATAAACAGTAACTTCATAACGGTAAAGCTGACGGTCAAGCGACATATCACCTTCATGGCGCCAAACACCTGAGGTATCGTCACGAACCATTTCAATACGTTGGTTTAATGTCTTGTTGTCGTTATAAAGTAAAAGGTCAACATTTGAAGCAGTAGGTGCCCACAGTGCAGCAGTTATAACTGCGTCAGTGTAGATTCCGCCAAGTTGAGCTTCGTCAGCATCGTCTTCCCCTAAGGTGTACAGGGCATCAATAGCATTAGCTAATTGGATACCTGTTGCAGCTACTAGCGTCCCGTCAGCATCATATCCGCCAACAACCGCTTGTGTCGTCAATACCGTTTTGGCATCTTCTACCAACCAGTCACCTTCCCATGCTTGCATAGAAGATAAATTCGGCGCGCGGGTAGATTGCTCCTCGGTAAGCGTTGTACCCATTAGGGTTACTTGAGTACCGTTGATACCCTCTTCCAGCGTACTCTCTAAATCAGCCTGAGCTGAATAGTGAAGCTTTACCTCTGAAACCGTTTCGGGAACATCCCATAAAATGGTGTTTGCATCTAGCCAATGGGCACCAAAGCCTTCTATATCAACAGGCTGAGGACCAAGCGACATTATGGGGAACTCAAATATGGTTGGCTCACCAGAAAGGGTAAAATTCATGCGTACAAAGGTTTCGTCGTCTTGAACAAGTGAGCCTTGGAAATCACCTCCCCCCATTTCTTTACCGGCGTCATCGGTACCTTTGTGGATGATGAAATTGTGGCAGCTTCCATACCCCTCTTTAAGCTCTAAAATCCAATATGCTCCGTAGTTTGGATCGATGCCACTGTGAATACGTCCGTTTGCCCAATCAGTGTCTGCATCGGCATAAGCATCACACGTGTCATTATTCCAAGTGTGCAACCTCCAGCCCTCGTAAGCCGCATCGTTGCTAGAATTATCCGCATCAATAGCAGCGCGGTTATAGTACAACACGGCTTGATTAGCTGAAGGGGTGAATACTGGTGCAGGTAAGCTAGGATCTGCACCAGCCTCACATGCGTCATTTGCTTCATTAGGCACTAACGGCGCATCGCATTGAATAGGTGGTGGTGGCTCACAAGCTGTTCCTGCTGCGTTAGGTACGTTAGGCACCTCACAAGTCAACAGGTCATTTGTGCCCGATTCAACGCCCGAGCCTCCACAACCAGCAAGTGTATAAGCGCCTACTAAAAGTAACGCGGCCCGCACTACCCTTTTTTTAGTAAACATAGAATTCTCCTGAATATTTTCGCTATTTTTGGCAGCCGAACATTTTTGTGCGTCGCTAAATAAATTACCTAAAATGTTAGTTTTCATAGTTGGTAGGTCATCCCTAGGTAATATTGCGTGCCGAAGTATTGAATGGTGCCGGTTTGTTCTTCTGATGCGAAATAGCTCTTTGTAGGCTCGTCAGTTAAGTTGTTAACTTGGAACAGTACACTCCAATTGTCGTTAATTTCATAAGACGCTTGGTAATCTATTACCAATTCTTCGTCAAAGTTAACTACTTGGTCGTTTACTGCTACCTGTTGCGATACAAACGCGTCGCGGTAACGGCTAGACAATCGGGTTTCGAAGCCTTCGTATTCCCAGAAAACCGTTAGCGTTGCCACATTCTCGGAAAGCCCTGGTAAATTAGCAGCATAAACACCGTCGCCCAGTGTGCGCTGAATTTCACTTTCGGTGTAAGAGTAACTTGCGCTTACGCCTAATCCCGACCACATGCCAGGCAGCATGCTATAAATTTGCGTGTAAGCGACTTCTAAACCTCGAATGTAGCCACCTTCAGCGTTATTTACCGCAGTGCTGTAGCTACCATTTTCGGTAGGCACAGTAATAAAGATAGGATCGCCATTTTCATCCCGAGCTAGTTCGGCTTCTTGCCCCGTAAACTCTGGCGTTAAGTAAACCGGCACGCTTACATTGTCAGGAATTACAATGCCATTAGCTTCAAAATCGTAAGGCTCTATTTCGATGTCTTCTACGAATGACTCAATGTCCTTGTAAAAACCTGCAACGACAAGTGCCCCTTCCGTATCTGAGAAATAATATTCCCATGAAACATCATATTGCGTTGCGTAGAAAGGCTCTAAGTAAGGGCTGTTACGCGCATTACCGCTAACTCTTGCTGTCGGATTAGAAAGGGTAATTTGCCCAGAATCTCTGTCTTGGAAGGCGGTAACTGTTTCAATCGTCGTAGATGCATTTGCGGCAAAGCGATTGATGGGCGCTCTACCCATGACCTTTGCAGCCGCTACACGAAGTTGTGTGTCATCCGTAAGCTTAAAATTGAGGTTTATTGAAGGCAAAACGTCAGAATATTCGTGACTTATTAAGGCTGGGCGATAGAAGTTGTTGATTAAACCAACGTCGTCAGTGATATTTTGTGCGCCTGCAGTTGGGTCACTAACTTCAACCGATGTTCCGGTTTCCAAGTCTTCAATTAATTGTGTTGCGCGCTGTAGCGTAGTCGAGCTTTGCTTACTTTTAACGTAACGTACACCGATATTACCTGTTATCGGAATACTACCTATTTCCGTATTGATGGTAGCCATTAAGTAAGCCGAGTTTACGGTTTCGAAAACATCGCCGCTTTCTTGCAACGTCCACGCTGTAGCAGGTCCTGTACCAGGGCCATTAATTACACCTGCGGCGCCTGGTCCCCAAGTCTGAACTGGCTGTGGTCTGCCACCCGGGAACCATGCATTTAGTGCACTGTCCAGATCAACAGATAGATAACTTGGGAAGTAATCAAAATCACCGCTCCAATTAACCTGCTCAACCATGTCTGAAGTTAAGCGCAGCGGTGGCTCGCTTACCGAAAATGCACTGTCATTTCCGTACTCAAATACAGAGCGATCATTATTGTACTCTCGGTCAGAGTAACGATAACCAAACTCAAACCCTGAAATAATGGGTGTATCGACATAATATTGGAAGTCTACACGATAGGCATCTAGTTCATCCGTGTTTTCAAAAGGATAGATACCGTATTTACTTACCATCACACGGTCTAAATCGGTAAATGCATCAGTTTGGTTAAAACCGATATCGGGCAGGTTTAGGCCATTAAGCAAATAAGATATTTGGACGTTTTCGTCGAACACGGGATTTGCCGCTGTCGCGTCTTCGCCAACAAGCGACCACAATAAGCCGTTCCTGAAGTCACTTTCAGCACTTGAACGTGATACGTCAAACTGTACCGCGAAGTCGGATGAAATCTCCCAGCTTGCATTAACACCTAAGTTGGTAACGCTATCAAAGTCTTGGTTATCGTCGTTTACCAATTCAACACGGGTAAAGCTGCTATCGGTTCTAGAGAACGTCCCCCCAATAACGCTGTTGTTAACCACTACTGGATTTGTGATCCCAGCATTAATGCCGCCTAACTTAACTCGAAAACCACGAGCAAAGGCTTCTGAATCAAATTTTGAGACAAATGCATCGGCTTTTAATGTGAACGTATCGATAGGCGCCCATTCAAATGCCGCGACGTATCCATCGCGGGTCTCTTCCCCGCCCTTGTGCTGCATTTCAAAACCTTCTGAAATGAGTTCACAATTGGGACATTCTGAAGGGCCGTCAGTATCACCTTCTAGCCCATCAACATCTACCTGACCGTTATAAGCTAAACCAATGAATTGAGTAGAAACACTTGGCTGAAATAGACGAGCGTAACCTAGTGATACACCAAGCGTATCGTCAAGGAATTTTCCTTGATAAGAAAAACTTAATCTGTGGCCGTATTCTGTCGCGTCACTTATCTCTGACGCTCGGTCATTGTACATTCCGCGCATGTTCGCGCTGAACTTGTGTTGCTCTTCAATGGCGAGAGGCGATGCCGTTTTTAGCTCTACCGTACCAGCGATACCGCCTTCAATTAGCGATGCCTTGGGTGATTTATAAACCGCCGCTTCGCTTATTAGTTCAGACGGGTATTGATCGAACTCAATAGCGCGGCTTCCGCTGGTGGATACCTGCTCTCTACCGTTTAACGTAGAAAATACAAAGTCGCCTGACAAACCACGGATGTTAATTTGTGCTGCTTGCCCTCCGGTACGCACAGCGGAAATACCCGGTAAGCGTGTCAGTGCATCTGCCATCGATACATCTGGAAGCCCACCTAGATCATCTGCGGATATTTGTTCAGAAACCGTATCAGAGAAACGCTTCTGGTTTAATGATTGGATTAAGCTGGTACTGAAACCACGTACTTCAATACGTTCCAGGGTATCTTCCTGTGGCCGTTCAACTTCGTCTACTGAAGTGTCTGGAGACTCTTGGGCATAGAGTGGAACTGCACTAAAGGCAACCCCACTACTTATCAAGGCCGCCATAATGGTACTGGGTTTGAATGTTTTCATTGGTGTCCCATCCTTGTTTATTATCGACACTTTCAGGACTACCACACCTAAAAATGTCTCTTATACCAATCCGCATAGATAAGTGCCCACTCAGAAGGCGCTGGCAAGTTTCCTAGCGAAGCGTGGGAATGTAGGAATGGCTGTTCCCTTTCAAATTCCCAGAATGAAGCTAGGAAGCTTGCCAGACCTTCCCGAAGGGCGAGTTTAAAATGTCCGTACTCTTTGTTGTGTCACCTTGATGTAGAACAACTATACCTGCGGTAACACGCCGCGATTACGAACATTTTAACTCTCGCTGAGTGGGTAATTATCTATGCGGACTGGTATTATGCTTCAACACCAAATACTACTGTTTTGTATAAAAAGGGAGCAATGCTATGCATACGTATTCATTTACATTTTATATACATAGCGTTAACAGCGATAGGGAGGAATTGGGTAATACGTTTTGAAGAGAATCAATAAAAAGACAGCTACTACCTGCTAATTAAAGTGGTATTTGTTAGCGTGCCATCCATAGCGTTAGCTAGCTAAAGTATTAACGCATGAGTTCTTCAAGTACGCTATTGTTGTGCTTGAAATTTAACGCGCAGCCCTGAATAAAACGCTCAATGTTCTGTTCTTTATACAAATCGCCTCTACCGGGCTGGTTTTTCTCTAAAGGCGGAAATGCGCCATAGCCGGCAAACAGGCAGTGCCATGATACAGAATCCCAGTGCATCCCTATATTTTGGCGTTTGATTTCCGTTGCCAGATCTTCGCGACTAAACCAAGTACTTATGATTGATTTTAAGGAGTCAGACATCACCATGTTGTTTCTATTGTCACGCCAGTAATCACTATCGTCTCTTGTATTTAGCTTATAGTGCGCCACTATATAGTCACGAACACGATCAAAACGTTCTTTAGCAAAAGAATTATAATTACTGCTTTCTTTCGTTGAAAAACCGCTCTTTTCAAACATGTCCGAGAAATACTCGATACAAATCTGAACCAGGTGTAGCGCCGTGGCTTCAAGGGGTTCTATAAACCCTTGAGATAGGCCTAATGCCAAACAGTTTTTGTGCCAGTGCTGTCCAACTTGCCCCACTTTCATTTTAAGATGTCGCGCTTCTACATCGGTACTTTCAAGACCAAGGTGTCGACGTAACTCTTCTTCGGCCTGGTCCTTGGATAAATGTGCAGCACTGTAGACGTAACCGTTGCCGGTGCGATTTTGTAATGGTATCGTCCAGCACCACCCGTTCGAAAGCGCTGTCGACTGGGTCTCTACTTTGATATTTTCTTGTACTCGTGTAGGCAGTACCACCGCAGAATCGTTGAACAAGTTTTCAGAATAAGAGTTGAACTTAACGCCTAAGGACTGCTGCAACAAAGTTGAGGAAAAACCTGTGCAATCAACGAAAAAATCTCCCTTAATAATGCCTTTGTCTGTCACAAGATGACTTATGTCTCCACGAGGGTAAAGTGCTACGTTGCTAATGATGGCATTTATATGAGTGACTCCTTTTCCAACGGCCACTTCACGTAAGTAGTTTCCTAGCAATGCACTATCAAAGTGGTAACCGTATTCCATTCTAAAAGGAAAATTATCAGGCGTAAGTGGCGCTTTGTTTTGCTGAGCCAACACGCCATTGATCAAAAAGTCTTCCGGCGTAACGTGCGTATCAAGTCCAAGCCGTCGGGTACGGCAGTTAACCTCGAAAGCACGCTGGGTAAAAGTATCAGTTTGAGAGATGAATGGATGTCGATACTGGTTAATACCAGATCCAGGGCTCCAGTCTTTAAACTGAATGCTAACTTTGTACGTTGCATTGCACTTAGGCATCCAATCATTTTCTTGAATATTCAATTCGTCAAAGAAGCGTTTCAGTGTAGGTGTAGAACCCTCGCCCACACCTATAATGCCAATATCGGAAGACTCAACAAGTGTAATATTGACCTTGCCTGATGGCCATTTGTGCGCAAAATAATTTGCAGCCATCCAACCGGCAGTACCTCCCCCGGCTATAACAATATGGATTGGGCTATTCATAGTATGTAACTAACCACAAAACTGTTTCAAAAAGTCATCATGCGTCGCAATTTTACCAATGGGTTCATTTTTAATTCGCTTAATATTTTGCATGAGTTCTTGCAGCTTTTGTTCAGACAATGCATTCGCTAAAGGGTGGTAGTCTTTCTGTACTACCCCCTGTCCCATTAGTACCTGTAGCCAAGAACTCTCAAGGAACAAGTCATTTTGTTCCCTAAACAAGTTACCAGACGCTCTAAATAACTCGATTTTATGCGTTAAGCTGTCTGGAACATCCATTTCTCGTAAATCCTTCCAGAAATGTGAATCCTTTCTTTCATTTACGTGATAATGCAAAATAATAAAATCGCGAATTTGTTCAAACTCCAACTGCGATTGTTTGTTATATTCATCAATTTGACGTTGCTTAAAACCGTCGTGTGGAAACAGGTGAATAAGCCTAACCACCGCTGACTGAATTAGGTGTATGCTGGTTGACTCTAGAGGCTCTAAAAAGCCGCTAGACAAACCAACTGCCACTACATTTTTATTCCACTGCTTACGTCTTCGCCCTGTTCTAAAACGAATGAAATTAGGGTCTGCCAACGGTTTGGTATCAAGGTTAGACGACAAGATATCCAGCGCTTGGTCATCAGAGTAATAGTTACTGCTATACACAAGACCATTTCCGTTGCGGTGTTGAAGCGGAATTCTCCACTGCCACCCCGCAGAATGAGCAATTGAACGGGTGTAAGGCAACGTTTTTTCTAATCGTTCACTCGGCATAGCAACAGCGCGATCACACGGTAACCAGTGCGACCAGTCTTCATATCCGGTGTTTAACGTCTGCTGAGTAAGAAGCCCCTTAAAACCGGAACAGTCAATAAACAAATCTCCTTCGACATGTTCACCGCTTTTCAATGTAACCCCAGTCACAAAACCATTGTCGGCATCCTGCGTGACATCACTAATAATACCTTCTTTACGGGTAACCCCCATTGCTTCACATTTTTTGCGAAGGAAGCGTGCATAGAGGGAAGCGTCGAAATGGTACGCATAGGGCATTTCAATAATTGGATCAGGTGACTTGATGTGTGCAAACTTCCCGTTTTTACACGCCAGATAGTTTAAGTCGTATTCCCAAATAGAATCGGTAAGGCCAAGCGTTTGGGCTCGCTTGAAGTAGTGGTGAAAATGACAGAAAGCGTAACTCTTTCCTGGAGCGCCAAAGGTATGAAAATAACTTTCACCCTGCACCCGCCAGTTTTCAAATTTAATCGCCAGCTTCATAGTCGCGTTTGTTTCGCGCAGAAATTCTTTTTCATCTATACCCAAAACGTTGTTTAGGGTGATGATTGGAGGAATAGTGGCTTCTCCAACGCCAACGGTGCCAATCTCTTCAGACTCGACTAAGGTTACGTCTACACCCGCTCCGATAAGACGCTTAATGACCGCAGCTGATATCCAACCAGCAGTGCCACCGCCAACAATAACTACATTCTTTACTGTTTGATTCATCATAAATTTGCTGTCACCACTTATTTTTCAGCAGTTCACTAACACCACTTCTTAACATGGCATGTGCTGGTATACAACAAAAAGCCCCAACACCTGCGTTAATTGGGGCTTTTTTAATATCACCTGTTTACACGCCTGCACTTTGCAAGCGCTGCTTTAACGTACGCTTAGAATGTGTAGTTAAAGCCAAGTAAGAAGTTACGACCGTAACTTTGGTACTCAGTAATTTGGCGACTGTCGCCCGGATTAACACGAACGGTTGGCTCGTCAGTTAAGTTCTGGCCTTGAAGCGTAACGCGAAGTCCCTCAAGGTACTCAATGCCAGACCCACTGAAGTCGTAACCGATTTGCGCATCAATCTGCTTAACACCGTTGTCTTCGATTTGTGCCAATGCAAGGCTAGTTGCACGTGTTTCAGTAGCGAATGCATCGCGCTTAGTCGCAGACACACGTACTTCAAATCCATTACTTTCATAAAACGCCGTCAGTGAATAAGTCTCTTCCGACAGTCCTGGCACTGAATCACCGTTGTCTAACTCACCATCTAAGAAGGTCGCACTTGCAAAAACACCGAAGCCCTCTAATGATTCATGAACAATATCAAACGGGATACTACCTTGCAGTTCCCAGCCCCGAACAAAACCTTCAAGACCATCTTCACGGAAGCTAACAATACCGTTAAATGTTGCTGGTGGAACGATATCGTTCTCATCTAGCACATCATCGCCATTGATATCTGTTTGACCTGAAGTTTGGTGAAAACCTTCGATGTATGACTCGCTGAAGTCTCCAACCGTTTGACCAGCTACGTGCCAGTTAGTCAAATCTTTATAGAAGAAACTAAGGGCGAAATATCCTGAATCTGCGAAGTAATTCTCATAGGCAATGTCAAACTGATTTGCTTCCAGCGGCTTTAAGCGCGCATTACCTGAACTTGCAGACCATGGTCCATTAGCGACATTGCTGGAAATTATCTGCTGATCGTTAAACGTAAAGCTTACCGTGTTGTTCGGGCGCATATCGTCCATACGCGGACGGCTAATAACCTTACCTAATGCTGTACGAATGAATTGGTTTTCAGCTATTTCAAAACTCAAGTTTAGCGTTGGAAGTACATCGGTGTAAAAGTCGCCATCAGACACAGCCACCGCTGATGTAAAGCCCGTAGGACCTGTTGTTGTGTTGAAACCCGTGCCAGTTTGGTCAACGTTCACGACCTGCAACCCTAAATTACCGAAAACTAATACATCACCTATCTCAGTTTCAATATCAAGTTTCGCATAGGCGGTAAGAATATCTTCTTCGATAGTATAGGTATCACCGCGACGGCCATTTTCAAAAAGCTCAGCATCTGTCAGCGTATAATAGCCACTTCGATATAGACCTAGTCCGTCGTACGCAATTACGCCTTCAATGCCAATATGGCTTAAGTCCGCGGTGCCAATTGGATTAGGTACTAACTCTTGGTTTGGCCATGAAGGTGCGGTTAAGAAGAAACCATTATTGTCTTTTGACTTTTCGCGCGTTTGATAGTTAACACCAGCAGTTAACTTCGAGAAAATTCCCCACTCAACGAAGCCTTGTAGATCTAAACGAACCGCATCGAGTGTTTCATTAAATACTGGCTCGTTAACAAAGCCATCTTGTGCGGTATCTGGACCGAATCCTTCAACACCTTGAAAGGCTTCAACTGGCGCTAGTGAACCACCCCAAGCCTGCGGACCTGCCAGGTAAATAGAGGAAGGATCAGCAAGGTCTACACTGTCCAGCGTTGGGTGGTCGCTGTAAACAGCACCCGAAGATGTCATCGTCCACGAACGCGGTGTTAAAGGTCGGCCGTCAATGCCTGCACGCCCAACACCTGAATAACTTTCTACATCGGTAATTCGTTTATCCACCTCGCCCGACGATACGTCTAATGTGGCTGTCCAATTGTCGTTGATTACATATTCTACGTTCAAACCGAACGTAGTAAGCTCAGCTTTCTGCTGTCTTGAATCGTTGCGAATGACAGATAGGAAACCGTCATAATAACCAGAAGTTACAAGACCGTCTTCAACACCAGTGATGGTATAAGCGCCTGTTCCCCACTCAGCTCCGCCTTCTTCAACACCACGACGTGCATCGTTTTCTTCAAAATCGATGTAAAGCGCGTCGAACTGAATAGTAAGATTATCTGACGGGGCATATTCAATTACACCCGCAATAGAAGTACGCTCAAGCATTGCAGAACGTGTATATGAATCGTGACCACCAAGAATTACTGTACCTTCTGGAACTTCTACGCCCTCAGCAGCATTATCAGGGTTAGCCGTTGCATATCCCCATCCACGGAAGTACTGCTCTTGACGTGGCGATTCCATATCAGCTATCGCTAAAGCAACACCAAGTTTATCGTCTGCGAATTGGTCTACGTAGTTAAAGGACAAGCGATGTCCCTTATTATCAAAGTCAGGGTTACCGGCATCTTCTTGGTTAGCTTCATATGTGCCGTTTATTGCAACTGTTTTTTGCGCGTTCAGCGGGCTGACGGTTTGAATATCAACAGTACCACCAATCCCCTGTGTCATTAAGCCCGCTTCTGGTGTTTTATAGACTAAGATATTAGAAACAATTTCTGTAGGGTAAAGGTCAAACTCAACACCACGGTTATCACCCATACCTAATAGTTCTCGACCGTTTAGCGTAGTACCTACATAGTTCTCGTTGAAACCACGAACAGAGATACCGCTTGTACGGCCATTGCGTCGTTCACCGGCAAGACCTGGAAGACGTGCAATTGATTCTGCAATACTGGTGTCTGGAAGCTTACCAATATCTTCAGCAGACAAGGCTTCAACAATTGACGTGTTATCCATTTTGATAGCTTGTGCACGTTGTAGGCTGCCGCGAATACCGCTTACCTGAATAACTTCAAGGTTATCTTCATCAACAGCATCAGCGTTTGCATCTTGAGCAAGTGCAGGTGCACAACCAAACGCCATTCCGCCAGAGATAAGCGCAGCTTTTATTAGGTTGGGTTTAAATTGTTTCATAAAACGGGTGTCCCATACAGTTATAGTTGTTGTCTTTTTGTTGTTCTTATGACAAATAAATGACAATACATCTCACGGGGACAATGCTATAGAGGACCCAAGGTTTGCACAATTGCCTGCATACGTATTCAATAAAATTTATGCAACACACCATTAACAAAGGCTGCGCAAACCATTACGTAATTTAACAACAAAATGCGCGAATAATCGGGTGCTTAGCGTGATTAGTTGTTATTTTGTTACACTCGGTCAAAAACAATTGTTAATAAGGCTGCACAAAAAAGCCCGCTTAATGCGGGCTTTTATCACAACATTGTTAAGCGTTAGCTTACCAACCTGTAGTCTCGCGAAGCGCCTTACCGATATCGGCAAGTGAACGAACAGTTTTAACGCCTGCGTCTTCTAGTGCTTTGAATTTTTCATCAGCAGTACCTTTACCGCCTGCGATGATTGCACCAGCGTGACCCATACGCTTACCTGGAGGAGCAGTAACACCTGCAATGTAAGAAACAACAGGCTTAGTTACGTTCGCTTTGATGAACGCAGCTGCTTCTTCTTCTGCAGTACCGCCGATCTCACCGATCATTACGATAGCTTCAGTTTGCGGATCGTCTTGGAACATCTGAAGGATGTCGATGAAGTTAGAACCAGGAATTGGGTCTCCACCGATACCAACACAAGTAGACTGGCCAAAACCTTCGTCAGTAGTTTGTTTAACTGCTTCGTACGTAAGTGTACCAGAGCGAGAAACAATACCTACTTTACCAGGCTTGTGGATGTGACCAGGCATGATACCAATTTTACACTCTCCAGGAGTGATAACACCTGGGCAGTTTGGACCAATCATGCGAACGCCTTTCGCTTCAACGTATTCTTTAACGTAAAGCATGTCTAGCGTTGGAATACCTTCAGTGATACATACGATTAGCTCGATACCCGCATCTGCAGCTTCAACAATTGAATCTTTACAGAAAGGTGCTGGTACGTAGATAACTGTTGCAGTTGCGCCAGTTGCTTCTACCGCTTCACGTACAGTGTTGAACACTGGAAGACCTAGGTGCTCAGTACCGCCTTTACCTGGTGTTACGCCACCAACCATTTGCGTACCGTAAGCAATTGCTTGCTCAGAGTGGAAAGTACCCTGACCGCCAGTGAAACCCTGACAAATTACTTTAGTATCTTTGTTAATTAATACAGACATTATTTGCCCTCCGCTGCAGCAACAACTTTCTGTGCTGCATCAGTTAGCGATTCAGCAGCGATGATATCAAGACCTGAGTTCGCTAGAACTTCACGGCCAAGCTCTGCATTGGTACCTTCAAGACGTACAACTACAGGTACTTCTACGCCAACTTCTTTAACCGCACCAATGATACCTTCTGCAATCATGTCACAGCGAACGATACCACCGAAGATGTTAACCAATACCGCTTTAACATTGTCATCAGAAAGAATGATTTTGAATGCTTCAGCTACACGCTCTTTAGTTGCGCCGCCACCAACGTCAAGGAAGTTAGCTGGCTTACCGCCGTGTAGGTTTACGATGTCCATAGTACCCATTGCAAGGCCTGCACCGTTAACCATACAACCTACGTTACCGTCTAGAGCAACGTAGTTAAGTTCCCACTGAGCCGCGTGTGCTTCACGCGCGTCTTCTTGTGAAGGATCTTGCATATCTTTCAGCTTAGGCTGACGATATAGCGCGTTACCATCGATACCTACTTTCGCGTCTAGGCAGTGTAGGTTACCGTCAGTTTTAATAACTAGCGGGTTGATTTCGATAAGCGCAACGTCAAGCTCTTCAAACATCTTAGCTAAGCCAAGGAAGATTTGAGTGAATTGCTTGATTTGTACGCCAGAAAGACCTAGAGCAAACGCCATTTCGCGCGCTTGATAAGGCTGAGGACCTACAATTGGGTCGATTTCAGCTTTAAGGATTTTCTCTGGAGTTTCTTCTGCAACAGTTTCAATCTCAACGCCACCTTCAGTAGATGCCATGAATACAACGCGACGGGTTGTACGGTCAACTACTGCACCAAGGTAAAGCTCGTTAGCGATATCTGTGCAAGATTCAACTAGGATTTTGCTCACAGGCTGACCATTTTCGTCAGTCTGGAAAGTCACCAAATTTTTGCCTAGCCAGTTTTCAGCGAAAGCGCGAATGTCGTCTTTGTTTTTAACTAGCTTTACACCGCCAGCTTTACCGCGACCGCCCGCGTGTACCTGACACTTAACTACCCACTCTTCTCCGCCAATTCGGTCAGCGGCTTCTACAGCACCTTGAGCAGTGTCTGCTGCGTATCCTTCAGAAACAGGCAAACCGTATTCTTTGAATAGCTGCTTACCTTGGTATTCATGCAAATTCATGGTGTTTCTATCCGATTTTTTTATGAGACAAAAGCCGCAAATGCGACTTGATTAGTTTGACTGATATTATAGGGCAAATATCAGCGTTGCGTTAGACGCCAAGCAAGCTTACACAAGCCCAGCGCCCAACCACAATTCCGTGAGACGAAAGTCTTATACGTCTAGAAGTAAACGTGTTGGATCTTCTAGCATCTCTTTAACGGTTACCAAGAAACCTACCGATTCTTTACCATCGATAATACGGTGGTCATAAGAAAGCGCTAGGTACATCATTGGTAGAATTTCTACTTTGCCATTAACAGCCATTGGGCGGTCTTGGATTTTATGCATACCCAAGATAGCGCTTTGTGGCGGGTTAATGATTGGTGTAGACATTAGTGAACCAAACACACCACCGTTGGTGATTGTGAAATTACCACCTTGTAGTTCAGCCAATGACAGCTTACCGTCACGACCTTTAAGTGCTAGTTCCTTAATTCCTTTTTCAACACCTGCCATGCCTAGTGTGTCAGTATCTTTAAGTACTGGCGTTACAAGGCCGCGTGGTGTAGAAACAGCAATCGATACGTCGAAGTAGTTGTGATAAACAATATCATCACCGTCAATAGACGCGTTAACTTCAGGGAAGCGCTTAAGTGCTTCAGTTACCGCTTTCACATAGAAAGACATGAAACCAAGGCGGATACCATGACGCTTCTCGAAGCTCTCTTGATACTGCTTACGAAGATCCATGATTGGCTTCATGTTAACTTCGTTAAACGTTGTTAGCATTGCAGTAGAGTTCTTCGCTTCAAGAAGACGATTAGCAATTGTCTTACGAAGACGTGTCATAGGAACACGCTTCTCAGTACGGTTACCTGTTGGTAAGTCTGCAACTGGTGCTTCAGCAGCTGCTGGTGAAGCCTTCGCTGAGCTATCGCCGCCCTTAAGGTACTTTTCTACGTCTTCTTTAGTGATACGGCCATTTTTACCAGTACCTTTCACTTTAGCTGCGTCTACGCCTTTTTCAGCAAGTAGACGACGTACAGACGGACTAAGCGCATCGCTGCTGTCGTCACTGTCATCGCTTTCGCTAGGTGCTGCTGGAGCAGAAGCACCGCTTGCTGCACCTTCTACAAACTTAGCAATAACTTCTTCAGCGGTTACTGTTGCACCTTCTTCTGCAATGATTTCTGCAAGAGAACCATCTGCTGGCGCTACCACTTCAAGAACAACTTTATCAGTTTCGATATCAACCAAGTTTTGGTCTCGAGAAACTGCTTCACCTACAGCTACGTGCCACGTTGCGATTGTCGCGTCAGCGACTGACTCAGGAAGCACAGGTACTTTAACATCAGATGTTTTTCCAGAAGCCGCAGGTGCAGCGTCAGATTTAGCATCGTCTTTTGCTTTGCTTTCTGATTTTGCTTCAGCTGGTGCAGCAGCACCGCCCTTTTCTAGTTTAGCAATAACTTGCTCGCCTAGAACCGTTGCACCCTCTTCGTTTAAAATCTCACCAATTGTACCGTCCGCTGGCGCCACAACTTCTAAAACCACTTTATCAGTTTCAATATCAACCAGGTTCTGGTCTCGTTTAACTGCGTCACCGGCCTTTACGTGCCAGGTTGCAATGGTGGCATCGGCAACTGACTCAGGAAGAACCGGAACTTTTATCTCAATTGTCATTACTGTTCCTTATTTAATTGTGAGTGCGTTTTCAACCAGGGCTTTCTGTTGCTGGTTGTGAACGGATACATAACCTACTGCAGGTGACGAGGATGCATCACGGCCTGCATATGTTAATTTTGCACCATCTGGAATTGCTTGCCAGAAGTGGTGTTGGCTACAGTACCAAGCGCCTTGGTTTTGAGGCTCTTCTTGACACCAAACCCAATCTTTTACGTGGCTGTATTGTGTCACAACTCTAGCGCATTCTTCTTGTGGGAATGGATAAAGTTGCTCTAAACGGATAATTGCAACGTCTGTCTGCTCATTTTTACGGCGTTGGTCTAATAAATCGTAGTAAACCTTGCCTGAACACATGACAACACGCTTTACGTTTTTCGGATCGATATCGTCAATTTCACCGATTACGTTATGGAATTTACCCTCTGCTAGTTCTTCAAGTGAAGATACCGCAAGAGGATGACGTAATAATGACTTAGGCGACATTACGATAAGTGGCTTACGCATAGGGCGCACCACCTGGCGACGAAGCATGTTGTAAACCTGTGCAGGTGTAGAAGGCACACACACTTGCCAGTTGTGATCAGCACACATTTGAAGGAAACGTTCAAGGCGTGCAGAACTATGCTCTGGCCCTTGGCCTTCATAACCATGTGGAAGTAAAACGGTTAGACCACACAAACGGCCCCACTTCGCTTCACCAGAGCTTAAGAACTGGTCAAAAACAACCTGCGCACCATTAGCGAAGTCACCAAACTGGGCTTCCCAAATAGTCAGACATGTAGGCTCTGCTGTTGCATAACCATACTCGAATGCCATCACTGCTTCTTCCGAAAGCACAGAGTCGTAAATTTCAATTTCACCCTGACCTTCGCGAATATGTTGTAGAGGCATATACGTCGATGCGTCTTTTTGATTGTGCAATACCGCGTGACGGTGGAAGAAAGTACCACGGCCAGAATCTTGACCTGTAATACGAATATCTTCACCAGCATCTACGATAGTGGCATACGCTAAGTTTTCAGCCATACCCCAATCAAGTAACTTTTCACCTGCGACCATTGCTTTACGGTCTTGGTAAAGCTTGTTTACGCGAGACTGAAGCTTGTGCTCTTCAGGAATAGTAGTGATTGACTCACCTAGCTCTTTAAGCTTCTCAACTGAAAGCGAACCATCGTAAGGCGTATCCCAGTCGTGACCAAGATATGGAGACCAATCAACGCTGTGCTCTGTCATTGGACGCCACTCTTCAACAACGCACGCGCCATGGTCGAGTGCTTCACGGTACTCTTCAACATAACGATCTGCATCACGTTGCTCTATCACACCTTCAGCAATTAACTGATCAGCATAGATTACGCGAGGAACTGGATGCTTTTTAATTTTTTGGTACATCAACGGCTGCGTAGCATTTGGCTCATCTGCTTCGTTGTGACCATGACGACGGTAACAAACTAAATCAATTACAACGTCTTTCTTAAACTTATTACGGTATTCAAGCGCAAGCTGTGTAACAAAGGCAACCGCTTCTGGATCGTCTGAGTTCACGTGGAAAATTGGCGCCTGTACCATTTTAGCGATATCAGTACAGTATTGTGTAGAACGCGTATCTTCAGTTTTAGACGTCGTGAAACCAACCTGGTTGTTTACCACGATTCGAACTGTACCACCCACAGCGAAGCCACGAGTCTGCGACATGTTGAAGGTTTCTTGAACTACACCCTGACCAGCTATTGCCGAGTCACCGTGAATAGTAATTGGCAGTACTGTATTGGTGTCGTTGTTGCGGCGAGCAAGACGTGCACGTACAGAACCCATTACTACTGGATTAACAATTTCAAGGTGAGACGGGTTAAATGCTAGTGCCAAGTGAACATTGCCACCAGGCGTTGCAAAATCTGAAGAGAAACCTGCGTGATATTTAACGTCACCTGCACCTAGTGAGTCGTCGTGCTTACCTGAAAATTCATCGAATAGAACAGAAGGGTTTTTACCCAACACGTTAACTAGTACATTCAGACGACCACGGTGAGCCATGCCGATAACCACTTCTTTGGTACCCGCAGTGCCCGCTTTGGTAATTAAACCTTTAAGCATTGGAATTAGCGCATCGCCACCTTCTAGCGAGAAACGCTTCGCGCCTGGGAATTTAGAGCCCAAGTACTTTTCCATGCCATCAGCAGCGGTTAAACCTTTTAAGATACTTAGCTTCTCATCACGTGAGATTTCAGGTTTGGCCTGTACTGATTCAATTTTTTGCTGTAACCAACGCTTTTGGTCGGTATCGGTGATATGCATATACTCAGCACCGATTGAACCGCAATACGTTCTGTTAAGCGACTTGAACAACTCACCCAATGACATAGCGTCTTTACCGATGGCATAAGAACCAACGTTAAATACTGAATCAAAATCTTGTTCAGAAAGGTTGTGGTGAGAAAGTTCTATGTCGCGAACGCGTTCTTGCTTCCATAGACCTAGCGGATCTAAGTTCGCATTTTGATGACCGCGGAAGCGGAAAGCATTGATTAACTGGAGAACTTTAACTTGCCTATCATCAGAAACATTTGCTGAAGGCACTGATGGACTAGACATACGGGCCGTTGGCCCTAACGCAGCAAGTTGCCTAAACTGATTTTTAATTGCTGTATGATTGGTTTCTAACTCTACGCCATCGACTTTGGGGAGGTTATCGAAGATTTGCCGCCAAGTTTCAGAGACACTCTGAGGGTCTTCTAAATAGGCTTCATACAACTCTTCAACATAGGCAGCGTTGGCACCTGCCATGTGCGAGGAATCCCACCACGCTTTCATCACGCTTTCTTGCATTTAATTTGCCTTGCTACGTTTTATAAAATCTAGTTAACAATCAAGATGTATTATAAGGTTATTCTCAGCATAACCAAGTGTTATAACAGTGAATATATAAAAAAATAGCCATCCTTTTGGGATGGCTATTTAGAGCATCACTATCTGTAACTAAAAAAGTTATCAGAATATAGTACTAAACAGCCCGTTGTAAAAGCATAGACTTAATTTGGCCTATTGCTTTTGTTGGGTTTAAGCCCTTAGGGCATACACTCACACAGTTCATGATACCGTGACAGCGGAATACGCTGAACGCATCATCAAGGTCGTTAAGACGCTCTTCAGTTGCCGTATCACGGCTATCGATAAGGAAACGATAAGCGTGAAGCAAACCAGCTGGACCGATGAACTTATCAGGGTTCCACCAGAACGATGGGCATGATGTTGAACAACATGCACATAGAATACACTCGTAAAGACCGTCTAGCTTCGCACGCTCTTCTGGTGACTGTAAGTGCTCGCGCGCTGGCGGCTGTTTACTGTCGTTGATTAAGAACGGCTTAATCTTTTCATACTGCGTGTAGAACTGTGTCATATCAACAACAAGGTCACGAACAACAGGTAGACCTGGAAGTGGACGAACTACTATTTTACCTTTGCCCAGTGCAGAAAGCGGTGTAATACATGCTAGGCCATTTTTGCCGTTCATGTTCACACCATCAGAACCACACACACCTTCACGGCAAGATCGACGGAAAGAAAGCGTCGGATCTTGCTCTTTAAGTGCAAGTAGCGCGTCTAGCACCATCATGTCCTGACCTTCCTCTACTTCTAGAGTGTAGTCTTGCATGCGAGGCTTCGCATCTACTTCTGGGTTGTAACGATAAATCGAAAAAGTTAATTGCATGATCGTTGCCTCTCTTAATATGAACGCACTTTAGGCGGGAATGCTTCCCTAAGCTTAGGCGCCATATTCACTTCACGTTTAAGCATTTTATCAGTGTTCGGATCGTAGATACTGTGGCATAACCAGTTATCATCGTCACGATCTGGGAAGTCGAAGCGGCTGTGCGCACCACGGCTTTCCGTTCTGAAGTTCGCTGCTACTGCTGTGCTGTACGCGGTTTCCATAAGGTTATCAAGCTCTAAACATTCAATACGCTGGGTATTGAAATCTGAACTCTTGTCGTCAAGGCGTGCATGCTTAAGACGCTCGCGAATTTCGCTAAGCTCTTTAAGACCTTCCGCCATTGCTTCACCTTCACGGAATACTGAGAAGTTAAGCTGCATGCATTTCTGCAAGTCTTTCTTAATTTGTACTGGGTCTTCGCCCTTACCTTTTTCTGAATTTTCCCAACGGTTGAAACGCGTCATAGAAGCTTCAAGATCAGACTCTGATGCATCGCGTGTTGGTGCCATTTCAGACAGTGTCTTACCAAGGTGTAAACCAGTCGCACGACCGAATACAACAAGGTCAAGTAGTGAGTTACCGCCAAGACGGTTCGCACCATGTACAGATACACAGGCAATCTCACCACATGCAAATAGACCGTTAACAACCTTATCGTTACCGTTTTCATCAACGGTTAGACATTGGCCATCAACGTTTGTAGGAATACCACCCATCATATAGTGACAAGTAGGAATTACTGGAATTGGCTCTTTCACTGGGTCAACGTGTGCAAACGTACGTGAAAGTTCTAGGATACCTGGCAGACGAGACTCAAGAACGTCTTTACCAAGGTGGTCAAGCTTAAGCTTAATGTGAGTACCCCATGGGCCTTCACAACCACGTCCTTCACGAATTTCGGTCATCATTGAACGTGCAACAACGTCACGACCAGCAAGGTCTTTTGCGTTAGGTGCATAACGTTCCATAAAACGTTCGCCGTCTTTATTTAGAAGATAACCACCTTCACCACGACAACCTTCTGTTACCAATGTCCCTGCGCCAGCAATACCTGTTGGGTGGAACTGCCACATTTCCATATCTTGAACCGCAACACCTGCACGAAGTGCCATACCAACACCGTCACCAGTATTGATGTGTGCGTTTGTAGTAGACGCGTAGATACGACCAGCACCACCTGTTGCAAGTACAACGGCGCGTGACTTGAAGTAAACCACTTCACCAGATTCAATATCAATTGCGGTACAACCAACAACGTCTCCGTCTTGGTTCTTAACTAGGTCAAGTGCATACCACTCAGAGAAAACTTTTGTTTTATTCTTTACGTTTTGCTGGTAAAGAAGGTGTAGAAGCGCGTGACCAGTACGGTCAGCTGCAGCTGCTGTACGAGCGCCCTGCTCGCCACCAAAGTTCTTAGACTGGCCACCAAAAGGACGTTGGTAGATTTTTCCGTTTTCGAAACGAGAAAACGGTAGACCCATGTTTTCCATTTCGATAATGGCTTCTGGACCAGTTTTACACATGTATTCGATAGCGTCTTGGTCACCGATGTAATCAGAACCCTTAACGGTGTCATACATGTGCCATTCCCAGTTGTCTTCGTGTGAATTACCAAGTGCTACGGTAATACCACCCTGCGCAGACACAGTGTGAGAACGGGTTGGAAATACTTTAGATAACAGTGCACATGATTTACCAGACTGCGAAATCTGTAGCGCGGCGCGCATACCTGCACCGCCGGCACCAATTACAACTGCATCAAACTCGTGAACGGGTAAACTCATTTTACACTCCCCACAATACGAATAGGCCAACAGCTACGTAGCCGAATGCGATGATATTTAAGATATATTGTAGTCCTGCGCGCAGACCTGCTGATTTAACATAGTCTGTAAGCACCTGCCAAAGGCCGATGCGCACGTGAATCATCACTGCTACTAGTGCTGCCAATGTGAAAACTTTCATAGCTAGGCCAGAGAACAATCCTCGCCATTCGATAAACGTTAGGTTATCGGTGGTAATAAAAAACCACGCCATGAAAACCGAGTACGCGAAAATAATTGCTGCTGTAGCGCGAAGTGAAACGTAGTCTTGTACGCCGTCACGCTTAATGCTTGCTTGGTTGGTTACCATAGTGCAACTCCCAATACTACGGTCAGTACAACCCAAAGTGCGATTACTGCTTTTGCACTTGTGTTACCCGACTCTAATTCTTCCCAGTGACCTAAATCCATAACAACGTGTCTTAGGCCGCCTAGAATGTGATACGTCAGCGCTGAGGCTGTGCCAATTGCGACAAATTTTCCAAGGAAACCGTCCATGATTGCTTGAACGTCCGCGAAACCTTCAGGCGAGTGAACAGAAACTGCCCATGCCCAAATAACAAAAAGTAGCGCGAAGAACATTGCAACACCGGTTACACGGTGGAGAATTGACGAAATAGCAGAGGGCGGAAATTTAATAGTATTGAGTTCTAAATTTACTGGTCTTTGCTTTTTCACAATGTATGCCTGTTTAATCCGTAGGGGATAATGAATTTCTTACCTTTATTATGTCCTGAGTAAGTGAATTCGATTTTTAACCTGTTAATTGCCTCATCCAATGAGTTGTTAACAATTTGTGAATTATTCTTTAATGCCTGTAACAGAATAAATATTCTGATTCCGAAGCACCGCTGAGTATATCCAGCGTAGTATATAATTACAATTTTTTGTGCCGTAGTAAGACTTTAGTCGCTATAAACACTTTTGTGATAATTATTTTGCTAAAAAAGAGATCAAAATTGAACGCAACTCGTTATTACAAGTGCAATTACAGTAGTTCTGAGTTTATCAGTAGCGAAATAGAATAACTATGCATATCAACAAGAAATTAAGCACTTTTAATCTGCAAGCGTAATTATTCCGCATCAAAAGGTTACTTTTTAAACGAAGCTGTTAATATATTTATGAATCGGTGGTTTACCTTTAACAAAAAGCCATTGATAATTGCACTGTATCGGGCAAAGTGATTTACCAATGAGTTAATTGAACGTTACTTAATTGCTAGCATTTTTTTAAGCAATTCAGAATATTTATTGTTCAAATATGCAATTAAATTGACTTGGTGGTGCATAATAAAGTACAAATACGCCCACTTTTCCCAACGAAGCGGATATTTTCGTCCGTTTTCGCTGCAAACAGAACCATTCTGAGGAGAGCATTTTATGGCAGATCAGAAAGCCATTCTTAAAGCCGGCGGTAAGGAAATCGAGCTTCCTATCTTGTCTGGCACCGAAGGACAAGATGTAATCGATGTCCGTACGTTAGGCCAACACGGTTATTTCACGTACGACCCAGGTTTTATGGCGACAGGATCTTGCGAGTCTTCAATTACCTACATTGATGGCGCTCAAGGTGTGTTATTACACCGCGGTTTCCCTATCGAAGAATTAGCGCGTGACGCAGACTACTTAGAAGTTTGTCACATGCTTCTTCACGGTGATGCACCAACAAAAGAACAGTACGAAGAATTCAAAGAGACGATTACTCGTCACACCATGGTACATGAACAAATTAACATGTTCTTCCACGGTTTCCGCAACGACGCGCACCCTATGGCTATGCTATGCGGTACCGTTGGCGCTATGTCTTCGTTCTATCACAGTGATTTAGACGTTTCTAATGAAGAGCAGCGCATTCGCAGTGCACATCGTCTAATCGCTAAAATGCCTACCCTTGTGGCTATGTGTTACAAATATAACATCGGTCAGCCGTTTGTTTATCCTCGTAACGATTTAAGCTATGCCGCAAACTTCTTGAACATGATGTTCTCTGTACCAGCAGAAGAATATCAAATCAGCCCAGCGGTAGAGCGCGCAATGGATCGTATCTTTACGTTGCACGCAGACCACGAACAAAACGCATCTACGTCTACTGTTCGTCTTGCTGGTTCTTCTGGTGCAAACCCGTACGCTTGTATTTCTGCTGGTGTTGCTTCACTTTGGGGTCCTGCTCACGGTGGTGCTAACGAAGCATGTCTGAACATGCTTGAAGAAATTGGTACTGTTGACCGCATTCCTGAGTTTATCGCACGCGCTAAAGACAAGAGCGACCCGTTCCGTCTTATGGGCTTCGGTCACCGCGTATACAAAAACCACGACCCGCGTGCAACGGTTATGCGTGAAAGCTGTCACGAAGTACTTAGCGAACTTAACGTTAAAGATCCACTACTAGAAGTAGCAATGGAACTTGAAAAAATTGCGTTGAGCGACCCGTACTTTGCAGAGAAGAAACTGTTCCCTAACGTAGATTTCTACTCAGGTATTGTTCTTAAGGCGATTGGTATTCCTACCAATATGTTTACGTGTATCTTCGCTCTGTCTCGCACAGTGGGTTGGATTTCACACTGGCATGAAATGATGAGCGACCCTAAACAGAAGATTGGTCGTCCTCGTCAGCTTTACACTGGTCATAACCAGCGTAAGTACACGCCGATTAAGTAATTATTCAGGTAATACTGAACTAAGAGCTACGCTTAATTGTAAAAATAGCGCCTTTATGGCGCTATTTTTGTTTATAAAAACTTAATTTAAGGAACATCAATGCCCTATTCTGCGGTTGTTTTAGGTATTGCCGGTCTCATTCCTTTTGTGGCTATGCCACTGGCGTATCAGCTTAACCTGTTATCGCTTACTCAAAGCGCCGTTTATTTTGTCCAATACTCTGCCGTGCTATTGTCTTTCTTTGGTGGCATTCATTGGTGGGATGCAATAAGTAACCAACGTTATGACAAGCAAATGGTAATCGCTATGTTGCCGACCATAATTGGGTGGTTGTGTTTAGTGTTCTCTCACGACGTGAAGGTGTTTGGCGTTTTATCGCTAAGCTACGTCGCTGTACTTATTTACGACAAGTTTATTCTTAGCCTTCCTAAAGAGCAGATTGTAAGTTACATCAGTTTGCGGATGGGATTAACAAGTGTCGTTGTTATCTGTCACGCCTGGATGATTTACTTGCTCGTCTAACGTTACTAGTAACCGCTTAGTTTTAAAGGCATGACATTAGGTAATTGCGGAAAAGTAATAGAGGCAAAAGCCTGCAGTTCTTAAGCGAGTGTCCAACTTAAGCAATAATGGTTACGCATAACCACTATATGCAGTTGAAAAATAAAGCTTTTATAGGTTTAAATCTCGAAAACAAAAAAGGCGATAATATTGCTACATTATCGCCTTCGTTTCTTACTTATCTAGGGCCTGTTGACCTTTGTTGTACATTTTTGCAGCGGCCTGTGTGCCATCTAGACAAGGCGGATGTTTGACGGTTTAGTGGTTCTAAATCGAAAACATTCAACGCAGTATAGATGGCACAAAGGCGCTGCCCGAAAGGGTCGTTATGGAAGCCTTTTACTCTTTGTCACAGTCCTTTAACTTACCCCGCTAGGCTTGCAGGACTGTTTCGCGATTAAAAGGCTTCCATTTAGACCAAAATTCGTACACCAAAGGTCAACAGGCCCTAGCGTTATTAACGAAAAGTACCGTGGTTATTCAGCGCGAATAAGGGAAAGTAGCTCTTCGGTTTTTTGTTCCATCAACGCAATGTCGCCTTTACTTTCAACATTTAAACGAATAACCGGCTCAGTATTCGATTTACGTAAATTAAAGCGCCAAGTACCAAATTCCAGACCTAAACCATCAGTAGTATCGATTACGCTGGCTAATGGCTGATATTTACTTGTAACGCGTTCGAGTGCAGCGTCAGCATCTTTTAATTTACTGTTAATTTCACCAGAAGATGGAAACGCTTCAATTCGCGCTTTTACCATGCTCGCTAGTGTTTGCTTTTTCACACACACCAATTCGGCAATTAGCAACCAAGGGATCATGCCTGAATCACAGTAGGCAAAATCTCTAAAGTAATGGTGGGCACTCATTTCACCGCCATAGACCGCATCTTCTTTGCGCATACGCTCCTTTATAAACGCATGTCCGGTTTTCGACTTAATAGGTGTGCCACCTGCGTTCGCTACGATATCTTCTGTATTCCAGTATACGCGAGGGTCATAAATGATTTTACTGTCGGTGTTTTTCTCGATAAAGGCTTCAGCAAGCAAGCCAACGATATAATATCCTTCAATAAATTCACCATCAGCGTCAAACAGGAAGCAACGGTCGAAATCACCATCCCATGCAATGCCAAAATCAGCGCCTGACGCTTTAACGGCATCGGCCGTGTCAGCACGGTTTTCAGGTAACAATGGATTGGGGATGCCGTTTGGAAATGTACCATCAGCATTGTGATGTACTTTTACGAACTCTATCGGAACACCCTGCGCTTTCATTTCTTGTTCAATGGCGTCAAGTGCAGGGCCTGCTGCACCATTACCAGCGTTAACCACCACTTTTAACGGTGTAAAATTACTTAAATTCACATAAGACAGCATGTGAGAAACATAGTCAGACATACACGATTTAACCGCATATTTATCGGTTTCAGAAAGCTTGTCTTCTTTTACATGGGCCGTACCGTTAAAAAACTTATCAGCATCAATCAACGCCCCCTCGGTATAGTGTGCTAATCGCTCTGACACGAAACTATCTTCTAGTGCTTCCGCTTTCTCTTTTATCGCGTTTAGGCCTGTGTCGCCACTAATTGGAACTGAACCCGCCTTAACCAATTTCATGCCGTTGTAGTTAATGGGGTTATGGCTTGCTGTTACTTCAATACCACCATCAACGCCAAGGTGTTTGGTTGCGAAGTAAATTTCTTCTGTTCCTGCCATGCCGATATCAGTCACTGTTGCACCAGCGTCGATAAGTCCTGCACTTAACGCTAATTTTAATGGTGTGGACGTAAGACGCACATCACTACCAACAACGACAGTCTTTGCATTTAATTCTTGCGCAAAAGCATAGCCAATTCGATACGCTACATCTTCAGTTAGCTGTGAGTTTAATTCGCCACGAATATCGTATGCTTTAAAGCAGGTAATTGGGGTTGCCATTTGGATCGAATTTCCCTGTGTTTTAACTATTTATGATTACATTACCCTCTTTTACGACTTAAAAGCGCATATCGCACCTTTGCTACTGCCGTAAAGAGAGTTTAGACATTCCGATATTAAATCATTTGAGAGAGTGAATTACTAATTCAATTTAAACAACCCGGCGTGTGGCTAATCCGGTGTTTAATCAATGAGTTTACAGTGCGAGTTCGAAGTAGACACTGTTGTGGAGTGTGCCTTGGTGTTGATACTTCTGGCGAAAGCACAGCGTAGGATTAAAACCACTCTTGATAAGGACTTTTTCAGAAGCGGGGTTGTTGTCCATCACTTCGGCAGTAAGCATTGTAATACCCATGCTTTTTGCCTCATTAATTAAAAATGAAACGCAACGAGAAGCAATGCCTTTTCCACATTCTTCCTCCGCTACTCGATAACCAATTTCTGCTTTATGGCCTTCTCTGTTTTTAATATTTGCTCGCGCTACAATTTGGTTATTTTGTTGCTCATCAACAAGCACATATCCCCAGGCTCTTTTCTGCTGTTGAAGGTAAAGCAATTCGCTAACGTGGTAGCCAACGCCGTCCAATGAATAAAACCCAGCGTCTCTTGGTGCAATAGACATTTCAAAATAAGCTTTATTACTACGCTCAAAGTCTAAAAGTGATAGCACGTGTTTTTCGGCGACGCTTTCAAAATACATTAGCAGTGTTGCTCCGTACAAAACCCAACGAAAGATTTTTGATTAAAAACTCAGCTGAATAAAGACAAAACGTCCTAATCGCTATTTCGCTAACGCGCCGCTTTGGTAATCATTAAATGCCTGAATAATTTCCTGCTGAGTATTCATTACAAAAGGTCCATATTGGACCACGGGCTCGTTAATAGGTTTACCTGAGACTACAATAAACTTGCAACCCGTATCAGCGGATACAGATAGCTGCTTTCCTTTTTGAGACAATACGCCCAACTCTCCCTGCGACATAATTGTTTCTTTGCTCCGTTCGCCGCTATTAATGACCACGCTTCCCTCGTACACATAAATAAAGGCAGCTTCACCCGCACTTAGTGCAATTACCGAACTCCCGCTTCCTAGTGCAACATCTAAAAAAGTAGGAGCAACCGCCGTTGTCTTCACGGGCCCTTTCACACCATCAATTTCACCTGCTAGTACTTTCACTTCAGCATCTTGAATGTATACCGTAGGCACACTATTTGGCTGTATGTCTTGATAGTTCGGCGCTGACATTTTCTCCGCAGCGGGAAGGTTCACCCACAGCTGAAAGCCTTGCAAAAGACCTTCTTCCTGCTCTGGCATTTCTTCATGTATGATGCCTCGGCCCGCATTCATCCATTGAATGCCACCAGCATCAATAACCCCCTCATTGCCCACAGAGTCTTTATGGCGCATTTTACCTGCGAGCATATAAGTAACAGTCTGAAAGCCGCGGTGAGGATGTGGTGGAAAACCAGCGATGTACTCACCTGGATTATCTGAACCAAAAAAATCCAACATTAAAAAGGGATCGAGGCGAGGTAGATCAGGTTGTCCGATAATACGAGTAAGCGATACGCCCGCGCCATCGCTTGTTGGCATGCCTGTAACCACTTTCTCTATCGATTTTTGTTCACTCACTTCCACTGACATAATGTGTATCTACCTTAAATCTTAGCCTTCTATATCTTTTTTAAACTTCACGTTTAACTTTCTGTATTACTGACCTTTTGGGTATTTTAACGTGCCATTTTATCGCGACCATGAGGCGACATAAGATCTTGCTCTGGTCCGACGGGGATCACCTGTGTTGGATTTATCATAGTGTGGCTGTAGTAATAGTGCCTTTTGATATGGTCGAAGTTCACCGTTTCAGCAACACCCGGCACTTGATAAAGTTCTTTCATATAGCCGTAAATATTTGGATAGTCTGCGATTTGCTTTTTATTGCATTTAAAATGCCCGTGATACACAGCGTCGAAGCGTATCAGCGTGGTAAATAACCGCCAGTCAGCTTCTGTTATTTCACTGCCAACTAAATAACGTTGTTTACTCAACCTTTCTTCAACCCTATCTAGCGCGCAGAATAATGCAGTTACAGCCTCTTCATAGGCCACTTGCGTTGTAGCAAATCCAGCTTTATACACACCGTTATTTATGTCGTGATATACCATATTGTTAATAGCATCGATTTCTTTGCGCAATCGTTCTGGGTAGTAGTCGTCATCGTTATTCGTTAGCGTATTAAAGCCACTGTTAAAAATACGAATAATTTCAGCTGATTCATTATTGACGATGGTTTCGGTTTGTTTATCCCAAAGGATTGGAACAGTGACACGAGTGGTTATTTCAGGTTCTGCCTTAGTATAAATTTGATGGGCATAATCAAAATTATAAAGCTTATCTCCCGTTGCTCCCGGGTAGTCTTTAAACTCCCAGCCTTGATTAAGCATTTCGGGGTGTACCACTGAAACATCGATGTGCGACTCAAGCCCTTTCAATTTTCTGAATATGAGCGCTCTATGGGCCCAAGGACAGGCCAACGACACATAAAGATGATAGCGGCCAGATTCTGCGGGAAACGTGGCGTTATCTTCATTACTAACTTTGTCACGAAATTTAGAGGCTTGGCGTTCAAATTTTCCACCATTTTTACTGGTGTCGTACCACTTGTCTTGCCATTTTCCATCAACGAGTAAGCCCATCTGCCTGCTCCTTTATTTAACTAATCAAATATTGAATGCATTTAAACATGTATTGGGTAGAACGTATGTCGCTTAAAATCGGATTTATTGTTCGAAAAAACTGGAGTGTATTGATCTTTAGTGTTCACTTTTGAGATGATGCGCGCCCTACTGGCGTGTTTAAACGTTTTTAGGAAAACACACATTTGTTAGTTTATTTTTAAGTGAATTGAAGCATGTCTGATGACCCTCGTTTAGGCGGTATCGTACGTTTGTACGGCGCACAACAAACCAATGATTTAGCCAATAGTCACGTAGCCGTTGTTGGCATTGGCGGTGTAGGAAGTTGGACTGCCGAAGCACTGGCGCGTTCAGGCATTGGCACTATTACTCTTATTGATTTAGACGATGTTTGTGTAACCAATACAAACCGTCAAATCCACGCACTTTCAAATACTATAGGTGAAGCCAAAGTCGAGGCCATTGCAGCCCGAATAGCCTTGATAAACCCTGCTTGCACAGTAAATTGTGTTGAAGATTTTGTCACTCCTGAGAATACGGCCACGCTTCTTACTAAAGATATGCACGCTGTAGTTGACGCCACTGATAGTATTCGGGCTAAAGCGGCGATGATTGCACACTGCAAACGCAATAAAATACCCATTGTTACTGTTGGCGGTGCGGGCGGTCAGATAGACCCTACACAAGTGACTAAAGGCGATTTAGCTAAAACAACGCAAGATCCACTTGCAGCAAAGTTACGCAGTGAACTCAGACGTAACTATCATTTCAGCAAGAACCCTAAACGTCGTTTTGGCGTTGAATGTATCTATTCAACAGAGCAACTGCGCTATCCACAACCAGACGGCTCGGTTTGCTACAATAAATCTGCGATGGAAGGTGGCACTCGACTCGACTGTGCTGGAGGCTTTGGAGCCGTGGTAACGGTAACCGCTACCTTCGGAATGTTCGCTGCTGCGAGTGTCATTAATAGATTAACTGGACAAAAATAGACTTTGGCCGATAACTTGCGCACAATAGTCAAAAACTTATAACACCTTGTCTTAACGGCTTTTTAAGCGTTACCTAGTTGTACCAAAAGTATCGGTGAGAAGGAGAACAAAATGTCACCCGACGAACTCAACAAATTAATGGCAGATTGCGCGAAGGACGCTGTGGTTACAGCAGCTGATGAGTTCAATATTGTACTCGACCACTCACCCGCTAGTGTAGAACTGGTGGACGACATTTTACTCAGCTTCGTTGATAAATATCACGATTTAGCGTTAGAAGATGAAGCGGTCTTCACTATCTGCAATATCTTTGGTGCTTACGTTGGGGAAATTTTAAAAGCACAACTTGATGGTGAATGGATTTACGATCAGTCAAATCCCAAAGCGCCTGCCGTTTTTCTTCAGGTTGGTGAAAATACTTATGCTTTAGCAGGCATTTGCTATGAGCGCCTGGTTAACGATAGTCAGATCAGTGTATTTGCCTATTATGAACAAGCCTTGGGAAACCACCTACGTAGTCATTAAGGTTCTTACAGAATTTGCACTTACTTGATGTCTGTTCAATCGAGTGCGTTGAATACTTTTCCCATACCCTTGTATGCGAAGAGTAAGGTTCATGGGTTGGGAGTCTCCCAATCCTGTACCATCCACTTTAAATGCCGACTTTTTGAAATTGCGTAAAAGGCAATACTGTAAAAAACGATTTTTACACCCGTAATAGTTTCAAACCCCCAGTGATGATGCATAGCGTAGTAGAACTGGACACTCAACAATGCCAACACCCCCAATTGAGCCAGTGGAATAACCCATCGGCGCCATGCTAAAAAGCCTTTTTTCCATAAGCGCTCTCGTTGACTAACCAACGATAACGCAATTAACACGGGTAAACTTGCCGCTAGCCCCAAGCCCAAAGCTTCTTTTTGAGGGTAAAAAAATGCAAGTAGTTCACTGGTTTGGGTGCGAGAAGCAAGAGAGAAAATGAACGCAAGCCAGTCAATGCATAGCAGTATACATACGCTGTAAAGCCAACGAGGAGGAAGAATTCGCCCTGACTCATCATAAAATGTTAGCGGTAATTTAAGCATGCATTCACTTCTATTTTATTAATCTGAACGTTAAAGCGCATTCATCTTTAATAATGTTAATTTTCAAGAAGTGATAAAGGTGGGGGTGAACAAGGTATTTTTAAACCTTATTTGTGCTGCTTTAACAATGAAACCCTTGTCCGTATAAACTTATTTTCTCATTTATTACCTAAACTTCGGCTGTATTGCGAGAATGCATCAATAATTTATATCTTTGTCGCAAATTATATATACTGCGTACTAGCGGGTTTTCCTGTATAATCCGCGGCCATTTTAAGCTCAGTCATTTTCCAGGTGATATTTTAGATGACAGTAGAAACGTTTAATCCAAACAAAGTAGTAAATAAAACCACCACGCTAGAAACGCCAGTGAAGGTATTAAGTGACAACAAACCTTCGCAACAAAGCAATGGCAGCAGAATTGGTTTTGTTAGCTTAGGTTGCCCTAAGAACTTGGTTGATTCTGAGCGTATTCTTACTCAACTTCGCACCGAGGGTTATGACGTCGTCCCCACGTATAACGATGCAGATTTAGTTATCGTTAACACCTGCGGGTTCATTGATGCGGCGGTAGAAGAATCGTTAGATACCATTGGCGAAGCACTTAAAGAAAACGGTAAAGTAATCGTTACCGGTTGTTTAGGTGTTAAAGAAGACGAAATTAGAGAGCTTCATCCAAATGTGTTGGCTATTACTGGACCACATGCTTACGAAACGGTAGTTGAGCAAGTACACGACCATCTTCCAAAACCCCAGCACAATCCGTTTGAAGACCTTATTCCTGATCACGGCGTAAAATTAACGCCTCGTCATTATGCTTATTTAAAGATTTCAGAAGGCTGTAACCACCGTTGCACGTTCTGCATCATTCCGTCTATGCGCGGCGACCTTGTCAGCCGCCCAGTGGGTAACGTACTCGATGAAGCTAAGCGTTTGAAAGACGCTGGTGTTAAAGAGCTATTAGTTATTTCACAAGACACTAGCGCCTATGGTGTTGACGTTAAACACAGAACAGGCTTTTGGAACGGCATGCCGGTTAAAGCACACATGCAACAACTGTGTGAAAAGCTGGGCGAAATGGGCATTTGGGTCCGATTACATTACGTGTACCCTTACCCGCATGTCGATGACCTAATTCCACTGATGAACGAAGGTAAGATCCTTCCTTACTTGGATATTCCGTTTCAACACGCCAACAAACGTATTCTTAAGTTAATGAAACGCCCTGGTAGTGCTGAACGTGTTCTTGAGCGTGTTAAAAAGTGGCGTGAACAGTGCCCTTCACTAGTCATTCGTTCGACATTCATTGTCGGCTTTCCGGGTGAAACGGAAGAAGAGTTTGAAGAGTTACTGGACTTCCTTCGCGAAGCGCAGCTTGATCGCGTTGGTGCTTTCGCCTATTCACCTGTTGAAGGCGCAAGAGCAAACGACCTTCCAGACCCAGTACCGGAAGAAGTAAAACAAGCTCGCCTTGCACGCTTCATGGAAGTACAAGGTGAAATCAGTGCCGCACGATTACAAGCGCGGATCGGAAACGAATATCAAGTTGTCATCGACAGTGTTGATGCGGAGGGTGCCGTAGGACGTACCTATGCAGACGCACCAGAAGTAGATGGTCTGGTTCATTTAAATGGTGTTTATGACGTAAAACCTGGCGATCGTGTATGGGCCGAAGTTATTCACGCTAACGAACACGACGTCTGGGCGGTACTCTCTGAGGACCAAGATGAAGAAGACGAAGGCGCTGACTCGACAGAATAACGTTACGCCAACGAATTGCCTAGATACACTGATTGACTGCACATCATTGGATTAAAAACCTATCGGCTAATTACTAGACGATAGGTTTTTCCCAATTAAATAGGCAATACTGAAATGCGGGCGTTGCCCTACCAAGGTAGCTCATCACCATTTGAATGAATAAAGCGACCTGCGTTCGTTACATTTAGCTCATCGATTCGCTGTGACAAACGTTCAGCACAGGTATCAGCATCAATATCTCCCGCTCCGTTGACCATTTCTGTTTGAACAAATCCGGGATGGAAAATACCAACTGCTATTCCCTTAGGCTTTAAATCATTTGCCATAGAAACACCTGCCGCGTTTAGTGCAGCTTTAGACATTCGGTAGCCATAATACCCGCCTGAACCATTGTCTGCCATAGAACCCATACGACTGGTGATCATGGCAATTTTACTGTCTTTAGCCATTGCAGGTAATAGAGTTTGAGTAACTAACAATGGCCCTAATGCATTAACTCGAAATTGATAATCGATAGTGTTTGGGTCCCAGTCGTCTATACTTTCACGTCCGAGTACTCCAGCATTATTAATGAGCAAATCGATGTTGACGTCCATTAAAGGTGCAAGCTTTTCAGCCAACATTTCTGGCTGTGATACATCAACACCTTTGATAATTGTCACACCTGCACTGTTAAGTTCGTCGCAACTGTTTCGGCAGGTGGCAAAAACTTTCGCGCCACGCGCTTTATATTGCTTGGTGAGCGCAAGGCCTATGCCTCTGTTGCCACCGGTAATAACTACGTTCATAACGGTTCCCTTGTTATTCTGTGTATGCGTTAGAAAGGTTTCACTAACCTTTTTCAAGAACTGGCTGATTTGATATGGCTTTTATGCTCATTTGCTTAAGAGCATTAGCCCTACCTCAGCGCTCATTTCTTGTTATTTTATAGTCTTTAAAAGACGTTCTAGATCTTCTGGAGTATCAATTCCAACTGGCGGTGGCGCTATCGCAACTTCACAGTGAATTTTATCGCCATACCATATAGCTCGAAGCTGCTCTAAAGACTCAATTTGTTCAAGTGAACTCGGTGTGTAGGCTACATATTGCTTAACATATTCAGCACGATAAGCATAAATACCAATGTGTCGTTTATACAACGGGGTATTTGCAGATTGGGGGTTAGCCATCATGTGATCGCGTTCAAATGGGATAGGAGAACGTGAAAAATAGATAGATTCACCTTTTTCGTTTACCAACACCTTAACGATATTAGGATTAAACACATCCTCAACACGCTCAATTGGTGTAGATAGTGTAGCCATCTGACACTGAGGCGCACGGGCAAGGTTATCTGCTACCTGCCTGATGTTTTCAGCAGGAATAAATGGTTCATCCCCCTGAACGTTCACCACAATAGTAGAACTCGCAATGCCTTCTTTTTCAATAACCTCGGCAATGCGCTCTGTGCCTGACTGATGGTTAACAGACGTCATGCATACTTGAGCAAAACCCAATACAACGTTTTGAATGCGCTCGTCGTCTGTGGCTACTATGACGTTTTCAGCACCGGCTTCTTTAGCACGTTCAACCACGTGTTGAATCATCGGCTTTCCGCCAATAAGCGCTAAAGGTTTACCAGGAAAGCGGCTTGAGCCGTATCGAGCGGGGATCACAACTGTAAATGACATAACTTTATTTCGCCCTATTTACCACTTAAATTTACGTATTATTACCGTGTTGCGTCTACATCATCTAATGACAATGCAGTCGCTTTGCTTTCAATAAGTACAGGGATGCCATCTTTAATATCAAAAGCCAATCTATCAAATCGACACACTAACTGGGTACTATCATCACTTAGAACTAGTTTTCCCTTACACACTGGGCAAGCCAAAACTTCTAAAAGCTTTTTATCAAAGGCCATTGTTATTATTCCTGTCCGTTTTGGTGGATCTTTAAACCTGCCTTGGCAAGTTTGACGTTTATTAAATTAAAAAAATCTGGCGCTAAATGAGCTGTAACGGGTAAAAACCAACAATCGTCATGAGCAAAAGATGCGGCTTTAACGGCGTCTTTTTCTGTCATTAACACTCTACCATTGGGAATATCTGACGGTGTTATCGCATGGTGATCTGTCAGCGGTGTCGCCGAAGCTAACTGAATACCCATTTCTTTAAGCTGAGAGAAAAAACGCTGAGGCGAACCTATACCAGCAAGTGCGCAGCAAGGCACTTTCTGTATCTCTTCAAGTGGACTGGTTTTAACTCTGTTTGCAACAGAGGTGAAGTCCCCTGCTACTAAAGTCATTAAATATTGAGGCGCTACTGCCTCACTAAAGGTTGGCATGGAACGGCTATTGTGTACTAGCGCATCAACGGTACCCAACCGCCATTGTCCCTCGCGAAGAGGTCCCATTGGTAGCAGATAACCACTGCCTACTTTTCTGTCGTCCATCACTACAATTTCAACGTCGCGATGAAGCGCGTAATGTTGAAGACCGTCATCACAAATAATTAAATCGCAGTGTAATTCATCACTTAAATATGCGGCGCCACGGGCGCGCACAGGGTCGATGACTACATCGCACTGGCTTCGAATGGCCAATAAACGAGGTTCGTCACCCACCTCAGACGCATTGTCTTCGCCTTTCACTAACCGCGGATATTCTGGTGATTTAGCGCCATAGCCACGACTTAAAATGCCGACCTTAATGCCCTGTTTCTGATAATAATCCGCTAAAGCCAATACAACCGGGGTTTTCCCGTTACCACCTACAGAAATGTTGCCAACAATAATAACGGGAGCCTTAGCTTTGAAGGCTGTCTTAAGCCCGACTTTAAAAAATAACCGGCGAATTGCTGATACAAAGTAAAACAGTAACGCAAGCGGTGAGAGCAACCACACTAAAGGGTGGCCGAAATACCATTTGTCGTGCTTAGTTTTACTTTGTGGCTGACTCACTTAGTCTCACCAAATTGCAAAGCGTGTAGTTGCGCATAATGACCACCTTTTTCAAGCAGTTCCTTGTGCTTACCTTTTTCAATAATGCGCCCCTGCTCCACCACCATAATACAATCTGCGTTTTCTATGGTAGACAAGCGGTGTGCAACAACAATGCTGGTGCATCGTTTTTGCAGCGTTTCTAATGCGTCTTGGATCAAACGCTCAGACTCTGTATCAAGGGCAGATGTCGCTTCGTCAAGAATAAGTATGGGCGCTTCGGCAAGTATTGCTCTTGCAATGGCAATACGCTGACGTTGACCACCAGAAAGCATTAAGCCGTTTTCACCAATAATCGTATCTAATCCTTCAGGCAAGTTTGATAAAAACTCTTCAACGTGCGCCATTTTTGCCGCATTCTCGATATCCTTGCGAGATACATTTTGGCGAGCACCGTAAGCAATATTGTTAGCTATAGTGTCATTAAAAAGCGTAACGTTTTGCGAGACCACGGCGAACTGCGCACGCAAGTCTTTAAGATCAATATCATTAAGCACAGTGTCATCTAATCGAATTTCACCCTGCTGAGGCACATAAAAACGAGTTAGTAACGACGAGATGGTCGATTTACCACTTCCTGAGCGCCCTACCAAAGCAATCGACTGCCCAGGATTGGCGGTAAAACTTACGTTAGATAAGGCAGGAGTTTGTTTACTTGGATACGAAAATGTAACGTCGTCAAACTCAATCTTCCCTGTCGCGCGCTCTACTTTAGTTTTCCCGCTGTCTTCTTCGTCAGCTTCATCAAGAATTTCAAAAATACTGGCACAAGCCGCCATACCTTTTTGGAATTGGTTATTAATGGTAGTGAGTTGTTTAAGGGGCTTAAGCAGCATCACCATGCAAAAAACCACGTTGATAAATACACCTGCAGTAAGCTTTTCAAGCATGCCTGGCGTACTGGCAATAAACAAAACAACAGCAAGGGCAATCGACGCAATCACCTGTATTGAAGACACACTCAAAATAGAAGTGACATTCAGTTTCATCGACTGCTGACGGTTGTGGTTGTTTTTCTGCTTAAAACGCTCTTGTTCTATTTCTTGACCACCAAACATGATCACAACTTTATGACCTTTCACCGCCTGTTCTACCGACGATGTCAAGTTGCCCATTGACTGTTGAATGTTTTTACTGACAACGCGAAAACGCTTACTGACGATAGAAACAATTACCGCCACAATAGGGCCAATCAAAAGAAATATGAGTGAAAGTTGCCATGAGTAATAAAACATGACACACAGTAAACCAATTACCAGAGCGCCTTCTCTCACCAATGTTAGCAGCGCTTTACCAGAGGCATTCGCCACTTGTTCTGTGTCGTAGGTGACTTTACTAATAAGCCCACCAACCGCATGATTATCGTGAAACGAAACCGGTAGATGAATGTATTTTTCAAACAATTGCTGGCGCATGCGCATTACTACCTGAGCACCTATCCAGCTTAGCGTGTAACTACCTAAAAAGTTGAACAGTCCGCGTAACAAAAATAGCGGAACAATGGCATAAGCGGCTAATCGTAGATAGTCATGATCGTTTTTACCCAGTGATTCATCAATCATTGGCTGAAGCTGGGAAAATACGAAGGTATCTACCGCGGAATAACCAATCATACCGATGATGGCAAAGACAAAAGGCACTTTGTACGCTTTAAGATACTGTAAAAAGCGCTTAATTTGATAATCCGAGTTGTCGGCTTGTTGCATGTAGTTTTTTTAACCTGTTTGAAACGTTAACAAAAACGCGTTGGAAGTATTGTACTCGTTCTCGCTCTAATTCACTAATATAGCGGCAAAATTGGTTAGTCCGCCAACTAACTGAGTAATGTGTGGCCACTTCTTATCTATTTAAAGGTGTTCGCCAATATCTTCGTTTCGTCACAAGCGTTTGTTTGCAGCATGTACCTTGACCCCTTCGTCGTTAAGGTGTCGTGGTGCAATGCTGGGTAAATACCAGCGTTTGTGTAACGCCTTTCGTTGACTCTCTATGTAAAAAGAACCTTTTTCGAAAGTTGCCTTAATATAGCCGTGATAGCTTGTTAAATATTGTGTTATCTGAAAACGCTGATAACGTTGAGCAACTACTGGTGCGGGGAACTGCCATCTATTCTCAAAACCTTGCGTGAAAATCACAGCTTTTGGCGCAACGTGTTCTATAAAAACATTGGTTGAAGACGTTTTGCTGCCGTGATGGGGCGCAATAAGGATATCAGCCGCTAACTTTGAAGCATTTAAGGATGTTTCAAGTGAAAACGCCGCTGAAGAATTCAACGTTGGAACTTTTTGCGGTGCGTAGCTCTCACTTGTTTCTTTCGTTATCAAAGCATATTCACTTGCCTTTTCAATATCACCAGGAATTAATACGCTGCCTGAATCGCTCGCTATTTTTACCACACATGACATAGCATTGTTGTCCTGGTCATTGCCTTTCAGCGGCCAAAGGAAATGAATGGTTAAATTCTGCCAACGTAGAAGTTTTCCTCGCTCACACCCTGCTGTTGGCGAGTAAAACGTTGCTTGTGTGGCTAAGGGGTGTTGTTTAATGGTTGCTGCGCCTCCGGCGTGATCGTTATCACTGTGCGTGTGGATCACTACATCTATGTTTGAAATATGCTGACTCTCTAAAAGGGGCAATAAGTGATTCGTTGCAGTGTGAGCAACGCCATTAAATTGGGCGCCAGAATCAATAACGATAGCCCTATTTCCCTTTGTCACGGCAATCGCACTGGCTTGCCCGGCGTCGAGTACATGCAACGCCCACATCGATTCATTTACAGGTAACCATTTTTGAATTGTGGCTAACAAGGGTACTAAAAGAAGCATTGTACAGACGCTTTTGTACCTCCATATTGGCAAAAGAAAAACTAAGAATGCGCCAACTAAACACAGTGCCGCACTACTACTTAGGTAAAAATTGAGGGTGCTTATTGAAAACTCACTAAGTACGTTTAAAAGCGACAACAAATAGCCTAGGCACGCATCACTGAAATGCAAAAGCATGCCCGAAACCTGTTGTACAAAGGCAAGCTTAACGAAATGAGTCAATAATAAAGAAACTAAACAGACAGGCAAAAGTAACGTTATTACCGGCAAAGCTATCAGGTTGGCAAATATCGCTGTAATACTGGCACTACCAAACCATACTAACGTTAGCGGCATCATTATCAGGGTAAGAGCAATCTGTAGCTTAAATAGCGACACATACCAAGGTGCGCGTTGAAGCTGCCAAACTCCAATTAAAAACCAAATACACACCACAGCCCCTACGCTTAAGTAAAAGCTTGCACTTAACATAGAAAGAGGAAACAGAATTAAACTCAGCGACACCATTGTCAGCCCAATATTTACTGGCCGCCATGCATTTCGTGATAAAGACAACACGCACCCCATAGCGACCAGAATGAACGCACGCACAACAGGTAATGCGCTTCCACTGAGCAGCGCATAACAGCAACAAGCTAAGATAAGGGTACACAATACCGTGGCTCTTATTGGCGCAGTAAATTTCACCTTTTTTCCTACGCGCGGCTCCCTTCTCTTTTTTGGGATTTTTAGATACCCGATAGGGCGTGAACCTACTATCCATAACTTCGCATTGCTAAATAGATTAGTAAAATGAGTAGACAAAAAAATGATGGGATTCGACATCAATAAACACACACCAGCAATAAGTGAAAGGTGCATACCCGATATACTAAATATGTGCCCTGTCCCAGTGCGTTGTAATAGCGTCCAGTCGTCCAACGTGAAACTTGTTTTATCTCCCAGCAGCAATGCTCGCCACCATTTTTCATGAATTAGATCTAGCTGCTGCAGTGTTGTAGCAAGTCCATAACGTACTGAGTGATTATGCTTTGTCTTATTGTGCTCTATCGACTTGATGTAGCCAGTTGCATGAATAAATTGGCTAACCAACTGCTGCTGGCGATTTGCACCAACAGGATTAGCCTTACCATATGCCGGTTTGAGCTTTACAAGTGCAGTGAACGTGTCGCCAGTGTGCAAACAGCTTAATTTCACCTTAGACGCAGAACCTGACTGAGGCTGCACACCTTCCGTTTCCTGTTCAGAATCTACGGTATTATTATTTACTGATCCTTGAGTATTTCGGCTATTTGCGAATTCATAATGCTGGTGAGTGAGGCGAGCTTTATAATTAAACGTACGAGTCAAAACACGCTTAAAAAAGGGAGGAAGTATCTCGTTGTTTAAAAATGTAGAAGTGCTAGTGCCGTTGACCGACTCAATGGCGACAATATATTTGTAAGCGGTATCTGACGTATTAGCTTTTGCCGAAACACATCCCCCCGACAACACTCGCCCTGAAATTGTGACATCTTGTTGAATTTTCCCCTGGGGCAGTTGCCAAGCGTAGTAAAAATGCCCTACACTCGCCACCCAAAGTACTCCGGTCAGTAACCCGCTTACAGTCCAACATAGCAATACTTCCGGCAGGACATTGTTTTCTTTGGCTTTAGTTATTGAAAACAACAAGATGATGGCCAAAGATTTCAACAGAATGGCAATCATTAACGCCATGCTGTTAGGACTGGGAAGTTTTTGCCAGAAAACCGCGCTTATTGCGCCAACGCAAAAACAGCTTAAGTAAATTGTGATACGATTGACCATGTTTTCACGTAGCAATTGGCAGTAGGTATTCGTGGCTGATGCAAATTCATGTTGCGCGACTCCGTATACGTGTATTTTTTCTGTCTTTTTTGATTTTATTTTCGAGATGCATTGAGATTTATGCCTAAGAAATTTATTCGACGTTTTTTGCCAGATCACCAAAGTATTAAGCAAAACAAAGCTTTAAAAATTTTTGGTAGCGTATTGCACGAACCCAATCTTTGGCATTTGAATCGTCGTTCTGCATCTGGTGCATTCGGCATAGGCTTATTTTTCGCGTTTTGGCCAGTGCCATTTCAAATGTGGTTATCTGCTGGCTGCGCTATTCCGTTTCGCGCCAATCTGCCCTTGTCAGTCGCTACAGTATGGGTGACTAACCCATTTACTATTCCGCCAATATTCTATGGGGCTTATAAAGTTGGCACTACTGTACTTGGGACTAAACCTGAGCATTTTGAGTTTCAGTTCAGTTGGCAATGGGTAGTAGAAAGCATCAACACCATAGGTCCTGCATTCTTAGTTGGCTGCGGTATTTGCTCTATTGTGTTTGGTTTAGCAGGTTATTTCTCTTTAAATTGGGTTTGGCGCTTTCAAGTGAGAAAAGCGTGGGAAAGACGCAAACAAATGCGTAATCAAGAAGCCCTCTAGCATGAGAGTTCTGCGCTTTAGGGTTTAAAGAGGAATCTAGTTTCGACAAAAGCCGACAGAACGGGCAATTCAAGTTCAGTGTACAAACTAACGCAATACCCAATTAAAAAGCCACTTCATCTGAAGTGGCTTTTTTGTGGAATTCTCAGTATGAACTTTTGTTACTCATAAAGGAAACCATGACGCTTAGCTCTTTTGTTGGGTTTCGCCAAAAGGGCTACTTTTCATGCTCTGATAAAAATGCAATAAGCGCGGCCTCATCCCAGACTTCCACATCTAGCTCTTGAGCTTTTGTTAGCTTAGAGCCCGCTTTTTCACCTGCAACTAAGAAGTCGGTATTCTTACTCACAGAACCTGCCACTTTAGCACCAAGTAACTGCAGACGCGCTTTCGCATCAGACCGCCCCATTTCACTAAGCGTACCGGTAATAACGCAGGTTTTACCTTCAAGAGGCAAATTATCCGAATCTGGCTTTTCAACAGCGGGCCAGTTAATCCCTTCTTTTAACAGCGCATCAATAACATCGGTATTATGTGATTCGTTAAAGAAGTTGAAAATGTGGGTAGCCACCACTTCACCTACGTCTTGGACTTCAACCAAGGCTTCAAGCGACGCTTCGCGAATCGCCTCCAAAGTTTCGAAGTGCGCAGCAAGGTTTGCCGCAGTAGCCTCGCCAACCTCACGGATCCCCAACGCATAAAGGAACTTGGCAAGCGTAGTTTGCTTTGACGCTTCAAGCGATGCCAGTAGCTTGCTGGCAGACTTTTCAGCCATACGTTCTAGCCCAACAACATCGCCTAACGAAAGCGTGAAAAAGTCGGCGGGACTATGCACAAGATCAGCATCAACTAACTGATCGACTAACTTGTCGCCCAAACCATCAATATCGAATGCTTTACGCGAAGCAAAATGCTTAAGCGCCTGTTTGCGTTGTGCGGCACAAATTAATCCACCGGTGCAGCGAGCAACCGCTTCATCTTCTAGTTTTTCAACCTGCGAGTCACACACCGGGCACTGGCTAGGAAAAGTAATATCAGTTTCACTTCCCGTGCGATTGGCTTCTACCACAGATACCACTTGGGGAATAACGTCACCCGCACGGCGAATTACTACGGTGTCGCCAACTTTAACGCCTAATCTGGAAATTTCATCCTGGTTGTGAAGTGTGGCATTCGATACTGTTACTCCACCTACGAACACAGGCTCTAAACGGGCAACCGGCGTTATCGCACCAGTCCTTCCTACCTGAAACTCAACGTCAAGTAGCTTAGTTACTTCTTCTTGTGCAGGAAACTTCTGCGCAATGGCCCAGCGAGGCGCTCGAGCCACAAAGCCAAGGGCATTTTGCAGGTCAATACGGTTTACCTTAAACACCACGCCGTCAATGTCGTATGGCAAACTGTCGCGCTTTTCCAGAATGTGGTTGTAGTACGCCAAGCAGCCCTTACCGCCCTCAGCAGTATCGATATCAGGGCACAATGGCAGCCCCCAATGACCCAATTGTTTTAGGCGCTCGCTATGTGTAGTGGGTAGTTCAAAGCTTTCGGGTTGCACTACGCCTAGCGAATAAGCATAAAACATGAGCGGGCGCTTGGCGGTAATTTTAGAGTCTAGCTGCCGTAAACTACCAGCCGCTGCATTACGGGGGTTGGCAAAAACCTTGCCTCCGGTCTCTTTTTGATGTTCATTTAATTTTGCAAAGCCATCACGGGGCATAAACACTTCACCGCGCACTTCTACGCGCTCAGGATAATGATCACCACGAAGCGTTAACGGCACATTAGAGATGGTACGAACATTCGCCGTGATATTCTCTCCTACCTGACCGTCACCACGGGTTGCAGCACGCACTAATTCACCATTTTCGTACAGAATACTTACCGCTAGACCATCTAGCTTGGGTTCACAGCTAAAGTCCAGCGTTGCTGAGTCTTTTAGCCTGTCTTTTAAACGTTTTTCGAAGGCAAGTAATGACTCTTCGTCGAAAGCGTTATCTAGCGACAACATGGGAACATCATGGGTAACTTGTTCGAAAGCAGATAACGCTGCGCCCCCTACTTTTTGACTGGGAGAATTCGGGCTTTGAAGTGAAGGATATTGCTTTTCTAGCGCGATAAGCGCCTGCATATCTCTGTCGTATACTGCATCAGGAACCGATGGGTCGTCCATTACATAGTACTGATAGTTGTACTCATTAAGCGTATTACGAAGTTCTGCTATTTGTTGCTTTGCTTGTTCTAAAGAATCAGACATGGAGTTATTGTCACGCCGTTTAAATAGTTAAAAATATTACAGTTTGTAGGCATGGCTTTTTCGCCATAGCCACCGAATGTCTCACATAGGCTGGAAGCACCTGACTTTATTCAATCAGGTTGTGTAGCGAACAGCCACGCTATAATGCTGTAGCCTGCTGATTTTTACTGTACAGCAACGATTAGCAGGCCCTAATCAATAGAAAAGGACCTGGGTATAAGCCAAGTCCTTTTTATATCGCTCTCGCGATTGGTTGTTACAACCGTGCGACTAAAACGCAGGCGATAACAATAACGCTAATTGCGTGCAATCATACGTTTGCGTTCAAATTCACGAATTTTTTCAACGTATTGCTGTAAGCCTTGCTTCGTTAACACGCTGCGGCGTCCGTCAAGTACCTGTGCGCCGAATTCATCTGCCAACTTGCGCGCTGCGTTATGCATCATGTTAAACACCTGATGAGGATCACCCTCAATAGGCAATATCATAAACAGTGAAACACCTTGGGTCTCAAAGTTTTCAAGGTTATCAATGTCAAAAACTCCAGGCTTAAACATGTTAGCCAGGCTAAATAATACAGGCCCTTTACCATTTGAGTTTACGTGACGGTGGAAAATATCCTGATCACCAAATTTAAACCCTAATGTTAACAACATAGGCAATAATGCCGCACCAGAAATAGGTTCGCCTTCTGGTGTTCGTACATTCAACACTAAAACTTCAGGCTCTATAGACGACTTGTCTGGCTTCGATGAACCGTCACTACCCTCAGTGCCTGACTCATTTGCACTAAAATTCTCGTTACCGAAATCAGCGCTATCTGCTTCGCTAGTGTCGAAATCAATGCGCATTTGATCGTCACCGAAATTCGGCTCTTCACGTCTTCTCACTGGCGTTTTGCTTCGTTTGTTACGTGAAAATCGTCGCGGCTGTTCATTTTCCTCATAACTCTCGCTTGATGAAAATGACTCTTCTGGTGCATCTAAACTAAAATCAGCGACTTCTTTCTCGTTTTTAGCCGGCACTTTTACTTCTTCTGGCACTTCCTCAAGCGTAGGGTCAATATAAAATTTTTGTGCAGGACGGACTGGTTCTGAACGCCCTCTTTCTTGATGACCGCCCGATTGACTGTGGGTCTGGTCATGCGACTGTGCGCTAGCGGTACTCTCTAGGCTATCTGGAGCGTTAGGCTGCTGACCTTCTTCACGCTGCCCGTGCGACTCTAAAGATGTTTCCTCTTGCTCCTCTCCTTCACGAAGTAAAAAGCCTGGAGGTTCAGGGAACGCAGCAGCATTATCCTCGCTTTTGTTAGTGCCCCTGTTTGATACACCTTCGACAGAACGTGACTGTTCTTTCATGTGAGGCTTCGGGTTTGTGACTACTGAACCGTACAACTTTGGAGCTTTAGCCGTGGTCTCTTTTACATCTGAAGGCGCAGTTGAGTCACCAGGAGTGCCTTGCTCCTCGTTAGGTTGCTTGCTATGGGCTTCCTGAAAGGGAGTATTTCCAGCATCTTCTTCAAATGCTTCAGTGCTATTATCAAGACCATCACTTAGGCCCTGATTGTCAGTGCTATGCATAGCGCTGTTAGAAGCATTGGGTTGTGTCTTGCCGTCTTGTTCTTGTGCTTTACTAACTACACGTACTGCGCCAATGCCAAGTTCATCAAAGCGTTCCTGCTCGTCAGATTCAAAATCGTTGTCATCGTCTTCCCACTGCCGAGGCTCTAAGCGCTCTTTTTCTGAAGGCTTACTGTTTTTACGAATTTTCCAAATACCATGGGCAAGCACTGCAATAATAAAAACCGTGCCTCCAAGGAGTAAAAATAGACGTAATTGATCTTCCATTTAATTTCTTTCGCCCTTTGTTATGCTTCTGCGAAGGCTACAGCCTCGTCCACATCTACCGCCACCATGCGCGAAACTCCCGGTTCCGCCATGGTAACACCGGTTAGGTGACTGGCCATTTCCATCGCTATTTTATTGTGGGTGATATAAATAAACTGCACTGTTTGTGACATTTCTGACACTAAGTTACAAAAGCGCCCTACATTTGCATCATCCAATGGTGCATCTACTTCATCCAGCAAACAAAATGGAGCCGGATTTAATCTGAAAATAGCAAACACCAATGATAAAGCGGTTAGTGCTTTTTCTCCACCGCTTAAGAGGTGAATCGTACTATTTTTCTTACCAGGGGGGCGAGCCATTATCGTCACCCCAGTTTCTAACAAATCGTCATCGGTAAGCGCAAGATACGCCGAACCGCCCCCAAACACTTTGGGAAATAACGTTTTAAGGTCTTCGTTAACCTGCTCAAAGGTGGTAGAAAAGCGTGTGCGGGTTTCTTTATCAATTTTCCGAATGGCCGACTGTAGCGTTTCTAAGGCTTCGGTCAGGTCGTTGTGCTGTGTATCTAAATGTGACTTTCTTTCCGACTGGGTTTCATATTCTTCAACCGCAGCTAAGTTCACAGCACCTAAGCGCTGCAAATTAGCCTGCGTTTTTTCAAGATCTTCTTGCCAGCGCTTCTCTTCGGCATCTTCAGGTAAGGTTTCTAGAATGCTCTTCAGCGATTGCTGCGTTTCATCAAGCTGTTCTAAAATCGTATTCGCACGTACCCGATATCCTTCAATATCAATGTTGAGTTTATCGATGTTTGTCTGTCGCGTTTGAATATCTTTACCCAAAGCTTGATGCCCTTTTTCGGCTTCTCTTAACCACTGCTCTATGTCTCCAAGACTACTTTGCTTAGCACTTTTCAGCTGTTCTAATTCCGATTTGTTTTCCAACAGCGACTGAAGCTCTGCTTCTTGCATTTCTTCAGGAGACGTAAGCTGTGTAAGTTCTTTTTGTAATCTTTCTTTGTTTTTTATGTACTCTTCACGCTGCTGAAGGTTACGCGTAACCTGCTGACTATATAAATTCTGATGGTTCTCTAACTGTTGCTTCTTAAGTGCAAGCTCATGATTTTGCGACGTTAATGTATCAACTAACGCGCGCAACTCTGACGCAGTTCGCTCATTTGCGTCACGCTTAGCGTTCACATCGTCAATGTGTACTTCGTGTTCAAGAATTTGTGCCTCTTGGAGCTCTAACTTTTCCGAAAGCTGAGCTAACTGCTCTTCTTCTTTCGTTAACATTAACTCTTGCTTTGCTAACTCGTCATTAAGTTTGGCAGTTCGTGTAGACTGTTGCTCTTGCTGCATTTCAAGCAAAGAAAGTTTATTTTTAATCTGTGCGCGCTGGTTTTCTTTTTCACCCAAGGCGCTCTGAATAGCCTGCTTTTGCGCTTCGCTCTGTTCAAGTGCCTGTTTGGCGCGCTCTAATGAATGCTCAATCTCATCTATAAGGCTTTCAGTTTCTTCAATGCTGTCTACCAGCGCCTTAATTTTGTTCGCCCGCTGCAAAGCACCGTCGCTTGCTTCGCCAGGTTTCACTACCCACTGTGAGCTTGCCCACAACCCTGAAGGCGAAACTACGCTAGTAAACTCCTTGGCTATACCTTCAGGTTCAGGTTCATTGTTAAAAGCAGTTTCAATCGTTGCCGCAAGTTCGTCATCGTTGCTACAAAGGTAAATGTCATTAAAAAATGCGGGAACACGCTGTGTTGACGATTCATTCCTGCTAGTTTCAGTTAATAGAGCGTGTGCTAATGAACCAATTCTGGCAGTGCTTACAAACGCCTTGTCGGTAAACACTTTAATGCCACTTGGCAAATAAGCGTGGTTTTGAAGCAGTGCCTGTATGTCATGGCTTTTGGCAACAACGGGGTCTTTTGCGTGTTGTAAAATCGATTCTACGCAAGGTGCAAGAGTTTGGTTAGAGCTAAACTGCTGCCACAGCTTTTCTATCCCGTCTAATAGTACATCTTCATTATTTGAGGCATCTTGCTGAAGCGCTTCTAGCGCAGCTTTTGTGGACAGTGCGGTTTGTAACTGGCCCTGCACATCACGGCGCTTCGCTTCAATAGCATTGACCTCGCCTTGTTGCTGCGACACCTTTTGATTCGACTCTTGAAGTAATTGCTTTGTTTCGTCAATGTCAAAATCAAGTTCGCTACATTGCTCTTCTAAAAACGCTATCTGATTGGCAAAATCTTCATCGTCTAGCTGTTTTAGCTCTTCTTGTAGTTCACTGATACGCTGAGACGTGCGTAACTGCATGCTCATCGTTGACTGAATTTGGCTATGGCATTGCTGAACATTTTGACGAAGTTGATTGTAGGTTTGCTCTTGCGCTCGGGCTTGGGCGTTAAACTCTCTTAGCGCTTGTTCAGCGTCTTCAAAACGCTCTTTGGCATGCTCTAACTCTGCTTCCTTTAGGGCAAATTCAGGCTCAATGTTTTCAAGGGCCTCGTTTGACACCGCAAGCGCTTCCTGTGCCTCGTCAATAGAGTGGTTAAGCAATTCGTGTTGCTCGCCAATTCGTGCTAACTCTTGCTCTACCTGCCCTTTGCGTTGCTTTGCGTGCAGCGCATTTTGCTCTAGTCGCGTTATTGCGTTACTGGTAGTGAACAGCTGCTGTTGAAGATCATCGATAGTCTGTTTTGTTTCCAGCTGCTTGATTTTATACGACTCAAGCCCAGCTTCATCGCCCTGTAGTCGAGCCACTAAGTCGTCCACTTCTAACTGCAATGCCTGCTGCTGTTTTTGCAGCGCTTCAATATGTTCACTATTTTTCAGAAAACGAAGGGCTGCTAACTGGCCTTTCAGCTCTCTGGCCTGTGCACGTAGCGTTTTGTAACGAGTAGCCGCGGCTGCCTGACGCTGTAACTTTTCGAGCTGCTTGCCCAATTCATCACGCACATCATTTAATCGTTCAAGGTTATCTTGCGTGTGCCTTATACGGTTTTCTGTCTCTCTACGGCGCTCTTTGTATTTTGAGATACCAGCGGCTTCTTCTATGAATACACGCAAATCTTGTGGCTTAGATTCAATAAGCCGCGAGATCATACCTTGCTCAATGATGGCGTAAGACCGGGGGCCTAGCCCTGTTCCTAGAAACAGATCGGTGACGTCACGCCGGCGACATTTAGTGCCGTTTAGAAAATAGGTAGAGGTGGCGTCCCGTGTAACTAAGCGTTTAACAGATAGCTCATTGTAATTGGCAAATTCGCCCGCTATCCGCCCTGCACTGTTGTCGAAAACAAGTTCAACGCTAGATTGCCCCACTGGCTTACGAGACGAAGAGCCATTAAAAATCACGTCGGTCATTGCATCGCCGCGTAAGTTTTTGGCAGAACTTTCCCCTAAAACCCAACGTACAGCATCAATAACATTCGACTTGCCGCAGCCGTTAGGGCCTACGATGGCGGTCATTTCGCCGGGGAATGGAATAGTAGTTGGCTCAACAAAGGACTTGAAACCCGCGAGCTTAATCTTTTTAAGCCTCACACATCATCCCTCTTAAACACAAAGCTGCACGCGGTATCACCTTGATGTTAGCCAGAAACCAGCTAACCATCGGCTGAAATAGCAGTTGATGTAGAAATGATGCAATCACACGGAAGATTCTTTTGTTATTATGCTTCGACTCTACCAAATCTAACAGCTTGTAACAATTACCATTTCACTGAGTTAGGCAGAGAATACGCCAAGCGCGTATGATAGAGCAGATAGTTAACAAACACAGCGTTTCAAACGCGAAGGAGTACGAATGAGTTCAGGCGGTGTACATTATTTCTTTGAAGGCTTTTCGCTTATAAAAACCAAAGGATTAAAGCGTTTTGTTTTTGTACCTCTAACAATAAACTTAGTGCTTTTTTCTGTGGCTTTTTACTTCTTATTTGGCCAAATAGAAATGGGTATCGCTTATGTGATTGATCTTGTACCTGAATGGTTAGGCTGGATAAAAACAGCGATCAGCTTTTTCTTGTGGCCCCTAGCAGTCATCAGCGTATTGCTCATTTTCGCACTTATCTTTGGCACACTGGCCAACTGGATAGCTGCGCCGTTTAACGGTGTATTATCAGAAAAAGTAGAGCGTCACCTAACGGGTCAAGATTTAGGTGACGAGGGCGTAATGGCTTTAGTTAAAGACATTCCTAGAACTGTAGGCCGTGAACTTACCAAGCTCGTTTGGTATTTACCCCGCGCTATTGGTTTTTTGTTATTGTTCTTTTTCCTACCTATTATCGGGCAAGTCTTGTGGTTCTTATTTAACGCCTGGATGATGGCAATCCAATATTGCGACTACCCATACGATAATCACAAAGTAGATTTCACACGCATGCGCCTGCACCTTGGCGAACACAAAGGGAAAGCAATGACGTTTGGAATGATGGTGAATATATTCTCACTTATTCCCGTGGTTAACTTTATCGTTATGCCCGTAGCAATTTGTGGTGCAACGTCTATGTGGGTAAGAGAGCTTAAAGACACACTCGCCAGTTAGTGGCGAGTGTATTGTTTTCGTAATGACAACTGCGGTTATTTTCCACCAGTAAAGGCTTCGTATTCGGCTAACCAGTGTGCGGCTTCCTTTTGGTTGCCGCTATTGTGGAACGCCTGGAAGAAATTCATTGAAATGGGTCGCTGCGTGTTTTGTTTTTTCAGCTGCTGCTGCCAAAGCACCAAATATAAAGGTGGGATCACGCCACTATCGTGATGTTCCATAAAGGTAATGCGGCGACTGGGCTTATAGCTTTTTTCACCTAATACTGTGCACGTTTTAGCGCGAGCAATAATGGTTGCTGGATCTATCTCTAGCCAATTTTCTACCGTTTCGTGCGGTGCATACCAATACTCAGAGTCTACGATTAAATTTGGTGGTGCAAAATCACTTATTCCATCTTCATCGCACAGCCTATTTGCCATGCCTTTGCCGATAGAATATTCGTCAGCGAAGCCCGCGAAGTGCGCTAGCTCATGAACAAACACTGAATAAGCGTCGCTAATGTCTAAATACATTACGCCGTTTTGAACATTTGCTTTCCCCTGCTCTGCCACTACTACTGCATGACTAAATTTCTGCTTTTTCGCGATGTTCGCTAACGGGGTAATATCACAACCTAAAACTCCAGCATTTTTATAATCCGGATCGCAATTTAGTATATCGTGTTTAAGCCAAATAGGCGGCGCTAAGCATATGGAAAGGTTTTGTAGACGGGAGTCGTCATTAAATGAGTTATAAAGGCTGTGAGCACGCATGATAGTGGCTAAGCTGGTAGCAAATGGCTGTACGCGCTGAAGACACTCTCCTTCACTTCGCCAATTTGCTAAAGGAGCCTTTTTCATGGCTTGTTCTACAGAATAAGGAGTATAAAGACTAATTGCCTCTAAGGCTTTTTCTGCTTGAAGATGCCCTTTCTTCGCAGCAAAGCTAAAATGCTGCTTGGCCTCAGAAAACTCTCCTTCGTCCCACAGAAGGCGAGCATACTTAAACGCACTTTGCATGTCTAAGGTAGCGGTTGCTGCGAGTAGCGGTTTCGCTAACTGTTGTTGCCCATGTAGAAGATACCAATCGGCCAACGCAGCCTGTGCAGGTAGATAGTTTTGCGAGGCAGCACGAACAAGCCACTTCTCTCGCTTTTCTGGTGAATCGGTAGACATTGCAAACGCAAGCTGTGCCTCTGCAACCTCGCCGAGCGCCGCTAAGCGCATGAAGCGCTGTGACGCGCCTTCTTCACCCAATATTTGGTACAGCAACCATGCAGCGTCTGCATTTTCTAGATTAACTAGCTTCTCTAGAAAATAGGTTGCAGTAGCTTCATCAATAAAATTAGTAGACGGAAAATTTGCTGCATGCGCACGCTCAAACTCATTAAGTAAGCGTGCCTGTGCATTTTCACTGCCCTGCTTTGCGGCTAACCAAAGTAGCGCTAGCGCATCATGCTCAGGGTTATGATTGGTGTTATTAAGTGCAGCGGAACTCGAACTAGATTCGGCGGCATGTTGTAGTTCGCTGTTAGCGTCATCACCGTCCGATGCAAAGCCTCCGCTTTCTACTTGGAGGCTGTCTGACCTTTGGTGTAACGATGTAAGCACGCTGCTTGCATTGGCAATAAGCTGGGGGGCATAGCGCCCACTATCGCCCGCAACGATGAGCAGTGCAAACACTGCTAGAAATAAGCCTCGCATAGCGCTTCTTTCTTACTCTTCGTCAACCAGTTCGTTGCTAGCTTGTTCACGCAAACGATTTAATTCCATTCGTGCGTAACGGTGTTCAACGTAATCAAAGACATTGGTGCTCAGTGCAAGCTTGAAGTAATTCGATGCAATACCGCTGTTGCCCTGTTGAGTGTGGAATTTACCTAAGTAGAAATACGCTTCACACAATCTGTCTGTTAATGCTTTTTGGCTTTTTACACCGTCTAACAATGAATTGAGTACGTCGTTTTCATCAACGGTACCTAAAAACAAGTCCACCAGCGTTGTAGCCCAGTGCTTATTGTCTAGCGTCGGTCGAATAGAGGCTAAATAGGTCTGCCCTTCAGTTTCTGACACGTCGTGATGAGCAAAATAAGCCCACAGTGCACGAAACGGGTCGCTGTCGTCTTTTTCAAAAAAGCGGTTTAGATCGTTAGTAGCAAGCTCTGCGCGACCGCCGTAATAAAGCGCAATACCACGATTTAAAAACGCAAAGTCGTACTCAGGGTTGATTTCCAACGTAGAATCAAACGCGTCGTAAGCCTGAATAAAGTCATTTTGCTGAATATAATGAATGCCCATAGAGTTATAGGCTTCAGCCAAATCTGGCTTCAAGTTAATAGCTTGGGTGTAATCAAACTGCGCCAAACCGGCCAAACCTACACTGTCGTACAACATGCCCCGTTGAAAATGTAGTTCGGCTTTATCTTCATCTGAAAGCGCGGGGCTAGTAAGCACCTGATTGTAGCGCGCAATGGCCATTTCAGAACGCGGGTTTACAGGCGCAGGTTCAGCTAATAGCAGGTTACCCATTTGTGGCCTTTCTGAAACAGGGGGTGTTTGCGCACAACCGGTCAAAATAGCAGCGATTAGAGAAAAAAAGATGAGACTAACGTTTCTGCACATGGTAAAAAAGCATTCTATAAAAAAAGAAAAAACCGCCAGAGTATATAAAGTATACGCTTGTTGCGGCGCTAATGCCGCCAACCTTCTCGCATTTGATGATAAAAGTAAAGCGTATTGGGTGGTTAACACAGGTAGCTATGAAGAAAAATAATTTAGAACAACTATCACAACTTGCTTTTGACGCACAGAAAAACTCTCACTCCCCCTATTCCAACTTTAAAGTTGGTGCTGCGGTACTTACGCCTAGTGGCGAAACCTTCTCTGGTTGTAACGTAGAAAGTGCTGCTTTCCCACTAGGTCAATGTGCCGAAGCCACCGCTATTGGCAATATGGTTACACAAGGTCAAAAGCGTATCTCACATATTGTTATTGCAAGTCCAAACGATGAGTTTTGCTTTCCATGCGGCGGGTGCAGACAAAAAATCGCCGAGTTCGCGCCAGATGAAACGCCCGTGACCATGATTAGTCAAAGTGGTGAGAAGTTTGAAACCACCATCGGTGAGTTGCTTCCGAATGCTTTTAGGGCGCACGATTTAGACAAGTAAGTTTAGTAACCCTACCTTGCAATAAACGAGGCTAAGGCAATTTTCACATCTACCAGCCTCGTTTTTGCGTTTCTATTCATCGATACAACGCAAATATATCAGCACATCAATGGCTTAGTAGGCTGCTTGATAGACAGTATCCTTCCTTGACTATCGAATGCTAGCGCAACTTGGGTACCCACGTTAATATCCCCTTCTATACGGCCATTAATATTTAACGATGCAATTAGGCTTTCAGAAACAACAACCTGCTGATTTTCACAATTTACCAATAGCCAATACCCATCTTGTGATTGCAATGTAGCTGGCTGCTGGGTTACTGCTTTAACAACTAAACTTCTCTCGACATATTGGCGAGTATAGGCATTGAAACGGGCTTGATAGTCGTTATTAAGATTATTAGCTAACAATTCACCTTCACCTTCAAAACCGTGATAATTAACAATATCTACACTGTGTGCAGCAGTTTGCATACCTTGCGAGTGACGACTTTGAAATGTTCCGATGTTGTACACACCGAGCATGGCAACAATAGCAAAAGCCACAGCGGTAAATCGAAGGGTTGACGACGCGAAATAGGGACGAAGGTGCGAAGCCAATGCAGCGAACATACGCTCTGTGTCACTTCCGTTTGAATTAACCTTGTTGTGTGCAAGCACGTTGGCGCGTACCCGGGCATTTGCTTCTTGAGCTGTTGAATCATTTTGCTTTTGGACCAGCTGACTGCGTCTGAAGGCTTCTTGTAGCTCTTTATCTGAGATAGACATGATTACAATTTCTCCAGCATAATTTTAAGACTATCTTTGGCATACCGAATTCGTGTTTTAACCGTTTCTTTTTCAGCACCGCACATATCAGCTATTTGCGATAAACTAAAACCCTCAAACTGCAGTGAGAGCGCCTCTTTCTGTTTGTAAGGCAATTGCGCTAAACAAGCTTTAAACACGTCTTTTTCTAACCCTTTAGCCACATCATCTTCTACCGAAGAGTGCGCGTGCTTAACTAGTTCGGAAACAGTAAATTGCTCTACAGCTTCGTTACTATATTCAAGCTTGGCGTTTTTACGAAACTCATCAATAAGTGCTCGCCTACCAATGGTGAACAGCCAAGCTTGGAAATTGTCGCCACTTTTAAACAAATGGCGGTGCTCAATAACTTTAATCCATGTACGCTGGCTTATATCTTCAGCTATGGTGCTATCGCTTAATATCTTAAGGAAATAAAATAGCTTAGTGCTGTGTAAATCAAAAAGTGCGGCTAACGATGCTTCATCACCTTTTGCGCTGTATTGCAGCATTAGCCTTTCACTCACTCCCAGCGCTTTTTCGCGCTTGCCTTGAAACAGGCTTTGCAAGCTTGCGCCTATACTCATAGGCTATCCTTATTGTTCTAGTTTGAAATCTAATACTACAACCATACCTGGTTGACTAACAGGTTTACCGCCGTCCAGCTTGGGCTTGTACTTCCATTTTTTAAGCGCGCGGCGTGCTGCTCTATCAAACACACGCTTGGGCTCAGAATCTAATACCTTTATATCAGATACAGCGCCGCTAGCACTTACCGTAAACCCAAGCTTTACCCAACCTTCAATACCATCTCGACTCGCCTCTGGCGGGTACGTAGGATCGACCCTAAATTGAGGCGTAGCCTGCATATCACCTTGAGCACTATTTAAATTTATTGATAAATTTAACGCAGTATTAGGAACCTGAGTATTTATTTCGAAATTGCCTGGGCCTTCATTTGGCTCAGGGTCAATCTCGACTACTTTTTGCGGCGGCGTTTTAATAACTTGCTCAATTGGCGCAATAGGCTTTTTAGTAATAGTTCGTTCATCTTCAGGTTCATAGATGATGGGTTCAAAAAACACCGGCTGCGCTTCACTTATATGCACCCTATCTTGCCTTATCATCTCTGCCATCAAAACGAATAGACCAGCGGTTACAGTTCCACCAGCAAGAGCAATAGTGGCAAGGCTTAAAGCCCGTTTGTGGGAAGGCGCTTTTGCAAAAGGTAGTACGCTGTGTTGTACCAAATCTTGCGAATTAGCGCTTGGTAGAATTGTTGTTTGCATGTTGTTCCCCCTTTTCTCAGTAAACGGAGGAACTTAAGTAAAGGGGTGAAAATATTTATTGTTTTTCTGCAATTGCTCTTGCAGTTTCTATAGCAAGCTTGGCAGGCCTTTAATCCTTATTCTCATCTTGGCGTTTATTTAGCTTCGCCGCTGCCATAAAGCCAACAATAAAAATACCGAAAATAACCACGCCTACCCAAATCAATACGTTCAAAAGAAAGTCCATCTTGTTCCCTAATCACAGTTTTGTGATTTAACTTTAACATTTATTTTATTGAGTAGGCGAATTAGATTCTCGAGCCAGTTTACTTAGTGAATGTGTTATTCTGATATCTCTACACCAATGGCCATTACAGACTGACCATCTTTGATAGCTGGCATTTGATTAACCATCATTACGGTGCCATCAACAGGCGATTTGAGAGACTCAACCAAATTACCAAAATAGTCAGTGACCGTACCGATATTCTGCCCAGTTGTCACTTTATCACCTATCACCACAGAGGCTTTAAAAAAACCGGTTTTTGAGCTTTTAGGATATTTAATGGTTTCGTAGATAATTGGCTCTGGGTGTGGCTTTGGCTTTTCTGGCAACATTTTTAGAAAATACATAGCGTTCCTTGCCACTTCTAGCGCTTTTGCTACAGACTCTTCATCACTCTGTGCTAAGTGCCCTATTTCGGTGGTAAGGCCAGGCTTCCCTCTCGTCATCGCTGTGTTAGGGTATGAAATTGAATTATTAGGATCTCTTGGGCGGTCGCCATACAAAACGATATGCTGCATGCCTGTGGCTTTTGCAAATTCAAAGGTTAAAGCATCAAGTTCGTCATCGCCTACAAAGGGAGAATAGACGTGATTCAGTAACGTTTGATTTGCGCTTCCTGAATGCATGTCTATTAAGAAATCCGCTTTGCCAATAAACTCTCTGGTTAGCAACTCCGCAATTTGTTCTGTTGGTGTGCCGTCAGCGCTCCCTGGAAACTCCCTATTAAGGTTTTTCTCGTCTTTAGGGTTTAACGCTATTCTATTGCTATGAAACCCGTCTAAGTTTGCCAAATGCAACACCACCAACACACCGCTCATTGCGTTAGGATCAAGGTTTTGTTGCAGTTGTTGTAAGGCGTACATAGACGGGAACTCATCACCATGAATTCCGGCAGTGAGTAGCAGAACTGGACCGTCGCTTTTTCCGTTAATAACGGTTACTGGCAGGGTAATATGCTTTTCAGTAGCAAGGTAGGACGCTTTTTCACCCGTTTGGGTGGTCACGCCCATCAATTCATAAGGTTCATTTGCGTTAGCATTAAGGCTTAACGCGGAACAGAGGGAAACAAGAACAACGGCTAACGCTTTCTTCTTAAACAACATACTTAAAAACTCATTGGAAAATTACGCACTAGTAGTGATAGAACGTTTTAACTTAATCAATAACACGTATTTTAAAACACCCTTCCAAAAAAATACCCGCCATAAGCGGGTATTTCGTTAGTCTATCGAAATAAAAAGCTGGTCAACTTCACTTTGCTGGTTCTAAGTCTGATACTTCATCAGTTTCTTGCTGTTCACTAGTTTGATCGCGCATTGCTAGCTGAGCAGCAGAGACTTTTTTTATTAGTAACCATGTGACTAGTGCTAGAGGAATTGAAATAACTTCTGATGCCTGTGAGACCAAGTTCACATTCATAATTTCAGAAATTTCTTCCGCCCTTCTGGACATTCTAAACACCGCCTGGCCGACTACGCTGTTCGCAATCCAAAAAAACCACCAAATGCCTAAGATTGAGCTCACTTTTTCAACTGGCCAATTTGACGGGTTTTGGCTAGCCTGCCAGATTTCTTTCATTGCTTGATAGGGCTTCCAAAGCGAGACAATGGGAATGAAATAAAAACCTATCGACCAGCCTGGTGAAAACGCCATATCTTTCGCACCAAATTGACGCGCATTTTGATTTGCTCGATAAATCCATTTTAAAATCAATATTCCAGAAACAACAAACACGCCTAAATAAGAGAATGCAATAACGGCTTGCCTCATATCATTAGCCTCGGCATCGGCCACCGCCATTTCTTGGCTAAAGTAAACGCCGTTCTGGAAGTCTGTTAAAAGCTGGTATTCCATTAAATTTGAGCCGATAGCGACAAAAGCTAGAACAACTTGAAAGCATAGAAAGTATTTAATCCACGCTATAAGGTTTGAAGGGTCTTTGAACTCTTTTTTATTATCTGACATTTCTATTTACTACCTTGCGTCATTGCCACTTTATCAAGCTAATCTGTCTGCTTTTATCGAGGCTATTGTTTATGTCTATTATTCGATATCTACTTTTATCACAACCAACGAGGGTCTATTGACAACCAGCTTTTAGTTTAGCTTTTTACCTAAGCTTATTGTCTAGAAGCTCCTGCAACGGCTTTGGCAAGACATCACGGGCTTTACGTGTGATCTTAACTTCATTTTTTTGCCACCATATTCCTATATACACTACGCCTAAACCAATAGCCGTTAACGCAACAGGAAAAAGCCAACTGTCTTTAAACACATTCGAGGCCAAGTGCCCTAAATAGAAACAGCTGCCTAACGCGCCAAATATCACAAATACTTTTCGAACCAATAATGCGCCTAGCCCAACCATGACTAGGTTTATACAAAAATAGAAAAACTTTGAAAGTTCGCTGTCTGAGTTTTGGCTAGTAAGCCCGCCCCAAAACGCAATAACGCCGAATAAATATAACCAAAATGCGTAGTCGGCAGTGTGCCTTGACCGTAAATCAACCCAAAACGCCAATGCGGTCATAAGTATGCCGAAGTACATAGATACTTGTGCGCGAAATTCCCATGTGTATGAATCCCACATATCGTCTTGGTCGATGAGAAGCATGACAGCATCCATACTGATATACCAGAGTGTTACTGCAATAGGCATTATCAAGAATGGATATTTATAGCGCCAAGCAACGATCAACCCAGTCACCAATGTACCTAGTTCCATGTACAACCATAGCCATTTAACCCGTGTATGAAACTGACGATAGACTGCATCGCTATCGGGCCAAAGGCCAAGCCATTGCTGAAAACCGTAGATAGCAAGCGGTGTTAAACACACGACAAAGGTTGCGCAAATACCGGCCGGAATAATATGGTTTTTATTTGATAAAGAGTTCGCAAGCTTTAACCCTACACCAGCGTAGAGCAATGATATGAAGATGATCCCTAAGCCGCCAAACTGTTCCCACCCCAAATTCATAAACAAAGTCATGGCGCCAATAGCGATAAGGCCGCCCAAGTAATAGAGAATATGGGTAAAGGTGAAAGCGGGAGCATACTGGCTTTCTGCCTGAAAGAAGCTGTAAAGGTCAATGCCCTGCTGTTCAGAGATGATATTCTTCGCTACTGCTTTTTGAATACTTGCTTTCGATACTTCCATGTACTTCTCTGAATTAGCATAAAGAAATAAGAACTTATACCTTACTGGGTTATAAGTAAAAAGCTAGCCTAGAGAAGTTACAGAGTATTACTCGTCGCTTTTTCGTAAGTTTTCTCAGATCTGTTCCACGTTAAGTGGCCAAAAGCGATACCTGCAATGGGAAAAATGATCAAAGCAATGATCGGGCGTACCCAAATATTTTCCAATGGTTCAATAAACTCCATCAATACCGCCCAGAGGATGGCAGTAGGTATGCCCCACCCTAAAACACCGTTTACTAAAACGAAGCGCTGTTTTCCTTTCTCTCGTGTTTTTGCCCACTTATCCATATTCATTTAAATATCCTTTTTAAATATTAAGCAATCAGCGTAAGGCAGACCAAGACAACGGCTAAGCTAACAAAACCAACAGCGAAGGTTCTTCCTTCATCTCTACCCGCTCGCGGGTATTTGCCAAAGGTTAAAAGCTTAAGCACCACATGGCCTGTACCAGTTATCACGAAGTTAACGATAGCGTCTACGACTATCCACTTGAGTATTCGAAGTATAAAGCGGCCCAGCGGTTCTAAAACGTCTTCCATAACTTTAGTGCTCGTTTTTGCTTTTTTTTAAATAGTGCTTTTACTAAACGGTGCTTTTGTTAAGTAGCGCTTTTACTAAATGGTGGCTGTCTAATAACTTCGTCACTAACGACGCCCTATACTCAGTATTCTTGTTCTTCTAACGGCAGGGTTATAAGCCAATTTCACCAATAAAAATCAAGGCCCACATAGCCAACACAGCAACAAAATTGATGGTAAACACCATACCACGCAATCTAATATTGTTGGTAAATATTTGAACAATGCTGTGCGACACTCTGCCAACTACAAATACCCAAGCCAAGTAGATTTGCACACTGTCTATTGGCTCATCCATTGCGATAAGCAATACACTGGCAATGTAAAAAAATAGTGGCCACTCGAATTGATTGCTTAGGTTCGCGCTGATTTTAGGCTGAATATTGCTGAAAGGGTTTAAACCATCGTTGCTCTGCCCCACACCCCATATAACCGGTGCACGAGCTATGGTGAGTAATGCGTAAAGTACAGTACAAAGAAGTACATGCGTAAATAGTGGAAAAATTAAACCGGACATATTAATGAGCTACACGTTTACCTTATACTTCAAATCAAGGGCTTCATCACCTGTCATTCCGCGGAAACCCCACTGATACTTTTCTTGTTCTTTAATCGTAATCTCGATATCTACAGGTGAAATTCCTAACTCTAGCTCAATTTGTTTAAACAACGCTTTTATAAGTGACTTTTGCGTGTGTATTTCTCGCCCTTTCATCATGTTTATTTCGATAACTGTATATGCCTCGGTTCTATCGTCAGGGTAAAAGAAGTCGTCTTTTGACAGCGGCACAAAGCGATGCGCTCTTTTATTTTCAGGTAAACCTAAAACTGATTGCATACAAGAATGAATAACATCTGATAGCTTACGTTTTATTGGGTTTAATTGTTTGTCTATACCATAGATTACGATCACGTTGCCGTCCTTTGCGTTTATTGTATTGTCAATATCTAACTCTTAAAGCTTCGATTGTGCGTTAACGTTAATTGAAAATAACATAACTAACATTGCTCGGGCACTACAAAACCATGATTATCGAGTAGATTAACAGCCAAAGAATTTGGCAGCCGTAACTTAGGCGTTGATAAAGCCCTGGTACAGTTTTTCGTTCAAGGGATTTGGCTAGTTT